>NZ_WIBJ01000001.1 GCF_009495755.1 Flavobacterium sp. LMO8 | reverse complement strand
TTTATTTATTTTATAAATGTAGTTATAGACTTACTAATATAAACAATCATTCATGCGTTAAAAAACGAAAAATACTCCAAAAACATTATAATACTAAGAGAAAAATAAAATCCTAATTTTATAATAATTGGCAACAAAATATTAAAACTCGTAAATTATCAGAAAACCAAAACCAACCACCACAAAATCGGAACACTTTCTAACCAAAATGATGCGTAGAAACGTGAACGATTTTCATTGGCAAAAAAGAGAAAAATAGCAATAGTTCCACATACCAAAAGTTTGAAAAAGAACGATAAAATATGATGATTATTGGCATATAAAAACTCTAAAAAAAGCATTAAAAACAATAATAGATAACCAAGTTTTTTGGTTGGCTCCACTCCTATTTTCTGAGGAACCGTTTGTAAGTGTAAATCATCGCGTTTTACATCCACAATGTCAAATACCAATACTATCGAGAACACTAATAAAAATCGTTGAAAAGCCATTAAAAGCACATCTATAGAAAACGGAATTTCAGCTTCTACCAAAGGTAAAATCACGGTTACTCCTACCCACGTAATTCCAACGATGTAGATTTTTACGCCTTTCCAATTTCGAGCATTTTGTTTGTTTGGAAAAAAAGGTAATGTGTATAAAAGTGTAAGCCCAAAAAAAGCAAAAGCACTTAACTTTGATTCCCAACTCAATTGCAAGAAAAAGTAAAAACAAGCCAACAAAGAAATAAAACTCAAAAAAACGATAGCTTTGAGTTCTTTTTTGATTTCCGTTTTGTTTAACCTTGCGATGGCATCGTACTTCACAAAATTATAACCAACTACTGTCCCAAAAAAAGCAAAGAAAGCTACCGAAAAATCGCCTTGAACACCAAAGAAATATTGCGTCATGAACACCAAAGCAAATGCCGACAAAGCCACATGTAAACTACTATTGATATAGAAATCAAGAATTTTCTTTAAAACTACCATTCAACAAAATTAATCAATCTGTTAATAAGACTCGAAATTAGTTGATAAAATCACAAAAAATCCAATTTTAAAAACAAATTATTACAAGATTAATAATTACTTTTGTTGACCAAAACAACACATAATAACATACATACACATTTTTGATAAATGAGAACAGATGCATTCGCTTTGAGACATTTAGGACCACGTGAAAGTGACTTAAATCACATGTTTAAAACGGTTGGTGTAGATTCATTCGACCAACTACTTTATGAAACATTTCCTGATGGAATTCGTTTAAAAAATGAATTAAATTTAGATGCTCCAATGACTGAGTATGAGTATTTAACTCACATTCAGGAATTAGGAAAGAAAAATAAAGTATTCAAATCATACATTGGTTTAGGATATCACCCTGCGATCGTTCCGGCGGTTATTCAAAGAAATATTTTTGAAAACCCAGGATGGTACACGGCTTACACACCTTATCAAGCAGAAATTGCACAAGGTCGTTTAGAAGCGATTTTGAATTTCCAAACTACAGTTATCGAATTAACAGGAATGGAAATCGCAAATGCGTCTTTACTTGACGAAGGAACAGCTGCTGCAGAAGCAATGGCGTTGCTTTTCGATGTAAGAACACGCGATCAAAAGAAAAATAATGTTTCGAAATTCTTTGTTTCGGAAGAAATTTTACCACAAACGTTATCAGTTTTACAAACACGTTCTACTCCATTAAATATTGAATTAGTAGTTGGAAATCATGAAACATTTGATTTTTCAACAGAATTCTTCGGAGCTATTTTACAATATCCAGGAAAATATGGTCAAGTTTATGACTATGCAGGATTCATCTCAAAAGCAGCAGAAAACGAAATCAAAGTAGCGGTTGCAGCTGATATTTTATCGTTAGCAAAATTAACTTCTCCAGGTGAAATGGGAGCTGCAGTTGTAGTTGGTACTACACAACGTTTTGGAATTCCAATGGGTTACGGTGGACCACACGCTGGTTATTTCGCAACGAAAGAAGAATACAAACGTTCGATGCCGGGAAGAATCATCGGTGTTTCTATCGATGTAAACGGAAACCGTGCGTTACGTATGGCATTAGGAACTCGTGAGCAACACATTAAACGTGAAAAAGCAACTTCAAACATTTGTACAGCTCAAGTTTTATTAGCGGTAATGGCTGGAATGTATGCCGTATATCACGGACCAAAAGGTTTACAATATATTGCTAATAAAGTACATGCTTCTGCGGTTACAACTGCCGATGCTTTAAATAAATTAGGTGTTTACCAAACGAATACTGCTTTCTTCGATACGATTTTAGTAAAAGCTGATGCGAATAAAGTAAAAACGATTGCAGAAAAACACGAAGTAAATTTCTTCTATCCAGATGCTGAAACGGTTTCAATTTCATTTAACGAAACGACTTCTGTAAATGACATCAACCAAATTATTGCCATTTTTGCTGAAGCAACTGGAAAAGACAAAATTACAGTTAGTCAATTAGCGAATGACACTATGATTCCTGAAAACTCAGTAAGAAAATCAACTTTCTTACAACATGAGGTTTTCAATAACCATCATTCAGAATCGCAATTGATGCGCTATATCAAAAAATTAGAGCGTAAAGATTTATCGTTGAATCATTCGATGATTTCATTAGGTTCTTGTACGATGAAATTGAATGCTGCTGCCGAAATGTTGCCTTTATCGATGGCAAATTGGAACAGCATTCACCCTTTTGCACCAATTGAACAAGCAGAAGGTTACCAAATCATGTTGAAAAAATTAGAGCAACAATTGAATGTAGTAACTGGTTTCCAAGGAACAACGTTACAACCAAATTCAGGTGCTCAAGGTGAATATGCTGGTTTGATGGCGATTCGCGCTTACCATTTATCAAGAGGCGATAACCACAGAAATGTGTGTTTAATTCCAGCTTCTGCTCATGGAACTAATCCTGCTTCTGCTGCTATGGCAGGAATGGAAATCATCGTTACAAAAACCATGGATAATGGTAATATCGATGTAGAAGATTTAAGAGCAAAAGCAATCTTACACAAAGACAACTTATCAGCTTTGATGGTTACTTATCCATCAACTCACGGAGTTTTTGAAAGTGCAATTATTGAAATCACGAAAATCATTCACGATAATGGTGGTTTAGTTTACATGGACGGTGCGAATATGAATGCACAAGTTGGATTAACAAATCCAGCTACTATTGGCGCTGATGTTTGTCACTTAAACTTACACAAAACCTTTGCAATTCCTCACGGTGGTGGTGGACCTGGTGTTGGACCAATTTGCGTGAACGAAAAATTAGTTCCATTCTTACCAACGAATCCAATTATTCCAACAGGAGGAAGCCAAGCGATTACCGCAATTTCTTCTGCGCCTTATGGTTCGGCTTTAGTTTGTTTGATTTCTTACGGTTACATCACGATGTTAGGCGCTGAAGGATTAACAAATGCTACTAAATATGCTATCTTAAATGCAAATTACATGAAAGCGCGTTTAGAAGCACACTATCCAGTTTTATATTCTGGAGAAATGGGAAGAGCCGCTCACGAAATGATTTTAGATTGTAGAGCTTTCGAAGAAAAAGGAATCAAAGTAACCGATATTGCAAAACGTTTAATGGATTATGGTTTCCACGCACCAACGGTTTCTTTCCCAGTGGCTGGAACATTAATGATTGAACCAACAGAATCAGAAGATTTAGCAGAATTAGACCGTTTTTGTGATGCGATGATTTCTATTCGTAAAGAAATTGAAGCTTCTTCAAAAGATGATGCTAATAATATTTTAAGAAATGCGCCTCATACTTTAGCAATGGTTACAGCTAACGAATGGGTTTTCCCTTACACAAGAGAACAAGCTGCGTTTGCATTAGATTATATTGCTGAGAATAAATTCTGGCCAACGGTTCGTCGAGTTGATGAAGCGTATGGTGATAGAAATTTAGTTTGTTCTTGTGCACCAATTGAAGCTTACATGTAAAAAATAAATTTCCAATATTTAAAATCCCAAATTCCAATTCAGGTTTTTGGGATTTTTTTTTAAACATGATAAAAATCAATCGCTTCAAAAAGTATTGTTGTAAATTTGTACGATTATAAAATTTGGAAATGAAAGACATTGAAACTCGAGAAGACATCCTATTCATCATGCGTAAGTTCTATGACAAACTTTTAGCGGATGATTCGATTAATTTCTTCTTTACGAAAGTAACATCAGTTGACCAACATTTGGAAGCACATTTTGAAATTTTAGTAACTTTTTGGGAACAATCGTTGTTTTTAAAAGGAGGTTATTTCAATAATATGTTTTCCATACATAAAGAAGTTCATGACAAACAGGCTTTTACAAAAGAACATTTCGACACTTGGTTACGTCATTTCAACTCAACGATTGATGAACATTTTGAAGGCAAATATGCAGAACAAATGAAAACACAAGCGTTAAGCATGGCAACTATAATGCAGATAAAATTTTCGTAAATACCCCTAAAAAAAGTCAATTTCATATTTTTTTTAAGTTTAAAATGATGATTCGATAATTACCATAAATAAATCGGTTGTTTTCATCTTATGTTAAGAAATAATTAATAATTTCGTTATCCAAATCAAAATATCATGAACATAAAAATAACAGGTTCTGGAAGCTATATACCAACAGAAACAATATCAAATGTAGATTTTGCAAAACATTCATTTTTAAATGATGACGGTACACCTTTTCCACATCCTAATGATGTTGTGGCTGAAAAATTTTTAGAAATAACTGGAATTCGAGAGCGAAAATATGTTTCAGATGATTTATGTACTTCTGATATTGCTTTTATTGCAGCAAAAAAAGCGATAGAAGATTCAAAGGTTGACCCAGAAACTATTGATTATATTATTTTAGCTCATAATTTTGGTGACGTAAAAAAAGGTGCTATCCAATCTGATATATTACCCAGTTTAGCCACCCGTGTAAAACATAATTTACGCATTAAAAACCCAAAATGTGTTGCTTACGATATTTTGTTTGGTTGCCCTGGATGGGTAGAAGGCGTTATTCAAGCCTATGCGTTTATTAAAGCTGGAATGGCAAAAAAATGTTTAGTTATTGGTGCCGAAACCTTATCAAGAGTTGTGGATATGCACGATAGAGACTCCATGATTTATTCTGATGGTGCAGGTGCAACAATGATTGAAGCAACTGATGATGAAGGCGGAATTTTAGCGCACGAAACCGCTACTTTTACTTATAATGAAGCCTATTATTTGTTTTTTGGAAATTCCTTCAACAAAGACCATGATCCAGATGTGCGTTATATTAAAATGCACGGAAGAAAAATATATGAATTTGCTTTAAGCCAAGTTCCCTTAGCTATGGCAACATGTTTAGACAAAAGCGGCATCAATATTAACGAAGTAAAAAAAATATTGATTCACCAAGCCAATGAAAAAATGGACGAAGCTATTATTCAAAGATTTTATCGCATATATAAACAAACTCCTCCAGAAGGAATTATGCCAATGAGTATTCATAAGCTTGGAAACTCAAGTGTAGCCACAGTACCAACTTTGTTTGATTCTATACAAAAAGGATTAGTTAAAAATCATGAATTAAAAAAAGGTGATGTTATTTTATTTGCTTCAGTGGGATCGGGTATGAATATAAATGCTATAGCTTATCAAATGTAAAAAAAAAATTAACAAAATTATATTTTATTAAGCAAAATTACGTTTTGTCGTTCTTTTTGTGTTAAAATTTTAATTTTTTATTAACGAAAACCTTGTAGCTAAAGTTAATTGACAAAAGAAAAAGTAAAAGAAATAAAATTATCGTATCTTTGATTTAAATAATTTAAAATCAATACAATAATGTTTTACAATCTACGATTTTACTTTTACTTTGCAATTGTATTATTACCTCTAATAACTTACTCGCAAGTTGGCATAGGAACTACCACTCCTAACAATTCTGCAATGCTTGATATTACTTCTTCAAACAAAGGAATCTTAATACCCAGAGTTGCCTTAGTTAATGTTACAAATACTACAACTCCAGTTAATGCTCCTGTTGAAGGGTTAATGGTTTGGAATACTAGTAATGGTACAGTTGGTGGTACAGGAAAAGGATTTTATTTTTTTAATGGCACCATTTGGGTACCTGTAAATGTAAATAGTACAAACACATTAGATATGGCATATGATACTGGTGGACCAGGCGCAGGAAGAACTATCATTGCTGACGCTAACCCTGTACATATTGGTGGAGAAGATGGTTTTATTGTTTCAGGAACATTTGGAAATGGAAATACTTTAGACCCTGCTTATGGCTCGCTTTACAATTCAAGAATGTTTTTTTATCCTAAAAAAGCAGCTTTCAGAGCTGGATATGATTCATTTGCAGACCCTGATCCTTTAGTCAACAATCAAGGTGCTTGGGATACTGATGCCGAAATAGGTGATTATTCTTTTGCAACAGGAAGATACAATAGAGCATCAGGAGAAGCAAGTTTTGCGGCTAATAACGACAACCATGCGTCTGGACAATATTCTTCTGCATTTGGTTCTGATGGTTTAGCATCTGGCAAGGCATCTGTAACCTTTGGTTCAAACAATATTGCTTCTGGCGAAAATGCTATCGCATCGGGAAACTCTTCAACTTCTTCTGGAAATAACTCATTTACGATGGGTTCTGGCTTACAAGCAAACTCTTTTTCAGAAACTGTTTTTGGTTCATTTAACACCTTTCAATATGATGATTTACATGTTCCAAATTCAACTGCAATTAATTTAACAGATAGAATATTTTCGATTGGTATTGGTGGCGGAAATTTAAGCAGAAAAAATGCGCTTGAAATATATAAAAATGGTAAAATACGATTTAATGAAGAGTATTATTTCCCTACAACTGATGGTTCCGCTGGTCAAGTTTTAACAACAGATGGAATTGGAAACGTTTCATGGGTAACTCCTCACAACACGAATAACATCACGAATAATAATTTATATTCAGAAGATACTGCTTTAGTTTTTAACAATGGTGTATTAACCGATTTAGCTGGCGTTCAAACATCAATCTTTCCAGGGGCAATTGCACCATTAAATGGAAATATTCAGGTAAAACTTTTTGTTTTATGTTCTACTACTAATATTCCAACAGCTTTTTCATTAATTGCAAATGATGGCACAACTGATACAACAATAACCTTAGTTTCTCCAACAACAACTACTATGAGCGGAAATGTTTTATACACTACCGAATGGTCAAATTGGGACGCAAACGAAACGTTATATTACAAATTAAGACTACAAGGACAAAGCGATGGAGTTACTAATATTTCTATTGGTAATGTTTATATTTTAACAAGAGCTCAATAATATGAATCCGATTAGTAAATTTACATATATCATTTTATTGCTGTTTGGTTTAAATAATGCCCAAAGTCAAAATGTTGGTATAAACAATAGTAATCCAAATCCTGTTGCAGTTCTTGATGTTTTTGCAACTGACAAAGGAATGTCATTACCAAATGTTAGTTTAGATAGCATAACAGGCATCATTACTCCTGTTAATGCTCCTGCTGATGGTTTATTAGTTTGGAATACTAATCCAAATGCTTTAAATAGTTTTGGAATAGGTCCTTATTTCTATAGTTCAAGCAAAAACAAATGGGAATATTTGATAGTAAAAAACGGATTAGACGGTTGCTATGACAAAGGAGGTGATGGAATGGGCTATTTTATAGAAGCTGACGCTTTACCAGTTAATTTCACCGAAGGTTCGTCTATTAATGACTCCTTTATGGTTACAGGTAAACTTACTAAAGGTTATAAAATTACTACACTTTCTACTTTACCTAACAATGGAGATGGTACAATTTGTTATTTTACCCCATCTAAAGCCGTGTTTAGAGCAGGTAAAGTTACTGGTAATCAATGGGATAACATCAACAATGGTCGTCATACCTTTTCAAGTGGATTAGACAACACTTCAAAAGGAAACCGATCTTTTACAACAAATTACAACAATACTGCAACTCGTTTATCATCAACAGCTTTTGGATACAACAATACGGTAAATAATGATATCGGTTTAGCTTTCGGATTTAACAATATGGTTTCAGGTAAAAACGCTATTTCAATTGGAGAGTTAAATACCATAAATGCATATCAAAATTTAGCATCTGGTACAGGAAACACAACAAGAGTTGTTAATGAAACAATCTTCGGAACCTATTCAAAAAACTATCCTATTGTAAATAGTACTGGCGGTCCAGAACCAGGAGATCCTTCACCAGGAATTGACAGCCAATGGACAAGATATGTAGGTGACAGAACATTTGCTGTAGGTATAGGAACAAACTCTGGCGCTAAAGCAAATGCTATTGAAGTTATTAAAGACGGAAATATTATATTCAATGAAGCCTACAAATTTAATTTAAATGACGGCACTGCTGACCAAACTTTTACAACAGATGGAGCTGGACAAATTGACTGGACAAATAGAAACCCAAGTACAGAAAGAGTTTCTAGTATTGCTTTAACTGGAGGAGATTACCAATTTGTAATTCCATTAGGAGCCACAGCACCTACGATGGTCCCTTTACCAGGAGCCACTGTTGCATTTAAATTTTCAGATTATGATTTTGATGGTGATGGAATTGTTGAAATTAAAGTTTTAGTAAACTATACCAATAGAACACCTGGTTTAAACGGATCTCTTTCGCAATTAGCAATGGATGAAATTTCAAACACTGGAGCAGGATTTTTATTTGGTAATTCAGCTTTCACCTACACTTCTGCACCTGACGGAATAGCTTATAATACAAATTGGTTTAGTATCGACTCTACAAAAGTAGCTACGATTGATGCTTTACAATTAAGATGCAGAAACTTGAACGGTGGATCTGCCGGCACAGCAGATGACAGTACTATGACAATTCAAGATGCTCAAATATTAGTTAGAGATAAATAAAAAATAAAAACATATTTTAAAAAATCGATAAATTAGTTTTATCGATTTTTTTATTTTAACTAAAAGAAAATTGTAATTTTGAAACATTTACTTTTAGCAATCCTTAAATTAAAGTATGTACGAGAAAACATATCCAAGCAAACGATTCAATATCACTTTAGATTTTCTAAAAAAACATATCAAAACTTCTGAAACCATTTTTGATTTAGGCGTTCCAAATCCTTTTTCTAAAATCATGGTAGATAATGGTTATTCTGTTATCAACACAAAAGGAGAAGATATAGATAATGACCAATCGGCGCTTCAAACTGAGAATTACGATGTATTTACGGGTTTTGAAATTTTCGAACATTTACTAAATCCTTACACTGTTTTACAAAACGTAAAAGCAGATAAAATTTTAATTTCTATTCCTTTACGTTTGTGGTTTTCTCCAGCTTATCGAAGCAAAACCGATATGTGGGATAGACATTATCACGAATTTGAAGATTGGCAATTGGATTGGCTACTTGAAAAAGCAGGATATAAAATTGTAGACAGGGTAAAATTCACACATCCTGTAAAAAAAATTGGTTTTAGACCATTATTGAGATGGATTACTCCAAGATATTATTTGGTTTATGCTGAAAAAGTAAAATAGTCAGATGAAATATTACGTTATCATTCCTGCTTATAATGAAGAAGCTTTTATGGCTTTGACTTTGCAATCTTTAGTAGAACAAACCGTTTTACCAACAAAAATTGTAGTGGTGAATGATAATTCTACCGATAAAACTCCGGAAATTGTTTCTGAATTTGCTTCCAAATACCCATTTATAACTTTAGTGAATAAAAAATCGGATGCGATTCATTTACCTGGAAGTAAAGTAATTCAAGCATTCCATGAAGGAGAAAAAAATATTGACGACAATTACGATATCATTGTAAAAGTGGATGCTGATTTGATTTTTCCAAATAACTATTTTGAAACCATCATCAAACATTTCCAATTGGATGAGAAAATTGGTATGGTGGGTGGATTTTGTTACATCGAGAAAAACGGCAATTGGGTTTTAGAGAATTTAACTGATAAAGACCATATACGCGGTGCTTTAAAGGCTTACAGAAAAGAAACTTTCAAACAAATTGGCGGATTAAAACCGCAAATGGGTTGGGATACCGTTGACGAATTACTTTGTAAATTCTACAATTGGAAAGTGGTAACTGATGAAAGTTTACACGTAAAACACCTAAAACCTACAGGCGCTAGCTACAATCAAGCCGCAAGATTCAAACAAGGTGAAGCTTTTTATACATTAGGTTATGGCTTTTTCATAACAGCCGTTGCTTCTTTAAAATTAGCGATGCGAAAAGGAAAACCTTTATTATTCTTAGATTATATCAAAGGTTTTTGGAAAGCTAAAAGAGAAAACAAAACCATGTTGGTAACACCTGAACAAGCTAAATTTGTTAGAAATTATCGTTGGAAGAAGATGAAAGAGAAATTGTTTTAATTTGTGTTTCATCTTTATTCTCAAATTAACACAGTAAATATTACTCCTTAACCACTTTTTTAACCACAACCTCACCATCTTCTGTTATTAAACGCAATAAATAAATACCTTGTGCTAAATATGATGTATTGAGTTGATTTTCAAAGTTTTGATTAAAAATTTGTTTACCTAAAACATCATACAACTCCATTGTTTTAAAAGTAATGTTACTCTCAATTTGTAAACTATTGTTAAACGGATTTGGAAAAACTGTTGCTGTGGTAGTCTCAAAATCTGTTGTACTCATGACACAACCTGGGTAATTAAATACATCTGAGTGAGTGGTTACTACAGCACCCTGAAAACTTAAAGTAGCACGACTAGGTGGTGAACCTGTAAATGAATTTCTACATACCGCATGTAAAATATAAGTAGTGCCAGCCGTTATATTTACATAAGCTTCTAATCCATTTGCCCCCCAAAAAAAACCATTCTTAAAACCCATACCTATACATCCATCCACTAGAGATACAGGTGAACCTGAATCACAACGTAGCCAATAGGTATTATTAGCTAAATCACTACAATTAGGATTGTTATGAAATAATGCCCAATTCCAATCTTCTGTAGTAATATCAGGGCAAATTAACAATCCAAATTCGCCAGTATATTGAGCCGTAAATATAAACCAAGCGGAGTTATTTTCCCATTGTGCTATATTTGCCTGACTTAAACAATACAATCCCAGAGCCCCATTAGCATCATCAATATTTCCTATACCATTTACCTCAAAATAATAATTCTGGGTAGCATCGCAAATTCTGAAAGCATCTATGCAATCCTCGGGTGTGTTAATTTGAGATTTTGCTTCAATGAAAATTGAGC
>NZ_WIBJ01000033.1:85066-238241 GCF_009495755.1 Flavobacterium sp. LMO8 | reverse complement strand
GCAGGATCACTAGCATCTGGCAACGTTGGATAAACATCATCAAACAAACTTACTTTATGCAAGGTTAATCCTGTTTTTAATCCAAAAGCCAATTTGTGTTCGCCTCCTAAATTTAATGTATAAGAGAAATCTGCATACACATTATTCTCCTCTACCGGTCCAATTTTATCCGAGATAACCGATAATCCCATTCCAACATTCTTACCCACTGGAGCATGTCCAAAAAAAGTCGCTGTTGTCGGCGCATCTTCTATCTCAACCCATTGCTTTCTATATAATAATCCCATCGATAAATTCTCCTTACTACCAGCATAAGCCGGATTCATTACACTCATATTATACATGTATTGTGTATAATGAGGATCTTGCTGGGCAAAAGCAACTACACCTATAAATAAAATAACAACTTGAATAATTCTATTTTTCATCTTACTTGCTTTTAATTTTCTTTATTGATATAAACCCAACCCGTTTTAACTTCTCCTGCTGGTAAAGAAACCACATAATAATAGGTACCGTCTGGTAATTCATCTCCTGAATTGGTTTTACCTTCCCATTCATTAGTGTAGTCCGATTTGCTATAAACCTCTACTCCGTAACGATTGAATATCTGAACTTTCTTAGCATTTAATCCTGATAAATTCCAAGTATCATTCAAGCCATCATTGTTTGGAGAAACTCCTTTTGGTATAACACATGGCGATTTATCTACAGTTACAAACTCAATAGTTGTACATGAATTAACAGTAGCTCTTACTTCATAAGTTCCCGATGCTGTAATTACAATCGTTGCCGTTGTTCCAATTAAATTCGATGAACTATCATACCACTCATATGTAGCCGTACCAGTAGCAACCGATGCCGTGATTTCAAAAACAGCTCCGTTACATCCTGAAACCGTTGATACAATAGGTGACGGTGGAACTGAATCAACATTCAATAAAGCTGATGCTGACGAAATACATCCTGTTGAAGAATCTCTTACGATAATTGTATAACTAGTATTTGGTGCAAGACCTGAGAATGTAGTACTACTTTGATAATTATTACCATTATCAATACTATACTCTAAAGTACCTCCTAAAGGTGCAGTTACTACTATTGTACCTGTAGGATCTGGACATGTTGGTTGAACTGTTACACTAGCAATTGCAATTGAAGGTGTATTTAACATCGCTGCAATTGCAAACTGAGCTGTATCTGCCGAAGCACAACTTCCGTTACTTGCTGAAACTACATAATTAGTTCCTATTGTCATGCCCGAGATTATTCCCGTACCATCAACCGTTGGTCCTGAAGGAGTAAACACATAAGTTAATCCTCCAACATAATTGGTAACTGTTGCAAATCCATTTGCCGAACATGTAGGTGCTGTTACACTTACTATTGGTATTGATGGTGTAGCTGGTTGTGCATTTATGGTAATTGAAGTAACTGGTGTAACACAAGAGCCAACATTTGCAAAAAGCTCATAGTTTCCAGGATTTAAACCCGTAAAAACTCCGGTTGCGTTAGTTACAGCAGCAACAACTGGTGAAATTCCAGTTATAGTATAAGTAGTAGTCGCTTCATTTACTGGAGTAGAAACAGTTACTGACCCATTAGCTGATGAACAAGTAGGTTGAATAGCTGTATAAGTTGGAGCCGCAATTGGAGCATCCATGACAGTTACATTTAATGTTGTTTGACAACCATTAGCATCAGTAACCACTACAGAATAATCTCCAGAACACAAACCAGTAGCTGTTTGTGTAATTTGGTTAGCAGCTGCTGCATTCCATAAGTATGAAAAAGGTGCAGTACCATTAGTTGGTGTGGCAGTTGCTGTACCATTACATGAAGATGTAGGTACAAATGGTGGTGTACAAGTAGCATTACAAGCTCCTTGAGTAGAAGTTACAATATTAAAACTCCACGTTGTACCCGCATCTGTAGTACGAGATTGAAACCTACTATCTTGTGCAATACCGCCAATTCTATCAATTGGTCCAGAAGCATTTGCAATTGCTCTGGCTGTTGGTAATGTCCCAGAATATGGGCAAGATAAAGGAGCTGCGCCTGAAGCAATTGTACCAGGTGATGTTGTAAATGAAAGTGTTGCAACACCACTATTAATATTTCTTGAAGGATCCATCCAATACACTGCATCTATGGGTGTACCTGTAGAATCAAATATACCTATCCATCCACCTTCGAAAATTCCACCAGGTAAATACAAACGATTACCAACAAAACCATTAATTAAGTCACTTGGACGTAAATTAGCATTTGAATTAGCTCCTCCAATAGTAAGAAATCCAAGAGGAGGAATTGTAGTTCCAGGTGGTAAAAATAATATAGCTTGTTCAGAAACAGCCCCACTACTTTCATTAGAATAATTAGCTAACATATAACAGCCTAAATCAATAGATTGACAAGGATTTGGATTGTATAATTCTATCCATTCATCACCTGCACTTAAATTGGATCTAGCAACAATAGTATTTCCGCCACTTTTATCAATCATTAATTCATTGATAACAACAGATGGGCCTGTATATGTACATCCTCCCCCTGAAGTACCGCAATTTGAATTATCAGTTGAAGTAATTGTAGCTTGCAAAGGATCCGAAACACTAACAAGTAAAGTAGAAATACTTTGACAAGCACCAGAACCAACAGTATAACTAATTGTAGCAGTTCCAGAACTTACCGCAGTAACAACTCCAGAAGAACTAACCGTAGCGACAGCTGTATTGGATGAAGACCAAGTTCCGCCTGTATCACCATTTGAAGTATAAGACGTTGAGGCATTGGCACATAAAGTCTGATCACCAGTAATCACACCTGCATTTGCAGCACCTATAGTAACAACAGATGAATTTGTTAAACTAACCGTACAACTTGCATCATTTATACTTATTAATTGCATCGTTACAGTAGATGATGGATTAATTATTGTAACAGTAGCATTACCAGATGAATTTAATACAACAGTTTGATTGCTTCCTGCATTTATAGTATATGTTACAGTTGCATTTGGTGTTCCATTTAATGTAAATATTGCATCACCAGAACAAATTGGAGAGTTATTGGATACTGAATTCAAAACTAAAGAAGTGTTAATCGCACAAACACCATTACATGCTTTAGGAGTTCCACCAGTTGAACTTAATCCCCAAGTAGTACTGCCGTCCGTGGCTCTTCTTATCGTTTTTCCAATTACACTTGGCCCTTGAGCTGTTTGACCAAAGTTTCCAGCGTATTCTATACCAGCTATATCTCTTGCTTGAGGCAATGTTGTAGTAGAAGGAGAACAAACAGCTGGAATAGATAAATCATTATCAAAACTGCCACCACATGAAGTACCTGCAGTCAAATCGTTTGCATCATTTTGAGACCAATAAACAGCATCTAATACTACACCTGTTGGACTAGCTAATAATATATATCCACAACCATTTTCTAAATGCCATCTTGATGTTCCAATATGTCTTGATGTTCCAACCAAAGTAGATAAATTAATATCTACATTTGGAGCATTTGCACCACCTATAACTAAAAATCCAAGAGGAGGAATTACAGTGCCAGCTGGTAATGCAAAAGCTGTTTGATTTGAGGCTGAAGTATTCGAACCAAGAATATAACAACTTAAATCAACTGCATTACATGGATCTGGGTTGTATAACTCGATCCATTCAGAACCTGATGATGCAGTATTATACATAGATTGCAAACTTGAATTAGTATTATCACCTCCTAAAGAAGTAGAATAATTAGCACCCGGCATGAACATAATTTCATTAATCAAAACCTGACTAAAAGAACTGCAACTTGAAAATACAATGATTATAAACAATATTTTTTTAATAAAATTCATGATTGAATTAAGTTTTAGTTAATAAATTTGAGAATAATGTAGACGACCTTTTTCAAATAATTTGCTTAAACCATCATATTTTGAGGAAGACTTAAGTATTATTTGTGAAATTGTCAAATTATAGAAGTTTGACGCCTTAAAAAAAACCTTTAAAAAGGAATGAAGTAAATTCAGAAAAGAATATGCATAATTTTTTACCATATAAAAACACATTTATTGAATACTCTCAAATGTATTTTAATGATAAGTTAAAATGTAAAAAATTGAATAGAAATAATAAAATGTAATAAAATGTAATTTATAAAACTATAAAAAACAGATACTTACAAATTAAATCTGGAGTAGATTTTTTAATAGCTGGGAACTATTCTCTTTGATATTTTTGATTTTATCAAACTTTGTTTTAAAATTATTACTATGTTTCGAATCAAAAAAAGGAATAAAACATTCAGAATACTTTAGAATAATTTCTAAAAACGTTTTTTTTGTTAATAACATTTCTTTTTCTTTAATTTCAATTGAATCATTATTAATCAAAAAAGAATACTCTCCATTTTCATTTGCAAATAATAAGTCTTGAGTTAATTTATAATGTGAATTTTTATTAAAATATTCTATCATTCTAAATTTAGCTACTGATATATCGTTATGAAAGAGTAATATATCATTCTTTTTTGCGACTGAAAAAAGTAACCAATATAAAAACGGATGTAACAATTTATTATTCTCAATTTTAACTTCAACAATTTCTGTATTTGACAATTCTAATTTCAGTTTTAAATATGAGTTAAACTTATTTATAAATCCAATCTCTATTGAATCAATTTTGATTACTTTATTTAAAGTTTCAACGGAATCATTTCCTAAACTTTCATCCTGAAATTGAATAGCAGAAATTTGATATTCCAAGGATAAAAAATACATAAAAAATGAAATTATAAATCCAAAATAAAAAATTAAAAAAACGGCTAAAAAAATTGGGTAAAATTGAAATAATAGCTCAGGTAAAATTTTAGATAATGGTAATATAATTTGTGTAGTAGAAAATAACACAAAACTTATTTTAATGAAATTTAATACAACTGAACTTAACTTAAAACCTGATAATGATAAAGACATAATATATCCTAATAAAAGCATACAAGAAATAGACACTAATGCATCTAAAACAACAATACTTATTCGAGATATAAGTCCAAAACTTTCATAAAATTTATCTAAAAAAGTAAAAATAGAAACTATGAATATAAATACTATAAATACAACAGTATACCACTTTTCTCTTTGTTTAATTAATCTAGTTAATTTATTCTCCTCATTCAACAAAGGAAAATATGATATACTAATTAGAAAAATTAAATTACTCACTGATGATATCATTCTATCAACAACTACATAATTCAATGAAAAATCTTGAATTTCAAATAATTTATTTGCAGATATAAATGTTCTGTGAAAAAATGTTAAAGCTATTAATAACAATGCAACATTAGATTCTTTCAAAAAAACATTACTTGTATTTTTACGTTTTATCCAGATATGTATCAAATATATCCCACTTAATAATGAAGTGCCAAATAATACAATAAGATAAAATGTTTTGAAATGCATAAGACTTTTATAAATTACAAGACAAATATATAAATTAATTTAGTATAAAATTTAACCTCTTTTTGTAACATTTTTTCAAATTCAAACTCTTATATTTAGATTTTGAAAACAAGCCTTATGAAAAACAGTTTTTTAGTTGTCCTAACTCTAATAGGAATTCAACAAATCAATGCTCAATTTACACGTCGTGATTCACTTCAAGGTGGTTTGCGTATAGAGAGAACTTCTTATGATGTAAAACGTTATGACTTAAATATTACCATAAATCCAGAACAAAAAAGTATCAAAGGGTTTAATGAAATTACTTTTGATGTCGTAATTCCTTCTCAAAAAATTCAAGTAGATTTATTTGAAAATATGAAAGTGGATTCGATTATTTGGAATTCTAAAAATTTAAAATACAAAAGGGACAACGATGCAGTTTTCATTGATTTCCCAGAAAAATTAGCTTCAAAATCGAATCATAAATTAAAGTTTTATTATTCAGGAAATCCAAGAATTGCCAAAAATGCACCTTGGGATGGTGGTTTTGTATTTTCAAAAGATAAAGCTGATAAAGACTTTATCGCAGTTGCGGTTCAAGGAACTGGAGCAAGTTTGTGGTATCCAGTAAAAGATTCACAAACAGATGAACCAGATAATGGTGCTTCAATCAAAGTAGCTGTTCCAAATGGCCTAATGAATGTTTCAAACGGACGTTTTTTAGGTTCTCAAGATTTGAAAAATGGTTATACTCGTTGGGATTGGGAAGTTAAAAACCCAATTAACAATTACACAATAACGGTAAATATTGCCGATTATGTTCACATTCAGGATAAAATGCCTGATTTGGACTTAGATTATTATGTTTTAAGAGAAAATGAAGCGAAAGCTCGCGAACATTTTATGGAAGTGAAACCGATGATGGAATGTTTTCAGTCGAAATTTGGTCGCTACCCTTTTTGGGAAGATGGCTATAAATTAGTTGAAACACCATATTTAGGTATGGAACATCAAAGTGCTGTTGCTTATGGGAACAAGTATAAAAAAGGCTACATGGGTTATGACCTATCAGGAACAGGTGTTGGTATGTTTTTCGATTATATTACGATTCACGAAACAGGCCACGAATGGTTTGGAAACAGTATTACAAGCATGGATATTGCCGATATGTGGATTCATGAAGGCTTTACAACATACTCTGAAACAGTATTTATCGAATGTATAAAAGGCTATGATGATGCCATGAAATACATTAATGGTCAAGCTAAAAATGTACGAAATGACAAACCTATTATTGGACAATACGGAGTGAATAATGAAGGTTCTGGTGACATGTATTACAAAGGTTCGTTATTATTAAACACGTTAAGACACATTATTGGAGATGATGAAAAATGGTGGAAAATGATTTATGATTATTCAGAAACTTTCAAAAAGAAAATTATTACTTCTGACACCGTAATTGACTACTTTAACAAGGCTTCTGGTACAGATTTAACACCAGTATTTAGACAATATTTGTATACCAATCAGGTTCCTGTATTCATTTATAAAGTAAAAGGCGATTATTTATATTATTCGTGGGATAATGTAAATGAAGACTTCAATATGCCTATTGATATTGGTTTTGAAGACAAAAAAATCAGGTTAAAACCAACATTAAAAGAGCAAAAAATTAAACTAAAAAAACTCAGTAAAAAGAGTTTTCAAATTTACGATAATCAGTTTTATGTTAAAATTAAAGAAGACAATTAGTCTTCTTTTTTTATGTTTTAATATTTTTTAAAGTTTCGGTTCGATTAATCTTTTTGGTTTCTGTTTCAACGAATTCTGTTACAAAAACAATATCTTTTGGTTTTTCAAATTTTTCTAATGCATTAAAGATAGATGTATCTAACTTTTCCATTTTACCTTCAATTACCAAAACTACTTTTGTTCCTAAAATTACATCAGGAAGTCCTGTAATAAAAAAACGATTAGCAATCTGAGTTGCCAACTTAGCTTCAATTTGTTCAGGAAACAATTTGACTCCACCACTATTAATTACATTGTCATAACGACCTAACCATTCAAATTGCTTTTCGCTATGAATTTCTACAATGTCATTGGTAACAATTTTTTCATTTGTTATGCTTGGAGCGTCAATTACCAAGCAATTTCTATCATCTGTAGCAATTGAAACATGTTCCAAAACATTAAAATACTCCTCACCTATTTTTTTTGCAGCAATATGCGTAATGGTTTCTGTCATTCCATATGTTTCATAGATTTCAGATTTTACATCTTTTAACTTTAATGCTAATTCATCCGAAACTTTAGCTCCACCAATAATTATTTTTTTAATTTGATTTAGTTTTTCAATGCTATTTTCAGCTTGAAACGGAACAATAGCAACAAAATCATAACATTTATCTACTAATAAATCATCTAAATGTGAACTCGGTGCCATAATATCTAACTCTAAACCAAGCAACATAGCACGAACAATCATCATTTTTCCTGCAATATAACGTGCTGATAAACACAACAAAGCTTTATCTTTAGGATGCAAATCGAAAAAGTTTCCAGTAGCAATTGCAGAATTTACCATTGCTTCCTTGTTTATTGTGATGATTTTAGGCGCTCCGGTTGTTCCTGAAGTAGTTAATTGTATGGTTTCTTTATCGTCTAACCAATCTAATAAAAATTCACCTAACTCTTTTTCATAAACCTCTCCCTCCTTTATAAAAATGTAAGCCAATTGAAAAAGCGCTTCTTTATCTAAATGAACTCCATTTATTTTGAAACGATTGTGAATGTTTTTATAATTTGGAATCATTTGTTATAGTATCTAATTCATTAGTTACAATTAATTTACCTGTTAATTTTTCTTTCCAATTTTTCCAATTGTACATCTTCGAAAAAATAAAAAGTAAAATAGGAAATATTACGAAGACTGGTGTTAAAACATCAAATCCCGCTGATGGTTCTGATACATCTTTTAAAATTGAATTGGTTTGAAACGCTGTCCAATCTGCAGTAACAAGAAGTGCTCCTATTAAATTATTTGCTGCATGAAATCCTAAAGCTAATTCTAAACCTTCATCCATTAAAGTCATAATACCTAGGAAAAAACCCGTTCCAATGTAATATACCATTATGATGTAACCAATTTTTCCTACCTCTGGATTGGCAATATGCATTAAACCAAATAAAACCGAAGTCACAATCAAAGGAATTAATCTGCTGTTAGTGGCTAAACCAATTCCTTGCATCATATGTGCTCTAAAAAGATATTCTTCAAAGCTAGTTTGCATTGGGACTAAAATTATTGCCAGAATTAAAAAAATGAAAAACTTTTCGGGTTTAAAATTCCAAACAAAATTTTCGGGTTGGGTGTAATAAAGTGCGAAAATCATGGCAGTTGTAATACTTCCCCACAAGAAAAATGAGAAAAAAACACGTTTCCAATCTACTTTAGCTCTCGATGTAGTTAAACTTTTTAAAGTTTGTCCTTGTACAAATTTAACCCAAAAAAGAACTAACAATAAACCAAAAGCAAGCGGACCCACTAACACTACAAAAGTTAAATTAACGCCTATCATGCTTATAGTCTGCTGAATAACTTCATTTGTATCTACACCATCAGACATAATGAAGTTGAAAAACATCAATAAAATGAAACCCAAAGGAATTGGTAAATAAGAAAATAAGTTAACTTTTTTAGATTTTAATTGTTCGATATACATACTTTTTAAACGAATTAAGTTTGCTACTAAAGTACTATTTTTTATTTCTTTGTGAAAAATAAAATTATGATAACCATTTACCATAACCCAAGATGTACCAAATCGAGAGAAGGTTTGTGCGAAATTGAAAACTTAAATCAACCTTTTGAAATACGAAAATATCTTGACGAACCTTTTACAAAAGTAGAGCTAGAAGAAGTAATTAAAAAACTAAACATAAGCCCTATCGAATTGGTTAGAACTAAAGAAAGTATCTGGATTGAAAACTTCAAAGGAAAACAATTAAGCGATGCTCAAATAGTTCAAGCCATGCTTGAAAATCCAAAATTAATAGAACGTCCAATAATTATAAATGGTGATAAAGCCATTATTGCAAGACCAAAAGAAAAGATTAACGAAATCATTAAATAGTTTAACAAAGATTTAGCATTTAACGGCTAAACCAAAAGTTACTTTTGTAGTCCTATTTGCAAAAAAATATTTATGATAAAGAAAAATTTTATTTTAGTACTAACCATTCTAGTGAGTTTATCAGCTTTTGCACAACGACCAGAAGGAAAAAAAATTACCATTTCTGGAAAAGTAATTGAAAAGGGTACTGATCTCCCTTTAGAATATGCCACTATCGTTTTTGAAAACGCTACAACCAAACAACTTTCTGGTGGAATTACAGATGAAAATGGTAATTTTAAATTTGAAGTTACTTCAGGAAATTACAATGTAAGAGCTGAATTTATTTCTTTCAAAAGTGTAACTATTCCACAAAAAGAATTCACAACTGACGTAAATTTAGGAACAATCCAAATGGCTGCTGATGTGGCTCAGTTAAATGAAATTGAAGTTATTGCTGAAAAATCTACAGTTGAAATAAAACTTGATAAAAGAGTATACAACGTAGGTAAAGACATGATGGTTAAAGGCGGTACCGTAAGTGATGTACTTGACAATGTTCCATCTGTAACTGTTGATGCTGAAGGAACAGTAGCATTAAGAGGAAATGAAAGTGTGAAAATTTTAATTGACGGAAAACCTTCTGGTTTAGCTGGAATTAATATTGCTGATGCCTTAAAATTGTTACCTGCAGAATCTGTTGAAAAAGTGGAAGTTATAACTAATCCATCGGCTCGTTATGACGCTGAAGGTGGTGGTGGTATTATTAATATTGTTCTAAGAAAAGGAAAAGCAAATGGTGTTAATGGTTCTGTAATGGTTAATGTGGGTGATCCTGAAACGTATGGAACGAGCATTAATTTGAATAAGAAAAGTGATAGCTACAACCTATTCTCAAACTTCGGATATAATTACAGAAACAATCCAGGAAATTCGTTGGTTGATGCCGAGTATTTTAATCCCGATGGTTCAACGAGAAGTTTTATTGAAGAAAGAAGAACTAACGATAGAGAAAGGGAGGGATACAATGCCAATTTTGGTATTGATTTAAATTTGTCTAAATCTTTAACTTGGACAAATGCGTTAACTTTTAGAGAGAATAATGGTAAAAACCCTGATGACGTTTATTTTAATTATTTTGATGCTTCTAACAACCCAACAGATGTTAGAAATCGTTTAAACGATCAAAAAAGTGACGAATTTAGTATTGAATATTCATCAAACTTTACTAAAAACTTTAAAAAAGAAGACCACAAACTAACTATTGATTTAGCTGTTTCCCAAAATAGAGAAAACGAATTTGCAACTATAACAGATCAATATCTTGGTGATCCATCTTCTTTAGAATTACAAGAAACCTCTAATAAACAAAAGCAACAAAGGAATTTAATTCAAGCTGATTATGTGTTGCCTATTGGAAAAAGTGGTCGTTTTGAGGCTGGATATAGAGGAAGTTTCTTAAACAATTTAACTGGATTTGTAGTTTCGGATGATTCTGATTTTTCTAGCACTTTAGAATATATAGAAAATGTAAATGCATTTTACACGCAGTATGGTTCTAAAATCAATAAATTCTCTTACTTTTTAGGATTAAGATTTGAAGATAGTAAAATAGAAGTGAATTCGCTATTAGAAGATAATTACAACACAAAAAAATACAATAATTTTTTCCCATCAGCTACAGTAAATTATGAATTTTCAGAATCTAGTTCTGTTAGTTTGAGTTACAGTAAAAGAATTAATCGTCCTAGAGGTCGTTTCTTAAATCCTGTTTCTTCATTATCAAGTAACATTAATATCTTTCAAGGAAATCCAGATTTAGACCCTTCAATGACTGACGCAATTGATTTAGGCTATTTAAAAAAATGGAATAAATTAACATTCAATACATCGGCTTATATAAATGTAACTAACGAGTCTTTTCAATTTATTAGAAAAGAATCTGGATTATTTGTAGATGGTGTTCCTGTAATTCTAAGCACTCCAATTAACTTAGCAAAACAATATAGAGCTGGTTTTGAGTTTAATTTAAACTATACTCCTTACAAATGGTGGAGATTGAATGGAAACTTTAATGCATTTAGAAATGAAACTCAAGGTGATTATTCTTATGTTGATTATTTAGGAAATACAATAAATCAGAATTTTGATAATGTTGCTTTAACTTGGTTTGCAAGAATTACATCTAAAGTTACATTACCATTTAAAATTGATTGGCAAACTAACGGAACTTACAATGCTCCACAAACAAACGCTCAAGGTAAATCGTTAGGTGTAGCTTCTATGAACTTAGCCTTTAGCAAAGATTTCTTAAAAGACAAAGCAAGTCTTTCATTAAATATTAGCGATGTTTTTAACTCTAGAAAAAGAATTTCAGAAACTGAAATTCCAAATGTTGTTAGTTCGTACAGCGAAATGCAATGGAGAGAAAGACAAGTTATGCTAACCTTTACATATCGTTTTAACAAAAAGAAAAACGAAAGAGAAAGACAACCTAGAGAAGATAATGGTGGTGAAGGCGATTTTATGGGAAAACCATAAATTGCAAAACCCGAATAATAAAAAAAGTCCCGATTGTTTCGGGACTTTTTTATGATAAAAAGTAAAATTTAAAATCTTACTCTTCTTTGTTTTTGTTTCTTTTCTCTTTAATCAATTCTATGATAGCTCCGCCCAACCAATAGTGAACAAATCCTACTAAGAATATCATCAACCAAAAACCAATAGTTAATATGGTTAAGAAAAGTAAAAAACCTAGGTACTGTTGAAATTCAAACATAATATTTTCCGGAATTTATGAATTCACGTCAAAGATAATAGTAATATTTATTTTTGACAATAGAATCTTAATTATTTTTAGCTAAAACCACTTTTTGATTTTAAAATAAATAAACATTACTGCAACAACGGACAACATAATTCCCCAAATAATAAAATAGCCATACTGCCACTCCAATTCGGGTAAATTCTTAAAGTTCTGACCATAAACCCCTACGATGAAAGTTAAAGGTAAAAAGAACATCGAAAGCACCGTTAAAGTTTTCATTACTTGGTTCATCTTATGGTTCTGTGCCGAAAAAAAGTAATTAGATGTACTATCTAAAGTGATTAAATCAGAATCAATTTGTTCCAATAATTCCAGACATTTTTGATGTAATCTTGAAAAAAACGTGAAATTTTCAGATTGTAAATCGTTAAAAACATTATCGTCTTTGATACTTTTAATCGAATATAAAGAATCACGCAATGGAATAATAGAGCGTTTCAAAAAGTTAAAATTATCGCGATGTTTTTCAATCAACTCTAAAACTTCTGGATTGGTATTAATTTTTGCTAAATCAATCAATTCATCCACCTTATTTTCCTCACTTTCAATGGTAATATAAAAATTTTCGATAATTGCATCTAACAACAAATACAGTAAATAATCTGCTCTTTTAGTTCGTACAACACCCGAATTGGTTCTAATACGTTCTCTAATGTGCGTAAAGAAATCGCTTCTCTTTTCTTGAAAAGAAATTAAAACATTATCCTTCAACAAAAAACTAATTTGCTCAACACTAATATTATCTGACTTTTTTAAAGGTAAAAGCGACTTAACATTAAAAAACAAAACATTATGATATTCTTCTACTCTTGTTCGTTTTGTCGTGTTCAAAATATCACTAATGATAAAATGATCCGCTTCAAACTTCGCTCCCACTTTTTCTATAAAAGTATGATTATTTAAACCGTGAATATTAATCCAATTTACTTTTAAAGCATCAATATTAGCATCTAAGTCATGAGGTTCACATTGTTGAAATTCGACAACTTCATCAGTATCATATACAAACATTTGCATTTCTGTTGGCATATCTATATAAATACCAGTATACTCAAGCGAACTCGTATGAACTTTTCTACCTTTTTTATATTTTATTTTTCTCAAAACAAACAAATTTTATATAAAGATAGGAGTTTTTAAAAATGAGAAGTATTTTTACTGAAATTTATTTTTTGATGAAAACATTATTTATCAACATAAAAGAACTACTACAAGTTCGAGATAATCATATCGATAAAGTTTCGGGTTCAGATATGGCAATTTTACCTAAGATTGATAACGCCTATTTAGTAATCGAAAACAATATCATTTCCGATTTTGGTCCAATGGAAAATTGCCCAAAACTTTCAGATATTGAAATCATTGATGCAAGCGGACAAGTTATTTTACCTACTTGGGTAGACAGTCACACTCACATTGTATACGCAGGAAATAGAATTCAGGAATTCGTAGATAGAATTAATGGTTTGTCGTATGAAGAAATCGCTAATCGTGGTGGTGGAATCTTAAATTCGGCTAAAAAATTAAATGAAACTTCTGAAGACGAAATTTACGAACAATCAAAATTACGTTTAGAAGAAGTCATGCAACAAGGAACGGGTGCAGTCGAAATTAAATCGGGTTACGGATTAACGGTCGAAGGCGAATTGAAAATGTTACGTGTAATCAAACGTTTAAAAGAAAATTATCCGATTGCGATAAAAGCTACGTTTCTTGGCGCTCATGCTTTTCCTATGGAATACAAAGAAAATCATACATCTTATATCGATTTGATTATCAACGAAATGTTACCCAAAATTGCTTCCGAAAATTTAGCGGATTATATTGATGCTTTCCTTGAAACGGGTTACTTCTCAGTAGATGAAACCATAAAAATCATGGAAGCCGGAAAAAAATACGGTTTAGAACCAAAAATTCACGTCAACCAATTTACCGCTATCGACGGAATCAAAGCCTGTGTTGAAAATGGAGCATTATCAGTCGACCATTTGGAAATTGTAACCGATGAAGATATTGAAGTGTTGAAAAAAAGTAAAACAATGCCAGTAGCATTACCAAGTTGCTCTTATTTTATCAGCATTCCATATACACCTGCAAGAAAAATGATGAATGCAGGTTTACCGTTTGCACTAGCAACCGATTACAATCCTGGCACTACTCCATCTGGAAACATGAATTTTGTAGTGGCAACGGCTTGTATTAAGATGAAAATGACACCTGAAGAAGCTATCAATGCGGCAACTATCAACGGAGCTTATGCCATGGGAATTTCCGAAACTCACGGAAGTATCACAAAAGGAAAAAAAGCAAATCTTATCATTTCAAAACCCATCAACAGTTTTTACCAATTGCCTTATGCTTTTGGTACGAATTTAATTGATAGAGTAATGATTGAAGGAAAATTTATTTAATATGTTAAAAACAATATTATTAGTAGGAATTGGAGGAGCAATTGGAAGTATTTTTCGATATGTAACTCATTGGGCTACCACAAAATATTTTCAAGGTTCATTTCCGCTCAGTACTTTTTTGGTTAATATTTTAGGAAGTTTATTAATCGGATTATTCATTGGCTATTTAGGAAAACATTTCCCAGAAAATCATCCTTTAAAATTCTTATTGATTGTTGGTTTTTGTGGAGGATTCACCACTTTTTCAAGTTTTGCTTTAGAAAACTATAATTTACTTCAAAACAATCAACAAATCACAGCTTATATCTATATGGCAAGTTCTATAATCTTAACTATTTCAGCAGTTGGATTAGGAAGTTATTTAGCTAAATATCTATAAAAAAAGTCCAATGAAATTACTTTCATTGGACTTTTAAAATTTTAATAAACGAATTATTTCAATTCGAAACTTGTTTTAGAAACTAATTCAGCATTTTTATCAAATACGTTTACGAAGTAAGTTCCTTTAGCAAAATCTTTTCCTGGTACTTCTTCATTCACTTGAACTGTTTTATTTTCATATTTTACAGTTGATACAAAACTATATGTTAAGGTTTTGTCTCCAGTAGGAATAGTTTTCTTTTCACCTAAAATATTACTTTTGCTATCAATAATTTGGACATAATATTCCCTTGCTCCTGTTTTTGCAATTTGATTTTCAGCAATTAAGAAACTTACTTTTAAAACATCAGCTCTACTTGCTTTATCTGTTTCAATTTGTTTTCCTGAACTTCTTTGTTTAACTGCTAAAACTTTTAAGTTTAAAACCGCTAATTTAGAACCTTTTTCAACAGTTTTAGTTAATCCTTCATTTTGAGTTAATAAAGTATCGTTGAATTTTTTTGCATCGGTTAAAACTACATTTGTACTATCTAAACTAGAAGTTAAAGCAACATTTTGCTCTTTTAAAACTTTGTTTTCAGCTACTAAATTATCCATTTCTCTTTTTAAACGGAAGTACTCATTTTTGTACTTTGCCATTGCAGCAACATCACCTTTCGATTTTTCTACTTGCTCTAACAAAGCTACCATTTTAGCTTGTTCTGCTTGTAATTCGTCTTTTAATGCCGTATTATCAGCAATCATAGTGTCATACTCAGCAATTTTAGCTTTTAATTCTTCCGATAACGTATTTTTTTCAGTTGTTAATGTGTTAACTGTTTCTTTAGTATCTGCAGTTAGTTTATAAATATAGCCTACACTTCCTAATAAAAGTAAGGCTAATACTACTACAGCAGCTTTTAGTCCAGAATTGTTTGATTTGTTTTCCATTTTTTGGTTTGATTCAGTTATTTATAAGTTTTTTCAAAAATACACTTTTTAAAGTATTTTCTAAATTTTAAACGAAATTTATTTAAAAATAGTACTTTTGATTGCATTTATGAATTTTATGGAGAATATAACACTTTTAAGCCAAAACGAATTAGCCAAAATAACCAACCACAGAAGTGGTGAAATAAAATTTGGAGAAAAAATTATTACTATACCAAAAGATGCTGATATTGTTGACTTTATAACTAATAGTGAAGCTAAATTTGTACTTTTTGGAATCCCAGAAGATATTGGTGTTAAAGCTAATTTAGGAAGAATTGGTGCTGCTTCAGCTTATGAAAGCGCATTACAAAGCTTGGCTAATATTCAACATAATAAATTCTGTAAAGGAAGTAATTTACTAATTTTAGGCAAATTAAATGTAGAAGAACTTCTAGAAAAAGCACAAAATTTAGATTCTAACAACAAAGAACATCGCAAAGAATTATTCAAATTAGTTGAACAATTAGATATTGAAGTATCTCATGTAGTTCATAAAATTTGTACAGCAGGTAAAATACCAATTATTGTTGGTGGTGGACACAACAACGCTTATGGAAATATAAAAGGATTAGCATTAGCGAAAGGAAAACCTGTAAACGCCATAAATTTTGATGCACATACCGATTTCCGAATTCTTGAGGGAAGACACTCTGGAAACGGATTCAGTTATGCTTATGAAGATGGTTTTCTAAAAAAATATTTCGTTTTTGGATTACACGAAAACTTCGTTTCAAAAAGCGTATTCAATACTTTGAAAGAATTAACTACGAGAATAAAATTCGTAACCTATGAAGAAGTTGAGGTTAAACGTGAAAAAAACTTCGAAACCGAATTAGACAATGCGCTTAATTTTATTAAAAACGAACCTTTTGGTATTGAATTAGATTTAGATGCGATTCCTAATATTCCTTCTAGCGCTATGACTTTGAGTGGTTTTAGTGTAGATAAAGCACGTCATTTTACTTACTTTTTTGGAAAACATCAAAATGCTTCTTATTTCCATATTTGTGAAGGTGCTCCTGAGCTTGACGATTCTAAAAACAATCATTTAACTGGTAAATTAATCGCTTCATTAATTACCGATTTCATGAAGGCTAAAATCGGGTAAAAAACAACTTCCCTAAAATAACACTATCTTTGTACCCTATCGAAATTATTCGACAGGAAAATTATTTATTCATTTATGACATTTAACGATTTAAAATTATACAATAATATACAACAAGCTTTAGAAGAAGAAGGTTACACAAACCCCACGCCTATTCAAGAGCAAGCCATTCCTGAAATTTTATTAGGACAAGATTTAGTTGCTTGTGCTCAAACCGGAACAGGAAAAACAGGCGCTTTTGCTATTCCAATTCTGAATTTAATTCACAGAATTGTAGGTTCGGCTAAAAAAGCAAAACACATTAGAACTTTAGTGGTTACTCCAACTAGAGAATTAGCAATACAAATTGACGAAAGCTTTAAAACCTATGGAAAATATACCAATGTAAAGTCATTAGTAATTTTTGGAGGAGTGAATCAAGTCCCACAGGTAAACGAATTAAAAATGGGTGTCGATGTTTTAATCGCAACTCCTGGAAGACTTTTAGATTTACACAAACAAGGATTCATCGATTTAGATCATTTACATCATTTGGTTTTAGACGAAGCCGACCAAATGTTAGATATGGGATTTATTAATGATGTAAAGAAAATCATCAAATTAACTCCTACCAACAGACAAACGTTGTTGTTTTCTGCAACAATGCCATTAGCGATTAGAGAATTAGCCGATACTTTTTTAACACGTCCAAAATACATTTCGGTAACACCTATTTCATCTACGGCTGAAAACGTTTCACAAAAAGTGTACTTTGTAAACAAAGATGATAAACGATTGTTGTTAAAACAATTGATTATTCAAGAAAGTTTGAGTAATGCTTTAGTGTTTACCAGAACCAAACATGGTGCTGACAATATTGTAAAAGTATTGAAAAAAGCGAGTATAAAAGCAGAAGCTATTCACGGAGATAAATCGCAAAATGCTCGTCAACGCGTATTAGAGCAATTTAAAAACAAAGAAATTGATATTTTAGTTGCCACTGATATTGCAGCTAGAGGAATTGATATTGAGCAACTTCCGTTTGTAATTAACTTTGATATTCCAAATATTTCTGAAACCTATGTGCACCGAATTGGCCGTACTGGTCGTGCTGGAAATTCTGGTTTAGCTATTTCATTTTGTGGAAAAGACGAAAAACCCTATTGGTTAGATATTGAGAAGTTAATCCGAATGAAAGTTAAAGTGGTAACAGACCATCAATACACTTGGAAAGACGAAGAAGTAAATCCAGATGCAAAACCAGATTTAAGAAATAAGAATAAAATGAATCCGAATTCCAATTCAAGAAAATCGGAAGCTTCAAAGAAAAACAAAAAACGTTGGTACTAATCCAACGTTTTTTTTATTTATCTACTAATCGTTTTATCGTTTCAAAAAGTTTGTGACTTTCAAAAGGCTTCACAATAACTTCATCAATTTGTGCGTCTACAATTTTTTCTTCAATATCTTGTTTATCAAATGCCGTAACCGCAATAATTGGTATTATTATTCCTTTTTGACGTATTAATTTAGATGTATCAAATCCATTAATTAAAGGCATATTAATATCCATTAAAATGGCGTCAAAGTGAATTTTGTTTATCAACTCTAAAGCAGAATAACCATCATCTACTATTTCACATTTAAAATGATTGTTTTCTAACAATTTCTTGGTTACAACTTGATTTATTTTATTATCCTCTACTACTAAAATTTTGTACTCTTTTTTAATAGAAAGATCAACATTTAAATTATTAATAATCGATTTCACTTTTGTTACATCTGATTCTAACGGAATAGTAAATGTAATTTTTGTTCCTATATTTTCCTCACTTTCTAAATGAATAGTTCCGTTGAAAAGTTCTACCATTTTTTTAACGATGGTAAGTCCTAAACCAGTTCCTTGATAATCGTCTTCTTTGCGATAGACTTGCACAAATTTTTCAAATACTTTTTCCTGATCTTGCTTTGCAATTCCAATACCATTATCAATTACTTGAAATTTTAAATAACACTTGGTACCTATTTTTTCAACTAAATCTGCATTAATTGTAACATTTCCTTCACTAGTAAACTTTAATGAATTGCTAATCAAATTAATAAATATTTGAGATAAGCGAATTTTATCTCCCACTAAAATTTCTGGAATATTTGGGTCAACTAAAATATCAATTTGATTACTGTTTTTAATGGCTAAGAAATGCAACGAATCTTTAATTATGCTAAGTTCGTCATAAAGACTAAAAACCATATCTTCTAAAACGACTTGATTTTCCTCAATTTTATATACTTTTAGAATATCATTAACCAATGACAACAAATATTTAGCTGAAAATTTTAACGATTTTAAATGTGGACTATTAGTAAGTTCTTTGTGTTCGTCTAAAATGATGTCTGTTATTCCAACAACTCCATAAAGTGGCGTTCTTAATTCGTGACTAATTGTGGAAATAAACTGGGTTTTTAGTTGCGATGCTTCTTCTGCTTTTTCCTTTGCAATTATAAGCTCTTGATTTGCTATTTTTAAATCCTGATTTGCTTTAGCTTTTATTTTATTATTTCGAATTAGAGACAACAATAAAAGTAATAGAATAAAAAAGATAACTCCTAAAAGAACAACAAAAAGACGATTGGCTTGTAATTTCTCTTGTTGAATTTCTTTTTCTTTTTGAATTTGCTCAATTTTTCTATTGATTTCATCGTGTTCAATTTGTAATCCTCCAACTTTAACATCGTTTAAACGCTCTTCATTGTATATTTTGTCTTGTAATTCATCATGCTTCAGGAGATAATAATGCGCCTTTTCAAAGTTTTTGATTTTAAAATAAAAATTAGAAATATCATTATAAACATCACTTGCATTAGACTTGATTAATTCGATATCATTTTGTTCACAAAAATAAACTGATTTTAAATAATATTCTTCAGCTTTTTGATTGTTATTCAAGTGATTATAGTAGGCTCCGAAATTCGAATTTAATGATATTTTAGCTTCAATATCACCTTCTTTATCTACGTATTCTTTTACTTGATTAAAATAGGGAATTCCATTACTATAATCTTCAACTGCAAAATAGGCACTTCCAATATTCAATTTGGAAAACATAATTTCGTATTGATCATTATGCAAAATTGAATATTTTAGACCTTCTTTATAATGCTTAATTCCCTTACGAAAATCAATTTTTCGATAACAATATACATTACCTAAGTTATTATTTAACCACCCTATTACAGTATCATTTCCTACTTTATTAGCTAGAAAAAGTCCTCTATTATAATACTCAATAGCTTTTTTATAATCTGTAAATTCTTCAAAATTTAAACCTATTAAATTATACGCTTTAGCTGCGAGTAAATCATTATCATTTTTAGTAGCAATTTCAAGCGCTTTTTGTGCAAAACTTAAAGATTTTTTTGAATCTAACTTTAAAAAATTTTGTCCCGCTTTTTTTAAATATTCTTTAGCTTCTTTATTAGTTGAATTAGTTGACTGTGCTATCCCAAAAATGGAACAGATACAGAATAATAAAACAAAATAAAAACGCTTGTAAGTTATCATGTAACTACTTTAAATGAATTGAATTTACGAAATACTAAAATAAAAAAAATCCTGACTAAATCAGGATTTTTTTTAAGCAAATATTTATCGAGTTAATTTTTTGTATTTAATTCGAGTTGGCGTTACATCTTTTCCTAATCGTTTGCGCTTGTTTTCTTCATATTCAGTAAAACTTCCTTCAAAGCTATACACTTGAGAATCGCCTTCAAAAGCTAAAATATGTGTACAAACTCTATCTAAAAACCATCTATCATGCGAAATAATTACCGCACAACCTGCAAAATTTTCTAAACCCTCTTCTAAAGCACGTAATGTGTTTACATCTAAATCATTAGTAGGTTCATCTAATAGCAACACGTTTCCTTCTTCTTTCAGCGTCATAGCTAAGTGCAATCTGTTTCTTTCTCCACCAGATAATGTTGAAACTTTTTTGTTTTGTTCACCACCACCAAAATTAAAACGAGATAAGTAAGCACGTGAATTTACTTGGCGACCACCCATCAAAATTAATTCTTGACCATCACAAAAGTTTTCCCAAAGGGTTTTGTTTGGATCAATATTAGAGTGCGATTGATCTACGTAAGCAATTTTTACAGTATCACCAATTTCAAACGTTCCAGCATCTGCTTGTTGTTCGCCCATAATCATTTTGAAAATAGTCGATTTACCAGCACCATTTGGCCCAATAATTCCAACAATTCCAGCTTGTGGTAAAACGAAATTTAAATCGTCATATAATAATTTATCTCCAAATGCTTTGGCAACATTTTTAGCTTCAATTACATTCGTTCCTAAACGAGGTCCATTAGGAATGTAAATTTCTAATTTTTCGTCAAGTTCTTTTTGGTCTTCGTTTAATAATTTATCGTAGTTCTGTAAACGTGCTTTTTGTTTTGTTTGACGCCCTTTTGCTCCTTGACGTACCCAATCTAACTCACGCTCTAAATTTTTTCTACGTTTTGACGCTACTTTTTCTTCTTGTGCCATACGGTTTGATTTTTGTTCTAACCAAGAAGAATAATTTCCTTTCCATGGAATACCTTCTCCTCTATCTAACTCTAAAATCCAACCTGCCACATTATCCAAGAAATATCTATCGTGCGTTACTGCGATTACAGTTCCTGAATACTGTGCTAAATGTTGTTCTAACCAAAGTACCGATTCGGCATCCAAGTGATTCGTTGGCTCATCTAATAATAATACATCTGGTTGTTGTAAAAGTAAACGACATAAAGCTACACGACGTTTTTCTCCACCCGATAAAACAGAAATTGGTGTTTCTGGATCTGGCGTACGAAGCGCGTCCATTGCAATTTCCAATTTATTATCAATTTCCCAGGCTCCTGAAGCGTCAATTCTATCTTGCAACTCAGCCTGACGATCCATAAGTTTTTCTATTCTTTCTGGATTCTCATATACTTCAGGTAAACCGAAATCGTCATTAATTTTATTGAATTCTTCTAATAAAGCAAACGTTTCTGCAGCACCTTCACGAACGATATCAATTACTGTTTTAGTTTCATCTAAAAGTGGTTCTTGCTCTAAATATCCAACTGTATAACCAGGTTGAAAAACTACATCTCCTTGGTAATTTTTATCAACTCCAGCAATAATTTTTAACAATGAAGATTTTCCAGAACCATTTAATCCCAAAATACCAATTTTTGCTCCGTAAAAGAAACTTAAATATATATTTTTTAGTACTTGTTTATCTGCTCCAGGATATGTTTTACTCAATTTTTGCATTGAGAAAATGACTTTCTTATCGTCTGACATAAGATTTATGATTGATTTATGATTATTTTTAATTGTACCTTTTACTTTGTACTTTTTACTTTTTTAAACTCTTCCTTTTAAAGCGTTGAAAACCCAAGCAATTGCAAAGAAACCAACTCCAACAGCTGCAAATCCCCAACCAGCAACATCGGCATAGCGATAGATTCCTAGTCCAATTAGTAATAATCCCATAAGAATCATAATGAAAGTTGCCCAGGCTAAAATTGTATTTTTATTCATGATAATTTTGGCATTAATGATTAATGCACAAATATCGTAAATTAAAATTTGATTTTTCTATAAAAAATATAAGTTTAAAAAATCTTTATTTCAAACAATATTGATTAACGGTTTGCGTTAATTCGTCAATATTTATAGGCTTATTCAATACTTTTCGAATTTTAACTTTTAAAAATTTTTCTTTGTTTAATTCTTCAGAAACTGCTGTTAAAGCTACTATTGGAATATGTGGTTTTATTTTACTAATTTCATCAGAAGCCTTAAAACCATCCATTATCGGCATCATTATATCCATTAAAATTAAACAAAATTCATTGTCTTTGATAATTTCTAATGCTTCTAAACCATTTTCGGCTATTGTTATTGAATAACCTTTTGACATTAATATTTTCTTAACCAAAATTTGATTAATCTTGTTATCCTCTACAACTAAAACATTATGAAAATTACATCCTAAAACTTCATTTGAAATAGTGTTTTGATTTACAGTAGAAGGATCAATTTTTAATTTTAAATCAAAATAAAAATGTGCTCCTTTTTCTTTTGATTTCAAATTCAATTTACTCTCAAACATTTTTAGTGTGCTTTTTACTAATGCTAAACCAATACCACTTCCACCATATTTTAATGATATTTCTTCAGAACCTTGAAAAAACATATCAAAAATTTTATCTTTTATAAAATCTTCAACACCTATTCCCTCATCCTCAACTCCAATACGAATGGTTTGAAAATTTTCATTTATATTTAAGCATGTTGCTGAAATCTTAATTAACCCTTTATAAGTGAATTTATTAGCATTATCAATTAAGTTATTTAACACTTGAATTAATCTCGATTTATCTATTAAATGACATTTTGAAATCGAATTGTCAAATTCAATTTGAAATAAATTTTCATTTATGTTGACCTTTTCAAATAAAACTACACAGTTTTTTATAATTTCTTCAAGGCTATTTGAAGTAAGTTTAAGTTTAACATCTTTATTATTATTCAAAACATTATACTCAATAATATTATTAGATAATGATTTCAAATAATCAGTTGAATATTCTAAAATTTCAATATTTTGTTTATCTACATTTTTATCTTTGAATAGATAAACAATACTTGAAATTGCATTTAAAGGAGTTCGCAACTCGTGAGCAATAATATCTAAAAATTTATTTCGAACATCAAGTGCATCTTTTAAAAGTTCATTTTTTTCATTTAGGACTTCGTTAATTTTTGATTTTGCTTTTGTATACCTAAATTGAAGTACAATTATTAAAATTAGAAAACCTAACGAAACTAACAAGTAAATTAATAAAGATTTTTGAAGTTTAATTTGAGAATTCTTAAGTTGATTATTTATTCTTTCATTCTCTAAATCATAATTTGTTTTTAAAATTTTATTCTCTAATACTGCAAAATTGTTGAATTTTTTTAAAGTTTCTTTACTATTAAGATCGCGAAATTTTAATGCTAATTGATAGTATTTAATAGCATCGACATTGTTTTTTTCTTTAAATGCTAAGTTAGCCTTTAACTCATAATAACGATGTAAAACTCTATTACTATAAGTTTTAAATTCATCTAAATTTTCAACTTTTGAAATTATTTTTTTTGTTTCTTCAATTTTATTTGTGTTCAAATATGCTTTGCCCAACATTAAATATAAATTTGGAGAAGTTTGAATTTTTAAAATATTCAAATTTATAGAATCGTGAAGTTTACCATATTTTACAACTTCTGCCCAGTTTTGTTTTCGTTCATTATTAGTAGTTAAATTGTAATATAAATCAACCCTTAATTCAATTGGCACATATTTTTCTAAGTAATATTTTGTTTTAATTAAGTAATTTTCAGATAATTCATAGTTTCCTACTGAGGCTAAGGAAGCGTAATATAATTCATAATAAAAACCCAATATTTTATCATTTGGATGCTTTTTTAAAATCTTAATTCCTTTATTGAGATATGCATTTGTTAAAGACATATCTTTATTATTATAATAAATTAATGCTATATTTATATATAATACAGGTAAGTTTAAAAAATCTTTTTTTAAAATAAGTTCATTCTCAAAATCTTGAGTTTTTTGCAGACCTAATTTGTAATCTTTAATATCTTTTTGACTTAAAAGAAAACTACATTCCTCTATTTTACTTTCATAATTACTATTATTATAAAATTTTATAAAAAGAGGCTTTGCAAGATTAACTTGTATGCTAAAAAAACACACAATCAAAAAAGTTCTTTTTTTTATAGAGCTATTTAAGTTTAAAAATACCATTTAAGTTATTTTGTAATCCTAAAGTTAAACAAAAAAAATTAATATCTTGTATTTAAATACTTTAATTAAAAATTTTAATCAATAATTCCTTTAATAAATCATGTTGAGACATGGATGAAGCTCCCACTCCTTTACTTTTAACATCAATATCTCTCAAAGCAGCAACTATTGCACTTACTTTTTTCATGGGATAATTTCTGAAAGCCACTTCGTAATCTTTTACAAAATAAGGGCTGACCTTTAAAACTTTAGCCGCATTAAACTGCGATTTGTCTTTTAATCCGTGATATTGCAACAACTGAGAAAAGAAACCAAAAACTAATCCTGTGGTTACTACTAAAGGATTATCTTTTGGATTTTGTGAAAAATGATCTATGATTTTATAAGCTTTCAATTGGTCTTTTTCGCCAATGGCTTTTCGCAATTCAAAGTTGTTGTAATCTTTACTAAAACCAATGTTTTCTTCAATGTCATTTGGCGTAAACGTATGTCCTTTAGGTAAGATGATTTTTAGTTTATCCAATTCATTACTGATTTTTGATAAATCGGTTCCTAAGAATTCTACTAAAATAGCTGCTGCTTTAGGTTCAATGCTATAACCTTGTCCTGATAAAACGCGTTTAATCCAATCGCCAACTTGATTTTCGTACAACTTTTTACTTTCAAAAACTACTCCTATTTTATCTAAAAGTTTGGTGACTCTTTTACGTTTATCTAACGTCTTGTATTTGTATGCAAAAACTAAAACCGTTGTAAGTTGCGGATTTTCAGCATAAGCTTCTAATTTATCAATATGGCGTGATAATTCTTGAGCTTCTCTAACCACCACCACTTGCCGGTCAGCCATCATTGGGAAACGTTTGGCACTACCAATTACATCTTCTATTGTAACATCACGACCATATAAAATAGATTGATTAAAATCACGCTCGTGTTCTTGTAACACATTTTGCTCAATAAAATCGGTCAATTTATCAATATAATAAGGCTCTTCGCCCATAAAAAAGTAAATGGGTTTGATGTTTCCTGCTTTTATATCTTTTGTAATTTGAATTACTTCATCCATAACTTAGTATTCAGTGGTCAGTAAATAGTTGGCAGTTTGTAATATTTAACTAATTTTGAACTATGCAAAAATTGAATTTTCCAACCTATTCCTTTCGGTTCAAAAATAGTGAAAATAAAGTGTCTATTTTTGATGAAATTAGAAAAAAATTTATTCTTCTTACTCCAGAAGAATGGGTGCGTCAACACGTAGTTCAGTTTTTGTTGCAAGATAAAAAGTATCCAAAATCCTACATCAATGTTGAGAAATTAATCAAGATTAACGATTTAAGCAAACGATATGATGGAGTTGTTTTTCAACCTAATGGCGAAATATTTTTATTAATCGAATGCAAAGCGCCTGAAGTTCCCATTTCCCAACAAACGTTTGACCAAATTGCGCGTTATAATTTAGTGTTGAAAGCAAAATATTTAATGGTTACCAATGGACTAAATCATTATTTTTGTCAAATGGATTTTGAGAATGAAAAATATGTTTTTTTGAAAGAACTTCCAGATTTTGATAGATTATAGAACAAAGAAAATAGATAATAGATGCCACCCAAAATTTTAATGTCATTATTGGCAATATTTGTCCTAATTAAAACCTACAATTTAAAGAATAACTTCAAAAAAGAAATTTCTTTGTTATTGTGTTTTTCTATTCTAATAACTTGGTTTGATTCTACTATTTTTATTTCTTTAGGAATAATTAGCTTTATACTTGCTTCGATTTGGATTATAATAAAAGGTTTTACCATGAATAATCTTTCTAAAATTGAAAAAGCAAATTTTATTTTTTTAGGCTTATTTTCAAGCTTAGGATTATTGTTTTCTATTATGCATTGGCCTTTTAGTAATTACATAAGTGTTTCAATGGTCATTCCAATAATTTTATACCTTTACACTTCAATAAAAACTCAATTAAAATTCAACAAAAACTATTTGTTTCTAAGCATTTTAGCTTTGGATTGTATTTCACAATTTATAAGATTATTTTAAACCATGGAAAAACGCGATTTAATACAAGCCGAAATTGAAAAGTTAGGTTTTTTTCTACAACGATTATTAGCCATTTTTTTGAAGGGTAATTCGGCAGGAAATTCAATTGAAGCTGCTGATTTAGTTACCAATGAATTTAAGAATGAATTAGATTTTGATTTTCCTTTATTTATTTCACTCTCAAATGATGAAATGAAAAAATATCTTTCAAATTTTAAATTTAACGAACAACATCTTGAAAAATTAGCTGATTTGTTAGCCGAAATGAATTCATCAAAAGCCTATTTAAAAAAAGCAATAGAAGTATTAGATTGGGCAGATGAACTTTCAAACTCCTTTTCTTTTGAACGAAATAATAAAAAAATAAAAATTCAACAATTACTTAATCCATAATCACTTGAAAAAAATAGCAGTAGTTATATTAAATTGGAACGGAGCCAAATTGTTAGAACAGTTTTTGCCTTCTGTATTTTCATTTTCTGATGAAGCAACGATTTATGTAGCCGATAATGCTTCAACTGATTCTTCTATTGAAGTGATTCAAAACCAATTTCCTACAGTAAAAATTATTCAAAATACTGGGAACTTTGGATTTGCAAAAGGATATAACGAAGCATTGAAGTTTGTGGAAGAAGAATATTACGCTTTAGTAAATTCTGATATTGAAGTTACTGAAAATTGGCTTGCTCCTATTTTAAATATATTTGAAACGCAACCTGAAACAGCAATTATTCAGCCGAAACTTTTAGACTTCAAAAAGAAAACCCATTTTGAATACGCTGGTGGAGCTGGTGGCTTTATTGATAAATTTGGTTATCCATTTTGTCGTGGACGAATTTTCGATACTGTTGAAGAAGACAAAAATCAATACAATGATGAAATCGAAATTTTTTGGGCAACTGGAGCTTGTTTTTTTATTCGAAAAGAAGTGTATCGCAAAATAAACGGTTTTGATGATGATTTCTTTGCACATCAAGAAGAAATTGATTTGTGTTGGAGAGCTTTTAATTTGGGTTACAAAATAAAATACACTTCAAAATCAATAGTGTATCACGTTGGTGGAGCTACACTAAACGAAGGAAATCCGAGAAAAACGTTTTTGAATTTCAGAAATTCGTTGTTGATGTTGACTAAAAATTTACCGAAAAATAAGTTGTTTCCGATTATTTTTATGCGCTTGTGTTTAGATGGATTAGCAGGAATTCAATTTATTTTGAAAGGAAAATTCAAACATTGTTGGGCAATTATTGAAGCACATTTTGTATTTTATCATCTTGTAAATCAATTTTATAAAAAACGAGGTGTTATTCAAAAATCAAATTACTACAAAACAAACAGTATCGTTTATCGTTACTTTATCAAGAATGGCAAGGTCTTTGCGAACCTTTTTTAACAATAGTTTAGGTTTAAAAAAGCTATTTTTTAACAATTTCCATTTAATTTTGTAAAAAATAATTATCGTATGAGAAGAGTAATGTTATTCGCCACAGTAGCTGCTATTTCATTAAGTTCATGTGTTTCAAAAAAGAAATACACGGAATTAGAGGCTAAAAACAAAGAGATTCAAGATTTATTAAACACCGCAACGGTTAAATTAAACACTTGTTTAACAGAAAGAGAAGCGTTAGCGAGTCAAGTTGATTTTCTTAAGAAAAACAATACAGACTTAATCAATAACATGGGTAATTTAACCACTTTAACTACAAAAGGGGCTGAAAATCTTGAAAAATCATTAGAAAGTTTAAAAGAGAAAGATTTAAAAATAACACGTTTACAAGATGCTTTAACTAAAAAAGACAGTGTTACATTGGCTTTAGTTACGAGTTTAAAACGCGAAGTTGGAATCGATGATCCAGACATCAATATCAATGTTGAAAAAGGAGTTGTCATGATTTCAATTGCTGATAATTTATTATTCAAATCAGGAAGTTATGAAGTAAGCGACAAAGCAAAAGGTGTTTTAGCTAAAGTGGCTAAAGTAATCAACAGTAAACCAGACTTCGAATGTATGGTTGAAGGTCATACTGATAATGTGCCGATTAAAAATGCCGTTTTGTTAGACAACTGGGACTTATCGGTAAAAAGAGCAACTTCAATCGTAAGAGTTTTACACAATGAATTAGGAGTTAGTCCAAAACAATTAATTCCAGCGGGAAGAAGTTCTTACATTCCTTTAGTGGAAAACGATTCTCCTACTAACAGAGCTAAAAACAGAAGAACTCGCATTATCATTATGCCAAAAATTGACCAATTCTACGATATGTTAGAAAAGGAAATGAAAAACTTAGAAGGGAAATAATTTACCTTTAAAATATAAAAAACGCCTCAATCACTTGAGGCGTTTTTTATTTCATTTTTTCATATTCTGATATTTACAATACAACATCACTTTATCTATGATTTTGAACAATTCGTAGAAAAGTTGCTAAAAAATTAAAAAATTAACTTTAAAAAGTTTTTATAATTAAATATTATATATAATTTTGGCAAAAATAATTCACATTTTGCCCCCTACCTAAATGGATAAATTCCATTAATCAAAACAACTTCCCGTACTTTTTTTGGTTGCATTTTATATTGAATTTAATAACCAATTAAATATATAAATTATGAAAAAAGTTGTTTTAAACATCTCCGTGATGTTGTTTGGAGTTGCAATGTTTGCACAAGCCAATTTAAGTTTAGTAAACCAAACAGGTTTAGGAAACATGTCTGATGTAGACCAATTCGGATTGTTAAATGGTTCAGATGTTGACCAAGATGGACGCTTCAACGAAGCAGAAGTTGATCAGATTGGTGCTTTCAATGGTTCTGAAATTGACCAATTGGGTAGACGAAATGATGCCAAAGTGGATCAATTAGGTATCGCAAATTATTCTAACGTAAATCAAGACGGTAGAAGAAATGAAGCCGATGTGACTCAAGTGGGCTTAGGAAATGATTCTGACATTGATCAATATGGCAGAAGAAATAGTTCTACAGTAAACCAATTAGGAATTACTAACGAAGCTAACGTTTTACAAGTTGGATTAGACAATACTGCTTCCGTTTTACAAATTGGAGAAGATAATACTGCTGATCAAACCCAATTTGGAAATGATAATAGCGCAACTGCAATTCAATTTGGAGAAGACAATTACTCATCACAAATTCAAGTTGGTGATGGTAATATGGGATTAGCACTTCAATTTGGTGAAGGAAATGCTTCTTATCAATTACAATTAGGTGAAGATAACATGGCAATTCATGATCAAGATGGCCAAAGCAATTTAGCAATTACTACTCAAGATGGTGAAGGAAACTTCTCTTACATCCAACAAGATGGTTCGTTAAATACTGCTTGGACAAATCAAACTGGTCAATTACACATGAGTTTTGTTAACCAAACTGGAATTGGTAACCTTTCTTTAGTAAATCAATCTAACTAATTTTTATTAATGAGACAAGTAAGTTTTTCTTGCTTGTCTCATTTTTATTATATGAAATCGCTAAAAATAAAAGTTTGTGATAACAGCGATACCATATGTTACCTATGATAAATGAAGTTTTAACATATGAAAAATCTAAAAAAAATAATCGCCATTATATATTTGTTAATTGGCTTTACAGTTATTTCACAAGAAAACACACAAACTGAAATAACGATTCTAAATCAAAATCTTATTGATTATAAACTAAAAGCATCAATTTCTCAAAACCAAACTAATAGTGCTATAATTACACAAATAGGAAATCAAAATTACAATCAAAATACAATTATTGCCAATCAATCATTCATTCAAGTATATCAAAACGGACATTTTAATTCGACAGATATTAACAGAGTTGAAGCAGAAGTAAATGAATTTATTCTTCAAAATGGAAATGGAAATACAATCCATGAAATGTCGATAGGAAATTATAATATAATTGAAAATCAATACATTCAAAATGGTGATAATAATCGAATTACAAGTTTTGGAAGTAACAAAATATCAGAAAGTTTAAAAATTCAAATCAACGGAAATAACGCATCAGTAATCGTAATTAACAGATGAAACGAAATCAGCTACATATTCTAATTTTCTCGTTACTTTTTAGTACAATTATTAATGCTCAAATTTTGAATACAGAAGTAAAAGCTAAAATAGAATTGAGTTATTTTGAAGAAATGGTTTCAGCTACAGGAACAGCTGAAAATCTTGATGACGGCATGAAAAATTTATCATACACTTTATCTGTCATTAAAAAAAATAAACAAACAACAAACACGTCAAACAATTCTCAAAATGGTGAGTTTACGTTAAATCCTAATGAGAAAAAAATACTTTCAACAACAAAAATCAATCAAAGCACAAAAGATGAAATTATAATTCTACTCTTAATTTATGACGATAATGATGTTATGGTGGGAAAAGACCGAATTATTGTAGAAGAAAAAAAAAGTGAAGTTTTAAATAAAAATGAAGCCGAACTTGAAATTACCGGTATTGTTTCAGACGATACCAAAACTAAAGTAGGAAAAGATTTTTACGATATATATTTTTCAAAATACAATTCTGAAGCCATAAAAGGAAATCAAATTGTACAAATTGAAGAGCAACTTAACATCGGACGAACAACAATTCTTAAAATAACAATAGACAACAAGTTAATTTCAGAATTTATTGCAAATCCAAATGAAGAATTTCTTTCTCAAAAAGCCGAAGAAGCCATACAAATTACAAAGAAATACTTCAAAGATTTAGAAAAACTAAAAAACAGAATCGAACAATACTAAAACAATAAAAATGAAAACGTACATAACACTATTCGCTTGTTTTTTTATCAGTTTTTCATTCGCACAAAACTTAGTTTATAAACCAAAAAACCCAGCATTTGGTGGCGATACATTCAATTATCAATGGATGTTAAGTTCAGCCGAGTCACAAAATTTATTAAAAGACCCAGATGGTGAAGATGGTTTTGAACAACAATCAGATTTAGAACGTTTTAGAGACAACTTAAATTCACAATTATTAAGTTATTTATCAAGAGAACTTTTCGACAATCAATTTGGTTCCAATACATCAGGATCAGGAGATGGCACAGGCTCAGGGACTCAAAATGGTGTATATACTTTTGGAAGTTTATCAGTTGAATTATACGAGTCAAACTTAGGCTTAGTCGTCAATATTTTAGACATTCTCACAGGTGAAGAGACTCAAGTTATTATTCCCAGAAATTAAATTACTTAAAACATAAACTGCCCTAAAGTTTATTAAAATTTAGCTTACACGTGTTCTTTTTACTAAAAAATAAAACACATGAAAACAAGCACAAAAATAGTTGGTTGCAGTTTATTTATTCTATTAAGCAGTTGTGGAGCCTATTTTAATCAGCCAGTCACCGTTCAAAAAGCTTCTTATGGAGAAGGAACTCCTGCTACTCTATCGTTAAAATCATTACCACCACCAAAAGAACAAATTGTTGTAGGTGTGTATAAATTTAGAGACCAAACGGGGCAATACAAACCTTCAGATAATGGAAGTAATTTTAGTACAGCAGTAACACAAGGTTCAACATCTATTTTAATAAAAGCACTTGAAGACTCAAAATGGTTTATTCCAATTGAACGAGAAAATTTAGCCAATCTTTTGCAAGAAAGAAACATCATTAGATCAACACGTCAAGAATATTTAAAAGATACCAATTCAAAAGATCAACAACTAACTCCACTACTCTATGCTGGAGTTTTATTAGAAGGCGGAATTGTTTCTTATGATTCTAATATCATAACTGGTGGTTTTGGTGCACGCTATTTTGGTGCCGGAAGTTCTACAAGTTATAGACAAGATCGAGTAACAGTTTATCTTCGATTGGTTTCTACCCAAAATGGAAAAATTCTAAAAACAATTTATGTTTCAAAAACCATTTTGTCGCAATCGTTAGACGCAAGTTTATTTCGCTATGTAAAATTTAAAAGATTATTGGAAGTTGAAACGGGTTTTACAAAAAATGAACCTTTACAGTTGGCCGTTACAGAAGCAATTGAAAAAGCGGTTGAAGGTTTAATTGTAGAAGGAATTCAAGATAATATTTGGGTTGCCAATGCGCCAATTTCAACATTAACCGAAGTTATAAACGAATACAACAAAGAAAAAGAAGAATCAGAATCAACACTACTATACAAACGTTATTTCAAAGAACGCAGAGCAAAATTTGGAGTTAACTTAGACGTTGGTGGATCATTAATTCAAGGCGATTATCCAAGTGCAGTTTTAAAACCTGCCTTGCGTGCTGGAATGCGCTATTTCATTTTGCCCACGTTTAGTATTAATACTTCTGTGAATCTATTTTGGATGAAAAACAAAAACAAATTTGAAGATGCACACACTTCTTTTGATTTGAATACTGAAGTACTTTTTCTACCTTATGATAGATTAACACCTTTTTTCTTCATCGGAATTGGTTTAGGAGCAACATCTAGCTATGAATCACCTTATTATAAAATACAATCAGGGTTAGGTGTAGAATATTTAGCAACCGATAATTTAGGAATCCGTATGCTTGGCGAAATCAATTTAACACAATCTGATAAAATTGACAACATCACATCAGGAATTAGAGATGACAATTATTGGCGGTTTTTCATCAGCGTAAACTATTATTTTCCTCGAAAAAAATATGATGAAAAAGCCATTAAAAAACATGTAAAAGATCTATCCATTGAAGCAACTTCAAACACAACAAAATAATCATGTACAAAATATATAAATTCAGTTTTTTTATACTAATTCTTGCGTTTTCATATTCTTGTTCCGAAGAAACTATTGACGATACAGGCTTTGGAACAGTAACTGGTCGTGTAGTAGAAGCCGTTACATTTGAGCCAATTGAAAACGCTCGTGTTTCATCAAATCCTAATACAAGTGCTGTTTTTACTGATGAAGATGGATATTTTACAATAGAAAACGTGCCAACAGGAGATTATGCTTTTGAAGCCCGAAAAGATGGTTTTATTGCCAAATTTGAAGCGGGAACTGTACTAAAAGAATTAGAAACAGATTTGGTTTTTGAATTAGAACCTATTGAAGAAATCAACCAATCACCAACTGTACCAGAACTTTTAACACCTTTGGATAATGCCGAAGATTTAAGCTTAAGCGTTAATTTAACTTGGCAATCAACAGACGCAGAAGATGACGAACTAACTTATAAAATTACACTTAGAAATGATATTACAAACGAAATCACAATCTATGAAGATATTACAACGACATCATATACTTTAACAGGTCTTAATTATAGTACCAAATATTTTTGGCAAATTTCTGTTTCAGATGGAATAAACCCAGAAGTAAATAGCTTGACACAATCATTTAGAACATTAGAATTTCCAAATGCCCGTTATCTTTTTACTCGAAAAATTGCTGACAACAATGTAATTTTCACTGCTGACGATGCTGGAAATGAGCTACAAATTACGTCTGATGCAACCAATAGTTTCAGACCACGAAAAAATATTCCTGCAAATAAAATTGCTTTTTTGAGAACCACAGGCGGACAAGCTCATATTTATACCATGAATCCTGATGGTTCTGATGTTTTTAAAGTCACTGCCGGAATTCCAGCTGCGGGATTTAATTTGGACTATTACAATTTCAGTTGGATAAGCAACGGAAGTCAATTAATCTATTCCAATTTTGATAAACTGTACAAAATCAATGCCGATGGAAGTGGATTAGAATTGATCTTTCAAACGCCCAACGGAAAATTCATTTCTGAATGTGATTGGAGTGTTGATAGTTCAATTATTGCGCTTAAAGTAAATAATTTGAATGGTTATGAAATAGAAATCTACGTAATTGATTCAAACGGAATAATCGTAGAAAATGTAATCTCTGGAACCATGGGTGCGATTAGCGGTTTACATTTATCGGTTACTAATAATAAATTAGTTTTTACAAGAGATATTACTGGTTTTGAAAGTTTTGATTACCGACAATTAGATTCAAGAATATTTCAATATGATTTTTTAACTGATACTGCAACAGAAGTAAATGTTCAAAAACCAGCAGGTTTCAACGATTTAGAAGTTCGATATTCTCCAAACGAAGCTGAATTTCTTTTTGTGAGTACTTCAAATGATGGAATATCTGCTAGAAATATTTTTAAATACTCCATTGGAATAACAGGTTCAAGAGTACAATTATTTGATAATGCCATCATGCCCGACTGGAAATAAAAAAGCAGGTCAAAGACCTGCTTAATGTATCCTTAATTTTTTTATTAATAACCAATTAAATATTAAATTAAGAAACACATAGTTTTAATATATTTATCCTAAAACTGTGAATGTCTTATCTATAATTGGTTAAAATTGAGAATAATAATGCTAATTTAAGATATTATAGTGATAAAACCAAATTATTAACTATAAAACATATTTATTACACTGAAAACCATTGAATAAACGCCCTAGATTTTGAAATACTTACTTCATAGTAAAACAACTCGGCATTCTTTAATGATAACTCAATTCTTGAATTATTTTTGACAGTATGAATGTATTTTTTATTGATAATAAATTTTCTATTAATTCTAAAAAAATGATTATTATCAACCTCTTGTTCTATTTTTTCTAATGATTTATGAAGTAAAAACTGTCTATTTTCTGTTGTAAAAATAAACGTAGAATTGTTTTCACTAAAAAAATATAGAATTTCTTTAACTTCGATTTTTTTCAAATGAGTTCCAAAAGCGACTAAATAAGAATTAATAAAAGTTGATTCTTTAAAGTTTGACCAATTAATTTCATTGTGAAAACCTGATTTTAAAGTTTCAATTTTTTCTAATAATCTATTCAGTTTGCTTTCGTCAATTGGTTTTAACAGATAATCAATTGAATTATAATTAAAGGCATTAAGTGCATATTCATCAAAAGCTGTAGTAAAAACAATTTTTGATTCAATTTTAACTTTATCTAAAATTTCAAAACAATTTCCATCGCGTAGTTTAATATCCATAAAAACTATATCTGGATGTTTGTTGTCTTTAAACCAAGCTGTTGCTTTTTTTACAGAATTCAAAACAACCAAAACTTGAAATTCATATTGAATCAAAAGTCGCTCTAAACGGATTCCTGCGGGGATTTCATCTTCTATAATTATAGCTGTCATTCTAAATTTAATATTGGCAATTGAACACTAAAACTATTCTTATCTTTTGTAATAACTATTGATGAATTGGTCAAAATCTGATATCTTTTATTAATATTATCCAAACCAGTATTCATTGAATCTGCTAAATTATTTGAATCAATCGAATTATAAATTACCAAATAATCATTATCCGCATAAATTTTAATCTCAATTGGCTGATCTTCATCTAAATTATTATGTTTAAAAATATTATCTATCAACTCTTGAATTGATGATGATAACACGTATTGATTATTTATAAATTCTTCAGAAATTGAAAAATTAAATCCGTTTTCAAATTTTGCTTTATAAATTTCTAAATATTCTTTGATAAATAACAATTCATCTTTAAGTAAAATAAAATCCTCATCATGCTTTTTTAAATAATGTCTGTAAACGTTTGCTAAATTATGACCAAAATCAATGGCTTTCGTTGGATTAACTTCTATAAACGAAATTAAAGTATTCAAATTATTAAATAGGAAATGAGGATTAATTTGGTTTTTTAGTTCCAGATATTGTGCATCTTTTTGAATATTTTGAAGTTTTAATAGTTTCTTTTCATTGATTTGATTTCTATAGTATAAAAAAGCATAAATTGATAGCGAAGAGAACAAAGAAATTAAATAAAAAATGAGATAAATCCCTAAACGATTATTATAAAATTTGAATTCACCAATAACAAATAAAACAGTAATAAAAAATGTAGAAAAAAAAGTAAGTATTGAACTCGATATCACATTTAATAAACCGCCAAATTTTAAATAATTAAACAATCGAATGAATAGAAAAGAGAAAATAGGGACAATAATCATATAGATTATTATGAGCTTGTTTAACGATATAAATTGAAACAAATCATTAATATCTCTGTATATCATTGATAAATACAATGTAAATTCTATAAAAATCACAGATAGAATAAGCCAAAAATAATGATGCTTTCTATCTTCAAATTTTAGAATTGAATTATCTTTTTTTTCTAAAACATACAAAACCAAATATTCTAAAAGAAAAATACAAATCCCAAGAATTGCCTGAGAAAAAACAACGGTCAATCTAACATTTGAATCTCGTAAAATAATGTTTAAAACAAATGAAAAAAAAGCAATACTAATAAAAGTAGTTAAACATACTAAAATAAATTTTAGAAAATTATTGATGTTTAGTGTCTTTAAAAAATTAGAAACATAAACTGAATTAAAGGCTATAATAACAAAAAAGCCAAGTGAAAAAATCGTTACAAAGACATCTTTAAATTCGTTTGTTGTGTTTTTTGAAAAAACAAAAACACCTAAAATTATAACGAAGGGAAGAGTTGTTAAGATTAGAAACTTTTTAAATAATGACATTTTAGATAGATTTTAAATTCATTTCAAAAGTCTCAATTACGCATCAAAATTCTAAAAAAATAATAGTGAATGAGCTAAATTTAATAGTGAATGAATTTACAAAACATCTAAACTTCCTTTTCCTTCACGAATTACCTCAGGTTCATGACCTGTTAAATCTATAATGGTTGAAGCTACATTGTCTCCGTAACCGCCATCAATAACTAAATCGACTTTATTATTCCATTTTTCGAAAATTAATTCTGGGTCTGTTGAATATTCAATTACTTCATCTTCATCATGAATCGATGTGGAAACGATAGGATTTCCAAGCATTTCTACAATTTGCAACGCAATATTATTAGCTGGAACACGAATTCCGACTGTTTTCTTTTTTCTGAATTCTTTTGGTAAATCGTTATTTCCTGGTAAAATAAACGTGTAAGGTCCAGGTAAAGCACGCTTTAAGATTTTAAAAGTCGATGTGTCAATTTGTTTCACATAATCAGAAAGATTACTCAAACTCGAACAAACGAAGGAGAAATTCGCTTTTTCCAACTTAATTCCTTTGATTTTAGCCAATTTTTCTAACGCACGCGAATTGGTAATATCACAACCTAAACCATAAACAGTATCAGTTGGATAAATTACTAAACCGCCTTCTTTCAAAACGGCAACTACTTTTTTAATAGCCGCTTCGCTAGGTTTATCTTCGTATATTTTTATGAATTCGGTCATGTCTAATTTGTTAGATTGTAATTCTTTTTAAATGAATTTGATTTTTGAATTAAAAAAATGTTATAAACTAGACTTGCTGTAATTATCAATTTGAAAATAATTCCTTTAAAAAGTGTATTTGGATCTATTAAATAATTCAAGAAATACATACTCAAAATTAAAACTAAAGGAATTATTGTTAAAACAACAGGTTTTCTTTTTAAAAAGAAACCACAAAAAAAGATAACAAGTCCATTAAAAAAATTTAAAATCGTCTCAAAATATAAGCCTTCAAATTTATTGATAAAAATTATTGCTGATAAAAATGTTATGGCAGAAATAATATACAATAAATATTGATTCTTTTCCAATGAATCTTCTGATTCAGAAATTACTCTTTTATTAACTATGAATCTACCAATGTGTTTCGATTTTTCTTCATCACTTCCCAAAAATGGAAAATCGCAAAATTTACAATTTGTACTATTTTCTAGTACTTCATTTTTACAACAAATACATTCTTTCAAATCCATTTCAAATTAAATTTATACTATTACTTCCAATTTAGCAAATCTCAACAACAACTTCTTTAATCCGCCAACATCAAAACGGATTTCTGCTTTTTTATCGGCTCCTATTCCTTCAATGTTTACAATTTTCCCTTTTCCAAAACGTTCGTGCATTACGATATTACCAACGGATAAATTCGCATCGACTACATTTGAACTTCCTGAATTGCTCGAAACTGGTTTTAATCGTCTGATATTTGCTGTGGGACTTGGTTGGTCTTGCGTTAAATATTTTGGTGGCGTTCCTGCAGTTGGTTTTGCTAATCGTAATTTTGATTTATCAATATCACCAAAAACATCAATATCCATAACCGGTTTGTAGCGATAACCCGAATCCACTGGATTCAAATATTCTAAATATTGGTCGTTGATTTCTTCAATAAAACGCGATGGTTCGCTATCTACCAATTTTCCCCAACGGTAACGCGATTGCGCATAGGTTAAATACGCTTGATGTTCGGCACGTGTTAAGGCAACGTAGAATAATCGACGTTCTTCTTCTAATTCGCTACGGGTATTCAAACTCATGGCACTTGGAAACAAATCTTCTTCTAATCCCACAATAAACACATGTGGAAATTCTAATCCTTTTGCCAAGTGAATCGTCATTAGTGCTACTCTATCGTCATCGCCTGTATCTTTATCTAAATCGGTTGCTAAAGCTACGTCTTCTAAGAATTCAGCTAACGCACCTCTTGCACCATCGATTTCCTTTTGGCCTTCAGTGAAATCTTTAATACCGTTTAGTAGTTCTTCTATATTCTCAATTTTAGCAATTCCTTCTGGAGTACCATCTTTCTTGAGTTCTTGAACTAATCCGGTTTTCTTTGTAACATGATCGGTTAAGAAAAACGCATCTTGATTTTCATTGATGACTTGAAAACTTTTAATCATCGTCACAAAATCATTCAACTTCGCTTTTGTTCCCGAATTCAGTTTCAAATCAATTTTATCAATGTGTTCCATTACTTCAAAAATAGAACGCTTGTAATGATTGGCAGCAACTGTTAATTTCTCAACCGTTGTATCACCAATTCCTCTTGCTGGATAATTAATCACACGTACAAGTGCTTCTTCATCTTTTGGATTAATCACCAAACGCAAATAGGCCAAAACATCTTTAATTTCCTTACGTTGATAGAACGATAAACCACCATAAATTCGATACGGAATATCGCGTTTACGCAACGCATCCTCCATCGCACGAGATTGCGCATTGGTACGATACAAAATAGCAAATTGTCCGTTAAGCATTTGGTTTTGCATCTTCTGTTCGAAAATGGTTGCTGCAACAAAACGACCTTCTTCACCATCTGTTAAACTTCGGTGGACTTTTATTTTTGGTCCGTCATCATTGGATGTCCAAACGATTTTATCTAACTTGGTTTTATTCTTGTCGATTACGTTATTTGCTGCTTCTACAATGTTTTTCGATGAACGGTAATTTTGTTCCAAACGATACAATTGCACGTTTTCGTAGTCTTTCTGAAAATTTAAAATATTGTTGATATTCGCACCACGGAAAGCGTAAATACTCTGCGCATCATCTCCTACTACACATATATTTTGGAATCTATCCGACAACGCACGAACAATCAAATACTGTGAGTGATTCGTATCTTGGTACTCATCTACTAAAATATAACGGAATCTATCTTGATATTTCGCTAATACATCTGGGAAACGATTCAATAATTCATTGGTTTTCAATAACAAATCATCAAAATCCATCGCACCCGATTTAAAACAACGCTCCACATATTGTTGGTAAATTTCCCCCATACGCGGTTTTTTACTCATGGCATCGGCTTCTTGTAATTCGGGATTATTGAAATAGGCTTTAACTGTGATTAAGGAGTTTTTATAGGATGAAATTCTGCCTAAAATTTGCTTTGGTTTGTAAATGTCTTTATCCAATTGCATTTCTTTGATGATTCCACCCAAACAACGCAAAGAATCTTGAGAATCGTAAATCGTGAAATTTGATGGATAGCCTAATTTATCAGCCTCACTTCGTAAAATCTTAGCAAAAACAGAGTGAAAGGTTCCCATCCAAAGGTTTTTCGCTTCATTGTTTCCAACAATATCCGCAATACGTTTTTTCATTTCACGTGCGGCTTTGTTGGTAAAAGTTAAGGCCAAAATATTAAAAGCATCTACTCCTTGACTCATCAAGTTAGCTATACGAACGGTTAACACACGTGTTTTACCAGAACCTGCGCCTGCAATAACAATCATGGGACCGTCTTTTTGCAAAACAGGTGCTTGCTGTGCTTCGTTTAATTGGCTAATATATCGTTGCATTTCTTTCATAGTGTACTATAACTTTTTAACTAATTTACAAAAATACATCATGAAAAGGGTTAATACAAGTTTTTAAAAATTTTAGATGTTGGATGATGGATGTTGGTTGAAGGAGTTTAGAAATTTGAATTTGATTTTTGAAATTGAATTTGATATTTGATAATTTTAATCTTAATTTGCGATGAAATTAAACCAACTTAAAAATGACAATCGAAGATAAATTATTAGAAATTGCTGCTTATACCTTACCTGCTTTAATTACAGGTGGTGTCGCTTTTGTAATGATGCAAAAATTTTATAACAGCGAAGAAAGTAAACGCAAATTTGAATTATTAAGAGAGAATCAAAAACAAGCGTTACCAATTCGTTTACAAGCGTATGAGCGAATGGTTTTATTTTTAGAGCGAATTAATCCAGCACAATTGTTGATTCGTGTGGCGCCTATTAGTCAGTCAAAAGACGATTATGCTACTTTGTTGGTTCACCATATACAAACCGAATATGAGCATAATTTGACCCAACAAATTTATTTGACTGCGGAAACTTGGGATATCGTATTGAAAACTAAAAACAGTACGGTACAAATTATTCGTAAAAATGCAGCAAGAGAAGATATTACAAGTGCTGATAAATTAAGAGAAGCCATCATGTTAGAAATGACCGAAACCGAGGCTCCAAGTTCAGTAGCAATTAGCTATTTAAAAGAAGAATTGAAAAGAGTATTTTAAATACAAATCCCGAGTTGAAGCTCGGGATTTTTTTATTTTTCGTTTAAAAACTTTGCATACAAAGCTTTCATGCTACTTTCATCTGAAGTTTCTGCAATTGTTTCAACCGTTTTACGATATACGGGATTTTTTAGCAATTCACGAATTTTTGTTCTTGCAAAAAGAGTAAACTGCCATTTGTGATGATTGGTTGCTAAAAATAATTGTGTAATTACTTTTTTATTCATGAAATCAATTGAAAGAAGAGCTTCTAAAGCATTTTGCCTAATAGAACTTTCATATTGAGACGATGCATAATGCAACAATTCTAAATAAAAATCTATTCTTTGGGTTTCAAGCTCTGGAGTTTCATAAGCTAACTTTAGCCATGTAATTCGTAAACTTTTATCGTTATTTCCATTTAAACGTCTAATTTGAAATAAATATTTTTCTCTGTCTTCAGGAAAGTTTGTAGATAAATTCACTAACGCAATTTCTTTTGTTTGATATGAATTATCCTCTAACAACGTTTCATATTGCAATTTAAAAGCTTCTGGAATTACTGGTGTTGATTCTGCAACCGCTCTTCTTACCAAAATATCATTTGTGGCTAAAGCAGTTTCTAAAATTACTTTACGTTCATCAAAAGGCAAACTTCGTGTTTGATATACAATATATTGTTTAATCGGATAATACGCATCTGATTTTAAAATTTCTGTTAATTCAGATAATGATTTTTTACTTCTCCTTAGAGCAAAATAGTCTTGAATGAATTTATTTTTAGAAAGATATTTTTGAGCGATTTCCATTTCAAATCCAGGCTTTTCTAACCAAACCCTATTGAAATTCTCCACATCATAACCCGAAACATCTTTCACAATCTTCAAGAAATCATCTGTGTTGACGTTTTTATATTGGTATTTCTTTAAATATTTTTTAACTGCTTTTTGAAAATTCTTTGCTCCAATATCTTCACGTAAAACATGCAATGCCCAAGCGCCTTTTTTATAAAACGACAACGAACTCGCCTTTTCATTCATCACCGGAATCGTATCCGTTTTAGAGGCACGCTTTAACTGTTCGGCGTAATCATTTAATTCTTCGTAGAAATAATCATCACCAAACAAATGACGTTCCGCCAATAACGCATAATAAGTAGCAAAACCTTCTTGTAACCAATGGTGTTTTCCTGATTGTGCCGTAATCAAATCGCCAAACCATTGATGCGCTAATTCGTGTGCGTTGACATTGACATAATTTCTGTCGTTAAACCCTATTTCATCTACCACAAAATCTTGTGCAAAAATCGTTGAAGTCGTATTCTCCATTCCCGCATACAAAAAGTCACGAACTGGAACTTGGCGGTAAATGCCCCAAGGATACTTCACTCCTATTTCTTGTTCCAAATAATCGAACATTTCTTTGGAATAGCGATACGTTGGTTCAAATTTTGTAACATCGTTTTTATCTAAATAAAATTCTAATGATGTTCCGGATTTGGTAGTTGTTGTTTGTTTTTCAAAATTTCCAATGGCCAACATTACCAAATAAGAAGACATTGGTTTTTGCATTTGATATTTCCAAGTGATTAAATTCCCTTTCGAATTGTAACTATTTGAGACAAAAGCACCATTTGAAATCACTGGGAAATCATTTCTAAATTCAACAGAAATATTAAAAATCACTTTCTCATTTACATCATCAAAACTGGGTAACCAATGACTCGTATAACGACCTTGTCCTTGTGTCCAAATTTGTAAATTTTCATCTTGACCTGTAAAATAAAGCGTTTGTTTTGGTTTTGCGGAATAACTAAAAACTAGCTTATTTTTTCCTTTTTTAAAACCTTCAAACAAATCCAATGTTTTTCCTGAATTTTTGAATTTTACGGATTTTCCATTGATCATAACTCCCGAAAACTCCATGTTTTTAGCATCGATTTTAATGGTATCGATTGCTTTTTTTACTTTAAACTCAAAAGTAATAGTTCCAGAAATTGATTTCTCAGCATGATTTGGAGCAACCAAAGCATCACATTTGATAAAATCAACTTTATCAATTTGTTGTGCAAAAGATATATTAATGAAAAACAATACTAAAAGAATTCGAAACATCTTGATGGATTTTAATAATGAACGAATATAAACATTTTCAATTTCTCTCCTTTTTAAATTAACAAATTATAAACTATCTTCGCTTTTGAATTAGGAACACAGATTAAAGTAATTATATAAATTTTTAAAATTTCTTAAATCAGTGTTCCAAAATTGAATTTTGAACTTGTAATTGCACTTGAACTTGAATCTACTCGAAACTCCCATAGAATATCTCAAAGGCGTTGGTCCGCAACGTGGCGATTTATTGCGCAAGGAGTTGGGCATTCATAAGTATGCAGATTTACTGAATTTATTCCCAAATCGTTATATTGATAGAACCCGTTATTATAAAATTAACGAACTCCAAAATAGTAACTCAGAAGTTCAAATTGTTGGGAAAATCATCAATATCAAAACAGTTGAGCAAGGAAAAGGAAAATCGAGATTGGTTGCGACATTTGTAGATGATACCGGTCAAATGGAATTGGTTTGGTTTCAAGGTCAAAAATGGATTCGAGAAAGTTTAAAAATCAATATTCCGTATGTGATTTTTGGAAAAGTTTCTCAATTTGGTGCAACTTACAACATGGCGCATCCCGAAATGGAATTATTAGAAGAACACAAAGCCAGTCTTCGTTCGGCAATGCAACCCGTTTATCCAAGCACTGAAAAATTAGGAAACAAAGGGATTTCGAATAAAGTCATCAATAAAATGATGCAACAATTGTTTGTGGAAACACAAGCTTTGTTTTCAGAGAATCTTCCAAATTATCTTTTAGACGAATTAAAGTTAATTCCAAAAAATGCCGCTTTATTCAATATTCATTTTCCCAAAAGTCAAGATTTATTGGCAAAAGCGCAATTCCGATTGAAGTTTGAGGAGTTGTTTTTCATCCAATTGCAATTGATTACGAAGAACCTGATTCGCAAACACAAAATCAAAGGAATGCCGTTTGAAAAAGTGGGTGAAAACTTCAATAATTTCTATAAAAATCACTTGCCTTTCGATTTAACGAATGCCCAAAAACGTGTTTTAAAAGAAATCAGAAACGACTTAGGAAGCAACGCTCAAATGAACCGTTTATTACAAGGTGATGTTGGTTCAGGAAAAACAATTGTAGCATTAATGTGTATGCTTTTGACAAAAGATAACGGGTTTCAAAGTTGCTTAATGGCTCCAACCGAAATTTTAGCTAATCAACATTTTAATGGTATTACCGAATTAGCTAAAGAACTCAATATCAATATAAAAATATTAACTGGTTCAACTAAAACTGCAGAGCGAAAAATCATTCACGAAGAACTTGAAAATGGAAGCTTAGACATTTTAATTGGAACTCATGCTTTATTAGAAGACAAGGTACAATTCCATAATTTAGGTTTAGCGATAATAGATGAGCAACACAGATTTGGTGTGGAGCAACGTTCAAAACTTTGGAAGAAAAACGATGTTCCTCCTCACGTTTTAGTAATGACCGCTACTCCTATTCCACGAACCTTAGCGATGAGTTTGTATGGTGATTTAGATATTTCAGTAATTGATGAATTACCGCCAGGAAGAAAACCGATTCAAACCGTACATCGCTATGATTCGAACCGATTGAAAGTTTGGAAATTCTTAAAAGACGAAATTGCAAAAGGTCGTCAAGTATATATCGTGTATCCGTTAATTCAAGAATCGGAAAAAATGGATTACAAAGATTTGATGGATGGTTATGAAAGTATATCGAGAGATTTTCCATTACCACAATACTCTATTTCTATAGTTCATGGAAAAATGAAACCCGCCGATAAAGACGAAGAAATGCGTCGCTTTTCGGAAGGAAAAACCAATATTATGGTAGCGACAACTGTTATTGAAGTTGGTGTGAATGTTCCCAATGCTTCTGTAATGGTTATTGAAAGTGCGGAACGTTTTGGTTTATCGCAATTGCATCAGTTACGCGGTCGTGTAGGTCGTGGTGCTGAACAAAGTTATTGCATCTTAATGACAAGTCACAAACTAAGTAGTGATAGCAAAATAAGAATGGAAACGATGGTTCGTACGAATGATGGTTTCGAAATTTCGGAAGTCGATTTAAAATTGCGTGGTCCGGGTGACATTATGGGCAAACAACAAAGTGGCGTTTTAAATCTTCAAATTGCTGATTTAGTCAAAGACAAAGACATTTTGCAATTAGCACGTCATCATGCTATAAAACTTTTAAGAGATGATGCTCCAATGGAAAAATCAGAACACGCAAAACTTCGCGAGGCTTTTATCGAGTTAAGCAAAAAGAAAACGATCTGGAATTACATTAGTTAATTACCTCAATTACAATCCTTCTAATTACATTTTGAAATGTTGTTTTTAATTAATCTACATACATTTTCTAAACATACATTTGTACCTACAAATATGTTAAATAAATGGTAAGACTTTGGTTTAATTAATTTCGAAAAACTAGCTTTGTAAGAAATAATAGCCTTTCTTATGAAAATAAAATCCATTAGTCTTATACTATTAAGCGCAACATTACTTGGTTTAATTGGATATAGAATAGTATCAAATAGTTCAAATTCTGATTACAAAAATAAAACAGGAGATAAAAAAACTCCTATGGAGGTGAATGCAATAATTATCAATGAAAATGATTTTGCAAATACAATCTCCCTATCCGGTTCAATTGAGGCAAATGAAACAGTTGAAATAAAAAGTGAAATATCAGGAATTGTAGAAAAAATTTATTTCACTGAAGGAACTAATGTAAGTAAAGGACAAGTTCTAGTTAAAGTCAATGATATTGAATTACGAGCACAACTTTCTCAAGCAAAAACACGTCAAAATTTGGCCTCTGAAAATGAAAGAAGAGCTAAATTACTACTTCAAAAAGAAGCCATAAGTCAAGAAGAATATGATATTGCAAGTGCCGAATTTAGAAGTCTAAAAGCCCAAACACAATTAATACAAGCCCAAATTGCCAAAACAACTATTAGAGCACCATTTTCTGGTAAAATTGGCTTACGAAATATTTCTCCAGGAAGCTACGTAACTCCTTCCCTTTTAATTACCAATTTGGTTAATACCAATCAATTGAAAATTACTTTTTCTATTCCAGAAAAACATGCATCACAAGTTAAAATTAATTCAACAATTAAATTTAAAGTTGCTGGAACTCCTGACGAATTTGAAGCTAAAATTTATGCTTTAGAACCTAGCATTGATATCTCTACAAGAACATTACAAGTAAGAGCTGTCACGGAAAATAAGAACAATAAATTGTTTCCAGGAACATATGCAGATATAAAACTACCACTAGATGTTGTTAAAAATGCCATTTTAATTCCAACCGAAGCAATAATCCCAATTCAAAATGGAAAAAAAGTATTTGTTTCTAAAAACAATATTGCCACTGAAAAAATTATAATAACGGATACAAGAACTGAAAATAATGTATTAGTTACCGATGGATTAAATAAAGGTGATACGCTAATTACCAGCGGCATTATGAGTTTAAAAGCTGATACTCCAGTAAAAATAATTTTACAATAGAATTTTGAATTCAAAAAAACAAATTCATGAGTTTATCCACCTTAAGCATAAAAAGACCTGTTCTAACGATTGTTTTAAATTTAACCATTATTCTTTTTGGTTTTATTGGATACAAGTTTTTAGGCGTTAGAGAATATCCTTCTATTGATCCTGCACAAATTTCTGTTAGAACTAATTACACAGGTGCTAATGCTGATATAATTGAATCTCAAATCACAGAGCCTTTAGAAAAAGCAATAAATTCTATAGATGGAATCAAAAACATAACTTCATCAAGTAATCAAGGTAGTAGTATAATTACAATTGAATTTAATTTAGATAAAGATTTAGAAGCTGCAGCTAATGATGTTCGTGATAAAGTTTCACAAGCCGTTAGAAGTTTGCCAGAAGATATCGATTCACAACCTATTGTTTCAAAAGCAGATGCTAATAGCGAAGCTATAATTTCAATGACTGTTCAGAGCAAAACTAAAAGCGCTTTAGAATTAAGTGAATATGCTGAAAATGTTATTAGTCAACGTTTAGAAACTATTCCTGGAGTAAGTGGTATTCAAATTTGGGGTCAAAAAAGATATGCAATGCGTTTGTGGATTGATCCTGATAAATTATCCGCTTATGGAATTACTGTAGCAGATGTTAGAACAGCATTAAATAAACAAAACGTTGAACTTCCATCTGGAAAAATAACTGGTAATAATACTGAATTAACCGTTAAAACAATAGGTAATTTAACTTCTGAACAAGAATTTAACGACATCATAATTCGATCAGAAAATAATAAAATTGTACGATTAAGCGATGTTGGAAATGCAAGCCTTGAGGCTGAAAATATTGAGACTCAAATGACTCAATCTGGCAAGCCACTTGTTGGAGTAGCCATTGTACCATTACCAGGTGCAAATTATTTAGATATATCAAAAGCTTTTTATAAAGAGTTTGACCAATTAAAGAAAGATCTTCCAAAAGATATCGATTTAAATATTGCAATTGATACCACAACCTTTGTAAAAAAATCAGTAGTTGAAGTAGCTGAAACATTAGTTATTTCAATAATTCTGGTAATCTTAATCATCTATTTATTCTTTAGAGATTGGGCAATTGCTTTTAGACCATTAGTTGATATTCCGGTTTCTTTAATTGCTACTTTCTTTATCATGTGGCTCTTTGGATTTTCAATAAACGTATTAACACTTTTAGCCATTGTATTAGCAACAGGTTTAGTAGTAGATGACGGTATTGTAGTAACTGAAAATATCTACAAAAAAGTTGAAGAAGGCATGTCGCCAATTGAAGCGGCAATAAAGGGTTCAAACGAAATTTTCTTTGCGGTAATTTCTATTTCAATTACTCTTGCAGCGGTTTTTTTACCTGTAATATTTTTAGAAGGGTTTGTAGGACGATTATTTAGAGAATTTGGAATTGTTATCGGTGCAGCCGTTTTAGTCTCTGCATTTGTTTCGCTTACACTTACTCCTATGTTAAATGCGTATTTAATGAAAGGTGGAGAACAAAAAAAATCAAAATTCTATTTAGCAACTGAACCCTATTTTGAAAAATTAAATGCAGTTTACGCCAATAATCTAAAACGTTTTATTCCAAAAAAAGGATGGAGTTTTGCTATTATTATTGGTTGTTTTGGACTAATTTTTCTCTTTTTTACAATTTTACAAAAAGAAACTGCTCCTTTAGATGACCGAAGTGGTTTTGTAATGAGAATGTCTACTCCCGAAGGTGCTTCTTACGAATATACCAATCGATTTATGCAAGAAATGTCGCAATTAGTTGATGATTCTATTCCAGAAAAGCAAGTAAGTCTAGTAATTTCATCACCTGGATTTGGAGGTTCATCATCTGTTAACAGTGGATTTATTCGTATTTCATTAAAAAATCCCGATGGCAGAGAAAAATCACAAATGGAAATCGCAGACGAACTAGGAAAATGGGTAAAACGTTATCCTGATGCAAAAACATCTGTAATTCAACAACCAACTATTTCGGTAAGTCGTAGAGGTGGTTTACCAATACAATACATCATACAAGCGCAAAACTTTGAAAAATTACAAGAGAAGATTCCAGTTTTTATGGATGAAGTGAATAAAAACGGAACATTCTCTATGGCTGATGTGAATTTGAAATTTAATAAACCCGAACTTAATGTAACTATTAATCGTGAAAAAGCTGAAAGTTTAGGAATTTCAGTTTTAGATATTGCACAGACACTTCAATTATCATTAAGTGGACAACGTTTTGGATATTTTATAAAAAACGGAAAGCAATACCAAGTAATCGGACAATTTAACCAACAAGATCGTTCAAAACCACTTGATTTAACCTCAATGTTTGTAAGAAATAACAAAGGTGAATTGATTCAAATGGATAATGTAGTAGAAATTGAAGAAAAAAGCAATCCACCACAATTGTATCATAACAACAGATACATGTCGGCAACAGTTTCTGCGGGATTAGCTCCAGGAAAAAGTATAGGAGATGGTATTGAAGCCATGAACGAAATTAAAGAACGAGTTCTTGACAAGACCTTTACTACAGATTTAGGTGGTGAATCTCGAGATTTCGTAGAAAGTAGTTCAAATACATCATTTGCATTTGGCTTAGCGTTATTATTAATCTATTTGATTTTAGCTGCTCAGTTTGAAAGTTTTATTGATCCATTTATCATCATTCTAACAGTACCAATGGCAGTTGCTGGAGCATTATTCTCGCTTTGGTTATTTGGACAAACTTGGAATATTTTTAGTCAAATTGGAACCATCATGTTGATCGGGCTCGTTACCAAAAATGGAATTTTGATAGTCGAATTTGCCAACCAACTTCGAGAACAAGGAAAATCAAAATACGATGCCATTTTAGAAGCTTCGGAAGCGCGTTTACGACCAATTTTAATGACCAGTTTAGCTATTGCTTTAGGAGCTTTACCAATTGCTCTTTCGCTTGGAGCGGCTTCTGCAAGTAGAATGGGAATGGGAGTTGTTATTGTGGGTGGAACGATGTTTTCGTTAATTTTAACCTTATTCGTAATTCCAGCAATCTATTTAATGTGGTCGAAAGCTAAAAAACACCGACCAGAATTTGATAATTTAGACGCTTTAGAGAAATAATAGTATGCAATATTTATATAAAATAGTATTCCTTTTCATCATCGGATTTTCAACGCAAGCACAAGAATTACTTTCGCTTGAAGATGCTGTAAAAATTGCTTTGGAAAACAATTACGATATTAAAATAGCTGAAAACAATTCGAAAATTGATGCTACCAATAACAATTTAGCCAATGCTGGAATGTTGCCTTCGTTGAATGCGAATTTCACTAACAACAACAGTCAAATTGATACGAAACAAACCCAAGCAGATGGAACTGTAAGAGAATTAGACAATGCCAAAAACATGAATTTAACGTATGGTATTGGTTTAGATTGGACAATTTTTGATGGTTTAAGTATGTTTGCCCGAAAAGAGCAATTAAATGTTTTAGAACAACAAGGAAAAGCCGAATTACAAACTGCGATTTTGACCAGAATTAGTGATGTTTATACTACGTATTTCGATTTGGTACAACAACAGCAAGTTTTAACTTCCATTGATACAGCGATTGTAATTTCAAACCAACGTTTGACAACTGCTCAAAATCGTTTTAGCATTGGAAAAGCATCAAAATTAGAAGTTTTGAATGCACAAGTAGATTTGAACAGCGATTTGAGTTTACAATTGAGACAAAAAGAACTCATCAAAATCAGTAAAATTAGATTGAACGAAATACTGATTCGTGATGTACAAACCGATTTTAAAGTAGCTAACGAAGTTACATTCGAACAAAATTTAGATTTCAACGAATTAAAATCTACGGCCGAAAAACAAAATCCACAATTGCAAGCACAAATTCTGTCTAAAAAAGTAGCCGATTTGAATTTAAAACAAGTCAAAGGCAATCGTTATCCAACGGTTCGTATTACTTCAGGTTATAATTTCACACGTTCGGAAGCTTCTTTAGGATTCATCACGCAATCTTCTGGACAAGGTTTTGTGTATGGAGTTACTGCGACAGTGCCAATCTTTAATGGCTTTCTTCAAAACAGAAACGAAAAAGTAGCCAAATATCAAGTGGAGAATGCTAGTTTACTTTTAGAACAACAAAAATTATCGCTAAGTTCACAATTATCTTCTTTATTTGCGAGCTATCAAACCAATTTAGAGTTGGTAAAAGTGGAAGAAAAAAACTTAGAAATCGCCAAACAAAACTTAGATATTACGTTAGCGAAATTCAAAATTGGAACAATCACAACTATCGAATTTAGAACAGCTCAGCAAAACTTTATAGATGCATCAGTTCGTTATTCGAATGCACAATATGTAACCAAACTTTCAGAAATTAACTTAAAAGAATTAGCCGGTACTTTAAAATTGAATTAATATTTTTAGATTTGTTAAAATGTTTAATTGTGAAACTGTGAAATTGAGAATCCGCTTTTCACTAATCACTTTTCACTAATCACTAAAATATGGTTCAATACAACCCAAAAGACTGGATTACTTTTATTTTCCGCTTTCACGAATCGGATACCTTTCGTCAACTAATTCCGATGATGTTTTTCATTGGATTTTATTCCTATGGAATTGCGTATTTGGAATTAGAATATTGGAAACTTTCCAAAACTAGTCATGTAAAAAACCTAAACCTAATGCACACTACCGTAGGTTTTGTGTTGTCGTTATTATTGGCTTACCGAACCAATACTGCTTACGACCGTTGGTGGGAAGGTCGAAAACAATGGGGTTCTTTAGTGAATAATAGTCGAAATTTAGCTTTAAAAATTTCTGCTTATTTATCTGATGAAAACGATAGAAATTTCTACAGAAAAGTGATTCCAGCATATGCTTCGGTGCTTTCCAAACATCTATTGAATGAAGAAGTAAGCAAAATGTTGTTTGAAGGTTTGGATTTAGAAATGGATCATCACAAACATCGTCCGAATCAAGTGGCAAAAATGTTGTTTCAAAAAGCAAACGACTTGTACAAATCTGGTAAAATTACGGGTGACCAATTTTACATCATTAATTCGGAACTGCAATCGTTTACCGATATTTGTGGCGCTTGCGAACGAATTAAAAACACACCTATTCCCTACTCGTACAGTTCTTTTATCAAAAAATTCATCTTCTTTTTTGTGATGACCTTACCTTTCGGATTTGTATTTAGTTTGGGTTACTACGTAATTCCGGTTGTGATTTTCATCTTTTATGTTTTAGCGAGTTTAGAATTAATCGCCGAAGAAATTGAAGACCCATTTGGCAACGATGCCAATGATTTACCCATGACAAAAATAGCTTCGAATATTAAAAAACACGTGGAAGAGATTTTGTAAGGGTTTGGAGGAAATTTGGTATATTTGATAATAACTTTTATTACTCTTTAATAAATACCTCCATGAAAAACCTATTCCACACAACACTCCTACTCTTCACCATAGCTTTATTCACAAGCTGTAAACAAGAAACCCTAGCTACTCAAAACGAGTATTTTGCACAATCTTCTGATAGCATTCAAAATGGTGGTGTAAAAGTCATTCCCATTACAACTCCAAAAGGCACTTTTAATGTTTGGACAAAGCGCATTGGTAACAATCCAAAGGTGAAAGTTTTACTTTTAAATGGTGGTCCGGGTGCAACGCATGAATATTTTGAATGTTTCGAGAATTTCCTACCAGCTGAAGGCATCGAGTTCATTTATTACGATCAATTAGGTTGTGGAAATGCCGATAATCCAAACGATACTTCGATGTGGGATTTGGCAAGATATGTCGAAGAAGTAGAACAAGTTCGAAAAGCTTTGAAGTTAGACAACACCAATTTCTACTTGTTAGGACATTCATGGGGCGGTATTTTAGCTATGGAATACGCTACAAAATATCAAAACAACATGAAAGGCTTAATCATTTCGAATATGATGGCAAGTTGCCCTGAATATGATAAATATGCCAACGAAGTTTTAAGTAAACAAATGAATCCAGAAGTATTGGCAGAACTTATGAAAATTGAAGCTAATAACGACTTTTCCAATCCAAGATATATGGAATTATTGCTTCCGAATTTCTATGAAAAACACATTCTTCGTTTCCCTGCAAAAGATTGGCCAGAGCCAGTAAATCGTTCGTTAGGAAAAATGAATCAATCACTTTATGTTACCATGCAAGGTCCGAGTGAATTTGGAATTTCAGGTAAATTAGAAAATTGGGACAGAAAAGCTGATTTAAAAAACGTAAAAATCCCAACATTAGTAATCGGAGCTAAACACGATACCATGGATCCAAAACACATGGAAGAAATTTCGAAAATCTTACCAAACGGTTCGTATTTATTCTGTCCAAAAGGAAGTCACATGGCGTTTTACGACGACCAAAAAACCTATTTTAGTGGATTGATTTCGTTCTTGAAAAAGTAGGTGACACAAAGTCTCACAAAGTAAAGCGCAAAGTTTTACAAAGTAAGATTTTGCGATCTTTATTTTAAATAATAACAATATAGCCATATAAGTTTATTTAAGAATGCTATTCAAACTTCCAGCTTCCCTCATCCAGCTTCCAGCAATTTAACAAAACTTATCACCAAAAAGCTGTTCAAAATTTCTAAATTCTAATTTCTAAATTCTAATTTTATAAAGTATCTTTGCCGTTTAAAATTCGATACAAAATGCGTATATCTTACAATTGGTTAAAACAATTTATTAAAACCGATTTAAAATCTGAAGAAATTGCCGACATTCTTACCGACTTAGGTTTAGAAGTAGAAGGCGTTGATAAATACGAAAGTTTAAAAGGAGGTTTACAAGGCGTTGTAATTGGTCATGTACTAAAATGCGAAAAACATCCAGATGCTGATAAACTAAAAATCACTACGGTTGATTTAGGCGATGGAAACGCGCCTGTTCAGATTGTTTGTGGTGCTCCAAACGTGGCAGCGGGACAAAAAGTTCCTGTGGCGACTATTGGAACAAAATTATTTGACAAAGAAGGAAACGCATTCGAAATCAAAAAAGGTAAAATCCGCGGACAAGAAAGTCACGGAATGATTTGTGCTGAAGACGAATTAGGTCTTGGCGAAAGTCATGACGGAATTATGATTCTGAACGAGGATTTAAAACCTGGAACTCCAGCTTCAAAAGTATTCGAAATTGAAACCGATGAAGTATTCGAAATCGGATTAACACCTAACCGTGCCGATGCTATGTCGCACATGGGTGTTGCTCGCGATTTACGTGCTGGATTATTACAAAAAGGAACTACTTCGGAATTGATTACACCATCAGTGAGTAAATTCAAGGTCGAAAAACGTACGTTAAAAATCGATGTTAAAGTTGAAAATGACAAATTAGCCCCAAGATATTGTGGCGTTACGATTTCGGGAATTACCGTTAAACCATCTCCAACTTGGTTACAAAATCGTTTAAAATCGATTGGTTTAACTCCAAAAAATAATATTGTTGACGTTACGAATTACGTTTTACACGAATTAGGTCAACCTTTACACGCTTTCGATGCCGCTCAAATAAAAGGAAATAAAGTAGTGGTAAAAACAGTTCCAGCTGGAACTAAATTTGTTACTTTAGATGATATCGAACGTACCTTACACGAAGAAGATTTAATGATTTGTGACGAAAGTGGTCCAATGTGTATTGCTGGGGTTTTCGGAGGAAAAACTTCGGGAGTTTCTGAAAGTACTCAGGCTATATTCTTGGAAAGTGCTTATTTCAATCCAGTTTCAGTTAGAAAAACAGCAAAAAGACATACGTTGAGTACCGATGCTTCTTTCCGTTTTGAAAGAGGAATCGACCCAAATATTACAGAATATGCTTTAAAACGTGCGGCTTTGTTAATTCAAGAAGTGGCAGGTGGTGAAATTACTTCGGATATCGTGGACATTTATCCGAAAAAGATTGAAGATTTCAGTGTGTTTATCAATTTCAACAAGGTGAATAAAATCATTGGTGAAGAAATTAAGCCTGAAATAATCAAAAATATTTTGGCTTCTTTAGATATTAAAGTAAATAGTATTACCGAAACAGGATTAGGCATGATGATTCCATCATATCGTGTTGATGTTACTAGAGAAATTGATGTTATTGAAGAAATTTTACGTGTTTACGGATACAACAACATCAAAATTCCTTCTAAAGTGAATGCTACCACAGCAAATTCATCAAGAACGGAAGAATATAAAGTACAAAATATAATTGCAAATCAATTGTGTTCATTAGGTTTTAACGAAATGATGGCGAATTCACTAACTACGCCAGATTACGTAAAACTTTCTGAAAATTTAAAAGATGAATTGAACGTAATGATGTTAAATCCATTGAGTAGCGATTTATCAGCAATGCGCCAATCGTTATTATTTTCTGGATTAGAAGCGGTTTCTTTCAACATCAACAGAAGAAGAAGTGATTTAAAATTCTTCGAATTTGGAAAAAGTTACCACAAAACGGCTAACGGCCATGATGAAAACAAACACTTAACGTTATTAGTAACTGGAAACAGACAAAACGAAAGTTGGACAAATGCTCAAACAAAATCCGATTTCTTCTTGTTTAAAGGTTATATCAATACGATTTTAAGTCGTTTAGGATTAGACAAGAAAGTGACTTCATTACCATTTGAAAATGATGTTTTCGCAGAAGGGTTAGCTTTAGCGGTTGGAAAAGAAGTCGTTGTAGAATTTGGAACGATTAAAAAATCAGTTTTGAAACATTTCGATATCAAACAAGAAGTATTGTACGCTGATTTTGCTTGGGATAAAATTCAGAAATACGTTTCTACGAAAATTAAATTCACCGATATTCCAAAATATCCTGAAGTTCGTAGAGATTTAGCATTGTTGCTAGACGAAAACGTACCATTCGAACAAATCTACAACATCGCCAAACAAACCGAAAAAGGCTTGTTAAAAGAAGTAAATTTATTCGACGTGTACACTGGAAATAATTTACCAGAAGGGAAAAAATCATATGCCTTAAGTTTCATTTTACAAGACGATTCTAAAACGCTAACCGACACTCAAATTGATAAAATTATGAGTAAGTTACAAGGTAATTTTGAAAGTAAGTTAGGAGCTAGCTTACGTTAATAATTACTAATTTATATTACGAATTACTATAAAAATTGCCTCAATTGTTAAATACATATTGAGGCAATTAAATAAATAATAATTCATATTAAGGTCAATCCAATTAGAGTATAATTCAAATTACTTTTTTTTGTCTTAATTAAATATTCAACTCACTAAAATTACACTTTTTAAGTTCCTTTTTTCTTTCTCATAGATAAAAAATTCCTACAAAGTAGACTTTTGCTTTGCGAAGTAAAGCTAGCTTCACCACTCATGATTCGTTAATCTTCATTCGTCACTCAACTGCACTTGTCAAATCGAGCGAAGTCTAGATTCATTAATCATCAATCAACACTCCCACTTCTTTGTCATGCTGAACCCATTTCAAAATCTCATTACGATCAAAAAGTAATAACTTACTTTGAAAACTAATTTAAAAACCTAACACTCTAACAAAAACACCAATCACTTTCAGGTTAATAGTCTCCTCATCCCGAAGAACAATGGATGTATAATCTAATGTTGATTTTGGCAAAAGCGTTATTTCTTCATGTCTCCAATTGTCTTCAGTAGTATTTTTTTTACTACTATACTCTTTAACAGTATAATTTGAACCAAAATCAGCATCGATAAAATCAGTCATTTCTACTAGTGTAATTAAACCATTACGAGATCCATGAGTGTATTTTTCAAATAGACATATAGAACCATTAGGGATAATTTTATTCATAGATTCCCCAACTACTCTGCAGGCAAAGTAATGTTCCTGATTATGTATTGCATCATCAAGTTCTATATATCGAATGTCTTCAACTAATTGTAGTTCAGAAAATGAACCTGCAGCAATTTCTAAATCGTAGAATGGAATTGTATTTATATTCGGTTCATCTATAATTTTTAACTGAAGTTTTTCTTCCGTTGTGGTTTTTAAAGCAATGAATTGACTTAAGTATTTTCTTAGGTTATCATTACAAGCATAAATAAAAGTACCTTTTACACCACGTAAAAGAATTGTTTTATAAATATTTAGAATATATTCTTTTAGAATCTGATCATCCTTAATTGTATTTTTACCAGCTTTATCTTTGTACTTACTTTTATCAATCACCATCTGCTTAGCCTCAAAATCATAATCAAGTTCATGCCCAATAATTACGCCTGTGTAATTTAAATCGTATCCTTGAGTGGTATGAATACAACCAATTTCATCTACCGATTTTGGTGAATTAACCCAATCTATAGCAACACTATTCCAACGTAATTTTGTATCTTCAATTACAATATCAAAAGCAGATTTATCTTTATTAGAAACCCATTCCCATGCATAACCTGCAACCATTCGTGATAAGCCATCTAATTTTTCTCGTTTATTAATCTCATCCACCATTTGTTGAAGATCTTCAAACAAATAACATTCGTATTCTAAGGATTGAAACTTATTAGTAGAATTAATCTTATTATCAAGTAAGTCATGAATTAACTTAACATATTCATTACCTCCTCTACATCTAAATTGAGTTTTAAGAGTTTCAATACGTGTCGATGGTGCATTTTCAAGTGCAACATAACGAGAACGTAGAACATCAGATGGTTTTATAGACTGAAAACGATCATAGAAAATAAGTGATTTTTTTGATTGAATTAACAGCCAATCTAATTCAGATGCAGTTGATTCATCTAACCCTAAAGCTTTACAGGTGTCATCAAAAGGTTTAAAATAAGGCCCTAGATTTACACGTCTTCTTAAACGATGGCCTTCATCAACAATTACTAAATCATAGTTGTTTTTTGCCAAATCTGATGGACCTACTACCATTTTTGGTGATAAACCTTGAATATTTTTAAAAACCTTTGAAATTGTTTTTCTAAATGAAGCCATCGGAATAACTAAAGCCATTTCCAACTCACCATATTTGGCTCTAACTGCTTTCAAAAGATTGAATAATTCCAAATCTTCTTCATCAAAATCAGCAAAGTTAAAATCATCAAGATTTGTTTTAAGTAACTTGAATAGAAATATTGCTAGTATGGATTTACCTGTTCCTGCTCCTCCTTGAATTAAACTGACATTTGTATTATCATCAAGTAAACATTCTAAAATTAATTTCAAACTCGTAACTTGTTCGGTTGAAAGGGATTTGTAGGGTGAATATTTAAATAAATCAGAATTGTCTATATTTTCTAATGAATGACGAGCAATTCCCATTGCTCTTAATTCATCCCAGATATCCGAAAATAATTCCCAATAAACTTCTTTTTGTTGATAAAAACGATGGTTTGCAATTCCTAGGTTTGCATTTTTAAGATGATATTGTCCATCAGCATTGATGTAGCGTATAAGATTAGCCTCTACATCAAGTGTAGCTGATTTATTGAATAAATCACTCGTTATAAGGTTGACAGCTGTTAAATCTTTTTTGTTTTGTGTTTTTGAATGCGCTTTCATGCGTTTTACAACATCAGTTGTTTCACCGACATAAGCATATTTAGTTTGTTGATCATTTAGAAAATACACCAAAGGCCATGAAAGGTAGTCCCGGTGATTATCAATAATTTCTCTTTCTAAGTTTGAATCAAAATTATAACATGAAATCGAAAATCTATTCTTCATTTATAATTGATCATATTTATCTGATTTACCTTTAGCTTTTTCAACTGGATATTTCTCTCCATTTCGCTTAATTTTTTCAGATACAATATCAAATGGATCCAATCCATGTTTTTCTGCTAATAAAAAGGAAAAAGACAAAATATCCGCCAATTCTTCTTTTATACGCTCAATTTCAACCTTATCAGATTGTTCAGGAGATTTCCACAAGAAAAGTTCATTTAGCTCAGAAGCTTCAATTGAAATAGCAACCGCAAGATTTTTAGAATCATGAAACTGTTTCCAATCTCTATCATCTCTAAACTTAATAAGTTCATCAATAACATTTCTATACTTATCCATTTTTAAAACATTTCTTCAAAAATAACGAAAAAAAAATCCCCTTGCAACCCATAAAAACAGCTGGTTTACAAAACATACAAAAATACAGGGGTAAATTTGGTAGCTAAAGTAAATAACCTGATTGAGTTAAAAATATAGAAAACTGTAAACGTTAAAAAAAACATAAAAAAAAACCGATTCATTTCTGAATCGGTTTTACCCTGCGGAGAAAGAGGGATTCGAACCCCCGGACCTGTTACAGTCAACAGTTTTCAAGACTGCCGCATTCGACCACTCTGCCATTTCTCCAATAAATCGCGCACTACTTCCGTATTGCGAGTGCAAATATAGAACGATTTTTTATTTCTGCAAACCTTTTCAAAAGAAAAAAGTAAAAAAAACACACTTTCCTCCTTACCCCATTCCCAACCATTTGAATGTCAGTAAATAAATAAAACTAAAAATTTTAGAAAAAATCAAGTACAAGAGCAACTACAAATCCAAAGTTATCATTTGTACCGTTTTTTTCATATGCATAGTAGTAAAAGAGATGCTTATCAGCATGACAAACTAGTCGTGTAGTCTTATGTGAGCTATGCCAAGTGAAACGCCTAAAATCAACACAAACCAAAACTACTGTGCCTATGTGTTTAAAAAATCCGCCTCCACCAGCGCTCCGCCTTGGCGGACCTGTATCATCCGCGTGCCAAATCAAGTGCAACGCCTCTGTGTAGCTCTCTCAACACAATCCACTTCCAATAAAACTCCGTGCATCTCTGTGTAAAAAACTATGTGCCTATGTGGTATAAACTTCTAATAAAGAAAGTATCACTTGTTCAAGAGATGCTTATCAGCATGACAAACTAGTCGTGTAGTCTATTGTAAACTATAAAAGTGCAGCGCCTATGTGTAGCTCTCTCAACACAATCCACATCCAAGTGCAACGCCTTTGCCTCCTTTGCGAAAAAAACTCAGCGCTCTTTGCGTTTAAATAAAAATCCCTGTTCTAAATTAAGTAAAACGTCTATGTGTCTATGTGTTTAAAAATCCGCATCACCAGCGCTCCGCCTTGGCGGACCCGTTTCATCCGCGTGCCAAACCAAGTGCAACGTTAAATACTTGTCCCAACAAAATCTATTATCTTTGTAAAAAAAACAATGCATTCCAAACTATTCTGCCTAGAAAGCGTTCCCGATGTCACTTCCCAAACATCCAGCATCATCCTACCCTCTTTAGAAAAACTAGCATTGCAATACAACATCACTAATGTTTACCAAACCTGTGATAGCATAGAAGGGTTAGAAGAAAGCCTATCCACCCTACTCTACGAAGACCGAAACTTCCATGACTACGAAATCATCTACTTCGTATTCCAAGGAAGAGACAACAACATTATCATCGATAATTATTTATACAGCCTAGAAGAAATAGCCGAGTTCTTTGAAGGCAAACTCACCAACAAACGCATCCATTTTGCCAATACCTTACAACTAGACCTCGATTCCGAAACCGCTCAATATTTCTTGGATGTCACAGGAGCTATTTCTATTTCAGGCTATCGCAACCCAGCACCAATACTAAGTACCATTATCGACAATCCGTTCTTTGCTTTATGCCAAGAATATGATAATGTAACCGATATTGTAGAAGAATTATTCGAAAAGCAGTACACCTTAGCCAAAGCTATGGGCTTTGTTTTACATTATTAGCACTACAAATACTTCGCAATCTCATCCGCCTGAATACTATGATGTGAAACACGATACACCACTTCCCCATCTTTCAACACTATAATTTGTGGCGATTGATGAATCACGTTCAATTCCTCTGCAATAAAGTTAGACACATTGCGAAACGATAGCAAATCCAAATAATTGAAATCGGCTTTAGCAATCAATAAATCATTTCCACTAACCAAGCGTTCTTTAGCATAAGCACTAATACCACAAGTTACACTGTCTTTAAAAATGATTTGAGGTTTTTCATTTGATTTCTCAACAATTTCTCTTACTTGTTCTTCTGTAGTAATAGGATTCCAGTTTTTCATAGTTAATTTTTTGTTTCAAATTTCAGGTTTCAGGTTTCAGGCTTTTGGAACACAGATTGTAAAAATAAGAGTAATCTTTAAAATCTATTATGAACTTTATTCAACGTGAGGCTTGACTTATTTTTTTTATATGACTTATATGTTTTTAATTTTTGTTTCAGGTTTCAAATTTTCACACAGAGATAATACACATTTCTTAATTATCTATCCGCATTGTTTGTCATGCTGTCAAGCATCTCTTGAATATTGAATTTCGATTAACGAATGTTGAATATTGAACTATTACCTAAGAACTACACGACAACATAGAACAACCAACTTTATCTCGAGCCCAATCAGGTCGTTTGGCAAACCATTTTTCATACTGCGGTTGTTCGTCATAAGGATTTTTAAGCAACGTATATAATTCGTCAATTAACGTGAAATCTTCCTTCTCAGCAGCTTCAATGGCTAATTGTGCCATGTAATTTCGCAACACATATTTTGGATTCACTTGATTCATAGCTTGTTTTCGTTCACTATCAGAAATATTTTCTGCTTTGATTTTTTCCAAATACAATGCAAACCAATTGAACCAACGCGTTTTTAAATCATCGATAATTTTATCCAGTTCATAAAACGAAAATTCAATTTTACTAAAAGCATGTTCAGGGGCATCTGATTTTAATACATTGGCCAAATTGCGATAGAAAATCGTCATATCGGATTCTGATGCTGTCAACAAAGCAGTCAGTTCATCCTGAAAATCAGCATCATATTCAGCTTCTAATCCCAACTTCTGCTGTTGAATAATAGGAAACTGAGAATCGAATTGTTGACTATAACTATTCAATACTTCTTCCATTGGAACAATATCTTCAATCAACGGATATAAAGCATTTCCGAATTGTACTAAATTCCACAAAGCAATATCAGGTTGGTTTCTAAAACGATATCTTCTGCCTTCGGCATCTGTAGTATTTGGTGTCCAATCTGGATCATAATCTTCCAACCATCCATACGGACCATAATCAATCGTAAGTCCTAAAATAGACATGTTATCGGTATTCATAACCCCATGCACAAACCCAACGCGTTGCCAATGCAACACCATCTCAACAGTTCTATTCACCACTTCTTGATAAAACTGCAAATACTTTTCTTTTCCCGAAACTGTAATTTCAGGATAAAAATACTGAATTGTATAATCTGCTAACGCTTTTAAATTTTTGATATCTTTTCGAGCAGTAAACAATTGAAAATTCCCGAAACGAATAAACGAAGGAGCTACTCTACATACCACAGCTCCGTCTTCATAAGCGGCATTCCCGTTGTACAAAATATCTCGCAATACTTTGTCACCCGATGTTACCAAAGATAACGAACGTGTGGTTGGCACACCTAAATAATACATAGCTTCGCTACATAAATGCTCGCGAATAGACGAACGCAAAACTGCCAAACCATCGGCAGTTCTGGAATAAGGTGTTTCCCCTGCTCCTTTTAACTGTAATGTCCAACGTTTGTTTTGATGTAGAACTTCAAACAAATTAATAGCTCTCCCATCGCCTAATTGTCCAGCCCAATTTCCAAATTGATGTCCTGCATACGCCATAGCATAAGGTTTTGTATCTGGGTAAATAGCTCTTCCTGAGACTAAATTCAAAAAATCGTTCGATTTCGATTCTGCTTCTGAAATTCCTATTAATTGAGCCACCTCATCGGCAACATGAATTAATTTTGGATCAGAAGGAATGCGAGGTGCTACAAATGAAAAAGCAGCATCAAATACCTGTCTTGGTGTATTTGAAACATTTGAATCAGCTGGCAATTGCTTATTGAAAGTATCGCTTGGGTTTAGTTTCATTTTAAAAATCTTGTTCTATGCAAAGTTACTCAATGTAAATTTGTAATAATCTGTACTATTCTTCAAATTTTGTTAAAATTAGTTGCAAAGTGTAATAAAAAATTCATTTTTACTACTAACTAATTATATTTGTCTAAGAATTAAAAATCAAAACCCACTTTTTATGAAAAAAATATTGTTTTCAGGTGCTGTTATAACATTGTTGCTTTCAAGTTGTTCTTCAGCTCAAAAGACACAAACCCCAGCAGACCTTGGTACTTACATGAACACCATTACAGCTCCAGAATTAAGCAAACACTTATACATAGTTGCCGGAGATGATATGCAAGGTAGAAACACCGGAGAAGATGGACAAAAAAAAGCAGGAAAATACTTGATTGAAGAATACAAAAAAATGGGTATTTCTTTTCCTGAAGCTGCTGCAGATTGGTATCAAAAAGTGCCTTCTGAATTTATGAAAAGAGGATTTGCTCCTAAATTAAATGATTCAGAAAACATTTGGGCATTCATAAAAGGTTCAGAAAAACCAGAAGAAATCGTTGTTATTTCGGCACATTACGACCACGTTGGAATGAAAAATGGTGAAATTTATAACGGAGCTGATGATGACGGTTCTGGAACTGTTGCATTATTAGAAATTGCTCAAGCCTTCAAAGAAGCTCAGAAAAAAGGACACGGACCAAAACGTTCTATCTTATTTTTACACGTAACTGGAGAAGAGCATGGTTTACATGGTTCGAGATATTATTCAGAAAATCCGTTATTTCCTCTAGCAAATACGGTTGCAGATATTAACATTGATATGATTGGAAGACGCGATACCTTACATCCAAACACCAATAATTATGTTTATGTAATTGGTTCAGATAGATTAAGTAGCGAATTACACAACATTAACGAAGAAGTAAACACAAAATACACTAAGATAGATTTTGACTATAAATATAACGATAGAAACGATCCTGAAAGAATTTACTATCGTTCAGATCATTATAACTTTGCAAAAAAAGGTATTCCTTCAATTTTCTTTTTTAACGGAATTCATGCAGATTATCATTTACCAAGTGATACACCAGATAAAATTGAATATGATGCGTTAGCAAAACGAGCACAATTAGCTTTTGGCCTGGCTTGGGAACTAGCAAATCGTCCTGAAAGAATTAAAGTAGATAGAGACGGAAAATAATTTTTCATTATTAATAATTAATAAAACGCTCAAAATTACTTTTGGGCGTTTTAATTAATAATATATTACTCCTTCACAAACTTTGCATTTGAACTACCCTTTTCGGTATTTACTTTTACGAAATACGCTCCTGAAGATAAGTTGGAAACATCAATCATATTAATAGCATTTGTAGTTGCCATAACAATTTGCCCCAATTGATTATAAATTTCAATTGAATTTACTTGTAAATCTTGTTTTGTTTGAATATTCAAAACATCTTTTGCTGGGTTTGGATATAAGGTAAAATAAGTTCCAAAATCAAAATCTTGCGTACTTAAAGCAGCAACAGTTGTGGTGTATGTATTGGTTGTAATTGGAAAATTATAATCAAAATAGATATTCGCATTGTTTGTAAAAGTATCACCTAAAACTAAACTTGGTAATGTTTTAATTTTAAAAGCCACATAACCATCATTTGTAGCATCATTGAAATCTAAATTGATGTTTTCAAAAATGAATTCCACTTTGTTTCCATTGATTCTGGTATAAAAATCATGGCTACTTTTTAATGGAACTAAGGTTGCAATATCAAACTTAGCCAAATCAATCATGTCTTTTACTACAATATTTTCTGCAGGAAAAGTTCCTGTGTTTTCAAAACGGATAACATAATGTACGTATTTACCAACTTCGCTTGGAGGAATAGTTTCGCCTTGTAAGCACGTTTTATCGTTTGGATCATAAGAGCCCACAACTGTTTGATCTAATATAAACGTGTTATCTAATGGCGTTTCATCAGTGTTTGCTATTGTAATTGTAGCTGTATAATTCAAAACATCTCCATTATTAACAGCTGGTGTTTCCATAGGAGAGTTTACATTGAAAACAATTCCAATCTCTCTAGTTTCAAAAGGTTGTAAATTACTATAATTCCATGTATAACTATTTATAGCAGAACTATCATAAACAGGATTTGAAGAAACATAATCCAATCTTGCATCATCAAATGTTAAACTTACTGAACCGTTTTCAACTTGATTTCCTTTATTTCTATATACAATTTTATAAGTAGCATCAAAACCAGGCCTTGCAGGAACTGTTGACAAAATCATTACTTCAACATCCGATTTCACTCCATTAGCAGTTACGCAAAAATCTTGCGTAAACGGACTAGCATCTGTTGGAAAATTTGCAACAAAACTAGGTGGTGAAATAGTAAAATAGCTTGGGTTTTCTAAAACGGGTGTAATTGTATGGTTTCCTGCTTGAACTGGCAGGTAATAATTACCTGTTCTATTAGAAATAAAACTACTATTATTTGTACCGTTTGTATATCTAAAAATTAAATTAGGATAATTTATATCTGAAACATCACAACCATTGATATCACTATCATATTTTGTATTCCCTAAGATTTTAAAAAAATTACCTCCAGGTTCAAATGAGCAATATGTATTTACATGGCAATTAGTATAACCATAATAAAATAAATTATTTTCTACAGATGCTACTTCAAAATCATCAGAACATATAAAATTTATATTAGGATTAGAATAAAACCCTAAATCTGTATTATTTATTCCATTTTTAATATTTAAAAAATAAAGCAAGTTGTTGTTGCAGTATATACGTCGCAAGGCAATACAATTAGAAAGATCTAACGAAGTAATTCTATTATAAGGGCATTCTAATACTTGTAAATTTGTTAGTTCAGAAACATCAATCAAACCAATTTGGTTATAACCAAACATTAAATAACCTAAATTTATACATCCAGAAGTATTCAGTGATGTAAGTTGATTATTTGAACAATCTAAAGTTTCCAAACTACTTAAGTTAGAAACATCCAACGCTTGGAGTAAATTGTCATCACAATCTAAATTAGATAAAGCTAAACAACCAGAAACATTTAGTGATAAAAGTTGATTCCTATTACAATCTAAATAATTTAAACTTATACAATTTGAAGCATTTAGTGATGAGAGTGAATTTAAAACACAGTCTAGTCGCTTTAAGTTTGTCAGCCCTGAAACATCTAATGAGGTAAGTTGATTACTATAACAAGTTAAAACTTCTAAATTATTTTGGTTTAAAACATTAAGAGAAAGTAATTGATTATTTGAACAACCCACATTTTTTAAAGCTATATTTTGAGAAAAATCCAAACTATTAAGCCTATTCCCAGAACATTCTAATGAAAATAAATTTGGACAACTAGAAATATTAAGCATTGAAAGTTGATTATTCACACAATTTAAAAATGTTAAAGATGAATTTTGAGATAGATCTAAACTAGCAAATTGATTATCATTACACTCTAACTGTAATAAATTTACATTTTGAGAAATATCAAGACTTACAAGTGAATTTAGTCCACAAAATAAAACCTTTAAGTTTGTGAATTTTTCAATACCTGTTAAATTATTTATATTTGAATTTTCAATATTAAGCCATTTTATATTTTGAGCTTCACTTACTTGAATTTGCCCATCATTATTTGTATCAATTCTATGCTCGTTTAAAACTACCCATGAATTATTTCCTGGGTCATAAAAAGGCTCTTCGGTTGACGCAATCTGATTACTAGTACTCGCATTCAATAACTTCGCTTTAAAATTAGCGTCTGGTATATTAACAATCTGTGCTTTAACAATAAAACCAATAATTAAAAAGAATAAAATGTAAAGTTTTTTCATTTGTAAGAATATATAGTATCAAAAATAATATAATTACTTAAATATCAAACTATAATCTAAAAATATTTAGATTACAAAATTTCCTCAAAATTCACTATTTTAGCCACATGATTAAAGTAGTCATTATTGGTAGCGGAAATGTAGCACAACACTTAATTAAAGTGATGCAAATTGCTGCAAATGTAAATTTGTTTCAGGTTTTTGCTCGTAATAAAGAAAGTGTACTTCATTTAATTGCTGAAGACAAAATAACGTCTGATTACAATGCAATTAAAGAAGCCGATGTTTACATTATTTCAGTTTCAGACAATGCCATTGCAGAAGTAGCCGAAAATTTACCTTTTCAAAATCGTTTAGTGGTACATACATCTGGAACTTCTGAGCTTTCTGTTTTAGATTCTAAAAATAGAAAAGGTGTTTTTTATCCGTTGCAAACATTTAGTAAAAGTAAAGAAATTGACTTCTCTTCTATTCCCATTTGTTTAGAAGCTGAAAATGAAACTGACTTACTTTTATTGGAACAATTAGCAAATACAATTACACAAAAAACCTACAGAATTTCTTCCGAACAACGAAAAAGTCTTCATGTAGCAGCCGTTTTTGTTTGTAATTTTGTGAATCACATGTATAGTATTGGAAACCAAATTTGTGAAGAACACAACGTTCCATTTGAAGTTTTACAACCTTTAATTATGGAAACAGCACAAAAAATAAGTACTTTAAAACCAGAAGAAGCACAAACGGGTCCGGCTTTTCGAAACGATACCAAAACCATTGAAAAACATTTAGATTTCTTAGAAAATCCTGAATATAAAAACCTATATCAATTACTTACACAATCGATACAACATGTCAAAAAGTTATAAAGAACTCATGAACGAAATTACCACTTTTGTCTTCGACGTAGACGGAGTGCTAACCGACGGAACTATTCACGTAACCCCAACAGGCGAAATGCTTCGCAATATGAACATTAGAGATGGTTATGCCATGAAAGCCGCTGTCGAAAATGGTTACACCGTTTGTATTATTTCTGGCGGAAGTAATGAAGGTGTTCGTGTTCGCTTGAGAAATTTAGGAATTACCGATATTCATTTAGGCGTTCCAAACAAAGTAGAAACCTTCAAAGAATTCACCGATATTTACAATATCAAACCCGAAAACGTGTTATATATGGGAGACGACATTCCAGATTATCACGTAATGCAATTAGTAGGTTTACCAACATGTCCACAAAACGCAGTTCCAGAAATCAAAGGAATATCCAAATACATTTCACACGTAGAAGGCGGAAAAGGTGCCGTTCGCGATGTGATTGAACAAGTGATGAAAGTACAAGGCAAATGGATGGAACATTTTGATGCAAAGTTTGATTAATTGATGGATGCTGGAAGATGGAAGATGGAAGTTTGAATAGCTTCTTAAATAAACTTATATGACTAACATGGTTATTATTTAACTCTGCGAAACTTTGAGATTAACTTTGTGTTACTTTGTGTAACAATAGAAAACAAAAAAACAAACATGAAATACTTAAAACTAATTCGATACCAAAATTTATTAATGCTTGCCTTCATGCAATTGGTATTTCGTTATTTATTTTTAAAACAATCGTATGTAGATTTAGCTTTAACCGATTTTAATTATATTTTATTAGTCATTGCAACGGTTTGTATTGCTGCTGGAGGTTATGTCATCAATAACATTATGGATCAAGATACAGACGAAATTGCGAAACCTCAAAATCGTGTAGTTGGTGTTTCTGTTACGGAAACAGTGGCCTATAATTGGTACATTGGTTTAACAATTGTGGGTGTGGGAATTGGATTTTATTTATCCAATGTAATTTACAAACCCACATTTGCTTCGATGTTTATTTTGGTTGCAACCTTACTTTATATGTATGCTACAAGTTTTAAACAAATTCCTGTTCTTGGTAATGTTGTAGTGGCATTAATGCTTTCTACAAGTATAATTATCATTGGATTATTTGATATTTTACCTGCAATTGATATGGATAATCGTTTCCGAATGAAAGAAGCTTTTGATATTTTAATGCATTATGCTATTTTCGCTTTTATCATTAATTTAATTCGTGAAATCGTTAAGGATATGGAAGATATGGATGGCGATTATCAATCAGGAATTAATTCCTTACCTATCGCTATCGGAATTCAAAAAACGAAAATAATTGTTGGTGTTTTAACAGTACTTTCAATTGGAATTTTAGCTTACTATGTAAATTCTAATTTATTCGAATTGGATTACGTGGTGTATTATGCAATGGTTTTAATAGTTGGACCACTAATTTATTTCGGAGTTAAGCTAATAAATGCTACTGCTAAAAAAGAGTTTCATCATTTGAGTTTGGTTTTGAAAATCATTTTATTTTTCGGAATTTTATCTGTTGCTGTAATTGTTTACAATTTAAAATTAGCCAATGCTTAAAGAAAAACTAAATAAAATCAATATCATTTTAGCTTCGGGTTCACCAAGAAGACAGCAGTTTTTTAAGGAAATGGATTTGCATTACACCATTCGTCTCAAAGAAATTGAAGAAATCTATCCTGAACATTTACAAGCGGAAGAAATTACCAATTTTTTAGCCGAATTAAAAGCAAGTGCTTTCGAAAACGAACTAAATGAAAACGATGTTTTAGTTACAAGTGATACCATTGTTTGGTTAAACGGAAAAGCTTTGGGCAAACCAAAAGATTATGACGATGCATTTAAAATGCTACAACAATTGGCTAATCAAACGCATGAAGTAATTACATCGGTTTGCTTGAAATCTATTGATAAAACTGATGTTTTTCATTGTGTTACCAAAGTTACTTTTAGTGATTTATCAGATGAAGCAATCAAATATTATCTTGATAATTACCAACCTTTTGATAAAGCCGGAAGCTACGGAATTCAAGATTGGATTGGTTTAATCGGAATTTCAAAAATTGAGGGTTCGTACACAAATGTAGTAGGTTTACCAACGGAAATGTTATTTCAAAAATTAATGAATTATGCTTAAATTTATTGATAATCCTTATTTAGATCAAGAAATTGCAACTTTAATAGTAGTTTTAGTTTATACTATTTTGCGAATTAGTATTGCCAAAGTTGTTAAGCGTTTTGCTCGATTGAATGAAGTTTTAGAACATCGTACCAATTTGATTATCAAATACATAAATTTACTTCTTAGCATTTTAGCTTTGATTTCTATAACTATCATTTGGGGAGTTAAAAAAGACCAAATTTTACTTTTCATCTCTTCAGTTTTTGCCGTTGTAGGTGTGACATCCTTTGCGCAATGGTCTATTCTGAGCAACATTACTGCTGGAATTATTATTTTCTTTTCGTATCCTTTTAAAATTGGAGATAGAATAAAAATTCACGATAAAGATTTTCCAATAGAAGGTGAAATCGAAGACATTAAAGCATTTTACGTGGTATTAAAAACTAGTGATGGTGAAACAATCACATACCCAAATAATTTACTAATGCAAAAAGGTATTTCTGTAATCTATAAACCAACAGAAGAAAAAGAATTTTTTGATTAAATCAACTTATAAAATAGTGTTAAAAAGGAAGCGATTAAAACTTCCTTTTTTTTATTTCCTTATTTTTGAAACAAAACCATTGCAATGAACAGAAGCTTTACTTCAATATTTATATTTTTTATTTCAATAATAGCATTCGCTCAAGCACCTCAAAAACTGAATTCTGTTGAAATTTACGAACAAGTTCAAAAACTAAATTTCTTAGGAAAAGTACTCTACGTTGCTGCACATCCAGATGATGAAAACACGAAACTTATCACCTATTTTTCCAATCATTATCACGCACAAACTGCTTATTTATCCTTAACGCGTGGTGATGGCGGGCAAAATTTAATTGGAACTGAATTGAGGGAAAAACTTGGAGCCATAAGAACACAAGAATTATTAGCGGCTAGAAGAATTGACGGTGGCGAGCAGTTTTTTTCACGCGCCAACGATTTCGGATTTTCAAAAGAACCTAATGAAACTTTTGCCATTTGGAACAAAAACGAAGTTATGGAAGATGTTATTCAAGTCATTGAAACTTTTCGTCCAGACATCATTGTAAATCGTTTTAGTCACAATACGCCAGGCACAACTCACGGACATCACACGGCTTCGGCAATGTTGAGTTTAGAAGCGTATGATTTAGTAAAACACCAACCAAAACGTATCTTTTTCAACACGTCTTGGTGGTTTTACGGAAGTCAGGAAGCGTTTGATGCTGCCGATAAATCAAAATTATTAGCCATTAATTCCAATGTTTATTATCCGTTAAAAGGAAAAAGTAACAACGAAATTGCAGCTTTGAGCAGAAGTCAGCACAAATGTCAGGGATTTGGAACGTTAGGAAGTCGTGGTGACGAAACCGAATATTTAGAACTTTTAAAAGGAGATTTGCCAAGTAATACCAATCTTTTCGAAGCAATTGATACGTCTTGGAATCGAGTAAAAGGTGGCAATGAAATTGGAAAAATTCTATACGAAATAGAAAAGAATTTCAACTTTGGAAATCCATCAGTTCATATTCCAAATTTGATTAAAGCGTATGATTTGATTCAAAAACTAGAAGATTCGCATTGGAAAGACATTAAATCGAAACAAATTATTAAGATTATTGAAGCTTGTAGCGGTTTGTTTATGGAAGCCGTTGCCGACACCGAAACCACAACAAAAGACAGTAATTTCAACATTAATATTGAAGTCATTAACCGAAGTCAGTCGAATGCAAAATTGATTTCTGTGAAAGCCTTACAACTTCCAATAGAAACAAAAAATGCCGTTTTAAAAAACAACGAGAAAACAAGTTTCCAACTTAAAAATGTGGTCATTGGCGAAAGTGTTGATTATTCCAATTTATTTTGGTTAAAAGAACAACAAACTGAAGGAATGTATCGTGTTTCGGATAAATCAATTCGAATTTTACCTGAAGTTTCATCTAATTTTCCGGTCGTTTTCACCATTGAAATTGAAGGAAAAACAATTGAATTCGTAAAGAATATTTGCTACAAATTCAATAATCCTGATGACGGAGAAACCTATGTTCCTTTTACCGTTTTACCAGATGTTACGACTAAAATTGAACCTGAAGTTATAATTTTTAACGGAACGCAATCTAAAGAAATTACAGTTTCACTAAAAGCACACAAAGCCAATGCAAAAGGCGTTTTATCATTAAATATTCCAACGGATTGGAAAGTAAATCCGAAAGAAATTCCATTTGAAATTACTACCAAAAACGAAGAGAAAAAATTCACATTCACTCTATATCCAACCAAACCAGAAATTGCTACAAAGTTGAGTGCTAAAGCTCAAATTGGTAATCAAACATTTGATAATAAATTAATTACGATTCAATATCCACATATTCCTAAACAAACCATTTTAGTGCATTCTGAATCTAAATTAGTAAAATTAGACATAGAAATTAAAGGCAAAAATATTGGATACATTATGGGCGCTGGAGATGAAGTAAACAAGAATTTAGAAAATCTCGGTTTTAAAGTTTCAACGATTAATCCGAACGAAATTTCAATAGAAAAACTGCAACAATTTGATGCTGTAATTTTAGGAATTAGAGCTTTTAATGTGGTTGATGAATTAAAATATAAGAATAAAATCTTATTTCAATATGTAGAAAAAGGTGGTAATTTAATCATTCAGTACAACACTACTAATAATTTGGTTACCAAAGAAATAGCACCATTTAATTTAGAATTATCAAGAGATCGAGTTACTGATGAAAATGCCAAGGTTATTTTCTTAACTCCAAATCATAAAGTATTGAATCAACCGAATAAAATCACTGAGAAAGATTTCATAGGTTGGGTACAAGAACAAGGTTTATACTATCCAAACAAATGGAGTTCAGAATTTATTCCTATTTTAGCTTCCAATGACGAAGGCGAATCTTCAAAAACAGGTGGTTTAGTAATTGCTAAATTTGGTAAAGGAAATTACATTTACACAGGTTTGAGTTTCTTTAGAGAATTACCAGAAGGCGTTAGTGGCGCTTATCGATTATTAGCTAATTTGATTGCTTTAGATTGATGAAGGGTGATGGGTGTTTGATGAAGAGTGATTGATAATTGAAATATTATTTGATTTTGAACTTGAAACCTGAAACTTGAAACCTGAAATCTTAAACTTGAAACCTGAAACAAAAAACAACATGGAAGAAAAACACAAATGGAAAAAAAGTTATAGTATCGTTCTTATAATGAATGCTATCTACATTTTAATTTTCTATTTACTAATGGAAATATACAACTAATATGGAAGTTTTAGATTGGATTGTATTATCCACTACCCTATTTTTTATCGTGATTTATGGTGCTTTAAAAACAAAAGGTAGCGCCAACGTAAAAGATTATTTATTAGACAACAACCAAACGCCTTGGTTTACCGTTGGGATTTCGGTTATGGCTACGCAAGCAAGTGCCATTACTTTTTTATCCACTCCAGGGCAAGCCTATCATGACGGAATGGGTTTTGTGCAGTTCTATTTCGGACTTCCGCTAGCGGTGATTGTAATTGCTTACACTTTTATTCCAATTTATCACAGATTAAAAGTATATACGGCTTACGAATATTTAGAACAGCGTTTTAATGTTCAAACTCGAACATTAGCAGCAATTTTATTCCTAATCCAAAGAGGTTTAGGAACCGGAATTACGATTTATGCTCCTTCTATCATTCTGTCGGCACTTTTAGGTTGGAATTTGAATATGCTGAATATCATCATTGGAATTTTGGTAATTGTATACACTGTTACAGGTGGAACAAAAGCAGTGAATGTCACTCAAAAGCAACAAATGTTTGTGATTATGAGTGGAATGTTTATCATTTTCTTCTACATTTTAGCGAATTTACCAGAAGAAGTTGATTTTTCAAATGTATTGCACATTGCTGGTGCCAATGGAAAAATGGATATTTTAGATTTCTCCTACAATCCCGAAACACGCTACACCTTTTGGAGCGGAATCACAGGAGGATTTTTTCTAATGCTTTCCTATTTCGGAACCGATCAATCGCAAGTAGGTCGCTATCTTTCTGGAAAATCTGTAAAGGAAAGCCAAATGGGATTAATCATGAACGGATTACTAAAAGTTCCAATGCAATTTTTTATTCTTTTAACTGGAGTTTTGGTGTTTGTTTTCTTTCAGTTTAATGATGCGCCTTTGCATTTTAACCCAACTAATGTTGAAAAAGTAAAAACATCTGAACAAAAAGGAGCGTATGAAAATTTAGAAAAAAAATTAACGGAATTAAACACCGATAAAAAAATTGTCAATCAAATCTATATTGAACAATTAAAACATAACGAATACGACAATCCGATTCTAAAAAAACAAATGGTGGCGCTTTCTTTAAAAGAAAAAGATTTGAGAGAAAAAGCCAAAGTGGTTATTTCTAAAGTAGATGAGAAAACCGAAACCAACGATAAAGATTATGTTTTTCTGTATTTCATTTTAAACTATCTTCCAAAAGGACTTTTAGGTTTGCTTTTAGCCGTTATCTTTAGCGCAGCTATGTCTTCGAGTGCTTCGGGTTTAAATTCCTTAGGTGCTACATCAGCTATTGATATTTACAAGCGAAATGTCAATGCTAAATCAGACAAACATTATGTGTATGCAACACAATATTTCACCGTTTTTTGGGGAATTGTTGCCATCGGATTCGCTTGTGTTAGTTCGTTGTTCGAAAACTTAATTCAATTAGTAAATATAATTGGATCTATATTTTACGGAACCGTTTTAGGAATTTTCTTAATTGGATTTTACATTAACTATGTTAAAGGGAAAGCTGTTTTCATTGCTGCATGTATTAGTCAGTCAGCAATTTTCTATATTTTTTACCTAGATGTTGTTGGTTACTTGTGGTTGAATTTTATTGGAGCTTTACTTACAATCGGATTATCAGTAGTACTCCAGAAAATATTTAATAAATCAGATATATAAAAATAAAAAAAGTCCCGAATATTTCGGGACTTTCCATTTGAATTAATGCTTAACTATTATTTTGACCATTCAGCAATGCTGTCTTTATTCATTTTTTCATAATCACCGTTTCCAGCTTTAACTGATAATGCTAATGATTCTTTTGCAGTTGCAATAGCTCCTTTTTTATCACCTTGTTTTGCCTGAATTAACGATTTTAATCTCAAATACCAAAAAGGAACATCTCTATCCTTTGGAGAGTTTGAAATAGCATTATTTACCCAAGACAAAGCCTTATTCATGTCGCCATTAGATTGATAAAAATATTGTGCCGAAGCAAAATAATCATTAGCAGTAGGTCCAGCTAATGCTTTTTCAATACTTTTCATTGCAATATCTTGTGTAGGTACAGAAAAAGGAACTGATACCATAGTTCTTTCCCAAGCCAATTCAATAACACCAGTGTCATTTGTCAAATTATTTAAGAAAATAGACAAAGATTCTATAGACTTATGTAATGTTTCAGGTTTAACTGTAATTTTCAAAGCTACATTTGATTCTTCCCACTTTTCTGGTAATCCCCAATTATTTGTGTCTGAGTAAAAAATAACATCCCAGCTATCTGCCTTAGGTGTTGTATATAAAGCGTATTTACCTTTTTTTAAATCTTTACCATCAATCTTTACATCTTCACTAAAAGTAATGATCGTATTTGCATTGGCACCTGTACGCCACATTTTTCCAAAAGGAACTAAGTCACCATATACAGTTCTTCCTTTTGCACTTGGTCTTGAGTATTCTACCTGAACAGTAGATAACCCAACAACTTGTTCAACTTTAGCTAAAGGACTTGATTGAGGCGTCTTTACTTGCGCTTCAACAACTAAGTTGGCTAATACCATTGCCAACATAACAATAATTTTTCTCATAGGTTTTTGTTTTAGATTTTCAAATTTACAAATTGTATTAGAATCAAATGTTAATATAAACTTAAATGAATTATTTTTTGTTTAATTTTTAATAAAAAAAATTAAACAAATTTATATCTTTACAAAAAAATTGACATGAAAATATATCGATTACATACCAAACAAAATTTACCCATTACAATAGATGAAGCATGGGATTTACTTTCTGATCCGAAAAATCTTCAAAAAATTACACCTGAATATATGGGATTTAAAATTCTTTCAGGTGCAGACCGACCAATGTTTCCAGGACAAATCATTCAGTATATTGTTACTCCTGTTTTAGGAATTCCAGCCAAATGGGTAACCGAAATTACTCATGTGGTAGATAAGCAGTATTTTGTAGATGAACAACGTTTTGGTCCTTATGCGCTTTGGCATCACAAACACTTCATTAAAGAAATTCCTGGCGGTGTAGAAATGGAAGATATTGTAGATTATAAAGTTCCAATGGGAATTATTGGTCAATTAGTTCATCCGTTTTTGGTAAAACCGAAATTGAATGAAATTTTTGAATACAGAAGAAAAAAATTAATTGAAATGTTTGGGGAATTTAAAGGATAAAATCATGAAAAATATATTATTAATAGGCGGTTCTTATGGAATTGGATTAGCCATAGCACAAGAACTTCAAAACGAAAACAATATTTTTGTTGCCTCCAGAACTAATGAAAATTTAGCAGGTTTAAATGTTAATCATATTCCGTTTGATGCTTCAACAGATACTTTAGATACCTCAAAATTACCTGCAATTTTAGATGGTTTGGTTTATTGTCCAGGAAGTATTAATTTACGTCCGTTTAGAGGATTAAAACCTGAAGCTTTTGAAGCCGATTTACAAATTAATTTCATTAGTTTAGTAAAAGTAATTCAAGCTGTTTTACCTAATTTGACAGCTGGTGAATATTCGAGCATTGTGCTTTTTAGTAGTGTTGCTGCTTCTATGGGAATGCCATTTCATACAAGTGTTGCCGCAGCAAAAGGTGCAATAGAAGGATTTGCAAAAGCTTTAGCGGCAGAATATGCGCCAAAAATAAGAGTAAACGTAATTGCACCATCATTAACCGATACGCCATTAGCAGATAAATTCTTAAATAACGAAACCAAACAAGAAAAGTCAGCCGAACGTCATCCGTTAAAACGATTTGGAAAACCAGAAGACAGCGCACAAATGGCAAGCTTTTTATTGAGTGATAAAAGCAGTTGGATTTCAGGACAAATTTTCCATGTTGATGGCGGAATGTCTACTTTATTAGTAAACGGATAAAACAAATTCAAGGACAAGTTCAAATTCAAAAATAAAACTTGAAACTTGAAACCTTAAACCTTAAACCTGAAACTTGAAACTTGAAACTTGAAACAAATAAAAAAACATGAATATCTTTTGGTTTAGACGCGATTTAAGAATAGAAGACAACGTAGGACTTTTTCATGCTTTAAATAGTAATGAAGAAGTATTACCAATTTTTATTTTTGACGAAATTATTTTGTCGGAACTTCCAAAAGATGATGCTCGCGTTACTTTTATTCACGAACAATTAGAAAAAATTCAGTCAGAATTGAGTAAAATTGGGAAGTCATTAGCAATATTTCACGGAAATCCGATTGATGTTTTTACCAAATTAATTTCCGAAAATAAAATCACATCAGTTTATACCAATCACGATTACGAACCTTACGCTCGAAAGCGTGACAAGGAAATGAATCAGTTATTTGTTGCCAATGGAATTTCGTTTTTAACCTCAAAAGACCAAGTTATTTTTGAAAAAAGCGAAGTCGTAAAAGACGACGGAACGCCTTATGTGGTTTACACACCTTATTCCAAAAAATGGAAAGAGAACTTTAGAAAAATTAAGTTAGTTCATTACAATTCGGAAGATAAATTGGATAAAATTGCGCAGCACTCCTACTCTTTTTTATCGTTGACAGAAATTGGTTTTGAAAAATCGAATATAAAAGTTTCAGCATTTGATGTTTCCGAAAATTTAATTCAAAATTATGAAGCTACGCGAAATTTTCCAGCTTTGAATAAAACTTCTTATTTGGGAATTTACCTAAGATTTGGTGCGGTTTCTATTCGAAAAATGGTTGAAAAAGCTATTGCTGAAAAGAACGAAACCTTTTGGAATGAATTGATTTGGCGAGAATTCTTCATGCAAATTCTATTGCATTTTCCACATACTAAAAATGCAAGTTTCCGACCAAAATACGATGCCATTACTTGGGAAAACAATGAAGAATTGTATCAAAAATGGTGTCAAGGAAAAACAGGTTATCCATTTGTTGATGCAGGAATGCGCGAATTAAACACAACTGGTCATATGCACAACCGAGTTCGAATGATTGTAGCAAGTTTTCTATGCAAACATTTGCTAATCGATTGGCGTTGGGGCGAAACTTATTTTGCTCAAAAACTATTAGATTACGAAATGGCAAGTAATGTGGGGAATTGGCAATGGGCAGCAGGTTCTGGTGTAGATGCAGCTCCATATTTCCGAATTTTCAACCCAACAGAACAAATCAAAAAGTTTGATAAAGACTTAAAATATATTAAAAAATGGATTCCTGAATTGGAAACCCAATATTATCCAAAACCAATTGTAGACCACAAAGAAGCACGAGAACGTTGCTTAAAAGTGTATAAAGAAGCGGTTGGTTAGTTCAGTATTCAGTGTACAGCATATAGTGTTCAGTAAAAAAACTGTTTAAAAATGAAAGTTGTTTGGTTCAAGAGAGATTTGCGTTTGCACGATCATGAAGCCTTACATGAAGCCTTATCGACTTCGGGCAAAACTTTATTGCTTTATATTTTTGAACCTTCGCTGATGAAAGATTATCATTATAGTCAGCGTCATTTCGATTTTATAAAACAATCGTTAGAAGCACTTCAAAAAGAATTACAAAAATATCACACACAAATTTTAATTGTTCAAGGCGAAGCGACTACCATTTTTAAAAAACTTTCTGAACAAATTGAAATTTCAACAGTTTATTCTCATCAAGAAACAGGAATAAAACTGACTTACGAAAGAGATTTAGCCGTGGCTGAATTGCTTAAAGAAAAAGGAATCATCTGGAAAGAATACATCACAAATGCTGTAATTCGTGGCATCAAAAACCGAAAAACGTGGAAAGAAGATTGGTATGATTACATGGATAAAGATTGTTTACCATTTCAACCAACGCCAAGAAGTTTTGTAAAATATATCGAAATTGAAGAATTAGAAAATGCTTTTGATGTTCCTTCGATTAAAACAATTCACAATACCAATTTTCAAAAAGGTGGCGTTCCAACAGCTTTACGTTATATGAAATCTTTTTTTGAAGAACGTGTGCAAAATTATAGCAATCATATTTCTAAACCCGAATTAGGTAGAAAAGGATGTAGCCGATTATCGCCTTATATTGCTTGGGGAAATTTATCTATTCGACAAGTGTATACTAAAGCTTGGGAAACTCACCAACAAGGAAAATTCAAACGTCAAATTTCAAATTTTGCGTCAAGATTGCGTTGGCAAGCTCATTTCATTCAGAAATTTGAAATGGAAAGTACTATGGAATTTATTGCCGTAAATAAAGGTTATCGCAATTTGAATCAAAAAGTTAACGAAAAATATCATAAAGCTTGGATAACCGGAAAAACAGGTGTTCCACTTGTTGATGCTTGCATGCGCTGTTTAAATACAACAGGTTATTTGAATTTTAGAATGCGTGCTTTGGTGGTTTCGTTTTATACCCATCATTTGTTTCAACCTTGGCAGAATTGTAGTCCGCATTTGGCACAACAATTCTTAGATTTTGAACCTGGTATACATTATCCGCAAATTCAAATGCAAGCTGGTGTGACTGGAATTAATACATTACGCGTTTATAATCCCGTAAAAAACTCTTACGAACACGATGCTGATGGCACTTTTATCAAAAAATGGATTCCTGAATTAGCGAATATTCCAGCAGAATTTATTCACGAACCTTGGAAATTAACTCCAATAGAACAAATGTTGTATGATTTTCAGATAGGTCGCGATTACCCTTCTCCTATTGTAAATTTGGAAGAAGCACGTAAATTTTCAAGTGATTTCTTTTGGTCGATGCGAAAAGACGAATCCGTTAAAAAAGATAGCAAACGAATAGTAGAAAGACACACGTTTCAAGATAGAGAAATGGGTTAATTTAAATCTCGATAGCGCGTAATTACATTCCGTGCCCATAATACTAAAAAGGTATTTTACTTCAACCCTCAAAAAAAAATCTAACAAAATACCATTATTCTCTTTTTCTGGTGTGAAAATTTCTAGGATACTTGGTTTTTCATTTTGGTTTAGGAATTCAGCATATTGTTGTTGTAAAGTCGTTTCATCATTCGCTTCAAAATAAACAAAACCGTACATTTTGGCTAAATTGAGAGGCAATTAATTGATGCAAAGTTTAAAAAATATATTTTAAACGTTTCATTTTCTTGATGTTAGGGTAGAATGCTGAAAAAATCTCAACCGATGTTATTCAGTAAAATAATTTTAAAGTTTTTTTTATTTTAAAAAAAATATATTATCATTGTATTCAACTAAGCTTTTATTAAACCAAGCTCCATAAATATGAAAAAAATCCTTTTATTATTAGCATTAACTACGTTCACCATGAATGCCCAAGAAAAATTTGATTTCCCATTGAATGAAAACGGGCAGATTATTTTTACGGAAGTTGTATCTGCGGATGGAAAAACCAAAGATGACTTGTATAACAACTCCAAAATGTTCTTTGTAAATATCTATAAAGAAACACAGGATAAGATTAAGCAGGACAAGGAAGCGTCTTCGGTTACTGACACCCAGTATTCTTTTATGACAATTAAGGCAAACGGAAGCGAGACAAAAGTAAAATTATTTTATACTATTACTATTATGTCAAAAGACGGCAAATACAAATACGAAATAAAAAATATATTTGTCAAATCGAGTACTGAAACAACTGTAGAGAAAATGTTTGACAAGTTGGCTTCCGAAAAAGCGGTGGATAACCCAAAATTAATGGAAACTCTTAGAGCCTATTATGCAGGAATCAATTCTACAATTGAAACCATTAAAAGCGACATTAAAAAGGAAATGGCTAAATCTAGCGCAGCAAAAAGCGACTGGTAGTTTAATTACAAGATATACTAAAAAAACTTCAAATGATTGAAGTTTTTTTTAGTTTTAAATGGTAGTTTACCGAGCGAAGTATAAATAGAGCAATTTTGTATCTAATAAAAACACAAAACTATGGCACTAATCAATCCACACATTAACTTCAATGGCAATGCTGAAGAAGCGTTTCTTTTTTACCAATCGGTATTTGGTGGCGAATTTGCCAAAATTATGCGTTTCAAAGACTTGGCAAGCGATGAATTTCCTGTTCCAGAAAGCGAAGTCAACAAAATCATGCACATTGCTTTACCTATTAGCAACAATATTTTAATGGGTAACGATGTTCCAGAAAGCATGGGACCAGTTAATGAAAATGAAAACCGTTCTAAAATATCCATTAGTACTGCAAGTCGCGAAGAAGCCGATAAATTGTTCAACGGACTTTCAGCAGGTGGAACTGTCGAATATCCAATGAGCGATAGTCCTTGGGGCTCTTATTTTGGCATGTTTAGAGACAAATACGGCATCGAATGGATGGTTGATTTTGATCCAAAGTATAAAGGAAAAGTATAAGCAAAATGATTTTCAATTTAAAAAAGAAAACAAAATCTGACTCATACAATTTTTCTTTACCTAAAGAAACCATTTGTTTTACATTTGAACATGTATTTGAAGAAGGAAAAGATATATTATATGTTTCACATGATGAAGATGGAGATTGGCAATTTATGTGTGGCGAAAGCAATCACGTTCCTGAAAATGGTAAACTTATTTGTTTAGAGCATATAATTAAACTTGATTCAACGCTAAACGAAATTGCAGAGATACCCTTAGGACACGTAGCTGAGAGAAAAAAGCGTGGTGAGAAATGGGAAATTTATAAATAACCTACTTCAACCCTCTAAAAAATCCAGATAGCGCGGAATTGCATTCCGTGCCCATAATAATAAAAAACGCAGTCAAAAAAAATTGACAGCGTTTTTTATTTTACTTAAATAAGTTTTACTTCAACCCTCTAAAATAATCTAACAAAATTCCATTATTCTCTTTCTCTGGAGTGTAAATTTCTAGAATACTTGGTTTTTCATTTTGGTTTAGGAATGCAGTATATTGTTGTTGTAATGAAGCTTCATCATTCGCTTCAAAATAATTCAGTCCATACATTTTAGCCAAATGTGAGGCATTTAATTGGTGCGACGTTTCAAAATACGTGTTAAACGTTTCGGTTTCTTGATGTCCAGGTAAAATTCTGAAAATACCGCCACCGCTGTTATTCAGTAAAATAATTTTGAAGGTTGTAGGAATGTAATTGTTCCACAAGGCGTTACTGTCGTATAAAAAACTAATGTCTCCAGTAATCAACATCGTTGGTAAATCAGATGCTAAAGCTGCTCCAATGGCTGTAGAAGTGCTTCCATCAATACCACTTGTACCACGATTGCAAAAAACTTGTATGCTTTTGTCTAAATCAAATAACTGTAAGTAACGTATCGCAGAACTATTACTCACTTGTAACTGACTGTTTTTTGGCAGATTTTGGCAAATAAAATCAAACACTTTAAAATCCGAAAACGGAATTTTTGCGGTGTATTCTTGGTGTTTCGCAACTCTTTCTTTCCTAATATTCGCAATATTTGATTTATATGTACTTTCAATCGTTTTTTCTGTCAATAACTGACTTAAAAAAGTATTTATTTTAGTTTCAAAATGATTTGTAAGTGCTCCAAAAGTATCATACGCACGTAATTCATCTACATGCCAATGATGAGCTGGTTTGTATTTTCGTAAAAACGCTTTAATACGTTTCGAAACGACCATTCCGCCAAAAGTCAACAAAATTTCAGGTTGAAACGCTTTGAAATCATCCTCTGTAAATGGCGTAATCAACGTATCAATTTGGTCGATGAATGTTGAATGATGTAAATTCGATGTTTTTTCGGTTAAAACCACCACACTTGGGTCATTCGCTAAAACATCTAAATATTTTTGCTCTACTGAATTTGGGAACAACTCTCCTACTAAAACCAATTTCTTAGTGGCTTTGTTCCAAGTTTCAATAGTTGAATTTCCTAAAGAAAAAGACTTGATTTCGGTATTAAAATTGATAATCTCAGGTTGCACTTGTAATTCGGAAACGGTTTCGTACAAAGGTTCTTCAAAAGGCGCATTGATGTGAACTGGCCCTTTTTGGGTAACCGCAACATGCAACGCCAATTGAATATTATTGTCGTTTTCAGTCGATACATTTTCTTGCAAATTAGCATTGTACAAACTGTGATTCGCAAATACATTTTCCTGACGAATAGTTTGTCCGTCTCCAATATCAATCTTGTTTTGTGGTCTATCCGCAGAAATTACTACTAATGGAATTTGGCTATAAAACGCCTCCGCAATCGCAGGATAATAATTCAGCAAAGCCGAACCCGAAGTACAAACTACAACAACGGGTTTCTGAATTTGTTGGGCAATTCCTAAAGCAAAAAATGCAGCACAACGTTCGTCAGCAATACTGTAACATTTGAAAAACGGATTTTTAGTAAATCCAATGGTCAAAGGAGCATTGCGCGAACCTGGTGAAATTACGATATGTTGGACTCCTTTTTGTTGGCAAATTTCGATAATGCTTTGCGCTAAAGGAATTTTTGGATACATCATTTTAAAAATAACTGGACTACAAAGTTACGAAGTTGAAAAGGTTTTTAGTACTTTTACTACGTAATTTCTTTACGAAATGGATATAAAAATTAGAGACTACCAAATAGCAGATTGTCCTGCAATTTTAGACATCATCAACGATGCAATTTTGCACTCGACTGCTTTATATGATTACAACGTACGAACTTTAGCCACGCAAGAAGCTATTTTTGAAGAAAAAATTCAGAAAGGGTTTCCTGTTATCGTTGCCGAAATGAATAATGAAGTCTTAGGTTTCGGTTATTACAGCGAATTCCGTTTCAGAGAAGCTTATAAATTTACAGTAGAACATTCGGTTTATGCGAATAAGAATTCTATTGGAAAAGGAATAGGAAAATTATTATTGACCGAATTAATCGAAAAAGCAAAAAAACAAAATCTCCACACGATGATTGGCGTTATTGATTCAGAAAACACCAATAGTATCGATTTTCATAAAAAATTCGGCTTTGAAGAAGTAGGATTTATAAAAGAATCAGGTTTTAAATTTAACCGATGGTTGCATTCTGTTTTTGTTCAAAAAATGTTGTGATTTTAAACACATAGACACATAGAAAAAAATTAAAAAAAGGTTTATTTAAGCATTTCATTTACACATAGCTTTGTCTATGTAATCTATGCCAAGTGAAACGACTAAAAACAAACAATAAATACCTATGTGACTATGTGTTTCAAAAAACTATTTCCCTTCAATCCAATTTACGATTTCAGCATCAGTAGGTAACGTTCTTGGAGAAACTACTTTTGCCAATTCACCATTTTCGTTGATTAAGTATTTTTGGAAGTTCCATTGTACTTCGCTGTCTTCTAATCCGTTTTTAGCCTTTTGTGTTAAAAATTGATAAATTGGGTGCATATCACCACCTTTTACCGAAATTTTAGCCATCATTGGAAACGAAACACCATAATTTTTTTGACAAAAAGTAGCAATTTGCGCATTTGTTCCTGGTTCTTGCGCTCCGAAGTTATTCGCTGGAAATCCTACGATTACGAAGTTTTGGTCTTTGTACTTTTCGTAAATTGCTTGTAATTGTTCGTATTGCGGTGTTAAACCACATTCTGAAGCGGTATTGACCACTAAGATTTTCTTCCCTTTTAAGGTTGAAAAATCAAAAGTATCTCCGCTCAAATCTTCTACTTTAAACTGATAAATCGTTTCTTTTGCCATTGGTGTCGTGGTTGCTGTTGCTGTAGTCGTTTGCTTTTTTTGTGCCTGATTTTGACAACTGAAAAACAAAGCTACTACTGAAAACAAGGTTACTAATTTTTTCATCTCTTTTTTATTTCAAATTTAGGATTTTAAAACGCATTTTTTGATAAACATTTCATAAAACACTCACAAACAAAACTCCTATCTGTCAAGCTGAATTCATTTCAGCTTCTAAATCATTTTCGAGATGCTGAAACAAGTTCAGCATGACAATACATCAATTATTTTTTATAATACTTCTTATACGGAAAGTAAGCTATTGCCGATATTACTATGACAATTGCTAAAATAATAAAGTAATAAGTTACGTTTTGTTTTTCACCTGAAGCGTAACTATGTAAACCACTCAAGTGGAAATTTACTCCAAAATAGGTCATTAAAATTGAAGCGAAAGCTAAAACGCTCATTACGTTATAAATCCATCTTCCTCTTAAAGCTGGCACAAAACGTGCGTGAATTACAAACGCATATACCATAATACTAATTAATGCCCAAGTTTCTTTTGGATCCCAACCCCAATAACGTCCCCAACTTTCGTTTGCCCATTGTCCGCCAAGGAAGTTTCCAATGGTTAACATGACCAAACCTACGGTTAACGCCATTTCGTTGATGTATGTGATTTCGTCTATGCTTAATTTCATTCTTTCTTTGTTCTTTTCATTAGTGAAAATCATCAAGAATAACGAAACTAAACCTAAAACCATCGCTAAAGTAAATGGTCCGTAACTAGCCACAATAACCGCTACGTGAATCATTAACCAGTACGAATTTAAAACCGGTTGTAAGTTTCCGATAGATGGATCCATCCAATTCCAATGTGCAATCATCAAAATCATTGCAGTTACAAATGCGGTTGAAGCTACAGTAAGTTTTGAATCTTTTCCGAAAGCCAAGCCAAAGAACATCGTTGCCCAAGCTACATAAATCATACTTTCATAAGCATCACTCCAAGGCGCGTGTCCTGAAATGTACCATCTTACAATTAAACCTGCTAAATGCAATATGAAAAACAAACCAATCAATCCGTGAAAAACATTAATAATTGTTCGGATTACTTTTGAATCTATGAAAATTTGAACTATACAGAAAATCAACATTAAAACCCCAGCCAACATATACATATAATATAATCGTTTGAAAATATCGTATTTGTTGTATGTAATTTCAGAACTGATTTTACTTTCTGAAAGCATAACGGCAGCACCGTATTTCTTTTGGTATTCGTTTAATCCTTTTAAAAGACTATTTGGTAATTCGTAATTATTACTTTTCGAAGCTTTTTCTAAAGCGTTTAAGTAAAATGGCATTACGTTTTTAATCGAATCTAAAGCGGTTCCTGTTGGTTGGTTGACTTCTAAAAACGAAACCCATTTATTCGATTTATCACCTGGAACTGGGAACACTTTTAAAATTTGTCCACTTAAAGCCGAATATAAAAGATTTACTTTCTTATCCGCTTCAATAAAATCTTTTTGAAATTGATTTGGAACTGGTTCTTTGTAAGCGGTTTCTAAAAATTTGGCTAATTTGTAATTTCCAGTTTCGTCAAAAAACGAGATAAGTGGTGCATATCTAGCCTCTTTTTCAACTCCAATTAATTTACGAATACTATCATTTCCTCTTTTCAAATAAATGATTGGCAATCCATACCAATACTGAGGAAATTGTGTCATCGATAAAAAAGCTTGATCCGAATTCATCCCTTCATACGTATCGCTTTTTGATACTTTACGAAGTAATTCTGATGAAAACGTATTGATAGGCTTCATTCGCCCGTTATCCTGAATTACTACTTTTCCAAATTCGCTTGCGTGCTCTTTCGAAATTTCGTGCTCCTTTAATAATTTTAGAATTTCTTCTTTACTTGGTTGGTGATTGTGCTCTTGAGCAAAAGTTAAAGTCGAAAATAAAATCAAAAACACGCTCAATAAACTTGCTTTCTTTTTCTTCACTTTTTCTAATTTTTCTTTCAAACTAGCAAAACGAGTATTTTTATTGAATAAGATAGCCATCATTCCGAAGTATAATAAGAAATAACCAATGTACGTAATCCAAGTTCCCCAGAAATCGTGACTTACCGATAAATTTGTTCCTTTTTCATCTGGATCAAATCCGGCTTGGAAAAATCTAAATCCTCTGTAATCTAAGATATTGTTCATAAAAACACTGTCTTTAAATGTTTTCTTTTGTTCAGTATCAATCACTTCAATCTTACTTTTGAAAGCCGAATAACTATTTTCTGTTCCTGGATATTTATCAGCAATGAAATCGTCTAATTTGATTGTAAATGGAGTATTATAAACTTTACTTCCATAAAAAAGTGTAAACTCTAAATTACCAATTTTTACGCTTTGTGGAACTCCTTGTTTTCCTCTTGCTCCTACTAAAGTTAAAACTTCTTCTTTTCCTTGTGTTTTGATTTTAACTTTCAACGCATCATCGGTTTGTTTGTCTTTAAAATCATTATTCGATTTAAAAGTCAATTCTCCTTTAATTGCTGGCTCTGGAAATACAAATTGAGCTCCACCAATATTATACAACGAACGTAACATTAAAGGTTGTACTGAATCTTTAACCACTTTACCTTGTAATTTATCTGCCATTCTCATGAAATCACCTTCAAAAGGCGTTTGAATGGTATAAGCTTCTGCAATTTTGGTAATGTTGATTGCTCCTTCTGTATATTTATTAAAAGCAAAAAGTACGTTATGTAAGTTTTGAACTTCACCTTCTTTTAAGTAATGTTCGTGACGAGTTCCTCCACTCGACTCTACCATTTTAACCATCAACTGTCCGTTTTCTGAAGCTACTACAGTTTCCGTTGCGTTCATAACAAACTCTTGGTGTTCTACTTCAAATGGAATTCCGCTAAATTCCTCATCTATTGAAAAATAGTTACTAGCAAATGTGTTCAAAAAAGCATCATCTTTAACTTCTGGTGCTAAATATAATCCTTCTTCAAAAGTCTTACGTCGCATTTGACCTTCGTGATTTCCGTCAACTAAAACAGTTAAATACGGTTTATCCGAATAAATAATATTGGCTGATTCTCCTTCTCTAATAGGCATCATTCCTTCGTAACTAATATAACGAGTAACAAAAGCTCCTATAATAATTAGAATAAAAGAAAGGTGCAATAATAAGGTAGCCCAATTTTCTTTTTTATGTAATTGATAACGTTTGATGTTTCCAATAAAATTGATTACAAAAAACACCATAATAACTTCAAACCAAACGGCATTGTAAACAATAACTCGTGCGGTATCAGTATTATAAGCATCTTCAATAAAAGTTCCGGCTGCCATGGCTACAGCAAATGCAATGAATAAAAAAGCCATTAAGCGTGTGGAAGATAACAGGGATAGTATTTTTTTCTCCATGAGTTGGGAATACGTTTTTTATAAATTGGCACAAATGTACTCAAAAACAAAAACATTTCCGCGAAGTTTAACAAAGGTTTGAGTAATTTATATTCGAATGATTTTAATACAGCATTTTTACTTCTTTGACATCGAAAAAGGCTACCGAATCATCTTCCAATAAAACTTCTAATTTGCCGTCTTTTGTTACCTTTTGAATTTTTCCAACAAATCGATTTCCTGATACCGATTCGAAACTAGAAACTACATCATTCTTAAACAAAGTAGCATGATAAGCGTCCCAAAAAAAATCTTCTTTAAGAATTCTAAGTTGATTTAAATTGAATTCTAATCGGTTTACGATGGAAATTAAAAGTGCTTCTCTATCAAATAATTGGTTTTCCAATAAAAATAAAGACGATGCTTGTGGTAAATTTTCAAACTGAGATTGGTTCACATTCAAACCAATTCCGATTATCGATTGCACTTCGTTAGAGTTTTTAAATGTATTTTCGATTAAAATGCCAGCAATTTTCTTATTCTCTGCCAAGATGTCATTTGGCCATTTGATGGCAAAATTTAAATTACTAAAGGTTTTCAGCACTTCTACCACACTTAAAGCTACTACGATATTCAAGGTAAATAAACTTGTAATCTCATCTATTTTTTGACTATATAAAACACTAAAAGTTAGATTTTTACCTACTTCAGAAGCCCAACCCGAACCTCTTTGTCCTTTGCCTGCTGTTTGTGATTCGGTAGTAACTACAGTGAAATTTTCACAGCTTTCTTCAGATGAAAGTGCTTTCAAAAAATGGTTGGTAGAATCTATGGCATCGAGTTTGATTATCTTCATAATACAATAACAAAATTTAATCTTATGTTAAGGTTCAAAAATAATCACAAAAAATGATACCTTTGCATAAATACAAAAATAATAAATGGCGAAGAAGCAGATTAATAATGATGATTTATTAGCAAACATCATCAAAGGGATTGAAGAAGTAAAAGGCGAAAATATTGATATTCTTGATTTAAGAGAAATTGACAATACGGTTTGTGATTACTTTATTATTTGCAATGGAAATTCAAATACACAAGTAAATGCAATTGTAGGTTCAGTACAAAAAATCGTTTCAAAAGAATTAAAAGATAAACCATGGCACGTTGAAGGTGCTGAAAATGGAGAATGGGTTTTAATGGACTACGTTAATATTGTAGTACATGTTTTCCAAAAACACATTCGCGAATACTACCGAATTGAGAGTTTATGGGGTGATGCAAAAATCACAACCATTGAAACTAAATACTAAAATTTCTTATGGCACAAAATAGTAATTCTAACTTTAAGTTTAGTCCATGGATGAGTATTGGACTGGTTATTGTCATTTTCTTAACCATTAATTTATTTACTACTGGTTTTGATTTAAGCAATCCTGCGCCAACCACATTATCAAAATTTTATCAATATTTAGATAAAAATCAGGTAGAAAAAGTAGTATTTACCAATACAAAAGCAACAGTTTACCTAAAAAAAACAGCTTTAACAGATAAAGCACATGACAAAGTAAAGAATGATGTTTTAGGAAAATTAAATACGAAAGGACCTCACTATTTTACAGAAATTGGTGATTTAAAAACTTTTCAAGAAAACCTACAAAAAGCATCAAGCGAAGGCAAACTTTCAGATTACGAAAAAGAACCTGAGAGCATGTGGGGTGAAATCATCTCAATGCTTTTACCTATCCTACTTTTAGTTGGACTTTGGGTCTTTATGATGCGAAGAATGTCAGGTGGTTCTGGTGGCGGAGGTGGACAAATCTTCAGCATTGGTAAATCGAAAGCTAAACTATTTGATGAAAAGAACGATACTCGTGTAACTTTTGAAAATGTTGCCGGATTAGAAGGTGCAAAAGAAGAAATTCAAGAAATAGTAGAATTTCTTAAAAATCCTGAAAAATACACTTCAATTGGTGGTAAAATCCCAAAAGGAGCTTTATTAGTTGGACCTCCTGGAACGGGAAAAACATTATTAGCTAAAGCTGTTGCAGGTGAAGCTAAAGTACCTTTCTTCTCTTTATCAGGTTCTGATTTTGTGGAAATGTTTGTAGGAGTTGGAGCTTCTCGTGTTAGAGATTTATTCAAACAAGCCAAAGAGAAATCACCATCTATCATTTTCATTGACGAAATTGACGCTGTGGGTAGAGCTCGTGGAAAAAACAACATGACAGGCGCTAACGACGAAAGAGAAAATACATTAAATCAGTTATTGACTGAAATGGATGGTTTTGGCACTAATTCAAACGTAATTGTTTTGGCTGCAACAAACCGTGCCGATGTTTTAGATAAAGCTTTATTACGTGCTGGTCGTTTTGACAGACAAATTTATGTAGACTTACCAGACATTAGAGAACGTAAAGAAATATTTGAAGTGCATTTAAAACCTTTGAAAAAATCAGAGGAATTAGATACCGAATTTTTAGCAAAGCAAACACCTGGATTCTCAGGAGCAGATATTGCTAACGTTTGTAACGAAGCAGCTTTGATTGCAGCTCGTAAAGATAAAAAAGCAGTTGACAAACAAGATTTCTTAGATGCTGTCGATAGAATTGTAGGTGGTTTAGAAAAGAAAAACAAAATTGTTACTCCTGCTGAAAAACGCGCAATTGCAATTCACGAAGCTGGGCACGCTACAGTAAGTTGGATGTTAGAACACGCAGCGCCACTTGTAAAAGTTACGATTGTTCCTCGTGGACAAAGTTTAGGAGCGGCTTGGTATTTACCAGAAGAGCGTTTAATTGTTCGTCCTGACCAAATGTTAGACGAAATGTGTGCCACTATGGGTGGAAGAGCTGCTGAAAAAGTAATTTTTAATGAAATTTCAACAGGTGCTTTAAGTGATTTAGAAAAAGTAACTCGTCAGGCAAGAGCAATGGTAACGATTTATGGATTGAATGATAAGCTTGGAAACATTACGTATTACGACTCAACTGGACAATCAGATTATAATTTTTCTAAACCGTATTCAGAAGAAACTGCAAAAGTTATTGATAGTGAAATTTCAAAATTAATTGAAGAGCAATACCAAAGAGCCATTCATATTTTAGAAACGAACAAAGAAAAACTTACGCAATTAGCTGATATTCTGATTGAAAAAGAAGTAATTTTCAAAGATGATTTAGAAACCATTTTCGGAAAAAGATTTTTCGAAAAAGAGAGCGAAAACACCTTTATAGAATAAGGAGTTATCAACAAAAATATATTAATAAAAAACTTAGTTCCTTATCAAAAGAACTAAGTTTTTTTTTATCTTTGGTATTCACATCATAAAAAGCAACAAAAGATACATGAGTCTTTTTAGAAAATTTTTCGGCAGTCTTGGAGATGAAGAGGATAACGACAAAAAACAAGAAATTAAAAGTCCTTATTCTCCTGATATTGCTTTGCCTATAGACGAACAATTCACTTTTAATTTCAAAAATAACGGAGGGAAGTTTATTTATTGTGAAAACTTAAATGAAATTGCGGAAAATTTTGAAAACATATTAGCAGAAAATGATTGGTTTGAATCCAATGCAAATTGCTTTGATTCTAGATTATTATACCTTTTAGACGATAATAAATTAACTTACAACAATGTTTCTCCTGCTGTTTTTTTCCTATCCTCATGTGAAAATTTAATTGCAGACGAAGGTTCAATTTTATTCTCTTCAAATCAGTTTAAACACTATAAACCAAACGAACTACCAACTAACATGGTTGTTTTTGCAACCACAAGTCAAATAGTAAACAGTAAAAGTGATGGTTTGAGGCGTATTAAAAATGCCCATGAAAAAAACTACCCATCTAACATCACTACTATAAAATATTTTGAAGAAGTTAAGGAACAAGATTTTCTGCATTATGGAAGTTGTCACAAGAACCTTTACCTACTACTTCTAGAAGATTTATAATGAATGAAACGCTAAAAAGAGCATTATCTGGAGCCGTTTATGTTGCATTACTATTAGGCTGTATTTCTTATTCTAGAGAGGGTTTAGCTATTCTTTTTGGTTTTTTTTTGATTATAGGAGTATACGAATTCTGCAAAATGAGCGGCTTAAACTTCTACATAAGTATTCCAATTGCAGCTGGTTCTTATTATTTTTTATGGAATAAAAATTCTGAGATAAATTTCAATACTATTTTAACAGTTATTTCAATTGCAACTTCTATAAAACTATTGCTGTATTTATTCAATTCTAATAAAACTCATTTTAAAATTTACACTAAATATTTTTTGCTCTTTGGTTACGTAATACTTCCATTCATTTTAGCAAATTATATTGCAATGGGAGTTAAAGGCTACAATCCTAAAATTTTAATTTCAATTATAATACTTATTTGGACCAACGATACTTTTGCCTATTTAGTTGGAAAAAACCTTGGTAAAAACAAGCTTTTCCCAAGTGTTTCGCCTAAAAAAACCATTGAGGGTTTTGCTGGAGGTTTAATGTTTACAATTTTAGGAGGAGCTTCATTAGCACATTATTACATCATGGCATCTAATCTGTATATTTGGATTGTTATTGCTGCTATTGTTAGTGTTTTTAGTACGTTAGGAGATTTGATTCAATCTAAATTCAAAAGAGTTGCCGGCATAAAAGACACCGGAAATATAATGCCTGGTCACGGAGGTATTCTAGATCGACTAGATAGTATTATATTTGTAATTCCATTTATTAATTTATTTTATTTAATTTTATACTATGTTTCATAAAGAAGGTTCAAAAATCATTTTAATTACATTGCTACTAGTTGTAGGAATTGTTTTTGCTACAGATTATTTTTTTAGCGATATCAATTGGCTTAGAACATTATTGTTTCTCTTTGCTCTAGCTATTTTAATATTAGTTTTACAATTCTTTAGAAACCCAACTCGAGTTGCCGACAACAGCGACAATCACATTCTTGCTCCAGTAGACGGAAAAGTAGTTGTTATCGAAGAAGTTTACGAACCTGAATATTTTAAAGACAAACGTTTGATGGTTTCAATCTTCATGTCACCAATAAATGTTCACGTTACGCGTTACTGTGTAAACGGAATCGTAAAATACAGCAAATATCACCCAGGAAAATACTTAGTAGCTTGGCATCCAAAAGCAAGTGAAGAAAACGAAAGAACCACTGTTGTAATAAACAATAGAGTGTATGGTGAAATCTTATACCGTCAAATTGCTGGTGCTTTAGCCAGACGTATTGTAAATTATGCTCAAGAAGGCATGCGTGTGGTTCAAGGTAAAGATGCAGGTTTTATTAAATTTGGCTCAAGAGTAGATATTTATTTAACATTGGGGACTGAAGTTAATGTAAAATTAGGCGATAAAGCTATCGGAAACAAAACCGTTATTAGTAAAAAAGCATAATAATGAGCGAAAAGGATTTAAATACTTTATTTGACGAAGCATTTTCAAATGCACAATTGATTCCCCAAGAATCGGTGCCACAAGATATGCAATTAATACTGTATGGTTTGTATAAACAAGCAACTTCCGAAACCTCCAACCCTTTATTATTTCAAAACCCACAAGATCTTAGAAATGCTTTTAAGTTAAATGCTTGGATGCAGGTTAAAAACCTACCGCCAGATGAAGCAAAAGCAGAATATATCAAAATAATCAATCAATTACTGAAAGAACGTAATTTATAATTTACATTACAAATGAAAAAGTCATTATTGATTTTGGCTTGCGTATCATTTATGATGACGAGCTGTAGAAAAGAAAACCAACTAGAAGAAGTTAAAATTCCAGATCCAGAAGTTGAAACTAAAATTTCAGCATTAGGAAATCCAGCCGATGTTAAAGTTACTGAAGGCGGAATTTTTCAAATGCGCGGATTAAAATATGCTTATGATGATTTAGAACCTCATATCGATGGTATAACTATGGAAATTCATTATTCGAAACATCATTTGGGTTACGCCAACAAGCTAAACAAAGCTGTTATTGGTTCAGATTTAGAATTAAAAACCGTAGAAGACATTTTAAAAAACTTAGATATCAACAATAAAGAAATCCGAAATAGCGCTGGTGGTTACTACAATCACAATTTATTTTTTGAGATTTTAAATCCTAAAGGTGGCGGCACTCCTGCTGGCGCTCTTGCAGAAGCCATTACCGCAGAATTAGGTTCTTTTGACAACTTACAAAAACAACTTACAGAAGCCGCAGCAGGGCAATTTGGAAGCGGTTGGGCGTGGTTAGTAGTTACCCGTGAAGGAAAATTAGCCGTTACCAGTACCGCCAACCAAGACAACCCATTAATGCCAAACGCCGAAGTAAGAGGAACTCCTATTTTAGCCATTGACGTTTGGGAACATGCCTATTACTTAAATTACCAAAACAAACGCAACGAATATTTAACCGCTATTTTCAATGTAATCGATTGGAATATAGTGAATGCTAAATATGAAACTGCGGTGAGTAAGATGTAAGTTTCAAACATTTTAATAAATCAAAAATTACAATAATAAAGTTCAAAAATCAACCCAATTTAAAAATGTATTTTAAAATAAGTGATGATTTTTTCATCTAACTCGCAACCCATTTTCAACAGGAAAATCAGAAGTAAGTAAAACAACATCATAATCATTTCCTACCGAACCCAACACCAAACATTCGCTCATAAAATCAGCGATTTGTTTATTAGGAAAATTGATAACTGCGATAATTTGTTTACCAAGTAATTCTTCTTTTGTATAACGTTTGGTAATTTGGGCGGATGATTTTTTGATTCCTAATTCCGAACCAAAATCTATCGTAATTTGATACGCAGGTATATTTGCCTTAGGAAAATCTTGAACTTCTAAAATAGTTCCAACGCGCATTTCTACTTTTTCAAAATCATGCCAAGTTATCATATTATATAAAATAAAAAAGTACAATTTACAAAGGTAAATCATACTTTAATTGATATGAAATTTATTTATTTTTTCGGTTTTACTTTACATGTATTGACTCTTAACAATGTATAAAGTGGGCAAAATTGCACAGAAGCTGTAAAAACCATAACGGCACCAACACCTAATGTTACCCATTTCATCGTTCCTTCTAACATACCTGAAAGTCCTAAAATTAAAGCAATCACTCCAACCATAACTCTTAAAAAGCGATCACCTGTACCTACATTTTTTTTCATAGTTTAAGTATTAAATTTATTTTACTGTTTGTTTATTCTCGCTTGTCCAACTGGTTATTCCGCCCTCTAAATCTATAATATTTTTAAATCCTAATTCTTTCAATCTAGTGGCTGCTTTGGAACTTCTTCCTCCAAGTTTACAATAAACCATAACTGGCTTTTCTTTGTCTAAAGACGCCACTTTCGCATCAAAATCATCTGCCGTAACATCCATGTTTACTGCATTTTCTATATGACCTTCGCTATATTCTCCAAGTGTTCGAACATCAACCAACTGCACATCGGGTTGAGTCATTTTTTTTTCATATTTTGCCACATCCAGAACTTGTACTCCTTCTGATTGATTTTTCAAACAAGATGTCAAAGCTAGAAAGAGAACTAATAAACTTAAAACTCGTATTTTCATTTTTAACTATTTTTTGATTATAAATATAGAAAATTAATTCAAATAATTGTTAACAATTGCTTTTAAATCATTTGCACTCAAAACACCCGATTGTCTCCAAAGCATTTTACCTGACTTAAACAACATCAATGTTGGAACTCCTCGCACCATAAAATGACTGGCTAAATCTTGATGTTGGTCTACATTTATTTTGATTATTTTTACATCATCTTTGATGATTCCCTTTACTTCCTGCAAAATTGGAGACATCATTTTACATGGACCGCACCAATCTGCATAAAAATCGACCAAAATTAATTGATTGGAATTTATTATTTCTTTAAACTTCGCATTCATGTATTTTTCTATTTATTATTTTCAAAGGTATTGATTTTACTACCTTTTGTATGTAATATTTGTTACATAGACCCAATATGATAATTATCATTTTTTGTTTTATAAGGCTGTTATATCTTCGTATTCTGAAAAAAATGTTTCAGCTATGCAAGTTTCTTTAGTACAAAAATATAACGTTCCAGGTCCTCGATACACGAGTTATCCAACCGTTCCTTATTGGGAAGAAGATTATTTCCATGTTGAAGATTGGAAAAAATCATTACTTCAGTCTTTTAAAGAATCAAATACTACTGAAGGAATTAGCTTGTATATTCATTTACCATTTTGCGAAAGTTTATGCACATTTTGTGGCTGCAATAAACGAATTACAAAACGTCACGAAGTCGAACATCCTTATATTTTAGCAGTTTTAAAAGAATGGCGAATGTATTGCGATTTGTTTCCAAGAAAGCCAATCATTAAAGAAATTCATTTAGGAGGAGGAACACCAACTTTTTTTTCAGCTGAAAATTTAGAATTATTGATAAACGGAATTTTTAAATTTGCTGATAAGGCAAAAACATATGAATTTAGTTTTGAAGGACATCCAAATAATACCACGCGCCAACATTTACAAAAACTATACGATATAGGATTTAGACGTGTTAGTTTTGGTGTGCAAGATTATTCCGAAAAAGTTCAGCAAGCCATTCATAGAATTCAGCCTTTTCATAATGTGGCAAAAGTTACTTTTTGGGCAAAAGAAATTGGCTATACTTCGATTGGTCATGATTTGATTTTTGGCTTACCATTTCAAACGTTAGAAAATGTAATCGATACGATTGATAAAACAAAATCCTTGCAACCAGACCGATTAGCTTTTTATAGTTATGCGCACGTGCCATGGATTAAAGGCAATGGCCAACGTGGATTTAATGATGAAGATTTGCCAAAAGATGACGAAAAACGCAAATTGTATGAAGAAGGCAAAAAAATGTTAGCAAAAAACGATTATCAAGAAATCGGAATGGATCATTTTGCCCTGAAAAACGATAGCATGTTTACTTCTTTTAATGAAGGGAAATTACACCGAAATTTCATGGGATATACAGCTTCAAAAACCCAATTAATGATAGGACTTGGAGTTTCTTCAATTAGTGATAGTTGGTATAGTTTTGCTCAAAATGAAAAAACAATTGAAGATTATTATTCTCGTTTAGAAGCCAATCAATTACCTGTTTTTAGAGGACATTTACTTACTCCAGAAGATTTAGTAATCAGAAAACATATTTTAAATTTAATGTGTCAGTTTACAACTTCTTGGGAGGATACCTCAATGCAATTTCCAGAATTAGATGAAATTCATGCAAACTTGGAAGAAATGGAATTCGATGGCTTATTAAAATTCTTGGATCATGGAATTATAGTAACCGAAAAAGGAAAACCTTTTGTGCGCAACATTTGCATGGCATTTGATTTACGTTTAAAACGAAAAGCGCCAGAAACAAAATTATTTTCAATGACGATTTAACTTGAAAACTTAAACTTTAAACAAAAATTAAAACATATAAGTCATATAAGGAAAAATTAGTCAATCGTTAAATTGAATAAAGTTCATAAAAAATTTTAAAGATTACTATCATTTTTGAAATCTGTGTTCCAAAAACTTGAAACCTGAAACAAAAAAACTACTCATATCGAATATAAGCTGGCTTAGATAATTGAAAATCGTAAAGTGATAAATTAGTATTTTCAAACGAATTAAACTTGTTAATTCCATCTCCCTCAAAAGGAATCGTAGGATAATACGAAAACGAAATTTGAAAACTATTAAACACTAAAAAGTCATTATTAATTAAAGCTCCAATACTAAATTTCGAATATACTTTACTGGAGAACAACGCTTTTTCGTTTGCCAATGAACCAAGTGTTGTGTTGAAATACGGACTAAATCGGAAGCCATACCAACTACCAGGAATATAAGATTGGGTTTGAAAGGAAACAGTCCATTTTTGAGTTCCGTTTAAACGAGTATTAAATCCAGGCAAACCATCTTCATCACTTAAAGTCAATCGGTCTTTAAACGAATCATCCCGATTATTGCCCCATACATAAGTAGGTTTTACAAATTGTCTAAAATGCCATTTTCCCCAAGTAAGCAGAGGGCTAAAATAGTTGAATCCCAATTTAAAAGTGGTTTGTTCTGTAAACCCGGCATCGTAAAAACTTCCCCATTCGGCAAATCCACTGGCATAGCCAAAAGAATATTTTTGACCAAAAGAAACACTCAATCCAGTATACATTCGAGAATTACTATTTTTTTCTTGATGACCTACAATTAAAGCAATATTTTCTCCGTATGGAATATCCTCAGTAATATTGTAGTTGAAGACAAACTTGTCTTGGTAAAACTTTTGCTTAGAAAAACCTATCATTCCGATCCAATTTTTTTCATTTGAAAAATAGTTGGTAGTATCTAAAACAGCCGCTGGCATTTGTCCAAATACTTTTTGATTATAGGTCAATGCTAAAACCAAATTATTAAAATAACGCTCTGGATTTGATTTTTGATTTATTTTAAATGCGCGACCATACCAATATTCCTGAAAATCATACGATATTTTTTGAAAATTCAATGTATCTGCTACTGGGAACTGTTCGGTTTGCAATCGATTTTCAAAATAAAAACCTCCTGCATTTTTAGTGATTACCGAATAAAAAGAGCGATTAATATTCAAACTTCGTTTACTATCGTTATTAAATTCATTGGCATAATCAAAATCCAATCGAATATAGGTGTTTTTAATATTGCTTATTGTATATTGTGCAAAAGTGGCACGTTCATTAGTATCAAAACGATTCTTAATATTTCCGCTAATCAAATGGCCAAATCCTAAAATATTTCGTTCCGTCAATTTAACACTACTCTCTGTTGAAGATAAACTACCGTTAGGAATCAAGGTCCATGAATCCAAAACACGTACTTTAATATCTACCGAATCTTTACTAGTTGGAATAGCTACAGGAACAATTGTCACTTCACGAACATAGCGTTGACTTCTTATCAATCGCTCAGAATCATGAAGTAATTTTGAATCTAAGGAATCGTATTTCTGAAAAAGCATCATATTACGAATGGCAATTTCTTTTGTTTTGATGTGAATTGTATTTCCAATATGTTCTAAATTACGCTTTGGAACTTTTTTTTCATTTGTTACAGAATAGCCAAATGGATCTAAGGTTTCAATAGTTATATTTCGTATAATTTTTCCATCATGATACTCATTTAACTTATTATCCTCTATTTTAGGTTGAAATGGAATTAAATTCTCAGCTTTTAATGCGGATTCTCTGAAAATTAATTTGTAGACAAATCGGGAAAACTTATTTTTTTTAGAAAAATCATTAATATTTTGATAAATGGATATACTATCTCCCTCTTTTGCAATAGTTTGAGCACTTCCATTCCAAGAAAAAAAGCAAAAAGTAAAAAGTAGTAAAAAGACAAGTTTCTTATTCATAGCTTGAGTAAAAACTAAACTTAGGCGAAAATATTGTTTTATAAATTAAAGTACTAATAAAAATTACTTTTTAACTGTGTTTATTAACAGAATAAGTGCTTAAAACATCATTATAAAAAGTTTGTGTACCTTTGTACAAATTTAATACCCTTTATGAAAACGTTCCAAGAATTCGATTTACCAAAATCACTACAAAAAGCATTAGACGAATTAGGTTTTGTTCACGCTACGCCTATTCAAGAAAAATCGCATGCTGTAATTCTTTCAGGAAGAGATATGATGGGAATTGCACAAACTGGAACTGGAAAAACTTTTGCCTATTTATTACCCATTCTAAAACAATGGAAATTTCAAAATAACGAATCGCCTAGAGTAGTTATTTTAGTTCCTACGCGTGAATTAGTGGTTCAAGTTGCAGAAGAAGTAGAAAAACTAACCAAATACATGAGTGTGCGAACGCTTGGTATTTATGGTGGTGTTAACATCAATACACAAAGAAAAAATTTAGCCGAAGGTGTTGATATTTTAGTAGGAACGCCAGGTCGTGTAATGGATTTAGGCTTAGATGGCGTTTTACGTTTCGATGAATTACAAAAATTAGTAATTGACGAATTTGACGAAATTCTTAACTTAGGTTTCCGTGCTCAATTGACTTCGATTTTATCGATGATGCGTGGCAAAAAACAAAACATCTTATTTTCGGCAACCATGACCGAAGAAGTAGATGCCATGTTAGATGAATATTTCGAATTTCCTGAAGAAGTTTCTTTAGCACAAAGCGGAACTCCTTTAGAACAAATTGAGCAAATTGTATATCAAGTTCCAAATTTCCTTACCAAATTAAACATGTTAAGACATTTGGTTCGTGAAACAGAAGGAATGGATCGTGTGTTGATTTTCGTTAACAATAAACGTATCGTAGAATTAGTTTCAGAAACCTTAGAAAGTGAATTTCCTGAGCAATTTGGTGTTATTCACTCGAACAAATCTCAAAATTATCGTTTGAATACGATGGCAGCTTTTCAGGCGGGAGAATTAAGAGGTTTGGTTACAACCGATATCATGGCGCGTGGTTTGGATATTTCCGATATTACGCATGTAATCAACTTACAATTTACCGAAGAGCCAGAAAAATACATGCACCGTATTGGTAGAACGGGTCGTGCAGATAAAACTGGTGTTGCTATAAGTTTGATTTCTCCAAGTGAAGTGGAACCAAAAATTGAGGTAGAATTATTAATGAATACCGAAATTAAAGAACTTCCTATTCCTGAAGATTTAAAAATAGAAGAACGCTATTTAGACTTCGAAAAGGAAAAGAAAAAAATGAAATTCTTGTTGAAAACACCTAAAAAAGAAGGTGGAGAAGCGTTTCATAAGAAAAAAGATAAAAATGCCAAAGTAAACCTTGGAGGACCAGGTAAACGTAAACCACGTAAAACCGAATCAAGAAATAGAAACATCGAACGTAAAAGAGACGAAAAGAGGAAGAAGAAATAGACAACTTTTGTCATACTGAACTTGTTTCAGCATCTAAAATCCGTATAAATTTATCAAATCCGTGTCATCTGTGTTCCAAAAAATTAACGCACAACATTTTCTGAAATCTAATTTCTAAATTCTAAATGGAATTTCGTACTTTTGACAAATTCTAATAATAAATGCAGTTCAAACATCCAGAAATTCTCTACTTCCTTTTTCTGTTGGTTATACCAATTTTGGTGCATTTATTTCAATTACGTCGTTTTAAAAAAGAATATTTTACCAACGTAAAACTGCTTAAAGAACTTCAAATTCAAACACGAAAAAGTTCTAAAATTAAAAAATGGTTGTTGTTAGCCACACGATTATTGTTATTAGCAAGTTTGATTATAGCTTTTGCCCAACCTTTTTTTGAAGCCAAAGACACCACAAACAAAGGAAACGAGTTAATTATTTTATTAGACAACTCGTTTTCTATGCAAGCCAAAGGAGTTAAAGGCGAATTACTAAAACGTAGCATTCAAGATTTATTAGAAGAATTACCCGAAAACCAACAATTTTCATTACTTACCAATTCCGAAGTATTTTGGGACACCGATATCAAATCCATTCAAAAAGAATTGCAGAATTTGAAATATTCCGCAATGCAGTTTCAATTGGATTATTTGATTAATCAAGTCGAAACCAAAAAGAAAAACACTAAGAAAGATTACGTTATCATAACTGATGCGATTCAATCCGAAAGTAAAAAAGCATTGGATTTAGCAGAAAATAATGTGGTATATTTCATCCAACCTGAAGCGCAAAACAAAACTAATATCAGCATTGATAAAGTTGCGATTTCACAAGTTTTAGATCAATTTTACGAATTGAAAATCACGCTTCAAGCTTTTGGTGAAACTGAGAATGAAGTGCCACTTTCTGTTTTTAGTAACAATAAAGCGATTGCAAAAACCATCGCAAAATTTGAAAATCCAAAAACAGAAATTGCAATCACCATTCCTAAAAACGATTTCCACGGCAACATCAGTATCGAAGATAACAGTTTAAGCTACGATAACGATTACTATTTAAGCATTTCCAAACCTGAAAAAGCGAATGTAATCGCTATCGGAAATTCAGAAAAAAACAACTTTTTAAGTCGCATTTTTACTGCTGATGAGTTCAATTTTCAAAGCACCGAATTAGCTACTTTAGATTACAATCAAATTGAAAATCAAGATGCCATTGTATTAAATGAATTAGAAGATTTGCCGGTTGCTTTAGGAACTACATTGAAATCATTTTATGAAAAAGGCGGCAATATTGTTTTGATTCCGAATGCAAAAAATTCGCCAAGCTTGTTAAATGCTTTCGTAAAAAACTTCAGCGGATTTAGCTATTCTGAACTTTCAACTTCTGAAAAACAAATCACAAAAATCAATTTTAATCATCCGTTATACCAAACGGTTTTTGAGAAAAAAGTGACTAATTTTCAATATCCAAATGTAAAAGAAAGTTTTACTTTATCAGGAATTACGAACATTTTACAATACGAAGACAATTCGGTTTTCGTAGGTTCAACAACCAATCGATTGGGAACGTTTTACGCTTTTTCGGCACCGATAAACAAACAAAATAGTAATTTTCAGAACGCACCTTTAATTGTTCCAACCTTTTACAACATGGGACAAAATCAAGGAAAAACGGGAATTAACGCTTATACCATTGGTGAAAACGAAAACCTGATTTTAGAAACTATTTTGGCAAAAGATGAAGTAGTTTCAGTACAAAAAGAAGGCTACAGTTTCATTCCGATGCAACAAATATTGAATACCAAATGTAAACTGTCTTTTGGCGATTATCCAGAAGAAGCTGGAAATTTTGATGTCATCAAAGCAAACAATTCGCTAAAGAAAATCAGTTTCAACTATCCAAGAACGGAAAGCGATTTAATGCAAGTTACAACTGCCAATTTTGAAAATTTCACTAAAGTAGACAACATGTCCACCGTTCTAAACGACATTGCTTCCGAACGCACAAGCAATGAAATTTGGAAATGGTTTATCATCGCAACACTACTATTTTTAATAACAGAACTACTAATCCAAAAATTTGTAAAATGACGCAAGTTATTCTAAAACAAGCCAAAATTATCGACGCTTCAAGTCCGTTTCACAACCAAGTGATGGACATCAAAATTGAAAACGGAACGATAACTCAAATAGAAAAAGAAATCACCGTTACTTCCGGTTTTGAAGTAGTAAATATTCCAAACCTAAACGTTTCTAAAGGCTGGATGGACAGCTCGGTTTCATTTGGAGAACCAGGCTACGAAGACCGTGAAACCATAGAAAACGGCTTGAAAGTTGCTGCTAAAAGCGGATTTACTGCTGTAGCCTTACAACCTAATTCAAACCCAACCATCGATAATCAAGCGCAAGTGCGATTTGTTTTGGACAGAGCCAAAAATCAAGCGACAACTTTATATCCCATCGGAGCGTTAACCAAAGGTTGCGAAGGAACGGATTTAGCAGAATTATTCGATATGAAGAACGCTGGATCAATCGCTTTTGGGGACTATAAGAAAGCGTTACAAAATGCCAATCTTCAAAAAATTGCTTTGCAATATGTACAAGATTTCGACGGAATGGTGATTGCTTTTTGTCAAGATAGTACTTTAAAAGGAATTGGAATTGCAAATGAAGGTGTGATAAGTACCAAATTAGGTATGAAAGGAATCCCAGCTTTAGCCGAAGAATTGCAAGTCGCACGTAACTTATTTTTATTAGAATATACAGGTGGAAAATTACATATTCCAACAATTTCAACTCAAGGAAGCATCAAATTAATTAAAGAAGCTAAAGCAAAAGGCTTGAACGTTACTTGTAGCGTTGCGGTTCATAATTTAGTTTTAATCGATGAAATTTTAATGGGATTTGATTCGCGATACAAAGTATTACCTCCATTACGAGAAGAAGCTACAAGTAAAGCTTTAGTGGAAGCTGTTTTAGATGGAACAATCGATTGTATTACTTCAGATCATAATCCTTTAGACATTGAACTTAAAAAATTAGAATTTGATTTAGCCAAAGATGGAACCATCGGATTAGAGAGTGCTTTTGGAGCTTTATTAACGATTTTACCACTTGAAGTAGTAGTTAACAAATTAACAGCTAATAAACTGGTTTTCAATGTAGAAAATCCATCAATAGCAATTGAAAACAAAGCTGATATTTCACTTTTCACTACAGAAGATAATTGGACATTTGGAAAAGAAAACATACTTTCAAAATCTAAAAATTCGGCTTTCTTAGGACAAAAAATGAAAGGAAAAGTTATTGGAATTTATAATAATGGACAATTAATTATGAACAATTAATAGAAATGAAAGAAGAACTAAATAAAGGTAAGCAAACAGCAATTGTAAGTTATTTAACCATTGTAGGTTCAATAATAGCCATATTTATGAATCAAGAAGAAAATCGTAGTGAATTTGCTAGTTTTCATATTAGACAAGCATTAGGTATTTTCTTAACCTTCTTTTTATTAGGATATCCTGTTGGTTATTTTGATAATTGGATGGTTTCGGCTTCCTTTTGGATTTTTATTTTCATACTTTGGATTTATGGTTTTATCAATTGTTTAAATGGTGAAATGAAAATCGTTCCTTTTTTAGGAGAAATCTATCAAAAAATATTTAAAAGCTTCTAAAAATGAACCTACACTATCTTATTCAAGAACCAAAAGTTAAACAAGATAAAAATCCATTATTACTACTTTTACACGGTTATGGTAGCAACGAAGAAGATTTATTTTCTTTCGCTCCCGAATTACCCGATGATAGTTATGTAATTTCGGTTCGTGCGCCTTATGATTTACAACCTTATGGTCATGCTTGGTATGCCATTCATTTTGATGCAGATGAAAACAAGTTTTCTGATAACGTACAAGCCAAAAAATCGGTTGAAATAATAGCGAGTTTTATTGACGAAATCGTAAAACAATACCCAATAGATACTGAAAATGTAACTTTAATTGGTTTTAGTCAAGGTGCCATTTTAAGTTATGCAACTGCCCTAACTTATCCTGAAAAAGTTACTAAAGTTGTGGCGCTAAGTGGTTATTTTAATCAGGAAATCCTACCAGAAGTTATCGATACCAAAGCCATTTCTCATTTGAAATTCTTTGTTTCACATGGTTCAGTTGACCAAGTGATTCCAGTAGATTGGGCAAGAAAAGCAAAACCAGCTTTAGAAAATTTAGGTTTAGAAGTGGAATACCAAGAATACCCTATTGGACATGGTGTTTCTCCAAAAAACTTCTACGATTTTAAGAATTGGCTGGCACAATAAAATCAAAAAAGCTCTGAACTTACAATTCAGAGCTTTTTTTTAACAAACTAAACTAAACAATTTTTAACATTATGATTTAGGTGTCACTACAGTATCTACTACATGAATCACACCATTTTTTTGGTTTACATCAGCAATTGTTACTTTGGCACTGTTTCCATTTTCGTCTGTAATATAAACATCATTTCCTTTCATCCAAGCCGTTAAAGTACCACCACTTACAGTTTTAAAAGAATATTTACCATTTCCTTTTTTTATAGCAGCTACAATATCTTTCGAACTCCATTTTCCGGCAGCCACATGGTATTTTAATATGGTTTGCAACAATTCTTTATTTTCTGGTTTCAACAAAGTTTCTACGGTTCCAGCTGGTAATTTAGCAAACGCTGCATTTGTTGGGGCAAAAACGGTGAATGGTCCTTCTGACATTAATACTTCAACTAAACCAGCAGCTTTAACAGCAGCTACAAGTGTTGTATGATCCTTAGAATTTACTGCATTTTCAACAATATTCTTACTTGGGTACATAGGTGCTCCACCAACCTCTACTGTTTTTTCTTTCATCTGAGCAAAAGATGATGCTCCTACTAATAATCCTAAAGCTACAATAGCAGTAGCAAAAATTTTGTTCGTTTTCATATTATAATTTTTAAGTTTTATAATGGCATTTACGCTGAAAATATAAACTTGGTTTTAAAAAACTAAAAAAAATAATCTTAAGTAAAGTATAATTTCAACTTTAACCAATTATTCGCTACTTTTGTTATTCAATAAAAACATAAGGTATGGCATCAATTACATTAGGAGGAAATCCAATTCACACAAATGGCGAATTGCCAGCAGTAGGTTCAAAAGCTACTGATTTCAATTTAGTAAAAACCGATTTAGGAACAGCTACATTAGCTGATTTTGCTGGTTCGAAAGTAGTATTAAACATTTTTCCTAGTATCGATACAGGAACTTGTGCTACTTCTGTTAGAAAATTTAATGAGAAAGCAAGCGCTTTAGCAAATACTAAAGTATTATGTATTTCTAGAGATTTACCTTTTGCTCAAAAACGTTTTTGTGGTGCAGAAGGTTTAGAAAACGTAATCAACTTATCTGATTTTAAAGACGGAAGTTTTGGAAAAAACTACGGTTTAGAAATAACAGACGGACCTTTAGCAGGTTTACATTCACGTGTGGTAGTTGTTTTAGATGAAAACGGAACAATCTTACATGCAGAACAAGTAAATGAAATAGCTGACGAGCCAAATTACGACGCTGCTTTAGCGGTACTATAATATGAAATTCGAAAAAGACGAAACCCTTTTTACAGGCCGATTAAAAAGTATGAAATTTGCTTTAAATGGAGCAATAAAATTAATCACAACAGAACATAGTGTCATGGTACAGTCTTCATTGGCTGTACTTATGACATTTGCTGGATTTTACTTTGGCATCAACCGCTACGAATGGATGATGCAAATCCTAGTTTTCGGATTGGTATTAGGCATTGAAGGCTTAAATACCGCTGTAGAAAAAATAGCCGATTTCGTACATCCCGATTTTCATGAACGTATTGGTTTTATTAAAGATATTGCCGCTGGAGCTGTATTTTTTGCAGCCTTAACGGCAATTGCAATCGGATGCATTATTTATTTTCCATATTTGTTTTAATTTAGCTACTTTTGTAAAAATTGATCCGTTTACATGGCCAAAAAAACAAGTAAAGATTCCGTAAATTCTCCTACTGAAACCAAAGAAAAATTCTCTTGGCGTTTAAGTCGTCAGCAGAAATTTATTTTCGGTATTTTATTGATTTTCTTTTCAATAGCTTTATTACTTTCCTTTATTTCTTACTTTATTACAGGGAATAACGATCAAAATATCGTATCTGAATTAGCCAATAGAGGTGCTAAAGCAGAAAATTGGTTAGGGAAATTCGGAGCTTATTTAGCAGATTTTTTCGTTTACAACGGATTTGGAGTTGCCTCTTTCATTTTTGTAAGAATTCTTTTTTTAATAGGCGCTTACCTAGTTTTAGACATGGCTTTAGCTAAACTTAAAAGAAGCTTTTTCTGGGATTTTTATCTCATCATTTTTATTTCAATAATTTTAGGGTTTTTCTGGGAATACATTCCACAATTAGGAGGAACGGTTGGTTATGAAATGAATCTTTTTATTCAAGATTATATTGGAAAAACAGGAACATTATTAGTACTTCTTTTTGGAATAGTACTTTTCTTAGTTTTCAAAATCAAAATATCGCCTGAAAGTTTTACTAAAGTTTTTGAAAAACCGCAAGCAGAATTAAACGAAGATATTGCCGTTGCAAATACAATAGTTCCAGTAACAGATGAGGCAAACGAAGATATTGAAGAGGAAGAAATCAATACCGATTTACCATTAACTTCTCCTTCAAATTCTAAAGACGATTTTATCTTAACCGAAAACGAAGAAGAAATGGGTAATTTCGAATTGAAAACCTATCTTTCGAATTTCGAGATTAATAAAGAAGCTTTAAAACCAACTATTGCTTCTGCATCAGAATTAAATTTGGACCCAAAACCAAAAGTAGAAACTCCAGAAGTAACTAATTTTTCAATCGAAGATAGAAGTATTCCGAAAGAAGATTTTGTAACCGAAGACGCTTTTGTAATTGAAAAAGTAGAAGAAGAAGAAATCGTAGAAGAAAACTTGGCTGCTAAATTGGTTCAAGATTTCGGATTATTCGACCCAACATTGGAATTATCCAACTACCAATTTCCTCCTATCGATTTATTAAAAGAATATTCTTCAGGCGGAATTACTATCAATCAAGCGGAATTAGAAGAAAATAAAAACAAAATTGTAGATACTTTAAAGAATTACAGCATCGGTATTTCGCAAATTAAAGCTACTGTTGGTCCAACGGTTACTTTGTACGAAATTGTTCCAGAAGCCGGTATTCGTATCTCTAAAATCAAAAACCTAGAAGACGATATTGCCTTGTCATTAGCGGCTTTAGGAATTCGTATTATTGCGCCAATTCCAGGAAAAGGAACTATTGGTATTGAAGTGCCAAACAACAATCCAACAATGGTTTCGATGAAGAGCGTGATTGCTTCACCAAAATTCCAAACCGCAGAAATGGAATTACCTATTGCATTAGGGAAAACCATTTCAAATGAAACTTTTGTAGTAGACTTAGCTAAAATGCCTCACTTATTGATGGCAGGTGCTACGGGACAAGGAAAATCGGTAGGATTAAATGCTGTTTTAACTTCCCTACTTTACAAAAAACATCCAGCCGAAGTAAAATTCGTTTTGGTTGACCCAAAGAAAGTAGAATTAACCCTTTTCAATAAAATTGAACGTCATTATTTAGCAAAACTTCCTGATGGTGGCGATGCTATTATCACCGATAACACCAAGGTAATTAACACCTTAAACTCGCTATGTATTGAAATGGACAACCGTTATTCTTTATTAAAAGATGCGATGGTTCGTAACATTAAAGAATACAACGAGAAATTCAGAAACCGTAAATTAAATCCAGAAAACGGACACCGCTTTTTACCATACATTGTATTAGTAGTAGACGAGTTTGCCGATTTAATTATGACAGCGGGTAAAGAAGTAGAAACCCCTATTGCTCGTCTAGCGCAACTAGCACGTGCTATTGGTATTCACTTAATTATTGCTACGCAACGTCCGTCAGTAAACGTGATTACGGGGATGATTAAAGCCAACTTCCCAGCGCGTATTGCGTTTAGAGTTACCTCTAAAATCGATTCTAGAACCATTTTAGATTCAGGTGGTGCAGATCAGTTAATTGGACGAGGTGATTTATTATACACTCAAGGTAACGAAATCGTCAGAGTACAATGTGCTTTTGTAGATACTCCAGAGGTAGACAAAATTTGTGATTTCATTGGAGCGCAAAAAGCATATCCAGAAGCGTACTTACTTCCAGAGTATGTTGGCGAGGAAAGTGGCATAAAACTTGATATAGACATATCCGAAAGAGATTCTTTGTTTAGAGAAGCAGCAGAAGTAATTGTTACAGCTCAACAAGGAAGTGCCTCGTTAATTCAAAGAAAATTGAAATTAGGTTACAATAGAGCCGGTCGTTTAATTGATCAATTAGAAGCAGCTGGAATTGTAGGTCCATTTGAAGGAAGTAAAGCCCGTTCCGTTTTAATTCCTGATTTAGTTGCTCTGGAACACTTTTTAAATAATGAACAAAATTAATATCAAAATGACACGTTTTTTACAAGTTGCAATCGCATTACTAATTGGTTTTTCACTTCAGGCTCAAGATGCTAAAAAAGCAAAAGAGTTATTAGATGAAGTATCTGCCAAAGTAAAATCGTACAATAATATCGTGATTGACTTTAAATATTCGTTACACAATCCTAAAGAAAATATCAACCAAGAAAGCAAAGGAAATGTTGCCCTTCAAGGTAATTTATATAACCTTAACTTAATGGGAGTAACTAAGATTTTCGACGGAAAAAAAGTGTACACTATTGTTCCTGAAGATGAAGAAATTACGGTTGCAAATTTTGATCCAAAAGACGAAAATGCCATTACCCCAAACAAGATGTTAACCTTCTTTAATTCGGGTTATAAATACGCTTGGGATATCCTTCAAAATGTTAAAGGAAGAAAAATTCAATACGTTAAATTAACCCCAAATAGTAGCAAAGACCAACGCAAAGAAATCTTAGTTGGTATTGATGTTCAAACAAAACACATCTACACCGTGATTGAAGTGGGCAAAAATGGAACAAAAACTACTTTAACTGTTAATTCTTTTAAAACAAATCAGCCATTATCGAAAAATCATTTTACCTTTACCAAATCAAAATATCCTAATTATTACATCAATAAATTAGACTAATTTCGTTCGGGTGAAAATATTAGATAAATACATTATTAAATCCTTCATGATTACATTTACTTCGGTATTTGTAATCTTGTTTTTTATATTCGTTTTACAAGGAATTTGGCTTTTTATTGCTGAATTAGCAGGAAAAGATTTGGACTTTTTTACCATTCTTAAATTTCTATCCTTTTATGCACCAACTATTGTTCCGTTAGTTTTACCGCTTTCGGTTTTATTAGCTTCCATTATGACCTTTGGTAGTTTTGCCGAAAACTATGAATTTGCGGCTATGAAATCTTCCGGAATTTCGTTGCAACGCGCTATGAAAATGCTAACGATTACTATTGGAATCTTAGCTATAGTATCCTTCTTTTTTGCGAATAACGTAATTCCAGATGCACAATATAAATTTATCAATCTTAGAAAAACAATCGTTCAGCAAAAACCAGCTATGGCTATTGCAGAAGGACAGTTTAACACCATAGGAACATCTAACATTAAAGTTGATAAAAAATCTGGTGATAATGGTGAGTTTTTAGAAGGTGTTACTATGCATGTTAAAAACAACAACATGGGATTAGGTGCAAATACTATTATAAAAGCAAAAAGAGGTATTTTAACGAGTGAAGACGATTCAAATTATTTACAATTAGAATTATACGATGGCTTTTACTACGAAGACATTCATCCAAAAGATTATAAAGAACGTAAACGTTTACCCTTTGCCAAAAGTAGTTTTGAAAAATACGTTATTAATATCGATTTAACCAAATTAAATCAAGCAGAAATAGACGATGGAAATGTGACATCTGAAAAAATGCTTACTGTTCCTGAATTAAAAATTACTCTAGATTCCTTACAAAAAAACTATAACAAAGATATTATTTCTTATGCTGATAATATAGTACTTCGAAATGATAACATTTTTAGAAAATCAAATCCAATTACAGCTATTACTCCAATAAAACCTAATACAGAATCTGAGCATAAAAAAGATCTTTTAACGATTTTTACTATTACTGAGCGTAATCAAATTTTGGAAACAGCAAAAAGTAATGCCGCAAGTACCGAATTTAGCATCCAATCTAACAAATTGGATTTAGAAAATAAATCGAAGAACATTAACAATCACTGGTTGGCTATACATGAAAAATTTGTAATTGCTTATTCTTGTTTATTAATGTTTTTCATCGGAGCACCCTTAGGAGCAATTATTAGAAAAGGAGGTTTAGGTTTACCAATTGTATTTGCCGTTTTAATTTTCATAACCTTCCATTTCATTAATACTTTCGGACGAAAAGTAGCTCAACAAGATGAAATTCCACCTTTTTTAGGAGCTTGGATGGCATCTATACTAATGACACCGTTTGCCATAATGCTAACGTATCGTGCAACAAATGATATTGGCATCATGATAAACTTTGATTGGATAACCGATCCATTTAAAAAAATTTTCAATAAAATAACCCAAAATAACGACGACAACAACTAATACCATGTCAAAGAACATACAACTAAACACAATTGAAGAAGCTATTGAAGACATCCGTCAAGGAAAAGTAATCATAGTAGTAGATGATGAAGACAGAGAAAACGAAGGTGACTTCTTAGCCGCTGCGGAAAAAGTAACTCCTGAAATGATTAATTTCATGGCAACTCACGGAAGAGGACTTATTTGTGCCCCTTTAACCGAATCGCGTTGTAAAGAATTAGACCTTCATGCTATGGTACGTAATAATACTGACCATATGGAAACCGCCTTTACCGTTTCAGTTGACTTAAAAGGAAAAGGAGTATCAACAGGAATTTCTGCTTCGGATAGAGCTTTAACCATTCAAGCCTTAATTGATTCAGAAACCAAGCCTTTCGACTTAGCGCGTCCTGGGCATATATTTCCATTAATAGCAAAACAAGGTGGTGTTTTAAGAAGAACAGGACACACCGAAGCTGCGATTGATTTTGCAAGACTAGCAGGATTTAAACCAGCGGGTGTTATCGTAGAAATTATGAACGAAGATGGGTCAATGGCGCGTTTACCACAGTTAGTAGAAGTAGCTAAGAAATTCGACTTAAAATTGGTTTCTATTGAAGATTTAGTAGCATATAGAATGCAACACGATAGTTTAATTCAAAAGAAAGAAGATTTTGATATAGAAACACGTTTTGGAACATTTAGAATGCGTGCTTATTTACAAACTACCAACAAACAAGTTCACATTGCTTTAACAAAAGGAACATGGAATGCTGGTGAATCCATTTTAACAAGAATCAATACCACACAAGTTAATAATGACATTTTAGGCACATTAACAAGCGATAATGATAAAAAGTTGGATAGTGTGTTTCGTTCGATAAATCAAGCTGAAAAAGGTGCAATAGTATTTATTAATCAAGAAGTAAAGTCGTTAGAACTTTTAGAACGAATTACTACTTTAAAAACATTACAAAGCCAGGGAGAAATGCATGCTCCACAAATAAAAATGGACACCAAAGATTTTGGCATAGGAGCACAAATTTTACATGATTTAGATATTACTAAAATAAAATTACTATCAAATAGCTCAACCCCAACTAAACGTGTGGGAATGATTGGTTATGGCTTAGAAATTAGTGAATATGTAAATTATTAAATTTAGACTAAAAATAATGCCCTAAATTATAAAATATTTAGGGCATTAGAATATACTAAAATACAAACATTGCTCTTTCGCTCATTAAATCATTTACTTCTTCCGCTACTTGCTCTAAAACAGCTTCGTCAGTATAATTCATTAACACTTTATCAATTAAAGCAACAACGGTTTCCATATCTTCTTCAACTAAACCACGAGTTGTAATTGCAGGTGTTCCAACACGAATACCAGAAGTAACAAAAGGTGATTTATCATCAAATGGCACCATATTTTTATTCACAGTAATTTCAGCTTTAACTAGAGCATTTTCAGCATCTTTTCCTGAAATATTTTTGTTGCGTAAATCAATTAACATCATGTGATTATCAGTACCACCAGAAATTAATTTATAACCTCTTTTGTTGAAAGCCTCTGCCATTGCTTGTGCATTTTTCTTCACTTGCATAGCATAACGGAAAAACTCATCTGTTAAACATTCTCCAAACGCCACCGCTTTAGCAGCAATAATATGCATTAAAGGTCCACCTTGATTTCCAGGGAAAACCGACATGTCTAAAACATGCGACATCATTCTGATTTCTCCTTTTGGAGTAGTTAATCCCCATGGGTTTTCGAAATCTTTCCCCATCATAATCATTCCTCCTCTTGGACCTCTTAAAGTCTTGTGAGTAGTTGTAGTTACAATATGACAATGTGGAATGGGATCATTTAATAAACCTTTAGCAATTAATCCTGCTGGATGGGAAATATCAGCTAATAATAAAGCCCCAACACTATCTGCGATTTCTCTGAAACGTTTAAAATCCATATCACGTGAATAAGCCGAAGCTCCTGCGATAATCATTTTCGGTTTTTCTCTTAAAGCGATTTCTTGAATTTTATCGTAATTCAAAACCCCTGTCTCTTCTTCTACTCCGTAAAATACGGGACGGTATAATTTTCCAGAAAAATTCACTGGAGAACCGTGTGTTAAGTGACCTCCATGAGATAAATCAAATCCTAAAATAGTATCACCTGGTTTTAAACAAGCTGCAAAAACTGCTGTATTTGCCTGCGAACCTGAATGAGGTTGTACGTTAACATATTCAGCACCAAACAAAGCTTTTGCTCGGTCAATTGCAATTTGTTCTACAATATCTACTACTTCACATCCTCCGTAATATCTTTTACCCGGATATCCTTCAGCGTATTTGTTAGTTAAACATGAACCTGCCGCTTCCATTACTTGGTCGCTAACAAAGTTTTCAGAAGCAATTAATTCAATTCCGTGGATTTGTCTATCTTGTTCATCAAGAATTAAGTCAAAAATTTGTTCGTCGCGTTGCATTGTTAATTATATTCGTTAAAATTAGGTCAAAATTACAAAAAAGGTTTGTTACATTGCTAGATAATTTTATATTTGATTCATAATTTTTCAACAACAAACTAACAATATAAATATGCCAAATACAGCAAACGACCCAAATAGAAAATCTTGGATTCCCGTTCCTGAAAATAGCGATTTCCCAATTCAAAATATCCCTTTTGGAGTTTTTATCACTAAGGAAGATGTTATAACAATAGGAACTCGTATAGGTAACTGTGCAATTGATATGGGAGCTTTACAACAATTAGGCTACTTTGAAGGTATTGAACTTACTGACGATATGTTCATGCAAGACACTTTAAACGATTTTATTTCTGACGGAAAAAAAACTTGGCGATTGGTAAGAAACCGCTTAGCAGAACTTTTCGATGAAAACAATTCAAAATTAAGAGACAATAAAGAGCATAGAGAAGTTGTTATTTTTAATGTAGCAGATATTGAAATGCTTTTACCAGTTCAAATTGGAGATTACACTGATTTTTATAGTTCAAAAGAACATGCCACTAACGTAGGAAAAATGTTTCGTGATCCAGAAAATGCTTTGTTACCAAACTGGTTACACATTCCTGTAGGCTATCACGGAAGAAGTTCAACTATTATTCCAAGTGGAATTCCAGTACACCGTCCTTACGGTCAAACGTTACCAAACGGAGAAACTACTCCTGTTTTTGGACCTTCAAGATTAGTTGATTTTGAATTAGAAACTGCTTTTATTACTACTGATGCTAATTTAATGGGAGAACCAATTCCTGTAGAAGAAGCTGAGGATCATATCTTTGGAATGGTTCTATTCAATGATTGGAGTGCACGCGATATTCAAAAATGGGAATATGTGCCACTTGGACCCTTCTTAGCAAAAAACTTTGCATCATCAATTTCACCATGGATTGTAACAATGGATGCCTTAGAACCATTTAGAGTAAAAGGACCTGAACAATCTCCAGAACCTTTACCATACTTACAACAAAAAGGAGAAAAAGCATTTGATATTCACTTAGAAGTTGCGATTCAGCCAGAAAATGCAGTAGAAACTGTGGTTTCTCGTTCCAACTTTAAATACATGTATTGGTCAATGGCGCAACAATTAGCGCATCATACCATTAATGGCTGTAGAGTAAACTCCGGCGATATGATGGGAAGTGGAACGATTTCGGGTCCAACTGAAGATTCTTTCGGTTCGATGTTAGAATTGAGTTGGGGCGGACAAAAACCATTGAAAATGAACGATGGTTCCGAACGTAAATTCATCAATGATAATGATACTGTAATTATCAGAGGATTTTGTCAAAAAGACAATCTTAGAATTGGTTTTGGAGAAGTTTCTAGTAAATTGTTACCAGCCGTAGAATTGAAATTTTAATTCAAATTTATAAAATACTCAAAACTCCGAAATCGTCTTTCGGAGTTTTATTTTTTAGCCCTGATGGAAGTGGCATCCTTTTTGTTTTTTCTTTAAAAACAAAAAGATAAAACGTACAGCAGGAAATAGCTTCAAAAAAAAATTTATCTTTGACAAAATATTTAATTTATGAAAAAAATTACTCTTTTATTTATATCGCTATTTATTGTATCTTGTGGTGTAAAACAAACGCAATCAATGCTGAGTAATGGTAATTATGATGGCGCTATTATAAATGCTGTAGATGCATTACGAACCAATAAAAATTCAAAAGGTAAACAAGATTACGTTTACTTGTTAGAGGAAGCTTTTGCAAAGGCAAAACAACGCGATTTAGAATCATTAAACTTATTAATTAAAGAAAATAACCCGTCTAACTACGAAAATATTTATAATTTATTCATTAAAATGGATAATCGTCAAGAGCGAATTAAACCAATTCTTCCACTATATCTAATTAAAGAAGGTAGAAATGCAATTTTCCCAATAGATGATTATTCTGATGAATTAATTAGCAGTAAAAATAATCTTTCAGGCTTTTTATATACAAATGCTAAAAAACTATTGACTTCTAAAAACAAAATGGATTTTAGACAAGCTTATGATGATTTAGCCTATTTAGATAAATTGAACCCTAATTACAAAGATGTTCGTGCATTGATGGATGAAGCACAATTTAAAGGAACTGATTTTGTTCATGTTTACACTAAAAATGAAACTAACATGGTAATTCCAACTCGTTTGCAAGACGATTTATTAGATTTTAGCACTTATGGAATTAACGATAAATGGACAGTATATCATAACAACAAACAAAAAAATATCAATTATGACTTTGGAATGATTGTTAACTTCAGACAAATTAATATTTCTCCAGAACAAGTTAGAGAAAAACAATTTGTAAAAGAAAAACAAATCAAAGACGGATTAAAAACACTTATAGATGCCAACGGAAATGTGGTAAAAGATAGCTTAGGAAATCCAATAAAAGTGGATAACATGAAAACGATTACGGTTAGTATTTATGAATTTACACAATTTAAATCTTGCCAAGTTACAGCTAAAGTAGATTACATTGATTTTAGAACCAATCAATTAATTGATGCTTTCCCGGTAACAAGCGAATTTATTTTTGATTATATCTACGCTAATTACAACGGAGACAAACGTGCCTGTGAAGAATCTTATTACCAATATTTTAATCGTAGAGCGGTTCCTTTTCCAAGTAATGAACAAATGGTTTATGATACTGGTGAAGATTTAAAAGCAAAACTCAAAGGAATTATTACCAATAATAAGTTTAGAAGGTAAAAAAAGGGGATTTGTAAAATTACAAATCCCCTTTTTTTAAAATGGATAAAAATAAACAGGTTTGGGAATACTTACTTTGTTTTTTGTATTAATAAGTAACCCAGTATTTTTATCACGATCATAAACAACAATGCTATTTGATTTTTGATTACCAACTAAAATATTTTTCTGATTAGCTGTAATAATAAAATTTCTAGGCGTTTCTTCAGTTTCAATTTCCTGTATCTTTTCTAAAGAATTATTTTCATCAACTTTTATTACTACCAACTTGTTATCCTTTCCTCGAACCGAAGCATATAAAAAGCGTTCATCAGCACTTAATCGTAACTCTGCTGCAGAACCGCTTTTAGTTGGCTTAGTCAATGAAATGGTTTGTAAAAGCGTTAAATTATCATTTTTATAATCAAAAACGGCTACTTCATTCGTTAACTCAAATGTTACATACAACTTAGTTCCCTCTTTATTCCAAACTAAGTGTCTGGGTCCAGCTCCAGGATTTACTTTGAAATCAATTTCTTTATTCTCCTCTAAAAAAGAATGATAATTTGTATTAAATGGAATCATTTTTATATTATCTAATCCCAAATCAGCAACAAAAATTTTATTTTCAATCGGATGAAAAACAATACAATGTACATGTGGTTTTTCCTGACGCTCAGCGTTAATGCTTTTTCCACTATATTGAAGTAACTGAGGGTTTTCTGACAATTGCCCTTTTTCGTCAATTTTAAATACAGATATATTTCCACCTGTATAATTTCCTACCAAAACATACTTTTCATCAGGACTGAATGCAACCGTACAAGGATGATTTCCTAAAGTATGTAATGAATTTATTCTTGTAAATGATTTTGTTTTTTTATCATACCAAAAAGAAACAACTTGTCCTCCATTTTTTCCTTCCGTTTCACCAACAGCTACAACAATTTTTTTGTTTCTATTAGCAACTACAAATGATGGATTGTCAATATTATCAATTACTTGTTGTATTTTAATTTCTTTATTACTTGCATCAAATTGAATAATATTAATACCCTCAGAACTTGATGAAGTGTAGGTTCCAACTAAATAAGTCTCTTCAACACCTGACTTACAACTTAACGATAAACTGGCCAGACTTAATAAAATTAATCCTAATATTTTCATGCTTTTTTACTTAAATTTATAAAAATTGAACATTTTTGACTACAAAAACGTCATTTTGACATTAAAAACAATAAAAAAACCTTTAAATCAAGACATTATGTCGCTAATTTTATTATGGAATATTAATTGTTCTTTGCTTACAAAGTTAAACAAACAATAACAACACTTAATACTATGAACATAAATAAATTTACAATTAAATCGCAAGAAGCTTTGCAACAAGCACAGCAAATTGCACAAATTTTTGAGCAACAACAGCTTGAAAACGAACACATTTTTAAAGGAATTTTGGAAGTGGATGAAAACGTAACACAATTTATTTTGAAAAAACTCAACGTTAATGTGGAGCTTTTCAAAAAAGTATTGGATAGTACCATTCAAAGTTTTCCAAAAGTTTCTGGTGGTGATATTATGTTCTCTCGTGAGGCTGGAACCACAGTAAACGAAGCCGAAATCATTGCCAAAAAAATGAACGACGAATTCGTTTCTATCGAACATTTAATTTTAGCCATTTTCAAATCAAAAAGTAAAGTAGCACAAATTTTAAAAGATCAAGGTGTAACTGAAAAAGGTTTGCAAGCCGCTATCGACGAAATGCGTAAAGGAGAACGAGTAACTTCGGCTTCGGCGGAAGAAACGTACAATTCTTTAAATAAATATGCCAAAAACCTCAACGAACTGGCTAAAAGCGGCAAACTTGACCCCGTAATTGGTCGTGATGAAGAAATTCGTAGAGTTTTACAAATTTTAACACGTCGAACTAAAAACAATCCGATGTTGGTTGGCGAACCTGGTGTTGGTAAAACAGCCATTGCCGAAGGTTTAGCACACCGAATTGTTGACGGAGATGTTCCGGAAAATCTAAAAGATAAAATTGTTTATTCATTAGATATGGGAGCATTGATTGCAGGTGCAAAATACAAAGGAGAATTTGAAGAACGATTAAAAGCGGTGGTAAAAGAAGTTACTTCTGCCGAAGGAGATATCGTACTTTTTATTGACGAAATACATACTTTAGTTGGTGCTGGCGGTGGCGAAGGTGCTATGGACGCTGCAAACATCTTAAAACCTGCTTTAGCTCGTGGCGAATTACGTGCCATCGGAGCAACAACATTAGACGAATACCAAAAATATTTTGAAAAAGACAAAGCGCTTGAAAGACGTTTTCAAAAAGTAATGGTCGATGAACCCGATACTGAAAGCGCTATTTCGATTTTGCGTGGTATCAAAGAGAAATATGAAACCCACCACAAAGTGCGTATCAAAGATGATGCAATTATTGCGGCGGTTGAATTATCTCAACGTTATATTACGAATCGTTTCTTACCTGATAAAGCGATTGATTTGATGGACGAAGCAGCTTCAAAATTGCGTATGGAAATCAATTCCAAACCAGAAGAATTAGATGTTTTGGATAGAAAGATTATGCAATTGGAAATTGAAATTGAAGCAATTAAACGAGAAATCGAAGATTCGCCGAACACCTCTGAAAAATATAGTCAAGTGAGGCAAAATGACGAAACTAAGTTGAAAGTTCTTGGTTTGGATTTGGCTAACTTAAAAGAAGAACGCAACGAAATCTTCACCAAATGGAAATCCGAGAAAGATGTGGTGGATAATATTCAAAACGTCAAACAAGAAATTGAAGATTTCAAAATGGAGGCAGAACAAGCCGAACGCAATGGCGATTACGGAAAAGTAGCGGAAATTCGTTATGGAAAAATTAAAGACGCACAAGAACGTTTGGATGCTTTACAAATTCAATTAGCCGAAAACCAAGCAGGAACTTCCTTAATTAAAGAAGAAGTAACCCGAGAAGATATTGCTGAAGTAGTTGCTAAATGGACAGGAATTCCCGTAATGAAAATGCTTCAAGGCGAACGAGAAAAATTACTTCGCTTAGAAGAAGAATTACACAGAAGAGTTGTGGGTCAAGAAGAAGCTATTGTAGCGGTGAGTGATGCTGTTCGTAGAAGTCGTGCTGGTTTACAAGACATGAAAAAGCCAATTGGCTCGTTCTTATTCTTAGGAACAACAGGTGTTGGTAAAACTGAATTAGCTAAAGCCTTAGCCGAATATTTATTCGACGATGAAAATGCAATGACCAGAATTGATATGAGTGAATATCAAGAACGTCATTCTGTTAGTCGATTAGTTGGTGCGCCTCCAGGTTATGTAGGTTATGATGAAGGTGGACAATTGACAGAAGCGGTTCGAAGAAAACCGTATTCAGTAGTATTGTTAGACGAAATTGAAAAAGCGCATCCTGATACATTCAATATCTTGTTACAAGTTTTAGATGAAGGACGATTGACCGATAACAAAGGTCGAGTGGCCGATTTCAAAAATACGATTATCATCATGACTTCAAATATGGGAAGTGGAATTATTCAGGAAAAGTTTGAGAATTTGAAAGGTTCTGTTGATGCCGCAACGGAAGCTGCCAAAGTAGAAGTCTTAGGTTTATTAAAACAAATTGTTCGCCCTGAGTTTATCAATAGAATTGACGAAATTGTAATGTTTACGCCACTAACTAATGCAAACATTAAAGAAATTGTTGGCTTACAATTAAAAAGCGTAATTAAAATGTTGGAACATCAACAAATTACAATGGACGCCACTCCAGAGGCCATTGAATACTTAGCACAAAAAGGTTTTGATCCACAATATGGTGCTCGACCTGTAAAACGAGTAATTCAACGCGAAGTTTTAAACCAACTCTCAAAAGAAATATTAGCTGGTAAAGTAACTGTTGACAGTATTATTTTTTTAGACAGTTTTGATGGTCAGTTAGTATTTAGAAACGAAAGTGAATTGGTAAAATAAATTCCAATACGCATAAAATATCCCCTTAATTCATGGGTTTATAATGGATTCGTTTGTTTTAGTTTGGGAAACACCGATTCTGTATGGAGTCGGTGTTTCTTTTTTATCTTACGAACCATTTATTTTTCTATTTTTGAAACAAATGAAACCCAATGAAAGAATTTACAACCCAAGAAAAACTAAAACATTTATTATCATTTCCAGTGATTGTAGCTGCATTAGGCTATTTTGTTGATATTTATGACTTACTTCTTTTCGGGATTGTTCGTGTCCCTAGCTTAAAAGACATGAACTTAGATGTTGACACTGCTGGAACGATGATTCTCAATTACCAGATGGTCGGATTACTTTTAGGAGGAATTCTTTGGGGCGTTTTAGGAGATAAAAAAGGAAGACTTTCGGTTTTTTTTTGGCTCGATTTTAGTGTATTCTTTGGCTAATATTGCTTGTGGTTATTTACCTCATTTTCCAGTTGAAGACAAAACGATGTTATATGCTTGGTTGCGATTCATTGCCGGAATTGGTTTAGCTGGTGAACTTGGAGCCGGAATTACTTTAGTTTCGGAATCGTTACCCAAACAACTTCGTGCTATTGGAACTTCTATAGTAGCTGGTTTTGGTTTACTTGGAGCTGTTGTAGCGCAATTAACTGTTGAGTTAGCAGGCGATTGGACTATTGCTTATTACATTGGTGGTGCTTTAGGTCTAATGCTTTTAGTTTTACGAATAAGCGTAGCAGAATCTGGAATTTACAACGACATCAAACACGATAGTAACATTAAAAAAGGAAATTTCTTTTCGTTTTTCACCAATTGGAATCGTTTTGCAAAATACATGAAATGTATTGCTATTGGATTACCCACTTGGTTTTGCATTGGAATTTTAGCGGTTATGGCGAATCAATTTGCACCTGTAATGGGAATTGATAGTATTCAACCTGGAAAAGCGATAATGTGGGCTTATGTTGGAATTTCTGTGGGAGATTTTGCAAGTGGTTTCATCTCGCATTGGTTACATTCTCGAAAAAAAGCGATTTTTTATATGATGTTGTTTACCATCGTTGGAGCATGCTTAATGCTTTTTAGCGGAACCAAATCGGAAAATATGTATTACTTTTATTGTGCTTGGTTAGGTTTAGGAACGGGTTATTGGGCTATGTTTGTAACGGTTGGAGCTGAGCAATTTGGCACCAATATTAGAAGACAGCCACAACCACCATTCCCAATATGGTTCGCGGATTAGTTCCTGTGATGTTACTGGCTTTTGACGGATTAAAAGTAAATAATGGTGTTATAGCTGCCGCAGCGATTGTAGGGTTCTTTGCTTTTGCACTAGGTATTTACTCTACTCTTACCATTGAAGAAACTCATGATAAAGATTTAGATTTCAACGAATAATTTTATTAAATTTGATTTACTTACCTAAAACCAAATATCATGAATAACATTATTTTAAAAAATGGATTGTTTGGAAGCATTATTGTTTCTGCATTGCTAGTATCTGTTACCATTTACATGAAATCATATCCAGAAAAAGAAGTCAGTATGATTTTTGGATTTGCAGGAATGCTACTTGCTTTCATCTTTGTGGTTAAAGGAATCAAACAACAACGAGATGCAAATAACGGTTATATTTCTCTTGGAAAAGCTTTCCTAACAGGTTTCTGGATTACACTTATTATTTCAACAATTTATGTATTAGTTTGGCTAGTAATCTTATATACCTTTTTTCCAAATTTCATGGAACATTATGCTAACATGGCAATTGAAAAAGCAAGTCCAAATGAAGTGGTAAAAGTAACTGAAGAAATGAATACTTATAAAGAAATGTATAAGAATCCTGTTATGGTTATTCTATTTACTTATATGGAAATCTTGCCATTAGGAATTGTATTTTCTTTAGTTAGTGCTTTAATTTTAAAGAAAAAACCAATCAACTAAATGAAAAAACTACAACTTTATTCGCTATTATTCTTTGCTGGATTATTAATTTCTGGTATTTATCCAAAAGAATATTTTACTTGGTTTTTAGAAGTTTTACCCGCAATTATCGGATTCCTGATTTTGGCTTTTACCTTTAAAAATTTTCGATTTACGAATTTTACATATTTCTTCATTCTCATTCATTGTTATATCTTATTCCTTGGCGGACATTACACCTATGCCGAAGTACCACCATTTGAATGGATAAAAGAAACTTTTAATCAAAGCCGAAATAATTATGATAAAGTTGGTCATTTTGCACAAGGTTTTGTTCCATCCATGATTGTGAGAGAATTATTTATTCGTAAAAATGTTATTTCAAATAAGACTTTCTTCAACTTCATTATTGTTGCAGTGTGTTTAGCTATTAGCGCGGCTTATGAATGGCTAGAATGGGGCGTTTCCCTTTGTACTGGTGATGGTGGCGATGCTTTTTTAGGAACACAAGGTTATGTTTGGGATACACAATCTGATATGTTGTATGCTACAATTGGAGCTATTTGTATGCTTATTTTCTTCAGTAAAAAACACGATAAAGCAATTCAAGAACAATTTCAAACTCAATAACAAGATTCAAATTATAAAAGTAATGTTACAACTTAACTTCTCTCCTTTTCCAATACTAGAATCAGAACGTTTACGTTTTAGAAAATTAACTGATGCCGATGCTCCAGAAGTTTTAGAGCTACGTGGAAATCATGAAACTATGAAATTTATTCCAAGACCTTTAGTAACTGATATCGAAGGCGCTTTGGCACACATAAAAATGATTAATGATAAAATTGATGAAAATCTTGATATCAATTGGGCAGTAACCGAAAAAGGAAGTGATAAATGCATAGGAATTATGGGATTTTACAGAACCCAACCCGAACATTTCAGAACTGAATTAGGCTATATGATTACGCCTGAACATTGGGGAAAAGGCTATGTTACCGAAGCCGTGAAAACGTTATTAGATTTTGCTTTCAATACATTAAATTTTCATTCTATTGTTGCAGTTATCGATTCACGACATATTGCTTCAGAACGTGTTTTGCAAAAAATTGGCTTTGTTAAAGAAGCGCATTTTAAAGAAGATTTTTACTATAATAACGAATTTACCGATACAATAATGTATGGTTTACTAAAACGAAATTTTATAAAATAAGTTATTTTTTAATAAAAAATCTTCACTTAATAAAATTACATAAATAGATATTTTTTTGAAAATATAAAATCCTAAATATTTACTTTTTTATATTTTTTTAAACTCTATGAGGGGAATAATACCCATTAAATAAAAAAGCTTGTAACTGGAATAAACCAAATTACAAGCTTTTTATTATTGTAAAAATACTTTATTAATTTGCAAAAATTATTTTGCAATTTTAATAACTACTCTTCTATTTTTAGCTCTTCCTGAAGGAGTTGCGTTATCTGCAACTTGTACAGTTTCTCCATAAGCTTTAACAGTCATTCTTGAAGCACTAATACCTCTAGAAACTAAGTAAGCAACTGATTTATCAGCACGCTCTTTAGATAATGTCATATTGTGCTCAGGAGTACCTGGATTACTTGCATGCCCTTCAACAACAATTGATACATCTGGATGATTTACTAAGAAAGCATGTACTCTATCTAAATCAGCTTTATCCATATCATTTAATACATCAGAATCATTAGTGTAATGTAAAATAATTTCTGGACAACCAAAATTAGAAGAGAAACCAGCGATAGTAGGACAGTAATCGTCTTTATCCAAAATTCCATCTCCATCTGTATCGATAGCAATTGGTTTAACAGGTTCTACAACAACTGGAGCAGCAACAACAGCTGGAGCTGTAGTAGAAGCTACATGAGATTCATGCATTGGTTCTGCTTTTTTATGTCCAAATAATTTAAACTTAACTCCAAAATGAAAAGACTCATTTCTTAAAGTTTCATTATTAAAAGGATTTGAATTATCTGCAATATACATATCAACTAAACCATAAGATACTCTTGCATAAATTTCGACTCTAGAATGTGGAGCAAGCTCAAAACCAGCTGTAACAGCAGTAGAGTGCTTTTTCATGTCTTCACCAATATTATCAAAATTATTATTATCGTCTTTAATTTTTACTAATGTATTAAATTCTGCACCACCAAAAAGAGCAAAATATGAACCTATGTTAGCTTTTAACAATAATGGAACAGAAATGTAAGAATGAGTTTGTTCAGGTTGTGATCCATCAGTTACGTAAGAATGGAAACCTCTATTAGAGTACACTACCTGAGGCTCAATAGAAAATACTCTTCCAATAGGAAAATTAACCCAAGCTCCTGCATCCCATCCAAATCTGTGTTTGAAATCATGCGAAAAAGTTAAGTTGTCCGTTGATGATTGAAATTGACTTAAATTCCCACCACCTAGTAAACCTCCAGAAATTGTATAGTGGTCTTTTTGAGCGAAAGCAACATTACCAACAGCTACTGCTAATAATGCCAAAATTGTAATTTTTTTCATAATTAAATTTAAATAATTTTTACAAAATTAGGTTAATAATATATAACTTACAAAAAAAAACCGATAAAACTTAATTTTCAACGATAAAACCCATAAAATTAAGGGGTTATAAATAAAAAAAAATATTGTTAAAATTTAATTCACAAAAAATTAACTCATTATTAAGAAACATCAATAGTAGTTGCTTCTGCGATTTTTTTATAAGTACCATTAACTAATTTTTCACGAATAGCTTCAAAAGCTGTTAATGTTTCATTAATGTCATCAATTGTATGCGAAGCTGTTGGAATCATTCTCAACAAAATAATACCTTTTGGAATTACTGGATAAACCACGATAGAAAGGAAAATTCCATAATTTTCACGTAAATCGTTCACCATAATCATCGCTTCAGGAATAGAACCTTCAAGATAAACAGGTGTTATACAAGTATTAGTATCACCAATATTAAATCCTTTTTCTTTCAATCCATTTTGTAATGCATTTACGTTTTCCCATAATTTATCTTTAATTTCAAATGAATTACGTAACAATTCTAAACGTTTTAATGACCCAATAGTTTGAATCATTGGTAACGCTTTAGCAAACATTTGCGAACGCAAGTTGTATTTTAAATAATCGATAACATCTTTATCTGCAGCAACGAAAGCACCAATGTTTGCCATTGATTTCGCAAAAGTTGAAAAATAAACGTCAATTCCGTCTTGACAACCTTGCTCTTCTCCTGCTCCTGCTCCTGTTTTACCAAGTGTTCCAAAACCATGTGCATCGTCAACTAATAAACGGAAATTGTATTTTTTCTTCATTTCTACAACTTCTTTCAACTTTCCTTGTTGACCACGCATTCCGAAAACACCTTCGGTAATAAATAAGATTCCACCACCTGTTTCAGTTGCCATTTTAGTAGCACGTTGCAGGTTTTTCTCCATACTTTCTAAATCATTGTGTTTATAGGTAAAACGTTTTCCCATGTGTAAACGTACACCATCAATAATACAAGCATGCGAATCTACATCGTATACAATAATATCGTTTTTAGTAACCAAAGCATCAATAATAGATACCATTCCTTGGTAACCAAAGTTTAACAAATAAGCCGATTCTTTCATTACGAAAGCAGCTAATTCTTGTTCTAATTGTTCGTGATAATTAGTGTGACCACTCATCATACGAGCACCCATTGGGTACGCTGCTCCAAATTGCATTGCTGCTTCAGTATCTGCTTTACGTACTTCTGGATGATTAGCTAATCCTAAATAATCATTTAAACTCCAGTTTAAGATATCTTTTCCTTGAAATTTCATTCTCGGACCTAATTCGCCTTCTAATTTAGGGAATACAAAATATCCTTCTGCTTGTGAAGCCCATTTTCCTAACGGACCTTTATTGTTCTGAATTCTTTCGAATAAATCTTTTACCATAATATATAGGTGTTTAAAACGGTGCAAAAGTAAAAAGAAAAATACTTTTATTATAATTTATTTTGATTAGAAAAAAATTAAAGGAATAATAGTTCATAATCGAATTATTGGTTATACATTTGCACCGAACGACACAGAAATGTGGTTACACGTTCACCGTAAAAGTCGATCGCTCCAGATCGGCTTTTATACTTTACAGCCGTTTCGTACTTTTACCTTTTTAAATTATTTCAGATGAAACTCGTATTTGCATCCAATAACAAAAATAAAATTCTGGAAATTCAGGCTTTAGTTCCCAATACTATTCAAATTGTGAGTTTAGAAGATATAGGATGCACGGAAGATATTCCAGAAACAGCTGATACCATTGAAGGAAACGCTATTTTAAAAGCTAATTACGTTACCGAGAAATATGGTTACGATTGTTTTGCAGATGATACCGGCTTAGAAGTTCATGCTTTAAATGGCGCTCCTGGAGTGTATTCCGCTCGTTATGCAGGCGAACAAAAAGATGCCAACGATAATATGGATAAACTTTTATCCGAATTAAAAGATAAATCGAATCGAAAAGCCAACTTTAAAACTGTAATTGCTTTAAATCTAAACGGAAAACAAAACTTATTTAGTGGAATAGTCAACGGAAAAATAATCGAAGAAAAAATTGGAACAAACGGTTTTGGTTATGACCCAATATTCGTAGCTGACGGATTTGAAAAAACTTTTGCTGAATTAAGCATGGAAGAAAAATCAACCATCAGTCACAGAGGAATTGCAGTTCAAAAATTAATCGATTTCCTTCAAAAAATTGATTAACTACTTTCTAAAAATATTACTTTATTAAATTTTTAATTCCTAAAAATATTTAACAAATTGAAAATCAACAACTAACAAATTAGTTTATCTGATTTATAAAGCATACCTTTGCACCCAATTTAAAATATTTTATGAATAAATTTGAACAATTAGGATTGAATGAGTCGCTACTGCTGGCGATTAAAGATCTAGGATTTGAGAATCCGTCAGAAGTACAAGAAAAAGCGATTCCAGTACTATTGGAACAAAACACAGATTTAGTTGCCCTAGCGCAAACAGGTACAGGGAAAACCGCAGCTTTTGGTTTCCCGCTAATTCAAAAAATTGATGCTGAGAATAGAAATACACAAGCATTAATTTTATCGCCAACACGTGAGTTATGCTTACAAATCACCAACGAGATTAAATTATACTCAAAGTACATAAAGGGGTTACATACAGTGGCTGTTTATGGTGGTGCAAGCATTACAGAACAAGCTAGAGAAGTTAAACGTGGTGCACAAATTATTGTGGCTACACCAGGTAGAATGCAAGACATGATTAACAGAGGTCTTGTAAACATCAAAAACATCGATTTTTGTATCTTAGATGAGGCAGATGAGATGTTAAACATGGGATTCTACGAAGACATTTGTTCCATTTTATCGGACACACCAGACGAGAAAAACACTTGGTTATTCTCTGCAACAATGCCTGCCGAAGTAGCACGTATTGCAAAACAATTCATGTCGTCTCCGCAGGAAATTACTGTGGGAAGTAAAAACTCAGGTTCGGCTACCGTATCACACGAATATTACTGTGTGAATGCTCGTGACCGTTACGAAGCTTTAAAACGTTTAGCAGATGCTAACCCAGATATTTTCTCGGTTGTATTTTGTAGAACTAAAAGAGACACACAAGCGGTTGCTGAAAAACTTATCGAAGATGGTTATAACGCAGCGGCATTACATGGAGATTTATCGCAAGCACAACGTGATGGCGTAATGAAATCGTTTAGAGGTCGTCAAATTCAAATGTTGGTTGCAACAGACGTTGCGGCTCGTGGAATTGACGTTGACAACATTACTCACGTAGTAAATTACCAATTACCAGACGAAATTGAAACCTATAATCACCGTTCAGGAAGAACTGGTAGAGCTGGAAAATTAGGAACTTCTATCGTAATTATTACGAAAAGTGAAATCAGAAAAATACACTCAATTGAGCGTATTATTCAACAAAAATTCGAAGAAAAAACAATCCCATCTGGAATTGAAATCTGCGAAATCCAGTTATTACATTTAGCAAATAAAATTAAAGATACAGAAGTTGATCACGATATCGACACCTATTTACCTGCTATTAATGAAGTTTTAGATGGTTTATCTAAAGAAGAATTAATTAAGAAAATGGTTTCTGTTGAATTTAATAGATTCATCAACTATTACAAATCGAAACGTGATTTATCAGGTGAAAGAGGAAATGATAGAGAAAGAAGTTCTGAACCAAGAGAAATTAGAGCGGGCGATCCAGTTCGTTATTTCATCAATATTGGTGCAAGAGACGATTTCGATTGGATGCAATTAAAAGATTTTATCAAAGAAACTTTAGATTTAGGCAGAGATGACGTATTTAAAGTAGACGTGAAAGAAGGTTTCTCTTTCTTTAATACAGATGGTGAGCATACTGACAAAGTAATGTCTGTTCTTAACGGATATGACATGAACGGAAGAAGAATCAATGTTGAAATTTCTAAAAACGACGGTGGTGGAAGACGCGATCACAACGGAAGAAATTCTGGTGGCGGAAGACGTGAAGGCGGATTTAGAGGAGAAAGAAGCGGTTCAGCTCCAAGAAGAGAAGGCGGAAGAGACGGAGGTTTCAGAAGCGATAGAGGTTCTGCTCCTAGAAGAGAAGGCGGAAGAGATGGTGGTTTCAGAGGTGAAAGAAGTAATGAAAGAAGCAGTTCAGCTCCAAGAAGAGAAGGCGGGTTTTCTGATAGAGCTCCAAGACGTGCTGAAAGCACTGGAGATTCATCAAGACCAAGAAGACCAAGAAGAAGCTAACGATTTTCGTTAATTTTCTTATAAATTTATAGAAAACTACAAAATATCATCTTTAGATTCGTATTTTTGAATCAATAAATAAAGAATGAGATATTTTGTAGTTTTTCTTTTTGCCCTAATTTCTAATTTTTGTTTTTCGCAAAACGATTCGCTTGTGACCAACATTAAAGGAACTGTTATTCATAACGAAACTAAACTACCTATGGGAAATGTACACGTTATAAATGCTTCTAGAGTAAAAGGAACAGTAACCACTCCAAGTGGAACATTTGAAATTAATGCTAAAGTAAACGACACCTTATTGTTTACTTATTTAGGATACGAAACAATAAAAGTAAAAGTGACTAACGATTGGATAAAACAAAATCCAACTAAAATTTACTTAACCGAAAAAGCCTATGTATTAGACGAAGTTGTAGTTGCGAAATACAACTTAACAGGATACATAGAAGTAGATACTCGTTTAATTCCAGTTTCAGATGATTCCTATCGATATAGTATATCTGGGCTTAATGCTGGTTATGAAGGTGGTAATAGTAAACCAGGTGCAATTGCAAAAGTTTTAGGTGCTATTTCTAATCCTGCCGATTTACTATACAATGTTTTTGGTAAAAGACCTAAGGAAATGAAAAAACTAAAAGAGATGAAAAAGGATGATACCGTTAGAAATCTTTTAGCTACTAAATTTGACAGAGAAACGCTCGCTGCTTTATTGGAAATTAACAAAGATGACATTCCGCAAATACTTCAAAACTGTAATTATTCCGAATATTTCATTCAAACAGCAAATGACCTACAAATCATGGATGCCATTAGCGCATGCTACGAAGATTATAAAATATTAAAAAAAAATAAGTAGTTAGTTTTCTTTACTCTGTTCAATTTCATTGTATTTTTTCTCAATAAAATCAATATCTTTTATAGATTTACGCGTCCAATCTAAACGTTTGTCTAAAATTTCTTCTTCTGTTAATTGCCAATTAATTTCCGATTGACGTAAACGATTCGTAACATCTTGAATAATAATTGCTGCAGAAACGGAAATATTCAAACTTTCGGTGTAACCTACCATTGGTATTTTCAAAAAACCATCGGCTTGTTGTATTACTTCTTCTGATAAACCATCTCGCTCCGTTCCAAAAAATAAAGCAGAAGGTTTCGAAATATCAAACTCATGTAACATACAAGAATCATTATGAGGTGTTGTAGCAATAATTTGATAGCCTTTAGCTCGCATTTCATCAATGCAACTTTGAACGGTATTGAAACGATTCACATCTACCCATTTTTGAGCTCCCATAGCAATTTCGGTATCGATTCTTTTTCCAAATTTTTGCTCAATAACATTCAATTCCTGAATTCCAAAAACCTCGCAACTACGCATCACAGCACTTGTGTTATGCAATTGAAAAACATCTTCCATTGCAATGGTAAAATGTTTCGTTCTGTTTTTTAAAACTCTTAAAAAGCCTTCTTTTCTGTTTTCGGTAATAAACCCTTCTAAATATTCTAAAAGCGCATGATTAGAAAAACTCATATTTTTTTTATTAAATTTACTACAAAGAAAAAGAAAATTGAATTATGAAAAAAATTGTAGTACTAACAGGTGCTGGAATTAGCGCCGAAAGCGGAATCAAAACGTTCCGTGATGCTGATGGATTATGGGAAGGCCATGACATTATGGAAGTTGCCTCGCCCATTGGTTGGAATAAAAATGCTGAATTAGTATTGGATTTTTACAGCAAAAGAAGAGCCCAACTTTTAACAGTTCGACCAAATAAAGCGCACGAAATTTTAGCAGAATTAGAAGAACATTTCGATATTCACATAATAACCCAAAACGTAGACGATTTACACGAAAGAGCTGGAAGTAACAAAGTCATTCATTTGCATGGCGAATTATTAAAAGTAAGAAGTGTTTCAAACGAAGAATTCATTTTAGATTGGAAACAAGATTTAAATTTAGGCGATTTTGATTTGGAAGGCAACCAGTTGCGACCACATATCGTTTGGTTTGGCGAAGATGTTCCTATGATTGAAAACGCTATTGATATTGTAGAAACCGCTGATATTTTGATTATTATCGGAACTTCATTACAAGTATATCCTGCTGCTGGATTAATGAATTATGTGGATCAAAACGTTCCCGTTTATTATATTGATCCAAATCCAGCCACGATTTATGATTTACCAAACGAATTGAAAGTGTTACCTTTAACCGCCGTTGAAGGAATGAAAATTGTAAAACAGGAACTTTTAAATTTAAAGTAAAAAACTCGAAACTAATTACTGATAACTAATCACTAATTACTAAATTTGCACTTCTTTAAACAACACACAACAAAATGCAATTAACAGAATTAAACGCTATTTCGCCAATTGATGGTCGTTATAGAAGCAAAACTATTTCATTATCTCCTTATTTTTCAGAAGAAGCCTTAATCAAATACCGAGTTTTGGTAGAGGTTGAATATTTTATTGCTTTGCGCGAAGCTGATTTACCTCAATTAGCCAAAATTGACAAATCGATTTACGATTCTTTAAGAGCTATTTATAAGAACTTTTCTACTGAAGATGCACTTTGGATTAAAGAAACCGAAAAAACAACGAATCACGATGTAAAAGCGGTGGAATATTTCATCAAATCGAAATTCGACGGTTTAGGATTACAAGATTACAAGGAATTTATCCATTTCGGATTGACTTCTCAAGATATCAACAATACAGCGATTCCGCTTTCGACAAAAGAAGCGTTTGAAAATGTATATTTACCAGGATTAGTAAGCGTAATTGCAAAATTAAAAGAATTAGCAATGGAATGGCAACACGTTCCAATGTTAGCCAGAACCCACGGTCAACCAGCCTCTCCTACTCGTTTAGGAAAAGAAATTTTAGTTTTCGTAGAACGTTTAGAAGAGCAAATGCGTTTGTTATTCAACGTTCCTTTTGCAGCTAAATTTGGTGGCGCAACTGGAAATTACAACGCACACAAAGTAGCTTATCCAAACACAGATTGGAGAAAATTCGGAACAGATTTCGTAGAAAATAGTTTAGGATTACACCATTCGTTCCCAACAACACAAATTGAACATTACGACCATTTTGCAGCCTTTTTTGATGCTTTAAAACGCATCAATACCATTTTAATCGACTTGGACAGAGATATTTGGACGTATGTTTCTATGGATTATTTCAAACAAAAAATCAAAGCAGGAGAAATTGGTTCTTCGGCGATGCCACATAAAGTAAATCCAATAGATTTTGAAAATTCGGAAGGAAATTTAGGAATTGCAAATGCGATTTTCGAACATCTTTCAGCAAAATTACCACTTTCAAGATTACAACGCGATTTAACGGATAGTACGGTTTTACGTAACATCGGAGTACCAATGGGACACACTTTAATCGCATTTGAAGCTACTTTAAAAGGATTGAATAAACTGTTATTAAACGAAGAAAAATTCGCGGAAGATTTAGAGAAAAACTGGGCGGTTGTTGCAGAAGCAATCCAAACGATTTTGCGTCGTGAAGGCTATCCAAATCCGTACGAAGCTTTAAAAGACTTAACCAGAACCAATACCGTAATTAACAAAGAAGCGATTCATAATTTCATTGGAACTTTAAAAGTTTCTGAAGAAGTAAGAGCTGAATTAATGCAAATTACACCGAGTAATTATTTGGGTATTTAATAAATATATGCAAACCGATAGATTCATCAAAATAGTTATTCTTTTTATTTTTACTACTTTTAGTTTGATTGCTCAAACTAAAAGTAGTGATTTAAAAGCTATATGGGAAAACCAAAAAAATCCTGATTCTACAAGATTTAATGCTTTGGCTGAATATTATAAAATAAATAATCAAGCAAAACCCGATTCTACTTTAATTGTACTTGAATACTATTATAAATTAGCAAAAGAAAAAAACAATACAAAAGAGCTTTTCAACGTAGCAAATGACAGAGGTGGTATTTACCGATTAAAAGGTGAATTAGATACATCAATGCATTACTATAAAGAAGCAGAAAAATTTGCAATAAAACTAAATAACCCTCTATTAAAAGCTAATATTACAGGTAATATTGGTAATGTTTATGCTAACCAAAAAAACTATAAAAAAGCGTTACAATATTTTTCTAATTCATTTACAATCTATAAAAAAATAAAAGATAAAAATGGGGAATCGCGAATGCTAAGCAGCATTGGTAATGTTTACTTATACATACAAAATTATGATTTAGCTTTAGCCTATTATCAAAAAGCGCTAACAACGATTAAAAATATAGATGTCCCACCAAGAAGCATTGCTGTTATCTATTTAAATATTGGTTGGACTAACTATGAACTAAAAAAGTTCAAGGAAGCACAACTATACAATGAAAAGGCAATAGAAATTTTAGAAGAAACAAAAGATAAGTTCTTTTTATTAAATGGTTACACTACTTTAGCCCGAATTCACCGTGATTTGAATCAATTGAAAATGGCGGCTGAATATGCAGATAAAAGTTTAGTATTAAGTAAAGAACTAAATGTATCTGAATTTATAACTATAAGTCAAATCATTCACGCACAAATCGATTTAAAAAAAGGAAATAGTGATATTGCTAAAAATAAAGGTGAAAATATTTTAAAAAATTTAGATAAAAAAGCAAACTTAGAATTAAAAGAAGAGTTATACGATATTTTATATAAATGTTATCAAGCTGAAAACAATCCAAAAAAATCTTTAGAAATGTTTCAAAAATATACCATCTATAAAGATAGTATACAATTAGAAAAAAATAAAATCACACTCATTCGAGAAGTAATAAAAAAAGAATTTGATACTATACTACAAGAAAAAGATCTAAAAATAAAAAAGGAAAAAGCAGAACTTGAATTAGCACAACTAAAAAAAACATACGGTATTATTCTCGGGTCAATACTATTAATAACTTGTATCATATTCTACTACAATAGAAACATCAAAAAGAACAGAAAAAAAAGAGAGGAATTACTTCAAGAAATCGAAAAACTTAAAAGTAATGATACTACAAATCTTGTGGTGAATTCAAATGATTTTATACTCAGTAGAGAAAAAATAGAAGTATTCATCAATAAAAAATTGAACGATACCGATTGGAATGTACTTAACATTTTACAAAAAGAACCCGATATATCTAACAAAGAACTGGCAGAAAAAGCATTCATGAGTGTAGATGGAATTGGTTCTTCACTAAGAAGAATGTATCTCTATTTTGACATTAAAGAATCCAAATACAAAAAAATATCTCTTATAATGGAAGCTATTAAAGCTTCTAATAAATAACTTTTTTACCCCTTTTTCCATAATATCATAGCCAAAAACTCATTTTCACAACTACACGTGAAGTTTTTTTTATTATTACTCCTGAAATTTGGGTAATTAATTTAAAAAAACAAATGTTATGAAAAAGATTTTTTTATTATTATCGATTATTTTATTTAGTTGTTCAGGTGATAACGATGATCAGCAACCTGCTATTGAAAACACAATAGTTGGAAGATGGCATCTAGTAGGTTTTGAAGAAACTGTAATGTATGAATTTACAGCTACAGAAAGACATACTATTTATAGTTCTGATGGAACTTTTGGCGACGTTACAACTGCAATTCCAAATCCTAATCCTTGGGTATACGAAGGAGAAAATTTGGTTATTGATTTGTTTTTTGGTAATTCATCGGTATCAGTTCCTAATTTCAAATGTAATGGTAATGTTGTAGATTTAGTTTCTGAAAATGGAACTACTACCCTATTCAGAGAAGGCTACAACATTAACAATTGTAATGAGTAAAAAATGTAAATTGATAATAAGTAGTTTCAATTATTGAGACTACTTATTATTTAAAAAAAATGAAATTGAAAATTAAAACTACACACTATGAAAAAAATTACATTTTTATTAATATTTACTTCATTCATTTCGTCCGCACAATGGACTCAACTTGGTAATTCAATCAACGGACAAGCTGCAGGTGATGCATTCGGATATTCTACTGCAATTTCTGCGAATGGAAACATTATAGCTGTTGGTGCAAATTCAAGTGATAGTAATGGAAATGGTTCTGGTCAAGTAAGAGTATTTGGATATTCTAACAATGTTTGGTCTCAAATTGGTGGCGATATTAATGGTGAAACAGGTGGTGACCAAACAGGACAATCGGTTAGTTTATCTAATGATGGTTCTATAGTTGCTATTGGAGAACCATTCAATAATGATTTAGGATTTACATCTGGACAAGTTAGGGTTTTCAGAAACGTAAATAATGCATGGATTCAAGTAGGTCAAGATTTATATGGTGAAAATTCTTCTGCTGAAGGAGGCAAATCAGTTCATTTATCTGCTGACGGTTCTGTTGTAGCTTTTGGAATACCCAACACAACTGTTAATGGAGTGTTTTTTGCAGGAAGGGTAAAAGTCTTTGAAAATCAAAATAACAATTGGGTACAAAAGGGCGCTGATATTGACGGAGATGGTTCGATAATAAAGTTTGGAACTAGTGTAAGCATATCGGATGATGGAAATATACTTGCTATTGGTCAAACTGGTAATCCAGGAAGTCAAGCTCAAACTGATATAGGAAGAGTTAAAGTGTATCAATTTATTAATAATCAATGGCTGCAACTTGGTAGCACAATTCCTGGCTCCGCTGTAAATGATGAATTTGGAAGTTCAGTCAGTTTATCAGACTCAGGAACTATTTTAGCCATAGGTTCATTCAGTTCAAATCAAGTTAAAATTTATCAATTAATTAATGGAAATTGGACACAATTAGGTAACACTCTTGTAGGTGAAAATCCAGGTGATTTATTTGGTGGCAGAGTAAGTTTATCAAATAATGGAAATTTTTTAGCTGTTGGAGCCAGATTTAATAGTATAGATGGTTTTAATAAAGGTCGCGCTTATATTTATGAAAACCAAGGTGGAACTTGGACCCTTATAGACAACCCTATTTCTGGTGCAAATAATAGCGATTTAAGTGCTTTTGCATTAGCAATTTCTCAAGATGGCTCTAAAGTAATTATTGGTTCTACAGGAAATGATGATGCAGGAAGTAATGCTGGTCATATTCGCGTTTTTCAAAACACGACACTTTCTACTTCTGATTTTGAAAATAGCACTATTTCATTTTATCCCAATCCCGCAAAAGATATTGTGAATTTTTCGGCATCTGATACTATTGAAATAATTTCATTATACAATTTATTAGGTCAGGAAGTGCTTTCAAAAGAAATCAATTCAAATGAATTTAAGTTAGACATTAGTAGCCAACCATCAGGTACATATATTGCTAAAATTAATTCAAACGGAAAATCTGAATCTGTTAAGTTAATTAAACTATAAAAGGTTCGTTCTTTTTGTTTTTCAAAATCTCGTTAACTAAAACTTAACGAGATTTTTCTTTTTACCCTTTGTTTTGAGTAAGATTTTTCACTAATTTTAACCAAAACAAAAAAACATGCTATTCTTGTCCGCCACGTCTACATCGGTTCATATTCCAGATTTAATTAGTGATTTAGGATTAATTTTAGTCACTGCAGCTATTGCCGTATTCCTTTTCCGTCTTTTGAAGCAACCGCTTGTTTTGGGTTATTTGGTTGCGGGTTTTTTGGCAGGAAATCATTTTGATTTTTTACCAACGGTAAAAGACACAAATAGTATTACCGTTTGGGCAGAAATTGGTGTAATCTTCCTTTTATTCAGTTTGGGTCTCGAATTTAGTTTCAAAAAACTAATGAAAGTGGGTGGAACCGCTTCAATCACAGCTTTAACACAAATCATTACCATGATAACTCTCGGTTATCTTGTGGGTCAGTGGATGGATTGGGGAAAAATGAATAGTATTTTCTTAGGAGTAATTTTATCTATTTCATCGACTACGATTATTCTAAAAACTTTTGAAGATTTAGGCGTAAAAGCACAAAAATTTACCGGAAACGTTATTGGAGCACTAATTGTTCAAGATATCATGGCCATTTTAATGATGGTTTTATTATCAACTGTAGCAGTAACCCAACAATTTTCAGGTGGCGAATTGTTTCAATCGGTATTGAAACTGGTTTTCTTCTTAACAATTTGGTTTGTAGCAGGAATATTCTTCATTCCTACATTTCTAAAACGTGCCAAACATTTATTAACTGATGAAATGATGTTAATTGTTTCATTAGCTTTATGCTTGTTAATGGTGATTTTTGCAGCCAATGTGGGCTTCTCGCCTGCTCTTGGAGCTTTTATCATGGGTTCCATCATTGCAGAAACCACGCAAGCAGAACATATTGAACATTTAGTAAAACCAGTTAAAGATCTATTTGGTGCTGTTTTCTTTGTATCGGTTGGTATGCTTATTAATCCCGATACTTTAATTGAATATGCGTTTCCAGTAGCTTTATTAACTTTTGTGGTTATAATTGGGCAATCAGTTAGTTCAACTATTGGAACACTAATTTCTGGCCAGCCTTTAAAACAATCAGTGCAAACAGGAATGAGTTTGTCGCAAATTGGTGAGTTTTCATTCATCATAGCCACATTGGGAATGACATTAAAAGTTACTAGCGATTTCTTATATCCAATAATTGTTGCTGTTTCAGCGGTTACAACCTTTACAACACCTTTTATGGTGAAACTTTCAACTCCATTTGCTGAGTTTTTAGAGAAACGATTGCCAAGGAAATGGGTAAAAAACATTGAGCGTTATAGTGCTAATACAGATGCCATTAAATCAGTAAGTACTTGGCAAATTGTGTTACGAGCGTATTTAGCACAAGTAATTATTCACTCCATTATTATTGTGGCGGTTATTATTCTTTCTTCACGTTATATTTTACCATTGGTAGAAAGTTCACGCTTTGGAAATGCAATTGCAGCTATTATTACCGTAATCATCTTATCACCCTTTCTTTGGGCACTTTCTTTGCGAAGAGTAGCTGTAAAAGAAGTACAATCGTTATTGGAAGTTCGTAAATATCGTGGTCCAATTGTAGTTTTGGTATTTTTCAGAATCATTTTGAGTTTGTTCTATATTGGATTTATATTAAATACTTTCTTTTCGCCAGGTGTTGCTTTTATTGCATTGATTATTTCTATTGTAGTTTATGTTTTATTTCCAAAAAAACTCCATGCATTATATAACAAAATCGAGAAGCATTTCTTAAGCAATTTTAACGATAGAGAAACCAATAAACAAAATAAAAGACAAAATGTACTATCTCCTTGGGATGGTCACATGGCTGAATTTTCTATTGCACACGAATCCAATTTGGTAGGGAAAACATTGGAAGAACTGAAAATTAGAGAACAATTTGGTATTAACATTGCTTTAATTAAAAGAGGAGATTTCAGCATCAATATACCAATGCGAAACGAACGACTTTTCCCTAATGACGAAATACATGTTATTGGTACTGATGAACAAGTAAAAGAATTCAAGAAATATTTGGATAAAAACGAATTTGACGCCGCCGAAATCTTCGAAGAAGAAGACATCATTTTGCAACAATTGGAACTTAAAAACCGTGTTTGCATTGGAAAAACCATTCGTGAATCGCAAATTAGAGAAAAAACACACGGCATTATCGTAGGAATTGAACGCAACGGAAAACGCATTCTAAATCCAGAATCACATTTGATATTAGAATCGGATGATATTTTGTGGATTGCTGGAAATAAGAAGAAAATTAACGAGTTTTTGAAGAACTAATTTTAGTAAACAGTCTCGGTTTTCAGTCGCAGAAAGTAGTTTAGGTTATTCTTTTTTAAAAAAATTGGCATGAATGTTGGATTTCAAGTTCAATAAATACAAGATTATGAATAGATTTTTTCTTTTTTGTTCGCTGATTTTTTCTGTTGTAATATTTTCACAACAAAAGGAAGCTACGATTGATTTAACCCAACTTAAAACAAAAATACTAAAGTTGGTCAATGAAGAACGAAAATCGGTTGCTAGTCCATCTTTGACTTTTGATGCTTTTTTATTGAAAGCCGCGGATGACCACGCAAAACACATTGCAAAAGTGCAAACCTTAACGCACAAACAAACGAATTCAAAGAAAATAAACCCAAAAGATCGCGTGTATTTTTATGGTGGAAATGCATTTGAATTAGTTGGTGAAAATCTTTTGTTTACTGGAATTAAAAATCAAATCTATTCCAATGAAGATTTAGACGCTTTAGCCCTAAAAATCTTTCAACTCTGGAAAAAATCTCCGAACCATCTGAAAAACATGATAAATCCGAAATATACTTTCACGGAAATTGGTTTTAGCATAGATTCGGAAAATAAGAAAATTTATGTGGTGCAGTTGTTTGGTGCGAAGTAATTAAACACCAATTTTGTAATTATCAACATTCTTACACCCCTAAAGTCCCCTCAAGGGGACAATTCATTCTAAGAAAATCTGTGAAATATATTTTCAAAAAAACTAAACCAATTTTTATAAAACAAAAAACCTGACAGGTTTTTGAAACCTGTCAGGTTTGTAATAACTATATCATGAGATTCCTTCGGAATGAAAAATGCTATCTGCTGACTGAGACTGAGACTGAGACTGCAAACTGAAACCTATCTCGAATAATTCGGAGCTTCTTTTGTAATCGTTACATTGTGTGGATGACTTTCGCCAATGCCGCTTGCTGTAATTCTTACAAATCGTCCTGTTTCTTGTAATGTTGCGATATCTTTTGCACCACAATACCCCATTCCGGCTCTTAAACCACCAATGAATTGTTGCATACTTTCGTTTAATTCTCCTTTGTAAGGTACACGACCTACAATTCCTTCTGGAACTAATTTCTTCACATCGTCTTCTACATCTTGGAAATAACGGTCTTTTGAACCTTCTTGCATCGCTTCAACAGAACCCATTCCACGGTACGATTTGAATTTTCTTCCTTCAAAAATAATAGTTTCTCCTGGTGATTCTTTTGTTCCTGCTAAAAGTGAACCTAACATCACACAATCAGCTCCTGCTGCAATCGCCTTTGGAATATCTCCTGTGTAACGAATTCCACCATCTGCAATAACTGGAACTCCAGTTCCTCTTAACGCCGCAGCAACCTCTAAAACAGCTGAAAATTGTGGAAACCCAACACCTGCCACAACTCTCGTCGTACAAATAGAACCTGGACCAATTCCTACTTTCACCGCATCAGCTCCGTTTTGAGCTAAATATAAAGCCGCTTCTGGAGTCGCAATGTTTCCAACTACTACATCTAATTCTGGGAATTTTGCTTTTACTGCTTTCAATACATCAACCACACCTTTTGTATGTCCGTGAGCTGTATCGATAATTACCGCGTCAACTCCAGCATTTACTAAAGCTGTTGCTCTTTCTACTGCATCAGCCGTAACTCCTAAAGCCGCAGCCACACGTAAACGACCAAATCTATCTTTATTAGCAATTGGTTTTTGCGTTAATTTCGTAATATCTCTAAAGGTAATTAAACCTACTAATTTATTGTTGTTGTCAACTACTGGTAATTTTTCAATTTTGTTCTCTTGTAAAATTCCCTCTGCCTCTTGTAAAGTAGTTCCTTGAGCAGCCGTTACTAAATTTTCAGAAGTCATTACTTCTAAAATCGAACGCGTATTTACTTTTTCGAAACGTAAATCTCTATTTGTTACGATTCCTTTTAAAATTCCGTTTTCATCTACTACTGGAATTCCGCCAATGCTAAATTCTTTCATTGCCATCTTCGCATCACCCACAGTAGCTGTTAAAGGTAACGTTACTGGGTCGATAATCATACCGCTTTCCGCACGTTTTACTTTCTTAACTTTCGCCGCTTGTTGCTCAATCGTCATGTTTTTGTGTAACACGCCAATTCCACCTTCTTGCGCCATAGCAATTGCCATAGAACTTTCGGTAACCGTATCCATTGCTGCGGAAACGATAGGAACATTCAAGGTAATATTTCTCGAAAACTTCGATTGAATACTAACTTCGCGTGGTAAAATTTCTGAATAATTTGGAATAAGCAAAACATCGTCGTAAGTAAGACCTTCGCCAACGATTTTAGTTGTGTGTGCTTTCATGGTGCAATTTGTAGTTGTTGTTAAATTGCGTGCAAATATACGAAAAAAAGTGAAATGTAATTAGTGAAATGTAATTAGTTTTTAGCCCAGATAGAAATGAAAAGCATTTTATTGAAGAATTCTATTTTTTGTTGTGCTAAAAAAGCGCCCTAAGAAGCTCTTTTTAGTGCTTGCAAAAAAAGAATTAGTAATAAAATCTTGAAATGGATAGCTGGAATAGCTTCTAATGAAACTCACCAAATAATTTAGTTGCTTCATTATACGCACTTTCAAAGCTCATTGGACTTGTATTCGTGTTTTCTCTTTTGGTAGTAAAATATGACAATAATTTTTCCGTAGGCATATTTCCTGTTAAATCATCTTTTGCCATTGGACAACCGCCAAAACCTTGAATCGCACCATCATAACGACGGCAACCTGCGTTATAAGCCGCATCAATTTTTTCAAACCATTTGTCTGGTGTAGTATGAAGATGCGCTCCAAATTCAATGTTTGGGTATTTCGGAATCAAATTGGAAAACAAATAATCAATTACTTCAGGAGTCGAACTTCCAACAGTATCGGAAAGCGATAGAATTTTCACTCCCATATTCGCCAATTTTTCAGTCCATTCGCCAACAATTTCAACATTCCAAGGATCTCCATACGGATTTCCGAAGCCCATTGAAATGTACGTCACGACTTCTTTATTGGATTTATCTGCAATTTCTAAAATTTCTTGTAAAGTAACCAAACTTTCCGCGATAGTCTTGTGGGTATTTCGCATTTGAAAGTTCTCTGAAATCGAAAATGGAAATCCTAAATATTGAATTTCCTTGTGAAATGAAGCATTCTGAGCACCTTGTGTATTGGCTATAATCGCTAATAATTTACTGTTAGTTGCAGACAAATCCAATTGCGATAATACGGCAACCGTATCTTGCATTTGAGGAATTGCTTTTGGCGAAACAAAACTTCCAAAATCAAGAGTATCAAAACCAACACGCAATAACGATTGGATGTATTTCACCTTCTTTTCGGTTGGAATAAAAGGTTTGATACCTTGCATGGCATCACGAGGGCATTCGATAATTTTGATTGGATTCATTCTTCAAAAATATAAAAAAGAAAACGTTTTCGTGAAACCTATCTTTTATTTTTTTAGCAATGCCTTGTTAATATCTTTTATCAACTGCGGTCCTTCGTAAATAAACCCAGTATATAACTGAACCAAACTTGCTCCAGCTTCTAATTTTTCTAATGCATCTTCAGCGGTGTGAATGCCTCCTACTCCTATGATTGGAAACGATTTATTGCTTTTTTCCGACAGAAAACGAATGACTTCTGTAGAACGCTTGGTTAATGGTTTTCCAGATAAACCGCCCATTTCTGATTTGTTTTCTGAATGCAAGCCTTCACGAGAAATCGTAGTATTTGTAGCAATTACACCTGCAATTTTAGTTTCGTTGACGATATCAATGATGTCTAAAAGTTGTTCGTCGGTTAAATCGGGAGCGATTTTTAGTAAAATTGGTTTTGGCTTCTCTACTCCATCCGAAGTGACAGGCATTGCATTATTCTTATCTTGAAGTGTTTGTAATAATTCTGTCAACGGTTTTTTATCTTGTAATTCGCGAAGATTTGGTGTGTTAGGCGAACTCACATTCACCACAAAATAATCGACATGCGGAAACAAAGCTTCAAAACAGATTTCGTAATCCTTAACCGCTTCTTCGTTTGGCGTGACTTTATTTTTACCGATGTTTCCACCGATTAAAACGCCTTTGTTTTTTTTCAAACGTTCGACTGCTTCTTTTACACCACCATTATTGAAACCCATTCGGTTGATAATGGCGTTGTCTTCTTTTAGGCGGAACAAACGTTTTTTAGGATTTCCTTCTTGTCCAACAGGCGTTAATGTTCCAATTTCAATAAATCCGAAACCGAAATTCGATAACTCTTGATACAACTTCGCATCTTTGTCAAATCCTGCAGCTAACCCTACTGGATTTTTGAATTTAATTCCGAAAACTTCTCGTTCTAAACGAGCATCTTTTACTTCGTAAAGCGCTTGAAATAAACCTGAAAACCCTGGGATTTTATTCAGAAAACGAATTAATGAAAAAGTAAAATAGTGCACTTTTTCTGGATCGAAACAGAAAAGTAACGGACGAATGAAAATTTTGTACATAGTGTGTTGTGTTGTTCTGCAAAAGTAAGAAAATGCTATTCCAAAAAAAAGTATTGCCGCATTTTGTAACAATAAAAGATTTGGTGCGTATAATTAGCAAGAACAAGTTCAAGTACAAAGACAAGTTCAAGAACAATTTTAAAAATTTATTTAGGAACACAGATTGAAGAAATTAAAAAAATCTGTGTAAATTTCTAAAATCGGTGTCATCTGTGTTCCAAAAAACAATTAAAAATATTCAAAATTCTAATTTCTAAATTCTAATTTCAAAATGGCTCAAACTCCTTCCAACATGTTACCACTGGGCACGATTGCTCCTGATTTTAATTTGAGAGACACCAACGCTACCGATTTTAAAACGTTTGCTGATTGTAAAGGCGAAAAAGGAACAATTGTCATGTTCATTTGCAATCATTGTCCGTTTGTACATCATGTGATGGACGAGGTAATTCGTGTGGTGAACGATTATCGTGTGCAAGGAATTGGTTTTGTGGCGATTTCGAGTAATGATGTAGTAAAGTATCCGCAAGATGCTCCTGAATTAATGACTGAATTTGCCTTTGAAAACGGATTTGAATTTCCATATCTATTTGACGAAACACAAGAAGTAGCCAAAGCCTACGATGCTGCTTGCACGCCTGATTTTTATCTTTTCGACAATCAAAACAAACTAGTTTACCGTGGACAATTAGACGACAGCCGCCCTGCAAACGGCATTCCGCTTAGTGGTTCTGATTTACGAAGTGCTATTGATGGTGTGGTGATGAATCGATTAATTAATCCAGAACAGAAACCGAGTATTGGGTGTAATATTAAGTGGAAGTGATGAAAAAAACTATAGAAATTATAATTTACCTTTTGGCATTAATTTTTGTTATAGATTTTTTATTACCTGGAACTGAAATCACAGGTAAAGCAATCTCAATCAAACAAGTTAGACAAAATTATTATAACGCTGGAGGAAACTCACATTTTAGTTACACACTTAAATGCGAAAACGAGATTTTTTTGATTTCAAAGGAATTTAGAAATAAAATAACTGAAGGCGATACAATTATAATAAAAAAATCTAAGATTTTTAATGAAGTTAATTCATATACATTTGATAATTTTTCTGAAACTTTTTCGTTAAGATTATTTTCTGGTTTAATCCTGCCTTTATTAGTTATAATAATAATTACAACTGAGAAAAAATTTAAATTAAAAAACAATACGCTGTCATTAATATTTAAGATTATGATGATTGGAAATATAATTTACGTGCTTTTATATTAATCTTTCACCAAAACCACATCAATCGGATTATTTGTTCTTGGCCCAAAAGTTCTGGCTTGGCGTTCGTTTTCACTCGAACACAAGATGTACATATTAAAAGCTTGCAATTGTACCAATTGTTCTTTGAACTTTCCTTTTGTGTCTTGAATTTTAATATAAAATTCTTCGGCAGGAAAGGTATTGGTTACTGAAAGTAAATAGGTATCTCCAGCATAAGGAAAAAACCATTTTATGGGTTCGTTTGGTTTACTGATTACATAATTTTTAGAAAAAATCAACGGTTGATTTCCAAGTTTCCAACTGTATTTGTTGTTTTCGTTGATGACTTCTTCTCCTTTTTCGTTGACCAAAGTAATTTTCAAATCGGAAATATTATCTGATTTTCCTTCTTCATGAGCTTTTACCACTAAATACGAAGTAAAATCAAAGCCACAATGTGGCACTTGTCCGAAAGTGAACATAGAAAAAAGTAGAAATAAAAAAGATAATTTGGTTTTCATAGACTTTAATTGGTGGTAAAAATACAAAAATGATACCAAAAAAATATCCGCCTATTGACGGATACTTTTATTATTTTGTTAGATAAGCATAAATCTTCTCTCTTTCTTGATCTGAAATTTTAGCTTTTTTCTGCATACTTAACATAATTGGCTTCCATTGTTCCGCATTAAAATCTTTAGGACTATATAAATCGTGACATTTAGCACATTTGCTTTCAAAAATGACTTTACCTTCTGCTAATTCTGGTGTCAATGGCACTCCATCGACTTTTGGTGCTTGTGTTTGAACGACTTTTGGCGAACAAGAATAAATAAATGTTCCTAAAAGAATTATTGCAATAATTTTAATTTTCATACTTCAAGATTTGTTTGATGGGTAAATATATAAAAAAATCCCAAAAACATTGTTTTTGGGATTTTTTTTTGAGTATGAATTCTAATTACTTCACATCCATTAATTCTACATCAAATACTAAAGTTGCATCTGGTGGAATTACACCTCCAGCACCTCTAGAACCGTATCCTAAGTATGAAGGAATCACAAAACGCGCTTTGTCTCCCACTTTTAATAAAGCAATACCTTCGTCCCAACCTTCAATAACTTGTCCTACTCCTAATTGGAAATCGATTGGTTGTTTTCTTTTGTATGAAGAATCAAAAACTTGTCCGTTTTCTAATGCACCTTGGTAGTGAACTGATACTTTTTTACCTTTTTCAGCTTGTGTACCATTCCCTTTTTGGATAATTTGGTAACGTAAGCCACTTTCAGTCTTTTGAAAACCAGCTGCTAATTTTTCCAAAGCTTCCTCTGCCATTTTTTTTTGCTCAGCAATTCTTTTTTCTCTTGAACCTTCAAACGTTCTGAAAGCTTCAACAGCATTCCATTTTTGAGCTTCTTCTCCAACTCTAATGATTTCAATACTTTCTAAAGCATCATCACCAGCAACAGCATCAACCACATCTTGTCCTTCAATTACGTGACCAAAAACAGTGTGTTTTCCATCTAACCAATTCGTAGGAACGTGTGTAATAAAAAACTGAGAACCATTAGTTCCAGGCCCAGCGTTAGCCATAGACAAAACGCCTGGTTTGTCGTGTTTTAAACTTGGGTGAAACTCATCGTCGAAGTTGTAACCAGGACCACCTGTTCCTTGCCCTTGAGGACAACCACCTTGTATCATAAAATCAGGAATTACACGATGAAATTTTAATCCATCATAATAAGGTTTTCCCATTGGTCTAGCCGAATTTTCTAATTGACCTTCTGCTAATCCTACGAAGTTACCTACTGTTCCTGGTGTTAAATCGTGCGTTAATTTTACTAAAATAGCACCTTTTGCCGTGTTAAATTTAGCGTATATTCCGTTTTCCATTGTTTTGATTTTTAATTTAAAGATGCAAAATTACAAAATAAATAGTAGATTTGATATACTTATTTGAATACTATGGAAGCAAAAGATTACATAAATATTAATAAAGAAACTTGGAACAACAAAGTTGATGTGCACATTGACTCTGATTTTTATGATATGGAAGGTTTTCTGAATGGAAAATCAACCTTAAATAGTATCGAATTAGATTTGCTTGGCGATGTAAAAGCAAAAAAAGTATTGCACTTGCAATGTCACTTTGGTCAAGATACCATGACTTTTTCGAGAATGGGCGCTAAAGCTACAGGTGTTGATTTATCAGATAAAGCTGTTGAAAGAGCAAGAGAAATAAATGAAAAATTGAATTTAGATGCCACTTTCGTTTGTTGTGATATTTATGATTTACCGAATCATTTAAACGAAAAATTTGATATTATTTTTACCAGTTATGGTACAATTGGCTGGTTTCCTGATTTAGAAAAATGGGCTAAGGTGATTTCGCATTTTTTAAAACCAGGTGGAAAATTTGTTATGGCTGAATTTCATCCTGTAGTTTGGATGTTTGATAACGATTTCAAAGAAGTTTTTTATAATTATTTTAATGATGAACCTATTTTTGAGGAAGAAGAAGGAACTTATGCCAACAAAGAAGCTTCACTCAATACAACTACTATCACATGGAATCATCCTATTTCAGAAGTTTTAAACGCTTTGATTTCAAATGGATTAGAAATTAATTCTTTCAACGAATTTGATTATTCGCCTTACAATTGTTTCAATCAAACCGAAGAATTTGAACCGAATAAATTCCGAATCAAACATTTGGGAAACAAAATTCCAATGGTGTATTCGCTTTCGGCAACTAAAAAATAATCTACTATCTTTGCAACATGCGAATTGATATTATTACCGTTTTACCCGAATTAATGCGAAGTCCGTTTGAAGCTTCCATAATGAAACGTGCCATTGAAAAAGGTTTGGTCGAAGTTCATTTTCACAACTTAAGAGATTACACTACCAATAAACAAAGAAGTGTCGATGATTATCAATTTGGTGGCGGTGCTGGTATGGTAATGATGGTGCAACCTATCGACGATTGTATTTCGAAACTAAAAAGCGAAAGAACATACGACGAAATCATATACATGACACCTGATGGAGAAACCTTGAACCAAAAAATGGCGAATTCAATTTCAATGTATGAAAATATATTGATTCTATGCGGACATTATAAAGGTGTGGACCAAAGAGTTCGTGATATGCATATTACTCGCGAAATCTCGATTGGTGATTATGTATTGAGTGGTGGCGAAATTGGAGCTATTGTGTTTTGCGATGCGATTATTCGATTGATTCCAGGTGTTTTGAGTGATGAAACTTCAGCCTTGACGGATAGCTTTCAAGATAATTTATTATCACCACCAATCTACACGCGTCCCGCCGAATACAAAGGATTGAAAGTTCCCGAAGTTTTATTAAGTGGGAATTTCGCCAAAATTGAAAAATGGCGTGAAGACATGGCGTATGAACATACCAAGAACAGACGACCTGATTTATTGGAAGATTAATCATTAAAATGTTTTTTATTTGTTGCTATTTTCGTAAATTTATATCTTTAAAAAAGATAAAAATGCAACGTATTATCTATCTGAGTTCTGGAGTCAAAGTTTTTTCAGATGAAGAGATAAATAGTTTATTAGATTTATCTAGAAAAAATAATGCAAATTATGGCATTACTGGATTGTTACTTTATGCCGATGGTAATTTCTTGCAAATTATTGAAGGTAAAAAAGAAGCAATTGAAATGACTTACCAAAAAATTTTAAACGATTCTAGACATAAAAATATCATCCTAATTACGAATGAACCTATAAAAAAGCGTAGCTTTTCTGATTGGAAAATGGGTTACAGCATTGTTAATCCTGAATTTCTCCTAAAACACCCCGAAATCAATCCATTTCAAGTCAAAAAAGCATCTAATATTGATGTCATCATCAGTACTTTTATCGATACATTTTTGAATTCTTTCCGAAACAAGGTGCTTTATAATTAAAAATAGACTACAAAAATTTGTATTTTCAATAAAATAACTTAATTTTGCACCCACTTTGAACCAACCTCTGACGATAACCGTGTATGTTGCTTTGAATCAAACATTTATAATTACGATTATGTCAAATTTAGTTGATTTCGTTAATAGCGAATTTGTAACAAAAAAAGATTTCCCTGTATTCGGAGCTGGTGATACTATCACTGTTTACTACGAAATTAAAGAGGGTGAAAAAACTAGAACTCAGTTCTTCAAAGGAGTTGTAATCCAAAGAAGAGGTGCTGGAGCAACTGAAACTTTTACAATCCGTAAAATGTCTGGAGCTGTTGGTGTAGAGCGTATCTTCCCAGTAAACATGCCAGCTTTACAAAAAGTTGAAGTGAACCAAAGAGGTAAAGTTCGTAGAGCTCGTATCTACTACTTTAGAGATCTTACTGGTAAAAAAGCAAAAATCAAAGAAAGAAGATACAAAAACTAATTTGTACTTTCTCAAGTATAAAAAGCCGCAACATTGTTGTGGCTTTTTTTATTGAATTTTATGCAAGATTTAAGCCTTTATCCTAAATTATTTCTTTCGAATTTCCTATATTTGGCAGATTTTACAAATTATATTCAAACAAACACATAACATTCATGTCCAATCAATCTAAAATAATGTATACCATTACGGATGAGGCGCCAATGTTGGCAACACATTCGTTTTTACCTATTGTAAAAGCCTTTACAAAAACCGCAAACATTGCTATAGAAACCAGAGATATCTCTTTAGCAGGCAGAATTTTATCAAACTTTCCGGAGTTTTTAAAAGAAGATCAAAAAATTGGTGATGCACTTACCGAATTAGGACAATTAGCAAATACACCAGAAGCAAACATTATCAAATTACCAAATATTTCCGCTTCAGTTCTTCAATTAAAAGAAGCGATTGCCGAATTACAATCGCAAGGTTTCAATATTCCTAATTTCCCTGAAGAGCCTCAAAATGATGCTGAAAAAGAAATTAAAGCAAAATATAGCAAAGTATTAGGTTCGGCCGTTAATCCAGTGTTACGCGAAGGAAACTCAGATAGAAGAGCTCCAAAAGCAGTTAAAAACTATGCTAAAGCGAATCCTCACAAAATGGGAACTTGGGCTTCAGACAGTAAAACTGAAGTAGCTCACATGAATTCAGGTGATTTCTATGGAACCGAAAATTCTACAACTATTGAAAAAGATGGGAAATTTAGAATTGTTTTCAATGCAGAAAGTGGAACAACTTCTGTTTTAAAAGATTTCGCAAATTTAAAAGCAGGTGAAGTTATTGATACTTCAGTGATGAACTTGAATGCTTTAAAACAATTTGCTAAAGCAACAATTGCTGATGCTAAAGCGAAAAACGTAATGCTTTCTGCTCACTTAAAAGCAACGATGATGAAAGTTTCTGATCCAATTATTTTTGGAGCTATTGTAGAAACTTTCTTTGCTGATGTTTACACTAAGTATGCTGGCTTATTCAATTCATTAGATATCAATCCAAATAACGGATTACAAGATTTATATAATAAAATTGCTGGAATTCCTCAAGAAGCTGAAATTAAACAAGCCATTACTGATGCTTTAGCTAACGGACCACGTGTAGCTATGGTAAATTCAGAAAAAGGAATTACCAACTTCCACGTTTCTTCAGACGTAATTGTAGATGCTTCTATGGCTGCTTTAGCGCGTAGTGGCGGTAAAATGTGGAATACAGAAGGAAAAGAAGAAGATACCATTGCCATTATTCCAGATCGTTCTTATGCTGGTTTTTATTCAGCTTGTATTGATGAAATGAAACAAAATGGTGCTTTAGACCCTAAAACAATTGGTTCTGTGCCAAATGTTGGATTAATGGCTCAAAAAGCAGAAGAATATGGTTCTCACGATAAAACATTCCAATTAAAAGAAAATGGAGTTGTAAACGTAGAAGATGAAAATGGAAACGTTTTATTATCTCAAAAAGTAGAAAATGGTGACATTTTCAGAATGTGTCAAGTAAAAGATGCTCCTATTCAAGATTGGGTAAAATTAGCGGTTAACAGAGCAAGATTATCAGATACTCCAGCTATTTTCTGGTTAGATAAAGACAGAGCTCATGATAGAGAAATCATCAAAAAAGTTGAGAAATACATAAAAGATTACGATACAACAGGCTTAGATATTCGTATTATGGATGTTAAAGATGCGATGAAAGAAACATTACGAATCATCCGTCAAGGAAAAGATGTGATTTCAGTTTCTGGAAACGTATTACGTGATTACTTAACTGATTTATTCCCAATTTTAGAATTAGGAACTTCAGCTAAAATGTTATCAATTGTTCCATTGATGAACGGTGGTGGATTATTTGAAACAGGTGCTGGTGGATCAGCTCCAAAACACGTTGAGCAATTTATTGAAGAAGGTTATTTACGTTGGGATTCATTAGGTGAATTCTTAGCATTACAAGCTTCTTTAGAGCATTTAGCACAAACGCAAAACAATGCAAAAGCGCAAGTTTTAGCAGATACTTTAGATGAAGCGAATGCAAAATTCTTAGCAGAAGACAAATCTCCAGCAAGAAAAGTAGGTGGAATTGACAATAGAGGTTCACATTTCTATTTAGCATTTTACTGGGCAGAAGCTTTGGCAAACCAAACTAAAGATGCTGAATTGAAAGCAACTTTTACTCCAATTGCAGAGGCAATGACGACTAACGAAATGAATATCAATTCAGAATTAATTGCTGCTCAAGGTAAAGAACAAAAAATTGGCGGTTATTATCATCCAAGTTTCGAATTAACAGAAAAAGCAATGCGTCCGAGTGAAACTTTGAATACGATTTTAGCAAAATTGAGTTAAGTTTTAAATTAACTTTTTATTTCTGGGTAGGTAATATTATTTTTTATTTTACCTACCCAGTAAATTATAAAAATTAATATTAACTTTTATTCAACAATAATAATCAAAACTTTTTATTGCAAATACAAATCTCCTATTACTTTAATGATAGAAACAAAACCGATTTGATTCAAATCAATTTCCGAACGTTTTACCCAAATTAACTCCTGAATTTCATCTTCTGCTTCCACTTTAATTACATCGGAAGTTAATTCACATTCGTAAAAAATATCCATTGTTCTATAGGGAACATTTTTGTATAAATAATTATTTGGTGAAGTGGTGATATATTTTAAATCAGAAGTTGAAATTTCAATTCCTAATTCTTCTTTGATTTCTCTACAAGCTGCTTCTTCTGCAGTTTCATTCGGATCGATAAATCCGCCTGGTAAATCCCATTTTCCTTTGTCTGGGTCGACATTTCGTACTGTAAACAAAACTTTGTCTTGGAACGTAAAAACAATAGCAACTGCAGCAGCAATATTATGATAATAGATAAAACCACAATCATCACACAAAAAACGACGGTTATTAGGAAACGTAAAATGGGTTGAAGCACAACTTGGACAAAATTTAAAAAAAGTCATTTTTATAGCGATTAGTGATTAGTGATTAGTGATTAGTGATTAGTGATTAGTGATTAGTGATTAGTGATT
>NZ_WIBJ01000033.1:84892-85016 GCF_009495755.1 Flavobacterium sp. LMO8 | reverse complement strand
AGTGATTAGTGATTAGTGATTAGTGATTAGTGATTAGTGATTAGTGATTAGTGATTAGTGCAAATTTACTTTTTACTTTTTACTTTTTACTTTTTACTTTTTACTTTTTACTTTTTACTTTTTA
>NZ_WIBJ01000033.1:0-84847 GCF_009495755.1 Flavobacterium sp. LMO8 | reverse complement strand
TTTACTTTTTACTTTTTACTTTTTACTTTTTACTTTTTACTTTTTACTTTTTACTTTTTACTTAATAACTATATTTGTCACATGAAGCATTTAGTCATCATAGGAACCGTTTGGCCCGAACCTAATTCAACCGCAGCGGGTAGCAGAATGTTGCAACTCATTTCGTTGTTTCAAAAGCAAGATTATGAAATAACATTTTTGTGTTCGGCTTCAAAATCCGATTTTTCGTTTGATTTGAGTCAGATTTCGGTTAAAACCAAAGCCATTCAACTGAATGATAGCAGTTTTAATACCGAAATTACTGCATTAAATCCAAATGTTGTCCTTTTTGACCGATTCATGATTGAAGAACAATATGGTTGGCGTGTGATGGAAAACTGTCCGAATGCTTTACGAGTTTTAGACACTGAAGACTTACATTTTTTACGAAAATCCAGAGAAATTGCATTCAAGCAAAATCGCGAGTTAGTTTTTGAAGATTATATTTCGGATGTTTTTAAACGCGAGATAGCTTCCATTTATAAATGCGATTTGACTTTAGTGATTTCAGAATACGAAATGCAATTAGCAACACAAACATTCAAAATTGATGCTTCTATTTTATATTATTTACCTTTTTTATCAGAAGAAATTAATCCAAATGTTCCAAAATTTGAAGAAAGACAACATTTTGTAAGCATTGGTAACTTTTTACATGAACCTAATTGGCAAACCGTTTTAGCCTTAAAAAAATATTGGAAATCAATCAAAAAGAAACTTCCTGAAGCCAAACTTCATATTTATGGCGCATATGTTTCAGAAAAAGTTAAACAATTGCACAACGAAAAAGAAGGTTTTCTAGTTAAAGGAAGAGCCGAAACTGTCGTTGATGTGTATTCAAAAGCTAAAATTTTGTTAGCACCAATTCCTTACGGAGCGGGTTTAAAAGGTAAATTATTTGAAGCTATGCAATTGGGACTGCCTTCAATAACCACAAAAATGGGTGCCGAAGCAATGAACGGAAATTTAAATTGGAACGGATTTATCACTTCAGACGAAGATGAATTTGTAGAAAAAGCAGTCGAATTGTATACCAATAAATCACTTTGGGAAACCGCTCAAAAAAATGGTTATGAAATCATTGAAAAACGTTTCAAAAAGGAATTGTTTACCACTGATTTTATGAATAGAATTGAAGCACTTCAACTATATTTAAAAACGCATAGAAATCGAAATTTCTTAGGGCAAATTTTGCAACATCAAAGTTTACAAAGCACTAAATATATGAGTAAGTGGATTGAAGCAAAGAATAGTTAGGAGTTAGACCTTTTGTCATTCCGAAACAAGTTCGGAATCTGCCTATTAAACAGAGATGCTGAAACAAGTTCAGCAAGACAAAGAAATCATTTTACCCATGTATAGTCTCTGATTTCCCGTAGCTTTCTATGACTTTTGCTTCAAATTCTAACCATTCTTCCCAACGCTTTTTAACGTCGTAACCTTCTTCTGCTAATTCGTGAGCAAATTGTAAAAAAGAAGTATAATGATTGGCTTCCGAAATCATTAATTCTCTATAAAAAACTGCTAATTCTTCGTCTTGAATATTATCGGAAAGTACTTTAAAACGTTCGCAACTTCTGGCTTCAATCATTGCTGCAAATAACATACGCTCAACAATTAAATGCTTGCGATTTCCTGGCTTCATAAACTTGAATAAATCGTTTACATAACTGTCTTTTCTTTCGCGACCTAAAACCCAACCACGTGCTTTGATAATTTCGTGCACTTGTTCAAAATGATCTAATTCTTCTTTTGCGATTGAAGTTAACTCAGTAGTAATTTCTGTGAATTCAGGTAACAAATTAATTAACATCATTGCATTTGATGCCGCTTTGATTTCGCACCAAGCGTGATCAGTTAGGATTTCTTCTAAATTTCCTTCAGCTATGTTGGCCCATCTTGGATCTGTTGGTAGTTTTAATCGAAACATTTTAAAGTTTTATGATAAAGGAGTCTTACTTTTTTAATACTTTAGTTTAATAAAATCAAACCATTTTTATCAATTTAAATGAAAATTATTATGAAAGTTTAAAGTTAGACAATATTAAATTAGGTAAGAAAATTAGTCAATATACGTTTTATTACCATTTTTGTTGATGTAATATTTTCCACCTCTTGGACCTGTGAATACTTTTTTACCTTTATATTCCCCAGTTACTTTGTCCTTAATTTTTCTCTCATTTGCAATAGAAAGCGCTGTTTCCTTTAAACTTTCTTTCTCTTTATCAATTGCTCCTTTTATAGATTTCTTTTCTTTAGAAACCTTTTCTTTTAAGGCTTTTTTATCTTTGGCTACTTCTTTTTTAATTGCTTCCTTATCTTTGTCAATTGTTTTATTTACTGCTTTCTTGCTTTTAGCAACTTTTTCTTTTATAGCCTTCTTATCTTTGGCAACTTCTTTTTTAATTGCTTCCTTGTCTTTAGCTATTGTTTCATTTACTGCTTTCTTGCTTTTAGCAACTTTTTCTTTTACAGCTTTCTTATCATTAGCAACTTTTTCTGTTGATGCTTTTTTAACTTCTTTAGTTGCTTTTGTTTCTTGTGCTAAAACACCTAATGTAAATAAAAGGGAAAAACCCAAAAGAGTGATTTTTTTCATAAGTAATCAAATTAAATTAAACAATTTTATGTATCCTATTTACAGGAATTACAACGCCTTGCTTTAAAATTACTCGGCTGTCAGTAACACCCCAAATAGTAGTTTCAACCATTTTTTTTGATTTATCATCTTCAAAGTAAATTTTAATTTTAACATGCTCCAAATTACCTAAGGAAAGCGCTCTATCTAAATCATTTTTACGTCCTGATATATCTTCTTTATCTTCTAATACATCCGATTTTGGAAAATTTAAAGATGCTATTAATTCTTTGTCTATCAACTCAAATGCTGTATTCATAGTTTAATTGGTTAGGTTAGTTTTATAAAATTAAAAAAAAAACTAATTAAAGTTACTTTTTTTCTCTTTTATTTCAAACCTAAAAATAACTTCAAACAATTAACAAAATATATTCATAAAAAAAAGACCACTTTTCAGCAGTCTCTTTTTTGAATAAAACTATGTGATAAACAATTAGAACTTCATACCAACACCCACTCCAATTAACCAAGGATTGATATCTACTTCAGCTGGAATACTTAATCCTGGTGCTAAATTTGAAGCATCAACAGTTACATCAGTGCTTAAAAATAAACGTTTAACATCTAAATTTATAAAAAAGGTATCGTCTAACATTAAATCAAAACCCACTTGTGCCGCGTATCCTAAAGCATTATCATATTCTATACCAGCAACACCACCTGATTTTACGTTATAGAACAATGTATAATTTACACCAGCTCCAATGTATGGTTTAAAAACCTTTTGATCAGAAGTGTAAAAATGGTATTGAGCCGTTAATGTTGGAGGCAATAACCAAACACTTCCTAAATTCACATCACCAGCTGCTGTATTAATTGCTTTTACATCATGTTTTGCAGTTCCTAAAATTAACTCAGCAGCAAAATGTTCTGTAAAGAAATAAGTGAAATCCAATTCAGGAATTAAGGCATTTGAAATAACAACATCACCACCGATAATACCAATTTTAGCGCTTTCATCTGGAGCTACTCCAACAGCTCTTAAACGAACTTGCCATCTTTTAAATTCATTTGATATTGACTCTTCTTTTGTTTCGTTATCTTGTGCATTTACAAAATTTACTGTCATTAAAGACATTGCCATTAAAGCAAAAACTATTTTTTTCATTTTTAATTAGTTTTAAATTATAAGTCAAAGATATTGAGATGTAAAAACCTAAAAACTGATATAAATCATAGATTAAAAATTATTTATGTGCCATTATCGTTTTAAAATGCTACAATTTTGATTTACATTTGTAGTCCTTATGCAAAAGACCGTTAACATACTTAATAAACGTGCTAAATTCGATTACGAAATTTTAGACAAATACACCGCTGGAATCGTTTTAACCGGAACCGAAATCAAATCGATTCGTTTGGGGAAAGCTGCTATTACTGAAAGTTTTTGCGAATTTAATGATGGTGAGTTATTTGTAATTAACTCACACATCGAAGAATATTTATACGGAACACACTACAATCATAAAACGAAAAGCGAGCGTAAACTTCTTTTAAACAAGAAAGAATTAAAGAAATTATTTAAAGATTCTGATAACAAAGGGTTGACAATTGTGCCACTTCGTTTGTTTACCAATGAAAAAGGATTGGCTAAATTAGATATTGCCTTATGTCGTGGTAAAAAGAATTACGATAAACGCGAATCGTTGAAAGAACAAGACACCAAACGCGATTTAGACCGAATTAAGAAAAGTTTCTAATCATATTTATGAAAGAAATTTTAAAACAAGCTCGAATAGAAAAAGGTCTTTCCACAAGAAAGCTAGCGGAACAAGCAAAAATTGACCAAGCTCTAATTAGTAAGTTTGAAAACGGATTTCGCATTCCTACAAAAAAACAAATCCAAACGCTAGCACAAATTTTAGAAATCGATTTAAAGCCTTTATTAGTAGCTTGGTACAAAGTAAAACTAGATCATAATTTCGATTTAAATCCATTTGCGATTCAAGCCATTACAGAAATTCTTCAAGAAAAAGGCATCGAAGTTGGTAATTCATCTAAAGAAAAAGAAATCACTTCCATACTAGACGAATTGGAAGTTTTGAAACAAAAATTAACGAATCTTCGCTAATTAATTTTTGTTTTCCAAAAGCGGTACAAATCGAAAATCACCAAATTCATGCTTCTCAAATTGCGTTTCGTTTTTACGAATCAACAACGTCATAATTTGTTCTTTTTCTCCTACTGGAATAACTAACCTTCCTCCTACTTTTAATTGTGCCATCAAAGGTTGTGGAATAAATGGTGCTCCAGCCGTTACAACTATACTATCAAATGGAGCCGATTCTGGCAATCCTTTGTAACCATCACCAAAAATTAACTTTTTAGGACGAATATTTAATTTTGGTAACAAAAGAGAGGTTTTCTTAAACAAATGATTCTGACGCTCTATTGAAAACACATTAGCGCCCAATGCAAACAGAACTGCAGTTTGATAACCGCTTCCGGTTCCAATTTCTAATATTTTATGATCTTTTTCAACTTCTAATAATTGCGATTGAAAAGCCACAGTATAAGGTTGCGAAATAGTTTGATCAGCTCCTATCGGAAATGCCTTGTCTTGATAGGCAAAATCTTCAAAACTAGAATCTAAAAACAAATGACGAGGAATTTTACCAATAGCAGCTAACACGTTTTTATCGGTAATTCCTTTGTCTTCCAACTGTTTTACGAGCTGATTTCTAAGTCCTTGATGCTTATTAGTATCTTTCAATTTGGGTACGAATTTATTTTGTAAAAATAGAAAACAAATTGTCAATTATCAATTAAGATTTATCAATTAATTTCTATTTTTGTTGAAAATACTTTTTTATGCTTAAAGTTGGAGTTTTAGGTGCTGGTCACCTTGGAAAAATACATTTGAGATTATTAAATCAATCTGAGAAATATGAATTAGTAGGCTTTTACGATGCTTTTGAAGAAAACGCCAACAAAGTAGCAGCCGAATTTGGTTATAAAAAATTCGATTCTATTGCCGAATTAATCGCTGCCGTAGATGTAGTAGACATTGTAACGCCAACCATGCAACATTTTGATTGTGCGAAACAAGTTATCGAAGCTGGAAAGCATATTTTCATCGAAAAACCAATTTCAAATACCGTAGCAGAAGCTGAAGAAATTATCGCTTTAGCTAATAAATACAATGTAAAAGGTCAGGTTGGACATGTAGAACGTTTCAATCCTGCGTTTACTGCTGTGAAAGATAAAATCAAGAATCCAATGTTTATTGAAACGCATCGTTTGGCAGAATTCAATCCTCGTGGAACGGATGTTCCTGTGGTTTTGGATTTGATGATTCACGATATCGATGCTATTTTGAGCGTTGTAAAATCGAAAGTAAAATCAGTAAATGCAAGCGGAGTTGCTGTAATTTCTGATTCTCCAGATATTTCAAATGCACGTATTGAATTCGAAAACGGTTGTGTCGCGAATATTACTTCGAGCCGTATTTCTATGAAAAACATGCGCAAATCGCGTTTCTTCCAAAAAGATGCTTATATCTCTGTTGACTATTTAGATAAAGTATGTGAAATCGTTCGTATGCAAGATGCGCCAGAAGTTCCAGGTGATTTTGATATGATTTTACAAAATGCAGAAGGCGTAAAAAAACAAATCTATTTTGACAATCCACATGTAGATGCCAACAATGCCATTTTAGATGAATTAGAAACATTTGCAGATGCTATCAATAACAACAACACACCAATCGTAACGTTAGAAGACGGAACCGAAGCATTACGTGTGGCGTATCAGATTATTGATTGTATGAAAAGATAGAAACATAAATGACTAGAAAAGAATTTATTATAACACTCATCGAGAAAAAACTAAAACCTTTACTATATTTAATAGTTTTAGCTTATTTTGTTATCTATATTTTTAACATAGTTAACAACGATACAAGTAATGATGTTAATAGCATTTTCAATCTAATATTTTTAGTTTCTATACTGTTTTTGATTTTAGGAGTTATAAAATACATTATTGACTCAATAAACTATAATTTGCCTAATTCAGCTAAAAATATTTTGGTATACTTATCAAAATTTTTAAATATGGTAAGTTATTTCGGCTTATTTTTCATTGCTTATTTTTCGTATGCAGAAGGGAAATTTATCCAAACAATTTTAATAACATCAGCTATAATTTATTTAACATATACAAAAATTAAAAAAACAAAATGAACACAATCGCAGTAATCGGAGCAGGAACTATGGGTAACGGAATTGCTCATACTTTCGCGCAAAGCGGATTTACCGTAAAATTAATCGATATTTCAGACAAATCATTAGAAAAAGGAATGGCAACTATTGCAGCAAACCTTGATCGTATGGTTACAAAAGGAACTATTACGGAAGATGATAAAATAAAAACGATAGGAAATATTATTACTTACACAGACATCAAAGATGGTGTTGTAGGTTGTGATTTAGTTGTGGAAGCTGCTACAGAAAACGTAACTTTAAAAATGAACATCTTTAAACAATTGAGTGATGTTTGTGACCATAACGTAATTTTAGCTTCTAATACTTCTTCAATTTCTATTACGCAAATTGCAGCACAAGTTGTTCATCCTGAAAGAGTAATCGGAATGCACTTTATGAATCCAGTGCCAATTATGAAATTAGTTGAAATCATCCGTGGTTATTCTACTTCTGATGAAGTGACTAAAATTATCATGGATTTATCAGTTAAATTAGGAAAAACTCCAACAGAAGTAAACGATTATCCAGGTTTCGTAGCTAACAGAATTTTAATGCCGATGATTAACGAATCGATTGAAACGTTATACAACGGAGTTGCTGGCGTTCAAGAAATTGATACCGTAATGAAATTAGGAATGGCGCACCCAATGGGACCATTACAATTAGCTGACTTCATCGGATTAGACGTTTGTTTGTCTATCTTAAACGTAATGTACGACGGATTCAAAAACCCAAAATACGCTCCATGTCCGTTATTAGTAAATATGGTAATGGCTGGAAAATTAGGAGTTAAATCGGGAGAAGGTTTCTACGATTACTCAGAAAGCAAAAAAGCAGAGAAAGTTTCGAAACAATTTTCTAAATAAAGTGAAAAGTGATTAGTAATTAGTGAATAGCTAGTTACTAATCACTAATTACTAATCACTCAAAAATGGCCAAAATAAAACCTTTCAAAGCAGTTCGTCCGGTAGCCGATAAAGTTGCCTTAGTTACTTGCAGAACGTACGACGATTATAGTTCGGCTGAGCTTGCTGCTTGGTTGAATTTTAATCCGTATTCATTTTTGCATGTGATTCATCCTGCTTATGCTAATGCGCAAAAAATGTCGTTAGAAAAGCGTTTTAAAGCCGTTGCCAATAAATATCAAGATTTTAAACACGACCAAATTCTAATTGAAGAAGAACATCCTGTTTTTTACTTGTATGAAATCCAGTCAAAAGGACAAACATTTAGTGGAATTATTGCCGGAACTTCGGTAAAAGATTACCAAGATAATGTGATTAAAAAACACGAAGATACGTTACAATACCGAGTGGAATTGTTCAAAGATTATTTACATCAAACGAATTTTAATACCGAACCCGTTTTAATTACGTATCCCGATAGTGTAGAAATCAATACCTTTATTGCGTTGCGAAAAAAGAGTAAACCTGTTTACGAATATTCGACTACCAATAAAGAAAAACACACGCTTTGGAAAATTGATACGCAATCTGAAGTAGATTGGTTGCAAGAACATTTTGAAAATATTCCGAATTTGTATATTGCCGATGGACATCATCGTTCGGCTTCAGCGGAATTGTTATACGAACAAGACAAGCATTTGGGCAATGAAAATCTGAATTATTTCATGAGTTTCTTAATTGCCGAAAGTAATGTAAAAATCTACGAATTCAACCGATTAATTCGCGATTTGAATGGTTTTAGTAAAGATGATTTTATCAAAAAATTATCCAAAAACTTCATCATTAAAGCAAAAGACCAAGAAATTTGGAAACCCCAAAATAAGTTTGAATTTGGTATGTACTTAGATGGTAGTTTTTATGCTTTATTTTACAAACAACAAAACACTGAATTGTCAAATCGAGCGGAGTCGAGATTAGGTGAATCTATTTTAAACAATTTAGATGCCCAAATTTTATACGATAAAGTCCTTTTCCCATTATTAGGCATCGAAGATTTACGTAACGACGAACGAATTGATTACATTCCGGGAAAACAATCCATTTCAGCCATAAAAGATTTAATCGACGAAGGCGAATTTGAAGTAGGCTTCATCCTCTACCCTTCCGACATCAATGAAATCAAAGCATTAGCCGATAACAATTTAATCATGCCGCCAAAATCAACTTATATTGAACCGAAGTTTAGAAGTGGTTTGGTGGTGTATGAGCTTTAATAGAGTTGGGAGTTTGAAGATGGAAGTTGGGAGTAAAGAAAATGAACAGAACTTTGTCATTTCGACAAAGGAGAAATCGCATAAAAATGAAAAAAATAATATTCCTCTTATTGTTTGTAAATTTTTGTTTTTCGCAAGAAGATAAAATTAGTTGGCAAAAAATTGATAGTATCACTAACGTATTATCTCCTACATTTACAGAAATAAAAACAATTGAAAACTACTTAAAACCTGAAATTTTCAAATTAGATTCTATTGAAATAAAAGGCAAATCAAGATTTGAAATTGAGTACTACTTTTTTGATGACCTAAACATATCAAAAAAAATAGAAGTTTATGATAGAGAAAATTTAAAAAAAGTAAAATATCATTATTACATTTTATATGAAGACAATAGTTCACAAGAAATAGAAGTAGACATTTATTTCCGTGAAAAAAAAATATTTTTTATAATTGTCAATGATATATATAAAAAAGGAAAAACAAAACTTGTAAAAAATCAGAGTTTTAGTCCTAGTAGAATGAAAAAAGAACCTAAAATTGAGTTAACTTTTTGTGATGATGTAGAATCTTGGCTTAACGAAAAAATAAACGAAATTTCATCAACATTAATAGAGAAAAATGTCAATCCAACAAAACCTCAATAACATAAAATCCCAACTTCCCAATAACGTTACCTTAGTTGCGGTTTCAAAAACCAAACCTGTAGCCGATTTAATGGAAGCTTACAATGCTGGGCAACGCATTTTTGGAGAAAACAAAATCCAAGAAATGACCGACAAATGGGAAGTCATGCCAAAAGACATCGAATGGCACATGATTGGTCACGTGCAAACCAACAAAGTCAAATACATGGCGCCTTATGTGAGTTTGATTCACGGAGTTGATAGTTTGAAATTATTGCAAGAAATCAACAAACAAGCGGCTAAAAATAATCGTGTGATTGATTGTTTGTTACAGATTTATATTGCAGAAGAAGAAAGTAAATTTGGATTAGACGAACAAGAATTGGAAGAGATTCTGAAACTAGTTCAGCATGACAAGGATAATTTTAAAAACATCAGAATCGAAGGTTTAATGGGAATGGCAACGTTCACAGAAAATAAAAACCAAATCGAAAAAGAATTCAAACATCTGAAAACGATTTTTGATAAACACAACCAACTTGAAACTTCAAACTTGAAACTTGAAACCCTTTCAATGGGCATGTCGGGCGATTATCAACTTGCAATTTCATGTGGAAGTACGATGGTTCGAATTGGAAGTAGTATCTTTGGAAGCAGATAAAAGAAAATAGACATAAAAAAGACTAATCACTATTCACTAATTACTTATCACTTTTTTTGTACGCAATAATTGACATAGAAACCACTGGAGGCCAATTCAACGAAGAAGGAATTACCGAAATCGCCATTTATAAATTTGATGGTCATGAAGTAATCGATCAATTCATTAGCCTAGTAAATCCTGAAAAGCCAATTCAACCTTTTGTGGTGAAATTGACTGGGATTAATAATGCCATGCTTCGAAGTGCTCCAAAATTTTATGAAGTAGCGAAAAGAATTATCGAAATTACAGAAGGCTGCGTTGTCGTAGCTCATAATGCATCTTTCGATTATCGTATTTTAAAAACTGAATTCAGACGTTTAGGTTACGATTTCAAAAAACAAACCCTTTGTACCGTTGAATTAGCTAAAAAGTTAATTCCAGAACAAGAATCGTATAGTTTAGGAAAATTAGTTCGTGCCTTAGGAATTCCTATGGCAGACAGGCATCGTGCGAGTGGTGATGCTTTGGCTACAGTGAAATTATTTAAAATGTTGATGGTAAAAGACGTTGAGAAAGAAATCGTAAAAAGTTTCATTAAAACGGAAATCAAATCAGGTATTTCTCCAAAACTATTGGATATTGTCGAAAATTTACCTTCAAAAACGGGAATCTACTACATACACAATGAGAAAGGCGATTTGATTTATATAGGAAAAAGTAAAAACATCAAAAAACGCGTCAACCAACATTTCACAGGTACTTCAAGCAAGAGCAAAAAAATACAACGCGATGTGTATGCAGTTACTTTTGAAGAAACGGGTAGCGAATTGATTTCACTTTTAAAAGAAAGTGAAGAAATCAAAATTAATAAACCTATTTATAACCGAGCACAACGCAAAAGTATCTTTCAATATGCATTGTACATGCATAAAAATGAAGAAGGCTATTTGGCTTTAAACGTAGAAAAAGCAGATGGTCGTAAAAAAGAAATCACCTCTTTTACTACATTACAAGAAGGAAGAAACGCCTTATTTAAAATTACCGAAAAATACAATTTGTGTCAGAAAATAAATGGTTTGTACATCACAAAAAACGATTGTTTTCAGCACAAGATAAAAGAATGTAATGGTGCTTGTATTGGCGAAGAAACTCCAGAAAGCTACAACGAAAGAGTAAAAGAATTTATTGAAGAAACTTCTTTTGAAAACAACAACATGGTCATTATCGATCGGGGTAGAACTTTTGATGAACGAAGTGCTGTTTTAATCGAAAATGGAATTTATAAAGGCTATTGTTTTTATGAATTAAATTATCAAGTAAGTAACATTGAAATTTTAAAAAACATCATTATTCCAATGCAAAACAATCGTGATGTAAAAACGATAATTCAAAGCTATTTACGTAAAAACAAAGTGTATAAAGTAATTCATTTTTAATTGCTTAATTTTGTTGTCATGAATGAAATTAAGTCAAAATACGAAGTTTTTAAACAGAAAGCCCACATTATCATCTACGGCACTAATACCGTTGCTGGACGACTTTTTGATTTAATTTTATTAGGCTTAATTTTACTAAGTGTGGTATTAGTAATGCTAGAAACCGTAAAAGGATTTGATGCAAAATATCACGCTTATTTAGTGTTTTTTGAATGGGTTATTACCGTATTTTTTACTTTAGAATACATTTTACGAATTATTACCATAAAAAAACCAATCAATTACGTTTTGAGTTTCTACGGAATCATCGATTTGATTGCGATTTTACCTATGTATTTATCCTTTTTCATTACTGGAACCAGTGTATTTGCAGTAATTAGAGCATTACGATTGTTACGATTATTCAAAATTTTAAATCATCCACAATTCAATAATCAATCTACACATTTAAAAGAATCACTAATTGCCAGTCGAGGCAAAATATTGATTTTCATGTACTTTATGTTAATTAGCACCATTATTATTGGTTCTATAATGTATGTTGTTGAAGGCGAAGCAAGTGGATTTACAAGTATTCCAACTGGAATATATTGGGCAATTGTTACATTAACAACTGTTGGTTATGGCGATATTTCACCCGTTACGCCACTCGGTCAATTTATAGCATCGTTTGTAATGATAATGGGTTACGGAATTATCGCGGTTCCTACCGGAATTGTCTCTGCCGAATTTGCAAAAAGTAAACCATCAGTCAAAGAAAGTGAAACCAAAGTATGTCAAAATTGTGGCAGTCACGAACATTATGTAAACGCGAAATTTTGTCAAGATTGCGGACACGAATTATAAAATGAATTACCTAATTACCATTATCGGACCAACAGCCATAGGAAAAACGGCGCTAAGTATTGCTTTGGCACAACATTTTGGTTGCAATATTATTTCGTGCGATAGTCGTCAGTTTTTTAAAGAAATGAAAATTGGTACGGCTGTTCCAAGTGAAGAAGAATTAGCCGCTGCAACACATCATTTTATCCAAAATAAATCGATTTTTGAAAGTTATTCGGTTGGTGATTTTGAACAAGAAGCTTTATCAAAATTAGACGAATTATTTCAGAAAAATAACATTCAAATTATGGTGGGCGGTTCAGGTTTATATGTAGATGCCGTTTTAAAAGGATTTGATGATTTTCCTGATATTGATAACTCAGTTAGAGATACAATTAATGCAAAATTTGATGATTTAGGAATCGAATATTTGCATCAACAATTACAAGAATTAGATTCGGAATATTATACAAAACTTTCAGTTGAAAATCCGCAAACCTTACAAAATCCGCAACGCATGAAACGTTTTGTTGAAGTTTGTTTGGGAACTGGAAAACCGTATTCAAGTTTTATTGGAATTCGAAAGAATGAAAGAAACTTCACTCCAATTATTATTGGTTTAGAAGCAGATAGAGACGTAATGTATGACAAAATCAATCAACGAGTTGATATCATGCTAAATGAAGGACTTTTAGCAGAAGCGCAATCACTATATCCACATAAACATTTGAATGCTTTACAAACCGTTGGTTACAGAGAATTATTCGATTATTTTGATGGAAAAACAACATTGAATTTCGCCATTGAACAAATCAAAATGAACACACGCCGCTTTGCTAAAAGACAAATCACTTGGTTTAAACGTTCTGAAAATGTAAGTTGGTTTGATTATTTGACTGATAGAAAAGAGATTATTACAACAATAGAATCACAGATTCAAAAATTATAAAAATGCCCATATCACCCAACTTTACTTCAATTTTAGAACAAGAATACGAAATCAATTTTCTGCAATGCTATCCAAATGGTTTGCTGAAATTTACTGATTTATGCAATATTTTTCAAATTACTGCTGGAATTCATGCCGATTTAGGTGGAATTAGTTTTAGTGATATGCAAGAACATCACCAAGCTTGGGTGATGAGTAAAATGCGTTTGGAAATTATCAGTTTACCAAAATGGAAAGAGAAAGTAACCGTAAAAACTTGGATAAAATCGTTAGAAAACTCGCGTTCAACTCGTTGTTTGGAATTGTATCGCGGGGATGAAAAATTAGTTGGTTGTGAAACCTATTGGGCCGTTTTAAATACTCAAATTAGAAGACCTGAAAATTTAGCATTAGCTCACGAACATTTCATAAAATATCCAGAACACAGCGCTACTGAAAAATCGGTACAACGAATTAATTTGGATGTTCCGTTTGAAAAATTGGCAGATTACAAAGTTCAGTTATCCGATTTAGATATTGTAAATCATGCTAATAATGTAAAATACTTGGAATGGTGTTTGAATACTATGGATAGAAAATTCGTCTTAAAACAACACCTAAAAGGTTTTGAAATGAATTTCTTGAAAGAATTAAATTTAAATGATGAAGTTGTGATTTCGAAAAACGAAAATACATATGTCATTGCGAAAGATGATAAAATTTGCTTCGCATTAGAAATAAACGAATAAAAAAACTCTGTACTAATTTAAAGACAGAGTTTTTTAAAGTATAATATTGAGATTCTGAAACAAGTTCAGAATGACGTAAGGCATTTTGTTATTTTTTGATTACCAATCTAAAACCTTCTCCGTGAATGTTTAAGATTTCTACGTTTTCATCTTGTTTTAAGAATTTTCTCAATTTAGCAATGTACACGTCCATACTTCTTGATGTGAAGTAGTTGTCGTCTCTCCAAATTTTAGTTAACGCTAATTCTCTTGGCATTAAGTCATTTTCGTGAAGCGCTAACATTTTTAAAAGTTCGCACTCTTTTGGTGACAATTTAATTGGTTCTTGACCTGGAAAAGTTAAGAAACGTAATTTTGAATTTAAGTGGAATTTACCAATTTCGAACTCAAATTTAGTTGTATCTGGTTTTACTTCCGATGCTTTTCTTTGAATAATGGCTTTAATTTTCATTAAAAGTACTTCCGAATCAAACGGTTTGTTTAAATAATCGTCTGCTCCCACTTTATAACCTTTTAAAACATCTTCTTTTAATGTTTTAGCTGTTAAAAAGATAATTGGCACATCTTGGTTTTTCTCACGAATTTCTCTCGCTAATGTGTAACCATCTTTATATGGCATCATGACATCTAAGATGCATAAATCATATGTATCCTTTTTAAATTTTTCAAATCCTTCCATTCCGTTTTTGGCTAACGTAACATCAAAATCATTTATCATTAAATAATCTTTAAGTACGGCGCCAAAATTAGGATCGTCTTCAACTAATAATATTTTTTTTGCTTCCATAGTAATTGTGTATGTTATTTTTTAATTTATCAATGGCAATTTTATAATAAAGGTACTACCCTTTCCTTTTTCACTTTCAACGAAAATTTGTCCGTTGTGATCTTCTACAATTTGTTTTACATAAGACAAGCCTAAACCATGTCCTTTTACATTATGCAAATCACCTGTATGTTCTCTGTAAAATTTCTCAAAGACTCTTTTCTGAGCCACTTTACTCATTCCTGCTCCTTGATCTTGAATTTTGATTACAATAAAATCTTTAATATTTTCTGTAAACACGTCAATAATAGGTGCTGAAGGCGAGTATTTAATTGCGTTATCTAAAACATTTACCAAAACATTAGTAAAATGAACTTCATTTAAAAGAATAGTATTTCGCTGTGCATTAAAATGCTGGTGAACGACACCTTCTCTATCTTCAACAATTAAACTTACATGTTCAATTGCATCTTCAATAATTTCTGTAACATCTCTTGGTTCTTTTGAAATGTCTAACTCGTTTTTCTCTAATTTAGAAATACGCAACACATTTTCAACTTGAGCATGCATTCGTTTGTTTTCTTCTTTTATCATTTGAAGGTAACGTTGTACCTTTTCTCTATCATCAATAATTTTTGGATTTTTTATAGCATCTAAAGCTAAATTAATAGTAGCAATTGGCGTTTTAAACTCGTGTGTCATATTATTAATGAAATCGGTTTTAATTTCAGAAATTTGCTTTTGCTTGATTAACTGATTTAAAGCACTTGAGTATGTTAAAACGATAACCAATGTAAACAACAAAGACAAACTTGATATTCCAATCAACGATGAAAAAACGAATTTATTTTTATGAGGAAAACTAACTAACAATTGATATTTTGAAAGTCCTTCATTGTCTTGAAAAACTGGAATTCCGTATGTTGTATTAATATCGTATTTAAAATCTTCTGAACGTACTTTTGTTGCTAAACCATTACTATAAATACCAAACTCAAAAGGTGTTTCTACTCCATATTTATTTAATTCAGCCTTTAAATATTTTCCTAATTGTTCAGTTGAAACTCTTTCTTTTAATGGTTTTAATGACACTACATCTTTAAAAGCAACTTCAAAATTGGCTTTATCTAAACTAGAAACATTTCCTGATTTTTTTACAGTTATATCTGGAAAAGAACGCATTTGCAAACTTCCATCATTAATTGAATTTCCATTATAAATTTCAGTTTTTCTCTTAGAAACTACGTTTCCAAAATTGACAGAATTTGCATTTTTATCAAAGAACGAACCGTTTATACCATAGTTTTCTGCTACTAAAGTATTAGTGTAAATTATCGTTTCATTAGTTTTTTTATCGCGTTCGTAGAAATAAATTTCTTTTAATTCATCTTCTTTTGGAACTTTTCCAGTACTATCAATAATTTTGTTGTAGTGATTATAGAAAGCAACTAACTCCTTTTCTTTGATTGTATTAGAAACATTTCCTAAAACTTGCTGAACGTGGTATTTAAATTCTTCTTCATTTTTATCCAACGAAGTAGAAATCCAATACAATTGAACTAAAATGATGCCAATTAATGATAAACTCATTAAAAAGACTAATAATCTAAACCTTGTCTTATTCATCGAAGCAAATTTAACATTTTAACATTTCTTGTTAAAATACATTAACCAAAGATTAACATAAAAACCTTTTTTTAAAGTTTTGCTAAAATTTTAAGAATATTATCGGTTTCTGACAATGTGTTTTCTAAAATAATATTTTCAATCACAAAATCACTTAATTTTATTTTGTCAGATTCGGGAAATTGATTTTTTATTCGTGCTAAAACACTTTCTCTTGTTACATGGTCACGTTTTATAGTTCTATTAATTCTAACTTCTTCTGGTGCAGTGATTAAAATAACCTTATCACATTGTTTATTTCCACCGGTTTCAAATAATATAGCGACCTCTTTAATTACAAATGGAAAATTTTTATATTTTTTTAACCATTTTTTGAAATGAACTTGTACTTCGGGATGTACAATGGTATTTATTTTTTTTAATTTACTTGGATTATTAAAAACGAGTTCACCAATCATTTTTCGATTTAAAGTTTCATCAGCATTAAGAACAGATTCTTCAAACAAATTTTGAATTCTTTGTTTCACATCTGCATTTTCCATTATTTTTTTGGCTTCATCATCAGCAATATAAACTGGAATTCCTTTTGAAGCAATATAATTTGCTACGGTAGATTTTCCACTTCCAATACCACCTGTTAAACCAATAATTTTTGTCATAACTTATTTTTTAAAAAACAACTCCGGAAATGCTTTTTGAGGCTCTTGTTTTAAGACCTCAACTCTATAGTATGAAAGTAAAAATCCTTTTCCGTAACCATAAAACTGAATTACCATAGCCCATACTGAATATAACGCGATTTTAAGATTTTTATTAGTTAGTAGAGAATTTATGAAAAGTATAAAAAAGTACAATCCATATAAACCGATAAAGAAGTAGATATTAAAAAAAACTACTAAAACAGAAAACAAAAAGCCTAATAAAAATAGACTTGGAAACCAAAATGTGATTTTTTTATGTTCTGGATACCATGAATTTAAGATTGGACGCGCTTTCCCAAATTTATTGACTTGGATTTGGAATTTTTCCCAACTGATTCTTCTTTTATGATACACAAAAGCATTTTTAATTAACTTGGTTTTAAAACCCAAATTCCATAATCGAATAGATAAATCAGGATCTTCACCTGGGTGGATATTTCCAAAACCATTTGAAGCTTCAAAAGCCTTTTTAGATAATCCCATATTAAAACTTCGCGGTTGAAATTTATCAACTTTTTCACTTCCACCTCTAATTCCTCCGGTAGTTAAGAAAGAAGTCATAGTAAAATTAATAGCTTTTTGTATGTCTGAAAAGGAATCTAATGCCGCATCGGGACCTCCAAAACAATCAACATAATCTTCTTCTAAACTTTGCTGAACTTGTATTAAATATTCTTGAGGAATAATACAATCTGAATCTAATATTATAAAATAGTCGCCATTTGCAACATTCATTCCATAATTTCGAGAATCACCCGGACCTGAATTTGGTTTGAAGTAATACGAAATAGTTAATTTATCAGTATACTTTTCAATTATATTCTGACAAGGAATAGATGAACCATCTTCAACAATTACAACTTCAAAAGGGATAGAAGATGTAAATTTTGATAAACTTTCTAATAATTCATCAATCTCATCTGGTCGATTATACACTGGAACTATAAACGAAAAATACATATCCTTTTTTTTACAAACCTACATAAATTTTAAAGATTTTAAATTATAGTTATCTAATTTATGTAGGTTCTTTCTTCCTTGAGCAAAATAAAACTTACGAAAAAAGACATAAAAAAGTAAAGTCCCGATAAATCGGGACTTTAATCATTAACTCAATTTAATATTTATTGCTTAACTACTTTTAAAGTTTTAACTGAGTCGCCTACTGTTACATTAACAATGTATGTACCAGCATTTAATTCAGACATGTCAACCTGAGATGAATTTGCATTAATATTTCTTGAAATTACTTCCTGACCTATCATGTTTATAACTCTTACAGAAGAGATTTCAGATGTATAAGATATATTTAAAATATCTCTAACAGGGTTTGGATAAACAGTGAAGGTATTATTATTAAAATCTTCGTTGCTTAATACACAGTTAACTGACATTTCAAAATTTCCAACATTTGATCCAAAACCTTCAACCATAATGTAATAAGTTGTAGTTCCATCAGCAGTAAATGTAACCGTTGATTGAGCCCCACATCCATCATCATTAAATGTTAGCTGAGTACCACCACAAGCATCAAATACTCTTAAATAACTATCATAATTTGTATTATTACATAAACTAACCGTAATATCACCTGCAGCTCCACTGTAAGAATACCATACATCAGCAGATGTATTATTTCCAGAATTAGTAGCTCCGTTAGCTGTTGATCCAGTAACTACATCACCACAATCAACTGCAATTGCATTAACACACTCATCATTTACAGGAGGACAAGTATTTGTAAAAGTTCCTAAAGGCAAATCGCAAGTACCATCTGAACCATGTAATGCAGTTAAAGTTACAGAAGTACCGTCTGCAAAAGGTCCAACATTAATTAATCCTGTAGATGTTATTGGCCAGTTATTTGTACCATCAGTAATTACTGGTGTACCATCACCTAAAGCAGTTACATCGACATCAACAGAAAATTCTAAATTTCCACAATCTACAACAAGAGTTGAAGAAGCTACAACAACTGGAGAGCAAGTTGCTGCAATAATATTTACAAAATAATCTTCTGTTTGTCCCCATGTACTATTTGTAGGTCCACATGCTTGAGTATCAGAAATAGCTGAATCATCACCTCCTCTAATTCTCATTCTAGTTTGACCTAAAGTAGCTCCAGATGGGATAGTAACATTAATATTTGAAGTCCCTGAACCTCCAGCATTAGTACCTAAAGAAAAAGATTCTGAAGGCTCAAATGTGGTATTTTGGTTAAAATCAATCCAAACTCTACTAAATTGATTACCATCAGTTCCAAGCGTCACTGCTAAACTTACAGTTGTTCCAGCACTCAAATCAGGAATTGCAATTGTAGCAGGCTGAGATACAGTGAAATCTTCATAATAAGGGTTTACATTTCCAGTTGAAGCATTTGACCATGCGCCAATTGCTACATTTGTAATATTGTCTCCACCACCACCGTTAGTGTAAGTTGGTGTACAAAAACATGCCGAAGCATTTGTCATAAATGACATCTCAGCACAACCCGTTGCAGGTCCAACTCCATTATAAGGTAAAATAGTATAAAAATATGTTGTTCCTTCTGTACCTGTAAAGTTATAGGTTAAAACGTTTCCTAAGTCAACATTATTAGCTATATCATTTCCACCTGTTGTTGTACCAATTGTAATATAATAACCATCTGCACCTGCAACTGCATCCCAAGTAATAGCGTTAGCAAAATTACCACAAGTTGCATCTGGTGTTGCTACAACATTTGTTGCACAAACTGGTGCTGATGCTGGAGTTAATCTAATTTCAAAATTATCAACATAGAAATTTAAATCTGCTGCACCATTATCAACTCCTTCTACCACTCTATAAGCAAAACGAACGTCTAATCCTGCATATGCATCAAGATTAATTATATTAGTTGTTCCTGTTGGAGCTGGTACATTTGCACTATTATAAGTATCTAAAACTACCCAGTTATTTAAACCTGTTGTAGAAACTAATACTTCAACAAAATCATCTGCTTCCCAGGGAGTCGTTGGTGCAGCTGTTGAATTCCATTGTGTTGCTGCTGCATCAAATTTTAATTCATACCCTGTTGCTGGAATGTTAACAACTGGAGAAATAACCCAGTCATTAGCAGTAGCTAACCAAATTTCATATCTAATTGATCCTGTTGCGCCAACATTACCAAAACCATCAGCTGTCCATCCAGAAGTTCCAAATGTAGCTGGACCTGTAGTTAAATCACCACCATCAGCAGCTTGCCAACAACTTGGTAAGAAAGTATCAAATTGCTCTAAATGAGGCACTGTTAAAGCGTCACAAGTAGTAAAATTAATTTCCGTACAACCTGTAGCTTGTCCAAATGCATTATAAGGGAAAACCGTTACAAAATAAGTTGATCCAGCATCTGTTGGGAATGAATATGATAAAACATTACCCACATCAAAATTGTTTAAAACGTCAGTAGCTCCAGATGAAGTTCCAACGCTAATATAATAACCTGTAGCGTCTAAATCACTAGCCCATGTTACGTTTGAATTCATTACATTAACAGCATTATTTGCTGGTGAAGTGATAGCTACACAGTTAGGTGCAACAGCAGGAGTATCCTCAACTACTACATCATCAATATAAATTCTCCATCCATCAAGTCCTCCTGATGGTACATGCCAAGCAAAGTAAACATCTCCACTAACACCAGTTAAATCTAAAGCCATAGTTTCAGGCGCTGTATTAGAATAACTAGCTAAAGAAGCTAATTCAATTGTAAAATCAGTTGGAGTATTGCCTGCTGTAGACATCATTACTCTAAAATCATTAGGTTCTCCTGCTGATTGAACTTTGTATTTAAAAACTAATCTTTGATTACCTGTTAAAGTAATACGTGGAGAAATTAACCAATCGTCATTTGCACCTCCATTAAAATCAGTATTAATATTTGCTGATTCATCACCTGTAATTGGTGTATTAGCATAGCTCGTATTCCATGCATCTCCATCACCATTTACATTTAGAATTGACCAACAAGACTCTGAAGATGAAGTCGAATCAAAAGTTTCTAGGAAAGGAACTGTAAAAACATCACATGTTGTAAAGTTACTTTCTACACACCCAGCTGCTGCTCCATTACCGTTATAAGGAAAAACAGTAACATAATAAGTTGAACCGCCAACTAAACCAGTTAATGAATAAGAAAGCACATTACCAACATCAAAATTATTTAAAACATCCGTTGCTCCTGATGAAGTCCCAACACTTAGGCTATAACCTGTTGCACCACCTGACGCAGCTGGCCATGAAACAACACTTGAGCTTACATTAATTGCTCCATTTAAAGGAGAGGAAACTGCCACGCAAGATGGTGGTGTTAAAGGAGTAAAAGTGGCTTCTACATCAATAGTAATAGTAACTGTATCTGAGAAAACATCATCATCTACAGAAGTAATTGTTAAGGTCGTAAATCCTGTGATGTCTAAATTGTTAAAATCTGCTGCACAACCTGTAAGAGTCGGACCTCCATCAATTGACAAATCAAAGCTGAACCAGCTTGAACCATCTGCAGCGCAAAAACCAGAAGTTAAACTCCCTGCTGCATTTATTAATCTTAAACTAGTTAATGGATTAGCACCATAACAAGTTATGTCTGCAGCATTAATTGTTAAAACTGTTGGATCATCGTCCTGACCTGTTACAGTAAAAGTTTGGCTACATGTTTGCGAATTTACTTGCCAACAAGTAAAAAAGGCAAATAACCATAAAGTAATTTTTTTCATGTATTAATATTTTTGTTAGTAATTTCAAAATTAACAATTATTTCATATAAATTTAATAAAAGTATAATTATTAACAAATTTATCGATTAATAACCAAAAAAAATTAAAAACAAATTCAAAATTTTATAAAATAAATCGTTTTTAAAATTACTTTAATTTTCTTTTTTAAACACAAAAAATAAAATCAATCTTTAAAAGAAATTACAATCCATAATTCTTTTGTGTCTGCATTTAAAATAGCATGAAAGTTATTAGAATATCTTGTTTCTTTTTTGAAGTAAAAATTATCCGTTCCTTCCTTAAGCGGAAAGCTATTTCCAATATAATTCAAATCTAAATATACTTCTAAATTTGTAGTTAGCAATTTTGAAAATTTATTCGTTATACAATATTCTTTGATATTAACTTCATCATCAAACTTAAAATAAACTGATTTTTCCTTTTTCGCTTCATCATAATTACAATCACTACTTTCAATAGAGGGAATATTGATTCCCACATTCATTTCAATATTATCAATATTTGCAAATTCACAATCTCTCTGATTATTTATTGACGAAATAAATGTTTTAAACCCAAACAATACTAATGATAAAAATGCAATAACAACAAGAGCGATCAATAAGTTTCTTTTCATGATATTTTGATTTAGTTATTGAAACGTATAAAAAACATAAAAAGTATTAAGCAATTCCTAAATTAGAAATATCCCATTGTTTACCAACATTATATTGAATATGTCCCTTCTCAATTTCCAAAGGACAATCAAAATTATTCGTATACAAACCACCAGTTCCTAAACCTTGCGGCAATGGATTATTTAAGGTAAAAGTAAATTGCGTAATCGCATTTAACCCAATATTACTTTCCAAAGCAGAAGTAATCCACCAACCAATATTTAAACTATCGGCAATGGAAATCCATTCTAATGTTCCTTTGAAACCACCGACTAAACTTGGTTTTAAAATGATGTATTGCGGTTGAATATCTTCAAGTAGTTTTCGTTTATTTTCAATTCCAAATACACCAATTAATTCTTCGTCTAAAGCGATTGGAAATGGTGTTTGTTGGCAAAGCAATTTCATCTCTTGAACTTGGCTTGCTCTAATAGGTTGTTCTATGCTATGTAATTCAAAATCATTTAACTGATTTAGCATTTCTAAAGCTTTGTATGGCGTAAAAGCTCCGTTAGCATCCACCCGAATTTCAATGGTTTTAGCATCAAAATTTTGTCGAATAAATCGCAATAATCCTAATTCTTTCTCAAAATCGATTGCTCCAATTTTTAGCTTTATACACGAAAAACCTTGGGCTAATTTTTCTTCTATTTGGGTTTTCATGAATTGCTCCTCACCCATCCAAACCAAACCGTTAATTAACATCTTCTTTTTACCATTCGTAAATTCCGAAGGAAACAATTCAAAAGGTGTTTTAGATTGCAACGATAAAAATGCCATTTCCACTCCAAATTGAATCGAAGGAAATTCCATTAATTCTTGCCACAATTGATCTTTTCCCAGATGAATGTTATGACAAACCCATTTTAATTTTTCTTCATAATCTGGTCGGTCATCAATGGAAAGTGATCGCAAAATTCCGCACTCTCCAATTCCGATTTTTCCGTTTTCTTCCAAAAATAAAAACCAAGTTTCTTTCTCGGTCATTACACCACGAGAAGTGCCGCTTGGTCGTTTAAAATTGAGGATGTATTTTTTGTAGGTTGCTTTCATATTTTTGGTTACACAAAGTTGCACTAAGTTTTACACAGAGTTTCACAAAAATCTTATAAAATTGCGAAACTTGCAGTTAAATTAGTGTATTAAAGTTCCACAAAAGCTCCGATTTCTAACAACATCAAATCTTTTCCTTTATCGAAAAATTTGCGTTTTGCTTCTTCGTGATTGATTTCGATGTAACCAAACGTATCAAAATGATAACCCAACACTTTATCACATTGTACAAAATCAGAAGCGATAATGGCATCTTCCACATCCATTGTGAAGTTACTTCCAATTGGTAAAATTGCTAAATCTAACTTGGTTCGCATTGGAATTAATTTCATATCCATAGTTAAAGCTGTGTCGCCAGCGATGTAGATATTTTTGTGTTCGCCTTCGATAACAAATCCACCTGGTTGTCCTGCGTAGCTTCCATCAGGAAAAGACGAAGTGTGATGAGCAATTACATATTTAACGGTTCCAAAACTAAAATCCCAACTTCCACCAAGATTCATAGGATGGAATTCAAAACCTTTATTTCCAAAATGAGAAGCAATTTCATAATTAGAAACAATTACTGCGTCAGTTCGCTTTGCGATTGCTTCTACGTCCAAAATATGATCTTGATGTGCGTGTGTGAGCAATATAAAATCAGCTTCCAACGTATTGATATCGATATGTGAAGCTTTTGGATTTCCAGAAATAAATGGGTCAACTAAAATGTGAACGTCATTTACTGTAATTCCGATACAAGCGTGACCGTAGAATGTGATTTTCATAGTTTATTATTTAGTGAAAAGTGATTAGTAAATAGTGATTAGTTAAGAAAGACTAAAGTTAACCAAAATAATATACTTAATGCAAATGTACTTAATGCCACTTTTTTAAGCTCTGGATCGAAGTCTTCATACTTTTCTGATTTATTAACTTTGTTCATGTGCATAATTATAGGAATATTAATTAATACAACAGGCAGTAATGAAGATTTAATTAACAATGAAAAAATCATAAAACATATCATTCCTACGGTTAAAATAATTTCGTGATATTTTTTTGCCCATTTTAATCCCATCTTAACAACCAACGTATTCTTTCCTGCGATTTTATCATTTTCAATATCACGCATGTTGTTTAAATTCAGCACGGCTACACTTAATAATCCTATGGCTGCTGCGGGTAAAAACAATTTCCAATCGATAAAATGAGTAAACAAAAAATTAGAACCTACAACCGAAACCAATCCAAAGAAAATAAACACAAACAAGTCACCAAAACCGCTGTAGCCATAAGCACTTTTTCCAACGGTGTATTTAATAGCTGCACCAATAGAACCAATTCCTAACAAGATGAAAATCAAACTCAGCGCAAAATTCTCTTTTCCGAATGCAACGTAAATTAACAATAAAGCGACGATGAAAGTCAATATTGCTGTAATAATTACTGCTTTTTTCATTTGCTCCGCTGTGATAACACCAGCTGCTACTAAACGTTTTTCGCCTATTCGAATAGCATCTGTTCCTTTAACGCCATCTCCGTAATCGTTGGCATAATTGGACAATACTTGTAATCCTAACGTAGTTAACAATGCTAAAACTACTATTCTCCAATCGGAAAATCCTTGATAATAGGCATAAGCGCTTCCGACAATTATTCCAGAAACGGAAAGTGGTAAGGTTCGTAATCGTGCGGCTTGTATCCAGTGTTTCATTTAATATAAGTTATTTAAAAATTGCCATCAGTATCAAAATTCCAAAAGCTATTGAAAATGGTGCGCAAATTCGCAAGTATAATGGTTTTAATGTTTCAGACGCTTTTGTTGAAAATTTGTGATGTGTTTTCATTGGTGTAAGCATCAAAATTACTGCAGAAATGATTAAAAAGTAACCAAAAATGCTAAAATATAATTCATAAGCATTCGTTTTAGCCGAAATGACAAAACTTATTCCTAATAACAAACGAACAATCAATTCTCCATAATTAATTACAATAGTACTTCCAGCTTTACCAATCATAGTTCTTGCTCTTTCAGGATTTAAAAACATCAAAAAACCAGAGAATATTAGAAATATTCCAAAGGCAAAAACGATACTTTTCGAAATTAGTTCCATTTATAAATTTAATTACATCCAATTGTTATCTGAAGTTTCCACTTGATACAACCAATAATTAGTTAGTTTTTTTACTTCCGAATAATTTGTTGTTGAGAAATTAACAGTTCCTCCAGCAGTTGAAAGACGAACAGAGCCAATATTAGCTGGCTTTTGCCAAAAAAACTGTTGGGTTTCAATAGCTTGAATTTTATAAGGTTCAATAATTGTGGTATCAATATCCCAAGCGCCATTTTGCTTGATGATAAAATCATTGGAAACAAAAAGTTTATAATTTTTAAATGAAAACCATATCAAAACAATAGCAAAAATGATAAAAAAACTTGTGTAAAGCATCCATACATTCCAAGTAACAAAGTGCAATTTAAAATTTATTGCAATTGAAATTAAAACTGGGACAACAAGTAGAAAAAAGGAATTGACTGCAAATTTTCTCCAATTTGGCGAAAACTTCTTCCCCTTTTCTGGTAATTGACCTAATAACAAATTCAGAATAATATCACGCTCATTTGCGGAACATCCTGGCACTTCAATTTGGTCTTTTTCTTTTACTTTTTCTACATCGCTAGAAGCCTGATGCACGCCAATAGTGGTAACATCTAACTTTTTTTGAAAATAGTTTTGAGTAATTTTAATTTTTTGAACTTTATTCGGATTCAACAACGTGTTTTTTGTAGATAGTAATCCGTAAGATAATACAATCGCTTTCTTGCTTTTTTGAATGGTAAAATCGAAATATTTTAGAATGGTACGAAATAAGTTTACTATCAAAATAAGTACAATAAAAATGCCTACAACTATCATAAAAGAAGTAATATTTGGTAATGCATCCAAATAGTGCGTTACTTCATCTTCGTTGATTACATCTGTGTTTAACTGTTGTAGATTTTCAATAATTGTCGTAAAAAAGACAAAAATTAAAGCAAAACTTTTAATATAATTCGATGTAAAACCAATCTTTACCAAACTCAACAAACCAATTTTAATGAAAGAAGTTGGACTTTCTTTAATAGCAACTTTTTCAGAATCGGCAATCGTTTCTTGTTGCGAATGATTAATTAATCGTTCTTTTAAAATAGTGGCTAAATCATGTGAAATAGCACTAATAGAAGCTTCTTTTTTATCACTTCCTGCAGTATCAATTTCTAATTTGTGAACTCCTACTAATCGCTGAATTAAACTCTGATTGATGTTAACTTGTTGAATTTTATGCAATTGAATAGTGATTCTTGTTTTGTTTAAAACCCCTTTTTGAATAACGAATTCGCTATTTTCTTCATCAATATGAAACGTAAAAAACAAATATTGTAAGTATGAAATCACACCAATTAGAATCACAACTCCTGCTATGCTTCCAAAAAAAATGAGTTTATTTAAGGAATCAAACTTTACTAACCAAATCAAAAGCATCGGCCACAAAGCACGAACCGTCTTCTGCAAGGAATTGGCAAACATGACCAAAATCCCCGGAAGCGATTGACGTTGCGGTTGCGAGAAATCGGTTGATTTATTCATTTTCTGCAGTTAAGAATGATTCGTTTGAAAATGGTTCAATAACTTCTTCCTTCTTAGGTGGATTGATTTTTTGGGAAACTAAATTTTTAATAATTTGAGCATGAGCCAAAAGCAAACCCGGAATTTCTAAATCGGAACTACTTCCGCCAGCGGTAAATAATTCGATGGAAGCTAAACCTAATTTTCGAGAAATAAATCCTTGATGTAGAGCCACATGCTGCACTCTATTAAAAGGAATAATCGTAGTAGTTTCAGAAATCAAACCTGATTTATAAATAGTATCATGTTCTCTAAAAGCATAGCCTTTTTTATTGAAACTAAGCTTCGTAAAAACTATTAATCCAGCAAGGAAAACCAAAATCCCAACAAGAATTAATATCCAAGTACTATTTGAAAAAGCATCTTTTTTAAAGTAAAATAAGGTTGAAAATCCTCCTATTATTAAAATAAAAAGCAATAAAAAATTAAAAAGTAAAACGTTTACATACTTTGGATGAAGTCCTTTTAATTGAACTTCTTCAAACTTTGGAAGTTGGTCAATTTCGATTGGATTATTTGAGAATTCTTGCATAGAAATAGTTTATTAAAGGTCTTTATTCTTTTCTCTTTGTTCTATTTTCTAATTAAGGTAAATATTTCTTTTCAAAATTCGGTTTACGTTTTTCTAAGAAGGCGTCTCTTCCTTCTTTTGCTTCGTCTGTCATGTAGGCTAAACGAGTGGCTTCACCTGCAAAAACTTGTTGTCCTACCATGCCATCATCGGTTAAATTCATTGCAAATTTTAGCATTTTAATTGATGTTGGAGATTTTGCTAAAATTTCTTGTGCCCATTCGTAAGCAGTATCTTCTAACTCAGCATGTGGAATTACTGCATTTACCATTCCCATTTCAAAAGCGTCTTGAGCGGAATAATTTCTACCTAAGAAGAAAATTTCTCTCGCTTTCTTTTGTCCCACCATTTTTGCTAAATAAGCAGAACCGTAACCACCATCAAAACTCGTTACATCAGCATCGGTTTGTTTAAAAATAGCGTGTTCTTTACTGGCTAACGTTAAATCACAAACCACATGAAGCGAATGTCCGCCACCAACAGCCCAACCTGGAACTACACAAATCACGGCTTTTGGCATAAAACGAATCATACGTTGTACCTCTAAAATATTCAATCTGTGGTAACCGTCTTCACCAACATAACCTTGGTGTCCACGTGCTTTTTGGTCGCCACCACTACAAAAACTCCAAATACCGTCTTTAGAACTTGGTCCTTCCGCAGAAAGCAACACTACTCCTATTGACGTATCTTCTTGAGCATCATAAAATGCTTCAATTAATTCTTTTGTTGTTTTAGGACGAAAGGCGTTTCTAACATCAGGTCGGTTGAAAGCAATTCTGGCAACGCCATCGCATTTTTTATACGTTATATCTTCAAATTCTCTTACGGTTTTCCAGTTGATTGTGGTCATAATTTTAAATTTATTTTATTTTTCAATGACAAGGGCAAATTCAAGTTCAATTTCAAAAGTATTGCATTCAAAAATATTATTTCAATTTGTTCAACATCATTCTTGATGTAATTGCAATTAATTCTTCTACTTCTAACAAAAGCCAATTTCTTTCATTCTCTTCACCTTCTTTAATGTAATTTAAAACTCGGAGTGAATTTCTTGATTCTTTTAATTCTTTTACAACTAATGACAATTTAAAAACGTAATCTTTATCCGTAATTGTTCCTTGAGATTCACCATAGTTTAAAGAAGCACTTCCAGAAGAACGAATTAATTGATTCTTGTAGTATTCTAATTCATATGCCTTAGCTAATTTTCTAACAAAGAAAATCGATTCTCCAGCAAATCTAACTAATCTTTCATCTAAATTGAATATTCTTTCTGTTGGTTCGTTTAATTCCATGAATGTCTTGATATTTTCTTTTAAAATTGAATTTGAACTTGCCCTTGATTTTTGTATTTGTTTTGGTAAAAATAATTCATTTTTTGCATTATATTGCAAGTTCAAAACAATAAGATTTATGAAAAACCTATATATCGGATTGCTGTTTGCATCTGGACTATTTTCGGCTTCGGCTCAAAACTATGAATTTCAGAAAGTTAATGATGTGGAATGTTTGCCGGTCATCTCTCAAGATATTACGGGAACGTGTTGGAGTTTCTCTACTTCTTCGTTTTTAGAATCCGAAATTATTCGTTTGACAGGAAAGAAAATCGACCTTTCGGAGATGTTTCAAGCCCGAACCACATATTTGGCTAAAGCCGAAAACTATGTAATGCGTCAAGGAAAAGCAAATTTTAGTGAAGGTGCTTTGGCACATGATGTATTAAATAGTGTTGCTAAAAATGGTTTGGTTCCGAATAGCATTTTTGATGGACTAAATGATGACGCCAACAAACATAATCATGCTGAAATGGTGGCGGTTTTAGAAGCCATGTTAAAAACATACGTTTCAAATCCAAGTGGTAAATTATCTAAAAATTGGAAACAAGCGGTTAATGCTGTTTTGGATATTTATTTGGGAAGTATTCCAACAAAATTTGAATACGAAGGCAAAAATTACACTCCGAAATCATTTGCTGAATTTACTAAAATTAAGACTGAAAATTATGTTACACTGACTTCGTTTACACATGAAGCGAATTACAAACCGTTCATTTTAAATATCCCAGATAATTTTTCAAACGGAGGTATGTATAATTTGCCATTAGACGAATTCATTGCTAATATTGACAATGCTTTGGCTAATGGTTACTCGCTTTCTTTAGATTGTGATGTTTCGGAAGCAACATTTTCAGGAAAATATGGAATGGCTTTTGTTCCAGAAAAAGAAGAAGATACTAAAACTGGTTTAGCCGAAATTATAATTGAAAAAAATATCACACCAGAATATCGCCAACAAGAATTTGAAAATTTATCTACCACTGACGACCATTTAATGCACATAGTTGGAAAAGTAAAAGATCAAAAAGGAAACACGTATTACAAAGTAAAAAATTCTTGGGGAAGTGACGAAAAAAAAGTAGCTAACGGAGGATATGTATACATGAGTGTGCCTTATATGAAATTAAAAGCTATTTCTGTTTTGGTTCATAAAGATGGAATTTTAAAGGAAACTAAGAAGAAATTAGGCATTTAATGTTAAAGAAACTTTACGTATTACTTTTATTGTTTTTCTCCATAGTATCTAATGGTAATATGGCAAATCCTTATTTTGACGGTAGCAAACATTCTACTATATTATCTTCCAAAAAAATTTCTGTAAAAAAGGAAAAGATTAAGATTGTTGTATATGAAGGTGTTGCTACTTTACATATTACTTATTTTATAGAATCGGATAAAGCTGGAAAACTCCCTTTGCTTTTCTTGGCAAAAGATTTAAGAAAAGAAGCTTTGGTGAAGATGAATGGTGTTACTATTGAAAAACAATATTATTCTTATGATTCTCCATTTTTTAAAGAATATGGTATTTCTACCGTTTTAAATGATAGTGAATATAATTTGCACTTTAAATTTGATAAAGAAACTGAATTTTCAGAAAACATAATGGATGTTTTTTTATTTGAAGCCCATTTGAAAAAAGGATCAAACGTTATTGAAGTAACATACAAAGCCAATTTAGGTTCTAATACTTATGGATATACACAAAATTATGATTTTGAGTATTTATTATATCCTTCTAAATATTGGAAAGAATTTGGAACAATTACTATTGATGTTACAGTACCTAAAGATTACAATTTAACCAATTTGTCTCATAAACTAGCAAGTAGTAATCAAAATAATTATCATTTTCAGATTAACCAAAATTATAAGGATTTCAAATTTAAAATGGTTCCAGAAATTTCTGGTTTATCTGAATTTTTAATAGCAATTGGCCCTTTAAAATTTGCTTTATTTATTGCTACTTTACTCTATGGTTTGTTTATTTATCTTACTATTAAAATTAGAAAAAAGCTACTTTCAAAACTTAAAATAATACTTTGGAAATTAGTTTATTCTATTATTTTAACCATTACTTTTTATTTTGCATATTATATTTTTTATGATTTAGTTAAAGTTACAATAGGCAAAAATGGACTTTGTAATTTTTATGATATTTTTTTAATAACTCTACCCTTGTTTGCAATAGGATTCATAATAATCATATTTATTACTGATGCTCTAATTTTAAAAAGAATGAATAAAAATGCAGTATAAATCAGAAAAAACCATTTTTATTTATTTTGTTTTCGGAATTCTAATAAGTGTTTTCGGAATTATGATTTTTGCTTACACTACCGAAAAAGATCCAATTGGAGTACTTTTTGGAATGGGAATCATTGGACTTTTAACTGGATTTTTATTGCATAGTTTTTTCAATACAAATTATACCATTTATAAAACTGAATTAAAATACCAATGTGGTGTTATAAAAGGTGAAATTCCTATTCAAAAAATTCGGAAAATTGAGTACAATAATTCTATATTTGTGGCGATCACTTTAAAATTAGGTTGGAGTCATAAAGGATTAATTATTCATTATAATCAATTTGATGATGTATTTATTTCTCCTAAAAACAGAGATCAATTTACATTAGAACTAACACAACTAAACCCAAATATTACGATTAAGAAATAACCCCTATGATTTATAAATTACTCACCATAAGCCTATTATTTTTAGTTATAAGTTGCCAAGATAAGCCAGACAAAGCAAAAGAGTCTACAGTTAAAGATATGAATGGAGACGTATCTGAATTTGCTGTTAATTTTTCGCCACTTACCACTATTTATAAAAATAAAATGGGTAATGAAGTGGAAGCTTTTTATGATAAGAAATTTAATTCAAAAGATTTTAGTGGTTCGTTTTTAGTCGCAAAAAATGGTGAAATTCTTTATGAAAATTATAGCGGATATGCCTACAAAGAAAAAGGTGATTCCATCAAACAAAATACACCTTTGCACGTAGCATCTGTGAGTAAAGTAATAACTGCTGTAACCATTTTAAAATTAGTTGATGCAAAAAAACTAAAATTAGATGATTTAGTAACCTCTATTTTACCTGAATTTCCACACGAAAAAACAACGGTAAGAATGTTGTTAAATCACAGAAGTGGGTTACGAAATTACGCTTATTTTACTGATGACAAAGGCGTTTGGGATAAAAAGAAAACATTAACCAATCAAGATGTTTTAACGTTATTAGCAACTAAAAATATTGGGTTAGAATCAAAACCTGGAACTCGTTTTGGATATTGTAATACTAATTATGCTTTATTGGCATTAATCATTGAAAAAGTTGAGAAAAAGACCTATTCACAAGTACTGCAAGAATTAATTTTTGATCCATTAGGTATGAAAAATACTTTTGTTTTTGATGATTTAACAAAGCAAGACAGCGTGAGTCAGTCCTACAAAAATAATTATTTACGATTAGCTTTTGAATATCTAGACCAAGTGTATGGCGATAAAAATATCTACTCAACACCACGCGATTTATTACAATTTGATTTGGCTTTATATTCAGATAAATTTTTGAGTCCAGCTATGAAAGCCGAAATGTTCAAAGGGTATAGCTACGAACGCAAAGGAACAAGAAATTATGGTTTAGGAATTCGTATGTTAGAATTTGAAACAGGACAACAATATTTCTTTCACAACGGTTGGTGGCACGGAAATACTTCAGCTTACGTAACTTTACAAAAAGATTCGGTTACGATAATTGCTATTTCTAATAGATTTACAAGAAAACCTTATCAAACTAAGAGATTGGCTCCAAAATTTGGCGATTATCCGTTTAAATTTAATGACGAAGAAGGCAAATAATTAGAATAAAATACTAATTTTACTTATATAAGTTAATTCAATTCAAAACTTTTTAATTCAATAAAAAAATCTATGAACAAATTAATGCTTTTTACGCTACTTATTTTGTTTATTAGTTGCTCTGATAATGATGACAATAGTATTCAAGATAATCAGATTCAAATAAGAGTTTCAAATAATAGTCAGTATAATTATGAAAATGTAATTATACATACAACAGGTGGCGAAATTGTATATAATAACATTGCTTCAAATCAAGTTTCAAATTATAATACTTTTAGTATTATTGATAGCGATAGTTTTGTTGAATTTACAATTAACGGAAATAATTTTTCGAATACATTTTATAATGATGAAACTACAAATCTATCAAATGGTTTATACACTTTAAGAATAACAGCAAATGGAACAGCTACTGAAGTAGATCATATAGCTTTAGAACTATTAACAGATTAAAACAAATTCATCTTAAAATAGCGAAGAACAAAAAGGATTGTAAGGACGTTTAAGACTAACGATATCCAATAATATTTGTTATAATCGTCCGTATTTGTAGCAATTTTATATAAATTTAAAAGTGGTAAAATTACAACAGCAATCCAAATTGGAATCCAAATAATTTCGGTTTCAAAACCAATAAAGTGAACGGTTTCAAAATTTTGAAAAATGGCAACAAACGTTAGTAATAAAACTAAAACGCTAAGAAAAAGATATATTTTATTCTTTTTTGTCATTTTAAACCAAATAAATTCCGTCTTCTTTTATTTCGATTAATTGTTGTTTGTATAAATTCCCAACGGCTTTTTTGAAATTCTTTTTACTCATTTTCAATACCGTTTTAATGTCTTCTGGATGTGAATTATCTGTTAATCTTAAGAAACCACGATTGGCTTTTAATTCGTCTAAAATAATTTGAGATGAAGGTTCAATTGCTTCCACTCCAACTTTACGAAGTAAGACATCAATTTTTCCGTCAGGACGAATGTTTTTGATGTAACCAATGGTTTTCATTCCAGGTTTCACATCTGTATAAACTTCATTTTTATAAGCTAAACCTTTGTATTTCTGATTGATGATAACATTGATTCCTCCATCGGTAATATGAGAAATTAAGATATTTACTTCTTCATTGGGTTCCAAATCAACATTTTCATTCGTCAAATACTTATTCGTTCTACTTGAAGCTACCAAACGATTCGTTTTATCGTCCATGTGCATGTAAACCAAATAACGTTTTCCAACTTCCATAGGACGCGCTTGCTCTTTAAACGGAACAAATAAATCTTTCTCTAATCCCCAATCTAAAAAAGCACCAAACTGATTCATGTAATTTACTTTTAAATGCGCAAATTCGTTCAGTTTAATATAAGGTTTAAGTATAGTTGCTACAGGACGTTCTTCATGATCTAAATATATAAATACAGTTAAATCTTCTCCAATAGAAAATTCTTTAGGTACATATTTATTAGGCAACAAAACATCATCTTCTTGTGTTTCTTCGCTTCCTAAAAATAAACCGACCTTAGTATCTCTAAGAATTTTCAACGTATTAAACTCCCCTATTTGTAACATAATAAAAATAAATATAGTGCAAAGGTAAGCATTTTAAAAATTAGAAGTTTAAAATCCGAAATACAGAAAATAAAAAAACCACAAATCAATTACTGAATTGTGGTTTTAAGCGATATTTTCTAAAACTTAGATTCCGATTTCAAGCTGTAATCGAACATACCAATTTTGTTTATTACTTCCGTCAAAATAATCTAAATCAGACAAAGTAACTTCTCCTTGTAATTTAAAAGCATGCTCCCATAAATATTTAGTAACACCTAACGAATATTGTTTCGAATCAGGAGTCAAAGCCTGAATATCTTCGTGCATTTTTTGAGTAGAAAAACGACCAATAATTTCATAATTTGTTGGAAAAACATAACTCAATTGATAATCCATTCCACTTCCTACTGGTACATAATTAAATTCTGTAATGTCCTCAGGGTTAAATGCAATTGGATCTTTAGCAGAACGCGACATATAACTCGACATTAAACTCCAACCGTTATATTTTAACATCGCATCTAATAAAACCGATTTCATGGTTTTTTGTTCAAATAAATCGTTTCCAAGTTGACCTTGTGCTCTTTTAGCTAAATTATTTTGATGAAAAGCTCCAGAAAGTAATAATTTTGGTGATTTTTCTCGGCCTAAATCTCCTTCAAAATTAGTACCATCGTTTTTAAATGAACCAAAAGGCATCAACTCTAATTTTCCAGTTAAAGCTACTCCATCATCTGAAGATTTTGTAAAATTTCTTCCTTCTCCAGTAGAAACAGCCGTTTTTACATTGTATGAAAATTTATCTTTATTTTCGTTCAAATAATAGGCTTGAAAACCAAAATCCCTATCTATAGTAAATCGAGCATTGTTGATACTTCTATCGGTTAATTGTAAAGCTCCAGATGAATTTATACGTTGACGATTTCCTGGTAATTTGGTTTGTCCAAAAAGAAAACTCCAATGTTTATTTGGGCGATAAAAAACGGCAGCATCACGAATAATATTGATGTTTTCTCCATCTTGAATTTCTCCTACATCACCCGGTGCAAATGATAATTGAATTACATACAAAAAGTGAGGATTACCAACATAACCATCAAAACGCAAACGTAAACGTCTAATTTCGCCAGAATATGCAGCATCTTCACCTTCATTTTCAAAATAAGTTACACGATTTTGCATTCTAAAACGAATATTCAATTGAAATAAACTATCTGGTGATGTTATTCCAAGTCCTTTTCCATAGCTATAATAAGGTAATGCTTCTAATTTTAAATCATTATTTTTTGTTTCAAGTTTAATTTGTGATAATGATACTGATGATAAAAAAAGTAGGAAAAAAGAAATTAGTTTTTTCATTATGCTGAAATTAGTTTATTTTTTGCAAAAGTAAAATTAAATATCAACTAAATACTACCTTTGCAAAAAATACAGTTATGTCGAACATATACATTGGATATCATTTTACGATTACTCCATTAGAATTAGGAAGTGAAATTTTAATTGCTGAGTTAGGAGAAAAAGCATTTGAAAGTTTTATTGAAACCGAAACAGGGATTTCAGCCTACGTTCAAAAAGATTTGTGGAGCGAAACTATTTTAGAAGATATTCAAATTTTAGATAATCCCGAATTTAAAATCGATTATACTTTTGAAGAAATTGAACAAGTGAATTGGAATGAAGAATGGGAAAAAAACTTTGAAGCGATTGAAGTAGACGGAAAATGTCATGTAAGAGCGCCATTTCATGAAAAAACTAATGCCGAATATGATATTGTAATTGAACCAAAAATGAGTTTTGGAACAGGTCATCATGAAACCACTCACATGATGATTCAACATATTTTGGAAACCGATTTTACGAATAAAAAAACCTTAGACATGGGTTGCGGAACTGCTATTTTAGCCATTTTAGCTGAAATGAAAGGTGCTCAACCAATTGATGCCATTGATATTGACAACTGGTGTTACCTAAATTCCATTGAAAATGCCGAACGTAATAATTGCAAGTATATTTCGGTTTACGAAGGGGATGCGTCTTTGTTATTGGGTAAAAAATACGATATTATCATTGCAAACATCAATCGTAATATTCTTTTAAACGATATGCAACAATATGTAGATTGTCTTAACGAAAACGGGATTCTATTCTTAAGCGGTTTTTATACTGAAGATATTCCTGTGATTTCTGAAAGTTGTACATCTAAAGGATTAACTTATGTAAAACAATTTGAAAGAAACAATTGGGTTGCTTTGAAGTTTGTCAAATAGTTAGGAGTTGGGAGATGGAAGTTGGGAGTTTAACTTTTTTTAAATAATGAAATTGAACTTGAATTTTGAAATTGATTTTTGAAATTGACTTTTGAAATTGAATTTGATTTCAGTATTTTTGTAAAGAACTTTCAAACGTAAAGAAAATGAGCACGATAGAAAAAGTACAAGAAGAAGTTTTAGTAGCAGAAGCTGTTGGCGTTAATAACGAAATTGTTTTACACAACGATGATGTAAATACATTTGACCATGTTATTGATACTCTAATAAGAGTTTGTAAACATGATGAATTACAGGCTGAACAATGTGCATTATTAGTACATTATAAAGGCAAATGCACGGTTAAAACGGGTCCGATTGACCAACTTAAGCCGCAATGTTCAGCATTATTAGATGCTGGATTAAGTGCAGAAATTATATAAATAAAAAAATCTCGCTATTTGCGGGATTTTTTTATTTAACTCATTTTACCAATAGCACAACTCACATACGATTTGGCTTTTGAACCTAAACTATTTGCTTCTCCATCTTCTGGATAACCCAAAGCTTTTAATTTATCTTTAACTTCAATAAGTTTTTCCTCTGTTGTATAATCAAAAGAAACGGAACTTTCCTCAACATTTACTGAAACATCAATAATTGAATCAAGGGTTGCAATATTTTTAGTAATTGTATTGGCACAACCGCCACATTTCAAATTTTGTATATATACTGTAGCTTTCATGATATTATATTTTAAGAAATACAAATTTACAAAATCTACAAACTAAACACCGTAACTTTTGTTACTTTAACGCAACTTTAATGAGGCAATTTATCTTTCAATAACCCGTAAATATAGGTTCCTAATAATGCTCCTAATAATACAACTGCTATTGCATAAGTTCCTGTTCCTAATAAAATATAAATGGGACCAGGACAGCTTCCAACCAATGCCCAACCAAGACCAAAAAGTGATCCTCCAATTATATACCTCCAAAAACCAGGTTCTTTTTCAATAATTTTAATTGGAAAACCGTTAAAATCTTTAAGTTTTTTACGTTTTATGATTTGTAAACCCACAATTCCTGTAAAAAGAGCCGTTCCTATAATTCCAAACATATGAAATGATTGAAAATGAAACATTTCGTAAATACGATACCAAGAAACAGCTTCTGCCTTAGTTAAAACAATTCCGAAAAAAATTCCGGTTAGAAAAAAACGTGCTAACTTCATAATTATGCTGCTTTAAAAATTAGTGGTAATAAATAATGTGCCATCAGTAATCCGCCTATAAAAAATCCAATTACTGCTACTAATGATGGTAATTGCAAATTGCTCAAACCTGAAATAGCGTGACCTGATGTGCATCCGCCTGCATAACGCGTTCCAAAACCAATTAGTAATCCGCCAATTAATAAAATGGCAAATCCTTTTGGTGTTTGTAATGTTTCAACGCTAAAGATCGCATCTGGAAGCAATTTTCCGTTTGGAGCTTCAATACCAAGCGTTTGTAATTGGTTTACTGTTTCAGGATTTAAGTTAACTCCAGTTCCATTTGATAAAAAATGATAAGCAATGAATCCACCAACAATTGCTCCTAAAACAACTGCTAAACTCCATTTCTGTTCGCGCCAATCAAATTTAAAAAAGTCACTAAATTTTCCTGCTCCAGCCATAGAACACATCGTTCTTAAGTTAGACGACATTCCAAAGTTTTTTCCAAAGTAGGTTAAAATAAGCATAGTAATTCCGATTAAAAAACCAGAAATTAACCAATGCCATGTTCCGTAGATAAATTCCATATTTTTTTGCAATTTTGTACAAAAATAGAAATTAAGATTGGTTTTGGTAACAATTGTTACAATTTTGGCTAATTTTGATGCAATAAAATACTTTATAGAAAATGAAAAAGTTTAAAATAGAATTAAAATGGGCTGTAATTATGTCAATTATATTTTTGGCATGGATGACATTAGAAAAACAATTGGGATTTCATGACGAAAAAATTAAATGGCAAATGTTTTTTACGATGTTAATTATTTTTCCGAATTTTCTATTGTATTATTTAGCTTTAAGTGATAAAAAGAAAAACTATTACAACGGAGAAATGAATTGGAAACAAGGTTTTATTTCAGGAGTAGTTATTTCTTTTATTGTGGTAATATTTAGTCCAATAACACAATTTATTACACATGAATTTATTACTCCAAACTATTTTGATAAGCTTATTACTCTTTCAGTAGAAAGTAAAAGGTTAACTTTAGAAGAAGCAAAAAGTTACTTTAATTTAACAGCCTATATTTGGCAAAGTATTTCTGGAGGTTTGTCATTTGGAATAGTAATTGGCGCGATTGTTGCTTATATTTTAAAACCAAAAACTTCAGATTCAACGATTAAACCAAATTAAAATGAAATACTTACTTTTAATTTTTACCACATTTTTAATTACCAGTTGTGTAAGTACTAAATCAACTTTGAAAAATGTTGATAATAATGCCAAAAGACCTTCATTTACTGATAATAGATATGTTATTACAGAATATGCTGAAAATAACAAATATGGGTTTGATCCAGATTATCCCGTTAATATTGGTTTTATTCATGAAAAACAAGAAACTATAAACATTGAATATTATTTTAATGGTTTAGAAGGTCCGAATGGTGAAAAAATTAGCTTCAGAAAAGTAGATACTTGTTGCCCTTTTCCAACAAAAAACACTAATATGGGTGCAGGAACTATTGGAATTTATGAAGTTACTTTTGAAGGTACCACAAAAAAAATTACAATGTATTTCAATATTTTTGAAAAAGGAAAAATAGTGTGCCCAAAAGGATTTTCTATAAAAAAACTAACTACCCGTGATAAATAAAAAACATTTTAAATAAAGTGTAACATAAGTAACCTTTTAAACCGCTGTTTAGAAGGTTTTTATTTTTATCTTTGCAACTTCAAAATCAACACAACATGAATTTACAAAACATACCTCAAATTAAACATTTAGACAGTGGTAATTTTTTCTTATTAGCTGGTCCTTGCGCTATTGAAGGCGAAGAAATGGCTATGCGAATTGCTGAAAAATTAGTTTCGGTTACTGATAAATTACAAATTCCATACGTTTTTAAAGGTTCTTTCAAGAAAGCAAATCGTTCTAGAATTGATAGTTTTTCTGGAATTGGAGATGAAAAAGCATTGAAAATTTTACAAAAAGTATCAAAAGAATTTGGTGTACCAACTGTAACCGATATTCACACTAACGAAGATGCTGCTATGGCAGCTGAATATGTTGATGTTTTACAAATTCCAGCCTTTCTTGTACGTCAAACTGATTTAGTAGTTGCCGCTGCAAATACAGGTAAAACGGTAAACTTGAAAAAAGGACAATTTATGAGTCCAGAAAGTATGAAACATGCCGTTCAAAAAGTTTTGGATTGCCAAAATCAAAATGTAATGGTTACCGATAGAGGAACAATGTTTGGCTACCAAGATATGATTGTAGATTTTAGAGGAATTCCAACCATGCAAAACTATGCCACTACAGTTTTAGATGTAACACATTCATTACAACAACCTAATCAAACAGCTGGTGTAACAGGTGGTCGTCCAGATATGATTGAAACTGTTGCAAAAGCAGGAATCGCTGTTGGTGTTGACGGAATTTTTATTGAAACACACTTCGATCCAGCAAATGCAAAAAGCGATGGTGCTAATATGTTACACTTAGATTATTTCGAAAACTTAATGACTAAATTAGTTGCCATTCGCAAAACCGTAAATCAATTTTAATTTTAATATCTTAATGAAACATCCATTTTTAATGGTTGTACTAACTTTTTGTGTTTTTTCACAGTACACCTTTTCGCAAGAAACAGTCGAAAATCCTGAAAAATACACGAGTAAAAACAAAGGTAAATTTTATGTTTTTTGGGGTGGAAATCGCGAAACCTATTCCAAATCTGACATTCGTTTTAAAGGTGCGGATTACGATTTTACAATTCACAATGTTTCGGCACATGACAAACCAAAAGGATGGCATATTGATTATGTAAATCCGGCGCGAATGACTATTCCTCAAACTAATTTAAGAATTGGATATTTCATAAACGACCATTACAACATTTCAATTGGTTTTGACCATATGAAATATGTAATGTATAACGATAGAAGAGTTGACTACACAGGTTATTATCCAAATGCAGGGAGCTATAACGAAAATCCAGCAGATGGCCAACTAACATTAGATGAAGATTTTTTATTGTTTGAGCACACTGATGGTTTAAATTATGTAAATACCGAAATTTCTCGTGTAGATGATATATCTGGCTTAATTGGATTACCAAATACCGATAAATTTCAAATCAATTTAACTGAAGGAATTGGTGGTGGATTTTTATATCCTAAAACAAATGCAACTTTATTAGGCAAAGAACGTCATGATGATTTTAATGTTGCCGGATATGGTCTTTCAGCAAAAGTAGGATTAAATTTTACCTTCTTTAAATACTTTTTCATACAAACCGAATTAAAAGGAGGTTATATTGATATGAATAATATCAGAACTACTAATGATAAAGCTGATTATGCTGAACAAAATTTTTGGTTTTTCCAACGTATTATAGCGGTTGGTGGAATTTTCAGATTGTAATCAAATTGCTTACTATACAAATCACGGATTCTGAACGAGTTCGTGATTTTTTATTAATAAAGCAATTTTGCTTCCGAAATAACATCATTTAAAACAGCGTTATCTATTTCTTCAATAGAAAAATAACGTAACGATTTAACGGTATTTCTCTTTTCATCAACTAGAGTTTCTTGATTCCTTTTCAACTCAAATCCTTTGGCAAAACCAACATCTAAAAACCCCTTTTTATGATTAGGAGCTAAATAACAAAATGGCTTTTTTTTATAATACACGTACGGAATTCCCCATTTAAATAGCAATTCTGATTGCGAAAGCTCCTCCTCTACTACTGCAAGCACATGTAACATCATCACTTGGAATTGTTCGGGTTGACGGAGTATATAGGCTTCTGTAGGTTTCATAGAAAATGATTTCTTCAAAAATAATGTAAAAAATGTTTGGTCAACAAAATATTTATTATTTACTTTGTATTTCAAAGTACTTTAAAATGGAAAACGAAAAATATCTTAACGACATTACCGAAATCAAAAATTTGATGAACAAATCATCACGTTTTATATCTTTGAGTGGCTTATCGGGAATTTTAGCAGGCGTTTATGCTTTGGTTGGAGCATGGTTAGCTTATAAAACCATTTACTTTGATACTTCAACAATGGGAGCTTATCGTGATTTAATCATTTCTGAAGATGCAGTAATTCGATTATTGATTATTGCCACTTCTGTTTTAGTGTTGTCGATTGTAACAGGAATTGTGTTGAGTATCAGCAAAGCGAGAAAAAGTCATGACAAAGTATGGAACAGCGCTTCTAAAAGATTAGTTATCAACTTTATGATTCCTTTGGCAACTGGTGGATTTTTTATTATCTTTTTAATCGAAAAAAATATGTTGGGTTTAGTTGCTCCATTAACTTTGATATTCTACGGATTAGCTTGTGTAAATGCTAGCAAATATACTTTAGGAGATGTTCGTTATTTAGGAATTACGATGATAGCTTTAGGTTTATTTTCGACTTGGTTCTTAGGCTACGGATTGTTGTTCTGGGCATTAGGTTTTGGAGGTTGCCATATTTTATATGGAAGTTTAATGTATTTTAAATACGAGAGAAAGTAAGATGTATTTTTTGGTTGGATTAAGTTCTCTTTTATTATTATGTATATTTTGGCTTAGAAAGAAAAAAATAAGTTATTTTAAAATTATCTTTTTTTCATCAGTTATTTTATATTTAATCCCCATTTTAGCTTTTCAATATGAAAGTTATAAGATTAAACAAGAAATGAAAAAGTATGACATTAATAACGACGGATTTTTCTCAAAAGAGGAAATGACATATGAGTTGGAAGAACTTGAAAATAATTTAATAAATGATTCTGGATTTGGAATTTTTGTCTTTTTTGGTTACCCTTTTTGCTTGTTATATACAATAATGATAACTTTAATATTTCATGTCACAACAAAATTTATAAAACCAAAACTTTTAACCTTTTAAATGCTAAACATCATCCAAAATATCAACAAAGCCTTTGATCACCGAATTCGTTTGGGGATTATGTCGGTATTGATGGTGAATGAAAGTGCAGATTTTAATATGCTAAAGGAACTTTTAGGTGTAACCGATGGCAACTTAGCCTCGCACACCAAAGCATTAGAATTAGAAAATTACATTCAAATTGAAAAACAATTTATTGGCAAAAAACCCAACACAAAATATAGTGCTACAAAAGAAGGAAGAATTGCCTTTACTTCTCACATCGAAGCGCTTGAAAAATTAATTAAGAAAAGTTAAACCTATTTTTTTATCTATTTACTTTGAAATTCAAAGTACTTTTAAATTTAATAAAATGAAAGAAATCATAATCGAAACTCTGTACAGAATCATCAAAGTGCCTTATCAATTTCTATTTAAACAAACTAAAGCTTGGGATATTTCTATGCAAGATTTTCTAAAGCTTCCGCAAGAAAGTTTAGGATTTCAGTATGGTTGTTTTTTGTTAAAATACAATTTTAATATTCAGGCTACTTTGGAAGAACACGATGTTTTTCATGTACTTACCAATACAGGAATATCTGTTAAAGATGAAATAGACATGCAATTTATTCTGTTAGGAAACGGAAAAAGGAGTCCGTTTGTATTTATAGTAATCGCCACTGGAATACTATTTTATCCATTCGAATATAAAAACTTTTATGAAAAATACAAACAAGGGAAAAAAGCACATCGTTTTTACGATTTAGACTTTTACAAAATGCTTACAATTCCACTTTCAACAATTCAACAAACATTTAATCTGAACCAAAATGAATAAGCTCATTACTCTTATCATGACAATTCTTATTGTTTTATTCCTTTTTAAAGAAATTACTAAAAATTTAATCAATAATCTAAAATCAATTTACCATGGAAAATAAAATTTTAATGTTACCATTTCCCATACAAGTTGCCTTACTTTCATTTTTAATAGGAACAATACTTTTTTTGAGCTATTTCATATTTCCAAAATGGGATAACATTATTTACATCGGAATTCTGTATGTAATTGCTGCTCTATTTACAAACATAATTGTAGCAATTAATTTATTCATAAACTTCATAACAGAACCGTCTCAGAGAAAAAAAATTGCAATTCAAACTGCAATAGTATTAGCAAATGTTCCTATTGCATTTGTCTATTTTTCAATTATTATCAAATCAATCACATCAAATTCACCTTTTTAATTAAAAATCATGGAAACACCAATGCAACAAGAACCAAAAATACCATTCTTTCAAACCACAACCGCCAAAATGATAATGGTAGGAATTTTAACAATAATATTAATCATTCCATTAGCCTTAGTACAAGAATTAATTGTAGAACGCAGTGTGCGACAAAAAGAAGTTATTTCGGAAACCACTTCAAAATGGGGAAATTCCGTTTATTTTTATGGTCCAATTTTAAAAGTACCTTACAAAGACCCTATGTCGGGAGCTAATAATTATGGCTATTTCTTTCCAGAAACTTTGAACAACAAAACCGAAGTTACCATGGTAAAACCTTTGGAAAGAAGTATTTATAAATCAAATGTTTTTACCACAAAAATGCAATTTAACGGAAAATACAACAATCCTAATTTTGGGTCAAAAGGTATTCCGTCCGAAAACATTTACTGGAATCGTGCCAAAATTATAATTCGAACTACCAATTTAAAAAGCTTAAAAGATGAAGTAAAAATAAAAATTGGCAATCAGAATTTAGCGTTTGAATCGGTTGCCAATGCAACAAATGACAGTATTGAAAGTTTGGAAACCAATTATTTTGATTATAAATCACTTCAAAATAAATGTCAATTTAACTTTGATATTTCATTCAACGGAAGCAAGCAAATAAAAATGGTTCCCATTGGAAAAACGACTGATGCTAAAATGACTTCAAATTGGAATTCGCCGAACTTCAATGGTAACTTCTCGCCTATTTCTAGAGAAATTACGGATAACGGCTTTGAAGCCAATTGGAAAATACTACACTTTAATAGACCGTTTGCTCAAAACTATTTTGAAGTTTTACCTGAATTAGGCAAATACGCTTTTGCAGTAGATTTTATTACGCCGGTTGACGAATACCAACAAAACGAACGCGCTTCTAAATATGGATTTTTGGTCATTGGATTAACCTTTTTAATCTTCTTTTTGATTCAGTCGATTAGTAAAATTAACATTCATATTTTTCAGTATTCGATGATTGGAATTGCTTTGATTATGTTTTACACTTTACTAATTTCGATTACTGAACACAGTACGTTTTCTTTTGCTTATTTGATTGCCGGAGCATCTGTCATCATTATGATTTCGCTTTATTCGATTTCGATATTAAAAGACAAAAAGTTTCCAATGTTTATTGGCGCTTCATTAAGTGTTTTATATACTTTTATTTATGTGATTATCCAATTAGAAGATTATGCTTTACTAGTAGGAAGTATTGGATTGTTTTTAATACTAGCTGCTGTGATGTATTTCTCCAGAAAAATTGAGTGGAATAAATAAAAAAACAGAACTCCGTCAGAATATTATTTCTGACGGAGGTTTATACTTTGTCCATTATCCTTTTTACTTTTAGTGACTTCCCTCTACTTCAATAGCATCTACATCAATGTTTTGTTTCTTTAAAATACCTTTAACTAATACAGCGAATAATGTTAGGTAAGCAAAACAAACAACACCTACGATGTACGATTGGTGAATACCAATAATATCAGATAATTTTCCTTGTAATGGAGGAATAATTCCACCTCCTAAAATCATCATTACCAAGAAAGCTGAACCTTGCGAAGTATATTTTCCTAATCCAATAATCGACAAACTAAAAATAGCTGGCCACATGATACTACAAGCTAATCCTCCAGCTAAAAAGGCATAAATAGCAATAGTTCCAGTAGACATTAATCCGATTATCATAGCGGCAATTCCAAAAGTTCCAAAAATCATTAACGTTCTTGCAGGTTTATCTTTACTCCAAAAGAAAGCTGCAATTTGTAACACCACACAAATTACGTAGTAATACAGAGGTTTCATGTCTTTTCCTGAAATTATATTAATACCTAAAATGATAGCAAATGCAAGTAATGGCACCACAATTAATGCAATTGTTCTTTTCATTCCTTGTAAATTAAATACACTAATGGCTCCTGCCCAACGTCCAATCATTAAACTTCCCCAATACATAGAAACATAAGGTGCAATATCAGATGATTGTAAACTTCCAAATTCTTCTAATTTTAATAGTTCACCTAGATTACTTCCTATAGCAACTTCAACTCCAACATACGTAAAAATGGCCAACATACCTAAAACCAATTGTGGATATTGCATAGCTCCCCAACCTTCGGCTTTCTTTTGTGCTGCTGTGTAAGAAAACAACAATCCTCCAATAACAACTAACAAAGCACCAGTTAACCAATACATTCTGAATTGTTCAATGTCTTTCTTAAGTATTGTTAATTCAGCTTGTTTCTTTTCTAATTTTGCTTTGTAGGCTCCTATTTCATTTCCCGTCATTTCTTTTAATGAATTGAATGCCTTTTGAGTTTTAGCTACACTTAAATCGTATTCTAAAGTTTCAATTTTCTTAGCTTCTTCTGTTTTATAACTATTAAAAACAGGAGTAAACATCACCGCTAATAAAATCGTCATAACAACTAATGTGCGAAGTGCTTTATTTGCTTTTTCAATAGGTTCATTTGCAATTCCTGTTGGTACTTTCTTCGAAAAATAAAATAAGGCTGCAGCTGCAATAAATAAGAAACCTACTCCTATGTAAAGTAAAACTACTTTATCTAAACCTAATGATTTAATTTTATCATCCGATATTGTTTTGGCTGAACCAAATAACGCAAAAGCCACAATAAGAGGTCCAATTGTCGTTCCTAAAGAATTGATTCCTCCTCCTAAATTTACACGACTAGCTCCCGTTTTTGGATCACCCAATAGAATCGCGAAAGGATTGGCTGCGGTTTGTTGCAATGAAAATCCTAATGCTACAATAAATAAACCTACTAACATTCCGGCATATAAATTAGCTTCAACTGCAACAATCATTGCTCCTGCTCCTAAAGCAGAAAATAATAAACCGTATACGATACTTTTCTTATATCCCCATTTTCCTACTACGTCTTTTCCAGATGCATTTCCTAGAGCAAAAAGCAATAAAGCTCCAATATAGTAAGCTGTATAGAAGGCAAAATCTACTAATTGCGATTGAAATTGATCTAAAGAGAAATAACTTTTACAAAATGGAATAAAAATATTATTTCCAGCTGCAATAAATCCCCAGAAAAAGAAAACAGTAATCAGCGTATATAAAGCTGGATAGTTTGTTGAATTTTGATTGGTATTCATAAGAAAATGTATGGTTAGTTATAATTGGTTTGTTTCAATTCATCAAATTTAATTTAATTTTTGAATAAATACTTAATTGTGTTGATTTATGAAATAAGAAGCTTACGTTAAAAAACATAAAGATTTCATTTTTAAATATTTACATTTTAAAAAAAAGAATATAAATTGTATTTCAATAAAAAAACCCGATTAAGATCGAGTTTCATAATATTATTGAGCTGTTGCCATTTCTTGTTTATCATCTACGTAATCTTGTAGATATTTAAAACGTTCTGCCAATTTGCCGTTTTCTGTAATTTTGGCTCTTTGAAGAATTCCGTCTTTATCTCCATTGAAGAAAGCTGGAATTACATATTTCATAAACATTTCTCCAAAACCTTCACTGGCGTCTTTAGGTAATTCACAAGGTAAATTATCTACCGACATTACCATGATAGATGCTGGATGTGTATAAGAAACCTCTTTGTGTTCACTTGGTAAATAACCAAAAAATGGTTCAGCAATGGTCGATGCTTTAAGAGTACAAGCAATTGGACCATCAACATCACATGAAACATCTGCAACCACTTGAATTTTATTATCAGCTGCTTTTAACATTTCTCTAGTTAAAATATCTGGCGAACCATTTCCATGAAAATGCCCTGCAATAAACATGTCAGAAACTTTAGTAAATCGTTCGAAATTAGAAACGTAATCTTGAGGATTTTTGTAGAAATCAGTATTATTCAAAATCTGTCCATCAACACGTTTGTTATAATCCAATACGTCGATTTGAGTGTAAACAGGTTCTGTGTAGTTTTTATTTAAAAAATCATCAACACTAACTTGTTTGATTTTTATTCCATCTAAAATTTCTTTAGCTCCCATTCCAACTTTACCATGTCCGGTAAGTACAATTTTAATATTTGGAAGTGTTTGTCGTTTTAAACGTGCAATTAAATCTTCTTTACCACTTAAGGTTTCCGCTTTTGGCAAAGTGAATAAATCGTATTTAATTCCGAATCCTCTAAATCCATTATAAGCACCAACTAGTCCAGCATAACGACCAAAGCCAATTAATCTGTGATTGGTAGCATCTACAATAGTTTCGTGATCGTATAATTCGATATTTTTATCTAAAATAGCTTTTAACAATTTGCTGTTGAATGGCTGTTTTTTAATCGTATGCGAAAAGAAAAAGTATTTTTTGTTTGGAATTAAGGCATCTACTGGCACTTCTTTTACACCAAAAAGCACATCACAATCTGATAAATCGGTAGTGACATTAAGTCCTAAATTACGATATTGGTCATCAGAAAAAATTCTGATATCGGAACTTTCCACTTTTATTACTGCATCGGTATGCTCTGATTGTAAGCGTACTAACTCTTCTGGAGTAAAAACTACTCTTCTATCCGGTGGATTTTTTCTTTCTTTGATGATTCCAAACTTCATAGCCAACAGTATATATAACTGAATAATGATTTAATGTTACAAATATAACTTTTTACTTTAGTTTGCGCAATAGTTTTTTTATTGAAAAAATGGTAGTATTTTTGGCTCACTTTTTGAGTATAATTTTATTCAAAAAAATCTACTTATTTCACAAGGGGTCGACTGGTTTTGACAGCGAGTGGAATTGATTAGTAAGCACGTCGAGCATTGTATGTTTAGCTCGTAAATCCAAATGTACAAACCTATAAACGGCGAAAATAATTACGCTTTAGCTGCTTAATCTGAATTATAGTAAGATTTGCCTAGTTCCTACCAGGTAGGAAAGCTAGATTCTCCTCAAAAGCCTTGGTTTATGGCGGTTGGTTTAGGGGAACCGTAAAAGTAGACCTAGGAACGGTAATGCTTTAAATCCGTTCTGACACTGACAGAGCTAAGTAAAGAGTGGCGGTTTCTAGCCTTGCTCTTTGTCGAAAATCCAAGATGAAACTAAGCGTGTAGAAAGCTATTTGATTGCTTGTTTGGACGAGAGTTCGATTCTCTCCGACTCCACCAAAAACCCTGTAAAGTATTGATTTTACAGGGTTTTTAATTTTTACACTTCATTTTAACTATAAATGTATTACATTTTCTTCAAAAACAGTTCTAATTTTATTAATTCAAATTAAAATTTTTCTCAATATCTTTTGATATCAAGCAATTATTACGAAATCATAAGTTTAACAATTCCTTTTTCTATATTTGTATAAATTTAAAAATTCATGCAACATATAATTGATCGCTTTATAAGCTACGTAACTATAGACACTGAATCAGATCCTAATTCTGATACTACTCCAAGTACAAAAAAACAATTAGACCTTGCCAATTTATTAGTCAAAGAACTAAAAGCAATGGGAATGACTGAGGTAACTATTGATAAAAATGGCTATGTAATGGCAACTTTAGAAAGCAATGTCAAACATGAAGTTCCTACTATAGGATTTGTATCGCATTATGATACAACTCCAGATTTTACAGGTGCTAACGTAAAACCTCAAATTGTAAAAAATTATGATGGTGGTGATATTGTTTTAAACAAAAAACAAAACATCATTTTATCACCAAGTTACTTTAAAGATTTGTTACAATACAAAGGGCAAACTTTAATTACTACTGACGGGACTACACTTTTAGGAGCCGATGATAAAGCAGGAATTACCGAAATCATGTCGGCAATGGAATATTTAATTCAACATCCTGAAATCAAGCATGGAAAAATTCGTGTGGGATTTACGCCTGATGAAGAAATTGGTCGTGGCGCTCATAAATTTGATGTTGAAAAATTTGGTTGCGAATGGGCTTACACAATGGACGGAAGTCAAATTGGTGAACTAGAATATGAAAATTTTAATGCCGCTGGAGCTAAAATAATTTTCAAAGGAAAAAGTGTTCACCCGGGTTATGCTAAAGGAAAAATGATTAACTCAATGCTTTTAGCGAATCAATTTATTTCGAAATTGCCAAAGAATGAAATTCCCGAAAAAACGAAAGGATATGAAGGTTTCTTTCACGTAGTTGGAATTTCTGGAAGTATTGAAGAAACTGTGTTAGAATTAATTATTCGCGACCATAGTGCAAAAAAATTCAAAGAGAGAAAAAAGTTTATCTACGAATTATCAAATAAATTCAACAAAAAGTGGAAAAAGCAATTTGGTGAAGAAATCGCAATTGCAGAAGTAAAAGACCAATACTATAACATGAAAGAAAAGGTAAAACCTGTTTTTCATATTGTAGAAATTGCCGAAAAAGCTATGAAAGAATTAGGAATAAAACCATTAATTAAACCAATTCGTGGCGGAACTGATGGTTGCCAATTATCTTACAAAGGTTTACCTTGTCCGAATATTTTTGCTGGTGGTCATAATTTTCATGGAAAATATGAATATGTTCCAGTTGAAAGTATGGTAAAAGCTACTGAAGTGATTGTTAAAATTGCCGAAATTACCGCTTTAAATGGCAAATAAATTATTAATTTAATTAACGATAGAAAAGCCGAATTTCTTATTTGAAATTCGGCTTTTCTATTATTTTTGAATGAAATTATGCTTTTAATTTAGCACTCATTTCCATTGAAATAGCAGATTTTTCCATTTTGATTTTTCCTGCCATTGTTTCTACAACGATTGTATCTTCATTCATTTCAGCAATTTTTCCATGAATTCCAGCTTTAGTGATTATTTTATCACCTACTTTTAATCCGGTTTCAAATGCTTTCTCTTTTTTTGCTCTTTGTTGTTGTGGTCTTATTAATAAAAAATAAAACACAGCAATCATTAATACGATTTGTATTGCTAAACTTGGATTCATAATTATTTGTTATTTGGTATATAAACTGGTTTTCCAGCTGTTGGTGTTACATTTGCTTTAATTTTGAACATTTCGTGACCGTTTTCTGAATTAGTCGTTAATGTTACTGTTTTTTCTTGAGTTCCTGGTTTATTTTTAGAATCAAAAGAAACTTTTATTGGTGCTGATTCTCCTGGTTTAATTGGTTCTTTTGGAGGTTCTGGAACAGTACAACCACAACTTCCTTTTGCATCAGAAATTACTAAATCAGTTTCACCAACATTTTTAACAATAAATTCAGTTTCAACTACGTCCCCTTCTTTGATGTTTCCAAAATCGTGAACTTCTTTATCTAATTCTACTTTAGGATATTTACCAATTAAAGCTCTCTCTGCTTCAATGGTTCTCATATCAGCATCTGTAATTTTATCAGCTGCACTTTCTTGTTTACAAGCTGATGTTAACAAAACTAACGAAAGGGCGAATAACCCGACTGATTTTCTTATCATTTTTTAAAATTTTATAATAAACCTCTACCTGCTTTTTTTAATTTTCCATCGCGGTCGAACTCTTTTACTAAGTTGTCTAAAATTCCGTTGATAAAAATACTACTTTTTGGTGTAGAATATTCTTTTGCAATTTCTAAATATTCATTAATTGTTACTTTAGTAGGTATAGATGGAAATTTCAATAACTCACAAATTGCCATTTTTAAAATAATCGTATCAATTTCAGCAATACGCTCCACATCCCAATTAGGCGTTTTATCGATATATTCTTTAGATAATTCAACTTCGTTTAAAACTGTTTTTCTAAACAAGTTTTTTACAAATTCTTTATCATCTTCATCTTTGTAAACTTTTGGAACAATTAAAGTATCATTCTCACCATTTAATTGTTTGATTTGCTTTACAATTAGAGTATTAATTCCTGGTAAATCATCTACCCAAGTCAATTTATAATCTTCTAAATAATCATATAAACGATCGCTTGGTGCAATTACTTCAGTGTATAAATCAACAATAAAACTTTTATCTTGTTCAAAACTATTGGTTGGTTCATCCATATAGTTTTGGTACAATTCACTTTCTTTAATTACTTCAATCAAACCTAAAATAATATCATCATTTAGTTTCCAGTTATTGATGTTATTTTCCTCTAAAGCAGTTTCCAAAGCTTCAGATTCGGCTAATAAAACCAAAACTTTATTGTTGATGAATTTTAAATTGGGATTACTTTCTTCTTTAGTAGCTAAGTGTTTTTTTGAAGCCAATTCGATGTATGTTGACTCTTTCTTTTTGATTTCAATAAGTGCTGAAAGCAATAAAAGGTATAAGTTTTGGGTGTTTTCAATACTTTGAAAAAGGAATTTTTCTTCTTTATCCAAATTATCAGATTGATGTTGGTGCATGGTATAAATACTCTGCATCACTTTTACTCGGATATGTCTTCTATTTAACATACTAATTAAGAACTTTATAAAATTAAGAGAGCGAAAAAGTTTCCTCTTTCGCTCTGCAAAAATACAATTTTATTTAAAGCGAATTACTTCTTTAATTCATTTTTTGCGTCATCAATACGTTTTTGCGCCATTGAAAAGGCTGCTTGATGCGTAGTAATGTTATTATCATCTGCAAATTTAAAAATCTCTAATGCCGTGTTGTAGATGTTTTCTGTTTTCTCCATCACCTGAGCATTCGTCCATTTTACTAATTCAGAATAGACATTAATAACACCACCAGCATTGATTAAGAAATCAGGTGCATATAAAATACCTTTTTCTTTTAAGATTTTTCCGTGAACTGCTTCGTTAGCTAATTGGTTATTAGCCGCTCCAGCAATGATAGAAGCTTTAATATTATTAATAGTAGCATCATTAATAGTAGCTCCTAAAGCACAAGGTGCATAAATATCTACATCTGCACTGTATAAATCAGCACCTGTAAAAATTTTAGCTCCGTACTTTGCTCCTACTTGATGAACTCTATCTTCGTTGATATCAGTAATCGTAACAATTGCACCACTTTCTGTTAAATGTTGTACTAAAACTTCGCCTACATGACCAATTCCTTGTACTAAAACACTTTTCCCTTCTAAATTATCAGAACCATATTTGTATTTAGCCGCTGCTTTCATCCCCATGAAAACACCGTAAGCTGTAGTAGGAGAAGGATTTCCCGAACCACCTCTTTCAACTGAAATACCGGCAACGTGTTTTGTAACTTCGTTAACTGTATCCATGTCTTTGGTTTCCATTCCTACGTCTTCAGCAGTGATATATTTTCCAGATAATGAATCTACAAATTGTCCAAAACGACGCATTAATTCAGGAGATTTTTGAGTTTTAGCATCACCAATGATAACCGCTTTTCCACCACCTAAATTTAATCCCGAAATCGAGTTTTTGAAAGTCATTCCACGAGACAAACGCAAAACATCATTTAACGCTTCCCATTCGTTTGTATAATTCCACATTCTAGTTCCTCCTAAAGCAGGTCCTAAAACTGTGTTATGAATTCCAATAATTGCTTTTAATCCTGTATCTTTGTCGTGACAAAATACAACTTGTTCATGACCATCAAAAGATACCTGACCAAAAACTGGGTCTACTTTATGAAGTTCATTTGCTTTTAATAATTCTGCTGTCATGCGATTTGAGTTGAGTTGAAAAATTATTCAAAATTCAATTACAATATTACGAATAATTTTAAAATGATTCGAAAAATTATATTTTTTTTAATAAATTAGCAATGAAAAGCAAAAAAATACGATAATCGTTCATTATCAATTGATTATCTTTTTAATGAATTTTATATAAAAATGTTATCGCTCTAAAGAATACTATGAAAGAATTACAATATTTAAACAAATACTTTGTCAAATACAAATATCGTTTCCTACTTGGAATATTTATTACTATTGTAGCGCAAATCTTCTCTTTATTTACTCCTGAGTTGATTGGAAACTCCATAAAAATAATCGAAGATTATGTTAAAAATACTGATGGTAACCTACTTAGCTTTCAAAAAACATTATTTCATAACATTTTACTTATTTTAGGAACTACTATTGTTGCCGGATTTTTCACCTTCTTAATGCGTCAAACATTAATTGTTATGTCGCGCCATGTAGAATTTGATTTAAAAAATGAAATTTTTAATCATTACCAAACGCTTACGCAAAGTTTCTATAAACGCAATCGTACCGGAGATCTAATGAGTCGAATAAGCGAAGACGTTGGGAAAGTGAGAATGTACGTAGGTCCTGCCGTTATGTATTCATTAAACACTTTAATGCGTTTTACTATTGTTGTGATTTATATGTACAACATATCACCAACTCTTACTTTATATTCGTTATTACCATTACCGCTTTTATCTTATAGTATTTTCAAAATTAGTTCAATGATTCATAAACGAAGTGGGGAATTTCAAAAGAATCTTTCTACACTTTCTTCATATACACAAGAAATCTTTTCGGGAATAAGAGTTATAAAAGCATACGCAATTGAAAATAAAAAGCAAAAAGAATTCAATGATTTAAGCAATGAAAGCAAAGTAAAAGCAATGGATTTAGCAAAAGTAAACTCACTTTTTGGACCATTGATGATTTTGCTTATTGGATTGAGTAACTTAGTTGTGGTGTATGTTGGTGGTTCTATGTATATTAATGGCGATTCTGAAATTTCAAGTATTGGAGTAATTGCCCAATTCATTTTATACATCAACATGTTAACTTGGCCTGTTGCCTCTTTAGGTTGGGTTTCGTCATTGGTTCAAGAGGCAGAAGCTTCTCAGAAACGTATTAACGAATTCCTTAAAGAAGAGCCTGAAATTAAAAACACCAACAGCAGCCATTCTACAATTGAAGGTGATATTAAATTTGACAAGGTCTCGTTTGAATACGAGGATACGAACATTAAAGCTTTAGACCAAATTTCGTTTGAAGTTAAAAAAGGAAAAACATTAGCTATTTTAGGAAAAACAGGTTCAGGAAAATCGACTCTTTTAACTTTAATTAGTCGTTTATATGATACTAATTCGGGAACGGTATCCATTGATAACAAAGATATCAAAGATTTAAATTTATTTGATTTACGTAATCAAATTAGTGTGGTACCGCAAGATGCATTTTTGTTTTCGGATAGTATTAAAAACAATATCAAATTTGGAAATGAAAATGCTAGTGATGAAGAAGTGATGGAAGCGGCTAAAAAAGCGGTAGTGCATGACAACATTGTGAATTTTAATCAACAATACGAAACCATTTTAGGTGAACGAGGTATTACATTATCAGGTGGACAAAAGCAACGAGTTTCAATCGCAAGAGCTTTAATTAAAAACGCTCCTATATTACTTTTAGATGATTGTTTGAGCGCAGTTGACACCGAAACCGAAGAAACTATACTGAACAACTTGTTAGCATATTGCAAAGACAAAACTACCATTATTGTAAGTCACCGAGTATCATCGGCTAAAAATGCGGATTGGATTATCATTTTAGAGGAAGGAAAAATTGTTGAGCAAGGCACTCATAATCAACTATTAGAACAAAACGGCTACTACAAAGAGTTATACTTAAAACAACTTTCGGAAAAAGAAATTGACTAAACTTTTGTTTAATCCGATTTTTTTTTAGATTTTTGAGACGCTATAACACTAATTAATTGACAGTAGGATTATGAGAGAAAATGACATGTTAGAAAAAGAAGATATTTTTTCTAAAGTATTGCGTGCAGGAAGAAGAACGTATTTCTTTGATGTAAGAGCTACAAAAGCAGATGATTACTACATTACCATTACTGAAAGTAAAAAGTTTACAGAAGAAGATGGTTCATTTCACTTTAAAAAACACAAAATTTATTTGTACAAAGAAGATTTCGCTGCTTTCAGAGAAATTTTGGATGAAATGACTGATTTTGTTTTAGACCAAAAAGGTGAAGAAGTAATTTCAGAAAGACACCAAAAAGATTTCAAAAGAGAAATTTATGCTGAAGATAACGAAGAAATAAAATCAGCAGAAAGTTTTACTAATATTGATTTTGACGATATTTGATTTTTAAACCAAATAAAAAAAAGGGCAATTTTAAAATTGCCCTTTTTTTTATTTTTGTATGATTATTTTAAATCCTTTAAAATTAATCCTGCTAATGTTTTGCCTGTTTTAGCAAAACCTTCTCTAATTCTATCTTCATTACTAAATGATCCACCAAAAACATCTCCAGGTGCATTTTCACTTGAAATTTCAGCTAAAACATTCGATTTATTTGCTGTTTCTACAAATTTTAAAACGGTTGTAACTTTTGCTCCTTTTTTAGCCATAACTACATTATAACCTGGATACATCCAAACAACATCAACAATTAAAGTATATTTTGCAGTAGATAAACCTTCTTGAAAACTAATATTTTTTTTCTTTTTTGATAAAACAACATTAACTAATTCAGTAAATTTAGGTTGCCAAGCTAATTGTTTACTAGCTTCCCATTTTTTTGCCCAAGAATCACCGTTTCCTTTAGCTTTTTTATTTAATTCTGCGGTTCTTTCAGCTACATATTGAGATTCAGTTAAATTTTCTTTCATTAATTTCAAATTTGAATAATCAAATTCAACATTAACTTCAGTTTGTCCTGCTAAAAATTTGAAATCACCTTTTTCAATTTTAACCTTTTGAGCCATTGTTAAAGAAGAGGCTGCAAACAACATTAGCATTAAAAATTTTTTCATAATTAAGATTTGTTTAAGTTATATTTCACAAATTTAAATGAAATAATTTGATTATTTACAAATCTTTTTTCATACTTTTGTTTAATAAATTTACAGAAAAGATGAACAATGTTAAAAACGTATTCAGTATCAAAGACTTAGAAAACCTTTCAGGTATAAAAGCTCATACCATTCGTATTTGGGAAAAACGCTATAATGTTTTAGAACCCATGCGCTCTGATACTAACATCCGTTCTTATGACATTAAGAATCTTCAAAAACTACTAAACATCGTATTACTTCATAACTACGGGTATAAAATATCTAAAATTGGTTCGTTAACTCAAGAGCAAATTAACAAACTGGCTAACGAGATTATTTCCGAAAAAAGTGCCAAAAATCATGCTATTAGCACCTTTAAAATGGCGATGATGAATTTTGATCAATCGTTATTTTTTAATACTTACAATCAATTACTAAGCGAAAAATCTTTTAGAGAAGTATTTTACACTGTTTTCATACCTTTGATGGAAGAAATTGGATTTCTTTGGCAAACCGAAACTATTACTCCAGCTCACGAGCATTTTATAAGTTACCTCATCAAACAAAAACTTCTAATAAATACAGAAAAAGTTCAAATTCTTGAACCTACTAAAACGGATAAAGTTTTTGTATTATTCCTCCCTTTAAATGAAGTTCATGAACTAGGATTGATGTACTTAAATTATGAAATTCTATTAAAAGGCTATCAAACCATCTATTTAGGAGAAAGTATTCCAACAGAAAGTTTGTTCGATTTAAAAAACTCTTATGAAAAGATAACTTTTGTAAGCTATTTAACTGTAGAACCTAACCAAGAAGAAATTGATAGTTATATTGTTGACATGCAAGCGAAACTACTTGAAAATACAAACCACGAAGTTTTATTATTAGGAAGAATGACTCAATTCATTACATCCAAAACTCTACCTAACAACATACATATTTACAATAGCATAGAAGAACTTTCAAATACTTTGTAAAAATATTTGTTTTGTTTAACTTTTTTGTTATTTTTGTTAAACAAAATTAAACCAAGTGCGTAAAAAAATTATAATAATCGGTTCTGGATTTTCATCATTGTCTGCAGCGTGTTATCTAGCAAAACAAGGGAATGATGTTACAATCTTTGAAAAAAACAGTACCATAGGAGGAAGAGCTCGTCAACTTAAAAAAGAGGGGTTTACTTTTGATATTGGCCCAACATGGTATTGGATGCCTGACGTTTTTGAACGCTTTTTTGGTGATTTTAATAAAAAACCATCTGATTATTACGAACTGATAAAACTTTCTCCAGCTTATCAAGTATACTTTGGGCATTTAGATTTTGTAACCATTGCTGATAATTTACCAGAAATTGTAACCACTTTTGAATCAATTGAAAAAGGAAGCGGTAAGCAATTAGAACAATTTATGGCAGAAGCTAAAGGTAATTATGATATTGCCATCAAAGATTTAGTTTATCGGCCTGGTGAATCTCCAATGGAATTAATCACCTTGGAAACAGCTAAAAAAGTGAATCAATTTTTCAGTAACATTAAAAAAGATGTTCGAAAACGATTCAAAAACATTAAATTGGTTCAAATTTTAGAATTTCCAGTTTTATTCTTAGGAGCAAAACCAAGCGATACACCTTCTTTTTATAACTTCATGAATTATGCCGATTTTGGACTAGGAACTTGGCATCCAAAAAATGGAATGTATTCGGTAATATTGGCTATGGAAACATTAGCTAGGGAGTTAGGTGTAAAAATCGAAACCAATGCTAATGTAGAGAAGATTGATGTTACCAACGGAAAAGCCACAGGTATATTAGTCAATAATAAAATTGTAACAGGTGATGTAATTTTAAGCGGTGCAGATTATCATCATTCAGAGACTTTATTAGATGAAAATTACCGTCAGTATTCAGAAAATTATTGGGAAAGTAAAACATTTGCACCTTCTTCACTCTTATTTTATGTTGGTTTTGATAAGAAAATTGAAAACGTAGAACATCATTCTTTGTTCTTTGATGTAGATTTCGATATTCATGCCGAAGCGATTTATGACAATCCAAAATGGCCAGAAGAACCATTGTTTTACGCTAGTTTTCCATCTAAAACAGATGAGAATTGTGCTCCAGAAGGAAAAGAAGCGGGAATCTTTTTAATTCCACTAGCGCCAGGATTAGAAGACACAAAAGAGTTAAGAGAACTGTATTTTGAAAAAATAATTACACGTCTTGAACAATTAACTAATCAAAAAGTAAAAAATAATATTATCTTTAAAGAATCATTTTGCGTGAATGATTTCATAAAAGACTATAATTCATATAAAGGGAATGCATATGGTATGGCAAATACTTTACTGCAAACTGCTTTTTTAAGACCTAAATTGAAAAGTAAAAAAGTAAAAAACTTATATTTTACTGGACAATTAACTGTTCCTGGACCAGGAGTTCCTCCTTCCTTAATCTCAGGAAAACTAGTTTCAGATTTAATAGAAAAATATCAATAAGAATGAAGGCACTATTTGACAAAGTTTCTAATGATTGCAGTGTAAAAGTCACTAAGGCTTACAGTACTTCTTTTTCTAGTGCTGTAAAGATGTTAGCACCAAGTATTAGACAAGATATTTATAACATTTACGGATTTGTTCGCTTTGCCGACGAAATTGTGGATTCATTTCATGATTATGATAAAGAATTCCTTTTTTCAAAATTTGAACAAGATTTAGCAGATGCTTTAAAACATCAAATAAGTTTAAATCCAATTTTAAATTCATTTCAATATACTGTGAATAAATATAACATTCCACAGGAAATGATTGATGCTTTCATGAAAAGTATGAGATTAGATTTAAGTAAAAGTGAATACAAAACCACAGAAGAATATCAAGAATATATTTATGGTTCGGCAGATGTAGTAGGTTTAATGTGCTTGAAAGTTTTCGTTAACGGAAATGAAGAAAAATACAATGAATTAAAAGATTCAGCCATGCGATTAGGTTCAGCTTTTCAAAAAGTGAATTTCTTACGCGATTTAAAAGCAGATTTTGAAGAATTAAGTAGAACTTATTTTCCTAATACCGATTTGAATCATTTAGATGAAAAATCAAAACAAGAAATTATTGCGGATATTGAAAGTGATTTTGAAGCTGCATTTGAAGGTATTAAAAACTTACCTTTAGAAGCTAAATTTGGAGTGTATACTGCTTATAGATATTATAAAAAGTTATTAAAAAAACTTCAAAAAACACCTTCTTTAGAAATCAAAAATACGCGTATAAGAGTTTCTGATTATCAAAAAGTAGAATTATTAGCAAGATGCTATGTCAAATACAGATTAAATATAATTTAATACTATTGTTATTATGTGGTTACACGTTTTGGTTTTTTTTACAACCTTTTTCTTTATGGAATTTATGGCTTGGTTTAGTCACAAATACATCATGCACGGATTTTTATGGAGCTTGCACGCCGATCATCACAAGAAAGACCACAATTCTTGGTTTGAACGTAATGATGCTTTCTTTATTTTTTATGCAGTAGTAAGTATTGGATGTTTCTTACTTTGGAAATATGAAATTTTTAATTTAGGATTAGCTATTGGATTAGGGATTTTCGCCTACGGATTAGCTTATTTCTTAGTTCATGATATTTTTATTCACCAACGCTTTAAGTTGTTTAGAAACGCAAACAATCGTTATGCTAAAGCCGTAAGACGCGCTCACAAAATGCATCACAAACATATTGGAAAAGAACATGGTGAATGTTTTGGAATGTTAATCGTTCCATTGAAATACTATAAAAACTAAAAAATCCCGCTGAAGCGGGATTTTTTTATTTCATAAGTTGTTGCAAGGGTTTCAATTGCTCCATATCTACTTGTGATTTTTGGAGTAGAGTCAGCATATTCATTATATGAGTTGGATTCATATCGTTTCCTAAAACGCGAACTACTGCAAAACCATTTTCTTTCTTTCCAGCTAAAACAACAAATTCTTCAATGTGTTCGTCATCATTTCCAACGAAATAAATAGCCGCACCATCGTTTCCAGAACCTGCTTTCATTAATTGCTGATAACTTTCGTCTTTCAAAATAGCTTTTACTTCTTTGATTTCTTTATCATATCCAGTAATATCTGTAGAATCAGTTCTAAAAGCTAAAATATTCATTTTTTCGAACGATTCTAAAGCTGCTTTCTCTGTTTCAGATAAAGCAACTTTATCGGTTTTAATGATATTTGACGCTAAATCAATTGCGATAAACTTTGACGATTCGGTATTTTCTACAAAATACTTTTGAAGTGTAGGTTTGTCTTCACAACTCCAAAGTAAAAGTAATCCCGAAATAAGCACTATTAACTTTTTCATTTCTTATTTTTTAGAAGCTTTTTTCAAATCATCACCACCAGGTAAATTCATTTTCTCTGTTAACATAGAAATTTCATCTAAACTAAAGTTTCCAGTTAATGACAAAACAACTGTACTAGCATCTTTCATATTAGCTCCTTCAATAAACATTAAAAGTTCTCTTACTATGTTTTCATTCGCACCTGATTTTACGTAAATTTTCACGTTTTTACCATCGCCATTAACACGCATTAATTCTTCTAAAGGGTTCGATTTTAAATAACTATTTACAGTTGCTTTCATATCGGCACCTAATTTTGTATTGCTAGTTGTAAACACTTTTAAGTTGTCTAATTTTTTAAGCAAGTTCATGTATTGTTGCATTTCTTTATCTTTTGCATCTACTTTTACTTTACTCATCATTTCAAACATCTTCTTGTTTACAATAACTGATGCTACTCCATCTTTATCTTCAAATTTATCAAAAGCTCCTTGTGCAAAAGAAACTGTTGATGCCATTAAAAATGCTATAACTACTACTAAATTTTTCATGTCTATTTTATTTAAAAATTGTTTTTTTTGTTTTTTCGTATTCTTCTAAATATACTACACTTTCCATGCCAATATTTACTTGTTCTGAAACCATTAACAAAGCTTTTTGTGTAGCTTCAAAGGCTTCTTCTGGATTTTCATACGTTCCTAAATCTTCAGGTTTAGGTTCTGATGGATAAAAATAGAAGGTTGCCAATCCAAAAAGCACTACAAAACTTGCTGCTATACCTATCCATTTTACTGTATTTTGTTTTCTAGGTTGTAATGGAAGTTTTTGCTCGAATTGCGTTCCTTTTTGCATTTCAAAGTAACCAAACAGCGATTGATATTTTGCCAAATGTGGCGCCACATCATTGGAAGAAAAATAGGCCTTTAATTGTTTTTCTTCTGCTATTGTAGTTTCTCCTTGAAAGTATTTTTCTAATAATTGTTCAACTAACTTGAGTTCCATAATTATGTGCTTTTTCTATTTGTTCTCTTAAGGTTTTTCGTGCTCTAGATAAAGCTACTCGAACCGCTGTTTCATTCATTTCTAATACTTGAGCTATTTCTGAAAATTCGTATTCTTCAATTTCTCTAAGTTGTAATATCAATCTCTGTTGTTCTGGCAAGTCACTTATTAACTTTTCTGCCCATTGCAACGTATTTTGGTGTTCTATTTGAGTTTCAACACTTGCTTGTTTGTCTTGATAATTATCATGTACAATTTGCAAATTTGTAGCTCTTTTGCTTTTGAGTTGATCCAAACAATAATTCTTGGTCATTGTCATCGCTAAAGCTTCCACACTGTTATATTGCTCTAAAGCACTATTTTTATTCCACAACCTTACCAACACTTCCTGAGTAGCATCTTCTGCTTCTTCGGTACTTACGAGCATTCGTTTCGCTAAACGAAATAACTTATCCTTAAAAGGAGTAATTATCTGTACAAACTCGTTTTGATTCATTTTAGTTAGTTGGTTTATAATGAAGACGAATGTAATTTATTTTTGTTACAAAAAGAAAAAAAGGTTTTGATAAATAAATACCAAAACCTTTTAAAATCAAATAATTAAACTTTATCTAAAACAGAAAATTCAAACCTAATTTGTAATTTCTTCCTCTGGTATTATAACCAATTACTTCCTGAAAATCGTCATTTAAAATATTCGTTACAGTTCCAAAAACATGTAAACGATTTGGTAATAATTCATAAGAAATATTAGAATTAACCAACTGATAAGCAGCTAAATTAACAGCTTGTGTTGCCCAAACATTCGAATCATAATAGGCATCACTTCTTTTATCAACAAATTGATAATTGATTCCAAATGTTCCTCTTTTGAATTTGTAATTCAAATCAACGTTTCCTTTGTGCTTTGGAATTAAACGGTTTAATTGCTCTTCAACTTGAGTAAATGTATAATTTCCTCCAATGTTAAATCTTTCAGATAATGTGTAACGAACACTTGCTTCAACTCCTTTTGCGTTGTAAGTTCCGTCAACATTAATATAATACGATTCAAATGTTGCTGAATTATAAAAGAATCCAAAAGTATTTTCTTCTTCTCTATAAAAACCAACCGCATTTATCGTTAACTTTTTATTCAATAATTGCGATTCGAAACCAAATTCAGCTGTAGCATTTTCTTCTGGAGTTAAGTCTAAATTTCCGTAAGGACCATACAATTGATATAAACTTGGCGTTATGAAAGCCGTACTATATGAAGCTAACACTTTCAAAGGTAAATTCTCGAAAGAATAACTCGGATTTAAGTTATACACTACTTGATTTCCGTATTCGCTGTGTGTATTGAAACGTGCTCCTGCGTTAATGTTCAAACCAAATTCAGAATTAAAAACCAAAGTTGCATACGGATCAAATAAATTGAATTTCGCTCCTTCTCTTGCCACATCAGTGTAAGCATCTTTTTGCGTCATATCGAAATATTGATATTGCGCACCTAAAACTAAATATACTTGCTTGCTGAAATTGTATTTATTGAAAGCATCAATCGAAACACTTCTTCCTGAATAATTATAATTATCAATCGTTCCGGACCACGAATTTGAAATATTTAAAACTCTATCAATAGTTGAAGCTCCTGCATTAATGGCAAATTCTCCTTTATTGTATTTGTATTTTGGCAAGAAACCAATTCTAAATTGTTCCGAAAAACTATTATTGTTCAAATCATCAGAATTGGCAATAAAACCATCAAACGAATTGTCAAACGTATTTTTAATTCGGTCGTAATTTCCAAAAAACTCAAAACTTAATTTATCATTTGCTTTGAAACCTATTTTTTGTAACACATTCACTCTCGAAAATGTATCTTCTTCAAAATCTTCTCCAGCGGCTTCCGACATTCCTTTTGTTTCCGTGCTATTTAAAGTAGTCATGTAAGAAACTTTATTAATAGTTCCGTTTACAGACAATCCTTGATTGAAATCTTGTGCGCTCGTTTTTGAAGTTTCCGAAGTATTTTGCGTTCCCATATTGATATACGCATTACCTGAAATTTCCTTTTTAGCTGATTTTTTTAACGTAATATTGATAACTCCAGTTGCTGCTCCAGTTCCGTATAACGTACTCGAAGCGCCTTTCATGACTTCAATTTTTTCGATTTGTTCTACTGGAATTAAACGCAAATCGTATTCAATATTAATTCCTGAAGCATCAGAAACTGGAACACCATCAATATAAATGGCTACTTGACGATTACGTCCACCACGAATGTAATAACCTAAGTTTTTTCCATTGAACGATTGATTTCCGTTGATTTCTACTCCCGCAACTTGACTCAAAACATTTGCTAAATTTTGACCTTTTTTAGCTTCTAAGTCTTGCGCGGTAATCACTTCGATAATTTTACCTGATTTTTCTTTGCTTTGCGCAAATTTTGTGTCGGAAACGACAACTTCTTTTAAATTAGTAACTTTTAGCGTATCTGATTCTTGAGCATACGCAAAAGCAGTAGCTAGTGTAAATACACTTAAGCCAATAAACTTTTTGTTCATTTTAAGGTTAATAAAAATTTAATAAATTGGGGAGAAAAGCACAGAATTTACCCATACTCAAACTTTTTTTCCCGAAAGTTTGTTACTCAATGAATGTGGCAGGTCTCCTGGCTTGCGTCTTGTTATCAACCTTCTCATTCGCCAAGGCGAACAATGGTAATGTAGATAATAACAAGCTTTTTAGCTTACAGTTGCGGGTACAGCTTAGGTCTTACACCTAATTCCCTTTTAATGTTGTTTTGAAAAATTCAGAAACAACAACCAAAATTCGAGGGCAAAGGTATTATATTTTTATAAAAATGCAATATTTACTAAACATCTTTCAAAAAATTACTTCTTCTTATTCATCTTGCGCCATAACCAAATAAAGCCAATGATAAAATGCGCCAAAATAATTGTTGCTACTGCATAAAGGAAAGCATTTGAATCCGTTCTCATGTTTTTTATGACAAATTTAGTGGTTTAATGGTTTATTTATGTCTTATTTGTTACACAAAGTTACATGATGTTTTTACTAAGTGTCACAAAAAAAATCCTTTATAATCTTTATAATCCGTGGCAAAAAAATAAAATACTACATTTGCAAAAAACATTTTCATGCGCCATTATTTCTTGTTAGTCGTTTTATTTTTGGGATTTATCCAATGTAAAGAATCGGAAAGTTCTGCAAATCTGAATACTTCTGCACAAAATAGCATTCAACATGCGGAAGGATTTTCTATTGAAAAATACGATGGTTTTTCGGTTGTAAAAGTTTCTAACGCTTATCCTGAAGCTAAAAATGATTACACTTACATACTTCATAAAAAAGGCGTTCAAATTCCAGATAGTTTACAACAATTTACTTCGATTGAAGTACCAATTAAAAAAGTAATTGTAACATCAACAACACATATTCCTGCTTTAGAATCATTAGGTGTAGAAAATACATTAATTGGTTTTCCAACAACACAATACATTTCATCTGAAAAAACTCGAGCTTTAATCGATGCTGGAAAAGTGAGAGATTTAGGCTCCAATCAAGGATTAAATACCGAAGTTATTTTAGACATTCAACCTGATGTAATCGTTGGTTTTAGTGTGGATGGCGATTTAAAAACGTATAAAAATTTAGAAAAAAACGGTCAAAAAATCATCTTTAACGGCGATTGGACCGAAAAAACACCTTTGGGAAAAGCCGAATGGATTAAGTTTTTCGGCGCTTTGTATGATTTAGACGAAAAAGCGACAGAAATCTTTAATTCGATTGAGAAAGAATACAATTCTGTATTAGCTTTAGCTAAAAACGCTAAAACCCAACCTACGATTTTTGCAGGAGCTATTTACGAAGACCAATGGTTTTTACCACAAGGCGATAGTTGGGCAGCCTATTTCTTAAAAGAAGCTAACGGAAATTATCTATGGAAAGATTCCAAAGGAACGGGAAGTTTAGCTTTATCGTTCGAAAGTGTTTTAGACAAAGCCAAAGATGCTGATTTTTGGATTGGTCCAGGGCAATTTGGTTCAATTCAACAAATTTTGGATAATAATCCAAATTACATTCACTTCAAAGCGGTTGCAAACAAAAACGTTTACTCATTTAGTACCAAAAAAGGCAAAACAGGTGGTGTAATTTATTACGAATTAGCGCAAAATCGACCTGATTTAGTTTTAAAAGATATTGTGAAGATTCTACATCCTGAAGTGTTGCCTGATTATGAGTTGTTCTTTTTCGAGAAGTTGAAATAATTATTGCTCGCAAAAACGCTAAGTCGCAAAGATAAATTTGTGAAACTTTGTGAAAACTTCGTGTAACTTTGTGCTACACTACTAAACGAAAATAGATTCTAAAAACGTAATTTAGCCAAAAATTCAACGCATGCCATTAACCAAAAAACAAAACCTTCTTTTTATCCTCTTGCTTGTTGCAATGGTGTTTTTGTTTTTGGTGAATATTAGCTTAGGTTCCGTGTCTATTCCGATAAAAGAAGTGATTAACGGACTTTTATCACAAGAAATGAGTAAGGAAAGTTGGGAAATCATTTTGTGGAATTTCCGTTTTCCAAAAGCAATCACAGGAATTTTAGCAGGAATTGGACTTTCGATGAGCGGGCTTTTAATGCAAACTTTGTTCAGAAATCCATTAGCTGGACCATATGTATTAGGATTGAGTTCGGGTGCGAGTTTGGGAGTAGCATTTATCATTTTAGGAACTGGATTTTTACCAACCTTTATCTCATCCTTCTTTTTATCGAATTATGGATTGGTTTTAGCTTCTAGTTTAGGTAGTTTTTTAGTTTTGATGGCGGTTTTATTGGTGTCTCAAAAATTAAAAGACACCATGGCAATTCTGATTGTCGGATTGATGTTTGGAAGTTTCACTAGTGCGATAGTTTCGGTTTTATCGTATTTTACTTCGGCTGAAAAATTACAGAAATTTACTTTTTGGTCGATGGGAAGCATTTCGAATTTATCATGGAATGAAATTTCACTTTTATCCGTTTTTGTTATCACAGGAATTGGAATTAGTTTCATGGTTATCAAACCTTTGAATGCTTTATTATTGGGAGAAAAATACGCTCAAAGCATCGGAATAAATTATAAGAAAACACGATTTTTAATCATTATTTCCACCAGTATTCTAGCAGGTAGCATTACCGCATTTGCAGGTCCTATCGCTTTTATAGGTTTGGCGGTTCCTCATATGGCAAAATTATTGTTTCAAACGAGTAATCATTTTGTGTTATTTTGGAGTACGCTGTTACTTGGTGCGATTGTCATGCTTTGTTGTGATACGATTGCTCAAGTTCCAGGAAATGATATAACCTTACCAATAAATGCGATAACCTCAGTAATTGGAGCACCAGTAGTAATTTGGCTGTTAGTTAGAAAGAAACGATTTTAGATTAACGTTATAAAAATTGAGATATAACCACATAGAAACATAGGTTTATTTTATGTTGAGAATAATATAGAAAACTTGTTTTTACAGATAGAGTAAATGAAATAATATTAATCTATGTTTCTATGTGATAAATACCTAAAATAAATATGACACAAAAACATTTAGACGAACTGACATTTAATGTTATTGGAGCTGCAATTGAAGTGCATAAAAACATGGGAAGTGGATTATTGGAAAGTGTTTACCAACAGTGTATAATAGAGGAATTAACCAATAGAAACATAAATTTTATATCCGAATTTAAAATTCCTGTTGTTTATAAAGGAAAAGAACTTGATATTGAATTTCGTTGTGATTTATTTGTAGAAAATTGTTTAGTAGTTGAATTGAAATCAGTTTCTGAAATAAAACCAATTCATGATGCTCAAGTTTTAAATTACATGAATTTATTAAAGGTTCCGAAAGGAATTATTATTAATTTTAATTGTTTCAATATTTTTAGAGAAGGTCAAAAAACATTTGTAAACGAGTATTTCAAAAAGTTAGAAAAAGAATAAAAAACTAAATTAAACTTTAGTTTCTAGACAAACCTCTTAAAAAACTATGTTTCTATGTGGTAAAACCTATTTTTGTATTTCATAATGACTAAACAAAATTTCACCATACAAACCCAAAACCTTTCGATTGGCTACAAGTCAAAATCGGAAACGATTACTATTGCTCAAAATATCAATCTTGATTTAGAAAAAGGCAAATTAATCGCTTTAATTGGTGAAAACGGAATTGGGAAATCAACATTACTAAAAACATTAACAGGAATCATTCCTCCTTTACAAGGTGAAGTTTCTTTACTCCATAAGTCACTTCAAAGCTACAAACCACTTGATTTAGCGCAAGAATTAAGCATCGTTTTAACTGAAAAATTGCCACCAAGTAATTTAACTGTTTACGAAATCATCGCTTTAGGAAGGCAGCCATATACTAATTGGTTAGGAACTTTATCCGAAGAAGATACAATCAAAATTGAAGAAGCTATTTCACTTACTGAAATCCAACATTTGGTTCACAAAAAACACGATGAAATTAGTGATGGTCAGTTACAAATTGCTTTGATTGCACGCGCTTTGGCGCAAGATACTTCTATTATAATTTTAGATGAACCTACGACACATTTAGATTTGGTTCACAAAGCGACTTTGTTGAAATTATTGCAAAAACTTACGCACGAAACTGGCAAAACCATCCTCTACTCTACGCATGACATTGATTTAGCGATTCAAATGACAGACGAAATGATAGTGTTCACACCAACTCAAATCGTACAAGACCAACCTTGTAATTTGATTCAAACTGGGATTTTTAATACATTATTTGATACCGAACACCTGATTTTTGATGCTTCTATTGGTAAGTTCAAAATCAAATAATTTATCCCAATTTTACCTTTTGTTTAACGCTAAGTGTCTTCAATTTTCATAATTTTACTAAAAAAAATTATGAAGCACATTTACATTACCTTACTCTTAGCAACATTGAATAGTTTTGGGCAATTAGTAAAAATAGATTACGCAGATGGTAATCAAAAATTAGAAGGCTTTTTTGCTAAAGCAAAAAAAGCTAATCCTAAGAAAGCAGGTGTTATAGTTCTTCCAGCTTGGATGGGTGTTGATACTCACGCAAAAGAATCAGCTGAAAATTTATCTAAATTAGGCTATCATGCTTTTGTAGCGGATATTTACGGAGTTGGAAACAATCCAAAAAACACAAGTGAAGCAGGTAAAAATGCAGGTTTCTACAAAAATAATCCTGCTGAATATCAAAAAAGAATTCAATTGGCGATTGACCAATTAGTAAAAGCCGGTGCTGATAAAAATCAAATCGCAGTAATTGGATATTGTTTTGGTGGAACTGGTGCTATCGAAACGGCTCGTGGTAACTTAAACGTAAAAGGAGTAGTTTCTTTTCATGGCGGTTTAGGAAAAGCTGCGAATAGTCCAACTAATGAAATTAAAGCAAAAGTTTTAGTATTACATGGAGCGGATGATCCTTATGTTCCTGCAAAAGAGGTGGAAGCTTTCCAAAACGAAATGCGCGAGACAAAAGCCGATTGGCAAATGATTTATTATGCAAATTCGGTTCATGCATTTACTCACAAAGATGCTGGAAGCAATAACAGTAAAGGCGCTGCTTACAACGAATTAGCGGATAAAAGAAGTTGGGAAGCGATGAAAACATTTTTTATGGAGATTTTCAAATAATCGTTATATTAATTCAATAAGAGAAACAGTTATTTCACCTGAAATAGCTGTTTTTTTATACATCAAAACCACTGACTTCTAAAACTTCACCTGCTTTTAAATCATTCAAATGTATGTTTCCTACTCGCACACGAACTAATCGCAACGTAGGAAAACCAACCGCTGATGTCATTTTTCGCACTTGACGAAATTTACCTTCAGTTAAAGTTATCGAAACCCAAGAAGTTGGACCGTGACGCTCATCTCTAATCTTTTTACCGCGTTCGCCTAAATTGGGAACAGATTCTAATTTAAAAGCTTTGCACTTTTTGGTTTTGTATTTTTTACCATGTAAACCGATTTCAACTCCGTTTCTCAATTGTTCGACGGCTTCTTCAGTAATTAATCCATCTACTTGAGCGTAATATTCTTTTTCTACTTTTTTGCTTCGGACAATTTCGCTCATCATGCCATCTGTCGTCAACAAAAGTAAACCTTCAGAATCTTCGTCTAAACGTCCAATCGCCATAGTGTTTTCGGGAAAATCGTATAATTCGCCCAACAACTTTTTTTTGCGTTTTAATTGGTAAATAAACTGAGATAAATATCCGTAAGGCTTATGAATAAGAAAGTGATGATGCATTTAGATAATCCGTTTTAAGTGTGGCGAAGATAGTAAAAACTGTTGGAGTGAAACAAAAAATAAGGAGGCCTTGATTAAGACCTCCCTGTGTCGATTTTGATTTATTATGTTTTTCTAATTTACTATAACCCAAAAGAATAAACAAACGAATCTCATATTAGATATTTAACTAACGAAATATTCAATAACGAATCAAAATCACATGGTAAAGATAAAAAACACTTTTATATAAACAACTGATTAAAAAGCATTTAACAAATATTTAATATAAAAATTAGATGAATGATTCATATTACCGTTAATTAGCATTTTTACAAAATATCAAAGACTTTTACAATCAAATATGTCCTCAAATTTATATTTTTAGTACATTTACATTTTAAAAAAATAAGCAACCATGTCACAAACACTGTTAGTACTTGCCGCATTTATTATCGCATCAGGAATTGGAATTTTCATTGGGAAAATATTATTTTCTGCCAAATCACAATCCGAAAAATCAGGTTTAGAAGAACGTATTAACGGACTTTTAGGTCAAATTGAACAATTAAAAATTCAATTTCAAACCGAGCGAAATCAGTTTGAAAAATCATTTGTCCAACTTTCTTCCGAAAAAGAAAATCTTCAAAAAGAAAAGGAAAGTTTAGCTATTCATTTGGCTAAAAAAGAGAATGATTTTGAAAATCTTTGGGAACGCAATAAAGAACAAAAGCAAGAAGTAGAGCAACTTCAAGAAAAATTTACTAAAGAATTTGAAAATTTAGCCAATAAAATTCTGGAAGAAAAGACGATTAAATTCACCGAGCAGAACAAGGAGAATTTGAAAACCATTTTATCGCCTTTACAAGATAAAATCCAACTTTTTGAAAAGAAAGTCGAAGACACACATAAAGAAAGTATCGATTATCACGCAGCTTTACGCCAACAAATTTTGGGCCTTCGCGAAATGAACGAACAAATGAGCAAGGAAACCATCAATTTAACCAAAGCCTTAAAAGGTGATAGCAAAATGCAAGGAAATTGGGGCGAATTGGTTTTAGAACGCGTGTTAGAAAAATCAGGATTAGAGAAAGACAGAGAATATTTTGTGCAACAAAGTCATGTTACGGAAGATGGCAATCGTGTTTTTCCGGATGTTATCATCAATCTTCCGGATGGCAAAAAAATGATTATCGATTCGAAAGTAACCTTAACCGCTTACGAACGTTACATCAACGAAGAAGATTCGGAAGTAAAAAATCAGTATTTAAAAGAACATATAGTTTCGATTAATCGTCATGTGGAGCAATTGGGTAGCAAAAATTACCACGATTTGTACCACATGGAAAGTCCGGATTTTGTATTGTTGTTCATACCAATTGAATCTGCTTTTGCTGTGGCTTTGAATGAAGACACAAGTTTATATAATAAAGCTTTCGAGAAAAATATTGTAATTGTTACACCTTCTACCCTTTTGGCTACTTTACGTACAATTGATAGCATGTGGACGAATCAAAAGCAACAAGAAAATGCAATTGAAATTGCGCGTCAGGCAGGTGCATTATATGATAAATTTGAAGGTTTTGTTTCCGATTTGATAAAAATTGGTAAAAAAATGGATGAAGCTAAAGTTGAATATGGAAACGCTATGAACAAACTTACAGAAGGGAAAGGAAACCTTATTACCAGCGTTGAAAAATTAAAGAAAATGGGAGCAAAAGCCAAAAAATCGCTACCAGAATCAATATTAAAAAGAGCGGGTAATGAAGAACAAATTAATCTAGAAACTGAAAACAATTAAAATAAAAAGTTATGATACGAAAAATAATTCTTTACTCTATTTTATCAATTACATTAGTAGTAATTGGTTATTTCTCTTTTATTTATTTTATACCTTATAGTGAAGGCGTACGATCTGGCGAATTAATAAAAATAAGCCACAAAGGATATGTCGTAAAAACTTGGGAAGGCGAATTGAGTCAAGGAATTTCTGGTGCTCAAATTTTTCAGTTTTCAGTAATGGATAATCAACCAGAAGTTATTGAAGATCTCAAGAAATATCAAGGAAAATATGTAAAACTAGAATACGAGGAACGATACAAAACATTTTTTTGGTGGGGTGATACACGTTATTATATCACCAAAGTAAACCTTGAAAATTCTCCTTTTTCTAACCGTTAAGTTATGAATACTGTAAACACTGTAGAAGCTTCTAAAATAACATTATCCGAATTAATGTTACCATCTCATTCAAATTTTAGTGGAAAAATTCATGGTGGTTATTTATTAAGTTTAATGGATCAAATTGCGTTTGCTAGTGCTTCCAAATATTCGGGTTGTTATTGTGTAACAGCTTCAGTAGATACAGTAGATTTTTTAAATCCGGTTGAAATTGGCGAGTTAGTGACACTTAAAGCATCTGTTAATTTTGTTGGAAACACTTCAATGGTTGTAGGTATAAGAATCGTTTCTGAAAATATACAAACAGGAATAATCAAACATTGTAATTCGAGTTATTTTACAATGGTTGCTAAAAATGAAGAAGGTAAAAGCGTCAAAGTTCCTCGTTTATTACTTTCAAGCTTAGAGGAAGTTCGACGCTTTTATGATACTATTAATAGAATTGAACACAAAAAGAAATACAAAGAATTGGAAATGTCATTTGATTATCATTCAAAAGACGCTTTAAACAATTTAAAAAATTATAATGTTGAAATTTCAGAAAAACTGTTAAATATTTAGTTTTTAACTCTGTAAAAATTTGTTATTTTAAAAAAAAAGTTATATTTGTTTAAACAAAAACAAACAAACTTTATCAATATGACAAAAAAATACGCAATTTTATCCTTTTTTGCTATTTCATTATTTGTGTTTTTTTCTTGTACAGATCAAGACGATGAAGAAGAATACATACCAATTTCACCTGTAATTGTAGATTTAACTCAAGTCCCATATCCTAACTTATCGGATTATCACTTTTTTGAAGGAGAAATGAAAAATCAAGTTCCTTCATTAAATGTTTTGCCTTATGAACCCATTTCTTCTTTATTTACGGATTATGCTCATAAAAAAAGATTTATTTGGTTACCAAATGGTATGAAGGCAACTTACAATGGTGATGATCAAATCTTAGATCTTCCTGTTGGAGCTGTACTAATTAAAACATTTTATTACGATAACGTACAACCTTCTAATACCACAAAAATAATTGAAACTCGAATTATGATTCGTAAATCTGATGGATGGATTTTTGCTGACTATGTTTGGAATGATGAGCAAACTGAAGCTTATTTAGATTTGAATGGAAGCACAAAAAATATTACTTTTAAAGATGAAAATGATGTAACCCGAACTGTAGATTATCGCATTCCAAATGAATCTCAATGTATTGTTTGTCATAAAACTAAAAGCTATGAAAACGGAAATTATGTGCAAAAAAATATTCCTATTGGCATAAAACCTCAAAACCTTAATAGTTTGTTTAATTATGGAAACGAAACTAAAAATCAGTTAACAAAATGGATTGACACTGGAATTTTAACTAATGATTTTAGTTTACCTTCAGAAACAAACACTATTGTTGATTACAATGATAGTACAAAACCACTAGAAAAAAGAGTTCGCTCTTACTTTGATATTAATTGCGCTCATTGCCACAAAGAACACGGTCATTGCGATTACCGACCAATGAAATTTGCTTTTTCGGAAACTTATAACAATTTAACAAACATGGGAGTTTGTGTAGATACTCAGGATATGCAAAATTTTGAACCTGCTCTTTCTAAACTTGTTACGCCTGGAAATATTTACAGATCTATGCTGTATCATAGACTTAATACTGTAGACGAAACCTATAGAATGCCATTACATGGTAGAACTGTTATTCATGAAGAAGGCGTACTCCTTGTTGAAGAATGGATTAATTCATTAACAACACCTTGCAATTAAAAAAACAAACCTACTAACAAAAACATCTCAACTATGAAAAAAACTACTTTTTATTATTTATTCTCATTACTAACTACCTTAGGTATTTACGCACAAGACAATTGTGATACTGCCTTACCAATTTCAGGTCCTGGAATTTACACTGTTGGAGTTATTAATGGAGTACAACCTAGCACTTTTTGTGCAGCTAATGGTGCTATTCCTGTAGGAAATATTCCTGCTGGAGAATGGTATGCTTATACTCCATCACAAAATTATTCAGTTACCATAACCTCTGATATTGCTGCAAACACACCAAGAAAAGACACTCGTGTTCATATTTATACTGGTAATTGCGCAACTTTAACTTGTTTTGCAGGTGATGATGATACTGGTTCTGGTTATTCTTCTGTGGTTAGTTTTAACGTTGTGGCTGGAACAACCTATTATATTGCATGGGACAACAGATGGTTAAACACAACAAACAATACAGGTTTTAGTTTTCAATTATCTGAGAGTACAATTATAATACCTACAACACCGGTTTCATATACAACACAAACTGTTGCTACAATTGATAGTGGTTATAATATTTGCGTTGTTGATATGAATGGAGACTACAAAGATGATATTGTTGGTATAAGTGCTGCCAATATGAGAATACACTATCAAACTTCTACTCCAGGAACATATACAGTTACAGATTATCCATTATCTGGAACCGTTTTACAACCAAATTGGAGTTTAGCTGCTGGAGATTATAACAAAGATGGTTTTAACGATATTGTTCTAGGTAATGGAAGTGGCGCTACAATCTTAACTTCAAATAGTACAGGAACAGCGTATGGTACAAACACACCAGGAGAATACATATTTTCGCAAAGAACGAATTTTACCGACCTAAACAATGACGGCAATTTAGATGTTTTTGTTTGTCATGATATTGCTCCTAGTTGTTACTATTTAAATGATGGAACTGGAGCTTTAACTTTTTATCAATCAACAGTAACTCCAGGTGCAATGAGCATTGCAACAACTACAGGAAATTACGCTACTTTATTCACAGATTTTGATAACGATGGTGATTCTGATGTTTTTGTATCAAAATGTTCAGGTCCTCCTTGTGAGTTATATCGTAACGATGGAAACGGGCTATATACAGACATTTCTGCTTTAGCTGGAATTAACATCACACCTATACAAACTTGGTCATCTGCTATTGCAGATTTTGACAACGATGGCGATATGGATATTATAATCACAGCAAGTTCTGGTACACATAATTTTTTTAGAAATAATTTAGACACTACTAATGGAACTGAAGAAGCTTACTCTAATATTACTGTAGGTTCAGGATGGGACATAAATGTATCAACAAATATTGACAACCTAGCTTATGACTTTGATAATGATGGTAAAGTAGATGTTATTGGTGGCGGAAATAAAATTATGTTTAATCAAGGTAATAATATCTTTGCACCGGTTACATACACAGGATTAGGAGTTTCATCTGTAGGAGATTTAAACGATGATGGCTTTTTAGATTTTCAAAACGGAACAACTATAAGATATGCAGTTCCTAATGGAAACAATTGGATAAAGTTTAATCTTCAAGGTGTTCAAAGCAATAGAAACGGAATTGGCGCAAGAATTGAAATTCATGGTGCTTGGGGAAAACAAATTAGAGACATTAGAAGTGGTGAAGGATTTAGACATATGAGTACTTTAAATGCTCATTTTGGAATAGGCACAGAAACAACAATTTCTCAAGTTGTAATTATTTGGCCATCTGGAGTAGTAGATATAATTAACAACCCAGCTATTAATCAAGCTTTAACAGTAATTGAAGGTTCAAGTCCGTTAAGCTTAATTGATAACGGTAATTCAAAAATTAAATTATATCCTAACCCAACATCTGATATTCTTACGCTTTCAAATATCGAAATACTAACTATTAAAAATATTTCTATCGTTTCAACTTTAGGGAAAGTAGTTAAAAAAGTTCAACTTTCGAATTCAAATATTTCAGTTTCAGACTTATCTGAAGGAGTTTATATTCTTTTAATTGAAACAGAAGATGGTAAAAAATATTCAGAAAGTTTTATAAAAAAATAAAACCTCTGTTTTTAATTAAAATTTTAAAACTGTCTTTACTAAAAGGCAGTTTTTATTTTTATATGTAAACTATTTTTTTATATTATTGCAAATTATTTCAACATGAAAATATATTCACTTTTATTCGCCCTTTTCTTTTGTATATCATCTGTTGCTCAAAAAAATGCAGATCCATCTCCTGAAGAAATTAAAACCGCAAAATCGATACGAGAAAAGTACGATAAATTCGACATTGCAATTCTTAATAGTACCGAAAAAGTAACTTTTAATAGTAACAAAACAAACGATCTTCTAGAAGTTAATTACAATGTAAAAGAAAACTTAATGAACATAAATCATAGAGCTGATATACAAAAATATGAGTTTTATGACAGTCAATCTACAATTGAAAACTTCTCTTTAAAATACAAAACTGATAAACAAGCTAACTTTTTTGTAAAAGATGAATTTTACAAAAGCGATGACTTATTCTATAATGATGCAAGAGTAAAATTCATGCAAGTTGATTTTCCTGTTCAAGGTTATACCTATAAATATCAAATGGAAAAGAAAATCAAAGACAGCAAATATTTTACAAGTATTTATTTTAGCGATGAATTTCCTGTTTTAGAAAAAAAAGTAATTATTGAAATTCCAAAATGGTTAGATTTAGAAATTAAAGAATTTAACTTCGATGGTTTTGATATCAAAAAAGCAATAACGCAAAATGGTGAAAATACAATTTACACTTACACAATCGAAAATTTAAACGGAAATCCAAAAGAAAACTATAGTCCAGGACCAAGTTTTTTATATCCACATATCTTATTTGTTGCAAAATCATTTTCAGTTAAAAACGAAAAGAAAACACTTTTTAGTTCTACTGCCGATTTATATAAATGGTACAAATCACTTGTAGATTCCATGAAAGATGATACATCAATTTTCGCAGAAAAAGTTAAAGAGTTAACAGCCAATGCAAAAACCGATGATGAAAAAATAAAAAACATCTACTATTGGGTTCAAGATAATATCCGATACATTGCTTTTGAAGATGGAATTGCAGGTTTTAAACCCGATGACTCGCAAAATGTTTTCCAAAAAAGATATGGCGATTGTAAAGGAATGGCCAACTTAACTAAACAAATGCTAAAACTTGCTGGTTTTGATGCTAGATTATGTTGGATCGGAACCAATCATATTGCTTATAATTACAGCACTCCTTCTCTATCTGTAGACAATCATATGATTTGTGCTTTGATTAAAGATGGTAAAAACTACTTTTTAGATGGAACAGAAAAATACAATTCGTTTGGAGAATACGCACAAAGAATTCAAGGAAAAGAAGTTTTAATTGAAGATGGAGATAAATTCGTTATAGATAAAATTCCCGTTCTAAATGCAGCTTCAAATACCGAAAAAAGTGTAATTAACTACGTTATTGAGAACGAAACCTTGAAAGGAAAAGTAAAAATTGATTATCTTGGCGAAAGTAGAGCTTCCTTCTTATACAGCTATAACTCGATAAAAAATGACAAAAAAGAAGATGCTTTACGATGGTTCTTAAACTCGAAAGATAAAAATTGTACCGTAACAAATATTAAAACGTCTGATTTATCAAATAGAGATCAAAAATTAAGTTTGGATTATGATGTTTCCATTGCCAATCATGTTTCTTCATTTGATAATGAAATTTATGTGGATTTGAATTATAACAAAGAGTTCAATTCATTCGATTTTAAAGAGCGTAAAACCGATTTTTTGTTAAGTTATAAATCATTTGACGATATTACAATTAGTTTACAAATTCCTGAAGGATACAAAGTATCAAAAACTCCTGAAAACATTTCGATAATAACTGATGATTATATCATTTTAATGACATATGAAGTAAAAGGAAATACACTGTTTTACACCAAACAATTTCAATTTAAAAACGGAATCATCAAGTCATCAAAATTTAATGATTGGAAAAATCATTATGCCACAATTCAAAAAAACTATTCAGAACAAGTTGTTTTAACCAAATAAAAAACCAAAATGAAATTCAAATTATTTTTACTAACCTTACTTTGGGTTAGCCTTACACAAGCACAAACAAAAGACGAGATTAAAGATTTCTTTTGGGGCAAAAACGACGAATACAAAAACAACAATACTATACCAGATAAATATAAAAACGAATCTGCAGTCGTAATCTATAAATACGAAGATTACGATTTTCATAAATTTGGTAAAAGTGTAACGTATAGAGCTGCTTTCAGAAAAAGAGTAAAACTAAACGACCAAGCCGCTGTAACAAGTTTTTCAGAATTTAGTTATTCCGAAAAATCAAATCCAAGATATGGAGCTGTTCTTAAAACGGTTATTGGCATAAAAGTTATTAAACCAAACGGAACAGAAAACATCATAAACACAGAAAAAGAAGCCGTTACCGTTGACAAAGAGAAAAAAATTGCAGTTCCAAATTTAGAAATTGGCGATATTATTGATTTCTATAATTATAGCACAGAAACCTTCAGTTCTACTTATGAATTTGGATTTGATGCTGTAGAACGAACACTGGGTGAAACGTATCCAATTTTAAATTATAAATTAACTTTTCAAACCGAAAATGATTTCTTTGTTAACTTCAACACCTACAATAATGGACCCGAATTAAAACAAATTCCATTAGAAAAAAGTGGCGAACGCAAATATGAAATTGTGGCTACAGACATTCCTAAAAACGATTTTCCAAGATGGTTCTTACCATTAGTAGAACTTCCATCATACAAATTTCAGGTTTATTTTGCCCGTTCGGGAAAATTTGAGCAAAGAGCAGCTGCGTTTTTACCTGAAAAAGAAAGTATCATTAAAAGAACGGTTTCAAAAGAAGATATTTTTAATTATTATGATTCAAAATTTTATCCTGAAGGTAATTTAAATGATGTAGAAAACTTTTTAAAAGACAAGAAATATGATTCTAAAGAAGAAAAAGTAAAAGCGGTATACTATTTTATGCGCCATCAGTTTTACACAAGATATATTGAAGCTTTTGTAATTAACGATGCTAATATTATGAATCCGTTTATGCTATATGGATATGCACCTATTTTTTTTACTAAAGAAGAACAGTTCATTAATTACTTTATGCAATTTCTAAAGAAACATAAAATCGAATTTGATATTATTGTTGCAACTGGAAGAGAAAATGGTCCAATTAGCGATGCTTTAATTCAGGAAAATATTAGAATTTTACTAAAAGTAAATACAGAAAAACCTATTTATTTCGGAATTTTTGATCCTTTTTCTATCCCAAATCAGTTTGATAGCACGCTAGAAAACACAAAAGCTTATGCACTTAAAGTTTCAAAAAGTAAAAAAGTAAGCGATATTGAAGAAATAACACTTCCAGGTTTAACATATAAAGACAATGTTACAAAAGTAACCACTAACCTTTCTTTAAACCAAGACTTTACAGCTGCAAATGCAACAAAAATAGCTTCGCTTTATGGTCATAATAAAGAATTTGAGCATAATAGTAAGATTCAGTTTTACGATTATATCAATGAAGATTATGAAAAATATGGTACAAGTCCGGTTATAGATTTAGTTCGAAAACAAAAAAACAAGGATAAATACAAAAAAGAATATGCTGCATTAATTGAAAAATTCAAACAAAATCAGGTTGAAAAATATAAAAAAGAAATTGAAGATGATTATGACATTAAAGTAGATAAACACGATTTAAAAATTGACAAAACAGGAAGATTTGGTATCGATGAACCATTAGTGATTACAGAAATTTTTACTATTACTTCAAATTTTATCAAAAAAGCAGGAAACAATTATATATTAGATATTGGAAAATTCATCAGTTCACAAGTAGATATTGAAGAAAAAGAATACGAAAGAACCTATAATATTTATACCATTTTTCCACGTTCATTTGAATACACTATCAACTTAGATATTCCTGAAGGATATACCGTTAGTGGCTTAGAAAAACTAAATGTAAAAGTGGAAAACGAAACCGGGAGTTTTGTAAGCAGAGCCGAAATAAAAGACAATAAATTAGTCATTGTTTCTACAAAAAATTATTTCAATTCATATGAACCTAATGCCAATTGGAAAAAAATGATTGCTTTCTTAGATGCGGCATACCAATTTTCACAAGAGAAAATATTACTAAAGAAGAATTAAAGATACAACTGTAAGTAAAATACTAATTCCATTTGTATTAAAATAGTATTTTATTATATTTACAATAATTATACAAACAAAAAACTAACATGAAAAAAATCACACAAATTGCTTTAACTTCTTTATTATTTTTAGGAATTACAGCCCATGCACAAACACAATTAAAAAAAGGTTCTGTAACATACAGTTTAACTATGCCAAGTGCAAATGAACAAATGGCCGCTATGGGAGAAAGCACCATGACTGTAAACTTTGACGAAAAAACACAAGCCATGAATATGGATATGATGGCAGGAATGATGTTAATGAAGACTATAATTCCTACTGAGAATAAAAAAGAGACTAAAATGACAATGGAAGTTATGGGTATGAAGTATGAAATAACAGATGCTGGAGAGGAAGCTTCTAAACAATCTCGTGGGCTTGCCAATTTAGAAAATGCAAAAGAAATTATTTACGATAAGAAAGATACTAAAGAAATTGTAGGTTTCAAATGTTATAAAGCTACTGTTACATTGAACGATGGTTCTAAAAATACATTTTACATTACTGAAGCAATCGCTCCACAAGTTGAATCTTCTGAATCAAAATTAAAACTTTCGGGATATCCATTAGAAATTACGACTCAAACCGCTCAAGGTGAAATGATTATGAAAGCAACAAAGTTTTCTAAAGATATTCCAACAGACGCTTTTGTTGTAGGTGAAGGATATACAAAAGTAACTATGGAAGAATTTCAGAAACAAATGGGAGGCATGTAATTCTAACACATACTAAAATTTTAAAAGCACTGAGAAATCGGTGCTTTTTTTTCTTTTGATTATAGATGGTCAAAATATACTTAAAGCATACACTATCCATATAGTATCTATATAGTATCTATACTTTATCGGAGCTAAATCTGTGCCTTTTATACTTCGTATCTTCTTAATATCTACTGAGTCTTGACTTCGCTTGAATTAACAAAGCTAACATGGTGATTTTTTGATGTTGTTTTGTTTTGTCTCGACTTCGCTCGACTTGACAGAAGGTTACTTGAGTTTGGTATTTATATGATTTGTTTGTTATTCTATTTTTCATATATTTGTATTATTATAAGCCATTTAATTAGTATTTGCCATGAAACGTATTCAAATTGAAAAGATTTTTCACCATAATGCCTATCGGATTGGGGTGTTTTTTGATAAGGATTTTGAAGTTATTGCAATTTTAAAAAGAATTGGTGCAACTTACAGTGGTTCACGTCGTTGTTGGTATTTAGATTATTCCAAAGCTTCTTATCATAAATTACGTTTTCACTTTCCTGATTTGGTTGTGGTAACCGAATCTTCTAATACTACTTTGGTGACCGGTATTAATAACCGTGACCTTTCACCCATAGCTTCTTCAAGCGTACTTCAGTTAGACTCAACTTTGAGTAATCCTGAACATAAACAAACTCAGATAACTTCAGAAAAATTGAAGTTGCAATTGTTGCCAAGTATAGGTAAGTATTGGGTTTTTAAAATGCATTTTCATCATGAAATTAGCAAACAACTTTTAAAGATAAAAGGGGTTTATTGGAACGGAAATTATAAAAGCTATATGGTTTTTAGAAATGAAACTGTAAAGCAGCATGTGGAAGCAGTTTTAGGTGTTGGTTCCTTTTTTGGATCAGATTATTTTACCAAAGATTTACTACCTGTTAAAGGAAAGATTAAGATTTTACCACACACAGAAGCAACCTCATGGATGGAAGTTTATGTTCCGAAACTAGTGGCGGTTCATGAAAAATTAAAACGTTTTTCTTTGGCACGTTTTAGCAAATCTAAAAATTGTTATTTACTTCCGGCAGCACCAATTGTAATGGATTCGTTGCATTTGCAATTTGAATCTACTGGAATTGACATTGAGAATTTGCTTCCAAAAAACTATTTAGATAAGCGAAATTTGCCTAATAAAAAACAATTAGATTTATCTAAAACAAAGAAAAGTTTGTTAGACATGGTTCCGGTACAAGCGCAAACTTACTTAAGTAGTATGATTGACACCTTGTTAGCTTTGAATTACAGTAGTTCGACATTGCGAACGTATTGCGGTGCTTTTATTCAGTTTTTGCGTTATTTTGAATTTCGAAATCCAGAAAGTATTAATAGAGAAGAAATTATTCGATTTTTAGGTTCATTAATGGAACGTGGCTTATCGGCCACAAGTGGACATAGCATGGTGAATGGTGTTCAATTTTATTACCAACAAGTATTGGGAAAAGTTGATTATAGTTTTGTTTTACCTCGACCAAAAAAAGAGAAAAAATTACCTGTTGTATTGACTATGGAGGAATGTTTACAGATTTTTAAAGTTGTAGATAATCCAAAACACAAACTATTATTATTAATAGGTTATGGAGCTGGCTTGCGTGTTAGTGAGATTGTGAGTTTAAAATGGAGTGATATTTTATTTGAAGAGCAAAAAATTCATATTAAAAATGCTAAAGGAAAAAAAGATAGAATGGTTATGTTGCCCTATTCTATTGTAACCTCGTTACAACTTTATAGAGAGCTTTACAAGGGCAAGCATTATGTTTTTGAAGGCCAATTTGCTGGCGAGCCTTATAGCACTGGAAGCGTGCAACAAGTGATGCGAAATGCTTTAAAACTAACGGGATTAGAAAAAAAAGCAACAGTTCATACTTTACGTCACAGTTTTGCAACACATTTATTAGAGAATGGAACCGATATACGCTACATTCAGCAATTTTTAGGCCATTCAAGCATTAAAACCACTACTATTTATACCCATTTAACTAAAACTGCTGTAGATAAAATACAAAGTCCTCTAGATCGTATGGTTGATTTAAAAAGTAAGAAAAAACTTGAAGAATAATTTTAAAGATTTAAAAAAGTTGTATATATTTGATGATATTTACTAGTTAGGCGTCATTTTGCACAACCACGGTCAGAAATAGAAATTTAAAGAAAAAATGAAAATATCACCAATAATAGAAGTGGACGAATTACTGAAAATATACAAAAATCCTGATGTGATGACTTTCGATGTTAGCAACGGTAAAAATGCTAAAGCTAACTACGAAACAGAACATTTAGAAGGTGCTTTTTTTATTGACTTAAATTCTCAATTGGCAGATATTAAAACTGATTTTTCGGACGGAGGACGCCACCCATTACCTAAAATAGAAAATTTTGCAAAAACTTTGTCAGATTTTGGCATTTCCAACGACAAGCATATTATTATTTATGACGATAAAAATGGTTCAAATGCTTCTGCAAGATTTTGGTGGATGCTAAAATCAATTGGACACGAAAAAGTACAAGTATTAAATGGTGGATTAAAGACGGCTAAAGAATTACATTTTCCATTGAGTTCGAAAACCGAAAACATTAAAAGAAATTCAGAACTATATCAGTTTAACCAATGGAATTTACCAACAATCGAAATTGATGAGGTAGAAAGCGTATCGCAAAATCCTAATTATTTAGTAGTTGATGTTCGGGACAAAGAACGATATGACGGAATAACCGAACCAATCGATTTAATTGCAGGACATATTCCAGGTGCAATAAATGTTCCATTTACGGAAAATATAGACCAGAACGGATTATTCCTTAAACCCAACGAACTAAAAAATAAATATGAAACAATATTTGGAGATATTAGCATTGGAAACATTATAGTTCATTGTGGTTCAGGAGTAACAGCTTGTCATACTTTATTAGCACTGACATATGCTGAAATGGAAACCCCAAAGCTATATGTCGGTTCGTGGAGTGAATGGAGTAGAAACAACAAACAGATAGAAAAAACGAACGCCTAACAAGGGTTTTGCGTCAGGCGGGCTGAAGTGCAAAATTCAACGGCAGATTTTCAATTGAACATTAGTAATAATATCAGCTTTTGTGCTTCGATTTCCCGCCCGAACGCAAAGCCCCGAAACGTTAG
>NZ_WIBJ01000032.1:1233-5012 GCF_009495755.1 Flavobacterium sp. LMO8 | reverse complement strand
CAACGTTCTGAGGCTTAAAAATGTGGCTAAAACCCAACACCAAGCCTTCACAAATATACACAAAACTTTAAATTTAGCAACTGCGCCATTTCAAAAATTCCCGAAACTAGCCATATTTTTAAACCGCTGTTGTGTGCTGCATGATATTTTCGGAACTTAAAAAAACTCAACACAAAGTTTTTCGGCAAAGTTTGGGTTGTCACGCAAAGCATATTTTCACGCAAAGTTTAGTTTCAGTTTTTAATTTCACAACGGATTTTCCCGAAAACGTAATTTCAGCACAAAGTTTATCGACAAAGTTTGGTTCGGTTTTCAATTGTCACGCAAGATTTTTCGGTAACAATTTTAATTAATTTCTTTCGGAAAAAATAGGAGAGAAGCTTTCGGCGTAAGTTCGGAAAATATGTTGCACACAACGTTATACAGTTTGTAACAATAGCGACTTTCAGTTTATCCCGAAAGCCGCTATTGTTACAAACTGTGGTTGTAGGCTGTATTTAGTCTATGTATTCATAACATTTATCATCTGAATTGATATATACTTCTTTCCATTCAACTTCTATTTTAAAAAAAGTATTGTTTAATGAAGGAATTAATAAGTATATATTTTTATAAAGCTGATTTGGATTTTTTAATTGGTTTTCAATAATTTCTCTTTTTCGAAAAAATGCATCTATATTGCTTATTTTTATTTGATTAAACTCTGACGAATTAATTTCTTCAACTTTTTTGTTCTTTTTAAAAGAAAAACATTGATTACCATAAACAAAAAGTCCATAATTGAATTTTTGTTCATATTTAGCAAGTTTTTTATTTCTACCATCTCTATATGGGCTATAATAACAAGTGTCAATTGAGCCTTCATTAAACATCAGAAATAAATCTTCTTTTTCTTGTGCATTAGAAAAATTAAAAATAATAAAGCTAAATATAATATATTTTATTTTTATGGACATAACTGATTTGAATTTGATGAAACAAAGTTGCTAATAGCTGTATTTATATCAATTTGTGCTGTTGGAGATAAATTTACCCATGCATTAACATCAGCATTGTTTAATCCTCTCCATGCCAAATTTGTATAAAATGCATCAGGTATTCCACTTACCGCAATACCTGTATCATATTGCTGTGTAACTCTTGCAATTGCTCTTCTAAAATTTTCCGCCATATAATTATGAGACCAATCCTCTGTGGTTCTAATATATTCCGCAAGTTGACTATATTGACTGTTTTCTAACGCATTTACAATAGTATCATAATCATGAATATAACTACCATTATTAATAGCAACAATGATTCTTCTAAAAAATTCAGCATGTAAAACTTCATGTATAATTGTTTGAGCAATCATTGTGTTTGGTTGGTAATTAATACCATTTTGGCAAGTTGGACAACTATTTAATGTAATTTCAATAATATTATTTGAATCTGGTTCTGTTGTGAATGCTCTATCTGCATCATCTAATATATCAGTCTTTAATTTAATAAAAGCTTTTGAGCTTGCTCCTTCAAATGGTTCTAACGCTTTATTAAAAGCATTTATTGTTCTCATTTTTGTATAAATACACATTACTTTTTGGTTGTTTACAAATGTAGAATCTAACATAACTTTATTATCAAAATCTACATCACCACCATTGCAAAGTGTTTGTAAAGCAGCTTCTGCATTTGCAATATCTTCAGCAGAATATGATGTTTCAGATGAAATCAAACCATCAATATCCATTTCATTTTCAAGAAAACTCATTAATTCTCCTTGTATGTTTTCATCTTGGCTATTAAGACAGTTTTTTTGCTCTGGTGTTAATTGTAACATGAAATTTTTTATTCTTTGTTCTTTAGGTGTTAATACTCTTGGTGCAGAAATAGATGTACCACCGCTACCACCACCACCGTTTTCAGACGATGTATTAGTCCAAGTATCACCACTACCACCAGCATCTTCACGACATACCAAATAAGTTTGAGTTGAAGAAGTTGGTGGTCCTTCAGAACAACCACCACACTCTCCAGGCCAATGACCAGCACAAACACATGGAGTTTCTGTAGTTACAGTTACATAACTACAAGGTGGTGTGTAATAAATTTTGCCTGTTTGGCTGATATTATATTGAATTAGTTTAGAAGTAATTGATATAAGCTCTTTTGTGTTGGGATTTATATTGAATTTCAGAATTGAGGCTTGTGGTGCATCAGAACTATCAATTTCAATGAATAGATTTTCGTAAAAATTTGGATTTATTGTATCTCTAATTATTCCAAAAGAATATGAAGTGTATTTCTCTGTTAAAACTTCATTAATTTGAGTGGAATCAATCGTAAAATTGTACATTTCTTCCATTACCATTTTACTTGATAATTTTTTATTTTGAATTTCAGAATTTATTTTTTTATAAGCAGAATTAAATTTAGTTTCCGTATTCAATTGGTTAAACGATTTTCTGTTAATAACAAAATCATTTCTTTCGATTTGTTTTCGGGTAGCTTCACCATAAATTTCTTTTTCGCAAGAAGAAAGAAATAGCATTGCAATTGATATACTTGCAATTAAAAATTTGAATTTGTTCTTCATAATAAACGTTGTTTTAAGTTAATAATTTTTAAAGGTTAGTTGGGCAATATTGCCTACAACGTTTTGCAGCTTGGCGAAGTGGCGGATTTAGAAGCACTTACTTTCAATTTAGCACTAAAGTTCATTTGAAAACCGAATGTTCAATTTTGCACTGAACCCGCCATTTTGCCAAACTGCTGTTACCTGCTGGCTTTGTTGTCAAAGTGCTTGTAGCCATTTTATTATTTGTTTCGGGTCTGCAATGCTCCAAGAATTAGGATGTCTAACTTTATTCGGCATTCTGTAACCTTTATTTGTTGTCGTAATTAAAACAGCATTTTTATTACCTAATCTTTGTAACTCATTAATCATTGCTACTTGGTCAAAAATATTGTTATAAGAACAATCATAATTACGTTCTTTTAAGTACCACTGAATGTCAGGTTCTGAAATAATCATAATTGGAATTTTGATTAAGTTTTTTATTGCTTTTTGTGTGGTGTCAGAGAACGAATATGGTGATTGCAAATGATAGTTTTCCAATGCTGTTTCTGGTTTTCCGCCCATTTCTTTTTCTATTCGGCTTATCATATAGAAAACTTCATCGTTAACTTTTGTAGCGTCTGAAAGTCTTATAACTCTTTTTGCTCCATTATAATAACGTTCCCAATCGAGAATTGGATTAATTGCAAAAATTGCTTTGGGTTTAATTTCATAATTTTCTTGAACTGCTAATTCAGAATATTTTACAGCACAAGTCCCGCCAATTCCAAATCCACCAATATAAAAATCTTTGTCTTTGAGTTGATATTTAGAAACAACAAGATGAATAATTTCTTTTAGTGATTCTTGAGAAGCCATATCACTTCCCCAATATGAAGAGCCTGTCTTTAAAACTGGCATAATTGTCAAAATGCCATTTTTCGAGGCAAATTTTGGAATTTCTGTTTGTGATAATGCACTATTTGGTGAATTTCCAAAACCATCTAACAGTATCATAAACGATTTTATACTTTCATTTTTTGGAAAAACAGCTATGAACATATTTGAGGTGCTGTCTTTTTCATTCAAGTAAACTGTTTCAGTTCTCTGTCCGTAAGATACGTTTGAGATAAAAATTGTCAGTAAAAGTATTATTGTTCTTCTCATTGTTTTGGTTCTCTTAAGCTTGCAGGTAACGTGTTGCCGCTTGTGGCAGTTGCGTAAATTTATAACAAAAGATTAC
>NZ_WIBJ01000032.1:0-1183 GCF_009495755.1 Flavobacterium sp. LMO8 | reverse complement strand
AATTTTCGGAGAAAATTCCGAACACAAGCCAAGCCTAGCAATTGCAACAAACGGCTGTTATGTGTTCGGCTTTTATTTTGTCGTTTCAAGTTTTAGTAGTTTTTCATAATCTGTTTTTATTCTTTTTTGCTCTTCAAGTAAATAATCATTTTCAAAAGGAGAACCACAATCTTGATTATTTAATTGATGAAGTAGTTTTCCGTTTTCAAAATAACTACGGTCTTCAATTATTTCTGATTTTTCAAAATCAAACGTTTCTGTGTCATTATTCTCTTTCATAGATTTCGAGTCATAATACATTGGTCTATTGTATTTATATAATTTAGCAAACACAAACGAAAGTTGTTTGTTTAATAAATAATATTCAGTCAATAGTTGAAATGTATCACCGAAATGTCTAGTTGTAATTTTTTCTAATTGTCCGTTTAGATAATAAAATTTTGCTTCGCCACCTTCGGTCGTTTCCCAAATGTCATTGGTTTTTATAGTTGTCCAACTTGCAATTGAGTTAATTCTCTTAAAGTTGGTTCGTATTGGGTTTAGTTTTTCGGTCAGATATTCATTAACTGGTAAATCTTCTTTATTAAATGTTTCTTTGAGTTCAACTTTGTCACGCTTCAAGCTATCAGCTTTAATTACAGTTTTAGTGGTGGTCGTGTCAGTTTTAGTTTCGATTTTACTTTTGTTGTCTGTCCCGCAACTAATAGAAAATACTGTCGCCAAAGTCAATATGTAGAATTTCTGTTTGTTGCTCATTGGGTTTTTTTTAAGCTGACACATAACGTTTCGCGGCTTAAAAATTGTGGCGTAAATTCAACACCAAGCCATTACAAATATAACAAAACATTCCATTCAACAGCGGATTTTCCGCAGGAAAATCCAAAACCAGCCATATTTTTAAACCGCTGTTGTATACAGTATAATATTTTCGGAACTTAAAAACTCAACGCAACGTTTATCCACAAAGTTTGGATTGTCACGCAAAGCATATTTTCACACAACGTTTAGTTTCAGGTTTTAGTTTCACAGCGAATTTTCCCGAAAACGTAATTTCAACACAAAATTTATCGACAAAGTTCGGTTCGGTTTTAAATTTTCACGCAAGATTTTCGGTAATAATTATTCAGAAAAAATAGGAGAGAAGCTTTCAGCGTAAGTTCGGAAAATATATTGTATACAACGT
>NZ_WIBJ01000031.1:479420-799013 GCF_009495755.1 Flavobacterium sp. LMO8 | reverse complement strand
GCAGGATCACTAGCATCTGGCAACGTTGGATAAACATCATCAAACAAACTTACTTTATGCAAGGTTAATCCTGTTTTTAATCCAAAAGCCAATTTGTGTTCGCCTCCTAAATTTAATGTATAAGAGAAATCTGCATACACATTATTCTCCTCTACCGGTCCAATTTTATCCGAGATAACCGATAATCCCATTCCAACATTCTTACCCACTGGAGCATGTCCAAAAAAAGTCGCTGTTGTCGGCGCATCTTCTATCTCAACCCATTGCTTTCTATATAATAATCCTAATGATAAATTCTCTTTGCTACCAGCATATGCCGGATTCATTACACTCATGTTGTACATGTATTGGGTGTAGTGTGGGTCTTGCTGGGCAAAAGCAAATACACCTATAAATAAAATAACAACCTGAATAATTCTATTTTTCATCTTACTTGCTTTTAATTTTCTCTGTTTATATAAACCCAACCTGTTTTTACAACTCCATTTGATAAGGAAACTACATAGTAATAAGTTGCAGAAGGCAACTCTTGACCTGAAGAAGTTTTTCCTTCCCATTCATTTGTGTAGTTTTCTTTAGCATATACTTCAACCCCATAACGGTTAAATATTTGTGCTTTTTTAGCATTTAAACCTGTTAAATCCCATGTATCATTTAAACCATCATTATTTGGAGAAACACCTTTAGGAATGTCACAAAATGGCGTGTTTATTGTTACGAAATCATTTGCAAAACATCCATTTAATGTTACTCTAATCTCATAGGTGTCTGAAACTATAATTTCTAAAGAAGAATTTGTACCTAACAAATTACCATTACTATCGAACCATTGGTATGTTGCACCAGTTGTTTCTGTAACACTTGCAATATAATTGATACCGTTACAACCATGTGTTATTGAAATTGAGGGTGTTGGTAATTGATCTGCTATACTAAATGAAGCCGATGTTAATGAAGTACATAGACCATTTGAAGCAGTTACTGTATAATTAGCTCCTATTGTAAGTCCAATTATTGCTCCTGTTGAATCTACAGTAGGTCCAGTTGGAGAAAACACATAGGTGTTTGTGTTATCATAGTTTGAAATAGATGCTGTTTCAGCACTAGCACATGTAGGAGCAACTAAAGTAATTGATGGAGCAATTGGAGTAGTAAGTTGTGAATTAATACTAAATGGTAATGAAGCTAAAGAGACACAACTACCACTTGAAGCCTCAACGGTATAATTTGTTCCAAAAGTTAGACCATTAATTATACCTCCTGCAGCTACAGAAGGACCCGCTGGTAAAAATGTATACGTAAACGTATTGTCGTAATTTGATATTGTTGCTGTTCCCGCTGCAGAACAAGTTGGTGCATTAACTGAAATTGTTGGTGTTGCTAGCGAACCTAATTGTGCTGCATTGCTAAATGAAGCTGAAACTAATGAAGTACATCCACCACCTGTAGCTGTAACAGTATAATTTGTTCCTACTATCATGCCATTTATTAATCCACTAGCATCAACAGTTGGACCTGCTGGTGTAAAATTATAAGTAAAGGTGTTGTTATAATTTGAAATAGTTGAAGTTCCATCAGAAGTACAAGTAGGCGCAACAGCTGTAATTGTAGGGATAATAGGTGTTGGTAATTGATCTGCAATACTAAATGAAGCAGAAGCTAATGATGTACAACTTCCACTAGTTGCAGTGACCGTATAACTAGTTCCAATTGATAACCCATTAATTAATCCAGTTGCATCAACAGTTGGACCCGCTGGTGTAAAATTATAAGTATAGGAATTGTTATAATTTGAAATAGTTGCCGTTTCAGTAGAAGAGCATGTTGCTACAACAAATGAGATAGTTGGAGTAGAAGGTGTTGGTAATTGTGCTGAATTACTAAATGATGCAGAAGCTAAAGAAGTACATCCGCCACCTGTAGCAGTAACAGTATAATTTGTTCCTACTGTCATACCATTAATTAACCCACTGGCATCTACAGTTGGTCCTGCTGGTGTAAAATTATAAGTATAGGTGTTGTTGTAATTTGAAATAGTTGAAGTTCCATCAGAAGAACAAGTAGGTGCAACAGCTGTAATTGTAGGGATAACAGGTGTTGGTAATTGATCTGCAATACTAAATGAAGCAGAAGCTAATGATGTACAACTTCCACTAATTGCAGTAACTGTATAACTAGTTCCTAATGATAACCCATTAATTAATCCAGTTGTATCAACAGTTGGGCCTGTTGGTGTAAAATTATAAGTATAGGAATTGTTATAGTTTGAAATAGTTACCGTTTCAGTAGAAGTACATGTTGGAGCTGTTAATGTAATAGTTGGAGCTGGTAATGATGACAACTGATCAGCAATACTAAATCCAGATGAAGGCAAAGATGTACAACCACCACTAGTTGCGGTAACCGTATAGCTTGTTCCAAACACCATTCCATTAATTAAACCCGATGCATCTACATTAGGACCAGTTGGTGAAAATGTATAAGTATAGGTATTATTATAATTTGATATTGTTGCTGCTCCTGATGCAGTACATGTTGGGGCTGTGATAGTAATAATTGGAACCGCTGGAGTTGTATTTACAGTAATGGTAATTTCATCAAAACATGATAAATCCGAAGCTGTCCATCTCAAAACATTTGTTCCTAAAGATAAACCTGTTACTCCTGAAGTTAAACTCGAACTATTCGAAAATATTGCCGAACCCGATTGAACAGACCAATTTCCTGCTACCGGAGAAACACCTGCTAATGTAGTTGCTGTTACTGAACACAAACTTTGGTCTAAACCTGCATCACAAGTTGACTCAGTTGTAAAACTTCCTGCTTCTAGATACACTACACTATCATAAGTTCCATCATTTACATCTGTAACAATTAATTTAATATGATACGTTTGTCCTGGTGTTAAACCTGTTTGTGATGCTGTTAAAATTCTAGTATTTCCGTTTAATTGTGTTCCATCAACAATCCCTAAATATTCAGGAGTTGGGCTATTTTGAACCCAACTTCCATTAGCTGCCACGCAATTAGCAGAACTTGGAGCACCCCCACTAGAACCAACAACACCATTATTTACAGAATTTATAGATACTTCTGAACCATTTGATAAACGAGCTATGTTTCTAGCATCATTAGTAAAACCTTGTCCACCTGAAATACCTGGGCCACTAATTAAAAAGCCAAATTTATCATTATAAGTAGAGCATTGATAATTGATAAACCCACTATCATCAGTATATTCCTCAGAACCAAAAACATAACGAAATGTTACTGAATTTTCAACTGGAATAAAATCAAACTCTAAAATTGCAGCATTAAAATAATTTTGAGCTCCGGCTAAAATATCCAAATCTAGAATATAGGTAGGTGAACCACCTCCTTGTCTAATTTCACCAGTGGTACCTGAAGTGTATGCTGTAGCCATCTGTCCAACAGAACCAGGATGAGTTCCTAATGTTAATGGGATAGTCGATGTATTACCTGTTGACAAAACGACACCATTTGTAAATCCCATTTGTGCCAAAGTAGTAGTAGCAGTAGAAAAATATCCAACTTGATATCTACTCGTGTTATTGTACACCCCACTAAATACAACATTTGATATTGTTGTTCCACTTGTTGATGGAACCAATACTCCGTCCACTAATTGAGTTGGAGTATACAGTGTATTGTTAATTGTAATTTGAGAATAGGTAATTAAATGTGTAAAGAACAAAATTATTGATACTACTATTATTTTATAATACTTCTTCATTTTTTAGTTTTGATTTAAAATTTTAGTTGTCTTTTTTGCACCATTAACACATGTAACATTTATAATATAAATACCGGATGCTAGTAATATATTCTTAGTATAATTCAGAACGTTTTCTTCAAGCGAAGTAAAAAATATTAATCTGCCATTAATGTCATATAATTCAATCTTTGAAAGCGGAATATTACTTGTAACTGTAAATTCCGAATTAACAATAGCAGACTGAATATTTATTTCTTCTTCATCAACAACTTCCTCATCAGATCCATTTAACTTATATAATACTTCAAATCTATTTGATGTATTATCTGGATAAAAGAAATATGCGGCTTGTGTTAAATCATGATAAAAATTTAATTTTTTATCATATATATAAATACTTTGTGAATTAAAAATACCTTCTTTTTTACTTAAACTAATTGTTAACATTGTGGTTGGATTTGTTAACGAATAATCTAATTGAACAATATCCGTAATTTCAAATTTAGATTTTCCTTGAATAACTAATTTTTCATTTCCCAAAACTGAATAAAATTTAACTGGAGATAATGAATTTATCGGCCCATCAAATGCTTCGTCAAAATCGTTAGTTGCTCCAGGAAGATACCCAACTAATAATTCATTATACCTTCCATTAGCATCGGCTAAACGCAACCAATATCTATCTTTTTCTTCATTTGCTCCACGATAAAATTGATTATTACTTGGAACATCTTTTGTTCGTTGTTTATTAGTAAACAATACTGTTCCGTTCACTTTAGGACGTACCATAAATCCTTGTGCTGAAGCAATATATCCGTTCGGTAAAATACCATTTGGAGATTGTGTAGAGGCACTTGGTACACCAACTCCACCCGTTAAATTGAAAGAGGCATAATCTGCTTGTTGGTATAAACCACTACCTGGATAAGGTGTGTTTGCAGACCATAAATACACTGTTCCATAAATTTTATCTTTGTTTTCCTCATAAAAATCCTCAAACTTAATAGCGCCTGGATAAGGGTTGCCTAACAATGTGAAATTTCTGAATGCATTATGTTCTGTATCATAATACTTAATAGTTGCATTATAATTTCCATTATTTGAAGTTCCTGAATAATTCAGTGTGATATTTGCTGGAGTAGTACCCGCACTTGTTTTTACTCTTGTAATAAAACCAGTTGCTTCAGCTGGTTCACTTGATAATGTTCTCCAACCTTCATAACTAAAGTTAATTCCGTTTATACAAAAGTCAGGATCCCAATAATATTTGACATCAAACGCTGAATTAAAGGTTGGTAAAATAGCATTGCTTACTGGTTTACTCCAATATATATAATCCCATCTAATTTTATTGCCAGTTTCTTTTGTGAAATTTATATTTGGTGTAACAATTGGATCACCATTTAAATCCAATGGATGATTCACTTGAACTAAATTGCCGTTTGTTAATACATTAATAGTACCGTTATTAAATATGGAGTTAACTACATATACATATGTTCCAAGTTTGTCAGCTCCTACATTATCTTTACTGTCGTTTTGAATGTTTAATATTACACCGCTTTTTACAGTTAATTGACAAGCATTGATATTACCATGGATGGTAGTATTATAATTTGCATTTAATATTACATGTTCATAAACTGTCGGCGATGTTCCTCTAGACCAAGTTGAACCATTCCAAATATTTTCAGTTAAGCAAGTAAAAGTTGCTGAAGTAGTTCCACAAACACCATCAAATCTATCTATACAATTTGTAACTGCTAATCCTACAGGCAATAAACTTGAAACTTCTGTTCTAACACCAGTCATTTCAGGATTATTAATAGCTACACCAGCTCCATTATTTACAATATCTCCATTTGCGCCATACCCAGATAATTGTTCAAATTTGATTTGTGAAGCAGCAAAATCAGCATTATACAAATTAACTTGTGTTCCTGAATACATACTTTTAAAGGTGTTGTTTTTAAAAACAACATTAAAAGTAGGTGAAAATGCATTTTCAAAATAGATATCTTCTCCTTTATCAACAGCATTGTTGTTTTCAAAATAGCAAGTTGTGAAATTAACATTACAAGTTGGACTATTTAAATTAGTTATTGTAACAGCTCCTCCGTCTGAACTAGCTGGACCAGTTGAATTATTTGTAAAGGAACAATTGTTGAAATTTACATTTGTTGTTGTGCCGTTAGTCTGAGCCTGTATTAAAACAGCTCCACCACCCAAGTCATTCAAAGCACCAGCATTAGTTGTATTGCCATTAAAGCATGAGTTGTTAACTGTTAGTGTGCCGTTATAAATGCAAATTGCTCCACCAGCAGCAGCTTCATTATTGTCAAAAGTTGAATTATTTATAGTAACATTTGCTGTAGTTCCTTCAATAAAAATACCTCCACCCAAAATAGCAGAAACAACATTATTGTTTATACTGCAATTCTCAAAAAGTACTGTAGAACCACTTATTTTATAACCGCCTCCATAATTTGCAGACGATACTCTATTGCAAGGACTTCCCGTATTTCTAATCGTTACACTTGTTCCAGCTCCTAAAATATGTACTGCTCCTTGACCAGCTGAACCGACATTTGCATAAATAATCATTCTATTTAATTCAATACCAGTTCCATTTGGAATTGTCAATGCAATACCGTCTGATGCTAATGCATAACGCGTAATTGTCATTTTTGATAATTTTACATTATTAGAGGTTATTGATCCCCATCTTTGTACTCCAATTGCATTGTCAAATATTGTTAAATTTTCACTTGCTCCAATTACTTGAATTTCTTTATTAAAAACTAACGATCTGTTATTTGAACCTGTATACGTTCCACTATCTACATATATAATATCGCCATTATTAGCAATTGTTAATGCGGCAGATAAAGATAATTTAGGTGTAGCGGGAGATATCCCATTGTTAGAATCATTTCCAACAGAAGTGCAAAACACATCATTAACTATTGAGTTATCATTAACATATATAGTAGTTGAAAAAACAGTTGAACCACATATTAATGTTACAAATAAAAAGAATAATTTTGTTTTAATAGAGTAGAAAGTTAATTTCATAAATATCTTGAGTTAATATTAATTAAAATTTAATATATTGTTAATCAATTAATCAAAAGTAAAAGTTTAACTTTTATGTAGATATAAAAAAAATAGCTATTTTTGTAACTTAGAAATTATTCTTATGATAATAGAAGATAGTAAAAAGCTCGTAGATTCTATGTCTATGAATGAAAAAAGGTATTTTAAAATATTCATTAATAAAAATATTTTTGGAAGTCAGAATAAATACTTATTGCTTTTTGATATCCTCAACAGTAACGAAACAATTACCGAAGATAATTTAAAAAAACATGTAAAAAAACAAGGTTATTCGGATAAAAACATTTCTTATGATATTAATTATCTAAATAAAATTATACTCAGATCTTTAAACGAATTCCATCATGAGAAAACTATCAGTTTAAAACTTCAAAATCATATTAAGTCGGTTGAAATTTTATTCTATAAGGGTTTATATGACGAATGCTTAAAAATTATTAGAAAAGCAAAAAAGTTAAGCCTCAAAAACGAAAACGAAATCTTAATTCTAGAATTACTGAATTGGGAAAAAAAATGCATGGGATATTCAAAAGGGTTCTATGAAGCCATGTCTGTAAATGAAAAAATTGATAATTACTTTAATTATATAAAAGAAAACAGAGAAATTACAGATTTATATTATCATAGTTACTTTTTAAAAAATAATGTCGGTAAAATTCCCTATGATGGAATTATAGAAGAATTCAATAAAATTATTGGAAATGCCATTTTTAAAAAAGATGGCTTGAGCTTACATTCTGTCCAATCTAAAATATTTTATTTTTTAACAATTGCTAACTTTTTTCATGTTATCAATCAGAAAGATAGTGAACTAGACAACTTAGAAAAAACAATTGAAGTTTTTGACAATAATCCATTTTATAAAGAAGAAAATCCATTAGATTATATTTCTGTATATACCCGCGTAATTGACATATACAAAAAAAGTGATGACATCTCATTTTATAATAAAATTGAAGCATTACGAGGATTCGAAAACATTTTGGATTTTCAAAAAAGTGTAGCGCAAGAGCGTATTTTTTTTCATACCAACCAAGCACAATTAGAATTTTTAATTTATAATAATTATTTTGAAGAAGCATTAAAAATAATGCATTTAGTTCTTAAATCTTTAAAAGAAAATAAATTTAAAATTGAACCTTATTATTTTATTGGAATGTATCATCAATTTGCCTGTATATTTTTAATCAAAAAAAATTTCTCACAAAGCTTAAAATACATCAATTTAATATTAAACGAATTTAAACAAGAAGATAGACCTAAGTCATTCATTAAAACTGAAATTTTAAATCTTATTATTCATTACGAATTAAAAAACTATAAATTAGTGCTACACAACTATACTAATTATAATAAAAAATACAAACGCGTTTTTAAACTTAATTTTATAGAAAAAAATATTATACAATTAATAGTCCAGATATCTGAAAATCCATTTGGAACTATCGAAAACATTGAATTCAAAAAATTGCACACTAAAATTCAGAAAAAAAATGATTTAGAGGATAGTATTTCAAATAAAATTTACAGAAAATATATAGAATCAAAAATAATTTACAATTGATAAAACTAATCGATTTTTTTACAAAAAGTACAATTTATAAATAATAAAGTTTTATCCCTGAGCACAAATTGAACACTATTTTATAAACGACAGGTGATTTTTGGTCTCAAAACCCAGGTGAAGAAAACACATCTACACAACAGAACGCATTTCAAACATGAATATCAATTTTGTAGAAACCTATATTATTCGTTTTTAGTTAATTATCTAAGCGCAACAAAGAGATTGAATCCCAAAACATATTATTAATTCTTAACAAGCCTTAAAAGTTATCATAATAATTAGAATTATAGAAAACACATTCAATTCTCTTTATTTGTTAATTTCAAAAAAAATCTCTCTTAAAAACTTATTTTAAAATAAAAGTCCTAAAAAATCAATTAAGACTTAATAGGACTTGTCATATTAGTAACTTATATAATTAATGCCCTCCACCTTTGGCAGCAATCTCTAAAGCAATATTTTGCTTGGTAAATATTTTTTTTATGTAAACTGCATAAAATGCCAAATAAGCAAAACAGAACACCCCAACAATATAACTAAAGTGAGTTGAAGTTATATCAGCAACTGCTCCTTGTAACCAACTTATAATTCCACCTCCCATAATCATCATAATAAGAAAATTACTCCCCTGTGTTGTTTTATTTCCTAATCCAGTTATGGCTAGGGAAAAAATGCAAGGCCATAATGTAGAGCAAAATAATCCTACACTAATAAAAGCGTAAACGCTAATCATTCCAGAAGTTAACATTCCAACAATTAGAGAAAAAATCCCTAAAACGGAGAAGATAAGTAGCATTCGTGCTGGATTACCTTTACTTATAATGTCGGCAAAAATTAAAACAAAAATTAAAACTGGATAAACATAAAAAGGCTCTAAATCTTTACCTGCCAAAGCACTAGCTATTAAGAAAACCCCAAATGCTAAAAATGGTAAAACAAACTTCAAAAATTTTAATATGGTCTTATTTGACGAAAAAACTTCTGCAGCACCAGTCCATCTACCTATCATTAAACTCGCCCAATATAAAGAAACAAATGGTGCAATATTACTAATTGACATTCCCAAATCATTTTCCAAATAAGCAGGCATGTTACTTGCAGTTGAAACTTCTACTCCAACATAAACAAAAATAGCAATCATCCCTAAAACCAACTGAGGATAACTTAGTGCAGACTTTCTAGATTTAGATTCAGCATTTTCTACAGATGCATCATCATTAACCTCATTTGGTAATTTAGAAAATTTCAACATAATTGCAACCAAGGCAAATGCTAAGCCTAAAATTAAATAAGGTAATTTAACTGTATTTAAATCAATAGCAGTTTCAGAATTTGCATCAGAACCAAATATTGCAAATGTCACAATTAGAGGCCCGATTGTTGTGCCAAAGTTATTTATTCCTCCCGCTAATGTTAATCTTTGCGACCCAGTTGAAGAAGAACCTAAAGCAATTGCTAAAGGGTTAGCAACGGTTTGTTGTAATGAAAAACCTAAACCAACAATAAATAATCCAGATAACATTAATGGGAAAGAATTCAAATTAGCAGCTGGATAAAATAATAACGTTCCTAATGCTGAAATTAATAATCCCAGCGCCAAACTATTTTTATAACCCAACCTTCTAACAATATCTTTTTTTGAAACAAAAGAAATTAACATATACAATAGGGCTCCAACTGTGTATGCAACATAAAAAGCAACTGACACTAATTGACTTTGCCCTTGCGATAAATTAAAAGCTTTTTTAAAAACAGGAATTAATATATCATTACTAGCTGCTACAAACCCCCAAAAAAAGAAAACCGTTACTAATGGCAAAAACTGCCCCCATTTTGTACTATTATTTGAATTATTCATGAATTAGTTTTTTAAAATACGTTTTAGAATTTGAAATTATTTTTACTATATAAACACCTTTATTTAAATGATTTGTAAAATAGCTATTATCTTGATTAATAACATTGATTTTTCTACCATCTAAAGCATATAACTCTACAGAATCTATTGAATCATTAGATTGAATCCTAAAGTAATTATTGCTTGGATTTGGATAAATCACGAAGTTTTTATCTGAAATAAACTCAGAATTACTCAATGTTGAATTTGACATTGAAAATTCGTCAAAAAAGTAACTTCCTACGTATTTACCACAAATAATTTGAAATTGAACTTCAGTTGTGTTAGTTGGAATAACAAAACTAAAATTATAAGGAGCATAATTTGAGGAAAGTTGAAAAGCTGGAGAGGTAATAAATGTAGCTGATCCATTTACAGTGCATTTAATTCTAAACCTAAATTCTTGATTGTTATCCGCTTTAGCAAAACATGTAACTTCATAATTATTATTAATTAAAAATCCAGAACTTACTAACTCATTAGATAAAATTACATCGTTAAAAGCACTACCACTAGTTGTTACATCAATTTGAATTGTATTGGAATTAAGATAACTATCAACTGTATAAGCGTTATTTATTTTTGCAACTGACGAACTATTTGTAGCTAATGTCCAATTGTAATCATAATTACATTCTACATTTGCGTTCTCAATAAACTCGCTTGAAGTACAAGCACTTCCTAAAACGGCATTTCTAACATCTTTTACCCATGAGGAAGTTGATGTTAAATAAACCGTTTTACCTGCTTTTTCTCCAGCATCCCATACCGCAAAAGCGAAACCTTTAGATCTGGCATAATTTGCAACAAATTGATGAAAAAATCGTCTAGAAAATTCATCTGGACCACCATACAGACCAACAGTTTGATCAAAATAATCAAAGCCATTTACATTATCTGCTCCAAATTCACCTAAGAAAATGGGAATGTTTTTTTGAACTGACCAATTGTAAACCTGATCAAATTCGTTTTGAATTTGTGTCTGATCAGCTAAAGTTCCCCAATCATTATCGGTTTCATTTTGACTTCCTGAACTTGTAAATGCTCTTGGTCGGTAATAATGAAAAGTGGCAATTAAATAATTATCCGATTGTATAAAGGCATCTGAAAGTTGCAATGGTGCTTCAAATGAATTTTGTCCTCCACCTGTAACAATAACACATCTGGTAGGATTAGTACTTCTAATTAAGCTTACTATTTGCGTATTAATATCAATAACTTGCGAAGCACTCATACTAAAAAATGGCTCATTCATTATTTCAAATAAAACGGAATCAGGCTTAGTTTGAAGTCGGTTAGAAATATCTCTCCAAATGGCTTTAAACCTATCGATTCGAGCTAATCTATCATTTCCAGTTGCATAATAAGAACTGGAGCTATCAAAACTTTCCCAAAACCAATGATCGCCATGTACATCAATTATCGCTATTAAATTTCTAGCAATACACCAATCTACAATTTGTTCAATGCGATCTAAATAAGTAGTGGAAACAGTATAGTTGACTGGAGAACCAATATAATTGCCCAATCCATCCGTGTAAGTTACACTACTCAAAGGTGTTGTTTGATTATCAAATCGAATAGGAATTCTAACGTGTTTGAACTTCAAACGCGCAACATTATCAATATACTCTTCAGTGAGTGGGCTTGCCCAATCTCCTTCATAAGGCGCACTTAATATGTTTCCAAGATTAATTCCTGTCCCCATATTAGCAACTATTTGGTGTGACGTTAATGCTGAAGTTATATAGTTTATATCAACTTGATTAGAACTATTTGAAATATTAAATGAGCGATCTTGTGCTTTGATAATATAACTATAGTTGTTACTTACCTGAATGGCAGTATCTGAATAATTTGAAACACGAACTTCATCTGAAAGCAATTCAAAAGGGCCATTGTTTACTGAACGATACACTAAATAAGATTCAAAAGCATCATCTATAACATCATCCCAATTCAGGTTAATTTGCGTTCCATATGCACTAGCCGATAAATTTAATGGAGCATTTGGAGGAGTCGAATCTAAAACTGAATAAAAATAAGTATTACCAATAACAAATTCTCCAGTATAAACCTCAAAACCAGCAGCAATACTTTTAATCCATAAATCAGATTGTGCAACCTTTGTATCAAACAAAATTGATTCTTGTGGATTTAATGAATTTGGTTTCAATTCTAATCCTTTATCAATAAATATTTTTAAAGAATGATCTAAATTTGGGATTGGATTTGAATTATCCATTGGTATAAACTTAATATGCACTTTATCGTTCTTGTGATAATCTGGGTCTCCTATAGGGTAATCATAAAATTTATAACGAACAGCCCATTGATATAATATACCATCTAAATATAAGTCAAAAGTTTTTAAACTATTATCTAAATTTCGAGCAAAATACCAATATTGACCATTATTTAAATTTGGCCTATCAGTAAATGTATCTTGCTCATAGCTTAATAGTTGAATAACTAAATCAAAATCTCGATCTTCTTCTATAGGCTCTTGAGTAGGACTTGTAGAATCAAAAATAACATTAATAGTTGCCCACCATTTATCGTCTAAATCATTACCATTTTGTTGAAAAACTTTCCATTTTAACCTTAAATTATGTTGCAAATTTTGAATTTGTAAAGGCATTCCAGAGGCTGATAAATTACCTTGAGAGTAAGTCCCATTTGATTTAAAACCTCCTATTGTACCTGATGGATATCCTTTAAATCCACTACCACCGGGGTTAATAAAATTAAAAGTAAAGACAGCACCATCATTATCTATTAAACTAGAATTATAAGTCATTAAACAATTTTGATTCCAAAGAGGATTTGTTAAACCAATATTATGATTTGGCTTAATCAATGTGTTGTATTCGAGAATGTTTGTTACTTGCGAAAGTGCAGAATAACTTATAAAAAATAGTAGGGTTAGTTTTTTAATCATTTTATAGACTTATATTTTTTTTATAATTATACCCAACAAGTAACTATATTAATTTATATTTTTTAAGGCCTTAAATCAATATTATCGAATCGACAAATAAACGCTTTCGATTTCCATAGAATGTCCAGCTGTACTGTTTCTACCATTCAAATGAATCGCTAATGCATTCAAATTGGTAATTGTTACTTCATTTGAAACCAATACCCCACCAGAACTTGTATTCGTGAAATTTGTAAATGCACCACTACCTGCTAAAACAGTACCTGAATCATCTACCAACCTAAACACTTGTGAAGTCCCAACTCTGTTTGTGTATTTTATTATTACTCTTACTTTAATAGATCCAGTAGCAATATAATCTACCGGGTTAATTGATGTTGTAATATTACCCAAATTGATATTACCTCCATTATTATTAAAAAGAAAATTTGTATCATCTAAATACATAGGAACATGCGAATAGTTACTATCTGTATCGTTATTTCTCCAATCTAAAACTTCTGATCCATTTGTATATAAAACTTGAGTTGCTGCTGGTGCGCTAGTCGGAAAAGTATATTCTTCATTGAATTCTATTGCTCCACTTTTCAAAATTTTAAGAGCATCATGACGTGTGGCAGTACTTGTACCATTACCAATCACAAAAATCCTATCAGTCGCATACATTTTTTGTTGACTATCAACATTTGGCGTTCCACTGGCATCTGTTTTTGCTGGATTTTTTGAGAAAGTTCCAACTGCAATTTCATTAAATGTATTTGGTCTGTTATTATTTCCAGATGCAAATGAATTATAACCCGAAGCGGTATTTTGTAAACCAGAAGTTACTGCGTTATTTCCTGATGCGGTATTAGAATTTCCTGTTGCAAATGTTGCATTATCACTTGATGTATTACCAAATCCGAATGCACTTGCATTTACTACAATAGTAGTATTGTTTTCATTAGCAGTAATTACTCTTCCTCCTCTTGAAATATTATTTCTACCAAAAGCGGCAGAATAGTTACTTATATTAGCATCATTAAATTCGGTATTAGAAGCATAACCAGCTCTCAAAGAAGATTTTCTTGGATTAAAGAAAAACCTTGTACCAGCACCCATCAACTCAGTATCTACAAGTGCTCCAATACTAAAAGTTCCTGAAACTCTCAATCCATCTGTACCTTCAACTTTCACAGCTCCGGCATCAGCAATAATAGTTCTGCCTAATCCAGGACCGCCTTTATCGTAAGCAGCATCTAAAGTACCTCTTCTAAAAATTAGATTCCAATTTGTTCCATCAAAATAATACGGTCCAATACCGTTTCCATCTTTTATAAGATTGTTCGTATTCCAAACCAAAAGACTTGTTTGTGGATTTAAAATGGGTGTTGTTATTCCAGAAATACTATCCAAGCTAACTCTTGGAAGCAAAAAACCCTTATCAGTAGATGATATATCAAGTACTGAGGAGTTATCTGGATTAGCTGTATTAATACCTACATTTTGACCAAAACTAAAAATGCCAAATAGTAATACAACTAAATATATGAATATTTTTTTCATAATAGTACATTTATAGTTTTAATTATTGGGTACGAACCATTAAATAAATGTTAGCAATTGTCATACTTCCACCTCCAGTATTTCTACTGTTTACAAATAATTCATAGGTATTTACCCCTCCATTCCAATTTTTCCATTCACTCTCATACACACCACCTGTTGTAGTAGTAGTATTAGTCCATGTATCTGATTCTGTTACGATATTAGTACTACTACCACTATCTGCAACGACTCTAAATTCATTATCAGAAACAGTACCACTTACAGCGGTATAACGAATCATTAATTTTACCTGAACATTCCCACCACTATTATATGTTGATGGAATAACAGCCGATCTACAGCCAGGAATTAAAGTAAATCCTCCTCCACTTGTTATTTGTGTGACATCTGCCGCATACAAAGGAATATTAGTAATATTTTTTGTGTTTTTTTGATCTTGCCAAGATAAATTTCCTAATCCATCGGTTACCATAACTTGATTAGCTGCTCCGTCTAATAAAGGAAATGTATATCTATTATTAAACTTAACTCTACCATCTTTAAAAACTTCTATTGCATCTTTTCTATTTACTGCTCCATCTCCATAACCAATAGAAAATATTCTATCACTCGCATTAAAAGCAGTTAAACTATTAGGCACATAATCTGTATTAAATGAACCAAAAGCAATTTCTGAAAATGATCTTGCAAATAATTGTCTTCCTATAGCAGCTGAATTATCTCCTGAAGCTAATGAATTTGATCCAGCAGTAAATGAATTTCTACCAGTTGATTGATTGGTGTTTCCAAGTGCAATACTTGCTTCTCCAGATGCAAGAGTAAATTTTCCAAATGCAGCAGCATAAGTTCCTGAAGCTTCAGTATCTTCATTTGCAGCAAAAGATGACAATCCAGTAGCTCTTGTATTTCTACCAAAAGCCGCAGAATATTCTCCAACATTGGCATCAACCCAATAGTTCAAACTATCATATCCAGCTCTAAAAGCCGATTTTCTAGGATAGAAAAACATTTGGGTAGTATATGGGGACGCTTCTAGTAAAGCACCACTTCCGTGTGTTCCAGTAACCCATAAACCATCGGTACCATCGATACGAACTGGTTTAGCATCTGCTATAATAACACGACCAGCACCAGCACCACCTTCATCATATGCTTGATCTAAATTATTGTTTGTATTGGAATTAATTGAATACCAAATAGTACCATTAAAAAAATAAAATCCAACTCCAGAACCTCCAACAGTTGCCGCATTTGTATTCCAAACCATCAATCCTGTTGCAGGAGCATTAATTGGAGATGTTGTATTCGAAATATCTACCAAACTAACTCTTGGAACAAGAACACCCTTATCTGAAGAAACGACATCTAAAACTGCGGTAGCATCTGGGGTAGTAGTACCAACTCCAACTTGTGAAAAATTAGATTGGGAAACAAAAAATATAGTGAAAAGTAACAATTTTTTCATAGTTGTGTTTTTATTAAACCTACCATATTAAAATAATTTAATATGGTAGGCATGTTAGTTTTTATTTCATCAAAAAATTATTTCTTTATAAATTTTATAGTTGAAACTTTATCAGCAGTTTGTACTTTTGCTAAGTAAATTCCACTATTTAAGTCTGATATATTAATATTATTTGATACCATTTGAGATTTAACTAATTGGCCTGTTAAGCTATAAATTTCAACTTTTTCAATTTCAAAACTAGAATTTACAAAAATTTTATTTTCTGCTGGATTTGGATAAACATAAAAATCTTGAATTAAATTATTTGATTCTTCAGATAATGGTGAACTATTATTATTAATAACTATTCTATCAATTTCTAAAGTACCAGCATCAACAGTAGTTGGAACTTCTACTACTCCATCATAATAAGTTAAAACCACACTTAGTTTTCTAATATTGCCTGTCCAATCTGGTACAGAAGAAGCATCTATAATCATCTCTCCTTCGGCCCCATTTAATAAAATATTTTGATTAGGAAATGTTTTTTGAACTACATAAGAATCTGTTGGACTAAAATAATTAACTCTTAAACTATTATTAACAGTTGAATTATTTTTATAAATAATATGTATGAATTTATCCGTTGCATCAATAGAGTAATAATTATTAATAATTTTAGCATTAATTCCTCCATTTGGCGTAACAATTAATTTTCCACCAACCAATGAAACAGATGTTCCATTAGAGGCATTTGTTTCTCCCACCCAGTTATCTTCAATATCAAAAATATGATCATTCTTAATAACATCTGTCATAAATTCAATTTCATCAATTGCAATAAATTGTGATGTTGCCCAAGAACTTGTTCCAGGTTTTTGAAATCTTAATTCATAAGTACCTGCCATTCCAGTACCCCATGTAATACCCGTTAAATCAATAAAATATTCAGTATTTACAGCGCTATTAGGAGTAATAGATACTGATTTATTTGCTCCAGCGGGATTTGTAGCATCTGCTCTAAAAGTCATTGTTTCAACAACAGAACTATTTGTAAGTTTTACTCTTAAAAACTTATAGTTAATCAGCGGTGTATTAATATTAGACACCAAATTTTCAAGTGAGAAAAAATTATTAGTTGTAGTCGTACCGGTTACACTTAAATGCAAATTACCCGCCGTAGTTCCAGCTGCAGCAACCACATATTGTCCAGAACCTTTTTTTGTCCAATCCTGATTTGAGGAAGTGAAATCCCAAATTTGGGAAAAAGTTAAAAAAGGAACCGTTAGTAATAATAGTAAAGTAATTTTCTTCATAACATAAAATTTAAAAGTTAATGTTTTTGCTTATTTTTCTTTTTTGCTTGCATTGAATGCTTTTAAGCTAGCTTTTTGTTCTTTTGTTAAAACCGTATCAAAGATTTTTTTTGAATATAATTTGTTTAACTCTTTTATTTTTTCTTTCTGTTGTGTGTCATCAGCAACTTCTTTTTTGACTTTCTTAATATCCTTCAGTTTTTCTAAATAGATTGCTGTCAAACCTTTCTCTTGTTCAGCTGTCAATTCTTGGGCATTTGCAGAGGATAGCTTTTCTTTCATTTCTTTAACCTGAGCATTAGCCTTATCTTCTAATTTTTCTTGAGCATTTACCGAAAAAGAAAATAGAATAACAAATAATACTGTAATGATTTTTATTTTTTTCATAATAATTAAATTTTAGTTGTTCAAAAATAACTATAACGAAATAGTTTATGGTGTACTAATTATCTATAAAGGTTTGAAAATTGTCACAATACCTCAATTACGCTATTTTATTATGATTATTTTTTTATTTAATATAATTTATGACTGTAATTTTTAACAATAACACATCTAAATAAAACAATAAATTACAATACTATAAAAAAGTAAAATACAAAAAAATCTCCTACTTTTAGTATATAAAATTCTAAACGTAGGAGATTTAAAAAAGTAAAAAATTAATTAATTATATTCGGAAATTTCACTTTCTTCAAAACCAATTCTATCGGCTTTGGCTAATAATTTAAAATTTGAAGGAACAACAATTGGCGCTACAAATAGTTTCCATTTGCTGTTGTTTGTGATTTTTTCCTTCGAATCTCTTGGGACTAAAAGGTAACTAATTGAAGCGCCTTCCGTTTGAGATTTCAATACAATCTTATTTCCTTTTATATCTATTTTTACGGGATTTGTTTTAGGTTGTTTCCCATTTGGCCACATTTTTTGAATTAAGTCGGCTTCATAGTATTTTCCAAAATCGATTTTTGATATAAATTGCTTTTGCTCTAAAATTCTCAATTCTTTTAGTTTATTAGCATATTTAGGATTAGAAGCCAAATTATTCAGTTGAAATGGATCGTTGATACAATCGTACAATTCTTCATCAGATTTTGGTTGAAACCAATGATTTTGAGAAGTATTCAATTGATTGTTCTCTTTGTTTTCCATTATACTATGCATCATTGGAATATTGAAACGATACGAAACGTTTTTATATTTTGGCAATTCAAGATGGTAATTTTTAACATATAAAAACTGTTTATCTCGAACAATTCTGATTCTATCGGTGAATTCATCAAAACGGTCTGATGTGGCGTAAATTACTTCTCGTTCTTTGGCTTTGAAATTTCCAAGAAACGCTTGTCCGTCCATATATTTTGGAGGTTTTATATTGGCTAAACTCAACATTGTTGGAGCTAAATCGGCAAAGGAAACCAATTCTGAAGTTCTCCCTTTTTTTTCTGCATTTGGAAAACGAATCATAAACGGAACTTTTAACCCCGAATCGTAAATTTCGCGTTTTTGTCTTGGCAAAGGTCCACCGTGATCACTGTAAAAGAAGATAATAGTATTGTCATACAAACCATCTTTTTTCAATTCAGCAATAATTTTTCCTACTTGAATATCTAGTAATTCAACATTACTATACAATCGAGCCAAATCATTTCTAATTATATCATTATCTGGATAATAATCCGGCACAGGAACATCTTTTGGATGTACAGTTAAAGGCAAATCTTTGTTCAACCAAATACGACTTTCATGTGTTACTTCAAAATTAAAAACTGAGAAAAATGGCATTCCAGATGGTGTATTTTTCCAATGAGCTTTTTTACTATTTTCATCCCAAGCAGATTGTGGTGCAGCAAATTGATAATCGGTTTTTTGATTGTTGGTACAATAATAATTATTAGCTCGAAGATATTCGGTAAAACATTTTACATTTTCTGGAATTACAGCCGAATATTCTCGTATTAAATTACCGTTTAAATCATGAACTAATTGTCCTTTAGGATCATAAACCGTATCTTTATATTTCAAATTTCCCCATGATTGAATATCCCTTCCTGTTCGCATGTGCATGGTTCCAATGGATGATGGCAACATTCCTGTTATAATAGCCGAACGACTTGGTCCGCAAACAGGTGTTGTGGCAAAAGCATTGTCATAAATTAAACTTTCACTTGCTAAAGCATCGAGATTAGGAGTTTTTGCTGTTTTATCACCATAAAAAGAAAGAATAGGACTAATATCTTCGCAAACAATCCAAAGGATATTTGGTTTTTCTTGAGCTTGTAAAAAACTCACTAAAAAGCTAAAAACTACAGCTATTCTATATCTCATTACTGCAAATTGATTTTTAATTTGTTCGTTTCATTGGGTAACACATCAAAAGTTCCGTTGAACGTTTTTCCTTCGTGTTTTAGTGTGAATTCGTAAGTTCCATAAAAACCTTTTTCGGTAATTAAACCATTTTCAGTTGTAGTATTTTTTGCAGAAGTCATCCATTTTTGAAACACTAAGTCCTGATACGCTTTCCCCATTTTGGTTAACTGACAATTTTCATCAACCAAGGCTGCTTTTGGATGCATAGGTGCATAAAATCCCCAAAATAAAAACTCTTTAACCGCAGGATTTGAAAACGCTGCAATCATGTAATCACGTGTATATTTGGCACGCAATTCATCGTCATCCATAATGTCAATTGTGAATTCGGAAATCGAAATTTCTTTGTTTAATGTTGCAAAACGATTTAATATTTCGATGACTTTTGCCGGCGGTGTTACATCGGTTCCAATGTGACTTTGCATCGCTAAACCATCAATAGCTCCATTGGTTTCTTTGTCAATTTCTTGTATAAAATTATAGTACCAATCTTGCTTTTTAGTATTGATTCCACCACCACTAATGATACCGTATTCGTTGATGTATCTTTTAGCATTTGGATCTAATTCTTTGGCTTTTTTAAAGGCATCAAACAGCACTTCATCTGAACCTAAAACAGTTTGAATGTCTTTATTCGTGTACACTTCGTTTAAAACGTCCCAATGTGATATTTTACCTTTAGTTTCGCCTAAAATGTTTTTGTAGTGTTCACTAATAAGTTGATCTATTTTCTTTGGATTCGCTTTATTGTTCTCATAAACATCAGGTAAATAATTAAATCCCGGCCAAAGTAGTACGTGACCTTTTACTAAAATAGAATTTGCATTTAATTTTTCGATTGCAGATAAAGTTGCAGGTCTACTTTTAACGTTTTTCCAACGTTTAGCCTTCAAATCGTTTTCAAAAACTACACTATTAAAAAGTTTTTTTACGGTTGCAAAATAGGTTTCATTTGAGTTAATTTCATCAGTAGAAACGGCAGTTCCAAAACGAAAATGATGTTTGGTTTGCTTGATTTCGACTTGTGCATTTGGCAATGGTTTTCCATCTTTATAAAAGAAAAGGGAGAAGTTACCTTTGCGGTATTTTTCAATATTTTGTTCTGCCTCAATCCTCCATTGTGCATTTTCTTCCATTCCTGGATACGTAATTTTGGTAAATGGAAGTTTTGAAAAATCAGTAGTTTCTGGAAAAACATACAATTCAATATCTTTAATTTCAAAAACTTGAGGTGTATATCCAAATTGAAGTGCAAAAGTTGTTCCTTCTAAATCTTGAGAATGAGGTGCTTTAAACGGAATATAATAATCTTGCCAATTTGCTGATAAACTAACCGATTTAGAAGCTACATCTTTAGGAGCAGCCGATTCAGTTTGTCTAAAAAGAAAATTAACTTTTGATTCATTAGTTTCTAAACTAGCTTCAATACTTTTCGCTTTAAAAACAATCAACAATGGTTGACCACTATTAATTTTTTTTGCTTTTAAAGGAATTCTTACACTTAAATTATAAACACCATCGGGTTTTGAAATGGTAATCGCCTTATGAATGGTTTGACCTTCTTGAATTTTCGTTTCAAAACTACCAATGTCTTTAGTTAATTTAAGATTAGTTAATGCCTTTTGATTGACTACTTTTTCTCCAAGTTTTAGAATTTCTAAATCTTGAGAAAAAGTAGCAGTTGTAAAAAGCAATAATATTGTTGCTAAAATTTTATTCATTTATTCTTTGTATTTATTGCTTTTCAGCTTTTTTTGCAGCTTTTCTTTCTGCCTTTTTAGCATCTTTTTTAGCTTGTTTTTTTAGAGACACTTCTTCTCCACCACTTTTATGGTTAGCTTTCATAACAATTTTACTATCGCTTTTCCATTTTTCTAATTGAGCAAGCATCTCTTTTACTTTTTCAGGCATTTTAGCAGACAAATCATTTTTTTCTGAAATATCTTCTTTTACATTATATAATTCTAGTTTATTTGATTCAACAAACTGTAATAATTTAAAGTCGCCAATTCTAATTACAGAAGTTTTATCGTCTCCAGTTTGAGTAGGTCTAGCTTTATATGAATTCCAATAAACGGTTCTATCAGTCCATTTCTCTTTACCTTTAATTACGTTTTTGAAACTTTTTCCATCAATCCCATTTACTCTTTCTTGTAAAACATAATCAACTAACGTAGGAAAAACATCCATTCCTAAAACTACAGATTCAGTATCAACTTTTGCTTTAATTTCTTTAGGATAATGCACCAATAAAGGAACTTTAATACCACCTTCATACATCCAACCTTTTCCAGCTCTAAAAGGCGCATTTGATGTAGGAATGATTCTGTTATTTTTCCCTTTTGTAGATAAACCACCATGATCAGAAGTTAACACTATAATAGTATTTTCGTACAAACCATTTTCTTTCAAAGCCTGAATTAATCTACCTATATTTTCATCTGTATTTTCAACTAAACCAGCATATGTAGGCTCGTTTTGTCTCATTCTTGTAACTCCATTACCTTCGGTTACATATTCTGGAGTAGTGCCATAATCAAACGCATCAATCTGTTTCTTATTTCTTTCAACATCTTCAGGTTTTGCTTCTATCGGTGTATGAACAGCATAAAATGCTAATACTCCAATAAATGGTTTTGATTTATTATCTTTCATATAATCAATAGTTCTTCTTGTTAGTGCATCAGAAAGAAATTCTCCTTCTTTAGCATAAGCCTGAACATCTTCAATTGGAGCTTTTTCGCCTTTAGTTCCAGCAACTCTTTTTAAATTATAAGGATAAAAATGAGTATCGGTACCTCCAGCATCACCTGCTGCAAAAGATTCTTTAAAACCATAACCTTTAGGACTACTTTCTTCGGTACCTAAATGCCACTTACCTACGTAAAAAGAATTATACCCTGCTTTGTTAAATTTTTTAATAAAATTTTTATCTTCTTTAATTGCTCCTAAATTACCATGATCTTCATTTACAGGATATGTTCCTGTCATAATAGCATAGCGAGAAGGCACACATCTTGGATAACTAGAATAGGCGTTTTGAAAATCTAAACCTTCTTTAGCAAGTTTATCAACGTTTGGTGTTTGGTATATTTGAGATCCATGTCCACTCATATCTTTAAATCCCCAATCATCAACTATTACAAAAAGGATATTTGGTTTTTTCTCTTGAGCGTTCACCCCAATTGATAAAGCTATTAAAACCAATAGCAAACTAGATTTAATTAAATTTGTTCTCATATTACTATAAATTATTGTTTTTTTTGTTCAATGTTTGTAAATGTTTGACTAATTTTTCATGTAAAAGTTTAACAAGTTCAGAATAATTTTTATCCTTGGCTAAATTAACTGTTTCCAATGCATCTTTTTCGTAATCATATAATTCGATATACTCTATATTTTGATCTTTATATTCTTTAGATGTGTTATATCCATTTTTATGCCATTCTGTATAACGATATTGTTCAGTTCGTATAGAATATCCCATTCTGTCACCATGACGTGGATATTGACTTAATGCAAAATCTTTTTCTACACTACTAAATTCATCTAAATCTAAAATATTTTTTAATGAAATTCCGTCAACATGTTTTGGAAAATCTAATCCAACTAGTTCAAATAATGTTGGAAAAACATCTAAAAGCTCAACAGGTTGATTTACAATTTTATTCTTACTGATATTTGGACCTGAAAAAATTAATGGTATTCTGGTTGCCTGTTCAAAATTTGAATGCTTGTTCCACATCGTGTGATCTCCAAGATGATAACCATGATCACCCCAAATTACAATAATTGTATTTTCACTTAAATTATTTTGTTCAATAGCATCCAAAATTTTTCCTAATTGAGCATCAACATAAGAAACACATGCCATGTAACCATGAATAAGCTCTTTTTGTTTTTCTTCGGGAATTAATTTTTGATTACTATAACTATTATCAATATCATTATATACTCTTAATTCGCCAAAATTATGATAAAGAAAACTAGGTGTTTCAGGTATTAATTTTTGAAATTTTTCTAATGCAATTGAATTTCTATCATATAAATCCCAATATTTTTTTGGTGCATTAAAAGGAAGGTGAGGTCTTGAAAATCCTATAGCATAAAAAAATGGTTGTTTCTTTTTGGCTAATTTTTTTAAATTATCTACAGCTTCTTTCGCATATATTCCATCTTCATATCCTTCGTCAGACACAACGGAGCTCTCCGTAGAAATCATCAATTTTTTAAATGCATAATATTCTATAGCCTCTGGATCTTTTAGTCCCGATTTTTTGGCTTCTTGCATGTACTTAGCAGACAATTTATTAATACTGTCATTGTAGAACAATCTGAATGCTGGTCTTCCTTTTTTCTTATCTTTTGGATTATTTAATTTATAGGGAGTTGACCAACTCTTAGCATCATGACCTGGAGCACAAGAACCATCATGGTAGATTTTTTTACCCGTAATTTGTGTATAATATCCTTGATTTTTTAAATATTCAGGCATCGAAATTAATTGTGGAGCCGACTTTCTAAAATCGGTTTTTAAATCCCAAACTTTGTTTTGGTCAGGATAAGTACCTGTCATAACACTTGTTCTTGAAGGACCACATACCGCTTGTTGCACATGAGCATTAGTGAACATTACTCCTTTAGTTGCCAACCTATCAAAATTAGGAGTTTTCATTTGGGCATAGCCATAACAATTTAGTAACGGCTTTAAATCGTCAAATGCAATAAATACAATATTATACTTATTGTTTTGACTAAAAACAATGGTAGAAAACAGTATGAAAATTGTATTTAAAAATTTTAACATCTACTAATTAAATTAAATAAGAGCATGTTTTTCTACATGCTCTTATACTTACTTATAAAGAACTTCTTATTCTTGAGTTTTCTTTTTATTTTTTCCTCCTTTTTTAGGGGTGTTATTATCCTTTTTTGCACCTTGTTTTTTATTTGCTCCTACTCCTTCTTCATCACCACCTTCTTTAGGTTTTTTTTCATATGCAACAGCAGGTGTTACTTTATTTCTTTCGTAAATATGATTTACTTTAGATTTTACTTTTGCTTGTAATTCATCTACAAGCTGCTTGTTTGAAGCATCTTTAGCATGATTTTTTGTTTCAGTAGGATCTGTTTTAAAATCATATAATTCTACCGCAACAATGTTAGACGCATCATAAGGAGTTGAAGCATTGTAATTATTGCCATGCCATTCTGTATAACGGTATCTTTCTGTACGAATAGAATATCCCATTATTTTACCATTTTGACGTGGATATTGGCTTAAAGCATAATCCACTTTTAAATTCGTTTTTGGATCATTATCTAAAACTGGTACAAGCGATTTTCCATCGGTTTGTGTCGATTGTTTTACACCTGCTAATTCAAAAACAGTTGGAAATAAATCGATTAATTCTACAGGTGTAGTTACTTTTTTCCCTTTAGTAACACCAGGTCCAGAAAAAATAAATGGTATACGAGTTGCTTGTTCAAAGTTTGAGTGTTTGTTCCACATAGTATGATCACCTAAATGATAACCGTGGTCTCCCCAAAGAACAATTACTGTTTCATTAGTAATTTTTAAACGATCTAATTCGTCTAACAATTTACCCAATTGTGCATCTACATAAGATACACAAGCCATATATCCATGAATCAATTCTCTTTGTTTAGCTTCTGGTAATGGCTCACCAAGTTTGGTATTGTTATCGATATCAGTAAACGCTCTTAATTCGCCAAATGTTTGATAAGCAAAATCAGGAGTGCCGTCTATTAATTTTTGATTTGGTGCCAAACTAATTTTACTTCTATCGTATAAATCCCAATATTTTTTAGGAGCAACAAAAGGAAGATGCGGTTTTTGGAACCCAACACCCAAGAAAAAAGGTTTTGCCTCTTTTGCCAATTTATCAAGTCTTTTGATTGCTTCTACTGTATAAATACCATCTTGATAAGCTTCATCTGAAACATCTGCAGATTCAGTACTTGGTTTTAATTTTTTAAAAGCATAAGTACGTTGCTGACCAGGTTTTTTACCTTGTGCTTCAGCTTCCTTCATTAAACGGTCATGTTCTGCTTTTGTGGCAGGATCTTGATAATATGAAAATGATGGTGTACCATATTTAGGATCAAAATTTTCTGGTAGTACATGAGGAATACTCCAACTTTTTCCATCATGACCTGGAGCAGTTGATCCTTTGTGGTAGATTTTACCTACAGCAGTAGTAGTATAACCTTGAGAAATTAAATACTCAGGCATAGAAACTAAAGTGGGTGATGATTCTCTAAAATCGGTATGTAAATCCCAAACTTTTGTTCTATCAGGATAGGTACCTGTCATTACAGAAGCACGAGATGGTCCACAAACAGCTTGTTGCACTTCTGCGTTTTCAAACATAACACCTGATTTAATCAAGCGATCAAAATTTGGCGTTTTCATTTGGTTTTCACCATACGCATTGATTAAAGGTTTTAAATCATCAACTGCAATGAATAAAATATTCTTTTGTTTTTGTTGTGCCAATGAGACAGTAGCAAATAAGAATAAAAACCCTTTTAAAATATATTTTTTCATAAATTATTTTTTTCCGTTAATTATTGAATTCACATCATCATCTCCATTACGTTCAATAATTGAGCCAAAGTCTTTATCTGTGATTATTCTATATTCGTCTAATGATAAATCATTTCCAGCTTCTACCATTAAACCTTTTAATTGTTTTTTCAATTCTACAATAACATCTTTATATTTTGGATCATTAATAGCATTATTCATTTGCATTGGATCTTTTTCTAAATCATAAAACTCCCAAACATCAATATTATAGTAAAAATGAGCTAACGTATATTTCTGTGTTCTGATTCCATAATGAGGTTGCACATGATGCCAATATGGAAACTCATAATAATGATAATAAGCCGCTTGATTCCAATTTTTAGGGGTTTTGTTTAGAAGTAAAGGTTTAAAACTTACTCCTTGTAACTTTTCATCCGCTTTAATATTTGCTAAATCTAACAAAGTAGGTGCAAAATCAATATTTCTTACGATATCATTATTCACAGTTGAAGGTTTAACCATTTTTGGATAACGCACTATAAAAGGCATTCTAATGGTTTCTTCATAAATAAAACGCTTATCAAAAAAACCATGTTCTCCTAAAAAGAATCCTTGATCTGAAGTTAAAACTACTACCGTATTTTCTGTTAAATTATTATCGTCTAAGTATTTTAAAACTCTACCTATATTATCATCAACAGACTTAACACAAGCCAAATAATCTTTAATATAAGTTTGGTATCTCCATTTTCTACCTTCTTCAAAAGACATACCTTCTGGAGTAACAATTTCTTCATTTTTAGTACCATAAAAATTCCATTTCACTAAATCTTTCCCTTTTAATGAATCTGGAGCTTTTAATTTCATATCTTTTCTACTAAAATGCTCCATTGTTAATTCGGTATCTCCAGCCGTTTTTTCACGACCAACATAGTTATCGTTAAAATTTGATGGATAAGGCATTTCGATATCATCCCACAGTTTCTCATATTTTTTGTCTGGTTCCCAAGGTCTGTGAGGTGCTTTATACTGAAGTATCATCATGAAAGGCTTAGTTTGATCTCTTTCAGATTCTAACCAATTCATTGCAAAATCAGTGGATAAATTAGTTGCATACCCTTTGAACTTTTCGTCTTTACCATTTACATTATAAACTGGATTCCAATACAAACCTTGTTGAGCACTTGCGCTATGAAATTTAAAAGTATCAAATCCAACAGGATTCGTTCCTAAATGCCATTTTCCAAACAAACTAGTTTGATAGCCATTCTTTTTAAATTCTTGTGGGAAAGTCCATTGTTTCTCATTAAAAACACCTCCATATTCGTTTTTATAATAGCCGTTTACATGAGCATATTTTCCGGTAAGGATACAAGCGCGACTAGGACCACAAATTGCATTGGTACAAATAACGTCATTAAACAACATTCCTTCCTTTGCTAATCTGTCAATATTAGGCGTAGGAGCGATATCTTTGAATAATCCGCCATAAGCACTTATCGCTTGCATAGTCAAGTCATCGGCCATGATGTAAATTACATTTGGCTTTTGCGTATCTTTTACAACAGAAGTTGTTGAATTACATGAAGCCAATAAAAGTAAAGCTAATGTAAAGGATACTGGTTTATGAATTTTTCTGATGAATGTAAACATCTTATTTTTTTAAGTTAATTCTGTTGGCTACTTTAAATTTTGTTTTCTTCAAAGATTTATCATCTGATGAATTTCCTACCATAATTGTAAAATCTCCTGGCTCAACACCATAATTGAATTTTAAATCATAAAAAGCTAAACTTTCAGCCGTTAATGTTAACGTTACAGTTTTAGTTTCTCCAGCCTTTAAATAAACTCTTTGATATCCTTTAAGTTCTTTTACAGGTCTTGTTGCAGAACTTATATCATCTTTAATGTACAACTGAACTACTTCCTCACCTGCTACTTTTCCTGTGTTAGTAACTTCTACAGTAACGGTTACTTTATCAGTAGCATTATTTATAGTTCCAGTAACTTTTGGTTCAGAAAAATTGAAATTAGTATAACTTAATCCGTAACCAAATGGATATAAAGGTGTTTTTGCAACATCATGATACTTGTGGAAAAATTGAGATGGTTTGTGGTTGTACACCATTTGTAATTGTCCTACACTTCTAGGAAAAGTCAATGGTAATTTACCTCCTGGATTATAATCTCCAAATAAAGTTTCAGCAACCGCTTGACCTGCAAAACTTCCCGATTCCCATGCAAATAAAGTAGCATTTGCATTTTTTTCAATAGTTGGTTCCGAAATTAAACTTCCACTAACATAAACAACAACAACTTTTTTACCTGTTTTTTTAACTGCATTAAACATTTCTAACTGTCTTCCTGAAAGTTGTAAAGTAGAACGATCTATATTTTCACCAGTTGTTTTATTTGGCCAATCGTGACGGAAAGAATTTTCACCTAAAACTAAAACTACAACATCAGAATTTTTAGCTCCTTCCACTACACTATTAATCTGTTCATCAGTAATTTTCTTTGAATTTTCAGCCACTTTTGAATAAGAAACCTCAAAACCTTTTTGTTTTCCTAACGATTGAATACCTTCATAAACTGTAATCACTTTATCATCAGGTTGTGGTTTAACCCAATCACCTAAAGTAGTTTGATTATTAGCATTTGGACCCGCAACAAATATTTTTTTAGTAGTTGAAGTCAATGGTAAAATGCCATCATTTTTAAGTAAAGTCATCGCTTTACGAGCACCTTCTAAAGCACTTGCTTGATGTTCTTTAGTAAATACTTTCTTATCTTTATTTTTTACATCAACATACGGATTTTCAAATAAACCTAATCTGAATTTAGCTTCTAAAATTTTAGCACAAGCGTAATCTACTCGCTCTACTGGTAATTTTCCTTCTTTAACTAATTCTAAGACATATTCGCCAAATTGAGGTCCGTGCATGTGCATATCCAATCCTGCTTCTACAGAAAACAAAGTAGCTTCTTTAAAATCTTTTGCTGCGTTGTGTACAGAATAAATACGCTCTACATCATTCCAATCACTAACATAAAACCCTTGAAAACCCCATTGATTTCTTAAAACTTCAGTCATTAAATGATAATCCATATGACAAGGAATACCATTAATTTCGTTGTGAGCTGTCATGATAGAAAACACTTTTCCTTCTTGAACTGCTTTTTTGTATGGAGGCAAGTGCATTTCTAACAACGTTCTTTCAGAAACGTCTGTAGGAGCTAAATTTAAACCGTTTATAGATTCTCCACCACCAATTAAGTGTTTCGCACAAGCAATAACTTTTTCAGTTCCTGTAAAATCACCTTGTTGGAAACCTTTAATCATTTCAGTTCCCATATTTCCTACTAAGAAAGGATCTTCTCCATAGGTTTCACCTGTTCTTCCCCAACGAGGTTCTCTTAAAACATCGATATTTGGAGTAAAGGCCCAGTGTGAACCCGTTGCACGCATTTCTTTAGCAGATTGTTTTCCACAGTCATAGTTTAATTTATCTTCAAAAGTCGCAGCCATAGATATTGGACTTGGATAAATGGTAGCACCTCTATACAATCCATTACCATGAATAGCGTCAATTCCAATTAAAACTGGAATTTTCAGTTTAGATTTCATGGCTAAACTTTGAATATAGTTAGCTTCTTCAGCAGTAACAATATGCAACATTGAACCAATTTTTCCTTCTTTTACAAGATTGGCAATGTCGTCAGATGTTTTTCCTGGGTAGAAACCACCATCATCTCTTTTCTTAATTTGCTCAGCCGTATATTTTGCTTCGTTTTCTTTGATATGTTCTAATCCAACATATTGACACATTTGAGCGATTTTTTCTTCAAGTGTCATTCTGCTCATCAAGTCTTTTACTCTTTCCTCAATAGGTAATTTTGGATTTAAATATGGTGGTTTTTTCTCATTTGAAATAAATGATGAAAAAATTAGCGTTGCAACAAATAAGGCTAAAACTATTTTTATACTGTTCTTTTTCATATATTTTATTTTAATAACCAGGGTTTTGATCTGATGGTGACATATTATTATTATTAGCAATTTCTCTATTCAAGATTGGCAATAACATTGCTCTATCTGTTGTAGGATATAAATAATCTGAATTCCCTACATTGATTGTTGGGTGTGAATTATGAGGAATAATAGTATTGTTTAAGAAATAATTGAAACCTCTTCTACGAGCATCAAACCAATCTTGACCTTCACTTAACAATTCGTATTGGCGTTCTTTCATAATTCTATCTCTAAACTGATCTTGAGTCATTGCAGCCCAGTTTGTAGGTTGAGCTGCTGCCGGAACTGCAGAATTTCTTGCTCTTGTTAGTACTAGATTTACATATTGATAAGCGTTATCTGGGCCGTTTAACTCGTTTTCGATTTCGGCAAGCATTAATAATAAATCAGCATATCTAAACAATGTAAAGTTCTTTGCGGTAGTCGTTCCGTTATAAGATGTATCGAACCATTTTTTTATAACTGCAAAACCATTAGCTCCATTTCTTATAGTTGGATAAATATTTGTATTTCCTCCAGTTGCTCTTGGAAAACTACCCCAAATAAAAGTTGCTGCAATTCTTGGATCACCAGGATACTGTGTATTATGCTGATCATAAATTTCTTTATTAGGTCTTACCCATCCGAATGTATTAAAGCCAATATTAAAAGTACTATTAGATGGAGTATACATTCTAATTCTATCTGAATTTCTTATATTACCAAAATGATCGTATTGCAATTCAAATATAGCTTCTGCAGTGTTTTCATTCCAACCTGATGATAAAAACATATTACCATAATTAGGATGCAAACTATATTTAGTATAAACTTGAATTGCTTCATCATAAGCGTTTTGCCACAATGCTGGGTTACCACCATCTTCACCTGCTAGTTGCATGTATACTTTAGCTTTATAACCAATAGCTGCCCATTTTAAAGGACGATCTGATCTATAGTTTGAAAAATCTTCTGGCAATAGATCTTTAGCTCTATCTAAATCACTCAATATTAAATCATATACTTCGCTTTTAGATGCTCTTGGTTTGTTTAAATTATCAAGACTTGTAGGTTCATTTTTAATAGGAACGCCACCAAATAATCGTACTAAATCGAAATAAACAATACCACGAATTAAATAGGCTTGTCCTAAAACAAAATCTTTATTAGCCAAATTGCTATTTTCCATATTATCAATAACAATATTTGCTTGCTCAATTGTACCATACATTGCAGGCCATAAATCTTCTAACCATCTATTACTTGTTGAGCAATTTAAACCTGTAGCATCAGCAGTTACAGACTGATTTGAAAACATCCTGCCTGAATGTGGGTTAACCATACCATGCCAACTTGATCCATAATAACCAGGACCTGCTAATCTTGCATACAACCCATTTAATACTGTTTCTGCGCCTTCTTCAGTAGCAAACAATTGCTCAAGATTATATTCTGTGATTGGTTGTTTATCTAAGAAATCATCACAACTCACAAAACCTAGACCAGTAAAAAGGCCTAACACTATAATTTTTATAATTCTATTTTTCATGATGTGAATATTAAAAAGTTAAATTTAAATTGATACTATAGCTTCTTTGATTAGGAAAAGACATCCAATCGATACCTGTTCTCAACGGGTCTGAACTAAAACTATTAACCTCAGGGTCATAACCTGAATAATTAGTAAATAATAATAGATTATTTCCTGCAACAGAAATATCTGCAGAGCTAAAAATTGATTTCTTTGAAAGTGGAATACTATAACCCAAACTTACATATTGAAGACGTAAAAAACTTCCATCTTCTAACATTCTATCTGTAAAACCTAAATCATCATTTAAATCATAATTAATTCTTGGTTCGGAACCATTAGGATTTGTTGTAGCGTCCCATGCATTATAAAATGCTGATGATCTTATATTTTGAGTAGTTCCATCTGCATATGCTTCTCTAGCTAAATTACCATTAGCAATTTCATTTCCATAAACCCCATTAAATGCCAAACTTAAGCTGAAGTTTTTGTATTCTAACGTTGAACCGAAACCATATGTAAAATCAGGGTTTGGATCACCAATAACTGTTTTATCTCTATCTGTAATTAATCCATCTCCATCTTGATCTATAACTAACACATCTCCAAATTGTGGTGCGATACCATTAATTGTACCCGCAAGAGCAAGTTCATCTGGTGTGTTAATAATTCCATTTGTTTCGTATCCAAAAAACGAACCTGCAGGTAATCCTTGTGCATAAATATTGGCAAATGTTTTAAAGTAGTTACCACCAGATATTTCATTTCCTTGAAAAGCAATCAATGTTTGATCACCCCATTCAGAAGGAGATAATCCAAGTTTAACAATTTTAGTTCTATACATAGAGTAATTTGCATAAATACTCCATTTTAAATTATCATTTTTTATTACATCTAAATTTAAATTAACTTCAAATCCTTTATTTTCTAAAGTACCAACATTTGCAAGAATAAAATCATAACCATCTGACGGTGCTAATGGCATTCTTTGTAATAAATCCTCTGTACGTTTATGATAAAAATCAATAGACGTTGTTAGTCTTTTATTGAAGAATCCTAAATCTAAACCAGCATTTGTTTGATAGGTGGTTTCCCATGTCAATAATCTATTAGCTACATTTATTGGTACCATTGCAATTTCGCCACCATTATTACCTGGATATGGATTAGGATTAGCGCTATATGAACTTAAATACTGATAAGCTGGTGTATTTTGGTTACCCGTTGTACCCCAACCTAATCTTAATTTCATTTCATTTAATTTTGAAAAATTTTCTAAAAATTTCTCTCTATTTATTTGCCAAGCAAAAGCTAAAGATGGAAAATATCCCCAACGATTATCAGGATCAAATTTACTTGATCCATCTGCTCTAAAAGTTGCTGTAAAGTTATACTTGTTAGCCAATGTATAATTTACACGACCAATAAATGAAGCAATAGATTCTTGTGATTCATTATATCTGTATGGAGATATTACTTGTGCATTACGAATACCATCAGCTCTTAAATCTTTTATAGGAAAATCTGATGCGGTAACCGCTTTGCTTTTCAACATTAATTCTTCAAAAACAACCCCTACTGTTCCATTAATTCGATGGTTTTTATTAAACTTTTTATTAAACATTAATGTATTATCTACATTATATCTAAATCGTTCTAAATCGCTTATACCTGCTTCTCCATTTACTTGAGCACCTCTAAATAAAGAGGTACCATACCAAATTTTTCTTTCTTTTTTTCTGAAATCTACACCACCTAATACTCTATATTTAAAAACGTCGTTAATTTTATATTCCAATTTTAACGAACCTAATCCTCTAATTTCTTCCGCTAAATCATCATAGTCTTTAATCCATGCAAGTGGTCCATCAATAGCATCTTCAGGATCTACTCCAGATATTGCATTATCTATTGCATTTTCAAAAGGTACTGCACCAATAATTTGTCTTACCATATTATTATCTGAACCTCCTAAAAACTCTGTACCCTTGGAAGCTGAATTTTTTATTAAACTTATAGTTGCTTTAGAATCTAAAGTTAATTTAGTTGTTAAATGCTTTGAATTAGTTACATTTAAGTCTGTTACTTTAGAAAATGATCTTGGTATGATACCTTGATTTTCAACATGACCAATTGCATAATAAAATTTATCTCCATTTTTTCCTCCTGAAGCTGAAAATCGATGTGATTGGCTATATGAAGTTTTATATATTTCATCGCTCCAATTTTTTGGTGTTAAAACATTACCTGTTAAATCTGTTACTACTTTTGTAGCATCGTCTACAATATAATTAGTTGTAAATCCTTTTAAAATTCTAGATTGATTATTATAATTAGCATACTCATATCCATCTAAAACATCTATATCCCTAACAATTTCACCAATTCTAGTAGAACCATTATAACTAAATACAGTTTTACCTTCCTTACCTTGTTTAGTTGTGACTATAATTACCCCATTTGAACCTCTAGAACCATAAATAGCAGTAGCTGAAGCGTCTTTTAAAATTTCGATACTTTCAATATCTTTGGGACTAATTCCAACTAAACCATTTTGAGTAGCTAAATAGGTATTTCCTCCTTCTAATGGATCTACATTATCTTCTCCGGCAGAATTCACAATAATTCCATCTACAACATATAACGGCTGAGTACCCATACCTAAACTATTAACACCTCTAATTTGAATACTGATTGGAGATGTAGGTTCGAAACCATTTTGAGAAACTACAACACCAGCAGCTCTACCCTGTAAAATATTTTCAATTCCTTGAGATTGATTTTTTGTTACATCAGATGGTTTAATAGAAGTTATTGCCCCTGTAATATCTTCTTTTTTAACTTCACCATAACCAATAACAATTACATCTTTTAGTTGTTCAACATCTGGTTGTAAAGAAACTTTAATTTCTTTTTGATTTCCTACTGTGATTTCTTGGTTTTGGTAACCCAAAAAACTAAAAACAAGTATATTGTCTTTAGACGGAACCGAAATAATGAAATTTCCATCAAAATCGGCAATAACTCCTTTACTCGTATTTTTAATTGCAACTGATGCACCCGATAATGGTTGATTTGTTTCATCAACAATTGTTCCTTTAATAGTAATTTCTTGAGCATATAAGTTTTCACTTAGCACTACGAAGAAAAACATTAAGCTAATTAAATTTTTCATATGGTATGGTTAGTAAATTTTATCAAAATTATTCTTCTTTGAGAGAAATATAGTTTAGAAAACATCAAAAAAGGTATAATTATCATCAAGAAAACGTTTGAAATTACCTTCTGAATAGCAATTTGATATTAATTAGCTATTAAAATAATGTTATTAATAATTATTGATTTAGATTTTTGATATATTCTGAAGGAGATACACCAAAGGCCTTTTTGAAAGATGTACTAAAGTATTTTGGGTTTGAAAACCCAGAACTATAGGCAATTTCTTTGATATTAGAATTGCCTTCTATTAAAAGTTTTTTAGCATACTTTAATTTGGTATGTATTATAAAGTCTTGTGGTGACAAGTCTATTAAATTTTTCAGTTTCATATATAATGAAGTTCTACTCATTCCAACAACATTACATATATCTTGTAGAGAAAATGATTCATCTTTAATTTTTTCGAGAATTATGTTTTCTAATTTTATTAGGAATTCATTTTCGTTTTCGTTTTTGTTTTTACCAGCTATAGAAATATCATTTTGATGTATAAAATGTTCTCTAAGTTTTTCTTGCCATAAAAATGTACTTGTAATTTTAGCTAATAAAAATGCAATACTAATTGGCTTTTCAATGTATTCTGTTATACCAATTTCTGTACTCTCTTTTTTATGTATAGTATTATGTAAGGCTGTTAGCATAAAAATTGGAATATGATTTAAATTGATATCCTCTAATATTTTCTTACTGAATTGTAATCCATCCAGTACTGGCATCATAAAATCGGTTAAAATTAAATCAGGGAAAATTTTTGACGCTAAATCAAATCCTTCTTGTCCATTTTTAGCTTCATAAACCAAGAAATAATTTTCAAGTGTTCGCACAAGATAACTTCTTAATTCATCATTATCCTCAACTAATAATATTTTCTTATCGCTAAATTTTTGAATTTCTTCAGTGACTTCAAAATCAGTTGATTCAACTTTAATTATGGCACTTTCATTATATTTTTTTTCAAAATTAAATAAACTTATTTTAAAAGTGGTTCCATTCTCAGTACTCTTAAATGCAATTTTACCTTCCGTTTTATCTACAATTTGTTTTACAATCATTAACCCTAAACCTGAGCCTGAAAATTGATTATTGGCAACATTCTTAGCTCTAAAAAACTTAGTTAAGATATTTTTTTGAGCGCTTTTAGGAATTCCAATTCCAAAATCTTTAACTTTAATTCCTAATCTCCCTTTTTCTAATGTATTTAAAACAATTATAATTTCATTATTTTCATGCGAATACTTAATTGCATTAGAAATTAAATTAAATAATATTTTGGTTAAATATTCTTCATTGAAATAAAATATTTCGTTTTGGAAATTATTTTCGAAAGTTATTTTTAATTTTTTCTCATTAAGCAACGGTTTAAAATCTTGCATTAAATTAAATATAAAATCGTTTAATTTAATTTTAGAAATTTGAACATCGGAAGAATCAATACTAAATTTTTGAAAATTAAGCATTTGATTAATCAAATTATTGATTCGTTCGATACTAGATTTTACTCTTAAATTTTCTTCGGTATTTGCTTCTTCAATGGTGGAAAGTAAAATTGCCAATGGCGTTTTTATTTCGTGAGTTATATTATTAAAAAAATCTATTTGTTCTTCCTTATTTCTTTTAATCTCAAAAATTTTTACAATATTAATTAGGGCATAGATGGCCGCAACTAATAGAATAATGTAAATTAAATAAGCCAAAAAACTAGCATACCAAGGACTCGAAATATTAATAATTACCGTTTTAACTGGACCAAAATCACCTTGTTCATTAGTTGCTTTAACTTTAAAGATGTATTGACCTGAATTTAAATTGGTATAATTGGCGAAATTTTTTGAAGAAGGTTCTGACCAATTTTGATCAAATCCTTCTAACATATAAGAGTATTTAACTTTAGAAGAATATCCTTGTAATACACCTACAAACTTAAATCCAAAAGAATTTTGCTTGTAATAAAGGTCTATTTCTTGTACCTGATTAATATGCTTAGGTAAAATATCGGTATCTTTTACCACATCGTTGTCTATTAAAAAATCTTCAAAAACAACCTTAGGTAGAATTTTTCTGGGTTTTATTAATTTGGGATCAAAAATAGTGACTCCTTCAACTCCCCCAAAGGCAACCGAACCATTTTTTAATTTTAAAAAAGCACTATAATTAAACTCATTACTTGAAATACCATCGGTTTTATTGAAATTCTTTATGATTGTATCCGTTGGTGAAATCATTAAATTTGATAATCCTTTTGTTGTACTAATCCAATAAGAGTTTGCATCATACTTAATTACACCTTGTACAACATTTGAACTTAAATCATTGGATTTATCAATTTTAAAAACACTTTTTTTAGCTCCATCATAAAATAAAACACCCGAGCCATTTGTTCCTAAAATTATATTGTTATTATCTACAACAACTGTGTTTATGGTATTAAAGTTATATTTTAACCTTTCAGTATCAAAAATCTTGAATTTAAAATATTTTTTTTGTTTGTGATCTATTAAATGAACACCATTTCGACCAACGGCTAGGATTTTGTTTTGATACCAATTGATATCCCTTACATCGTTAATAGGATAATGAATTATTGTATTGTCATTTTGAATAACCGTTAAATTTCCTTCGATACCACCTAACCAAATATTTTCCTTCGCATCAATAAATACTTTAAAAATATTTTGAACACCCTTTGGGTGAAGTTTTGGATTATAAATGTTTTGAATTTGTCGGTTGGACTTATTAATCTTGTACAACCCATTATTATAACTCGCAGCAAAAACATAATCGTTTAGATAAGCTAATGAAAGGATGATTTCATCTTTTCCATTAAATAAATGGGTCCAATTATCTGAAGAAACATTAAAAATACTAATCCCATTTTTAGTACCAAACCAAATTTCATTTTTAATTTCTAAAATAGATCGTACCGTATTATTAGCTAGACTATTTGAATTATTAATTTGATGTTTAATAATGGTAAATAATTGCTTGTTTCTAGAATAATAGTTTACACCTCCTCCATAAGTAGCAATCCAAGTTATATCGTTAGTAAAAAAGATATCATAAACACCATTACTCGTTAGATTATTCTGTTTGTCATTATCAAAAAAATGATGCTTTTTTAATTTAAAATTAGCATCTGTTACAAAAATTCCAACACCATCTGTGGCAAAATAGTATTGATTGTCTTTACACTCAATATCTCTAATACGTAAACCCGAAAGCTTTTGAGATATCTGAAATTCGTTAAACGAAACATTTGATAAATCAGATTTATAGAGCTTTCCTATTTTAGTTCCAACAATAATTTTTGAATTTATAATTTTCAATACAGAAGCATCGGTAATTTTTCCATTTAATGGCTTGTTAACGATATTACCATTATTATAAGTCAACTTAAAAATCCCTAAAGTTGAAGTGTAATAAATAGCACCTTGGTAAGCAAAAAGGTTAAAAACCCTAATGTTTGGGACAATATTTTTCAACTTTTTATTTTGGTCACATAGCCATAAACCGTTATCGGAAGCAATCCAAATAGTGTTCTTATTGTCAAAGACTAATGCATTTGTTCGATCTATTTTCTTTCCTTCGTTTGGAATACTATCAAAAACATCTTTTTCATTATTGTATTTAGCAATTCCGTTAGTAGAGCCTATCCAAATAGAATTGTTTTTATCTCTTAAAACAGAATAAACACGATTACTTATACTTTTGGGAAGACCTTTGTTTGAGTCATACAAATAGGTCTCTTTTGAATTATATCGAATGATACCTTCTTCGGTAGCAAACCAAAGGTTTCCATCAATATCATCAGAAATACTATAAACAATACTTTGAATATCATTGTTTTCAAAGTTTAATTTTTCAAAAATAACAGACTCCTGACCCACTACTTTGTTGGAGTGAAAAGCAGTGATAAATAAAAAAAATAATATTAAATAGTAAGACGTCTTTTTCTTCAAAATTATTGGAATTTTAGTTGTAAAAATAAATAAACTTTCGGGAAATAGTACTATAATTTGAGTATTTTTGTAATTGAACTAAATTTACAACAATGCGATATTTATTTTACTTCTCTCTTGTATTATCCTTATTTTCTTGCAAAAACAATTCAAATGAAGAAATAATTACAACTTTTCCAAAAAACATAACAATACCTAAAGGCATGGTATGGATTCCAGGTAATACATTTACTATGGGAGCAAAAGACAACGATAATTTAGCGTTACCACATGAAAAACCAGCACATTCTGTTACAGTTGATGGTTTTTTTATGGATGAAACGGAAGTAACCAATGCCCAATTTAGAAAATTTATAGAAGCAACAGGTTATCTTACTACTGCTGAAAGACCAATTAATTGGGAAGAAATGAAAAAAACACTTCCTGAAGGAACTCCAAAACCTCACGATTCAATTTTGGCTCCAGGCTCGTTAGTTTTCTATGAAGAAATTAAAAGTGTCTCTGGTTTAAATAACTGGCAACAATGGTGGAAATGGACACTTGGCGCTAATTGGAGACATCCGTATGGACCAAATTCAAATATCAATGGGAAAGACAATTATCCGGTTGTTCATATTTCGTATGAAGATGCCTTAGCTTATTGTAAGTGGGCAAATAGAAAACTCCCATCTGAAGCTCAGTGGGAACTAGCAGCAATGGGGAACTTAAAAAATGCCATTTATACATGGGGAGACGATAAAAACAAATTAGACAAAAAAGCAAATACTTGGCAAGGCTCGTTTCCTATTCAAAATGCCAAAGTAGATGGATATAATTTATTGTCTCCGGTAAAATCATTTCAGCCTAATAGTTTAGGGTTATTTGAAATGTCGGGAAATGTATGGGAATATACTTCAGATTGGTATAATACAGATTACTATCAAGAGTTATTTAATACAGGAATAACAACTAAAAACCCAAATGGAGCCAGCACTTCAAAAAATCCTAATAATCCATACCAAGCCGAAAAAATAATTAAAGGAGGTTCGTTTTTATGCAACGAAAATTATTGTTCAAGCTTCAGAATTTCTGCCCGAATGGGCATGACAGAAGACTCAAGTTCAGACCATGTAGGTTTTAGAACAATAGCAACAATTGAAATGCTTCAAAAATAATCCACTAAAAATAAAAAAAGGTAGAATGAATATTCTACCTTTTTAAAAAAAATAATTGACTTAAACTACGATTACAAATAGTTTATAATCAACATCCACTAACAAAAAAATCTAACTTTTACTAATTATATTTAATTCTTACTTTATAACAAAAATATCTCTTAAGTGAAAAAGAAAATTTACTCCAAAAATTAATGTTATAATCATAATAAAATAATCATTTAATACCAAATTATAAAAAAAACTATTAACATTATTTTGAATAGAAAACAAAATTAATATTGTCAAAACAAAAAAAGTAAATAATAAATTTATCTTTTTTAAAAGAAAAACAAATACATCTAGCTTCATAATATCAAACTTTATTAATTATAAAACAAATTTATATCCTTTATATTCACAAAAAGTATAATTATCATCTAAATAAGTTTAAATACTATCTTAATAGTTTCATTTATATATTTCTAACAAATTAATTAAATATATAATTAAAACAACTTCGTTAAAATCATATAAATTTTAATTTTATATTATTAATTCCCAATTACAATCCAATTGGTGCCATCACTTTGAATGGTATATCTTTCATTTGCATTTAAGTTGGTAATGGTAGTATTAGTAACATCGTCAATAACACTTGCACCACCAGTTACTGTAATTGCTTTTGCTGTAATACCATTTGTTCCAATCAATACAAAAACTTTACCAGTTACGATTGTTGGATCTGGGAGCGAAATATCAGTAACAGCGTTGGCTACTCTAACAGTATACATAGAAGAGGTAACTGTAAAAGTTGCAGCAACAGAAGCATTATCAAAAGCTAATGTGCTACTTGATGAAGATGTCCAACTCACATTTCCAGCTCCGTCTGTAGTCATAACCTGTCCATTTGTTCCTCTAGACGCTGGAAGAATATATTCGTTACCTGCAGTAGTTCCAATTGACACTCTACCTAAAAAATAACCCGCATATCCAGATGCATTTGTTACATCAGAATACATCCCATAATGAGTACCTGCTAATCCATTTGGTATAAGGGCATAAAAACCATATTTATCCCCTGTCCCTGTAGACCCGGTTGAGTATTGAGAAACCGAACCATAAGTTGTACCAGATGATCGAATCGTAAACATATTATGCACGCCAAATATACCCTCGGTATGAGTTGATCCAGATGGTGTTAAAATGTCATTATAAACACCTTTAAGTATTCCTCTTCCTGTTGCTCTAAAATACAAATGATTATGTACACCTAAATGTTCAATAGAAGCATTTGTATTGGTACTACCTATTGTTGTTGCATTATATATCAATCTTACCGAACCTCCTGAAACGTTTTGAGTGTCGAAAATAGTATTTGAAATTCCAGTTTTCAATCCATTACCTAAACCACTTACAACATTCACAAAACCATACTGATGGCCATTTGATCCAGCTGTTAAACTTATATTTCTATTATAAAAACCAAAATTACTCCCTGTACAACTGTTTTCATATTTATTATTAATACCTACAAAATTAGACGTATTTGTGGGCTCATTACTGAAATAATATGTTGCAGTTCCAGTTGATGGGTTTGCAGACATAGGACCAAATTCCATTCTACCATTGCTTAAAATCCTAAGTCTATTTTGGTTATTTGTTCTAAAAAACATATCTTGAGCATCTGTTGTTCCAATAAAGTTTGTTCCTGGAGCAGCCCATGTACCAGGTAAAGTACCAGCATTACCTGTTAATGTCCAGTCATTAGATGCAGTAGGATTAATTCTTATCCAATTAGCAACACCATCCCAATAATAATAACCTGGGGTTAGATCCGATACAGTTGCTGTATTATAAACCAATTCTGACTCCACTAAAGTTTGAACTGTTGCGGCATCTGTAGTACTTGATAATGCGACTCTAGGAACCACCATACCATCATTTGCACTAGTAACTTCTAAAGCACCATTTGGTGTTGTTGTACCAATCCCTACTTGAGCAAGTAAAGCATACGAACTTAAAAATAAGAAAAGTAATAATTTTTGTTTCATGGCTAATTTAAATTTGGGTTTCATTTTTAACAAAGCAAAATTGCGAAATAATAAAACCCAACGTACCAAACATTAATACTATTTATATAACCTACAAATAAAAATCAATAACATTTCAATACTATTTCAATAACATTTTAGTATTTTTGCTGAAAAAGGACAGATTTTGAAAAATAAATTAATAATCATATTACTAGCACTTTACGGCAATTTTTGTTTTTCAAACAACATAAATGAGTTATTTGAAAAGCTAAAAAAATCGGAATCTACTGTTGAAAACAATAAATTAATCAAAGAAATAGAACAACTAAAACTTTCCGATTCATTGAAAGCCGAACTTTCGTTTTATAAAGCCAAAACTTTATACATGGAAAGTAAGTATAACGATGCTTTAATTTCTTTTAATAAAAGTTCAGATGCTTTTAAAAAATTAAATTATAAAAACAGAGTTTTAGAAAACAAGATTTTCATTAGTCAAATCTATCGTAGAAATGAAAAATACGATGAATCTTTAAAACTATTAGTTGAAATTGAGAAAGAAAAAGAATTTTTTAATGATAAATCAGAACTATATTTCTACCTAAGTGTCATTTATTTTGATTTTATCGAAATAAAAAAATCGTTAGAATTTGCAAATTTAGCACAAGAGGAAGCTTTAAAAAACAACAATAAAACTTCATTAGCTAAAGTTTACAATATGTTTTCGGTGGTTTATCATTTTAATAAAGATATCCCGAAAGCTTTAGAGTATTCCCAAAAATCATTAAAATTAGCAGTTGAACAAAAAAATTATCTTCAAACGATTTTAATGTTTAACAACATTGGTTATTTATATACAGAACAAGGCAAATATTCCGAATCATTAAAAACGTTAAGCAAAGCTCAAGACTATTTTAAATACACGAAAAACGATTATCTTTTCTATTTCAATGCTGTTTTAACTGCAAAAAACAAATACAAATTAGGCGATTATGACGAAGCTTTAAAATTAACGAATGACGTAATCATTCAAACCCAAGAATTAAAGCTTCATGAAGTCTTAGCTATTGCATATATCAATAAAGCTGACATTTTCAACTCAAAAAAGCAATATGCTGATGCTGAAAAGTTTTATAAAGATGCTTATGAATTAGGAAAAAGCAATAATAAAACGGATATCGTGGTGGAAGCATTAGATAAATTAATTGCCTTATCTAAAAAAACGAACCAACTCGCAAAAAACATAACATTTCTTAACTTAAAAATTGAGTTAAACGAGAAAATTTATAAATCCGAAAAAGAAAAAGAACTAAAAATAATTGATGTTAAGAATAATATTGCCAAATACGAATTAGAACTTCAAAATAAAAACAAGCAAATTGAATTACTAAACCTAAAAAGTACGCAGCAAAATTATCAATTTATAATGCTGTTGTTAGTGGTATTTGGTTTAAGTCTCTTTATTTACAGACAGAAAAAAATTAATCGCATAACAAAATCGAATGCAGAATACTTAGAAGAAATTAACAATTTAAAAGAAATTGCTTTAACAAAAAAAATAAACTTTTCGAGCAATCAAATAACCGAGTTTGCTATTCAAATTCAAGACCAAAACAAACATTTTCAAAACTTTAAAGATCGATTAGGTAAAGTAATTAAATCGATTGAAAATCAAGAAAATGTAAACGAAGTCAAGAAAATCATTTACGATATTAATAACGTAATTGAATTGAATAATGACAAGATTAAATTAAATACCGAAATTAGTAATGTAACTGATGACTTTTTATTCAAGCTTAAAGAACAATTTCCCGATTTGAATGAAAAAGAAATTCAGATATTAACTTATTTGCGAATGAATTATGAAACCAAGCAAATTGCTTCCATTTTATCAATCACCAATCAATCCGTAAATAATTATAGAGCTAGTATTCGTAAAAAATTAAATCTTTCAAAAACCGATAATTTAATTCAGTTTCTGAAAGATTTATAATCGGAAATTAAATTAGTTCTTGATTACCTTAAAGACGCGCTCCCCTATTGTAAGGATATAAATTCCGCTTGTTAAAGTGGATACATCTACATGCAATTCATTATTATGTTGGGTATCCATTTCAATTACTTTTTCACCTAACAAAGTAAACAAGTATAACGTATTCGAAAACCCATCTAAACCATCAATTATAAGCCTATTGGAAGCCGGATTTGGATAAACACGCAACGAGCTACTATTGAATCCTACAGTTCCTAACACTTCGTCGTATTCAATTGCTCCTATATCTGGATTAGCGTCTCTTACAACTAAAAAATAATCTTCTAATGGGGCATACAAAGCATTGGCAGCATCAATGGCAGGCGAACCTGTTGTTAAAGAAAAATCATTAACTAAGGCATTTGTAAATTGAGGATCAACATCGGTAAACCCGCCAGGAAAATCATTGTTTGTACTTCCAAAAACGATATTATTTAACACCGTATTTCCTGAACAATTTTGCCCCTCTGAAAGCGCTTTTAAAGATGGGGTAAATCCAGAATGAACCACCGCTATATTGTTAATAATTTTATTATTATTACTAACTTGAATACTAATTCCTGCATTAACACCACCGCTCAAATCATAATTGTAAACATCAGTATGCGAATTATAAGCAACCGTATTATTATAAATTTCAGCATTATCCACATCGTTACAATGAATACCACTTTTGCCATTATCATAACAAATATTATTCTCTACCCGAATTTTTCCATTGAACCCATTATAGGTAGTTCCGCTTCGCAACAAGGCAATGCCTTTACCTTCGTCAATAGAAGTTGTGCAGATGGTTTTGCTTTGTACCCATGAATACAATTCGTTATAATTGCTATATACCAAATTTCCTTTAATCAATATCTTTTGAACATTGTTGTTGGTTCCTGAATCTGCAGTTAATCCTTCGATAACAAAACCGTGTGTTCCTACAGAAGCTCTTAAACTATTATGATGAACGCTATTCCCTATTAAATTCACATAATCTGAACCCGTAACCCTTATACCTCCTCCAGGAAAATGATGTACTTCACAACTTAAAATTTCAACATTATTAGAAAGATTTACTAAAACACCTTTACCATCAAATATATTAGGTCGTTGTACATTTAATCCACTAATGTCCGGAAGCCCTGAATAAGTAATGTGACTGGTAAGTACATTGGGTGGAATATCCGAACAACTCCCCAAAGCATAAGCTGTACAAATATCTTGCTTTCGGTCGCCATAAACCCAATTTCCACCGGAATCATAACGATAGGTCCCCCAATACATCCAAGCCAATTGCAATGGTATTCTTTCTGTAACTCCTACCATTTCTATATCTCGAACGCTTACATAAGTACAATTTCTTATATTTAATGCTATATCACCATCGCATTCAAAAATAACATTTTCGGTTGCATATGGTTGAATCGCAATCCAAGCATCAGCCGTACCATTTATGTTATTTAATCGAACAACACTGCCATTATTCCCAACATCTTTCCAAATAATATCTCCAATATTTTCAGGATCATATTGAGCTGTCGTTAAATTTGAAAAGGTTGTAAAAGTAGAATTTCTGTAAATTCCACCACGTATATTGATGTTTACACTAGTAGTGGGATTGCTTTGAATAAAATTATTTGCTACTGTTGCCGCTTTTTCAACAGTTGCATATGGATTGGCTAAAGTGCCATTTCCCGATGTATCATTTCCTGTCAAAGAAACAAAATACTCTTGCTGAGCATGAGTCAGCAAACCGACAAATACAAATAATAACAAGGTTACTTTTTTCATAAAAATTTGGGTTTATCAAAAATACTCTTCTTCACTTGACATATAGTTCATTCATCGTCAATAATAGTCATTTTATCGTTATTTTATAATTGTAAACAATTAAAAAAGCAATTTAAAGTAAAATTTAACAAGTGTTTAAACACATTAATATAATTGAATTTTTCAACTCCAACTTGATTATTAATAAAAAGGTTACAAAAAATTTACATTAATTTAACATTTTGATTAAAAAATAAAAAAAATAAAACTCAGAAGGATTAATTTGTTATGAAAATACTATGCGTGCATTATTTTTTTTTTTCAAAAAATTAAATAAATAACTTTAAGAAATCAAATTCATAAACCCTACTATTATGAAAAACAACATTACTTCATTCAAAAAAAACTACATCGTTTGCGTAATTATTTTATTATTCTCTTGTAGTTATTCTTATAGCCAAGCTATAATTGCAAATCAAGGTTTTGATAGTTCTGTTCAAGATGACTGGAACTATGTAAATACTTTAAATACTGGTTATGTTGATATTGTTAATACTTTTTCGGCATCCACTCCTAATTCCTTAAGGTTTAGAGGTTCTAACGGTTCAGGTTCAGGCCCATCAAACAATGACCCAGAAACCACTTTTAATAATTTAGATTTAACTGGTTACACTAATAATTTTTTGAGTATAAATTTCTCCTCTGATGGAAGTCCTGATGATAATGATGATTTATACTTAGATTATTCATACAATAATGGTGTGAGTTACACTACGGTTAAATTAATTGATGGAAGAGCATACACTCCAGATAATTTACCTTTTACTCATGCTCCAGTTGCTGGAATTTCTGTAGGCTCTCATTATATCTTAAATATTCCAAATGGAAATACTCAAATTAAAATTAGAATTCGATTTGATGAAAGGGATAACACCTCAAATACATCAGATTATTATTTTATTGATAATGTAAAAGTTTATGGAACAAAAGTTGGGACTTCATTAACTGTTGAAGGCTTAAACAATGTAACTGTTCCACATAATTCACTATCAAATGATTTTAATGGAACTAACTTTAACGAAACTCAAGTATTAGTAGAACCTGTTGACAAAACATTTACTATTAAAAATATAGGAACAAATACAATTAATCTAACTGGAGCTCCTCTCGTTAATATTATTGGTAGTCCAGATTTTACAGTAATTACAATGCCTACAACACCTATTAATTCACCAGGAAATACAACCTTTCAAATTAGATTTAATCCTTCATCAATTGGAACCAAGACTGCAACAGTTTCAATAGCTAGTAATGATAGCGATGAAAACCCTTACCTTTTTGAAATTAAAGGAATTGGAATTGAAGCTTTTTTTGATAGTGATGGTGATGGCATAACCGACAATATTGATATTGATGATGATAATGATGGTTTAATTGATGTAACAGAAGAACAAAACTGCGTCAATTCAAATGGTCCAAAAGTAAATTATAAATTTCTTAATGAAACGTTTGGTTCTGGAGGTAGAACAACAATTAATACTACTTATGATGCTTTTACTTCATATTGTTTTGAAGATGGAAGTGTAGGTGAGCCATATAATCCTCAATGCCCAGATTTATATTCACCTGATTTAAATGATGGTAAATATACTGTAGGTCAGTCCGCTCAAATTGCTTCTTGGGCTGCAACACAGTGGTATGCAGGACCAGACCATACAGGAAATCCAAACGGAAGAATGGCAATTTTTAATGCGTCCTATTCTCCAGGTATTTTTTATACTGCTACTATTACAGGTGCCTTACCTACCTTACCTATTACTTATAGCTTTTGGGTAATTAATTTAATGAAAACCACCGCAAATAATATTGCAGCACATATTAAACCAAATATCCGTGTAGAATTTAGAGATATGAACGATAACTTAATCACTTCAATTGTTACAGGTGATGTTGAAGTTACAAATGCAGCGAACCCTTTAGGAGATTGGTATCAGTTCACTTCAAATGTTAGTTTAAACACAAGTGCTTTCAAAGTTATTTTTATTAATAATAATCCTGGTGGTTTAGGAAATGATTTAGCCATTGATGATATCATAATTTCTCAAACCTTGTGCGATATAGATAATGATGGTGTTGCTGATATTTATGATTTAGATTCTGATAATGATGGAATTCCAGATATTGTTGAAAATGGATTAGGAAATTTAAGTAATGGTGAAGCAAAAATGAACACCGCATCTTGGGTTGATGCTAACTCAAATGGCCTTCACGATAGTGCAGAATCTTTGGGCGGAACATTAGATTTTGATGGTGATGGTATTCCAAATTATATTGATCTAGATAGCGACAATGATACATTTTTTGATGTAGATGAATCTTGGGCTAATAATATAAATGCTTATACAGGTTATGAAAATGGAGACGGTGATATAACTGGTGATGGTGTTGGCGATGGTCCTGAAACTGAAACTTTCAGATTAAAAGACACTAATGGTGATGGAGTTAATGAAGGATTTGGAGATGGAATTTTAGATATTTATGATTACAATTTTAACTTTTATGGAAATCTTAATCAAGGTAGTAACATTGCTCCTTTCAATAATTATGTAAAAGATACTGATGGTGATGGTGCTCCTGATTATTTAGATGTTACATCAAATGGCATTAACTATGACATTAGTTTAGGTCTTTATGCTAATTTAGATTCAAATAATGATGGAATTATTGATGATAATACAGATACGGATAGTGATGGAATTGTCGATTTATTTGATACAAACGATGCTTTATTTGGTTCTCCAAGAGATTTAGAGCGTAAATTATTAATTGATTTTGATGGTCGAAATGATTATGCTACCGATAGTAATTTAACAAACAATTTAAATAATGCTAGTCTAATGGCTTGGATAAATATTAATAATTTGTTAATCGATGAAGCAGTTATAGTAGGCCAAAATAATTTTCAATTAAAAATAAACACTTCTAAAAATCTTCAAGCTATTGTTAAAAACACTACACTTACTTCTCCTACAGTTTTAAATTCATCTCAATGGATTCATGTGGCTGTAACTTACAATGTTGGCACAAGCGAAGCTAATTTATTTATAAACGGAAACATTGTAGCAACTACATCGGTTTCTGGAGGATTAGGTTCAGATATGAGTGTTTTTACAATCGCAAAAAACCCTATAAGTGATACAAATTTTTTTAAAGGAAAAATTGATGAAGTTCGATTATTTAATACAGCTTTAAGTATAGACGAGCTCAGAAAAATGATATATCAAGAAATTAAAGATAATGCTGGAGTAGTTGCTGGTGAAATTATTCCTAAAGAAATAACAAGTTTACCATGGACAAATTTAATGTGTTATTTTAGAATGGATAATTACAAAAATGATATTATAGATAATCATACTTCTGCAACTATAGATGTTGGAGCGGGCGCTAAAATATTCAATGTAAAAACTATTAATATACAACAAGCTCCTATGCCTTTCATTACAGAACAAACGGGTAATTTTGCAGTTGCAACTAATTCAATTTCAAAACAAATTAGAGGTTTAGATGCTTCAGAAAATGATTGGTCTATTATTCAAGTAAATCATAACATTATTTCTTATACTAATCATATAGATTTAGGCCTTTTTGTTGCTCCTGGAGTTTTAATAGAAATGAATAATCATACAAAAATTCAAAACGATTGGTATTTAAAATTAGATGGCACCATAGATTTACAAGGAAGATCTCAATTGATTCAAACAATTGAAAGTGATTTAGATCCTTTAAGTATAGGTAAAGTTGAAAGAGATCAACAAGGAACTGGTAATTTGTTCAATTACAACTATTGGTCATCACCCGTAAGTTCTGAAAACACAACAACACTTAACAATGGTGGCTATTCATTGACAAACATATTGAAAGATGGAACGAATCCAATAAATCCACAAACTATAACTTGGATTGGAGGGTATAATGGAAATAATTCTCCTGTTCAAATTGCAAGATACTGGCTGTATAAATTTACAAACCTTACAAATGAATATGCAAATTGGCAACAAATAAATGAAAACAGCATTATTATGGCTGGACAAGGTTACACGATGAAAGGCACTGGTATAGCTGCACCAAGTTCAATAAACAATCAAAACTATGTATTTGTTGGTAAACCAAACAATGGAATAATTAACCACTCTGGTTTACAAGTAATAGCCAATAATTTGAACTTAATTGGAAATCCATATCCTTCTGCAATTGATGCAAATTCATTAATATTAGACAATTTAACTTCTACAAACGGATCAATTTATTTTTGGGAACATGCTGTTAATAATAACACACATAACTTATCTGGATATACTGGAGGCTATGCAATTAGAAATTTAGTTGGAGGTGTGGCTCCTATAGCTCCAGAACTTATAAGCGGAGTTGGCAATAGCTCAAAAGTACCGGGTCGTTTTATTCCTGTTGCACAGGGTTTTTATATGAAAGGAAATAACACCGGTGGACAAATCACATTTAACAATAGTCAAAGAATTTTTATAAAAGAAGATAATATTAACTCTAATGAACTTTTTAAAAATGACTCTAATGAACAAAACTTAGATAATTCAGAAGATCCATATTATGTTAATAACGAACATGCTACAATTAGAATTGGATTTAAAGGAAACTCAAATTTAAAAAGAGAATTATTAGTTGGTTTTATGAATGAAAATGCAAATTTTGATATTAATCCGGGCTATGATGCAAATATTATTGATATTCAACCAACTGATTTTTATTTTGAAACTAACAATTCAAAATTAGCCATTCAAGGTTTGGGTTATTATAACAACAACATGATGATTCCTTTAACTTTTAATATTGCTAACCAAGGAAATTATCAAATTAAAGTTATGGAAACAGAAAATTTTGTTGATAGATACAACATTCATTTATTTGATAGTTTAAATAATCTATATTACAATATTTCTGAAGAAACTCAAATAATTGAATTAAACCCTGGAGAAATAAAAAATAGATTTTTTATCGTGTTTAATAACGAAAATGTATATGAAAAAGAAGAATTAACAGTTAATCAATCTGTTATTTTTTATAATAACAATAAACAACTTATTACTATTATAAACAATGATGATATAGCTATAAATCAGGTTACAATTTTTAGTATTAACGGACAATTAATTAATACTTGGAATACACTAAATGATAACCAAAAAAATATTGAGTTAAATACAAAAAAACTTTCAACAGGAGTATATTTAATCCAGACAAAGAAAACAAATGGTACTGTCAATAGTCAAAAAATTGTAGTTAAATAAAATATCCTTCTCAAATAATTTTACATCGACAAAATAAATAATATTTTTTTGTCGATGTTTTATTTGTATTTAATTTGCTCAATATCTTAATTTTGTAAATAAATTATGTCTTTATGAAAAAAATCATATACCTTACACTCCTAATTAATTATTTCTCAGCATATTCTCAACTAAAAACTATAACCGATAAAACCACATACCCATTTTGGATTAATGTTCCCGAAAAGGAAAGTACCGAAAAGCAACCCATTTTAATTTTTCTTCACGGAAAAAGTCTTTCTGGAACCGATTTGAATCGTGTGAGAAGATATGGTGTGCTTCGTGCAATAGACAAAGGAAGAAAAATTCCTGCTATTGTTGTAGCGCCACAATTAGCAAATGGAAGTTGGAATCCAGATAAAGTATTGGAAGTTTTAGAATATATAAAGAAAAACTACAACGTAGACGAATCCCGAATTTATGTTTGCGGTATGAGTTTAGGCGGGTATGGAACCTTGCATTTTGCAGGTAAACACGCCGATAAAATTACTGCCGCAGTTGCAATTTGTGGTGGCGGAAATGTAAGTGATGGTTGCAAATTAGGCACAATTCCGCTTTGGATTCAGCATGGTGATAAAGATTACATTGTTCCAGTTTCTGAATCACAGAAAGTTGTAAATGCAATTAGAAAATGTAATGAAAAAGCAAAACTAATTTTTACCATTATAAAAGGCGGAAATCACGGAAGTGTGGAAAATATTTTTCATCAAGATGCTATGTATAATTGGTTATTTGAACAAAAAAGAGAATAATCTATTACCTTTGCCTCATGAGCATTACCTTATTATCTTCCCCTCTACAAGGATTTACCGATTTTAGATTTAGAAACGCTTTTCACAAACACTTTGGTGTCATCGATACATTTTATTCGCCATACATCAAATTAAATGGAAAATTGGCAGTAAAAGGTTCGTACGAACGTGATATTCTTCCTGAAAACAACAGTACTTTAGAAGTTATTCCGCAGATTATAACCAATGATGCCGAAGAATTTTTATTCGTTGCGAAATATGTACAACAATTTGGATATAAAGAATTGAATTGGAACTTAGGTTGTCCTTATCCAATGGTGGCAAAATGCGGTATGGGTTCTGGATTGATTAAAAATACGGACCAAATTGAACATATTTTAAAACGTGTTCATAACGAAACGGATATTATCGTTTCAATGAAAATGCGAATGGGTTATGAAAATGCAAGCGAAATTTTAGATGTTTTCCCAATTTTAGAACAATATCCTATTAAAAATATTGCGATTCATGCCCGAATTGGAAAACAATTATACAAAGGTGGTGTCGATTTAGATTCGTTTCAAAAATGTTTAGACACATCAAAACAGAAGATTTATTATAACGGAGATATAACTTCGGTAGCAAAATTTAACGAATTACAAGAACGTTTCCCTTCTATTGATCATTGGATGATAGGAAGAGGCTTAATTGCCGATCCATTTTTACCTTCGATGATTAAAAATAACACTACAGAATATCCGAAAAATAGATTGGAAATTTTTGAAGCTTTTCATGATGAAATTTATCAAGAATATGATGCTTATCTATCTGGTCCAACGCCAATTCGCATGAAAATGTTAGGTTTTTGGGAATACTTTTCGGAATCATTTTCCAACCCTCAAAAGACTTTTAAAAAGATTAAAAAAGCGGGAAATAGCAAGAATTATGAAGCGGCTGTTAAGGAAATTTTTAAAAACGGTTAAGCAAGGGCAAAATCAACTTCAAAATCAACTTCAAATTCAAGTTCAAGTTCAAGTTCAAAATTAAAATCAAGTAGAATTTCAATAAGTAAATCGCTCTGTGAATCTCTGTGTAAAAACTATACTTTAAACTTATCTCCTAATTTCTTTCCAATCAAATAAGCGATTCCAATTCCTATAATTAAAATCCAAAGGTTCATGAAAATATAAAACGTGTACGCTAATGGATTTTCACTTGAATTGAAGCAATAACTCTCAATCAAAAAACAAAATTGGGTAGTTTCTTTAGAAAATTGAGACAACGCAAAACTCATCAAAAAAGTAATTCCGATAGCCGACAAAACATAAATCACGTTTTTATTCATCGGTTTTTTGCCTGTTGGTTCAAACACGTTTCGTTCTGCTTCAGTACGTTTATTGTTCTGAAGGGACCAAATTACTTTTTTAGCTTCGTCGTCTACATTCATATCAAAAATCAATTACAAATTCAATTACAAGTTCAAAATTCAATTACAAGTTCAAAATTCAATTACAAGTTCAAGGGCAAAATCAAGCTCATGTAAGTGAAACGCTCTGTGTATCTCTTTTCAACACAATCAAAGTCAAAAAAACTCGGCGAATCTCTGTGTAAAAAGAGACGCATTTCAGCGTGACAAGTTTACGTGTAGCAAAGTTCGGCTTTTAATTATTGTAATAACGTAACTAATGTTGCAAAGTCTACTTTTTGTTGCTCGCCAGTAGCTAAGTTTTTCAAGCCAAATTCTTCTCGCTCTATTTCCGATTCCCCTACAATTACGGCAAATGGAATACCTCTTCTATCGGCGTGTTTGAATTGTTTATCGATTTTTGATTTATCTGGATATAATTCGACTTTGATTCCTTTTTGACGTAATTTTCCGATGGCTTTCATCGAATACAATGCTTCTTTATCTCCAAAGTTTAAAAACAAGGCTTTTGATGTTGCTAAAACGGCTTCTGGAAATAAACCTACTTCTTCCATTACCAAAGCAATTCGGTCTAAACCAAATGAAATTCCAACACCAGACATGTTTTTCAATCCGAAAATCCCCGTCAAGTCATCATAACGACCACCGCCACCAATCGAACCCATAGCAACACCTTTTGGCGCAGCGACTTCAAAAATGGCGCCAGTATAATAATTTAAACCTCGCGCTAATGTAACATCTAAATCCAAGAAAGCGGTTTGCAAACCTAAAGTCGTAACGTTATCACAAATAAATTGCAATTCGTTTACACCTTTCATTCCTTCTTCTGAATTCGCTAATAAATTAGCTAATTTTTCTATTTTTTCGTTGATAGTTCCTGTGAAATTGAACAACGGTTGTACTATTTCTATCGCCGTTTCCGAAATGCCTTTTTCTAACATTTCTTTTTTCACTCCGTCCTCTCCTATTTTATCTAATTTATCTAAAGCTACCGTAAAATCAATCAATTTATCCGAAGCACCAATCACCTCAGCAATTCCAGATAGTATTTTTCGATTGTTAATTTTAATGGTAACGCCACCTAAACCTAACTGACTAAAAACCGAGTCATACAATTGCACCAACTCCACTTCTTGCCAAAGCGAATTCGAACCCACCACATCGGCATCACACTGATAAAACTCTCTAAAACGTCCTTTTTGAGGTCTATCAGCACGCCAAACCGGTTGAATTTGATAACGTTTAAACGGAAACTCAATTTCGTTTTGATGTTGCACAACATAACGCGCAAAAGGAACGGTTAGGTCATAACGAAGTGCTTTTTCTGAAATATGACTAGTCAATTTTAAACTATCTCTATTTTCCAATAAAGTTGCATCCGCTTTAGCCAAATAATCCCCCGAATTCAAAATTTTAAAAATCAATCGATCGCCTTCTTCACCATATTTTCCCATCAAGGTTTCGGAATTTTCAAACGAAGGTGTTTCAATAGGTTGAAAGCCAAATTTCTCAAAATTGGTTTTTATCGTACTGAAAATATAATTGCGTTTCGCCACTTCTGCTGGTGAAAAATCTCGGGTTCCTTTTGGTATGCTTGGTTTTTGTGCCATGATTCGATTTGAAAATTTGATGATTTGAAAATTTGAAAATCTTTATCGTTTTTCTAATTTCATTGCAAATATCGAACATATTCGGCAGTTTAAAAAATCTATTTTGGTACCAATAGATTTTATTTCTGTCATTTCGACGCAGGAGAAATCACATTATCTGAATTCCATTATGAGATTTCTCCTGCGTCGAAATGACAAAGTAGCGAAAACAAGTATGTGTTTAAAAAAATCACTACAAAATTGTAACATTCAAACAACTTTTTAGTCTTATAGTCATGGTAGGATTATTTAAAGAAAATACAAAAATTGCGCTTGATTCTATTAAAGGTCAGGCTTTGCGTACTTCATTAACGGTAATGATTATTGCTATTGGAATCACGGCTTTAGTTGGAATTCTAACGGTAGTTTCGGCTTTAGAAAACACCATTTTGAAGGATTTTGCTTCTATGGGAGCGAATACTTTTTCGATAAGTCAATACGATTTTTCTTCTGAAATTAATCAAAACGATACAGAACAACGCGTAAATCCTATCATCAGTTATCCAGAAGCAAAGGCTTTTCAAGATAAATTTAATTTCCCATTTACTTCCACTTCACTTTCATTTACTGCGGGTTCAGCAATAGAAGTAAAATATGGTGAAAAGAAAACCGACCCAGAAATTTCGGTTGTGGGTGTGGATGAAAATTTTTGTCCAAACAAAGGTTTAGAAGTTGTTAAAGGTCGAAATATGAACTCATTTGATATTTCTAACAATAATTACGTTAGTATTTTAGGCTCAGATTTTGAAAAAGGTTTGTTTGCTAATTTGAATCCTATTGATAAAATTATTTCGATTCGAGGTGCAAAATTTAAAGTAATTGGTGTTTTAAAAGAGAAAGGTTCTACTTTCGGAAATAGTCAAGATTTACGTGTTTTAATTCCAACACAGGTGGCTCGATCGTTATTCTCGGCACCCAATATCAACTACGATTTAGACGTAATGGTTACTAATGAAGCGCTTTTAGACGAAGCGGTTGACGATGCCATTATCACGATGCGAAGAGTCAGAAAACTAAGTCCCGTAGAAAAAGAAAATTTCGGAATTGAACGTAGTGATGATTTAATTCAAACCTTACTTTCTAACACAGCAGTTTTAGGAATTTCGGCTTGGGTAATCGGAATTATTACGGTTTTTGGTTCGTCGATTGCATTAATGAACATCATGTTGGTTTCCGTTTCCGAACGCACACGTGAAATTGGTGTTAGAAAATCGCTTGGAGCTAAAAGAAGCACAATTGCATGGCAGTTTTTTACTGAAACATTAGTAATTGGTCAATTAGGTGGATTGGTTGGAATTTTATTAGGAATCCTGATTGGTTTTGCCATTGCATCTGCCATTGGTTTTGACTTTGTAATTCCGTGGATGGCGATTATTGCGGCTTTTATTACGACTTTTATTGTAACCATTGTTTCAGGATTATATCCTGCCATAAAAGCTTCGAAATTAGACCCTGTAGAAGCATTGCGTTACGAATAAACTTAAACGCAAAGGACACAAAGAAGACACTAAGAACACAAGGATATTTTCTTTGTGAAACTTTGTGCTACAAACCTAAATCGAACACTTAATCATTCGATCATTACCGTAAATATCTTTTTTCAATTCGATATTTTTGAAACCTAGATTCTCAAGTAATTCTACTGTTTCTTTTCCTAAATATTGATTGATTTCGAAGAATAATAATCCGTTTGGAGACAAGTTTTTTAACGCCAATTGCGCAATTTTTCTGTAAAAAAGCCAAGCATCCGTATCTTCTACAAACAAAGCTAAATGCGGTTCGTAGTCCAAAACATTTTTCTTGATTTCTTGCTTTTCTAAATTGCGAACGTAGGGCGGATTGGAGACGATAATATTGTAGGATGATGGGTGATGGATGATGGGTGATGGAAGTTGAGATAAATCTTCAACTTCTAAAATGTTAGCTTGAATGAAATTAATGTCAACTTTATTTGAAACTGCATTTCTTTTAGCAACTTCTATCGCTTGTTCCGAAACATCAATTGCTGAAACATTGGCTTGTGGTAAATTTGCTTTTAATGAAATTGGAATACAACCAGAACCCGTTCCAATGTCTAAAATGGTGATGGGTGATGGATGTTGGGTGGTGGCTGAATTTAAAACCCATTCAACAAGTTCCTCTGTTTCCGGCCGTGGAATTAAAGTGTTTTCATTGACTTCAAATTGCAAGCCGTAAAACCAAGCTTCACCCGTTATGTATTGAATTGGTTTTTCTTGTTGTAAATCCACTAAAATATCATTCCATTTTTGAACTTCTTCTTCTGAAATCTCAAAATTCGGATTCAAAGCCACATCTACTCGCTTCGAATTATGTAAATATTCGGTGAGGATGAAAAAGAAACTCTCGATTTCTTGTTCGTCTTGAATGTTTTTCAGTGATTCGAAAAAGTGGGTTTTGTATTGTTTTAGTAGCATAATTTTAAACTAATTTCTTCGTCATCCAAACTTCACAACTATTATGACCTGTATTTCCCATTGGACCATCAATATTTTCAAAACCTATTCTTTTGTATAGTTTTTGTGCGGTTGTCATAAACGATAAGGTTTCTAAATAGCAAATTTCAAATTCTTGTGCTTTCGCAAATTCCAGACATTTTTCAATGATTTTCTCTGCATAACCTGTTCCTCTGATTTCGGGAGCAAAATACATTTTTTGTAACTCACATACTTTAATGGTGTCATGCTGAACTGGTTTCAGCATCTCTAAAGGAGCAACACCACAACCACCAACGACTTTTCCGTCCTTTTCCACAACATAATAAACATAACGAGGGGCTTGATAGACTTCGTATAAAGAATCTAAAATTGGATCCGCATAAGCCGTTCCTACTTTTGGCGCATCTAATTCATGAAAAATATCACGAATTACCTTAGCAATCGACTCATTATCTTTTTGTTGGATTTCTCTAATTAACATAACATTTTTATTGTTGGGTAAAAGTACGTAAATTGATAGAATCGATTATTAATTCTATCTTAAAAATACTACTTTTGTATTATGACAACACACGAATTTTACATGAAACGCTGTATTGAACTCGCCAAAAATGGTTTAGGAACCACATATCCTAATCCGTTAGTGGGAAGTGTGATTGTTCACGAAGGTAAAATTATTGGCGAAGGTTGGCACAAAAAAGCAGGCGAACCTCATGCGGAAGTCAATGCGGTGAATTCGGTAAAAGATAAATCGTTGCTGAAAGATGCTACGATTTACGTGAGTTTAGAACCTTGTAGTCATTTTGGAAAAACACCTCCGTGTTGCGATTTAATTATTGCAAATGAAATTCCGAATGTAGTTGTTGGAACCATTGACCCATTTGCAAAAGTGGCTGGAAATGGTATCAAAAAGTTGGTGGAAAGTGGCAAAAATGTAACCGTTGGTATTTTAGAAGACGAATGCAACGAACTCAACAAACGCTTTTTCACCTTTCATCAAAAGAAAAGACCTTATATTATTTTGAAATGGGCCGAAACAACTGATGGATTTATTGCACCTGAGATGCTGAAACCAGTTCAGCATGACAAATTGAAACCCGTTTGGATTACCAATCCATATTCCAGACAATTGGTTCATAAATGGAGAACAGAAGAACAAGCAATTTTAGTAGGAACCAATACTGTTTTAGACGATAATCCAAAATTGGATGCTCGCGATTTTTCAGGGAATAATCCGGTTCGAATTGTGTTGGATAAATCAGGAAAAATTTCGCAAAACTATCATGTAAAAGACAATTCGCAAAAAACAATTTTTATAACTGAAAGCGAAAATTTCATTTCAACTGAAAATTGTATCTATGAAAATACTATCTTTGATATTCACCTAATTTCTTCAATTTGTGACATTTTGTATAAAAACGATATACAGTCTGTTATTATTGAAGGAGGAAGCAAGACTCTCCAATCATTCATAGATGCGAATTTATGGGATGAAGCAAGAGTTTTTTCTGGTAGAACAACATTTCAAAACGGCACATTAGCCCCAAACATTTCCGGAAATCCGGTTGCTGGTTTTGACATAATGAATGATGAACTTAAAATTTTCAAGAATTATGATTGAAGCAATTATTTTTGATTTTGGCGATGTTTTTATCGATTTAAACAAACAAGCTATTGATACCGAATTTAGAAAATTAGGCCTAACCGCTTGGCATGACGATTTGGATGCTTTGAATAAAAAGTACGAAATTGGAAAAATTGACGAACTCGAATTCATGCAAGGCTTTCAAAAACATTTACCTAATGCAGATTTAACAGAAATAAGAGCGGCTTGGAATTCTATTTTAGGTGATTTCCCATTGTATCGATTGGAATTTTTACAAATGATTGCATCAAAATACCGTCTATTTCTTTTAAGTAATACCGATCACACTCACATTGAAAAATTTGAACACAAAGAAGGACAAACTTTTGCTCGTGATTTTTATAGTTGTTTTGAAAAAGTATACTTTTCATACGAAATTGGAATTCGTAAACCCGATGAAAATGCGTTTAAATATGTGATAAATAATCACAACTTAAATCCTAAAAAAACTTTGTTTATTGACGACAAAAAAGAAAATACAGATGCTGCCGAAAAACTAGGTTTCCAAGTTTGGAACTTACAACCAGGGGTTGAAGATATTACACAACTATTTGATAAAAAAATAATTTAAACACTTTGATATATTTACTACTAAGCATTTTATTTAATGCCGTATTATTTGTTATAATTAAATTGTTTGCCAAATTTAATATTGATGCATTACAAGCATTAGTAATAAATTATTTTGTTGCCTTTTTGGTTGGACTTTTCTTTTTAGATTCGAGTACTATTTCAATAGAAATAGTTAATGAAGACTGGTTTAAAGGAAGTATTCTTTTAGGTTTTGTTTTCATTTCCACCTTTTATGCTACCACGATAACTTCACAACGAAATGGACTTTCAGTAGCTTCGGTAGCTTCTAAAATGTCGGTAATTATCCCTATTACTCTGGGTGTTATTTTATACAATGAATCTCTAGGTTTCGTCAAAATAATCGGAATACTTTTGGCGTTAATTGCCGTTTATTTTACTTCCAAAAAAGAAACCGGCGAAGTACAACAAGCTAACAATTTACTTTTCCCAGTTTTAGTATTTCTTGGCGCTGGAACTATCGATGCCAGTTTAAAATATTTGCAAACCTATCATGTTCCTGCCAATCAGATTGGATTATTCTCAACAGTTACTTTTTTTTGTGCTTTTAGTGTTGGTGTTTTAACAATACTCTTTTTTGCCATTCGAGGAAAGATTAAATTTTCGGGAAGAAATGTTTTAGGAGGAATAGCTTTGGGCTTACCCAATTACTTTTCTTTGTATTATTTAGTTAAAATGTTAGAAGCAAAAGCCTTTCAAAGTGCTACTTTATTTACTATTCACAATATTTCTATCGTTTTAGTTTCTACTTTTGTCGGCATTCTTTTTTTTAAAGAAAAAATTTCGCTTCGCAACGCATTCGGAATTGGATTGGCTTTATTCGCCCTTTATTTAGTTACCTATTAAAATGGATTTTCTAGAAAACGATATATACAAAACCATAGATTTTCCTTCGGAAGAAGTTTTACTTAAAGAAAAAAACAGTAAATTCTTTGGCTACGCTTTTCCTGTAACTTCTGAAGAAGATGTAAAAGAGAATTTAGAACGTTTGCGAAAAGAACATTTTTCGGCGCGTCATTGGTGTTATGCGTATCAAATTGGCACTGAGAAAATTCAATACCGTGCAAATGACGATGGCGAACCGAATAATAGTGCCGGAATGCCAATTTACGGACAAATTCAGTCATTTGAAGTCACGAATGTGTTAGTTGTGGTGGTTCGTTATTTTGGTGGCGTAAAACTCGGCGTTGGTGGATTGATTTCGGCATACAAAACGGCAGCTCAAATGGCTTTAGAAAACGCGACTATTGTTGAAAAAACAATTAATAAACATTTTATTATTTCATTTGGTTATGCACACATGAATAAAGTGATGCGAATTATTAAAGAAAAAAATCTTCAAATCGTTTCTCAAAAAATGGAAATGGATTGCGAAATTGAAATTTCAATCCGAAAAAAAAATGTCCAAAATTTATTAGACACTTTTGAAAGTTTGTATGAAATTAAATTAACCGAAATTTAAAAATTTCACAATGCATTTATCTTCTCCGAAACATAATTTGGAGGCAACATTGGACGTCCTGTTTTCATGTCTACAAACACCAACATGGAGTAGCCCGTTGTTAACAACTCATTTGCCTCATTATAAATTTCGTAGTCAAATTCTATCTTTACTGAAGTCTGACTTTTTAATATAGTTTTAACAGTTAGCAAGTCGTCATAACGAGCAGGTTTTTTATAATTCATTGATAACGAAACTACTGGAAGCATTACACCGTTTTCTTCCATCCATTTATAAGAAACCCCCATATTTCTTAGCCATTCCACTCGTCCCATTTCAAAATATTGTGCGTAATTTCCGTGATAAACGACTCCCATTTGATCTGTTTCCGCATAACGCACACGAACTTTAAATTGATATTCTCTCATATTAAATCTAAATTAAATTAACTTTAAAAAAATCCCTTAAGGCTTACAATATTTTTTTTTAAAAATCAAGTACAAAAAAATTTTTTTTACAGAATTTTGTTCACATATTTGCTATCCCAAATTATCCGAATAGAATATCCATTCTTTTCACTTTTGTAACCTATACAAAACTAAAATAAACAAGTAATAATTAAATGAATTTATGACAAAAACTGCGCAATCGGTATGGAATAACTGTCTGTCTTTCATAAAAGACAATATTCAAGATCAAGCTTACAAGACTTGGTTTGAACCTATTCAGTCAGTTGAGCTAAACGATAACGCGTTGTCTATTCAGGTACCTAGTAAATTTTTCTACGAATGGTTAGAAGAACACTATGTAAAATTATTAAAAGTAGCCTTAACTAAAGAATTAGGACCAGGCGCAAAGTTATTGTATAAAATTAAGATGGAAAACACTTATGGCAATAAACTTCCATTTACTGAGCAAATTCCGAGTTATAACAGAACAGCGGTAAAACCTCAGGAAGTAGATGTGCCAATTGTGAATAAAAATCCAGAATTAAAAAACCCTTTTGTTATTCCTGGAATTCGTAATTTAAAAATCGAATCACAACTAAATGCTAATTACAGTTTTGACAATTTCCTTGAAGGAGATTCGAACCGTTTAGCAAGAAGTGCTGGTATGGCTGTTGCTAATAAACCAGGTGGAACTTCTTTCAACCCATTATTAATTTTTGGTGGTGTTGGATTAGGAAAAACACACTTAGCACATGCTATTGGGGTTGAGATTAAAGATAAATATCCAGAAAAAACCGTGTTGTATATTTCAGCTGAAATATTCACACAACAATATATCGATTCTGTTAAGAAAAACACACGTAACGATTTTATTCACTTCTATCAATTAATTGATGTTTTGATTATCGATGACGTTCAATTCTTATCCGGTAAATCAGGAACGCAAGATGTATTTTTCCACATCTTCAATCACTTACACCAAAACGGAAAACAAGTGATTCTTACTTCTGATAAAGCACCTGTTGACATGCAAGATATTGAGCAACGCTTACTATCTCGTTTCAAATGGGGATTATCTGCAGAATTACACCAACCTGACTACGAAACGCGTATTTCAATTTTAAAGAACATTTTATTCCGTGATGGAGTAGAAATACCAGAAGAAATTATTGAATACGTTGCTAAGAATATTAAATCTAACGTTCGTGAATTAGAAGGTGCTATTATTTCTTTAATCGCTCAATCTTCTTTTAACAAACGTGAAGTTACAATTGATTTAGCAAAACAAGTAGTTGAGAAATTCGTTAAAAACGTAAAACGTGAAATTTCAATTGATTATATTCAGAAAATTGTTTCTGATTATTTCCAATTAGATGTTGAAACTCTACAGTCAAAAACTAGAAAACGTCACGTTGTGCAAGCTAGACAATTAGCGATGTTTTTTGCTAAGAAGTTTACGAAAGCTTCTTTGGCAAACATTGGTTCGCAAATTGGAGATAGAGATCACGCAACGGTTCTTCATGCTTGTAAAACGGTTGATAACTTAGTTACTACTGACAAACAATTCCGTAAATTCGTTGACGATATCAACAAGAAATTATCGCTATAATTCATGGCTTCTAGAATCTTAATGGTTTGCTTAGGAAATATTTGCCGTTCTCCTTTGGCAGAAGGCATTATGCGTTCTAAACTTTCCGAAGATTTCATTGTAGATTCAGCAGGAACTGGCGGTTGGCATGCAGGCGAATTACCTGATAAACGTTCGATATCAACAGCAAAAAATAGAGGTTTAGACATTACCAATCAACGAGCAAGACAATTCAAAAAAAGTGATTTTGATACTTTTGACCATATATTTGTAATGGACAATTCCAATTATAGAGATGTTTTAGCTTTGGCACCAAATGAAGAAGCGAAATCGAAAGTCAAACTGATTTTAAACGAAATTTTTCCTGGCGAAAATGTTGATGTTCCCGATCCTTATTATGGAGGTCAAGACGGATTTGAAAATGTTTTTGACATGCTAGACCAAGCTTGTGAAGAAATTGCAAGAAAACTTAAGAAATAAATCATGAAATCAAACACTTTAGGCAAACTGTATTTAATTCCTATTACACTTTCAAATCCTGGAGAAACTTCGGTAGTTCCTGAAGATGTTTTACCTCAAACCATAAAAAGAACCATTGATTTCGTAGATTATTATATTGTTGAAAACGAGAAAACCGCTCGAAAATTTATCAAAAGTATTCATCCTGAGAAAAAACAACCCGATTTAAAGATTTCAGTCTTAAATAAACATACTGAAATTGCAGAACACAACGAATTTATCCAACCATTATTAAGAGGTGAAAACATCGGATTAATGAGTGAATCTGGTTGTCCTGGTGTAGCAGATCCTGGTGCTGTAATTGTGAAATTGGCTCATGAAAAAGGAATTCAAGTTGTGCCTTTAGTAGGACCAAGTTCTATTTTATTGGCTTTGATGGCTAGTGGAATGAACGGACAAAGTTTTGCTTTTAACGGCTATTTACCAATCGATAAAAACGATAAAAAGCAGGCGTTGAAAAATTTTGAACGTTTGTCGCAAGATAAAAATCAATCTCAATTGTTTATTGAAACTCCGTATCGAAATAATAAATTGATGGAAGATTTGTTGCAAATTTTACAACCAAGTACTTATTTATGTGTAGCTTGTGACATTACTTTACCAACGGAATTCATCAAAACCAAAACGGTTAACGAATGGAAAAAAGAAAAGGCCGATTTACATAATCGACCTTGTATTTTTATTATTCACAAAATGTAAAATTACTCTAAATCTACCTTAGCATTTGCATCTGCTTCGATGTGCGTAATATCGTAATTTGAAAATTTTCTGATGTAGCTTGATAACGATGTTCCAAAACCATCTTTGAAACCATTACGCCCATTACTTCTCAAATATTTTTTTACTGAACCTGCACCACCTAAATGAGCTGCAGCAACTAAACCAGATTCTGTAATCTCAACACCGTTAATGATTCTACCTGAGTATTTTTGAATTTCTTTACGTAATTCCCACTTGTTTCTAGCGATTAAAGCTTTAAATGCTTCATCTTGCCATTCAGCGTTACGTAAAAATTCTTGAAAATCATAAATACCTACAGTGCGCAGTGTACTTCTTCCGAATTGGTATTTACCCATGTATCCGTATGGATTCACTAAGTGTAATATACCTCTTGACTCTTTGTAAGCCATTTTTTGAGCAAAACCTATAAAAGATTTACCAACTTGTGGCACTTTAATTGGTAAAACCTCTTCGTTTTCGTATTCATTTGGAACGTGGTATTTAATTACCTCTGAGTTCGACAAATGAAATCCTTCTAATTTTTCTTTCTTAAAGGTTATAAAACCTGAAGAAACGACTAAGACTAGGAGTGTCAATCCTATAAAGTAAGACCTTTTTTTTATCATGAATTGTTATTTCTCAGCGTCTGTCACCCTTCTGAAATTACCGGTGCAAATATACAAAAAAAATTACAATATTGATTTACAGCATGTTAATAATTCCTAAAAGTAGATGAAGTGCGCTTTAAGTCCGTTATACTCATCGTATTGCAAAGTAGGTGCTGGAATTTTTATTGTGTTAAAAACCGAAAAAAGTGTCTTTAAAAATTGTGATTTTGTAGTAATTTTCGTTAAGTCAACATCCAAACTTAGGTAAAATTGACGATATGGGTTTTGAAAAACACTATTTTGAATAGCTTCTGCGTCTTTTCCATACAACATACCTTCACCGCCATAACCAATTGCTAGATTTAACCACTTTGGAACAAATCTATCTTTTGTAAACGAATGAACATTAAACGAAAACCAATAAGTTTGACCGTTGTAATCTTTTAAAATTTCTTCGTTAAAGGATGCTCCCAGAGTTTCTGGACGTTGTGAAGCGAATTTAGTTTGATGAAAGGAGAATTTTGGAGTAATTCGTTGTTCTTTCCAAAGCAATTCTTGAGAAACATATAGCGCCGTTCCAGAAACATTGGCAATTATATCACCTGATGAAGCTCCCCATTCTTGTGAAAAGCCATCAAAAACCTCAACTACCGTAAGAAATCCTAATCCTAAAGTAGAGCCATAAATGAGTTGCTCATTTTTTGAAGCGCCACTCCAATGCAACATTTCAGCTCCTACCCTTCCTAAATGATAGGTAGAATATAGGTGTCCTAATTTATCCATTTGCAACCACTGATTGTTATCATTGATGAAATGGAAACTAGATTTTGGATAATCTTTGTACCAAAGTTGGTTCAAACCAATTAAAGTAGCTCCCAAAGCAACAGATTCACCAATGTAAACTCCTGTTCTTCTTGGCTTATTTAGAGTATCCGAAGGTTTTAAAAAAGTATTGATACTTGATTGCGCCTGAGAAAAAACAGAAACAAACAGAAAAATGGACAACAAAATAGCCCTGATTGAAGCGATATCCATTTTTGAAAAAAAAGATTTAGCGAAAAGCAGGAACACGGAAACCAAAAACGCCCATACCATTCGCTTCAGAAATTATCGATTAATACCTAATTTACTAACCCAATCGGCATATTTTTTTGCATTTACTTGATGCGCTTCGTAACTTGATGCAAAAGCATGATAACCGGGCTTATCTGGATTTGCGCAGAAGTAAATATAATCATGATTTGTAGCATTTAAAACCGCATCAATAGCTGAAACATCAGGCATAGCAATTGGCCCAGGAGGCAATCCTTTGTTGATATAAGTATTGTAAGGAGAATTAATTCGTAAATCGTTATAAAAAACACGTTTAATTTCTTGGTCAAAATCGCCCGAACGTTTTTTGATAGCAAAAATTACGGTTGGATCAGCTTGCAATGGCATGTCTTGTTTTAAACGGTTTAAATAAACACCAGCTACTGTTGGTCTTTCATCTACTTTTGCCGTTTCTTTATGCACAATTGAAGCTAAAGTATAAACCTGAATAGGTGTTAAACCTAACGCTTTTGCTTTTTCTGTACGCTCATTATTCCAAAAAATTTGGTATTCTTTAGCTAATTTTTGTGCGATTTTTTCAGCTGGTGTATTCCAGTAAAACTCATACGTATTTGGAATAAAAAGCGCTAAAACAGTTTCTTCTGTTAAGCCATTTTCCTCTAGAAAAGGTGAATTGGTAAACGCTAAATCTAATTTTAAGCTATCTGGTTCTAATTGGGTAGCTAAACGTTGTACTAACTTACCTAACGTTTCTTGATTGTTAAATGCTACTTTAACAGGAACATTTAAACGTAAACTTCTTACCATATCAAAACTAGTCATGTCTTTTTTGAAAAGAAATTTTCCTGCTTTAACATTCGTACTATAATTTCTTGATGTGGCAACAAAATCAAATTTTTCAAAATCTTTGATGAATGGTTTTACAATTTCGGTTACTTGTTCATAAGTTGAATTCGAAGGAATGTAAACATAAACTTCGTCTTGTGAAAACTGTGTATTAGGTGTAAAAGCTTTAAAATATACATAAACACCAACTGCTGTTGCAACTACAATTCCGGCAACAGCTATGATTGAAATAAGTTTTTTTACGTTCAAAGGGTTATTTTTTTTTAATTGTGATTGATTAATTGATATAACATTTCGTCTTCGTATTGATTGTTGATTTTATTCCAATCTTTTTTTACTCCGATTTTCTGAAAGCCAAATTTAGTAAAAAGGGAAATACTAATTTCATTTTTTGAACCAATATTTGCATACAATTGATGTAATTGCAATTGATTGAAAGAATAATTGATTACAAGCTGCAATGCTTCAGAACCAATTCCTGAATTTCGATTAGTTTCATTTGAAATAACTATTCCCACACCTGCTCTATTATTTTTAGGATCAAAATCAAATAAATCGATTAAACCTACTGCTTCAAAAGTATCATTTAAGCAAATAGCTAAGCGCAATTGTTTGGCTTCATAAATATCTTGGTGCGCATTTTCTAAATACTGACGAATCAAAAATCGACTATATGGAGTTTGCGTATTGCTCACTTCCCAAACCGATTCGTTGTTTTCTATAGCATAGATAAACTCTAAATCTTCGGGTTCGAGTGCGCGTAGGTATATGCTGGTTCCTTTTAATGTTATCATTTTCAATTACAAGTTCAAATACAAGTTCAAAAATCAAAAATCGTTACTCTTCAATCAAAAATCTAAATCAATCTTTCCTTCAAAAACAAAAGTTGCTGGTCCGATTAAGAAAACGTTGGTGTATTTTCCGTTATCGACATCAAATTGTACTTTTAATTTTCCGCCTTCTACGTTTAAGTCTATGATATTATTGTTTGTTATACCTGTTTGATGCATCGCGATTGCAACTGCTGTAACTCCTGTTCCACATGACAAAGTTTCATCTTCTACACCACGTTCATAGGTGCGAACAGCAAAAATGTCATTTTCCAATTGACTCACAAAATTGACATTACTTCCCGCTTTTCCATACAAATCAGAATAACGAATTTTTGCTCCTTCCGATTTTACATCTAATATTTTTAAATCATCAACTACTTGTACATGATGAGGCGAACCTGTATTTAAAAAAGTATAATTTTCTTGTTGATTAATTGTATCAACATCTTTCATTTGAAGTGCCACGATTCCATCCGCATCTATTGTTGCATAATGATAACCATCAACCGCTTCAAACTCAGCTTTGTTTTCGATAACGCCCATTTGTTTGGCAAAAGCTACTAAACATCTACCACCATTACCACACATCGAACTTTCATTCCCATCCGAATTATAGTAAACCATTTTAAAATCATATTGTGGATGATTCTCTAACAAAATCAAGCCATCACCACCAATGCCAAATCTTCTGTCACACAATTGCTCGACAAGTTTGGTGTTATTTTTAGAAAAAAAGTCAGAACGATTATCAATCATTACAAAATCGTTCCCTGTTCCTTGATATTTATAAAATGTTAGTTGCATTGTCAAATTAGTTTATACAAAAGTACAAATATTAATAAGATGTTAAACATTGTTAATCGAGCGTTAAAGTGATTTTTTGGAATATTTTTTGTTATAATTTTGAGTGAACAAAAATTAATACTTATGAAAAAATTTGGAAGTTTATTTCTCGTATCGCTCTTGAGTGGAGCCGTAACATTAGGTGCTTACAAATTATTTTTAGAGCCAAATAATGCAGAAAAACTAACTCTTGCATCACCTAATTATGCCAAAAATGTAAATTTAGGCGCAGAAAACATTGATTTTACAGCAGCAGCCGAAAACACGATTCACGCTGTAGTTCACGTAAAAAACGTGAGTGTTTCCAAAGTTCCAAGCAACCCTTTGATGGAATTTTTCTATGGTTATCAAGGATCAAGGGAACAAACACAAATCGGAACCGGTTCTGGAGTTATCATTACCGAAGATGGTTATATCGTAACCAACAATCATGTAATACAAGATGCAACCGAATTAGAGGTAACACTAAACAACAATAAATCTTATAAAGCAAAACTAGTCGGAACCGATTCTAAAATGGATGTCGCGCTTTTAAAAGTTGAAGCGGATGAAAAATTACCTTATGTAGTTTTTGGTGATTCTGACGCTATTAAAGTGGGGGAATGGGTTTTGGCAGTTGGGAATCCGTATAACTTAAACTCAACAGTAACTGCTGGAATTGTCTCGGCAAAAGCTCGAAATTTATCAAACAATGGTATTCAATCGTTTATTCAAACCGATGCTGCGGTAAATCCAGGAAATAGCGGTGGTGCTTTGGTAAACACTCGTGGAGAATTAGTCGGAATTAATACGATGATTTCTTCACCAACAGGGAGTTATGCGGGATATTCGTTTGCTGTCCCATCGAATTTAACACGAAAAATTATTGAAGATTTAATGCAATTTGGTAATGTACAACGAGGTGTTTTAGGAATTGAAGGTGGCGAATTGAATTCGAATTACGCTAAAGAATTAGGCATAAAAGAAACGCAAGGATTCTACATTAATAAAGTAACTAAAAATTCTGGTGCTGAAAAAGCGGGTTTAGAAATCGGAGATATTATTATACAATTAGATAATAAAAAAATCAATAGTTATTCTGAATTATCAGCCTATATAAATACCAAACGACCAAATGATGTTATTCAAGTAAGTGTTTTACGTGATGGGAAACAAAAAACACTTCCGGTGAAACTGACCAAAAAAGAAATTTTAAATTACGAATTCAACGGAATTGAATTTGAAGATATAGATGCTACAGATAAAAAACAATTCAACGTTAAAGAAGGCATCAAGATTAAAAAAGTTAACAATCCTGAGTATGCAGAATATAGTGATATTTTAGATGGTGCCGTAATTTTAAGTATTGATGGCATGAAAGCAAAAGATATGGAAACCATTTCAAGCTATTTGGCTAAAAAAGAAAATCAAAAAGCTAGATATCAATTAATATCTAAAAACGGTCAAATGTATAGCATAATCATGTAAAGAATTTCTTTAAAAAAATGACTTCAAAAAACCAGACAAAATAATGTCTGGTTTTTTTATTAAAAAAATTTCACGAAAACGATTGAAATCTATACTTTTGCACCACAAAACAACACATTATATTTACATGAGCAATATTTCTTTATACGAAAAAGAATTAGCTTTTCAAGCAGACAGAAGAAAAGCAGGTGTAGAATTCATTAAAATCATAAGTGATTTATGGTTTGATAAATCAATCGAATTAGTATTATTCCGCAATCAATTAATCGACAAAAACGTAAGCGAAATCATCAATTTACACGAGTATGCTGGTGCTTTCGTTGAAAAACCAATCAACGTTTTTGATTCAGTTGAAATTGCAAGTGCTATTGTTGATTTAGATTTACCTCCATCAAGAATTGATATTGGAAAATTAACTTATGAATATCATTTAGAAGATGATAAATACAATGATGCAAAAGCATTTGTTATCGACAAGTTAAAAAACGCTAAAAACTTTCAAGAAATCAAACCTAAAGATGTAGTGCTTTATGGATTTGGTAGAATTGGACGATTATTAGCACGTGAAATCATGTCTAAAATTGGAAAAGGACAACAATTACGTTTAAGAGCAATTGTTACAAGAGATAAAAATGATGCAGTTTTATTAGAAAAAAGAGCCTCTTTATTACGTTATGATTCAGTTCATGGCGATTTCCAAGGTTCTGTTATAGCTGACCCAGAAAACAATGCTTTATTGATTAACGGAACTACCGTTCACATCATTACTGCAAATTCACCAGAAGAAATTGATTATACTGCTTACGGAATTGAAGACGCTTTGTTAATTGATAACACTGGAGCATTCACTAATGAAGAAGCCTTACAAAGACATTTAGTTTCAAATGGTGTTGAAAAAGTTTTATTAACGGCTCCCGGAAAAGGAATTCCAAATATTGTTTACGGAGTAAATCACGAAGATTACAATCCAGATGAAGTAAATATTTTCTCTGCAGCTTCTTGTACAACCAATGCAATTACTCCAGTTTTAAAAGCTGTTGAAGATACTTTAGGTGTTATAAAAGGACACTTAGAAACCATACACGCTTACACAAATGACCAAAACTTAGTAGACAACATGCACAAAAAATACCGTAGAGGTCGTGCTGCTGCTTTAAACATGGTTATTACAGAAACTGGTGCTGGAAGTGCTGTCGCAAAAGCATTACCTACATTAGCAGGTAAATTAACTTCAAACGCTATTCGTGTTCCTGTTCCAAACGGTTCATTAGTAGTTTTAAATTTAGAAGTTGGCACAGCAACTTCGATTGAAGAAGTAAACAACATTATGAAAAAATATGCTTTAGAAGGAGATCTTGTAGAGCAAATCAAATATTCTTTAAACAATGAATTAGTATCATCTGATATTGTAGGAACATCAGCTCCTGCTATTTTTGATAGCAATGCTACTATTGTTTCTGAAGACGGAAAAAACATTGTAATGTATGTATGGTATGATAACGAGTATGGCTACAGTCATCAAGTTATTCGTTTAGCAAAATACATTGCTAAAGTAAGAAGATACAGCTACTATTAGTAGATAGCATAAAATTTCAAAAGCTCTTAGTGAAAACTAGGAGCTTTTTTATTTATTACATTATTACTTAACCAAATTATTCAAAACTAACCTTAATGCATCGTCATCCCAATTGGTTGCTACTTTAGATTCCACTACAATTCTTCCTTTTTTACTTAACAAATAAGTACTTGATGGAAAAGTAAATTCCATAGGTTTTGGAATTCGACTCAAACTAAAATATACTGGGAAAGTAAATTGATGTTGCTCAATAAAATTTCGAACTTCAATTTGGGTATTTTTAGTTACAAAATAAAACTGTGCTTTGGTTTTATACTCATCATATATAGTTTGCAACGTTTCTAATTCTTCCACTACATTTGGATCGTTTACATCCCACATATGAATTAAAATCACATTTTTTTCGTCCGCAATCATATTTTTACTAACACCACTTGGACCAATCAAAGCCCAATCGTAAAAGCTAACTATATTTTGTTCGTCTAAAGAGACGAATTTTGGAAATGGTAAAGATGACGCACTGTTTGAATTTGTAAAATAATACACTAATCCAGAGATACCAATAAAAAACACCAATAAAAAGATTTTTTTAGCATTCATGATTTTAAAATTTAAATATTACTCTTTCGCCGCTAAATAACGTTCTGCATCTAATGCCGCCATACAACCAGTTCCCGCAGCCGTAATAGCCTGACGATATACATGGTCAGCCGCATCACCTGCTACAAATACACCTGCTACATTTGTTTTAGAACTTCCTGGTACATTTACGATGTAACCCGTTTCATCTAACGTAATGTAATCAGCAAAAATATCAGTGTTTGGTTTGTGACCAATGGCTACGAAAAATCCAGTTGCTGGAATTTCAACAACTTCACCAGTAGCTCTATTTTTTGCTTTAACTCCTGTTACTACTTGACCGTCGCCTAAAACTTCTTCTGTTTCAGTGTGCATTAAAATTTCGATATTTTCTGTTTTTTGAACACGTTCAGCCATAATTTTAGAAGCTCTAAATTTATCACTACGAACTAACATCGTTACTTTTTTACATAATTTAGACAAGTAATGTGCTTCTTCACAAGCGCTATCTCCTGCGCCAACGATTACTACTTCTTGATTTCTATAGAAAAATCCGTCGCAAACCGCACAAGCGGAAACTCCACCACCTAATTTTAAATAATGTTGTTCCGATTCTAATCCTAAATATTTAGCAGAAGCTCCTGTAGAAATAATTACCGTATCTGCGTGAATTTCTATGGTATCGTTAATCCAAACTTTATGAATATCTCCAGAGAAATCTACTTTTGTAGCCCATCCATCACGAATATCTGAACCAAAACGTTTTGCTTGTTCTTGCAACTGAACCATCATTTCAGGTCCGGTTACACCTTCAGGATATCCAGGAAAATTTTCAACTTCATTGGTTGTTGTTAATTGACCCCCCGGTTGTTGTCCTTGATATAAAACAGGATTCATATTCGCTCTAGCCGCATAAATAGCCGCAGTATAACCCGCTGGACCAGAACCTATAATTAAACATTTTACTTTTTCAATTGTATTTGACATAACTTTATTCTTTTAAGAGTAGCAAATGTAAGTTTTTAATTAAAATTATTTCTTAAAAATAGATTAGAATTCACTATTTCATAATAAACTAAATTTATTTTTAAAAAACGTTTTGAAAATAACAATATAGTTCTATATTTGCACTCACAAATTCGGGGTGTAGCGTAGCCCGGTTATCGCGCCTGCTTTGGGAGCAGGAGGCCGCAGGTTCGAATCCTGCCACCCCGACAAAAGACCTTCAATTGAGGGTCTTTTTTCATTTATAAAAATCTGTTTTCTATCTGCGATGCAAAGCATCTGTTTTATCCGCGTTCCAAAACCTATATTTTTTTAGCATTTATTCCCAAACTTTCTCACCAAAACAAAAAACACATAGAATATTATTTCTATTTTTGCTAAAACAATCAACCTAAGAATCTTTATGCTAATTATTGGAATTGCCGGCGGTACCGGAAGTGGAAAAACGACAGTAGTACATCAAATTATGAATGAGTTACCTTCTTCAGAAGTGGGAATCATTTCTCAGGATTCGTACTATAAAGAAACGCATCACTTAAGCTATGAAGAGCGTACCAAAATTAATTTTGATCATCCAAGAGCGATTGATTTTGAACTTTTAGTTGCTCATTTAAAAGACTTAAAAGCCGGAAAAACAATTGAACAACCTGTTTATTCTTTCGTTACTCACGATAGAACTGACGACAAAGTCATCACACATCCAAGAAAAGTAATGATTGTTGAAGGCATCTTAATTCTAACCAATCCAGAATTAAGGGAAATGTTTGACATTAAAGTATACGTTCATGCCGATTCTGACGAACGATTAATTCGTCGTTTAAAACGTGATATTGCAGAACGTGGACGTGATATGGAAGAGGTTTTAAACCGTTATCAAAACACGTTAAAACCAATGCACGAGCAATTCATCGAGCCTACAAAAGCTTTTGCTGATATTATCATTCCAAATGACAAATACAACACGGTTGCTATCGACGTAGTGCGAGCTGTAATTAATCAAAGAATCGCTTAAAATGAAAAAAATAAAGAATTTAATTGCCAATTATCCGTTCCTAAAGTTTTTAGTGAACCGTTATGTTTTGGTATTACTTTTCTTTATTGTTTGGATGTTATTTTTTGACAATTACTCCTATTTAGAACACCGCGTTTTAGATAAAGAAATTGAGGAAATTGAGGATAATATTCAGTATTACAAAACCGAAATCAAAAAAGACAGTGCCAATATAAAACACCTTAAAAATGATGATCGTGTAGAAAAATACGCTCGCGAAAAATATTATATGAAACGCGAAAACGAAGATATTTACATCATAGAATTTGAAGGCGAAAAGAAAGCTGAATCTGAAAAAACAACTAGTAACAATTAAAAATATAATTCGTGGCTAACAATAATTTATTTTCCGATTTTGAAGCCGTTTCTTCTAAACAATGGAAGCAACAAATTCAATACGAACTAAAAGGAGCTGATTACAACGAAACATTAGTTTGGGAAAGTCCAGAAGGCATTAAAGTAAAACCGTTTTATCACAATGATGAAACAGCAATAAATCTTGACGCCATTGTTCCAACAAAACCTTTTGCAATTGTTCAAAATATTTTTGTTCATGATGTGAAAAAATCGAATGCTCGTGCGCTTGAAACTTTACAGAGAGGAGCAGAAAGCGTTCGTTTTACATTAGAAAATGATACGGTTTCAATTGAAGAATTAATGCAAAATCTTCCGTTAGAGAATGTAAATTATTATTTCAATTTACCTTTTCTTTCTGTTGAATTTACGAATAATATCAATGATTTCGCTTCAAAAAACAAAGCTAATATCTTTATCCAAAATGATCCAATCGGACAATTAGTAAAAGATGGAAATTGGTTTGAAAACCTTGAAAAAGATATTGAGAAACTAAATACAATTGCTTCAAAAACAACTGTTCCATTTTTAACTATTTCAAGCGGAATTTATCAAAACGCTGGTGCGAATATAGTGCAACAATTAGCTTACACTTTAGCACAAGCAAACGAATATTTCAATAGAATTCCAGCCATCAACCAACCCATTACGATTGAAGTTGCTGTTGGAACAAATTACTTTTTCGAAATAGCAAAACTAAGAGCATTACGTCTTTTATTCAATACTTTAGCATCAGAATACAATCATAATTTGGATTGTCATATCATCGCAACACCAACCAAACGCAATAAAACATTATACGATTATAACGTAAATATGTTGCGTACGACTACAGAATGTATGTCGGCAATTTTAGGTGGAGCCGATGCTGTTGCAAATTTAGCTTACGATGCGATTTATCACAAAGACAACGAGTTTGGCGATAGAATTTCGAGAAACCAATTGTTAGTTTTAAAACACGAAAGTTATTTTGACAAAGTGAATAATCCTGCTGATGGCGCGTATTATATTGAAACCTTAACGGAACAATTAGCAGAAAAAGCTTTAGAATTATTCAAAGATATCGAGAAAAATGGCGGTTTAATTTCGCAATTAATCGATGGAACGATTCAAAGAAAAATCAACGAAAGTGCTCAAAAAGAACAAGAACTTTTCGATTCAGGGAAAGAAGTTTTATTGGGAACCAACAAATATCCAAACAAAAACGACCAAATGAAAAACGATTTGGAATTGTATCCTTTCGTAAAACAAAACGCCAGAAAAACGTTAATCACACCGATTATCGAAAAACGTTTGGCTGAAAAATTAGAACAAGAACGATTATCTCAAGAGCAATAATCATGAGAAAAGATATACAACATTTAAAGTTAGAAGTTAGAAGTCAGAAGTTAGAAGTTTCTGAAAAACAACACTTCACCACAGCCGAAAACATCGAGTTAAAACCAACTTACACTAAAGAAGATATTTCTAATTTAGAGCATCTTGGTTTTGGCGCTGGTTTTGCACCAAATTTACGCGGACCATACGCTACCATGTACGTTCGCCGACCATGGACAATTCGTCAATATGCGGGATTTTCTACTGCGGAAGAAAGTAATGCTTTTTACAGAAGAAACTTAGCGGCTGGACAAAAAGGTTTATCCGTTGCCTTCGATTTAGCAACACACAGAGGTTACGATTCAGACCACGAACGAGTGGTTGGTGATGTTGGAAAAGCTGGAGTTGCGATTGACTCGGTGGAAGATATGAAAGTACTTTTCGACCAAATTCCTTTAGGTGAAATGTCGGTTTCGATGACGATGAATGGTGCGGTTTTACCAATTATGGCTTTCTACATCGTGGCTGCGGAAGAACAAGGCGTTACTCCTAACCTATTATCAGGAACAATTCAGAATGACATTTTGAAGGAATTCATGGTGCGAAATACTTACATTTATCCACCAACACCTTCGATGAAAATTATTGCGGATATTTTCGAATATACGAGTAAAAATATGCCAAAATTCAACTCGATTTCGATTTCGGGTTACCACATGCAAGAAGCGGGAGCTACTGCTGATATTGAATTGGCGTACACTTTAGCTGATGGTTTAGAATACATTCGCACCGGTTTAGCGGCTGGAATGGATATTGATACATTTGCTCCTCGCCTTTCTTTTTTCTGGGCGATTGGAATGAATCATTTTATGGAAATTGCAAAAATGCGTGCCGGTCGTATGCTTTGGGCAAAATTATTGAAACAATTCAACCCAAAAGACGAAAAATCATTGGCTTTAAGAACGCATTGCCAAACTTCGGGTTGGAGTTTAACGGAACAAGATCCTTTTAACAATGTAGCTCGAACTGCGATTGAAGCAGCCGCAGCAGCCTTTGGAGGAACACAATCGTTACACACGAATGCTTTGGACGAAGCGATTGCTTTACCAACCGATTTCTCAGCACGAATTGCTCGTAATACACAAATCTTTTTACAGGAAGAAACTAAAATCTGTAAAACAGTTGACCCATGGGCAGGAAGTTATTATGTAGAAAGTTTAACAGCTGAAATTGCTGAAAAAGCGTGGGCTTTAATTGAAGAAGTAGAAGCACTTGGTGGCATGACTAAAGCCATTGAAGCAGGAATTCCAAAACTAAGAATTGAAGAAGCTGCTGCACGCAAACAAGCACGTATCGATAGCAGTCAAGATATTATTGTTGGGGTGAATAAATACCGTTTGGAAAAAGAAGATCCGTTACATATTTTGGATGTGGATAACCAAATGGTGCGCAAACAACAAATTGAACGTTTAGAACAAATTAAAGCGGCTCGCGATAACGCTAAAGTTGCCGAATGTTTAGCAAAATTAACCGAAAGCGCAGATTCCCATATACACGGGAATGACAACGGTGTAAATTTACTATCTTTAGCAGTAGAAGCAGCACGAAACAGAGCGACATTAGGCGAAATTAGTGATGCTTTAGAATTAGTTTTCGGAAGATATAAAGCACAAATTAGAAGTTTTAGCGGCGTGTATAGTAAAGAAATTAAAAACGACGAAAGTTTTGAAAAAGCAAAACAATTAGCTGATGCTTTCGCGAAGAAAGAAGGGCGTCGTCCACGTATTATGATAGCGAAAATGGGACAAGACGGTCATGATCGTGGAGCGAAAGTAGTAGCAACAGGTTATGCTGACGTAGGTTTTGACGTTGACATTGGACCATTATTCCAAACACCACAAGAAGCTGCAAAACAAGCGGTGGAAAACGACGTACACATTTTAGGCGTTTCTTCTTTAGCTGCGGGACACAAAACTTTAGTACCACAAGTAATTGAAGAATTAAAAAAATACGGAAGAGAAGATATTATGGTAATTGTGGGCGGAGTTATCCCAGCACAAGACTACCAATTCTTATTCGACGCTGGAGCTGTAGCGGTTTTTGGTCCAGGCACAAAAATTAGTGATGCTGCGATTACGATTTTAAAAATTTTAATTGAAGAATAAAAATCAACAATTATGAATAAATTTGAAGAAATATTAAGCAGTTTTTCAATAAACAAACCGTATATTGAAAACGAAGTTGAAGCTTCTAAACAAGGAAACTTAGCATCAAATATTGATATTTTAGAAGCATTTAAAAGAAGTTTAAATGGATTATTTGTAGAAACAAAAAACACAGATAATTTTTATAATATGGTTACAAGTGCACCTGATGCATTTGGTTTAGAAAATAATCCTTCGCCTGAAATTGTAAAAAACACCCTTATCAAAACTATAAATGCGGATTCAAATTTAAAATTTGCTTTATTACCTTCTGATTGTGAAAATTCACCCTATGATTTTAGTGTTTTTCCACCCGAAAATGGAGAATCCGTTAATGATTATTGGATTTGGTTTGTAAAATGTGATTTCTTTCCAGGTCCTTATTGGCTATTAATAAAAAGAGAGGGATCTGCCGATGGATATTCGTATGGTTATATGTAAATTCTAAAAAATTAAGTTAGAATCAATAACTTAAATTTCCTCTGAAAAATCAATCCCTTTCACTTTTTCAAAAAAGTCGGAGAAGATGTATTTAAAACATCTGAATAAATACCAAAAAAACCAGCCTCACAGCTGGTTTTCTTATTTTTTAATTTTCTTAGCTTTTTGAGACTTCGCCTTTTTCTTAGGTTTCAAAAGTTCTTTTTTTGCCTTTAATCGTTTTTCAACCTCATCGGTTTCGTAAGTTTCATTGGTAAACGTATTCAATTTAACCTCATCGATTAATTTTAAAGATTCTTTAATAGCTGCTTGACGTTCTAACAATTGAACTTTCTTTAACAAAATCACCATTTTATTAATGCCTTTTATTGTCATTGCAAAGTCAATTAACTTAGAAGCTTCTTCATAATCTTCATTCAAAAGCAAGGTTTCTATATAATATGGATATACCGCTACGGCATCTATATTAATCGCCAATGCTTCTTGAAAATAACGTTTTGCTTCTTCATAATTTAGCAATTGCTCTGTTTGAATTCTTCCATACAAACACAAAGCGGTTGTATTCTTCGCATCGTAGGACATGGCATAATCTAAAGATTCAATGGTTTCTTCCAAAGAATAAGGATAATTATCTAAAGCCTGAAACAAGTATTTATCTATATTTTTCATTTTTTAATTCGTTTTTTAATTGCTGTCGTACAGCTTTAAATTTCTTTTCTACTTTAAGTTTCTTAAAATCAGAACCTTCAAAAGTTCGAATTGGATTTCCACGTTCTACAGCTAATTGATTCGTCCATTGACTTTGAAATTGTTGTTTCAAAAGATTCAATTGGGCTTCATTTAGTTTCAGTAATAAACGCTCAGTAGCTAATTTCTTGTTCTGATGTTGCGAACGTGAATCCATACTCACCACACTAATTCCTGTTGGTACATGTGTCGCTCGAATAGCAGAACTGACTTTATTTACATGTTGTCCGCCCGCTCCAGAACTTCGCATCGCTTGATATTGAATGTCTTTTTCTGAAAATGCTCTAGATTGAATCGCATCTACTTCAAAAATTCCAATAAACCAATTGCTTCGCTTATGAAATTTTCTAAACGTACTTTTTCCAATCCATTGAATGGTTCCCACCCATGAAGCAACAAACTCATCTGCTTCATTTCCTATAATTTGAACCATAGCCGATGCTACCGTTCCATTTTCTTGACCTGCTTCGTGTTGCAGAACAGTCGCTTTTAATTGTAAAGCTTCTGCTTCTTGCAACACTTTTTTCAATACTTGCGCCACAACCCAAGTACATTCAGCAGGTCCTCTTCCTGAGGTTATTTGAATTATCTTTTCCATCTTATCGGTTCATTCTAACAATTTTCGGTGTGAAAGTTCCTAACACATCTACTAATTCGGTTTGTAAATTCATAACAGTATGAATGTTCTTGTACGCCATTGGTGCCTCGTCAATATTTCCACCTATCAACGTCACATCATTATCTGCCAAGACTTTTTTAATCTGACTTTGGGTAAAAGTAGCTTTACATTTCGCTCTCGAAAACAAACGACCCGCTCCGTGAGAAGCCGATTGCAAACTGTCTTCGTTTCCTTTACCCATTACAATAAATCCTGGCGCAGTCATTGAACCTGGAATAATTCCCAATTGCCCTTTAGCTGCTGGTGTTGCTCCTTTTCGGTGCACAATGCATTCTTTGCCATCCACCATTTCTTTCCAAGCAAAATTGTGATGATTTTCAATGGTTACCACAATGCGTTTTCCTAAAGCTTTAGCCAATCTTCTGTGAATATCTTCATGACAAGCTTTGGCATACTCTCCCGCTAAATTCATAGCCATCCAATATTCTTGACCGTCATGCGTATTCAAATCCAACCAAGCTAAATGCTGTACATTTTTTGGTAACGGACATTGCTTACTTGCCAAATACGTATAATGTTTAGCAATATTGGCACCCAATCCACGAGAACCACTATGCGATAAAACCGCTACGTATTCTTTGGCTTCCAATTTCCATTCCGGCAATGGATTGTCTAATTTCACAATTCCGAATTCCACAAAATGATTCCCTCCACCAGATGAACCTAATTGCTTGTACGCTTTGTCTAACAACTGTTTCACAACTGGAATGGTTTTAAATTCGTCTTTGTAAAACACTTCGTGATCGGCTTTAACTTTATGCGTTTCACTCATTCCAAATTTGGTATTGTCTTTCAAAATGGCTTGTAATTGATGGTCTTTCCCTTTGAAAAAAGACGCTGGTAAATCAAAAATCGACAAGCTCATTCTACAGCCAATATCCACTCCTACTCCGTATGGAATCACTGCATTATCGGTAGCTAAAACACCGCCAATTGGTAATCCGTAACCTGAATGCGCATCGGGCATTAAAGCACCTTTTACCGAAATTGGTAATTTTAAAGCATCGTACAATTGAAACTTAGCTTGTTCATCAATTTCGTTTTCTCCAAAGATGGAAAAAGGTGCTCGAGTTGTTTTCAATTGATTGAATTTTACTTGAACTGGATTTACTAAACCTTCCGCTACTTTTCCCCAAGTGCCATCTCCTTTGAATTTTTCTGGATGCAGCAATACTTGTTTGGCTTCGGTTAAAATACTTTCCTTTTTTTCTCTTTTTCGATATCTGTTAATTTGCCCTAAGGCAATGTTTATTGCATTATTTTTTGGGAAGCCTAATTTAATTAAGTCTTTCCCAGATAGTTTATTTCCCATGATTATTTTAAAAATGATTCATAACAATGAACTACAGCAAACCAAAAAGGCATACTTAGCACATTGCAATATTTTTGAATACGTTTCGGGAAATTTTTTGAAGGTTCTAGAATAAACAAAAAAAAGCCCGAAACTAAATGTCTTCGGGCTTTTTCATATATGTTTTTTATCTATGATTGCGTTAAGCCACGAAGAAGAGCCACACCAGTTCCCACTGATGAATTGCTTTGAGGTAATGATTTGAATACAAACATTTTTCTTCGTTTTAAAAGGTTATTAATTTTCTGATGCAAAGATTTGGTTAATTTTTTCAATATTCCAAATAAATTTTAAAATTTCTTATAAATATGCTCATCCATTGCCTTTACACCTTCCAAAAAATCAATACTTTTCACTTCTTCAAAAAAGTCGATTTCGGTTTCGTGAGGTAAAAAATCGGAGATGATGCGCACGATAAAATCTTGTGGTTTTTTCAAATATTTAAAGGTGTAATCTTCCATATTTACAACCGTTTTTTCGGCTAAATCGGTTGTTCTTACAAATTTATCGGAAGTTAAAGACGACAAACAAGGTAAATTTAGCTTTGGCTTTTCGGTGATAATGGGTTTTCCATTTTCAAACAAGCCGCCTTCGTAACCGTATAACGAAGCATTGGTAATTTCGATGGGTTTTCCTAAATGCAAATAATCGGGTAAATGGGCTTCTTTTCCAACTACAGCGGCAAAACCCATTAACACACAAATATCGTGTGGTGGCATTTGCATCATCGCCTTAGCCGTACTTTCACGACCAATTCCAGAAACGATTACTTCGTAAGTATGATTCAAATTAGGAATTCGAGCTAAAGCGTTTAGGACTTTTTCTCGCTCAATTTCCATCGGTGTTAGGATGATTATCTTCAAAATCTTTGAATTAAATCACAAAATAAAGTAATTTGAAGAAATTATAGCGTGTATATTTTTTATATTTTTGAAAAATTATAAAATCAAATTGAATTTATTTTTGAAAATTTAAACCACATAGAAACATAGATATTCATAAACTCTAAAAGTCGTTTCACTTTGCAATAAAAAACATAGCTATGTGTAACAATGAATTGTCTATAACTATCTTTTTAACTATGTTTCTATGTGGTTAATTCATTATCAATAAGAAAATTATTAACAATATAACCAAATTTAAATTGCATTTTCGTTTTCAATAAATTATCTCATGTCAAAACTACCTAACATCACCACCAGTATTTTCTCTGTAATGTCGCAATTAGCGAACGAGCACAGAGCCATTAATTTATCACAAGGATTTCCAAATTTCCCTGAAGACGAACGTTTGCTTCAAATTTCGGAACGTATTATTCGAGAAAACATTCATCAATATACACCAATGGCAGGTTTACCTTCGTTATTGGAAAAAATTGCGAAACAAACGATAAAACAATACGGTAGAAAAGTCAATCCCACAAATGAAATGTTAATTACCGCTGGCGCTACACAAGGCGTTTTTACAGCGATAAACACGTTTGTAAATCATGGTGATGAAGTGTTGATTTTAGATCCAAGTTATGACAGTTACGAGCCTTCAGTTTTGGTAGCGGGTGGTAAACCAGTTCGTGTTTCATTAAACGATGATTATACTCCTAATTTCAACCGTATTGAAAGTGCGATTTCACCTAAAACCAAAATGATTGTCATCAATAATCCGCACAATCCTACTGGGAGAATTTGGACAGAAAGTGACTTTGAATCTTTAGAAACTATTTTAGAAAAACATCCTCAAATTCTTATTTTGGGCGACGAAGTGTACGAATACATTACGTTTTCGCAACCGCATATTTCGTTTAATACACGTCCAAAATTAGTAGAACGAACAATTATTGCTTCTTCTTTTGGAAAATCGTTGCATGTTACGGGTTGGAAAGTAGGTTATCTAATTGCTCCTGAACATCTAATGTACGAAATGAAAAAAGTGCATCAGTTTTTGGTATTTAGTGTGAATAGTTTTTCGCAACATGCGATTTCGGAATATTTGGATGTGGTTGATTTTAGCGAAGTTTCAAAAATGTACCAACGCAAACGCGATTTGTTTCAAAACCTAATCAAAGACAGCCGTTTTGAATTAATGCCTTGTGATGGAACGTATTTTCAGGTGGTGAATTACAATCAAATCTCAACTAAAAATGATGTGGATTTTGCTAAAGAATTGATTGTAAATCACGGTGTAGCTTCTATTCCGATTTCAGTTTTTTATAATGATGCTACAGACAGACACATGCTTCGTTTTTGTTTTGCAAAGACCGATGAAACTTTGATTGCAGCGGCAAAAAAACTGTGTTATATTTAAAAACAACGAATTTATTTGTTTGCAAATTTAATTTTAACCTAAACAATACCTATACAAAATAACGATTTAAACCATCAAATCAGCCTTAAAGTCAGTAAATGTTGATATTAATTGCTTCATGAATATTTGTATAGTTTTTATGACAGATTTTAGCTTCTAACTCTTGAAAAGATATTCTAATTTTAAGAGGTTATGAATATCTCGAAAAACATGTCACTAAAATTAAAGGAATTTTACTTTTTTACCATTTTACTTTTTTATTCTCTCTTTTCGTATGGACAGTTAGGTTTTTGTAATGGTAGTAGTGGCGCTCCTATTTTTTTAGAAAACTTTGGAAGCGGTTTAGATTACGGTCCGGCATTACCTACTGGAGTATCCAATTATAGCTACGTTAATACTGGCTTTCCTCAAGATGGTCAATATACTTTGTTTCACAGAACAAACATAATTCCGAATTCTCCTAATTGGCTTTTTTCACTAGACCGCACACCCGATAATGAAGTTGACGGTTTAAACGGAAAATGTTTAATTGTAAATGCTAGTAATTCGCCTGGACAATTTTACAGAAGAACCGTTACTGGTTTATGCAGTAATACACGCTTTGAATTTTCGGCTTGGGTTTTGAATATATACAACTCAGCTTCAGGTGGTTGTTCTGGAACTGGAATTCCAATTAACGTTACTTTTGAAATTTGGGATCAAACCGATACCATTTTATTACAATCTGGTAATACAGGAAATATTGCAGGAACTTCAACTCCAATATGGAATCAATTTGGTTTGGTTTTTACTATGCCAGCTGGACAAACTTCAGCGATTTTAAAAATGCGAAATAATGGTGCTGGAGGTTGTGGAAATGATTTAGCTATTGATGATATCATGTTTAAAGCTTGTGGCGAAAATAGCGCCATTATAAACACAGCTACAACTGGAAGTGCGATGACCGTTTGTCAAAATTCAAGCATTACTAACCCAAATTTACAAGTGGTTACAACCGGAAGTATTTCTCATGTTTACCAATGGCAACAAAGTAATGACAACATAAATTTCACAGATATTCCTGGTGAAAATACAGCAAACTATACCATTCCAAACATAACAACTACAACGTATTACCGAGTTAAAGTAGCGCAAGACATTGCTAATTTAAACAATCCCTTTTGTTCTACTTTTTCAGATATTTATAGTGTTATTTTTATTCCATTACCTAATGCACCTATTTCTAATGGTGACCAACGTTTTTGTACCAATCAAGCAACGAGTTTAAGCGTTAGTGTTTTGGCTGGAGAAAGTGTAAATTGGTATGATAGTTCCACAAACGGAAATCTTTTATTAGCAAATTCAAACACTTTTACTCCACCTTCCATCGGAAATTACTATGCGGAAACAGTTACAATTTCTGACGGATGCAGAAGCACAACAAGAACGACAGTAACATTATTGCCCGCAATTTCAGTTATACATTCAGGACCAACAACTTTATGCACGAATAGCAATACAGCTATTTCACTTGTAGCTTCTGATGTAAATGCTACTTTAAATTGGACTGCTTCCTCTACTGATGTTACTGGATTTTCAAATGGTTCGGGAACAAGTATCAATCAAACATTACAATATAATGGAACAACAACAGGAACTGTAACTTATGTGGTTATACCCATTTTAAATGGTTGTACTGGAACTCCCCAAACTATTGTTGTAACTGTAACGCCTGCAACTACTATTGCTTTAGTTTTTCCACCAATAACTACTACTTACTGTATAAATGCAACACCTGAAGTTTTACCAACATCATCTTCAAATACAACTCCAATTTTAGGAACTTGGAATCCTTCAACGATAAACACAACAACATCAGGAACTACAACGTATACTTTTACGCCGCAAGTGGGTTCTTGCCAAAATATTCTTCCCTACCAAATAAATATTACGGTTGGAAACAGCTTTTCTCCCGATTTTCCTAGCACCATTTCATTATGTACAGGAGAAACACCTCCTATTTTAGCAACTACTTCACCAAATGGAATTTCAGGAACTTGGTCACCTGGTATAATTGATAATTTAGTTTCAGGCAGTTATACTTTTACACCAAATTTGGGATCGTGTGCTAATCCTCAAACTATTGCGGTAAGCATTTTAGAATCTCAATTACAAGATTTCTTTTATTTAATTTCAGATATTTTCACAAACAATCAAAGCATTACTATTACTGCAATTCCATCAGGAAATTATTATTATCAACTAGATAATGGAGCGCTTCAAGAAAGTAATATCTTCGAAAATGTTAGCGCAGGAAATCACACCATAACCGTAATGGATCAGAATGGATGTGGCAATTTTCTATCTGAAGATATTTTTGTAATTAACTATCCTAATTATTTCACTCCAAATGGTGATGGTATAAATGATTTTTGGACAATTGTAGGTATGAATAGTTTTGAAAATTGGAAAATTTCGATTTTTGATCGTTATGGAAAATTAATTACACAACTTTCTGAAACTAATTTATCTTGGGATGGCAGATACAATGGAAATCAATTACCATCAAGTGATTATTGGTTTACAATTGATTACCAAGAAAGTAATGCCACTAAGAAATTTAGAGCTAATTTCAGTTTGATTCGATGATAGTTAAATGAGAAAAATTAAGTGCTATTTGCTTTTTAATTACTACATTTACTAAAAACCTAGAAATTATGGCAAAAAGTCAAGACGCGAAGAAAACGGCAAAGAAAGAACCTTTGAAAACCGCAAAAGAGAAAAAAGAAGAAAAACGAACTAAAAAAAATACGCCAAAGCGTGATTAATACACATCCAAACACGAATTATCTTCGTGTTTTTGTTTTTAATTCCTAAACGATTGATTGTAGCCCCGATTGTAGTGAAAATCCATTTTGTAAAAGTTAAAAAAAAAATGCAAAATTATTGTAACGGAAAGCGGGAAACGACCTCTAAAAAACGCCTAAAGTGTGGCTTCAAAATATTTTTATTTCGGTATTTTTCTGTCTCTAAATCAGTTAAGTTACACTTTAACCCATTGTTAACAAAATTGCCTTGAAAAAACCATAAATAATTGTATTTTTACCACTTAAATTTTTTAATTATCAAATGGGTAAAATCATTGCAATTGCCAATCAAAAAGGTGGCGTAGGAAAAACAACCACTTCGGTTAATTTGGCTGCTTCTCTTGGTGTTTTAGAAAAAAAAGTACTTTTAATTGATGCTGATCCACAAGCAAATGCTAGTTCGGGATTAGGAATTGATGTAGAAAGTGTTGAAATTGGTTCTTATCAAGTTCTAGAACATAGTGCTACTCCTGAGCAAGCAATAGTTTCGTGTTCTGCACCAAATGTATCGGTAATTCCGGCTCATATAGACTTGGTTGCTATTGAAATTGAACTTGTTGATAAAGAAAATCGCGAGTACATGCTAAAACAAGCATTAGAAAGTATAAAAGATAAATACGATTATATTTTAATAGATTGCGCACCATCATTAGGCTTATTAACTCTTAATGCGTTAACAGCCGCAGATAGTGTTGTAATTCCTATTCAATGTGAATATTTTGCTTTAGAAGGTTTAGGAAAATTATTAAACACCATTAAAAGTGTTCAAAAAATTCACAATCCAAATTTAGATATTGAAGGCTTGCTATTAACTATGTACGATTCACGTTTACGTTTGTCAAATCAAGTAGTGGAAGAAGTACAAAAACACTTTAACGATATGGTTTTTGAAACGATTATTCAAAGAAATATCAAATTGAGCGAAGCACCAAGTTTTGGAGAAAGTATTATTAATTACGACGCTACGAGTAAAGGAGCTTCTAATTATTTGAACTTGGCCGAGGAAATTATTAAGAAAAATCAATAATAGAGAAGATGACAAAAGCGGTAAAAAAACAAGCCTTAGGAAGAGGATTATCGGCTTTATTGAAAGATCCTGAAAACGATATTAAATCGGTTGAGGACAAAAACGCAGATAAAGTAGTAGGAAATATTATTGAGTTAGATATTGAATCGATTGAAATTAATCCGTTTCAACCGAGAACAAATTTCAACGAAGAAACGTTACAAGAATTAGCCAAATCGATTAAAGAATTAGGTGTAATTCAGCCGATTACTGTTAGAAAATTAGAATTTAATAAGTTCCAATTAATTTCGGGAGAGCGTCGTTTGCGTGCTTCTAAATTAATTGGATTGAAAACGATTCCGGCATACATTCGTTTAGCGAATGATAATGAATCATTAGTAATGGCTTTGGTGGAAAACATCCAACGTCATGATTTAGATCCAATTGAGGTTGCTATTTCGTACCAAAGATTAATCGAAGAAATTAATTTAACCCAAGAAGAATTGAGCGAGCGCGTAGGTAAAAAACGTTCAACTATTACCAATTATCTACGTTTATTGAAATTAGATCCAATTATTCAAACAGGAATGAGAGATGGTTTTATTTCGATGGGACACGGAAGAGCGTTGATTAACATTGACAATCAAGATGTTCAAAGCGATATTTATCATAAAGTGGTAACGCAAAATCTTTCGGTTAGAGAAACAGAAACTTTGGTTAAAAATTATCAAGATAGTTTAAAACCAAAAACTGCTAAACCTACAAAAGGTAACTCATTTGACATCAAAGAAGATGAGAAAAAAGCATTTGCTAACTATTTCGGAACAAAAGTTGACGTTAAAGTTGCGGGTAACGGAAAAGGAAAAATAACGATTCCTTTCCATTCAGAAGAAGATTTTAATCGCATCTTGAAACTAATTAATTCTTAGTGAGAAAACTTCAATACATATTTATTTTAACTTGTCTTTTTCTGAGTTTTGAAGGAAGAGCACAAGAAGAGATTTCTTTGGTTCCAAAAGACACCGTTAAAGCAGTTATTGATCCTAATCGCCCAGCTAGAGCGGCTTTTTATTCGGCGCTTGTTCCTGGTTTAGGTCAGGCTTACAATAAAAAATATTGGAAAATCCCTGTTGTTTATGCTGGTTTAGGAGTTGGTCTTTACTACTATACTTTTAATCAAAAAGAATATCATAAGTTTAGAGATGAGTACAAACGAAGATTAGACGGGACAAGTGATCCTGATCATCCAATTTATGGAAATTTAGACAATGATCGTTTAATTAGAGGGCAGAAATTTCACCAAAGAAACAGAGATTTATCTGCTTTAATCACAGGAGCAATTTATATCTTGAATATTGTAGATGCCAACATTGATGCGCATTTAATGCAATTCAATGTTAATGACAATCTATCAATTAAACCAGATATGAATCAAAATCAATTGGATTACAGATTCAATTACGGAATGACATTAACCTATAGTTTTTAACAAAAAATTGGGTAACATTTCAATCAATCCAACAACTAACTACTATGAAAATTGCACTTTTAGGATACGGAAAAATGGGAAAAGTTATTGAAAGAATAGCTTTAGAAAGAGGTCATGAAATCGTATTAAAAAAAGACCAAAACAACACTTTTGAAGGATTATTAAATACCGATGTCGCTATCGATTTTAGTGTTCCCGATAGTGCTGTTGAAAATATTTCAGAATGTTTAAACAACGGAATTCCTGTTATTTCAGGAACTACAGGTTGGGTTGCAGAGTATCCAAAAATGGTAGACTTGTGTGAAGCTAAAAACGGAAGTTTTATTTATGCTTCTAATTTTAGTTTAGGTGTAAATGTGTTTTTTGAATTAAACGAATATTTAGCTAAAATGATGGCAAATTTGAAACAATACAACGTTTCAATGGAAGAAATTCATCACACACAAAAATTAGACGCACCAAGCGGAACAGCAATTACTCTTGCAGAAGGCGTTATCAAACATACAGATTATGCCAATTGGACATTAGAAACACCAATTAGCAACGAAATACACATTGAAGCAAAACGCATCGAAAACGTTCCTGGAACGCATAGTATTTTCTATGATAGCGAAGTCGACCAAATTGAAATCAAACACACAGCACACAGTAGAGAAGGTTTTGCTTTAGGAGCTGTGGTAGCTGCCGAATGGTTAGTAGGTAAAAAAGGTGTTTTCACCATGAAAGATGTTTTAGGTTTGTCCTCAAAATAAACAATTATACAATTTAACAAGTAAACGATATTAAAAATGGAAATATCAGGTTGGTTAATCTTTATCTTATTAGTTCAAGTAATTCACGGAATTGGAACTTGGAAATTATATGTAAAAGCAGGTAGAAAAGCATGGGAAGCATTTGTTCCGGTGTATAATGGAATTGTATTAATGCAAATCATCAACCGACCAAAATGGTGGATTTTATTGCTTTTTATTCCAGTTATCAATTTGTTTTTATTTCCAATTATTTGGATTGAAACACTAAGAACTTTTGGTAAAAAATCAACCCTTGATATGGTTTTAGGAGTAGTTACATTAGGATTTTACATCGCTTATGTAAATTACACACAAGAAACTACTTATCATGCCAATCGCGATTTAACGGCACCAAACAAAACAATGGATACTTTGGGTTCGTTGTCTTTTGCAATTGTTGTTGCCACTTTAGTTCACACGTATTTTATTCAACCATATACGATTCCAACATCATCGTTAGAAAAATCGTTATTAGTGGGTGACTTTTTATTCGTGAGTAAGTTTCATTACGGAGCAAGAACTCCTATGACTCCAATTGCTGCACCAATGGTTCATGATACTTTACCTGTTGTAAAAGTTAAATCGTATACTTCAAAACCTTCATTACCTTATTTCCGTTTTCCTGCATTGCAAAAAATTGAGCGTAATGATATTGTAGTTTTCAACTGGCCAGCTGATACTTTATTTCATATGTACAAAGCGGCTGATAAAAGATACGATAAACCAATTGATAAAAAAACCAACTATGTAAAACGTTGTACGGCTATTCCTGGTGATAATTTTGAGATTAGAGATGGAATCATATTTATTAATGGAAAAGAATCTATTCTTCCTGAAAGAGCAAAACCTCAGTATTTTTACTTAATTAAAACAAATAATGTAAACCCAGATGACATAAAAAGTTTCTATCAAATTACAGAAGGTTATCCATTATTTGAAATTAAAAATGAAATTTGGGACAAACCTGAATTAAAAAACGAGCTTATTAGTAGATATGCATTTGAAGAAATATCAAGAGAAACTTTAACAACAGCTGTAACAGGGCAAGTCGATCAAGAGATTTATAACAAGTTAAGTTTGATGATTTCACCAAGTTATTTTTATGGCAACCTTACTTTTGAAAAATTTGAAAAATTAAAATCTGATAGTAGAATTAGTTTTGTAAAACAACAAATTAGCAAAACAGCTGAAGATGGAATATTTACAGATATTCTAGATGGAAAACCTTCATCTAAAAATAGTTGGAACAAAGATAACATGGGTCCAATTTATATTCCAGAAGCAGGAAAAACAGTTGAATTAAACAAAGAAAACTTACCGCTTTACAAAAAGATTATTGGCGAATACGAAGGAAACGATTTAAAAGTAAACGGAAATGAAATTCGCATCAACGGACAAGTTACAACTTCTTATACTTTTAAACAGGATTACTATTGGATGATGGGAGACAACCGTCATAACTCATTAGATTCCCGTTATTGGGGATTTGTTCCGGCTGATCATATCGTTGGAAAACCAATTTTCATTTGGATGAGTATTGATGGAATTAATGATGGCATCAAAAACTGGAGCATTCGTTGGGATAGATTATTCACAACGGTTAGCGGTGATGGGCAACCAAAATCGTATTTCCAATATTTCTTAATTGCTTTAGCAGCTTACTTTGCTTTTGATTATTTCAGAAAAAAGAAGAAAAAGAAAGAAGAAGCTTAATTATATTTCAAACACTAATTTCACTAATTTTCACAAATTAATTCGTGCTAATTAGTGAAATTAGTGTTTTTAAAACAATATTTTATAATGAACAACATCCTAATACATCCAACTTATTTCCCATCAATTAGCAATTATGTGGCAATGCTTCAAGCGGATTCGGTTACGTTTGAAATGGAAGATAATTTCCAAAAACAAACCAATAGAAATAGGATGTATATTTATAGTCCAAACGGAGTTCAATTACTAAATATTCCGGTAAAACATGCTGTTGAAAAACATCAAAAATATAAAGATGTTCGCATTGAAAACGATTTTGGTTGGCAGAAAAACCACTTTAAATCACTTGAAGCAGCTTACCGAACTTCGCCTTTCTTTGAATATTTTGAAGATGATTTCCGTCCGTTATTTGAAAAGAAGCATGAATTTTTAATGGATTTGAATTTAGAAGTTTTTCAATTGGTAAACGATTCATTGGGAATTAATATCCAACCCAAAAAAACTACTGAATTCTTCCATGAAGTTCCTGATTATACTGATTTCAGACATTTAGTAAATGGAAAAAAAGATACTACTCAAATAGAAGAATACACACAGGTTTTCAATGAAAAACATGGTTTTATCAATAATTTAAGTATTCTGGATTTGTTGTTTAACGATGGTAGATACGCTGTTGATTATTTGAAGAAACAACAACTTTAGCACTACTCTTTGTCCTCAATTTTCAAACGTGTAATTTGCGGAAAATGATCACTTTGTTTGAAAGTTTCAATCGATTTGAATTCTTTTACTTCAATGTTTTCTTCTACAAAAATATAATCAATTCGAGCAGGGTAATATTTGTAATTATACGATTTACCAAAACCAGTTCCAGCTTGTTCAAAAGCATCTTTCATATCACCTTTAATCGTTCGATACACGTAAGAAAAAGCACTATTATTCAAATCGCCACAAATAATTTTTGAAAATTTACAATCTTCAAAATGCTTTTTAATCAATTCAGTCTGTTGTTGCTGCACAGTAAAAGCTTCGCTTAATCGTTTGAAAATAAACTTTGACTTTTCTTCATCAATTTTTTCATGAATATCTGTACTGATTTTTATGGATTGCAAATGCATACTATACACACGAATAGTATCTTTACCTTTAACAATATCAGCAAAAATGACATTGTTACTCGAATTTGGAAACTCAATTTCTCCCTCGTGAATCATTTTAAAATTAGAATAAATGGCTTGTCCGTATTTATTTTTTCCACCATACAACTTTGTAAAATTGTATTTAAAATTGAACGATTTTGAAACCAATTCGTTTGGAGAAAACTCTTGCAAACACAAAATATCAGGTTGTTCTTCCACTATAAACTTTGAAATTTGTTCTGGCACATCTGTATTGGGTAACCATTCATATAAATTGAACAATCTTACGTTATAGCTCATTAATTTAAAATCGGAATTTTCAGATGGTATATTGGTTTCAGAAAATTTATAAAATCGATTTACAAACGTAATTCCTAGCAACAAAACAAATCCGGAAAGCAACATATAACGCTTTAACTGAAGTAACCAATACACAAAAAAGAAAAAATTAAGGAATAAAAACACAGGCAATCCTAATGTTAAAACACTTAAAAACGGAAAAACTTTTGGCGCTAAAAAAGGCAAAGAATAAGCAACAAAAGTTACTACAGCAAGAACTATATTAAGAAAAAACATTAATTTGCTTAACCAACTTTGTTTTTGCATGTATTACTTTCCTGCTTTAAATAGGAATTCCTTTTCTTCTTTTGTTAAACTATCATAGCCCGATTTACTGATTTTATCTAAAATATCATCAATTTGTTTTTGAGTAAAATCTTTCTTCGATACTAACGAATTTACAACATTTTTTGTTGCGTTGCGATGTACTTTTTTAAAAGGTGTTTTCTTTTTAGGTTTAAAAATATTCACAATGGCATCTAAAAACAAAGAAAATGGTTTGGTTAAATCGGTTCCAGATTGCAAGATTTTTACATAAATAAATCCGAATAAAGCTCCACCAAGATGCGCTAAATGTCCACCGGTATTTTCTAAAGGCAATTGAATTAAATCAATAAATAATATCACAAAAGCAACATGCCAAAGCTTCACAATTCCTATTAACGGAATGCGCAACAACATAAAAGGCGCATACGTTGTTGTAGCAATTAAAATAGCCATAATTGCACCACTTGCTCCTACTAACAAACCAGCTTTTCCAATAAAAAAATAGGATAAAACAAAGGTAATTCCGGAGAAAATACCACCTAAAACATAAACACCAAACAATTGTTTATCGGTAAAATAGGTGTTAAATAATCTTCCGGAAAAATGCAAAATTAGAAGATTAAAAATCAAGTGAAAAATTCCGGCATGAAAAAAATTAAACGTAATTATTGTCCAAGGTTTAACCAAAAACGTATTGATATCAGAAGATAATGCAACAACATCAAAATAATTGAAATCTATTTTTGAGAATTTTAAAACAACATCCAACAGCGTAAAGACTAAAAAAAGACCAATGTTCCAAAAGATTAACTTTTGAACCATGCCTCCTGTTTTGTATTGTAGTTTTAAATCGTCTAAAATATTCATTTTCTGTTTTCTTTGCTCTTAATTCTATTTTCTAAAAACTATCTATCCCAGCGGTTTTTATCAAACTGGTTTTTCTTCCAATACCACATCATAATAAAACCAAATAAAGCACCACCAACGTGCGCAAAATGAGCAATTCCTCCACCAAAAATACTATATCCTGTAACTCCAGAAAATAAATCTAACAAGACAATTACGGGAACAAAATACTTTGCTTTAATGGGAACTGGAATAAATAGTAAAGCTAATTCTGCATTAGGAAACATAAAGGCAAAAGCAACTAACAAGCCATAAATTGCTCCTGAAGCTCCAACCATAATTCCTTGATTTTCACAAGCTGCTTGAAACAAAATCGTAAAATTATCAGTATCAAAATTATATTTTTCCAATAGGGGTTTTGTTGCTTCAAATAACAAATCAGATCTAAATGAAATTCCATCACTCATATCAGCATTTAACATTAGTCTCATATCGGCTTCAGAAATTGAAGTTATTGAAATTTCATTAATTAAAGAATGAAACTCATAATAATTTATTCCAGATTGAATTAAAGCTGCTCCAATTCCACAAGAAAGGTAAAAAAACAAAAACTTTTTAGCGCCCCAAAAATGCTCTAAAGCACTTCCAAACGAAACCAAAGCAAACATATTAAAGAAAATATGCATCAAACTTCCATGCATAAACATATGCGTAATGGGTTGCCAGAATTTAAAACCATCGCTCTCAAAATAATGTAGCGATAATAATTCATTGGCTTGTGGCACAAAATAACTTCCTATAAAAAATAAAACGTTAATAATTAATAACTGTTTTACGGTATCGGTCATATTATTCATCATAGAGCAAATCTTTTATCTAAATCTTCTACCGTTAAGGTAATAAATGTGGGTTTTTGAAAAGGGGAAACATTTGGGTCTTTACAAGCAAACAATGAATTTACTAAATTTTCTTGCTCTTTTACAGTCATATAAGTTCCTGTTTTTACAGCCAAACTTTTAGCCATCGATTTTGCAATGCTATCACTTTGCGAAAAACTACTTTCCGGAATTTCATTTTGTAAATTACTGATTAATTCTTCTAAAACGATTGAAACTTCGCTTTCTGCCATTAAAATGGGTAAGCCCGAAATTTGAACGGAATCCACATTAAACGCGTCAAAAACAAATCCTGTATTTTCTAATGTAGGTTGTAATTCTTTCAATAACTGCATTTCATCTGACGAAAAATACACTGTTAAAGGAAATAACAATTGCTGACTTGAAGCTTTGAAAACAGTAATATTAGTCAAAAATTGTTCATACAAAATGCGTTCATGCGCACGTCGTTGATCAATCACCAACATACCTGATTTTATGGCACTAACAATATATTTTTTATGAATTTGATAGGTTGAAGTTGGTGCACTTTCTACAGTATCTTCAGAAAATAAAGTTCCTGTAACTTCTGCACTTTCAAACGAAAATTGCTCTATTTCTTGAGCTTCTTGTTTTAATCCAACATATAAACTTTCCCAACTTGCCGTTGACGTTTCTCTCTTGTAACTTCCAAAAGAAGAAAGCGATTTAGCAGCTGGTTTATCATTGGCAAACGGATTAAAACTAGAATCAACTTGAATCGTAGGAAAATCGGCTTCTTTATCTTTGTATTGATATGGCGTGTCTAAATTTGAATCGCGTTCAAAATCTAAAACTGGCGCTACGTTAAATTGTCCTAAACTATGTTTTACAGCCGAACGCAAAATAGCATATAACGAATGTTCGTCATCGAACTTAATTTCTGTTTTGGTTGGATGGATATTGATATCAATAGTATGCGGTGGCACTTGTAAATACAAGAAATAACTTGGTTGATTGCCCTCCTTTAACAAACCTTCGTAAGCACTCATGATAGAATGATGCAAATAGGCACTTTTGATGTATCTATCGTTTACAAAGAAAAACTGTTCGCCTCTACTCTTCTTAGCGAATTCTGGTTTTACAACAAATCCTGTGATATTGATTAACTCGGTTTCTTCTGAAACGGGTACTAATTTTTCATTGGTTTTTCCACCAAAAACATTTACGATTCTTTGACGATAATTTGAACTTGGTAAATTATACAACTCACTTCCGTTATGAATCAACGTAAATGAAATCGACGGATGCGCCATTGCCACACGCTGAAATTCATCCATCACATGACGAAATTCAACTGTTTCTGATTTTAGGAAATTTCTTCGAGCTGGAATATTAAAAAACAAATTTTTAACCGCAAACGAAGTTCCTTTTGGCAAAACCGCTACTTCTTGTGTAACTAATTTACTGCCTTCAATTACGATATGCGTTCCTAATTCTTCCTGATCTTGTTTGGTTTTCATTTCTACATGCGCAATTGCAGCAATAGAAGCCAATGCTTCTCCACGAAAACCTTTGGTATGTAAATCAAATAAATCTTCCGCTTGGCGAATTTTAGATGTCGCATGACGTTCGAAACACAAACGTGCATCGGTGGTGTTCATTCCTAAACCGTTATCAATTACTTGAACTAAAGTTTTTCCGGCTTCTTTAACGATTAATTTGATATCTGTAGCTTTTGCATCTACAGCATTTTCTAACAATTCTTTTACTACAGAAGCTGGTCGTTGAACGACTTCTCCAGCAGCAATTTGATTGGCAACATGATCGGGTAAAAGTTGAATAATACTCGCAGTCATTTGACGAATAATGAATTTAGGTGAATTGCAAAAATAAAGAATTTATATGTGGTTTTCTTTATAAAAAAAATAAACCTACATAAAAAATGTAGGTTTATAAAAACAAACTTTAAAAACTAAAATCGATATTTATATTCTAAATTCATAACATAAGAGCGAGTTAATCCATCAGGTCTAGCATCTCTTACAATTAATGGTGAACCAAAATTAAATTCGAGCGCATTTTTATCGTTAATTGCATATTGAACCAACAGATTCGCATTCAGTGTTAAGCCTTCTGATCCTTTTATCTGAATTTCCTGATTGGTAACATCTTCAAAAGTGTCATTAGCTAAATGGTAGATTGGGAGCAAACTTGGGCTTAGTTTCCATTTATTAGTTATTTCGTAGTTATAACCTACTCGCAATAATAAATCGGGCGCTCTATTAAATTGATTTGTTGTAAAAAATTCATTTGTACCTAATGGCTTAAAAAAAGTGTTTTTAATCTTATTCAGCGGTTGTTGATATCCCAGAGCAAAAAATAAATTATTATATTTTTTTGACACACCCAACACTAAATCATATGTTCCCAAACTCGGTTGTAAGTCCATTGGTAAAGCAACACCATTTTCTTTTACATTTCCATCGGTAAATGGAATTTTTAATCCTATACTTGCACTAATTGTTGGATTTATCAAATAATCTGCAATAATATATCCATCAGAAATTGCGCTTGATGAAACAGCATCGTTACTTTGACTTGTGTAATTTATTCTTGTTCCAAAATTTAATTTTTCGCTTATTTGATATTTGTATTCTAAGTACATACCAAATACCGATACATCAAAATCTGCACTACCTTGATTGATTCCAAACTTTACTGTATGTTTTAAAGAATCAACCATAGTGCCATATTTCATATTTTCGGAGGTGCAAAATCCGGCATCACTGCAGCCTTGTGAAAAAATATTACTTGATACAAATACTATAAAAGCAAATACAATTTTTTTCATCTTTTCGAGCTAATTTAGTTAATATGAAGAACTTCAATACTTCTTCAATACATTTTAACAATAAAATGATGTTCAAAATTATATTCAGAAAAATGAAAAAAATGTTAGCTAACTAACACAACTAATTTTTATAAAGAATTATTTGTTTTCGTTCAAAAGTTAATACTTTTTCATCTTGAAGTTCATTGATTAAAATATTCAATGTTGGTCTCGATAAACCAATTAATGAAGCGATATCTTTTTGAGTAAATGGATGCTTAATAACAGTATCACCTGAAACTGCATTTTTAAATCCGTAATCATCTGCTAATTCTTTTAAAAATTCTAATAAACGTGTTTTAGCATCTTTGAAAAGCATAATTTGTAGCCTTCGTTCTAATTTTTTAAAGCGATAACCGATGAATTTATAAATCGAAATACTAAATTCTGTATTTTGTCGAAGTAATTCGTGCATTATATCCAAAGTAACCACACAAGTTGACGCTTCATTATCTAATGCTTGAGCAAATTCATTTCTTTTTTCTTCACCTAAAATGGCTTTTTCTCCAAAAATCTGTCCTTTGGATAAAATAGCAGTAATCATTTCCTCTCCATCTTCAGTAAGATAACCTACTTTAATTTTACCAGAATTAACCAAAAAAACTTTATTAGCAATATCATCTTCAAAATAGATATAATCGCCTTTTTTAAAAAAGTTAAAAGAGTGATCTTTCTTGTATTCGGTAAATTTATGCGGACAAAGAATTTGAAAAACATCAATATTATCAAAAAACCAAATACTATTATTCATATTTATTTTCTTTTAAAAATGGATAAATCAAAATCGATGATGTACATAAAAACCAATAACAAAACTAATATGATAATCAAAATTCTCATATTAAATTGACGGTTTCCTCTGTGACGACTGCTGGTTCTGGCTTCGCTCCAATGTGCTCTAAAATCATTATAATTAACTGACTCTCTGTCTTTTCTGATTGAAGAATCAAAATCGAACGGATTATCCACCTCTTTACCTTGGTAATGACGTGGTGTATAATTAAACTTTTTATTTTGTGGCAATTTGAATCCTCCTCTTCCAAACTTAAACATATCGCATTATTTTTTTCAAATTTAGGGATTTTTACGCTTTTAACCTCCAAATTTTTGTTAACAAAAAATCCCGATGAAAATCGGGATTAGTATATTGATTTTAAAGGAAATCCTTTTATTTTCTATTCAAATCTACCATTTTAATTGCAGCTATTGCAGCTTCTACACCTTTATTACCGTGTTTCCCACCACTTCTATCTAATGATTGTTGCATGTTGTTATCGGTTAGCACGCAAAAAATGGTTGGCACATCATATAAAAGATTCAAATCCTTCATGCCTTGTGTTACGCCTTCGCAAACAAACTCGAAATGCATGGTTTCCCCTTTAATTACACAACCAATTACAATTACAGCATCTAGCTCTAATTTTTCATGCATTTGGCGTGCTCCGAAAATCAATTCGAAACTTCCCGGCACATTCCAACGGATGATATTTTCTGGCAAAGCACCACAATCTGTTAAAGCTGAGAAAGCTCCGTTATATAAACCTTCGGTTACTTGTTCGTTCCATTCTGAAACAACAATCCCAAACCGAAAATCTTTCGCGTTTGGGATTGTGTTTTTATCGTAATTGGATAAATTTTTATTTTCTGTTGCCATTCTTATTCAGTCATTGCAATGAAAGCATCAATATTCATTCCTTCTTTAGAAGTTTCATATTTCTCTTTAATCTCAACAAACAAAGCATGTGCTTCTGCTTTTTTACCAGCTGATAAACTTAATTGAGCTGCTTTTAATAAATATCTTGGCGTTGTGAAATCATTTTCAGAAGCTTCAGCTGCTTTTTTGTAATAAGAAATAGCATCTTCTACTTTATTAGTTTCCGATAAAGCATCTCCGATAGCTCCTAAAGCCAATGGTTTTAAAATAGCATCTTCCGATTTGAATTTCTCTAAATACGTAATTGCATTTTTAAAATCACCTAAGTTTAAGTAAGCCATACCAGCATGGTAATTAGCTAAGTTTCCTGCATCAGTTCCTGAATATTGCTCTGCAACTCCGATAAACCCTAATTTACCATCACCACCTTTAAGTGCTAAATTGTATAAAGAATCGTTTTTCTCTGTAGCATCAACTGCTTGTTGAAAATATTGTTGTGCTTGAAAAATTTCGTTAGCTGCTTTTTCTTCTTTTGGCTCCACAACAAAACGATTGTATAACAAATAACCTAAAGTTGCGATTGCAATTGCTCCAACCACTCCTAAAATTACTTTTTGATTTTTAGCTACCCAATCTTCCGTTTTTGATGCTGTTTCGTCTAATGTATTGAAAACCTCAGCGGTTGTACTATCTGTAGTATCAATTACTTCTTCCAATTCGTTTTCAACTTTAGCTTCTTCTGGTTTTGGAGCTTTGTAACCTCTTTTGTTATATGTTGCCATTTATATTAAATTTAATGAGGTGCAAAAATATAATTTTTATTAAAATTAAAAACCATTTTAGTATATATTTTTAACAAATTCGATTTACTTTTGCATAAAGTCCTATTTTTAGTCAAAAATCAAAGTATACTTATTGTGTTTTTAAAACAATTATCGCTTCTTAATTACAAAAATTTAGCCCAAATCGAATTTGATTTTGACGCTAAGATTAATTGTTTTGTTGGAAAAAACGGTGTTGGAAAAACCAATATTTTAGATGCGATTTACCATTTAGCCTACGGAAAAAGCTATTTTAATCCGTTGGCGATTCAAAATATAAAACACGGAGAAGAATTTTTTGTGATTGATGCTTTGCTTGAAAAAAAAAATAAAGAAGAAAAAATTGTTTGCAGTTTAAAAAAAGGGCAAAAAAAAACCATCAAACGCAATGGAAAAGTTTACGAAAAACTTTCTGAACATTTAGGATTGATTCCTTTAGTGATTATTTCGCCTTCTGATGCCGATTTGATTGTGGAGGGAAGCGAAACACGTAGAAAATTTATTGATAGTGTAATTGCAACTTTAGACAATACGTATTTGCAATTGCTGATACAATACCAAAAAACGTTAGCGCAACGAAATGCTTTATTGAAATATTTCGCTTTAAATCATACATTTGATGCGGATAATTTATCAATTTATAACGAGCAATTGAGTAATTCCGGACAATTAATTTTCGAAAAAAGAAAACAATTTCTTGCCAATTTTATTCCAATTTTCGAAAAACATCACACCAATATTTCAGGTGGAAATGAGAAAGTTGCATTAAAATACGAAAGTCAATTATTTGAAAAAGATTTAATGTCGCTTTTAGAAGAATCGCTTCAAAAAGACCGAATTATTCAATATACCAGCGCTGGAATTCATAAAGATGATTTGATTTTTGAAATAGATGGTTTCCCTATTAAGAAATTTGGTTCGCAAGGCCAACAGAAATCATTTTTGATTGCTTTAAAATTGGCGCAATTCGAATTCATGAAAAAACAAAGTGGCGAATTACCAATCCTTCTTTTTGATGATATTTTTGATAAATTGGACGAAACGCGTGTGCAAAAAATTGTAACGATGGTGAATGATGCTGTTTTTGGACAAATTTTTATTTCCGATACACATGTAGAACGAACGGAATTGATTATTAAAGAAACACATCAATCTTATAAAATATTTCCGATTTAAACTTGAATAATTTTTGGAACACAGATGGAACAGATTTTAAAAATTATTAAAATTTCTTTAATCTGTGTTCCAAAGAAGATACTTCATAATGTTGAATTTGAAAATTACCACATAAACATTACATTTGAAAAAAATTATTCTACGATGAATATTCAAACCAATTTCTCTCTAAAAAATTACAATACTTTTGGAATTGAAGCCAAAGCCAAACAATTTGTTTCGGTAAGTTCGATTGATGAATTGAAAGAAGTGTTGACAGAAAACGATGATATTTTTATTTTAGGTGGCGGAAGTAATATGCTTTTAACACAAGACATCGAAAAATTAGTCGTTCATGTGAATTTAAAAGGAAGAGAAATTGTTGAAGAAAACGATGATTTTGCCATTGTAAAAGCTCAAGCTGGTGAGAACTGGCACGAATTTGTACTTTGGTGCATTGACCAAAAATTTGGTGGAATTGAGAATTTATCGTTGATTCCCGGAAACGTTGGTACGACTCCAATTCAAAATATAGGTGCTTACGGTGTTGAAATTAAAGATACCATGTTTTCTTGCGAAGCTTTAAACTTGAAAACATTAGAAATTGAAACTTTCACTAATGCACAATGCAAATTTGAGTATCGCGAAAGTGTATTCAAAAACGAATTGAAAAATCAATATATCATTACTTCGGTTTGTTTTAAATTGACTATGAGAAATCATAAAGTTTCTACTACTTATGGAGCAATTGAAACCGAATTACAACAAAACGGAATCGAAAACCCAACTCTAAAAGATGTTAGCAATGCTGTAATTGCAATTCGTCAAAGCAAATTACCAGATCCAAAAGAATTAGGAAATAGCGGAAGTTTCTTTAAAAACCCGATTATAGTAAAAGACGCTTACGAAAAAGCAAAAGCACTTCACCCAGAAATGCCGCATTATGTAGTTTCAGAAACCGAAGTAAAAGTTCCTGCTGGTTGGTTAATTGAACAAGCCGGTTTTAAAGGAAAACGCTTTGGTGATGCGGGTGTACATAAAAATCAAGCTTTGGTTTTAGTGAATTATGGAACCGCAACTGGAGCAGAAATTGTAGCCCTTTCGAGAAATATTCAACAAACCATTTTAGAAAAATTTGGAATTGCAATAGAAGCAGAAGTAAATATTATTTAGTTGGGAGTTGGGAGAAGGAAGTTAGGAGTTTGAAATCTTGGCGTGCTTTTTTAAACACATAGACACATTAGATTTGCTTTGTGTTGATTTTAGGCATTTCACTTTTCATAGGCAACATAAGAAATCCGCTTAAATCTGCGTTTTGCATTAGCAAATCTGCTCTATCTGCGTGCTAATCTTTTTCGACTTAAAGATTTCTTCCATTTCTTAAATCTGTGTTCCAAAAAATTTGAATTTGTTTTTGAGATTTGTTTGGAATTTGGGATTTGTTATTTGGATTTTAATTAATTTTGCAGTTCAAAATAGAAAAAGATGAAACTTGTATTAGTAACCATTGGACTTTTAGGACTTGCGTTTGCAGGTATCGCGATAAAAATTTGGGCAAAAAAAGATGGAAAATTCGCTGGAACTTGTGCTAGCCAAAGTCCGTTTTTAAATAAAGATGGAGAAAACTGCAGCTATTGCGGAAAAACTCCAGAACAAATGAAAGACTGCAACGAAGAATCGCACGCATAATTTTATCCATTTATGATACAAACAATACTCTTAATCGCTTTTGCGGTTATCGTGTTTATTCAATTTATTTATTACCTTTTTATTTTCGGAAAATTCTCATTTGGTAAAAAAACCGAAGGAACTCCGAAACGTTTACCTATTTCCATAATTGTTTGTGCTAAAAACGAAGAAGAAAATATCAAAAAGTATTTTCAAACTTTAGTAACTCAAAATTATCCTGATTACGAAATTGTCTTAATTGACGATGCTTCGAGCGATGAAACTTTGGAACTTTTTGAAAGTTACGAAAAGCAATATGCGAATGTAAAATTGGTAAAAGTTCAAAACAACGAAGCGTTTTGGGGTAATAAAAAATTCGCGTTAACCTTAGGAATCAAAGCCGCAAAAAACGAGTATTTAGTTTTTACCGATGCAGATTGTTATCCAGCGTCAAACGATTGGTTATTGCAAATTTCGAGTCAATTTACCAAAGAAAAAACCATCGTTTTAGGTTATGGTGCTTACGAAAAAGTGAAGAATTCTTTCCTAAACAAAATCATTCGTTTTGAAACGATGTTAATCGCTACGCAATATTTTTCTTGGGCGAAAATTGGCAAACCTTATATGGGTGTTGGGCGCAATTTAGCTTACAAAAAAGAAGAGTTTTTCAACGTTCGTGGTTTTATGGATCACATGAAAATTCGTTCAGGTGATGATGATTTATTTATCAATCAAGCGGCTACGAAAAAGAACACGGCAATTTTATACACTCCAGAAAGTTTTACTTTTTCGGAACCAAAAACTACTTTTTCGTCTTGGATGTACCAAAAAAGAAGACACGCTACCACTGCGAAATTCTACAAAGGATTTGATAAATTTCAGTTGGGATTATTTTTCTTTAGTCAGTTTTGGTTTCTAGTTTTAGCGATTGTTTTATTAGCGTTTCAATTCCAATGGATGATTGTGACTGGAATTATTGTTTTCAGATATTTATTCACTTGGATTTCTTTAGGCTATGCCGCTGGAAAACTAAAAGAAAAAGATGTGATGTATTGGTATCCGATTATTGAAATTGTGCTTATCTTTACACAACTGAGCGTATTTTTTAGAAACCTCATCTCAAAACCTGTACATTGGAAGTAAATTCGGTCATTATTCAAGAAAACATTGAAAAAGCAAAAAAGGGAGACCAAGTTGCTTTCACGTTTTTATTGGATTTTTTCTGGAATGAAGTCTATGGTTTCATGCTAAAACGCACCGAAAACGAAACCGATACTGAAGATATTGCTATTGAAACTTTCGCGAAAGCATTTGATAAAATAGCAACCTATAATCCCGAATATGGATTTAATACTTGGCTGATTGCGATTGCAAAAAATGTACATATTGATATGCTTCGCAAAAAGAAATCGTCTTTATTTATTGAAATGAATGACGAAGAAGACCATCAAGCCTACAGCGTCGCCGATGACTCCAATTCTGCTGAAGATGAATTGATTATCGAGCAAAATTTAGCCCAATTACTCCAATACATCAAACAATTGAAACCTGCTTATCAGGAAGTCATTCAAATGCGTTATTTTCAAGAAATGACCTATCAAGAAATGGCTGAACAAATTGATGAACCGTTGAATAACATCAAAATTAAGTTACTTAGAGCTAAAAAATTATTGGCGGAGATTATTTCGGGGAAGTAGATATTTTCTTTAACTTTATAACAAGTTCAACTATTTAATAAAGTATATGAAAAATATCAAATGGATTTTACCTGTTATAATTTTACTTTCTTCATGTTCTGAAAAACAAACTGATCTAATTGAAGTTGAATTCAATTTTAATCACACTCTGACTTGGGATTCATCCTCTAATCGTTTTGTTGAAAATAAAAACTTTAATGATTTAAAAGTTAATTACATCAAAAACAGAGATGAAATTATTGAAAGTATATTAGATACAACATCATTAAACATTAAAAGTTGTATAAAACAAAATAGCAACCTTAGAAAGGGCGACTTATCAATTATTCTCATGAAATCCATTGAGTATGTAAATTTCTCAAAAATATTTTCTGGAAATCAATTTGATCATTTTTATAATTGTAATTACCCAATTGGTTTATTTGATCATATTGAACGAAATCGAAATACTTTTGTTGAAAAATTGAAAAAAGAGAAAATCGATTTAAAATAATCTTCTTTCACATTTCCTAAAACTTTCCTAAAGTTTTCTCATTTTCTAAATTCTTACTTCTAAATTCTAAATTTCATATCGTATCTTTGCCTCTCAAAATTTTGATTATGGACACGGCTATTGACAATGTTTTTCCACCAAGAGAACCCAAACCAAAATGGTTACGCGTAAAATTACCAACCGGTAAAAACTACACCGAACTAAGAGGTTTAGTAGATAAATACAAACTGAATACGATTTGTACTTCGGGAAGTTGTCCTAATATGGGCGAATGTTGGGGTGAAGGAACCGCAACTTTCATGATTTTAGGAAATATCTGTACACGTTCGTGCGGCTTTTGTGGTGTTAAAACCGGTCGTCCAGAAACTGTGGATTGGGACGAACCTGAAAAAGTAGCGCGTTCTATCAAAATTATGAACATCAAGCATGCTGTAATTACTAGCGTTGACCGTGATGATTTAAAAGATATGGGTTCGATTATTTGGGCAGAAACCGTGAAAGCCATTCGCCGAATGAATCCAAATACGACTTTAGAAACGTTAATTCCAGATTTTCAAGGCAACACGAGAAATTTAGACCGAATCATCGAAGTAGCTCCAGAAGTAGTTTCACACAACATGGAAACCGTAAAACGTTTGACTCGTGAAGTACGCATTCAAGCGAAATATGAAAAAAGCTTGGAAGTGTTACGTTATTTGAAAGAGCAAGGCATCAAAAGAACTAAATCGGGTATCATGTTAGGTTTAGGTGAAACTGAGGAAGAAGTGATTCAAGTTTTACATGATTTAGCTGATGCGAAAGTGGATATTGTTACTATTGGTCAGTACTTACAACCAAGTAAAAAACATTTACCGGTTAAAGAATACATCACGCCAGAGCAATTTGCGAAATACGAACAAATAGGAAAAGAATTAGGTTTTAGACATGTGGAAAGTGGCGCTTTAGTGCGTTCTTCTTATCATGCAGAGAAACATATTCATTAAGCGGGAAGCTGGATACTGGAAGTTTTTTAAATCCTGAATTCAAATAATTAAGCTTAGTTACACTAACTTTTCAACTTGAAACTTGAAACTTGAAACAAAAACATTGAAACCTGAAACAAAAATAAAAATTGCTATTAATGGTTTTGGAAGAATTGGACGTAATTTGTTCCGATTGCTTTTGAATCATCCTACTATTGAAGTAGTTGCCATCAACGACATTGCAGATAATAAAACAATGGCGCATTTGGTGAAATACGATAGCATTCACGGTGTTTTGAATCAAAAAGTTTCGTTTTCTGATGATTCGATTATCATTGATGATAAGTCATTTTTGTTTTTTCACGAAAGAGAAATTAAAAATTTAGATTGGAAATCGGCAAAAGTTGATATTGTAATTGAATCGACAGGAAAATTCAAAACGTTTGAAGAGATTAACCAACACATTTTAGTTGGAGCGAAAAAAGTAATTCTTTCCGCACCTTCTGAAGTAGATGAAATAAAAACCGTTGTTTTAGGTGTAAACGAACACATTTTAAACGGAAGTGAAACCATTATTTCCAACGCAAGTTGTACCACGAATAATGCCGCTCCGATGATTAAAATCATACAGGAATTGTGCGAAATTGAGCAAGCGTACATTACCACAGTTCACTCCTACACTACCGACCAAAGTTTACACGACCAACCGCATAAAGATTTGCGCAGAGCTCGTGGCGCTTCTCAATCTATTGTTCCAACAACAACTGGAGCAGCAAAAGCATTGACAAAAATATTTCCAGAATTAGAAGGAAAAATTGGTGGTTGTGGTATTCGCGTTCCAGTTCCAGATGGTTCGTTGACCGATATTACTTTCAATGTAAAGCGTCAAGTTTCTATTGAAGAAATCAATCAAGCATTCAAGAAAGCAGCTGAAACTAATTTTAAAAGCATTCTTGATTACACTGAAGACCCAATTGTTTCTGTGGATATTATTGGAAACCAAAATTCTTGTTTATTTGATGCGCAATTAACTTCTGTTATTGATAAAATGGTTAAAATTGTAGGTTGGTACGACAACGAAATTGGTTATTCTTCTCGATTAATTGATTTAATTACCTTCGCATATAAAAAATAAAGTTTTTTTTTATATGTAAAAAACTTAAATTGCAAAGTTAAATATAACTAGGGCATTCCTTGATTAATCGACTTCTCATATTATTTCTTTTAATAACTGTAAACAGTTACTCGCAATCTATATATAAAGATGCGGGGAAAATAAGCGATAGTACTGATTACTACTTAGAGATTGGTCTTTTTAACAAAGAAGAAAAAAAATCCTACTCAAAAGCTATTTTGTACACCGAAAAAGCTATTGAATTTGCTAAAAAAAATAATTTAGAAAAAAAATTAGCTGATTGCTATCTTCAATTAGCCACTATATTTTATGAACTAGAAAAAAATGATTTAGCAATAGATTATTACATAAGAGCGATTAGCATTTATAGTAAAAGCGAGCCAAAATCTAATATTGCGCTTTCTTATTATGGTTTAGGAAAATGTTATCTTAAAAAAAACAAGATTGATTACGCTGAAACCTTTTTTGAAAAAGCTACAGTTATTTATAAAAAATTAAACTTCCTTGAAGCTATTGAATTAATTAATCTTCAAAAAGCTATCATAAAAAAAGAAAAAGGAAAAATTGACGAAGCTAGCCTTATACTAAAAGGAGTTGTAGAAAACATTAGTGACGACGCTTTACTTAGCACAAAAACAGAAGCTTACATTCAGTTAGGTGAAATAGAAATTTTAAAAGAGAAGTATCCACAAGCGATCAATTACTTCAATCTTGCCAATCAAACAAACAAAACAAACAATAATGATTTTCAATTAACCAAACGCATTTACATCCTACTAAGCACTACATATGAGAAAAACAGCAACATTTCAAATGCGAATTTATATTTAAAAAAATATGCAAATTTAACAGATTCCATAGGAAAATATTATAATAATTATGTAGCTGAAAACACTGTTGACAAAATTCAATTTGATAAGCAATTGAAAACTATTGAACAATTAGACAAAGAGAAAAAAAGTCAACAAAAAACCTTAAGATTCTCTAAGTTAATTAGTATTTTGAGTATTGCCTTAATTTCGATTTTATCCTTATTGAGTTTGTCTTTGTATAAAAACAATAAAATTAGAATTACTACCAATAAACTTTTAAAAGAAAAAAACAGAGAATTAACTATAGAGAAAGATAAAGCTGAAAGTGCTTCAAAAGCTAGAGCTGATTTCTTATCTACAGTAAGTCATGAACTTCGAACTCCTTTAAATGCTATTAATGGAATTACGTATCTTTTATTACAAGAAAAACCAAAACCAAGTCAGCTGAATTACTTGAAATCACTGGAGTTTTCAGGAAATTACTTATTAAATTTCATTAATGATATTTTAGAAATCAATCGTTTAGAATCTGACAAAGTAGTAATCGAAAAAATCAATTTTAACATCTCTGAACTTACTGAAAACATTGTCACTTCATTCAAAGAATTCATTCACGAAAACAACATTAAATGTCACTTAAATATTGACAAATCGATTGATTACAATTTACAAGGAGATCCAACTAAATTATCTCAAATTCTGATTAATTTATTAAACAATGCTATTAAATTTAGTAAAAATGGAGATATTTGGTGTACTATTAAAAATAAGCGAGAAACAGAAGATAACGTAACTTTATATTTTGAGATTAAAGACAACGGAATTGGTATCCCAAAAGACAAAAAAGAAGCTATTTTTGATAGTTTTAGCCAAGGTTCGGTTGAAATTAATCGCACTTATGGAGGGACAGGTTTAGGTCTTTCCATCGTGAAGAAAATTTTGGAATTAATGGAAAGTGAAATTCACCTAACGAGTGAATCTGGAAAGGGTAGTGCTTTTAGTTTTGAATTAGAATTTGAAAAAGGAGCAGCAAACAAAAGTAAAAAAGTAGAAATTACCCCTAACTTAACTTTACTGAATACGAAAAAAGTCCTTTTAGTGGAAGATAACAAAATCAATCAAATGATTACACAGAAAATGCTCGAAAGAAGGGGCATTTCATGTAATATTATTGATAATGGAGAAGATGCCATAGAAGACGCAAAAGTAAATGATTACGATTTAATTCTAATGGATGTTCACTTACCTGGAATCAACGGAACGGAAGCAACTAGTGAAATCAGAAAATTCAACAGTCATATTCCAATTGTAGCACTAACCGCAATCTCTCTAAATGAAAATAGAGAAATGCTTCTATCATATGGTATGAATGAAGTAATCACAAAACCTTTTGAACCAGAGCATTTCTATAATGTAGTAACCAAATACTTAACTAGTACTGAGCAATCAAATTCTTAATTAAGTTTCTTACATGAGGTTCTGCTTTTTGTGCCGCTTGTAACACTTCTTCATGGTTTACTTCTTCGATATTTTCCTCATCACCCATATCAGTAATTACAGAAACTCCAAAGCACTCCATATTCATATGACGTGCCACAATCACTTCTGGAACGGTTGACATTCCAACACAATCTGCTCCTAAAGCTTTTACCATTTTATATTCGGCAAGGGTTTCAAATGTTGGACCTTGTAATCCTAAATAAATACCTGTTTTAAGATAAATATTTAAATCCTCAGCCAATTCAAATGCTTTTTCAATCATTGCTTTAGAATACGGTTCGCTCATATTTACGAATCTTGGACCAAAACGTTCATCATTATGTCCTCTCAAAGGATGTTCAGGCATCATGTTGATATGATCAGTAATTACAACTACATCTCCAACAACATAGGCAGGATTTACACCACCCGAAGCATTGGAAACAACTAATTTTTCTACACCCAAATATTTCATTACACGAATTGGAAAAGTAACTTGTTTCATATCGTACCCTTCATAAAAGTGAAAACGTCCTTGCATCGCCACCACTTTTTTCCCTTCAATTGTTCCAAAAACCAAAGCTCCATGATGCCCTTGAACGGTTGAAACTGGGAAATTTGGAATTTCCGTGTACGGTAATGTATATTCAATGGTAATATCTGAAGTAAATCCGCCTAATCCTGAACCTAAAATTACACCGTATTCTGGAGTAAAATTGGTTTTGCTTTTAATAAAACTAACTGTTTCTTGTACATTTTCCCACATAATCTTCTATTGTTTTATCAATATTTGCATTTAAAAAAGTTGATTTTATTGGCAAATAGAACAATTGCGATTTTGGCAATAATCCGTTTAAACGAACAAAATCTTTTTCTGTTGTAATTATTTTTCTTCCGTTGGCTTTTGCCAAAATTTGCTCACAATCTTGTTTCGAAAAATGATAATGATCTGGAAAAACCAAAGTCTCATCTGTTTCATTTTTTAGAAAATTGAAGAACAATTTAGGTTTTGCAATTCCAGCAACCAACACTTTACTTTCGGATTGAATTTCAGTAACTAAATGTTGCACATCATTCCCAAAAACAAAATCATCATACTGAATTGTTGTAAATAAAACCGGTTGATTTACTTTTAACTTTTCTCTGATTTTCTGCTGTGCAAGTTCGGACAAATCCTTCGGACATTTTGTGACAATTATCATATCCGCTCTTCTTTTACCAGATGAAGGTTCGCGTAAATTCCCGAAAGGCAAAATATAATCGTCGCAAAACAAATCGTCATACGCCGTAAGCAAAATATAAAAACCAGCTTTTACTTTTCTATGCTGAAAAGCGTCGTCTAATAAAATGATGTCTGGTTTATTCTGAAGTTGTAATAAATTTTCAATTCCGTTTTTACGATTGGCATCAACTGCCACTTGAATGTTTGGAAATTTTGAATAAAACTGAAATGGTTCATCACCAATAGAACTCGCAGTTGCGTTTTCATCTGCCAAAATAAAACCTTCAGTCGTACGCTTGTAACCGCGACTCAAAACAGCCACTTTATATTTCTCTGAAAGCAATCGGATTAAATATTCAATTTGAGGTGTTTTTCCTGTGCCGCCAACGCTAAGGTTACCAACAGCAATTATAGGTATATCAAAAGAATAACTCTTGAAAATGCCTTTGTCGTAAAGCCAATTTCGGATAAACGTAATAAGCCAATACAAAAAGGCCAAAGGAAAAAGTATTTTTCGTAACAAAATCATATTACGAAAGTATAATAAATTATCATCATATTAAAGTTTATGCTATTTATCATTTCATTTCTAACTGGTATTTCGTTAATTTGTGTAATCATTTAGTAAAATCAAACATCATGAAACTTTCCGATATACTTTCTGTTCTTGAAGAAATGGCGCCACTAGGTTATGCCGAAGATTTTGATAATGTTGGCCTTTTAGTTGGCAATCCAAATCAGGAAATTTCAGGCGTTTTAGTTTGTCATGATGCATTGGAATCAGTGATTGATGAAGCGATTTCGAAAAAATGTAATTTGGTGGTTTGCTTCCATCCTATTTTGTTTTCGGGAATTAAGAAAATAACGGGCAAAAATTATGTGGAACGCGCGATTTTAAAAGCCATTAAAAATGATATTGCAATTTATGCCGTTCATACTGCTTTAGACAATCATCAGAATGGAGTTAATAAAATTTTCTGTGATGCACTAGGGTTAAAAAAATCTAAAGTTTTAATTCCAAAAGAAAATTACATTCAAAAATTAGTTACTTATACGATTCCGGAAAACGTTGAAAAATTGCGAAATGCCTTGTTTGATGCTGGAGCTGGAACCATTGGAAATTATGAAGATTGCAGTTTTAATTCGAAAGGAATTGGAACATATATGGGAAATGAAAATTCGAATCCAGAAATTGGTGAACGTTTTGAATTTGTCGAAAACGAAGAAATTAAAATCGAAATGACGTTTGAAAAGCATTTGCAAGGGAAAATCTTGAAAGCTTTATTCAAAAATCATGTGTATGAAGAAGTAGCTTACGAAATTTATCAATTAGAAAACAAACATCAAAATATTGGTTTGGGACGCGTGGGTGAATTCGAAAATCCGCTTTCTGAAACCGAGTTTTTGCAATTAGTAAAAGATAAATTACAATGTGGAGGTATTCGTCATTCGGCTTTTACTGGAAAATCAATAAAAAAAGTAGCCGTTTTAGGCGGAAGTGGAAGTTTTGCAATTAAAAACGCAATATCTTCAGGAGCAGACGCTTACCTTACGGCCGACTTAAAATACCATCAGTTTTATGAAGCTGAAAATCAGTTACTTTTAGCCGATATTGGTCACTTTGAAAGCGAAAGATATACAAAAAATTATATTGTTGATTTTCTTAAAGAAAAAATCACTAATTTTGCACCAAATTCGCTGCAATGCGGAATTATTTTATCAGAAGAAAATACAAATCCAGTTAAGTACTTTTAAATATGGCAACAATCAAAGAGCTAAGTGTAGAAGATAAGTTAAGAGCCCTTTATGCTTTACAACTAGTTGACTCTAAAATAGACGAAATAAGAAATGTAAGAGGAGAATTACCTCTTGAAGTAGAAGATTTAGAAGATGAAGTTGCAGGACTTTCTACTCGTTTAGAGAAACTAAAAAGCGATTTAGAGACTATTGACGAGCAAATCAAAGACAAGAAAAATGCTATCGACGAGCACAAAGCTGCGATTAAAAAATATTTAGAGCAACAAAAAAATGTTCGTAATAATAGAGAATTCAACTCTTTAACTAAAGAAGTGGAGTTTCAGGAATTGGAAATTCAATTGGCTGAAAAACACATTAAAGAAATGAAAACTTCTATTGAGCACAAAAAAGAAGTAGTAGCTCAAACTAAAGAAAAATTAGACGGAAAACAAACTCACTTAAAACATAAAAAAGCTGAATTAAGCGATATTATGGCTGAAACTGAAAAAGAAGAAAACTTCTTATCAGCAAAATCAGAAGAATTAAGAGGTCAAATTGAAGAGCGTTTAATTGCTGCTTACGACAGAATTAGAAACAGTGTAAGAAACGGTTTAGCGGTTGTTTCTATTGAGCGTGGCGCTTCTGCCGGTTCATTTTTCACAATTCCACCACAAACGCAAATGGAAATTGCAGCTCGTAAAAAAATTATTACAGATGAGCACAGTGGAAGAATCTTAGTAGACGGTGTTTTAGCTGACGAAGAAAAAGAAAAAATGGAAAAATTATTTGCTAGCATCTAATTGAATCCTTTTCCAAATAAATGAAAGTCCTTTTTTTAAAAGGGCTTTTTTTTGTTTTTATTACACAGAGATTCACAGAGATTTTTTGACTTTGATTGAATTGAAAAGAGATACGCAGAGACATTAACTTTTAAGACAAAATACTTGGCGAACTTTGAGGTTAAATTACACAGAGATTCACAGAGTTTTTTTTGATTTTGATTGTGTTGATAAGAGATACACAAAGACGTTTTACTTTTTTAAAAACTTATAAAGAAACTTTGTGTTACACTGTGAAAACTTTGAGAAACTTTGTGCAACAAAAAAATTACTAAAAAAACTTATCTTTGCATCATGGAAGAAAATACAACACGAATTAATAAATTTTTATCAGAAACAGGTTTTTGTTCTCGTAGAGAAGCCGATCGTTTGATTGAGCAAGGAAGAGTTACTATTAACGGAAAGATTCCGGAAATGGGTGCTAAAGTTGCGCCTGGTGATGAAGTTCGTGTGAATGGTGAATTGGTACAACAGAAAAACGAAAAACCTATTTATTTAGCGTTTTACAAACCGGTTGGTATTGAATGTACGACCAACTTAGGTGTGCGAGACAATATTGTAGATTACATCAATTATCCAGAGCGTATTTTTCCTATTGGCCGTTTGGACAAAGCCAGTGAAGGATTGATTTTTATGACGAATGATGGCGATATTGTAAACAAAATTCTTCGTGCGAGAAACAACCACGAAAAAGAATATATCGTAACCGTAAACAAACCCATTACCGACCGATTTATTGACCGAATGGCAAACGGAATTCCGATTTTGGAAACGATTACCAAGAAATGCAAAGTAGAACAAATTAGCAAATACGTTTTCCGAATTATTTTAACGCAAGGTTTGAATAGACAAATTCGTAGAATGTGTGAATATTTAGATTACGAAGTAACGGCTTTAAAACGTACTCGCATTATCAACATTTCATTAGACGTACAAGAAGGCAAATACCGAAACTTAACCGATGCCGAAGTTGCGGAATTAAACCAACTAATTGCTCCTTCAAGCAAAACGGAAGAAGCGAGTTTACCAAGTAATAAAAGCAAATTTACGGGGAAAAGGAATTATGGGGAGAGGAATAGATAGAAAATAAATAATTTGAAAAAGCTAGCGCGAGCATCTTGCTCGTGCTTTTTTTTGCTTTGTGGGCACGAGCGTGTCAACTACCAATCACTTTTTCTGTTTTGAATGATGTATTTTTTTAAATCATCTATTGATGCTATCAAATTTTTCTCCGTAGTTTTTATAACTGATTTTTTGAAACCTAAACTTTTACTTTCAAATTCTAAACTTCCTGAACCAGAGCTGTAATAGCTAAAATTTGAGTAAAAATATCTTAACTTATTATCTTTAAAATCTAAGATTAAAGTGTGAGCTATCCAAACATCTTTCATAAACATTGAAGTTTTAAAATTACCTTTTACAATAATTTTTAGACTCTCTTTATCTGCTAACTGAATAACATCATTTGCAGATTTATAATTAATAGCAATCCACTCTTTAGCCTTAGTGAAAATCATATCTGCCTTAATACTATCAAAAACTACAACGCCTTCAGATTGGTATTTTCCGGAAATACTATCTTTAACTATTGTTTGCCCAAATAATGGAATAACAAAAAATGAAAAAATGATTCCAAAAATTGATTGTTTCATTGAATTTTATTTTTAAGTAACCGTTATTAAATTTAATTATTTAGACAAGTGTAACGAATCTATTTTTCCATCAACTTTATTTAAATCATCAGATTTTATTTTTTCTACACTATCATTATTTATATTTTTTGAGACATCATTTTTAAAATAAAAAAGTCCGCCAATAAAAGCTAATATACTTATAATTATATATTTTAATACTTCAATTTTTATATCTTTTGATTGTATTAAAAAATATTTTAATTGCCATTGAAGTTTGAGATACTCAAAGTAATTAATATCTAAAAACATTTTAAAAACCTCTCTATTAATAGATTTTTTAATAAAATATTTACAAAACATATTTGATTCATCCTGTTTATATGTCTTCAATATTTCAAGATTTTCTGCAAGTTCTGAATTATTTTCAAATGGCTTTATTCCATTAAAAAATTCCATTTCAATCTCTTGTATTTTACCATGTTTAAAAAGTAATTTACACTCAATAAGCTCTTTGCTTTTATACTCTATAAATGATTTTACCCACATTATTTAAAAATGTTACATATTAGTAAAACTTCCTTCCGAATAACTTCATGCAATTTACAAAACCCATTTCAAACCAAAATGTGGAAATCCGTAATGTTATAAACATTTTAAATTGCTATTTCCATCACATAATCATCCATTACGTAACCGTTTCCAATATCAATAACTTCGTCTTTTACTTTTGTAAAGCCTAGTTTGGTGTAAAAATGTAAGGCGTTGTTGTATTTATTTACGTTTAAGAAAATGGCTTTTTGGTTATTTTCAATAGCTTTTTCTTTAACCAATTCAAAGAATTGTCTACCTAAACCAGTGCCTTGTGTTTCGGGTAACACGTAAATTTTATGGATTTTTGTTTTGTTGGGTTCGCTATTAATTTCATAGGAAACAAAACCTACCTCTTTTCCATTATCGTCTTGTGCCAAATAAAAAACGTGACCTTTTTGTATTAATTCGCGCAAAGCGGTTTCGTTATAAAATTTGTCAATCATGTAATCTAATTGCTCTTTTGACAAGATTTCACCATACGCCACAGGCCAAATTTTCTTGGTTAAGTCGATTACTATTGGGAGTTGTTCTATTTTTAATGCTGTCAATTTCATGTTGCTAAAATAAAAACAAAAAGGGCCAACCTCTAAAGATTGACCCTTTTTTATTTAAAAAACTTAACTTAACTTTATTTTTTAATTACTTTAATTTCAGTTTGGCTTTCACCTGCGTTCACTTTTACAATATACATTGCAGCAGCTAATTCAGACATGTTTACCTCAACCTCAGTTTGATTTGGTGTTATTTGTTTCACCAATCTTCCACTTAAGTCATATACGTTAATCGCAGTAATTTCTTCATTATATCTAATTGATAAAATGTCTACAACTGGATTAGGATAAACAGTTAAAGCATTCATATCAAAAGAAGAAGTTCCTAAAGTAGTAACATCAAAACATGCACTTCTTGTAGTACATCCGTTTTTAGTTACTTCTACAGCATAACTTCCAATAGCAGTTACTAAATATGATTGAGAAGTTGCTCCTCCAATAGGTGTGTATACAGGACCTGCATCACAAGTAACCCATTGATAAGTTGCACCAGCTTCTGCCACTGTTAATGTATCATCTAAACGAGAAATTGTAGTATCTGGTAAAGCACTTACCTCTACATCTACAGTTGCTGTAGTAAAACAAGTTGTAGCTGCAGTTGAAGTTACAGTATAAGTCTGAGTTCCAATAGTTGAAGATTTTACATAAACTGTTGTAGCATTGGTTCCTGTATAAGGAATTGTTGCAGCAGCATCTGTGTATAAATCTGTTAATGGAGCCCAAGTTACAGTCGTTGGTTGAGAACTTACCCAATCAAATGTTGTATTTAATCTTCTTAAGCTAAGAGTTCCTGTTGGATTAGAAGCTACATAAGCATTTGAACTTCCAAAAGAAGTAGATGTTACTGAAGAAACTGTTTTATTGTCTGGAGTAGCAGTATAATAAGTACTTGAGTTATTTGTTGCATCAGCTCCAGTATTTCTAACATCTAAAATAATATTAGAAACGCCATCCCATACATAAGGAGTATTAAATGTAATTGTATTTACACCTAATTGTTGATTATAGGTTGCCGCAGCGAAAACTTCAGTTAATCCTGTAGTAACAAATCCTGTTAATACTGACAATCCAGTGTTAGCCATGTGAACACGATAATCTGAAACAAATGCAGCAGAACCAATAGTAGTAATATTAAATTTAATACCATTAATATTACCTGCTTCTACACCTGCAGCATTTAATTCAGCTGCTGTAAATACCATTTGCATCCAATAATGCTCATATCTATTATTAAAAGCAGTTGGCTCTATACCGTTTTGAGTTGTAACTGTAGTATCAGAACCAATTGTCGTTGAACCTGAAGATCCAATTGTTCCACCTGTAACAGCTAACGACTGAATACCATCAACACAAATTATTGGTGAAGCTGGAGTAATAGTAATTGCAGTAGGAACCGGATTCACATCAACATCAAACGTTGTAGATGTTACACATAATGCACCAGAAGTTTGACTAGCAGTTAAAGTATAACTAGTTGCAGTAGTTGGATTAAAAGTCCATCCTGTTGTTTCATCTCCTGTTACTCCAGTTGCAGGAGACCATACGAAAGTATCATAATCCCCAGAACCAGCAGTTAAAGTAACAACACTTGAAGAATCACCTTCACAAATTGTTGTATTTGCTGCGCTTAAAGTTAAAGCTGGCGGTGAAGAAACAGTAGCTACCACAGCAACTCTTGGTGAAGAACAAATTAATTGACCATTAATTGTAAATCTTGGTCTATTAGATGATGTACTATTTACAGAGGTTTCATCTAGCATTGCTATTGGAGTAAAACTATCTCTTTGTCTATAAGCTGCAGAAACAAAACCTACATTATCCACTTTCATTGTTGTTGATGTAGCTGTAGTTGCAGACGGAACTCTAGACCATGAAATTGAAACTACAATATTAGAAGTTCCATCCCAAACAAAACTACTTGTAGTTCCTGCTCCTGTACCAAATGTTAAATTATTTACAGAACCCGCAACAGGTGTAAAACCATCGTTTGCTTCAGTACCTGCATAAACAAAAGTTAAACCAGCATTTGGTATAAATGTAGTTGTTGGTGCAGTTGTAGAAGCAGTATGTCCAATTTGAACAAAGAATCCTTGATATGTTTGACCAGAGTTTGTTGGTTCAAACCCAAGATTAGTTATAGGTCCAGCCGTTAATCCAGCTTGGATTAATTCTGAAGCACGAATTATATACTGGGTTTTAGATCCTCCCCAGAAACCAGGAAAGAAACTTGCCGCTGTAGATGAGGAGTTTGTTGCACCTGCTCCTAAAACTAAACTACCTGCAGAAGCAGTTGTTGCAGCAGCATAGAAAGTAGTTGTTGTTGCAATTGAAGGTGTTGTAAATGAAGAACCAGAAGCTAATGAAGAACCTCCAGTTGCAGCTGCGAACCAATTAATAGTTGCACCAGCACTTTGTGTAGCACTTAAATCAACAGTTCCTGCTCCACATCTAGTAGCTGGCACAGTTGCAGTTACTTCATTTGCAAAAGTTATTTGCACTGGAGTTGAAGCAGTAGTTGAAGGACCTGAAGCACAAGTCACTTCACACATAAAGTAAGTAGATTCAGTTGGCGTAGTAGAATAAGTCGGATTAGTTTCTGTAGGAATTGAAGAATACGTCACTCCGTCAGGTGATGAAAACCATTGATAAGTTACACCAGAACCTGTTGTTAAATTTTGTAAACTTAAAGTAACAGAAGTTCCTAAACAAATTGAGTTATCTGAAGCAATTGTATTACCTGGTGTTGGAGCTCCAGCACAAGCATTAGAATCTGCATAACTTAAAAATCCTGTATAGCTAGCACTTAAAACAGGTGTTGTAGATTCAGTTGAAACCCCGGCAACAGCAGTTGCAACAGAACCAAAAGTACTTGTATATTCTCCACTAGCAGAAGGTGCTTGAACTGGAATACTTGTTGCTAAAATTCCAGCATCACCTACTCTTACATTAATATCACTAATTGTTCCAGATATTAATGGTAATTCCCATCTTCTGTTAGTTCCCATATTTGCAATCGCAGCATTTTGTGTTCCAGTATTGGTATCAAAAGTTTCTGCCTTCATTACAGTTGCAGCTGTAGTAGCTGGTGCAGCCCAAACAGGAGCATACGCTACTTTACCAACAGGGAATAATAAATAATTTGTATTTGCATTAGCATTAGCAATAGTTCTCGCGAAAGGACCTCTAACCATGTTAGTATCACTTGGCGTACCTGCTAAAGTTCCTCCTGCAGTTGCAGTTCCTAATGTTAATAAATTTGTATTTGTAGTATTAATGATACCAGATGTCATTGTTAATGTACCACTAACCGATAATGGAGCATTTAATGTTACACCTGTTGCATTAGTATTATTAACTAAAAAAGAAGTTAAATTTGCTGTAGGTGTAGTAGCTAAATTTCTATAAACACCTGTACCTCCTATTGTTTGAGGATTTGTTGTTGCAGAAACAGTACCATTTAAATAATTAGCTAATCCAAACAATGTAGTAGATGTAAAAGTCCCATTATTTAATACATTCCCAGCGACATAAGAAGTACCAAAGACTACTTCCGAACTTGTTTCAATAGTCATATTTCCGCTAAATCCTAAAGTATAAGTTGTAGTTACTTGTCTATTTGTTCCTCCAAGCGTATTTACTTCTAAGTTACCAAATAAAATTCTATTAGAACCTACCCAAGTATTCAATCTAAATCCATTAGTCGCATTCCCTCCTGCATCTGTTGAAACACCATCCCCTAATCTAAGAGTATGTGTATTTGGAACGTTTACGTGAGCAGTACTATTATTGTAAGCTAAAGTATTTGACGCTGTTGTATTAGCGTGTGGGTCTAAAATAGTTAATGCACCACCTGTCCAGTTAATGAATTGTGAATTTAATTGAACGATTGCAACACCAGATGCAACAGAATTTGCCACAATACCACCTTCATTACCATCAACAAGAATATCCCCGCCACTTTGATTAAAAATAGAAGCTGCATTGTGTACCATATTTCCATTAACTGCTAATAGACCACCTGAAACGGTTAAAGTACCACTATTCGCTAAAGTATTATTGTTTAATGTACAACCTACTGTTAAATCTCCAGCAGAAACTTCCAATGTACCTCCTGTTGCTATTGTTACATTTCTTGCCACATTACCTGAAGTAGTAGATGTAACTGTATGACCGTTTGCAATTACAGCAACATCTGCACAAGATGGCACAACTCCACCATTCCAAGTAGAACCTGTATTCCAATCTCCAGAAGCAACAGAAACAATTGGAACATCAGACACATTAACTCCAAGATGTAAACCTGTCGCGGAAGTTAAATCGGCAGTTGAAACCCCACTTCTTTGTCCATATGGAGCACTTGAAGTATTAACGTGAGTTCCTGATATCGCAACACTTTCACCTGTAATTCTTGCACCAAGTGCAGTAGTAAAGAAAGCATTTGGAGTAAACATTGTTACCCAGTTTGAAGCAGCAGCAGGTGTTGTACCATCTAGTGTAACTACAAAATTACCATCCCATTGATTAGTAACCGTATAAGCACCATCAACAATACTTAATCCTGTAGTACTTGTTGTAGCGTTATTATAAGTTACTGCATATTTACCACCCGCCGAAGGAGTTGTTCTACCAACATAGAATATTCTTTGATCTCCAGTTGGTGAATAAAAAGGATATCTTCCAGCCGCAGCTGTTGGAATAGCTGTTGGTCCTGAAGTAGTATAACCTGTCTGAGCGGCTGTCCACCATCTAGAAAATGTTCCGTTTAAAAAACCTCCATTTGTAGATGTAAATGTATTACCAGTATCCGCAGCAACAGCTGATCCAATACCAAAGTTAATTTTATTGTTATTTAAATTAATTTTAGCATTTGCTATATTTAAATTATATGCAACACTTATATCATCAAAATCCCAATTAATATTTGGAATTGTTGTTGATGTATTGGTAAAAATTAAATTTCTTATTAAGTTACTAGCAAACGTACCAGAACCAGAAATTGTCTGAACTGTACTTCCATTTAATGTTAAACTTCCTGCAGTTGTTGCTCCAACAGATAAATCAATATTTCCATCGTTTACTATATTTCCTGTAACAACTAAAGCCTTTCCTATAGTGCCATTAAACACAAGGAATTCTCCTCCTGCTTCAATAGTTAAATTACCATTAACATTAAAAGTAGTTGGTGTTACACCATATTCTAATGAACCTTGAACTATTAAGTTATTAATTGACATGCCAGCCGCGTCTATCGTAACGGTGTGAGCCGCAACTGTTGCGTTATCAACACCTGTTGGAACTGCATTTGCATCCCAAGTAGCAGGATCATTCCAGTTACCATCAGTAATTGAAACAAAAAAGCCTGGAGGGTTTGTTGCTTGAGAACCTGAAATTTCAGTTGAATATATTGCCTCAGAAAGTGCCTGAACTTTATAATAATATAACGTACTTGGTGTTAAACCTGTTTGTATAGAATTGTAAGCTCCACCAGTAGCAGCTACTGTTGTTGAAGCAATAGTTGTAGTAACAACATTTGTTGTAAAAGCGACATCTGTTGCTCTTGTTACTAAAAATCCAAATTCATTTATTGAGTCATCTACCCAGTTTACAGTTGTACCCGATGATGTAACTCCCGAAAAAGTTAAAGTTGTTGGTGCTGTAACAGCTAAAGTTGATGGTGTAAACACATAAGTTCTTCTTGAACCATCAGCACTAGAATCTAAATTTGCTATAGCACCTACAACGTAAGTGTTATTTACATAAGCAGTTCCGTTTGTTGTAACTGCATTGGTTGATGAAGTTACGGAAGCAATTGTTCCTGCCGTTGTTCCTGCAGAAAAACCAATAATTGGGCCTGTAAAAAAAGCATCTGCAACTGACATAGATCCGTATACAAACTCAATAATTCCAGATGTTTCGTATATCCTTGCTTGATACGTAGCATTAGAAATTGATGATTGATAATCCATCTCCATATTTAACCACTCTACCACAAGTGTTCTGTTTGGAGCTGAACCAATTATTTTATAATGTACTTTACCTGTTGAGTGCGTAGCTTGGTCACCACCAAAAGGAGCAATAAACAGCCTTGTAGCTGATCCTGTATTAGTAGTACCAGATGTACCAATCGCAGCATTTCCTAGAGCAAAAGCTCCATTTGTATTGGCAGAGAAATTGGTATGCGTAACTCCCATACCAATAAAATCAAATCCAATTGGATTAACTGAAGATGCCACATCGTCTAAACCCGATGCTAGCAATTGAGTTGTTCCTGTTGACATATCAACGGTATTTCCATTAGCATCTAAGGCTAATGAACCAGTTGTTGTTGTACTAAAGGCATAGTTTGTTACTGATTGCCCTTGTACAAAAACAAAAGAAAACAACATCAAAAACACAGTCATAAAGAGCACTAAAGTTCCTTTTTTTACCGAGAAAGATGTCGATTCTTGTTTTTTCAAATTTGCTGAGCCATTAAAAACAAAGGCATCAACTGAATCGTAGTTGTTTATCATATAGTTAATTTTTATTAATTGCCGTAAAAAAATTTAAGTTTGCCTACAAAAAGCTATACAATTTCTGAAAAAAAACAATATCTTAGATAAATCAACGATGAAATACAATTTTAACCGATAAAATACTTAAAATAAAAATCCTCAATAACTCTTGAGGATTTCCTAACTAAGCTTGTCCTGTAGGACCAAAATTTAGAGGAATTGGCATTTGTTCGCCTTCTTCAATTTTTCCGTGCGCGTTTTCGAAACGATTAATATTTTCACCTAATGCTTTTAATAAACGTTTTGCATGTTGTGGTGTTAAGATAATTCTTGATTTTACTTTTGCTTTTGGCACTCCAGGCATAATTGTTACAAAATCGACAACAAATTCAGAATTGGAGTGATTTATGATTGCTAAATTTGAATAGGTTCCTTCAGCCGTTTGCTCGTCTAACTCAATGTTAATTTGCCCTTGCTGGTTATTATTTTCCATAATTTTTAATTTTTAAATATATAAGTCATTGAAGTTTTTGAATTTATTTGACCTGTATAATATTAGTTGATATAAACAATATTTGAAAATCTTATACAAGAATAAGTATTATTAGTGTAAAAAAAAAGCCTAACAGAAAAATCTGTTAGGCTTTTGGATATTTGAATAATAGTTACTAATTATTAGTAGTTAAACTCTTCTTTAGCAGCCATAAGTTCGTTGTACTCTTCTTTAGAACCTACTATTGTATTATCGTAGTCTCTCATACCTGTACCGGCTGGAATTCTGTGACCTACAATAACGTTTTCTTTTAATCCTTCTAAAGTATCTACTTTACCTGCAACTGCAGCTTCGTTTAATACTTTAGTAGTTTCCTGGAACGATGCAGCAGAAATAAATGATTTTGTTTGTAACGATGCTCTCGTAATACCTTGAAGTACTGGAGTAGCAGTTGCTGTAATAACATCACGAGCTTCTACTAAATTTTTATCATTACGTTTTAATAACGAATTTTCATCTCTTAACTGACGTGGAGAAATAATTTGACCCGGTTTTAAATTTTCAGAGTCACCTGCTTCTTCCACTACTTTCATTCCGTATAACTTGTCGTTTTCAACAAGGAAATCACTAGTATGAGCTAATTGATCTTCCAAGAATAATGTATCTCCTGGATCAACAATTCTTACTTTACGCATCATTTGACGAATTACTACCTCAAAGTGTTTGTCGTTGATTTTTACCCCTTGTAAACGGTAAACTTCTTGAATTTCATTTACTAAATACTGTTGAACAGCAGATGGCCCTTGAATTCTTAAAATATCTTCTGGAGTAATTGCACCATCAGAAAGTGGCGTACCTGCTTTCACGTAGTCATTCTCTTGTACTAAGATTTGGTTCGAAAGTTTTACTAAGTATTTCTTCACTTCACCAAATTTAGACTCGATAGCGATTTCACGGTTACCTCTTTTTATTTTTCCGAAAGTAACTACACCGTCAATTTCAGAAACTACTGCTGGGTTAGATGGATTACGAGCTTCTAATAACTCGGTAATTCTTGGTAAACCTCCCGTGATATCGCCTGTTTTAGAAGAACGACGTGGGATTTTTACTAAAATTTTACCTGCTTTAATTTTCTCGCCATCATCTACCATAAGGTGAGCTCCAACTGGTAAGTTATATGAACGAATTAATTCGCCATCTTTTCCGTAAATCAATAAAGTAGGAACTAATTTTTTATTTCTACCTTCAGAAATTACTTTTTCTTGGAAACCTGTTTGCTCATCGATTTCAACTAAGAACGATTGTCCTTGTTCTAAATCTTCGTAAGCAATTTTTCCTGTAAATTCTGAAACAATAACTCCATTATATGGATCCCATTTACAGATTGTAGTACCTTTTTCAACAACGTCTCCGTCTTTAACAAAAATACTTGAACCGTAAGGAATATAGTGTGTATTTAATAAAATTCCAGTTTTAGCATCTACTAATTTTAATTCCGTAGAACGAGAAATTACGATATCAACAGTGTTTCCTTCAGCATCTTCACCTTTAACTGTTTTTAAATCTTCAATTTCTAATCTACCTGCAAAACGAGTAACAATGCTAGATTCTTCAGAGATACCTCCAGCAACCCCTCCAACGTGGAACGTACGAAGTGTTAACTGCGTACCTGGCTCACCAATTGATTGCGCTGCAATAACTCCAACTGCTTCACCTTTCTGAGTCATCTTACCTGTAGCTAAGTTTCTTCCGTAACATTTTGCACAAATACCTTTTGTAGCTTCACATGTTAATGGAGAACGCACTTCTACTCTTTCGATTGGAGATGCTTCAATTTTCTTAACGACAGCTTCTGTAATTTGTTCACCAGCATGAATTAAAACTTCATTATCAAGAGGATTAATTACATTTTGTAAAGCTACACGTCCTAAGATTCTTTCTCCTAAAGTTTCAACGATTTCTTCATTTTTCTTTAAAGCAGAAACTTCAATTCCTCTTAAAGTACCACAATCTACAGAGTTTACAATAACATCTTGAGATACATCATGTAATCTACGCGTTAAGTAACCTGCATCGGCAGTTTTAAGAGCCGTATCCGCAAGACCTTTACGAGCACCGTGAGTAGAAATGAAGTACTCAAGAATCGAAAGACCTTCCTTAAAGTTAGATAAAATCGGGTTTTCAATAATTTCACCACCACCAGCGGTTGATTTTTTAGGCTTAGCCATCAAACCACGCATACCAGTTAACTGACGAATCTGTTCTTTAGAACCCCTTGCTCCAGAGTCAAGCATCATATATACCGAGTTGAAACCTTGTTGGTCTTCACGGATATTTTTCATTGCTAACTCTGTTAATTGAGCATTAGCAGAAGTCCAGATATCAATAACTTGGTTGTAACGTTCGTTATTGGTAATAAGACCCATACTATAGTTCATCGAAATTCCATCAACTTGCTCACGAGCATCAGCTATTAACTGCGTTTTTTGTTCTGGAATTCTAATATCACCTAATGAGAATGACAATCCTCCACGGAATGCGAACTTATACCCCATATCTTTCATGTTATCCAAGAAAGCTGCTGTTGTAGGAACGTCAGTAACCGCTAAGATTTTACCAATAATATCACGAAGTGATTTCTTAGTTAATACCTCATTAATATATCCTGCAGCTTCAGGTACTACTTCATTAAATAATACTCTACCTGCTGTAGTTTGGATAATTTTATAAACTAATTCACCTTCTTCATTAAAATCTCTTGCTCTAATTTTCACTCTAGCATTTAATTCTAATTTTCCTTCATTCAAAGCAATATTTACTTCTTCAGCAGAATAGAAAGTTAAACCTTCTCCTAAAATTTTCATTTCTGGAGTAGACAAACGCTCTTTGGTCATGTAATAAAGACCAAGTACCATGTCTTGAGAAGGTACTGTAATTGGAGCACCGTTAGCAGGATTCAAGATATTGTGAGAAGCCAACATTAATAATTGTGCCTCTAAAATAGCTTCTGGCCCTAATGGTAAGTGAACCGCCATCTGGTCACCATCGAAATCGGCGTTGAATGCCGTACATACTAATGGGTGTAACTGGATTGCTTTTCCTTCAATTAACTTAGGTTGGAATGCTTGAATACCTAAACGGTGAAGCGTAGGAGCACGGTTTAATAATACAGGATGTCCTTTAATTACATTCTCTAAAATATCCCATACAACTGGCTCTTTTTTGTCGATAATTTTCTTAGCCGACTTCACTGTTTTAACAATTCCTCTTTCGATTAACTTACGAATAACGAATGGTTTGTATAGTTCAGCAGCCATATCTTTTGGAAGACCACATTCGAACAATTTCATTTCTGGTCCAACGACAATTACTGAACGAGCAGAATAATCTACACGTTTTCCTAATAAGTTTTGACGGAAACGACCTTGTTTACCTTTTAATGAATCTGATAAAGATTTTAATGGTCTGTTTGATTCTGTTTTAACAGCAGAAGCTTTACGCGTGTTATCAAATAATGAATCTACAGATTCTTGTAACATACGTTTTTCGTTTCTTAAGATAACTTCTGGAGCTTTAATCTCCATTAATCTTTTTAAACGGTTGTTACGGATGATAACTCTTCTGTATAAATCATTTAAATCTGAAGTTGCGAAACGACCTCCATCAAGAGGCACTAACGGACGCAATTCTGGTGGAATAACTGGAATAACTTTTAAAATCATCCATTCAGGACGGTTTTCTCTATTTTTATTCGAGTCACGGAACGATTCTACAACATTTAAACGTTTTAACGCTTCAGTTTTACGTTGTTTAGATGTTTCGTTATTAGCAGCGTGACGTAAACTATAAGAAAGTTCGTCTAAGTCAGTACGAGCTAATAAATCCATAATACATTCAGCACCCATTTTAGCGATGAATTTATTAGGATCGTTGTCATCTAAATATTGATTTTCCATTGGAAGTGTATCTAAAATATTTAAATACTCTTCTTCCGTAAGGAAATCTAATCTTTGTAATGATTCGCCATCAGCGTTTTTAGCAACACCTGCTTGAATTACTACGTATCTTTCGTAGTAAATAATCATATCTAATTTCTTAGATGGTAAACCTAAAATATAACCAATTTTGTTTGGTAACGAACGGAAATACCAGATGTGAGCGATAGGCACAACAAGGTTGATGTGTCCAACTCTATCTCTACGTACTTTTTTCTCTGTTACTTCAACACCACATCGGTCACAAACGATTCCTTTGTAGCGAATTCTTTTATATTTTCCACAAGCACACTCGTAATCTTTTACTGGACCGAAAATACGTTCACAGAAAAGACCATCTCTTTCTGGTTTGTGAGTACGATAGTTGATAGTTTCTGGCTTTAAAACCTCACCTCTGGATTCTCCTAAAATTGATTCTGGAGAAGCTAATCCTATCGTGATTTTGTTAAATCTTTTGATTTGTTGCTTGTCTTTACTATTTCTATTATTCATCATAGTTTTTACTATTGATTTATTTTGCAATTAAAAATTGATTTTGTACAGACGTTGCGGTGCAACGTCTCTAACACGGATTACTTCTCTAAACTTCAAATCTAAAATTTTGAAGTGCTAATTATAAAAACCAAAAGGTTTAAATAAAAAATCGGAACGGTTTACGGTTATAAATCCTTAAAAACTTAATTATAAAAAGTATTCAGCTCAGAAAAAATCGGAACTGAATACTGCATTCTTTTTTATTCTTCTAATCTGATGTCTAAACCAAGACCTTTCAATTCATGCATTAATACATTGAATGATTCTGGCAATCCTGGTTCTGGCATAGTTTCACCTTTAACGATAGCTTCGTAAGTTTTAGCTCTACCAATAACGTCATCCGATTTAACAGTTAAGATTTCTCTTAAAGTACTTGATGCACCGTATGCTTCAAGTGCCCAAACCTCCATCTCTCCAAAACGCTGACCTCCAAATTGAGCCTTACCTCCTAATGGTTGTTGCGTAATTAACGAGTATGGACCAATAGAACGTGCGTGCATTTTATCATCTACCATGTGTCCTAATTTCAACATGTAAATTACACCCACAGTTGCACGTTGGTGGAAACGCTCTCCAGTTCCTCCATCATACAAGTATGTATGACCGAATCTTGGAATTCCAGCTTCGTCTGTAAATTCATTAATTTGATCTAAAGTAGCACCGTCAAAAATTGGAGTAGCAAATTTCTTGTTCAATTTTTGTCCAGCCCAACCAAGAACTGTTTCATAAATCTGACCGATGTTCATACGAGATGGTACCCCAAGTGGATTTAATACGATATCTACTGGTGTTCCGTCTTCTAAGAATGGCATATCTTCATGACGAACGATTTTAGCAACAATACCTTTGTTACCGTGACGTCCTGCCATTTTATCCCCTACTTTTAATTTACGTTTCTTAGCGATGTAAACTTTAGCAAGTTTTAAAATTCCAGAAGGTAATTCATCCCCAACAGTAATTGTAAATTTCTCTCTTCTTAACCAACCTTGTAAATCGTTTAATTTGATTTTGTAGTTGTGAATTAAGTCATTTACCATTGCATTGGTATGCTCATCTGTTGTCCATTGACCTTTAGTTAAGTGAGCAAAATCTTCTACTCCTTGTAACATCTTTTTAGTGAATTTTTTACCTTTTGGTAATACTTCTTCACCTAAATCGTTCATTACACCTTGAGAAGTTTTACCGTCGATGATAACAAATAATTTTTCAATTAATTTGTCTTTCAAGTCAGTATACTTAACTTCAAACTCAACTTCTAATTTATCAACGTCTTCTTTATCTTTAGAACGTTTTCTCTTATCTTTTACTGCTTTCGCAAATAATTTTTTGTCTAAAACTACACCGTGTAAAGATGGAGACGCTTTTAATGAAGCATCTTTTACATCACCCGCTTTATCCCCGAAGATAGCTCTTAAAAGTTTTTCTTCTGGAGTAGGATCTGATTCTCCTTTTGGTGTAATTTTTCCGATTAGAATGTCGCCAGGTTTAACCTCTGCACCAATTCTAATCATACCGTTTTCATCTAAATCTTTAGTAGCTTCTTCTGAAACGTTTGGAATATCATTAGTTAATTCTTCGTTACCTAATTTAGTATCACGAACTTCTAATGTATAATCATCAATATGTAATGATGTAAAAATATCATCACGAACTACTTTTTCAGAAATTACGATTGCATCCTCGAAGTTGTACCCTTTCCATGGCATGAACGCCACTTTTAAGTTTCTTCCGATTGCTAATTCTCCGTTTTGAGTAGCATAACCTTCACATAATACTTGTCCTTTAGCAACTCTGTCACCTTTTCTTACGATAGGTTTAAGGTTGATACAAGTACTTTGGTTGGTTTTTCTATATTTGATTAATTGATACGTTTTCTCATCTGAATCAAAGCTTACCATACGTTCTTCTTCAGTTCTGTCGTATTTGATAGTAATCATATTAGCATCAACATACTCAACAGTTCCGTTTCCTTCCGCATTGATTAATACTCTTGAATCAGAAGCAACTTGTCTTTCTAAACCAGTACCCACGATTGGAGCTTCAGGACGTAATAATGGAACGGCCTGACGCATCATGTTAGATCCCATCAACGCACGATTCGCATCATCATGTTCTAAGAAAGGAATCAATGAAGCTGAAATCGAAGCAATTTGATTTGGAGCAACGTCTGTATAATGAACGGCAGTTGGAGCAACCACTGGGAAATCTCCTTCTTCACGTGCAATAACATTCGTAGCAGTAATTTTACCTTTAGCATCCATTTCAATGTTTGCTTGAGCAATCATTTTACCTTCTTCCTCTTCAGCGCTTAAATAAACTGGAGTAGATTCTAAATCAACCACACCATCCGTTACTTTACGGTAAGGCGTTTCGATGAATCCCATTCCGTTTACTTTAGCATAAACTCCTAAAGATGAAATAAGTCCAATGTTTGGTCCCTCTGGAGTTTCAATTGGACAAAGTCTTCCGTAGTGTGTATAGTGAACGTCACGCACCTCGAAACCAGCTCTTTCTCTAGATAAACCTCCAGGTCCAAGGGCAGATAAACGACGTTTGTGTGTAATCTCTGCTAATGGATTTGTTTGATCCATGAACTGAGATAACTGGTTAGTTCCAAAGAAAGAGTTAATAACCGATGATAATGTTTTAGCATTAATCAAATCGATTGGTGTAAACACCTCGTTATCACGAACGTTCATTCTTTCACGGATTGTTCTAGCCATACGAGCTAAACCTACTCCGAACTGAGCTGATAATTGCTCACCAACTGTTCTTACACGACGGTTTGATAAGTGATCAATATCATCAATCTCTGCTTTAGAGTTGATTAATTCGATCAAATATTTAACGATTGTAATAATATCTTCTTTCGTTAAAACTTGTTTTTCCATTGGAATATCAAGGTTTAACTTTTTGTTCATTCTGTAACGACCAACTTCACCTAAGTTATAACGTTGATCAGAGAAGAACAATTTATCTATAATACCACGAGCCGTTTCCTCATCAGGCGGTTCCGCGTTACGTAATTGTCTGTAAATGTGTTCAACAGCCTCTTTTTCAGAGTTTGTTGGATCTTTTTGTAACGTATTATGAATAATTGTATAATCAGCCGCGTTGTTATCCTCTTTATGTAAAAGGATAGTTTTTACGTCTGCTTCAATTATTTCTTCGATATTATCTTTATCAAGGATTGTATCACGATCTAAGATAATTTCATTACGTTCGATAGAAACTACTTCTCCAGTATCTTCATCTACGAAATCTTCATGCCATGTATTTAATACACGAGCAGCAAGTCTTCTTCCAGCATATTTTTTAATACCCGTTTTAGAAACTTTAATTTCTTCTGCTAAGTCGAAAATTTCCAAGATATCTTTATCTCTTTCAAATCCGATTGCTCTAAATAAAGTAGTAACAGGTAATTTTTTCTTTCTATCAATATACGCATACATTACGTTATTGATATCAGTAGCGAATTCAATCCAAGAACCTTTAAAAGGAATAATTCTGGCAGAATACAATTTAGTTCCATTTGCATGGAAAGACTGTCCAAAGAATACACCTGGAGATCTATGTAATTGCGATACAACTACACGCTCAGCACCATTAATTACGAATGTACCACTAGGAGTCATATATGGTATTGTTCCTAAATACACATCTTGAACGATTGTTTCAAAATCCTCGTGTTCAGGGTCAGTACAATATAATTTTAGTCTAGCTTTAAGAGGAACGCTATACGTTAAACCTCTGTCAATACACTCTTCGATGGTATATCTAGGTGGATCAATAAAATAATCTAGGAATTCTAATACGAACTGATTTCTCGTATCCGTAATTGGAAAGTTTTCCATGAAGGTATTATACAGCCCTTCGTTGCCTCTTTCGTCAGATTTAGTTTCCAATTGGAAAAAATCTTTAAACGATTTTACCTGAATATCTAGGAAATCTGGATATTGAGGAATGTTCTTAGTAGAAGCAAAATTTAATCTTTCAGTCTGATTAGCAATCATCAATGGATAAAATTTTGATTTAAAAAAAGTAATTTTTGTGTAAATACACTGTTTTAATAATACTTCCTTTTTAATAAACAATACATCTTTAAAATAAACCAGGAAAGTTAGTTTAATTTTTTTCTTCGTTATTGTTTACTTTAAAACGCATAAAAAATACAATAATTTAATATACGCAAAATGGTTTAGGTCTTTGAGAACACTCTCAAGACCTAAACCTAGCTTATTAATGAGTAAAAATTATTTTAACTCAACTACAGCTCCTGCTTCTTCTAAAGCTTTCTTAAGACCTTCAGCCTCATCTTTAGAAACACCTTCTTTTACATTTGTTGGTGCAGCATCAACTAAATCTTTTGCTTCTTTAAGACCTAAACCAGTTAATTCTTTAACTGCTTTAACAACTCCTAATTTAGAAGCACCAGCTTCTTTTAATACTACTGTAAATTCAGTTTGCTCAGCAGCAGCTCCAGCAGCTCCACCACCAGCAGCAACTACAACAGCTGCAGCAGCAGGCTCGATACCATACTCATCTTTTAATATTGTTGCTAATTCGTTAACTTCTTTAACTGTTAAGTTAACTAATTGTTCTGCGAATTGTTTCAAATCTGCCATTTTTTCTATCGTTTAAAATGTTTTGTAAAAAATATAATTTATTTGTGCGTACTTATTATTCTGCTCCTTCTTCCTTGTTAGGTTGATTTTTAAGAGCTGCAATAACTCTTTGAGCAGGAGATTGTAATAATCCAATGATTTCTCCGATAACTTCTTCTTTAGACTTGATAGCTACTAAGCTGTCTAATAAATTATCACCGATGTAAATTTCCTGGTTAATATAAGCTCCTTTAAAAAGTGGTTTTTCACCATTCTTACGAAATTCTTTAATGATTTTTGCTGGACCATTAGCCGTATCAGCAATAAACATAGAAGTATTTCCTTTAAGAACTGTTGATAAATCACCAAAGTCGCTATCAGAAGCTTCCATTGCTTTTTCAAGTAATGTATTCTTCACAACTTCTAATTTAATACCTGCTTTAAAACAAGCTCTTCTTAAGTTTGAAGTAGTATCTGCATCTAGTCCTGAAATGTCTGCTAAATAGATAACATTAACATCCGCTAACTGTGCAGTTAAATCTTTAATCGCGATTGATTTTTCTTCTCTAGTCATACTAAAAATTTTTAACTACCAATTATATTGCTTTAGGATCTAAAGCAATAGCAGGACTCATTGTACAAGATAAGTGAATAGACTTAATATATGTACCTTTAGCTGCAGTTGGTTTTAATTTGATTAATGTTTGAACGATTTCGTGTGCATTTTCATAGATTTTATCAGCATCAAAAGATACTCTACCTATTCCTGCGTGAACGATACCAGTTTTATCAACTTTGAAATCGATTTTACCAGCTTTTACTTCTGCAACAGCTTTAGCAACATCCATAGTTACAGTTCCTGTTTTAGGGTTAGGCATTAAACCTCTTGGTCCTAAAACACGTCCTAATGGACCTAATTTACCCATAACAGCTGGCATAGTGATAATTACATCAATATCTGTCCAACCATCTTTGATTTTTTGAAGATAATCATCTAAACCTACGTGGTCTGCACCAGCAGCTTTAGCTTCCGCTTCTTTATCTGGAGTAACAAGAGCTAAAACTCTTACATCTTTACCAGTTCCGTGAGGTAATGTTACAACCCCTCTTACCATTTGATTCGCTTTTCTTGGATCTACCCCTAATTTAACTGCGATATCAACAGACTCATCAAATTTTGCAGAAGCAACTTGTTTAATTAATGCAGAAGCATCTTTTAAACTATAAAGTTTATTCTTCTCAATTTTTGCTGCAGCCTCTTTTTGCTTTTTTGTCAATTTTGCCATTGTCTAATTCTTTTAACGATTAAAAAGGAGCATTCCCTGTTACTGTTATACCCATAGATCTAGCTGTACCTGCAATCATACTCATAGCTTTCTCTAATGTAAATGCATTTAGATCGGCCATTTTGTCTTCAGCAATAGCTTTAATTTGGTCCCAAGTAACACTTGCAACTTTTTTACGATTTGGTTCACCAGAACCAGACTTTAATTTAGCTGCTTCTAATAATTGAATTGCAGCAGGTGGCGTTTTAACAACGAAGTCAAAAGACTTGTCTTTATACACAGTAATTTGTACTGGTAAAACTTTGCCAGGTTTATCTTGTGTTCTTGCATTGAACTGCTTACAGAACTCCATGATGTTAACCCCAGCAGCCCCCAAAGCAGGTCCAACCGGTGGCGATGGATTCGCTGCACCTCCCTTAACTTGTAGTTTAACTACTTTACTAACTTCTTTTGCCATTTTTAAAAAAATTTAGCACATCTATCAATTGGAAGCGATTGATGTGATTTATATATGTAACGAAAATTATACTTTTTCAACTTGCATAAAACTTAACTCTAAAGGTGTTTTTCTTCCGAAAATTTTCACCATTACTTCAAGTTTACGCTTTTCTTCATTTACTTTTTCAATAGTTCCATTGAAACCATTAAAAGGACCATCTACCACCTTAACTGTTTCACCAATAGTATAAGGAATTACTACATTATCCACTGTAACAGATAATTCATCTACTTTACCTAACATTCTGTTTACTTCAGATTGTCTTAATGGCACAGCATCACCACCTTTAGTTTCACCTAAAAAACCGATAACTCCTGGAATCGATTTGATGATATGAGGAATTTCACCAGTTAAGTTAGCTTCGATCATAATATAACCAGGAAAGTATACTTTATCCTTAGCTATTTTTTTCCCATCTTTAACTTGAACTACTTTTTCAGTAGGAACAAGAACCTGAGAAATATAATCAGCCATACCTAATCTAGCTGTTTCTGTTTCAATGTAAGCTTTAACTTTGTTTTCCTGACCACTTACAGCTCTTACTACATACCACTTATTAACATTATTATCAGCCATACTGTAAGTACTATTTTAAAATGTTAAAAAAACCTTCAAGTGCTTTTACAAATAATTCATCAACACCCCAAGTTAATAGAGCGAAAACAATTGAAAATACAGCTACAATAATTGTCAAACGTTGCACATCTGCCCAAACTGGCCAAGTAACATTCGTTTTCAATTCATGAAATGCTTCAGATATGTAATTAACTACTTTTGTCATTTTAATCTTTATTTGCACGGGCGGAGGGATTCGAACCCCCATCAATGGTTTTGGAGACCACTATACTAACCCTTGTACTACGCCCGTTTGTTAAAAAACCAGCAGCGGAACTGCTGGTTTAATTATTATTTTGACTTATAATTAGTCTAAAATTTCAGTAACCTGACCAGCACCTACTGTTCTACCACCTTCACGGATAGCGAAACGTAAACCTACTGACAAAGCGATAGGACTTAATAATTGAACATCAATTGTTAAGTTATCACCAGGCATAACCATCTCTACACCAGCTGGTAAAGAAATAGTACCTGTTACATCAGTTGTTCTTACGTAGAACTGAGGACGGTAGTTATTGTGGAATGGAGTGTGACGCCCACCTTCTTCTTTTTTCAAGATATACACCTCAGCTTTGAAATGAGCGTGTGGTTTAACTGATCCTGGCTTAATGATAACCATTCCTCTTTTGATATCTTCTTTAGCGATACCTCTTAATAATAAACCTACGTTATCTCCAGCTTCACCTCTATCAAGAATTTTACGGAACATCTCAACTCCTGTAATAGTAGAAGTTAATTTATCAGCTCCCATACCAATGATTTCAACAGCATCTCCTGTATTAGCAACTCCAGTTTCGATACGACCCGTAGCAACAGTTCCACGTCCTGTAATTGTAAACACATCTTCAACTGGCATTAAAAATGGTTTTTCAACGTCACGAACTGGTAATTCAATCCAGTTGTCAACAGCATCCATTAACTCCATAATAGTAGCAACCCATTTTGGATCTCCGTTTAATCCTCCTAAAGCAGAACCCTGAACAACAGGACCATTATCACCATCATACTGATAGAAAGACAATAAATCTCTGATTTCCATTTCTACTAATTCTAATAATTCAGCATCATCAACCATATCCACTTTATTCATGAATACAACCATTCTAGGCACACCTACTTGACGACCTAAAAGGATGTGCTCTCTTGTTTGTGGCATAGGACCATCTGTAGCAGCAACTACTAAGATAGCACCGTCCATTTGAGCAGCACCTGTAACCATGTTCTTAACGTAATCCGCGTGACCTGGACAGTCAACGTGAGCGTAGTGACGGTTAGCTGTAGAATATTCTACGTGAGATGTATTAATAGTAATACCTCTTTCTTTTTCTTCTGGAGCATTATCAATTTGATCAAATGATTTTGCTTCTGATAAACCAGCATCAGCTAATACTTTAGTAATTGCAGCTGTTAACGTAGTTTTACCGTGGTCAACGTGTCCGATAGTTCCAATATTTAAATGGGGCTTCGAACGATCAAAGGTTTCTTTTGCCATGATTTAATAATTTAATCTTAGTTATATATTAGTGTTCAAAAAATAAACTTTTTTTAAGAGCCAATGACGGGAATTGAACCCGTGACCTCTTCCTTACCAAGGAAGCACTCTACCCCTGAGCTACACCGGCTTTTGTGTATTCAGAAGTTAGCCATCAGAATTCAGAAAACCAAATCCTTCTCTCTAAATTCAAAATCTCGTGGGGAGAGCAGGATTCGAACCTGCGAAGACGTAGTCAGCGGATTTACAGTCCGCCCTCGTTGGCCGCTTGAGTATCTCCCCAAACCTTTTACATTCAGTTACTTATAACTTTGAGCCGATGGAGGGACTCGAACCCACGACCTGCTGATTACAAATCAGCTGCTCTAGCCAGCTGAGCTACACCGGCAACTTAAATATAAAAAGTCCGCTATTTCTAACGGACTGCAAATGTATATAATTTATTTTTGAATCAAAACATTTTTTATGTTTTTTTTCTTTTTATGAATGCGCTCTTAATTTTTCTTTTCGTTTTAAGATTACACGCTCTAAAGAATCAACCGATAAATCTACTCCTTCTTCAAAACTCTTTTCAGTTTTTTTAACCACAAAATCGTCGCCAGGAACATTAATTTTTATCTCTACTGTTTTATTTTCTTTATCACTCGTATTTTCAAGCCTTAAAAAAACTTCAGCTGAAACTATTTTATCGTAATATTTTTCTAATTTATCCATTCGCTCTTGAATGAAATCTACCAATTTTCTGTCTACATTAAAATTTACTGCTTGCACATTAACTTTCATAATTCTGTTAATTAAAATGGTTATACAATCGAGTTATTTCTTATTTCTAGGATGCGCTTCTTGATACACTTTTTTTATTTCAGCCAAACTGCTGTGCGTATATATCTGAGTAGACGATAAACTAGCATGACCTAATAACTCTTTTACGGAATTTAAATCGGCTCCATTATTCAACAAATGTGTTGCAAAGGAATGCCTAAGAACGTGTGGACTCTTTTTTTCTTTTTTCGAGACAGTACTAAAGTAATCATTTATTAAACGATAAACAAGTGATTCACTTACTTTATTTCCGGTTTTAGATAAAATTAACACCTCACCATCATTAATCCTCTCTAATTGATTTCGTTGCTCCTTATATAATCTATAAAGTTCAATAGTACAATCTAACATCGGAATAATTCGTTCTTTATTTCGTTTTCCTAAAACTCTAATTGTTTTTTGAATTTCGTTTACACTATTCATTTTTAAGTTAATCAACTCTGCTCTACGAATTCCAGTTGTGTAAAAAAGTTCTATTACAAATTGATTTCGAATACCTTCAAAGTCATTTGCGTATTCATTTTCAGAAAAAACATCTTGTAACTCTTTTTCGGAAAAAGGAATTTGAACTTTCTTCGCAGTTTTTAAAGATTTATGTTTCAACAATGGATTAATCGAAATTTGCTTCACCTTCAACAAAAATTTGTAATACGATTTTAAAGCCGATATTTTACGATTAACTGAAGTGGTTGAAATATTTTGCTCTACAAGAACCACAATCCAATTTCTAACATGTGGGTAAATAACTTCTTCGAGATTTACAGATTGACCGAGAAGATATTCTTGAAAAGATTTAATATCATCTAAATAAGCACGAACCGTTAAAGGAGAATAGTTTTTCTCTTTAACTAAATAATCCTGATATGCTTGTAGATTTGTAGACATAAAAAAAACCGCTAACAACAAAGTTACACTTTATTAGTTAGCGGTTAGTATAGTTTATTCAAAAAATTAACTCTCTAATGAGTCTCTTAATCCTTGAATGTAAGATGCTTTTTGGATCTTAGCTCTGTTTACAACAGATGGTTTAATGAAAGCTTGACGAGCACGTAACTGACGAACAGTTCCTGTTTTATCAAATTTTCTTTTATAGCGCTTTAATGCTCTATCGATATTTTCTCCGTCTTTAATTGGTATAATTAACATAATATAGACACCTCCTCTCGTTAAGGCTGCAAATGTAGAAAATAATTCTGAATTAAAAATTATAAATCAAAATTATTTAACCGCTGGTTTATAATTCTGATTATCAATTATCATTTTTGATAAAATTTCTTTCAGAATCTCAGAAGTTCCTCCACCAATTGGACCTAAACGACTATCTCTTAACAAACGTGCCAAAGGATATTCTTCCATATAACCGTAACCACCTAACATTTGTAAGCAATCGTAAATTGCTAAATCTGCCACTTTAGTTGATTTTAATTTTGCCATGGTAGCTTCTTTAACAACGTATTCTTTTTTATCTAAACGAGCTACAGCAGCATAATTAAACAATTTGCAATGCTCAATTTCTGTTGCATGTTCAACCATGGTATGCCTCAAGGCTTGAAACTTATTGATTGTGCTTCCAAAAGCTTCACGCTGTGACATATACTCAATAGTATATTCAATGGCATATTCTGCTCTTGCATGCGCATTAATTGCCATAATTAAACGCTCAAAAGCAAAGTGTTGCATGATATATGGAAAACCTTTTCCTTCTTCTCCCATTAAGTTTTCTGCAGGAATTTCAACATTATCAAATGCTATTTCAGCAGTATCAGAAGCTCTCCATCCTAATTTATCTAACTTTGTTGCCGAAATTCCTTTTAGATTTGTATCCACCAAGAACATACTAATACCTTTATTACCTAGTTCAGGACTTGTTTTTGCAGCTACAACATAATAATCTGCATAAACACCATTTGTAATAAATGTTTTTGAACCATTAATAATGTATTTATCTCCATTTTTTGCAGCTGTAGTTCGCATTCCTGCTACATCACTACCTCCAAAAGGTTCAGTTACACATAAAGCGCCTATTTTTTTACCCGAAATACTTGGCGCTAAATACTCTTGTTTAATTCGCTCACTACCTTCAGCATTTAAATGTGTCATTGCTAAATAAGCATGAGCCCACATAGCAGCCGCAAAGCCAGAAGATTTAATTTTTTGGAGCTCTTCTAAAAAAACAACTGTGTAAAATAAATCTAAGTTCATTCCTCCGTAAACTTCTGGATAGTTTAATCCAAAGAAACCCATTTCGCCAAATTTTCCCCAAATGAAACGTTCAATTGTTCCTGATTTTTCCCATTTTTCGATATGAGGAACAACTTCTTTATGCAAAAAATCTTTAAAACTTTGTCTGAATAATTCGTGCTCTTCAGTGAAATATATTGAATTCATAAAATTAATGTATTGATTTTATTTATTTTTTTAGAATTCCAAATATAAGGCGATTATTTTGATTTTTTCGTTAGGCATTCCCTTAATTTTTGTTAAATCCGTAATGTCTTTTATACCATTGTTCATTGTTCTATACACAACAATTTCTTTTGCAAGAGCATAATTAAAACAAGGAAACTTTGCCAATTCTTTCATTGACAAATCATTAATTGCTATTTTTTTAATTTCGGAGGTATTTTTAACAAAGAAACGTTTTTGTAAATCAGTAATAGCTTCTAGACTAATTCCCCATATAAACTGAAATTGTTCCATGCTAACAAAACCACCAAGCTTTTCTTTTTCTAGCAAAATTTTGTCCGCCAATTTTTCCCCAATACCATACACCGCGATTAAATCTTCTCGTGTTGCTGTGTTTATATCTTTTTGGATAATTTTTTCCTTTTCCTTTGGTAAAAACTTATGGAATTTTTCCGAAGTAGACGTTCTTTTATTTACAACCCAATCAGGAAATTTAAAATACGGACTAATCTTAGATAGAAAATCATTTGAAACTTGAGTTACCTGTTGAAATTCTTTTGCAGAATTTACAAATTTTCCTTGTTTTCGATACGCATGTAAACGGTCAATTTCTTGAATTGTCATTCCTAATTTATATCCTTTATAATCCGTTATATAATTAGGATTAAAAGGATAAATAGTATCCTTACTATTTGTTTTTATTTGTTTTAAACTATCAATTTCATTTTGAACTAATAACCACGCTTTATCTTCTTTTATTTCTTTATTCTGAAATAAATTTTCGGATAGAAAAAAATAAGCTAATTGTCCAAAAAGAATGAGTAGTAATAACAAGAAAATCCCACTTCGGTGTTCTCTTGAAAACATGAAGTAGGATTTTATTTTGTTCATTTTATTCTTAATTAATCGTTTTTACGTACTAATTCTTCATCGTTTTCCTCAAAAGAATCTGGCTCTTGCCTTGGAGGAGTAGTCAAAACCAAGTAGAAAAAATATCCTGTAACAGCTGTTACCGTTCCAACTGCTGTAAGCATTGTAATTAAAGCTTCTGTTTTCATAATTATATTCTCCCTTCTTTTTTACGTTTTTTATAAGCTACAAATACCATATATGAAATTCCTAAGAAAACTAAAAGTAATAATAATCTTGAAGCGTTTACAAATAAAATAGTTTCATTTAATAATTCTAATTCCTTAGCATCTGTTGTATTTGCAATTTTTTGATATATATCTTTATTTAAAATTTTATCCCAAACACCTGGCAAACTCGAAAAGAAAACAACCCCTAAGAATACTGGTGTTACAAATTTTATAATAAATCTATAAATAGTTGGCACTTTAATATCTGCACCTGTTGTAATTTCTTTCCAGCCTTTATCCATTCCAAAAATCCAAGCAAAAAGAATAATTTCAAAAAATGCAAAAACTACTAATGAAAAAGTTCCTGCCCAATAATCATATTCGTCAAAAACACCGTAATTAAAGAATAATACTGTCGGCAATCCTAATATAAATACTAAACCACCAAAAGCCCAAGCCGCATTTTTATGTTTCCAACCAAACTCATCTTTTAAGAATCCTAAAACTGGTGTACCCATTGCTAATGATGAAGTTACTCCTGCAAAAAACAATAATCCAAACCAACATACTCCACATAAAATTGCTAAAACAGTTCCCCATTGTTCGAATAAGAATGGTAAAGTTTTAAAACCAAGACCTAAACCACCTGTTTGAGTCATTTCTAAAACTTTATCTATACCTAAATATCCAACAGAAATAGGGATTATTATTGATGCTCCTAAAACCACTTCAACAAATTCATTCATCCAACCAGCACTCATTGCATTTAAAGCGATATCATCATTCTTTTTTACATAAGAAGCGTAACATTGTATAGACCCCATACCTACAGAAAGTGTAAAGAAAATTTGCCCAGCAGCTGCCAACCATACTTTAGGTGTCCAAATAGTTGAAAAATCTGGTGTCCATAAGAAATTTAATCCAACAGACGCATCGTTAATAGCTCCAGCAACTCCAGCCTCAACATTAAAAGCCATTATAGCTAAGAAAACACCAAATAAAATTAATAATGGCATTCCTATTTTAGCTACTTTTTCAACACCTCCACTTAATCCTTTTGATAAAATCCAAGTGTTTAAAATTAAACAGAATACCCAAAAGAAAATTGTTTGAGATGGAGATTCTAAACCAACATAACTATTAAAAAATCCAGCAACTTCTTCTTGGGATTGACCAGCAAAAGTTCTTGATATTGTATGCCAAACCCAACTTAAAGTCCATGATTCTAAATAGCAATAATAAGCTGCAACGGCTAAGTTTGTAAAAATTCCAAAAACACCAATATATTTCCAAAATCTTCTTTTATCCATACTATCTAAAATAAATGGTGTACTATGATGACCTGATTTTCCACCAAATCTACCCATACTCCATTCAACAAACAATAACGGAATTCCCATTAATAAAAAACAAACTAAATAAGGAATAATAAAAGCTCCTCCTCCATTTTGAACTGCTTGAACAGGAAATCTTAAAAAGTTTCCTAATCCTACAGCATTTCCAGCCATGGCTAAAATAAGTCCAACTCGTGAACCCCACGATTCTACTTTTGCAGTCATATAATTGTATTGGTTGTTAATTTTTCAAAGATAAGAAAACAATCTAAAAAACAAATAAAAGTTGCGTTTAATGAAATTTTATAAGTCAAAAACTGAACTTCTTTTTGCTTTTATCATATCTTTTAACTTTAATAGAAATGCTAATGTCAAATAAAACCCAAATCCTAAACCAACGGTTATAAACGAAATATAAATAAAAAACAAACGCACATTAGTCGCACGCATTCCTAACCTATCAGCTAAACGAGAAGCCACAAAAAATCCGTGTTTTTCAAAAAAATGTAATAAATTCTGAACCATTGATTGAGTATTAACGCTCAAAAATACAATTAATTTTTAAGTAAATGAATACCTATAGCACATTCCAAGCATTTTTTAGCTTCGCAATATTCTTTCTTTAATTGCAGTAAGGATTGGGTTTCAAAAGCATTTTTAGCAACAATTCCTATTGCTGAAAATTTATCTACAATAATATTTTTTTCAGGTTCAATTACTTCTACAAAATTTATAATTTCTTGAGCGTTTTCTTTTTTCAAACTTTGTTCGTAAGTAAATCTAACAGGAATAATAGTGTTTAAAAGAATCAAATCGATAAAAGCTATTGATAATTTCTTCTTTTTTAAAACGCTAACCTTATCAAAATTATAATGTGTTTCCCAATAACTACTAACTTCAACTTTGAACAAATTATAGATATCTGATATTTTTGAAATACTTATGATTTTTGAAAATAAATTCTGTTCTTTATGATATAAAGCTGCTAATTGCGCTAATCGAATGGTCGGAAAATTATCGGGTCTATGTTTAAAAAACTCAACTTTTTCGAACATCTTTTTAGGAATTTGATACTTATGAATCTGGTAATTATAATCTTGTTGTAGCTTTTTAATATAATTATCTTGAAAATTAGCTTCCAACATATTGGCTTGTCCAAAAAATAAAGCTTCCAAGTTTTCAACTGAAAAAGATTCTTTTCGAATAACTGAAAACGGAATTGATTTTGCCATATTTTGAAACAAAATTCCATTTGTATTTAGCCCAAAATTCTTTGCTAAAAGACAAAACAAAACAGCTTCCCAATCATTATTGGAATCTTGTAATAATTTTACAATTTCTATTGATTTTCTTTCCAAACGTTCAAAAAACAAACGCTCTTGCCAATTTTTAAAGACAAAATCATCGACTTTTCCAATATCATTTTCACAATAAATCCATGATTTCTGACTTATTAACGATTGATACTTATGTAAATCCGACAGTACAACATGTTCTTTAAGTTCCAAAGTTGGTATTTCGGAATTATCTTTTCTAAAAACAGGCACATCATGTTCCCAAACGACATGTAAAATGACCGAATCATAATTAGAATCTTTTTCGTGATGGTGCACATACCAATCTGATGACTTGAGATGTATTTCTACATTTCCAGCCCATTTTTGGTTACCGATAATCAATTGCGCATTGAAAAAATCAGGTCCGGCAAGTTGCAAATATTGTCCTGAATTGAGAATCTGAATCGACTCTCCTTTTGTAGTTTTTAAATTGGCAATATCAAATTTCTTGAATTGCCACACGTGGTGCAAAAAATCTTCTTTCATTCTGTATGGCGTATATAATTGAAAAACAAAGATAAAAAATTATATTTGCTGAACAACCCAACTTTTATGAAAAAATTTATAACCATCACATTATTAATTCTTTTTACGTTTGCGCAATCTCAAACAGGCGCAAAACCACCAAAAGGATTCAAAATTACTTACAGCAGAAGTTCAAATGGGAAGCTAATCGAAAATCAAGATGCAATATTTGTTTTCTCAAATCCAACAGAAACTTTAGTTACTACTGAGAAAATGAATTCAAGAAAAGCGGAATTTCCATACGAACAAACGTTAATCAATCGTTCTGAAAATAAAATTGTTCATGTTACCCAACTCAAAAAAGACAAGTCAGTTACTACGGTTGATAGTCTTTCTTTAGCGAAACAAAACTTCGAATTTCTACCAGAAACCAAAACTATTTTAGGTTACAAATGTCAAAAAGCGAAAACCATTATCAATTCAAACACCATTGAACTTTGGTACACGAATGAATTGCAAGTTAAAGGAGCGCCAACTACTTTAGGACAAAATATTGGGTTGGTTTTAGAGATGGTTCGTAATGGTAATTTTGTGATTTCGGCTACTAAAATTGAGAAAATGAAATCGGTTAGTCCGAATATGATTTTACAAAACAGCACTACAAATAGTCCTATTTTAGATGGATTGACTTATAAAGATTTGGTTTGGAAAAGTCGTTTTACAACGATTAAAATATTTGAAAATGAAATCATTAATTTCTCAGACGCTTCCAAATCGAATGATAGTATTTTGCGATTTGCAAACGGTACTATTATTTTGAAAAAAATCACATTTCCTGAAATTAAGAAAGGAGATTTAGTCTTTTTAGACTTAATGGAACAATCGAATGGTGATGCTTATGACAGAACGGGTTCGGTTTTTATGGTTCCGCAAGATAAGAAACAATCGTTTTTAGATGGTTTGCAAAATGGCGCTAAAACTTTACCTATTTATGAAAACGGAAATGGAAAACAATATCAGGGTGTTGTGGCAACTTCTGATTTTTCTCCAATAATTGAATTGATGCGCTTTTTTACACCTTTCGGAATCAAACAATACAACTACATTCAACTGAAAGATAAAACTTGGTACGAAATTGTGCCATACAGAATGGACATAACCGATTTAAAATCAAATTTATCAGGAAAAACGGTTTATGTAGGAACGTTTATTGGTAATTATGACAAAGGCGGACATAAAATTTCGATGAATATCACTATTAATCCAAGCGAAAGTTCGTTGGATAAAACGAATGTTTCAATTCCGTTATTCAACACTACAAACGTAATGGAAATGGCGGGACAAGAATATGCTACGATGTTCAATCACGAAAAAGGTTTAGAAGTAACTTTTACTTTGGACAAAGAAATCAAAAACGCACAATTGCGCTACATTACCACTGGTCATGGTGGTTGGGAAAACGGTGACGAATTTGTTCCAAAGAAAAACACCATTGTTTTAAACGGAAAAGAAGTGTTTTCGTTTATTCCATGGCGACAAGATTGTGGTGGTTATCGCTTATTTAATCCTGCATCAGGAAATTTTAATGATGGATTATCTTCTTCAGATTTAAGTCGTTCGAATTGGTGTCCGGGAACGGGAACAAATCCAATTTATATTGAATTAGGAAATTTGAAAGCGGGAACACATACGATACAAGTTAAAATCCCACAAGGTCCAAACGAAGGTGGAAGTTTTAGTGCTTGGAATGTCTCAGGAGTTTTACTAGGAGAATAAAAAAAGGACGTTCAAATGAACGTCCTTTTAAAATTATTTTATCGAGTTGATAATATCGTGTTTTGTAATAATGTGATGTTTACCATTTCCTAAATCAATTAAAACCGCTTGGTTATCTTTAGTGATTAATTTAGAAACTTCTTCCACTGGCGTACCTAATTTTACAATTGGAAATGGTTTTCCCATTACTTCGCGAATTGGTCTTTCCGCAGTATTTTTATCCGTGATATAACTTTGGAATAAATCGGATTCATCAACAGAACCTACAAATCCATTTACATCAACTACTGGAATTTGAGAGATTTTATATTTTCTCATTCTTTCGATAGCGTGCGAAACTAATTCTTCAGTACGAACAATTACTAATGGTTTTTCGATATGCTCTTTGATTAAATCTTCAGCTTTTGTGATTTCTTCTTCTAAGAAACCTCTTTCGCGCATCCAATCATCGTTAAACATCTTTCCAACATAACGGCTTCCAGAATCGTGAAATAAGACCACAACTACATCTTCTGGACCAAAATGTTCTTTTAACTGTAATAAACCCTTTACGGCAGCTCCAGCAGAGTTTCCAACAAAAATTCCTTCTTCTAAAGCAATTTTTCTGGTATAAACAGCTGCATCTTTATCGGTAACTTTAGTAAATCCGTCGATTAATGAAAAGTCAACGTTTTTAGGTAAAATATCTTCACCGATTCCTTCTGTGATATATGAGTAGATTTCGTTCTCGTCAAAAATTCCAGTTTCGTGGTATTTTTTGAAAACCGAACCATAGGTATCAATACCCCAAATTTTGATATTTGGATTTTTCTCTTTTAGATACTTTGCAGTTCCTGAAATAGTTCCACCCGTTCCAACACCTACAACAAAATGCGTAATCTTTCCTTCAGTTTGTTCCCAAATTTCTGGACCCGTTTGTTCGTAATGTGCAATAGCGTTACTTGGGTTATCATATTGATTTACATACCAAGAATTTGGAATTTCTTCTCCTAATTTTTTTGAAACTGAATAATATGAACGTGGATCGGTTGGTTCAACATCGGTTGGACAAACGATTACTTTAGCTCCAACTGCTCTAAGAATATCTGACTTTTCTTTAGATTGTTTATCAGAAATAACAAAAATACATTTGTAACCTTTAACGATAGCTGCTAAAGCCAAACCCATTCCGGTGTTACCTGAAGTTCCTTCAATGATGGTTCCTCCTGGTTTTAAACGACCGTCTGCTTCTGCATCTTCAATCATTTTCACAGCCATTCTATCTTTTACAGAATTACCTGGATTGAAGGTTTCAACCTTAGCCAAAACTAATGCATCTACTTCTGAAGTAACTTTATTTAATTGTACTAAAGGTGTATTTCCAATAGTTTCTAATATATTTTTTGCGTATTTCATTTGTTACATTTCTAATCTTTTGCAAAGATAGTGTGAAATTTATTAATAAAGCAAATACACTAAAAATGAAGAATATAAAAAAAATCTATTTAAAGAAATTCCATTCTAATCCAAAACGAACCATGAAATCACGATACGGATAATTTGGAGCTGAATAGAAGTTATAGCCTGTCCAAGCAGAATTGAAATGCTCTGCCTTTAGATAAATTCTTGCTTGCCTAATTCTAGCATTCACAAAGAAATCAAACATAGGGAAGTTTCCAATTCTCTTTTCGTTTTGAACGTAAAATTCACCAATTAATGGATTATAATCGTTTCCGAAATATTCAGAAAAATATTGAAAAGTAACTCCTGTTTGTATAAGCATTGCTTTCTGGAAAACATAATCAGAAAAATACAAAGTGCTTCTGGCAGTTAAATCAGGTACATTAATAATTTCTGAAGCTTGATCTACTTTTTGATATAAAACAGTTACATCTAAGCCTAATTTCCATAACTTAACTTCTTTATTTACATTTACTGATAAATAATTAATGGTTTTATCGTATTGAAACGGTTTTATTGTAAGTTTAGTGATATCGTTTGTAGTATTATCAAAATACAAATGATCGTTTAATACTTTATATTGAACTGAAGCATTTAACCATTTTGTTAAAGCTGAAAATGAAAATTGATTAAGTTTTTCGTTTTTAAATTTATTATACCAATTATAATCTACATAATTACTTTGATTTAAAGTAAAATTTAAATTTGGTAAACTATTTAGTTTTTTATATTGAAATTCAAATTGATAATCTGAGTTAATAACGTACTTAGCTGTTGCCTCAATATTAGAAATAGCTTGCTTTGTAATAGCTTGTGTTACTTGTAATTTAGCTGTTAATTTATTTGCAAAATAAGTGTAATTTCCGCCAAACATATTAATTCTATCAGAAATAGCATTTGGAACAACAATTGCTCCTGAACCACCATAAACAAAACTATTGTAATAATAGTTATAATTAGTGTCGTCTATAAAAAACTCTAAATGACCTAATTTTTTTGTTTTATATCCTACCCCTAATTTATTGTATAGGGTATTGAAACGTGTTTTATTTTTTATAGCACTTGAAAATGCAGCACCAAAACGGTCACTTACAGTTGGCTGTGAGAATTCAAAGAACTTATATTCTTGTTTAAACTGATGTGTAAAGACTAAACTATTTGGATTGGTTTTATTTAATTTAAAAGAATGATCGATAAAAAAACGATTTCCTTTTAATAAAGATGTAGCGTTTCTAAAATACACATCTAAACGATCTCGTTCATTATAAGGATCTTCGCTTGATTCAAAAAGACTTGTATCAGTTATCCCTCCATTTTCTTGATTAGAAATATCTTGACCAGTAAAATGAGCATTTAAAAAATAACGTTTGTCTTCTGTAAAATAACTGGTTGTAAATCTGAAATTTCCAGCACTAGAAATATTATTAATATATTTACCTATTGAGCGTAATCCTTTATAGGCAATTGAAAAATTAAGATTTTGCTTAACATTTATAGTTAAAAAAGCATCTAGAGATTGTCCTTGCTCCATAACTGTTTTATAATATAATTCCGTTAAAGGCGTTGGAACAGAATAATATTTAATATCACGAGCCTCTAAATAATTAAAATGTTTTGCAGTGAAACCAATATTTGGTAAAACATCTTTTTTAATTAAACCAAAATTTAATGTATTGTAAGTATGACCTTCATTAGCAAAAGGCATTAACCCAAAAACATCTTTTCTTAAGTAATTGTATTTGTATTCATCTTTTATAGTTAAAGAAGTGTCTACATAAGTTGTGTCTTTCTCTAAAGAATAAATTTTATATAGGTCAATAGAAGGCTTTATTTTTTTTCCCAAAACTGAGTCTTCTGATAAATTTTTATCATCTTGAACTTGAGAAAAAATTAAATAAGAATTTAAACACAATAAAACAAAAATAAACTTTTTCATCATAAATAAATATGAGCAAATGTAATGAGAAATAAGCAATAAAAAAAGGTCACACAATGTGTGACCTTTATAAAATAATAATTTAACTTATTATTTAGTTTTACGAGGAATTCTATTTTTTAAATTTTGAACTCTTCCTGAAGCTAAAGTGTTACCATCTTCATCTTCTAATAAATAAGTTGTACCTGTTTTTGTTAGTATTCCAGCAAAGTTATACCCATCTGGATTTCCTTCAACAACACCACCAGTAGTACTATCCCAAGAAGTGATTACATTTTCACTTATCCAAACACCAGGCTTAGCCATAGTAATTTTAGCATTAAAGAAAATTGTTTCAGCGGGAGCTACAGGACCAGCAGAAGTCCAAAAACTAGGAACAATATAGTATTCACCATCTGGCTCTGAAGAAGAAAGAGAAGCTTCCTCTGGGCAAGAAGAATAACTATTGGCTACAACGTTAAAAGCTGAATCATAAATTTCAAGATCAAAATCATAATCACAAAATGCATGTTCGTCTCCATCAACATCTAAATAAGCTCCTTCAACTAATGTTCCGTGAGCGTCATAATAGTTTTCAGACCAATCAAGAACAGCAACTACATCATCAGAAGTAGCATTTGTTACATTTACTGTGATTGTTTCAGATGCATCATCAACTAAGCTAAGACTGTTACCCATAGGATATAATCTAAAAGTTAATGTTTCTGTTCCTTCTGGTAATAAATCAAAAATTGGAGAAATGTCAAAAGTAGTTGAAGTTGCATAAGCAGGAAGTTCAATCTTGTGACCAATTACACCCCATCCATCATCAATACCAGTTTCAGTACCTGAACAAGAGAAATCTCTAAAAGAGCCTGTACCTCCAACTAATTCTAGTTTAAAGTCCGATTTATCTTTCAAAGGAACGTCTGTTGTTAAAGTAACTGTAGCTGTTTCACCTTCAAGTAAGTTGAAAGTTGTTAAATCTGCTGTTACAACAGACTTAGCGATTCTATCTTTTGTTGCATCCTCGTCATCACTACAAGATAGTAATAATCCGAATACAGAAAAAGCAAGAATATATTTTAAATTATGTTTTTTCATATAAATTAAATTATTGTTTAACTAAAGTCCAAGTTAGATCAACATACCATGAAACACCCGCAACATTAGCTCCAGAGAAAGTTAAATCACCATTACTCTCTATAATTCCGTGAACAAATTCATCAGGTGAATCTGTTGGAGTTATAGGATTAGAAGCTTGGAATTGCCAATCTAAAATAGCCAAATCTCCACATACATCAGAAAACTCAAACCAGTAGTAAGAAGAAAATGCAGGGAAATAAGTTGAATAATAAACATTAGGTGCTATTTTAGAAATATCAGCTGTTCTAGAACCTCTTGTATAAGTTCCTTCCAAATTAGTTTCACAACCTACAAAAACAATTTTCATTGTTTTGTATTGCTCACCAATAACTGAACCTTCAGTAGTTGCTGTTAAATTAAGAACCAATTCTGTTTTAGCAGTAGGGTTTAAACTTCCTGTATTAACAATTAATGGAATCATTCCAAAATTAGTTCCAGCAGGAATAACAACTGAACCAGTAGAATTAACAAAATCAAACTCTACACCTTCTGTTGCAGTTGATAAATCATAATTAATTTCATACTCAACAACGATATCACTTTCAGTCAATTGACCGTTACCAGAATTAAGTAAATTTACTGGAAACTCTCTTTCAATAGCACCTAAATCTTCGAAATAAGCAACTGATTCAAAAGAAGAATTAAAACCAACAACCTGAGGACCAGAAAGATTCTGTTCTACACGGATGTCATCATCTGTACAAGCAATAAAAGCAGACGCTAATATAGCTAAGGTTAACAATTTTTTCATATTTACAATTTTTAAAATTAGTTCTTCCAAAAAGGAGCAGTAGTAAACGACTGGTTAACTGACAAAGCAGGAACATTCGCAGAATTACTAGCTAACTCAGATGTTGGGTACATTAAACGCATTGGTTTTGCACCTGTTGGAGAAGTAGCACCTAAAGGCATTGGAATATTGTTAATATAACCAGTTCTAGTATACTCAATCCAAGACTCTAAACCATTAATACAAGATAATGCTACACTTTTTTGGTACATGATAGCTTCAATCTTATCAGCACTAGCAGCATAACCTTTACCGTCAACAGTATTAATAGCAGAGATATATGCAGCAGCATTTGCAGGAGTAACACCTAAAACGTTACAAGAAGCATCAATAGCTTGATCAAATAACATTTGCGCATTTCCAGAGATATAACCTCTTTCTACTGCTTCAGCTTGTAATAACAAACTTTCTGCTAATAACATTACATAACCATCTTGATCATGCTCAACCATTAAACCAGGACCAAAGCCAGATAAATCACTTGGAGCCGTTGCTGAACCTTGTTCAACTCCTACCACATTTCCACTTCCATTAGTAGTAAATAATCTAGATCTTCTTGGATCTGATGAACTGTTTAATTGACCAGCAAAATAATCAGATGCTCTTCTAAAACGATAAGTATTTCTTTCAACTCTAGCACCAGCTGAGCTTAAGTTAAGTTCCCACATTAAGTTAATCCAAGGATTTTGTCTTGAATCACTACCGTTTGAATAACCAGGATTAATTGTTAAATCAAAGTTTAAAAAATTTTGATCTAAAGCAGCAAACTGATCAGTTAAGTATGTATCAGTTGCAGCATCTGTTTCAGCTTTAGTTGCTTCACGTAATAAAATTCTTAATTTTAAAGTATTAGCAAACTTAATCCAGCTAGACATATCACCAGCTAACATGACATCTTCTGCACCAACTGCAACAGTTGTAGAAGGAGCGTTATTAATCATATCTATAGCACTATCTAATTGTACAATTAAATCTCTATAAATTGCTTGATCATCATCATAAGTAGGAAATGGACTAGCAACTCCTAAATGTGCTTGAGAATAAGGAACATCACCATAAATATCTACTAAATATTGGAAGTAAAATGACTTCATAATTTTAGCAATTGCTTTATGATTATCGTAATCAGCAGATTGGAAGTTGATAATTCTTGAATACTCATAAGTATTTCTGTAAACAGAAGTCCAAATATCTTCGTAGAAGTTATTACTCATAGTAATACCAAACTCTTCTGCATAACCTCCAGTAAAAGAGTTTACGTTTGGACCCCATTGATTCATAAATACACTTCCTAACTCATTCATCCTTCTTACTAAAGGAGAAAAAGAAGCTGTTTGTGCAGCCGATAACGTTAACTTAGGGTTAACATTAGATTCAGTAGCTTGGTTTGGATTATCGTTGATATCTAAATAATTATCACACGAAAAGAACGCAAGTGCTACTAATGGGATTATTAATTTTAATTTTTTCATATTCTAATTTATTAAAATGAAGCATTAAGTGAAAAACCAAAAGTTCTAGTAGTTGGATACTGTCCAGTAACTGCTAAACCTTGATCATTTCCTGAAGATCTTGATTGCTCAGGATCAGAATAACCTCTGTTTTCTTTAGGTAATACCATGAAAGGATTTCTTGCATTAACACCTAGACGTAATGAAGTTAAACCTGTTCTCTCAATAGTTTTAGTTGGTAAAGTATAGCTTAATGACAACTCTCTTACTTTAAATGCAGTAGCATCTAATATGAAATTTTCTGTAACTGCTCTATATTCATTAGAGAAATAATTCAAGTAACTAGTATAAGATGAACCTCCTGTTACTACATTAGTATTTTCTGTATAAACACCTGGAGCAGTTTCGATTGCAGAATTAGGGAAAATAAATCCACCTCTTCCGTTTTCAGCTGATTCATATAAGTGACCTGACCAAGATAACCAGTCTTTAGTACCTGACCAAAATTGGTGACCTGTTCTATAATCCATTACAGCAGCTAAACGAACACCTTTAAATTCAACAGCAGTATTGTAGTTAATAATATAATCAGGAGTAGCTTTTCCTAAAACTTCATAACCTTCAGATCTAACTGGGTTTCCTGAAACAGGATCAATTAAAACTCTACCTTGATCATCTCTTGCATAAGCAATACCTTTGATTAAAGGAAATTCTTCACCTTCAACAGCAAAAATACCAACACCTGTTCCAGTAAAATTAACTAACGGAACTTCTGTAGCTAAATCAGAAACTTTATCAACAATTGTTTTAGCTGTAAAATATCCGATACGATTTTCCCATTTTAATCCTAAATTATTAAAGTCAGAAGCTTTAATCGCAGTAAATCCTAAATCAATTTCAATACCAGTATTTGTTAATTGACCAATATTTGTTAACTGATTAGTAATACCTGTACCTGCAGACAACTCTTGTCTTGTAATTAAGTCTGTAGTTTTTGTTTGAAATGCAGAAACATCAAGTGTTAATCTATCATTAAAGAAACCAAAATTTGTTGTAAACTCAAAAGTTGTCATGAACTCAGGAGATAAACTTGCATTAACTGGAGATTGTGTTGGTAAAAATGAATTCAAATCACCAAAAGGATAACCAGAACCTGGATTATAATTTAATTCAGATTGATATGCCGTTAACGGACCCGCGTTACCTACTTTTACAGCTGAAACAGCAAGTTTCCAGTAGTTAAAAGTATTCGATTTTAAACCTTCAAATGCTTTTGTAGGAATAAAAGATAAACCTGCAGATGGGTAAAAATAATTATTTTTTTCAAATCCAGTGAATCTTGAATCCCAATCGTTACGAGCTGTTAAGTTTAAGAATAAAAACTCATCAGAATCTCCACCTTTACTTAATCCGAAATCTAAATTAGCAAATAAAGAAAAACGTCTTGTTCTAGTAAAATTATTAGATCTTCTAACCTCTCCAGTAACATTAGAAATATTGTATAATCCAGGAATAGTTAAGTTATCACCTCCAACTGAAGTAAATTGAGAATAACTATCTTGAATATTGTTACCAATATTAGCTTTAAACGAAACTTTATCTGTTAACTTGTAATTAAAGTTAACCATAAAATCATGGTAAAAGTTTCTTGAATTTGCATTGTTTGTATCAAATGAAGACACAATAGTATGGTTACCACCACCTACTTGCAATAAATCAGTATATCCATTTGTATAAGACATACCATTTGTTTGTAAGAAAGTTAAACCAGCAACATAGTTAAAGTTAATATTTTTATTTAACTCATAGTTTAATGAAGCAATACCTCTAAACTGATCTCTTCTGTTTGTATTTCTTACATTATCTCTTAACCAGTAAGGATTGTTGTAGTATGAAGTCCAGTGACCTTCGTTTCCAGAGTTCTCAAAACGCTCAATTGGAATATTTGTAGCCGTTTGTAATAAATCTGTAAATAAACTTGAAGAAGTAGTTTGTGTTTTTTCAGTATTGTAAGTTACGTTACCGTCAACTGTCCACTTATTAAATTTCTTTCCAGCTCTAAACAAAAAAGTATCTCTGTTTAAGTTATCACCATCAACAACGAATGCAGTCGCTTGTCTGTTTGCAGACAAAGTAACATATCCTGACTCAGAATCACCACCACTAATAGAAATACCATTTTGAAACAAAGTACCAGTACCAAAGAATTTTTTGATATTGTCTTTAATTGGAGAATATGGAGCCATAATATAAGTTCCATCAGCTTGAGCTAAACCAACAGGTCTTACAACACCATCCATTTCAGCACCCCAACCACCATTCTCGTAAGAAATGTGTTCACCATTCCATCCTTGTCCGTAACGTTGTTGTCTTTGAGGCACAAAATTAACTTCTTCAAAATCCATTGAAGAATTAATAGCAACTCTTAGTTTACCACCTTTGTTACCTCTTTTAGTGTTAACAATAATTACACCATTAACCCCTTGTTCACCGTATAAAGCAGCACCTTGAGCACCTTTTAATACGTTTGTAGACTCAATAATTTCTGGAGCCAAAGACTGTAACGTTCTTGCATTAGAAATAACGTTATCAATTACTACTAAAGCTTCATTATTAGCAGAAATCGATCTGTTACCACGCAATACAATTCTTGTAGTAGCATTAACACCATTGTTTGTAGTATTGATTGTTAAACCAGATACTTTACCAGCTAACGACTGAACAACGTTAGGACTAGCTGCTTGTCTTAACTCAGCAGAGTTGACAACTTGATTTGATGATGTAACAGCATCTTGTTTTCTTTTGATACCTACGGCACCAATAACTTCAACATTTCTACCTGTTAAAACATCCTCTGCCATTGTAACGTTATAGCTACCTGCAGCACCAATAGTTACAGTTGAAGCTTTCATACCAGTGTAAGAAAACACTAAAACTTCACCTTGTTTTGCTTTGATAGTATAATTACCATCAAAATCAGTTGTAGTACCACGAGTTGTTCCTTGAACAACAACATTAGCACCAGCGATAGGCCCTAGTTCATCAGAAACTACACCTGTAACAGTTTTCTCTTGCGCGAACGAAAACTGCATCGTAAACGCTACTAAAAGCGTAAAAATCCATTTAAACTTCGATCTCATATTAAATTTATTTGAGTTAGTTATTCCGCAAACTTCTTAATTATTTCTTAAATAAACAAATAATACCTCGGAATATTACTAATTTATTTTTGTTAAAGTTTTAGTTTTAAAAAAACATTTTACGGAACATTCTCATACTAAAGATGAAAATATCACAAAAAGGTTGCGTAGAAAAATATATTTTTGTCAAAAAAAAGTATGTTAAGTAAAAGTTACAGTAATTTAATATTAGAATGCGGAACTGACGAAGCCGGAAGAGGATGCTTGGCTGGCCCAGTAACTGCAGCTGCTGTATTATTACCTGAAGAATTTGAAAATATTTTACTAAACGACTCCAAACAACTTTCCGAAAAAAACAGAGAAAAACTAAAACCTATTATTGAAGAAACAGCAACTTCTTTTGCAGTAACCCATATTTTTCCCAACGAAATTGACGAAATAAACATATTAAATGCTTCCATGAAAGCTATGCAAGAGAGTGTTTTGCAGCTAAATCCAACTCCAGAGTATATAATTGTAGATGGAAATCGTCCTTTGAATGGAAAATTAGGTATGAAACAAAAAACTGGTAAAATTTTTACTATCGAGGAAATCGAACTATTAAAATCAATTCCTTCTACAAGTATTATTAAAGGAGATAGTAAATATTTAAGTATTGCTGCTGCATCAGTTTTAGCAAAAACGTACCGTGATGAATATATGGATAAAATTCACGAAGAGTTTCCAATGTACAATTGGAAGAAAAACAAAGGTTATCCTACAACTGAACACAGAGAAGCCATTAAGAAATATGGTCCGTGCAAATATCACCGAATGAGTTTTAGACTATTGCCTGAGCAATTGAGTTTGGATTTATAATTAAAGATTAATAATTTTAGATTTTAGAAGTAACAATCTCCGCTTCAAACAAGTTTTGAAAATGTTTTAAGATTTTTTCTTTTACTTCATCTTCATTTATTTCTTTCCCTAATTCTGCATGCATAGATGTAACTGCTTTCCCTTTTATTCCACATGGAATAATATTATCAAAGTAACCTAAATCAGCATTTACGTTTAATGCAAATCCATGCATGGTTACCCAACGCGAAGCTCGAACGCCCATAGCGCAAATTTTTCTTGCAAATGGAGTGCCTACATCAAACCAAACTCCGGTTTCTCCCTCGCTTCTGGTTCCATGTAAACCGTAATCTGCTAATGTCAGAATAATTGCTTCTTCTAAGAATCGTAAATATTTATGAATGTCGGTGAAAAAGTTTTCTAAATCTAAAATAGGATACCCCACGATTTGACCAGGTCCGTGATACGTAATGTCTCCTCCTCTATTAATTTTATAAAAAGTGGCTCCTTTTGTTTCTAATTGTTTTTCGGAAAGTAATAAATTTGATACATCACCACTTTTCCCTAGGGTATAAACATGTGGATGTTCAACATATAGAAAGAAGTTAGGAGTTGGAAGTTGGGAGTTTTCTTTTCTGTTTTGAATTTTAATATCCACAATTTCTTTGAATAATTCTTCTTGATAATCCCAAGTGTCTTTATAATCTTTATTTCCTAAATCTTGAAGTTGGACTTTTTTGTTCATTTGTAGCTTTTATTGTTTTTTAAAGGTCAAATGTATCGCCTTTCTAGTCATATGTGTTTGCTTGCGCAAACTCGTGTTTGGTCGCGATTTCATAACAACCGAAATTGTGTTTTAAAAAGTAACGCAAAGATACGAATAGTTTACTAATTAGCCCTGATTGAAGAGAAAATCCTTTTTAAACCTGACAGGTTTTTGAAACCTGTCAGGTTTAAAAAGATTGAAACGAAAAGCAGGAACATGGAAACCAAAAACGCCTAAGCCATTCGCTTCAAAAAACATTAAACTTTGAACTTGAAACTTGAAACAAAATAAATTATCTTTGCACGCTTAAATACAATACTATGCAACTTTCGGAACAAGAAATCATTAGAAGAGACAAACTAAACGCTTTACGCGAACTTGGAATTAACCCTTATCCAGCGGATTTATTTCCGGTGAATCACACTTCAAAGCAAGTGAAGGAAAATTTTGAAGAAGGCAAGAAGGTTATTTTGGCTGGTCGACTAATGAGTGTTCGTGATCAAGGAAAAGCTTCGTTTGCTGAATTACAAGACAGCGAAGGAAGAATTCAGTTGTATTTTAATCGTGATGTACTTTGCGAAGGCGAAGACAAAACACTTTACAACCAAGTTTTCAAAAAATTAACCGATTTAGGTGATTTTATTGGAATTGAAGGTGAATTATTCATGACAAAAGTGGGCGCAATGTGCGTTCGTGTGGATGATTTTAAAATGTTGAGCAAAACATTAAAACCGCTTCCGTTACCAAAAACCGACGAAGAAGGTCATGTATTTGATGCGTTTACCGACCCTGAATTGCGTTACCGTATGCGTTACGTAGATTTAGTAGTAAATCCCCAAGTGAAACAAGTGTTCATGAAAAGAACCAAATTGTTCACCGCTATGCGAACATTTTTTAACGAAGCTGGTTATATGGAAGTAGAAACTCCGGTTTTACAATCGATTCCTGGTGGAGCTGCTGCTCGTCCGTTTATTACACATCATAACAGTTTAGACATTCCATTATACATGAGAATTGCTAACGAATTATATCTGAAAAGATTAATCGTTGGTGGGTTTGACGGAGTTTACGAATTTTCGAAAAACTTCCGTAATGAAGGGATGGACAGAACCCACAATCCAGAATTTACAGCAATGGAAATTTATGTAGCATATAAAGACTACAACTGGATGATGGAAATGACTGAAAATTTATTAGAATATTGTGCTTTACAAGTAAATGGAACTACAGAAGCTACTTTTGGAGAACATAAAGTAAACTTCAAAGCACCATATGCAAGAGTAACAATGACAGATGCGATTAAACAATTCACAGGTTTTGACATTACTGGAAAAACAGAAGATGAATTGCGCGAAGCTGCAAAATCTATGGGAATCGAAGTAAACGATACTATGGGTAAAGGAAAATTGATTGATGAAATTTTTGGTGAGAAATGTGAAGGTAATTTCATTCAACCCACCTTCATTACAGATTATCCAAAAGAAATGTCACCATTATGTAAATCGCACCGCGATAATCCTGAATTAACTGAGCGTTTTGAGTTGATGGTTTGTGGAAAAGAAATCGCAAACGCGTATTCAGAATTAAACGACCCAATTGACCAAAGAGAGCGTTTTGAAGCCCAAATGGCTTTAGCTGAAAAAGGTGATGATGAAGCAAACGGAATTATCGATGAAGATTTCTTAAGAGCTTTAGAATATGGAATGCCACCAACTTCTGGATTAGGAATTGGAATGGATCGTTTAATTATGTTTTTAACCAATAATGCTTCTATTCAAGAAGTGTTGTTCTTCCCGCAAATGCGTCCAGAGAAAAAAGGACCTGAATTAACAGAAGATGAAAAACATATCATTGAAATTTTAAAAGCTAACGAAGGAATTTCGATTGGTGATTTAAAAATAAAAGCCGATTTAAGCGGAAAAAAATGGGATGCTGCTAGTAAAGGGATTAGCAAACATGGTTTGATGAAAATAACAGTTGTTGGAGAAAATAAAATTGCAGAATATTTAGGAAAATAAATAAAAAAGGAACTCAAATGAGTTCCTTTTTTATTACAAACTATAATTCAAATTCAAACTCCAACGGTAATTGGCTTCCAGATTACCACCATTCAAATTTTGCGAAATTGGTAACATTACATTTGCTCCAACAGAAAATTTATCCTTTCCTATTTCAAAACCCAATTTACCAAAGAAAATATCACCAGCAGTATTGCGTACTTTTTGACCTAACTGATAATTATCTTCATATACCTCACCAGCAAAACCAAGTTGTGGTGCAATGGAATACTTTTCTTTTTCATACAAATAGAAAAAAGTCCCAGAATAATTGAATTGATTTCCAAAACGATAATTTTTATCATTTTCCGTTTTAATCACATAATTAAGCATGGTATTTAGTCCAAATTGCTTTCTTTTTACCACATATTCGGTAGCTAAAAGATAATCTAAACTTCCTGTTCCTACTTGATAACTTGGGTTGAAACTGCCGTTGTTTGCTTCATCAAATTTTCCAGTTGGAACTTTTATTCCTGCTCCAGCTTGTAATGAATGCACTAAAACGGTGCTATCTTTTTGTGTTTGGTACAATTGATACATTCCTAAAATGGTGATATCCCCTATTCCGCTAACATTTTGCTTTCCGTTTGCTGATTCTCGATTGTGAAAATGATACGGAATTAAAGCAGAAATTTGTACTTTTTTCACCACTGGAATTCGTGCCCAAACCTGCATAGTGTTATAACTTTCGTTATACCAAGCCGAATTACTATATAAACCATCGCTACTTTTATAGGATTGATTAAAATAACGAATTCCAACAAAATTGGTATTTAACATAGAGGCAAAACCCATACTTCCGCCACTTGCCGAACAGCCACAAGCATCGCAATCATCAAAAAAATCCTCAGAAACTTGATGAAATTTTAAAAACGGATTAATTGTTGACAAACTGTCTTTTTCGGTTGTAAATCCATATTGAAAAATCAATAGGAAAATGATGATATATTTTTTCATATTTTTAAAATTCTGCAAATTTAGGATTCGTTAAAAATTCATTATCCGTTAAGGTTTTTAAGAAGGCTATAAGTTGTAATTTTTCGGTTGCCGTTAATGGAATTCCCAGCGTTCCAGCATTGTTTAAACTTGCGTCTAAATTTTGAGTATTTGAAACACCCGACGAATAATGATTTAACACTGCTTCTAAAGTATAAAAACGACCATCATGCATATAAGGTGCGGTTTTTTCAATATTTCGCAAACTTGGCACTTTAAACTTGTAATTGTCATTATCCAATTCAGTTACACGATATCTTCCTTTGTCGTTTATTGACGGATTTATTGGTAATCCATTGTTTCTAAACGAATTATCGGTAAATATATCAGTAGCATGACACGAAGCACATTTTTGATTGAACAAATCATAACCAGCTAATTCTTCTGAAGTTAAGGTTCCTCCTGCTTCGTTTCTTCTGTATTTATCAAAACGTGAATTGGAAGAAGTGAGCATGGTCATAAATTGTGCTAATGCTTTTAACATGTTTTCTGAATTGATTTCTTCGTCTGGAAAAGCTTGACGGAATAATTTTTTATACTCATTATCATTTTTCATCATATTGATAATGTTGATAATATTGCCATTCATTTCTAATTCGTTAGAAATAGGCGCCATTGATAGCAATTCTATATGATCGGCTGCTCCGTCCCAAAAAAACTGGGTTTGATAGGCCATATTTTGAATAGGAGGTGCATTTCGAGTTCCAACACCATCACCAACACCGTGACTAAAGGTGTGTCCGTGATGTGTAAACGCATCTTCTTGAATGTGACAAAAACCACAAGAAACCACTCCATCTGAAGCTAATCTACCGTCATAAAAGATTTTTTTTCCCAATTCAAAACCTTTTTCGGTTAATGGATTATTAGCCATATTGTAGGCTAATGGTGGAAAATTTGATGGTACTTGGTAATCAATTGGAATGTTTTGGTATTCTGATGAATAGTCTGATGCGCAACTGCATAAAAATCCAATTGCCAACAGCATAAAATATTTTGTTTGCATAACGCTATGTTTTAGCCCAGATGGGAATGAAAAGCCCGTAAAGGAAAAACAAATTGATTTTGTTGCTAAAAAATGGCGACCTAAGAAGCCCATTTTTTAGCTTACAAAATTTTTGTTTTTCCTGCGGACTTGAAATGTACAGCTGGATTAGCTTCTACTAAAATTAATCGTTGTGAACGTGGTGTACTTCAAACATTGTAGGAACGTTGTTTGCAGAAATGTTTTGCACTTTTGTTCCTCCCATTACGTCTAGACCTTCTTCAAAATTGATAACTGTTGTACCATCAACAATCTTCTTTAAATCTGCCATGATATGAACCTGAGGAGTAATGTTTGTTCTTACTAATGCGTTGTCTGGTAAATCTAAAGTAACTTCTACATAATTGTACACATCACCGGTTTTTCCTGTATGCACTCTATAATTTGCATTTGTATGCGTTGCTGAAGTAACAGTTCCTTCAAATTTTACAAATTTATATCCAGCAGCCCAAGACCATGTCATTCCTAATGCTTGTGCATCTGTCCACATGGTTCCTTGCCCGTCTGCTCCAGCGTTAAATTGCGCTTGGTCAACACCTATTCCGAAGGTAACTTTTGTGTAATTTCCGGCTGGAATGTTTGGTAAATTTAATAATGTACTTGCAGCATCTGCTTCGTTTACAAAGAAATAGCTTTCGCTTTTAGGCACAGTATAAGTTGAACCATCTTCTTTAGTTAAAACAATATTACTCACGATGTAAATTGCATTTGAAGCTTTAACAACTTCTCCGTTTGAGTTTGTGTATGCTGTATTGAATGCAAAATCTGCATCACCATATACATTATCGAATTCTAATTTTAAGTTTCCTTCACCTGTTATTGCGTTATTATCATCGTCTGAACATGAAGTAAATGCTAAAGCTATAGCCATTACAGCTACTATATTTTTTAATTGAAATTTCATTTTTTGAAAATTTTTAGTTTTTAAAATTTAATATTATTTGTGCTTAAAGATTGATTTCTTTAAACAATTTTAGACATAGATATCCTAATCGATTCTAAGAATAAGAATCAATTGCAATAAAAAATTAAACTAAAAAGGTGGGTGGATGAAAAGTGGACTGTATTGCAGTCAAAGCATACAAATTCTGATAGTCAGAATTGATTTTTTTGTTTGTGAAAACGAAATTTTCAACAAAAGAAACTGCTTTAAATTCTTGACAAAACATGTTCTCAATTTCTTGTTTTACGTTTTGTTTTTTGTCTGAAGAAGTGCTTTTGTCTTCTTCAGCAGCTTTTGCCAATTGCTTCGTTAAGTGACATTTACCATTACATTTAAGTTCTGGTTTCTCCTTGTTTTCACAAAGCTCTTTTACAATATAGTCATAATTAACAATGTATTCCAAAAATGGAATAACTGGCTTTGCCAGCATAAAAAAAGCAATTAAAATGACTAAATTTTTCACTTTGCAAATATACAAACGTTTTTCTAATACTATTAATTAAAAACAATTTTTAATAATATTTTGTTAACGATTAAACCTTTTTAAAATGGCTGTGTCTTATCATCAAACAATTAAAAATATAAAACACATGAAAAAATTAATTTTAGTAGCACTATTGGTAGTTTCATCACTAACTTTTGCACAAGAAAGAGGTAGAAAAGGAGAAAAATTAACTCCAGAACAACAAACAGAACTACAAGTTAAAAAAATGACTTTGGAATTAGATTTAGATGCCAAACAGCAGAAAGAAATTAAGGCGATTTTGTTAGAAAATGCCAAAAAAAGAGAAGCTAAAATGACAGAAATGAAAGCAAAAAGAGAAAAAGGAAAAAAACCTTCTGCTGATGAGAAGTTTGCCATGAAAAATGAAATTTTAGACCATCAAATTGAACACAAGGCTCAAATGAAAAAAATTCTAAAACCAGAACAATATCAAAAATGGGAAGATTTACAAAAAAATAAAATAAAAAAAGGGAAAATAAAAATGCAAAAAAAACATAAAAAATAATAGTAGAAAATAATTTTTTTAATTGTTCTATTGTTTAAATCTCAAAATTAAACTAGATTTGACATTCGAAACAATTCTAACAATTTATTTATTATGAAAAAAATAATCTTTTCTCTATTCTTACTTATCGCTTGTAATTCGATTTCCTTTGCTCAAGATAAAAAAAATCTGAATCCTGAAGTAGAGGCAAAATTAGAACTTAATGAATTATTAAAAGTAATACCTTTAGAGGATTCTATAGAAAATGGCTTATATAGTTTATTAACTTTAAAGCATCAAACATTACTTAAATCAACAACTGAACATGAAAGAAATGAGGTTTATGCAACAATGAAAAGCAAAATTGAACATACATTAAACCCAGAACAGTTAAAAAAATTAAAAAGTAATAAAGTGCTTTATGAAAATTTAATAAAATAAAAAAAGTCCCGATGAAAATCGGGACTTTTTGTTTATAATTCTTTTGCTACTTCTTTAATTTTAGCGATAGTAAAATCTATATCTTCATAAGTTAACGCATCAGTAATAAACCACGTTTCATAAGCAGAAGGTGCAATATAAATTCCTCTGTTCAACATTCCGTGGAAGAACTTCTTAAATGTGTCATTATCTCCATTCTTAGCTGTTGCAAAATCATAAACAGGATTAGCATCAAAATGCACAGAAATCATCGATCCTAACCTGTTAATGGTGAAAATAACATTTTCTTCTGTTAATACTTCTCGAATACCTTTTTCTAAATAAGCTGTTTTTTCATCTAAGCGTTTAAAAATATCGTCATCAGCATTCAGTGCTTTCAACATTTCCAATCCAGCCGCCATAGCTAATGGATTTCCTGATAATGTTCCCGCTTGATAAACTGGTCCTAAAGGTGCTAAGTAATTCATAATTTCTTCTCTTGCTGCAAATGCTCCAACAGGTAATCCACCACCAATTACTTTTCCAAAACAAACAATATCCGCTTGAATTCCGTATAATTCTTGCGCACCACCTTTTGCTAAGCGAAATCCTGTCATAACTTCATCAAAAATAAGCAGAGTGCCGTTTTCTGAACAAACTGCTCGCAAATCTTCTAAAAACCCTTGTACAGGAGGAACACACCCCATATTCCCAGCAACAGGTTCAATTATTATGGCTGCAATTTCATTTTTATTAGCTTCGAACAATGCTTTTACGTTATCAATATCGTTATATCCTGATAATAATGTATCTTTAGCAGTTCCTTCAGTTACACCCGGAGAATTGGGAATACCGAAAGTACTCAAACCACTTCCTGCCGCAATTAAAAATGAATCGGAATGTCCGTGATAGCAACCAGAAAATTTAATAATTTTGTCACGCTTTGTATAACCACGGGCTAAACGAATTGCGCTCATACAAGCTTCGGTACCCGAATTTACAAAACGAATTTTATCGATATTTGGAACCATAGATACTGCCAATTCAGCAATTTTGGTCTCTAATTCCGTTGGCATTCCAAAAGAGGTTCCTTTTTTTGCCTTTTCAATTACAGCATTAACAACCGGTTCATAAGCATGACCCAAAATCATTGGTCCCCAAGAGTTAATATAATCAATTAAACGATTACCGTCTTCATCAAATAAATAAGCACCCTTAGCTTCCTTAACAAAAATTGGAGTCCCGCCAACACCTTTAAACGCTCTTACTGGAGAATTTACACCACCAGGAATAACTTTATTAGCTTCTAAAAATAGTTCGCTACTTCTTTTATAAAACATTATTTAATTTTTAATTGTTGTCCAATAGAAATTGAGTTATCAGACATATTATTTAATTTCTTTAAATCATTAATTGTTACATTAAATCTTTTTGACAGCGAATACAGAGTATCCCCTTGCTGAATCGTATAATAATTACCGCCTTGAGTAGCTATTTCCTCTTTAGTATCAGATTTAAAATCATTACCTAATACTAAACTATCAAATTTATGCAATTCGAATCTTTCAATTAATCCAATTAATTTATCAGGATATTTAACATCTGTTGCATAACCTGCAGCTTTTAACCCTTTTGCCCAAGATTCATAATCGTTTTTTTTCAATCTAAATAAATTTGAATAACGTGATCTTGATGTTAAAAACAATGAATGATCACGATAGGAATCAGCTGGATCCTCATATTTACGGAAACATTCTTGAGCAGCATCATCATCGTGTTTTACACTTTCACCGGCCCATCCTGTATGACATTTAATACCAAAATGATTATTAGCACTCATTGCCAATTTGCCTTTTCCTGCACCCGATTCTAAAATTCCTTGCGCCAAAGTAATACTCGCTGGAACACCATGATTTCTCATGTTATTCATTGCAATTTCCTTAAAATTATCTACATAAAATTGAATTTCTTCTGTATATGTTTTTACACTAGATGTAGCGACTAAACTAACTTCTGAATCAGATTTAGGTTTTGTTCCTCCTATTTCAGGTTTAGTTGATGAAGTAACAACAGTAGATTTTGTAGTTGTTTTTGGTGCCGGTTTTTGAGTTACTGACTTAGATTTTGTTGATACTTTAGGTTTTGTAGTCGTTCTAACAATTGGCTTTGTGCTAGTGCAACTAACTACAAATAGCGTCAAAATAAATAGTGCAAATTTAAATTTCATAAAACTGTATTATTTCTTTATTCTTACTTTGCAAAGCAAAATTCATGCCTTTAATTCCTTGCAAACCACCGGTATGAATCATTAAAATTTTCGAATTATCTGGAAAATATCCTTTTTGAATTAAATCTAAAACTCCAAAAACCATTTTACCTGTATATACAGGATCTAACGGAATTGACGTTTGTTTGTAAAACAAATTTAAAAAAGAAATCAATTCGTCAGTTACTTTACCATAACCTCCAAAATGATACGCATCGTTTATACTCCAATTGGTTTTCGAAACAAAATTACGAATTACCTCAGACAAAAAAGCACCTTTTAAAGAAGAAAATCCAATTAGCTGCTGTTTTTGAGTTAATGAATTGATTAACCCAGCTGTAGTGCCTCCAGTTCCTAATGCACATGTAATGTGTGTAAAATAGTCTACATCAGTTTCCGTTAAAATTTCTTCACAACCTTTAATTGCCAATTGATTCGTGCCTCCTTCTGGAATTAGATAGAATTCTCCAAATTTATTCTGTAAATGCGAAATAAAAGAGGTTTGCTCTTTGTTGCGATAAGCTGCTCTAGTCACAAAGTAAAACTGCATTCCTAATTCTTGTGCTTTTGCCAAAGTGGGATTATCTTGGATTTTAGATTCGAGTTCCTCTCCTCTAATTACTCCAATAGTTTTAAAACCAAATTCTGCTCCAGCTCCTGCCACCGCTAAAATATGATTAGAAAAAGCACCTCCAAAAGTTAGTAACGTATCTTGATGTAACTTTTTTGCAGCTTCAATATTGTATTTAAGTTTTCTATACTTATTTCCCGAAATAATAGGATGCAACAAATCTTCTCTTTTTATAAAGAGTTTTATATTCTTTTTAAAATCTAATTGTATTTCGGTATTATGAATTTGCATAAAAAAAGCAGCCTAAGCTGCTTTACTATTTTAGTATTAAAAAAATTATTTTTTACTAATTATAATTTTCTTAGATATTTCACCATTATCTACTGTAGTTAATTTAACAATGTAAACACCTTCACTATATTGAGAAGTAGGATATGAATAAGAATCATTACTTCCAACATTTGCTTTATTAATGATTAATTTACCAGTAACATCATACAAAGTAATTGACTTAATATCGTAATTTTTAGTATTAAAAATCGTCAATTGACCTTGTGTATTATTTTGAACTACATTAAAATCAGTCGAAACATCTGTAGGATTAGATAAAGTTTCATCTAAGAATGTAATTTCAAAACGACTTCCAGTATCTCCGGCAGATAAAACCATTGTATGAATATTATTTTTAATATCATAATACATTCCAGTTTCTCCATCAAATAAAAATATATTATCAGCTAAATTAAAATTAATGATATCACCAACTTTTAAATCAAAAGTTGCAGGAACATCCGTTTTAAAAGCTATAGGGATTCGTTTTGTAATATCAAAAGGCATTGTAGTGATTACCAATTTTCTATCATTGCTTGCTGTTTTAAAATAAACCGTTTTAGCCTCTTCACCAAAAGTAGACTTTGCATCTAAAGCAAAGTCAAAACCATCAGTAGCATTATTATTAAAAGCTACTGCTGTTTCATACATTTGTAAATTATTAATTCTTGTAAGCAATTTAAATTGCGGAGCAGGTAGTCTTGAAAATTGTGTATAATCTACACCTGCAACATTAGGAATTTCATCCCAGTTACCATTTTCATTAGCTGTATTAGCATTTCTTTCAAATTGCGATGCATTTACCGCACCTTCTTTAACAAATGCTCTATATAAATTTTTCATTACAACATTTCCAGATGCAACTTCACCACGAACTTTAAATCCTTGACCTACAGGTTTAAACATTCTCTCATAATGATTACCACCAGAACCACCTGCTGTAAAAGATTCACCATCATTACTATAAGTATGCCAAGGCGCTGCAGTGTATGTACCTGGACTAAATGCTGTAGCTCCATTTGCAACATAAACACCATAACCTCCTACATATTGTCCAACATTGTGAGAATTATTTAACTTATTATGTTCCCAAAATAAAGCAGCACCATCAATTATTTCTCCTCCAGCGTAACTATATGCTCCTGTACCATAATTTACTGTATAACCACTATTTTCTAATAAAAATAAATTAATATTTAAAGAAGATGGATATGGATTACCCACTAAAGTAGTGTTATCATAAGACGGACCAGCTGCATTTGAAACAAATGTAGAGATATCACCATCATTAGGCTTACCTCTAAAATCATAACGTTGTGCACTTCCTGCATTATTTTGAACACCATCGGCAGCAACAGCTACAAAAGCATCAGTCCCCGAAGTACCCTTCATAGTAAAACCATAACCCGGAGCAATTGAAGAAGCAGCACCAATGTAATTCCATTGTGCATACAAATTAGATGCAGTATAAGTATAAATCCAACGATTTGAAATTGTTAAAGAAGGACCAGCAACACCATCAAAACCAGACGTTAACAACGCAGCTGTACTACTAGTTAATCCAGAAGGCTGAAACAAACGAGTAATACCAAAGTTTGAATTACCTGCCGCTGCTGATGGAACACCTACTGGTGAACACCAAAAGTTATACTGAAAATTATTAGTAGTACCTTCTTGAAATACAGATAAATTTCCTAAACCTTGATTAATACCAGCACCCGTTCTACCTTGCAATAATTGAGACTGATTTCTTAAAAAAACATGCCCATTGTTGTCTAAATTAACATCTTCCTTAACATATACAAATTGATCGTTAACAAAAACATAACTATTAGGACTCACATACATTTGCGAAAAAGTGTTCTGAACACCTAATATCACAACACATAATAGTAAAATTCTTTTCATACTATTGACTTTTAAAACTTTAGTACAAATATATAGAATTAAATTAAATTATTTCTTTTTTTTTTTAATTAGTTTAAAATTATTGAATAGAATTTAATTATAACCTACTTTTTTACCTAAAAAATTACACTCTCAAACGATTTCGTATGATAAAAAAATAAAATTTAAATTAAAAAATATCGTGTTTATATGTTAAAATAACAAATAAAATAAATTTTCTATTATTTTTTATTATTAAAATCGTAATTTATTGACTCATAATGCAATTATTTAAAATATATTATTATATTTGAGGTGAACAAAACAACAAATCTATCAATCTTGTAAAAATGTATATTTTATGAAACATAATTACACCTCATCAAATTCTCTTTCAAAAAATTTACTTGAATTAACAATAAAAATTAAAAACCTGAAAGAAAATATGGTTTTTTACATTTTAGGTTTTCTATTTCTTTTTGTCAGTAACGCCCATGCTCAATGGCCAGGATTTCAAAATGGACCTAATAGCGGATCATTTGTTGTGCCTGCAAACGTAACCCACGTAACAGTTGGCGCCTTTGGTGGTGGTGGTGGTGGTGGCGGTTCTGATACTAATGATGAAGGAGGATCAGGTGGCGGAGGTGGCGGAGCTGCTACGGCAACTTACACAGTTACTGCTGGAAACACTTTTATGTATACAATTGGTGGAGGTGGTACTGCAGGAAACAACAATCCTGCAGGAACTGGAGGAGCTGGTGGAAACACAACCGTTACAAGCGCATTACCATTCTGTAATATAGTTGCTAATGGCGGAACCGGCGGAGGACCTAATCTAGGATTGACAGGTATTGGAGGTACCGCAAGTGGCGGTACAACAAATAACAATGGCTCTAACGGTACATTAGGGAACACTTCGGGGCAAGCGGGAGGAGTTTCAGGTCTTGGATTAGACGACGTAACCAATTTAATTACGCAACAAGGTGCTGGAGGTGCTGCTCCAAGAACAAATTCTGATGGCGCAACAGGAGGTATTCCTGGAGGCGGCGGAAGCGGTGGAGAAAGAGGTGGAAGCAGAAGATTTGGTGGAGCTGGAGCTACAGGTGAATTAATTTTTAACTATATTGTAGTTAATTCTGTTCCCGCTACAGCTTGTATTGGAAATACCATTACAATAACTGGAGATTATTTTTTAACTGGCGCCCATACAGTAACAATAAATGGTACTGCCTGTACTAGTGTTACCCGTGTTAATGTAAACACTATAACTGCAGTAGTTGCTCCAAGCACAACGAGTGGTCAAGTGATTGTAACTAGCCCTAGAGGAATGCATAATGGTTACACTATAACAATAAACACTCCTCCAACAATTACAGTTCAACCAACTGCACCAGCAACAGTATGTGGTGGTTCTGGAACAAGAACAATGACTGTAACTGCTACTGGAACTACATCTTATCAATGGTATAAATCCCCTGGAACTTTATTAACAAATGGAGCTTTATATAGTGGTGTAAATACAGCAACCTTAACCATAACAAATCCTGCCTTAACCGATGCGGGAAATTATTATGTAGTTGTTGGAAACGCAGCAGGCTGTACATTAAATTCAAATAATGCAGCATTATCTGTTGGAAGTACTCCAACTATATCGGCAAATCCTGCAAACCAAACCATAGGAGCTGGAGCAAGCACTTCCTTTAGTGCTACGTTTGCAAACTCACCAACTACATTTATTTGGGAAGTTAGTACTGACGGAGGAACAACATGGTCGACTGTAACAAATGGTGGTGTGTATAGCAATGCTACAACAGCAACTTTGAATCTTACAAGTGTACCTTTTTCAATGAATGGCTATCGTTATCGCTCTAGAACGAGTAACATATGTGGAACTTCAGCAAATTCTAATGTTGCAATTTTAACTGTAACTATTTGCGCATCCAGTGGAGGTACATTTCCAGATGGAATTACAGGTGTAAATTTTAATACTATTAACAATTTAGGAACATCTGTTAATACAGGTTACCAAGATTTTACTTCATTAAGCACAACACTAATAAAAGGAAGTTCATACCCCTTAAACATTTACATTAATACAGGTGGAAATTACACAAATTACCAATCTGTTTATATTGATTGGAATGGAAATGGAAGTTTTGCTGACGCAGGTGAATTTTACAATTTAGGAACAGCTACAAATGTAACAAACGGCTTAACAAGTTTATCTCCTCTTTCAATACCAGTCCCTTTAGGAGCTATAAGTGGCACCATATTAATGAGAGTTCAGTCTAGATATAATGCTGCAACCACTGGACCTTGTCAAACAGGATTTGATGGTGAAACCGAAGATTATTCTTTACAAATTATTGATGCGTCACCTTGTGTTGCTCCAACCGCACAACCAACTGCCTTGTTTTTAAGTCCTGGAGGTACAACTATAGGCGGATCTTTTACAGCTGCTTCACCAGTTTCAGATAATTATTTAGTAGTTATTAATACAACAGGAATTGCACCAACATTGACAAATGGAACTAGTTATACAATTGGCTCAGGTGTATTAGGAGGCACAAATATTATTGTAGATACTGACAGTAATACTTCTTTTGTTGCTACCGGTTTAACAATTAGTACAACGTATTATATTTTTGTATTCTCATACAATAGTTTATGTACTGGAGGACCTATTTATAACACTACAGCTCCACTAACTGGAACAACTACAACCACTACAGCACCAAGCTATTGCACACCTTCTGTAGGGGCAACTTTTGAGAATTTAACTTATTTTACGAATATTTCTTTTGTTGGATCATTGAATGATGTTTCTAACACTTCAACATTTTCATCCGTACCAAGAGGTTATGAAGATTTTTCTGGACTTCCAAACAAAGCTCGTCAAGCACAAGGACAAGGTGTAAATATATCAATGCAAACGAATAGTAGAGGCTATGTAAAAGCATGGGTAGATTGGAATCGAGATGGAGATTTTCTAGATGTCTCTGAAGAAGTGTATAGTTCTGGAGGTGTAGCAACTTATTCAACTTCTTTTGGATTTATTATACCTATAGCACAAGCTCTTGGAGATTATAGAATAAGAATAAGAATTAATAAAGACGACTATGTTGCCCCATATGACCCTAATGCTATAAGCACGTTTGACTCATGTCAAAACATTAATTATTATGGAGAAACTGAAGACTATACCTTTACTGTTGTAGCAACATGTAACACGTTTATTACAAGCGTTACTGAACTAGAAACTTGTGGCCCAGGAACAGTTCAATTAACTGCCGTTGGAACAAATAGTCCTTCAGAATACAGATGGTATGCAAACGAATACGGAGGAGCTCCATTAGCAACAACTGCAACAGGAACTTGGACTACTCCTGTAATTGCTGCAACTACAACGTATTGGGTTTCATCTTATAACGGATGTGAATCTTTAGTAAGAACTAAAGTGATTGCAAAAGTTAATCCTTTGGCTACCATCAGCTTCACACCTTCCCTACCAGAGGTATGTGGTGAAAACCAAGTATTATCTTTAACCGCTTCGGGAGATGTTGAATTAACATATCTTATCGATGAAAAATTCAATTCAGGTTTGGGTGTGTTTGGTGTTAATAATATAACTTCAAACGGAGGAGCTATAAACGCATTAACACAATGGCAAAACGAAACAAGTACTTTTGTACCTGCACAACAAGTTTGGTTTCCAGCAATTTCATCAGGTTTAGGTGGAAATAATTTCGTTATGGCAACTTCTGATGTTGGAGCTTATACAATTAACACAGCTTTACAATCACCTACAGTTAACACAAACACATATTTAGATTTATTTTTAAATTTTGACATTTTTTATTCAAGATATTTTATAGATGGTACTAGTTTACCAAATGATTACGTTTCAATTGAGGTTTCAACTGATGGAGGAGCAACATGGCCAACAGAAATTACTCGATACACAGCCGATATTGGTTACGGAACTCGTTTTACAAATATAGAATTTGATTTGAGTGCTTATATTAACAATCCTAATTTTAGATTTAGAATTCGCTATTATGGAGTTTGGTGTGATGGAGTGGCTATAGATAATGTTAAATTATTTGGAAATGTTCCTTTAAACACATCTTTTAATTGGACAAGTGCACTTCCAGTAGACGCTTATCAAGATTTAGCATGTACAATTCCATATATCCCTGGTTCACCAGCCGTTACAGTATATGTAAAACCTAATTTATCACAATTAGAACAAACATCATATTCATTTACAGCAACAGCAACATTATCAAATGGTTGTGCGGTAAACCAAACTGTTTCAGTTGATAATAAATCTAAAGTTTGGTTAGGCAATACAGATGACTGGTCAGACCCAAATAACTGGTTACCAGTTGGTGTACCTGATGCAAACACTTGTGTAATCATTAAAAATGCTACAAATGGATCAATTATATCTGGAAGTAATGTTAATGGTTTTGGAAAAACATTACAAGTAAAACCAGGTGGCGAATTAAACATCTTACCTACAAACACATTAACTATAACAGATTATGTTGATGTAAGTGTTGGAGGAACATTCAATCTAGAAAACAGTAGTAGTTTAATTCAAATAAACAATGTAGCAAATACAGGTATTATTTCTATGAAAAGAAATGCAAACATAAGACAACAAGATTATGTTTATTGGTCATCTCCAGTTGCTAACTTTAGTTCTAGTGCAATTTCACCAGGTACAACTAACACTTACATATATAAATGGTCACCAACAACATCAACTGGATATGCAAGTGATTTTGGTAATTGGATTTCTGGTAATGAAACAATGATTCTTGGTAAAGGATATATTGTTAGAGGACCAAATAGTTATACAACAGCATTTCAAAATTATACAGCAAACTTTATTGGTGTTCCAAATAATGGAATTATCAACGCAACCATTAGTAGAAGTACTTATAATGGTGGACCTTATGCAGGACCAACATCTACACCTGTTACCGCAGATGATGATAATTGGAACTTAGTTGGAAATCCATACCCATCTGCAATTGATGCTTTAAGTTTTATGTCAACAAATACTAATATTGCTGGATTTGTAAAAATCTGGACGCATGGCACTCTACCTGTAAGTAGTGTTGAACCATTCTATCAAAGTTTTCAATATAATTATACTACTGCTGATTATGTTACATATAATAATTTAGGAGCTTCAAGTAGCCCTCTATTTACGGGTAAAATTGGAGCTGGACAAGGATTTTTCGTTCGAATGAATCACACTACTGCTGCAACAACTGAAAATGTAGTATTTAATAATACTATGAGAAGCAACACACATCGAAATGATCAGTTTTTTAGAAATGAAACGCAATCAACTGATGAAATAGAAAGAAATAGAATATGGATAGATTTAGTTGCACCTAACACAACAAATATAAGAACATTAGTAGGCTATGCTGCTGGAGCTACAAATCAAATAGACAGACTTTTTGATGCACCAGCATTAGATGTTAAAACTACATTTGAAATTTTTTCAACTAATGAATTTGAAAGACTAAGCATACAAGGTAGAGCATTACCATTTGACAACAATGATCAAATTCCTCTTGGGATAACGATTCCTGAAAACGGCATTTATACAATTGCTATTGCTGCTGTTGATGGTCTTTTCACAAATACATCTCAAAACATTTATTTAGAAGATCTAACTTTAGGAATAACACATGATTTGAGAGCAGCACCATATAGTTTTACAGGAACTACTGGAACAAATGACACTCGTTTTATTTTGAAGTTCAATGGCACTTTAGGAAATGAAGATTTTGACACCAATAACACTGTCAATATTTTCACAAATGAGTCAATAAACATTAACTCATTTAATCAAAACATGAAATCGGTAAGAATTCATGATTTATTAGGAAGACAGTTAGGTATGTATAATAATGTAAATAACTCAACTTTTTCATCAACTAATATAATGAAAACTCAAAGTGCTTTATTAGTAGAGGTTACATTAGAAAATGGATCTGTTAAAACTTTTAAAGTAATTTTTTAATAAAAAATAAATTTTAATAAAAAAAAAGGCTAACTACTTGTTAGCCTTTTTTTTTGTAATATTGCCAGATGAAATGCTTAAATTATCGATAAAACGAATAATTTGTACATATTTAACATTTTACTTAAACATTTATAGTCAAAAAAAACGAATAATATAATTAAATTATATATATTTGAGAGTTAACAAATCAAATTCACAACAAAAGCTCTAAATAAAATGAAAATCATTACTTATTTTTTGAAAAACTATTTCGTTTTTCATTTTAATTACTTAACAAACCATAAAACAATAAAACAATTTATTTTAAGTTGTTTTATTTTATTTAGTATTATCTCATTTGCACAGCCAGGCTTTCAAAATGGTCCAGGTAGTGGATCGTTTGTGGTTCCTGCAAATGTAACACATGTTACAGTTGGCGCCTTTGGCGGCGGCGGCGGCGGCGGCGGATCAGATTCTAACAACAATGGAGGTTCTGGCGGTGGCGGTGGCGGAGCCGCTACAGCAACCTATACAGTGAATGCAGGTAATACATTTACCTATACAATAGGTGGAGGTGGCGCGGCAGGAATAAATAATCCAGCAGGAACTGGAGGAACTGGAGGAAATACTACAATTACTAGTGCTTTACCATTATGTAATATCATTGCTAATGGAGGAACTGGTGGAGGGCCAAACATTGGAGCAATAGGAACAGGAGGTATTGCTAGTGGTGGAACAACAAATAACAATGGTTCAAACGGTACAATAGGAAATACCTCAGGTCAAGCAGGAGGTGTATCTGGTTTAGGTCTTAACGATTTAACAAATTTAATAACTATCCAAGGAGCAGGCGGAGCAGCTCCAAGAACAAATTCTAATGGTGCTGGTGGAGGTATTCCCGGTGGAGGCGGAAGTGGTGGCGAAAGAGCTGGTGGAGGAACTGGGCCAAGATCTGGTGGTGCTGGTGCTGTTGGAAGAGTTGTCTTTAATTACATCGTAGTTAACAGTGTAACTGCATCCTCATGTATTGGCAATACAATAACAATATCAGGTAATTACTTTGAAACTGGGACTCATACAGTAACTATAAACGGCACATCATGTACGAGTGTAACCCGTGTAAACTTAAACACCATTACCGCTGTAGTAGCACCTGGCACAACAAGTGGTCAGGTTGTTGTAACAAGCCCTAGAGGAATGCATAATGGTTATTCAATTACAATTAACTCCCCTCCTACAATTACTGTACAACCAGTTGCTCCAGCAACTGTATGTGCTGGTTCTGGAACAAGAACGATGACAGTAACAGCTACAGGCGCAACAACATACCAGTGGTATAAAGCACCTGCTACATTACTAACAAACGGAGCGCTTTATAGTGGTGTAACAACAGCGACCTTAACAATTACTAATCCTGCCTCTATAGATGCTGGAAATTATTATGTAGTTGTTGGAAACGCTTTAGGGTGTACAGTAAACTCTAATAATACGGCATTATCAGTTGGTAGTGCACCAACAATTTCTTCTAATCCTGCTAACCAAACAATTGCTCCAGGAACTAATACATCATTTAGTGCTACCTATAGTAATTCTCCAACAACTTTTATTTGGGAAGTAAGTACTGATGGAGGCACAACTTGGACAACAGTAACTAATGGAGGTGTTTATAGCAATGCAACAACAGCAACTTTAAATCTTACAAATGTACCTCTTTCTATGAGTGGTTATCGTTATAGAACACGTTCAAGCAATACATGTGGTACATCAGCAAATTCTAATGTAGCTGTATTAACTGTTGTTGCAATTATACCTTCTACAGGTAACAACACAATTAGTTGTGGTACTAACTCTGTCTTATATGACAATGGAGGACCTTCTGGAAACTACGTATCAAATTCTAATGGATATACAGTTTTAGAAGCTGGAACTGGAGCAACAATAAATATTTCTGGAAATCACGATACTGAATCAACCTACGATTACATAAGAATTTACGATGGCGTTGGAACTTCTGGAACATTATTAGGTTCTTACACTGGTTCTGGAACACTAAATTACACAGGAACTGCTGGACAAACACTTACTGTAGAATTCACTTCGGATGGCTCTATTAACGGCACAGGTTTTAATCTAACAATAACTTATAGCGGGGTTTGTTACTTAGCATGTTCTGGAACACCGAGCGGAGGTACTGTCAGTACTTCACCATCAGTTGGTGCATTTGGCTCAAACTATGTAGTATCATCATCTGGATATACCTCAGCCACAAATATGTTATATCAATGGCAATATAGCACAGATTCTGGATCAACTTGGACAAATGCTGGTGCAGCAACAAGTACTTACTCAAATTATACCGCTTCAGCACCAGTATTAGGAACTGTTGTACTATGGCAATTAGTTGTAACTTGTACAAATAGCGGCATGGTTGCAAATTCCTCAAACGCTTCCTTTACTACTGTAAATACATTAAATATTCCTTCTTCTGGTAATAATACTGTTTCTTGTGGAACTAATACTGTACTATATGACAATGGGGGTGTTTCAGGAAATTATTCCAATTCATCTAACGGTTATACTGTTTTAGAAGCAGGTCTTGGATCTACAATTACAATTTTTGGTAATTACATTACCGAAAGTATAGATGATATAAATATTTACTCTGGAGTAGGAACAGGAGGAACTTTATTAGCAAGTTATTCAGGGAATGGTTCAATTAATTTCACTGGTGCGGCTGGACAAACATTAACAATTCAATTTACTTCAGATAGTTCAGTAGTATATTCCGGATTTTCACTTTCTGTATCATACAGTGGCGCCTGTTTCCCTTCTTGTTTGGGCACACCTACTGGAGGTAGCGCATCTACAAGCCCTAATACTGGGTGGCCTGGCTCAACATATTCAGTAACAGCTACAGGTAATACTTTAGCATTAGACATGTTGTATCAGTGGCAGTTCAGTACAGACGGTGGAACGTCATGGACAAATGCAGGCGCAGCTACAAGTACATATACAAATTACAATGGTGCAATAGCTCCTGCTAGTGGTTTAGTACATTGGCAATTAGTTTCTACTTGCACTAACAGCGGTTTATCAGCAACTTCTTCAGCTGGAATTTTTACAGTAATGACAGTGAGTACTGTTGTTACTGGTTGTCCTAATGTAGTTTCAGGTGGATTAGGCTTAAATGGAGCCGATCCAGCTGCAATTAATTGTGTTGCTGCTAGCACTTGTGTAGATCTTGAAGCAACTTATTTAGATTTAGGAGATACAACAGATTATATAGTTGAACCAATAGTTTATAATCCTCCTTTTGCATTTACTGGACTTGCTAATCCTGTTAGTGTTAATACAGATGATGTATGGTCACCTCTTGTAAATTTACCATTTGATTTTTGCTTCTATGGAAACACATTTAATAGATGTTTAATAGGCTCAAATGGAGTTATAACTTTTGATACAACTAATAATACTCCTGGCGGATATTGCGGATGGAGTACATATTCACCAGGAACAAATCTTCCAGTTAGTGGACATGCTGCTTTAATTGAAAATGCTATATTTGGAGTATTTCACGATATGGATCCTTCAACTGCAGGTAATGTAGGATGGGAATTAGTAAATCTTCCAAGTGGATGTAGAGCTTTAGTTGTGGCATGGTATAATGTTCCAATGTTCTCAAACGATAGTGCTAATGATTATACTGGAATGTTAGTGCTTTATGAAAATTCAAATATCATTGAAGTTTATATTCAGAAAAAAAATGTGACCACTTATGCAGGTTTCGGTTCGGAACCAATGTGGAATGATGGTAATGCCGTAATTGGAATTCAAAATTCAACGGGTACCTTAGCATCCGTGCCTCCAGGAAGAAATGTGTTAGATCCAAATTGGTCTACAACTAATGAAGCTTGGCGCTTTGTACCTAATGGAACTTCAATAGCTTCTATTGTATGGCATGAAGGATCAGGGACAGCAGGGCCTGTAGTAGGATCAACTCCAACAATTAACGTTTGCCCAACTTCAACAACAACATATACCGCTGAGATTACATATACTTTATGTGATGGAAGCACAATAGTAGAAACAGACGAAACTACAGTTACAATTAATGGATCAAAAGTATGGGATGGCTCAGTTAATACTAATTGGAACAATGCTAACAACTGGACACCTACTGGAGTTCCAACTTCGGCTGATTGTGTAGTAATTCCTAACACAGCTAACGACCCTATCGTATCTGGTACAAACTACGATGCTCTAGGTTTAAATTTAACTATAGAAAATGGAGCTGTTTTAACTGTTAATACAACAAATGATTTAATAATTACTGATTGGGTTAACATTAATGCTGGTGGAGATTTACAACTTAACAATAGCTCAAGCTTAATTCAAATTAATAACGATGTAAATTCTGGAACAATGCACATGCATAGAACGGTTAACATGAGAAGATTAGACTATGTCTATTGGTCATCTCCTGTAACATCCTTTGCAAGTAGCGCTATTTCACCTTTAACACCAACAAGTTATATTTATAAATGGGCTCCTAGTTTAGGTTATACTGTTAACAACCATGGTACTTGGATTAGCGGTAATGAAATTATGGAACTAGGAAAAGGATACATTGTTAGAGGACCGAATAATTTTACAACGGCCTTAGCACCATTTACTGCAACTTTTACAGGCACGCCAAATAACGGAGTTATTACAACACCAATATCAAGAGGCGCATGGAATTCAGGAAGTTATTCAACAGGTTTATCTTCAACATTAGCTACCGATCATGATGACAACTGGAATCTAATAGGAAACCCATATCCATCTGCTGTAAACGCTATATCATTTTTATCAGCCAATACTAATATTGATGGATTTATTAAAGTATGGACACACGGAACATTACCTGATAATGCCATAGCAGATCATTTTTATGATGACCATGTATACAACTACTCTCCTGGCGACTATATAACTTATAATAGCTCAGGTACTTCTTCAGGGCCAGGTATATTTTTAGGTTCAATTGCATCAGGTCAAGGTTTCTTTGTTTCTATGTTACATACATCAGCAGGAACAAATGAAACTGTAACTTTTGATAACTCTATGAGAGGAACATCAAATGATAATAGCGAGTTTTTCAGAAATACGAACCAAAGAATTGATGATGGTAATGGAAGAATTTGGCTAGACTTAATTAGATCTAATTCAAATGCTGTTAGAAATTTGGTAGGATATATTAATGAGGCTTCAAATGATAGAGATAGAATGTATGATGCAATTACTGATGAGAAATTAGACTTTAATTTGTACTCAAAAATTGGTGATGATACTATGGTAATACAAGGTAGAGCATTACCTTTTGATCAAAATGATAAAGTTTCAATAGGATATAAAGTACCACAAGATGGAACTTATTCAATAGGAATAGGAGTGGTTGATGGTTTCTTTACCAATACAAATCAAAATATTTACTTGGAAGACAAGTTAACGAACATTATTCATGATTTAAGACAAAGTCCATATAGTTTTACAAGCGTTGCTGGAAATCATGATAATCGTTTTGTATTACGTTACACGAACGAAACTTTAGGAGCAGATGATTTTGAAGCAGATAATAATAATATTTGGGTTATCAATTCAGACGTTTTAACAGTAAAATCAACCAAAAACGAAATCCAATCCGTTAGAGTTTTTGACATTATTGGTAGAGAATTAGTCTTTTATCCAGAGGTTAATAGTTTTGAAATTCCATTATCTAAAATTCAAAAAAATAATGCTGGATTAATAATTCAAATTACATTAACCAATGGCACAATAGTTAATAAAAAAATAATTTATTAATACTATATCAAAACAGAACTAAAAAATAATTTGGTTCTTTAAAATACTACAGCATCAATTAATTTTGGTGCTGTTTTTTTTTAACTATTATATATTAAAAATGCCTTTATCAAAGATAATCGTTCATAAAATTTAAATCTAAAAAAGGCTAAATTATAGTAAACTAAATTCCATAATCAAAAAAGGCACAAAATAGAAAATATATCACTTAATTAAATGTTATTTTTATAACATTTAATACCAAATTAAAAATATTTAAAACAAAAATTACTAAATAAATATAATTACAACAACAATTAACAACAAATTCTTAAATAAAAAATGCATTTTATCGATTAAAAAGGTATTTTATCGGCATTTTACGCGTTACATCGAATAATTAATAAGTTTTAAAAAAAAGCATTATTTTTGCCTTCTCTAAAAACAAAAAAATCATGAAAATTTTAAAATTTACACTTTATTTTCTATTATTAATAAATATTTCAGTTTTTTCGCAAGTAGGAATTGGTACAGCGACACCTCAATCGACACTTGATATAACAGCATTAAATGCAACTGGTGGAGCTACCAATGTAGATGGACTAATAATTCCTAGAGTTGACAGAAGAAGAGCTAGAAACATGACACCTGTTACTACATCTACTCTAATCTATGTTAATGCACTTAATAGCACACAAACAGGACAAGCTTCAAACATAGATGTAGTCGGGTTCTATTATTTTGATGGTTCAGTTTGGCAAAAATTAACAACTACAGGTTCAAATAACGATTGGGCTTTAACTGGAAATTCTGGTACTACACCTGGAACAAATTATGTAGGAACTAGTGATGCTCAAGATTTACGATTTAAAACAAACAACACTGACCGCTTAAATATCTCAAACACTAACGGTCAATTACAATCCTATTTTGCAGGAACAAATACAGAGCCAGCATTTTCTTGGAATGCAGACTCTAATACAGGAGTATTTCGTTCTGCAGCAGACAACTTAGGACTAACAACTAATGGAGTTGAAGGTGTAAGACTAAGAGAAAACAGCAATGTTAGTATTGGAGCAACGTATGCATCAACTAATGCGGCACCAACAAACGGATTAAGAGTACAAGGAAATACTGTTATCGGAAAAGCATCTGGAGAAGACACGAGAGATGTTTTTTCTGCACATTCTTCTGCAACAGCATTTCAAAACATTACTGGATACCCAAATAGCACTAAAAAAAGAGCGGTATCAGGCTATTCAGACGATAGCGGAATTGGTGTTTTTGGGTTTTCAAATAGATCTGGATATGGAGTTGTTGGGCTAACACAACCAAGCGTTATTTCAAGTTTTGTACAAACAGGAGAAGGAGTTTTAGGTCAAGCAGATGGTGCTACAGGAGTAACAACAATTCCAATCGGAGTTCACGGAATTATTGATGAAACTGCTTCTGGATTAACAACAGCAAGTCCTGTTTTAGGAGAAAACAATAATATTACAAAAGGAACTGGCCTTGAAGGTGGAGCATACAACACTTCTTCTAATGCAATGGCTGGTGTATATGGAAATTTTGCAACAAGATCCTCTTCTTCTGATGCATATCAATTTGGAGTTATTGGAGACATTCTTTTATTAGGAGTTGCAGATCAACCAGATGCTACAGGTGGAGTATTAGGCACAAATGCAGCTGGTGATTTTGGAATTTTAGGATATGTATCAAGAGCTGGAACAAATTATAGCGGATATTTTGGAAGTGCAGGAGGAGTTGTAACAGGCACTGGTAGACTAAATAATGTAGCAAACCAAAATAACCTAATTGGACTTGGAGTAAACGGAGGTTTCATGGGAGGTTATATAAAGGGAAATCAATATGGATTAATGACAAAAGGAAATGAGTTTGGAATGTATGTGCAAGGAAATACTATTACAAATGAACCAATTGTACAATTAACAGAAACAAATAACGCTCAAAGAACCATTTCTTATACTGCAACTTCAACAGAAGTAGATGTAACAACAAGAGGCGTAGGAAAACTTTCTAATGGAGAAAGCTATATTACTTTCAAAGAAGCATTCAAAAACTTAGTTTCTAACAACGAGCCAATCAATATTACCATCACTCCTACTGGAGAAACTAATGGTGTTTATATCAGCAAAGTTACAAATGATGGTTTTTATGTAAAAGAAAATTCAAATGGAACAAGCAATGCTTCATTTAATTGGACAGCTATAGGCACAAGAAAAGGTTATGAAAATGGAGTAGAAATTTCAGAAACTGTTCTATCTAACAATTTTGATAAGAACATGAATGGTGTTATGAATAATGATGGTGGTAAAGAAGAAGGAACTCCTATTTATTTTGATGGAAATAATGTTAAATTCGAAAGAATTCCAAATGGCATTATTAAATACAATAAAAAAGAAGCTCCTAAAAAGAAATAATATTTATAATCATATAGGTTAAAACATATTTTAAAAATAAAAACAAAAGGCAATCGAATCGATTGCCTTTTTGTTTTTTATCGATAAAAACTAACACTTCAACAAGTAAACAGACAGAATACTATTAAATATTTAAATTAATTATTAATTTGTTGCACACAAAACAAACTAACTCTTAATTTATATGAAAAAACATTTACTCTTATTCGTATTTTATGGGTTTTATGCAACAGCTCAAGTTGGAATTGGAACTACAATCCCAAACGGAGCTTTAGATGTAACCTCAACAAATGATGGCTTATTAATTCCAAGAGTAGCATTAACTGCTACCAATGCTGCAGCTCCTCTTACAGCACCAACTACATCAGAACTTGTATATAATACATTTACATCTGCTGTTGGTCCAAATCAAGTAACACCTGGCTATTATTATTGGAATGGAGCGGCATGGGTTAGATTATCAACCGGAAACTCCAATGACTGGTCTATTCTTGGAAATGCTGGAACCACACCCGCTACAAACTTTATTGGTACCACAGATAATGTTGAGTTAAGGTTTAGAACAAATAATACCGAAAGACTTCGTATTGGGAACACTGGAAATATAGGTGTCAATATCGCCCCATCAACTTATAAACTTGACGTTAGTAGTGGTGCGGGAGATGCAATTTTTGGCCATTCTACCAATGTAGGTGGTGTTATTGGTTATGAAACAAATTTTAGTTTTGGAATTCCTGCACAAAATTTAAATGGTTCAGGTTTATATGCAAATAATCCTGCTGCTGGATACACGAGTATATTTGCTCAATCAACAGGTGCAGCAACCGTAGCAGCCAACATAGCTTATTCAAACGTATGGATGGCAACTTACAGTTATGTTGATAATGCATCTGCAACTTTCAATCCATCAACCTCATACAACCAGTTAAATATCACTAATGCAACGCTTGGAGGCACACAAATAGCATTGAGAGGTTTTAATAATAGAGCAACAACTGCTGGAAATCCAGGGTATTCAGTAGGTGTTCAAGGATTGGCAAGCAGCCAAAATCAAGATTCATTTGGAGTTCAAGGATATGCATATTGCAACACTAACACGAGAGCAGGAGGCTATTTTGAAGCATTAAATTATAGCGGAACTTCACAAGCTTACGCCTATGTAGGAACTTCTGTAGGAGGAACAAACAGAAAAATAACAGGAACTGCCTCAGTATCTGAAATCATTCCAACTGAAAACCATGGTAGAGTAACACTAACTTGTCCAGAATCTCCAGAATATTGGTATCAAGATTACGGCACAGTTAACATGGTAAATGGAAAAGCAACTATTATACTTGATGAAATATTGGCAGATATAATAGTTGTTGATGAAGAAAACCCAATACGAGTAATTTGTACACCTGTGGGTATGCCCCATTTTAATGGTATTACAATAATGTCGCAAACTAAAAATTCTGTAGAGATTTTAGAATTAAATGGAGGAAATCATTCTGGAAAATTACAATATCAGTTAGTTGTAAAACCTAAAACTAATTATGGAGAAGGACGTTTCCCACAAGCACCAGGTCCAGCTTATTTAAAATCAGACAAAGAACCATTAGCTGCAAAGGCAAAAAATCAACCAACTGATGGAAGAAAAATTTATGAATGGCCATCAGACCATATAGTATATAAATACAATCCTGAAGATCATATAAAAATAGGAGATGTTGTTCCCGCAGGTCCAAATGCAGGCAAAATATTTTTAGGAGAAGGCAAATATTCTGATGGCGTTCCAGCAGAAAATCCAACTTTAAAAAAGAAAAAAAACAACTAACAATATTTCAAAAAATTCCAAAAAGACCTCCTCTTTAAATAGTCGAGGTCTTTTTCATTTGTATATGCTTCTCGTTCAAACGAAATATTCAAATAAGCCTTTTTCTTGTCTTTACATTGAATCCATCTAAATAAAAATTCAAAAAAATACCACAGAAAAAAAGGAAGTATTAGTAATTCTATTTGCTGTCTAATATGAATTTTTTCATGATTCAATACTACACAATTTTGCTTTTCACTTTTACTAAAAAGCAATATAAAAGGAAACAAAGTTATTCCTCGAAATCCTTTCGGAATTAAATATTTAAAAACTATTATTATCATTTGATACAAAGTTGGTAAATTTCTTCTTTAATTTATTATTTAGCCAAAGGAAAGAAGTAATCTTGGTTAAAAATATTTATTTTTGTAAAATGATAAAAATAAATATTTTTAAGACGATTTGTCGATATGAATAACGATTTAAATCCGAATAATTTAAAAGAAGGTGAAGATTTCTACTACACACCTGAAGGATACAAGTGTTTCACAGAAAAATATCATCTAAAGAGAGGCTATTGTTGTAAAAGCGGTTGTAGACATTGCCCTTATGGGTTTGATAAAAAAACGAATACAAATAAAAAACGGGAAAATTAGTTTATTTGAAAATCTCTTTTAAACTTTTAATCTGTTAAACTTATAAACTCAGTTATGACATTTCAAGAACAAATATTACAAGGTATTCCATCGGTTTTACCAAATCCAAAACCATACGAAGCCGAAATAAATCACGCACCAAAAAGAAAAGAAATTCTTTCAACCGAAGAAAAAAAATTAGCGTTAAAAAACGCACTTCGCTATTTTGATGCGAAACATCATGCGGAATTAATTCCAGAATTTAAAGCGGAATTAGAAGCGTATGGTAGAATTTACATGTATCGCCTTCGTCCTGATTACAAAATGTATGCGCGACCAATTCATGAATATCCAGGAAAATGCGAACAAGCGAAAGCGATTATGTTAATGATTCAAAACAATTTGGATTATGCTGTAGCTCAACATCCACATGAACTAATAACTTATGGCGGCAACGGTGCTGTTTTTTCCAATTGGGCGCAATATTTATTGACCATGAAATATTTGGCAGAAATGACCGAAGAGCAAACATTAGCCATGTATTCAGGTCATCCAATGGGATTATTCCCTTCGCATAAAGACGCACCAAGAGTTGTAGTTACGAATGGAATGGTGATTCCAAATTATTCCAAACCAGACGATTGGGAAAAAATGAATGCTCTAGGTGTTTCTCAATACGGACAAATGACTGCTGGAAGTTATATGTACATTGGTCCACAAGGAATTGTGCATGGAACAACAATCACCGTTTTAAACGGCTTCAGAAAAATAAAAAAATCTCCAAAAGGCGGTTTATTCGTAACTTCTGGATTAGGCGGAATGAGTGGAGCTCAACCAAAAGCAGGAAACATTGCAGGTTGCGTTACCGTTTGTGCCGAAGTCAATCCAAAAATTACACATATTCGTCATTCACAAGGTTGGATAAACGAAATTGTAGAAGACATTACATTGCTTGTTGCAAGAGTACGCAAAGCATTAGAAAATCAAGAAGTAGTTTCTATTGCTTACTTAGGAAATGTAGTAGATGTTTGGGAACGTTTTGATCAGGAAAATTTACATATCGATTTAGGTTCAGATCAAACTTCTTTACATAATCCTTGGGCTGGTGGCTACTACCCTACTGGTTTTTCTTTTGAAGAATCGAATGACATGATGGCGAATAATCCGGATAAATTCAAAGAAGAAGTTCAGAAAACCTTACGCCGTCATGCAGCTGCAATTAATAAACATACTGCAAAAGGAACCTATTTCTTCGATTACGGAAATGCGTTTTTACTAGAAGCTTCTCGTGCTGGAGCAGATATTATGGCAGAAAACCATATCGATTTCAAATACCCAAGTTACGTTCAAGACATTATGGGACCAATGTGTTTCGATTACGGATTTGGACCATTCCGTTGGGTTTGCGCTTCAGGAAATCCAGATGATTTAGCTAAAACAGATAAAATTGCTTGTGATGTTTTAGAAGAAATGATGAAAAATTCGCCTGAAGAAATCCAACAACAAATGGCGGATAATATCCAATGGATAAAAGGCGCACAGGAAAACAAATTAGTCGTTGGTTCACAAGCAAGAATACTTTATGCCGATGCCGAAGGCCGAATCAAAATCGCAGAAGCTTTCAATCAAGCAATTGCTCGTGGAGAAATTGGCTACGTAATTTTAGGAAGAGACCACCATGACGTTTCAGGTACAGATTCACCTTATCGTGAAACTTCAAATATTTACGATGGTTCTCGGTTCACAGCAGATATGGCTATCCAGAACGTAATTGGTGATAGTTTCCGAGGCGCTACATGGGTTTCTATCCACAATGGTGGTGGAGTTGGCTGGGGCGAAGTTATCAATGGTGGTTTTGGTATGGTTCTTGATGGTAGTAAAGAGGCATCAAGACGCTTAGAGTCAATGCTTTTCTGGGATGTTAACAACGGAATTTCAAGAAGAAGTTGGGCAAGAAACGAAGGAGCCATTTTTGCAATAAAAAGAGCCATGGAAACGCAACCTTTATTAAAAATTACCATCCCTAATATAGTAGACGAAAATTTATTATAGTTTCAAGTTTAAAGTTTCAAGTTAATTTGAGATTAAAAACTTTACTCCTGAAACCTGAAACTTTAAACAATTAAAATTATGAAGACATTAAAATTACTTTCGATTTTATTTATTGCAACTTTAGCTTCGTGCAGTTCAGTAAGAGTAAATGCTGATTATGATAAAAAAGCAACATTTACGAATTATAAAACATACGCCTATTTAAAAAGTGGTGTAGATAAAGCTGAAATTTCAGATTTAGACAAAAAAAGAATTTTATATTCTATCGATGAAGTAATGCCAACAAAAGGCTTCAGTAAATCTGAAAATCCTGATGTTTTGATTAGTATTTTTACCAAAGAAAGAGAACGTGTTGATGTTTATAACAACATGGGATTTGGCTGGGGCTGGGGCTGGAATCCATGGTGGGGAATGGGTGGCGGTTTTACAAATGTAACCACTACTCCAGAAGGCACTCTTTTTATAGATATTATTGATGCTAAAACAAAAGAATTGGTTTGGCAAGGAGAAGGATCTGGTTATTTAACTAACAATACAGACAAAAAAGATGAAAGAATTAAAGAATTTGTTTCTAAAATTTTAAATCAATACCCACCAACTATAAAATAGAATCATTTAAAATTTTGAATTTATAAATTAAATAGTCGTAAAATAATTAATTCAAGAATTATTACCTAAATAAGCACTACTTTTTTATAGTTTTAATAAAAATACTGAAAATAATATAAAAAATTTATAACCTATATAATTTATAACTAATTTTGTCCTGTATTTAATTACAATGGAAAACAACAAAAACATTATCATTTCTATTATTATTCGACTTATCGAATAGGAGATGCTATGTTTAAATGATACAAAACCTCCTAATTAATTTTGGAGGTTTTTTTTTATAATAAAATCAGGAAAAAATGAATTCAAATTTGGCATTAAACCCGTATTGCAATAAGAACACCATCCTCTTTTCGAATGGCGAATATTGCAAAGCAACTGAAAAAGTAATTGATTTATATGGGCAAACACTTCACTATGGCTATGGTGTTTTCGAAGGAATTAGAGCCTATAAAACAGAAAATGGTACCAAAATTTTCAAAGTAAAAGAGCATTACGAAAGACTTAAAAGATCTTGTGAGTTAATAAACATTTCTTTTCAATATAATGTTGATGAGTTATGTGAAATAACTTATGAAGTATTAAGAAAAAATAATTTTCAAGACGCCTATATTAGACCATTAGTATACTGTAGTCCTAATATGAGTCTCACAAAACCTACACAAGTTTCAATCATGATTTGTGCCTGGGAATGGGGAGCTTACTTAGGTGACACCCTTTTAAACATAACTATTTCTTCGTTTTGCAGACCTCATCCTAGATCAACAAAAGTTGAAGCAAAAGTTTGTGGACACTATATCAATTCGATTTTAGCTGCAACCGAAGCAAAAGAAAAAGGTTTTGACGAAGCTGTTTTATTAGATTCAGATGGGTTTTTAGCAGAAGGGCCAGGTTCAAATCTATTCTTTGAAAAAGACGGAAAACTATTTACTCCTAAAACAGGAAATATCCTACCTGGAATTACACGAGCAACTGTATTTGAACTTTGTAAAGAATTAAATATCGAATTATTTGAAGGTAGCTATACTCCTAATGATTTACAGAACGCAGATGGCGCTTTCTTATGTGGAACCGCGGCTGAAATAATTGGAATTAACTCATTAGAAAAGAAAAACTTCAATCTAAACTGGGAAAACACATTGGGCAAAAAATTGCAAACTGCCTATAAAAACTTAGTAATGGAAAAACAATTTGCCATTCAAAACTAATCCAAATGGAATTAAACAAACACAGCAAAACCGTAACTCAAGACCCTACTCAACCTGCAGCTCAAGCCATGCTTTATGGAATTGGTTTAAACGATCAACAATTAGCTCAACCTTTTGTCGGAATTGCTTCAATGGGTTATGATGGCAATACTTGTAACATGCATTTAAATCATTTGGCAAGTTTGATTAAACAAGAAGTTAATCAAGAAGAAATGGTTGGGCTTATCTTCAACACCATTGGAATAAGTGATGGAATTACAAATGGAACCGATGGAATGCGTTATTCACTTGTAAGTCGTGAAATTATAGCTGACAGCATTGAAAGTGTAGTAGACGGTCATTATTATGATGCTGTAGTAGCTATTCCAGGTTGCGATAAAAACATGCCAGGTTCAATAATTGCAATGGGAAGATTGAACCGTCCTTCCATTATGGTATATGGTGGAACTATTGCTCCAGGGAAATATCAAGGAAAAGATTTGAATATCGTCTCAGCTTTTGAAGCGCTTGGTGAAAAGATAGCTGGTAAAATTTCTGAAGAAGAATATAAAGGAATTATAAAAAATTCTTGCCCTGGCGCAGGAGCATGTGGTGGAATGTATACAGCAAATACAATGGCTATTGCTATTGAAGCTTTAGGAATGAGCCTTCCGTACTCTAGTTCAAATCCAGCCGTTTCTCATGAAAAAATAGAAGAATGTAAACAAACCGCTCATTATATAAAATTACTTCTACAAAAAAATATTTGCCCTAAAGACATTATGACTTTCAAGGCTTTTGAAAATGCCATTACAACTTTAATTGCTCTTGGCGGAAGTACAAATGCCGTATTACATATCATTGCCATGGCAAAAAGTGTAGGTGTAAAAATCACACAGGATGATTTTCAAAGAATAAGTAATAAAACACCTTTAATTGCCGATTTTAAGCCAGGTGGAAATTATTTAATGCAAAATCTACATGAAAAAGGTGGTGTTCCAATGGTTTTAAAATATTTATTATCTAAAGGAATGCTGCATGGAGAATGTTTAACTGTAACTGGAAAAACAGTTTCGGAAAATTTAAAAGATATAGTAGATATTGATTTTGAAACACAAAACATCATTAGACCAATTGAAAATCCTATCAAAGAAACTGGACACCTACAAATTTTATACGGAAATCTAGCAACCAAAGGCTCTGTTGCCAAAATCACTGGAAAAGAAGGAGAAAAATTTAGTGGACCAGCAAAAGTTTTTGATGGAGAAAAAGAATTGATTAAAGGAATTGAAAATAAAAAAATCCAAGCGGGTGATGTTATTGTTATTCGTTACGTTGGACCAAAAGGTGGACCAGGAATGCCTGAAATGCTAAAACCAACATCCGCAATTATTGGCGCTGGATTAGGAAAAAGTGTAGCCTTAATTACAGATGGAAGATTTAGTGGTGGAACACATGGCTTTGTAGTAGGACACATATCGCCTGAAGCATACGATGGAGGAACAATTGCATTAGTAAAAGATGGCGATTTAATTGAATTAGATGCCGTAAACAACTCAATTCATTTAGCAATTTCAGATGATGAATTAGAAAACAGAAAAAAGGCTTTTGTTCAACCGAAACCAAAGGTTACAAGAGGCGTTTTATATAAATATTTAAAATTAGTAACTGACGCATCCGAAGGTTGTGTAACTGACGAACAATAACAACAAAATTATGGAAGCATTAAAACAAAAAATAGTTGAGCCTACCATTGAAAAAACACATAACACATCAGGAAGTTTAGCCGTTATTGACGCTTTACTATCAGAAGATGTAACAACCGTTTTTGGTTATCCAGGCGGAGCTATTATGCCAATTTATGACGCTCTATACGACTATAAAAAAGAATTAAACCATATTTTGGTTCGTCATGAACAAGGTGCTATTCATGCAGCTCAAGGCTATTCAAGAGTGAGTGGAAAAACCGGTGTTGTTTTTGCAACAAGCGGACCTGGTGCAACTAATTTAGTAACTGGTTTAGCTGATGCTCAAATTGATTCAACACCTTTAGTATGTATTACTGGACAAGTTTTTGCGCATCTTCTTGGGACAGATGCTTTTCAAGAAACGGATATAATCAACATCACAATGCCGGTTACCAAATGGAATTATCAGGTAACTGATGCTAATGAAATTTCTGAAGTCTTAGCAAAAGCTTTTTACATAGCAAAATCTGGAAGACCTGGACCTGTTTTAGTTGACATTACTAAAAATGCACAATTACAATTATTTGATTACAAAGGCTACAGACAATGTTCACACATTAGAAGTTATAGACCAGAACCAGTTGTTAGAAACGAATATATAAAGCAAGCAGCAAAACTAATTAACGAAGCTAAAAAACCATTTGTGATTTTTGGGCAAGGTGTTATTTTAGGAAATGCTGAAAAAGAATTTTTAGCCTTTATTGAAAAAGCGGGATTACCAACAGCTTGGACAATTATGGGAATGAGCGCTATTCCAACAAACCATCCTTTAGGTGTTGGCATGTTAGGAATGCATGGAAATTATGGCCCAAATTACCTTACTAACGAATGTGATGTATTGATAGCGGTAGGGATGAGATTTGATGATCGTGTTACCGGAAGATTAGACAAATATGCCAAACAAGCTAAAATTATTCATTTTGATATTGATCCTGCCGAAATTGATAAAAACGTTCAAACAACAATTCCTGTTTGGGGCAACTGCAAAGTAACGCTTCCAATTTTAACTGATTTGGTTGATAAAAAATCACATAAAGAATGGTTTAATGAATTTGTAACAAAGCGAAATATTGAAACAACACAACTGATAGAAAAAGAATTAAATCCTACTGAAGGAGAACTTACTATGGGTGAAGTGGTACATGTTTTAAACGAATTAACTAATGGAGAAGCCGTTATTGTAACCGATGTTGGACAGCACCAAATGGTAGCCTGCAGATATGCTAAACAAACACTATCAAGAAGTAATATTACAAGTGGTGGATTAGGAACTATGGGATTTGCTCTTCCGGCAGCCATTGGAGCCAAATTTGGAGCTCCTAAAAGACAGGTAGTAGCAATAATGGGAGATGGTGGAGCACAAATGAATATTCAAGAGTTAGGAACTATCATGCAATTTAAACCAAATGTAAAGATCATGATATTAAATAATAGTTTTTTAGGAATGGTGCGCCAATGGCAAGAACTATTCCACGAAAAACGCTATTCGTTTACTGACATACAAAGTCCAAACTTTGTTAAAGTTGCTGAAGGTTATGGAATTAAAGGAAAACAAATTTCAAAAAGAGAGGAGTTAAAATCGAGTTTAAAAGAAATGCTTGATCATCCAGCATCATACCTTTTAGAAGTTGCAGTATTACACGAAGACAATGTTTTTCCAATGGTTCCACAAGGAAAAGGTGTTGCAGAAATTGTATTAAGTAAAGATCAAATTTAAAATGAAAGAGGAACATACATTAACCGTTTATACAGAAAATCAAGTTGGTCTTCTAAATAAAATTGCTATTATTTTCTCTAGAAGAAAAATCAGCCTAACCAGTTTTAATTCTTCTCCTAGCGAAATCAATAACATTTATCGTTTTACTATTGTGGTTCATGAAACTGCAGATGTTGTGAAAAACTTGGCACGCCAGATTGAAAAAATAGTAGATGTTTTTAAAGTTTTTAATAACACTAATGAAGAAATTATCTGGCAACAAATGGCACTCTACAAAGTTCCTACAGATGTCATCATGCGAGATGTAAAAGTAGAACGTTTATTGCGCAAATTTGGTGCAAAAGCAGTTGTAATTAGAAACGACTACACCGTTTTTGAAGCAACAGGACAGGATGAAGAAATTAACAATTTACTATCCGAATTAGACAAATACGGATTAATAGAATTTGTAAAAAGTTCTCGAATTGCAATTATCAAATCTAGTGAAGGGATTCATAAAAAAGTTTTGAATATGGAATTAAATGACCCAACAAAACAACCAATAAATAATGAATACTTAAATCATAAAAGTAAAATATTTCAAATGTAATTTTTAATTACAAAGTCAATAAATTAAATTAAAAAAATAGATAATGTCAAATTATTTCAACTCATTACCACATCGTTTAAAAGTTCAAGAATTAGGAAAATGTGATTTCATGGAAGCCTCAGAATTCTCTAATGGTGTCGATAAATTAAAAGGAAAGAAGATAGTAATCATAGGATGTGGAGCACAAGGATTAGCTCAAGGTCAAAACTTAAGAGATAGTGGCTTACAAGTTGCATACGCTCTTCGCAAAGAAGCAATTGAATCAAAAAGAGCATCATTTGTTAACGCAACAGAAAATGGATTTGAAGTGGGTACTTTTGAAGAAATTATTCCTAAAGCCGATTTAGTTTCTAATTTAGCTCCAGACAAACAACATACTGATGTAATTAAAAAAGTAGTCCCATTAATGAAAAAAGGGACTTGTTTGTCTTATTCCCATGGATTCAACATTGTAGAAGAAGGTACAAAAATACGTGAAGACATTACAGTAATCATGATTGCTCCAAAATCTCCAGCTTCAGAAGTTAGAGCAGAATTTTTAAGAGGTTTTGGAGTTCCAACTTTAATTGCTGTTCATAGTGATAATGATCCAAATGGAGATGGTTTAGAAATTGCAAAAGCTTATTGTGTAGGAACTGGTGGCGATAGAGCTGGTGTTTTATTATCGTCATTCGTAGCAGAAGTAAAGTCTGATTTAATGGGCGAACAAACCATTCTTTGTGGTTTATTGCAAACTGGATCTATCTTGAGTTTCGACAAAATGATTGAAAAAGGTATTAATCCAGGATATGCTTCAAAATTAGTGCAATATGGTTGGGAAGTGATTACCGAAGCCTTAAAAATTGGTGGAATTACTAACATGATGGACAGACTTTCTAATCCTGCCAAAGTAGAAGCTTTTAAATTAGCTGAAGAATTAAAGCAAATCATGACGCCACTATTCAACAAACACATGGATGATATTTTATCTGGTCATTTTTCACAAACCATGATGGAAGATTGGGCTGCTGGTGATAAAAACCTTTTGACCTGGAGAGAAGCAACAGGACAAACCAATTTTGAAAAAACGCCAGCATGTGAACAAAAAATTAACGAACAAGAGTATTTTGACAATGCTACTCTTATGGTTGCTTTTGTAAAAGCTGGTGTGGAATTAGCTTATGAAACAATGACTGTTGCTGGAATAAAAAATGAATCTGCTTATTATGAATCACTTCATGAAGCACCGCTTATTGCAAATACAATTGCACGTAAAAAATTATTTGAAATGAATCGTGTAATTTCTGATACAGCAGAATATGGTTGTTATTTATTTGATCACGCTTGCAAACCTCTTTTAGCCGATTTCATGAAGAAAATAGACACCAATCTAATTGGAGAAAACTTCAATAACTCAGCAAATTCAAATGTAGATAATTTCGAATTAGTAAAAGTAAATGCCGCTATCAGAAATCATTCAATTGAAATTTGTGGCGCAGAACTGAGAGCCGCAATGACTGCAATGAAAAAAATAGTAGAATAATGCTACAAACGACAATTGAAAATTTATTTGATGAAACAATAGTTGCAAAAGAAAAATTTAAAGGAATTGTTTTTCCAACACCTTTAACAACTAATATTAATTTATCAAATACATTTAAAGCCAATATTTTATTAAAAAGAGAAGACTTACAAGTTGTACGCTCGTATAAAATACGTGGTGCTTACAACAAAATGAGCTCTTTAAGCACAGATGAAAAACAAAGCGGAATAGTTTGCGCAAGTGCAGGAAATCATGCACAAGGCGTAGCTTATTCTTGTAACCTTTTACAAGTAAAGGGTAAAATTTATATGCCTAAAACAACGCCTAAACAAAAAATAAAGCAAGTACAACTTTTTGGAAAAGAGTACATTGAAATTGTTTTAACTGGCGATACTTTTGACGACTCAAATGCAACTGCTCAAGCCGAATCATTAGCTACAAATAAAACTTTTATACATCCATTTGATGACCTAAAGGTTATTGCTGGGCAAGGAACGGTAGGACTAGAAATTTTAGAGAGCTTTAGTGCCCCAATTGATTATATTTTTATTCCAATTGGAGGTGGTGGATTAGCAGCTGGACTTTCATCTGTTCTAAAAAAATTAAGTCCAACTACTAAAATAATTGGAGTTGAACCACAAGGTGCGCCTTCAATGAAGATTTCAATTGAAAACAAAACAAATACAAGACTAGACCATATTGATAAATTTGTAGATGGTGCAGCAGTAAAACAAGTAGGAAATCTAAACTTTGAAATTTGTAAAAACAATTTAGACGATATTATTTTAGTTCCCGAAGGTAAAGTTTGCTCAACAATATTACAACTTTATAATGAAGAAGCAATGGTAGTTGAACCCGCTGGAGCACTAACAATAGCAGCTCTTGATTTTTATCAAGACAAAATTAAAGGAAAAAATGTAGTTTGCATCGTAAGTGGAAGTAATAACGATATTGAACGAACCGCAGAAATTAAAGAACGCTCTCTTTTGTATGAAGGACTCAAACATTATTTTATGATACAATTCCCTCAACGTCCAGGAGCATTAAAAGAATTTGTTAATGAAATTTTGGGTGAAGATGACGACATTACGTATTTCCAATTCAAACAAAAAAACAATAGAGAATCAGGCGCTGTTATTGTAGGTCTTGAATTGAAAAACAAATGCGATTCATTACCAATTCAAAACAAAATGAAAGAAAAAGGATATGAATTTCATTATCTAAATGAAAACGAAGATTTATTTAACCAAATAATCGGCTAAAAAAAACCGTAACAGATCAATTGTTACGGTTTTTTTTAAACACTTTTTTTAAATAATTAGTAAATGCTTCAAAAATATTACATTTGCATATAAAATATTACAAATCATGTCATCTAGCAAAAAAAAAATACTAAAAATTAGTGGAATTACATTAATAATTACTTTACTTTCTTTCCTAGTACTTCCAATAATTTTTGCAGATACAATAACACAACAAGTAAAAGAGTTAGCTAATAATAATTTAGAAGGCGAATTAAATTTTAAAAATTCTAATTTATCATTTTTTAAAAACTTCCCATCTTTAACTTTAACTTTAAACGACTTAGATTTAAAAGGTTCAGCACCATTTAAATCAAAATCATTACTTGAATCACAAGAAGTAGGCTTTGGAATAAACGTATGGAGTTTAGTTTTTAGTAGTGAAACTCAAATAGATGAAATTTATATAAACGATGCAAAAATTAATATTCTAGTTGATAAGAACGGGAATGCTAATTACAATATTTATAAATCAGAAAAAACTACTGATGTAGATTCTAATGAAAGTGCCACTCTAAATTTAGAAAACATTCAAATTAAAAACTCTCATTTAACTTATAAAGATATTTCCACAAAAATTAACATTATAGCTAAAGGATTTGAATACAAAGGAAAAGGAAATTTACTCAAATCAAATTTTAGTTTAAAATCTTCTGCTAAAATTGATAGTATTAGTTTTACATATGATTCTAAAGAATACTTAAAAAACAAAAAACTTAAAGCCGATTTAATTACTGTTATAAATACTAATTCATTATCTTTTATTTTTGAAAAAAATGATTTAATTGTAAATAAATTACCTGTAACTTTTGATGGTTTTTTCAACTTTATAACAGATGGTTATGAAATGGACTTTAACTTAAAAACAGCAAACAGTAATTTAGAAGATTTATTTACAGCTTTACCACCCGAATATATTAGTTGGATGCAAAAAACAAAAATGGATGGTAAAACCGATGCATCAATAAGTTTAAAAGGTAAATATATTGCTTCCACCAAAACAAATCCTGAATTAAAATTTAATTTCAATGTTAGAAATGGATTTGTAAAACATGATGACGCACCTTTTCCTATAAAAAATCTTGAAATAAAATTAAACTCAGAACTTCCCAACTTAGACATAAATCAACTAAAAATTAATATCGATAATTTAAATTTTGACATTAATAATAGTAAACTAAATGCCTACTTTAAATCAGTTGGTTTTGGAAATAAAATTACTATTGACACAAAAATAGCATCTGATTTAGACTTAGAAATCGTGAACAAAGCATTGCAAATTCCTGATATTAACGTTAGTGGAAAATTAAAAGCAAATATTGTTTCAAAAGGAGATTATATTAGAGATCAAAATAAATTTCCAATATCTAAAGGAAATTTTGAGTTGAAAAATGGAATTATTAAAACTTCATATTATCCACATCCTATTAGTAATATAAATTTAAATGCAACTCTAGATTGTTCTAATGGATATTTTAAAGATGGAAACTTTACCATTATGCCATCTTTATTTAAATTTGAAGATAATACTTTTAATTTGAGTGCGAAAATTAAAAATTTTGAAGATTTAAATTATGATATCAAAGCAAATGGTATACTAAATATTTCTAAGATTTATAAAGTTTTCTCAAAAAAAGGTCTTGATTTAGATGGTAGTATTAATGCAAATGTTGAATTAACAGGTAAACAAAGTGATGCTGTTTCTGGTAATATTCATAAGCTAAAAAATAAGGGTACTTTAATTGTGAATAACATAAACACTAATAGCAGTCTTTTAAATAAACCACTTTTAATCGAAAAAGGTATATTTACTTTTAATCAAGATAAAATGAATTTTGAAAATTTCATTGGTAAATTTGGAAATTCTGACCTATCTGTTAATGGATATTTATTGAATGTTATACATTTTGTTTTTAGTTCAAAAGAAATTTTATATGGTAAATTTCAACTGAACTCAAACTACATCGATATTAACGATTTATTTCCACATGAAACCTACGAAATTCATGATAGCAATGAAAAAGAAACAATTGTAGCTGGAGTTATTGAAATACCTCATAACTACAATTTAGAATTAAATTCAAACATCAAAAAAATAAAATATAACGAAATTCAGATTGAAAATCTAAATGGAAATCTTGTCATTCAAAATGGCGCTGTTACTCTTAATAATAGCACATTAAACATAATTAATGCTAAAGCTACAATGAATGCTTATTATAAAAATGAAGGGAATGAGAAAGCCCATTTTAAATACAATATAAAAGCATCCGAATTTGATATTAAAAGAGCTTATACCGAAATCCCAATTTTTAGAGAAATGGCATCTTCTGCAGAAAATGCGGAGGGAATTATAGGTATTAATTATAATTTAAAAGGAGTACTTAACAACACAATGGAACCTATTTTGCCATCAATTGAAGGTAATGGAGAAATTTATGTGAAAAAGGTAAAAATAAAAGGGTTTAAATTATTAAATGCGGTTTCAAAAAAAACTGAAAAACCAGAAATATTAGATCCAGATGTTTCAGAAGTTACCATAAAATCAAATATTAAAAACAACATTATTAATATAGAAAGATTCAAAATTAAAACCGCAGGATTTCGCCTACGATTTGAAGGACAAACAAGTTTAGATGGAAAATTAAATTTAAAAATGAGGGTTGGCCTACCTCCTCTTGGAATAATTGGAATTCCAATTAATGTAACCGGTAATAAAGACAATCCACATATCAAACTTGGAAGAAAAACGGAAGAATTAGAAGAAACTGAATATGTTAATGGAGTAACTCCTATAAACACTACAGTTCCTACTACTACAACACCTTCTCCAACAATTCAGAATGATAGCGTTCCTAAAATTGAACCAGCCGTTCCAGTTGAAAAAGTAGATTGATAATTTACAATTAGTTGTGTCAAATCGTTAAAAAGCTTTCTTGCTTTCTGAAAAATTCGTAATTTTACCTCAAACATGACAAGTAAAATTATGGAAACGCATTTTGAAAGCAATCCGCTGATTGACAGATTACCAAAGCATTTAAAACAATTCATTAAACCTCAAGTTTATGATGATTACACACCGATAAATCAAGCGGTTTGGCGTTATGTAATGCGTAAAAATGTATCTTATCTTTCAAAAGTAGCGCATAATTCTTATTTAGAAGGTTTAGAAAAAACAGGTTTAGAAATCGATAACATTCCAAATATGTATGGGATGAATCGAATTTTAAAAGAAATCGGTTGGGCTGCAGTTGCCGTTGACGGATTTATTCCACCCAATGCTTTTATGGAATTTCAAGCCTATAATGTGTTGGTTATTGCTTGCGATATTCGTCAGTTAGAACATATTGAATATACTCCAGCTCCCGATATTATTCACGAAGGTGCTGGCCACGCTCCTATTATTGCCAATCCGGAATATGCTGAATATTTAAGACGTTTTGGTGAAATTGGTTGTAAAGCTATCTCCTCTTCTCGCGATTATGAATTGTATGAAGCTATTCGCTTGCTTTCGATTTTGAAAGAAGCAGAAGATACTCCAGAAGAGGAAATTAAAAAAGCAGAAGAGCAAGTTGATTTCTTACAGAATAATATGGGCGAATTATCAGAAATGTCGCGCATTAGAAACCTACATTGGTGGACAGTGGAATACGGCTTAATTGGAACAGTTGAAAATCCAAAAATTTATGGTGCAGGATTACTTTCTTCAATTGGAGAAAGTGCTTGGTGTATGACCGATAACGTAAAGAAAATTCCGTATGATATTTCGGCGGCAGACCAAAGTTTTGATATTACAAAACCTCAACCGCAATTATATGTTACGCCTGATTTTGCTAAATTAAGTTCTGTTTTAGAAGAATTTGCAAATACAATGGCGCTTCGAAAAGGCGGACCAAAAAGTGTTCAAAAATTAATTGACTCTAAATCATTAGGAACCATCGAGTTAAGCACCGGAATTCAGATTTCTGGAATTTTTACCAATGTAATTGAACACGAAGGAAAATCGGTTTATGTACAAACAACAGGAAAAACGGCGCTTTCGTACCGAGAAAAAGAATTAGTAGGTCATGGAACAGAATATCATGCTGAAGGTTTTGGTTCGCCAATTGGAAAACTAAAAGGCATCAACTTGGCTATTGAAGAAATGAGTCCGAGAGATTTACGTGCGTATGATATTTACGAAGGAGAGCAAGTAACTTTAGAATTTGAAGGAAATATCAAAGTCACAGGAGAAATTGTCACAGGTTCAAGAAATCTGCAAGGTGAAATTTTATTGATTAAATTCAAAAATTGTACTGTTACGCACAACGATACCGTCCTTTTTCAACCAGAATGGGGAATTTACGATATGGCTGTTGGTAAAAAAGTAATTTCTGCTTTTTCTGGCCCAGCTGATGTGAATAGTTTTGATATGATTAATCACGTTCCATCATCGCAAACCATCAAACAGAAAAAATCTGTTGAAAGAGAAGAATTAGAAAAACTTTATGCAAGTGTTCGTAATATTAGAGAAGGAAAACCCGCAACTACGACTTTAAAAGAAGCATTTGCTTCGGTTTCTGCTGGACATTCTAACGATTGGTTATTATCAGTTGAAATTGCTGAATTGGCTAAAAAAGAAGGAAATTCAGATTTAGTAGATAAAGTTTTAAATCATTTAGAAAAAGTTAAAACCAATCGCCCAGAAGTTGCTCACTTAATTGATGGTGGATTAGAATTGATTTTTGAAAAAGCTAACGTTTAAGTTTAGTAACTTTTGTTACTGAAAAGCTATACAATCACCTTTATCTTTGTCAAAAAAAATAAACAATTATGGGAATTTTAGATTTTTTAGGATTAGGAAATAAAACCAATGATGTGCAAGAATACGTTCAAAAAGGCGCTATTATTTTAGATGTAAGAACTCCAGATGAATTTAAAGACGGTCACATTAAAGGTTCAAAGAATATTGCCTTACAAGTTTTAAACGGAAACATTGAAACCATCAAAAAATGGAACAAACCGATTATCGCTTGTTGCCGTTCAGGAATGCGAAGTGCACAAGCTACTTCAATTTTAAAACAAAACGGAATTGATTGTATTAATGGTGGTGGTTGGAATAGTTTAGAAAGTAAATTATAAAAGAAAGTCCCGATTGAATCGGGACTTTCTTTTTAATTAATTATTTTTAATTCTATGTCTTTGTCTGTTTTTACTTCGCTACCATCATATTTTAATGTCCAACCCATAGTGTTGGTAAGAATTAATATTTTTGACAACTCACTTAACAGACGATTTTTAGCATTTGACTTTAGCGATGATTTTTCAATTTTCTTAGTCAGTTCTGCTTTAACCTTTTTGTTTATTTTGTTGTAATCTTGCGCATTAAACGGATTAAATCTGCTCTGATTTACATCATAAAAATGCAAATCTTGATTAATTTTTAATTCCGGCTCTGGAATATTCTTTAAAGTAACTGTTTTATTTTTTTCATCAATATCATATTTTAATTGACGTAAATCATACATCACTAAAACATCGGCATTAGCTACAATTAAAGCTTTTTTCTCAAAAGTAATAAAATCCATGAAATACTTTTGTTGATCTTTATAAGTAATTACTTCTGCATAATGACCTTCTGTAACGACTAATTTTCCAACATTTTTAATTTGTTTTTCTATTAATGCAGAATTGTATTCAATGGTTGAAGATTCGCTGCTTTTTGTAAAAAACTGATACACCAAAAACCCAACAATCAACAAAATCAATAAATAAATTAACTTTCCCGAGCGACCAATAGCTTGTACAATTGGAATGAGCATGTTTTTAATTTGGACTTCTGTTGAACTCGTTCGTGCCATGATATAATTTTTACACGAAGATAGAAAAGTTAGTCGAATTATTTTTCAAGAATTACAAACTCTACTCTTCTGTTTAATTGTTTTTCATCTTCTGTTGTATTTGGAGCAATAAACTTGGTTTCGCCATATCCTTTTGCTACAATTCTATCTGAAGAAATACCTTTTCCAACCAAGTATTTTTGAACTGAGTTTGCTCTGTTTTTTGATAATTCCATATTAGCTACATCAGATCCAACTGCGTCTGTATGACCTGCAATTTCAATTTTAATATTTTTATTATCATTTAATAATCCGAATAAAATATCTAACTCTGCAAATGATTCTGATAATAAATCGTATTTTCCAGAATCAAAAAAGATATTATTTAAACGAATGATTGCGCCTTTTTCAATTGGAGTTAAATACAAATCCACTTCCATTTCTTTGTATTCTTTTAAATTAGATAAATCAACGTTTTGAGTGATGGCGTAATAATTTTCCTTATCTGCCATGAAACTATAATTAAATCCGTATGGCAATACAATTGAGTAGCTTCCTGTTTTTGGATCTGAAATTGCAGTTCCAATCATTTTATTGGTTTTTAAGTTATTGTACTCGATTTTTGCACTTAAAATTTGTTTGGTTTTAGCATCATAAACTTTTCCTTTTACTAAAACCACTGGGTCTTGCTTGACAGTGTTATCGACTTCCCAGATATCTCTTTGTTTTCCAATATAAGCCTTATCACCTTTTGCAGAAAGAAAAATACTTAACTCATACCCTGAAGAATTGATTATATTTCCTAAATTTTCTGGTGTTGTCCAATTTGTCCATGTGTCATCTAATCGTTTTGTTACGAATAAATCCATATAACCATAGCCAGGGTGACCTTTACTAGCAAAATATAATGTTTTACCATCTGATGCTAAAAAAGGATTTGCTTCATCTTCAAAAGTATTTACTACATTACCTAGACTTTTAGGCTTAGAAAATGTCCCATCTTCTTTTACAAAACTCACATAAATATCTTTAAAACCAAGTCCTTCTGGTCGTTCTACTGTCATTAACAGGTTTTTGTTATCATTGGAAAGAAAATAGCCAACATAAGAATTTGTATTTACAAAGTCTTCTATAGCTACTGCTGTTGGAATTTCCCATCCTGATGATCCTTTTCTAGCTATTGACACACCGCCTCCATTTGAAGAAACACCATCTGATGCATATTTATTTCCCAATAACAAGGTATTGTTATCAGGTGAAGTAGAAATAACAAAATTATTTTCGCGATTATTTAATGGTCGACCAATATTTTTAGCCTCAGACCACGTTCCATTTTTATCTTTTATGGAGAACCAAATATCATCTTTTCGAGATTCAATATTTAATGGATTATCTTTTCTATCAAAATATAAGATAGTACCATCAGCAGAAATTACTGGATTTGTTTCTTCTATAGTAGAACTAGATATGGTTTCTGGTAATTTTACCATTTTCAAGTTAGGATTGAATTCTTGAACGACTTTGATAGTCGAAGGACGCTCAATTATTTTCAAATCTTCAACTTCGATGGTAACACCAGCATCTAAAATAAATCCGAATAAAGTACCATAAAATGCATTTTCACCCGTTTGATATTCTAAAGCATCATTAACGTAAACTTTGAAGATATTAGATCTTTTTTCAACTTTAATTTTGTTCTTTTTTCCTTTACCTCCAACATTTTTAGAAGCACTCCACTTCTTGCCGTAGTGAAACTCTTTACTGTAATAATGATAAATTTGAATTTGCTTATTAGCAGACAATTGTACAACTCTGTAATCCGAATTATCACTATACATTCCCCAAACCAAACCATAAGTAGCATAATCTGTTGGGGTTTTATCAAGAGTTATGGTCGCCTGTACATCAAAATCTACTTTTTCTGTATTTTGTGCGATAGATATATAGCGCCACTTAGATTTTGTAGCATGTTTATTCTCTAAAATTAACTTACCATCATCAATCTTTGAATCAAAACCATCACCGTTGTATGTCCATTTATTAGAATCATCTTGAAATGTATCATTAAAAAGAACATTTTGAGCAAATCCAAAAGTTGTAAAAAGTAAAAAAGTTAAAAGAGTTAAAGTAAATCGCATAATTGTAAAGATTTGATTGTATAAACTTTACAAATATAATTTAATAATTTTAAGATTACATACGTAATATGCCCTATTTTTTATTTAAATGGATGCCTTTGTTGCCAATGAAGTTCTGGCTCTAATTGTTTGAAGATTTTACCAATAAATTTGTTTACCAATTTATTATTGTGATAAATAAACCCAGACATTTGAACTGGTGATGCTCCTACTGAACTTTTGATTTCTAACGCTGTTCTGCCAAAAATAATTTTTTTAAACCCCTTTTCAATTCCGTATTTCGTCATGTTGTACAACATATTCAAATACAGCATGTTTTCTTTTTGAATCGTTTCGTCATAGCCTAAAAAATAGGTTTCTAAGGTTTCATCATTCAGTAAAAGTGTATGAAAACCAACCAACTTTTCATTCAAAAAATAACCAAAAATCTGAAATCGATTGCCACATTGTCCTTTTAAAGTTGAAAAATGATTTTTTACTAAGAAAAAAGTATTAAATGGGGCATTTTTAGCTACATAATGATACAAATCGTAAATCGTATTTTCATGCTGAATAACTTCTTCGAAAGAAAGATTTTTAACAATTATTCCATCATTCTTTTTTCGCGCTCTTTTAAATTGGTCTCGATATTTTTTTGAAAGTGCCGCTATGTAATCTTCTTCTGATTTCCATTTTTCATTCAAATAAAAAATCATGTTAGGTTGTGTATTGAATTCGTATATTTCTTTAAAACTATACTTTTTCATTTCAATTGCACAATCTTCGTAAAAATCCTTGAAAGAAACCAAATGAATTTTTATTCCTTTTTTCTTGAAATACAATGTTATTTCTTCTGCGCTTTGTATTAAAATATCACTAATACAATCAAAATCGATTTCTTTTGTAAAGGCGTATCCGTTTTGACCTGTAATCATGTTATTCCCAAGGAAAAGCGTGTGAGAAGCAAAATTTTTGAAAATAAAATTACGAATCGCGATTTTTAGTGATTTGTCTCTTTCTCCAAAAGATTCTAATTTATTCAAATCTAAATATTGCGCTAATGAAACACCTATTAGTTCCGATTTTTCAAAAATACCAATGTAAAAACACTCCATATTTACAGGAGCCGAACGCTCAAGCACAGATAGATAAGGTGTTTGCAGAAAAACATTACTTTGAGCCACTGAGTCCCAAAGCGCAGGTAAATCTTTAACTGAATTGTATATTTTAAATAAAATTCCGTCCAATGTAAAAATAAAATCGCTCCACAAATGTAGAGCGATTCCTATATAATTAAATGTTAAAATTTATTTTATTTCCAGCCGCAAATAATAGCACCCATTATAGTCATAACTACAATCCAATAACCAGAAGTTATTGCTGCATATTTGAATGATTTTTGCTCAAACAAGCAATTTGTTGCAATTACAGGCAATGCCACAAAAAGACCAATAATTGAACCGTGTAAAGCTCCATGTTTAAAGCTTCTAAATACATCACCATAATCTGCCATAAAAGCAGCATATGAAGGTAAGGCTTTTTCTGCTTCAACAGGTCCACCAACCATTCCTAAAGCTCCAAATTGATGAATTACAAACGTCGGCATAATGAATGCCAACAAGAACGCAAAAACAAAAGTTAATCCGAAGATTTTCGCCATATTTCCTTGTTTGGCTTTTTCCTCAGTCATCCCGATTTCGTTCATCCAAATCGTTCCAAAAACTTTAGGATTGTACCATACAAATCCGACAACAAAACTTGATAAAGCAGCCACTAAAATAGCTAAAAAATTCATTTCCATAATTGATATAGTTTATTGGTTAGTATATCAAAGATAGAAAAAAATTAACAATTGTTTACTCTGCAACTATTTTACTCGCACTGCGATATAAAAACTCATTATAAATATGTCTTCTTGCAAAACGACTTGGCGATTCTGCATTCACCATTTTAATGTACGTTACTTTTGGCACACTAAAATACTCGTAATTGCTACCATCTAAAAATGAAATATACAACACACCATTATCCATATAAAAATCTTGGATATTTACAGTTGAAGTAGTTTTTTGATATACTTCTTTGTTTTTTTCTTGTGTTTCAGGAGCAATACTAACCAAAAAATGGTATGCCTCAATAATATTTTTACTTCTTTCTTCTGCAGCTAAACGCTCCACTGGATCAGCAATAGTATCAGGATGATCTTCCTTCATGCTATTTCTGTAAATGGTTTTTAATTCTTTCAGCGTAGCTGTTTTAGTAACATCAAGTAACTTTCTGTACTCGGCAATTTTCTTTGGATTCATAATTTTTAAAAATAAAAGTGCAAAAGTAGTGTTTTATTATTTAATCAAGCTAAAAAACTAAAACAATAAATAAAACATAACCATATATTAATGAATTAATTACATAAAAAAAGCTCCACATTTCTGTGAAGCTTCTTAGTAGCGGGAACAGGACTCGAACCTGTGACCTTCGGGTTATGAGCCCGACGAGCTGCCTACTGCTCTATCCCGCGATGTACGGTTGTGATTCAATAAATTCTTAGTAGCGGGAACAGGACTCGAACCTGTGACCTTCGGGTTATGAGCCCGACGAGCTGCCTACTGCTCTATCCCGCGGTTTGTGAGTGCAAAGGTACACTCTTTATTTAAAATTACAAGACTTTTTTAAAAATAATGTTTTCTTTCTACTATTTCAGGCGTTATCACTACCTTTGTACCCATAAATATATCGAAATGGAGCACAGAGCAGGTTATGTAAATATTATTGGAAATCCGAATGTAGGAAAATCAACTCTTATGAATGCGTTTGTAGGCGAACGTCTTTCTATTATCACCTCGAAAGCACAAACTACAAGACATCGTATTTTAGGAATTGTAAATGGAGATGATTTTCAAGTTTTATTTTCAGATACGCCAGGAATTATAAAACCGGCGTATGAATTACAGAATTCGATGATGGATTTTGTAAAATCGGCCTTTGAAGATGCTGACATTTTAGTTTATATGGTTGAGATTGGAGAAAAAGAATTAAAAGACGAAGCTTTTTTCAACAAAATTATCCATTCTAAAATTCCAGTTTTGTTGTTGTTGAACAAAATTGACAAATCGAACCAAGAACAATTAGAAGAACAAGTGCAAGCTTGGAAAGAAAAAGTACCTAATGCAGAACTTTTTCCTATTTCGGCTTTAGAGAATTTTAATGTGCAAACGGTTTTTGATAGAATCATCGAATTACTTCCGGTTTCTCCAGCATTTTATCCTAAAGATGCTTTAACTGATAAACCAGAACGTTTCTTTGTAAACGAAACCATTCGTGAGAAAATCTTATTGAATTACGACAAAGAAATTCCGTATGCCGTAGAAATTGAAACGGAAGAATTTATCGAAGACGATAATATTATTAGAATTCGTGCCGTAATTATGGTGGAACGCGATACGCAAAAAGGAATCATCATTGGTCACAAAGGTGCCGCTTTAAAGCGTGTAGGTATTCAAGCAAGAGAAGATTTAGAAAAATTCTTTGGTAAACAAATTCACTTAGCCACTTACGTTAAAGTAAATAAAGATTGGAGAAGTAGCGCTTACCAATTAAAACGTTTTGGGTATAACCAGAAGTAAGTTGCAAGCAATATGATATTATTAAAATAAATATGGAATGGAACAAAAATTATTCTCAAAATTAATAATTGAATTTATTGAGAGAAACTATCCAGAATTTATTGAAACAATAAAATATCAAGATGACGGATCATTTGATTGTGATTTGAAAAGTGACTCAGGAATTTTTTCAATTTGGATAGCAACTTATAATTCTGAAATTACAATTGGAATTGAAGATCCAACGGGTCAGAACAACATTCATACTCATATTTCATGCTATGAAATTGAAGATTTAAAATCTTGTACAACTGAACTGTCAAAATATATTGAAAACATTAAAGCGGATTACTTAATTCTATACAAAGATAAAGACGGAAAATATGATTGGATTGAGTCATCCGAATTTAAAAATCAAGATGGTTCGAAAAAATTTTCATGGAAAAAATAATCACTCGAAGCAATTCCTACTCCAAAACCTTATACATCAAATCTTCTAATTCGTGCATTTGTGGCACACCGCGTTCTCTGTTTAATCGTGCCATAAAATAGAGCGAAAACCAAAAAACTACCATGATTCCCATGATGCTGAAATCTAAAACCGTGGATTGTTTTAGTGACCAATGCGTGTAAGCCATCATAGCGAAAACTAAAAACAATCCTGCGATAATGAAGTGTAGAAACATAAAGAGCGTCCACAACAATTGCTCTGGACCAAAAAGACCTTTTACTATAGTTTTACCTTCGTTTGCTTCTAATTCCAAATGTAAAAATGGCGAATAGTATTTTCTTTTTTCTTTGCTGAAATAGAAATACAAATGCTCATCGATTATTTTAATTTGGTAATCAGCTTTGAGTTCGGCTTTTAGCTGTTTTGCTTTTTCTAAAATTTTATCGACACTATTTTTTGATTCGACTTCAAATTTTGGTCGTAGTGCAATACTTTTTTCAGGCTCCATTTCTTCTGATTTTAAAGCTAATATATACAATTTTAACAAATGTTGAACAAATTTCACGCCCTAGCCCAGATAGCAACGGAAACCCCGCAAATTTTTGACCTATTTTTTCTTTTTATTTGGACAGCGACCTTAGAAGCTGACCGAATAAAATTAGAAAAAAAGAGCTAAAATTGTGGAGTTGTAGTGGATAGCTGGAAAAAGCTCCAAAAAAAATCGTACTTTTGCCGATTCAAAATAAGATTATGAATAATATTGTTGCCATTGTAGGAAGACCAAATGTTGGAAAATCCACATTTTTTAACCGTTTAATTCAGCGAAGAGAAGCTATTGTTGACTCAGTAAGCGGTGTTACGCGTGATAGAAATTATGGAAAAAGTGAGTGGAACGGAAAGGAGTTTTCTGTAATTGATACTGGAGGTTATATCAAAGGATCGGACGATATTTTTGAAGCAGAGATTCGTAAACAAGTGGAATTAGCTATTGACGAAGCGGATGCTATTGTTTTTGTGGTTGATGTTGAGGAAGGCATAACACCAATGGATGACGAAGTGGCTAAATTACTTCGTAAAGTTAAAAAACCAGTTATTTTAGTTGTAAATAAAGTGGATAACGCTATGCGTGAAAAAGACGCTGTTGAATTTTACAACTTAGGATTAGGAGAATATTTCACGATTTCGGGAATGAGCGGAAGCGGAACGGGAGAACTTTTAGACAAATTAGTCGAAGTGTTACCTGAAATGCCAGAAGTTACTGAAGAAGTAGAACCATTACCACGTTTTTGTGTGGTTGGAAGACCGAATGCTGGTAAATCATCTTTCATCAATGCTTTAATTGGCGAAGATAGATTTGTGGTAACCGATATTGCTGGAACTACTCGTGACGCAATTGATACGAAATACAACCGTTTTGGATTTGAATTCAACTTGGTTGACACGGCCGGAATTAGACGTAAAGCAAAAGTAAAAGAAGATTTAGAATTTTACTCGGTAATGCGTTCGGTAAGAGCAATTGAACACAGTGATGTTTGTTTATTAGTTATTGATGCTACTCGTGGATTTGAAGGACAAGATCAAAGTATTTTTTGGTTGGCCGAAAAAAACCGAAAAGGTGTTGTTATCTTAGTAAACAAATGGGATTTGGTGGAAAAAGATACCATGAGTACTCGTGATTACGAACGTAAGATTAGAGAAGAATTACAACCATTTACCGATGTGCCTATTCTTTTTATCTCGGCTTTAACGAAACAACGTTTACTAAAAGCATTAGAAACAGCAGTTGAAGTGTTTGAAAACAGAAAACAACGTATTTCGACTTCAAAATTCAACGAGTTGATGTTGCCAATTATTGAAGCAACGCCACCACCAGCTTTAAAAGGAAAATATGTGAAAATTAAATATTGTATGCAGTTGCCAACACCAACACCTCAGTTTGTGTTTTTTGCTAACTTACCACAATATGTAAAAGATCCATACAAACGTTTTATTGAAAATAAATTGAGAGAACAATACAATTTTAGTGGCGTTCCAATTGATATTTATTTCAGACAGAAATAGTAGAAAACCGAAGTTAACGCTTCGGTTTTTTTTGTGGCTTTTGTTAAATTTTTCGTAAGAAAATTTTTATTCACACAATAAATATTTTATTTCGCTGTTAATTACAACTTAAACTAATTAATCGCTTTTTCATGTTCCAGAAAATCGCCTTCCTTATTTTATTTTTATGCTCAGCCATAAGTTTTAGTCAAAACACCATTTCTTTAAAAGGAAAAATTATCGACAAAAACACTTCTATCCCACTTGAATCGGCAACTATTTATTTGAAATCAGTAAAAGATTCTACTTTGATTGATTATACAATTTCGGATAAGAATGGAAATTTCACCATCAAGACAAAAAAAAATGAAAACGCTATTCTTTTTAAAATTTCTTACATTGGATATAATGATTATTCAGAAAAAATTGAAAATTTAAAAGCCGATAAAGATTTTGGTTCCATAAGACTTGAAGAAAACGTAAGTTCTTTAAAAGAAGTGGTTATTCAATCTGAAGCACCACCTGTTACGATTAAAAATGACACTTTAGAATTTAATGCTTCGTCATTTAAAGTTCGTCCAGATGCCAATGTGGAAGCTTTATTGAAACAACTTCCGGGCGTTGAAATTGACGAAGAAGGTAAAATCACGGTCAACGGAAAAGAAGTCAATAATATTTTAGTAAACGGAAAACCTTTCTTTGGCAAAGACGGCAAAATTGCCACTCAAAATTTACCGGCAGAAATTATTAGTAAAGTTCAAGTTACCGACACCAAAACAAAAGAAGAAGAATTATCAGGACAAGATGCTACTTCAGATGAAAAAACCATCAATTTAACCATTCAGGAAGATAAAAACAAAGGTGTTTTCGGAAAAGCGAATGTGGGATATGGTACAGAAGAACGTTACGAATCGAGTATGCTCTTCAACTACTTTAAAGACACTCAAAAGATTAGTGTTTTAGGATCTTCAAACAACGTAAACTCTATCGGTTTTTCTATGGATGAGATTTTTGATAATATGGGTGGCGGGAGAAATAGATCTATTTGGGTAAACGATAACGGTAGTTTTGGCATTAACGGAATGCAATTTGGAGGCAATAACGGAATAACCACTTCAAACATGATTGGCGTAAACTTTGCAGACGAATGGGCAAAAAAGAAAATTAATCCAAACGGAAGTTACTATTATTCAAACGCAGAAACAAACAACAACAATAGAACCAATAGAATTAATTTACTTCCAACAGGAAACACCAATACTTTAGCCGAATCTAAAACTAAATCCATAACAGACGGACATAACATTGCAATGGATTTTGAGATTAAATTAGATTCAACAGCAACGTTGTACATAAGCCCAAGCTTTTCAAAAAGCGAAATAAAAAATAAAAACACTGGTTTTGATGCTACATTTGACGGAACAGGAGCTGCTTTGAATGAAAACACAAGTGATAATAATTGGTCAAGCCAAAACAACAGTTTTAAAAACAACATTTATTTTTACAAAGGATTAAAGAAAAAAGGAAGAGGAATTAGCGCATCATTAAACAACGAAAACAGTAAAAATGATTCCGATTTAATTACAAAAACCACTACAACCTTTTTTCAGTCGGGAAATACCGATGATGATAGAAATCAATTTAGAATTGATAATTCAAAAGATGATAGTTTTAGAGCCGAAATAGGGTATAACGAACCTTTGAAAGATTCAATTACACTTAATTTTGAAACTTCATATAGCTATAAAAAATCTAGAGATGTAAGAGAAACGTATGATTTTGATAATGGATTAAATTCGTATTCCAATTATAACGATTTACTATCAAACGATATTATTTCTTCAACTTCATCAGTAACTCCAATGGTTGGAATTAGTTTACGAAAAAAGAAAATTAGAGGAAGTATTTCGATGGGAACGGAAATTATCAATTTCAATAATCAATCGACCTATTTATCAAACAAAACAGCGGTTAACAAAAACTATATGTATCCTAAAATGAATGGTTATTTGAGCATTACATTAGGTAAATCAAAATCGTTTTACACGTACTACTCTTACGAAGTAAATTTACCAAGTGCCAACCAAATTTTACCATTCGAAAATTTAGCAAATCCGCTAAACACGGTTATTGGAAATGCCGATTTAAAACCTAACGAAAGATATTCTCTTTATACGAATTTCAATAATTATGATTATGCTACTAAAAGCGGTTTTTATGCGTATGCCGGAGGAAATTACAATGTAAATCAAATTGCATCTTCTACCACTTATGACAGCGATTTTAAAGCAACAACTACCTATCAAAACATTGATAGAGCTTACAATACATATGTTGGCTTTAGTTTAAACAAATCAGTAAAAAAAGAAAAAAGAACGTTTAAATATGGCGTAGGTTTGCAGTTAGGTTACAATTATGATCAAGGATTAACCAATGCTGAATTATTTGAATCAAAAGGATTGACCTTAAATCCAAGAGCCAATATGTCTTGGTCAATTGATGAAATGATTACCATTAGTCCGTCGTACCGATACACGTATATTACTAACGATTTTACGAATTACATAATTGACAATACTAAGAATTTTAAGCATAGTGCTAAGATAGAAATCACAAGTTATTGGCCTAAAAAAGTAGTTTTGGGAAGTGATTTTGGTTACAACTACAACTCTAATATAGCAGATGGTTTTCAAAAAGATTTCTATTTATGGAATTTGAGTTTGGGATATAATTTCTTCCAAGACAAATTATTAGCCAAAGTAAAAGTGTATGATGTCTTAAATCAAAACATCAGCACTACAAGAACGATTACGCCAACCGCCATTACTGATATGGAAAATACAGTTTTACAACAATATGCGATGTTTTCTCTAACTTATAAATTAGAAAAATTTGGAGGCAAGAAAAAAGAGGGAGGTATAATGATTATAGATTAAAAAAAAGGGCTCAAAATGTATCGAGCTCTTTTTTTTAATCCTAATGCAAAATGAATTTAATTAAACAACTTAAAAAGTACTAGTCAAAGATAAACCAACACCTGTACTTTGAGGAACAACTCTACAAACTCCACCAGCACAAACTAATCCACCCCTTTGTCTTCCATAATTTAGCGCTATTCTAGTACTTCCTCTCCTGTATGAACCACCAAAATTATAAAAATGGATATCAAACTCATCTAAATGACCTGAAATTAAAACATTCCCTGATTCTTTATCAAAACCATAATTATACATATCCATCATAAAAATGGACCAATTTTGATTATGATTATATTCTAATAAAAATGAAGCCCAATTACCTCTATCATTATCTGCCCACATATGTTCTAGACCTAAAGTAATCGATCTTGAACCTTTAATATTATATACACCTTCAACAAATAAAATATTAGATTTAATTACATTTTCTTGAAAAATACCTCTAATATATTGGTCGTTATAGTATTGATTAGAATACATCAAAGAGCCTTTAAATTTTGAAGATAATTTTTTTGAAAATTCAATATTATAATCAGAGAAATATTTTTCTTTAGCACCAAAAAACTTTGTTTTATAATCTGGTTGAATATTTCCAAAATTATCAAAGTAAGAATAATCAGCATCTAAATTAAACCAATTAGAAACATTCATTGAGACTTTAGTACCATATTTTCCACCAAATTTAGTTCCTTTCTTAAACTCATAAAACATATCTATTTGACCACCAATCTCACCAAATTTTTGTATTTGTTCATCAAATTGCATTGCAACTCTATTTTGAGCTTGATAAACATATATATTAGCTAAATTTGAGTGGTGCTGTTTAGTTAAAGCTGGCACAAAATTTAATATTCTATCATTAAAATACAAACTGCTAATTTCTGGAGCATAAACTTCAGGTTGTCTTTGCGATAAAAACGCCATATTTTCTATCCTTCTAAAATTTGCATCTAATCCAAATCCTTTTTTAGAATAGCCAAAATTTATTAATAAAGCATTTCCAGACTTAATAAAATCGTTATCTAGATCTGTTCTAACTAATACAGGCTCTTTGTCTTTAAAATTATATTCGGTTGTAAAATAAAATGACCCTTTTGAAAAATTAATTCGACTTGAATATGCGTTTGTTATTTTATTAAATTTTGGATCTATAACAGCCGGATCTATATCTTCCTTTTTTGAAATAACACTAAATCCAGTTGACAAATCAAAGTTGTTTATTCCTATTAATCCACTTAAATTAAAATCAGAATTAAAACCAAAAATATCAGAATCAACAACATGAAAACCGGTTCTTTGTTTTCCATACAAAGCGGTAAACATCAAATTATCAGTTGGATTATATTTTACTCGTAATCCTCTTAAAGCATTATTTATTCCAAGAGCTCTATCTTCCCAAGTTCTAAAAATAAGCCCACTCCCAAATTGTTCATAAAAATGACCGGCAGTTACATCCAGCTTATTCGATTTATAATTTGCATAAAATGTACCTACATTATTTCCTTCAAATCCAGGGTTATAATTCAACAACGCTAAAGATTGATAAGATTCAAATTGAATTCCAGCAGAAAATCTTCCGTAATTTGCATTTACTGATAAATAATTATTTGAGCGAATTGGGTAATCTGGATGACTCAATTCTCTATTTTTATCATTAAGATACCATTGAGCATTTGACTCTAAACCACCAAAAATTTTAATTTTATTTTTTTTTATACTATCATTTTTATCTTCTTGTGAATACCCTGTCAAAGTAGATAAAACTACAATAATTGCAATGATTTTTTTCATAAAATTCAAGTTTGATCATAATCAACAAATTTAATTTATAATTATGAAATTATATCTTTTTTATAACGTTTTTAATTTTTCAAAAAGTTCCTCTTCACCTCCAGGAGAATGTCCACTTTGAGTAAAAACAATCTTCCCATTTTTAACAACAATTAAATAAGGTACATTTGCAATAGACAAAGCTCTTTTAAAATCTTGATTTGTATCTAATAATATTTTATAATCCCAACCTTTTCCATTTACTAATGGATTAACTCTTTTTATAGTTCTAGAATCATCTACAGAAACTGCAATAAGTTCCATATTTAAATTAGATTTCCAGTCTGAATACACATCGCTAATTGCTTCTAATTCTTGGATACATGGAGCACACCATGTTGCCCAAAAAGAAAAAACATAAAGTTTATCTACTTCATTAAAAGAGGTAGAAGTTATAGTTTGACCTTCTATATTTTTAAGATTTACATTTGGCAAATTTTGTTGAGAATATGACAAACTCACAAAAAAAAGGAAGATTAGGGATATTTTATTCATCTTAATTTGTTTTAAATTTGAGCAAATAAACTGATTTATTGGAATATTAGCAACTAAAAATAAAAAATTATTAAGTTTATTTTAACATTATATTGATTTTTTTTATTTATTTGCAAGCATTAAACTATTTAATATCAAACCAAATCAATTTATTATGAAAAAACTTTTATTAGTTTTCGCACTTCTTGGCAGTATTTTATATACGTCATGTAGTAGTGATGAAGAAAACAATGGAAATTCTGACACATTAACATTAACTCCTGATTCTTATGCTCGCTATGTTAATGAAAACATTACTTTTACTGCTGTAGATGAAGACGGAGAAAATGTTACTTCTGAAACAACTTTTTATGTTAATAATATAGCAATTACTGGAAATGTTTACACAAGCAGCGTAGTAGGTTCATATGCGATAAAAGCTGTTAGAAATGGAATTACTAGTCCAACTGTAAATGTATTATTTAATGCAGCTCCAATTCCTTTAACAAGTATTACTACTACCACAACTACTTTAAGTGTTGATAAAGGTGATGTTGTTAACTTAAGAGCTGTTGGTAATAATGGTGCTGATTTAACTTCTTCCTCTACTTTTTATATGAATGATGTTGCAATTATTGGTAGCTCAATTACTACAACTACAGCTGGAACAATAAATGTTTATTCAACTCATACTCCTTCTGGCGGAAGCATGATTACTTCTCCAACTATTCAAATTACCATTAACGATGTAATTAAATTTAACAAAAGAGTATTAATTGAAGACTTTACAGGGACTTGGTGTGGGTATTGCCCTCGTGTTGCTTATGCTATTGACTTAGTAAATCAAGAAACTAATGATGCAGTAGTAGTTGCAATACACAGAGGAAATGACCCATATAACTTCTCAGCCGCTGGTGCTTTAGAATCTCAAATTGGCTTAACTGGTTATCCAACAGCTATGCTAAATAGAACCACAGAATGGAATTATCCTGAAACTGCTACAACATCAATTAACCAAGCCGTTAATTTAACATCTGGAGTTAATCCTAAAGTTGGGGTTGCCATGACAACTACAACATCTGGTAGTAGTGCAAGTGTTCAAGTTAATGTAAAATTTGGATCTAACTTTAGCAATCTTAAATTAGTTGTTTATGCACTTGAAAATAATTTGATATATGATCAAACTAATTACACTTCATACTATGGTGGGTCTAGCGTAATCAGTGATTTTGAGCATGATCATGTTTTAAGAGCTGTTCTATCTACTAGTATTTTAGGCGAAACAATAACAGGTTCAACCAATTTAAATGACGAATTTTCTAAAACATTTAACTATAACATTCCTGGTAATGTTAATGCCGCTAATGTTCGTTTTGTAGCTGTTGTATTAGATTCTTCTAAAAAAGCTTTAAATTCAAGAGAAGCTGGAGCTAATGAAACACAAACTTTTGAAGTAGAATAATCAAAAATTATAATAAAAAACAGAAAACTCGTTAGCAATACTAACGAGTTTTTTATTTTCTATTTCAAGTACAAATTCAAAAATCAAGTTCAAGTTTGTTTTTCGCTTCGCGTAAAGTATGCCTACTTCGTAGGAGATTCCTACTTCGGCAGAATGACAATGTTAGAGAATTATATTTCAAATTACCAACTTCCGCTAGCTCCTCCTCCTCCAAAACTTCCTCCACCGCCAAATCCACCAAATCCACCAGATGAACCATCGCCGAAACCGCCATTTCCAAATCCACCTCCACGTCCCATTCTACTTAAAATGATAACATCAATTAAATCTGGACCACCAAATCCTCCTGAATTCCCACTATTGTTACCTTTGTTTTTAGATGCAATTATTAAAAACACAATAACAAACACTATAATTAATAATATTGGTAAAATACTACCTTCTTTGTTTGATTTGTCATTTTTAAATTCACCTTTTAAAACTTTGAAAATTGCATTTGTCCCTTCGTCAATTCCTTGATAATATTTATTTTCTTTGAAGTTTGGTTTTATTACGGTTTCAATTATCCTTCTCGACAATGCATCGGTTAGCAAATGCTCAACACCATAACCATTTTGAATAGTCATTTTTCGATCATCTTTAGCAATTAACAAGATAATCCCATTGTCTTTTCCTTTTTGACCAATTTGCCACTTCTGACCTAAATCTGTAGCATACCTTGCGATGTCTTCGCCTTGTGTTGTTGAAACAATCATCACAAACATTTCTGTAGAAGTGCTATCAGAATAAATAACAAGTTTCTTATACAAACTCTCTTTTTCTTGACTTGATAAAGTATTTGTACTATCAATTACAGGAGGAATGAAAGAAGGCTTTTGGGGAATTTTTAATTGAGCTTGAAGTGTAAAACTAAAAAGCAACGCAATGAATAGAACTAATTTTCTCATCTTAATTTCTAGATATTTCATTAGACAATTCATTAATATCATCATGATTGTAAGGAAAGTATTTTTTTAATTGTTCTCCAGCTTCAATAATTCCTTTAATTAATCCATTTTTGTATTGACCTTCTTTGAACTTTTCAATCACCAAATCTTTAGTAGAATTCCAAAAATTAGGTTCCACTAAATCATTGATACCTTTATCGCCAATAATCGCAAAACTTTTAGATTGCATACAAATATAGAAAAGCACGCCGTTTTTTAATTCTGTTTCATCCATTTTAAGAAGATGAAAAACCTCCTGTGCTCTTTCAAAAGGAGGCTTAGTGTTATTTTCTTCAATATGTACACGAATCTCTCCCGAAGTATTTTTTTCGGCAATAACAATAGCATTTACAATTTCTTGTTCTTCCTCTTTGCTTAAAAATTCTTCGGTTTTAGACATTTTCATTATTTTTTATCAAAATCAAATTCTACTTTTGGAGCTTTTTCAGCACCTGCATCAGATTTAAATCTTGCAATTTCATTGAATCCAAATAATTTTGCAAAAATCACTGATGGAAAAGATTTAATTTTTTTGTCATAAACATTTACTGAGTCATTAAATCTATCTCTTTCTACATTGATTCTATTTTCTGTTCCCTCAATTTGTGACTGTAACTCTTTAAATGCTTCAGTTGTCTTTAAATTTGGATATTGTTCTACAGAAACAAGAAGTCTAGACAAAGAACTCATCTCAGCACTTTTTGCTTGTTGAAATTGAGCCATTTGTTCTGGAGTAACATTTGTTGGGTCAATAGTAATTGATGTCGCTTTTGCACGAGCATTAATAACCGCTTCTAATGTAGATTTTTCAAAATCAGCAGAACCTTTTACAGTTCTAACTAAATTATCGATCAAATCATTTCTTCTTTGGTATGAACTTTCTACTTTTGACCAAGCTGTTTTAGCATCTGCTTGTACACCGACTAACCCATTGTAAGAGCTAATTGCAAATAAAACTAATACCGCAATAATTGCTCCTGGAATTATCCACTTTCTCATAATTTTAATTTTTAAAGTTTATAAATTGTTTATAGTTGATTTTTAATTGTGTTCAATTGTGCTTTAATCGTTTCTAATTTGCTGATAATTTCAAATTTATCTAAGGTTTTTTTCTGACCTTCTTTCAAATGTGTTTTGGCACCTTCTAGAGTAAATCCGCGCTCTTTTACCAAATGATAAATCAATTGCAAATTCTTAACATCTTCTGGCGTAAACATGCGATTTCCTTTGGCGTTTTTCTTTGGTTTTAGAATATCAAATTCTTTATCCCAAAAACGAATTAAGGAGGCATTTACGTTAAAAGCTTTGGCTATTTCTCCAATGCTGTAATATCTTTTATTTGGTGCTAATTCTAAATGCATTTTTCAAGTTCAAGTTCAAATTCAATTACAAGCTCAAAACTCCTGAAATCATTAATCATCAATCTTAAATCGTTAATCCAACGATTGATTTTCTTGGTTCGCTAATTTTGAAATCTCTATATATTCTTTTGCTGAAATACTTCCGTAATAGAAATTCAGCGGATTTACGCGTTCTCCATTTTTAAACACTTCATAGTGTAAATGTGGTGCCTGACTTCTTCCTGTGCTTCCCACATATCCAATAATATCGCCACGTTTTACACGTTGTCCTGGTCGGCAATTGTATTTACTTAAATGCGCATACAACGTTTTATAACCATAACCATGATTCACTTCTATATGATTTCCGTATCCTGATAACGAAGCATCTGCCTTGTAAACAACTCCATCTCCTGTTACATAAATAGGCGTTCCTGTTCGCGCAGTGAAATCCATTCCGTAATGAAACTTTCTAATTTTCGTAAATGGATCACTTCGATAACCATAACCCGAAGCCATCTGTTTTAAATCTTCATTTTTAACTGGTTGAATTGCCGGAATTGCCGCTAACAACTTCTCTTTTTGCTTCGCCAAAGCCACAATTTCATCTAGCGATTTGGATTGAATTACCAATTCTTTCGTTAAAATATCCACACGTTTTGTAGTGTTTTCCATTAACTCCGAATTATTAAATCCTTGCAAATCTTTGTATCTGTTTACACCTCCAAAACCCGCTTTACGTTCTTCCTCTGAAATTGGAGTAGTATTAAAATATATTCTGTAAATATTGTTATCTCTATTTTCAATCGCTTCTAAAACTTCATTCATCAAATCCAGCTTCTTATTCAAAACTTTATAATTTAAAGCCAAAGCTTCAATTTCTCGTGCCTGAATTTTATCTTTTGGCGTTTCAAAATAACTGGTGTTAATCAATAGCAAAAAAATTAAGAATCCAAAAAGTGCTGAAGACAACAAAAACAGTACTACATAACCAAATTTCTTCCTTTTTTTAGTTCGAATTCGTTTATACGCTAAATTTTCTGAATCGTAATAATATTTTACCTTCGACATATATGAAAATATACTATTTTTGTGCCAAATTTATTGATTGACATAGGTTATACGAACAAATTTAAGAAATGTTTCATTCTAAAGCTATTTTATTTTTTAGTTGGGATATTTTTCAAAAATCTAATCCCAAATTCCTACCAAAATCAATAATTAAAATCAGAACTAAATAATTGATAATGAAATCGCAACAATAAATAGTTTGTGCAACAAAACAGCTAAAAAAAGCGATACCATATAATACCGATAAAAAATATATTATATATATGAAATCACAAGACATTCGTAAACAGTTTTTACAATTCTTCGAATCTAATGGACACTTAATTGTTCCTTCTGCGCCAATCGTTTTAAAAGACGACCCAACCTTGATGTTTAACAACTCGGGAATGGCCCAATTCAAAGAATATTTCTTAGGCAATGGAACTCCAAAAAGCCCAAGAATAGCCGATACGCAAAAATGTCTTCGTGTTTCAGGAAAGCATAATGATTTAGAAGATGTAGGTTTTGATACTTATCATCACACCATGTTCGAAATGTTAGGTAACTGGTCTTTTGGTGATTATTTCAAAAGAGAAGCAATTAATTGGGCTTGGCAATTATTAACGGAAGTTTATAAAATTCCAAAAGAAAATTTATACGTTTCTGTTTTTGAAGGAAATCCAGATGAAAATGTTCCATTTGATCAAGAAGCATGGGATATTTGGAAGGAATTAATTAGTGAAGACCGCATAATTTTAGGAAACAAAAAAGATAATTTCTGGGAAATGGGCGACCAAGGACCATGTGGACCTTGTTCTGAAATCCACGTTGATTTACGTACGGAAGCAGAAAAAGCCTTAGTTTCTGGAAAAAGTTTAGTGAATAACGACCATCCACAAGTAGTGGAAATTTGGAACAACGTATTCATGGAATTCAACCGTAAAGCTGATGGTTCGTTAGAAAAATTACCAGCACAACACGTTGATACCGGAATGGGATTTGAGCGTTTGTGTATGGCATTACAAGGAAAAACATCAAACTATGATACCGATGTTTTTACACCGCTTATTGAAAAAATAGAACAAATTACAGGATTAAAATACACTTCAAACGAAGTTAAAAACATTTCGGAAGAACAAAACAAAACCAACATTGCGATTCGTGTAATTGTTGATCACGTTCGTGCAGTAGCATTTGCAATTGCTGATGGGCAATTACCATCGAACACTGGTGCTGGTTATGTAATTCGTAGAATTTTACGTCGTGCGATTCGTTACGGATTTACGTTTTTAGGAACAAAAGAACCATTCATTAATAAATTGGTGGAGGTTTTAGCGAATCAAATGGGTGAATTTTTCCCAGAAATTAAATCGCAACAACAATTAGTTACCAATGTAATTCGTGAAGAAGAAGCGTCTTTCTTAAGAACTTTAGAACAAGGATTACAATTATTAGAAAACGTAATGGCAGAAACCACTGGAAAAGAAGTTTCTGGCGCAAAAGCATTTGAATTGTATGATACTTTTGGTTTTCCAATTGACTTAACAGCTTTAATTCTTCGTGAAAAAGGATACGATTTAGATGAAGCTGGTTTCAATGTGGCGATGCAAGAACAAAAAGCGCGTTCTCGTGCAGCTTCTGAAGTTTCTACTGAAGATTGGAATGTTTTAATTCCAGGAAATGTGGAAACGTTTGTGGGTTATGATAAAACCGAAAACGAAGTAAAAATTACACGTATTCGAAAAGTAGATTCTAAAAAAGATGGTGTTTTATACCAAATTGTTTTAGATAATACACCTTTTTACCCTGAAGGTGGTGGACAAGTTGGGGATAAAGGAACAATAGTTTCGGCAAATGAAACCATTGAAATTATTGACACGAAAAAAGAAAATAATTTAATATTACATTTCGCAAAACAACTTCCAGAAAATATTGAAGCTGGCTTTGTTGCCAAAGTAAACACTGATTTAAGAACTTCTACTTCTAAAAATCACTCGGCTACGCATTTGATGCATTTGGCTTTGAGAAGCATTTTAGGAACGCATGTGGAACAAAAAGGTTCGTTAGTAAATCCAAATTATTTACGTTTCGACTTCTCGCATTTTTCTAAAGTTTCAGACGAAGAATTACGTCAAGTTGAAGCAAGTGTGAATCAACAAATCGAAGCACAATTACAATTAGTAGAACATAGAAATATTCCAATCACAGAAGCATTAAATAAAGGTGCAATGGCTTTGTTTGGTGAAAAATATGGTGATTCAGTTCGTATGATTGAATTTGGAGACAGTAAAGAGTTATGTGGTGGAATTCACGTGAAAAACACGGCTGACATTTGGCATTTCAAAATTATTTCTGAAGGTGCTGTTGCGGCTGGAATTCGTCGTATTGAAGCAATTACTGGTGATGCTGTGAAAGATTTTTATACTTCGCAAGAGAATACGTTAGCAGAAATCAAAGAAGTATTGAAAAACCCGCAAGATGTTTTAAAATCAGTTGCTTCATTACAAGATGATAATGCGAAATTGAAAAAACAATTAGAGCAATTAGTAAAAGAAAAAATCGAAGGATTAAAAAATACGTTAGTTGCCGATTTCCAAGAAATCAACGGAATCCAATTTTTAGCAAAACAAGTAGATTTATCTATGAGTTCGACTAAAGATTTAGCGCAAGCTATTGGAACTTCAAAACCAAATACGTTTGTATTCTTAGCTTCTATTGAAGATAATGCGCCAAATATTCATTGCTACATTTCAAAAGAACTAGTTGCCGAAAAAGGATTAAACGCTGGAAATATCATCAGAGAATTAGGAAAACTAATCGACGGAAATGGTGGTGGACAACCTTTCTTTGCTTCAGGAAAAGGGAAAAATGTTGTTGGAATTAAAGAAGCGATTGAGAAAGTTGTTGATTTTATGAAGTAAAAATAAATTATTTTTTTTTAAGGATATTAAAAACAAAAAAATGTTTAAAAAACTAAATTTATTTCTTTTTGTAACTGTCTTTTTTACTACGATGTGTTATTCTCAGAGGTATAAAATACTTGAAGGAAAATTTGAGAATTTAAGTACAAATAATTCATTTAAAGTTGAATTTAACTACGCAAAAATTCAAGTTCACGGTTTTGATTCAGAAGAAGATTTTCTAAAAGAGAAAATGGAAAAAAGAAAAGCTAATCCTGAAAAAGCAGAAAATTTCAGAAAAAATTGGTTTTCATACAGAGAGAAATATTATAATCCAGCATTTATCTCTTTTTTTAATACGTATTTCAAAAAAGGGGAATGCAAAATTGTCGATGATTCACCCTATTTAATGAAAGTCAACTTAACTTGGATTTATCCAGGTTATGCCATTGAACCAGCTAAATTATCTGCAACAATTGACTTTGTTGATACCATTAATTCAAAAAAACTATTAGTTGTTCATTTTGACAAAGTAATTGGTTTCGAAAAAAATGTAGTCGTTGTACCGAATGAATCTGATAGAGTTGTTGGAGCATTTGAAAGATTGGCCAAAAATTTAGCCATTCAATTAAAAAGAATTTATAAATAAAATGAAAAACCTCTGAGAGTTCAACTTCTAGGAGGTTTTTTACTTTAAATCACTTTTTATTACTCACCGCAATCGCTTCAATTTCTATTAACCATTCTTTTCTTCCTAAACTTTCTACACCTACTAAAGTACTTGCTGGATAATTTTCATTTCCTAAAAATTCTTTTCTGATTTTTCTGAAAATAGGTAAATCCATCTCAGGATTAAAATTTACGATGTAGGTATTCATTTTTACTACATCTTTAAAAGTAGCATTGCAATTAGTCAGTTGCTTTTCTAAATTTTGAAATGTGGCAATGGTTTGTGCTTCTAAATTTGCACCATCACCTATTTGTCCAGAAATGTAAAGTGTTTTGAAATTTCCGGTTTTTACAACAACGGTTTGAGAGAAACCTTCATTAGGTTCTATGTATTCTTTTTCAATCATTTTTTAGCGAATTAAATCCTAAGTAAAAATACTCGTTTTTTTGTAAAAAGTAGTTTAAATTTGAGGTCTAAACCTAAATGATTTGCAATTCACTATCAAAATACCCATTCAAAAAAGCAGCTTTCCAATCGATTATGATTCGAAAATCATATTATTGGGTTCCTGTTTTGCGGAGAATATGGGTGAAAAATTTGAGTATTTTAAATTTCAGACAGCTGTAAATCCGTTTGGTATTATTTTCAATCCGGTTTCGTTAGAAAAATTAATTCGTTGTTGTGTTGAAAATAGACAATTTACCGAAAACGATATTTTTTTTCATAACGAGTTATGGCATTGTTTTGATGTACATTCTGCATTATCAAATTCGGATAAAAACACTTTTCTAAATTCTTTAAACGAATTAATCAACTCAACACATCAACAATTAAACGATTCAACACACATCGTTATCACATTAGGGACTTCGTGGGTGTATCGACTTCGACAAGCTCAGGCTGACAAAAATGGTATTGTTGCTAATTGTCATAAAGTGCCTCAAAAGCAGTTTACAAAAGAATTACTTTCTATTCAACAGATTGAAGAAAGTATAGAAAGCATTATTTCTTTTGTACAATCGGTTAACCCAAATTGCAAATTTATTTTTACGGTTTCCCCTGTTCGTCATATTAAAGATGGTTTTATTGAAAATACACTGAGCAAATCACATTTAATTGCTGCAATTCATTCGGTATTAAATCAAAAATTCTCGACTTCGCTCGAACTGACAACTCAGAATAATATCTATTTCCCTGCTTATGAAATCATGATGGACGAATTGCGCGATTATCGTTTTTATGCTGAAGACATGTTACATCCTAATCAAACAGCTATAGATTATATATGGATTAAATTTTTTGAAAATAATATTTCGGAAACAGAATTTGGTTTGATGAATGAAATTTGTACGATTCAAAAAGGGTTAAAACATCGTCCGTTTAATAAGAATACTGAAAGTCATCAAAAGTTTATAGCAGATTTAAAAACAAAAATGACAACTATTCAAAAAAAGTTGCCATTTATATCTTTTGAAAGTTAAAAAACTAACTATTCAACTCTTCAATTTCTAACTGCACGTTTTCCCAATCTTCTAATAATTGTTCCAACTCTTTTTTCTTTTTTTCGTAAGCTGCAAAAAAAGTAGCATCTTCAATATGTTTGTCATAATTTGAAGCCAATGCTTTATCGTCGTGCTGAATGTCTTTTTCTAATTGCTGAATTTGACTTTCAATTTTGCTTAATCGGTTTTGTAAAGACTTGGCTTTCTTTTGGTCTTCGTAAGAAATATTTTTGACTACTTTATTCGTATTTGTATTTGAAACCACCTCTTTCTTTTCAATTTCGCGCATATTCATGGCATTTTTTTGCTCTAAGAAGAAATTGATATCGCCTAAATATTCTCTGATTTTCTGATCTTTAAATTCGTACACAATATTTGACATGCCTTGCAAGAAATCACGGTCGTGAGATACCAACAACAAAGTTCCTTCAAACTGCTTTAAAGCGGCTTTCAAAACGTTTTTAGACTTAATATCCAAGTGATTCGTTGGTTCGTCCATAACCAAGACGTTAATAGGTTGCAAAAGCAATTTACAAAGTGCCAAGCGATTTCGTTCACCACCTGAAAGTACTTTTACTTTTTTCTCTACATCATCGCCACGGAATAAAAAAGAACCCAACATATCGCGAACTTTAGAACGATTCGTATCTGTTGCAGCGTCTTCCATGGTTTGTAACAGCGTGATTTCGCCATCTAAATATTCCGCTTGATTTTGAGCAAAATAGCCCAATTGCACGTTATGACCTAATTTAATAGAACCTTCGTACTCAAATTCGTTTACAATAGCTTTCATAAACGTTGATTTTCCTTGACCATTTTGACCCACGAAAGCCACTTTACTTCCACGTTCTACTAAAAGTGAAATATCTTTTAAAATGGTTTTATCACCATAGGCTTTGGTAACATGTTCGGCTTCAACAACAACTCTTCCAGGTGTTTGTGAAACTGGAAACGAGATATTCATTACAGAATTGTCGTCTTCATCGACTTCAATTCGTTCTACTTTATCTAATTTTTTAATCAACGATTGCGCCATCGAAGCTTTTGATGCTTTCGCACGGAACTTTTCAATTAACTTTTCGGTTTCTTCAATTTTCTTGGCTTGATTTTTTTGCGTTGCCAATTGCTTTTCGCGAATTTCCTGACGTAACACTAAATATTCAGAATACGGTTTGTTGAAATCATATGCTTTACCTAATGAAATTTCAATGGTACGATTCGTTACATTATCCAAAAACATTTTATCGTGCGAAACAATTACAACTACGCCTGGGAAATTTCGTAAAAAACCTTCTAACCAAATGATACTTTCAATATCCAAGTGATTCGTAGGCTCATCTAAAAGTAAAATATCATTTGATTGCAATAATAACTTCGCTAATTCAATACGCATTCTCCAACCACCCGAAAAAGTATCGGTTTGATTGTCAAAATCTTCTCTTTTAAATCCAAGACCTAACAGAATTTTCTCCGTATCACCTACATAATTGTAACCTCCAAGAACTTCATAATGATGTGTTACATCGCTCAATTCTTCAATCAAATCAGAATATTCTTGACTTTCATAATCGGTACGAGTAACTAATTGGTGATTGATTTCATCGATTCGGAATTCGGCACGTTTAATTTCTTCAAAAGCTTGGTATGCTTCTTCCAAAACGGTTCTTCCTTTTACAAAATCGATATCCTGACGAAGAAATCCCATTTTCACTTCCTTCTCTGTAGCAATTTGACCAGAATCTGGAGCAAAATCTTTCGCTAAAATTTTCAACATGGTTGATTTTCCAGCACCATTTTTTCCGACAAGTCCTACTCTATCTCCAGAACCCAATCTAAAAGTTACTTCTTCAAAAAGATAGGTTCCACCAAATGAAACCGATAAATTATGTATGTTTAACATTTGAAAAGTTTATAAGTTTAACTGTTTATGAGTTTAAGAGTTACTTTCAATTAAACTCAAAATTCAGTAAACAAATTGATATTTGTAATAATTGTTACACAAGAAATTATATGTTATTGTACCTTTGTGTAAATTATTTTGCAAATGTTAAAAAAAGGATCCAAATTAAATAGTATTTTAACAGGAAGTTGTCCAACTTGCAATGAAGAAAGCATGTATTTAGACAAAAATCCGTATAATGTTGTCAATGTATACAAAATGCACGAAAATTGTAGCCATTGTGGAACCAAATATAAAATTGAACCATCCTTTTTTTATGGTGCTATGTATGTGAGTTATGCTCTTGGAATTGCATTTGGCGTAGCGGCTTTTATCATCACCTATTTCTTTGTTGGAGAAAAGAATTTGGTAAACAATTTTATAGCTATAATTATTACGTTAATAGTTTTTATGCCCGTAATCATGCGCTTATCAAGAAACATATGGATCAATATGTTTATGAGTTACGACAAAGATTGGAAACAACACAAAGGCGAAAAGAAAGCTACTTTGAGATAGAATATTGATTTGTCAAGCTGAATTATTTTCAGCTTCTTTTTTATTGTGTTAGATGCTGAAACGAGTTCAGCATGACAAAACTACTTTTTTTTATAACATCTTATTATATCAATCTCTTTTTCCAAAGGAATATTGTTCTCAATATGCTGAAACAATTGATTGGCTAAATAAGGTCCAAGCATTACTCCACGCGTTCCTAAACCATTTAAAACATGTAATTGAGAATGAACTGGATGAGTTCCTACTAATGGTCTTCTGTCTTTAACTGTAGGACGAACACCTGCAAAATGTTGTACAATTTCAAAATCGCATGAAATTAATTCGGAAAGTTTATCAATTAGCTCTTGTTTTCCTTCTTCAGTTGGAGTATTTGTTTTGTCTTTCCAATCGTAAGTAGCTCCTACTTTATACAAATCATTACCAATAGGAAGTATAAAAACACTTGACTTTATTACGACATCCAAATCTAAATTAGGAGCTTTGATGATTAATAATTCCCCTTTTGTACCATCTAATGGTAAATTATCAAAATAAGGATTAGCGTGTAATCCAAAACCCTCTGCAAAGATAATGTGTTTAGCTTGTATGCTTTTATATTGGAGACCATTATCTAAAAATTCAATTTCTTCATAATTGAAACCTTCATTAGAAAAAATATTAAGTGATTTCAAATAAGTAGAATAGGCTTCAATCAAAGTTGAAATTTCTAAATAACCAGTGTGATTTACTTTTCCATAGTGAAATGGAGATGCAATACTTTCATAAGAATTTGTAACTAATTTGGAATCTAAAAAAGGCGCTAAATTTGGTTTATCAGCAGCTTGAAACCAATTATTTTGTTCTTCAACAGAATATAATTTACGAAGTATTGGCAATTCAAAGTCAAAAACCACATCTAATTTAGCTTGAATTTTATGGTACAAAGGAAAAGCAAAATCGATTTGCTCCTTTGCTTTCCAAACTTCACTGAAACGCTTTAAAACTACTGGATTATACAATCCCCCTGCAACTCGAGATGAAGGTTGGGAATTGTTATCAAAAACAAAAATTGATTTATTGTTTTGCAAAGCAATTTCTGCAAATGAAATTCCGGCTAAACCATTTCCTACGATTATAAAATCTATCATGGTGTAAAATTAAAAAACTCTTACCAAATGGTAAGAGTTTTTTAAATGAAATTGGAGAAATACTATTAGTAATTCCACATATCTTGTTCGAAATCACGAATCTTTTCTTTTACACGATCCGATTCTAACAATTGCATTTGAGCATTTTCTTTCATGTAGTCAGCAATCTTACGATCACCATATACATTCTCTTCTAAATAAATCATACCACCAAAACGACGAGCGTTTAACATATGATCAAAAGAAAATGGCATTGCAGAGTTTCTGTTATTAAAGGCCTTAGCTTCATGAAGAATATCTCTTGTTGAAGGGAAATAAACCCAAAATAACTCAACAGGTTCAGCAGCTTCTGGCGCAGTACCATTTTTCTTATCAAAAACATCTGGCATAACTGGGCAAATTCCTAAAAGTCTATATTTTAACTCACCTTGTCTTTTGTCAAAATACCAATAACCTACCACTTTATAAGCAATTACATCAATGGCTTCAATCTCAGTTTTTCTGATAAACTCTTCATCAATTTTTTTATCGCCTTTTCTGTAAGCTTCTAAATCTTCATTCATTTGCTCTAGACCAACATCTGTAGTATCAACAGTGAATAATGATGACTCAATATCTTTTAAAGTTTTTTTAGTAGTAAAATAACTTGAATCATAAACTTCAGTTATTTTTCCTTCTTTAATACCATTTACTAAGACATTGTATAGAGGTCTTCTATCTGGAGAAGACATCACATCTCCCTCAACTGGAAAATATAATGGAAAATTAACTCTTTCATCAAGATCAATAAATTCCCAAATACGTTTACCCATCAAGATATCTCTATCATGAACATATCCGTATGGTAAAGGTTTGTCATTATCAGCACTTAATTCAGCTTCTGTTTTCTTTCCGATTTGATCGGGTGTCTTAGCATTTAATAAGTTTGACTGAGCAAAAGTAGTAACACTTAAACCTAATACTAAAATTGCAATACTATTTCTCCAATTCATTTTATTCATTTTTTATTTGGTCTACAAAGATAAACTCAAATTATTTTATATTATTGTATTTCGTAAGTACAAATTGATACTTTCTTAGCCATCTGATCAATACCACTAAAACTAGCTTTGATTTCAGAAATAACTACAACATCACCTCTTTGCGCTTTTGCAATGGCAGATTTAGCTCTAGCATCCATTCTATTTCCATTTACTACAATTGTTGGTTGACCAGGTACTTTAATGTTAAATTGAGTTACATTAACAGTAACAGGGAAATCAAAATCTTCCATAACAGCAGTTATTGAGCAAACTCCTAAGTTAGATTTTGGACCTTTATTCTTTTCAGAACCACCAACTTTTCCAGTTGGAGCAGGTAAACCTTTAATTCTAAATACTTGAGCACTAGACATTGATTTACCATCAGGCATTGTAGCATTAACGTTAATTTTAACTTCAGCACCAGATTGTGGTTTTAACATGAATTTACCATCACCTACTTTCGACATTCCAGGAGCACTAGCATTAACTTTGTTAGAAGCAATACCAGGAACTGAAATAGAAATAGGGTTAGGAACACCACGGTAAACAACGTTCATTTTGTCAGCTGAAATAATAGCTTGGTTAGGACGAGGAACAACAACATACTTACCTTCGAATTTTAATGGAACTTCTTTACCATCTTCTAAGAAACCAAATTCACCAGAGATATTTTGTTCACCAATTCCACCAGCAGTCATCGAAATAACAGCTTGACCGTTTTCAATTTTACCAGGCCCTTTGAATGATGTAGGAACTGTATTTGCATCATAACGACCTAAAACCACTTTACCAGTAACTTGCTCACCAGCGAAATATGCATTTTTGTCTAAAACTACAATAGCTTGAAAGTTTTTCATAGATGCAGCTGACTGTAATGCATTACCTAAGAATAAGTTGAATGCTCCAGCTTCAGTATTTTTAACATCATTTTGCATAGCAGTTAAGAATGTTAAAGTAGATACTGCAGGGAAACCTTTTGTTTTATAATCTAAAAACTTTTGTTTTACACCTTCTCTATTTGCGATATCAGCTGTTGAGAATTTTTTCTCTATTTCTTTAATAAAAGGAATATACTTTACGTCATTACCTAATACTTTCTTAACATCAGCAACATACTTGTCAATTTTAGTAACAATTTCTGTACCTCTTGGGCTATATCCATCACCAGCAAACCATTTTTCGTCGATAGTAGATTTGTCCATAGATTCGAATGGTAATTTACCTGTTTCATCTGGTTCAATACCTTCTGTAACTTCAGCTTTAACCGTTTCTAAGAAAGCAACAAAATCTTTAGAGATTTTTGCAACATCTTTAGCTTTTCTTGCTGGCTCAGCATATTTTGCAGGCTCATCCGATGCTTTTGTATCTAAAGCAGATAATAAAGTTGCATTAGACTGCTCTGTTAATTTATTAGATTCTGAGAATTTGTCATTAAAATTACCAAAAGCCGTTAATACTTCTTTTGACATATTTAATGCCAACATTGCGATGAAAACCAAGTACATTAGGTTAATCATCTTCTGTCTAGGGGTTAATTTTCCTCCTGCCATTTTTTCTTTAAATTAGTTTTAATTAATAATTATTTAATTTGATAAAACTAATTATCTGTTACTCATAGCAGTAAGCATACCTCCGTAAACAGCATTTAAAGATGCAATGTTTGAAGTCATTGATTGCATTTGCTCTTTCAATTTAGCTGCATTGTCAGCAATTTCTTGATTTGCAGTAGCATTTCTTGAAGCGCTATCTAATTGTAATTTGTATAAGTTATTTAAAGCTTCCATTTGAGCTGCAGCTGTAGACATTTCTTCAGCATATTTCTTTTGACCTGCCATAGCATCTACAGTAGGAGAAATTGATTTAGCAGCACCCTCGAAGTTTTTAATACTGTTTCCTAAGCTTGCCATTAATTCACCATCAATTTTAGCCTCTTTCAACATATTATCTAATTTTTGAGATAATAAACCTTGAGCATCAGCTGGGTTTTCTTTTTTATCTTTTGCTTTAGCTTCACCACCTGCTAATTCAGGGTAAACTAAAGACCAATCTAATTCATGTTCTACTGGTTCAAATGCTGATAACGCGAAGATTAACGCCTCAGTTAATAAACCAATCACAAGCATTGGTCCAGCACCTGGCCAGTGCATTAATTTAAATAATGCTCCAACGATTACTACTGCCGCTCCCATTCCGTAAAGGAATCCCATCATTTTTTTGCTTAAAATTGCCATAATAAATAAAATTTAGTTAGTTAAGTTAATTATATTAATAAAATTGGTTAAATTATTTTGGACGGGTACCCGTTGCATCAGTTCCCATGTAATCTTGAACGGTTCTGAAACCTATATAACTTCTTGCCGAATCAGCATACTCATAATCACGAGTTGAAACTTGCAAGAAATAAGCAACATCTTTCCAAGAACCTCCACGAACTACTTTTCTTTGATTTTTCTTATCAGCTACATGTGGATTCATTGTAGAAACAAACTCATAAGCTTCTGCATAATAAGAAGACTCAGTCCATTCAGAAACATTTCCAGCCATGTTATACAAATTAAAATCATTAGGTTCATATGATTTTGCTTCCACAGTATATAAGGCACCATCAGCAGCATAATCCCCACGATTTGGCTTGAAGTTAGCCATAAAACAACCCCTGTCATTCTTAGCATAAGGACCTCCCCAAGGATAAGTACCTCCTTCAATTCCACCTCTTGCAGCATATTCCCATTCAGCTTCTGTAGGCAAACGGAATGAATTTACTTGATCTCTACCTTTTTTCTTTTTAATGTGTGAATTTTTATACATAGTTCTCCATGCACAAAAAGCTTTAGCTTGATTCCATGAAACACCCACTACAGGATAATCCCCATAGGCTTGATGCCAAAAATAATCATTATGCATTGGTTCATTATAAGAATATGCAAAATCTTTAATCCAAGCAGTTGTATCAGGATAAATTTCGATTGGCGGTGCATCTTCATAAAAGTTTTTACGCCCTTTTTTCTTTACCGCTTTATTCAAATCTACTTGATTGTATTTAAACTTAAGTTTAGTAGCATCAATAGTTTTTAAACCATTATACGACTCAGACTCAGGCAAATACATGGAATCCATTACCTCTACATAATGTTCATCAGGATATTTTCCAGGTTCTTTAATAAGTTTGATTTTTTTATTCAACTTTCTACCTGCATAAATATCATCATCAGTACCAACACTGTAATAATTCTCATACATATACTTATCGTAAGGAGTCATTTTTTCTGGGTCTACATCAGCAAAGGCAAAATCACCAATACTTCCACCCTTTCCTCCACCAGAACCAGGCTTTTGACCTTGCTCATCTGCAAGAATAGCTAGTCTTGTTCTGATAGTTGAATCCTTTACCCATTCAACAAACTGACGATACTCACTATTAGTAATTTCAGTCTCATCCATATAAAATGAACGTACTGTAGTTGTCTTAGTAGGTGCGTCTTGAATATTAGCCAAATCATCATCGGCTTTACCCATAGTAAAAGCTCCACCTGGAATTAACGTCATACCATAAGGTTTCTCGGGATGCCATTTCCTTCCTTTCACTCCTACTAATTCTCCTTTATCGCCTTTACCACAACTGATAAATAATGACAAAATTGCTGAAAATGCAACAAACTTCTTCATATAAACTTGGGTTAAATGTAATTTCTATTTAAGGGCGTAAACCTATTCAATAATTTTGAAAAAAACAACATTTTTTTAAAAAACGTGCAAAAAATATTAAATTTTAGCATTACACCTGCATTAACATTGCTTTAACACTTTGAAAAATAACGACTTTTACAAAATATTCCTTCTTTGGGCTTTCCACCATCTTTCTGGAATTTCCTGCTCGCAAGCTGCTAAATAATCTTCATGTGTGCAAGGTAATAACGTATTTCTTTTTAATTTATTATTAACATTTGTTAAAAACGGTATTTCTATCCACCATCTTTCAGTTTTATTGCTCTTAAAAAAGATTAATTCTTCGTCTTCTATTGGTACAATATACTTGATATAGTTTTCTTTTGTCCCAAACGGATATTCGTTAGAACGAAAACAAAAACCTTCAATAAAATACCATAACATCTGAGCCGTTAAAACAACTTCTTGACTATTCGGATTAAAATTAAAAATTCCAAATGATGTCACTTTATCACTTATTCCAGCATATCGCGCCAAAGCACATATTTCCTTTCCTGTAAATCCATTCGGATTAAACTCTTCAAAATTACCAGAATAAGAAGATTGCACTGAATTCATATCGATACTCACTAAATCTGCATCTCTAAAAACAGGCTCTGCAACCACTATATTATTTGAAACTTCTCCTAAACGATACGCTTCAAAGTATAATTTCTCAATTAAATCTATTTCTTCTTGCGAATTAAAATACGTTTGAAAGCCTATGTTACTGAAATTAAATAAATTATTAGGCTCTTCAACAATAATTTTTGATAAATAAGCATCTTTATCTAACTTATTCTCTTTAGAAAAATCAAATTGGTTATCAACCGAAACCAAATTTACCATTTGATCTAAATTATCATAAGCTCGATACATTGGATAAGTCAAATCTTGAGTTCCTCCAATGACAACTGGAATAATTTGTTTCTTGATTAACTCCGCCATCAAACTTTTTACCACAAAATAAGCATCTTCAATACTAGCTCCTGACTCAATAGTTCCTAAATCTACAATTGAAGTATTCCAATTCCCTGGAAACATTCCGTAGAACTTTTTTCTGAAGGCTTCAAAAGAATAATCCTCATTCTCTTTATTATTGCCTCTATGTTCATTAACGGTAAAAACAGCAATAGAAACGCCTTCTAAAACAGGAAAATCAGTTTGAGTATGCAACGCAACTTTTTTTCCTAATGTTTGATTAGATAATTTTGAAATAAATTCTTCAACTGAAGCTGAAACGGGTTGTAAAAAATCAAAAACCATTGATTATTTCTTTTTTGCGGTTGTTTTTTTCGGAGGTGCTTTTTTAGCTGCCGTTTTTTTAGCTGGAGCTTTCTTTTCAATCATTTCCTGAACTTGCGCCAAAGTTAATTTTGAAGCATCAACATCTTTACTTAATTCAATTTTGATTTTCCCTTTTGTAATTACCGAACGACCCCAACGTGCTTTTTCTACTTTAATACCTTCTTCTTTCCAATCATGAAGTACTTTATCAATATCTTTTTGTTGTTTTTCTTCGATTAACTCGTTTAAATCTGATTGCGATAAATTATCGAAATTGTATTTTTTATTCACATTGATAAACATTCCGTTCCATTTGATGAAAGGACCAAAACGCCCAACTCCTTTTTGAATTGGCAAACCATCATAAGTTCCAATTGGAGCATCAGCCTGAACTTTCTCATCGATTAAAACTTGAGCCGTTTCCATGGTTACATCCATTGGATCAACGCCTTTTGGTAACGAAATAAATTGAGTTCCAAATTTTACATAAGGTCCAAAACGACCATTGTTCACTTCAATCTCTTCTCCTTTATATGTACCTAATTGTTTTGGAAGTAAGAATAAATTCAATACTTCTTCTAACGTGATATTTCCAATATTTTGATCTTGACGTAAACTTGCGAATTGCTTGATTTCTTCATCTATATCACCAATTTGAGCCATCGCTCCATATTTTCCTAAACGAACTGAAACTTGTTTTCCTGAAACAGGATGCACTCCTAAAATACGTTCACCACTTTCTCTATCTGCATTTTTTTCAACATCAACTACATTTGGATGAAAGTGTTTGTAAAAATCATTCATCATTTTAGCCCAATCCACTTTTCCTTCTGCAATTTCGTCAAAATCTTGCTCTACTTTTGCTGTGAAATTATAATCTAAAATAGTTCCGAAGTTTTTTACCAAGAAATCATTTACGATAATTCCGATATCTGTTGGAACTAACTTTCCTTTGTCTGAACCTACATTTTCCGTTAAAACTTGCGCTTTTACTTCGCTATTTTTTAAAACTATTTGCGTGTATTTTCTTTCTTGCCCTTCGAAACTTCCTTTTTCAACATAGGTTCTGGCAATAATCGTAGAAATAGTTGGCGCATAAGTTGATGGACGACCAATTCCTAATTCTTCTAATTTCTTCACCAAAGAAGCTTCTGTGTAACGACTTGGTGGACGCGAAAAACGTTCCGTAGCCATGATGTAATTATTCGTAAGTTTTTCGTTTACTTTTAAAGCAGGCAACATTCCTTCTTGTTCTTCATCGTCGTCATCGTTTCCTTCTAAATAAACTTTTAAGAAACCTTCAAATTTAATAACTTCTCCAGTTGCTGAAAAAGTTTCCGAATGATTGCTCGCTTCGATTTTTACATTAGTTCTCTCTAATTCGGCATCGCTCATTTGAGATGCTAATGTTCTTTTCCAAATTAAATCATACAAACGTGCTTGGTCTCTATCAATATCAACTGTGTGACGCGACATATCCGTTGGACGAATTGCCTCATGCGCTTCCTGTGCTCCTTTTGACTTAGTATTGAAATTTCTTGGTTTAGAAAATTCCTTTCCGTAGTAACTTGTAATTTCGGCTTGAGCTGCCGCCATTGCCTCTTGCGATAAGTTTACACTATCCGTTCTCATATAAGTTATAAGTCCGGCTTCGTATAAACGTTGTGCAATTTGCATCGTAATTCCTACTGGTAAATACAACTTTCTTGCAGCTTCTTGTTGTAACGTTGAAGTGGTAAAAGGTGCTGCTGGTGATTTTTTTGTGGGTTTGGTTTCTAAATCTCCTACTTTGTATGATGAACCTATATTTTTAGTTAAGAAATCTTCCGCTTCTTTTTTAGTTGCGAAGTTCTTAGGTAATTTCGCTTTGAATGTTTTTTTAGCTTCGTTAGTGAATTCAGCTGTAATACTGTAAGAAGCTTCTGGATTGAAATTTTGAATTTCACGCTCACGTTCCACAATCAAACGAACAGAAACTGATTGCACACGACCAGCTGATAATCCACCTTTTACTTTTTTCCAAAGCACAGGCGATAATTCGTAACCTACCAATCTATCTAAAACTCTACGCGCTTGTTGTGCATTTACTAAGTTGTAATCAATTCCTCTTGGGTTTTCGATTGCTTTTTGAATCGCCGTTTTCGTAATTTCGTGAAAAACGATACGTTTTGTTTTTTCTGGTTTTAAATTTAACTCTTCAGATAAGTGCCAAGAAATTGCTTCTCCCTCTCGGTCCTCATCGGAAGCTAACCAAACCATTTCGGCATTTTTAGCTAATCCTTTTAATTTGGTCACCAATGCTTTTTTATCAGCCGAAACTTCATATTTAGGTTTAAAATCATTTTCTACATCTACTCCAATTTCTCTTGAAGGTAAGTCGGCAATGTGCCCGTAACTCGACTCTACTTGATACTCACTTCCCAGAAATTTCTCGATGGTTTTTGCCTTAGCTGGTGACTCAACGATTACTAAATTCTTTGCCATTTCACATTTTTTTGAATCGCAAAAGTATAGGTTTTTTTTAAATTTCACCTTCTTGAACGCATTTTTACCAATAATTAATTCATTTATAACATAATTTACTCCTATATATATAGGTGTAAAAACCACAAAAAACAGCTACTTAGAATTAGAACAAAAAATAATTTAAAAATTTCATGTTAAACCTTTTCTGCCATCTTGTCAGATTTTATAATTTAGTATTATCTTTGCAATCCGAAACTTCGGAATGATTTAAAGGAAATCTTTATATGGAAAAGGAAATTGACGAGAAAAAACAAGGTCAGAGTTTAGTGCTTGACCAAAAAGAAGGAAATACAAAAAAACTTTTTATAGAGAGTTATGGTTGCCAAATGAACTTTTCGGACAGCGAAATTGTGGCGTCTATTCTTTATGAAAACGGATATAATACAACTCAAAACTTAGAAGATGCCGATTTAGTTTTGGTAAACACTTGTTCTATTCGCGATAAAGCAGAACAAACGATTCGTAAACGTTTAGAAAAATACAATGCGGTTAAAAAAATCAATCCAACCATGAAAGTTGGGGTTTTAGGTTGTATGGCGGAACGTTTGAAAAGTCAGTTTTTAGAGGAAGAAAAAATTGTAGACATGGTGGTTGGACCAGATGCTTACAAAGATTTACCAAATTTATTAGCTGAAGTAGAAGAAGGAAGAGATGCCATCAATGTAATTCTTTCAAAGGAAGAAACGTATGGCGATATTTCACCTGTTCGTTTGAATAGTAATGGTGTTAATGCTTTCGTTTCGATTACAAGAGGTTGCGATAATATGTGTACGTTTTGCGTTGTTCCTTTTACACGTGGCCGTGAACGTAGCCGTGAACCACAAAGTATTATTGACGAAATTCAAGATTTATACGATAGAGCTTTCAAAGAAGTTACTTTATTAGGACAAAACGTAGACAGTTACCTTTGGTATGGTGGTGGTTTGAAAAAAGACTACGACAAAGCTACAGAAATCCAAAAAGCTACAGCAGTTGATTTTGCTCAATTGTTAGACAAATGTGCGACATTGTTCCCAAAAATGCGTTTTAGATTTTCTACTTCGAATCCGCAAGACATGCACGTTGAAGTGATTGAAACCATGGCAAAACACCATAATATTTGTAATTACATTCATTTACCGGTTCAAAGTGGAAGCACAAGAATTCTAAAAGAAATGAATCGTCAACACACCCGTGAAGAATACATGGCGTTGATTGATAAAATATACTCGATTATTCCAGATATTTCATTGTCTCAAGATATGATTGCTGGTTTCCCTACAGAAACAGAGGAAGATCATCAAGACACTTTGAGTTTGATGGAATATGTAAAATATGATTTCGGATTTATGTTTGCATATTCAGAACGTCCAGGAACATTAGCTGCCAGAAAAATGGAAGACGACGTTCCAGAAGAAGTCAAAAAACGTAGGTTAACCGAAATTGTAGATTTACAACAAAAACACGGATTAGAAAGAACGCAACGTTTCATTGGACAAGAAGTAGAAGTATTGATTGAAAAAGAATCAAAACGTTCTGACGCACATTGGAGTGGAAGAAACTCCCAAAACACCGTAGTGGTTTTTCCAAAAGAAAATTACAAAGTAGGCGAATTCGTACTAGTAAAAATCACAGATTGCACCGCTGCAACATTAATTGGAGAAGCGGTTGGTTACTCAACTGTAATGAACTAAGAATATAAGCCACGGATTAAATGGAAAAAGAAATTATAATAAAACCAAAATATGAATTAAAAGAATATTTTAAAGTAAATTTATATCTTGCTTTTTCTACTTTACCATATAAAATATTTTCATTCTTTATCATTATCATGTTTCTATTAATGTTAGCCAACATTCTTTTGGGAACTATGAATGAACTTTTGTTTGAGCCAGTGCATTTGATATTTATTCTATATCCATTAATAGCAATCTATTTAATTTATTTAAGAACAAAAAAATCATTACAAAATCCTAAATTAAAAGAGGATGTAACAATGAAGTTCAATAATTCTTTTTTTGAAGAAATTTGAGAAACCTATAATATAAAATACGATTGGAAAGAAATTTATAATATCAAAGAAACTAATAAATGGTTTTTAATTTTCATACAAAAAAAGCAAGCTAAAGTTATTATAAAATCAGACCTTGTAGACAATCAATATAACGAATTAAAAGAACTTTTAAGTTCATTAAACATTAAAAAGAGTTTAAAATAATTTTATGAGATTCTTCCTTCGTCAGAATGACAAGATTGTGAAGAAACTTTTAAACTTTAAACCTTAAACTTTTAAACTAAAAAAATGGAATCAGTACAAGCTATAAAACAACGATTTGAAATTATTGGGAACGACCCAAAACTCAATCGTGCCGTGGAGAAAGCCATTCAGGTTGCTCCAACGGACATTTCGGTATTGGTAACAGGTGAAAGTGGTGTTGGAAAAGAAAGTATTCCAAAAATCATTCACGCGCTTTCGCACAGAAAACATGGGAAATACATTGCAGTAAACTGTGGTGCAATTCCTGAAGGAACAATTGATAGTGAACTTTTTGGTCACGAAAAAGGTTCTTTTACTGGAGCAACTAACACACGTGAAGGATATTTTGAAGTTGCCGATGGCGGAACTATATTTTTAGATGAAGTTGGTGAATTACCTTTAACCACTCAAGTACGTTTATTACGTGTTTTAGAAAATGGGGAATTTATTAAAGTCGGTTCTTCGCAAGTACAAAAAACAAATGTTCGTATTGTAGCTGCTACTAATGTGAATATGTTTGATGCGATTGAAAAAGGCAAATTCCGTGAGGATTTATTTTATCGTTTGAGTACGGTTGACATTATGTTGCCACCGCTTCGCGAACGTAAAGATGACATTCATTTGTTGTTTAGAAAATTTGCTGCCGATTTTGCGCACAAATATAAAATGCCTCCTATTAAATTAGATGACGACGCCATTCAATTGTTGATTAAATACAGATGGAGCGGAAACATTCGTCAATTACGAAATGTAGCCGAACAAATTTCAGTTTTAGAAACGAAGCGTGAGATTTCGTTGCAAACGCTTCACTCCTATTTACCTCAGGAAAATGCAAATTTACCTTCGGTAATTGGAACTAAAAAATCGGAAAGTGATTTTAGTAACGAAAGAGAAATTTTGTATAAAGTTCTTTTTGATATGAAAAGCGATTTGAACGATTTGAAAAAGCTTACGATGGAATTGATGCAAAACGGAAGTTCAAAAGTGCAAGAAGCAAATAAAGGATTAATTCAGAAAATTTACGGTAAACCCGAAGAAAATGCTATTTTTGAAGAAAAACCAAGAGTGGAAATGCTTCCGAATCAAAATAATCTGATGCAAGAAGAGTTTGAAGACGATGATGATGAGAATTATCTATTTGCTGAAACTGTTGACGAAGAAGAAACTTTGAGTTTAGAAGCAAAAGAAATTGAATTAATCAAAAAATCGTTAGACCGAAACAAAGGAAAACGAAAAGCAGCAGCAGATGAATTAGGGATTTCGGAACGAACACTTTATAGAAAAATCAAACAATACGATTTATAATGAGATATTTAATAATTGTTTTTAGCATCACTATTTCACTACTTCTAAACAGTTGTGGAGTTTATAATTTTACTGGTGCAAAACCTGTTGATGCTAAAACATTTCAAGTAAATTACTTTCAAAATAATGCTCCTTTAATTGAGCCTGGAATAGAAAGAACTTTCACTTTAGAATTACAAGATATCATCCAAAACCAAACGAATCTAAATTTAGTTTCTCAAGGTGGTGAATTAATTTACGAAGGAGAAATCGTAGATTATCGTATTACACCAATGACAGCTACTGCAGATCAAAGAGCAGCACAAAATAGATTAACAGTAACAGTAATGGTTCGTTTTACAAATCGCAATAAAGAAGACGATAATTTTGAAAAACGCTTCACATTCTTTTATGATTTCGATGCCAATCAGCAATTAGTTGGTTCACAATTAACAACGGCATTAGATGTGATTTTTGAGCGAATTACGCAAGATGTTTTCAACGAATCATTAGCTAAATGGTAATTAATTTGTGAATTTTGAACATATCCGATTTAACATATCTTTTAAATAAGCCCGAAACTATAAACGAAAAGCAAACTATTGCTTTAGAGAATGTAGTTTTGCAGTTTCCGTATTTTCAGGCAGCACGAACATTACATTTAAAAGGATTATTCAATCAGGAAAGTTTTAGATACAATTACGAATTAAAAAAAACAGCAGCTTATACAACTGATAGAACGATTTTATTTGAGTTTATTACTTCGGATAATTTCACCGCAATCCAACAAGAAAAAATTGATAAAATTCAAAGATCATTGTTAGATATTGAAGTGCATCATATGGAAGAAGTAATTGTTTTGCCTCAAATAGAAACTATTGCAACTAAAGAAGAAAAAATTGAGCTTGAAATAATTAAACCAACTTCAGAAGAAAAATTAGAAATTGGTAAACCTTTACCTTTTACTCCTACTGAAAGACATTCGTTTCAAGAATGGTTGCAATTGACAAAATTTAACCCAATTAATCGTGAAATTGAAGAAAAAAGCACTTCAAAAGACCCTGAGAAGCAAAAAAAAATAGATATAATCGATAAATTTATTGAAGCCAATCCAAAAATTGCTCCAGTAAAAGAAACGACCAAACCGCCTGCAAATATTAGCAAAAGCACTGAAGAGCCAACACACTTAATGACAGAAACATTAGCTAAAGTGTATTTGGAACAAAAAAAATATACAAAAGCGATACAAGCTTATGAAATATTAATTTTGAAATATCCAGAAAAAAGTAGTTTCTTTGCAGACCGAATAAATGAAATCAAAAATTTACAACAAAATAATAATTAATTATGGGATTCACAGGTTTTTTAATTGCGATAACAATTGTTTGTTTTTTATTAATCTTAGCTATTATGGTTCAAAACCCTAAAGGTGGAGGTTTATCTTCTTCATTTGGTGGTTCTCAACAATTAGGTGGAGTTCAAAAAACAACAGATTTTTTAGATAAAAGTACTTGGACATTAGGAGGAATTTTAATTGCATTAATCTTACTTTCTAGTTTAAGTTTTAATGGAGCTGCATCTGGTTCTAAAGTTTTAGGAGAAGACGAAACAACTGTTCCCACAACTACTATTCCTACAACTCCAGAATCTACCAAACAAGCTGCTCCTGCTACAACACCAGCACCAGTTGCAACTGATTCTGCAAAATAAGAATTGATAAAATAGATAAAAATGCCAGCATGTCAGTGCTGGCATTTTTTTTACAGAAAAATTGTCAGAAAATCGCTTTGGCACAATTTCTGAAAAACAACAAACAACAAATTAATTTTAATAAATAAAACATATAATCATGTCATTAAACATTAAACCTATTTCAGATCGTGTAGTAATTGCTCCTTTGGCAGCAGAAACTACAACAGCTTCAGGAATTATAATTCCAGACACTGCAAAAGAAAAACCACAAAAAGGTACTGTTGTAGCCGTGGGAAATGGCAAAAAAGACTATACCATGACGGTAAAAATTGGAGATACCGTTTTATATGGTAAATATTCGGGAACAGAATTCAAATTTGAAGGTAAAGATTACCTGATTATGAGAGAAGACGAAATTTACGCAATTCTTTAATCACAGATTAATCAATAACATTTAAACAAAATTAAAATGGCAAAAGATATAAAATTCGACATTGAAGCTCGCGATGGTTTAAAACGTGGCGTTGATGCATTAGCAAATGCAGTAAAAGTAACTCTAGGACCAAAAGGAAGAAATGTAATTATTTCAAAATCATTTGGTGGACCAACAGTAACTAAAGATGGAGTTTCTGTAGCAAAAGAAATCGAATTACAAGATCCATTAGAAAACATGGGAGCTCAAATGGTAAAAGAAGTAGCTTCTAAAACCAATGACTTAGCTGGAGACGGAACAACTACTGCAACGGTTTTAGCTCAGGCTATCGTTAAAGAAGGTTTGAAAAACGTTGCCGCTGGAGCTAATCCAATGGATTTAAAAAGAGGAATTGACAAAGCTGTGGAAACCATTGTTGCTGAATTAGGAAAACAATCGGTAGCTGTGGGTGATTCTTCAGAAAAAATTAAACAAGTAGCGTCTATTTCGGCTAATAACGATGATACAATTGGTGATTTAATTGCAACCGCTTTTTCAAAAGTTGGAAAAGAAGGTGTCATTACAGTTGAAGAAGCAAAAGGAATGGACACTTATGTTGATGTAGTAGAAGGAATGCAATTCGACAGAGGTTATTTGTCGCCTTACTTCGTAACTGACGCAGATAAAATGGTAGCTGAATTAAGCAATCCATACGTTTTATTATACGATAAAAAAATATCAAATTTACAAGAATTATTACCGGTTTTAGAACCAGTGGCACAATCTGGAAGACCGTTATTAATTATTGCAGAAGATGTTGACGGACAAGCGTTAGCAACGTTAGTAGTAAATAAATTACGTGGTGGTTTAAAAATCGCAGCTGTAAAAGCACCAGGTTTTGGAGACAGAAGAAAAGCTATGTTAGAAGACATTGCTATCTTAACTGGAGGAACAGTAATTGCTGAAGAAAGTGGTTATGCATTAGAAACCGCAACTTTAGACATGCTTGGAACAGCAGAAAACATTACAATTGACAAAGACAATACTACAATTGTAAATGGTGCTGGTGATACAGAAAACATCAAAGCAAGAGTGAACCAAATCAAATCGCAAATTGAAACAACTACTTCTGATTACGATAGAGAAAAACTACAAGAGCGTTTAGCTAAATTAGCTGGTGGTGTAGCAGTTTTATATGTTGGAGCGGCTTCTGAAGTAGAAATGAAAGAGAAAAAAGACCGTGTTGATGATGCTTTACACGCAACTCGTGCAGCAGTGGAAGAAGGAATTGTTGCTGGTGGTGGTGTTGCTTTAGTAAGAGCAAAAGCCGCTTTAGCAAACATCAAAGCAGAAAACGCAGACGAAGCAACAGGAATTCAAATCATAAATAAAGCAGTAGAAGCTCCTTTGAGAACTATTGTTGAAAATGCAGGTGGAGAAGGCTCTGTAGTAATTGCAAAAATTACTGAAGGAACAGCCGATTTCGGATTCAATGCAAAAACAGGAGAATACGTTCAAATGTTAGTGGCTGGAATTATAGATCCTAAAAAAGTAACTCGTGTAGCTTTAGAAAACGCTGCTTCAGTATCTGGTATGATTTTAACTACTGAATGTGCTTTAATCGATATCAAAGAAGAATCATCAAGTATGCCAATGGGCGGAGGAATGCCTGGCATGATGTAATATTTTTCTTAAAAAGATGTGAAACCGCTTGTATAATTCAAGCGGTTTTTTTTTATTTACACAAAATATTATTTTTATGAAAATCTACTCTTTATTATTTTCTTTTATATGTTTAAGCGTTTTTTCTCAGTCAACCATAAAAGAAAAAACTGAACAAGGGATATTAAAATACTACGAAATGGATAGAGAAAACATCCATTTACATTGCAATAAAACTACATACCTTACCAATGAAACTATTTGGTTTAAAGGATATATCATTGAAAAAAAAGAATCAAAACTAAATTTTCAAACCACTAATGTTTTTGTGCGTCTTGTAGACAACCAAAATACGGAAATTTCAAATCAGTTATTCTATACTGCAAATGGAATAGTTGAAGGAAAAATTAAAATTAATGAAAATTTACCCTCAGGAGATTATTTTCTTCAAACCTACACGAATTACATGAATAATTTTTTTGAAAATGAAGCTACAAATCAAAAAATTAAAATTATTAACGTTCAAGATAAAAGTATAGTTAACACAAATAGCAAAAATCAACTCTCTGTAAATTTTGCTTTCGAAGGCGGCAGTTTACTTTACCAAACTAACAACAACATTGGTGTTTCCATAAAAAATTGCTTCGGAAGAGGTCAAAAATTAAGCAACATTGAAGTAAAAAACAGTAAAAACGTTGTTGTTAATAGTTTTTCAACAAATCAAGAAGGATTTGGAAAATTTGAATTAAAAAATATCGAAAATGAAACGTATCGATTGATTATTCCAAATAATGAAGAAGCCTTAACAAAAGAATTACCAAGACCCGTGATTGAAGGAATAAATCTTCATATAAATAATTATGCTATTGAAGGAAAAGTTGTGGTAAAAATTAATACTAATGAAACAACTTTTAATAAGAATAAAAATAAAAATTATTCTATTTTAATTCAAAAAAACGACTATGCTAACTATGTCGATTTTATTTTAGACCAACCATTTAAAGAACTTTTTATTGAGAAAAATAGTTTGTTTGAAGGAATTAACATTATACGATTATTAGATAGTGAATTAAATTCTATTTCAGAAAGAGTTATATATAATGTAAACGAAAACTCAACAAAACTAAACTTAACTTCTACAGTAAAAACAAAAGAAAGTTTAAATATAAAGGCATCAATTCCTAATAAAATTGGAAATTTTAGCATTACTGTATTGCCTAAGAATACAAAATCAAACTATAATTATAATAATATTCAAACTAATCTTGGTTTTAAAAACTACTTTGATAGCGAAGATTTTGATGCCGCTTACTATTTTACAAATTTTAACAAGCGTAAAGCATTTGAGTTAGACTTAATGCTGTTACATGTTAAAGAATCAAAATACAATTGGTCTCGCATATTAAATGATGCACCAAAACCAACACATCCTTTTGATATGGGAATCACAGTTACTGGTAAGATAAATCAAAATGTTCCAAACAAGCAAAATACAAAACTAAGATTGTTTTCTATAAACGGTATAGAAGAAAGTACTGAAATAAAAGGTGACAACAGCTTTGAATTTCAAAACATTATGGCGGTTGACTCGTCTACTTTGTATTTTTCGTTAATTAAAAAAGATGACAAATTAGAAAGTCTAAGCATTTATTCGAAATTAGAAAATACAAATAGAAAATTTTTAAAAGCATTTAACTATCAGAAACCAATATGTGAAGAAATTACATTTACAAAAAATCTTTACGATTCTAATTTTGAATTTCCAAAACTAGAAGGTGTTTATGAATTGAAAGATGTAGATGTAATTCAAGCAAAAAAAGTTAAACTAGAAAGAAGAGGAGAATATGGAAATTCAATGGCTAAAGGATACAAAATAGATGATACAGAAGCCGGAACCTTTAGAGATGTTTTATCATTCATAGCTTCTCATGGCTATGATGTATCGCAACAAGCTGGACAAGTAACAATTAGAGCGAGATATGCAACATCATTAATGGGTAGTAGAACCCCTATAGTTTTCTTAGACAATGTACAACTACAAGATTTTACTTTTCTTTTGAATATGAATTTGAATGATATTGATGAAATTTACATTAACAAAAGAGGTTACGGAATGGGAAGCGACGGTGCTAATGGATCTATCAGAATTTATACAAAAAAAACAACCGCATTTAAAGAAAAACCTAACCAAATTAAATCAAAACCAATAGTTGTTAAAAATGGTTTTCAGCCATACACTGACTATGAAAACCCAAAATATCTTATCCATAGTGGAGAAGCTTTTGAAAATTATGGCACAATTGATTGGATTCCTAATATTTACACAAACGAAAAAGGAGAATTTGAATTTTCAACTCCACATTTTGGACAAAAAGAAGTAACAATCAATATTCAAGGAATCGATAACAATGGACAACTTTACAATGAAAATTTTGTAATAGAAGTAAAATAAATAAAAAAATCCGATTAGAAATTCTCATCGGATTTTTTTATTACTTAGACCAATCAAAGTTAGTTGTATAAGTTAGCCGAAATGTAGGATTACTTTCTTGAAATGTATTGGTATAATTCCAAATATTTTGATGAATGTAACTCATTTGAATTTGATGGTTTTTGTCAAAATTATAACCAACTCCACCTATTACTCGATTCTGATTTAAAAATGTTTTTCCTGCATTCGAACCTAAATTCATGAAAATCTCATCGCCAAATAATGCAAATAACTTCGTTACTTCTTCATTTTTTATCAAAGGATAATTGAATAAAAACATATAGCGCATTCGGTTTCTATAATCGTAATGATCTATTTCTAAATCACAATTCGATTGCATTGCTGGAACTCCAACATATCGAAATTCATCTCGTAATCGGTGTGTAATTTTTAATTTTCCGCTATTGTGAACAAAAGTTCCTTGAATCCAAAAATGATTTTCTGGAATACTGATTTTGTTCATCGCTGGATTTCCATAGGAATACGTATTGTAATGACTAAATCCAACACTTCCCATAAACTTTTTAGCAAATTGATAATCTACTGAAGGACGAATAAAATATTGCTGCTTTTCAGAAAATCCGTTGGCGTAGCGCATTGTGGTTTCAAATGAAAAAGAAAATTTTTCAGTAATCATATTCTTTCCAAAATAATGCAACCAAATATTATTATTACTTTCTTTTACTTGTGCTTGACTAATATTCACAGTAAGTAAGCTCACTATTCCAATACAGAACAGCAAGCTTATTTTTATATTTTTCATCATTATTCCGTAATTAGATTTTTCTTGAAGCTTTTGGATGTGAAGATAAGGGTTTATGATTTTCTAAACCAATGATAGTTACTGTTCCACCATCATCATGAGCTTCATAATCATGTTTAAAATGCTCCAAATTTTCCATCACAGAATGGTCTACTAATTTTGTTTTTTTCAAACAAATACTAACTTGATAACCTGGCGGAATTTCCTCTAATTTTCTTTTGATTCCTAAATAATTAGAAAAAATAGCGGCTTTATTAATTTCAACTTTATATTCATTATCCACAAAGGAAACCACCGTAGGTGCTTTAAAGAAAGAGGAAATTGGCGTACCATTTACAACGTGAATAATCATTTTAACCAACATTCCTGCAGCAATTCCAAGTAATAAATCTTCAAATAAAGTTACTAAAACAGTAACCGTGAAAATGAATAATTGTTCTTTCCCAATGTGTAACATGTGAATAAATTCTTTTGGATGCGCTAATTTAATTCCCACACTAATTAACATAGCGGCTAAAGCTGCATTAGGAATCATTTCTAGTAACGGAGCAGCTAATAAAACGAAAAGCAAAATAAAAAATCCATGAAAGAAATTTGCCCAACGTGTTTTTGCACCATTACTAACATTAGAAGAACTACGAGCTACTTCAGAAATCATTGGTAAACCACCTAAAACAGCAGCTAATGTGTTTCCAATTCCAACCGCAATTAGATCTTTGTTAGTGTCTGATTTTCTTTTAAACGGATCTAACAAATCGATGGCTTTTACAGTTAACAACGATTCTAAAGTACCAACCAAAGCAAACATGATAACATATTTAATAAATAATCCTGTTTGACTAATTCCCGAAAAATCGACATTCCAATTGATATTATCTACTAAATTTCCGATTTTCACTAAAGCATAAGGTGGTTCGGTGTGTGCAAAATCCATAAATAATTCGCATGGAATAGCAAATAACAACACTACCAAAGGCGCTGGAATCATTTTAATCGACTTGTTTTTGATGTATGGCCAACCCAACATAATTGCCAAACTCACAACTCCAATAATCGACGCTTTTGTATCTAAATTGACGATGAATTTCGGAACATTTAATAACAATTCAATTGGACCCATCCCTTTTGCTAAAGCAGGATTATCATTCAATAAAACAGGAATTTGCTTGGCAATAATAATAATTCCAATAGCAGCTAACATTCCGTGAATAGTTGAGAGTGGAAAGAAATCGGCTAACTTACCCAATTTCAAAACACCGAAAAGAATTTGGATAATTCCAGCTACAACCATTGCTCCAAGGGCTAATTTCCAACCTAAATCGTTGTTTCCTTGACCAAACTCAGCAACAGCGCCAGCAACAATAACAATTAAACCCGCAGCTGGTCCTTTAATCGTTAAGCGAGAACCCATAAAAAAAGAAACGACTAAACCACCAATTATAGCTGTAATTAATCCCATAATTGGAGGAAAATCAGAAGCTTTTGCAATTCCTAAACTTAAAGGTAATGCTAATAAAAATACGATAAAACCAGATATTGCATCCGATTTAAAATTTTCCTTTAATCCCGCTAATCCATCAGCAGGTATGTATTTTTTTATATTTGAATTCATTTTTAATTATTTTTTATGATGATTTATAAGGTAACTCATGATATGTTTTAACATGAGGCCCTAAGAATAAACGAGCATAAATTCGGATTCCGGCAATACCCGAAACTACAAAACTTGATGCTACGAAAAAGGCAAGTACAATTTGATTACTACCGATGTGACTAAAAATCAAATCTTCGCCAATAAAGGTTGAAGTGATTGGAAATCCTGTAATTCCAAGTGTTGCCAATAGGAAAAAGAAAGCAAATTTTGGATGTTCATAAACATGTCCTAAATATTGACTAATTAAAATTCGCATTTCTATTTTTTTCAGCTGAAGCAAAGCAATATAACCTATGCCTCCTGCAAGAATAATTCCTGCCAAATAAAAAGCAATTTCACTTACGCTAACTTTGTCGTTAAACACAATGGCTAATGCAATCCAAAAATGATTCATCACAATTAAAATCCATGCTAAAAATGGACTTCTTCGTTCTGAAAAAGATTTGAATACAAATACCAATCCAATAAAAGCGAAAACTTCTGGCAAAACTGAAATGAGTTGTTGTGGCAAATCCACTTTGAATTTATAGGCTAAGAATCCCATTAAATAAAGTGGAATAAAAAAGAAATAAATTCTCTTGATGTTTAAAAAGTTAAGTGATTTCCCTATTATTTTCAATGGTTTCCATAATACAATATTCAAGAAACCTTCCAAATTAAACTCTTTTAAAGCCAGAATGTAGAATGTGTTTTCAATTCGACTTGAAAAAAAGAAACTTTCCTTTTTACTTTTGGGTTGAAAATTGTAAAATTGATCTCTTATCAAATAACTAACCACAGATGGCGATACTAATAACTGATACGTTCTCAAGAATGCATTTCCGGCAAAGTGGATCAATGCTAATGTTTCAAACCCAAGCGCAATTTCAATGAAAATAATTCCGATTTGAGAAATAGAACTATAGGCTACCTGACTCTTTACAGAAGATTGCACCCTTGCCATAACCGAAGTTGCTAAACTAGTTGTAAGTCCCATTAAACCTATTGCAATTCGCATTGATGTTTGATGTTCCCAAAAAGGATACGTTCGCAGCATTAAGAAAACCCCTAAATGCACCGATAATGAACCATAGAAAATAGCACTCGACGGTGTTGGCCCTTCCATAGCCCTTGGCAACCAGGACGAAAACGGAATCTGAGCCGATTTTGCAGCCGCAGCACAAGCCAAACAAAGCGCAATAAATATTCCGATTATGGAATGATTTTGCAAGTGCTCGTTAACCAATTCGTAATTATTTAACTTCATGAAGGTGATATTTTCATGAAATAAATGGTGACTTGCCCACATGGCTAATAACAATCCGACATCGCCAATTCTATAAATTGAAAATACTTTGAAAGCATTTTTGACTGGCAAATAACGTTCTCTATAAAAAGCAATTAAAAGGAAAGAAGAAATTCCAATGATTTCCCAACCAATGAATAAAGTTTCGAAATTTCCTGATAAAATAGCTAAGTTATATCCGAAAAAGAAAAACAAAACCGTATTAAAAAAACGTTTGTATCCCTTTTCTCTATGTAAATAATAGCGACTATACGTAGTTATCATTGAAGTTAATAAAGCTCCAATGAACATATAAACAGCAGAAATTTGATCAAAATAGAAATCGATAAAAAACTCGTAATGATCCGTTTTTAATATTGATAATTCTACTAAATTCAGATCTTTAGCACCGTCAATTATCCAAAAAATGATAAAAACTACCAATCCTATAAATTGTAAAAAAACCGTTCCAAAAGCCGTCCATGAGATGGCTTTTTCTCTTGATTCAGGCAAAAATAAACTCATAATAAAGCCTAAAAAAGGTAACCCTATAAAATATTGCAATAACTCGTTCATGACTTAAATCGTATTTGTAATTATTCCTACCGGAAGATTCTCTTTTGTGGTTTCAATCAACTGCATTTCATCTTTAATGAAATTAACAGCTTGAATAGGTTGATAGGGAACAAACTTCTCCTCTTCAAAAACAAAAAGTTCTTTAGTTTCAGGTTGGACAGATACTAATTTCACCCAATCGTTCTTAAACCATTCGTAAGTAGCTGGATTTTTGGTAATCGCATACATCACTTTCTCTGGGAAATGTTCGGCAATAACTAACAAACGAACTGGGTCATGCACTTCAATCATTTGACTTGGTAAACCTGGACGTAAATCGCCATCAATTCCGTTAGCAACTCCAATTAACCCCATCACATTATGAGGTAATTTAGAACCTGCTCCAAGTTTTTGATTATCAACTCTTGAGAAATAGTATTCCAGATTAATTCCGCCACCCACTGGAGCAACAGCTCCTAAAATAATGGCTAAATAATCTCCAGAAGGATCTACTTCGTAGTCATACGAATTCAAGAAAGAACGTCTGTCTAAAAACAATTGTTTTGACAAACTTCTTCTTCCTACAATACACATCGCATTTGTAGCATGATTTAACTCAGGACGCGGTTCAAATAAGGATAACGAACGACGTTTAACTTTTTCGTGTACTTTTTCTATAGTATATGAAGAATCAATCGTATCGAAACGTCTTGAACGCTCTTTTGCATTGTTATCTAAAGCTTTGGTAAACGTAATTACATTTTGTTGGTGCAATGCTTTATTATTTTCCGACAAAGTATCTTCATCATAAAAAGCAATTTCATCACGAGTCGTATCATGTAAAGCCGGTAAAAATTGCGTTGAAGTTGAAATATCAATTCCTCTTTCTTTCAAAATAGCTCTAACTTCTGAATGATTTGCTGCAAACGAAGCTACTTTTGCGTTTACCGAACTTGGTCTTCCACAACAAGCACCACAATCGTAACCTGCATAATGTGTATTGTTGATACTAGTTGCTCCGTGCCCAACAACGTAAACTATTGGAGAAAAATTTGACACTAATCCGATACTTTTCAACAAGCCTTCTACTCTATTGGCCATTTCTTCTACTGAAAAACCAATCTGCAAATCATTTTCTCTTTGATTGGCATCTTTGTTTTCGATAACCAATTTTGATTTTTTATGTAAATGTTTGAAAGAAGATGTTGTTGCTGGCGACATCGAAGGTTTAAAAATATTCAAGAACAATTTTAAAGCCGATGAAAAACCTAAGGTTTGACTAATGATCCAACCAAAAAACAACGAGTGTGATTGTTTGTGATAATGCAAATCTTTGGCCTGTTTTTTCTTTCTAGGTTCTTCTTTGATTAAAAATTTTGGAGTAACCGGTGCTGGGCATAATTTGGTATAAAATTTTCCATTTACTGGTTGATAGAAGAACTCAAAATTAAAGAAAGCGGCCGTTCCATAAGTACAAACATTTTTATCGATGTGTTCGATATGTCTTCTGAACGAGCATTCTCTATCGTCCATACAAAACATACCTTGAAAACTAGGCATATTCTCTTGTTTAACTTCTTTTACATTTTGAACATTTGATAAAACTGCGTCATAAAAATTCCATTCAAATGCTTGTTGCCAAAGCGACAATACATCGAAAAGTTCGTTGTACGCTACTTTTTCAAACAATAAAAATTCCTCGTTTTCAATTTTAAAACCAAGTGGTGCCCAAATATCATGAAACTTAGTGTCTAAAGTATCAATCTCTAAAAGCAATTCAAATTTTATTAATTCTTCTAAACTGATTTGCTTAGTATCTAATAAAGAGCTTGGATTATTTTCAATCGTGGCTACCATTCCACTCCAACCAGGATGTCCAAATTGTTGATCAAACAAATACTGCTCAAATAATTCTTCTTTCCCTACAATTAATTCAAGTAATTGGGTAATAGAAGCATTTTCATCTAATAATTTTTTAGCTCTGTTTGAATTGAAAATTCCTTTGAACGTGTTTTTTTCTAATTCTCTAATTGAAGCTAAAAACCCCTTGTCATGAACTGGAAAATTCCAAATAGCAACCCCTTGATCTAAATAACTACACAAAACTCTAAACAATAAACTATGTGTCGATTTCTCTAAATTGATAGCATAGTATTTCTTCCAATTAGAACGCAAACTTCCTATTCTTGGAGAAACGGATTCATCATAATTGGTTTTCAGTAATTTTTCTTTCCAAGTTTGAAGATTTTCAGCTCCTTTTGTTTTTGTAACAATACTATCTAAAACGGCTTCATTGATTTCTTTATTAGCAAATCGTTGTCTGAAATCAGCTATAGACAAATAAGTCTTATAACCAAAAATAGTAGAAGCTTCTAGTAGTGCATCGTGAAATTTTTTACTTTGAAAAGCGTGCAAAGTATTGTGGTGCACAAAGTCTTTCAACGGATTTTGTGCTGGTAAATAATGGGTTAAGTTATGAAGAACTTTGTGCTCATCAAAACTAACATTTTGTGTTTTCATTTTATAATGAAATTGAATTAATACAAATAAATTATTGATTTCAAAAGGTTTGAAATCTTAAAAAATAATTATCGTATTAAGACAAATGGAATTTCCAATTACAATATAAATCGTAAAGTGGAATAGTTTCTTTTGAAGAAGATAATTGGGCAGAATAGGAATTTGAACTTTCTGTAAACTTTGTGTTTTTAATGTTTACAGATTTAGTTGAGATTGAAAAACAATCTAACTCAACTTCAAATTCAGGTTCTGATTCAATTATTACAAACTCTCCTTCTTCAACCTCAATAGTATGAAAATGAGAAAAATCAGAAGCTTTATATTTTTGTTGAAATTCAACTTGAGATTCTAATGCTACCTCATTTGAAGTATTCAAAGAAACACCAATAGCCCACATAAAAAATGCAAGCATGAAAATTGGAAATAATTTTATATTTTTTTTCAAATTGATTTCACTTCTAACTAAAAACAATACAAATGTATGTTATATTTTGATTCAAAAAATTAATTTACCCTTAATTTAAAAAAAAAATCCGATTAGAAATTCTAATCGGATTTGGTATTATTCTATTCTTTCATAGTTACAACAACTATGAAGTTTATTATAAACTTCGGCTTTTGCTTTTACAAATTCAGTATCGTGACCAACAGCAGCAATAGCTTTTGCTACATCTTGTACTGAACATTTTGTTTCATCAATAATCAAATGAATATCGCCATGATCAGCATGCCATTCTGCACTTTTCACTCCTTTTACTGAAAAAGCTGCTTTTTCAACACGTTTTTCGCACATTTCACAATTTCCTGCTACTTTAAATTCTACTTTTTTGTTTTTGCTTTTTTTCTCTTGTGCTACCATTGTTAGTGAAAAAAGACTTGATAAAATTATTACTACTATTTTTTTCATGATTTTTATATTTTAAATCTTAATACTATTTAATTTTAAATCGCAATCCAGCATAGTACATGGCACCGAAAGTTGGCCCGTATATCATACTACTATCAAAATAAGTACCAAAAGGGTTTTCATTTTGAACAATTCCGTTCATTTGTTTGTAATTCGTCATATTCTCTCCTCCAATATACACTTCAAAAGTACTTGAAAACGTTCTAGTAATTTGAGCATTCAACGTTCCGAAAGCTGGTGCATATTCATCCAAACGATATTGAACTGGGTTTGATTGCGTGTAAGGTAAACGTTGTTCGCCTAACCAATTATATGTTACATCAAACTTCCATTGTTGTCCTTTGTCTTTGATGTGTGTTTCGTAGGCTAAATTTCCAAAAACTCTGTGTTTTGCTTGCAAAGGTCTTTCTAATTGTCCTCTTGTGAATTGTGTTTGCACATCGTAATATTTATAAGCCGTTTTAAAAGTTAAATGCGTCATCAAGTCAATTGAAAATTCTGCTTGAAATGAATTAGCAAAACTGTTTCCTTCTAAATTATAAAACAAGACTTCTTGTGGTGAATGATCCACATCAACAACAGTCTGATTTTGGAAATCAGTTCTATAATAATCCAAAATCACCTCAGCATCTTTTCCAGCTAACTTGAATTTTTGGATGAAACTCAAACCATAGTTCCAAGCAATTTCAGGGTTTAATCCGTATAATTTCCCATCAGTATTCAAGATTGAAAAACTTCTGTTGGATGCAAACAATTGTTGGTTTTCAGCAAAAATATTTGCAGCACGTTTTCCTCTTCCAGCTGAAGCTCTAATTACAGCTTCTTCCCAAGGATTGTAACGAATATGTAATCTTGGCGTGATAAAAGTTCCTAAACGATTGTGATTATCTACACGTGCTCCGGCTACTAAACTGAAATTATCAGTATTATCATACGTATATTCAAAAAAGGCACCAACCGAATTATCAATTCTTGAAAAATCGCGATTGAAATTCACATTTACTAATTCATTATAATCATCGTAAGTGAAATTTAGACCTGTTGTGAATTTATTTTTGGTATTGTTGATGATTGAATTGAACAATAAATTCGAATAAAAACTTTTTTGATGAATATCATACTGACTCAAACCAAAATACGAATCTTGTTTGTGCGATTGAAACGAATTTTGAAATCCGAAACTTTGATATGGCATATCTGGAAAAACATAACCTGTTTTGTTTGAAATTTCAATTTTTTCAGTATTGATTTCACTTCCCCAAGCATTTGTAGTTAATCTGTCTGTATCTGGATTGAAACTCATTTCACCTGCTTGTTTTTCATCGTTCATGTAGCGAACATTTAAAAAACTTACAATACCATTTTCGGCATCATTATATTGCCAGCGATTTAAAATATTAACTTGTTTTCCGATTGGACCATCTAAAAATCCATCGTCGTTCATATCATTTTTTCCTACTCGTGTATTTCCGTGTAAAAACAAAGTCGAACTCAATTTATCAGTAAATTTATTATTGAAATGAGTGTTGATTTCATAACGTTCATCTTGCGAAGCATACGCATTTAAGAAAAATGGAATATCATTTGAAGGTTTCAAAACTTCATAATTGATTTGGCCTGAAATACTTTCGTAACCATTAATCACACTTCCTGCTCCTTTAGTAATTTGGATACTTTCTACCCAAGTTCCTGGTACAAACGACAATCCGTAAGCTTGAGAAGCACCTCGAACCGAAGGAATATTTTCTTCCGCAATTAAAATATACGGACTTGTTAATCCCAACATCTTAATTTGACGGTTACCTGTTACGGCATCTGAAAAATTAACATCGATTGATGGATTTGTACTAAAACTTTCAGACAAATTACAACAAGCTGCTTTTAACAACTCTTTTTGTCCCATTACCTGAATGTTTTGAACTTTGTACAAAGAATGTTCGGTTCCTTTTTTGGTTTTGGTAATCGTTACTTCTTTCAAAGTATTAACTTCTTTTAAAACTACAGAAATCGTGCTTGAAGTAATTTCAATTTTCTTAGTTTCAAAACCAATGTAACTCACTACTAAAAAAGTAGTTTCGGGAGATTTTTTTATGGTAAAATTCCCATTTCCATCTGTTGTGGTACCAATTGCGGTATTGAACCAAAACACATTTGCGCCTAATAAAGGTTGATTGTTTTCGTCTGTTACTATTCCTTTTATGGTTTCTTGCGAATAAATAAATTGAGAAACAAAGAATAGCAAAAACGCTATATTTTTAAACATAATAAGTTTATTTATTGTTATTAATTCTTTGATTTACAGAATAAAAAACAATAAATTATGCGTAAAAAACTAATTGACAATAGAGCTTGTAGAGTGGCGGCGCATGAGAATCGCAATAAAAAGCCACTTCGTTTGATGTTGTAGCAACAGGGTTGAATACCTCTAAATTTGGTTTCCAATCAGCAGCAAAAACAGTTGGTTCTAAATCTAATTGAAAGGTTTTAACCAATATATCATCAGTCTTCTTTTCAACTTTGATTAATTTGTTTGAACAACAAGAATCGTGAGAATCTTCTTTTGCACAACATGATTTTACATCTTCAACACAAGGTTCGTCTTCTTGATATTGAAAAGAAACCGATGCAATTTCATCTTTACAATAATGCACAGCAAAACTCAACCCTAAATTGGCAAGCAATACTAAGGAAGCTAATACAATACTTATGTGTTTTCTGAAATTCATCGGAGCAAAAGTAGGAAATTGAATTTTAATTTACGTTAATTTTAGTCTAAATTTCAATGACTTGCCCTAAAAACGGAACTTGAGCATCAAAACCATATTGCTCTTGCACCTTTAATCGCAATTCATCTGCAGCTTCATTTTCGCCATGAACTAAGAATATTTTTTTAGGTTTGTTTTCCAATTCGGATAACCAATTCAGTAAATCTTTTTGGTCGCCATGTGCTGATAAACTTTCTATTAAGAGAATATTTGCTAAAATAGGATAATATTTTCCGTAAATTTTAATTTCTTGAGCGCCTTCTAAAAGTTTTCTTCCGCGAGTTCCTTCTGCTTGATAGCCTACTAACGTTACCGTAGTTTCTGGTTTATCTATTAAATGCTCTAAATAGGACAACACTCTTCCGCCTGTAATCATACCGCTTGCTGCGATAACTACTTTTGGTTGCTTATCGTAAACGGCATTCATGCTATCTTTGTAATCAGAAATTAGTGTAAAAACTTTGCACATTTCGTCGCAATCTTCAAAAGATAATTTATGCCATGTGCGATTATCTTTAAAAACATCTAAAACGCTAATTCCCATTGGCGTATCTATAATATAAGGCATATTAGGAATACGTTCTTCTTTTTTCAATTGCCAAATCAAATACATCATGGTTTGTACTCGTTCCACAGCAAAACTTGGAATTATAACTGTTCCTGCTTTATTAAATGTGTTGTTTATTATGACTTCTAACTCCAACAAAGCGTCAGTTTGAGGATGAAGTCGATTTCCGTAAGTGCTTTCTAAAAAAATATAATCAGCTTTTTTTGGTTTTTGTGGTGGAAACATCAACACATCATCATCTTGACCAATATCACCTGAGAAAACCAAAACTTTTCCGTCGATGGTTAATTCAATTGAACAAGCGCCTAAAATATGACTTGCATAAAAGAATTTGAAAGAAACATCATCATCTAATTTCACATCCAAATCTTTTTCCACAACTCTGAATTTCGGAATTACAGCATCTACTTCGGACTCTGTATATAACGGTTCGGCTGGGTCGTGTTTTGAAAAATGTTCTTCATTGGCTTTTTTAGCTTCCTCTTCCTGAATTTTCGCACTATCGTACAAAATCAATCGTGAAATTTCTTTTGTTGGTCGTGTACAGAAAATTTTTCCTTTAAAACCTTCGTTAACTAGTTTTGGCAACCAACCACAATGATCTAAATGTCCATGAGTAAGCAATACAAAATCAATCGTTTCAGGTAAAATGGAAAGCGGCTCACGATTTAATTCGCGCAATGATTTTATTCCTTGAAACATGCCACAATCAATCAAAATTCTAAGATTATTGTGTTCGATTAACGTTTTTGAACCCGTTACAGTTCCTGCTCCGCCTAAAAAATGAATTTTCATGATTTTTGCTTTAATTTGTTAATTGATTCGCTTCTTTTAAAACATTTATAGTTCGATTATGACTTAACTCGATGGTTTTTAAATAATCGGGATGTTGAATTAAATCTTTAATAGTAATACAATCTAAAATCAACAATTGGTCTTTTTCTGCTTTTGTTAAAGTGGTTAAACAAGTTACAGGATAAACTCGAAAACGATCAACCAAATCTTTGATACCGTTTTTTTGAGGATAATCCCAACTCAACATGCTCAAACCCGAACATTCTCCAAATTGAATTGCATCTGTGGTAAACTTATTATTAGTTACAATGATACATTTTGAAATACTTCGCTTCGCCGAAAACAAATCGTACTTTTTATCTTTCAAATCATTAAATCGAGAGAGAATATACATCGGAACTTTTACATCACTTTTTGCATCTTGCCCTGAATGAAATTTGCATTCAATCATGGAAACTATATCGTTTTTGAGAAGTAAAACATCAATTTCATGAGAAATACATTTCCCATTTAGTGTAATGCTAACTTTAGTTTGAAAGCCTTGTTCTTGCATGACTTTTGAGATAAACTTTTCGAAGAAAAATCCAGCTGGACCAAGTCCTAACAAAGCCGATCTTAAATTATAACGAGCTGCATGAACATTGGAAATATTTTTTAATAGCTGATAAGCACGCTTATAAATTCTTTTCGAGGAAATGCCTTCATACATTTCGCTTTCAATTTCCTTAACAATGGTTTCTGCCATAGCTAGTTCGGCTCCTGATTTTCGGAGTGAACTAATTAGCTTCTGTTCATCGTAATGAACTAATTCACCTGAGTATTTTGTAACTTTCATAATCAAAAGATTATTACATAAAGATACAAAAAATTAGCGAGTTAACTTCTGATAATAAAAAGCCGGAATAAAAAGTACTAAAAATAAAGGCTGGATTAGAAAACGTCTGATGTAGAATAAAATCAAATAATCAGGTTGGTCAGAAAAATGAAGTAATCCGAAAAAAATTGCGACTAAAACTAAAAAAAGAAAAAGAAATAAATATCCTGAAAAAAACATCAACTGTTTTTCATTGAACAATAATCGAATTATTATCAATGAAAAAAAAGTGTTTAAAGTGTATCGCAAAAGTAAATTCAAAAACAATAAAAACTGATTTAAGTTTGGCAACGGTTTATTTTGATAATCCGTTTTAAAAAAAGATAAAAAGGGATCGTAAAACAAATTATCTTCGAATGCTCTAACTAAAATTAGTCCCAAGAGCGCTAATCCTATAAAAAGAAGTCTTCTTTTATTTTTAATTAGTTCTCTTAACATAGCCTGAAAATTTGGTTACCCATAAAATCCACAAAATAAAGACAACTCCATAAATAAAAAGAGGGAAAATAGTGCCATGTAAAAGTTCTTCATATTGCGGATAATAATATAGTGCAAAAGTCAATAATGCAATCCTAATCACATTTAAAACATGTATCAAAACAACTCCAAAAACAATAAAAAGCAATGTTTTTATCCATTGAGTTGAAAATGCAAAAACGAATGCTGCAAACAAAATCATTACACTTACCGCATTGCAACCTTCAACAACTCTTGCTACATATTTTTCTTTATAAAAAAATTTTAACGAAGGTTCTTTATCATGCTTTATAGATTGTGCATTATCAGTAAAAAACAACATAAATTGTTTGGTCTGATTAGAAACGATTTCTGTAAAATAATCCACCTCATTTTTTGCCAGATCATATTGACTCAAATACATTTTATAAATAAATGTAAAGACTATATAAAAAAGTAGAAACTTAATTAAAAAAGCAAAAAAAGGTTTGTATTGATTAATGGTGTTTTTCAAAACGTACATTTTTAACAAAAATATAGATTTTTTTATAGTAAAGATTAAATACTTTTGTAAAAAAATACAACTATGACATTTGAAGAATTAAAACCAATCGTTTCAAGCATTATTAAAAAAGAAAACGCTACTCGTGACGAAAAACTAAAAGAAATTTGCCAATTACTGAGTGAGAGCGTTAGTTATTATGACTGGGTTGGTTACTATTTTGCAAATCACGAAGCTAAAACACTACACTTAGGTCCATACGTTGGCGCAGAAACTGATCATACAGTTATACCATTTGGAAAAGGAATTTGCGGACAAGTTGCAGAATCAAACACAAATTTTGTGGTTCCTGATGTGAAAGCACAAGATAATTATATTGCTTGTAGTTTTACTGTTAAATCAGAAATAGTGGTTCCTTTATTTGCTAACGGAGTTAATATTGGACAAATCGACATCGATTCTCATGTTATTGACCCATTTACAGAAGCTGATGAACGCTTTTTAGAATTTGTAAATCAAGAAGTTGGGAAGTTATTTTCATAATTACTTGTGATTTTAAAAAATAAAACTACCTTTGCATCCGAATTGCAACCATACAATTCATACATAATAATCATTTAAAATAATATTAGCATGTACTTGTCTAAAGAAACTAAAGCTGAAATCTTCGCTAAACACGGAGGAAAAGCTGAAAACACTGGATCTGCTGAAGGGCAAATCGCATTATTTACATTCAGAATTACTCACTTAACTGAGCACTTGAAAAAAAATCGTCATGATTATAACACTGAGCGTTCATTAGTACTTTTAGTAGGTAAAAGAAGAAGTCTTCTTGACTACTTAAAAAAGAAAGATATCAACAGATATCGTGAGATTATTAAAGAATTAGGTATTAGAAAATAATCAACTAAAGGGGCTTCGTGCCCCTTTTTGTTTTATTTATATTGACAGAAAAAGTTTGGTTTTTCATTGGGTTACAAACAACTACACACAACAACAACACAACTGACCCTTTGTTTAATTTAGAATTAAAAAATTTATGATTCCAAAAGTATTCCAAGAAGTTATCGATTTAGGTGACGGAAGAAGCATCACAATCGAAACCGGGAAATTAGCCAAACAAGCAGATGGATCTGTTGTTGTTCGTATGGGCGATGCCATGTTATTAGCAACAGCAGTTTCTGCAAGAACCTCAAATCCTGCAGTAGATTTTCTACCTTTAACAGTAGATTATCGCGAAAAATTTGCAGCAGCAGGTCGTTTTCCTGGTGGTTTCTTCAAAAGAGAAGCGCGTCCAAGTGACAGCGAAGTTTTAACAATGAGATTAGTAGACCGTGTATTACGTCCACTTTTCCCAGACGATTATCATGCTGAAACACAAGTAATGATTCAATTAATGTCGCACGACGAAAACGTTATGCCAGATGCATTAGCTGGATTAGCAGCTTCTGCAGCATTAGCAGTTTCAGATATTCCTTTTTATAACTTAATTTCTGAAGTTCGCGTAGCACGTATCGACGGAAAATTCGTTATCAACCCAAGCAGAGAAGAATTAGCACAATCAGATATTGATATGATGATTGGAGCTTCTATGGATTCTGTTGCGATGGTAGAAGGAGAAATGAAAGAAATTTCAGAAGCAGAAATGGTAGAAGCTATCAAATTTGCTCACGAAGCTATCAAAGTTCAAATTCAAGCACAATTACGTTTACAAGCTGCTTTTGGTAAAAAAGAAATTCGTACGTATGAAGGTGAGAAAGAAAACGAAGAAATTTACAAAAAAGTAAAAGCTGCGGCTTACGATAAAATTTATGCAATTGCAAAAGTTGGTTCGGCTAAACATGAAAGAAGTGCTGCATTTGCTGAAGTAAAAGAAGAAGTAAAAGCTTTATTTACAGAAGAAGAATTAGCTACTGATGGTGATTTAGTATCTAAATATTTCTACAAAACAAACAAAGAAGCTGTTCGTAATGTAGTGTTAGAATTAGGTGTTCGTTTAGACGGAAGAAAAACAACTGAAATCAGACCAATTTGGTGTGAAACAGATTATTTACCTTCTGTTCACGGTTCGTCTTTATTTACACGTGGAGAAACACAAGCTTTAGCTACGGTAACTTTAGGAACTTCAAGAGAAGCTAACCAAATAGACTCACCATCTGAACAAGGTGAAGAAAAATTCTATTTACATTATAACTTCCCTCCTTTCTCAACTGGTGAAGCAAAACCTTTAAGAGGAACTTCAAGAAGAGAAGTAGGTCACGGAAACTTAGCACAACGTGCTTTAAAAAATATGATTCCTGCTGATTGTCCATATACAATCCGTATCGTTTCTGAAGTATTAGAATCTAACGGTTCTTCTTCAATGGCAACGGTTTGTGCTGGTACAATGGCGTTAATGGACGCTGGAGTTCAAATGGTAAAACCAGTTTCTGGTATTGCGATGGGATTAATTACTGACGGAGAAAAATTTGCTGTATTGTCTGATATTTTAGGAGATGAAGATCACTTAGGAGATATGGACTTTAAAGTAACTGGAACTGCTGACGGAATTACAGCATGTCAAATGGACATCAAAATTGATGGTTTACGTTATGACATCATGGAACAAGCTTTAGGTCAAGCATGCGATGGGCGTATGCATATTTTAGGTAAATTAACTGAAACTATTGCTGAGCCAAGAGCTGAAGTAAAACCAAAAGCACCAAAAATTATTACAAGAACCATTCCTGGAGCTTTCATTGGAGCGTTAATTGGACCTGGTGGAAAAGTAATTCAAGAATTACAAAAAGCTACTGGAACAACTATCGTTATTAATGAAGTAGATGAGCAAGGTGTAGTTGAAATTTTAGGAACTAATCCTGATGGTATTGCTGCAGTATTAGCTAAAATTGATTCTATCATCTTTAAACCAGCAATGGGAGAAGCTTACGAAGTAAAAGTAATTAAAATGTTAGATTTTGGAGCAGTTGTAGAATATACACAAGCACCAGGAAACGAAGTTTTATTACACGTATCTGAATTAGCTTGGGAAAGAACAGAAAATGTTACCGATGTAGTAAACATGGGTGACGTATTTATGGTAAAATACTTAGGAGTTGATCCTAAAACTAGAAAAGAAAAAGTTTCTAGAAAAGCACTTTTACCAAGACCTCCAAGAGAAGAAAGACCTATTGAAAAAAAGGATACCCCACAAGGTTAATACTTTAAATATTAGTTCATATAAAACCCCAATTCATTTAGTTGAATTGGGGTTTTTAAATTTCACACAAACAAAAATATTCTGTAAGAATAATTTTAACATTTTTGTTTGCAAAAATTAATTACCTTGCGTGAAATTTAGATGAAAAATGAACATAAAATCATATTATAATTTCATTTTTACAGTCATTCTCTTGATAAATTGCAATCTATATTCTCAAAATAAGATTGAAGATTTATTTGATACAACTGTAGGAAAAGAAAATTTACCATTAAACAATGGTGTTTTTTATTTTAATACTTTAAAAACACTTAATACCCATCAGTTTTATCACACCAATAAGTATTCTTCTGAAAATTTGATTTATGACAATCAATTTTATAATACCGTAAATTTAAAATATGATTCGTATCGAGATGTATTGGTTTTTAAACCGTATGGCGAATCTGAAAATTTTGGGATTATATTAATTCAACAAAAAGTATCTAAATTCACTTTAAACAATAGAAATTTTGTAAATCTAAGTCTTGTTACAAATAACATCTTAAGAGATATAAAAGGATATTATGAAGAAAATGTAAAAGGAAAATATTTTACTTTTTATATCAAACACAAAAAAGACAGAAGAGAATTTATTAAAAATCAAGTTACCTACACCGATTTTGAAATCTATAACGAATTTTTAATTTTTAAAGACGATTCTTATTATCCTATTAAAAGTAAAAATAACGTAACAAGTTTGTTTCCAACATTTAAAAAAGAAATCAATACGTTTTACAGCGACAATTCAAAACTATTAAAAGACAATAAAACAGAATTCTATGAAAAGCTTTTCCGATTTATTGACCAATTAACTTTACAAAATAAGTCGATATGAAAAAAGCCCTTTCAATTCTTGTTTTATTTGTTAGTTTTTCTATATTTTCACAACAAGACTCTATTATAACAGTCGAAATTAACGCTTCAAATTTAACCGAAGCATTAAACCAAATAGAAAAACAAACCGATTATTCATTTTTTTATAAAAAAAAATGGTTAGATAATAATGCAATTACAATAAACGAAAAATTTGAGAAAACTACGATTGCTGAAATTTTAAAATTTGTTTTTAAAGACACAAATATTAATTTTTATCTGAGCAAAAACCAAATAATTCTAACTGAAAATAGTGTTATTTATGACAAAGTAGCAACAAACTTTATTGGAAGAGAAGAAATTACAACAACTGTTATAAAACCAATACTCATTCAGGAAACTCAAAAAAGCAATACAAATACAGATAATAACTACAATGACTTGATAGTTGTAGGTAAAGAATCAGTAACAAAACAAAAAGTTACCTATGAAATTTCAGGTTTTATAATGAACCCAAAAAATGGCAATCCTGTTGCCGATGCCAACATAAGAATCCAAAACAAAATCATTACCACAACAAACGATAAAGGTTTCTATAAATTGATGTTGCCTTACGGAAAACACGCAATTGAAATTGAAGCTCCAGGTCATAAAAAAACAAATCTTACCATTGTTGCTTATGGCAATGGAACCAAAAATTTTAATTTAAGTGAAGCCATTACAGAACTAAATGAAGTTGTAATTGAAGGCGCTAGCGATAAAAATGTAAAAAGTACAACATCTGGCGTAACTTCAATTAACATGGAAGATGTAAAAAGCGTTCCGATGGTTTTAGGAGAGCGTGATATTTTAAAAGTAGCCACAACGCTCCCAGGTATTAAATCTACAGGTGAAGGCGCAGCTGGTGTAAATGTAAGAGGCGGAAAAGAAGATCAAAATTTATTCCTTTTAGATAATGCAACTATTTACAATCCATCACACTTTTTTGGATTTTTCTCATCGATAAATCCGTATGTAATAAAAAATGCTGAAATTTACAAAGGAAGTATTCCTGCTGAATTTGGTGGAAGGCTATCATCTGTATTTGATATAAAATCAAAAAACGGTAATAGTGAAAAAATCAGTGGAGAAGGCGGAATTGGTCCAGTCACCAGTAATTTAACAGTTAGTATTCCTGTGGTAAAAGGCAAATCGAGTGTTTTACTTGGAGGTCGCGCAACATATTCTGACTGGATATTAAAGCAAATTGATAATCCTGAAATCAAAAACAGTAAGGCCTCATTTTATGATTTAATTTTAAAATACAATCATCAAATTTCAAAAAAAACGTCTTTAGAATCTACCATTTATTATAGTAATGACCTTTTTAATTTAACTTCCGATTCTACTTACACTTACAGCAATAGAATTATAACATTAAATGGAAAACATAATTTTAATGAAAAAAACAAAGCCGAGTTTGGAATTACAAATTCGGAGTATAAATTTGGAATTGACTTTGAGAAAAACAATCAAAAATCATTTAATTTTGGGTTTAAAGTAAACGAAACAAAATTAATTTATAAAGGTTTATACAACTATAGCAATAGACATAAGTTTACTTACGGAGTGAACTCAACTTTATACAATATTAGTCCCGGAACGCTTACACCAACAGATAAAAATTCATTATTAACATACCAGTCTATTCAAAAAGAAAAAGGATTAGAAAGCGCGTTATTTATATCAGACAATATTACATTAAATAAAAAATTATCGATAAATTTAGGTCTACGTTATACTAACTTTATGGCTCTTGGTCCATCTACACAAAGAGAATATGGAGCAAACGCACCTATTAACGAAGAAAATGTAATAAATGAAATTACGCACAAAAACAATGAAACAATTAAAACATATAATGGCTTAGAATATCGAATAGCTTTAAGACAACTTTTAACTGAAACCATTTCGGTAAAATTAAGTTACGACACCAATTATCAGTATTTACATAAACTTTCTACCAATACAACACAATCTCCAACAGACACATGGAAACTTGCCGATTTAAATATCAAACCAAGTTTTGGACAACAAGTCGCGTTTGGCGTTTATAAAAACTTTAATGGACAACCTTATGAAATAAGTCTTGAAACTTACTATAAAAAATCGTCTAACATTTTAGATTACAAAGTAGGAGCTGAATTAATCCTAAATGAGCACATTGAAACAGAAGTATTGCAAGGAGAAGGAAAATCGTATGGAATAGAGTTACTTCTAAAAAAAACAAGTGGTAGACTAAATGGATGGATTGGATATAGTTATTCAAAATCACTTATAAAACTAGACAGCCAGTTTAATGAGGAAGTTGTAAATAACGGCAATTATTTCCCAACAAATTTTGACAAACCTCATGATTTAAGCGTAATTTTAAACTATAAATTTACAAAGAGATATAGTCTTTCTACTAATTTTATTTATCAAACTGGAAGACCAATTACGTATCCTATAGGTAGTTATGAATTTGGTGGAAATCAATATACTTTATATAGCGACAGAAATGAATTCAGGGTTCCAGATTACTATAGATTAGATATTGGATTCAATATAGAAGGTAATCATAAAATAAAAAAACTAGCTCATAGCTACTGGAATATTTCTATTTACAACGTATTAGGACGAAACAATCCTTACTCAATTTATTTTGTAACCGAAGAAGGAAAAGTTAAGGCGTATCAAACTAGTATTTTTTCTATTCCAGTTCCAACAATTACTTATAATTTTAAATTTTAGTTATGAAAGCAATTCAAAAAATACAAAATATTTTACTACTAGTTGTAATTCTAGTCGCTTGTAATGCATGTACCGAACCCTATGCTCTTCAATCTAGTAATTACCAAAATTATTTAGTTGTAGAAGCTACGCTAACAAATGGTTTAAAAAAACAAGAAGTAAAATTAACAAGAACCTACCGCTTAGAAGAAAGAGAACCTACCGCAGAACAAAATGCTACCGTTAAAGTTTTTGGTGATGACGGCTCGGTTTTTTTATTTGAAGAAGAAAATGAAAAATATGTTTCAGTTGATGAATTTGAACCATTACCAAATGTAGCATACCGACTAGAAATAGAAACAGAAAACGGAAAGAGATATATTTCTACAGAACAAATTCTACCATCAATTTCTGAACTCGAATCAGTTGTTGCTATAAGAAAAACAAACGATTTAGGAACAGATGGTGTCGAAATTCAAGCCAATAGTTTTGATCCAACTAATTCATCTAAGTTTTACCGATTTACATTTGAAGAAACCTATAAAGTAATTGTGCCGTATTGGTCTCCAAACAAATTAACTTTTAATCCTGATAACTCAATAACTATATCACTTAGAGACAATCCTGAAACTAGAACATGCTATTCAAATGACAAATCTAGAACGATTATTTTAGAAAACACAATTAACTTTCAGGAAGATCGAATTTTAAATTTTCCTGTACATTTTATACCTCAATCCGATTATAAAATAGCAAACAGATATAGTATATTAGTATCCCAATACATTCACAATGCAACTTCATTTGAATTTTATAAGATCTTAAAAAGTATATCAGAAGAAGGAAGTAATTTGTCACAAGTACAACCTGGTTTAATTCCTAGTAATGTTACCTGCATAGAACAACCAAATGAAATCGTGGTTGGGTTATTTGATATCGCCACAGTTTCATCAGTAAGGATTTTCTTCGACTATGAAGACGTTTTTCCTGGAGAATTATCTCCTGAATATCCATATACGTGCGAAATTACAGAATTCGACAGCTCCTGCTTTGGAATAACTTGTCCTGCAAGCGGTTTTAATGCTTTGAAAAATGCTTATCAAACAGGTAAATTAATATTTTATCAAAATAATGGTCCTTATTACAAAATGGTAAAACCAGTCTGCGGTGATTGCAACTCTTTTTCTTCTAATATAATACCTTCTTTTTGGCAATGAAAAAATATATAATTTTATTAGTAATCATTTATTTTGGGTTTACCCAAAAAAACAATGCTCAAGTACAACGTTATGAGAGCGAAGCCATTTTTCTACACACTAATGAAACTACTTTTGTGACTGGAGAAACTCTTCTCTTTAAAATCTACTGTTTGAATGCAAATTCTAAAGAATTAAGTACAATTAGCAAAATTGCATATATAGAAATTAAAGACCCTAATGGTAAAACTCTTTCTCGTAATAAAATTACATTAAACAATGGAATTGGCGCAAATGAAATTTTCATTAACACCACTTTTAACACTGGAAACTATAAATTAATTGCCTACACAAATTGGATGTTAAATAACTCCAATTCAAAATATTTTGAGACTAATATTGCAATTATAAATCCTTTCTTACCTTTTAAAAATAAAGAAAATAATAAACAAGATACTACTTTAGAAATAGTAAAAAGTGATGATGCAAATATAAAAAATGATGAAGTTACAATTAAACTTGTAAAAAATAACTTCTCAAAAAGGGAAAAAGTTTTGTTCGATGTCGTTTCAAATTCAGAAAAATTTACTAATGGAAATTATTCCATTTCTGTAAGAAGAATTGATGGCTTAACATTTGGAGACAATATCAGTAGTAAAGATTTTTTCAATAATCATTCAGACAAATTCATTTATTCAAACTCTATTAAACATTTACCTGAACTTAGAGGAGAATTATTATCTGGTAAATTAACCACAAACGACAGTTCAAAGACAACAAAAGACAAGCACCTTGGCTTATCGGCAATAGGCGAACCGTTTGATTTTAAAATTGTTAAAACAAATAATAATGGCGAATTTTACTTTATTTTAGACAAGGAACAAAAGAAATCAGATGTTGTACTTCAAGTCTTAGAAAACGAAATTAACGATTTTCAAATTACAATCGATCCACCTGCAAAAGTAGAAGTTAACACAACGTTCAAAAACAATTTAAACTTCTCAGAAACTTCTATAAAAGACGTTGAAGCAAGATTAGTTGCTTGCCAAATTGTAAACGCTTATAGTACTAAAGACAGTTTAGCAATAACATCAAAAAATTTCATTCCGTTTTACAACAACAACGCAACAGACTATATATTAGATGATTACAAGAGATTTTCAACCTTCAAAGAAACAATCATCGAAATTGTTCCAGCTGTTTTTTTTAAAGAGAATGAGGGAGATTATTCATTACATATACGAGATTATGTTACCGCTGGCGAATCGTTTGGTAGTGCATTAGTATTAGTAGACGGAATGTTACTACAAGATGTAAACGAACTTTTTAATTACAATACTAAAAATATTTATAAAATAAGTGTTGTAAATAAAGCCTATGCTTATGGTTCAAAAATATTTAGTGGTTTAATTTCAATTACAACATTTGATAGAGAATACAATCCAAAATCTAAAAATATTTTACCAATTCAAATTGAAAGAAGTAATTTAGACAAAGCCTATCATTCAACAAACTATGAAACCGAAAAAGATTTCTCACGCTTACCCGATTTCAGATATCAATTGGCTTGGAACACAATAGTAAGCTTATCAAAAAATACTACTCCATTTCATTTTTTCACTTCAGATATTGAAGGGAAATATGAAATTAGTTTAGAAGGATTTTCAGCAAAAGGAGAACCACTTTCAATAAAAGAATACTTCGAAGTAAACTAACACAAGGCTGATTTTAAATGAATTAAAAAATATTTTACAATTCTTTGTAACTTTTTTAAAACCACTTACGTATAACTACCAGAACTTTTAAAAAGTAAGGAGAAAAATTCAATGAGACAACTTAAAATCACCAAGCAGGTTACCAATCGTGAAACCGCTTCCTTAGACAAATACCTACAAGAAATTGGAAAAGTTGACCTTATTACTGCTGACGAAGAAGTAGAATTAGCACAAAAAATTAAAGCCGGAGATCAACGCGCTTTAGAAAAACTTACAAAAGCTAACTTACGTTTCGTAGTCTCTGTAGCAAAACAATATCAAAATCAAGGACTTACACTTCCTGATTTAATTAACGAAGGAAATTTAGGATTAATTAAAGCAGCTCAACGTTTTGATGAAACGCGTGGATTTAAATTCATTTCATACGCAGTATGGTGGATTCGTCAATCCATTCTTCAGGCTTTAGCAGAACAATCTCGTATCGTTCGTTTACCATTAAACAAAATTGGTTCTATCAATAAAATCAACAAAATGTATGCGTTGTTAGAGCAATCTAATGAGCGTCCGCCTTCTGCTGAAGAAATTGCAAAAGAATTAGACATGACAGTCAATGATGTAAAAGAGTCAATGAAAAACTCTGGCCGTCATTTATCTATGGATGCACCTCTTGTTGAAGGAGAAGATTCTAACTTATATGACGTTTTACGTTCAGGTGAATCTCCAAATCCAGATAGAGAATTAATTCATGAATCATTACAAACTGAAATCGAAAGAGCTTTAGAAACATTAACTCCAAGAGAGGCAGATGTAGTTCGTTTGTATTTTGGTTTAGGTGACCAACATCCTATGACTCTTGAAGAAATTGGAGAAACTTTCGACTTAACTCGTGAGCGTGTACGTCAAATTAAAGAAAAAGCGATTAGAAGATTAAAACATACTTCTAGAAGTAAAATTTTAAAAACGTATTTAGGATAACACTTCGACTACACTCAGTGTGACACTATAAAGATAACAACAGTCTAAGACTGTTCGTTTTTTGATTGATGATTGAAACTCCGGCTGATTACCGGAGTTTTTTTTATTAACACATTATTAACACATACCAATATTCAATTACAAAAAAGTAAACCTATAGTAAATAAACGATAACAAGTAAGCAGAATTAATCATCTAATATTGCGGTTTAAATACTAAACCAAAAAAAAATGAAAAAAATTGTATTATTTATAATACTTGCATTTGCATCAAACCAGATTGTCAATGCACAAAAAAACGGAATCATATCCGGTAAAATTACTGAGGCTGAAACTAACTTTTCACTACCTGGAGCAACAATAAAATTAGAAGGTATTAATAAATATACGTACTCTAATCAAAATGGTGAATTTGAATTTTTAAATATTCCTGAGGGGAATTACCAAGTTGAGATTACTTATATTGGTTATGAAAAACAAACCCAAGAAGTAAAAGTGGAAGCAGGCAAAAACACAAACATAAAATTTGTGTTAATTACGGCTTCAAATGAACTTGAAAATGTAGTTGTTATTGGAGACCGTCTAAGAGGGCAAGCAAAAGCTTTAAATAAACAAAAAAGCAATCAAAATATTACAAATGTTATTTCATCTGACCAAACTGGTCGTTTCCCAGACGCAAATATTGGAGATGCACTTAAAAGAGTTCAAGGAATCACCATGCAGAATGATCAAGGTGAAGCTAGAAATATAATCATAAGAGGTCTAGCTCCTAACTTAAACTCTGTTACCTTGAATGGAGATAGAATTCCATCTGCTGAAGGAGACAATAGAAATGTTCAAATGGATTTAATTCCAGCAGATATGATTTCAACAATTGAAGTAAATAAAACTTTAACTTCAGATATGGATGCAGATGCAATTGGTGGATCTGTAAATTTAATAACAAGAGCAACTCCAAATGGCGAAAGAATTTCTGCTACACTTGCGGGTGGTTATGGACCAATTCGTGAAAAAGGAAATTATACTGCAGGTTTTGTATATGGAAATAGATATTTGGAAAACAAATTAGGAGTTGTATTTAGTGCTTCATACTTTAATAATATTTTTGGATCTGACAATGTAGAAGCTGTATGGGTTAAAGATGATTTTGATAACGTGTATATCGAAGAATATGATGTTAGAAAATATGATGTACAAAGAGTTAGAAATTCATTTGCATTTGCAACAGATTACAAGTTTAACAATAACAATAGCATTTATTTTAATGCAATGTACAACATAAGAGATGACAGAGAAAATCGTTATCGTGCAAGATACAGAGGCATAGATCCAATTTATGATGTAAATGATAACATTATTGGGTTTGAGGGAGACGTAAGAAGACAAACAAAAGGAGGTATAGATAACAAAAAAAATAAAAACGCGCGTTTAGAAAGACAAAAAGTTCAAAACTATTCTATTGGAGGTGAACATTTATTAAGTCCTAAATTAGCTATGGATTGGTCTGTAAACTATGCAGAAGCTAGTGAAGATAGACCAAATGAACGTTATATCGAGTTTCAAAATAAGGGTCTAGATTTTGATATGAATTTAAACAATACAAGATTCCCATTAATAACTGGAATTGGAGATAATTTAGCCGAAGATTTTGAATTTAGAACATTATCTGAAAACAAAAACTATACTGAAGAAAGTGAATTAGGTGCTAAAATTAATTTTAGAGTTCCTTTTTCAATTATTGAAAATCAAAAAGGTAGAATTCGCTTTGGAGCAAGATTAAGAATAAAAGATAAATTTAGAAACAATAATTTTTTCGAATATGAACCAATTGTAGATTTTGGAAATCTTAACACGCTTCAAACCACCTCATATGGTGGAGAAAATTGGCAAGCTGGTTCACAATATATCCCTGGAACTTTTGTAAGCAATTCATTTTTAGGAAATTTAGACCTTAATAACTCAGTAATATTCAACAAACAAGATATTCCTTCTGAATATTTAGGATTAAATTACAAAGCAAAAGAAAATATTTATGCAGGATATATAAGATATGATCAGGATTTCAATGATAAACTTTCTATGATTGCCGGTTTGAGATTAGAAAACACTTTCATTGATTATACAGCAAATTATATTGAAAACGAAGAAGACTTGGTAGGAGAAATTAACAATACTAACTCTTATACAAATGTTTTACCTAGTTTAGCTTTTAAATATAATAATGAAAAAGATTGGGTATATAGAGCTGCATTTACAACATCTATTGCAAGACCAAATTACTATGCCTTATCTCCATTTTTAAGTGTTATACCTGATGATGATTCTGCAATTGACGCAGGTAATCCAAACTTAAAAGCTACTTACGCATACAATTTTGATTTAATGTTAGAAAAATATTACAAATCTGTTGGTTTATTATCAGGAGGTGTATTTTATAAAAAAATGAATGATTTTATTTATACTTATCGCGATAATCAATATACAAATGCAAAATTTACACAAGACTTCCCTAACTTAGTGAATCCAATACCTACAATCAATCCAGGAAATTGGTCTTTAACACAACAAAGAAATGGAGAAAAAGTTAGTGTATATGGATTTGAAGTTGCAGTACAAAGACAATTAGATTTTATTCCTGGAAAATTCTTTAAAGGATTAGGAATCTACTTAAACTATACTTACACAGATTCTAAAGCAGAAGGTATTACAAATGCAGATGGAGATGAAAGAAAAGATGTAACTTTACCAGGAACAGCGCCTCACATGTTTAATAGTTCTCTTTCGTGGGAAAACAAAAAATTCTCTGCTCGTATCTCATTAAATTATACTGCAGACTATTTAGATGAACTTGGTGGCGATTCTTTCGATGATAGATTTTATGACAAACAAACCTTTGTTGATGCTAATGCTTCCTATAAATTTACAAAACAATTAAGAATTTTTGCTGAAGCTAATAATCTTACAAATCAGCCTTTACGCTACTATCAAGGGGTTTCTGCTAGAACAATGCAAATGGAATATTATCAAGCAAGATTTAATCTAGGATTAAAATTTGACTTTTAATTTAACGTTAATTTTTAATAAATTCGGCAAACTTTTAAGCTTGCCGAATTTATATTTATATAGAAAAATAATTTACGATTATGAAACATTATATATACCTTTTTGTACTATTACTTAGTATACAAATTACAAATGCACAAAAAGAAGGACAGAAAACATTAAAGAATAGTGAAAACTTTATTGTAATAGGAGATTTTGGAAGATTTGGAGAATACAATCAAAAAGAAGTTGCAAATCAAATGGCTAAAACAGCTGTTGAAATAGATTTAGACTTTGTAGTTTCAGTTGGAGATAATTTCTATCCATATGGTGTTCAGAGCACTCAAGATCCTCATTTTGAAAAATCATTTGAGAATGTATATCATCATTTTGATTTGCAATGTGATTGGTATTTAGGATTAGGAAATCATGATTATTCAGGAAATATACAAGCACAAATAGACTATTCTAATATTAGTAGAAGATGGCATATGCCAAGTCAATATTTTGAACAAATAATTGAATTAAAAGGAGGAAAAAAACTTCAGTTAATTTTTATTGATACAAATCCTTTTATAAAAAGTTACTATGAAAATAATGATGAAAAAGGACGTAACGTAAAAAAACAAGACACTATTGCTCAAAAAAAGTGGCTGATCGAAACTTTAAACAAAAAAGACGCTTCTATTAATTGGAAAATAGTTGTAGGACATCATCCGATGTATTCTGGAGGAAAAAGACTAAAAAGCCAAGATACTAAAGATATAGAAAACTTATTGACACCTATATTTAACGAATATAAAGTAGATGCCTATTTGTGTGGTCACGAACATGATTTACAAATTATTAAATCAAAAAATTGCTATACCACTCAATTTCTATCTGGAGCAGGAAGCGAAGTAAGACCAACAGGAAATAGAGAAGGTACAATCTATGCTATTTCACTTCCAGGATTTATGACTTTTTCTGTAAATACAGAAAAAATGTTAGTTCATCTAATTAATGAATCAGGAACTGTATTATATACACATGAAATTAATAAAAAATAATGAATAAATTAAAATTAGCACTGTTTTCATTTGTCATTCTAATTGGATGCAAAGACCAATTAGCTCCCATAGCTAAAAACGCCCTACAACCTAAAATTATTACTGAGAACACACCTCATGATACTGATGATCCAGCCATTTGGATTCACCCAACTAATCCTTCAAGCAGCTTAATAATTGGAACTGATAAAGACTCTGATGGTGGTCTTTATTTATATGATTTAAATGGTAAAATTATAAAGAAATCAATTCCATTAAAAAGACCAAACAATGTAGATGTTGCTTATAAATTAAAAGTAGGTAAAACAACTTTAGATATAGCAGTAACTACTGAAAGAGAAACAAATAAAATCAGAGTGTTTTCTTTACCAAATTTAGAACCAATTGATAATGGAGGGATTGAAGTATTTGAAGGAGAAACCGAAAGAGACCCTATGGGAATTGCACTTTACACAAGACCTTCAGACGGTGAAATTTTTGTAATAGTAGGAAGAAAAAATGGCCCATCTGGAAGTTATTTGTGGCAATACCAATTAGAATCTAAAAATGGAATGGTACAAGCAAAAATCATAAGAAAATTTGGAAATTATAGTGGTAAAAAAGAAATAGAAGCAATAGCCGTTGATAATGAATTAGGCTATGTATATTATTCAGACGAGCAAACAGGAATTCGAAAGTATATAGCAGATCCTACAAAGAATGACAATAATGAAATAACAATTTTTGGACAAAATGATTTCAAATCCGACAATGAAGGAATAGCTATTTATAAAAAGACTGAAACTACTGGATATATTTTAGTTTCCAACCAACAAGCTAATACTTTTATAGTATATACTAGAGAAGAAAATTCTAACAAAAAAAACAAGCATACTAAAATTGCAGAAATACCAACATCAACAATTGAATGCGATGGAGCCGATGCAACATCCATAAATCTTAATAAAGATTTTTCAAAGGGAATGTTAGTTGCTATGAGCAATGGAATGACCTTTCATTATTACGATTGGAACTTAATCCAAAAAGAAATAGATAAACAAATAGAATAATTTAGATAAATATTTAGAATTTAACCTCGGCTAATTAGCCGAGGTTTTGTTTTTTAGCTTTAGCCAAAACTTTTAAACTCATAATCTTTTAAACTAAAAACTAAAAACTATCTTTGCACACAACAACACACACTTAAAGATTTTATGAAAAATACATTTATCGCTCCTTCAGTTTTGGCAGCTGATTTTGCTAATTTACAACGCGACATCGAAATGATTAATGCTAGTGAAGCGGATTGGTTTCACATTGATGTAATGGACGGTCATTTTGTTCCTAATATATCATATGGAATGCCTGTAATTCAGGCTATAAAAAAGCATGCCACTAAACCATTAGATGTTCATTTAATGATAGAAAAACCAGAGAGATACATTGAAGAATTTGCGAAAATTGGCGCTGATATTATAACTGTACATTATGAATCAACAGTTCATCTTCATAGAACATTAAGACAAATAAAGGCTGCAGGATGTAAAGCTGGCGTTGTTTTAAACTTAACCACACCCGTTTCTGTTTTGGAAGATATTTTACCAGAATGCTACATGGTGCTTATTATGTCTATAAATCCTGGTTTTGGAGGTCAAAAATTTGAAGAAATTACTTATCAAAAAGTAAAAAAACTTAAAAAAATGATTACAGAGCAAGGTTTAGAAACTCTAATTGAAATTGACGGTGGCGTAACCAATAAAAACGCAAAACAATTAGTTGAAGCTGGTGCAGATGTTTTAGTAGCTGGAAGTTACGTATTTGGAGCAGAAAATCCGATAGCAACTATTGCTGATTTGAAATTAATTACCAAGTAAAATAGAAAAAAATAAAAGTGTGATTTTGTACAAGTACAAAATCACACTTTTTAATTATATAATATTTAAAAAAATAATCTTAATATTTATCAATTTCTTTAAAAGAATTATTGATTTTCATAAAACTAATTGGCAATATGTAAGTAATCAAAAAAAGAATGATATAGAAAAATAAATTTTCAAATTGCATTAGTTCATAACAATCACAAATAGATAAAAACAAGACGATTGTAATTACAAAAAATAAAGAAATTAAAACAAACTTATACATTGTATTATTTTTTTGATTTATATTCTTTTTTAATGAATTTACCATCTACTTCATTTGTTTTTAATTTTGAAATTTCATTTTCAAAATTTTCATCTAAATTAGAACCATTTGATGCTTCAACGTAAGAAACCGACCAAGAAAACTCTATATTTCTAGTGTTATTTTCTATTTCTTTAACTACAAAACCATCTACAGAATAAGAATCAACATAAATTCCTTTTGTGAATCCCATAGCTGTAAGATTGATAATTAATTGCTCTGAATTTTTTACTAATTTCTTAAACTTATCGTCAAAAACTACTTTAATTTCGCCATTATTTAATTTCGATTTTCCTTTACAAGAAACTTCATTAGTTGTTGAAAAAACTGCAAAAGTTTCTATAGTTTCAGAATTAGTTTTAGTCCTTTTTATTAGTTCATCTGTTACAACAGCTTTTCCTTTTACAAATAGTCCGTAGTTTTTACCCATTGTTGTTAAACCAAATTTATTTGACATAAAAACACCTGACATATCTTTACCATAAGCTCCTATTCCAATGTTAGATATCGCAGCATTAGACAATCTTCCCAATCCTTCTGCTGTATCAACACCTGCGTTAACATCGAAAAAATAACCACCATAAGTTAATCCAGTACTTGTTTTATAACCTAAAGCACCAATTGCATTATTGTCTTGTGACCCCATTACTCCAGCGCTTCTATTTCCACTACCTGTTTGTCCATATACACCAACTTTGTATTCCCCTCCTTCTATTGCACTACCTAAAACACCATACCCCATTTGATTAGAACCATAACCAATACCATTTGTTGTAGATGTGTTAACAAAGAAACCACCACCAAAACCGCTATTATTATCTCCAACTGCAATAATAGCGTCTTCTGCATCATTAGCAGTTGTATTTGTATCAGTATCAACAAACAATCCGTTATCTAAATCTGAAGTAGTTGCAATAGTCGTTTTAACATTAGCATAACCTGTTGTGTTAATTCCTATATTTCCGTTAGAATTAACAGTCATTCTATTTAAATTATTTGTTCTAATAATAAACCCAACATTATCAGTAGTTCCTATAAAATTAGTTGCAGTACTTGTTCCTGCATTTCCTGTAACTGACCAATCATTAGTAATTATTGGCGCATTTGTCCAAGTAACATTTCCTGCCCCATCAGTTACCATTATTTGTCCAGCTGCACCTCTAGAAGATGGCATTAAATAATTATTAGTAGTTGTAGTTCCAATAGAAACCGAGCCTAAAAAGTAACCTGCATAAGAACCAGCTTTTGTAGCAGACGACCAAATACCGTAATGAGTACCACCTACTGTAGACGGAATAAAAGAAGTAAATCCGTATTTATCTCCAGTACCAGTTACAGGTGAATTTGTGTAATCCGCATAATAACCAAACCTATTACCATTACCAGATGCTAAGAAATTAGTATAACTACCATAAGCCGCACCAGAAAAATTATCAATAGAACCTGAACCTATTCTATTTCTTTCTGCCATTACAGTATAAGATGTACCCGCACTTGCTAATCCTTCCATAATGTTGTCAACACCGTAAATTCCTGCAGGAGTTCCACCAGAATAATTAACTAAACGTATTTGATTTACAATTCCAAAATGACCTGATTGAGTTAATGAACCTCCAAGTGCTGCTGAACCAATTGTTGATGTTCCTGAACCTCTAGCAAAAGTTTGATTTAGAAAACCCACATTAGGCTGTGTACTTCCGTTCATTGTAGTTGGTGGTTGTACAAAATTACTAATACCTATTTGTTTACCTGCACTTCTACCAACAAGCTGTGAATGAATACCATACATATTACTGGTGGAAGCTGCATTAGTAGTGCTAAATTCATTTCGTATACCAAAAACACCACCTGTATTGGTAGCCGCAGATGCAACTGAAATGACATTATTTATTGCCGACATATGATCTGTACCTGCAACATTACCTATTTGAATAAACATTTCGTTTAAAAACCCTGTGTGTCTTGTACTACTAGCCACAGTAGGTGTATAAGTAGAATTATAAATACCATAAGATCTTGCTGCTCCTGTTGATGGTAATACAGTATTATAAATACCAAATCTAAAACCGGTTTGGCTAGCTACTGATGAATTATTTTGAATATATGCCCCATAAGTATTGTTTGTACTTAAACTTGGTGTACCTTCATAATTTATTCTTAATCCAAATGTAGATGCATCTGTATTTGGAACTAAAATATGTAACTTTGCATTATTATTAGTGTAGTTTCCGCCTAATTGCATATTTCCATTTAATTGAGAAACCATTAAACGATTAATATTATTTGTTCTTAAAAAGAAATCTTGCGCATCTGTTGTACCAAGGAAATTTGTTCCTGGCGCAGCCCACGTACCTGGTGAGGTTGCTGTATTACCAACTAAATCCCAACTCATTGAAGTGCTACTTCCAAGAGTTTCCCAGAAGGTTCCATTCCAAAAATAATAACCTGGAATAACATCTGCAACCGTAGCAGTATTATAAACTAATTCTGATTCTTCTAACGAAATAACTGTTGTATTGTCTGCGGTAGAAGTTAATGCCACTCTTGGAATTAACAAACCATTATTTGCACTTGTTACATCTAAAGCTGCTTTTGGATCAGTGTTTCCAATACCTACTTGCGCATTTGTAACACCAATAGTAAGCAATAATAAAATTAATATTTTTTTCATTGTGTTAAAGATTTTGAATAACACAAAATTAACTATAATGTAACATGGTTAAGAAAAACAATATACTAAAAACATACTTTAGTTACAAAAAAATATACTATTTTTATACTCGAATTAAAATAAATACAATGAAAAAATATTACATTTTATTGATTTTATGTGTTTTACATGTTTTTATTTACAAAAGCAGTATTTATGCTCAGTCGATTTCAAAAAACAAAACTGAATTGTTGAGAAAATTAGAGTCAACAAAAGATAGTAATGAAAAAAAAGCTATTATTAAAGAAATAGAATCTATAAAAAAAGAACTTGGTGATTCATTAATTGCAGAATTTGAATTTTTTAAATTAAAAAACTATTACTACAGTTCTGAATATGAAGCTGCTTTAAGACATATTGATATAGTTAATAATTTATTTATTAAAAGTGATTTAAACAACAGATTAAATGAAGTAAGTATTTTCGAATCATTAATTAATTTTAAAATTGGAAAAAGAGAGGAAGCCTTACAAATACTTCTCAAAATAGATGAAAAAAAACTAAATGATAAATCATTCTATTGGGCTAATCTTGGCGCTATATATTATCATTTTAATGATATTAACAAGTCGTTATTCTATGCAAGAAAAGCTGAAAAAGAAGCAAAAAACAAATCAAATAAAAAAAGCCTTTTAACCTCATATAATTTAATCGCAGTAAACTATAGTTATAATAACGATTATAATAATGCTATAAAATACACCAAAAATGCTTTAGAAATAGCAACCGAAATCGAGGATCATTTAAGCGAAATTCTTTGTTTAAATAATTTAGGCACATATTACAGTGATTTAAAAGATTTTAAACAAGCACAAAAATATCTTCTTAAGGCTCAGCCATTAATAAAAAATTCCAAAAATAAATTCATAAATGAAAGAAACAAACATTTATTAGCCGACACTTACTTTAACCTTGGAAATTTAAACAAAGCAATTACACTTAACAACGAAGTAATTACAAACTCTGAGGATTCAAAAAACAAAGATGGAGTGGCTTCTGCTTACTTATTAAGAGGAGCAATTTTTGAAAAGCAAGGAAAATTTGAAGAAGCAAAAAAAAATTATCTAAAAGCAAGAGAAATTGCCAATGAAGTAAACAGAACAGCTTTAGAATCTAGTGCTTATTTTAAATTATCCAATTTACATAACAAAAGTAATGATTACAAAACTTCTCTAGAATATTACAAAAAACACGTTAGCGTCGAAAAAAAAATTGATAGTTTGAAATTGAATGAGGAATTAAAACTATTAGAAATAAAAAATAATATTTCTAAATACGAACAAGAACTACAACTTAAAAATCAAGAAATTGAATTACTCAATTTAAAAAATATAAAAAGTTATTTTCAAATTGGAACACTGACAGCAATAGCAATTGGGTTGTTATTCTTTGGATACCGACAACGCAAATTAAATACAATTCAGAAAAAAAATGCCGCATTTGAAAACGAAATTAACTTATTAAAACAAAAAAGCCTTGAAAATAAAGTTGATTTTTCTGGAAATCAAATTGTAGAATTTGCTATTCAAATTCAAGATCAAAATAAAATTCTTTTTAATTTAAAAACAAAACTTTCTGCTTTATTAAAAAATTTGAAAAAAACCGAAAATACAGACGAAATTAAAAATTTATTATTTGATATTAACACCTCAATAGAGCATAATAACGAAAAAATTAAGTTAAATACCGAAATTGATAATGCTACAAATGAATTTTTATTTAAATTAAAAAATAAATTTCCAGCCCTAAACCAAAAAGAAATCCAAATTGTTACTTACTTAAAGTTAAATTATAAAACAAAAGAAATTGGCTCATTATTATCTGTTAACGATCAAACCATAAACAACTATAGAGCGTCAATCAGAAAAAAATTAAATATTTCCAAAGAAGAAAATATTTCAAATTTCTTACAAAATATATAAAAGAAGCTTAAAGCTTCTTTTATATATCTCAAAATATTAAAAAATAAGTTACTGCTTAACTATTTTAACATTGGTAATTTCTGAATTATCTTTTTTAATTAATTTCGCAACATATACACCTTTAGCTAAATCTGCGATAGAGTATGTGTCTTGCCTAGTGAAAATTTTAACTTTTTGACCATGAATTGAATAAATCTCAATTCTATCAACATCATTACCATTTGCAACTTGGAAATAATCTCCTACTGGATTTGGAAACAATTTTATTTGTGGTAAATCAAAATCTTCGTTTGATAACGGAATTATATTTAGTATATCAAATGGAATATCCTGATTAACATTTGTTGCAGTTAAAGGCAAACCGTCATCAAACAAATTAAACCATAAATTTGTAACTGCATTATATTGCTTTGCATTCCATCCAGGTAACCCACGAATCTCACTAATTGTAACAGGAGGAAATAAAACATTAGAATTATTTAATGCATGCGCTTGAAATACTATCCAATATGTTCCTGCTGGTAAACTTGCAGATAAATTAGCTCTAACTCTCCAAATTTTTCTTGTAGTTGTTATTGGGTTAATAGTATTAGGAATAGTTGGATGTGATGCTCTATATAAAAATGCCTCACCACTATTTGCAGCATCATATATGTTGGTAGTTAAATCCCCTAAAACTACTGACGAAGTAGTTAGTTGAGGATCACCATTCCAAATTTGAATACGAAACCCATCAATTGGAGGCGTAGTACCAGTATAATTAGGCTGATAACAATAGAAATCGAAATCTGTAATAGTCCATGTTTGTCCAGAAGGTACAATAAAATCATCTATTAAACGTACATTAATAGAATTATCTGTACTAAAACCTCCATTATAACCTATAGAACCGTTTGCTTCTGTAGTACTTCCTGCATTAGCTTGACATTGACTCCAATTATAACCTGTGGGCGCAACTGTCCCGTCTGAAGCTATATTACCTGTGGATAAACCACCATTACTATACACAACTTGTCCAAATGAAGTTACATAATAAAAATGCAACACAACTAATAATAAGTAATTTTTTTTATTCATGATTATAAATTTTTCACAAATAAAGATATTAAAACACAATTTTTAAAAAATTATATATACTAAAAATATACTTTTAATTTAAAAATCAATATTGATCGATTAAGTATTTTATTAAATCGGTTGTGGTTATAATTCCTACTAACAATTCTCCTTCACATACAGGAAGTGCATGAAACTCTTTAGTAGCTAAAATTTGAGCCGCTTCTTTAATAGTGGTTTCAGGTGAAATCGAAACTATTTTTTTAGCCATTACTTGTTCTACGGTAAACATATTATAAACTGTTGTATCCACAACATCTTCGTCGTCATCAATAGCGTCTGCAAACGAAATTCGCAACAAATCGGTATAACTTAACATTCCAACAATTTTATTACTGTAAACCACAGGAATGTGTCTAATGTGGTACTTTTTAAACAAGCTTTCCGCCTTTGTTAAATCATCTGATAAGTTCAACTTCACTACGTTTTTTGTCATGATAGTTGATACGGGCACTTTTTGTTTCATGATACCGAAATTTTAATGACATAAAGTTAGTCAAAATATTGGCACGAAAACATGATAGATATCAGTATTTTAAACTATAGTTGAAATAAAATACTTTTCATTATAGTTAATCATATGCTTGACTTTCAAGAATATAGAAGGAAATTTCGTTTTAAATTCCTGTGGAGATTCAAAAAAGTATTCCAATAAAACAGCAACAAATTCAAATTGATTTTCGTAAGCATAATCACGTAAAAATCCAGACTCAATTAGACGTAGCTTTACTTCTGGCTTTGAAACCACGCGAAATAAATTTTTAAGAGATTCGTTAAACAAAACAAAAGTTGCTTTATCACTTTTTAATGCATAAATATGAAAAGCATGGGTAAATTCATGTAACCCTAAATTCAAATTATCATTTGTAATGTCAATTCCTTCTTTAAAATGTTTCCAAGAAAAAACAACGCTTTCCATCCTTGGATTAAACTCTCCTTTGTGGTAATTATCATTTTGAGATGAATAATAAATATCCGGATAAACAACAATTCGTTTGAACAATGGATTTAAATATTCACGCATTCCAAAAGTTAACATTACGTATGTTGCCGATATAGTTACTTTCATTTCTTCGGTAATTTCTATATCTCTACCTTCAAAATTATAATGCAAAATTAACTTAGCAACTCTATGTTCGAAATATCTTTTATACTTAGGTTTTAATCGATTGTAAAAATGAAAATTTGTTGTTAAGATATGCTTTCGAGAATCATTTAACTTTAAAAAATTCACATTAGCAAATACCACTAAAGGTTTTTTATAATTACGTAGATAAACGATTTCTGTTACGTAAAAAGCAAAGGTAAAAAATATAGCTGCAAATGGAGCCACAACAACAAACATAGCAATGTAATCAGCTAAAAATAATTCGTATTCTATTGGTTGTGGATTCATTTATTTGGGACTATTTTACAAATAACGTAAAAATAATGTGTTTTAAAAAAATAAACACCAAGAAATCTTGACGTTTATTTGTGACCTCGGCAGGGTTCGAACCTGCAACCCTCAGAGCCGAAATCTGATATTCTATCCAGTTGAACTACGAAGCCATTTTTTGAGTGAAAAGTGATGAGTGAAAAGTGATAAGCAAATTTGGACTTTTCACTTTTCACTCATCACTTTTCACTATTTTATTAAACTAATAATTTCTTTACAATTCCAGAAATTACTTTTCCTTCTGCTTGTCCTCCTATTTGAGCTGAAGCTAATCCCATAACTTTCCCCATAGAAGCAATACCTGAAGCACCTGTTTCAGCTATGATTTTAGCGATTACCACCTCTACTTCTTCTTCTGACAACTGAGCTGGTAAAAACTTCTCAATTACGGCGATTTGTGCCAATTCTGGTTCTGCTAAATCAGGACGGTTTTGTGTCGCGAAAATTTCAGCACTATCCTTACGCATTTTAACTAAACGTTGTAACATTTTAATTTCTTGATCTTCTGATAAACCATCTCCTGCACCAGCTTCTGTTTTTGCTAAAATAATTGCCGACTTAATAGCTCTTAACGCTTCTAAAGCTACACTATCTTTTGCCTTCATGGCTTCTTTCATGTGATCCATGATTTTTGCTTCTAAACTCATATTGTATTTTTTATTTATTGTAGTTGATTCATGTCCAAACCCTAGAAACAGGTTTTGCAAACATGGTGCAAAGGTAATAAAAAAACCCGAAAATTGCTCTTCGGGTTTCTTAGGGTAGGTTAGTTTGTTGTAGATTTAATCCACATTATCATGAAGGAATGAATTGTTTGAACGCAATTGGATATCGTCGTTACTATCAGTTCCTAAAGACATTCTAGATTGATTACTAGCAGTGTTTGGTGTAGATGTTACATCAAACCCCATTCTTTTATAGGCAGGAATTCTTTCAAACTCATCAATTTGCGAAGCGCTATTGTTGAATTTATGATTGAATTCTTTCATTTTTCTTTTACGTTCGTCGGCTCTAAGTTTTAATGTATCTTCGATTGACATTTCTAAAGGCGACGTATTGTCTAATTGATGTGCATCTTCAAATTTTTGAACATTCGTTTTCATAGTGAAGTTTAACTCTTCATCAATTGGTTCCGCTACAATCTCGACTGGCTTAGAAGCTACTAATTCGTTTTCTTTTTCTAAATAATCTTCTAACGAATATTTGATAATTCCGTTTTGATTAACTTCAGTAACCGGAACAACGTTAATTGGATCTTTTACTTCCATGGCACGTGTTTCAGCAGATAAATCAAAAACAATAGAGCTTTCTTTTACTTCTTCTTTTGTTGCGAATAAATCCAAAGAAAAACTTACTTCTTCAGTTGCCACAACAAATTCTGGATCTTTTACTTCGATTTCTCTGATTTGAGGTGTAATGATTTCGAAAGTTGGCGCTACATTTGGGCTAACCACTTCAAAAGTTACATCGATATTCTTTAAAAACTCAGTTGTAGGAACTAAATCAATTGCCGCTACTGGTGTATGAATTTCGAAAACTGGCTCTTCTACTTCTTCTTCTAAAGTAAAAATCACTTTTTGTTCTACTACTTCGTCACAAATAGGATTGATGATATCCGATTTAATTTCTGTTTCTATTGGAGATTCAAAAATTGGCTCATTAACTGGAAGACTAGCTATTGTTTTATTCAACAATTCGTGAACAATTTTTTGTTCGTCTTCTAAAGAATGAATAATTTTCTTAGGCTCTGTATTAACGATTTCAGCTTGTTGCTCAATGTTAAAACCTGTTGCAATTACCGTTACCGAAATGGCTTCACCTAAAGCTTCTTCTTCACCAACACCCATAATGATGTTTGCGTTGTAACCTGCTTCAGATTGAATAAAATCATTGATTTCTCCGATTTCATCGATTGTAATTTCGTTAGCTTCATCAGTTCCAGAAACGATTAACAACAATACGTTTTTAGCACCTGTGATTTTATTATCATTTAATAATGGAGAATCTAATGCACTTGAAATCGCTTGTTTTGCTCTATCTGAACCGGCTGCTGTTGCAGAACCCATAATTGCTGTTCCGCTGTTTGATAACACGGTTTTAGCATCTTTAAGGTCGATATTTTGAGTATAGTGGTGTGTAATTACTTCAGCAATTCCTCTTGACGCAGTAGCTAACACTTCGTCAGCCTTAGAGAAACCTGCTTTGAAACCTAAGTTTCCGTATACTTCACGTAATTTATTATTATTGATAACAACTAAAGAATCTACTTGTTTACGTAAACGTTCTACTCCGGCTAACGCTTGCTCAGAGCGAACTTTTCCTTCAAATTGAAAAGGAATCGTAACAATACCAACTGTTAAAATATCGCGCTCTTTTGCTAATTGCGCAATTACAGGAGCTGCACCCGTTCCAGTTCCTCCACCCATTCCTGCGGTGATGAAAACCATTTTGGTGTTGCTGTCCAACATTTTTTCAATTTCGGCGATACTTTCTATTGCAGATTGTTGACCTACTTCAGGATTTGCTCCAGCACCTAATCCTTCGGTAAGGTTAACACCTAACTGAATCTTATTTGGTACTGGACTATTTTGCAATGCCTGAGAATCAGTATTACAAACTATAAAATCAACACCTTTAATGCCTTGCTTAAACATGTGGTTTATGGCATTACTACCTCCACCTCCAACGCCAATTACTTTAATTACGTTAGATTGGTTTTTAGGTAAATCGAATGAAATGTTTCCAAATTCTGACATAGTATCTCCTTTTATTCTGCGTTATCTAAAAATTCTTTAATCTTATCTATATACTTATCAAAAAACGAACGTTTGATTCTATCATCCGTTGTTTCTTGTCCAGTAGATTGAGTTGCTATTGCCTCCTCTTTTTCTTCCTCAATAATTGGTTCTTCAACCACAACTTGAGGACGAGCCACCACTACTGGCTCTTCCTTTTTCATTTCCACAAATGGTGTAGCACTTTTTGTATTGTTTCTAATACTGTTCATTACTAAACCAACTGCAGTAGCATATAATGGACTTGACAATTCCTCGTCTGAATCTCCTGCTAAATGCTCGTTTGGATAACCAATTCTAGTATCCATACCTGTAATGTATTCTACCAGTTGTTTGATGTGTTGCAATTGCGCTCCACCTCCCGTTAATACAATACCAGCAATAAGTTTTTTCTTAGGATCTTCGTGTCCGTATAATTTAATTTCGGCATATACTTGCTCAATAATTTCTACCACTCTTGCGTGAATAATTTTTGACAAGTTTTTTAACGAAATTTCTTTTGGCTCTCTACCTCTTAATCCTGGAATAGAAACAATTTCATTGTCTTTATTTTCTCCTGGCCAAGCTGAACCAAAACGAGTTTTTAATAACTCTGCTTGTTTTTCAATAATCGAACATCCTTCTTTAATATCTTCCGTAATTACGTTTCCTCCAAAAGGAATAACAGCTGTATGACGAATGATCCCATCTTTAAAAATGGCTAAATCTGTTGTTCCACCACCTATATCTATCAAAGCAACTCCTGCTTCTTTTTCTTCCTGACTCAATACTGCATCAGCCGAAGCTAATGGTTCTAATGTTAATCCAGATAATTCTAATCCGGCACTTTTAATACATCTTCCTAAATTTCGAATCGAAGCCGCTTGCCCAACTACTACGTGAAAACTAGATTCTAATCTTCCACCGTACATTCCAATAGGCTCTTTAATTTCGGCTTGACCGTCGATTTTAAATTCTTGCGGTAACACGTGAATAATTTCTTCACCTGGTAACATCGCTAATTTATGAACCTGACCAATCAATGCATCGATATCGGCATCTCCAATTACTTCTTCTGCATTTGGACGACTGATGTAATCGCTATGTTGAATACTTCTAATGTGTTGCCCAGCAATACCTACAACAACATCATTAATTTTATAACCTGAATCATTTTCTGCATCAGCAACTGCTTGCTGAATGGATTGTATGGTTTGTGTAATATTATTTACAACACCTCTATGAACACCCAAGCTTTTAGATTTTCCTACTCCAAGAATCTCTAGCTTTCCGTATTCATTCTTCTTCCCTATCATTGCTACAATTTTAGTTGTACCAATGTCTAATCCTACTGCAATGTTGTCTTTGTTCATAACTCTAACTATTTCTTACAAACCACTTGTTGTGTAAACATAACGTTTACCTCTTTATAACTTTTAATCAATGTATCTTTTATAGCATGATGAAAAAATGCCTTGTAATTCTTTAGCTTTTTTTCCACATTTATTGGTTTCCCAAATGCTATTTTATAATCATAACTTCTGTTGGTTAACACCACATTTCCTGAAGCCATAACCTGTACGCCAGTAATATTTTTACTTAAGAAATCATCTTTTTTGATTTCGTTAAATAAGAACAAAAACGGCTTGCAATTTTCTTCACTTATTTCGCCAGTAACTAGCGGAACTCGTGCTGAAAAATTCTCCGACAACGACATCCTACTTCCTTTCGAATCAAGGTAATAGGTTTCATTATCAGTAATAACTCTTACGATTGGGGTCTTTTGAGTAATACGCGTATTTAGAAATCCGTCTACTGTTGAAAAAACTTGTGCTTTTTCAATCATCTCGTGATCATCGAGAACAGTTTCTAAAGTATTCAAATCTACTTTATCTTTTTGTATTCTTGAAGCACCTCCTAAATTTTGTATTAACAAGTTATTAACCATTTCATGTGTTAAAAACATATTTTCATTTGACTCGAATTTGATGTCTATCTTACTGATTTTACGCTCACTATTCCGCTTTGAAGAAAAAGAATAAAGGAAAATCATTGTAAAAATGATTAACACCAAGCGAATAGTATGCCAATTAATTCTTTTCATTAAGCACTTTTTTTAGATCTTTTACAAGCTCACCAATGTCGCCTGCACCAATAGTTATGAACACATCAGCATCGGAATTTTCAAAAGCCAAAAACAACTCGTCTTTGGTTACTAATTTCTTATTTGGATTAATAATTTTATTTAACAACCAAGTCGAATTTACACCTTCCATTGGCAACTCGCGAGCGGGATAAATTTCCAACAGTAAAACCTCATCGAATTGACTTAAACTTTCTGCAAAACCATCTACAAAATCTTTCGTTCTACTAAACAAATGTGGTTGAAAAGCTGCAATGATTTTTTTTTCCGGATACAATTCACGAACGGCTTGATGCACCGCGTTAATTTCCGTTGGATGATGTGCGTAATCATCAATATAAACTAATTTTTCTTCTCTAATTTGAAAAGAGAAACGTCTTCTTACGCCTTTAAAACTTGCTAATGCTGCACTAATTTTCTCATTAGAAACACCATAAGATTTCGCCATCGCAAAAGCTAATAATGCGTTTGTCAAATTATGATGACCTGGCAAACCAAATTTCACATTCTGAACCACTTCGGTTGGAGTTTTCACATCGAACACATAAAAACCGTTTTCAATTCGGATATTTTGGGCAGAAAAATCAGCATTGTTATTAACTCCGATAGTATTTCCTTCTAATGGTAATCCTTTAATTACGTATAAATTTTCGCTTGATGTTTTGGCCGCGAATTCTCTGAATGATTCTTCAATACTGGCTGCATCACCATAAATATCTAAATGGTCGGCATCCATTGACGTTACGCAAGAAACATTAGGATGCAAATGCAAAAACGATCGATCAAATTCATCTGCTTCAACAACGGTAACCGTTTTTCCTGAACCGATTAAGTTGGAATTATAATTCTCCACAATTCCGCCTAAAAAAGCAGTTACATCTACTCCGCTTTCATATAAAACGTGGCCTAAAATACTTGATGTTGTTGTTTTCCCATGTGTGCCAGCAATAGCAAAACAGTAGGTGTCTTTTGTTATGATTCCTAAAACTTCAGCACGCTTTTTAATTGTAAATCCTCTTTCGATGAAATAATTCCATTCCGAATGCGAAACTGGAATGGCTGGCGTTACGATTACTAATGTATTTTCAACATAGAAATCAGTTGGAATTAAGCTGATGTTATCTTCAAAATGAATTTCTAAACCGATAGCTTGCAATTCATCTGTTAACTGCGTTGGCGTTTTGTCATAACCCATTACTTTTTTTCCAATGTATTGAAAATAGCGCGCCAAAGCACTCATTCCGATGCCTCCGATTCCGATGAAATAAACGTTATGTATTTGATTTAGATTCATTTTCAAATTCAATTTCAAGTTCAAAATTCAATTTCAAACTTTTATTATTTATTTTTTTATTGAGCTTGTTCTTGTAATTGAACTTGCTCTTGAAATATTATTTTATTAGCTTCACTATTTCTTCAACAATGTATTTTGTTGCGTTTGGTTTAGCTAATTTTTTTATGTTTTGACTTAATTCTGATTGTTTGCTTTCGTTTGAAATTAAATCAGAAAAAATCGTTTCAAATTGAGCTTCTAATTCTGATTCTTTAATTAAGATGGCTCCGTTTTTATCTGAAATTGCTTTTGCATTTTTCGTTTGATGATCTTCGGCAACGTTTGGTGACGGAATAAAAATCGTTGGTTTTCCTACAATACACAATTCCGAAACGGATGACGCTCCTGAACGCGAAATTACTACATCTGCAGCAGCGTAAACCAAATCCATTCTATCAATAAAAGCTACTACTTGAACGTTTTCTTTTTCATTATATTTTGAATAATCATTCAAATATAATTTTCCGCATTGCCAGATGATTTGAATGTTTTGACTTAATAAAAAATCCAATTCTTTTTCAATCAATTGGTTAATTCTTCTTGCACCTAAACTTCCGCCTAAAACCAAAAGTGTTTTTTTATTTGCATCTAATTTAAAATAAGCGATAGCTTCACTTTTACTTGCTTCATTAATCAAATCTTGACGCACTGGATTTCCAGTTAAAATCATTTTATCTTTTGGAAAAAATCGTTCCAAATTTTCGTAAGCCACACAAATTTTATTCGCTTTTTTAGCCAATAATTTATTCGTGATTCCAGGATACGAATTTTGCTCTTGAATCACTGTTGGAATACCCAACATCGAAGCCACTTTCAACACTGCTCCACTTGCAAAGCCTCCTGTTCCTATAACAACATTTGGTTTAAAACTTTTGATGATTTTGAATGAATTCCAGATACTTGAAAGCAGTTTGAATGGAAACATCGCATTATCTAAAGTCAGTTTGCGTTGAATTCCCGAAATCCATAATCCTTTGATGGCGTAACCTGCTTGAGGTACTTTTTGCATTTCCATTTTATCTTTGGCCCCTACAAAAAGAAACTCTGCTTCTGGAAAACGAGATTTTAATTCGTTAGCAATCGCAACGGCTGGATAAATATGCCCGCCTGTTCCGCCTCCGCTAATAATGAATCTTGGATTTTTCATTTTACACCCCTAAAGTCCCCTCGAGGGGACAATTATATGATTTTGTTTTTTATTTTTTATTTAAAACTGCGTTCCTTGGATTTTGTCCGTTTACTAACACATCTCCGTTTTCATCTTCAATTAAAGATTCTCTAATCGAACTTTTAATATCGTTTATTTTTTGCTGATTTTCATCCGTTTCTTTCTCTTCATTCAAAGCTACTTGCGCATCGATAATTTGCTGTAAAGCTTCATCACGTTTGCGTTTTTCTTCTAAATCTAACGCCACTTCTTCTTCTTTCTTGGTAACACTTAAAATAATTCCGACAGCGATACACGTCATCCAAATCGAAGTTCCTCCACTACTTATTAAAGGCAAAGGCTGCCCTGTAACTGGCAATAATTCGACTGCAACTCCCATATTTACAAAAGCTTGGAATATAATAGGGAATCCGAGTCCGATGATTAATAATTTTCCGAATAAACTCGAAGCCTTTTGAGCATTGATGACAAATCGAATTAATAACAACAAATACAATCCGATAATAGTTAAAGCGCCAACTAATCCCCATTCTTCTACAATAATGGCGAAAATAAAATCGGAAGAAGATTGAGGTAAGAAATTTTTCTGAACACTTTTTCCAGCTCCTAATCCAATTACTCCACCAGAAGCGATGGCGATTTTTGCTTTTTCAATTTGGTAATCATCTTCATTTGGCGTGTCTTTGGTAAAACGTTCGATACGATTTTCCCAAGTATTCACACGGCTAAAAAACTTATTATCTGGAAAAGCTTTAGCTAATAATATAAACAGCAGCATGGCTGAAACTCCCATAGCTAAAACATATCCTAAATATTTTAAAGGATAATGTCCGATGAAAATTAGCATGCAAATCATTGCAAAAATTAAGGCTGTTGTTGAAAAGTTGGCAGGTAAAATCAGTACTAAAACGGCTCCAACAGGCATCCATAATTCTAAAAACGATTCCTTAAACGAATACACTTTATCACTAACCTTTGCCAAATAACGAGCCACATAAACCATTATAACAATAAATGCTAACGTAGATGTTTGAAAACTCACTCCTACAAACGGAATTTGAATCCAACGGCTAGCATTTGCACCACCAATTTCTGTTCCTTTCAATAATGTATAAACTAACAATAAGGCTACTAAAGGAATTCCGAAAATGGATAAGGCTTTGAAGTAATGATATGGCATTTTGTGAATCCAATATATGATTACAAAACCTAACAAAACATGAATAGCATGCTTAATTAAATGTCCGATTGTAGTTCCGTTTCCGATTACGTAAACTAAGTTGGTACTAGCGCTATATACTGGTAAAAAAGAAACCAAAGCCAATAGAAAAACTATGGCCCAAATGGTTTTATCTCCTCTTATTTTACCAATGATATCGAACATTATCTTTTATTTTTTTACTTTTCTTATGAATTTAATATGTGATTTCTCCTTACGTCGAAATGACAACATTAACTATAAATTATAAATTGCTTGTTTGAATTGTTTTCCTCTGTCTTCATAGTTTTCGAACAAATCGAAACTTGCACAAGCTGGCGATAACAAAACGCTATCTCCTTTTTCAGCTAAACGTTGTGCAATTTGAACTGCTTCTGACATTGAAGTAGTTTCTACCATCACATCTACCACATTGTTAAAAGCATTGCTAATTTTTGTATTATCAACACCTAAACAAACAATCGCTTTTACTTTTTCGCGAACTAAAGGCATTAATTCATCGTAATCATTCCCTTTATCTACACCACCTACTATCCAAACCGTTGGCGTAGTCATACTATCCAAAGCATAAAAAACCGAATTTACATTGGTAGCTTTTGAATCGTTTATATATTGCACTCCTTGAATTTTCAATACCTTTTCTAATCGGTGTTCAGCACCTTGGAAATTAGTCAAACTCTCTCTGATGGTTTGTTTTCTAATATTCAACAATTGCGCTACAGCAGTTGCTGCCATTGCGTTTTTAATGTTGTGTTTTCCTTCTAATGCAAGTTCGTTGATTGGCATAGTAAATGTGTGGTTTTTAATTGTGGTATTCATGTTGTTTTCTTCTAAAAATCCTCCTTCGTTATCTGGTTTTGCAACCAATGAAAAAGGAACTTTATTTGCTTTAATCGTATTGTTTTTTAGCCAATTTTGAATCGCTTCGTCTTCATTGTCATAAATCAAATAATCGGCTTCTGTTTGATTTTTTGTAATTCTAAATTTAGAATCGATGTACAAATTATAATCGTAATTGTATCTATCTAAATGATCTGGACTAATATTTGTCAAAATTGCAATGTGTGGTTTGTAGTTTATGATTCCGTCTAACTGAAAACTACTCAATTCTAATACATAAATATCGTGCTTGTTTTCGGCTACTTGCCAAGCGAAGCTTTTTCCAATATTTCCTGCTAATCCCACATTTAAACCACCTTGTTTTAACAAATGATAAGTCAAAAGCGTTGTGGTTGTTTTTCCATTACTTCCGGTGATTCCAACCGTTGTCGCATCGGTAAACTGAATTGCAAACTCGATTTCAGAAATCACGGGAATCCCTTTCTCGATTAGCTTTTTTACGATTGGTGCTTTTTCGGGAATTCCTGGACTTTTCATTACTACATCGGCATTCAGAATTAACTCTTCTGTATGCTTTTCATCTTCCCAAGCGATTCCATTAATGGTAAGAACTTCTTTATAATTTTCTTTTATTTTTCCAAAATCCGATACAAAAACATCGTATCCTTTTTTCTTTCCTAAGATGGCGGTTCCTACTCCACTTTCGCCTCCGCCTAAAACTACCAGTCGCATCTTATCTTAATTTTAAAGAAACGAGTGAGAAAATCGCCAATAGAATTCCAACAATCCAAAAACGTGTTACGATTTTACTTTCGTGATAGCCTTTTTTCTGATAGTGGTGATGTAATGGCGACATTAGGAAAATTCTTCTTCCTTCGCCGTATTTCTTTTTGGTATATTTGAAATAACTCACTTGAATCATTACTGACAAATTTTCGGCTAAGAAAATTCCACAGAATACTGGAATTAATAATTCTTTACGGATTGATATTGCAATTACAGCGATGATTCCACCAATAGTCAAACTTCCTGTATCACCCATGAATACTGATGCTGGATACGCATTGTACCACAAAAAGCCAACTAAAGCACCAACAAATGCTGCGATATAAACCGTCATTTCACCAGCATTTGGAATGTACATGATGTTCAAATAATCAGAAAAAATGATATTTCCCGAAACGAAAGTAAATAATCCGAGTGTGAGAACAGAAATTGCGGAAGTTCCTGCGGCTAAACCATCGATTCCATCCGTAAGATTGGCTCCGTTTGAAACTGCTGTGATTATTAAAATTACCATTGGAATAAAAATCAACCAAGCGTAATCTTTGTAATTATCTCCCATGAACGACAATACTTCAGCATAATCGAATTCGTTATTTTTGAAAAATGGAATGGTAGTTGCTGTCGATTTTTCTTCTAAATCCGCTGGTTTGATGTTGTTTTCAATTTTTACTCTTGATGTTAAAGTATCTTTACGAACCGTTACATCTGGACTTAAATATAAAACGGTTCCTACAATTAAACCCAAACCAACTTGCCCAATTACTTTGAAAATTCCTTTTAAACCTTGTTTATCTTTCTTGAAAATCTTGATATAATCATCAATAAAACCGATAGTTCCCATCCAAAGTGTGGTTACAATCAATAAAATGATGTAAATGTTATTCAATTTCGCTAATAACAAAACCGGAATTAATGTCGCCAAAATAATAATAATTCCGCCCATCGTTGGCGTTCCTGCTTTTGCAGTTTGACCCTCTAAACCAAGTTCACGAACCGTTTCACCTACTTGTTGGTTTCTCAAATAATTGATGATTTTTTTACCGTAAATCGTAGCAATTAACAACGACAAAATAAAAGCTAATGCCGAGCGAAAAGTAATGTATTGAAACACCCCTGCGCCAGGAACATCAAAGGCTTTGTCTAAGTATTGAAAAATGTAATATAACATATTTTTAAGTTTCAGGTTTCAAGTTTCAAGTTGCGGGTTATCTTTAAACACGTAACTCTTAACTCGAAACAATTATTTATTCAATTGTTTTAATAACTCCGTTACTATTTGTAAATCGTCAAAATCATGACGTACTCCGTTAATTTCTTGATAGGTTTCGTGACCTTTTCCTGCGATAAGAATAATATCGTTTGGATTTGCCAATTGACAAGCGGTTTTAATGGCTTGTTTTCTATCTAAAATTGAAACTGTTTTCTTGAAATTTTGAGGTTCTACACCTTTTTCCATTTCTTCAATAATCGTTTCTGGATTTTCGGTTCTTGGATTATCCGACGTAAAAATGGCTTTGTCGCTCATTGATGAAGCGATGTTTGCCATAATTGGTCTTTTAGTTTTATCTCTATCGCCACCACAACCTACAACTGTTATTAATTGTTCGTTTTTTGTACGAATATCTTCAATCGTTTTCAATACATTTTCCAAGGCATCAGGCGTGTGTGCATAATCAACAATTGCCGTGATTTTCGAATCAGAAACAATAAATTGGAAACGTCCTGAGACACTTTCTAATTCTGAAAGTAAACGTAACGCTTCTACTTTTTCGATTCCTAATTCTACTGCTACTCCGTAAATTGCTAATAAATTATAAGCGTTGAACGAACCAATTAATTTTACCCAAACTTCGTTATCATTGATTTTTAATAACAATCCCGATAATTGGTTTTCTAAAATTTGCGCTTTATAATCAGCATATGACTTTAGTGCATAAGTTAATTTCTTAGCCTTAGTATTTTGAAGCATTACCAATCCGTTTTTGTCATCAATATTGGTAATTGCGAAAGCTGATTTTGGTAAATTATCGAAAAAAGATTTTTTTACATCGCGATATTCAGCAAACGTATTGTGGTAATCTAAATGATCGTGTGATAAATTAGTAAAAACGCCACCTTCAAAACGTAACGCTTCTGTTCTTTTTTGATGAACACCGTGCGAAGAAACTTCCATGAAGCAAAATTCGCAACCATCTTGTGCCATTAAATCTAAATACTTATTGATGGTTAAAGAATCAGGTGTTGTATGTGTGGCTTTAAATTCTTGTTCATCAACCATAATTTTTACAGTTGATAACAAACCAACTTTATAACCTGCTTTTTTGAATAATTGATATAATAGTGATGCAATAGTTGTTTTACCATTAGTTCCTGTTACACCAACTAATCTGATATTTTCTGAAGGATTTTCGTAGTAATTAGCCGCTAAAAAAGCCAAAGCTTCGTTAGAATCTTTTACTTTAATATAAGTAACGCCGTTTACAATTACACTGGGAAATTCCTCACAAACAACAGCAATTGCACCAAGACTTAATGCTTTTTCAATATAATCATGACCATCGGAAAGTGTTCCTCTGATTGCCACAAAAACATCGTTCAATTCAATTTTTCTCGAATCGAATTCAATTTTAGAAACAGTAATATCGGTAGCTCCATGAACTGCTTCAATGTGTACTTTATATAATATGTCTTTTAATTGCTTCACGATAATTCGATTATGATTGTTTGATTTTTGTTAAAAGCTTGTCCAGATGTTAGCGATTGTTTTTTCACTCTTCCAACACCAATTACTTTTACTTTTAATCCTAAATTTTCTAATAAAGCTACAGCGTCCATTCCATCCATTCCTTTTACATTTGGAACAATTCGCTCTTCATTTTCAACTTTTTTATAATATTCAGCGTAATTTTTTTCTTGAGAAACTACTTTAGCATCGATATTTTTCACATGATTAGTTGATGGCGAATCGGTAAAGATTTTTTGTGCAATTCTTTTAAAAACGGGTCCAGCCACATCAGCTCCGTAGTATCCTGCTGCAACATTTGGCTTGTGAACTACTATGATGCAAGAATATTTTGGTTCGTCCGCAGGAAAATAGCCCACAAAAGATGAAGCATAATATAATTTTGATTTGTCTTTATAATTCACCTGAGCAGTTCCTGTTTTTCCCGCCATAGAAAAATCTTTCGAATACAACTTTGAACCTGTTCCTTTCTTTACAACATTTTCTAAAACAGCTTGTACTTTATCTAAAGTTTCTTGTGAACAGATTTTCGGATTAATTACTTCGGTATTATATTTTTTGATGGTTTTACTCCATTCTTTAATCTCGCTAACAAAAATTGGCTTTACCATTACTCCGTCATTGGCAACCGCATTGTATAAAGTCAAAGTTTGCAAAGGAGTTACTGATAGTCCATAGCCAAAAGCCATCCAAGGTAATGCTACTCCCGACCAACGATTAGTTCCTGGCTGAGGAATAACTGGAATTCCTTCTCCTTTTATTGGTAAACCAAGAGGCTTATTTAATCCGTAACTGTTGATTCTATCTACAAATTGTTTAGGATTGTCTTTGTAATTGTTGTAAACAGATTGTACTAAAACCGTATTCGATGATAACTCAAATCCTCTTGCTAAAGAAATTTTTCCATAACCTCCTTTATGAGAATCTCTTACTCTTCTTCCGTAATATTGTATTTCTCCTCCTTTTGAATCATAAACAGTACTTGTATCTGCCTTTTTGTCGTCTAAAACCGCTATCAAATCCATTAATTTAAAAGTTGAACCTGGTTCGTGAGATTCTGCAATTGCATAATTTTGTGTTTCATAATAAGACCCATCATCTGCTCTTCCTAAATTTGAAATGGCTTTAATGTGTCCTGTTTTTGTTTCCATTACCACCACACAACCATGATCAGCACTATAATGTTCTAATTGCTTCAATAAAGCATGATGTGCAATATCTTGAATGTAAACATCAATTGTTGAAATAATATCATAACCATCTTGTGGCTCTTTTTCGTTTACATCGCTAATAGGTTTCCACTGATTTTTTGCGATTTTTTGCATCATTCTGTGGCCATTCTTTCCATTCAAATAATCGCGAAAAGCGTATTCTAATCCTTTCCCATCTTCGTTTGAACGTTCGTAACCAATGGTTCTTTTTGCTACCAAACCAATCGGATGTTCTCTTACTATTTTTTGCTCGATAATGATTCCTCCTTTGTTAGCTCCTTTATTAAATAATGGAAACGATTTCAAACGCATTTGTTCGGTATAACTTAATTTTTTTGCGATGAAAACGTAGCGACTTTTATTAGCTCTTGCCTTTTGTAATTTTGCTTGATAATGTCCGGAAGATTTTCCAAACATAATCGATAACGAATCAGAAAGTGCTTGAATATTTTCTTTGAAATGCTCTGAAGATGGTGCCACCGCATCAAAATAAATCGTGTATTCTGGAATTGACGTTGCTAACAAACTTCCGTCAGCAGCATACACATTTCCTTTATTTGCTGGAATAGTAAAATTTTTAACGGTTCTTTCTTTTGCTAATTTTCTGTAATATGTTCCTTCAACCCATTGAATATTGTTGAGTTTTATCAAAATAAATACAGCCATTATGAAAAACATAACAGCTACAAAATACATGCGATACGATATTTTTTTATCTTCTATTGCCATATTTTTAATTTATCCCAAAAACTTTTTTTAGTTTCTTTATGCTCAACAACGATTTTAACAGGCGGAACTTCGGAAGGCAAAATATTACGCGATTCCATTTTTTCTGCAACCGTAGATTCCATTTTTAATTTCATCAATTCAGAACGACGATCTACAAACTCAGAGCGTAATTCTTTAACTTGATTATTCAATTCAGTAATTCGGTAATTTTTTGCGTCGTATTGATGATTATTTGCAATAGCCATCATTCCTAAAACCACTAGAAAAACAATAAATTTCCAATTCTTAAGAGCGTCATCACTAACAAGAAACTTGGCTTTTAATAAACTGTAAATTCCGTCTTTCATACTTTATAATTTTTCGGCTACTCTTAATTTTGCACTTCGTGCTCTATTATTGATTGCAATTTCTTCTTCGGTTGGTACAATTAGTTTTTCAATGGTTTTAAAAGGAACTTCAAAATTTCCAAAGAAATCACGTTCTGGCTCTCCTTCAAACATGCCGTTTTTTACAAAACGTTTTACTAATCTATCTTCTAATGAGTGATACGAGATAACACTCAGTCGACCTCCAGGTTTTAGAATTTCTAAGGATTGTTCTAAGAATTCTTTCAACACATCCATTTCTTGATTGACTTCAATACGAATGGCTTGGTATATTTGAGCTAGAATTTTATTGCTTTTATGTCCTGGTAAAAATTTTGCTAACACTTTTTTCAATTCGTCCGAATTGCGGATTTCTTTATCTTTTCGAGCCGTTACGATTACGTTTGCCATAGCTCTTGCGTTTTTTAATTCGCCGTAATCAAACAAAACTCTTGCAATATCTTGTTCATCGTATTCATTAACAACATGATAAGCACTGATATCACCTTTTTGATTCATTCGCATATCTAATTCTGCATCAAAACGAGTTGAAAAACCTCTTTCTGCTACATCAAATTGGTGTGATGAAACACCTAGATCAGCTAAAATCCCATCTACTTGCTTGATTCCGTGGAAACGTAAAAAACGTTTTATGAATCTAAAATTTTCATTAATTAAAGTAAATCGCTCATCATCAATTGCATTTTTCAATGCATCTAAATCTTGGTCAAAAGCGAATAATTTTCCGTTTTCACCCAAACGACTCATAATCTCTCTCGAATGTCCGCCACCACCAAAAGTAACATCCACATACACACCATCAGGATGAATATTCAATCCATCAACTGTTTCTTTTAACAATACTGGATTATGATATTCCATCTTCGTCGTCATTAAAATTACCCATTACTTCTTCTGCCAAATCTGCGAAATCACCCACTGCGTTTTCAATCGCATTTTCGTATTTATCTTTATCCCAAATTTCGATGATATTAATCGCTGAATTCAGCACAATATCTTTATCAATATGAGCAAAAACCACTAAATCTTTTGGAATTAAAAGCCGCCCTGTCGCATCAATCTCTATCATTTTAACTCCTGCCGTAAATCTTCTAATAAAATCGTCATTCTTTTTATTGAAACGATTTAGTTTATTGATTTTCAACATCATTTTATTCCATTCAGCCATTGGAAACAATTCCAAACAAGGTTGAAAAACCGAACGTTTCAACACGAAACCTTCCTCCAAAGAACCCAATTGTTTCTTTAGCGACGTAGGTAGCATCAGCCTTCCTTTGGCATCTACTTTACACTCGTATGTTCCGATTAATGTTTTCAATTTTTTATTTCGATTAGAATAAGGACAAATTTAGAAAAATTTTACCACTTTTTACCACAAACTACCACTTTGTTAATAAGTTTTTAGATTTCAAAAGTCGTTTTACCACTTTTAACAAAAGAATATTTGCAAAATCAATAATTAAGGAGAATTTTAGCAGAAAAATGAAAATCTAATATTTCATCCTTTTCCAGTAAAAAACCATTAAAATTGTTGATAACTAACATTTTACAAACTGTAAAAGTTTAAAAACAACTCTGTTAAATTTTTCTTTTCATTCTTTAATAAAATAGTATATTTGTCAATCATTAGAACTAATACCTTAAGTGGAATTTATGTTAAGAAAAGAAAAAAAATACACCTATTTTGAAGCTGGCGAAGGAACTCCAATAATCATACTTCATGGTTTAATGGGCGGCCTAAGCAATTTTGATGGTGTGGCTAATTTTTTTCCTCCTAAAGGATACAAAGTGGTGATTCCTGAATTACCTATTTACACTCAAAATATTTTAAAAACCAACGTTAAAGCCTTTTCAAAATTTGTAAAAGATTTTATTGTTCACAAAGGATTTGATCAAGTAATTCTTGTGGGAAATTCGCTAGGCGGACATATTGGATTGTATTTCACTAAAATGTATCCAGAACTTGTAAAAGCTTTAGTAATTACCGGAAGTTCAGGTTTATATGAAAGCGGAATGGGTGAAAGTTACCCAAAACGTGGGGATTATGAATACATCAAAAAGAAAGCCGAAGACGTTTTTTATAATCCAGAAATTGCAACTAAAGAAATTGTAGACGAAGTTTTTGCAACGGTTAATGATAGAATCAAATTGATTAAAACCTTAACCATTGCAAAGAGCGCTATTCGTCATAACATGGCAAAAGATTTACCAAAAATGACTACACCAACGTGTATTATTTGGGGCAAAAATGACAAAGTAACACCTCCAAATGTAGCTGAAGAATTTGATAAATTACTACCAAACTCAGAGTTGTTTTGGATTGACAAATGTGGGCACGCTGCCATGATGGAGCATCCTGAAGCATTCAATCAAATTTTGTTTGATTGGTTACAAAAGAAGAATTTATAATAGTTCCCCTTTTTGGGGAATTTTATTTTATAGCATATGAAAATTAATACCGCCGAATTCGTAATTAGTAATTCAGAAGTAGATAAGTGTCCGAAAGACCGCTTACCTGAATACGCATTTATTGGTCGTTCCAATGTAGGAAAATCTTCATTGATTAACATGTTGACGAATCATAAAAATTTGGCAAAAACATCGTCAAAACCAGGAAAAACGCAGTTGATCAATCACTTTAAAATCAACAACAATTGGTTTTTAGTGGATTTACCTGGTTATGGTTATGCGCGAGTTTCTAAGAAAACTAAAGCCGTTTTCCAACAATTTATTATGGATTATTTTGAGCAAAGAGAACAATTAGTTTGCGCCTTTGTATTAATTGACATCCGGTTAGAGGCTCAAAAAATTGATTTAGAATTCATGGAATATTTAGGCGAAAGCGAAATTCCGTTTGCGATTATTTTTACCAAATCAGATAAACTTGGAAAAAACAAAGTAAACAATCATGTAGAAGCTTACAAGAAACAATTGTTAGCTGGTGATTGGGCCGAAATGCCTCCTTATTTTGTTACTTCATCTTTAGAAGCTAAAGGAAAAGAAGGGATTCTAGAGTATATCGGTCAGATTAATGAAGATATTTTTAAAGATAATGGATTTGTTTAAAAAACAAACAAAATTAAAAAGTCGCTATTTCTAGCGACTTTTTTATGCTTTTAAATCCATTTTTTCGGCGAAGTAATCACAAAAATCGCGCATCGTATCCGACATTTTTTCGTCAGCAGTGGCACGTTGAAATGTATCTGCCATTGCTACTAAAGTTTGATGAAAGAATTGTTTCATTTCATCTACAGGCATATCTTTTGTCCATAAATCAATACGAAGTGTTTCTTTTGCTTTGCTATCCCAAACAGACAACAATAATGCTTTTGCTTCTTCTTGCTCAATTCCACCATCTTGTGCCGTCCATAATAATGTATCAGGAACGTTATTTTCGTCTAAACCTACGGTGATTTTTATATCTGATGTTTTCATATTTATTGCTTCTTTGGTTTGTATTTTGAATTGCCGAAGATGGATTTGGCATCCATTGCTAATAATTGCTCTAAAGTTACATCATCGTTGTTTTCCATATAACTTCTTACGATTTGCCAACCTAACCATTGCCCTACTCTTCCTGGTGTTTGATTATCGATTTCTAAATAAAATTTAGTAAATGGTGCTGGTTTAATGAATCGCAATTCGTTCTTAGGGTTAGAATCGAATAATAGCTTATTTTCTACCAGATTACTCCACATGTAATATTCGTTTGCTTGACAAAATTGCAACTGAGTTTCGGTATAACCAATTTTTACAGCATCGGAATAAAACGGAATCAATTTGTCTTTTACATACAGTTCTTTTCCATAATAAATCATAGCAGAAAGCAATGTTCTATCTGTTGGAGGTGCAATTTTTCCATAACAAAAAGTTGAAACTAAATTAGGTAAGATTTGATTTTCTTCTAATTCTGTCTTCTTAAATTCTGGAAAATCTACATAAAAACGATGATCTTTTCCTAAATAACAATCTAAAGAAACTAAAGCTAACGTATCTACATAAAACGCTTTAGCTTCAGTATCTACTTCATTAATTAAAGTAATAACTCGAGGTGTTTTATATTTTGGGAAATAATATTGCACGTAAGCAAACATTTTCTCCATATCTGCTTCAACTGGACCTAAAGTTGCGTATTTCATTTGCACTTCTTTGTACAACTCTTTTAACAACGGATTTTTTAGTTTGTTTACCCAAATAGAATCTGGGTTTCCAGCAGGAAAAAAGAAAGGATATTGCGCTTTAATCTTATTTAAATCCTCTGGTTTTGATTGGTAAAAGATTTGATCAAAACGTTCTACTTTAAATTCAATTGGAATATTAGCGACCGCTTCTTCCACCTTATTATCATCTTTACATGAAAATAAAGTAATCGCAACAAGGACAAATAATAATTGCTTCATATAGCGTATTTTTTATATTTTTATCAAAACTAATTTGGTTTGCAAATATACAGTTATCGACTAATAAATTTTCATAAAAAAATGACAAATTCTACCACCTTTCAAGCCGAAAAAATCAATCAACATATCGTAAAATGGTTACTCGATTATGCTACTAACGCAAAAGTAAAGGGTTTTGTTGTGGGAATCTCGGGCGGAATTGATAGTGCATTAACTTCTACACTTTGCGCGCAAACTGGTTTACCCACTTTATGTGTGGAAATGCCAATACATCAAGCGGAAAGTCATGTGAATAGAGCTAACGAGCATATTGATCAATTAAAAAAACGTTTCCCAAATGTTTTTAACGAAAGAGCCGATTTAACTCCCGTATTTGAAACATTTAAAAATCAAGTTCCTTCATCAGAAAATGAAGCCGTTTTGAATTTATCTTTAGCCAATACGCGTGCGCGTTTACGAATGACCACTTTGTATTATTTTGCTGGAATTCATGGATTATTGGTAGCTGGAACAGGAAATAAAGTAGAAGATTTTGGCGTAGGTTTTTTTACAAAATATGGCGACGGTGGCGTTGATGTTAGTCCGATTGCAGATTTAGTAAAAAGCGAAGTACGATTGCTTGCCGAATATTTAAAAGTCCCAGAAAGCATCTTGAAAGCTAAACCAACAGATGGCTTATTTGGAGATGACAGAAGCGATGAAGATCAAATAGGCGCTAATTATGATGAATTAGAATGGGCCATGATTCAAATGGAAAACGGAAAAACCTTGGAAGATTTTTCAGGAAGAGAAGCCGAAGTTTTTAATATCTTCAAAAGGTTAAATACGATTAATCAACACAAAATGAATCCAATTCCTATATGTAAAATACCATTTGGATTAAAATAATATTTATACTAATTAACAAGTAATTACATTTTTTTTAGTAACTTTGAAAGTAAATCAAGGTGTAATTTAATTTTTTAGTTATGATTAAAATATGTATTGCAGACAGTTTACCCGTTGTAATCCAAGGATTACAATCTTATTTTCATAATAATAACAGAATGGAAATTATTGCATCGGCTAAAAATTTAGAATCTTTACTTACAATTTTAGATGAAAAAAGATGCAACATATTGCTTTTAGATATAGAATTATCAGGATTATCTAGCATTAGAGATATTAAAAGTCTTTTAAAAGATTTCCCTGAAACTAAAATAATCCTTTTCACTTCAGTAACCGAGCAAATGTATGCCCCAACTGCAATTAAAGCTGGAGTTTCGGCATATATTTCTAAAAATAGTGATTTAAAAGAGTTAGAAAACGCTATTTCAAAAGTTTCAGAAGGTAAAATTGTTTTCAGCGAAACGGTTAAAAAAAGTATCGAAATGCTGAGCAAAGGAAAAAAATCGGAACGCTTGTTTAAAAAATTATCTACCAGAGAAATTGAAGTACTTCGTTACCTTAATGATGGCAAGAAAAATAAAGAAGTAGCTCAAATTTTAGGTCTAGATGAAAAAACAATCAGTACTTATAAATTGCGTTTACTAGCCAAATTAAACGTTACTAATTTAGTAGACTTGTTGAAAAAAGCAAAAGACTTAGATATAATTTAATTGTATCTTGACAAAACTCGCCCTAAGTTTTGGGAAAAAACATGTGTAAGTCCTAAATAGGCCATAACCATTTCTAATGTATCTGAATTATCAGATTGTTCCTCTTTAGAAAGATTATTTTTCAAATCGTCAATTATATTATTGACCAAATACCACCGCAATGTAATAATTGTTTCGGTAACGTATTGACTTATAGTAGCTTCTTTTTGTTTTACGTAAATTTGTTGTACTTCCCAGTTATGTAGCACTTCGCGTTCTTCATTCATAAGAACTGTCGTAACTTCTTGTGCTAATTCTTCTGGAAGATACATCAAATATTTATCTAATTCAAAAACTTCATTTTCATTAAAATAAGCAATCAAATGGTTATAAATTGCTTTGAAAACTGGATTAGCCAATTCTACCTCATCTTCTTGCAAACTCAGATAAATACGTTGGTATACTTTATAGTTATTTTGTTCTTTTACCCCAACCATTTCGCCATCTTCATTTTGAGCTAAAATAGTGTCTTCAAAAGTAACTTCTTTATCTCCGTACAACAATAAAATTTGGATGATTTTATGCTCTAATTCGTACTGAATATCAACTTTTGCTGTAGGTTGAGAAACATCATTCTTAACTACTTCAAATGCTTTTTGTTCCTCTTTATATTGTTTGTTAGCTTCTGATAAATCTTTCTTAACTAATTGCGCTAAGGTATTAAAAAGCACATCTTCGGAAATATCCATGATTCGGGAACATTCCTTAATATACACTTCACGCTTAATTCGGTCTGGAATTTTTGAAATACTGATGACCATATCACGAATTAAATCTGCTTTTTTAATTGGATCATTCTTGGCTTCTTGCATCAATAAAGAAGCTTTGAACTGAATGAAATCTTTGGCGTTTTCTTCAAAATACAATAGCAAATCTTCATACGACGTTTTTCGAGCAAAACTATCTGGGTCATCTCCATCAGGAAACGTACAAACTTTTACGTTCATTCCAGCTTCCAAAATCAAATCAATTCCTCGAATCGAAGCTCGAAGTCCGGCTGCGTCACCATCAAAAAGCACCGTAATATTTGGCGTTAAGCGATTAATTAAACGAATTTGATCTGGAGTTAAAGCAGTTCCAGAAGAAGCTACAACATTTTCAATACCAGCTTGATTCATTTGGATAACATCGGTATAACCTTCCACTAAATAACAATTATTCAGTTTGGCAATGGATTGTTTTGCATGGAAAATTCCGTATAAAACTTTACTCTTGTGGTAAATATCACTTTCGGGTGAATTCAGATATTTTGCAGCTTTTTTATCATTGGTCAAAATACGACCTCCAAAACCCAAAACACGTCCACTCATACTCTGAATCGGAAACATCACACGACCTTTGAATCGGTCGAATTGCTTGTCCTCTTTCACAATGGAAAGTCCGGTTTTGTTTAAATATTCTAATTTATAACCTTTTCCAAGTGCTTCTTTGGTAAAAGCGTCCCAAGTTTCAGGCGAATATCCTAATCCGAATTTCTTAATTGTTTCAGAAGTAAAACCACGTTCTTTAAAATAAGACAATCCGATAGCTTTTCCTTCTTCGGTTTCCAATAAAGTATAATGAAAATATTTCTGAGCGAATTCGGAAACCAAATACATACTTTCCTTTTCATTGGCTTGCGCTACATCTTCATCAGTTTGAACGGTTTCTTCAATCTCAATATTATATTTTACCGCTAAATATTTAATAGCTTCTGGATACGTAAAATGTTCGTGTTCCATTAAGAAAGTCACAGCATTCCCACCTTTTCCTGAGGAGAAATCTTTCCAAATTTGCTTTACTGGAGAAACCATAAATGAAGGCGATTTCTCATTTACAAACGGAGACAATCCTTTCAAATTACTTCCTGCGCGTTTGAGTTGTACAAAATCACCAATTACCTCCTCAACTCGGGCGGTTTCAAATACTTTTTCTATGGTGTCTTTTGATATCAAATTGCAATTTTAATTCGGAAAGTTTCAAAGATACAAAGTTGTAAAGTTAATCTACAAAAAAACTTATAAAAACAAAAAAGCACTTCATGTAACTGAAGTGCTTTTTTAAACAGAGAACTTAACTTAACCCTAAATCTAATTAAAATCAAAGCGTATTCCTAATGAAACGTTGTTTTGATCAATATTATTGTTCTTGAACATCGGATTTAAGTCATATTTAACATATAAGTAGATTATTTATATCCCAAATAAAAGACTAGAATGAAATTGAAAAGGTTTTATCTACCAACTAAAAATTATAAGATTCCTTCGGAATGACAAAATCAATGGAGAAATTTTGGAAAAAGAAAATTATTTTTTTCTTTCAATAACGTAATTTACCATTAAAATAAGGGAATCTTTATAAGTGGATGTTGGGAAATCTTGTAATAATGAAAGTGCTTCTTGTTGAAATTGTACCATTTTTTCTTCGGCGTACGTTAATCCGTTTTTGTCTTTTACAAATTGAATCACTTCTTTTACGCGCTTTTTGTCTTTGTTGTAGTTTTTTACCGAATTGATTACCCAACTTTTTTCTTTTGGGGAACAATTATTCAAAGCGTAAATCAATGGTAAAGTCATTTTTTGCTCTTTGATGTCAATTCCAGTTGGTTTACCAATGGCGTCATCGGTGTAATCGAATAAATCATCTTTGATTTGGAACGCCATCCCGATAAGTTCACCGAATTTGCGCATTTTCTCGACCATCACTTTATCTTCTGGAGCAACAGAACATGCACCAAGCGAACAACAAGCCGCAATTAAAGTAGCTGTTTTTTGTCGGATGATTTCGTAATAAATATCTTCGGTGATGTCTAATCTGCGCGCTTTTTCAATTTGAAGTAATTCGCCTTCACTCATTTCACGAACAGCAACAGAAATGATTTTTAGTAAATCGAAATCGTTATTATCGATAGAAAGCAACAATCCTTTTGACAACAAATAATCGCCCACTAAAACGGCAATTTTGTTTTTCCAAAGTGCGTTTAGAGAGAAAAACCCACGACGTTTGTTACTGTCGTCAACTACGTCATCATGTACTAAAGTTGCAGTGTGAATTAATTCAATAACCGAAGCACCTCGATACGTTCGTTCATTAATAGTACCTCCTGAAACCATTTTTGCGGTTAAGAAAACAAACATTGGTCGCATTTGTTTTCCCTTTCGATTTACAATATAATGTGTGATTCTGTTTAATAAAGCCACTTTTGAAGACATGGAATCGCGAAACTTCTCTTCAAAGAGTTCCATTTCATTTGCGATGGGTAGCTTTATTTGTTCGGTTATTTTCATTGAGGTATCAAAAGTACGAAAACAATTGATATAGGCAAAAAATTAGATTCTGAAACAGATTCAGTATAACAAAATAAACTAAGATTTATTTGCCAATTGTCCGCAAGCTGCATCAATATCTTTTCCTCGACTTCTTCTAACTTTAGCAACAATATTGTTTTTTTCTAAAGCCGTAATATAAGCATTAGTAGCTTCTTCCGACGCTTGTTGAAACATGCCGTCATCTATAGGATTGTACTCAATCAAATTCACTTTACATGGTACATATTTGCAAAATTTCACCAAAGCGTCAATCGATTTTTTATCATCGTTGATTCCTTTCCAAACCACATATTCGTAAGTAATTTTACTTTTGGTTTTTCTGTACCAATATTCTAAACTCTCACGCAAATCGGTTAGCGGAAAGTTTTTAGTAAACGGCATGATTTCGTTACGAATTTCCTCCACCGCCGAATGTAAGGAAACCGCTAATTTAAATTTCACCTCATCATCTGCCATTTTCTTAATCATTTTCGGAATTCCAGAAGTAGAAACTGTAATACGTTTTGGCGACATTCCTAAACCTTCATTTGAAGTAATCATATCAATCGCTTTCATCACGTTTGGATAATTCATCAAAGGCTCTCCCATTCCCATGAAAACAATGTTTGATAGCGGTCGGTCGTAATACAAACGACTTTCGTTATCAATGGCAGCCACTTGATCGTAGATTTCTCCCGGTTCCAAATTACGCATACGTTTTAATCGCGCTGTCGCACAAAAATTACAATCTAAACTACAACCTACTTGCGAAGAAACACAAGCAGTAGTTCGAGTTTCAGTTGGAATTAAAACCGATTCTACAATTAAATCATCATGCAAACGAACAGCATTTTTAACGGTACCATCTTCACTACGTTGTAACGTATCAACTTTAATGTGATTGATTACAAAATTAGCTTCTAACATAGCTCGAGTTTCTTTAGACACATTGGTCATATCTTCAAAAGTGTGCGCTCGCTTTTGCCACAACCATTCATAAACTTGATTGCCGCGAAAAGCTTTGTCTCCGTTAGCAACAAAGAAGTTACGTAATTGTTCTTTGGTAAGTGCTCGTATGTCTTTTTTCTCGATTTGCATGGTGCAAAAGTAATGAATTTAGAAATTAGAATTCAAAAATTAGAAAATTGGATGAATTCTTTTTGTATTTTTGTTAAAAAGAATTTTATGGGAATTCCTGAATTAAAAGAAATTATAAAATTAAAACTCGAAAATGCCGATGAGCGTGTGCTTCGCATTGTAGATTCGGTTTTAAATGAATATTCGAAAGAAACTATCGCTTTTGATTCAAAAGGATATGCTCTAAATTTAGAAGAATACCAACTAAAAGTTGAAGAAGGTTTTGAAGATATTAAGAATAATAAAACTTTTACCAACGAAGAAATGGCAATTAAAATTGAGCAATTAAAAAAGCAATAAATAATGTTTTCAATTATTTGGACTTCTAAATCTTTCGAAGATATTTCAAACATACATCATTATCTCTCCAATAAAATTTCATCAGAAACTGCAAATAAAATAATTGACGAAATTTATCAAGCGCCAAATTCAATTACTTTTGTAGAGCAATTTCAAATTGATGAATACCGAAAAGATTGTAGGAGAATTATTGTCAGAAATTACAAAATTCTTTATTACATCAAAGATTCTGAAATATTCGTAATTAGAGTTTTTAACACATTACAAGACCCAACCAAAAGTTTATAAAATGCATTTCATATCAGAAGATTTAGAAGATTACGTAGCCAATCATTCACAAGCGGAACCTGAATTATTAGCGAAATTAAACAAAGAAACTTACCAAAAAATCATGCAACCTCGTATGTTGAGTGGCCATTTTCAAGGTAGAGTTTTGAGTATGCTTTCTAAAATAATTCGTCCGAAACATATTTTAGAAATAGGTACATATACAGGTTATGCAGCTTTGTGTTTAGCAGAAGGTTTGATGGAAAACGGAACTTTAGATACGATTGATATTGAAGAAGAATTAGTAGATTTTCAGCGAAAATATTTTGACGCTTCGCCATGGAAAGATCAAATTTTTCAACATTTAGGTGATGCGGTTGACATTATCCCAACTTTGAATAAAAAATTTGATTTGGTTTTTATTGATGCTGACAAAGAAAATTATGTGAATTATTTCCACTTAATCGTTCCGATGATGAACAAAGGCGGAATTATTTTATCGGATAATGTGTTATGGAGCGGAAAAGTTTTGGAAGAAGTAAAACCAAACGATAAAAGCACTCCCATTTTATTAGAATACAATCAACTATTAAACACTGACCCAAGAGTAGAAACGGTTTTATTGCCTATTCGTGATGGTTTAACCGTAAGTCGAGTTTTATAATGAATTTGAAAGAAGAAATAAATTTATTTAGAAAAAGTATTACAAAAAATCTGTTTGTAAAAACGATTAACGAGACAAAATCGTATCAAAACAGCATAAAAAATCCGTCTGAAATTAAAAAAATACTAATTGTTAGACCAAATCACAGATTGGGAAATCAGCTTCTAATTACACCTTTATTACAAGAATTAATTACCACTTTCCCAGACGCAAAAATTGATCTTTTTCTCAAGGGTAACCTTGGTTCCATATTATTTAAAAATTATCCTGAAGTCAATAAAATAATTTCATTACCGCGAAAACATTTTAAAGAATTTATAAAATACTTAGGATGTTGGCTTTATTTACGCAAACATAAATATGATTTAATTATCAATACCGTTAGTTATTCTTCCTCTGGTTCTATTGCTACAAAAATTACAAAATCAAAATATAAAATATTTGGACGTATTAAAGATTTGGAATCTTCCGTTTACAATGATTACTTACATAACGCCAAACGTCCTGTTTACGATTTTAGAGAAGAGATTAAAATACTAGGATTAGAATTACCTGATAATTCAATTCCTAAAATCAACATACGCTTGGACTCAGAAGAATTAAAAAAAGGAGCAAACGATTTATTTGAACTTACTGGTAATACAAAAAAAACCATCTGTATTTTCACGTATGCAACGAGTGATAAAAAATACACAAAAGAATGGTGGACTATTTTTTATGAAGTTTTAAAAAAAGAATTTAATAATTATACAATTATTGAAGTTTTACCCGCCGAAAATGTTTCGCAAATTAACTTTAAAGCACCATCCTATTATAGTAAAGATGTGCGAAAAATAGCTGCATTAATTGCTAATACAGAACTTTTCATAGGTGCTGATAGCGGCATTATGCATTTATCTAATTCTACTAATACAACTACAATTGGACTTTTTTCAGTAACAGAGAAAAAATTATACCAACCTTATCATGATAATAATTTTGGGATAGATACTAATGGAAAAGAAATTGATGCAATTTTAAAAGAAGTCAAAACAGTTATTCAGTAATAATTTCTGAATTTATTTTGTATCGATTGTTTATATAACAGTATAATTTATAAAACGAAAATCCAAAAAATCCACCAAAAACATAACCAGTTACAATATCCGCGGGATAGTGTAATCCTAAGTAAATTCTGCTATAAGCAAAAATTAACGAAAATAGAAACAATAAATATGCAAACTTATAATACTTTCTGACAATTAAGAAAATAAACATTGTTGATGCCATTGAATTGGCCGCATGTCCAGAGAAAAAACTAAATGATTTTCTTGTAATTACTTCTCTAATTATTCCATCAAATTCGGGATTATTACATGGTCGTAAACGTTCGAAAGAATATTTGAATAGATTCGTAATTTGGTCTGTAAACGTAATTAAAGCAGCCAAGAAAAGAATTATGATTCCTAAACCTTTCCAACCCACTTTCTTTTGAAGAAGATAAAAAACACCAACAAAAAGTGGTGACCAATAGAGTTGTTTGGTGATAATTTTCCAAAAACCATCGAATGGTTCTGAACCCAATCCATTTAAAAAAAGGAATAATTCTTTATCTAAGTTAATTAACTGTTCCAAATTACAATTGTCTTTTTACAGGTCCGGTAATGCTTTCAATATCTTCTTTTACTTTTTCAATCGGATTTTGAACATCTAAATTGATATTTTCCAAAGGATTTACCATTTTAGTGATTCCTTCTTTTGCTTTTGCTATTTCATCTGAAACACCTCCTGTTAAAGTATTCATATCCAATCCAGCGTCTTGAGTTCCTTTATGAATTTCATTCTTTATTTCGTTTGTTGCATTCTTTAATTGCGCCATACCTTTTCCTAAAGCACGAGCAATATCTGGAATTTTATCTGATCCAAATAACATTAAAACAACCAAAATGATGAAAAACAATTCACCTCCGCCTATTCCAAACATAGTTTAATTTTGAAAATTTAACTTCGCAAAGTTACAAAGTTTTATTGCGATTTATCTTAAAGTAATCAAAAAAAAAGACTATCCGAAGATAGTCTTAATTCTTATTTTTTTTCTAAAGTATCAAATTTAGATTCTGTTTCTTCTTTTGGCCAATAGTTATTTGTAACATCTATATCGGCAGTTTCTAATTTAGGATCTAATTGAATTTTTACCACTTTCTTTTCAGTAGCAAAAACTCGTTTTGCAGTCTCATTGTTTCTTCTCCAAATTTGAGCAGGAAACGTTTGAGTTTCAGTAGTTCCATCTTCAAACTGAAGTTCTACAATAATTGGCATTATTAAACCTCCAGGCTTATCAAATTCAACTTCATAGAAAAAACTTGGTGTTTTTAATGCATTAATTTCGGCTACTGAATAGTTTTTAGTTAAGTAATCATTTAAAGCTTGAACTTTAGAATAATCAAAACCTTTTGCTAATTCTGGTTTAAAATCATTTGAAGCTTCTAACACCATTTTTAACATTGGTTGATTTGCATCTCCAATTTTTCTTCCTCTTCTATTAAATTGCGCTTTAGCTTCTGAAGGATCTTGCTCAATTACATAGTATTGTTTTACCTCTTTAATTCCTATATCTGTATAATCTGTAGAATAAAACCAACCTCTCCAAAACCAATCTAAATCAACAGCAGAAGCATCTTCCATTGTTCTAAAGAAATCTTCTGGAGTTGGGTGTTTGAATTTCCAACGGTTTGCATACGTTTTGAAAGCATGGTCAAATAATTCGTGACCCATAATAGTTTCTCTCAAAATATTTAACCCTGTTGCTGGTTTTCCATAAGCATTAGCTCCAAATTGGTAAATATTCTCCGAGTTTGACATAATAGGCTCTAAATATTTTTGGTTTCCTTTCATGTAAGGCACAATGTTTTTAGCTGGACCTCTCGTAGCAGGAAATTTTGGATCGAATGAAATTTCTGTTAAATATTCTAAGAATGTATTTAAACCTTCATCCATCCATGACCATTGTCTTTCATCTGAATTTACAATCATTGGAAAGAAATTGTGTCCTACTTCGTGAATAATAACTCCTAACATTCCGTATTTAATTCTATCACTTACAAATCCTTTTTCGTCAGGACGACCGTAGTTCCAACAAATCATTGGATATTCCATTCCTTGATCTTCTGCAGAAACTGAAACTGCTTTTGGATAAGGGTAATCAAATGTAAAATGTGAATACGTTTTTAAAGTGTGTGCTACCGCTTTTGTAGATAAATCTCCCCAAAGTGGATTTGCTTCTTTTGGATAAATTGAAATTGCTAATGGTTTGTTTGTTGGTAAATCAACTGCCATTGCATCGATTATGAATTTTCTTGAAGTTGAGAAACCGAAGTCGCGCACATTTTGAGCTTTAAATTTCCATGTTTTCTTTTTGTCTGAAAAGCTACTTTCTTTTGCAACTGCTTCTTCTTGCGTAACAATCACAACTGGTTTATCAAATGTTTTTTCAGCTAATTCCCATCTTTTAACTTGTTCTGCTGTAAAGACTTCGCTTCTATTTTGTAAAACTCCTGTTGCTTCCATAACGTGATCAGCTGGAACTGTGATATTTACTTCATAATCTCCAAAAACTAGAGCAAATTCGCCTCTACCCCAAAATTGCATGTTTTGCCATCCTTCTACATCATTGTAGACAGCCATTCTTGGGAAAAATTGGGCCATTACAAACAAACGATTTCCATCAGGAAATTGTTCATAACCAGAACGACCATTATTGGCTTGCTCCATGTAATTTACAATATTGTACCACCATTTGATTGAAAACGAAACCTTTTCACCATTTTTTAATGGTTTAGGCAAATCAATACGCATCATAGTTTGATTGATGGTGTATTTCATTGGATTTCCTTTAGCATCTTTAACATATTCGATGTTAAAACCTCCTGGAAAAGGACTTCCCATGTATTTTTTTGCAAAACCACTTGTTGAAATAGCTTTGTCCATATTTTGATTTTCAACTAAAGGTGTTTTCGAATCAGGTCTTTCAATATTTTGTTCTAATTGCACCCATAAATATTCTAACGATTCTTTAGCGTTATTGTGATAGGTAATTGTTTCAGAACCATATAATTTCTTGTTTTTATCATCTAATTCCAGATTCATTTTATAATCTGCTTTTTGCTGATAATAAGCAGGTCCTGGAGCTCCAGAAGCTGTTCTGTACATATTAGGAGTAGCCATTTCGTCATACATTTGACGGAATTTATTCTCATTATAATGTCCTAATTCACGCTTTTTCTCTTCTGTTTTTAATTCTTGAGCAACTGCCCCAAAAGCAACAGCTAAAGTTAAAAAGACAGATAGTACAATTGACTTTTTCATGGTATTTTAGTTTCTTTTAATAGACTATTTTTTGTTGCGTATCATTATTAGTAAACAAAAAGCTGTTTTTGTTACTATTAATATTTACATGAACAATATTTTGTTGTTCGCTGTAAACATCGGTTAGTAATGAATTAAAGATTTCGAAGGTATTTATTTTTTTTGAAATAGCAATTTTAGTGTAAAAAATTAACACATCGCCTTCTATTTCACGAGCTAAAAATTCGAGGTTTTGTACTTTTTTATTGATGGAAATTTTTACGTTTTCCTTTAAGTAATCTTTGATTAAGGTTTCGGCTTCGGGCAATTCTTTATTAGAAGTCAGATACACTTTCTTCTTGTATTTTTTTTCCAATGCTTTTTCTAAATCGTCAATAAAAATTCTGTGTGTAATTTCTATTCTTTTTTTATTAGGCACATAATCGATTTGGGTTACAGAAACATAAAATTTATGCCAAGCAAATGAGCTCAACATCACAATCATAATGGTTGGTAAAAAAAATCGTAACAAGTTCTTATTCATTTGGTAAAAATAGTAATTATTCTTTTTGATTTTCTAATTTGTATGCTTTTGCTTTATCGGTTAAATATTGAATAAGCTGCAACTCGCATTCAGGCTTTAAAAACAAGGATAAGTCTTTGGCAGGCATTTCGACATATTGTAAAAACATTGGAATATCTTCATTCTTAATTTTCAAGGTTTCTACAAAAAAATTATGAGAAAAACGCTCAAACATATGATCGGAAAAAGATTTTGACATGATATCATGTTGTCTTCGTTCTTCAAAAACGCGTTCAGAGTTCTTTTTAGGGTTTCTATCTTTTACTAATAAACTCACTAATCCAGCTCCAATTGCAAGAAAATTAAAATTCGAACCATTAGGAGCCAACTGACTTGTTATTGCTCTATTTATAGGAGTTCCAGACCGAACATCATCTTCATAATGTTTTATATTCATATCTATTTTTGAAAAGCCTTCGCCATAAACTTGAATTCTTTTTGTGTCATGAGTAAGATTTCCACTTAATGTATAGGGTGTAACCTCTACTTCATTTAATTCTGTAACTTTTATATGTAATTTAATTTGTAATTCTTCTAGCCAAAAATCCTTTTCTGTTAAAACATATTTTTTAGAATCATATGAAAGCCCTTGAATATATAAAGTGTCAGTTGCTTTTGCTTTGATAGAAAATTTTCCATCTACATTAGTGACAGCTCCAATGTTAGATGTAATATTAAAAACTGTTAGATTTTCAACTTCTATAGAATCTGCAATTATTCTTCCTTTCAAAATCTTTCGTTCTACTTCTTGAGAAAAGAACAACTGACTAAATAAAATCGCAATTACTAGTATAAAACTATTTTTCATTCTTATTTGAATCTGAAGGTTCTAATTCACTAACTTTTAAATATTCCACTGCAAGTTCTGACAAAATAAAAGACGCCATGGTTTTATTTTTATCTCTCATTGCTCTTGTAAATCTTTCGTTTTCCGCTACATAAAACAAAAATCCATCAACATAATCTGCTGGAATTTTTAATGTTTTTGTAAAATATTCTCTTTCATAATAATCTGAAATCTTTGATAAAAGAAATTCTTTTCGCTCCACAACTAGTTCTTTCTTTAACATACTTGTTCTTCCACTTATCGAATTAATCAAACCATCTACACTCATTCCTCCTAAAGGAATTAATAATGGACTATACCAGTGAAATTCTTCTGCCGCAGCAAGCTTACGTTCTGCAGGAGTATATGTTTTTTGGTTGGCAGGTACAATTCCAAGAGCAACTGCATTTATATTTTTATATTGAATGATAGCAACCTCATCTAATTTATTAATGAGTGATTCCATTTTTACAAAAACCAAATCTTTTAAAAAATCATTTGTAGTTAACACATATTGTCTAGCTTTCAGATTAACAGCGCTAAACTGAAGTGTATCGGAAACTTTGGCGCTTATTTGAAAATAACCTCTTGCATCTGTAACAGCACCATTTTTTTTGGATAAATTAATAATATGAATTCCTTCCAATAAAGATGACTCAGAAACGACTTTACCATTTATTATAGAGTCGTTTTGAGAAAAAACAAAAGTTGGAAGTAGTAAAAAAAAGAAAAATAGTTTTTTTATCATAAATGAAATATTATCACATTGTAAATGTAATTAGTTCTCATCAAAATGAAATCCTAATGAGATGATAAACTTATGTTAATACAATTTGATAAATTTGTAAAAAATAATTTAATGAAAAATATTATAATTGCAAGTACATCAACTTTACATGGCGGTAGCTATTTAGATTATTTATTACCTGAATTGCAATCTTTCTTTTCGAACGTAAAAGAGTTGATTTTTATTCCATACGCAAGGCCAAGTGGTATTTCACATGATGATTACACTAAAAAAGTTAGTGAAGCTTTTACCAAAATTAATATTTCTGTTAAAGGAATTCACGAATTTGAAAATCCAATTAAAGCTCTTGAAAAAGCACAAGGAATTTTTACTGGAGGAGGAAATACTTTTTTATTAGTAAGCCAATTATACAAAAACAATGTAATTGACACTTTAGAAAAAGTAGTTAAAAACGGCACACCCTACTTAGGAACAAGCGCTGGAAGTAATATTTGCGGTTTAACTATGAGTACTACTAATGATATGCCTATTGTATATCCACCAAGTTTTAGAACTTTAGGATTTGTTTCTTTCAATATTAATCCACATTATTTAGATCCTATTGAAGGTTCAACACACATGGGAGAAACACGCGAAACTAGAATTAATGAATTTCATCATTTTAATCCGCAACCTGTTGTTGGATTGAGAGAAGGAAGTTGGCTACAAGTTAAAGGCGATTCTGTGAAATTAAAAGGAACTTTTACCGCTATAATTTTCAAAAGAAACGAAACACCAATTGAAGTAGCGCCTGAAACCGAACTAAACGAATTGAAATAAAAAAAGCCTTGCAATTGCAAGGCTTTTTGTGGAGCGGAAGACGAGGCTCGAACTCGCGACAACCAGCTTGGAAGGCTGGAGCTCTACCA
>NZ_WIBJ01000031.1:292810-479370 GCF_009495755.1 Flavobacterium sp. LMO8 | reverse complement strand
CTCGAACTCGCGACAACCAGCTTGGAAGGCTGGAGCTCTACCAACTGAGCTACTTCCGCATTTGAATTACAAAAACTCTAATTTTCATTGGAGTTGTATGTATTTCTTTGGTGGGTGCAAATATACTTCAAAAGTTTTTTTAATTGCAAATTTTTTTAAATATTTTTTTCGAAGCAATTGCACTAACTTTACACTAGAATAAACACCTTTTACTAAATGATTAGCTTTTAATAAGTTATATGATTATGGAAATAAAGAAAATCAATTCAATTGACACTTATCCTGTTAGACATGAAGTTTTAAGAAAAGGAAAACCAATCGAATCTTGCCAATTTAAAGGTGATGATGATGAAAATACTGTTCATTTTGGATTATTTTTAGAAGATAAACTCGTTGGAATTATTTCAATTTTTAAAGAAAAGAACGAATTATTCTCTGAAATAAATCAATTTCAGATTAGAGGAATGGCGGTTTTAGAAGAATTTCAAGGCAAAGGATTTGGAGCCGAATTAGTAAAAGAAACTGAAAATTATTGTGTTAATTTAAAAACCGATTTAATTTGGTTCAACGCACGAGAAAATGCGGTTCCTTTTTACAAAAAACTAGGCTATACTACTATTGGAGATTCTTTTTTAATTCCTGATGTTGGCATTCATTTTGCTATGTATAAGAAAATTCTCTAAGAAGATTGTCAATAATTCTTCTTATATTTATGACGCAATTGTAGTTTTTATGAAAAAAATTTTACTACTCTTCATTATATTATCAACCATTTCTTGTAAAAAAGAAGCCGAACCAATTGCATATGACAATAGTATTATCAAGGATACTGTCTTAAATATAATTATTAGACCTGTGCATCCTGATTTACTTTCCGAAAAATCAGATAGTTTAAAACTGTATTATCAAAAAATGAACTTTCACGAAATTTGGTATTTAGATGAAAACCGAAGAGATTTAATTAATGAAATTAAATTTTGTTACGAAGATGGATTAAACCCAAAAGATTATGAAATTGAAATTATTGAAGATTTAGAAACCAAGAGAAAAACACTTAAAGATGATGAAATCGTTAAATATGATATTTTACTAACTGAAACTTTTGAAAAACTAGCTAACCACTTACACAAAGGAAAATTAAATCCAAAAGAATTATATACTGATTGGGATTTAAAACAAAAAGAAATAGCACTTTCTCCGTTATTAGAAAAAGGCATTAAAGAGAAAATTATCGCTTCAACATTTAAAGATATAAAGCCAAAAAACATTGTTTATCAGTTACTTAAAAAAAGCTTGTTTGAAATAGACAAATTTCCCAATGTGACCTTTGAAAAAATTGCTGTCAAAAATAAAATTGTTGTAAACGACACTTTACCAGAAATGGTAAAAATTAAAAAGAGATTGGCTTATTGGAACGATTATAAAAACAAAGACAGCATCATTACTTGGGCTTACGACACATTAACCCTTAAAGCCGTAAAACGTTTTCAAGCAAGACATGGTTTGGCTCCAGATGGCGTTATCGGAATTGGAACACTTAAAGCTTTAAACACCACTAAAAACGAAAGAATTGAACAAATATTTGCCAATTTAGAACGCTGGAAATGGTATCCTTCTGATTTCGGAAAACAATACTTAATAGCAAACATTCCAGATTACGTATTGCATTATGTAATTGATAATGACACCGTAGCTTCGCACAAAATTGTAGTAGGAACTCCTAAAAGAAAAACGCCTATTTTAAGTTCGAAGTTATCTAATTTCGTTTTCAATCCTACTTGGACCATCCCTCCTACTATTATTAAAGAAGATTTAACTCCAGAAGCATCAAGAAACCGAAACTATTTCCCTTCACGAAGATTAACCATATACAACAGCCAAGGAAAAGAAGTAAGTCCGGATGAATGGAATCCATCCAGTGCTAACAATTATAAATACGTACAAAAACCAGGTTACAATAATTCTTTGGGATTAGTTAAATTTAACTTTGCTAATCGTCATTCAGTTTATTTACATGATACAAATCATCGTGAATACTTTGCAAAAACGTATCGATCATTGAGTTCAGGATGTGTACGAGTAGAAAATCCATTGGTTTTAACCAAACAAATTTTAACCAAAACCAATCCTAACAAATGGGATAACAACGAAATTGATTCCATAATTAAATTAGAGAAAACAAAAACAGTGTCCGTTAAAAACACTGTGAATGTATATTTGTTTTATTGGACGAGTTGGATGGAAAATGACAAGCTTCAATTTAGAGATGACATTTATGAACTCGACAAAGTTCTTTTTCAGAAACTACGAAACTAATTTAGATTTCACCACATAGCTTCTTGATGGGTGATAAATAAAAATACAAGATTTCCCTTTTATTGTTTGAATCAATTCTTTGTGTACTTCGTAAGGAACAGCAGGGCAACCTTGACTTCTTCCTAATCTTCCTGTGTTTTTAATGAATGATTTGCTTACATAATCAGCTCCGTGAACTACCACTGCTCTGTTTCTAGCGTTATGGTTAATTCCGCATTCCATTCCGTCTAAACGTAATGATAATCCGTGTTTTCCTGTGTATGTTTCTCCAGTTACATAAAAACCCAAACTACTTTTAAATGATTCACTAGTGTTTGAAAAATCAGTTGCAAATTCAGAACCCGAATTTCTTCCGTGAGAAACTAACGATTTTAAAATCACTTTTTGTGTTTTCATATCAATAACCCACATTCTTTCTTGTGTAGACGACAAACTAAAATCAACAATCGTTAAAATTTCGTTTTCTATTTTACCTTGTTGTTTCAATTGCTCATAACCTTCAAAAGCCGCTAAAAAACTTTCAAATGTTGGTAAAGAAAATCCATTAGCATCGATAACTTTGAAGAATGATTTACTTTTAGCTTCAAAAGTTGCTTTCGCATTTGAAGCAATTAATTTTGGATCAGTAGATTTAACTTCATTTTTAGTATTTTTTATTGTATTCAAAGGCTTGAACGAAAAAATGCAAAATAAAATCAGGGGCAAAACTCTGTAAATCATTGTTAATCTAGTAGTTATATTGTTGTTGAGATGTGCCAAATATATTTATTATTTTTAAACCTGCAAACTTTTTTATGCATTTTATCGAAAATTTTAACCTTTCGTCGATTATTCGCACAAAAGTTAAACATTACATAAAAAAAGTAGACATATAGTGTATTACGATAATTTTGTAACAAAAAATTTTACATGATAAATAGATTCAGCCTATCCATACTTTTTTGCTTAGCAAGTTTTCTTTTTTCGTTTTCACAAACAAAAAAAAGTGTTGCTACAAAAAAAACAACAGAAAACATTTCAATTGACGCTGAACTAAACGAAGCTTCTTGGAAAGATGCAGAAATTGCAACTGACTTCGTTTCTTTAGAACCAAAAAACGGAACGCCAATTCCAGAAGAATTTAAAACCGAAGTAAAAATCTTGTATTCTAATGATGCAATTTATATTGGAGCTAAATTATACGACCCAAATCCTGAGAAAATTTTAAAAGAATTAGTTGAACGAGATGAAATTGGAACTTCTGATTTTTTTGGAATTTTTATTAATGGTTACAACGATGGTCAGCAAGAATTTAGATTTTTCGTAACAGCAGCCAATGGGCAAGTCGACACAAATTTTACTTCATCAGAAGGTGAAGATGGTTCATGGAACGCCATTTGGGAAAGCAATGCAAAAATTACCGATTTTGGCTATGTCATCGAAATGAAAATCCCGTATGCTGCACTACGTTTTCCTGAAAAAGATAAACAAACATGGGGCCTTAACTTTTTTAGAGAAGTTCGTAGAGAACGTCAAAAATATACTTGGAGCCCTATTGATAATAAAATTGGCGCAATTTCTCAACAAGCTGGAATTTTAACCGGAATAGAAAACATCAAAACACCTACCCGATTGTTCTTAATTCCTTATTCTTCATTTTATCTTTCTGGAAGCGATACACAAAAAACCAAAGGTGAATTAAAAGGAGGTTTAGATATCAAATACGGAATAAACGATGCTTTTACTTTAGATGCGATTTTGGTTCCCGATTTTGGTCAAACTAAATTTGATAATGTCGTATTAAATTTAGGTCCATTCGAACAACAATTCAATGAAAACAGGCCTTTCTTTACCGAAGGAACCGACATATTCAGCAAAGGCAATTTATTGTATTCACGAAGAATTGGACAAACTCCTGATTTGAATTTAAACATTGCCGGAAATGAATCAGTAGAAAGTCCTGGTGCTATCAACTTAGTCAATGCTTTGAAAATTTCTGGTCGAGATAAAGATGGATTAGGAATTGGATTTTTAAATGCTATTACCGAAAGAACAATAGCAACAGCTACAAATTCTGACGACAACTCTACACGACAAGTTGAAGTATCACCTTTAACTAATTATAATGTAATGGTTTTTGACCAACGATTTAATCAAAATTCATCGGTAACTTTCATTAACACAAATGTCACTAGAAACGGAAGTTTTAGAGATGCTAATGTAACCGGATTATTATTCGATTTGAATAATAAAACCAACAAATACAATCTTTCAGGAGGATTTAAATCGAGTAGTATTAATGATATTGAAAATAAAAACGGGTACAACGCCTCATTATTTTTTGCAGAAAATAACGGGAAATTTCGATATAGCTTAGGTAGCGAATATGTTTCAAAAGATTTTGATATTAATGATTTAGGAATCAACTTTAGAACCAATTATTACTCTTTTTCTGGGAACACTAACTATCGTATCTTAAACCCAAACAAAACTTTCAATACCTTTAGAATCAACTTAAATTCTTACTTTGAATTTTATACACCTACGAATCAAATTCAATCAAGTAATTTTAATGTAAACTTAAATTCTACAAATAAGAAAAATCACTTTTTTGGTGGAGGGATTAACTTTAACCCATTTAAAAATTACGATTATTATGAACCTCGTGTAGCTGATAGGTTTTTTGTAAATCCAAAAAATATTGGTGGATGGATTTACTTTTCATCAAACTACAACAACAAATTTGCTATTGATTTTGAACCTTTCTTAACACATGTAATCAATGAAAATAGATACGAAGCCGGAGTAAATATTAGTCCTAGATACCGTTTTAGCGATAAGTTTTCATTAGTTTATGGTTTCAATTATTTCAAACAAAAAAATGATATAGGTTTTATAGATTTTGAAGGTTCAAACATTATTTTCGCAAGAAGAGATAGAGATACTTATACCAATTCAATATCGAGTAAATTTTCGATAAGTAGCGAAATGAACTTCAACTTATCTGTTAGACATTATTGGTCATTAGCCGAAAACAATCAGATCAACACTTTAAATTCAGACGGAAGTTTATCACCAAACACAACTTATTCGGGCAACAGAAACTCAAACTTTAGCACTTGGAATTTAGATTTATCATATTCTTGGTGGTTTGCGCCCGGAAGTCAAATGTCGATTTTATACCGAAACAATGCGGGCACTTTTGATAGAGAAATAAATAAAGATTTTGGCTCCAATTTTTCCAACTTATTTGAAGACAATTTGAATCATGTTTTATCAATAAGTGTTCGTTATTTCATCGATTATAACCAAGCCAAAAACTGGATTAGAAAAGGGTAATCTACTTAATCGTTTTCGTAATTTTAAGTTCTAATTTCTTCAAGAAATTTACCAATTGTTTATATTTGTACAAATACACAAAAATGAACAAAAAAGTAATTTTAATGATTTTGGACGGTTGGGGAAAATCTCCCGACCCAAAAGTTTCTGCAATAGATAACGCTAATACGCCTTTTATTGATAGTTTATATACACAATACCCAAATGCCCAACTAAGAACCGATGGCTTAAACGTAGGTTTACCCGAAGGTCAAATGGGAAATTCAGAAGTAGGCCACATGAACCTTGGCGCTGGAAGAATTGTTTACCAAGATTTAGCCAAACTAAATTTAGCAGTTGAACACAAAACCATGAGTCAAGAAAAACCACTTGTAGATGCTTTTGATTATGCCAAAAAGAACAACAAAGCGATTCATTTTTTAGGATTGGTTTCTGATGGTGGTGTGCATTCACATACTTCACATCTAAGAGGTTTGATAGATGCTGCTCAAGAAAGTGGCGTGCAAAAAATGTTTGTTCATGCCTTTACCGATGGTCGTGATGTAGATCCAAAATCGGGAGCAAAATACATTGCTGATTTAGAAAATTATCTTCAAAATACTCATGCAAAATTAGCTTCTATAATTGGAAGATATTATGCTATGGATAGAGATAAACGTTGGGAAAGAGTAAAATTAGCCTACGATTTAGTAGTAAATGCAGAAGGAACTCACTCAAAGAATGCCATTGCGAGCATCAACGAAAGTTATGCAAACAATGTTACTGACGAATTTATTCAACCAATAGTAATGTCGGATGAAAACAACAATCCAGTTGCTAAAATTCAGGAAGATGATGTGGTTATTTTCTTCAATTTCAGAACCGATAGAGGAAGAGAATTAACCGAAGTATTGTCGCAAAAAGACTTTCACGAATTCAATATGCACAAACTGAATTTGTATTATGTTACGATGACCAATTACGATGAAACCTATGAAAATGTTCACGTAATTTACGACAAAGACAACATCACAGAAACACTTGGAGAAGTTTTAGAAAAAGCCAATAAAAAACAAATCCGAATTGCCGAAACAGAGAAATATCCGCACGTGACCTTTTTCTTTTCTGGTGGAAGAGAAGAACCTTTTTTAGGCGAAACGCGCATTTTGAAAAATTCACCAAAAGTAGCTACATACGATTTACAACCCGAAATGAGTGCTTTCGAACTAAAAGATGCTTTAGTTCCAGAATTAAAAAAAGGTGAAGTTGATTTTGTTTGTTTAAACTTTGCCAATGGCGATATGGTTGGACACACAGGTGTAATGGAAGCAGCAATTAAAGCGTGCGAAGCCGTTGATGTTTGTGTAAAAGAAGTAGTTGAGACCGCTTTAGAAAATAATTACACCACAATAATCATCGCTGATCACGGAAATTGTGAAACAATGATAAACCCTGATGGTTCACCAAACACAGCTCATACAACAAATCCTGTTCCAATTATTTTAGTGGATAAAGATTTGCAACATATAAAAAACGGAGTTTTAGGAGACATTGCTCCTACTATTTTAGACTTAATGGGAGTTGAAAAGCCAGAAGTAATGACTTGTAATTCTCTATTGTAATGAAACTTATTTTATCTATCATAATTAGTTTATCATTTTTTGGCTGTACCACAACGTTCAAAGCATCAAATGGAGAGGATGGAAAACCGGGAGAAGACGGTAAACCTGGAACTGAACAAAAGGGTAAAGATGGCAAAAATGGACAAAGTAAAAACACAACAATAGGCATAAAAGTATAAGTTTATTAATCCCGATTCGTCGGGATTTTTTTTGAACAATACCAAAATAAAAGTTAAACTTTTACAAATTAATAGTATTACTATTATATTTGCATTATTAAATATTATGATATGCAAAATCTACTATCAAATTTAAAAATAACTATCAACGAAAAACTCTATGTTAAAGACCCTGAAACATCTGAGTTAGGTCGTAATATTTTAAAAAATAGTATTCTAATAATTGATGAAATTGGCTTTGAAGCGTTTACTTTCAAAAAATTAGGCGAGAAAATTCAATCTAATGAAAGTTCTATTTATAGGTATTTTGAAAACAAGCATAAACTATTGGTTTATCTAACTTCATGGTATTGGTCGTGGATGGAATATCGTATGGTTTTTGCCACTACAAATGTTTCAAATCCGATTGAAAAACTAGAAAAAGCGATTAAACTTGTCACAGAAAATGTAGCAGATGACAATGCAACTCCACATATTAATGAAGAAATTCTAAGCAGAATAATCGTTGAAGAATTTACCAAAACTTTAATGACAAAAGAAGTCGATAACGAAAACAAAGAAGGCTTTTTTATTGTTTACAAAAGAGTTATCAATCGCTTAATTGAAATTATAATAGAAGTAAATCCTAAATATCCATATGCAAAAAGTTTAGCTTCAAGTATTGTGGAAGGTGCGCTTCATCAACATTTTTTAAAAAATCACTTAAAAACCATCACCAACTTATCTGAAAAAGAATGCGCTACCGCGTTCTATACAGACATGGCTAAAAAAATACTACTATGACACCACTAAAAAGATTTAAAAACCTCATCTTAATTGACAAACAAGATATTTATCAAATTTTCTTGTATTCCATTATAGCAGGATTAATCAGTTTGTCTTTGCCATTAGGAATTCAATCCATTATCAATTTCATTCAAGCAGGAAAAGTTAGCACTTCTTGGATTGTATTAGTAATTATTGTAGTTGTCGGAGTGGCTTTTGTAGGATTACTAAAAATTATGCAATTCCGAATTACCGAAAATTTACAACAAAAAATATTTGTGCGTTCTTCGTTTGAATTTGCTTATCGTTTTCCGAAAATAAAATTCAATGAATTACACAATCAATATCCGCCAGAATTAGCCAATCGATTTTTTGATACATTAACCGTTCAAAAAGGATTTTCTAAACTATTATTGGATATTTCTGGGGCGGCTTTACAAATTATTTTCGGAATTATCTTACTGTCGTTGTACCATTCCTTTTTTATCTTTTTCGGATTGGTACTTTTAATATTGTTATACTTAATTTTCAAAATCAATTTTAATTTAGGATTAGAAACGAGCTTAAAAGAATCGAAATACAAATACAAAATCGCACATTGGTTACAAGAAATTGCCAGAAATCACTTGAGTTTTAAAAGCAATTCTATCTTTAATTTTTCGCTACATAAAAACGATAAATTGGTTAATGAATATCTAAAACAAAGAGAAAATCACTTTCAAGTTTTATTAAAACAATTTATTCAACTTACCGGATTTAAAATTTTAATTACAGCTGGTTTATTGATAATTGGAGGATTATTGGTAATCAATCAGCAAATGAATATTGGGCAATTTGTTGCAGCAGAAATTATTATTTTAAGCATTATTACAGCGGTTGAAAAACTATTTTCTGGCTTAGAATTGTTTTATGATGTACTAACTTCTTTAGAAAAATTAGGTTCTGTTGTGGATATGGAATTAGAAGAAGACATTCAAAATTCAAATTATTTAGTAGATAAAAATAAAATTACAATTGAAACCGAAAATGTATCTTTTACCTATCCAAAATCGGATAAAGAAATACTTAAAAACGTTAGTCTGTCTATTCAACCTAAACAACATACTTTAATTTTAGGTGAAAATGGTTCTGGAAAAACCACTTTAATGCGATTATTGGCAAGATTAATTGAGCCAACTTCTGGAAGCATTTTTATCAATAACACAAACTATAAAAAATATTCTTCAGAAGAATATCGTTCTAAAATCGGAATCATCACTGCGCAGGAAATGCCGTTTGAAGGTACAATTTTAGAAAATATTACGTGTAATAATCCAGAAATTAAAATGGAAACGGTTTTTGATTTAATTGAAAAATTAAAACTAACCGAAGCTATAAAAGCACTTCCGAAAGGATTAGATACCACCATTTCTTCAGAAGGGAAACAAATTAATTCATCGACCATTCAAAAAATTGTATTGGCTCGTTGCATAATAAATCAACCCAAATTATTGTTTTTAGAAAATCCTTTAGACAAATCTGACGAACAAAGTTGTAGAGAAATTTTAGATTTCTTAGCGCAAGAAAAACACCCTTGGACATTAATTGTTGTAAGTAAAAACAGCTATTGGAAACAAATTTGCTCACAAATTATTCAGTTAGAAAAAGGAGAAATTAAATCAATTTAAGCCATGCTAAACATCACAAAAAATAGAATTGACCAATTTATAAAATTAGAGCAATTCAAATCGGGACAAATATTTAAAGAGCAAAAGCATTATCAGGTAATTCGTAAAATTATTTGGGCTTTTGTAATTATTGTTGTTTTGTTTTTATTTCTTCCTTGGACACAAAATATACAAGGTTCAGGAAATGTAACTACATTAAAACCTAATCAACGTCCGCAAACCATTCAAACTATCATTGGTGGTCGAATCGAAAAATGGTATGTAAACGAAGGCGATTTTGTTAAAAAAGGTGATACTATCTTATTTATTTCCGAAATTAAAGAAGAATATTTAGACCCAAATTTAGTAGAAAACACTGGAAATCAAGTAAAAGCAAAAGAAAATGCAGTTATTTCTTATGCCGATAAAGTAAAAGCGTTAGAAGCTCAAATGGGCGCAATTCAAAACGAAAAAAATCTAAAACTCAAACAAGCGCAAAACAAATTAAAACAATCCTATTTAAAGGTTCAGAGTGATAGTATTGATTTTGAAGCGAGTAAAACCCAACTAAAAATTGCTCAAACGCAATACAATCGTTCAATAAATTTGAATAAAGAAGGTTTAAAACCAATGACAGATGTGGAAGAAAAACGCATGAAATTGCAAGAAACTGAAGCAAAAATCATTACCCAAGAAAACAAATACATTGCCAGTAAAAATGAAGTTTTGAATGCTACAATGGAACTCAACAGAATTAGTGCCGAATATGCCGAAAAAAATGCAAAAGCAAGTAGTGATAAACAAACAGCAATGAGTTCGCAATTTGATACCGAAGCGCAAGTAAACAAACTGAAAAACCAGTATAAAAACTACCAAATTAGAAACGGCTTGTATTATATCACAGCCCCACAAGATGGTTATGTAAATAGAGCTTTGCAATCTGGAATTGGCGAAAACATTAAAGAAGGAACTGCTGTTGTAAGCATTATGCCTTCAAAATATGACATTGCCGTGGAAACTTATATTGATCCAGTTGATTTTCCACTAATTAATAAAGGTGAAAAAGTTAGAGTTTGGTTTGATGGTTGGCCTACAATTGTTTTTAGCGGTTGGCCTGGCGTTTCGTATGGAACTTTTGGAGGAGTAATTGTTGCCAAAGAAAATTTCATAAGTCCAAACGGAAAATACCGTGTATTAATTGCTCCAGATCCAAAAGAAAACAAATGGCCTGAGCAATTGAGCATTGGCGCTGGAACCCAAACATTAGCATTATTAAACGATGTACCTATTTGGTTCGAAATTTGGCGAACATTAAATGGTTTTCCACCTAATTTTTATCAACCAACAGCTACCGAAAACACTAAAAAATAATGAGAACGAATCTATTTTATATCTTCATTTTCATTTGTAGTTCATTGAGTTTGTTGGCACAAAATTCTCCAACCGAATTCACCTACAATGAATTTTTAGGTTACGTAAAAAAATACCATCCACTGGTAAAAAAAGCCGATTTAAAACTGAACGAAGCCCAAGCGAATTTAATGGAAGCTCGTGGTGCTTTTGATCCAAAAATTGAAGTCGATTTCAGTGAAAAACAATTCAAAGACAGCGAATATTATTCGATTTTAAACAGCAGTTTTAAAATTCCAACTTGGTACGGAATAGAACTAAAAGCAGGATTTGATAACGCTGAAGGAATTTACGTAAATCCAGAAAACACATTACCAAATAGCGGATTAACTTCGTTAGGAATTTCGGTTCCTGTAGGACAAGGTTTATTCATTAATCAACGAATGGCCGATTTAAGAAAAGCTAAAATTGCCCGAAATTTAAACGTTGCCGAAAGAAATTTACAAGCCATTGAAGTCATTTACGAGGCTTCAGTAAGTTACGTAACTTGGAAAAGAAGTTTTGATGAAGTAAAATTGTATGAAACCTATTTAAAAAACGCTTTAATTCGTTACAACGGTGTTTCAAAATTAATTGAAGAAGGCGATAAACCTGCAATCGATAGCGTAGAAGCCGGAATTGCCGTTAAAACCCGAAGATTGAACTTAGAAGATGCAAAGTTAAAATTAACCAAAGCCAAATTAGAATTATCTAATTATTTATGGTTAGAAAACAATATTCCGTTAGAATTAAATGATGGCTTGCAACCCGAAGATTTATTGGCAAAAACCATAAAACAAACGCTTCAAATTAATGAACTGGGAACAATTGATTTAGACAATCATCCTAAAATTCAGGCGTTAGATGCTAAAATTGCAATGTTAAAAGTAGACCGAAAACTAAAAGCAAATGCGCTTTTACCCAAGTTAGATTTGAGTTACAATTATTTATCCGAGCCAAGTTATATTGACAATTATCGCTTTGAAGATTATAAAATAGGAGTGAATTTTGCGTTTCCAATATTTTTACGAAAAGAACGCGGAAGTTTAAAATTAGCCGATTTAAAAATTCAGGATTCCGAATTTGGTTTGCAGTTTGAACGAAAAAATTTAGAAAACAAACTCAAAGCACAACAACAAGAAATTGTTTCGCTTCAAAAACAGCAAGATTATAATGATACATTAGTAAAAGATTTTACCACATTATTAAATGCCGAAGATCGATTATTTGAAATGGGAGAAAGTTCGTTGTTTATAATAAATTCTCGTGAAAACTCGTTGGTAAGCTCACAACTTACAGAAATTGCTTTAGAAAATCGTTATTTGAATGCTGTAATTGGCTTATATAGAACCATTGCAAATCCACAATAAACTAAAAAACCTTCGCAATGCGAAGGTTTTTTTTCGTTTTATATCCAAAAATATTAGTAACGACTTCTTGTTGAGTTTTCTCTATTGTTAGAGTAACCGCCTCTACTTCCACCTGAATTACGATCGAAGCTTCTTCTTTCGCCTTCTGGTTTTGGTTCAGATTTGTTAACAACGATTTTTCTACCTTCGATAGTTCCACCGTTTAATTCGTCGATTGCTTTTTGAGCCTCAGCATCATTAGCCATTTCAACAAATCCAAATCCTTTACTTCTTCCGGTAAATTTGTCAGAGATAATTTTAACTGATTCAACAGCTCCATACTCTTCAAAATAACCTCTTAAATCTGCTTCCTCTACACTGAAAGGAAGACTTCCTACAAAAATGTTCATCTATGAAAAATTTAATTCCTTACAAAGGTAGGCTATTTAATGTTGTGAAAAGGTTAAACTTTGATTTATTTTCAAAAACAGCTGTTTTTTGCTAAAAAATTAAAAATCAAAAGGTTAGTTTTTTGAAAAGTTATGAATTTTTTAGAAAATTTTGAACAAAAAAGACAACCATTCGATTGTCTCTTTTCAATAGTTCAGATTTTAATTATTTACAACCCGTCATTTCATAGTAAGCGCGTTCTACGTCTTCTTGATGCGTTGGGTGTGCAATTTTAACTAATTCGGTAACACGTTGTTTTAAAGTTTTACCATATAAATCAGCAATTCCGTTTTCGGTTATGATATAATGAACGTGTGCTCTTGTGGTTACTACTCCAGCACCTTGTTTTAAATAGGGCACTATTCTACTTTCGCCTCTTTTCGTAATCGAAGGCAACGCAATAATTGCTTTTCCTCCATCACTTAATGATGCTCCACGAATAAAATCCATTTGACCTCCTACTCCAGAATACATGGAACTTCCAATAGAATCGGCACAAACTTGACCGGTTAAATCCACTTCAATAGCAGAATTTATAGAAACCATTCTTGGATTTTTACGAATGCGAGCCGTATCATTCACCATAGAAGATTCTTTCATTTCGATAAATGGATTATCATTTACAAAATCGTACAAGCGTTTAGAACCAATTAAAAAAGTTGCCAAAGCTCTTCCGCGTAAAGTTCCTTTGTAATTACAATTGATTACATCGTTTTCAATTAAATCAATAACACCATCTGAAAACATTTCGGTGTGTAAACCTAAATCTTTGTGATTCGTTAATTTACTCAAAGCTGCATTTGGAATCGAACCAATTCCCATTTGAAGCGTACTTTTATTTTCTATTAACGAAGCCACGTAACTTCCAATTTTTTCTTCTTCTATCGTGAACGGTGTTACCTCGTGTGCATAAATTGGCACATTTACTTCTACTAAATAATCAATTTCTGAAACGTGCATAATTCCATCACCAAAAGTTCTTGGCATATTTGGATTCACTTGTGCTATAACCGTTTTTGCATTTTCAATCGCTGCAACTGTTGCTTCTACAGAAACCCCTAACGAACAATAACCATGACTATCTGGAGGTGAAACATGAATAAAAGCCACATCAAGTTTTACTACATTTTTACGAAATAACAATGGTAATTCACTCAAAAAAACCGGTGTATATGAACCATTTCCCGCTTTTAACGTATGACGCACATTGGCTCCAATAAAAAAGGAATTCACGTGAAAACTTTCAGCCAACTCAGGATTAGCATAAGGCGCATCACCTTCGGTGTGTAAATGACAAACTTCTACATTTCTAAGCTCAGAAGCTCTATCTGTTAATGCTTTTGTTAAGATTGTTGGTGTAGCTGCTGCAGCTTGAACGTAAACTCTGTCTCCACTTTTTACTACTTGTACAGCTTCCGCTGCGGTTACATACTTTCCCATACCTAATGAAATTTATGCTTCAAATTTACGTTGGAATTTAAGCATAAAATATGATAATTCTCATTTTAAAGTACGAAGTTAGAAGTTAGAATTACGATTTGAAAATGTAAGTTTTGAAATTAAAGTTGTTCTTGAAATTGAAATTGAACTTGAATTTGTATTTTTGCCTCGAAATTTTGCATTATGATTGTAATTAAAACCTTAGAAGAAATAGAATTAATGCGCGAAAGTGCTTTAATAGTTTCTAAAACATTAGGAATGATTGCTAAGGAAATTAAACCTGGCGTAACTACTTTATATTTAGACAAATTAGCGGAAGATTTTATTCGTTCGCATGGAGCTGAGCCTGCATTTTTAGGAATGTATGGATTCCCAAATTCGCTTTGTATGAGCCCAAATACGCAAGTGGTTCATGGCATTCCCAATAATGTTCCATTACAAGATGGAGATATTATTTCAGTTGATTGTGGCGCTTTAAAAAATGGTTTTTATGGTGATCACGCTTATACTTTTGAGGTTGGAGAAGTAGCTACTGAAACAAAAAAACTATTACAAGTTACCAAAGAATCATTATACGTTGGTATTCGTGAAACTAAAGTTGGAAATAGAGTTGAAGATATCGGACATGCTATTCAACATTATTGCGAAAGTCATGGTTATGGAGTTGTTCGTGAATTGTGCGGACATGGTTTAGGAAGAAAAATGCACGAAGATCCAGAAGTTCCTAATTATGGGAAACGAGGTCGCGGAAAAAAATTAGTCAACGGAATGGTAATCGCAATCGAACCGATGATTAATCAGGGAACTAAAAACATCAAACAACATAAAGACGGCTGGACAATTACAACTGCCGACGGAAAACCAAGTGCTCACTTTGAACACGATGTTGCTATTGTAAATGGGAAACCTGAATTGTTATCCACTTTTGCTTACATATATGATGCTTTAGGAATTGTGAGTAATGAAGAAGATGGATTGAGACAAAAACCATTGGTGCTATAACACAGAGATTCACAAAGAAATCACAGAGATTCGCAAAAAATGCTAAAAATGAATGAACTTAGTGAAGAATTAAATAACTTGTCTTACCAAATAATTGGTTGCGCTATTGAAGTTCACAGAATACTTGGTCCAGGACTTTTAGAATCAGCTTATCAAAATTGTTTGATTTTTGAGCTTAAAAAAGTAGGCTTAAAAGTTGAAAAAGAAATTAGCTTACCAATCACTTACAAAAGTATTGAATTAGATCATGGTTATAGAATTGATTTACTTGTGAATAATCAAATTGTAATTGAATTAAAAACAGTTGAAGAATTAACAGATGTTCATAAAGCTCAAGTATTAACCTACTTGAAACTTGGCAATTTTCCTTTAGGGCTCTTAATTAACTTTCATTCTAAAATTCTAAAAAATAATATTAAACGATATATAAACACATAAAAAATTCGTGAAACTCTGTGAAACTTTGCGAGTCTCTGTGTAATAACCTATGAAAAAACTTTTCAAACTTATATTAAATACCATTCCTCGTCCGATATTGATTCGATTGAGTATTGTAGTACGTCCAGTTTTAGCTTTTTTATTAAAGGGAAGTCGTTTTACGGATCCAATTGATGGCAAAAGCTTTCGCATGTTTTTACCTTATGGCTATGGAACACAACGAAACAACGTTTTATCGCCAAGTACGCTTTCATTGGAAAGACATCGTTTATTGTGGTTGTATTTACAAAACGAAACCGATTTCTTTTCAGCCTCAAAAAAAGTATTACACTTTGCACCTGAACAAGAATTTTACAAGCGTTTTAAAAAACAATCAAATTTAGATTATACAACTACCGATTTATTTTCACCTTTGGCTGATGTAAAAGCAGATATTTGTAATTTACCTTTTGAAGATAATTCATATGATATGATTTTATGTAATCATGTTTTGGAACACATTCCAGATGACACGAAAGCCATGCAAGAATTATATCGTGTTTTAAAACCAGGTGGAATGGGAATCTTTCAAATACCACAAGATTTATCAAGAGCCACCACTTTTGCAGATGATTCGATAACTGACCCAAAAGAAAGAGCTAAAATCTTCGGACAATATGATCACGTTAGAGTTTATGGTAGAGATTACTTTGATAAACTAAGAAGCATTGGATTTAAAGTAGAAGAAGTAGATTACACCAAAACAATTGCTCCAGAATTAGTAGAAAAATATTGTTTAGCAAAAGGAGAAATTATTCCGGTTTGCTATAAATAAAAAAAGGCTTTCGATTTGAAAGCCTTTTTTATTACTCTTTGATTAATTTATTAAAATTCTCTGTAGTAAAACGTTGCATTTTATTATTTGAATCTGCATATAAAAGCATCACATATAATTCTGGATGTTTTTGTAAGAACAACTTACTTTCTTCTAAACTCATTAACATAAATGCTGTAGCATAACCATCAGACAAACCAGATGATTTTGATAAAACGGTTGCACTTAATACATTATTTTTTTGTGCTAAACCTGTTTTTGGATTGATTATATGAACAAATTTTTCTCCTGTTTTTTCGTCAATCATTACTTTTCTATAATTTCCAGAGGTTGCCATTCCAAGATTTTCTAAATTTACTTTAGCTATTAAAGTGCGTTCTTCTGGCTTTTGTAAAGGATCGTCTATTCCTACAACCCAATTTTTATTCTCAATCGTGTTTTTACCCAAAGCAAATAGTTCACCGCCAATTTCTACAATGGCATTTTCAATTCCTTTCGATTTTAAATAGTTAACCACTACATCAACCGAATAACCTTGCGCAATTGCATTAAAATCGATAAAAGTTTGGCTGTATTTTTTTGAAATGGTTTTGTTGGCATTTAAAGTAATTTTATCAAAACCAACAAACTGTAACAAACTATCTATTTGCCTTGGTGACAAATCTTGTTGCTGCTTGTTAGGACCAAAACCATAAGCATTCACTAAAACACCGATTGTTGGGTCAAACAAACCATTAGTTTCTATGTGAATTTGATTTGAAATTTGGAATGTTTCTATAAAAAAATTATCGACTACAACCGTTGAATCTCCTGAATTGATTTTAGAAATTTTAGAATCAGGTCGGTAAGTGGAAAGTGATAAATCGAATGCAGTTAACAATGAATCAATTTGATTTTTGGTTACTTTTTCTTCAGCTGCAATATATTTTACAGAATAAGTACTCCCTTGCGCCTCACCTTGGATAGTATAAAAATCTGAGTTTTCATTACATGAAATGAATAAAAATGCTACTATTAGAAAACTACAAAATCTCTTTAATTCCTTCATAATTTAAAATATAATCTTGATTTTTTAAAATCGGTTTTTCGAAATCTTCTGCGTTGGCAAAACCTACTCCTGCATACAACACTTTAGCTTTTTTTCCTTTGGCGTGATTGATGAAAGTTTCCATAAACAAAACATCGTATTCGGCAGGATTATCAGGATACGTAACGGCTTTGAGCATTACAAAATGTAAGGTATTCGTAGGTTTATCAACGCAAACAAATTGTGGGTGTTTTTTCAATTGACTATTAATGGCAATGAACTCAAATCCTTGCTTTTCTAGTTCTTTTCCAACGTGATTCATCGCCAAATGATGTAAGTCTTGTAATGATAATGGTTCCATAATACAAAGGTAGTTATTCTATTTGAAAGCATAAAAAAACCGACTCATTTCTGAATCGGTTTTGGTATTTAAAATTTGGATTAACCTCCAAAGTCGTCAAATCTAATGTTTTCTGGGTCTAAACCGAAGTCTTCACCCATTTTTTGAACTGCTTTGTTCATCATTGGTGGGCCACAGAAATACAATTCAATATCTTCTGGATTATCGTGTTTTGATAAATAATTATCAATTACCACATTGTGAATAAATCCTACGAATCCGTCACCTTCTCCGTCGATTCCTTCTTTCACTTTCCAGTTATCTTCTGGTTGTGGTTCAGATAAAGCCAAATAGAATTTAAAGTTTGGAAAATCTTTCTCTAACGCTCTGAAATGGTCTGTATAGAACAATTCACGTTTAGAACGACCTCCGTACCAATAGGTAACTTTTCTTCCTGTTTTAACTGTACGGAATAAGTGGTATAAGTGCGAACGCATTGGCGCCATACCAGCTCCACCACCTACATACAACATTTCTGCTTCTGATTCGTTGATGAAGAATTCTCCGTAAGGTCCTGAAACTACTACTGGATCACCTGCTTTTCTTGAGAACACGTATGAAGAAGCAATACCTGGGTTTACTTTCATCCAATCGTTTGTAGCTCTATCAAAAGGAGGCGTTGCAATACGAACGTTCAACATAATTTTTCTTCCTTCCGCTGGGTAAGAAGCCATTGAGTAAGCTCTTTCTACCAATTCGTCATTTTTCATAACTAATGGCCACAATTTGAACTTATCCCATTCTGCCTTGAATTTTTCTGGATCACCAGGATGTTCTTCTGGGTGCGCCATAATATCCATATCTGAGAATTTAACTTCACATTTAGGGATTTCAATTTGGATATATCCACCTGCTTCGTAGTGCATATCTTCTGGCAACTCAACAATAAATTCTTTAATAAAAGAAGCTACGTTGTAGTTAGAATATACTTTTGCTTCGAATTTTTTAATACCAAAAACTTCTTCTGGTACTTCGATAACCATATTAGACTTCACTTTTACTTGACATCCTAAACGCCAACCATCAGCTAATTCTTTTCTGCTAAAATGCGGTATTTCTGTTGGAAGTGCTTCACCACCACCATCAATAACTTTACATTTACACTGAATACAAGTTCCACCACCACCACATGCAGATGGTAAGAAAATTTTAGAACCTCCTAAAGTAGATAATAAAGAACTTCCCGAACTTACTTCAATTTCGTTTTCTCCGTTAATTTTAATTTTAACTGGTCCGGATGGAACTAATTTTGCTTTAGCAAACAAAATAACAGCAACCAAAATCAATAATAAAACCAAAAAGGCAATTACCGTGGTACTGATTAAACCAGTTGTACTTACTTCTAGTGCTATCATAATTATTGTTGAACGGTTTTTGTTAATGAATCTGTTTTTGTTTCTAAAGCAGTAGAATCTGTTGCTACTTGATTAGTTTCTACTGTTTCAGCAGGAGTTACATTTTCTACAACTTCTTTCTTAGGTGCTTCATCACCACCAGTTAACATCCCTCCAAAAGACATGAAACCAATAGCCATTAATCCGGTTAAAATAAACGTCATACCTAAACCTCTAAACACAGGTGGTACATTTGAATATCTAATTTTTTCTCTAATTGCACCAATTGCTAAAATAGCTAAGAACCATCCAATTCCAGAACCTACACCATAAACAGTAGCTTCAGTAATGTTATTGAATTCTTTTTGTTGCATAAATAAAGAACCTCCTAAAATGGCACAGTTTACAGCAATAAGCGGTAAGAAAATACCTAAAGAGTTATATAAAGCAGGAGCGAATTTTTCAACAACCATTTCAACTAATTGTACCATTGTAGCAATCGTAGCAATAAACAAAATGAAGGTTAAGAAACTTAAATCGTATTCTGCATATTCTTCTCCTAACCAAACTAAAGCGCCTGGGCGAAGAATATATTGATCTAATAAGTAGTTTAAAGGAACTGTAACCAACATTACGAAGACAACAGCAGCACCTAAACCAACAGCGGTTGATACTTTTTTAGAAACCGCTAAGTACGAACACATTCCTAAGAATGTTGCGAATACCATATTATCAATAAAAATTGATTTTAAAAATAATTGTAATAATTCCATTTTCTTAGTGTGTTTCTATTAAACTTTTATTTCTTGAACGTTGGAAACCAATGATAAGTCCTAATGTAATTAACGCCATTGGTGCTAACAACATAAAACCATTGTTTTCATAACCTAATGCATAAAGTCCTGTTTTTTCTACTGGATCACCAAATACTGGGAAACCAAATAATTTTCCAGAACCTAATAATTCTCTGAAGAAACCTACAATAACCAAAATTAAAGCGTAACCAGAAGCATTACCAACTCCGTCAAGGAATGATTTCCATGGTCCATTTCCTAAAGCAAATGCTTCAAAACGTCCCATGATAATACAGTTTGTAATGATTAATCCAACAAATACTGAAAGTTTCTTTGCTAAATCAGGCACATATGCTTTTAATGTTAAGTCTACCAAAATTACTAATGCAGCAGCGATAACTAATTGAGCAATAATACGAATTGAACTTGGAATAAGGTTACGTAATAAAGAAATAACAACATTTCCAGCTCCTAAAACGAATATTACTGAAAGCCCCATAATAACAGATGCTTTTAGTTCGGCTGTAATTGCAAGTGCAGAACAAATTCCTAATACTTGAACAGTAACTGGATTGTTATCTGTTAAAGGATCTTTTAATAAACCTATGTTTTTCTTTGAAAACAATGGTTCAGACTGTGTTTTATTTTCTGCCATTTTTATTTTTTTAAAGTTTCAAAATAAGGTAAATAAGAGCGTATACCAGAGTTAATCATTGCTCCAACACCGTTCCCAGTAATTGTAGCACCTGAAATAGCATCTACCTGATTGTCTTTTTTATCCTGATTGTTTGGATCTGCATTTGATTTTGAAATTTCAACTCCTTTAAATGTGTTTGAAGCATCGTAAATGAATTCTCCTTTAAAATCGTCTGTAAAAAAAGTTTCAGTAATGTTTGCACCTAAACCAGGTGTTTCACCTTTATGGTCAAAATACACTCCACTTATGCTTTTTAAATCGTCATTCAAAGCAATATATCCCCAAATTGCATCCCATAGACCGTTACCTCTAACTGGTAAAATATAAATTGTTTTACCATCTTTTTCAGCAACAAATAATGGTAATCTTTGAACACCACCGTTTTTTGCAATATCTAATTCTTTTTTTACATCAATTAAATATGCTTTATCATCGTCAGAAACTTCAGTTCCTTTGATAACTTTTTGAGATTTGATGTATTTTTCAAACATTTCAGTAGCATTGCTTCTTTCGGCAGGCACACCTATTGCTGATAATATATCGATTTGTGCTTTAACTTGATCGTTTTTAACACGTAGGTCTTTTGTAAAATTTGCAAAGAATGCCAACAATGAACCTACAACAACTACCATAACCAATGAGAAAATGATAGTATAACTATTTGAATCTGTACGTTTTGCTGACATAATTAAGTAGTTTTAACTTTTAAACGTTTCATTCTTCTTTTTACATTGGCTTGAACCACATAGTGATCAATAGTAGGCGCAAACACGTTCATTAATAGAATTGCCATCATTACTCCTTCTGGGTAAGCAGGATTGAAAACTCTGATTAAAATACTGAACAATCCAATTAAGAATCCATAAATAATTTTACCTGTACTTGTTTGTGCAGCAGAAACTGGGTCTGTTGCCATAAAAACAATACCAAATGCAATACCTCCAACTAATAAATGTTGCCAAAATGGAAAATTCATTAAACTATAGAATTTACTTCCTTCTACAATTACTCCAGAATCAACTAATCCATTAAATATTAATCCCATTACAGCGGCACCAATAACTGCAGAAAGCATGATTCTTGCGCTTCCAATTCCTGTTAGAATTAAAAAAGCAGCTCCTACTAAAATTAAAAGTGTAGAAGTTTCTCCAATAGAACCTGGAATAAATCCTGCAAACATATCTTGCCAAGAATGCATAACTTCTTTATTAGCAGCTAATGCTCCTAAAATAGTTTCACCTGAAATTGCGTCAGTTCCAGCAGCATTTTTTACTCCATCAACTGCACCATGAACCCATACTTTATCTCCAGACATCCAAGCCGCCCAGTTAAAGAACAAGAACGCACGAATGGTTAAAGCTGGATTTAAAATATTCATACCAGTTCCTCCGAATAATTCTTTACCAATAACTACTCCAAAAGCAACAGCAACAGCTAACATCCATAAAGGAAGGTCTACCGGCATAATCAAAGGCACTAACATACCTGTAACTAAGTATCCTTCTTCTACTTCGTGTTTTTTTACGGTAGCAAAAATGAATTCAATTCCTAATCCTACTCCATAAGAAACCAACAACATTGGTAATACTTTTTTAAGTCCAACGATTAAATTATCCATCGTTAAGAACTCAGCTGTACCATTAATTTGAAGGTAGTGTTGATATCCTGCATTGAACATACCAAATATCAAAACTGGTATCATTGCCATAATTACAGTATTCATCACACGTTTTAAATCGGTAGCATCTTTTACGTGCGTTCCACCATGTGTTGTCATGTTTGGCAAATAAAGAAAAGTATGTAACGCATTGAATCCTTGTTCAAATTTTGTTCCTCTATACTTCTCTTTTAAATTATGTAAATTTTGTTTTAATCCCATTTTTGTGATTTTATAAATTTATAAGATTAACCAACTTCTTTTATCATTACATCTAATCCGTGTCTCACAATTCTTTGGTGATCTTGCTTAGATACACAAATGTATTCTGTTAATGCAAAATCTTCTGGAGCTACTTCATAAATCCCTAAAGCTTCCATTTGATCAATATCATTAACTAAAATAGATTTTAATAATTGAATTGGATAGATATCTAAAGAAAATACTTTTTCATAATCACCTGTTAATACAAAAGCACGATGTTCACCATTAGTATTGGTATTCAAATCGTATTTTTTATTTGGCGTTAAGAATGAAAACATATTTGCTCTATACACACTAAACTTATTTGGACGTGGAATATTCCAACCAAAGAAATCATAATCATCACCTTCTGGAATTGCCGTAAACATATTGTGGTAAAAACCTAAGAAACCATCTTTCGATTTTTGTTCACCTGTTAGAACATCTCCGTTGATAATTCTGAAATTCCCTTCTTTTAAATTACCAGCAAGTACATCAGTAATTTGGGCACCAATGATAGCTGTAACATATGATGGATTTTCAAATCCTGTTCCTGCTAAAGCTAAAACTCTTTTAGCATTGAATTTACCTGTTAAAAACAATTCTCCAATTACAGCAACATCTTCCATTTGCACTACCCAAACTTTTTCGCCTTTATTGATAGGATCAATTTTAGCGATTTGAGTTGAAACTAATCCAACAGGATGCAAACCTGAACCTTTGTGAAGCACAAAAGCATCCGATTGAGGTAAATAATCTGCTTTTTTCTTAGCTGTTACATGAACTTTACCTGAAGTTAATTTAGCCAAAGCCTCAAAACCTGCTTTTAAGAATTCTTTCTTATCCGCTAATGTAAAATCCAAATCAGCCTCTAATGGCGCAGAATTAATTCCAGAAACAAAAATAGCTTTAGGCGAATCGGCTGAATTAGCAATCACATCATACGGACGTTGATTGATAAATGGCCAACAACCTGAAGCTAACAAATGTGCTTTTACTTCTTCTGTTGATAAATCGTTAGGATTTTTCTTGCTATGCTCAACGAAAACATCTTGAGAATCTGCAGCAATAAGAATCTCTAAAATGACTCTTTTTTCACCACGTTTGATTTCTTGAATTTTTCCGCTTACAGGAGCAACAAACTTAACTTTCTCATCTGATTTAGAATAGAAAATTACTTCTCCCGCTTTAACGTTATCTCCTTCTTTTACTACCATTTTCGGAGTTACACCATGGAAGTCAGAAGGTTTAACAGCATAGACTTTCGAGCGAGTGGTATCAGCTATCTTTTGAGCCGCTTCACCCTTCAACTTAAGGTCTAAACCTTTTTTAATTCGAATGTCTTTTGACATATTTTTGAAGATATGATTGTTAAAAAATTTACTATAAAACGTGCAAATTTAATCAAATACATAACACCTTACCAAAAATAAAGACGGAGATTTGATTTATTTATAATTAATCTAAATTGCAAATTACTAATAAATCAAAAGGAATTACGTTTGTACCTAAAGTTTTACTATTTTTACGTCTTTATAGGTACAAAAATGAACAAAATTGCTTTCATAATTTCTTTTTTTTATTTTCAATTTATTTTCTCACAAGCAGGAATTGAACAAGAACCTACATTTAATATCAAAACCATTTCATTTCGTATAAATGGTAATAATGTTATTCCGTTTTTTAAACTCGGCGAAACTTTTGAATTGAGTTTTGATGATTTATACGGAGACGAAGCTGATTACTATTATACTATAACGCAATACAACTACGATTGGTCTGCTCCATCTGATTTAGGAAAAGTTGAATATCTAAACGGAATGGACAATCAGCGTATTATTACTTACGAAAATTCCTTCAACACTTTGCAATTGTATTCGCATTACAAACAATTTTTTCCTAATAGATTCAATCAAATTACAAAAAGCGGCAACTACATGATTACTGTTTTAAATGATGAAAGCGAAATTGTATTTTCAAGAAGAGTTGTGATTTATGAAGAACAAGTATCAGTAGGTTTACTAGTTAGAAGAGCTCGTGATTTTGACAGCATCAATGAAAAACAGAACATTGAAATGACAATAAATTACGGAGACAGAATACTTCAAAATCCAATTCAAAATGTAAAAGTTACTCTTTTTCAAAACGGAAATTGGAAAACCAGTCTTTCTAACATTAAACCACAATACACTTTAGGTTCAGAATTAATTTACAGATACAATAAGGAAACTCAATTTTGGGCAGGTAATGAAGCATATAGCATTGACAACAAAATAATCAGAGGAACTAATAACACAGTAGCAAAAGTGACTTCTGGCGAAAATATATACAATACCTTTTTATATGTAAACACGCCAAGGAAAAATGTTCCTTATACTTATTTTCCAGATATTAATGGCAACTTTTTTATTCAGAATGCTAATAGTGCAAATCCGCAAGTTGAAGCTGATTATTCTTGGGTATACTTTGCGCTTAACACACTAAATTTAGCAGACAAAAACATTTACATTGTGGGTATGTTCAACAATTATGCGTTAACGGATGAATACAAAATGGAGTTTAATAAAAATTCTGGATTGTACGAAAAAGCAATTTTATTAAAACAAGGATTTACTAATTACCAATACGTCATTACCGATAAATCCGGAAAAGTAGATTACGAAAATGCTGTTGATGGCAATTTCTTTCAAACAGAAAATAATTATACTGCAATTGTATATTATAGAGGAAATAACGACCGATACGACAGAGTAATTGGAATTGCAAACACAAACAGTGAAGTTATCCGAAATTAAGAATGAGCAGAAAAGACATAAAATACAGAGGAACTCAGTGTATCAACTGTGAAACAGCTTTGGATATTAGTGAAAAATATTGTCATCACTGTGGTCAATTAAATTCAACAAAAAAACTAGAAATTAGAGATTTTATTGAAGAGTTTTTCGCTAATTTTTATGCGTACGATTCCAGATTACGCAACTCAATCATTTCTATTTTCACAAAACCAGGAGTTTTAGCTCGTGAATTTAACGAAGGCAAAAGACATACATATGCTAATCCGTTTCGATTGTTTTTGAGTGTTTCGCTAATTCTTTTTATAACATTTAATTTTGTAGAAGGAGACAGGAGTCCAAACAATGTTGACCCCTTAGTTGTTGATAATGAATTAACAGAGAATCAAAAGCAAGATTTAAAAAAACTCGACAGCTTATCAATAAAAGCAATAGGCAAAAATTCAAATGTAAAAGGATTAATTAGTAGTTTAAATAGAAAAGAAATCAATCATAACAGAGACTCTATTTATACCAAACAATTTATAGATGAAAATATTTCTTCAGGATTAAAACCAGTCATTTACACTGTTCTTTCTTTTCGAAATTTTAACAGAAAATATCCAGAAAAAACTACTGAACATGCTTTAAAAGAACTAGGACACGAAGTTACTTTTTATACTAAAACCTTATTTAATAAATCTAAACTTTTCAAATCAAACGATATTGAAGGTGAAGTTTTCGATTACTTTTACCAAAAACTTCCGTTTTTTATTTTTCTTTCTTTACCCATATTAACACTTATGTTTTGGTTGATTTTTTATTCCAAAAAAATTAATTACACCGAACATTTAGTCTTTTCTTATACGTTTTTTTCTTTTATATTTATGTGTTTAATGATATTTAATCTTATATCATTATTAAATGACAATGTTGCCACATTCATTGAAGGAATCTCATTTGCATTTTTATTCCCAATTTATTTCTATAAATCTTTAAGAAATTTTTATCAACAAAGCCGTTGGATAACTGTTTTAAAATTCTTAATTTTGAATCCGCTATTCTTTTTATTCTTAAGTATTTGCACTTTAATTATGATGCTAATAGGAATAATTTTATTTTAACATATGGTAAGTCAAATTACAAAAGGCATAAAGATTTCAGTTTTAACTAGTTTTGAAGGTACTTACTTCAAAAACTATAAGATTCACTTTGCCTTTGCGTATCATGTTACTATCGAAAACCAAAGTAAAGATTCGGTACAATTAACCACTCGTCATTGGGAAATTTACGATGCATTAAATAATATTGAAGTAGTAGATGGGGAAGGTGTTATTGGAAAAAAACCAGTAATAAAACCAGGTGAAAGCTATACTTATTCTTCTGGATGCTTACTTTCTTCTCCTATTGGCGCCATGAAAGGCTATTTCAACATGGTAAACTTTACCTCAACTAGAAGTTTTAGAGTTACCATCCCTACTTTCAAGTTAAGTGCTCCTTTTGCTATTAATTAACTTTCATTTCAGCTAAGTAACTTTTGTTATCGATTATTCAAAATATACTTTGTATTTTTGTATTCGTTTAATAAAAACTAGTAAATCAACACACAAAATTGTCTAATTTTCACTCAAGGACTTTGTCCGAAATGAGCGAAGCTAAAATTCAAAACCATGTTAAAAGGATTTTTTAATGTCCCAAAAGCGGTTAACGAACCCGTAAAATCGTACGCACCAGGTTCTCCTGAAAGAGCAGCCGTTGCAGCAACTTATACAAAAATGTGGAATTCTCAAGTAGAAGTTCCTTTATATATTGGTAGCGAAGAAATCAAAACGGGCGATACCAAAAAAATGTCAGCACCACATGATCACCAACATATCGTAGGTATTTATCATCAAGCAGACAGAGCTTTAGTTGAAAAAGCAATTACCGAAGCATTAGAAGCTCGCAAAAAATGGGCAGCTATGGCTTGGGAAAACAGAGCTGGAATTTTCTTAAAAGCAGCTGAATTATTAGCAGGTCCATACCGTGCTAAAATCAATGCAGCAACTATGATTGCACAATCAAAAACCATTCACCAAGCAGAAATTGACTCCGCTTGTGAGTTGATTGACTTTTTACGTTACAACGTAGAATTCATGACTAAAATTTATGCAGATCAGCCAGCTTCTACATCAGACATGTGGAACCGAGTTGAATACAGACCATTAGAAGGTTTTGTATATGCAATTACACCTTTCAACTTTACAGCTATCGCAGGTAATTTACCGTCAAGCGCTGCATTAATGGGGAATGTTGTGGTTTGGAAACCAGCTGCAACACAAGTATATTCTGCTAATGTAATTATGCAAGTTTTCAAAGAAGCAGGTTTACCAGATGGTGTTATCAATATGGTAATGGGTGATTCTGGAATGGTTTCTGACGTAGTTTTATCAAGCCCACATTTAGCTGGAGTTCACTTTACAGGTTCGACTGGTGTTTTCAATGATATTTGGAAAACTATCGGAAATAATATCGCTACTTATAAAACATATCCAAGAATCGTTGGAGAAACAGGTGGAAAAGATTTCATCATTGCTCATCCATCAGCAAATCCAGCACAAGTTGCAGTAGGAATTGCTCGTGGTGCTTTTGAGTTCCAAGGACAAAAATGTAGTGCTGCATCTCGTGTATATATACCACAAAGTTTATGGCCAGCAGTTCAAGCGAAATTAGAAGCGGATTTGAAATCAATGAAAATGGGTTCTCCTGAAGACATGAGTAATTTTATTACAGCAGTTATTTCAGAAGCTTCATTTGATAAATTAGCACGTTATATTGACCAAGCTAAAAATGATAGCGATGCTGAAATAATCATGGGTGGAAATTATGATAAATCAAAAGGATATTTCATTGAACCTACGGTTATCTTAACTACAAATCCAAAATACAACACAATGTGTACGGAATTATTCGGACCAGTAGTTACGATTTATATTTACGAAGATGCGAAATGGTCAGAAACATTAAAATTAGTAGACGAAACTTCAGAATACGCTTTAACAGGTGCGGTATTTAGCCAATGTCGTTATGCGGTGGAAGAAGCAACCGTAGCGTTACAAAATGCAGCAGGAAACTTCTACATCAACGACAAACCAACAGGTGCTGTTGTAGGAATGCAACCATTTGGAGGAGCAAGAGGTTCTGGAACTAACGATAAAGCAGGTTCATCACAAAACTTATTGCGTTGGGCTTCTGTTAGAACAATTAAAGAAACATTCGTAACACCAGAAGATTATAAATATCCGTTTTTAGGATAATTCAAAGTACGAAGCAAAAAGCACAAAAAGGGTTAAGATTTGTTTTCTTAACCCTTTTTATTTTTAATTAATATAGCTTATAAATTTCGTCAAAATCAACATAAGCATCTCTACTTAATGTAAATATTTGATTATCATTTTCGTCCAAAATCAAACCAATACTGCAATCTTTTTTAGGAAAATAAATTTGATATATTCTTCCATCACTTAAAGTAATTCCATAAGTTTTTATTGAGTCATCAGATTCAATAGAATTTTGAGTATAATCATAATTTATTGATTTTCCTAAACTATCCAACAGAGTCATTTTTTTAGGAAAAAATTCAATTTCCAATTTATTCTCTTCTTTATCTAGGGCTTTCCATTTTCCTCTGTAAATATCAGAACCTTCACAAGAAAAGAGAAAAGAAAACAAAAAAACTAAAATAATTTTTTTCATAGAAAACACTAATCTTTAATAAAACTACTTCTTATACTTCAACGGCAAATGCACCACTTTCTTAGTTTCAAAAAACTCATCCGAAAAGAAATCCGACAAATTATATTCAGTAGCTTTTGGAAAAGCTTTTAATTCTTCAGTTAAATCGCCGCCTTTTAGATATAAAATTCCGTTGGCTAATTCGTGATTCTGCTTTTTTGAAACTTTATCATCGACCCATTTTACAAAATCAGGCATATTAGTTACGGCGCGACTTACAATAAAATCAAATTCTTGTTTGACTAATTCGGCACGTTTTTGTTCAGCTTTAACGTTTTTTAAGCCTAAACCGGCAGCAACTTCATTCACTACTTTGATTTTTTTCGCAATAACATCAATCAAATAAAAATCAACTTCTGGATCCAAAATCGCCAATGGAATTCCAGGAAAACCACCACCCGTTCCCACATCCATAATCTTAGAACCTGGACGGAATTCAATAATTTTTGCAATTCCTAACGAATGCAAAACGTGACGCGTGTATAATTCGTCGATATCTTTTCTTGAAATTACATTAATTTTAGCATTCCAATCTTCATATAATGATTGTAATTTTTGAAACTGAAGTATTTGATTATCAGATAAATCAGGAAATTGCTTTAAAATGGCTTCCATTCGTTAAATTTTGCACAAAAATACGCTTTTTAGTGAATAAAAAATGACGAATATCATAAATGAAAAAATTATAATAATTATCTTTGACAAAATTTGAATAGAATATTTATGAGTACCACAACCCCAATTTTCTCAAAAGAAGATAATCTGAAGTTTTTCAGAACATTAAATAAAAGAGTAAACGATTATTTTAAAGAAAATAAAATTGACAAAACAGGAAACTGGAAACTTCACTTGAAAACGATTGTAATGTTTGGTCTTTTCCTTACACCATACTTCTTTTTACTTGCAATGGATATGCCTTTTTGGACCTATTTATTACTTAACGTAGTAATTGGAATTGGAATGGCTGGAGTAGGAATGAATGTAATGCACGATGGTAATCATGGTGCTTATTCAAACAAGTCTTGGGTAAACAAATTAATGGGCGGAAGTATCTACATCTTAGCTGGAAATGTGTATAACTGGCAAGTACAACATAACGTTTTACACCACACGTATACCAACATTATTGGTCACGATGAAGATTTAGAAGCGGGAAGAATTTTACGTTTTTCTAAAACAGCTAAATGGTACAGCCACCACAGATTCCAACATTATTATTCTGTTTTCTTATACGGATTACTAACATTTAACTGGGCTATCACAACTGATTTCCTTCAAATGAAACGTTACTTAAAAAGAAATTTATCGTATGGTGAATTCAAAAAACCAACCATTCTTTGGACAACATTAGTCATTACAAAAATAATCTACTTTTCAATTTGGTTAGTTTTACCAATGGTTTTAGGAGTTACTTGGTGGAAAGTTATTTTAGGTTTTGCTGTAATGCATTATACTGCGGGATTAATCTTGAGTGTAGTATTCCAATTAGCACACGTTGTAGAAGATACTATCAATCCGATTCCAGATGAAAGTGGAGAAATCGAAAACACTTGGGCAATTCACCAATTGTTTACAACGGCAAACTTCGCACCAAAAAATTGGATTGTAAATTATTATACAGGTGGATTAAATCACCAAATTGAACACCATATTTTCCCAAATATCAGTCACATTCATTACAACAAAATTGCTGAAATTGTAAAACAAACGGCAGCAGAGTGTAACTTACCGTATCACGAGTTCAAAACTACTCGATCGGCCATCGCTTCTCACTTCAAGCATTTGAGAGAACTAGGAAGAAAACCACAATTAGCATAATAAAGAAGAGACGCGAGGAATCGCGTCTTTTGTATTAACTATAATAACTAACACACAATGAACCCGTTATCGGACAGAATCAACAACTTAGCCGTTTCGCAAACATTAGCAATGGCTGCTTTAGCAAGAGAATTAAAAGCACAAGGAAAAGACATTATTAGCTTAAGTTTAGGAGAACCAGATTTCAATACTCCAGACTATATTAAAGAAGCTGCAAAAAAAGCAATTGATGACAACTATTCTGCTTACACACCAGTAGAAGGTTATGCAGAATTAAAAGAAGCTATTTGCAAAAAACTCAAAAGAGATAATAACTTAAATTATTCACCATCTCAAATTGTTGTTTCTACAGGAGCAAAACAATCTTTATACAATATTGCACAAGTAATGCTAAATGATGGTGACGAAGTTATTTTGCCTGCACCATATTGGGTTTCATATTCAGAAATTGTGAAATTATCTGGAGGTGTTCCTGTTGAAGTTCCAACTTCTATCGAAACTAACTTTAAGATTACTCCTGCGCAATTAGAAGCTGCTATTACTCCAAAAACTAAAATGATGTGGTTTAGCTCTCCTTGTAATCCTTCTGGAATGATTTATAGCAAAACAGAATTAGAAGGATTGGTTGAAGTATTAAAAAAACACCAACATGTTTATGTAGTTTCAGATGAAATTTATGAGCATATAAATTATACTGGTTCATATTGTAGTATAGGTTCAATTCCAGGGATGGAAAACAACACGATTACAGTTAACGGTGTAGCAAAAGCGTTTGCAATGACTGGCTGGAGAATTGGCTATTTAGGAGCACCCGAATTTATTGCAAAAGCATGTACAAAAATTCAAGGACAAGTTACTTCTGGAGCTAATTCTATTGCACAACGCGCTACTATTGCAGCAATTGAAGCAGATCCTTCAGAAATCAAGTACATGGTTGATGCGTTTGAGTATCGTAGCAAATTGGTTTACGATTTATTAAACGAAATTCCAGGTTTTAAAGTAACGCGTCCAGAAGGAGCTTTTTATTTCTTCCCAGATGTATCGGCTTATTTTGGAAAAACGATCAAAGGAACCGAAATCAAAGATGCAAATGATTTTGCAATGTACTTATTAGCCGAAGCAAATGTTGCAACAGTAACCGGAGATGCATTTGGTAATCCAAATTGTATCCGTCTATCTTATGCCACTAGCGAAGAGCTATTAAGAGAAGCAGTTAAAAGAATTAAAGAAGCAGTAGCTTAATAAATATGCCCCAAGTTTCTTGGGGCTTTTTTAAAAAAAATTATGAATAAAAAAATCGTATTACTAGGATCAGGAGAACTTGGAAAAGAGTTTGTTATTGCTGCCCAACGAATAGGTCAAACAGTTATTGCTGTAGACAGTTATGAAAATGCCCCTGCTATGCAAGTTGCAGATAGCTTTGAAGTAATTAACATGTTAGATGGTACTGAATTAGACAGAATAATTGCAAAACACAATCCTGATTTTATTGTTCCTGAAATCGAAGCCATTCGTACAGAACGATTTTATGATTATGAAAAACAAGGAATAACAGTTGTTCCATCTGCTAAAGCGGCAAACTTTACTATGAATAGAAAAGCTATTCGAGATTTAGCAGCCAAAGACTTAGGGCTAAGAACAGCAAAATATCAATACGCAACTACTGCCGAAGAATTAAAATTGAGTGTTGAAGCAGTTGGAATTCCATGTGTTGTTAAACCGTTAATGAGTTCATCTGGCAAAGGACAATCAACTATAAAATCGGAAGAAGATATTGAAAAAGCATGGAAATATGCCGTTGAAGGTTCTCGTGGCGATGTTGTTGAAGTAATAGTGGAAGCTTTCGTAGACTTTCATTCTGAAATTACCTTATTAACTGTTACCCAAAACAACAATCCAACTTTGTTTTGTGCACCAATTGGACACAGACAAGAAAGAGGTGATTATCAAGAAAGTTGGCAACCAGCAAAAGTTTCAGATGCAGATCTAGCTGATGCTCAAGACATGGCTAAAAAAGTGACCGAAGCATTAGGTGGTGCTGGTCTTTTTGGTGTTGAATTTTTTCTAACAAATGAAGGCGTTTACTTTTCAGAATTATCACCAAGACCTCATGATACTGGAATGGTAACTTTAGCCGGAACACAAAATTTTAACGAATTTGAATTGCATTTACGTGCTATCTTAAGTTTACCAATTATAGAAATTACATTGGAAAGAAATGGGGCTAGTGCAGTAATTTTAGCATCTGAAAACTCAACCAATCCTACTTTTTCTGGAATTGAAGATATTGCAGGATTACCAAAAACCGACTTCAGATTGTTTGGTAAACCAACATCAAGACCTTACAGAAGAATGGGCGTTGCTTTAACTTATGACACCGTAAATAGCTCCGTTCAAGAAGTTGTTGAAAAGGCAAAATATGCTTCCAGCTTAGTTAAAGTTCATTCGTAAAACACAAAAAAACTTCTTAGAATTAGAAATCTTGGATTTTTTGTATGAACTTTGCACACTTTTTTTCGGTAATTCCCGAAAGATTAAAGATTTACAAATGAAATCGCCACAATAAAAAGATTGCGTAAGCAATCACAATAAAAAAAAGGCGATTCCATATGTTACCTCTGAAAAATTATAATCAGAACAGATGAAAAAGAAGATTGAAATTTTAGCTCCTGCAAAAAATCTAACACAAGGAATTGCTGCCATAAATAGTGGTGCTGATGCAGTTTATATTGGCGCTCCTTTATATGGTGCTCGATCAAACGCAACCAATTCTGTTGAAGATATTGCCGAGTTGGTTAAATACGCACATTTATATAACGCTCAAGTTTTTGTGGTTATCAATACCATTTTATATGATAACGAATTAGAACCTTGTCGTCAATTGATTTGGAAATTGTATGATATTGGAGTAGATGCTTTAATCATTCAAGATATGGCGATTATGGAAATGGAGTTACCTCCTATCGTATTGCATGCAAGTACGCAAACCAACAATCGTGATGCCGATAAAATTAAATTCTTAGCGGATGCTGGAATCAAACGTGTGGTTTTAGCGCGTGAGTTAAACTTGCATCAAATCAAAGAAATCAGCGAAGCTTCTGATGTTGAATTAGAATTCTTCGTTACGGGTGCTTTATGTGTTTCGTTTAGCGGAAATTGTTATATGAGTGTTGCCAATGGAGAACGTTCGGCAAACAGAGGTTCTTGCGCACAAAACTGTCGTTTACCATATAATTTAATTGACGGAAATGGCGATACTTTAATCAAAAATAGTCACTTACTTTCGATAAAAGATTTTGATGTTTCGAACCAAATTCCAAATTTAGTGGAAGCTGGAATTGTTTCTTTCAAAATTGAAGGTCGTTTGAAGGACATTGTGTATGTAAAAAATAACGTTTCGTATTTACGTCAGAAATTAGATGCTTTCTTAAACGAAAACAGCGATAAATATACCAAAGCTTCTTCTGGAAAATGTACGTATTTATTTGATTCATCATTAGATAGAACGTTCAATCGTGGTTATACCGATTATTTTGTAAACGAAAGACATCAAACCATTGGTTCTTGGGAAAGTCCGAAATCAAAAGGGCAATACATAGGAAAACTGATTAAAACCATTGGAAACTCCTATGTAATTGAAAATGGTGAATTACTTAATAATGGTGACGGATTGTGTTTTATAAACGAAAACAACGAAGCCGAAGGAATTTACGTGAATCGTGCCGAAAACGGATTTGTATATCCAAATGTATTGAAAGAAATCAAAGAAGGTACTTTCATTTACAGAAATAATGATGCGGCTTTCATTAAATTAGTTGAAAGAGAAGATAGCGCGGTGAGAAAAATCAGCACCACTTTACTATTAAAAGAAAACGAAAATGGTTTCGAATTAATTGCAACGGATGAAGATGGAAATGTAAGCGTTGTACATTTGGTTCACCCGAAAGAACAAACAAAAAACAACGAATCTTTAGCAGAAAATTTCAAAATTAACTTAGCAAAAACTGGCTTTACACCTTATACTGCTGATGAAATTACGATTGAATTTTCTGGAAATTGGTTTCTTCCTATTTCAAAAATCAATGAAATGCGAAGAACGGTTTACGAACAATTATCGGAAATTCGTTTGAAAAATTACGTTCGTAAAGAACATCAATTGGTTAAAACATCGCATCCGTATCCAGAAACTAAACTGGATTTCATGTACAATGTTGCCAACAAAACGGCACGTAAATTTTACGAACGTCATGGTGTAACCGAAATTGAAAAAGCATTCGAATTACAATGGGATCCAGGAAAATCGCGTGTAATGACCACTAAATATTGCATCAAATACGAATTAGAACGTTGCCCAAAATACCATCGTGAAAACATGGATAAAAAAGTAAAAGAACCTTTAGTTTTAAAACAAGGTGAATTGGAATACAAACTAAAATTCAATTGTAAACCTTGCGAAATGGAAATTTGGGAAAAAGATGCCGAATTTGAAATTGAAGAAGATCACTTTCATTAATATAGAAACCGATGTGTAAGGCATCGGTTTTTTCTTTTCTGGAATACCAAAATTAAATTGTATTTTTGGAGTAATGCAATCCATTTTAGAAAATATCACCAAACATGTTGCTCTAACTCCTGAAGAGCAAAAGTTGTTTTTGTCTAAAACCGAAACCAAACAATTCAAAGCCAAAACCATTTTATTAAGCGCTGGCGAAGTGGCGACTTGCACATATTTTGTGAATTCGGGAATTTTGAGAAATTTCAATATTAATGACAATATTATTGAACACGTTTTGCATTTTGCTTGCGAAGGTTGGTGGATTGGTGATATGTACAGCTATATTTCAGGAAAACCAGGAAACTTATTCATAGAAGTTTTAGAAGATGCCGAAATAGTAATTATTACTAAAGAAAATCAAAAAGAACTTTATAAAGAAATTCCAAAATTAGAACGCTTTTTCAGAATTTTAGCCGAAAACTCCTTGGTTTCTCATCAAGAACGCTTAATGGATAATTTGAGTTTAGCAGCCGAAGAACGTTTTGAAAAATTCTGTTCTAAATATCCTACTTTAATTCAAAAAGTGCCTCAAAAACACATTGCTTCTTATATTGGAGTAACGCCCGAGTTTTTTAGTAAAATGAAAAGCAGGTTGTTCAAGAAATGATTTCTTAATCTACATTAAGTGCTTACAAAATCTTATCGCTGTAAATTTGTAACATAATAATTACTAAATTTATACATTATGAGCAATACAGTTTTACACAAAGCAGCTTCAAGAGGTCACGCTGATCATGGTTGGTTAAATGCCTATCATAGCTTCAGTTTTGCCAGTTGGTACAATCCAGAAAGAGTTCAGTTTGGAATGTTACGCGTTTTAAACGACGATACCGTTGCAGCCGGAATGGGTTTTGGAACGCATCCTCACGATAATATGGAAATTATCACTATTCCGCTAGAAGGTGATTTGGCGCACAAAGACAGTATGGGAAATGCCGCAACTATCAAAACAGGTGATGTGCAAGTAATGAGTGCTGGAACAGGAATTCAACACAGCGAATTTAACCCAAATCATGATCAACACACAAAATTGTTTCAAATTTGGTTGTTTCCAAAATATAGAAACGTGGGACCTCGTTACCAACAAATTACCTTAGACCAATCGTTACAAAAAAATGATTTTGCGCAAATTTTATCACCAAATGCAGACGATGAAGGTGTTTGGATTCATCAAGATGCTTGGTTTTATTTAAGTGATTTTGACAACGGTTTTTCAAAAAAATTAAGTTTGAAAAAAGAAGGAAACGGATTTTACATCATGAATATTGAAGGTGAAATTGAAGTTAACGGAGAAAAATTAGAAAAAAGAGACGCAATTGGAATTTGGGAAGCTTCCGAAATTGAAATCAAAGCCAATACAAATGCGAAGTTTTTGGTAATGGAAATTCCGATGGAACAGTAAATAAGTGTTCAGTAATCAGTTTTTAGTGTTCAGTAAAAAAAATAAACTATGAAAAAAATCATCGCTTTTGGAGCTTCTTCGAGTAAGCATTCTATAAATAAACAGTTGGCAACTTATGTAGCCAATCAATTTGAAAATTCAACTGTAGAAGTTTTAGATTTGAATGCTTATGAAATGTCAATATATTCTGTTGATAGAGAAAAAGAAAATGGAATTCCTCAATTAGCGCAAGATTTTTATGCTAAATTAGGAAGTGCCGATTTCATCGTGATTTCGTTTGCAGAACATAATGGAAATTTTTCGTCCGCATTTAAAAATATTTTAGATTGGGCTTCTCGAATAAACGCTAAAACTTTTCAAGAAAAACCAATGTTGTTATTAGCAACTTCTCCTGGTGCTCGCGGTGGAAGTTCTGTTTTAGAGATTGCTACTAAACGTTTTCCATTTCAAGGTGGCATTATAAAAGGGAGTTTTTCATTACCAAGTTTCAATGATAATTTTGACGCTGAAAAAGGAATTACAAATGCAGAATTGAAAAACCAATTAATGGAAATTGTAAATTCAATCAAATTATAATAAAAATGTTATTTTTGCCTTTCAAGAACAACTTGAAACTTTAAACTTGAAACAAAATTTATGAAAGCATACGTATTTCCAGGTCAAGGAGCACAATTCTCAGGAATGGGAAAAGATTTATATGAAAATTCAACTTTAGCCAAAGAATTATTCGAAAAAGCCAATGAAATATTAGGTTTTAGAATTACAGATATCATGTTTGAAGGAACGACTGAAGAATTAAAAGAAACCAAAGTAACGCAACCAGCGGTATTTTTACATTCAGTAATTTTGGCAAAAACATTAGAAAACTTTAAACCAGAAATGGTTGCTGGACATTCATTAGGTGAATTTTCAGCTTTAGTTGCCAATGGAGCTTTATCTTTTGAAGACGGATTAAAATTGGTTTCACAAAGAGCAATCGCTATGCAAAAAGCTTGTGAAATTAGACCTTCAACTATGGCTGCGGTTTTGAATTTAGATGATAAAATTGTAGAAGATATTTGTGCTTCGATTGATGGTGTTGTTGTGGCTGCCAATTACAACTGCCCGGGACAATTAGTGATTTCTGGAGAATACAAAGCGGTGGAATTAGCTTGTGAAAAAATGAAAGAAGCTGGAGCAAAACGTGCTTTGATTTTGCCTGTTGGTGGAGCATTTCACTCACCAATGATGGAACCAGCAAGAGAAGAATTAGCAGCAGCGATTGAAGCAACTACTTTTTCAACTCCAGTTTGTCCTGTTTATCAAAATGTAACGGCAAGTGCGGTTTCTGATGCTGATGAGATTAAGAAAAATCTAATCATTCAATTAACTGCTCCAGTAAAATGGACACAATCGGTACAACAAATGATTAAAGATGGCGCAACGAGTTTCACAGAAGTTGGCCCAGGAAAAGTATTGGTTGGATTAGTAAATAAAATAGATAAAGAAGTTGAAACGATTTCGGCTTAATTAGAAATAAAATACTTTTAAAATAGAATTCCTCATGAAGTTTTATTCGTGAGGAATTTTTATTTTTGGGAAAAAGAAAATATGGAAAATCTAATTGCACTTTTTAAATCAATTGAAGCGGCTAAAGTTATTGCTCCTGAAATTGATTATTCTGAATATGTTCCTTTAAATTTGTCAGTATCAAATCTTGATTTGCATCAACAAAAATTAGAAACTGCTGAAGATTATGAAATTTTCATCCAAAACCATTTAGATAAAAATCAAGATAAAATTGCTTTTGGCGGTTATATTGAAACTCGAAAGTTATACCAAAGAAGCACTGTTTTTAAAAATACCCATTCAGACGAACGCAATATTCACATTGGATTGGATTTATGGATTAACAAATCGGCTCCAATTCACGCGGCTTTAGATGGAACTATCCACAGTTTTCAAAACAATACAGCCTTAGGTGATTATGGTCCAACAATAATTTTAGCACATGAATTTGAAGGAATTAAATTCCATACGCTTTATGGGCATTTAAGTGAAAATAGTTTGAATAGTAAAAAAGTTGGAGACATTGTAAAAAAAGGAGAACAAATAGCTACTTTAGGTTTACCACCAATCAATGGCGACTACGCTCCTCATTTGCATTTTCAAATCATTATGGATATGGAAGGAAAAACTGGTGATTATCCTGGAGTTTGTAGTGAAAAAACACTTTCATTTTACAAATCAAATTGTCCAGACCCCAATTTACTATTAAAAATTGTTTGATAGAATTGGCATTAATTTTGTAACTTTATTTTCATAAATAAATTCGACCATGAAAAAAATATTTTTAGGAATTGCAATCGCTTCCACTTTACTTTCTTGTAAAGAAGAAACTAAAGAAAAAGTAAAAGAAGCTTCTGAAGCCGTTGGAGCCGATTTAAAACAAGCCGCAGACTCGGCAAAAGTAAAAGCTAAAAATGCAATAGATTCTTCAAAAGTAGGTGAAAAAGCAAAAGTTATTATTGCCAAAGGGGCTGAAAAAGTGGAAGAAGGAGCGAAAAAATTAAAAGAATCTGTAGAAAAATAAAAAAATAGTTTGACCTATAAATTTTATGTAAAGAAATTAAGTAAAAAATAATGAGGTTTTAAAACCTCATTATTTAAATACTATTAAGAAACAGCTTTCAACCGTTGTAATAAATTTTTACTCAAACTGTTTTCAGCATATTCTTTTGTAACTTGTAAATGTTTTTCATCAGAGCTTGGCAATTCGTACATTGCATCGGTTAAAATAGCTTCGCATAACGATCGTAAACCTCTGGCTCCAAGTTTATACTCTAAAGCTTTTGAAACAATATAATCCAAAGCTTCTTCTTCAAAATCAACAGTCACCTCATCCATTTCAAACAACTTTTTGTATTGTTTTACTAAGGCATTTTTAGGTTCCGTTAAAATAGCTCTTAACGTTTCTGCATCTAAAGGATCCATGTGTGTTAAAACTGGTAAACGACCAATAATTTCTGGAATTAATCCAAAATCTTTTACGTCTTTTGGAATTAAATATTGCAACAAATTATCTTTATCAATTTGGTCTGTTCCAATAGACGAACTATAACCAACTGCTTGTCTGTTCAAACGTTTTGAAATAATTCTTTCAATTCCGTCGAAAGCACCACCAGCGATAAATAAAATATTTTGCGTATTTACTTCTACAAATTTTTGGTCAGGATGTTTTCTTCCTCCTTTTGGCGGTACATTAACCACTGTTCCTTCTAATAATTTCAACAAGGCTTGTTGCACACCTTCTCCTGAAACATCACGTGTAATGGATGGATTATCACTTTTACGAGCAATTTTATCGATTTCGTCAATAAATACAATTCCTCTTTCGGCTTTAGCCACATCATAATCTGCAGCTTGTAATAAACGAGTTAAGATACTTTCTACGTCTTCTCCTACATAACCAGCTTCGGTTAAAACAGTTGCATCAACAATAGCCAATGGAACATTCAACATTTTTGCAATCGTTTTTGCTACTAATGTTTTACCTGTTCCGGTTTGACCCACCATTAAGATGTTACTTTTTTCAATCTCAACTTCGTCTTCCAATTGAATTTGCATCAAACGCTTGTAGTGATTGTAAACCGCTACACTCATTACTTTTTTAGTTTGATCTTGTCCAATAACATAATCATCTAAAAACGCACGAATTTCTTTTGGTTTCAACAGAATTAAATCAGCAACCAAATTGGAATTACCCGATTGTTTTAATTCCTCTAATACAATTCCGTGTGCTTGTTCGATACACTTGTCGCAAATATGCGCATTAATCCCTGCAATTAATAAATTGGTTTCAGGCTTTTTCCTTCCGCAGAATGAACACTCTAATACTTCTTTAGCCATTTTTTAGTGATTAGTGAAAAGTGATTAGTAACTAGCTCTTCACTATTTACTAATCACTAATTACTTTTTTAAAATTATCTTGTTAAAACCTCATCAATCATTCCGTATTCTTTTGCTTCAGCAGCAATCATCCAATAATCGCGCTCAGAATCTTTGTGCACTTTTTCGAACGATTGTCCAGAATGCTTAGAAATGATTTCATATAATTCATCTTTTAATTTCAACATTTCTTTTAAGTTGATTTCCATATCAGTTGCTACACCTTGTGCGCCTCCAGATGGTTGGTGAATCATAACTCTTGAATGTGGTAATGCCGAACGTTTTCCTTCTGCTCCAGCACATAATAAAACCGCTCCCATTGAAGCAGCCATTCCTGTACAAATTGTAGCTACGTCTGGTTTTACGAATTGCATTGTATCGTAAATTCCCAATCCCGCATATACACTTCCTCCTGGAGAATTGATATAAATACTGATGTCTTTAGAAGCATCAACACTTTCTAAAAACAACAATTGTGCTTGAATAATATTGGCAACGTAATCGTCAACTCCCGTTCCTAAGAAAATGATTCTATCCATCATTAAACGAGAGAAAACATCCATTGAAGCCACGTTTAATTGACGTTCTTCAATAATATATGGCGTCATACTTCCAACAATTTTATCGTAATATAAACTGTTTACTCCGTGATGCTTAGTAGCATATTTTTTAAATTCTTTTCCGTAGTTCATTTTTGTATGGTTTAAATAATTAATATTTAGAAATTCTGCTGTTGAATACAGAATAAAAAAGCGCCAAAACTAGTCTGACGCTCAAAGATAATTATTTTTTGTGAGAAATTATTCTCCGTACATTTCTTTGATGAATTGATCGTAATTTACTTCTTTAGTTTTCGTTTTTACTTTTTCTTTGTAAAGACCTAACATTTTTTCGCTCATTACTTGCTCTGATAAACGTTTTACCTCATCTTGGTTTGACATTACACGAGCTACAATTCCGTTAATTTCATCTTCTGATGGATTTAACTGACCAAATTGTGCCATCTGTTTCTTGATTAACTCAGCAGTATGTGCTTTTAAATCTTCGAAAGTAATTTGTAAATTATTATCAGCCATTACTTTTCCTTCGATTAATTGGAAACGTAATCCTTTTTCAGATTTAGCAAATTCTTCTTCCGCTTGTTCAGCAGTTAAAGGAGTTTCACCTACATTTTGAATCCATCTTTTTAAGAATGCTTCTGGTAAATCAAACTTTGTAGTTTCTATTAAAAATTCCGTAACATCGTTTAAGAATTTTTGATCTGCTTGTTGCGTAAATTGTGCTTCAGCATCTTCTTTAATTCTCGCTTTTAAATCTTCTACTGAAGAAAGAACTCCAGGTCCGAATAATTTATCTAGTAATTCTTGGTTTAATTCTGCTTTTTCAATTTCGTTGATTTCTTCAATTGTAAAATCAACATTGATATCCAAACCGTGAACATCATCATGACCTACTTTTAAGTAATCCATTAATTTGTGATCGTCATCGAATAAACCTTTAGTTCCGATAGTTACTACATCACCTACTTTTTTACCAATGAACGCTTTTGCTACTTTTTTATCAGCAAAAATATCTAAACCAAAGTTAGCAGGAGCATTGATTCCTTTTTCTTCATTTGTAAAAGTTCCTCTAACTTCAAAGTCAGCTTTTACTTCCGCTTGAGAAATTAATTTTCCGTATTGTTTTTGAATTCTTTCAACTTGATCATTCAACATTTTATCATCTGCAATAACGTTGAATTTTGTAACGTTATTTTTAGCTGTTAAATCAACAGAAAACTGAGGAGCTAATCCTAATTCGAAATCAAAAGAGAAATTTTCTGCATCCCAATCGATACTTTCGGTTACTTTTGGAAGTGGATTTCCAAGAATATCTAATTTTTCAGTAGTTAAATAGTTATTAAGAGAAGTTTGTAATACTTTGTTTACTTCTTCTAACAAAACAGCTTTACCATATTGTTTTTGGATTAAACTCATTGGAACAGCTCCTTTTCTGAAACCAGAAATTGCAGCGTTTTTTCTATAGTCAGCTAATACTTTTTCTACTTTATCCGAATAATCTTCTTTAGTGATTGCTACTGTTACAATAGCATTTAATGCATCAACTTGCGTTTTTGTAATGTTCATTATCTGTTTATTTAAATACCATAAAATTTGGGTTGCAAAATTATAGAATTTTTACAACCCAAACAAGTTTTTAATTTATTGAAATTCAATTCGCTATAATTTTATTTTTCGTCGATAAAGATTTTATTCAAAATTGACTGAGTAATTGATAACAGAATACTAAAAATTAATGCTGTTAAAAAACCATCTACTCTAAACTCAACAATAAAATAATCACAGATTAAAATGATAATCGCATTGATAACCAATAAGAACAAGCCTAACGTAAGCAAAGTAACTGGAATTGTAAATAATACTAGTATTGGTTTTAGAAAAGTATTTAACAAACCTAACACAACAGCTACCATTAAAGCTCCTGTTAAACTAGTAACATGCACACCTGGTAAAAAATAAGAAAGTACAAAAACTACAACTGTACTAATACAAAGTTTAATTATTAAATTCATTTTATCTTTTTTAGAAATTTAAAGTTACAAAAAAAGGCATCAATAATGATGCCTTTTTTACATATTGTTACAAATTTTAGTTTGTTTGCAAAATAGTTGCCCCAGGAAAACTTGAAGCATAAACAAAAGGTAAATTTGCATTATAATGTCTGTTAATTACTTTAATAATTTCATTTGTAATTACAGCATAACCTTTTGCATTAGGATGAACTCCATCTAATGAAAACAACACAGTACTTGCTGTAGCTGAAGAGAAATAGTTCGCAGTATAAATTGTACCATCTTCTATTCTTAAACCTCCAACCAATTGATTCATAATAGCATTCATGTCCGCAACAGCTAACCCATTAGCAGCTGCAATTGATCGAATAGAACTATTATAAGAAGCAGTAGCATTAGCAACTTTTGCTTTTTCGTTAGAAGTTAAAACCCATTTATTAGCCATTGGATAAGAAACTCCATTGATATTAATTAAAGTTGAAGGTGAAGAAGTATTTGGAGTTCCAATAACTGAAGAAGCTGGTAAAACCACTAAGTCTTCACGAGTTGCTTGACGCGCTTTTCCAAACACCATTCCAAATGCAGTAGCCGTTGGAGCACCTAATGTTGGTGTTAATGCACCTGTAATCTCAGCCGATCTATCAGCTGCATCTGCATCGTAAATTAAAATTGGATTAGCTGCAGTAGCTGACAATAATTTTACTCTACTTGGTTCACCATAAGCTGAGAAAATTTGATTTAAAGGTCCATATAATTGCGCATTTAATGTATTGATATTAGTAGCGCCTCCTAAAGCTGTAGGAGAAAGTGGATTATATGGAACTGTTGTAAAATACGGAATAGATGTTACACTTGGAATTGTAGCTACAACTCCTTTAGCACCAGCACCACCAGAAATTAATGTGTTAATGATAGTCGAATAAACACTTGCAAAAACATTAGAATTTGTAATATCATTTCCTCCATAAGTTGATGGATCTAAATTACCTGTTGTATTGTGATCTGCAGCTGGAGTTTCGCCATCAGATTGCGCACCACCGTTTGTTGCATACGATAAAACATCATTTGCTCCAATCCAATTGGTAAAGAAAGTTGGATTTTTTGTCATTGCATCATCTAAAATTGTAGCAGTAGGTGAAGTTGCATGTCTAACAAAATAAGGATTTGATTGTCCTAATGACACACCCGCTAAATTACCATAACCAGACGCTACTAAATGAAACGATTTTGCTCCAGGAACACCCATGTTATTATAAGCAGTAGCTTGCAAATTATTAGACACTTCAATTGTAGAAGTACCTACAATTGTTTCTGGTCTTCCTTCTGAAGCATCAATAACTAAACGAGTGCTTCCAATTGGAATTCCACCTAACATTAATCCACCTAAGTTATCAACATCATCTGCAAAAGACGGTTGAGTGAATTCACCTCCACCTACTAATGTAAATTGCTGTGCTAATAAATTTGGAAATGAATTTGCCTGACTTCCTCTTGAAACCGTTCCATCCATATAACCTGCAGTTAATGAATTTCCGATAGCAACATAAGTTGTGAAATCTGCATCACCTGAAGTGTAGTTTGCATCTACTTCATTTTCAAATTCTGGCTCACAAGAAGCAAAACCAGCAGCTAATACAGCTAAATATATAAATTTATTTTTCATTTTTCTTTAATTTAAAATTAGAAACCATAAGTAATACCTATACCTGGAGAAAATACAACTGATTTATAAGTACCTCCAAAACTACTACCATCACTTACATAATCATAAGAATTATCAACTTCGTCAAAATGTAGATATAAGAAAGAAACATCTATTCCTAATTTACTATTTAATTGATACGTTAAACCACCTGTATAACCCATAGAATCATTTCTTGGTGTTTCTGGAGCAAAATATCCGTCTTGTACTGGGCTTTCGTCAAAATACCAACCTGCTCTGAATGTAAATTTATTATTTGCAGCATACTGCATACCTACTCTATAAGTATTAGAGTTTTTGTAATTTCTTGGATTATTTGAATCTGGAAGTGCTGGATTTGTAAAATCAACATTTAAGTTTTCATAAACACTCCACATTGCTCTGTTATAGTCAAAAGCCATTAAAAATTTATCGGTAAATTTATAAGATAATCCTACAGTTAACTCTGCAGGCAAAGGCAAATCAGCATTAAATTTTGTATCTGGTGCAGTAGTTGGATAATCATTAAAAGTTGCATCTCCATCTCTTGCTTCCATAATAATTTCAGAACGATAGTTCATACCAATTCTTAATTTATCAGTTGGATTAAACATAAAACCAGCAGTATATCCCCAAGCAGAAATTCCTTTTGATTCAATTGTTAAATCTGTTCTCTCTCCATCAGCATTTGTTGTTGATCTATCAACGTTTCTGTTAAAATTAACCGACCCAGAAGCGTAAATTGGTCCACCACCAAGACTAAAGTGTTCCCCAATTCTTACTGAAACAGTTGGTTGAAAAAAAATAGCTTGCAAATCGATATTATTAACTAAATGAGACCCCTCCCAATCTTGATCCCACTCTACAGAACTTCCATAAGGCGTGTAAACAGCGATACCAGCAGTAAACCAATCATTTAGTTTATAAGTTGCATACACACTAAATGGAGTACCCATGTTTTTAGTTTCTGCTTCCCAATTGTATTGAGAATTTTGAAATTTTGTATTTGCGAATAAAGCATTACCTCCAACAGACAAATTAAATTTCTTGTCTAAATAAGCCATACCGGCAGGATTGAAAAAGGCAACCTCTGCACTATTTACCACAGCAACACCTGTGTGCCCCATAGCTAATTGTTTTTGTCCTTGAATACTTACTCTATATCCACCTGCAAATGCAGTAGAGCCAGCCAAAGCCAATAATGTTAAAGAAAGTAATTTTCTCATAATGTAAAAATGTGTTAGTTTTTTCTTTGTTTATAAAAATCTATACTTCAAAATTATAACAAAATATGAATTTTACAATTTTTTTAACTAAAAAATTATGCATGCATAATTTTTTAGCTTCTTTATTTAATAAAATTAAGTACGAATGAATAAAAATCTTTTGGGTTTTCAGCATGTAACCAATGTCCAGCATTCTTAATTGTTTCAATCTTTGCTTCAGGAAAATGATGGTAAATAGTTTCAAAATCACTATCTAAAATATAATCTGATTTATCGCCTCTTAAAAACAATGTTTCTTTAGAAAAAACATTCTCAAATGGTAAAGCTGTTCCAATGGTTTCTATTTTTTCATTGAAAACCTTTAAATTGAAACGAAATGCAAGTTGTTCCGGTGATTCCCAATACAAATTCTTGAGCAAAAATTGTCTTATTCCAAAATCTTTAATATAACCTGAAACTATTTCTTCAACTTCTGCTCTACTTGGTTTCTTTGAAAAATCTACCGCATTTAATGCAGCTAAAATTGTTTGGTGATGTGGTGCGTAATATTTTGGACCAATATCAGCCACAATTAATTTGCAAACCAATTCGGGATAAGTTGTAGCTAAAAGCATCGCAACCTTTCCGCCCATAGAATGTCCAATTATTGTGATATCTTTTAATTGATGAAATTCGCAATATTGTATAACATCTTCCACCATGATTTCATACGAAAAATCATCAGAATGAAAACTTTTTCCATGGTTTCTCAAATCTAAAGCATGCACTTGAAAACCATCATTAGCAAATTGAGTTCCTAATGTTTTCCAGTTATCAGACATCCCAAGAAAACCATGAATAATTACCAACGGCTTTCCTTCGCCTTCTATTCTTGAATGCAACAACATTTTATTTCAATTTTTGAAGATACATATTTACGACATTTTCTATTCCTAGATATAAAGACTCAGAAATCAAGGCATGACCAATCGAAACTTCAAGCAAACCCGGAATATTATCTTTAAAAAATTTGATATTATCCAAACTCAAATCATGTCCCGCATTTATTCCTAAACCTAACTCATTCGCTTTAATGGCTGCTTTTACATAAGGCTCAATTCCGTTTTTGTTTCCCAAACCATATTCGTGAGCGTAAGATTCGGTATATAATTCGATTCTTTCGGTCCCTGTTGCTTTTGCTCCTTCGATCATTTTTTCGTCAGCATCTACAAAGATGGATGTTCTGATTCCGTTTCTTTGAAATTCTTGAATTACTTCAATTAGATACGATTGATGTTTGATGGTATCCCAACCTGCATTTGAAGTTAAAGCACCTATAGCATCAGGAACTAAAGTCACTTGAGTTGGCTTACATTCTAAAACCAAATCAATAAAATTATGTTGTGGATTTCCCTCAATGTTGTATTCGGTATACACAATAGGTTTTAAATCGCGTGCATCTTGATAACGAATATGTCTTTCGTCTGGTCTTGGATGAATCGTAATTCCTTCTGCTCCAAATTGCTGAATGTCTTTTGCAACTTTCAATAAATCAGGCACATTACCTCCTCTCGAATTACGAAGAGTAGCAATTTTATTAATATTTACAGATAACTTTGTCATAATAATTTATAATTTATACAAAAATACAAAGTATAAGTTAGCAAGCATATGGTATTTTTTGATTATTTTGCGATATATTTTTATCACATCTTCAAATGAATAATCTTACAAGCTATATAAATAACGAAATAAAGCCGCTAAAACACACCAATTCTATTGCTGATGCACAGGATTTGTTTTTAGATTTTCCTTACACCCATTTTCCAGTCACTGAAGATGGCATATATATTGGTTGTGTAAGCAAAGAAAACGTTGAACTTTTAAATAGCGATGCCATTGTAAACGAAACACGCTTTCATTTTGAGCATTTTTTTGTTCGAAGTTCTACGATATGGCTTGATGTTTTGGAAATTTTTGCCAAATACGAAAGTAATTTAATTCCGGTTTTAGATGATAAAAACACCTATTTAGGCTATTATGAGTTAGAAGATGTTATTCGATTTTTCCACGAAACTCCTTTCTTAAAAGAAGAAGGCGGTATTATTGTAGTAGAAAAAGAAACAGATAAACTTTCCATGAGTCAAGTAGCTCAAATAGTTGAAAGTAATAATGCTAAAATTTTAGGATTATTTATTTCAAATATAGTAGGAAACAAAGTTGAAATTACTGTAAAAATAAGTCAAAGTGGTTTAAATGACATCATTCAAACTTTCAGACGTTATGAATATGAAATTATTTCAGAACATCAAGATGACTCTTACTTAAACAGTTTAAAAGAACGCTCTGATTATTTAGACAAATACTTGAACATTTAAAAAAAACACCAATGAAAATAGCGCTATTTGGCCAATATTATCAAAACAGTACGGCTGAAATCGTACAAAAAGTAGTTACTTTTTTTGAAACAAACGCCATTACCATTGTTTTTGAAGCTAGTTTTTTAGCTAGTCTAAAAGAGAAAAACATCATCACGAAAAATTACGATACTTATTCTAACTTCAATAACCTAGACTCAGACTTCAAAGCTTTAATTAGCATTGGCGGAGACGGAACCATATTAAAAGCCGCAACTTTTGTAAGAAACAAAAATATACCAATTATAGGAATTAACGCAGGAAGGTTGGGATTCTTAGCAACAATTCAGTTTGATAATATTGAGCCCCTTTTACAAAAATTATTGAATAATGATTATGCTATTTCAAAACGAACACTTTTATCGGTTAAAACCACACCCGAGTATGAAAATTTCAAGGAATTCGATTTTGCATTAAACGAAGTTACAGTAGCTCGAAAAGACACTACTTCGATGATAACGATTGTTACGTATTTAAATGGAGAATATCTTACTTCGTATTGGGCAGATGGTTTAATTGTTTCAACCCCAACAGGATCAACAGGGTATTCTTTAAGTTGTGGCGGACCCGTTCTTACTCCAAACGTTGAAAGCTTAGTTATAACTCCAATGGCTCCTCATAACTTAAATGCTAGACCATTGGTTATTACAGATGACATGGAAATTGAACTTCGAATTTCAGGAAGAGAAGAACAGTTTTTAATTTCATTAGATTCTAGAATTTCTGCCGTTTCAAAAGATACAATTGTAAAAATAAAAAAATCCCCTTTTACAATATCTATCATTGAATTTAAGGAAGAATCATTCTTGAATACCATTCGTAAAAAATTACTTTGGGGTGCCGACAAAAGAAATTAACAGACTTTTTATATCATTTTTCATTTTTTAACGTTTTCAACCTACAAAAGAGAACAAAAAAATCCCTTAAAATAGGGATAAGAATTCTATATTGTTATATTTGCAAACTATTTTAAAAAATGAAATACTTTTTAATCTATATATCACTGATTTTCTGCGGGTTCACCACGTATGCTCAAATAAACGAATTGGGTGTATTTGTTGGTGGAGTTAATTATATTGGTGATGTAGGTCCAACGACTTACATAGCACCAAACGAACCCGCAATTGGAATTATCTATAAATGGAATAGAAGCCCTCGTCATGCGTGGCGTTTTTCATACTATCAAGGAAGTTTAAAATCTAAAGATATTGATAGCGATGTACCCAGCAGAAATTTAAGAGGAAATTCATTTGAAAATCAAATAAAAGAGCTTTCTGCCGGAATGGAATTTAGTTTTTTAAATTTTGATTTACATAATGGCAAAAAGAAAATAAGTCCCTATGTATTTACTGGGGTAAATTATTTCATTTATAATGAAATTTATATTTTGAATAACGAAAGTAAAAAAGATTATCAAAGCAGCACATTTGCAATTCCAATGACTATAGGTTTAAAAGCGCGTTTGTTTGATAATTTTGTATTAGGTGCAGAAATTGGTGCCCGTTACACTTTTACAGATAATTTAGACGGTAGTAATCCTAAAAATGATAATTTTGAAACTTTGCGTTTTGGAAATTTAAACAGTAATGATTGGTATGTGTTTTCAGGCTTAACATTAACCTATACTTTTGGTCAAAACCCTTGTTTTTGTGCAGAATAAAATGGAATTATTAGAAAAAATAAATACTGATTATTTACCAACCCATTTAGCAATAATAATGGACGGTAACGGTCGATGGGCAAAACAAAAAGGATTGCTTAGAGCACTTGGTCATGAAAGTGGCACCAAAGCTGTAAGAACCACTGTAGAATCTTGCGCTAAATTAGGAATAAAAAACCTTACTTTATATGCTTTTTCAACAGAAAATTGGAATCGACCTAAATTAGAAGTTGATACACTTATGAAACTTTTGATATCTTCTTTAAAGAAAGAAATCAAGACTTTACAATCAAATAATATCAAACTAAACGCAATTGGAAATTTAACAAATTTACCATCAAGTGTTCAAAAAGAATTACAAGAAGTAATTCAAAAAACTTCAACAAATACTAGGATGACACTTACTCTTGCACTGAGCTATGGAGCAAGAGAAGAAATCATTCAAGCTGTTAAAAAAATTTCGAACAAAGTTAAAAATAATATAATTTCCGAAGAGGCTATTGACGAATCAATTATTAATCAGCATCTTTACACACACAATTTACCAGATGTAGATTTAGTAATTAGAACAAGTGGCGAACACAGAATAAGTAATTTTCTTTTATGGCAAATAGCCTACGCCGAATTTTATTTTACAGATGTGCTTTGGCCAGATTTTTCAGAAACCCATTTGTATGAAGCAATTATTAGTTATCAAAAAAGAGAACGCCGTTTTGGAAAAACCAGCGAACAAATTATACCCGAAAAAAATGTTTAAAAAAGGATTACAATTATTTACGATTTTCATTTTACTTAATAGCACAACAATTTTCGCGCAGGATACAAAACTTGAAAGTGGAAAAGAGTATATATTAGCTAAAATCAATGTTACTGGAAAAATTTCATATAACGAACAAACAGTCACTACTTTTACAGGATTAGAAAAAGGGCAAACTATAATTGTTCCTGGTGAAGAAATTAGTTTAGCAATAAAAAAATTATGGAAATTAGGATTGTTTTCAGATGTTAATTTTTATGTATCAGAAATCAAAGGAGACAGTATTTTCCTAGAACTTAACATAAACGAACTCCCAAAATTAAGTGATGTAAAAATCAAAGGTTTAAAGAAAGGAAAAACAGAAGAAATTCTTAAAGAAATAGACCTTAAAAAAGGAAAAATTGTAAATGAAAATTTATTAACAACTACAAAAAATTACATTGAAAATAAATATAAAAAGGAAGGTTTTTATAACACAAAAGTAACTATAAACACTTTTCAAGATAGTACTGATTCTGATGTTAAAATGGTTGTCAAAATTGATAAAGGCAATAAAGTAAAGGTAAGTGACATAACATTTGAAGGCAACTCAAAAATAACAAATTCAAAACTTAAAACTGCTTTTAAAAACACCAAAAAGAAGAGTATATTCAGAATTTTTAAATCTTCAAAATATATTAAAGAAATGTATAAAGAAGATTTGAATAGTGTTATAAAAAAATACAAAGAAAATGGATATAGAGATGCCAGAATCGTAGCTGATTCCGTTATTTTCAACAAGAAAAAAAATACAGTAGCTATTAAAGTTAAACTTGAAGAAGGTAGAAAATATTATTTTGGTAATATTCGCTATTTAGGAAATTCTGTATATACAGATCGAGCTTTAAATTCTATATTAGCCATTAAAAAAGGTGATGTATACAATGGGACAATACTTCAAGAAAGAATAGCAAACCCTGAAAAACCAGACGGAGAAGATCTTACAAATCTTTACCAAAATAATGGCTATTTATTTTCAAGCATTAATCCAGTAGAAATTAAAACTGTAAATGACACTATTGATTTTGAAATTAGAATTACTGAGGGACCGATAGCTTATTTCAATAAAATTACAGTTGTTGGAAACGACAAAACAAATGACCATGTAATTTACAGAGAATTAAGAACTAAGCCAGGTCAAAAATATAGCAAAGAAGACTTAATTCGTTCTATTCGTGAAATTGGTCAATTAGGCTTCTTCGACCCTGAGGCTATAAAACCAGATTTTAAAAATGTAGACCCGCAAGCCGGAACTGTTGATATTGAATACAATGTAGTTGAAAAAGGATCTAGTCAAGTAGAATTACAAGGTGGTTATGGTGGTGGTGGGTTTATAGGCACACTTGGTTTATCTTTTAATAATTTTTCGGCAAGAAATATATTTAATAAAGAAGCATATAAACCATTACCAATGGGAGATGGTCAAAAAATGTCTCTACGTCTACAGGGCAGTAGTTATTTTCAAACTTATAGCCTATCTTTTTCTGAACCATGGTTTGGCGGAAAAAAACCAGTTAGCTTTTCATCGTCATTCTCTTACAGTAAGCAATTTTTATACAATTACCAAACGCGCGATGTTTCAAGAGATCAAAGTTTTAACATTATCGCTTTATCAGCTGGACTTGCAAAAAGATTAACTGTTCCTGATGATTATTTTGTTTTATCTCAGGCTTTATCATTCCAATATTATGATTTAAATAATTATAATACAGGCTTATTTACATTTGGAGATGGCTCATCTAGAAACTTATCATATACAATTGGCTTAACAAGAAATAGTAAAGGTGTTAATCCAATTTACCCAACTACAGGTTCAGAATTTAGTGTTTCTGCTAAATTTACATTACCATATTCAGCATTCAATGGAGTAGATTATGCTGATTTAAAAAATCAAAAAAATTACAAATTAATATATGATCCAAATAATACTCAATACCCTACTGTACCTACTGAAGATGGTATAGTTCCTGTAGCTGGAGATTACTTAGCAGAAACGGAAGAAGGTTCAGGACAATACCAGACAGTAGGAAGCGACTGGACACAAGCATCTGAGGATGTTGGAAAAGTAGACCAAAAAAGATTCAATTGGTTAGAATACTATAAAATTAAATTTAAAGGTGACTGGTACACAAGAATTTGGGACAAATTAGTTTTGAGAACATTAGGTGAATTTGGCTATATGGGCGCATACAATAATGATAGAGGAGTTGTTCCTTTTGAACGATTTTATTTAGGGGGTGATGGTTTAGCAAACTTTTCATTAGACGGAAGAGAAGTTATTCAATTAAGAGGTTATCCAAACAATTCGCTATCACCTATTAACGAAAGAGGGGAGCAAGTTGGAGCAACTGTTTACAATAAATTTTCAGTAGAATTAAGATATCCAATTACATTAAACCAATCAGCATCTATTTATACTTTAGGTTTTTTAGAAGCTGGTAGTTCATATAATGACTTCAGTAATTATAACCCATTTAAATTACAACGCTCTGCTGGAGTTGGTTTACGTGTATTCATGCCTGCTTTTGGATTATTAGGTATAGATTTTGCGCATGGATTTGATGCAATACCAAATCAAACAATTAAAAGCGGTTGGCAAACACACTTTATTATTGGGCAACAATTTTAAGGTTTGTTAGTTCTTTTTTGTTAAATTCGTAAAAATATTATATCATTATTAGCGTTTTACACTTATTAAAACTGAATCAAAAATGATTCAAAACATAACAAAAATAAGCAGAAATGAAAAAATTATTGTTTTTACTTGTCATATCCTCAAGCTACATTCAAGCGCAAACAGCTAGAGGAGTAAAAATTGGATATATAGACATGGAATATATCTTAGAAAAAGTGCCCGATTATGCTGAGGCTATAAATCAATTAGAGCAAAAAGCAAAAAAATGGAAACAAGATATTGAAATAAAAAAAACTGAAATATTAAAATTAAAGGAAGCTTTAAAAACAGAAAGAGTCTTACTAACAAAAGAATTAATTGAAGAGAGAGAAGATGAAATTATTATATTAGAAAAAGAATTATTTGAATATCAAGAAAACCGATTTGGACCAAAAGGCGATTTAATTATTCAAAAAACTGTTTTAGTAAAACCTATACAAGATCAAATCTTTACAATTGTACAAGACGTAGCTGAACAAAGAAAATATGATTTCATTTTTGATAAATCTTCAGACTTAACGATGTTATTTGCAGCTCAAAAATATGATATAAGTGATTTTGTTGTAAAAAAACTAACCTCTTCTCAGAAAAGAGAAGAAATGACTAAAAAACAATTAAAAGCGTTAGAAGCAAAAGAAGCTCTTGAGGAAGCTCTTGAGGAAAATCCAGCATACACAGAGAGACAAAGAAAATTAGATGAAAAAAAAGCTGCTAGAGAAAAACTTTTAGAAGATCGAAAATTAGCAACCGAAAAAAAGAAAGCTGATGCGGCTGAAAAAAGACAAAAACTAATCGATGAACGCAATGCCAAAAAAAATGGCACAGTAATTGAAAACAAAACTTCCGAGGATAATAAAATTGAAAATACGGAGGAAAAAAAAGTAGAAGATTCTATTAATAATGAAGAATTAGAGAAAATAGATAAACCTAAAAAACTAACTCCAGCTGAAATTAAACAAAAAAGTATTGAAGAAAGAAATAAAAAATTAGAAGAACGCAAAAAGGCATTAGAAGAAAAAAAGAAAAAAATAGCTGAAGACAAAGAAGCTGCTAAAAAAGCAAAAGAAAACAAAACAGAACAAGAGAAAAAAGATTAAATAACCTAAATTAAAAATTAAAAAATGAAACAATTAAAAACATTAGCAATTGCAATCGTACTTTTTATTGGAACTCAAGTTTCAGCACAATCAAAAGTTGCTCATATAGATGTACAAGCATTAATGACTTCAATGCCAGAAATGAAAACAGCTCAAGATCAAATGAAAAAAATTCAGGAAACTTATGACAAAGACTACAAAAACATGGTTACTGAATACCAAACTAAATTACAAAAATACGAACAAGAAGCTGCAACTGCTGGTGACGCTTTAAACGAAACACGTTCAAAAGAAATGCAAGATATGGGTGCTCGCATTCAACAATTTCAACAAACTGCACAAAAAGATTTAGGCCAAAAAGAAATGGATTTAATTAAGCCTATTATGGAAAAAGCACAAGCTGCTATAAAAAAAGTTGCTAAAGAGAAAGGTTTTAATTATGTTCTAGACGCAACTACAGGTAGCGGTGTTTTAGTTGCTGAAGGGACAGATTTATTAGCAGACGTAAAAAAATCTTTAGGTTTCTAATTAAATTTCTAATGCAAATTTAAAAACTGCTCAATCTTAATTAAGATTGAGCAGTTTTTTTTTAATTTTGTTATTATGATAAACAAAAACCCTATTGGTCTATTTGATTCAGGAATTGGAGGAACTTCAATTTGGAAAGAAGTAAATTCATTATTACCAAATGAAAATACTATCTATCTAGCTGATAGCAAAAATGCTCCTTATGGATTAAAAACCAAAGAAGAAATTATTGAACTATGTTATAAAAACACAGAATTTCTTTTAGAACAAAACTGCAAAATAATAATTGTAGCTTGTAATACAGCCACAACAAATGCGATAAAAGAACTAAGATCTAAATATAAGATTCCTTTTATAGGAATAGAACCTGCCATAAAACCTGCTGCGTTACAATCTAAAACGCATACTATAGGAATTCTTGCTACAAAAGGAACTTTAAACAGTGAGTTATTCCATAAAAGTGTAGAAAATCATCCAGACGTAAAAATTATTGAACAAATAGGCCATGGATTAGTCCAATTAATCGAAAATGGTGATATCGATTCTCCTGAAATGGAAGAACTATTAAAAAGCTATCTAAATCCGATGATAGAAAAAAACATTGATTATTTAGTTCTGGGATGTAGCCATTACCCATACTTGATTCCACAAATAAAAAAAATAATACCGCCTCATATTAAAATTATTGATTCAGGTGAAGCTGTTGCCAAACAAACCCAAAAAATAATGGAACAAAATCACTTACTTAATTCTTCAAAAGAAAAAGGCTCGCAAATATTCTATACGAACAGCGAGCCTGAAGTTTTACAAACCATCTTAAATCATAAGGAAAAAGTTGTTTATAAGAATTTTTAATACAATTGTAATATAAAAAAGCTAATAAAATTTAAAAAATTGACACTATCCATTAATTGCTTCTACTTTAATTGCTTCGTCTTTTAACATGTCTTTCAGCATGTTTTCAATTCCGTTTTTTAGAGTAAATGTTGATGATGGACAACCACTACACGCACCTTGCAAAACTACTTTAACTCTTTTTTCAGTTGGGTCAAAAGATTCAAACATTATATTGCCACCATCACTTTGAACGGCAGGCTTTACATATTCTTCAATAATGTTGATTATTTGCTGTGAAGTTACATCAAGCGTATCAAAATAAGCTTCTTGTTGCTTTTGGTGGATTTCAGTTTTTACAATGGCAGTTTCATCAATTACAATATTTCCTTTTTCAATAAATTCTTTAATGAAAGTTCTTAACTCTAAAGTGATTTCATCCCATTCTGTTACTGCAAATTTTGTAACAGAAATGTAATTTTCGTCTATAAAAATTTCTTTCACAAAAGGAAACTTAAATAATTCTTTTGCTAATGGTGATGCACTAGTTTCATCAATATTTTTGCACTCTAAAGCCGTTTTTGTTAAAAGTTTATTGCAAACAAATTTTAAAACTGATGGGTTAGGAGTGGTTTCGGCATAAACGGTGATTGGTTGCTTTTTGGTTTTATTTTCATCAACTTGAAGAATAACACCTCCATTTGAAATAAACTCGTTAATTTGATTGGCAACATCTTGCTGTACATCTTCCCATTCTACAATTGAAAATTTTTCAATAGCAATGAAATTTCCTGAAATGTATACAGTTTTTACAAAAGGTAAAAAGAATAATTGTTTTGCTAAAGGTGAATTTTGAGTTTCGTCAATGTTTTTGAATTCAAAATTCTCTGTTCTAACGATAATTTCATCCAATTCAAATTTTACAATGGCTGGATTTTGAGTTATTTTAGTTGCGATTACTTGCATGATATCTTTTTTTTTGCAAAGATACAAAGTTCAAAAGATTTGTAGTTTGTTTTGGATATAGACTTTTTTATTTAACTTTTTATTAGATTTTGATGAACTAAATAATTATAAAAGCTCTTTTTGTATTCTAATCATTAAAAAAATGTAAATTTAACTTAAGAATATTTAAATCGAATTGTAAAAGAACCCTAAAAATTTATATCTTTGGCAAGTTCGTAGTAAAAAACTACAAAATGTTGTTTTTTACTAATAATGGTTCTAATTTTAAAACTTATAATTTTGATTAGAAAGAATAAAAATATGTTTCCACTAAACAATAACTACAATGAATTTTAAAAAGAGTTATTTTATTTTAGCATTTTTATTAACACAATTTTCTTTCTCTCAAGAAGGAATAGCTGTTTATTCAGATTATTTATCAGATAATTATTATTTAATTCATCCTTCAATGGCTGGTGCCGCAAATTGTGGAAAAATTAGATTAACTGGGCGTCAACAATGGTTTGGGCAAGAGGAAGCTCCTTCGTTACAAACTGTTAGTTTTAATACAGCTGTTGATGAGGATGGAAAGTCTGGTGTTGGTATGATATTGTTTAATGATAGAAATGGTTATCATTCACAAAGAGGAGCGAAATTAACTTATGCTCATCATTTAAGGTTTTCTAGAGGAACATTAGATTTAAATCAATTATCTTTTGGATTAAGTGCAGCATTTGTTCAAAGTACTTTGGATGGATCAACATTTACTGGATTTGACCCTGTAATTGTAAATGGTGTAATTCAAAAAGACGCTTATTTTAATGTAGATTTAGGCGTTTCTTATCACTATATGGATTTCTTTACTCATATAACTATGAAAAACTTTTTGGCCAATCAAAGAAGAGAATTATATTCTGAAGGATTTGAGTCTGATAATTTGAGTAAGTTAATATGGAGTGTTGGAGCTGTTTTTGGAGATGAAAATAAGTTACTTTTTGAACCATCTTTAATGTATCAAAGAGTTTCTGAAACAAAAGAATCTTCTATTGATTTAAATCTTAAAGTTTATAAAGCAGTTGATTTTGGTAGAATGTGGGCTGCTGTTTCTTACAGGAGAAGTTTTGATGGCGCAGAAGATAGTGGTAATCAAAAATTACAATGGATATCTCCTATTGTTGGGGTAAATTATAAAAAATTCATGGTTTCTTATACTTATAGCCATGTGATGGGTGATGTGAAATTTGATAATGGTGGTTTTCATCAAATTACATTAGGTATGGATATATTTTGTAAAGATAAAGCTTGGGATTGTAATTGTCCAGCTGTTAACTAAAAATAAATATTTCAATTATATTTGTCCCGATAAAATCGGGACATTTTTTTTAAAAGAATTCAATATGTTAATTAAAGAAGTAAACGGAAAATTTCCTCAAATTCCTAAAGATTGTTATATTGCTGAAAATGCAACTATTGTAGGTGAAGTTACTTTTGGGTCTAATTGTAGTGTGTGGTTTAATGCTGTAATTAGAGGTGATGTAAATTCTATAACAATAGGAAACAAAGTTAATATTCAAGATGGAGCAGTGGTTCATTGTACCTATCAAAAACATCCTACCATTATTGGAAATAATGTTTCAATTGGTCACAACGCGATTGTTCATGGATGCACCATAAAAGACAATGTTTTAATTGGAATGGGAGCTATTGTGATGGATAATTGTGTAATCGAAAGTAATTCAATCATTGCTGCAGGTTCTGTAATAACACAAAATACTGTGGTTGAATCAGGTTGTATTTATGCAGGTGTTCCAGCTAAGAAAGTAAAAGATATTGATCAAAGCAATTTTGCCGGTGAAATTGAACGAATTTCAAATAATTATGTAATGTATTCAAGCTGGTTTAAAGATTAGCAAAAAAAGAACCCCGAGTAGCTTATTCTACTTGGGATTTTATTTTTACTTAGTTTCTATTTCGTATTTCTTCTCAACTGATTTTTCCTGATTTAATTTTTTTGGACCAATTGGAAATCTAACATCAACATGTTTTGAAGCTATAGTCCCGTCTTTTTCAAGTACATCAGCTCTATTCGCAACCATATTCCATGAAAAAGAAATATTCGATCTACCGTTTTGTAATTCCTTTACTTTAAAACCATTTTTTGTTTTTTCAGTAACGTAAACTCCATTGCAATCCCCTTCTAATTGAATAAAAACTTTCATTGGATGGCTTTCATCAACAAAAATATGATCGCTCATTAATTCATCAATTTTAATATACGCTTCCCCATTAACTAATTTTCCAGTTCCAAAATCTTCAAATAGAATTTCTGGTGTTTCTGTAGCGTGAAGAATTCGGTTGTTTCCATTTCTGTCTTCTACCATAGTTGACAAAGAACCACCTCCCAAAACTTTGTATGAAGTATTGTTATTTCTTGCTCCTACAAAAACAAAATCAGTAGTAGATGTGTTCGCGTCAAAATATCCACCATACGTAACATCTCTTCTTGTTGCATTACTTCCAGTAAAATAATTCACGTCTTTACCTGCAATTCTGGCAAATGGACCATTACTTGTTCCTAAATTATCATCTTGGTCGTATTCAAAATAAGCTGAAAAATAATCCACTCCATTTCCTTTGCCTACACCTCTAACATGCAAACCTGTAGTCCCTTGACCAGAAACTCCTACCGATTCCCCTGGTAATTCAGTAAATGTTGTTCTTCCTCCTACTCCTAAAACTCCCATAACAGTTGAAGTTGCATTTGCCGCTAAATTGGCACTAATTCCTATTACACCTCTACCTCCATTGGCATCTAAATTACCTCCATCAATTACAAACTGGGTATTGGTAGCATTTAAAGCTCTTATGGTTCGTTGTGAATTGTTGCTGTTTACAAAAAGACCAACTTGCCCTGAATCTGCATTAATTGTCGTTAAGGTGTTTGCTATAGGAGCTGTATTTGTTCCAATGACAACCTGTCCATCATTTTCAACAGTAACTCGATTGGTGTTGTTAGTTCTAATTCTAAAACTTTGATTGTCGGTAGTTCCTAAAAAATTAAGATTTGGGTTGGTACCCGCATTTCCAAGTAATGACCAGTTTTGTAAACTTGGTGTTCCTCCGCTTGAGCGTAATGAAATCCATTCTGTACCAGACCAATAATAAAATCCTGGAGAAACAGCGGTACTACCCACACCAGCAGTTGCGGTATTAAAAACAAGCACTCCTGTTGCAATAGGTGCTGGTCCAACAGGTGCTGAAATAATTGTTGATGTTAAAGCTACTCTTGGAATTAACAATCCTTTTGAATTGCTTTCGATTTGGAATTCAACTCCATTCTGAATAGTAGTTGTTCCAACTTGAGAGAAAACATTTAAAGTAAATAAGATACTTGTAACAAAAAGTAGTGTCTTTTTCATAATCTGTAGTTTTAATTACTTTCAGTTACGAAAAAAACAAAATATTGGTTTTATTTATAATTAAAAAAGATGATTTTTTAACAGTTGGCTATTTAGACCTTATTTTCATTTCCCATTTCCAAGCACTTGCCAAAGCTTCCTCTAAAGTAAATTGTGCTTTCCAACCTAGAACAGTATTTGCTTTGTCGGTATTAGCATAAGCTTCGATTACATCGCCTTCTCTTCTACCTACAATTTGATAATTTAATTTTTGATTGGACACTTTTTCAAAAGCAGTTATTACTTCTAAAACTGAACTTCCAGTTCCTGTTCCTAAATTAAATGTTTCTACTTTTTCTGAATTTTGCTTCTTCAATAATCGTTGCAAAGCAATTACGTGTGCTTTTGCTAAATCTACCACGTGAATGTAATCGCGAATAGCCGTCCCATCAGAAGTTGGATAATCATTTCCAAAAACGGATAATTTTTCTCGAAGTCCAAATGCTGTTTGTGTAATAAAAGGTACCAAATTTTGAGGAACACCTAAAGGCAATTCCCCAATTTCAGCCGAAGGATGTGCTCCAATTGGATTAAAATAGCGCAATAAAATGGAATTGATATTAGTTACTTTGGCAACATCAGTTATGATTTCTTCTCCAATTTGTTTTGTGTTTCCGTAAGGTGACATCGCAGTTTGAATAGGTGCATTTTCAGTAATTGGCATATTTTGGGCTTGACCGTAAACTGTACAAGATGAACTGAAAATAAAATGAGCTTCTGGTTTTTTTTGTAATTCTTGAAGTAAATAAACTAAAGAATTGATGTTATTTTCGTAATACAACAGAGGATTTTCAACACTTTCACCCACCGCTTTTGAAGCAGCAAAATGAATGACACCTGAAATATCTTGGTATATTGAAAAGAAATTTTTAACAGCCGATTTATCTCGTAAATCGATATTTTCAAACAAAGGTTTTTTTCCTGTAATGCGCTCAATTCCATCTAAAACAGCAATAGATGAATTGGAAAGATTATCAATAGCAATTACATTAAAACCTTCATTTTGTAATTCAACAACCGTGTGTGAACCTATAAAACCTAAACCACCTGTAACTAATATCTTCATTTTTTAGTTTTCTGTTACAGTCGCAGTAAACAGTAACTGAGACTGAATACTGCAACTGAACACTATTATACGTATTCTAAAACAGCGTCTGTAATAAATTTAATTTGTTCGTCATCTAATTCCGTATGCATTGGTAACGCGATTACTTCTTTTACTAATTGATTCGTAACTGGGAAATCAGTTTCATTATAACGAGCATCTGCATAGGCTTTTTGACTGTGTAATGGAATTGGATAATAAATCGCACATGGAATTCCTTTTGCTTGTAAATGTTCTAATAAACCATCGCGTTTTCCGTTTAAAATACGGATTACATATTGATGAAATACGTGACAATCACAAGATTCACATATGGTTGGCTCCCAAATATTAGGATTCACACCTAAAGCCAAACTATATTTTCTTGCAGCATCTTGACGTGCTTTGTTGTAAGTATCTAAATGCGGTAATTTCGCTTTCAAAACTCCAGCTTGCATACTATCTAAACGCGAATTCACTCCTACTACATCATGATGATATCTTTCATACATTCCGTGATTTACAATTCCTCTGATTTTGTGTGCTAAAGCGTCATCATTGGTGAAAATTGCTCCACCATCTCCGTAACAACCTAAGTTTTTAGATGGAAAAAACGATGTTGCAGCCACATGTCCAATTGTTCCAACTTTCTTTTTAGAACCATCTTTTGAAGTATAATCAGCTCCAATTGCTTGGGCATTATCTTCGATAACATATAAATTATGTTCTCGAGCAATTTCCATAATCGCATCCATATTGGCAGCGCGACCAAACAAATGTACTGGAACAATTGCTTTTGTTTTTGACGTAATGGCTTTACGAATTCCTTCTAACGAAATGTTCATATTGTTCATATCAACATCTACTAAAACTGGAGTTAATTGTAATAAAGCAATCACTTCAACTGTAGCTGCGAATGTAAAATCGGCTGTAATTACTTCATCACCTGGTTTCAAATCCAATCCCATCATGGCAATTTGCAACGCATCGGTTCCGTTAGCACATGGAATTACGTGTTTTACTCCCAAATATTTTTCTAAATCGGCCTGAAATTGGTGAACCAAAGGTCCGTTGATGTATGTATTTGTATCTAAAACCTCTTGAATAGAAGCGTTTACTGCTTCTTTTATTTTTTCGTATTGACTTTTCAAGTCAACCATTTGTAATTTTCTCATTTGGAATAAAAATTAAGTCTAGCAAAAATATGAAATTCTATAGTACAAATTTTATCTAACTTAAAAAGAAACGTATTTTAGCACCATAAAATTCAATTATGCTATTTATATACAACATAATTACGCTTTTAGCAGCCCAACTTTTGAAAATTGTAGCGCTTTTTAGTCCAAAAATGAAACTTTTTGTTGATGGACGAAATTCGGTTTTTCAAACTTTGGCTGATCAAATTCAATCTTCGGATAAAACGATTTGGTTTCATGCGGCTTCTTTGGGCGAATATGAGCAAGGTTTACCCGTAATTGAAGCGATAAAACAACAATTTCCAACTCATAAAATTGTGGTTACGTTTTTTTCACCTTCGGGTTATGAAGTTAGAAAAAACAATATGGTTGCTGATGTTACAGTTTATTTGCCTTTAGATACGATTTCAAATGCGAAACAATTTATTGAATTAGTTCATCCAGAAATGGCGTTTTTTATAAAGTATGAGTATTGGCCAAATTATTTGAACGAACTTAAGAAACAATCCCGAAGTTTCGGGACTAAAACCTATTTAATTTCTGGAATTCTTCGAGAAAAACAAGCATTCTTCAAGTGGTATGGCGGTTTTTACAGAAATGCCTTAAAAACTTTTGATTACTTTTTTGTACAGAATGAAAGTTCTAAAAAACTTCTTCAAAGTATCGGATTCAATAATGTGAAAATTTCAGGGGATACGCGTTTTGACCGAGTAGTATCGATTTTAGAACGAGATAATGCAATGGATTTTATCGAACAATTTAAAAATCTCGACTCCGCTCGATTTGACAAAAATGTAAATCAAAAAGCCAAAGTTGTTGTAATTGGAAGTTCTTGGCCAAAAGATGAAGCTTTATTGGTGAATTACATTAATCAGAGTTCGGATGATGTGAAATTTATTATTGCACCCCACAATATTAAACAAGAACAAATTTCAAATCTCAAAAATCAAATTCAAAAGAAAACGATTTTGTTTTCTGAAAACGTTGAGACGCGATTAATCCCGTCTCTACAGGAATACAACGTTTTTATCATTGACACCATTGGAATTTTAACCAAAATTTATTCGTACGCTGACATTGCTTATGTAGGTGGTGGTTTTGGAAATCCAGGTGTTCATAATATTTTAGAACCAGCGACTTTTGGAGTTCCGGTTGTGATTGGTCCTAATTACTCGCATTTTGCAGAAGCTACGGCTTTGGTAAATATGGAAGGTTGTATTTCTATTCAAAATCAAACCCAATTAAATGAAGCTTTTGATTTATTACTTCACAATGAAGATGAACGATTAGAAAAAGGTCACATTTGCAGCACATTTGTCCAAATGAATAAAGGTGCGACTCAAACGATTATGAATCATATTACTAATGAAACCATAAATTGATTTTTGTTCCAAAACTAAAATTGTAACTTGCACCCACAAATATAATATTGATATGAAATTTTTAAAATTACTACTTGTTTTAGTTGTTTTCCAAGTTCAAGCGCAACAAGGAGGCATGTGGATTCCTTCGCTATTGAAAGGAACGAACGAAAAAGAAATGAAAGCTTTAGGCATGAAAATTAGTGCCGATGCTATTTATTCGGTAAATAATTCCAGCTTAAAAGATGCTGTTCCTCATTTTGATGGCGGTTGTACAGCAGAAATGATTTCGCCAAAAGGACTTTTATTAACCAATCATCACTGTGGTTATGACAACATTCAAAGTCATTCTACCGTTGAAAACGATTATTTAACGAATGGTTTTTGGGCTTACAAAATGGAAGACGAATTACCAAACAAAGATTTAACTGTAACCTTCATTATCAAAATTGAAGATGTTACTACTAAAATTTTTGAAGGTGTTTTAAATCTTCCTTCGGAAAGTGATAAACAAAAGAAAATCCAACAAAATATTGCTACGGTTAGCAAAAGTTTCCAAAAAGAAGCTTGGCAAGATGTTATGATTCGTGCTTTTTACGATGGAAATCAATACTTATTATTTGTAACTGAAAATTTCAAAGATGTACGTTTAGTAGGTGCGCCACCAAGTTCAATCGGTAAATTTGGTTCGGATACAGATAACTGGGTTTGGCCACGTCACACAGGAGATTTCTCTTTATTTAGAGTTTATGCTGATAAAAACAATCGTCCTGCAGACTATTCAAAAGACAACGTTCCATACAAACCAAAACACTTTTTCCCAGTTTCGGCAAAAGGAATTCAGGAAAACGATTTTACAATGGTAATGGGTTATCCTGGAAGAACTCAGGAATATTTACCATCATTCGCAGTGGAACAAATTGTAAATGATTTGAATCCGGCTAAAATTGAAATTCGTGATGCTGCTTTAAAAGTACAAGATGGTTTCATGAGAAAAGATAATGCGATTAAAATTCAATATGCTTCAAAATACGCTGGTGTTGCGAATTATTGGAAAAAATGGATTGGTGAAACTAAAGGTTTGAAAAAATCGAATGCAGTTGCTATCAAAAAAGATTTCGAAAAGAAATTCCAAGAAAGAGTTAACAAAGCAGGAAAACAAGCTGAATACGGAACTATTTTAGCTGATTTCGAAAAGAACTACAAAGACATTAGAGAATACGCTATTGCGAGAGACTATTTTAGCGAAGTAGTTTTACGTAATTCAGAAATTTTATCGTTTGGATACCGTTTGTACCAATTGGAACAAGTTTACAATACAAAAGGTGAAAAAGCATTTAATGATAGAAAAAACAATTTAATTTCAGGATTCGAAGGTTTGTATAAAGATTATAGTGCTCAAGTTGATGAGAAAGTTTTTGAGCAATTAATCAATTTGTATGCTACGAAATCACCAAAACAGTTTTTACCTGAAAGTTTGATTAATGTTAATGCTTCAAATTTAACAGCAAATGTTTTTGGTTCTTCTAAATTAACAAACTACAATGGTTTAAAAGAATTATTAAATGGAGATGCGAAATCGATTTTAGAAAAATTAAATCAGGATAAAGGTTATCAATTGGTAAAATCGATTGCTGATAGTTACCAAAAAAATGTAGCACCTAAGTTTAATGAAATCAATTTAAAAAACATTGCTTTACAAAGAACCTACATGAAAGGGATTATGGAATTCTTCCCTAACGATAGGATTTTTCCTGATGCCAATAGCACATTACGTGTAACTTATGGAAAAGTAAAAGGCTACAAACCAAGCGATGCAGTTATTTACGAACCTGTAAGTTATTTAGATGGAGTTATCGAAAAATACGTTCCTGGCGATTACGAATTTGACGTTCCAAAAAAACTAATCGATTTGTATAATGCAAAAGATTACGGAAGATATGCCGATAAAAACGGGAAAATGCCTTTAGCGTTTATTGCTACTAATCACACTACTGGTGGAAACTCTGGAAGTCCAGCTTTAGATGCAAAAGGAAACCTTATTGGATTGAACTTTGATAGAGTTTGGGAAGGTACTATGAGCGACATTTATTACAGTCCAGAAATCTGTAGAAACATTATGGTAGATGCAAGATACATTTTGTTTGTAATTGACAAGTTTGCTGGCGCGAAAAACCTTATTGATGAGATGACAATTGTTTACCCTAAGTCACAAAAAGCCAAATAATTACAAATATTTTTAAAAATAAAAAGTTTGGCACGCCATTTGAAATAAAGCATTTCGGAATCCAAAGAAAAAAAATAAAAAAAAATGTCTAAAAATATTTTGACATGTTAAAAAATTTATATCTTTGCTCCGAATTAATAATTAACCTTTATAATTTAGTAAGATGAAAAAAGTTGTTTTAAGTTTAGCAATTGTTGCTGCTATGTTCGTTTCTTGTAAAGAAAATGCTGCTGAAACTACAGAAACTGTAGATTCTACAGTAGTTGAAACTCCAGTTGAAGAGGCTGCTCCAGTAGCTGATACTACTGCAGTTGATACTACTGCTGCACCTGCTGAGGCTGCACCAGCTGAAGCTGCACCTGCTCACTAATTAATTGCTGACAGAAAAAAATTAAGCTCCACCAAGTGGGGCTTTTTTAATATAAAAAAAGTAGATTAATCAAAGTCCATTTTAACAATAACCTTTTACATAAAATAAAATGAAAAAAATCGTATTAAGCTTAGCTATTGTATTTGCTATGTTCGTTTCTTGTAAAGAAGCTGCTACTGAAGTTGAAAACACTATTGACTCAACTACAACAGAAGTTGAAGAAACTGCAACTGAAGTTATGGATTCTACTGCTGTTGTTGTAGATTCTACTGCTGTTGTTGTAGATTCTACTGTTGCTAAAGTTGAAGAAACAGCTAAAGTAAGTCTAAAAAGAGTTGACGAGTAACATTACCACATTTCAACACGAAGCCCTGCAAAAATTGTAGGGCTTTTTTATTACTATTCATTTGCTTCTGAACCAAAAATATCCTCAGCAGAAGAAAAGTCCAAAAATTCTGCCTTATCAGCATATTTTATTATCTCGTCAATTCCTTTTTGAAGTAGCAATTGCGTAGTATACCTTCTGCTAACAGCCACTTCATGACCATTCAACAACAATCTGAAGAAAAATTTTCCACTAGAAGATTTAAAACGCATAAAAACACATCGTTCCAAAGAGTTTTTAAGCTTTTCTATCTCTTCTTCACATTCAAAACGCAATTCGAAATCGTTGCTCGTAAAAATAGTTTTCCCTTTTCTAGAAACAAACTCATATTTATAAGCCCCGCTTAATCGTTGTGCGATTACAAATGTACCCATAGTTTAGATTGATAATTTATAAAGAATTCTTTAAAGATAACAGAAAATTCTAAAACAAGAATTTTATAAACAAAAAAAGCTCCGAACATTGTTCGGAGCTTTTGTACTCAAGGCGGGACTTGAACCCGCACGGGCATTACTACCCACTGGATTTTAAGTCCAGCGTGTCTACCAATTCCACCACTCAAGCAAATATTTTGGTATAGAGCGAAAAACGGGGTTCGAACCCGCGACCTCGACCTTGGCAAGGTCGCGCTCTACCAACTGAGCTATTTTCGCGTTTCGTATTATAATCTTTAAAGAACGTCGCCATACTTGTTCCGTATTGCGAGTGCAAATATAGTACATATTTTTATTCTTGCAAGCACTTTTTAAATAAAAATTGAAACTTTTTTATAACCTTTTGATAACGAATTATTTATTTTAAAATTATTTTTTTACCAACATTCGTTTTATTTCATTTAACTTCATTAAAGCTTCCACAGGAGTTAAGGTATTGATGTCGATATTCATGATTTCTTCTTTAATATCTTCTAAAAGCGGATCATCTAAATTAAAGAAACTCAATTGTAATTCATCATTTGCCGATTTAATTCCTGATAATTCTTCGCTGGAATGTCTTTTTTCTAATTGCTTTAATAGTTTTTGCGCTTTTTGAATTACAATTTGAGGCATTCCTGCCATTTTTGCTACGTGAATACCAAAACTATGTGCGCTTCCGCCTTTAACTAATTTACGAATGAATAAAACGGTATCTTTTAATTCTTTCACCGATACATTGAAATTCTGAATGCGTTCAAATGTAACTTCCATTTCGTTTAATTCATGATAATGTGTGGCAAAAAGGGTTTTCGGTTTGTTTGGATGTTCGTGCAAATATTCTGAAATCGCCCAAGCAATCGAAACTCCATCATAAGTTGAAGTTCCACGTCCAATTTCATCTAACAAAACCAAACTTCTTTCTGAAATATTATTCAAGATAGAAGCTGTTTCGTTCATTTCCACCATAAATGTAGATTCACCCATCGAAATATTATCGCTTGCCCCTACTCTAGTAAAAATTTTATCCACCACACCCATTCTAACACTTTCTGCTGGAACAAAACTCCCCATTTGCGCCATTAACACAATCAAAGCCGTTTGACGCAAAATAGCCGATTTACCCGACATATTCGGACCGGTAATCATGATGATTTGTTGGGTTTCTCTATCCAAATACACATCATTTGAAATATACGGCACACCAACAGGCAATTGCTTCTCAATAACAGGATGACGACCTTCTTTAATTTCTAAATCGAAACTTTCATCTAAATCAGGGCAAACATATTTGTTATCAATCGCTAATTGAGTGAAAGAAGTCAAACAATCCAATTGCGCAACTAAATTGGCATTCAACTGAACGTGTTTGATATAAGTCGCAATCCAATTCACCAATTGCTCAAACAACTGATTTTCTAATTGATGGATTTTTTCTTCGGCACCTAAAATTTTAGATTCGTATTCTTTTAGTTCTTCCGTAATGTAACGCTCGGCATTCACTAAGGTTTGCTTGCGAATCCATTCGGCTGGAACTTTATCTTTGTGCGTATTTCTAACTTCGATATAATAACCGAAAACGTTATTAAACGAGATTTTTAATGAGGGAATCCCAGAAGCAGCACTTTCTCGCTGTTCTAATTCTTCCAAATAGCCTTTACCGGTTGAAGAAATCGCTCTCAATTCATCTAATTCCGAATGAACTCCAACAGCAATTGCATTTCCTTTATTTACACTTACTGGTGCATCTTCTTGAATGGTCGTTTTGATTTTTTCGCGCAATAATTCACAAGCATGCAAACTATCTCCAATTACTCGTAATGCTTCATTTTCACTACCTAAAGCCAATGTTTTAATTGGAATAATAGCATCTAACGAATCTTTCAGAAAATTGACTTCTCTTGGCGAAATTTTTCCCGTAGCAACCTTTGAAATCAAACGTTCTAAATCGGAAATTTGTTTGATTTGATATTGAATTTGGTGTAAAACTTCTGGATTGGTTTTCAAATATGAAATCACTTCATGACGACTTCTAATTTTTGCAATATCTTTCAACGGAAGCGCCAACCAACGTTTCAAAAGCCTTGCACCCATTGGCGAAAGCGTTTTATCAATAACATCCAAAAGCGTTACCGCATTGGGATTATAACTGTGATATAATTCTAAATTTCGAATCGTAAATTTATCCATCCAAACGTAAGCATTTTCTGCTATACGCTGAATATTGGTAATATGTTGAATTTTATTGTGCTGCGTTTCCGATAAATAATACAAAATTGCTCCAGAAGCAATCAAACCTTCTGTTAATTCTTCTACTCCAAAACCTTTTAGCGAATTGGTTTGAAAGTGTTTGGTTAAACTTTCTAACGCATAATCTTCTTTATACACCCAATCTTCCAAAAAGAAGGTATGAAAATCGTCTCCAAAAACCGAATTAAACTGATTTTTAAACTGTTTTGGAATTAAAATTTCACTTGGACGAAAGTTTTGCAATAATTTATCGATGTATTCTTCATTACCTTGTGAAACCAAAAATTCACCTGTAGAAACATCTAAAAATGAAACACCAACCATTTTCTTCCCAAAATGAACCGATGCTAAAAAGTTATTCGACTTCGACTGTAACACCTCATCATTCATTGAAACTCCAGGGGTAACTAACTCCGTAACACCACGTTTTACGATGGTTTTAGTCATTTTTGGATCTTCTAATTGGTCGCAAATCGCCACTCGAAGTCCGGCTTTAACTAACTTGGGTAAATACGTATTTATGGAATGATGCGGAAATCCTGCCAAAGCCGTTTCAGTTTCAGAACCTGCACCACGTTTAGTTAAGGTAATTCCTAAAATTCCGGCTGCACGCACTGCATCTTCTCCAAAGGTTTCATAAAAATCGCCCACACGAAACAATAAACAAGCATCGGGATATTTGTTTTTTATCTCGTTGTATTGCTTCATTAAAGGTGTTTCCTTGGGTGTTTTATCGGGAGTTGCTGCAGATTTTTTAGCCACAATTTCAAATTTTAAGTATGATTGCGAAGGTAATAATTTCAATAACAATTTCAAGGGCAAGAGCAAGAACAATTTTCAATTGCAAGAACAAGTTCAATTTCAAGTTTAAAATTTTAACGGAAATCCCGAAGCTTCGGGAGCAAAGTTTTTCGCAAAGTTCTCAAAGCTATTTCCATAAAAATTATTGAGCCTTGTGCCTTCTTTGTATTCTTTGTGGTTAAAAACTAATTGCCTAATTGCCACATTATATCTATTTTTGCCACATGAGAAAATTAGCCAACGCAGAATTAGAACGTAAAAACATCAACGAGTTTAAAGAAGCTCAAAAAACACCCATTATTGTCATCTTAGACGATATTAGAAGTTTGCACAATATTGGTTCGGTTTTTAGAACTTCGGATGCATTTTTGATTGAGAAAATCTATTTATGTGGAATTACGGCTGTCCCTCCGAATAAAGAAATTCATAAAACAGCTCTTGGCGCTACAGAAACCGTTGCTTGGGAATATGCAAATGACGTTTTAGATGTAGCGAACCAATTGAAACAAGAAAATGTAAAAGTGTATTCGGTGGAGCAAACCGAAAATGCTATTATGTTGGATGATTTTCAACCAGAAATCAATACCAAATATGCCTTAATTTTTGGAAACGAAGTAAAAGGCGTTTCACAAGAAGCTATTAATTTAAGCAATGGCGTGATTGAAATTCCGCAATTAGGAAGTAAACATTCGTTGAATATTTCGGTGAGTGCTGGAATTGTGATTTGGGATTTGTTTCAGAAGTTGAAATAAATTTTCTAAACACATAGACACAATAGAGTTACTTTGTGTTGATTTTAGACGTTGCACTTTACAGAGTAAATATAGAAAATCCGTAAAAATCGGCGTTTCGCTAAGCGAATCCGTTTCATCCGCGTGCTAATACTATTTTCCTGTTAATTTCATTCAACAAAAACACATAATCCTCCTGTTTTTTCACAAAATCTAAATCCGAAACATCAATAATTAGCACATTCAAATCGGTTTGTGTTTTGATGTAATCTAAGTAGCCTTGATTGATTTTTTCTAAATAATCCGCTGGAATTTCTTGCTCGTAACTTCTGCCACGCTTTTTGATGTTTTCCAACAATCTTTCGGTATTTTGATACAAATACACATACAAATCAGGTTTTGGCATTTCTTTGTGGATGATGTCAAACATGGTTTTGTACAAGCGAAATTCATCTTCTTGAAGCGTTACTTTGGCAAAAATCAAGGATTTAAAAATGTGATAATCGGCCACAACAAAATCTTTAAACAAATCAAATTGCGCTAAATCATCCGATAATTGTTGGTATCTATCGGCTAAAAACGACATTTCTAATGGGAAAGCGTAGCGACTTTGATCTTTGTAAAACTTTGGTAAAAATGGATTATCTGCAAAGCGTTCCAATACTAATTTGGCATTGCAATCTTCTGCTAATTTGGTTGACAAAGTGGTTTTTCCTGCACCAATATTTCCTTCAATAGCAATGTAATTGAATTGTTGTAATTGGAGTTTTTCGATAGGTGAAACTATAGAATGAACTGCTTTTATTTCGCTTTTATCTTCGGTTTGAAGTAATAGTTGCGCAATAGATTTTTTCAACGTTGGATGTTCCCAATTTAATCCCAAATCCAACATCGGTTGCAACACAAACTTTCGATTTTGCATTAATGGATGTGGAACTTGCAAGGTTTCTGTCGAAATAATTTCTTCATCAAAAGCAATGATATCAACATCAATAATTCGGGCTTGATAACCTGAATCTTTGGAACGAACTCGACCTAATTTCTTTTCCACTTTTAAAACCTGCTTCAAAATTTTTTGAGCCGATTTTGACGTATGAATTAAAATCGCAGCGTTATAAAAATGTTCGCTTTCAAAACCCCAAGCTGGCGTTTCATAAATTTTAGAAACCTTTACAACTGTCGCTACTTCGTTATGAATCAAATTAATACAAGACTGAATCGTTTCTAATCGATTGCCTTGATTGCTTCCTAATGATAAAATGACTTGATGCTGACTCATATTTGGCAAAATAACAAACAATTTTAGACTTATAATTTACCTTTCTTGTTTTTTTATGAACATGTAACAATTTTATGCTTTTAACTACTAATTAGGTAATTAATAAATAAATTGAAATGAGATTTTTAGGAAATGTATTAGCTACAATTGTAGGTATATTTATTTTTTGCATGATTTTCTTCTTCGGAATTATAATCATTGGAGCCATTGCAGGTAGTGGTGATGACACGGTTAGTGTAAAAAAGAATTCGGTTATTGAATTGGATTTATCAAAAGTATCTTTAGACTACGCTGGAAAAACGAATTATAAAGACTTCAATTACTTTGAAGCACATCATGATGGTGTTACGGACATTTTAAATGCGATTGAAGCAGCTAAAACCGATGACAAAATAAAAGGAATTTCTATTTTAAATAATCAATCACAGTTAGGTTTAGCGCAAAGCAAAGCCGTTCGTGATAAATTAGAAGAGTTTAAAAAATCGGGCAAATTCGTTTATGCTTATGCAAATTATTACACCCAAGGCGAATATTATTTAAATTCGGTTGCCGACCAAGTGTATTTGAATCCAATGGGAGAAGTTGATTTCAAAGGATTATCTTCTGAAATTATATACATGAAAGATTTACAAGAGAAATCGGGTGTAAAAATGGAAGTTATTCGTCATGGAAAATACAAAAGTGCAGTAGAACCATTCTTAGCTCAAGAAATGAGTCCAGAAAATCGTGAACAAATGACGGTTTTATTGAACTCTGTTTGGAATACAATTGTTGCCGATATTTCTAAAAGCAGAAAATTATCTGTTGCCCAATTGAATGCTATTGCCAATACTTTAGGTGCAAGAACTCCAGAGTTAGCTTTAGCTAATAAATTAGTCGACAAAGTAGCTTATGAAGATGAGTATCACGATATGATTAGAGCTAAATTAAAAGTAGACAAAAAAGAAAAATACGATATTGTTAGTATTACCGATTATGCTAAAAAAGCAGCTTCTACTGTTGAAGATTACTCTAAAAATGACATTATTGCCGTAATTTACGCTCAAGGCGAAATTACTGGTGGTGAAGGCGATGTTAATGTAATTGGCGAAGGTTCTATCAAACGTTCTTTACAAGAAGCTCGCGATGATAAAGATGTAAAAGCAATTGTATTACGTGTAAATAGTCCAGGAGGAAGTGCTTTAACTTCTGAATTGATTTGGAGAGAAATAGAAATCACTAAAAAAGTCAAACCAGTTGTAGTTTCTATGGGGAATTATGCGGCTTCGGGCGGTTATTATATTGCAGCTAACGCAGATAGAATTTTCGCTGAACCAAATACAATTACTGGTTCCATCGGAGTTTTTGGGATGTTACCCAACATGAACCAATTAGGCAAAAACATTGGAATTAATGCTGAACAAGTTAAAACACATGAAAACGCAAGTGGATACAGTGTTTTTGAACCAATTGACGAAAACTTCAAAGGATTTGTTTTAGAAAGCATCGAAAAAACATACGCTACTTTCTTAAAACGTGTAGCTGATGGAAGAAAAATGACAACAGAACAAGTTGACGCTATTGCACAGGGAAGAGTTTGGACAGGAATTGACGCTCATAAACTTGGTTTAGTTGACGAAATTGGAGGTTTAGATGCAGCTATCAAATACGCAGCTAAACTTGGGAAAACTTCTTCTTACAGAACAGAAAATTATCCAGAATATGAGAAAAACTTTGAAGATTTATTAGCTAATTTCACTGGAATAGCAATGTTTAAAACCAAAGAACAATTATTAAAAGAACAATTAGGTGAAGAAGGTTTCCAAATGTTGGAACAAATCAAACGTGTTAAAAGCAGAAAAGGTATTCAAGCAATTATGCCTTATGAAATTGAAATTCATTAATCTATACTACAAACATCAAAATCCCAAAGACTATTTGTTTTTGGGATTTTTTTTATAAGTTTCACATAAAATTAATAGAACTTATAGCAATTGGTATTAATTTTGTTAAACTTAAATCACATTCACTTCAAAAAACACAATTATGGTAAAGAAAGTTTTAAAAGGACTTGGAATATTTCTATTGGTAACCATCATCGCATTGGCAGCAGCGCCATTCTTATTCAAAGACAAAATCAAGGAAATGATTGCCAAAACTTTGAACGAAAATGTAAATGCCAACATTGCATTTGAAGATGTAGATTTGAGTTTATTCAAAAGTTTTCCGCAAGCCAATGTTACGATAGAAAAATTGAGCATTATTACAAAAGCTCCTTTTGAAAAAGACACTCTTTTATATGCTGGTGAAACCAATGTAACCATGAGTGTTAAAGAGCTTTTTAAAGGTGATGGCGAAGCTATGAATTTAGAAAGTTTTAGTGTAGTTGACGGAATTGTAAACATCATTTTTAATAAAGATGGTTTAGGGAATTTTGATATTGCATTAAAAGATGAAACAGAAAAAAAACCTTCTGACAGCAAACCATTTGCTTTGAATATTCAAGATTATGAAGTTGAAAATTTAAAATTTACTTACATAGACGAAGGTTCTAAAATGAAAATGGTTTTAGATAGCATCAATCACGAAGGAAAAGGAAATTTTGCAGCTCAAAAATTAGATTTAGATACAAAAACTACTGCAAAACTATCTTTTGATATGGACAAAATGAACTACATGAACAACGTAGCCATTTCATTAGATGCTATTTTAGGAATTGATTTAGAGAAAAGCAAATACGAATTCAAAGACAACAAAGCATTAATCAATCAATTGCCATTAGAATTCAATGGATTTATTCAAATGGTGGAAGTAGGTCAAACCTATGACTTGACATTCAAAACACCAACATCTGATTTTAAAAACTTCTTGGGATTAATTCCAGCAGCTTATTCAGGTGATATCAACAAAGTAAAAACAACTGGACAATTTTCGGTAGATGGAAAAGTAAAAGGTAATTTAACTAAAACTACTATTCCTGCTTTTGATGTAAAAATTGCTTCGAATAATGCGTCTTTCCAATATCCAGATTTACCAAAATCGGTTAAAAATATTATAATTGATACACAAATTATCAACGAGACAGGTTTAATGAACGACACGTATATGGATTTGAACCAACTTTCGTTTTCAATTGACCAAGATGTGTTTAATGCGAAAGCTAATATTAGAAACATTGCAACAAATGCTTTAGTAGATGCTGAATTAAAAGGAGTTATCAACTTAGCAAACGTTACCAAAGCGTATCCTGTAAAGTTAGACAAACCGTTAACCGGAATTTTAAAAGCCGATGTAAAAACGAAGTTTGATATGAAATCAGTTGAAACTTCTCAATATCAAAACATTCAAAATTCTGGAATTGTAAGCTTGACCGGATTCAATTACGAAGGTCCAGAGATGGCAAAACCATTCAAAATCAATCAAGCTGCAGTTGCATTTAATCCGAGTCAAATTCGTTTGAATCAATTTGATGCAAAAACAGGAACTTCCGATTTACAAGTAACAGGAACGTTGGATAACTTTTACGGATTTGTATTCAAAAACCAAATTCTGAAAGGAAATTTCAATATGAATTCGACAAAATTAGTCGTTTCCGATTTTATGGCGCCAACTACAACCACTACAGAAGAAGGTAAAAAAACTACAGAAGCGGTTAAAATTCCATCCTTCTTAGATTGTAGTGTTACTGCAAAAGCAAGAACCGTAGTTTACGACAATTTGAATTTACAAGATGTTTCAGGCAATATGGTAATTCGTGATGAAGCGGTAGCTTTAAATAATTTAAAAATGAGTGTTTTTGGGGGAAATATCGGTTTAACCGGAACCGTTTCTACTAAAGGAAATACTCCGAAATTTGATATGAATTTAGGCTTTAATGCCGTTAATATTGCCGAATCATTCACGCAATTAGACATGCTGAAATCGATTGCTCCTATTGCTGGTGTTGTTAATGGTAAAATTAATTCAACAATAAAACTTTCGGGCGATTTACAACAAGATATGACTCCAAATTTAAAAACTATTTCGGGCGATTTATTTGGGCAGTTACTATCAACTACAGTTAACGAAAAAAATTCTGCACTTTTAACTTCGTTAAGTTCAAATGTAAAATTCATCGATATGAGTAAAGTAAACTTAAACGATGTAAAAGCGGCATTATCTTTTAAAGATGGAAAAGTAAATGTAAAACCATTCGATATTAAATACCAAGATATTACAGTAAATGTTGGCGGAACGCATGGTTTTGACCAAAATATGAATTACAATTTAAAATTTGATGTTCCTGCAAAATATTTAGGAAAAGACGTAACTAATTTAATTGCTAAATTAACGCCCGCTGACCAAAATAAAATTCAAAATATTCCTGTAAATGCAGCACTTGGAGGAAACTTCAAACAGCCAAAAATTACTACCGACATGAAGCAAGCCACAACTAATTTAGCAACCCAATTGGTTAAAATGCAAAAAGATAAATACATCAATCAAGGAACAACTGCATTAGGAAATTTATTAGGCGGAACAAAAAACAATACATCTGGAACCACCAATGCAACAGATACCACAAAAACTACAACTACGCCAAAAGAAGACATAAAAAACACAATTAAAGACAAAGCTAACGGAGCTATAAAAGATTTATTTGGCGGAAAAAAGAAGAAAAAAGAATAAACTCAATTTATTAAAGCAAAAAACAAAACCCTTTCAAATTTTCAGTTGAAAGGGTTTTGTTTTATAAACTCATCTTCACTACATAACCTTCATAAGTTCTTACGTTAAAAACCGTTCCGTCTTCAAAAAGTAAGTATTGCCCTTTTATTCCCGTTAATTTCCCTGATAAATTTGGTGTTTTATCTAAATTTAAACTCGTTACCTTTTTAGGATATTGCAAAACAGGAAAATCTAATTGAATAATTTTTTCTTCTTTCGGGAAATAATCTTTCACTTCATTGGGTAACCAATCAAATACTTTATTGCGTTCATTATTTAAATCGACTTCTAAATATTCGTTTTGTACCATTTTTCGCCAATTGGTTTTATCAGCAAAATGGTTTTTCAATGCTACTTCTGTAATTCCGGCTAAATACCTATTGGGCACTTCTACAATAGGAATGGCCTGCACAGCACCTTGGTCTATCCATCGCGTTGGAACTTGAGTTTTTCTGGTTACTCCCACTTTTACCTCGCTTGATAAAGCTAAATACACCACATGCGGTTGCAATTGTACGCGTTTTTCATAAGCTAAATCTCTATCTTCAATATCTAAATGGGCGGTACTTAATTCGGGTTTCATAATCCAATCGCCTACTGCTGGACTACTCATAAAACAATCATAACAAAATCCTTGGCGAAAAATCTTTTTAGCTTTATAGCAATTTAAACATTGGTAGCCTTGAAATTCAATTTCAATTTCTTTTCCTAAAAGTTGGTTTATGTTTAAAAAACTATTTTCAAAAACCAAATAATACTGAATAGGATTACCAAATTCGGTTTGCATTTTTGAAAGAGTGCCTTGATATATCATTTCGTGTAAAGATTTTCTTTTTTGTTCAATTATTTGAAAAAAATGCTATTTTTGGTAAAGTTATTATTCCCATTTAACAATTCAAAATTAGAAATAGGTAAATGCCATTACAAATAATAAATTCTGTTGCCACTTGGATTTTGAAGAAACGAATTCATCAAATGGAATTGTTTTTAAAATATCCGCACGAAGTACAAGAAGAATTACTTTTTAATCTAATAAAAACTTCTGAAAATACGCAACTTGGAAAGAAATATGATTTTTCTTCCATGAAAAGTTATACTACTTTTTCAGAACGAATTCCTGTTTCTACTTACGAAGATTTAGAACCTTTGATAGAAAAAACAAGACAAGGTGAACAAAACGTTTTTTGGCATTCAAACATTAAATGGTTTGCAAAATCAAGCGGAACTACCAATGCAAAAAGTAAGTTTATTCCTGTAAGTTCAGAAGCTTTAGAAAATTGTCATTACAAAGCGAGTAAAGATTTGTTGTGTTTGTATTTGAATAATAATGAAGAATCTCAATTGTTTACAGGAAAAAGTCTTCGATTAGGAGGAAGTAAGCAATTGTATGAAGATAACAATACATTTTTTGGAGATTTATCAGCAATTTTGATTGATAATATGCCTATTTGGGCCGAATTTAGTTCAACTCCAAGCAGTAAAATATCATTAATGGGTGATTGGGAAACTAAGCTTCCAGCTATTATTAATGAAACCATCAACGAAAATGTTACGAGTTTGGCTGGCGTTCCAAGTTGGATGTTGGTTTTACTTCAAAAAGCATTGGAAACCACCGGAAAATCTAATTTTTTAGAGCTTTGGCCAAATGCAGAAGTATATTTTCATGGCGGTGTCAATTTTGACCCGTATAGAGAACAATACAAGAAATTATTTCCAAAAGAGAGTTTCAAGTATTATGAAATTTACAATGCTTCGGAAGGTTTTTTTGCAATTCAAGACCAAAATGATTCAAACGAATTATTATTGATGTTAGATTACGGAATTTTCTACGAATTTATTCCGATGGATACTTTTGGAACGCTAAACCAAAGTGTTATTCGATTGAATCAAGTAGAATTGAACAAGAATTATGCTTTGGTGATTACGACAAATTCGGGTTTATGGCGCTATTTAATTGGTGATACCATTCGCTTTACCTCATTAAGCCCTCACCGTATTAAAGTTACCGGAAGAACCAAACATCATATTAATGTTTTTGGAGAAGAGTTAATGGTTGAAAACACCGATACTGCCATTGCAAAAACATGCGCACAATTCAATTGCGAAATTACTGATTATACCGTTGCTCCTATTTTTATGACTGACAAAAAGAAAGGTGCTCACGAATGGATTATCGAATTTAAGACCAAACCAGACAACATTGAAAATTTCAGAAAAGCTTTAGATGAAAATCTTCAGCATGTAAATTCGGATTACGAAGCAAAACGATACAACAACATGACATTAAATCCGTTAGTATTAAACGTTGCTCGAGAACAATTATTTTATGATTGGTTGAAACAACAAGACAAATTAGGTGGACAACATAAAATCCCAAGGCTTTCAAACGAACGATTGTATATAGAAAGTCTTTTATCTTTACAATAAAAATGGTATGAAAAATAAAATCTTACTTTTATCACTATTAATTCTACTTCTTACGATTCTTTCGTGCGGACCAAGACGTTATAAATGCGGACCTAACAGAAGATGCGATAATTCTATTAAAAAAACAGAAAAACACCATAATTACAAAGAATTTGATAAAACATATAATTGTTAAACTCATTTTTTTATTGAATTCACAATAAAATCGATTTGCACGAAACGTAGTAAGTCGTTTTTTTTTGCATTATATCGAATTTTTTCATACAATTTAACAAATAAAGTAAAGAATAATTTTTTTTACAAAAAATACTACTATTTTTGCACGCAATTTAACTAATCATTAACTAATTATTATTTAAGCAATTAAATTTATGAAACTAACTAAAATCCTTACATTATTTTTACTTTTAGGAAGCCTAGCATCTTTTGGACAAGAACCTAAACGTTCTGAAGGAGCAGAAGCAATTGTAAATGCCATAAATAAAAACACAAAAGGAATTAGCTTCATTATTAGTGATACAGGAATTAATTCAGAGTTAAATGAAATTGGCACTACATTTTTTAAAAACAAATACATCATTTTATCGAACAAGAAAAGAAGACATGCAGATGTAACTGTTAATCCAATTACTAATACTCCAAACAATAACTTATATTGTGTGGATGTAAAAGAAGACGGAAATTTATCTTTCCCTTTACTTTTCTCTCAGGCATTAGATTCTGACAATGATGAAGGTTCTATCGGGTTTTCTTCTGATCAGAGAACAATTTTTTATACTCAAGAAAACCCTAATAACAAACAGTTATTTACTTTACACAAAGCAACTCTTAACGAAAAAGATGCTAAAAAATGGACAAACATTACTAATTTAAATGTAGTTCCAGAACAATATTCAGCCGAAACTCCAAGTGTTTCTCCTGACGGAAAGAAGATTTATATAGCTTCAAACATTCCTGGTGGGTATGGCGGATTTGATATTTACGAAGCTACAATTGCAGAAGACGGAACGGTTGGTAAATTAGTTAATCTAGGTCCAAATGTAAATACAACTGATGATGAAAAATATCCATATATGTCTTCTGATAACAAATATTTATATTTTTCTTCAAAAGGACATACAAACTTGGGTGGTTACGATGTTTTTAGATCGGCTTATGTTGACAATTCATTCTTAACTGCAATGAATTTAGGAACTGATTTAAACTCTAGAAGAGATGATGTTGCCTTTGTAATGACTTCTCCATCTAAAGGTTACATCTCAACTGATAAAAAACAATCTGGTAATTTTGATATTTTAAAATTCGAAATTAGAAAACAAGAAAATTTACATTACAATTACACAATTGTAGAAGAAGTTACCAAAACAGCTTTACCAAATGCAACAGTAGTAGTAACAGACGAATTTGGAACTAAATTAACAGAAACACAATCTGACAACAATGGTAAAATCAAATTAGCTATAGAACCATTAACTTTTTACAATGTAGAAGTTACGAAAGATGGTTACGAAACTAAGAAAACAAACATTGCAACTGGAGATAAAGATAAAAACATTGCTTTAACTCAGAAAAAAGCAGTAGTTACTGAAGATGCTATTGTAATTGAAAATATTTATTTTGATTTTAATAAATCTAGTGTTAAAAAAGAATCAGAATTATCTTTAAATAAAATTGTTGAAGTTTTAGCGAACAATCCTAACCTGAGTATTACAATTAACGCTCATACTGATAACAAAGGTTCTGAAATCTACAACCAAAAACTTTCAGAAAGCAGAGCTAAAGCTGCTTACCAATACTTACTTAAAAAAGGCGTTCCTACATCGCAGTTAACCTACAAAGGTTTTGGCGAAAGTGAACTATTAGAAAAATGCGAAAAATGTTCAGCTTCTCAAGACCAAACCAATAGAAGAGTTGAATTCAAAATCGTTAAATAAAAAGCACACTCTCAATTAAACACAACTATAAAAAAATGAAAAATCTCTCTCTAGTATTAGCATTATCAACAGTAGTATTATTAACTTCATGTTCAAGTGGATGGAGTTGTCAAAAAAGATACTGTAACGCAAAAGAAATCAAAACAATCGAGCAAAAGAAAAACGCTTAAGTTATTATTTTAGCAATTATTTGTCGTACAAAAATTGTAGCCTAAAATCTAAAACGGGTTTAACTTTTATAAAAGTTAAACCCGTTTTAGATTTTAGGCTACAATTTTTTAAATTCTTTAAGACTACTTTATTTTAAACAGCAAAAACCAAATCAATTTACTTAAATAAAAAAATCAAATTTTAAATATAATGAGCTCGATATTTATCGAGCTCATTATATTTAAATTATTATAAACTTTCGGTCAGTTTAATTTAACAAGCTATTATTTCTTATTATTATTGTTTTGCTGATTAAATTCTTTAAACAATTCTAACAAATTCATAATAGATTTTATTAGATCGTTTGTTTCAAGAAGTAAAGAGAAATACAATTTACTATTTTTCGGACTCGTTTCAGTAGTTCTAATTCTCGTAATCTGTTTTGTGATTAATTCAGATACCGTTTCTAAAAAAGCGCTTCTCTCCTTTAAAATACCATCTAACTTAGAAAAATCTTCTGTCTTAAAACTATCTTCTAAACGAATAAATAATTCTTGTAATTGGGTATCTACTGTTTTAAGATCACGAATTTGATTGAACTTTAATTTTTTATGATTATTATTAACGTGAGAATAACTATTAGAAGTAATAAATTCAATAGATTGAACCATATCCTGTAAATAACCTAAAATTAAAATATAAAACTTACTCGCTTCTACTGAATTATCATCAAGATTTTTAATAAAATAAAACACATTACTTTTAAGTTCATCAATTTCTTTTTCTAACTTTTTTAATGCATTTTTATTCTCTTTAAGATTATTTAAATCTTGAAGTCCAAGATTATCTATAACATTAGAATAGAGCGAACTTGTTTTTCTTAACACTTTAGAAATTTGAGAAGAACTTTCTACTATCATTTCTTTAATAGTACCTACATCTTCTTTTCTAAGACTTTTAATTTCTTCTTGTTCCTGTACTTTTAATTTGTGTTTTCTTGCACTTCTGTAAAGCAAAATAGCTAACACAAGAATCAAACCTACAAAAGCAAATACTTCTCCAATTTTTAAAATGTAAGCAATTACAAAAGACATTATAAAAGCAACAATTGCAGTAAAAAACCATCCTCCAATAACATTAAACACTCCTGCAATTCTGTAAACAGCACTTTCTCTATCCCATGCTCTATCTGCAAATGATGATCCCATTGCCACCATAAAAGTTACATAAGTAGTAGACAATGGAAGTTTTAAAGAAGTTCCTATAGAAATTAAAATACTTGCTACCATTAAATTAACAGATGCCCTTACCATATCAAAAGCAGGCTCTTCATCTGCATTTTTATATTTTTTTTCTGCTTTTTCAAAACGTTTATCAATATGAATTTGAATACTTTTTGGTAAAAAATAATTAATTCCTTCGCCTAAATATACACCAGTTCTAACAATAAATCTTGAAGCTGAATTTGGAGAAAACTTTTCCACACCATCACCTTGTCTAGAAAGATTTACACCCGTTTCAATAACACTTCTTGCTTTTTTAGATGTCCACAATGTGATTACCATGACCATTCCAGCAAATAAAAGAAAGTAAAATGGCGCTACAATATTATCATTAGCTAAATCTCCCATCATAAAAGTATCTCCTGAAACTCCTGCAGCATTAAAAATTTCATATGAATTAAAAGCAGCAATAGGTACTCCAATAAAGTTAACTAAATCATTTCCAGCAAAAGCTAATGCAAGAGCAAAAGTTCCAATAACAATAATTACTCTTAAAATGTTAACTTTAAACAACCTAGTTAATAGTTGGGATAAAATAGTAAAAAATACAAAATTGAAACCTAAAATCAATAATTGGTTATCTTTTATCCAAGAATATTGATCTTTTGATATAAAAGACACTCCTTTTAACCCCTTAATTAAAATAAAAAAAGTAATGGCAGTGATGGCTAATCCCCCAAAAATAGAACCAATATATTTTAATTTTTTTTCGTAATGAAAGGTGAAGATTAATCTTGAAATATATTGTACAAAACTACCAATACTAAATGACAGCACTACCGATAATAATATACTGTATACAATTTCAGATGCTTTTTTCGTATTAATATAAGCTCCTAAATGATCTAATGTTTCGTCTGTAGTGTATATTTTATAAATAGCTAAGCAAACTGCAGCACCTAATAATTCAAAAATAATAGAAACGGTTGTAGAAGTAGGTAATCCCATCGAATTAAAAACATCTAACAACAAAATATCAGATATCATTACAGCCAGGAAAATAATCATTACATCATTAAAACTAAACATGCTAGGGACAAAAATACCGCTTCGAGCAATTTCCATCATCCCACTAGAAAACAAAGCCCCTACTAATACCCCTAAACTAGCAACAATCATAGTGGTTTTAAAAGAAATTGCTTTAGAACCAATTGCAGAATTTAAAAAATTTACGGCATCATTACTAACTCCAACCACTAAATCGATTATGGCTAAAACACCCAAAACAATTAACATTATAATATAAATCTGTTCCATTCTGTAAGAATTAATTTTATGCAAAAGTCTTTCAAGAAATCTGTTTTTATGTTAACTTAACGTTATCAATTTTAAGAAAAAGTACTTTTTTAAAATAAAAAAAGTTAACTTTATTTATTAATTTAAATCTATTCTCTCATGGCAGTATTAAAAGTAATTGAAGTATTATCTAGCTCAACTATAAGTTGGGAAGATGCAACACGAAAAGCAGTAGCTCATGCAGCAAAATCATTAAAGAACATTCGTTCTGTTTATGTACAAGATCAAAGTGCTTCGGTAAAAGACAATGAAGTAACCGAATTTAGAGTAAATCTAAAACTAACTTTTGAAATAGAATAATTCAATAACAGGTATTTTTTTCAAAAGCGTTCTTTAAAAGAGCGCTTTTTTTATGCTTTTTTTATAACTCAAACAGAATTCTCTGAATATCTTTGCAAAAAAATTAAGCATGACGGCGATAGAAATTCAAAATTATTTTGAAACCATAAAAAAATTGGTCTTAGAATATTCTCCAAAATTTGTAATGGCAATCATTATCCTAATTGTTGGATTATGGGCAACCAGTTTTATCACAAAAACAGCCAAAAAAGTAATGATAAAACGCAATGTAGAATTAACACTTTCTAATTTTATTGGAAATTTGGTTTTCTGGACTTTACGCATTTTGCTTTTTGTAACCGTAATTTCAAAATTAGGCATAGAAACTTCTGCGTTTGTAACTATTTTGGGTGCTGCGGGTTTAGCCATTGGTTTATCATTACAAGGTTCTCTTTCCAATTTTGCAGGAGGAATTCTAATCATTTTATTTAAACCCTTTCGCTTAGGTGATTTTATTGAAGCTCAAGGTGTCTTAGGGACAGTGAAAGACATTAAAATATTTTCAACCGTCATTACATCTCCAGACAATAAACAAATTGTAATTCCGAATGCAGCCTTATCAAATGGAGTTATAACCAATTATTCCGCAAATGGAATTAGAAGAGTAGATTTAATTATTTCTGTAGATTATAAAACCGATTTATCATTAGCAAAATCAACAATAGAAAACGTAATAAAATCAATACCTGAAGTTTTAAACGATCCAGAACCAATGATTTTTATAAATGATTTAGCTGCAAGTTCTATTGATTTTGCTGTACGACCATTTACTCTTACCGATAATTACTGGAAAGTAAAATCAGATGTTTTAGAAAAAACCAAAATTGCTTTTGACCAAGTAGGCATCGAAATTCCTTATCCACATCAAGTGGAAATTCACAAAGAATAAATTTTATTTAGACAAAACGAAATCTTTCAAATAATAAGGTTCAAAATAAGCGACATCAACAAAGTTGCTTATTTTGAATTTTTCAAATGATAATTCACTCATTTCTTTAGAAGATGGGAATATAACTTCTGAATGAAATACAAATTTATCATCGGTTAGAGTATTTTTGAATTTTTCAGTTCCATCACCAACTAAATGAATTTTCTCTGAAATTTCTAGATATGAAGTTTCATCAATTATTTCAGCTTGAGTGTTTCTAATTTGATTGTGGTTTTTGTCGTAAAAAGCCGTAAAAACTTCCATTCTACGAGCGTCAATCATTGGAATGACAATCCCATCTTCAATTTGAATTTGTTTTGCTAAAAGCTGAAGTGTGTCAATAGCAATCATTGGAATATTCAGTGCATAACAAAATCCTTTTGCAGATGAAACTCCTATTCGTAAACCTGTATATGAACCTGGACCTTGACTCACCGCTACAGCATTCAAGTCAGAAAATTGCAATTGATTTTCAGCAAGTAATTCTTCAATAAAAACGTGTAATTTTTCGGCATGAGAAAAATTTTGCTCAGCAATTTCTTTACATGCTATCGTTTTTCCTTCTTTTGCTAAAGCTACAGAACAATTTTTTGTTGCCGTTTCTATGTTTAGAATAATTGACATAATCAGATTTTTGAAATGCAAAGTTAAGAAGATAAACCCGTAAAAAAAATAAGGCGCAGTTACCTACGCCTTATCTACCCAAATTAACTAATAAGAAATCTATTTCTTACTTTCTTTTTTATCTTTTTCGGTTTCCACTCTAATTTTATCATTAGAAACTAAATCTTTAGAAACAGTTGTATAAGGCCCGATTATAATTTCTTCACCTGATTTTAATCCTGAAATAATTTCAATATTGGTATCATCTTGAATTCCTGTTTTAACAACTCTCAATTTTGCTTTATCTCCAACTTTTACAAAAACACACTCATATTTTTTATCACTTTTTGGAGCTGTTCCTTTTTGCTCTTGTTCTTTTTTCTCTAACTCAGCAACAATATCTTTTTTAACTGAAGTAGTATCGTCTTTAATTACTACTGCACTGATAGGCACAGCTACAATATTTTCTTTACGTTTCGTAATAATATCAACCGTAGCAGTCATTCCTGGTCTGAATGGTGAAAAATTAGCTGGCTTTCCTTCTAATAAATCTTGATATGATTCTTTTAAAATTCTAACTTTTACTTTGAAATTCGTAACCTGATCAGCTGTTAAAGTTGAACTTGCCGAATTTGAAATACTAGTAACAATTCCTTTAAATTCTCTTTTTAAATACGCATCAACTTCAATATTCGCAGAATCTCCAATGCTCACTTTTACAATATCATTTTCGTTTACATCAACTTCAACCTCCATATTGTTTAGGTTCGCAATTCTAAGAATTTCTGTTCCCGCCATTTGTTGCGTTCCTAAAACACGCTCACCTAATTCGATATTTAACAAAGAAATAGTCCCGTCAGCTGGTGCATAAATAGTAGTTCTACCTAAGTTATCTTTTGCTTCTGTAACTGTTGCCGAAGCGCTTTGCACTTGATAATAAGCCGATTGTTTATTGGCAACCGCCACTTCATAAGCCGATACAATTCTATCCCATTCAGACTTTGAAATAATTCCTTTATCGAACAATTTTTTATTTCGGTCATAATTGGCTTTTGCTTCTTTAACCTGAGCATCAGCTTGGCTTAATCCAGCTTTTGTAGTTGACATAGAAGCCACAGAACGATTTACTCCAGATTCATATAAATCAGGATTGATTCGTACTAACAAATCGCCTTTTTTAACTTGCTGTCCTTCTTTAATAGGTAAAGCGATAACTTCTCCTGAAACTTCAGATGAAATTTTAACCTCAATTTCAGGTTGAATTTTTCCTGTTGCCGAAACCGTTTCTACAATTGTAGTTTGAGCAACTTTAGATAATTCAACAACTTTTGAATCATCATTATTTCCGATAACGCCACCTTTTTTAAGTCCAACTAATAACAAGATTAATCCGATTGCACTTCCTAATAAAATGAATATGGTTTTCTTTGACATGACTAGGTATTTATGTTTTATTATTGTTTTTTAATTAATGGAATTCCGAAATAGAATTCTAATATTTTGGTTCTGAAAATATAATCGTATTTGGTTCTTAAAACTTCTGATTGTGCGTTTACATACAATGTTTGAGCCTGATTAAAATCAAAAACATTGATTAATCCAACTTCGTATCTTGCTTTTGCATATTCAAACGATAACTTTCGTGCTTCTAAAGTTGTTTCTGCTGCTTCATAACTTTCTTTAGCTGAATTTGCATCTGTATAAGCCGTAAAAACAGTTCGCTCAATATCTAATTCTTGTTGTCCTAAATTTAATTTAGCTCTTTCTAATGCAATTTTACTTCTTTGAACATTGTTTCTTGTTGCAAATCCGTTAAAAATAGGAACCGATATTTGCAAACCAAAATTTTGTCCTTTATTATTACTAAACTGATCAAAAACTGGCTCTGGTTTTCCTAAAATAGGAGAAAAATTTGGTTGAAGTACAGATTGCCCAGTTCCATCAACATAACCAATAACAGATGTTGGATTATCAGCATTTGGTTGAATTCCTACAACTCTATCACTATAAGCTGCTCTGGTACTAAAACTATAAAAACCTGAAATTGTTGGTTGATAAGCTCCTCTTGCAATTGCAACATCTTTTTCGGCTAATTCCACATTTGATTGTGCTATTTTTAACTCGGTTCTTGTTTCTTTTGCTTTTTGCATGATATCTTGAGACGATTGCAATAATATCTCTGAATTTAAAGCTGGAATCTGATTTTCATCAATATCAAAATTTTCAAAATCTTCTAATCGTAATAATTGTGCTAAGCTTAATTTAGAAATTAATAAAGCATTTTGTGCTGCAATTACTCTTTGTGTATCCGATGCAACCGTTGCTTTAATGTCTAATAAATCTCCATTTGGAACAACTCCTGCTTCAACCAATTCTTTAGTTCTTTCCAACTGTTGTAAATTGTATTCTTTCTGTTGTAATTGAACTTTTAAGTTTTCCTTGTTAAACAAAATTTGCAAATAAGCATTCGCCACATTCAAAGCAATATCCTCTTGCATTTTTGTCAGTTGATATTGAGAAGCAATAATTTGTAAGTTTGATTTTCGAAGTTGTAATTGATTTCTTAAACCATTATATATGTCGATTCCAACATTTAATCCTGCAGAAGTAAACTGAGTGGTTTGATTTTCTAACAAACCCGTAGTTATATTTTGATTTAAACCAATATTCCATGAGTGGGAAGCATTACCATTGATGTTTGGCAAAAATGCACCAACAGCATCTTTTTTATTAATACTTGCGTTTTTCAAATCTAACTCTGACTGCTGAACAGAAATATTATTTTTAATAGCATAATCTACACACTCTTCTAAAGTCCATTTCTTATCCTGTGCTGAAAGTTGAAAACCAACCAACAATAGAATTAGAAGTATTTTTTTTGTTATCATTTTATGTGCTTTAATTCTCATTTCCTATAAGACCTCTATTTCATTATTTTGTTACAGCATATCGATTAAAATTTTACTTTTACATCGAAAAAAATCGAACTTATATTTTGCCATAATGAAAACAATTATTGCTTTTACTCTTATGTTTTGCTTATTTTTTGCGGTGATTTCTTGCGGAACCACTAGTAAAATAGAAGCGCTAAAACCTGCACCGTCAAACAATGCTCCTGTGGTTTATAAAAACAAAACTTCGTTTGTGGCCATGCCTGTTGAAATTACATTAAAAGAAATTGAAAGCCAGTTGAATAAAAATTTAACTGGATTAATTTATAACGATTCGATTTTGAGTGATGACAAAACAGAAATGAAAATTTGGAAAACAGCTCCTATCAAATTAACTGAAAAAGACGGAAATATTGTTTCGGTTATCCCAATGAAAATTTGGGCAAAATTCAAATACGGAACCGATTTTATGGGTTTAAATGATACTCGTGAAATTAATTTAAACGGATTTATAACTTTAAACAGTAAAACTCATTTAACCAATTGGAAACTAACAACTTCTTCAAAAATTGAAGATTTTAAATGGAGTGAAAGTCCAAGTATTTTAGTTGCAGGTAAAAATGTTCCAATTACTTACATTATCAATCCAACACTGAGTATTTTTAAATCGAAAATTGCAAAAAAAATTGATAAAGCTATTGACGAAACTTGCGATTTCAAACCACAAGTATTGTCTGTTTTAGAAAAATTGAGTACCCCATTTTTAACTAACGAGCAATATGAAACATGGTTCAAAATGGTTCCGATGGAATTATATGTAACCGAAGCCAAGCTATCAAAATCAAAAATCACTTTGAAAATGGGTTTAAAATGCAACATGCAAACTATGGTGGGACAAGAACCTAAAAACAGTTTTGATGCTACCAAAATTGTATTAAAACCTGTAGCTTCAATTCCGGAAAACACTACGGCTTCTGTGGTGGCGGTTTCTACTTATGAAAGTGCGAGTAAAATTGTGACTAAAAATTTCCAAGGTCAAGAATTTGCCTCTGGAAGTAGAAAAATTACAGTACAAAAGGTTGATTTATGGCAAAAAGACGAAAAAATGATTATTGCTTTAGATATTTTAGGAAGTATTAACGGCACCATTTATTTGTCGGGAATTCCGAATTACAATACTATTTCGAAAGAAATTTACTTTGACCAAATGGATTATGTGCTAAATACAAAAGGGATTTTAACTAAATCAGCAAATTGGCTTTTACAAGGAACTATTTTAAGAAAAATTCAAGAAAACTGTCGCTACTCTATAAAAGGAAATTTAGAAGAAGGCAAGAAAAGTATGAATCCGTATTTATCAAATTATTCGCCTATGAAAGGTGTTTTTGTAAACGGAACATTGAACGATTTTGAATTTGAAAAAGTAGAATTAACCGATAAAGCTATTATTGCGTTTATAACCACTTCTGGAAAAATGAATATTAGAATTGACGGAATGGAATAAAAAATCAAACTTTGTAATTCTGAACTCGTTTCAGAATCTTAAGATTTAAACTTTTGGTTTTGAGAAGCTGAAACGAGTTCAGCTTGACAAGATTCTCTGTCTATTCTGATTTCTTCTTTCCATATTTCAATCGGTAAATAGCATAACCTAAAATACCAACTAAAACATATGGAATTGCCATTAAATATACAATTCCGTCGTTAACCGCTTCTGCTTTTACTCCACCTTCTTCGCTTTCAAGAGCTGCACGACACATCGCGCATTGAGCTTGAGTTGAGAGAGAAAAGAAAAAAGAGAAAAGAAAAAAGAAAAACACCTTCATCTTAACACCTCTTTGATCTATTTTCTTTGTTCTATATTCTTTAGTTTGCATAATACGGAGAAATCATTAAATACACCACAACTCCTGTAACGGCAACATATAACCAAATAGGAAATGTAATTTTTGCTATTTTTTTATGTTTATCAAATTGTTGTGACCAAGCTTTTACATACGTAGTTAAAACCAGTGGAATAATAATGATTGATAATAGAATATGAGTAATCAATATAAAATAGTACACATATTTAATCGCTCCTTCTCCACCAAACTTTGTAGAATCTGAAGTCATGTGATACGCTACATACATTCCTAAAAAAGCAATTGAACATGCAATTGCGGTCTTCATTAAGTTTTCGTGTAACTTTCTATTTCCATTTTTGATGGCGATAACCGCTGCAACCAAAACAACAGCCGTTAATCCGTTGATTGTTGCATAAATTGGCGGTAAAAAAGATAATGGTTGTACATCATAGCCTAACTTTCTTAGGTTAACTACTAAAAGCAATGCCACAACAGCTGGTATAGCGACTGATAATACTACAATTAGTTTGTTATATTTTGTTTCTTTATTCGTTTCCATTTTATTTGTTTTTAAACATATCAGTCATATAAGCTAAACTTGAAATTTTATTTTCACCTTTTAAGGAGTTTAAGCTCATATGAATTTTGAATATTGTTATTGAAATTGCTCTTGATATTGACAACTATTCAGCTAATAATTTTTTAATATCTTCTTTAATGGCTTCAACACCTGAAGCTTCTAACCCATCGTAATACAAAATTGGATTTCCTTGTGCATCTTTTCTGCATCTGATTTTTCCATCTTTATCTACTAAAGCAAATAAACCTGAGTGCTCAAATCCACCAGCTACTTTATTGTTTTCGCCAGCGTATAAGTTAAAACCTTTGTTAGCCAAGCTATATATATACTCTTTATCACCTGTTAAAAAATGCCAATTGTAATGTTTCACCCCTAATAAATTAGCATGCTCTTTCAATACTTGAGGAGTATCTTTTGCAGGATCAATCGTAATTGAAGCTATTCCGAAATTAGGATTCCCATAAAACTCTTCTTGCAATTGCAGCATACTTTGATTCATTTTTGGACAAATCGTAGGACAAGTTGAAAAGAAAAATTCCACCACATATACTTTTCCTAAATAATCTTTGTCCGAAATAGTTTTATTATCCTGATTTGTCAATTTGAATACTGGAACAGGGCCGATTTCTACTAAATCTGATTTTTGAAATTTCGCAATAATTTTAGGTACTGCCCAAATTCCGAAAATCAATATAATAAAAGAAATACCTATGTATGATTTATTTTTCATGGCAAATTACTTTTGTTTTTCAATGTTTTCTTTGATATTATCTCTAAAAGCATCTTTTCTTTCGTTTTTATTCTTTTTTAAAGCCAAACGATATTCGCGTAAAATAATCTTTATATCATCTGTCATTTCATTGTGTAAATCGGCAGCTGAAATTGTATTGTAGCTTTCTTTATATTCGTTTTCGCCTTTTCTGTTTTTACCCTTTCTACCACGATGATTCAATTCTTTATCAACTATGATAACAGCTGGTGTTCCTTTATTTTCATCTAACTGACCGTTCAATTTGAAGCTATCATAAAACGATTGAATTTCATATGGCAAAGCAAACACAAACTTCCATCCAGTCATATCGCCTGTGATTGGAGCTAATTCATCAATGATTTGTTGGCACTCTTTTTCCTTTCCTGAAGGAACCACCATAATCATTTGAAAATCTTTAAAACCTTTGTATTTGTTGTAAATTTTTTGATTCAGATTAAAGAAATTACCACGATTTGTAATTACTTCTGTACCTACAAAACCTAAAACTGTAATTTTTCCTTTCATTGCCTGTTTTGTTCCATCTAAACTTGACCAATAAGAAGGAATTTCTTGATTGTTCTTAGAAATCGTTGGTAAAAAAAGAGAATTATGAGATGCCGTAGAAAACACCAAATAAATAGCGATAGGCAATATAAAAAGTGAAATAAGGACTAATTTATTTTTCATTAGATGAAACTAATTTTGTTCATACAAAAGTAAAAAAAATCCCGATGTAAATCGGGATTAAATATTAGAAACAAGTGTTAAAATATCCACTTTAAGTGACCTGTTTTGAAAACTTCATAAACGTAATCTCCTTCTACTAACAAAATAAAACATAAGTAAAGGATTAAGAATATAACTGTCCAAACAATTGATCTTCTGAACCATTTTTTTTCACCTTCCATGTGCATGAATGCCCAAGTAATGTAGTATGCTTTAACAATAGTTAAGATAATGAATAACCAGTTTAGATAATTCATTCCTAAAAAATTATTGAAATATAATGCTTTAGGTTTATAGATTCCGAATAAAACCTCTACGATAGTAATTACAGATAGAATTCCAAAAACTATCCAAATTCTCTTTGTATTTGATTCGTGTGCGTGTGCCATGATATACTTTTATTATATAATTATACTAAATAGAAGAAAGTAAATACGAATACCCACACTAAATCGACAAAGTGCCAGTATAATCCAACTTTTTCAACCATTTCGTAGCTTTTTCTTTTCTCGTAAGTACCCAATAACACATTAAAGAAAATGATGATATTAATTAATACTCCTGTAAATACGTGGAATCCGTGGAAACCTGTAATGAAGAAGAAGAAATTAGCGAATAATTTATGACCGTATTCGTTTCTAACTAAGTTAGCACCTTCAACTACATATTTAGCGTCTGCTAATCTTTTTAAAGACTCTTCTCTTGATAAAACAGTTTTATGCTTTTCAGCATTCAAAAATTCAGAACGAATTAAAATCGACTCATCAGCTTTGAAACCTTCTACTACTTCATTAACAGAATAAGTTGGTAAAGTAGCTTCGTCCATGAACCAAACTCCGTTACTTCTTTCGTGTTGTGTTCTTTCTTCATGTAATGTAGCAGAAAAATCAGCAAGAGCAACTCTTTTGAAAGTTCCATCTTCTTGTTTTTTAACAAACTGTAAGATTGATCCACCTTTAGTTTCAACTGCACCATATTCTCCTTTGATGAAGTTTTTCCATTCCCAAGCTTGAGAACCCAAGAAGATAAAACCACCAATAATAGTTAAAAACATGTAGAACGCTACTTTTGTTTTTTTCATATGATGACCAGCATCAACAGCTAAAACCATAGTAACTGAAGAGAAAATTAAGATAAAAGTCATTAACGCTACATAATACATTGGTGCATTTACACCATGTAAAAATGGAAAGTGGTTAAAAACTTCATCGGCGATAGGCCAAGTTTCAATAAATTTAAATCTTGAAAAACCGTACGCGGCTAAGAACCCAGAAAAAGTTAATGCATCTGATAAGATGAAAAACCACATCATCATTTTACCATAGGTTGCTCCTAATGGTCCTGGACCTCCGTCTAAAGCGTGTTCGTCTGAAATAACTGTCGCTCCCATAAATTTTTTAATTGTTAAAAAGTTCCCAAATTTATTATTTTTTTTCTATTTGAAAAAATAGAAAAATAAAAACAAATAAACCCAAATAAAATCCATAAAGTGCCAATACATCGCACTTAGCTCTATACCAAGGGTTTGAGCCGAATTGTATTTTTGTTTATAATGATTATAAATTACTACTAAAAGCGAAATAATACCTCCTAAAAGGTGAGCAATGTGAACCAAAACAGCAATATACAAGAATGAAGTTGTTACATTACTTTCACTTCCTGTAAAGAAATAACCATTTTCGATTACTTGTCCAAATCCTTTAAATTGTAATACTATAAACGCAATTCCAAGCGCTAAAGTAAGCAATAAAAAGGTTGTAGCCATACTTCTGTTATCTTTTTTTGTAGCTTGTAATGCTAAATAAAAAGTAAAACTACTTACTAACATAGCTACTGTACTGATTACAAATGCAGAAGGCAAAACAAAATCTTTTAACCAATCAGGTCTTGACTTACTTACTACATAAGCACTAGTTAATCCAGCGAAAATCATACAAATACTTATCATTCCAAACCACAACAACAATTTGTAGGTTTTGCCTTTGCGAGCTTGTTCTTCTTCCAAAGTCATTCTATTTTCCATAACTATCGTAAAAATTTATCTATAACATATATTATTTGCAACAAAGAAATATAAGACACACTTACTATCATTAGCTTTCTTGCTGCTTTTGAATCCATTTGTTTGTGTAATTGCACCGCATAAAACAACATCCATAATCCTAATAAAAACACGATTAAAGCTGCTATTTTCGATAAAATTAAGTTTCCGGTAAATCCGAAAGCTGGAATTATCGAAGCTAAAATCATCCAAATGGTGTACAGTATAGTTTGAAGAGCCGTTTTCTTATCTCGCTCTCCTGTTGGCAACATGAAAAAACCTGCTTTTTTGTAATCGTCGTATAAAAACCAGCCAATTGCCCAAAAGTGTGGAAATTGCCAAAAGAATTGAATAATAAACAAAGTTCCTGCTTCAATTCCGAAGTGACCTGTTGCTGCTACCCAACCTAGCATGAAAGGAATAGCACCTGGAAAAGCTCCAACAAAAACAGAAAGCGGAGTTAAAGTTTTTAAAGGCGTGTACAAACTCACATACATGAAAATCGAAATCGCACCAAACATAGCGGTTTTAGGATTTACATTGTATAAAATAGCTAATCCTAAAATGGTTAAAACGCAACCTAAAATAAAAGCATTTTGTTTAGAAATACGACCAGAAGGCAATGGACGATTTTTAGTTCGGTCCATTTTGGCATCTAATTCAATTTCGATGATTTGGTTGAAAACATTGGAAGCACCAACCATGCAATAACCTCCAACGATTAATAGTAGTAAAACTAGCCATTGAAAAGGTTGTTCCTCATTAAATCCTAACAAATATCCTGCAATGGTAGAAACCACTACACTAATAGATAAACGCGCCTTTGTAATTTCTACAAAGTCTTTGTAAAGAGATTTTTTGACTTGAGGCTGTGTATTCGTGTCCACTTTAGTGTTTTTCGCTGTGAAATTGCGCGCAAAGATACGATATGAAAATTAGAATTTAGAATTTAGAATTTAGAAAATTAGTTAAAAGTGGGAATTATTGAATAGTTAACCAAAAAACACTTTGAAATATTAAGTAATCATCGATCTTTAATTAAATTGAAAATTTAATCTAATATCTTTTTTTGGTGTTGTAATTTGTTTTCTTAATTCTTTTTCACTTTTAAAAAAATATCTAAAGGCATCAGATTTGGTAAATTTTTTAGAAAATATATCACATTCAATCTTTACAAACTTTACTATTTTTTTATCTCTCACTTCTTTTAAATCAGCATCAATATTTTCTTCTTTAAAAGTTTGATCATCAATTATAGGTGTAATATAATAAACCTTATTGTTTACAATTTCAAACATTCCATTAGAACATTTATCTGTAAAAAAATAGAAACTATTTAAATCAAAATCATAAACTGAAAAAATTGATTTCATAGATCCTAAAACATCATATCTCATGTTTTTAAACAAACTAAATGCAAAAAAACAATTATCATTCGTTGAAAACTCAGTAATAATGTATTTTTCTTTATTGAGAACATAAACAATTTGAGAATCATAATTCTCAAAATCTATACTTTCTATAAAATTTTTAGTATTATCACTCTTTTTAGTATTGAAAATAGGAATTGGCAATAATTCTAAATCTACTTTTTTTGAAACTGTATAAATGGTTTCTTGATAATTATTAAGAGTGTCAGGATTATTTTTATAATATTCATAACACTTTTCAAATTCTGCTTTAGCCAATTTATTTATGCCTGTTTTATTGATAATAATCTTATCCTCTAATTTTTGAGAATATGAAAATCCAAAACAAGTAAGTAAAATAAAAAGTGTTATTATTTTTTCCATTTTAATAAATTTTAATCCACTAATAATCAAAATACCAGTTAAATAAATCGCTTCTTAGTCCAATAGAAAACCAAGTGGTATTCGATTTAACAGTTGCCGCAGTTTCAGCATTTGGGTCAAAGTTTCTTAATAGTACATTTCCAAAAACTTTTAGATTATAAGCTGGATTTACTACATAACCCACTTGTAAATCTGCAATCATAACCGTTGTTTTATTTCCTTGTGCAATAGAAACTCCGGTGTCGTAAGGGCGATTTTCATCGTAATCTAAATAGATATTTCCTCCGTAGTTGAAGTTATCGGTTCCGTTGTTGAAATCAAATCCGCGTTGGCCGTAGATTAATTTCGCATCTGCAAAATATCTTCCTCTATAATAACGAGCAATTGCCACGAATTCTCTGAAATTAGCTCCCCATAAATGCCCCATACTTTGGTTATTGTGACCATAATTGGTAATAGGATCACTATGCGAATAGACATAAGGACGCACTTGATTGTATTCTACTTGAAGTAATAAATTTTTCACCTTGAACGCATCGTAATACTTAGCTCCTATTTGGTAAGCAAATTTATTTCTCCAACTTTGATTGCTTTCTTTTACATCTCCAATAGCAAATTCGTCAATTAAAAACTGTCCGTAGAAGTTAATACTATTATTCCATTTGTATTTTGATGTAAGACTTAGCAAGGCATTTCCTGTTTTTGACGACGAGCCAAACTCAACCGCTCTGTAGAAAATTATTGGATTTACAAAGTTGAAATCAAATCCTCTTTCGTTAGTATCAGTCCAAACTACGTTTTCAAAGAAACCTAAATTCCATCTTTTCGTTACATTCCAACTTAAATAATGACTTGCCATGTATTTTGTAGCGTAAGTTCCGTCAACTGTTGCTAAATCACGCACATCTTTTAGCCACATGTAGGTATTCGTATACTTGATTTTCCAAAAATTAGTATTGATTTTAAAATACGGATATGGACTAGCCGCATCACTTTGTAATAGTGAGCGATAACCATCACCTAAGAAATTTCTTCCGTAACCCAATTGCATATTAATGAATTGACTAGGAGTGAATTTAATATTGGCTTCTGCTAAAGGAAAATCGTAAGCGTCTTCTTTGAATCGTTTTGCAATACCAATTCCAGGAATAATTGCAGGATTTCCACCTGAAGGGCGAATACTTTCTGCATAAGCGTTGTAATAATCTGCAAATCTTCCTTGACTTTCATAAATTGAAGTCGTAAACGTTAATTGCGAACCCAAACCTCCATTTACAATTATACCTCTTGTATTAACAAATGTATTTGAAGCTTCGCTTTCTGTATCTTTTCCTAATCTGAAATCGAAAATTGGATTTAATGTAAACCAATAATCTTCTCCTTGAATAGCTACTACATTTTCATTCCACAATTTTCTACCCCACCAAGATTCTTTTTTCTTAAGAAATGATTGATTTGCTGTTTCTAAATCATAATATTTAGCTACTTCATCATACGAATATGGTTTTGAAGCTGTGTGATTATTACTTCCGACTTGATTCATCAAAGCATCGAAAACACCATAATTTTGATGTGAAAAATGCACAATTCCTTTACTTTTGAATTGCGGATTTTCGAAAGGTTTAATTACTAAATCATCATATTCAGACAATTCTTTTTTGTTTTCGATTAAAACCGTATTCGTTTTTGCATATTTGGTTGCCAAATCTTTTTGCATATTTGGTGCAACTAACGGAATATTGATTTTAATCGAAAACTTAGCATACGTAGGTTTTCCCGAATATGTAGCTGGTTTTATTTTTGGTAATGATTCAAAAACACGATTTGCTTCTTTTTTTAACGATTCGTGTGCAGCATCGGTATAAATAACTTTGAAATTTCCGATAGTATCTACCTCAAAAACTGCAATTACAGTCCCTTTAAAATTTTGCTCTTGAAGTTCTTGCGGTACTTTATAATTTGTGTAGAAATAATTCTGAATCGTATTGTAAAAACACGTTTCTTGTTGTTTTCCGATAGCATTTTCGCATTCTGGAAATTTTGGAAATTGTTCGTTTGATGAACTTTGAGCAAAAGTTGTAAATCCGAAAACTAACAACAGTAAACTATATATTTTTCTCATAAGATATTTTTAATAATCGCTATTTGAAATTTCACCATTTGCAATTGCTTTTGCAGCCGATGTTCCAATTCTTTTTACACCCAATTGTACCATTTCAACCGCTTCTTCATATGTTCTAACTCCGCCAGCTGCTTTAACAGGTAATGGACAAGAGTTTTCAAGCATTAATTTTATGGTAGAGACAGTTGCTCCGTTTGGAACACCATCTAGCGTTTTATAAAAACCTGTTGATGATTTTACAAATACTTTATCGTATTCTTTTTCGCTGAAATTAGCTATTACTGCATTCTTAATCAATGCTGATAATTGCACAATTTGATGATTATCCAATGCAGCTACCTCAATTATCCATTTTACAATTTTATTGTGGGCTAAACCTAATTTTGTTCCTTGAATAACTTGCTCTTTTACAACACTAATTTCACCTCTTTTAAACGCTTCATAATCTACCACGAAATCTAAATCATCAGCGCCATCTTGAATTGCTTGTCTTGCTTCCTCTAATTTTTCTTCAAGAGTTCCGTTTCCTAAAGGAAAATCGATAACCGTTCCAATGGTTACTTTTGAACTCGCTTCTTGAATCATTTTTTTTGCCAACGCTACTTTGTCTGGGCGAATCATGATTAGTTTAAAATCGTTGTCGATAGCTTCTTGAATACAATTCACCACAACTTCAGTATTCTCTTTTTCAGAAAGATTCGCCTGAGCTGCTGTTTTAAGATAAGTAGAGTCTAAATAGTGCTTAATGTTCATTTTACATTGAATTATGAAAGTGTAAAAATAAAAAAATCCCATCGAAATGGGACTTTTTATAGTGATTATATTTATTTTATTTCATTCTGAATCCAACTGGAATGCTATATTTAATTTTTACTGGTTTTTTACCGTGCATTGCAGGACTCAATTTTGGAATTCTTTTAACTGCTTTTTCGGCTGCTCTTTGCATGGTTACAGTTGCTCTTTTATTGTCTAAAGCTTTTACATTAGTAATAGCACCACTTTCATCAATAACAAATTCAACTAAAGCAACACCTTGTCTTCCATTTTCTAAATCGCTATCTGGATATACCAAGTGTTTTGCAATTGCTTTTGCCATTTGCTCATCAAAACATTCTTTTTGAGCTGCTCTACTTAACCCTTTGCAAGCTTCAAACATTGGTAACTGCTCTACTGAGAAAACAGTTGGAGTTACAGTAATTTCTCCACCATTATCTTTTGGATTATCTGTAGGAGTTGTATCTGTTTTAGGATTATCTGCTGGATTGTCTTGAGTTGCCAAAGGAGTTTTATCTTCCTCTTTTTTTGGCTCGTCTTTAGTAGCTTTAAAAACATGAGCTACTTTAGGAACTTTTACCACAACTGGCTTAGTAGTTTCTACTGGCTTAGTTGCTGGAGCCGGATTGTACACAAATGTTGGTTCTGGATAAATTTCGATTGTATGGTTATCTGTAATTACTTTATTTTTATTCTCAAAACTAAATTCAAGAATAAAAAGCACTACAACCATTGTTGCAATTAAACCAACTTGAAAATAGATAAAACTATTTTTGGCTCTCTTCGGGAAATCAACATTTGCTTTCATAATAGATAAATTAATAGTTAACACTTTGTTAATTAATCTATGCAATTTATGTGCCAAAAAAATCCCAACTTAAAAGTTGGGATTTTATATTATTGTAATTTGAAAGTAATTGGCTGACTGTATTTTACTTTTACAGGTTTACCTCTTTGCATACCAGGTTTAAATTTTGGTAATTTTTCAATTACTCTTTTTGCTTCTTTCTCTAAAAGTTCTCCTCCTTTAGGACCTCTAACTTGTACATTTGAGATACCTCCGTCTTTATCAATTACGAATAAAACAGAAACCCTACCTTGTACACCATCTTCCATAGCTCTTTCAGGATATTGTTGATTTTTCTTAATGTGTTTTGCCATTTTTTCCATAAAACAATCTAAACGTTTGTTTTTTGCAACTCCCTCACAACCTGGAAAAACAGGAACATCTTCGATAACAGCAAAAGGAACTTCTTCGTCAATTTCTTCAGCTGTTCCGCCCTCGTCACCATAGTCAGATGCTTGAGTTACTACAACTGGTTTATTTTCATCCACTTCAGTAGTTTCAATTTTTTTATCTTCAATAATTTCTTTGTTATCTACAATTTGAATTACTTCTGGAGCAGGTGGTGGTGGTGGTGGCAATTTTTGTACTGGAGGCATTGTTAAGATTGCCTCTTCGTCTTCAATAAAATTATCTGTTATATCTAATTTTTCAACCTCTACTCTTGGATCTTCTGATTTAAGCTCAATGCCAACGTAAGTTAACAATAAAATAGCCGTAAGACCTACAAGAAAATATAGCGAACTATTTCTTTTTGGATCAACATTAGGGTTTTTCTTTACTTCCATAATTTTAATTTTGAGGTGCTAATATAGTTAATATTAGAAATGTTTTAAAAAAATTTACTAAAAATTTTATTTTTTACCCAGTATAAAGTTATAAATCCTACAATTGCTCCTAACGAATTAGCTAACGCATCGTAAAAATCAGCTTCTCTGGTTTTGGTCAATACTCCTTGTAAAATCTCAATAATTATGCCATATAATATTGCAAAAGCAACAATTAACAAATCGTATTTTATTTTAAAATAAGATTGTCGTTTCACTAAGCCCCAAAACACAACAAATATCAAGTAAAATAAAAAGTGTACTGATTTATCGTTTCCTGGTAAATTTACTTTAGGAACTGTATTAAAGCTTACCAAGCTTGCAATTGTAATTAAAACAGTCCAAGTAATAGCAAGACTTAAAAAATTAAGCTCCGATAAGCGCTTTATAATCTTCACTTGATAAAAGTGCATCTACTTCAGAAGCATCAGAAATTTTCACTTTTACCATCCAACCATCTCCGTAAGGATCTGTATTTACTTTTTCTGGATCTGACTCTAAAGAATCGTTAAACTCAATAATTTCTCCTGATAATGGTAAAAATAAATCTGAAACTGTTTTAACAGCTTCAACTGTTCCAAACACTTCGTCTTTATCTAAAGTTTGATCTAAAGTTTCTACTTCTACATACACGATATCTCCCAATTCTTTTTGAGCAAAATCTGTAATTCCAACAGTTGCAACATCGCCTTCAATTGAAACCCACTCGTGGTCTTTAGTGTATTTTAAATTAGTTGGTATATTCATTTGGTTATATTTTTTTGACGTACAAATGTAATTGTATTTATTGAATTGAAAAAAAGGTTTTTGTTATTTTTTTGTATAAAAAAAACAACCATTCAATATTAGATTTTGAATGGTTGTTTTTCATTTTCAATTTATATTGTTTAATTACCGAAATTATATCGAAGTGTAAAACCTCCCCTGATATTTGTAGTTGGGAAAGATGTTGAAATTACAGCTTGTGAGAACTGATGATCGTAAAAGAAAATAGCCGTTAAATTTTTACTAAATGAATAATCTGCTGTGAATTTTATAGACCATAAGTCTTGCCCACCTCCTAATTGATTATTGTCATAATCTAGATATCTAACAATTGTATTACTCTTTCTAAGTGCAAAATCAGCTTTAATGTTTATATCACTTTTTATAATCCCTGAAATGTTATCAGCTAATGCAGAACTAAAAACTACGTCTTTAATTCGATATCCAATTCCTATAATATATTCATTCCCAGTCACTTCTGTAAGTAAATTATTATCAAAACTCATATTAAAAGCTCTGTCTTTTTTAATTTCAGCCAATATTTTAATTGAATTTTTCATTTCAAAATCTAATCGAACTAATGGATTAAACTGCTCAACTAAATTTACATTTGAAACAATTTTATTTGCATAAAAATTTCCGTTAGCATCAACTGGAGCTGTATTTAAGTTAGATCTGAATGAATTCACATTATAAGATGCTCTATAGCCATGTTGCATAGAGAACCGTTTAAAATTATCTTTAAACCATTTATAACGCATCAATCCTGTATACTTTATTGTCCAGTTTGGTAGTGGTGTATTTCTAAAAACTCCTGTTGAAACCTTATCAGCGTTTTGTCCTGAGTAGGCCGCTAAAAATGAAGGCAATAAAACTTGCTGACTGTTTTTTCCAAAACCAATTGGAAAACCTTCAGAATCCCGAGGGAATAAGTTCCCATTATAATAATCTGAAGCTAATCGATTTGCCACTATTAATCTGTTTTCTCTTAAATCTTGAAATGCTTGAGAAAAATTCACATCACTTTTAGAAAAAGAGGTTTTAATTAAAATTGTTGAAATATTAAAATTTCCAAAATCATATGGCGCCCGCGAATTATAATCATTTCCAGTTACATCATATTGTTCTGAGAAATTATATGTATAAGAACGATCTGCATTTAAATCAATTTTTAAATCAGGAAATACTTCTAGTTGCGCAGTTAAGCTTATTTTTTTGTTTTCAATTTGTGTGAAATTTTGATTAAATTCTGGATACGAAGTTAACCAACCATTTTTAGCTGCTTCATATCGAACATCAGCCTGACTTCCAAACACGAAACCAAGTGTTGGCTTAGATGAACCAAAAAATCCTAACCCTGGCAAATACCCTGGTAATATTGTACCTTTATTTTCAGTATAATTAACTTGAATGTTTTTTACGCTTGTAATGACTCCTATTAAACCAGACATAAATACACTTCTCTCATTTGAAACATTAGTATTAGTAGGAGCGGGAGTGACTTTTTGTCCAGGTTTAGGTGCCTCTTGTTTAAGCTTAGGTTTTTTCTTTTTTGATTTTGTCTTTGTCAATCCAACATACTTATAAAAGGTATCCATGTTAAAAGCTGTATTCAATCTATGAGAACTTGCATTTTGAATTGTGTTTCCTAATTGATATCGTGTTCCATCTTCCGCCTCAATAGATGAAAAAGCATCAGAAGAACGTTGCCAATTGTAATCGCCCGTATAAGTATATGTAGATTTTATAAAACTAAATATTGGTAATTTATTTATTGGCAAGTCATAATTTACAACAAATTGTTGATTATGTTGATTAGCTTCTCCAGTATTCCAATAATCATCCCATATATCCAATCCATCAACTGGAATATTATTTTCATCTAAATAATTACGCACAATATTATTAGAAGAAGCGGTATAATTTACTCGTAATGATTTGGTTATATTATAATTAAACCCATATTGATAATTAAAGAAATAGTTTCTTCTGTATAAATCGCCAAGACCTATTCCTTGAACATCAACTAGTCTAAATCTTTGCTTATTAAACTGTCTTAGAATGGTTGAACTAAAGGTAATATTTGTTGGTAAGAAATTAAAATTAAATTCAGAAAGTAATTTATAATAATTGCTTTTCTTAAAAATCTTAGTGTTTTTGAAAGGTTCTACGGTTAACGGTTTAAATGTGTAAGCATAATCAACAGTTGATCGATTTTGCTGATCTATTAGATTTTCAATTTCATAATCATGATGTTGTGTTTCATTTAACGAATATGACAATGTTAAATTTTCAATATCATAAAAATGAGGTTTTTTTTCTGCATTCTTTTCTTTTTTAACTCCTATAAAATTAATACTAGTTCGCTTAGTATAATCTATAGCTCTGTTTTCAATATTTGATCTTTCATTAGCATCTGGAGTCAAATCCAACAATTGTTGTAATTCAATATCTTGATAAAACGGATCATATTTTGGTGTAATTGTTTCTTCTCCAACGCCATAGTTAAAAGGCAAAACAACTCCCCATTTTTTTGGAAACAATTTTCCCAAATTTATATTAGTTACGACATCATATTGAAACACATCTTCTCTACTTCTCTCGTTTGGCCCTTGTTCTAAAGAACCAAAACCTATTGTGCTTACACGTGTTGTAGCGGATACAGTTGCAAAATCCGCAACATTAGAATCTAAATTTACTACTGCTGCATACCCTCCTTTATTGTCCATATCAGACATTCGAAGTTCATTAAACCAAACTTCTCCTCTTTTTATTTGTCCTGTCTTGTTTTTTATACCAATCATCAAAGTTCTAACCAAACCAAAATTTGGATTTCCTTTAATACCAACATTTAATCTGTCATTTGAACTTCCTAAATCTTGTTCATTTAAGAAATATATACCATTTACATCAGGAGGACTAAGTGTATTTGCTATTTTTTTAGATTTTAATGCCGTTAATAAACTAAGAGATAAATCAATCTCATTCTGATCTTGCCATATATTCTCTGCAGATTGATCACTATATTGAGATAATTTTAGTGGCATCTCAACCTGATAAAAATTATCTGTAAAATCATTTCCAAAACGAATAAAAGCTACCAATTCATCATCGGCTAAATCTGATTCTGCAACAGGAGGGTTAGACCCTGGTAAAGGCAAAGCTTCTGCATGTAAAAACATACGTAATTTTTTATATTGACGCATATCAACATTTACGTTTTTAAACACAGCTCTTGAGTCACCTGGCTCTAAACCATTTATTAAACCACCTTGATTATCATAAACTCGTAATGATAACGATTGCTCATTCTGATTAATTACGGTATTATTATTATACAATTGTTCTCTAACAACCCCTGGAGGTGTTACATATTTAAATGGTTGTCTGTCCCCATTTTCTTGAATATTTAAAGCTACAACATCAAAACCAGTAAATGGATCTGGATTAGGGGTTGTAGTTGGATCATATGGGTCTGTTGCATCTAATGAACTAGTGTATCTTCTCCATTCACCTCTAACTAGATCTAACGCACCAAAACGCATCGTGATTTCGTCTTTAAACCCTGTCATATACATACGCATAAAACGGATTGATCTAAAATCATTTATTGGACCAACTTTATTTGCATCTGTAAATTCTTGTATAGGTATTTTATATAATATCCATCTAGCATTTGCAGTTTGCCCATTAGGTAAAACATCTGTAAATTTTCTAGAATCTACAATATAATTTTGTCCAATAGGGACACCATTATCTGTATCAGGGTATTTTAAAATATCAACTTTAAACTTAAAATAAGCATTAATCGTATTCATAGTATTATCACGATTAACATCTTCTACATCAGGAAAAGTTGTATTTCCTCTATTAGTATCGGTTACATTAACTGGAGAATTCCCTTCAAAACCATTATAATTTTTGTAACGAGAAACGATATCACCAGATGTATTTAAATAAAACTGATAATTATCTGCAGATGGATCGACTTGGCCAGCAAACGCGGGGAATTTTAGTGCTTCGTCAACATCTGTTAATCCATCAAACCCAGCATCTTGTACTGCTCTATTAGTATTGTTTGTGTCAAAAGCATAAATTAAAGACTGTGATGCAGGAACTTCTCCCCAAGAGGTTGAAACAACAGGCTGACTAGAATTAGATTCAGGCAATCCATTCTCATATTGCTTTCTTCCATCTCTTAAGGCATCTTCAGAAATTTCGCCTAAATTAAATACAATTTCACCTGTATTTGTTGGATCTGCAACATCACCAGGGTTTCCATAATATGGATCTAACATCCAAAATTGAATGTATTCTACATTAGACTGTTCAAAATTGGTAGAATTAATTGATCGCATAATTCCACCCCAATTATCTGGTGCTTCGATATCCCCAAATTGATTTGTAGGAACTAAAGTTGGATTAAAATTATAAGGCCCTCTATCTTTTGGATAATATGTTAAATCTAAGGTACTTATTACTGAAGATTGTCCCTGAGCTATATCGGTTGCTGGATATAATTCTCTACTAAATATCCTTCTTGTTTTATTAAAAGATAAATCTGCATCTGAAATACCCGAAGGAGGTTGAACATAAAACACAGGATCTATGGTATACCAAGAAAGTTTAGCTCTTTTATAACCAACACTTAAATCATCAACTGTCGATTCATTTGAGGTTGGATCTCCATCAAATGATTCTTCTAGAGGAACACTAGATAATGTCCAAGCAGAAGGACTTCTCATATCAATAGTAGATTGAGAACCTTCAAAATCATCAATATACGAAGTAGCTTCGCCATTAAACTGATCTGCTTTTGAAGCTCCTGGTTTTAAATATGCAATCTCTCCTCTTAATGAGATATTAGATGGTACATCGGTATCAATATTAGGTAATTTATTAACTAATCTAGTTAAAAGAGGCACTTCAGAAGAAAAATTCCCATTAAATCCAAAAATTGTATTGTTTACAGATTCTTGGCCATAGTTTGATTTTGTGGTAAACGGTCTTTCTGATAAATTCAACATTGTTGCATTAACAACAAATTTATCATTAAATTTATGTTCGACATTAAATCCCCAAAATCTTCTTGTTTGTTGACCAAAAACGGCGTTATTTTCTACCGAAACTTCTATTGGAGTACTTGCTAATGAAGGATCTAAAATATTTACCTTACCCATTTGGTAATTTACAGTATAATCAATCCCTTCAACCAATACCCTTCCGCCGGCAGTAACTACAACAGAACCCTGTGGCACATTAAATGCTCCTATAGAAATACCATCATTTCCTAAAGACTTGAAACGTCCTTTAAGCTGAAACTTGTTTTTTGCACTTTCTTGTAGCGCTGCAGCTTGAGTTGTTTTATATAGGTTTCTAAAAACGTATTTACTTTGATTACTGTTATAAGTTAAAGGATCATCATAGTTTTCGGCCAGAGATGTAAGGTCTAATTTATTAAACAAATGTTTTCCAAAAGGCTCCACTTTTAAGAATATAATCCTTCCTTTTTGCGCGTCAACAGTTAGTCCTTGATAAAAATCAAAAAAACCATCACCTCCTTCTTGCGGATCATTTGTATAATTTAATTTATCTAAATCGAACACTTTTAATAACGGAGTATCAGTCACATCGGCAGGTAAAAGATCAGTCCCTGATTGTGTAATATAATTTAACGGCGATGGGTCTGTATATAAAATATTTAATTTAAAATCTTCTTGTTGCAATTGATATGCTCCAGGAATTTGATAAATATTTTTCATCATTATATTCCAAGTTGGCATTGTAAAATATGGCCCAACTCCACCAACTTGATATTTATCAATAGTTAAATTACTTTTAAGCAACTTTAATATCAAAGCTTGTGAACTTGGAACACCTGAAGTATCCACATTTGTTGCATCAACTCCATCTGTACCAAATTCACCAACTTGATACACTTGGTCTCCAATTGTATACTGGTATGCAACTGCTAAGACCTCGTCATTAGCTAATCGTTGGTTTAATGAAATATATCCTAATTGAGGGTGATATGTATATTCTGAAGCAGTTAATTTTCTAGCATTTTCTAATTTTGCAAAATCAATACCTTCTGCCATACCAGCTACATTAAAGCCATTACCCGCTAATGAAACATCTCTTATTGAATTGTTTAAAAAATTACTCCCAATATTTGATGGGTCAAATTTATTATTCGCATTATTTGAAGGAGTATCGGCAGAAACATTGTAAAATGTTGGATTAACTCCTAAATTAATATGTACGGTTTCTTCTGGTAATACATTTGTTAGTGGAGATTCACCTATATCTTGCAAGGCAACAATATTTCGTAAGTTATTCTCTGTAGAATTAACTCTATTTTGCTTATTTGTAATCCACACTTCAATTCTATTAATTTGAACACGTGAATTTACAAATGGAAAAGTTGCAAGTGCTTTATCATATTTATCTCTAAAATACTGTGATAAAAAATAATGACGATCTGCATCATAATCTAAGGCAAACATTTCAAAATCTTGTATTGTTCCACCTCCTTGAGATGTTACTGACTTTGTTTGAGATTTTTGTTCAGAAAAAACTCCTGTAAATGTGGTTTTACCGAATTGTAATTGTGCTTTTACTCCAAATAAACTCTGCGCTCCTCTTATTAAAGAATTTGATAATGGAAAACTAACATTACCTACTTCAATTTTTTGAATAATATCATCTTCAGTAGGTGTATACTCTAACTTTATTAAATTTTGAAAAGCAAAAGTAGACTGCGTATCATAATTAACATTAACATTTAATCTTGTTCCTACTTTACCTTGTAATCCCACGCTAATTCTTTGATCAAAATCAAAACTAGTTGTTTTTCTATTTCTTGGAGAGAATGAAGGGTTATCCTGCTTAGTAAATCTAACACCTAAGTCTAGTTCTACTGAACCTGTAGGTTTTACATCAATTGTATTACTACCAAAAATTGCTTCAAAAAATTTAGAATTAACATAATATCTTGGCAATAAATCTTTCTTTGCATCTTCTGAACCTGCTTTTTTCCCATCTATTGCGGCAGATTTTTCTTGATAATATTTCCTCATTTGTTCACGCAAAACAAGCTCTTCATACTGCTTTGGCGTAAGTATCATTGGATAATTTATATTAAATCCGTCAACTGTGCTTGTATATATGTAACGATCAGAAGCGGGATCATATGTGTAGTTTTCCAAAACACTTGAAGGATTTGGCATAGATAATTTACCTAAATCAACACCTGTTTTAACAGTATCTTGTACTTCTTCGTCTACTTGTGCTTGTAGCGAAAAAGAAAAAAGCACACATAATAATGCAAGACTATATTGTAATTTATTTACTGCTTTTATATTATTTTGTTTCAAGTTTTATAAATTTTTTAAAGCTTGTTTTATTAAGTTTTCTACAGAGGCATTTGGGGTTTCTCTTATAATTTTATCGATTACTTTTTCGGCTGCTTTTCTGGCAAATCCTAAAACTTCTAAAGCAGATAACGCTTCATCTTTATTTGTATTGCTTTCAACAACTGAAACTTCATCCAAATTGTACACTTTTAACACTTTCTCTTTCAAATCGAGAATAATTCTTTGTGCAGTTTTAGCTCCTATTCCTTTCATCGATTGAATAGCTGCCACATCATTTGACGCAATAGCTTGAATGATTTGTGCAGGCGCTAAAGAAGACAACATCGTTCGTGCAGTACTTGCTCCAACACCTGAAACCGAAAGCAACAATTTAAAAAGTTCTCTTTCTTGTTTCTCTACAAAACCAAACAAACTATGAGAATCTTCCTTAACTTGAAGAAACGTATATAATTTCAAATTCTCAGAATCTGGAATCAAAGAAAAAGTATGCAACGAAATATTAATATGATAACCCACTCCATTGCAATCAATTACAACTTCGGTAGGTGTTTTTTCAACTAATCTTCCTTGAATGTGAGCTATCATATAAAATTTTTATCTGTTTTGTTTTCTATTTTTTTCTTGCGCATCTACCACTGCAACTGCCGCCATATTCACCATTTCCTCAACACTTGCACCTAATTGGAACACGTGAACCGGCTTGTCTAATCCTAAAATAATTGGACCAATTGATTCTGCTTTGTTCAACTCTTTCAACAATTTGTATGTAATATTTGATGCGTCTAAATTAGGAAAAATAAGTGTATTGACCTTTTTATTTACTAGTTTAGAGAATGGAAATTTACTTTTTAGTAAATCTGGATTTAATGCGAAGTCAGTTTGAATTTCTCCATCAACAATTAAATCAGGGAAATTTTCATGAAGATAAGCAACAGCTTGACTTATTTTAGTTGCCCCATCATTATGAGAAGATCCAAAGTTTGAATATGAAACCATTGCTATTACTGGTTCCATTCCAAACATTCTAACTGTTTTAGCGGTCATCAATGCAATTCTGGCTAAATCATCTGCAGTTGGGTTTGGATTGATAGCAGTATCTGACAAGAAAATAGGACCTCTTGCCGTCATCATCATATTCGTTGTTGCAATTTTAGAAACGCCTGGCGCTTTGTCAATTAACTGCATTACCGGCTTAATTGTTGAGGGATAACTTCTTGAATGTCCAGTTACCATTGCATCAGCTTCGCCCGTATTTACCATCATCAAACCAAAATAATTACGCTCACGCATCCATTTTTCTGCTTCATATAAAGTAACTCCTTTGCGTTTTCTGGTTTCCCAAAAATGGTTAGCATATTCTAAACGTTTTGCATCACACTCCTTAGTTTTTGGATCAAAAATTGGCACTTCTACATCAAAACCAATTTCCTCTTTTAACTCTAAAATTATTTCTTTATTCCCTAATAAAATTGGGAAACCAATGCCTTCTTCATGTACAATTTGCGCCGCTTTCAACACATCAATTTGATCTGCTTCAGCGAAAATAATTCTCTTAGGATTGGTTCTTGCTCTATTGGTTAACAAACGAATCATTTTGTTATCAGAACCCATACGTTCTAACAATTCGTCTTTGTACTTATCCCAATCCGTAATTGGCGCTGTAGCTACACCTGATTCCATAGCAGCTTTGGCTACGGCTGGCGGAACTGCAGCAATTAATCTTGGATCAAAAGGTTTTGGGATAATATAATCGCGACCAAACGTTAATTTCGTTTCGCCATACGCAATATTTACTTGCTCTGGAACCGATTCTTTTGCTAATTCCGCTAAAGCGATAACAGCTGCTTTCTTCATTTCCTCATTAATTTTCGTAGCTCTAACATCTAAAGCGCCTCTAAAAATAAATGGAAAACCTAATACATTATTCACTTGATTAGGATGATCAGAACGACCCGTTGCCATGATAATATCTTCACGCGTATCAATTGCTAAGTTGTAATTGATTTCTGGTGTTGGATTTGCCATTGCAAAAACGATAGGATTATCCGCCATTGACAATAACATTTCTGGAGTAACAATATCTCCCGAAGATAATCCGATAAATACATCAGCACCTTTCATAGCATGAGCTAAATCGTCATATTGTTTGTCCGTTGCATATTTGCGTTGCATATCGGTAACTCTTGGATCGTCTTTTCTTAAGGCACCTTTACTGTTAAACATTACAACATTTTCAGGTTTCACACCAAATGCAACATACAGATTAGCACAAGCAATGGCAGCAGAACCTGCTCCAGAAATGACCATTTTCACTTCTTCCATTTTCTTGCCTGCTAACTCTACTGCATTCAATAAAGCGGCTGAAGAAATAATAGCAGTTCCGTGTTGGTCATCGTGCATTACTGGAATATTTAATTCCTCTACCAAACGTCTTTCAATTTCGAAAGATTCTGGTGCTTTGATGTCTTCTAGGTTGATTCCTCCGAAAGTTGGAGAAATATTTTTTACCGTTGCAATGAATTCTTCAATGTCTTTTGTTCCAACTTCGATATCAAATACATCAATATCAGCGAAGATTTTGAACAACAACCCTTTTCCTTCCATTACAGGTTTTGAAGCTTCTGGACCAATATCTCCTAAACCTAAAACTGCGGTTCCGTTTGATATTACAGCTACTAAATTTCCTTTTGCGGTATATTTATAAACGTTGTTAACGTCTTTTTCAATTTCTAAACAAGGTTCTGCTACGCCTGGAGAATAAGCCAAAGCTAAATCTCTTTGTGTAGCATATTTTTTTGTGGGTACTACCTGAATTTTACCAGGTGTAGGTTTTGCGTGATATAATAAGGCTTCTCTACGTTTACTATCTTTATGCATGGTTTTTTATTTTACTAACTTACAAATATAAGGGTATACGTATAAAATGAGAAATTATTTTGGCATTCTTTTGAAAAAATAAATTGTTTATTTTAATTAATTATTTGAGGTTATGCCCGAATGGATATTTTGTTTAGCACAAAAAATTAATTTGAATCCAAAATTTTTATAGGTATTTTTTTATCAAATTTTATTACCCCATCAAAGATTTTACAATTGTTTATTTTAATATTTTCTTTTACATCCCAAGGTAATATTTCTATTGCCCTAGAGGTTTTTGCATCAATGAAAAAATCTGCATAATATTTTTTGTTTTTTTTGATATCAGCACTAACACTATTAGTATTTTTAATACCATTATTTTGGTCAGTTATTTTTACATACCCAATAAAATATTTTTTCTCTTTGGGATGCAGAATAAAACCAGTGCTTACGTAAGGTGATTTCTTTATATAATCGTATTCAATTCTTTGATTTGCTGATGTTCTACTGTCATCACAATCAAAGGGATTTACAAAATCAGTAATTGTTACATAATACTTTACAATAGTATTTTCATTTGTTATATTTAACTCTAATAATTCATCATTTAACATTAGACTTTGACTATGATCAAATTTTGTAGCAAAATTATTATTAATATATATAGCTTTATCTGAATTATTTTCAAGAGAATACTTAATTACATTAGCTGTGTCTTTTATTGAACTTTTTGGATAAGTTACTAAAGTATCATTTAAGACATTTAAAGTAATACTCTCTTTTTTGTTACTGTTACATGAAATAAAGAAGAGAATTGAAATGATATATATAAATTTCATAAAGAAGGTGTTTAAATTATTTAATATTACTTTTTAACCAGCACTATCAGCTTCTTGAACCCCATCATCAACAAAACGGCTACTAATCCAAATACAATTCCAATACCAAATTCAGCAATTGTTGATGGAATACTGTGTGGAATTAAATGATGTAAATAGTCGATATTGTGAAGGAAAATACCTCCTGAAACTAAGATAAGTGCGATTGTCCCTAATACGGCAAGCCCTTTAATTACTAATGGCAAAGCTTTGATTAAAATTCCACCAAAAGAAGATAAAAAACCTTTGTTATCCGATTTTCTCATCAAATAAAAACCAGCATCGTCCATTCTTACAATTAAAGCTACGATTCCGTAAACTCCAATAGTGGCAATAATTGCCACAAAAGTTACACTCAAAATTTGGGTAATCAAAGGATGTTCTTTTTCCATTGCTGTTCCTAAAGCGATGATGACAATTTCAAGTGAAAGAATAAAATCGGTTTTAATCGCTGAGCTTACTTTTGCTTTTTCTGAATTTTCGTCATCTTCTTCTAATTTACTTTCCACAATTACTTCTTCGCTTTTTTTAGCGCGATGAAAAAAGTATTCTATGATTTTTTCCACACCTTCGTAGGCTAAGTAAACTCCTCCAATGATTAAAGCAGCTTTAATGGCTGGCGGATACAACCAATTCAAAACAAAAACAACTGGAAGAATAATCAATTTATTAATAAACGAACCTTTTGTAATTGCCCACAACACTGGAATTTCTCTTGAAGCTAAAAAACCTGTTGCTTTTTCGGCATTAACTGCTAAGTCGTCTCCTAAAATTCCTGCTGTTTTTTTAGTTGCTAATTTACTAGTCATTGCAACATCGTCCATCAATGCAGCGATATCGTCTAAGATTGCGAAAAATCCTGATGCCATAATTGTATAATTAATTTTCCTTTTTAATAACTCTCAAAACTACGTCAAAGTATTTTGATTGTAAAATTTTTGCCTGAAAAACGAAATGTCATTTTAATCCTTCAAAAAATTGATATTACGAAGTAAACCTTCGTATTTGGTACGTTTAACAGCTGAATTTTTAAACACCTTTTGAAAAGTATCAAATGTAATTTCTTCCCAATCGGATTTTGAGAAATTCAAAATATCTCGATTCGCTTGAAAAAGAGGTTCATTATGCGGCTTTGAGAAGCGATTCCATGGACAAACATCTTGGCAAACATCGCAACCAAACATCCAATCGTCAAATTTGCCTTTCATTTCTTGTGGCAAGTTATCTTTCAATTCGATAGTGAAATACGAAATACACTTACTTCCATCTACCACATAAGGCGCTACAATAGCTTCTGTAGGACAAGCATCTAAACAAGCGGTACAACTTCCACAATGGTCGGTTGTTGGAGTATCATAATCTAATTCCAAATCGATAATTAATTCGGCAATAAAATAGAATGATCCGACTTTTTGGGTGATGAGATTGCTGTTTTTTCCAACCCAACCCAAGCCACTTTTTGCCGCCCAAGCTTTGTCTAAAACCGGTGCCGAATCTACAAACGCTCTTCCAGAAACTTCACCAATTTCGGCTTGAATAAAATGTAACAATTCCTTTAATTTTTCTTTTATGACGTGATGATAATCTTGTCCGTAAGCATATTTGGAAATCTTATACGAATCTTCATTTTGAAGTTCGGAAGGATAATAATTCAATAATAATGAAATCACACTTTTAGCATCATCTACCAATAAAGTTGGATTCAAACGTTTGTCAAAATGATTTTCCATGTAACTCATTTGACCGTTCATGTTATTATTAAGCCAATTTTCTAAACGAGGCGCTTCATCTTCCAGAAAACCAGCCTTGGAAATACCGCAAGACAAAAAGCCGAGTCTTTTGGATTCGGCTTTTATCAACTGTGTGTATTTTTCTTTATTGTTTATCAAACTAAAATAAACCTCCTTGAATATTATTTTTAATTTTTCCTAAATGTTTGTACGCTTTTTCGGTTACTTCTCTTCCTCTTGGAGTTCTCATAATAAAACCTTCTTGAATTAAGAAAGGTTCGTATACCTCTTCTATGGTTTCACCACTTTCGGAAACTGCTGTAGCTAATGTTGATAATCCAACTGGTCCACCTTTGAATTTTTCAATTATGGTTAATAAGATTTTATTGTCCATTTCATCTAATCCGTGAGCATCAACATTAAGTGCCTTTAATGCAAACTTTGCAATTTCGATATCGATTTTTCCGTTTCCTTTGATTTGAGCAAAATCTCTAACACGACGTAATAAAGCATTAGCGATACGAGGTGTTCCTCTACTTCTCCCTGCGATTTCAATAGCCGCTTCCATTGTAATTGGCATCTTTAAAATAGAAGAACTACGTTGGACAATGGTGGTTAATAATTCGGTGTTGTAATATTGTAATCTGCTTTGAATTCCGAAACGAGCACGCATTGGTGCAGTTAATAATCCAGAACGAGTGGTAGCTCCAACTAAAGTAAATGGATTCAAATTGATTTGAACCGTTCTTGCATTTGGACCCGATTCAATCATGATATCAATCTTGAAATCTTCCATTGCCGAATACAAATATTCTTCCACAATAGGACTTAAACGGTGAATTTCGTCAATAAACAAAACATCTCTTTCTTCCAAATTAGTCAATAAGCCAGCTAAATCACCTGGTTTATCTAAAACTGGTCCTGAAGTGATTTTGATTCCTACTCCTAATTCGTTTGCCAAGATGTTTGCCAAGGTTGTTTTCCCTAAACCTGGAGGTCCGTGAAACAACGTATGGTCTAATGCTTCTTTTCGCAAATTAGCCGCTTGTACAAAAACAATTAGATTTTCTAACACTTGGTCTTGTCCAGCAAAATCATCAAAACTAAGCGGGCGTAATGCCTTTTCGATATCAATATCTTGCGGAGAATAGGATTCTTTATTTGGATTCAAATTATCATTCATAAAAACAAAGATAAGTAAAGTTATAAAACAAAAACCTCTCCGATTGGAGAGGTTTGTATATTGTGGAAAAAATCTTAGTGATGTAAAACTTCTTCTCCTTCTTTCATTGGTGTGATTTGCGTAACGAAGTCTTCATCGTGACCTGGTTTACTGTAATCATAAGGCCATCTATGTACTTCAGGAATTTCTCCAGGCCAGTTACCGTGAATATGTTCCACTGGTGTAGTCCATTCTAAAGTATTTGATCTCCATGGGTTTTGAGTTGCTTTCTTACCATAGAAAATACTATAGAAGAAGTTCCAGAAGAAAACGATTTGAAAAGCAGCTCCAACGATAGCAAAAATCGTAATTAAAACATTCACATCAGCTAATTCATCAAATAATGGGAAAGCAGAGTTTGTGTAATAACGTCTTGGTAAACCAGCCATTCCAATAAAGTGCATTGGGAAGAAAACTCCGTAAGCACAAACAGCAGTTACCCAGAAGTGAACGTAACCTAAGTTTTTGTTCATCATTCTACCAAACATTTTTGGGAACCAGTGGTAAACACCAGCAAAGAATCCGTACAATGCAGAGATACCCATTACTAAGTGGAAGTGAGCTACTACGAAATATGTATCGTGAACGTTAATGTCTAAAGTTGAATCTCCAAGAATAATACCTGTTAAACCTCCAGTGATGAAAGTAGATACTAATCCGATAGAGAATAACATTGCAGGATTTAATTGTAAATTACCTTTCCAAAGTGTTGTAATGTAGTTGAATGCTTTTACAGCAGATGGAATTGCAATTAATAATGTTGTAAATGTAAATACTGAACCTAAGAAAGGATTCATACCTGAAATAAACATGTGGTGACCCCAAACAATAGTTGATAAGAATGCAATTGCTAAAATAGAAGCAATCATCGCACGATAACCAAAAATTGGTTTTCTAGAGTTGGTAGCAATAATTTCAGAAGTAATACCTAAAGCTGGTAATAATACGATGTAAACTTCAGGGTGACCTAAAAACCAGAATAAGTGCTCGAATAATACTGGAGAACCACCTTGGTAATGTAAAACTTCACCTTGAATAAAAATATCTGATAAGAAGAATGATGTTCCAAAACTTCTATCGAAAATTAATAATAAAGCCGCAGAGAATAAAACTGGGAAAGATACAATACCAATAATAGCTGTTACGAAGAAAGCCCAAACTGTTAAAGGCATTCTTGTCATCGTCATTCCTTTAGTTCTTAAGTTGATAACCGTAACTACGTAGTTCAATGATCCCATTAATGAAGATGCAATGAAAATGGCCATAGATGACAACCATAAAGTCATACCTAAACCAGATCCAGGAATAGCTTGTGGTAATGCACTTAAAGGAGGATAAATTGTCCAACCTGCAGATGCTGGTCCTGATTCTACGAATAAAGAAGCTATCATAATAACACAAGAAATAAAGAACATCCAGAAAGAAAGCATATTCATAAATCCTGAAGCCATATCACGAGCTCCAATTTGTAATGGAATTAACAAGTTACTAAATGTACCACTCAAACCAGCGGTAAGTACAAAGAATACCATGATTGTTCCGTGAATAGTTACCAAAGCAAGGTAAATATCGTTACGCATTACTCCATCTGGTGCGAAATTATCTCCTAAGAATACTTTGAAAATTTCGAAAGATTCTTCAGGCCATGCAATTTGCATACGGAAGAATAAAGATAAAACAACTCCAACAATACCCATCAATAAACCTGAAATAAGGTATTGCTTTGCTATCATTTTGTGATCCAAACTAAAAATATATTTAGTTATGAAAGTTTCTTTATGATGACCGTGATCGTGTGACATACTAATTCTATTATATTTAATATAAAATAACTTATTTAATAACTTGAGCTACAACTTTAGTTGAATCAACCGCTACAACGGGAGTTGCAACTGGAGATTCTGCAGGAGCAGGAGCGTTAGCTTCTTTCCATTGTTGTGCTAATGTAGGCTTTTCTGCTAACCATGCTTTAAAATCAGCAGGTGTATCTACAATAATTTTCATTTGCATATTGTAGTGAGATGCACCACAAATTTTATTACATAATAATAAATAATCAAATGTGTAAGGGTCTAAAGCTACACCACCTTCAGCAACAATTTTCTTGCTGTTTTTTGTTCTGATTTTGTTGATTTTATCCACTTTAGCCATTATAGCCTCATCAGATCTCATATCTACTGTAGTAACTGTTGGAATAAATGAAAATTGAGTAATCATACCAGGAACACAGTTCATTTGTGCTCTAAAGTGAGGCATATAAGCCGAGTGTAATACGTCTTGAGAACGCATTTTAAAAATTACTCTTTTTCCAACTGGTAAATGCAATTCAGTAACTACTTTATCATCCTGAGCAGCTGGATCAGCTAAATCAACTCCTAAAGTATTAATACCTTCGATTAATCTTACGTTTGCTTTTCCTAATGTTTTATCATCACCAGCATAACGTGCTTCCCAACCAAATTGTTTAGCATATAACTCGATAACAATAGCATCTTGTTCGTCTTCTTTATCAACAAACATAATATCATTCCAAGTATATAAACCGTACATGATTAAACCTGCTAAAACGATAACTGGAATAATTGTCCAAATAGCTTCTAACTTGTTGTTATCTGCAAAATATAATGCTTTTTGACCTTCTTTCCCTCTATATTTAAAAGCAAAATAGTGTAATAAGAACTGAGTAATAGTTTGTACGAAGAAAATTAATGCCATCGAAATAGCCATCAAATTATCTACCTCTTTACCATGCTCAGAACCAGGAGTACCTAATACTAAATCACCCCAAGCATATAATGAATAAATAGTGAACACATAAATGAAACCAACAAAGGCAAACATTAAGTAACCATTAACACTATTATCTTTGTCATTAGCAATTTCATCATTATCTGAAGAACCGCCAATTTGGGTTAAATCAAAAATTTTAGTTAATTGCCAAACTGCAATACCGACTAGAACTAAAATTATAAATACCAAGAAACTTGTCATTTTTATTTCTTTTTAACTATTAATAATGAAAATGTTTACTTTCCTCAATGAAAGGATTTCCTTTAGGGACTAATGGAGCCTTAGTTAAAGCTGTAAATACAACGAAGATAAATAAACCTAAGAAGAACATTAAAGCTCCAATCTCAGGAATACCAATAAACCATTGATCACCAACTGTTGCAGGCATAATCATATTGAAGAAATCAATATAATGTCCAAATAATATTACGATACCTGCCATAACTACAATCCAAGTTAAACGTTTGAAATCTGTATTGATTAAGATTAACAATGGAAAAATGAAGTTTAAAGCTAACATTCCGAAGAAAGGTAATTTGTAATGTTCGATACGAGTTACGAAATACGTAACCTCTTCTGGGATATTTGAATACCAAATCAACATAAATTGAGAGAACCATAAGTATGTCCAGAAAATACTGATACCAAACATAAATTTAGCTAAATCGTGAATGTGACTTGTATTAACATGCTCTAAATATCCTTTAGATTTTAAGTATAAAGTTATCATTGCAATTACAGTAATTCCGCTTACAAAGAAACTAGCGAATACATACCATCCAAATAATGTACTGTACCAGTGTGGGTCAACAGACATAATCCAATCCCAAGACATGATTGACTCAGAAACGATAAAGAATACTAGGAAAAATGCCGCCAATTTAAAGTTTTTCTTGTAAGGTGCATTATCTTCAGCGCTATCTTGTGCTAATGAATTTTGTCTAAATTTGAAACGAACAAAATTCCATACTACTAAAATAATTGCAGCAGTAGCTAAAAATCTACCAACACTTAACCAACCTTTTTTAAGGAAAATAAGTTTGTCGAATTTAACTGATTCTGGGTTAACAACTTCAGGATCCATCCATACAAAAAGATGATTGTGTCCCCAATGCATTCCAGCTGCAACTAAAAATATAAAGAAAATAATTGAACCCGGTAACAAATAAGATGTAATACCTTCCATTACTCTAAATAAGATTGGAGACCAACCTGCTTGAGCTGCGTATTGAATAGCATAAAAAGCTAAAACTCCAACTGAAATTAACATAAAGAAGATACAAGCCACATACAAAGCAGCCCATGGCTTATTTTGTAATTGGTGTAATACATGTTCTAAATGTGCTTTATGATCATCATGTGAGTGAGCGTCTGCTTTAGCATGAGTATCGTGATTGTCTGTATGAGCAGGAGCTTCTGCAACTGCAGCAACAGTAGTATCTACAGCATGAGCCGCTGTATCAACAGCAACATGAGCTTCAGCGTGAGTTGAATCTGCTACATGAGTCTCAGCAGCTTTAACCGTATCCGCAACAACATGTGCATCTGCAGCATGTGGAGCCACTTTCTCTACATGAGCAGCTTCATGTCCATGATGACTATCTGCTAATAATTTTTCTACATCCTCAATTGTTTTAGGAGCGGCCATGAAACCAATTCCAATACCAATTGCACCTAAAATCATTAGGACGAATGAAAAAGTTTTTAATTTACTTGAAAACGTGTACATATCTATTATTTTCAAAAAGTTTTACTATTATAATCCAGCTTTTAATTTTAAAACGTAGTCTGCAACTACCCAACGCTCTTCTTGAGACAACTGGTTAGCATGAGAACCCATAGCGTTTAATCCATAAGTAACTACGTGAAAAATACTTCCGTCTGTAATTTCTCTATCTTTATAACTTGGTACTCCAAGGAATTTTTCTTTAACTACTAAATTTCCTTTTCCATCACCTTTATCACCGTGGCAAATTGCACAGTAAACAGTATATAATTCTTTAGCTTTATCTGGACTGATTGCTGTAGAATCTAATGGGGATTTTAAAGTTGCTTTAGCTAAAGCATATCCTTCTGGAGTGTTTGGAATTTCGTAAGAAACAAAACCTCTTTTAATTGATCCCTTTGCAGGTACCTGAGCTTCAACTCCACCTTTAAATATATTATGTTCTGAATACGTTTCATAAGAAACCGCTTCATACATATTTGGCATGAACTGATAGTTAGGTTTTGCTTTATCGAAACACGAAGTTGCCAAAAAAGACAAACCTACTACTGCTACTATTTTATATAAACTTTTCATAACTATCTATTAATGCTTTTCTACAACTTTAACTTCAACTGCACCAGTGCTTGTAAAGAAAGAAACTAATTCTTCTTCATTACCGTGAATACCAACTTCCATTAAGAAATGGTCATCTGTAGTTCTTACATCTGGATTTTCAGCTTGTTTAAAAGGCCATAATTTACTTCTCATATAAAAGGTAATAACCATTAAGTGAGCTGCAAAGAAAACAGTTCCTTCAAACATAATAGGCACAAATGCAGGCATATTATCAATATAACTAAAACTTGGCTTACCTCCAATATCTTGTGGCCAATCATTAATCATTACAAAATTCATCAAGGCAGTGTAAATAGAAAGTCCAACCAACCCATAGATGAATGCACAGATTGCAAGTCTAGTAGGTGCTAACCCCATAGCTTTATCCAATCCGTGAACTGGAAAAGGGGTATAAATTTCTTCAATATGATGATGAGCTGCTCTTGTTTGTTTAACAGCATCCATTAAAACATCATCATCATTATATATAGCGTGTATTACTTTATTACTCATGATATTAATGATTATCTGAATGATTATGACCGTGTTTTACTCTTTCTGCCTTGTAATTATCTCCAGAACCTTTCAAGATTGTTTTAACCTCTGCCTGAGCAATTACAGGGAAACTTCTAGAATATAATAAGAATAATACGAAGAAGAATCCGATAGTTCCAATATAAATACCAGCATCAACAAAAGTTGGTTGGAACATTGTCCATGAAGATGGTAAATAATCTCTGTGTAATGAAGTTACGATAATTACAAAACGCTCAAACCACATCCCAACGTTTACCACGATAGAAATAATGAAAGACGCCATAATATTCGTTCTAATTTTCTTAGACCACATAACTTGCGGAGAAATTACGTTACAAGTCATCATTAACCAGTATGACCACCAGTAAGGACCAGTTGCTCTGTTTAAGAATGCATATTGTTCGTACTCAACTCCAGAATACCAAGCTACCCAAAGCTCTGTAATATAAGCACAACCTACAATAGAACCCGTAATCATGATTACAATGTTCATTAACTCGATATGTTGTACTGTAATATAATCTTCTAAGTTAGATACTTTTCTCATGATAATAAGAAGCGTATTTACCATTGCGAATCCAGAGAAAATTGCTCCAGCAACGAAGTATGGAGGTAAGATTGTGGTATGCCATCCTGGAATTACAGAAGTAGCAAAGTCAAAGGATACAATAGTGTGTACAGAAAGTACAAGAGGCGTTGCTAAACCAGCTAATACAAGAGAAACCTCTTCAAAACGTTGCCAGTCTTTTGCTCTACCAGACCATCCAAAAGATAAGGTAGAATAAACTCTTTTTGTAAATGGAGTTACTGCTCTATCACGTAGCATAGCAAAGTCAGGTAATAAACCAGTCCACCAGAAAACTAATGATACTGATAAATACGTAGAAATTGCGAATACGTCCCATAATAATGGTGAGTTAAAATTCACCCATAATGATCCGAATTGATTTGGAATTGGTAATACCCAGTAACCTAACCATGGACGACCCATGTGGATAATTGGGAATAAACCTGCTTGCATTACCGAGAAAATCGTCATTGCTTCTGCAGAACGGTTAATGGCCATTCTCCATTTTTGACGGAATAATAATAATACGGCAGAGATAAGAGTTCCGGCGTGACCGATACCTACCCACCAAACGAAATTGGTGATATCCCAAGCCCAACCTACTGTTTTATTTAATCCCCATGTTCCAATACCAGTGGTTACGGTATAAATCATACAACCTAATCCCCATAGGAAAGCGGCTAATGCGATTGAAAATACTGTCCACCATTGTTTGTTTGCTCTACCTTCTACAGGTCTAGCCACATCTACCGTTACATCGTGGTAAGATTTACTTCCTACTACTAAAGGTTTTCTAATGGGTGCTTCGTAATGAGACGACATAATCCTTTATATTGTTTCTTTAATTAATACTTATTTATCGTTTCTAACTTTCACGTGGTACATCACGTTTGGTTTTGTTCCGATGTGCTCTAATAAATGGTACATTCTGTCAGATTCAACTAATTTAGCAACATCTGATGCTGAATCATTGATATCTCCAAATTTCATAGCGCCACTTGAACAAGCTGCAGAACAAGCGGTTTGGAATTCATCCTTACCTACTGCTCTACCTTCACGTTTTGCTTTTAATTTAACTGCTTGAGTCATTTGGATACACATTGAACATTTTTCCATAACTCCACGAGAACGAACATTTACATCTGGATTGATAACCATACGACCTAAATCATCATTCATGTGATAATCAAATTCGCTGTTTTTGTTATATAAGAACCAGTTGAAACGTCTTACTTTGTATGGACAGTTGTTAGCACAGTAACGAGTACCAACACATCTGTTGTATGCCATGTGGTTTTGACCTTCTCTACCATGAGATGTTGCAGCTACTGGACATACTGTCTCACAAGGAGCGTGGTTACAGTGCTGGCACATTACAGGTTGGAAAGCTACTTGAGGATTTTCAGAAGGATCTTCCATACTTGAGAAAGTACTGATAGAGTTCATTAATCCAGCTGCAGATTCTTTTAATTCAATATCACCAGCAAAAGTTTCTTTAGAAGAATAATATCTATCGATACGCAACCAGTGCATATCTCTACTTCTTCTAATTTCTGATTTACCTACTACTGGTACATTGTTTTCAGCGTGACATGCGATAACACAAGCTCCACATCCTGTACAAGCATTTAAATCGATAGATAAATTAAAATGGTGACCAACACTTCTATCAAAAGAATCCCATAAATCAACTTCTGTAGCAGCTGTTGGTTTGTGATCTAATGATACCATTGGAACTGGATTCCAAACTTTAGCATCTTTAGTATTGAAAACTTCTAATGTAGTTTCTTTAATAATATCACCTCTACCCATTAATGTTTTTTGTAACTGAACACAAGCAAATTCATGCTCACCGTCAGCAACAGTAATAGTAGCAGATTGATTCGAGTTTAAGTTAGCATATAAAGCATAAGCATTAACACCTACTTGCATCTCTTCTTTTAACCCTAATTTTTTACCATATCCAAAAGCTAAACCTAAAGTTCCTTTTGCTTGACCTGGTTGAATAATTGCTGGAACATTTTCTAAAGTAGCATTTCCTACTTTAATTGTAACATAACTTCCGTTTAAACCTCCGTTAGCTACATTCCAGTTTTTAACACCTGCTGCTTCAGCATCTGCTTTTGAAATAGTTACGTAGTTATCCCAAGATACTCTTGTAATAGGATCTGGGAATTCTTGTAACCAAGGGTTATTTGCTTGTTGACCATCTCCCATTCCTACTTTAGAATATAAAACTAAATCGAAGTTAGAAGATTTTGCTTGTGCTAAAGCTGAAGCTGCCGAAGCATAATCAGCAGAAGCCGCAGTTAATGGACTTGTTACTGAAACAACAAAACCATCATGAACTGCTTGATTCCATGATTTACCTGCTAAAGATGCAACAGAGAAAGATTTTAAGAAATCATAATAAGCAACTGTATTGTCTGTCCAAGTTAACAAAGCTTCTTGGAACTGTTTTGTATTGAATAATGGACGAATCGTTGGTTGCATAATGCTGTAATTACCTCTAGTAATTGCAACATCTCCCCAAGACTCTAAATAATGTGGAACCGCAGCAGCAATTGTAGTTAAAGTTGAAGTTTCATCTTCTTTCATAGAAAAAGAAACTGAAAGTTTAACTGATTTTAACGCTGCAACAAACTCTTTTGAATTTGCTAAAGTATACGCTGGATTAACACCGTTCATAATTAACGTATGAACTTTACCAGCTTTCATATCTGCTACTAATTGAGCAACGTCTTTTGCATCACCTTTTCTTGTAAGGATAGCGTCAGAAGGATTGAAAGCTGCAGACTGTAATGCATTATTAATAGCTAAAACCACTAATTGAGCATTTACATCATCTAAACCAGTTACAACAACTCCTTTGTTTTTAGCATCTTTAAGTTGCTTAGCTGCTTTAGCAATTTGAGCATTTTTAGGTTGAGCACCACTTACAACAGCATAATATAAATCTGCTAATGCTTGTTTTTGTTGCGCAACTGTCATTGGAATTCTAACATCTGCATTAGCACCAGCTAAAGACATATTAGATTCAATTTGAATATGTTTAGACATCATTCCGTTTTTAGGAACACGACCTTGAGCATATCCTGCATCAAAACCTCCTCCTTGCCAATCTCCTAAGAAATCTGCACCAACAGAAACGATAACATCTGCTTTTGAAAAATCGTAATTAGCTAAAGCTCTAACACCATAAACTGCTTGAAAAGCATCTAAAGCGTTTGATTCAGAAACCGCATCATAAACAACATGTTTAGTTGTTGGATATTTAGCAACTAAAGAAGCAATTAAAGCATCAGTTGAAGGACTTGCCATAGTGTTTGTTAACACTACTACATTTCCACCTTTTGCTTTAGCATCTTCTAAACTAGCTTTAACTTTAGTATTTACGTCAGCCCAAGTTGCATCTTTACCAGCAATTTTAGGTTGTTTTAAACGTAAACTATCATATAATGAAAGAACAGAAGCATGAACTCTTGCATTAGCTCCAGTTTTTGCTCCTTCTAAATTATTGTTCTCTACTTTAATAGGACGACCCTCACGAGTTTTGATTAAAATATTAGCAAAATCAAAACCATCAGCCATCGTTGTTGCATAATAATCAGCAACACCAGGAATAATTTCTTCTGGTTGAACTACGTAAGGAATTGACTTTACAACAGGACCTTCACAAGCTGCTAATGAAGCTGCAGCCGTGCTAAATCCAACATATTTCAAAAAGTCACGACGAGTAGTTGACGAAGCAGACAAAGATTCTTTATCTCCTAAAAATTGGTCAACCGGAATTGGTTCCACAAACTCGTTGTTTCTTAGCGTCTCAACAATAGAGCTATTTTCGTTTAGCTCTTCAACACTTTTCCAGTATTTTTTGTTTGATGCCATTGTATAGTATATTAGCTTCTTAAATTATTTTATTAATAGTGACATTTACCACATTCTAAACCTCCCATTTGAGCCGCAGTTAACTGAGACACTCCGTATTTTTTAGAAAGTTCTTCATGTATTTTTTTGTAGTAAGCGTTATCTTCTACTTTCACATTTGTTTCTCTGTGACAGTTGATACACCATCCCATTGTTAATGGAGCATGTTGTTTCATGATTTCCATTTCTTCAACTGGACCGTGACAAGTTTGACACTCAACTCCTGCAACAGTTACGTGTTGAGAGTGATTGAAATAAACATGATCTGGTAAATTATGAATTCTAACCCATTTAACTGGTTTAGTTTTTCCTGTATATTTTTGCAACGACTTGTCCCATCCCACAGCATCATACAATTTAGCAATTTGCTCATCGTAAAAAGCCTTAGAATGTTCTTCAGTTGCAGTAGTTTCAGCTACTTCACTAATGTTTTTGTGACAGTTCATACAAACATTCAAAGAAGGAATGTTAGAATGTTTTCCAACTCTTGCAGCAGAGTGACAGTATTTACAATCAATTCCGTTTTCACCAGCATGAATTCTGTGTGAATAATGAATCGGTTGCACTGGCTCATATCCTTGATCAACACCAATTTGCATCATCCATCCGTATGCAAAATAAGCAGAAACCAACAATAACAAGATTGCAGAAACTAATACTAAGAATTGATTTTTAGCATAAGCTTTAAAGATATTCATAACTGAACGATCTTTTTGAGCTACTTCTAATCCTTTAGCGTCAGCTATTTTAGTTAGCATATTATTCACTAAGAACAACATAACAACTAACATTATCATCACTAACGAAAGCACTCCTAATATTACATTATTAGAAACACCAGAATCAGCATTTGCTTCCCCAGCTACAGGAGCACCGGGCACAACTGCAGGAGCAGCAGGAGCTGGCTCAGAAGTATACGCTAAAATATTGTCAACATCTTCATTTGACAATTGTGGAAATGCAGTCATTGGAACTTTGTTGTTCTCATTGAAAACTTTGACAGCTTGCGCATCTCCTGACTTGATTAATTCTCCACTATTCTTAATCCATTTGTACAACCATTCTTTGTCGTATTTAGCAGCAACGTCACGAAGCGCTGGCCCCGTAGCTTTACCATCTAATTTATGACATGCGGCACAATTGGTATTAAATAATTCTTTACCCTTTGCTGCATCCTGAGAGAACGCAGATAAAGAAGTCACTAGCACGAATGCTAAACTGAAGAAAATCTTTGAAAACGATTTATGGTTACCCACCTTTTTCATATTTAAAATGATTATCGACTTAATTTGGTATACTTTTAGATATACCTTATCTAAAAACAACACGTTATTTTTTCAAAACTCCGACAAAAATACAATATTCGAACTATTATTAAAACCTTAATTTTGTCTTAAAATGTAATTTATATTTGTTCTAAATAATTTTCAACCTTCCAAATATCATCTTAAATTGTATTTTTGTATTAAAATCATTTGTATATGAAAAACTTATCAAAACATAACTTATTGTACTTCTTTATTCTATCATCATTTTTATGTTTATCGTCAAGGGCTCAGGACGGAAAAACAAATGTTTCGGTAGACCCAAAAATTGACCAATTATTAAAAGAAAAAAGAAAACTAAACATCAGTTTATTTTTAAATGAAGCCTATAAAATTCAAATTTTTTATGGCAACAGCGAAGAATCGAAAAAGAAATTACAAGAATTTAAAAGGGAATTTAAAGACTTAGATGGTACGATAATTTTCAACAGTCCGAATTATAAAGTATGGGTTGGCAACTTCAAAACAAGAATAGAAGTAGAACGCGCAATGGTAGATATTAAGAAAAAATATCCAACTGCATTAATCATCAAACCAACTAATTAAAAATAGATAAGAACAAAAAAGCCATTCAAATGAATGGCTTTTTTTATTGCTTATAATTGAATTATTTCAATTTTTTCTTCACTTCAACTTCGTGGAATCCTTCAATTAAATCGTACTCACGAATATCGTTGTAATTTTTAATCTGCATACCACAATCGTATCCTTTAGAAACTTCTTTAACATCGTCTTTGAAACGTTTTAAAGTAGCTAATTCACCTGTGTAAATTACAACTCCTTCTCTAATTAAACGTATTTTAGAGTTTCTGAACACTTTACCATCGGTAACCATACAACCAGCAATAGTTCCCACTTTAGAAACTTTGAAAATTTCTCTAATTTCTGCTGTACCTGTAATTTCTTCTTTCATTTCAGGAGACAACATTCCTTCCATTGCATCTTTTAAGTCATCAATTGCGTCGTAAATAATTGAATAGTTACGGATATCAATTTCTTCTTTTTCTGCTAATTGTTTTGCATTTCCTTGTGGACGAACGTTAAATCCGATAATAATCGCATCAGAAGCAGAAGCTAACAATACGTCAGATTCAGTAATTGCTCCAACTCCTTTATGAATAATATTGATTTGAATTTCTTCGGTAGATAATTTAGAGAATGAATCCGATAGTGCTTCAACAGAACCATCCACGTCTCCTTTAAGAATAATATTCAATTCCTTAAATTGCCCTAATGCAATACGACGACCTATTTCGGCAAGCGTAATGTGTTTTTGCGTACGAACCGATTGCTCACGTTGTAATTGTGTACGTTTTGATGCAATTTGTTTTGCTTCTCTTTCGTCTTCGTAAACATTAAATTTATCACCCGCTGTTGGCGCGCCATCTAAACCTAATACAGATACTGGAGTTGATGGACCCGCTTCTTTGATTTGATGTCCTCTTTCGTCAAACATGGCTCTAATTTTACCATGATTTTTTCCAGCTAACACATAATCTCCAATGCGAAGTGTTCCTGCTTGTACTAAAATAGTAGAAACATATCCTTTTCCTTTATCTAACTGAGCCTCAACAACTGTTCCTAGCGCAGGTTTTTTTGGATTTGCAGTAAGCTCTAAAACTTCTGCTTCCAATAATACTTTTTCTAATAATTCTGAAACTCCTGTTCCTTGTTTAGCCGAAATATCATGCGATTGGTATTTTCCACCCCAATCTTCAACTAATAAATTCATTCCTGCTAATTGCTCTTTAATTTTCTCTGGATTAGCCGCTGGCTTATCTACTTTATTTATAGCAAAAATCATTGGAACACCAGCCGCTTGTGCGTGACTGATTGCTTCTTTTGTTTGTGGCATGATATCATCATCCGCAGCAATTACGATAATAGCGATATCGGTAACTTGAGCTCCACGTGCACGCATCGCGGTAAACGCTTCGTGACCTGGTGTATCTAAAAATGTGATTTTTTCGCCATTTTCTAAAATTACTCCGTATGCTCCAATGTGCTGAGTAATTCCTCCCGATTCACCCGCAATAACATTTGCTTTACGAATGTAATCTAGTAAAGAGGTTTTACCGTGGTCAACGTGACCCATTACAGTAACAATTGGTGCTCTATGTACTAAATCTTCTGGATTATCTTGAACTATTTCCGTAGCTTCTTCAATATCCGTTGTAATGAATTCCACTTCAAATCCGAACTCATCTGCTACAATTGACAATGTTTCAGCATCTAAACGCTGGTTCATCGTAACCATGATTCCAAGAGACATACATGTTCCGATTACTTTTGTAATAGGCACATCCATTAAAGATGCAATTTCACCTACAGTAACAAATTCTGTAACTCTTAATGTTTTACTTCCTTCTTCTTGTGCTTGTATTTCATCATCTACACGTTGACGGTGTGAATCTCTTTTATCTCTACGGTATTTTGCAGACTTTGATTTATTACCTTTTCCTTGTAATCTTTCAAGAGTTTCTTTGATTTGGTTTTTTACATCTTCTTCAGAAGGCTCTACCTTTTGAATTATAGGTTTTTTCCCTTTATTAAAACCACCTGCTCCTCCACCTTTAACAAACTCTTTCTTAGGTCCGCCTGCGTTATTGTTAGCCCCAGGAGCTCCAGGTCCGCCTGGCTTGATAATACGTTTACGTTTGTTTTTGTTATTAGCCGCATTTGCTCCACCTGCATTTGGTGCTTGAGGAGTTCCTGGCTTTTTAATATCTCTTTTAGGCTCTTCTTTTTTCTTTTTAGGTTTTTCAAATTGAGATAAATCAATTTTTTGACCTGTAAAAGTAGCGCCAGACAACTTTTGGTATTGCGTTTCTATTTTTTCATCCACTACTTCTTCAGATGTAGTTTCTGCTTTCGCTTCAAATTCTTTAGTTGCTTTAACAACCTCATCTTTTTTAGCAACAGGCGCTTCTTCCTTTATCTCTGTTTTAACTGGCTCTGAAGTTTTTTCAATAACTGGTTTCACTTCTGCAACCACAGGTTTTTCTTCAGATACTGGTTTTTCAGACTTAACTTCTTGTTTTTTAGGATCTAAATCAATTTTACCAACTGCCTTTGGGGCAGACAAAACTGCTTTAGCTTTGATAATCTCTTGTCTTTGACGCTCTTCTTCCTGCAAACGCTTTGCTTCTTGTTCTTTTTCCAGTTCGCGTTTAAGCGCCTCTTTCTCTTTTCTTTTTTCTTCACTCACTTCAAGAGAGGCAACCTTATTCCCTTTGTCAGCAGAAAATTGACCGCATAAGACTTTGTATTCCTCTTGTGATATTTTAGCATTTGGACTTGACTCAATTTCATGACCCTTTTCTTTAAGAAAATCCACAGCTCTATCAAGAGAAATATTTAACTCCCTTAAAATTTTGTTTATTCTTATTACTCTTTCTTCAGACATATAACCTTTTTAAAATTCTTTGTATTGTTGTGTTGTTTGGTTAAAGAATTATCCTTCTAATTCCTCTTTTAAAATATTGATTACATCTAAAATAGTCTCCTCTTCAAGATCTGTTCTTCTTACCAAGTCAGCAACATCTTGATTTAATACGCTTCTAGCTGTATCTAAACCGATTTTTTCAAATTCTTCAATTACCCACGCTTCGATTTCATCAGAGAATTCTCTTAATTCTACGTCATCTTCTTCTTGAGCAATACCTTCTCTAATAACATCAATTTCGTAACCTGTTAATAAACTAGCTAATTTAATATTATTTCCGCCTCTACCAATAGCTTTAGAAACTTCTTCAATTTTTAAGAACACTTCTGCCGTTTTAGCTTCTTCGTTAATTTTAACTGTTGAAACTTTTGCTGGACTTAAAGCTCTTGTAATATATAATTGAGCATTAGCTGTATAATTAATCACATCGATGTTTTCGTTTCCTAGTTCACGAACAATCCCATGAATACGAGAACCTTTCATACCGACACAAGCTCCAACAGGATCAATTCTATCATCATAAGAATCTACCGCTACTTTTGCTTTTTCACCAGGAATACGAACTACTTTTTTGATAGTAATTAAACCATCAAATACTTCAGGAATTTCTTGTTCGAATAATTTCTCAAGGAATTCTGGAGCAGTTCTTGACATGATGATTTGTGGTTTATTACCTTTCAATTCAACATTTTCAATAACACCTCTTACGTTATCTCCCTTTTTAAAATAGTCATTTGGAATTTGTTTTTCTTTTGGTAAAACAATTTCGTTTCCTTCATCATCCATCAAAATTACAGCTTTTGGACGAACATGATGTACTTCCGCTGTATAAATATCGCCAATTAAATCTTTAAATTGTTTGTAAAGATTTGTATTATCGTGTTCATGAATCTTAGAAATCAAGTTTTGACGTAGTGCCAAAATAGCTCTTCTTCCTAATTGAATTAATTTCACTTCTTCAGAAACGTCTTCACCTACTTCAAAATCAGGCTCAATTCTTCTTGCTTCAGATAAAGAAATTTCAGAATTTGGATCTTCAACTTCACCATCTTCTACAACAACACGATTTCTCCAAATCTCCATATCTCCTTTATCAGGATTAATGATAATGTCGAAATTATCGTCTGAACCGTATTTCTTTTTCAATGCATTTCTAAACACATCTTCTAAAATTGCCATTAGTGTAACTCTATCAATGAGTTTGTCGTCTTTAAATTCTGAAAACGATTCGATTAATGCAATATTCTCCATGTCAACTCTTTATTTTAAAATGATATTATAACAATTGCTTCTTTTATATTCTCGTAAGGAATTTCTAGTTTTTTATTTACTGTTTCTTTCCCTTTACCAATCTTTTTAGGCTCACGTGCCTGCCACTCTAAGGTTATTTTTTCATCATCAGCCACTGTTAATTTAGCTTCAATTTCTTCCGATGAAATAGTTTTAACTTTTAGAGTTCTGCCAATATTTTTCTTATATTGTCTTACTAATTTTAACGGACTTGAAACACCTGCTGAAGCTACTTCTAATGAAAAATCTTGTTGTTCTCTGTCTAAATTATTTTCAACCGCTCTACTTACGTCGATGCAATCTTGCAAATTCACACCTGAATCACCATCTAAAATTACACAAATTTTATTTGCTTCATTGATAGATAAATCAATCAAAAAAAGATGCTCGCGCTCGGCCAATACTGCATCCAACACTTCCTGAACTTTACTTTTAAATGTCATATTTTTATAAAAAGAGGCACGCTGTGCGTGCCTCATAATCATTTGTCCTTTAATAACGTTGCAAATATACAAAATTTTTTGAATTAAAAAAAACATTGTCAGTTTGGATATTTTTTGTACTTTTATAGTGTAATTCAGTTTACATTATTAAAATAACCTAAAACAAACTTATGAAACGAATTTTAGTACCAACCGACTTTTCAAAACACGCAGAATACGCATTAAAAGTAGCAGCACAAATTGCAAAAAAAAATGACGGCGAAATCTTTTTAGTTCACATGTTAGAATTACCAACATCGGGAAATGACGCTATTTCAAGAGCTCACGATATTCCAGAATTAATGTTCTTTAAAAATGCAGCCGTAGCCAAATTAGATGAATTAATGGATGCTGAATACTTAAATGGTGTTAAAATTTCAAGAATTATTCAATTTGAAATGGCTTTCGACGGCATCATTAAAAATGGAGAAGCTCATAATGCTGATTTAATAGTTATGGGTTCTCACGGAGCTAATGGTTTTCAAGAAATGTTCATTGGTTCTAACACAGAAAAAGTAGTAAGAAACTCGAACGTTCCAGTATTAGTAATAAAACGCGAAGAAGATATTTTTAACGCAACTAAATTTGTATTTGCTTCTGATTTTTCAGACGAAATTAAAAAGCCATTTGAAAAAGTAGTTGAATTTGTTAATAAATTTGGTTCTCATCTATACTTAGCAAACATCAATACTCCAAACAACTTTAAATCTACCAAAGTAGCTCAAAAACAAATGGATGAGTTTATCGCCAACTTCAAGATTGATAATTATTCTACTCATATTTATAATGATGTAAATGTAGAAAAAGGAATCTTACATTTTGCAAAAAGCATCGATGCTGATATTATCGGAATGAGCACACACGGAAGAAAAGGTTTATCTCACTTCTTCAACGGAAGTATTAGCGAAGATTTAGTAAACCACGCTAAAAGACCAGTTATTACTTTTAAAATCTAATCTTAAGATTTATATTGATAAAAAAAGACCATATTGTGGTCTTTTTTTTATGATAACTATCGACATATTAAGATATTATAAAAATAAAAAAACTCCACTTAGAAATAAGTGGAGTTTTGTTGGCCCACAAGGACTCGAACCTTGAATGACGGTACCAAAAACCGGAGTGTTACCATTACACCATGGGCCAATACCTAACAACCTTTTCGATTGCGAGTGCAAATGTAATGCATATTTTTTATTCTGCAAATTTTTCTAAAAAAAATATTAAAAAATTTATTAAACCGAAATCGTAAACAAAAAAATAGTTTCTTTGTAGGACAATATAGAAAAATCAAAATACAATATGAATTCATTCAACTTTAAAAAGTGGAACACTATTTTAGGATGGTCTACTTTTATGGTAGCATTAATTACTTATTCATTAACCGTAGAGCCTACCATGAGTTTTTGGGATTGCGGAGAATACATCGCAACTTCAGCCAATTTAGAAGTAGGTCACCCACCAGGAGCACCGTTATTTCAAATGTTGGGTGCTTTCTTCGCTATGTTTGCCTTTAGCCCAGACAAGATTGCGCTTATGGTAAACTACCTTTCTGTATTTTCAAGTGCTTTTACAGTTCTTTTCATGTTTTGGTCTTTGACAATATTGTTAAAAAAACTAATTATTGGCGAAAAAGAACTTTCTACAAACAACGCTATTATGATTTTAGGAAGCGCAGCTGTTGCTTCTTTATCATTTACTTTTACCGATAGTTTTTGGTACAATGCCGTAGAAGCTGAAGTTTATGCTATGGCAACTTTCCTAATCGCACTACTGTTTTGGCTAGGATTACGTTGGGAACAAGAAATAAACACACCTAGAGGCAACAAATGGTTATTGATTATCTCTTTAGTTATTGGACTTTCCTTCGGAGTTCACTTTATGGCTTTATTAACTTTTCCGGCTATTGGATTTCTATATTTCTTTAAAAAATACAACAACATTACCGTTAAAAGCTTCTTAATTGCAAACGTCGTTATTATCGCAATTTTGCTTTTTATCTTTAAACTTTTACTTCCTTACACACTAGCTTTCTTTGGGAAAACGGAAATTTTCATGGTAAACAGCCTTGGAATGCCTTTTAACTCGGGAACCATTTTTGCTTTTATTTTAATAGTTGCTGCTTTCTATTTTGGATTAAATTACACTAAGAAAAAAGGGCATGTTTTTTACAATACATTAATCTTGTCAACTCTTTTCATCTTGATTGGATTTTCAACTTGGATGATGTTGCCAATTAGAGCAAATGCAAACACGCCTATTAATGAAAATAAACCATCAGATGCTGCAGAGGTTTTAGCCTACTACAATCGTGAGCAATATGGAGAACAAAAATTATTCTACGGACCTCAATTTTCAGATACTTATTCAGGATTAGATCCTGTTACGCCTTATTTAGATGACAAACCTAACTACGAGCGTGATTATAAAACAAAAAAATACATCATTACTAACGATTATATCAACGCGAAACAAAACACCGATGATGCTCACAAAGCATTATTACCAAGAATGTGGAGCAATGAACATAGAGAAAATTACATAATTTTTACTGAGCCATTAGAGTTTAGAATTAATCCTGAATATGCTCACGAAGATGAATTAGTTCAAATTGTAACTCAATTTAGAAAAGCTTATCAAGCTGGTGAAATCGACGAAGCCGATTATGATAAATTCTTAAAAGGATATGGTGACTATTTAATTGTAGACAAACCTACATTCTTCAACAATATGAAGTTCATGATTCAATATCAATTTGGATACATGTATGTACGTTATCTACTTTGGAATTTTGTTGGAAGACAAAGTGATGTTCAAGGAAAATATGACAACACTAATGGAAATTGGCTTAGTGGAATTAGTTTTATTGACGAAATATTCATAGGAACTCAAAAAAATCTACCATCAGACATGCAAAACAACAAAGGAAGAAACACTTATTTCTTCTTTCCTTTTATTTTAGCAATTATTGGAATGGTTTTTCATGCCAAAAGAGATATTAAGAGTTTCTACGTCTTACTAGTTTTATTCTTATTTACTGGATTAGCATTAAAAATATACCTAAACGAAAGACCTTTTGAACCAAGAGAAAGAGATTACGCATTAGTAGGTTCGTTCTTCGTATTTGCTATGTGGATAGCTTACGGAATTTATGCTATTTTCGATACTTTGAAAAAATACATTCAACCAAAAGTAGCAATTCCGATAGTTTTAGCAACTTCATTATTAGCTTCTCCTGTGGTTTTAGCAGCTCAAAACTGGGATGACCATGATCGTTCTAATAAAGATACTGCGTATACAATGGCAAAAGCATATTTAGATTCTTGTGAACCAAATGCTATATTATTTACCATTGGTGATAACGACACGTTTCCATTGTGGTACATGCAAGAAATTGAAGGCTACAGAACCGATATCCGAATCGTAAATACAAGTTTGTTCATGACTGATTGGTACATTGACCAAATGAAAATGAAAACGCATGATTCTGAACCAATTCCAAGTTCTTTCAACAGAGAGCAATACAAAGGAAGTAACAGAGATTATAGTTTATATGTGGAAAGAACTAAAGAACCTTTATTATTAGATGAAATGCTTAAATTCATCGCATTAGATGATGAAAGAGCTAAAATCGAATTGAATAATGGTCGTAAAATTAATTATTTCCCATCTAAAAAAGTAATTTACCCTATTGACAAAGCTGCGGTAATAAAAAACAAAGTAGTTTCAGAGAAATATTATGATTCTATAGTTCCGGCTATCGAATTTGAAATTAAAGAAAGTGCTTTATACAAAAACCGATTGATGATGTTAGACATCGTAAATCAAAACAACTGGAAACGTCCTATCTATTTTACTGGTGGAAGTTTTGGTGAAGATGATTATCTTTGGATGAAAGACTACTTGCAATTAGATGGAATGTGCTTTAAATTAGTCCCTATTAAAACGCCTGCAGAATCTCCAAGCCCTATGAAAATGGGGCAAATTGATGCTGATAAAATGTACAATATTGTCATGAAATGGGATTGGGGTAATAGTGGTAAATCAATTATCTATCACGATCCAGAAACACGTAAAAACAGCATTAGCTACAGAACAAACCTAGCCCGCTTGATGGAAGCTTTAATCATGGATAGCAAAATGGATAAAGCTGAAAAAGTAATTGACTTGGCAATGAAAAAAATGCCTATTCAATATTTTGAATATTATTCGATGTTAGAACCTTTTGCAATTGGTTATTACGAACTAGGTAAAAAAGAAAAAGCAAGAGCTATTATTTCTGAGGTAATTAAAAAATACCAAGAAAATTTAAGGTTCTACAGCGGATGGAAACCTAGCGAGCAAAACTTTGACGCAATGGATGTTGTTACCGACATTGAAATGTATCGTGACTTAATCAAAGTTGCAGAATCGGCAGAAGATTTAGAATTCTACAATAAAGAAAAAGTAAAGTTCAATAATTTCAATAAAATGTTTGAACGTTTTGGAAGAAAAATGGAATAACTAATTTCAAAATATAAAAGCTGTCTAAAAGTCGTAGTACTTTGTCATTCTGAATTTATTTCAGAATCTTACATAGAAACTGAAACAAGTTCAGTTTGACAAAACTGCCTTTTTAGACAGCTTTTTTATACTAATTTTACAAGATGAACTTCAATTGGGTTAAAACAAACAAATGGATTAAAAAGATTTTCAATAATCTGGTTTGGAATATTCCAAATTCGGATAAAAAAATCTATTTAACTTTTGATGATGGTCCAATTCCAGAAGTAACCGAATGGGCCCTAGATCTTTTGAAATCGGAAAACATTAAAGCGACTTTCTTTTGTATTGGAGACAATATTCAAAAACATCCTGAAGTTTATAAAAAAATCCTCTCTGAAGGTCATCAAACCGGAAATCACACATTCAACCATTTAAACGGTTGGAAAACCGAAACTAATCATTACATTGACAATTTCAAGTTGTGCGAAACTGAACACTTAAAACTGAACACTAAATACTCATTTTTATTTCGTCCTCCTTACGGAAAAATTAAATCAGGTCAATCAAAAGCAATCAGACAATTAGGTTACAAAATAATTATGTGGGATGTGTTGAGTTATGATTTTGACCAAAGTATTTCAGTAGAAAAATGTCTGGAAAATGTAATTTCAAATACAGAACAAGGAAGCATTATCGTATTTCACGATAGCTTAAAGGCAGAAAAAAACCTGAAATATGCACTGCCAAAAGCAATACAAATTTTAAAAAATAAGGGGTTTGTTTTTGATGTAATAAAATAAATTTTACTACAACTTGTCATCCTGAGCGCAGTAGAAGGGTTAGGCTTGTTCTTGCACTAAAGAAATCAAAGTATTCGCATCAAGTTCACCGCTTTGTCTCCATACCATTTGACCTTCTTTATAAATCATTAAAGTAGGTAAACCTTTAATACGAAGTGCGTCAGCTAATTCCTGATTTTTATCCACATCAATTTTAATTACGCGCGCTTTGTCTCCTAATGCTGCGGCTACGTGACGAATTACTTCATTCATAGCTACTGAAGGTTCATTCCACTCTGTAAAGAAATCGATTAGTACAGGTACTTGAGCATCGATAAGTTCTCCAAATTTTGACATAAATTGCGATTTATTAGTATCAAAAATATTACTTTTCACACGAAAATAATATACAAATGTAGCATTTTTACTGAATTACGCTACTTTTTCTCCTTTTTTTAGTTCAATAACCGTAATTTCGGGCATAATTCCTACTCTACCTGGGTACGCATGGAAGCCAAAACCACGATTTACATAAATATATCTTCCTGCATTTTCATACAATCCAGCCCATTGTTTATATACATATTGCACCGGACTCCATTTTATCCAACCCGGAATTTCTATACCAAATTGAAACCCATGTGTATGACCCGAAAGTGTTAAATGATAATGATTGTCATCGTGCTGAATTTTCTCATCCCAATGACTTGGATCGTGACTCATTACAATTTTGAAATCTTCTTTCGTTAAACCTTTCGAAGCCAAATTCAAATCGCCACGTTCACCAAATTTTCTTCCCCAGTTTTCAACACCTACGATGGCTAATTCCTGATTGTCTTTTTTGATTTTTACATGCTCATTTAATAACAATTTAAAATCAATTTTATCATGAATAGCTTTTATGCCTTCAAAATTAGCTTGTTTTTCAGTTTGTGATTTCCAATCTATATATTCCCCATAATCGTGATTCCCTAAAATAGAAAACTTTCCAAATTTTGGATTATGAATTTCTTTAAACGTATCAATCCACGGATCCATTTCGGTAGCGTGTGTATTTACAATATCACCCGTAAACAAAACCATATCCGAATTTTGTTCATTAATCAAATCGATAGCATACTGAATTTTCTCGGCATCATCAAAACTTCCACTGTGAACATCTGAAATATGAGTAATCGTGGTTCCATCAAAAGCATCGGGTAAATCTGGGAAAAACAAAGTTTGTCTGATTACTTTGTAATTGTATTTTCCAATGGTAATTCCGTATAAAAAAGAAGCAAACGGAATAGCTGCGATTCCTAAAGCAATTTGACTTACAAACTTCCTTCTTTCGGGTAAAAAACCTTCGGAACCGCTTTTTGTTATCACACCAAATAATCCTGCAAAAAAGCGAACGATATCTTCTCCAAATAAAATGATGGTTAACAATAATTTCGGCACATAAAGTAGTAACAACAAACCAAAAGTCAACATAGTTTGCGGTGTTTGCCCTACACTTCTATCAAAATGATACAATTGGTAAACAATATAAAATAAAGCAATTGCTGATGTTACATAATAGAAAATAAAAAACCACTTCGATTTAATCAAAGTCTTAAACGCCTGAAAAGCATAGATTTCCAGAATGACAACAAATACTAAAAAAACAATCCAACGAATCATTAACTCTTTTTTTTTGCAAAGTAAGGAACAAGTTAGACAAATTGATGCTGCATTAAATGAATTTTAACAAAGTTTTTTTAAGCAAAGAATTGTACTTTTACATTTTAAATGAAATTTCAGAACAATGTCACAAAAACGTCTTTTCCTTCTTGATGCCTACGCGCTTATTTTTCGTGGGTATTATGCTTTTATAAAAAATCCTCGTATCAATTCTAAAGGAATGGATACTTCCGCTATTATGGGATTCATGAATTCTCTAATGGATGTCATTAAACGCGAAAAACCAGATCATTTAGCCGTAGCCTTTGATAAAGGCGGAAGCGATTATCGTTTTGAAATGTATCAAGAATACAAAGCACATCGTGACGAAACGCCTGAAGCAATTAAAATTGCGGTTCCTTACATTCAAGAGTTATTGCGCGCCATGCACATTCCAATTATCGAAAAAGCAGGTTTTGAAGCTGATGATTTGATTGGAACATTAGCAAAACAAGCCGAAAAAGAAGGCTTTCAAGTTTTCATGGTAACACCAGATAAGGATTTTGCCCAATTGGTTTCGGAAAATATTTTCATGTATAAACCAGCCCGAATGGGGAATGATATCGAGATTTGGGGAATTCCTGAAGTCTTAGCGAAATTTGAAATCGAACGCCCTGATCAAGTAATTGATTTCTTAGGAATGATGGGCGATTCTGCCGATAATATTCCGGGATTACCTGGTGTGGGAGAAAAAACAGCGAAGAAATTCTTAGCGGAATATGGAACTTTAGAAAATTTATTGGCTAACACGCATCAACTAAAAGGTGCGATGAAAGACAAAATCGAAGCTAATAAAGAATTAGGAATTTTATCCAAAAAATTAGCTACTATCCTACTCGATTGTCCGGTGACTTTTGATGCTGATGATTACGAACTATCAAAACCAGATGTGGAGAAAACAGATGCTTTGTTTCAGGAATTAGAATTTCGTCAAATGAAAGCGCAGTTTGATAAGTTATTTGGTTCTGGGAAAGAATACGACGAAATTGATGCCAACGGAAATACTTCTGAAATCCCGCAACCCATAAAAAAAGCTCCAGCTAAAAAATCAAACGAAGACCAATTTGATTTGTTTGGATTTAGTGACGAATCGGATGAACCAACAGCGAATCATTCGTATTATGCAACCTTAGAAAATACGACGCATTTCTACCAAATAGTTCAAGGCGATTTACCTGTAAAATTATTAATGCAGAATTTATTGAATCAAACTTCGGTATGTTTTGATACGGAAACTACTGGAATTGACGCTTTGAATGCCGAGTTAGTAGGAATGTCGTTTTCTTTCGAAAAAGGAAAAGGATTTTATGTTCCGTTTCCCGAAAATCAGGAAGAAACCCAAACATTAATTGAAAAATTCCGACCATTCTTCGAAAATGAAAACATCGAAAAAATTGGTCAGAACATGAAATACGACTTGAAAATTCTTTCGAATTACAACATTCAAGTCAAAGGAAAATTATTCGACACCATGATTGCGCATTATTTGATTAATCCTGATATGCGTCATAATATGGATGTATTGTCGGAAACCTATTTGAAATATGCGCCAAAATCCATTGAAACGTTAATTGGTAAAAAAGGGAAAAATCAATTATCAATGCGCGATGTTCCTTTGGAAGATATCAAAGAATATGCAACTGAAGATGCTGATATAACCTTCCAATTGAAGGAACATTTTCAACCGATTTTAGAAAAAGTAGGCACCAAAAAATTGTTTGACCAAATCGAAATTCCGCTAGTTCCTGTTTTAGCGGATATGGAAAAAGAAGGCATTCGTTTGGATGTGGAGTTTCTAAAAAGCATGTCGGTTGATATGCAAAAAGAAATCGATGCGTTTGAACAACAAATTTATGAAACCGCTGGTGAGAAATTCAATTTAGCTTCTCCAAAACAGTTGGGCGATATTTTATTCGACAAACTAAAAATTGGTGGTGCGAAACAAAAGAAAACCAAAACAGGCCAATATGCTACCGGTGAAGAAGTATTGAGTTATTTAGCAAACGAACATCAAATTGTGCGCGATATTTTAGAATGGCGACAAATGGTGAAATTACAAAGTACGTATATTGATGCGTTACCAAATCAAGTCGATAATAAAACTGGAAGAGTTCATACCGATTATATGCAAACGGTCGCTGCAACTGGTCGTTTAAGTTCGAATAATCCAAACTTACAAAACATTCCAATTCGTACCGAAAGAGGGAGACAAATTAGAAAAGCGTTCATTGCTCGAGATGAAAATTACACGCTACTTTCTGCCGATTATTCTCAAATTGAATTGCGTATTATTGCTGCTTTATGTGGCGAAGAAAATATGATAAAAGCGTTTCAAAATCACGAAGACATTCACAAAAGTACGGCTGCAAAAGTATTCAATGTGCCCTTAGACGAAGTAACAAAAGAACAAAGAAGTCATGCCAAAACTGTAAACTTCGGAATTATTTATGGGGTTTCGGCTTTTGGATTGAGCAACCAAACCAACTTATCTCGAAAAGAAAGTGCAGAATTAATTGAAGCGTACTATCAAACGTATCCAAAATTGAAATCGTTTATGACTTCGCAAGTAGATTTTGCCAGAGAAAACGGCTATGTAGAAACCATTTCAGGAAGAAGACGTTATTTAAAAGACATCAACTCAGCCAACGCCATTGTTCGTGGTGGTGCGGAACGAAATGCAGTGAATGCACCAATTCAAGGTTCGGCTGCGGATATCATCAAAATTGCGATGATTAACATTCATAAAAAGTTGACTTCTGAAAACTGGAAATCAAAAATGCTATTGCAAGTACATGACGAATTAGTCTTTGACGTGCACAACTCCGAATTAGAAAAAATTCAACCGATGATCAAACACGAAATGGAAAATGCTTTCAAAATGGCAGTTCCGTTAGATGTTGAAATAGGATTGGGTAAAAATTGGTTGGAAGCGCATTAATTTTAGTTTGGAGTTTGGAGAATTGAGTTTGGAGTTATAAACTTTGTCATTTCGACGAAGGAGAAATCTCATAATAAATTAGAAACATGATAAATAAAATTAAATTTCTTTTTGAAACTAAAATGTATTTGATTTCAATAATTCCATTATTGTTTTTAATTTTCATAGATAATGTAGCTCATTATGGATATAATAAAACTGTTGGTTGGGCATATGATATCAATGGAATCAGTTACTATTCTATTAATTTTTTTATAAGCTTTATAATTGGATTTTCATTTTTAGCTTTTATCAAAGCAAAAACAAATTTTATCTTGTCCTTTTTATTCTTTATATCTTTCGTTTTTTTTTTGTTTGATACAAGACGGCAACATACAAATAGTTTTTACAGATAAAGTTTTACTATTTATCACCTTACTATTTCTAATGATTTTTATAAATTCCATTTATTTGAAATTCAAATCTCAAAAATAACCCATCAACCACGATACGTTTCAAAACCTATCGGGTTATTTTTTGAAAACATTTTGCCATTTCAAATAATATTTAGATATTTGTCTAAATATATAAACAAGTATGAACGCAATTTTCAAAGCCTTAAACGACGAAACCAGAAGAGATATTCTGGAATTGCTGCGTAAACAGGAAATGACGGCTGGCGATATTGCGGACCAATTTCATATTTCAAAACCCAGTATTTCGCATCATTTGGATATTTTAAAACGTGCCGATTTAGTCACGAGCGAGAAAAAAGGACAATTTGTAGTCTATTCTTTAAACACTACAATTGTTGACGATATTTTACAATGGATTATTACTCTAAAAAAATAAAGTATGGAGAAGTTTAAAAAAGAAATTCCGTTTATTGCTGTGGCTTTGTTGCCTTTTGCTTACTTAGCTTACATTTGGAATCGTTTACCCGAAAAAGTTCCAATGCATTGGAATGGTGCTGGAGAGATTGACCGTTGGGGAAATAAAAGCGAACTTTTCATAATGCTTTTCATGCTGATAGGAATTACTTACTTCGTATTCTTGATAATTCCCTACATCGATCCAAAGCAAAAATTACAAAATATGGGCAACAAACTGAATAATTTACGAATGATTCTTACTTTATTTATGTCGGGTTTGGCGGTTTTTATTTTGTATAGTGTACAACAAAAAAGCAGTAATCCTGGCTTTGTATTTGCAATTATTGGCTTGCTTTTTGCTTTCTTAGGTAATTATTTCAAAACGATAAAACCGAATTATTTTATTGGGATAAAAACACCATGGACATTAGAAAACGAAGAAGTCTGGAAAAAAACACATGTACTAGGCGGAAAACTATGGTTCATTGGCGGACTTTTAATGGCGTTGACATTTTTGATACCTAATGAAATGCAATTGTATACTTTTTTAGGAATTACAGCCGTTATTAGTATTGTTCCGATTATATATTCGTATTTGGAATTCAAAAAAATCAAAAATCAGTAACAAAATAAAATCTCAACTACTAATTAGTAAAACAAAAAATCATGAAGAAATTACTATTACTTTTTGTATTTGCCTTTTCTACTTTCACTATTGCACAAGATAAATTCACACGAATTGATAGTTTGTTAAACTATTTAAACGAAAACAACAAATTCATGGGTTCGTTAACTATTCGCGAAGGAGAAAATGTAGTTTTTAATAAAGCGTATGGTTTTGCCGATGTAGAAAAGAACATCAAAGCCGATCGCTTGACACGTTACAAAATAGGTTCGATTTCTAAAACTTTCACAGCTGTAATGGTAATGCAATTGATTGAAGAGAAAAAACTAACCTTGCAAACCAAGTTGAATCGTTTTTATCCGAAAATGCCAAATGCTGAAAAGATTTCGATTTACGATTTACTACATCACAGAACCGGAATTGTGGATTTTGTTAACCAAGATTCCACATTTCATAAAGTAATTGACAAAAAACATTCTAAAGAAGATATTTTAAAAGTAATTACTTCATACGAGCCTATTTTTGAACCAGGAAGCAAATACGAATACAGTAATTCGAACTTTTTTATATTAGGATGTATCATCGAAAAGTTGACAAAAAAATCATATGGTGAAAACTTAGAAAATCGCATTGTAAAAAAAGCAGAACTAGGAACATTTGAAAACAAAACTGAGATGACAGACAAAGGCGCAGTTACTAAAAAAGTCTTTGTTCCAACAACATATTTTACAGAAGAATCAACAAATACTGCCAATAAAGAAAGTTATTCCTATTACTTTGATGGAGAAAAATGGATTAAATCTTACGAAAATCACAATTCCATAGCATTTTCTTCAGGAGGAATTACTTCTACTCCAGCTGATTTAACGAAGTTTATTTATGCACTTTTTGATGGAAAATTAGTAAAATCAACTTCTTTAGACCAAATGAAAGAAATTAAAGAAGGCTATGGAAAAGCGCTTATTCAATTTCCGTTTGGCGAAAGACGTTTTTATGGTCATGGTGGAAGAATTGAAAATTTTAATTCAATGTTAGGTTATTATCCTGCTGAAAAATTGAGTTTTTCATTAATAACAAATGGCGATAATTATATCCAAAATGACATTACTATAGGCATATTAAGCATTTATTACAAAATGCCTTTCCCGTTTCCACAATTCATGAAAATGGATGCGACTGAATTGGCAAAATATATTGGAACTTATGCTTCAAAAGAAATTCCTCTAAAAATTACGGTTTCCGAAAAGAATGGTGAATTATCAGCACAAGCCACTGGACAAGGTGCTTTTCCATTGACATTTAAAGAAGAAACAACGTTTGTTTTTGCTCCAGCCGGAATTGAAATGGTTTTTGGAGACAAGTCGTTTGTTTTAATTCAAGGTGGAATGAAATTCAACTTTACAAAAGAATAAAGATGAAAAACACTATCGCAACCATCAAAAGCATTACCAATAGCAAATATCTCGATATCATTGGAGTGTTTTTGGTGGTGGGCGTTTCGGTGTATTTAGAATATTATAAAACCACTTACGATTTTAGTTTTAACGAAAAGAATTACTCGTTTTACTTGGGTTACTTTTCCATTCTAAACACTTGCTTATCGATGATGGCGACACGATTGGTCACGAAGAAAAACAACATTGGGAATTTAATCAGCACTTGCAACACCTTATTAAGCGGAAGTATTGACTATCTTTTAGGAAATATTGGTGCAATTTTAACCTATCCCGTTTCGTTTTTTGGGAATTATTTTGCGTTCCGAATTTGGAAGAAGAAACAATATTTAAATGCGATTGATAGTATCTTTTTCCGAAATATGGTAATTGGATTACTCCTTTCGTTAGTATTGAATTACATTGCTTTTACCACTTTCTCAAATAAAGTTATTGACTGGAAATTGTTTTTCGCCATAGCCATTCCAGCCGGAATTAGTTTTGGAGGCACCTTTAATATAGGAAGAATGTATCCTGACAATTGGATTAACTGGCAAGTATATAATTTATTCAAGATTGTACAAAATGTCATGCTGATGAACATTGCCAACACCGCAAAATATGTATTTTATATGTTCAATGCGATTTTGGGTTATATCACTTGGAAGGATGATAAAGCGAAACAACTATAACTTTCTAGTAGATTCTCTATGACGTAATTCTGTTTTAATCTCAACGGTTTGCGGTTGATAAAACTCATCTTTAGAATTCAATTTATCGATTAAGAGTTCAGCCGCTTTTTCACCAATTTCTGGTGCATGCTGACTAACCGTAGTTAAACTAGGTGTCAATCTTTTCGACCATACACCATCTGCAAAACCAATTACATTTAATTCTTCTGGAATTTTAATTTCGTTTTTATAAGCAAATTTCATTGCCATTGTAGAAGCGTGTTCATCTAAAGCAAATACAGCATCTAACTTATGATTAGACATTAAATCTTGCAATTTATTATCAAATACCTCTGTATCTTTTTCTAAAACTACTAATTCCTCATTTAATACTAAATTATTTTCTTTCAATGCTTTTACATAACCCTCATAACGTAAATGTCCAACACTTAAATTATCAATAGTTGAAAGCACCGCTATTTTTTTACTTCCTAATTTAATTAAATATTGCGTTGCATCAAAAGCCGAATCAAAATCATCTACAATAACTTTATCACAATTAATAGCTTCAGAGACCCGATCAAACATTACTATAGGAGTTCCACTATTCATAATGTCTTTAAAATGTTTAGATTCTTTTAAAGATTGAGTTTCTTCTGCAACACTTACAATGAATCCATCAATAGTTCCACTGTTTAGCATATCCATTATTTCTTTTTCTTTTAAAAAAGACTCATTAGATATTCCAGTAATTACATTATAACCTTTTTCAAGAGCTTTTTTCTCAATACCACTAAAAACTTTAGCAAAAAAAGGATTCAATATATTAGGAATAATTACTCCAATAGTATTTGTTCTTTGATTTTTTAAATTTTTAGCAATACTGTTAGGCTTATAATTTTGTAAAGCAGCATACTCACGAATTTTAATTTTAGTAGCTTCACTAATCTCTGGACTATCACTAAGAGCTTTAGACACTGTAGAAATTGAAACGCCAAATTCAAGGGCAATTTGTTTTAAAGTTGCTTTTGCTTTCATATGTTAACAAGTTATTTTGTAAAATTAATACAAATCTTCAATTAATATACAACATATCGTAATTTTATGCAAACAAACTGCGATAAAAACAATAAAAAAGAATAATTTACAAAGTAGGTTTGTAATTCTAATAAATAATTGTACTTTTGCACTCCCTTTATTGGGAATGGAATGTTTAATTTAAATTAATTATTGTGAACACATTAAGCTACAAAACAGTATCAGCCAACAAAGCAACTGCAGACAAGCAGTGGATTGTTGTGGACGCTGAAGGGCATAACTTAGGTCGTTTATCAACAAAAGTAGCAATGCTTTTAAGAGGTAAATACAAGCCAAGTTATACACCGCACGTTGATTGTGGAGATAACGTAATTGTTATCAACGCAGAAAAAATCAACCTTACTGGTAACAAGTTAGATGACAAAACGTACATCAGACACACAGGTTACCCAGGAGGTCAAAGAAGTTTAACTGCTAGAGTAATGCAACAAAAAAACCCTGCATTATTAGTAGAAAAAGCTATCAAAGGAATGTTACCTAAAAATAAATTAGGTGCTGAATTATTCCGCAATTTAAATGTATATGTAGGTTCTGAGCACAAACATGCAGCTCAAACACCTAAAACCGTTAACCTAAACGATCTTAAGTAATGGGAGTTATTCACAAAATCGGTAGAAGAAAATGCGCTGTTGCACGTGTTTATGTTTCAGAAGGAACAGGAAAAATCACTGTAAACAAAAGAGAATTCACTAACTACTTCCCAACTGCAACTTTACAGTACAAAGTTATGCAACCAATGTCTATGACAGAAAATGCATCTAACTTTGACGTTAAAGTAAACGTATATGGTGGTGGTTCAACAGGACAAGCAGAAGCTGTGAGAATGGCTATTGCAAGAGCAATGTGTGAAGTTGAGGCTGAAAACAGAGCTATCCTTAAACCAGAAGGATTATTAACAAGAGATCCTAGAATGGTTGAACGTAAAAAATTCGGTCAGAAAAAAGCACGTAAGAGATTCCAATTCTCGAAACGTTAATATTCGATATTTATCAGAATATATTTTCAGATTTATTTTTACAATTAAAATTGAATTAAAAACAAAGTTGTCGATATTCCTTGTAAAAAGGGAATTAGTTTAGCATCTAAATTTTCAAGACTAACGTAAGTGACTACTTGAAAATTGCTAATCACGGAACGTAAACTATTACACAATGGCAAACAAAATTGACGTTAAAGAGTTATTAGAAGCAGGTGTACATTTCGGACACATGACTCGTAAATGGGATCCAAACATGGCTCCTTATATTTATATGGAGCGTAATGGTATTCATATCATTAACCTATATAAAACTGCAGCTAAAATTGAAGAAGCTAACGAAGCTTTGAAAAAAATTGCTGCATCTGGTAGAAAAGTATTATTCGTTGCTACCAAAAAACAAGCAAAAGATATCGTTGCTGAGAAAGCAGCTGCATGTAACATGCCTTACATCACTGAAAGATGGCCTGGTGGTATGTTAACTAACTTCGTAACTATCCGTAAAGCTGTTAAGAAAATGGCTTCTATTGATAGAATGAAGAAAGACGGTACTTTCATGACTTTATCTAAAAAAGAAAGATTACAAGTAGATCGTTTACGTGCTAAATTAGAGAAAAACTTAGGTTCTATTGCTGACATGTCTAGACTTCCAGCAGCTCTTTTTGTAGTAGACGTTAAAGCTGAGCATATTGCAATTAAAGAAGCACAAAAATTAAACATTCCAGTTTTCGCAATGGTAGATACGAATTCGGACCCACGTCCAATTGATTTCGTTATTCCTGCTAATGATGATGCTTCTAAATCTATTGATAAAGTTTTATCTTTAGTATCTGCTGCTTTAATCGAAGGTCTTTCTGATAGAAAAGTTGAAAAAGACGAATTACCAGCTAAAGAAGTAGAAGCTACTGAAGCTCCTGCTACTGAAACTGAAGCATAAATAAATTAAATTCCAAGAATTAAATTCCAAATTCCAAACTTGTTCTAACTTTTAGTTAGCAATTTAGTAAAATTGGAATTTGGGATTTAGTAATTGGAATTTTTTACTTTTATAAACAACAAATTAAAAAATATATTATGGCAACAATTACTGCTGCAGACGTAAATAAATTAAGAACTATCACTGGTGCTGGAATGATGGATTGCAAAAAAGCATTAGTGGAAGCAGAAGGAGATTTCGATTTAGCTATCGAAAACTTAAGAAAAAAAGGTCAAAAAGTAGCTGCTAACCGTTCAGATAGAGAATCTACTGAAGGTGCTGCTATTGCTGCTATCAACGCAGACAACACAGCTGGTGTAGCTATTACATTAAACTGTGAAACTGACTTCGTAGGTAAAAACGAATCTTTCGTAAAATTAGCTAATGACTTAGCTAACCAAGCATTAAAATTTGCTACTAAAGAAGAATTATTAGCTTCTGACTTCGGTGGAATCACTGTTGCTGAGAAATTAATTGAGCAAACTGGAGTTATTGGAGAAAAAATTGAAGTAGGTTCTTTCGAAAGATTAGAAGGTGCTTTTGTTGGATCTTACATCCACGCTGGTAAAATTGCTACTTTAGTTGCTTTATCTGCAAACGTTGCTGGAGCTGACGAAGCTGCTAAAAACGTTGCAATGCAAGCTGCTGCTATGAATCCAATTGCTTTAAACGAAGCTGGTGTTGATGCTGCAATTATTGAAAAAGAAATCGAAATCGCTAAAGAGCAATTAAGAGCTGAAGGAAAACCAGAAGCAATGTTAGATAACATTTCTAAAGGAAAAATCCAACGTTTTTACAAAGACAACACATTAGTAAACCAAGATTATATTAAAGACGGTTCTATGAGCGTTGCTGCTTATATTAAATCAGTAGATGCTAATTTAGTTGTAACTGGATTTAGTAGAGTTGCTTTAGGATAATTTTCCTAATTCAAAACATATAAAAACTTCAATCTTAGGGTTGAAGTTTTTTTTTATGTTATAATTCTCCTACTTTTGATAAAACAATCGCAATGTTTCAAAGAAAAAAAGACATCATATACGTAGTATTAGCAGGTATTTTTATCACAAATGCCTTAGTAGCAGAATTAATTGGCGGAAAATTAATACATGTTGGGAACACCGTAATGAGTTTAGGGATTTTACCTTGGCCCATTGTATTCATCACAACCGACTTAATCAACGAATATTTTGGTGAAAAAGGCGTAAAAAAACTATCTTTCATAACCGCTGGGTTAATTGCTTATACTTTTTTTCTGTTACTGATAGGACTTCAAATTCCAGCAGTAAAAGGAGATGGATTAATTTCTGACGAACAATTCAATGCGGTATTTGGTCAAAGTATGTGGATTATTGTAGGAAGTATTACAGCGTTTTTAGTTTCACAATTAATTGATGTTACCATTTTTCATTTTGTAAAAAACCGAACAGGAAAGAAAATGCTCTGGTTAAGAAGTACAGGTTCAACTGTAATTTCACAATTATTTGATAGTTTTATTGTTTTAGGTATTGCCTTTTGGCTACCAGGGAAAATAAATGGTGAAACATTTGTAGCATCTGCATTAACTGGATATTCTGTTAAATTAGGAATTGCTATTTGCTTAACACCTTTAATTTATCTCGGACATTATTTAATTGACAACTATTTAGGAACAGAAAAACATGGAAACTAAACAAAGATGCGCTTGGTGCGAAAAAGACGATTTATATCGAAATTACCATGATAACGAATGGGGAAAACCAGTTTATGATGATGCAACTATTTTCGAATTTTTGATTTTAGAAACCTTTCAAGCGGGATTAAGTTGGTATACCGTTTTAGCCAAAAGAGAAAACTTCAGAAAAGCATTTGATAATTTCGACTTACAAAAAGTTGCCAATTATTCAGAAGACAAAATGGCTGAATTAGCAGAGGATATAGGAATTATTCGAAATAGATTAAAAATCAAAGCGACAGTTACTAATGCACAGGCTTTTATAAAAGTGCAGGAAGAATTCGGGACTTTCTCTAAATATATTTGGGGATTTGTTGATGGAAAACCGATTGACAACCAACCCAAAACCTTAAGCGAAGTAAAAGCAACTACTCCTATTTCAGACGCATTAAGCAAAGATTTAAAAAAACGGGGATTTAAATTTGTAGGTTCGACAGTTATGTACGCACACATGCAAGCGACAGGAATGGTGAATGACCATATTATGGAATGTTTTACAAGAAAATAAAGAAATGAACAACGACCCACTTCACGGAAAATCATTAAAAACTATTGTAGAACAATTGGTAGATTTCTATGGCTTTGATACTTTAGCAGAACTAATCAATATAAACTGTTTTAAAGACAACCCGTCAATAAATTCAAGTTTAAAATTTCTAAGAAAAACCGATTGGGCAAGAAAAAAAGTAGAGGAATTGTATATTAGAACGTTGCCGAAGTTTTAAATAAAATAAAAAAAAGGCTGTCAAATGACAGCCTTTTTCATTATAAATTATAAACATAAATACCAATTAAAGCTAATATTACATAGAGTAAAATCAACAAAAGTTCAAATTTATATCTATAAAAAAACTTCATTAATTTTTGATTATTTTATGTGACTGAGAATTCCCATTACCATCTGTAACTTTTAATAAGTAAACTCCATTATTGAAGTTTGAAATATCAACATTATTTGTTCCAATAATTACATGTTGGTTTAAAACTAATTTTCCTAATAAATCATAAATTTCTATTGAAACATTTTGTTGTGAAACAATATTGAAAATTCCGTTTGAAGGATTAGGATAAATAGTACTGTTTGCGCTATTTTCAAAATCTGAACTCCCTAAGGTTACACAAGTATTACCTGTTGTAATTGTTGAACCTGATCTCCAGTTTGAAGTTGTTCCTGTCAAAGTAAAATTAGTTAAAGTTCCATTGTTTCCATTACTAGAACTATCAAGAAGTGAAGTAACCGTTGAATTATTCACGCTATCATTCCCTTGGTTAAACTTGTAATAAGCAACTAATTCAGGTTGTGTTTGTGCTTCACAATTCATTGTATTCATAATATCAGTTTGAGATAAGGCAATATTCCAAACTCTTACTTCATCAATATCTCCATTAAAATACTCAGAGGCAATATTACCAACACCAATTCTTAATCTATTATCAGAATTACGTAATGTTCTATTTCCAATAGCTACAGAAGCTTCTAAATTTCCATTCAAATACAAACGCAATGAATTGTTATTTTCAAATACAAAAGTTGCATGATACCAAGTATTTGGTGTCAATACAGTTGTTCCTGTCATAAATGTATCTGGAGTTGCACTAATTCCAGCACTTAATCTCCCTGCAGCATTTACATCAATCTGTAAAGACCAACCTCCTGTTCCATCATTTCCTCTTTGAAGAATTCTATCACTATTAGCTGGAATTGAAGGAATTCTAAACCAAGCTTGATACGTTTGATTTTCAGTATTGTTAGTAATTGCATTTGCTGAAACAATAAAATCATTAACTCCATCAAAATTTAAATGGGTTGCATTTGCAATAACCGTTACAACAATTTCTACTCTTGCACTTTCACAACCATTTGCATTTGTGGAAGCAACCCAATACGAAGTATTTCCAGCTGAAGCAGTACTTGGCGTTGGAGCTGTAGTATCTCCTGTACCGCCTGTAGCAGTTGTGTACCATACTAAACCTGTACCGTTTACACCTACTGTTGCAGTTAAAGCAGAAGCCGTATCACCTTGGTTATAAACTACTGGAGTAGTTACTGTTGGTGCTGAAGGCACAATTGAACCTGTAGTTACAGGAGAACCTGCTAACCAGTTTGATGTAGTACCGGTTAATGTAAAGTTAGTTAATGTACCGTTTGGACCTGTAACAGCATTTAATGTAGTAACTGTTGAATTATCAGATTGATCTATACCTTGATTGAAATTATAGTAAGCAATTAAACCTGATTCGTTTCCAGCTAATTCACAATTCATTGAACCATTAATTTGTTCAGGTGTTCTTGCGCTAGACCAAACACGAACATCTTCAATATTACCTGTAAAGTTTTCCGTATTTGAACCTATTCTTGATCCAATATTAACTTGATTAGCTGTTGCAGGTAAGCTAACAGTAGCCGCTTGAGAACCGACTAATACCCCATTTGCATACACAAACATATTCGTTCCATCGTACACTGCTGCTATATGAGTCCAAGTATTTAGAGGAACCGTAAAAGAAGAATTCAATACCGTTCCATTCAACCAAAATTGAATGTTGTTGTTATTTCTTACACGCAATAAAAATTTATGGTAGGCTCCATCATAATCAGTAATAATATTATTCCATCCATTCAAAGCCGAAGGATTAATCCATGCTTCTAAAGTTAATGCAGTTGCTCCATTTAAAGCAGTTGCAATAGAAGAACCTATGTTTACAAAATCATTCGAACCATCAAAGTTTAAATGAGTTGCAGGTAAAAGTACATTTACAACAATTTCTGTTCTTGTACTCTCACAACCATTTGCGTTAGTTGAAGAAACCCAAAAAGAAGTATTTCCAACTGTAGCTGTACTTGGAGTTGGGGCTGTTGGAGAACCTGTGCCTCCTGTTGCTGTTGTATACCACATTAATCCCGTTCCGTTTGCACCTGCTGTTGCTGTTAATGCTGATGCTGTTGCTCCTTGAGCATAAACAACTGGAGTTGTCACCGATGCAACTGAAGGAACTATCGAACCTGTAGTTACTGGAGAACCAGCTAACCAGTTTGAAGTTGAACCATTTAAAGTAAATCCATTTAAAGTTCCGTTATTTGCATTAGCTGTTGCATCAGTTGCTGAAGTAATAGCTGAATTGTCAGCTGTATCAATACCCTGATTTAATTTATAATATCTTAATAATCCAGGTTCATTACCTAGCAATTCACAGTTTTTAGAAGCCGCCAATTGATCTGGTGTTTTTACAACGTTCCAAATTCTTACATCATCAATATTTCCATTAAAATATTCTCCTCCATATCCTGAAGCTCCTATTCTATATGGTTGAACGGTGTTTTGCAAGGAATATGCTGCTGGTATAGCCATTGAAGCAACCTCAGTTCCATCAATATATAATTTTAATGTTGTATCATTATATACCATAGCTACATGTTGCCATGTGTTAGCAACGATAGTACCAGCTGCTGAATTTAAATCATAAGCACCAAATCCAAGAAATCCATTAAGTCTATCATTAATAATTCTTAAATTAAAATGTGCACCATTTGAAATATGATTTCCAACAATAGTTTTGGTGCCCGTTACACTTGGTGTATAAACCCAAGCTTCAGCCGTAAAAAAGTTAGAACCATTTAATGTTGATGTTAATGAGCTTCCTAAATCAACAAAATCATTTGCACCATCAAAATTTAGATGAGTGGCTTGTGGAAACATAAAAGTACTAAAATATAAATCTCTAGTAGCTAATGAAACGCCATTTGAATAAGCCGAACCATTTAAATAACCATTATTGTTCGTGAATAAATTAATTCTTGCTCCATCAGAACTCTGTAAACCAAATGTGTATGTATTACCCGCAATTAATGAAATTGTAGACGGAAAATTTACAACTACAGACCCTCCTGTAGCACTATTGACATTTAAATTTGCAGAACCTAGTAAAGAACCTCCGTAGCCATCACCATCATAAATTGATACTGTAAAATTTCCTGGTAAGGTAGGAGAAGGAGTATTATTAACGTTAAAAGTTATAGATGCTAAATTACCCGTAATACCAGCTCGAAAAGATTGACCGTCATTATTCCCAAATACCAGTAAATCTGTTGAAAAACTTCCATTACCTGTTTGATCTAATGTTTGTCCAAAAACCGAAATAGCACACATGAAAAGTGAGCATAAAAAAAGGATTTTTTGTTTCATACCTAAAATATTTAAAGTTTGTGAAACAAAAGTATTTTTTAAAAGAATGCAAATTATTCTATTGGGACAAACTGCAAAACTATGTGGACGAAATCAAAAATCAAATGAAAAACTTCTTGAAATAGGCAATTCAAATTCGTTAACCTTTATGAAAGAAGATTTCTTTTGTGTAACTTTCGATTTATTTACTATGTATGAACGATGAACTCTACAAAACATCTCAGAATCTAATTCTTTATAAAAGTTGTCTAGAGTATTTCGAATGGTTATGGTTTTGTTAGTTAGTTGAATATCTACATAATTTTTATCACTTTTCAGAAAAAGAATATCTTCAAAATTTACTTTTACGTCGTCAAAACCATTTTTAACAATTACGTAATTTACTTTGTTCTTGATTTTGGCTAATTCAATTGCAGCAATTAAATCGGATTCCTTAACTGGCTTTGTCAAATACGTAACAGGATTTACCTCAAAGGCTTTCAACATAGTTTCTTTTTCGGTTTGTCCTGTTATAAATATAATTTGACTATTTTTTACAAATTCTTTTGCCCACATAATACCGGTGTCTTTACCATGTAAATTTATGTCTAGCAAAATGATATCGGGATGAAATACGTTCATTTTTTGTGTTGCATCTTCAACTGTAAAAGCTAATTCAACATCCTTTAAATCACTATCATTTAGTAAATTTTTGATGTAATTAGCAATTAAAACTTGATCCTCAACAATTAATATTTTAGACATTTCCTATTGATTTGATAAAACTTAAATGAAATCCATTATTGATAATTATTTCTGGATGCACTCCCATTTGTTGACATAACTGTTTAACTAAAACAGGATGAATCTCTTGAGAATTATTTTTTTGACCATTATCGGAATAGTTAAATGCAAATTGGTTTTGAACCTTTATTATTTCAATACTGATATTTTTTAATTGGTCATCTTTAAAAGCATATTTTACAGAATTCATAATTAATTCTGTAACTAATAATCCCAAGTACATAGCCGAATCTGAATCAGAACTTATGCTATCAACGTTTAATTTTAAAACTATATTTTCGTTTGTACATATTTCAGAGAAACGCTCTTCTATTTTTTTAAAATATAAATGTAAATCAACTGTTTTTTTATCCTTTGAGGCATATAACTCGCGGTGTAATATAGCAATTGACTGAATTTTGGATTGCAATCGAATTAAATCAATATTTTCCTTATTTTCCTTTTTATTTTTCCTAATGGTTTCACTAATTAACAAACTGATTAACTGCAAATTGTTATTAACCCGATGATTAGTCTCGCTTATTAAAAATTCATTTTCTTTATTTAATTTTTCAAGCGCTTTTTTTGATTTCCCTATTTTTCTACTGTAAAACAATAAAGTTGCCAAACCTGTAAATAAAAAAAGTAAAATAACTAATAATAATAATTGATTTTTCCTTGAAGTTACAAGCTCTTTTTCTTTAGATTCAATAATAAATTTATTTTCTAATAATTCATATTTTTTAGAATTTGCAACTTTTTCAATTAACAAGTCAATATTTGCTAATGAATCTCTATAAGAATATGCATTTTTATAATCTTCTTGAAGTATATAACAAATTTTAATTTCGTTATAACACTGTTGTATTTGAAAAAGATTATTTATTTCCTTAGCTTTTTTTAAACCTTGATTATGATAAAAAATAGCAAGATTTAAATTATTTTCTTTTTGATGATAATATCTGCCTAGATTTATAGAAATATCTACATAAGCTATTTTAGAATTATATTTTTCAGCTAATTGATGTGCTTGTAAAAAATATTTTTGTGCGTTTTTTGGATTCCTATGAAAATCTAAATAGCCAATCTCATTGAGCGTGTAAGCAATAATTGATTTGTCAGTTATTTCTTTTTGATTTTTAAGAATATTATTTCCAATTTCTTTTATCTTTAATAAAGAATCAGGCACATTATTATAATATTCAGCTAATAATGCTATTCGCCTATTTAAAAAAAAGTATTTATAGTCTAAGTTTTTGTTTTTTGGAAATAATTTTTCAGCCTCAAAAATATAATTATTCGCTAAATTTCTTTTTACCAATGAACGAGCAACCTCTGCCTTTATTGTTAAAATATAAAAAAGTTTACTCTTATCATTTTTTACTTTATAAAATTTTTCTGCTTCATCTAAAAAATAAAAACAACTATCTGTTTTATATAGAGATTTTAGAATTCTTGAATATTTAATATATAAATCTGCTTTATTATTAGAATTTACTTTTAATTTTTTTATAGCTTTTTGAGTTACTATACTGGCAGAATCGTACTGAAATTTATTTAAGTAATAATCAATTTTTCGATCAATATCATTTTGACAAAAGCAGTTTTGAATTGAAAAAAAATAAAAAATAAAAAATAAAATTTTTGTTATTCTCATTAAATTATAATTTAGATAAACTTACTAATTTATTTTTAATTTAGTTACTTATTTGTTTTTCAACACCATCAAAAAATCTTCTCTATCAATTTCTACGCAACCTAAACTATCCAAATGGTCGTTATAGACTTGGCAATCTAATAAATGATAGTTAGCCATTTCTAATTGTTTTGCTAACGCAATAAAAGCTAATTTACTAGCATTTGACACTTTTGAGAACATACTTTCACCACAAAAAACGTGACCTAAATCAACTCCATACAAACCTCCTACTAATTCATCTTCTTGCCAAACCTCAACACTTTTTGCGATTCCTAATTCGTGGAGTTTACAATAGGCTTCTACCATGTTGTCGGTAATCCAAGTGCCAGGTTGATCTTTTCTAGAAATCCTTTTGCAATTTAGAATTACATCCCTAAAAGCAGTATTAAAAGTAACTTTAAATTTCCTTTGATTGATTATATTTCGCATGCTTTTCGAAATCTTCAAATCTTCAAAAAACAACACCATGCGTTCTGGTGGACTCCACCACAAAATAGGCTCATCATCTTCAAACCATGGAAATATTCCCGATTTATAGGCCAATACGAGTCGTTCTGGAGATAAATCACCTCCAACGGCTACAATACCTTCGGGTGAAGCTGTTTCTGCTGGTGGGAAATATAATTCTTTGGTTAAAAAATACATTCGGTAAAGTACAAATTCAATATCAAATTTCAAGTTCAATAAAAAAGTCAGAAATTCAAGTATCACTTAAACTTCTGACTTCCATCTTCCGACTTCTAACTTTTAGAAAGGTAAATCGTCGTGTTCTTCTTCTTTAAAGTTAGTTGCTGGTTCAAAAGCTTCTGCAGCAGGCACTGGAGGCGTCATTGGTGATGCGCTTGGTGCTTCTGCTTGTACTTTTTCAATTCTCCAACCTTGGATAGAGTTAAAAAATTTAGTTTCTCCTTGTGGATTTACCCATTCTCTTCCTCTTAAATTGATAGAAACTTTTACTTGTTCACCAACATTATAATTGTTTAACAAATCTGTTTTGTCTTGTGCAAACTCAATCAAAATGTGTTGAGGATATTGCTCTTCTGTAGTAACTACAAGTTCTCTTTTTTTGAAAGAAGCACTTACTTGTTGTACAGGATTAATTAATTTTACTCTTCCTAAAACTTCCATAATACTTAAATTTATTTTTTTGCTAATAACAATTTCCAAGCGTCAATAGCTCTTCCATTGTCTACATATTCTTTTGCTTTTTGAAATTTTGTATCCATATCATCCGAACTTAAAACGGCTTTTACTTCAAAATTTTCTTTTACAAATATAGCAATTTCTTCTTCTGTTGGGATATTTTCTATGTTACCTAATTTTCCTAAATCATTACCCGTAAAATAGCCACTTTCTTTGATGAAATCGGGAATCATATCTACACCAATTCCTAAAGTAGTTAATGGTTTTTCCACTTCAAACATTCCTACATTAGAACGACTATACCAATTGCCTCCCATTCGGGCAACTAAATCAATTTTGTGTTGGTCAATCATTCCTGTCGCATCTAAAACAGCTTCATTAATGTGAATTTTTACCACTTCACAAATTACTAAATTTCCTGCTCCTCCTTGGTCTCCTAATGCAATTACATCATTAATTTTACATTCAAATTGTACTGGACTTTCAGCCACACGAAATGGTTTTACTTTATCAGATTTTAGCATCGTAAATCCGGCTTTTTCAAACTCATTTACACCATCTGGATATTCGGTACTTGATAAGGACATTTGTTGTACGATATCGAAATTCACTACATTAATTACCACTTCTTTCGTGTTTTGGGCATTAATCAACGTGTGTTTTGTAGTATTATCACGCACGCGTCTTGCTGGCGAAAAAATCAAAATTGGCGGATTAGAACTAAATACATTAAAGAAACTAAATGGTGATAAATTTGGATTTCCATTACTATCCATCGTACTAGCAAATGCAATAGGTCTTGGCGCTACCGCACTTTGTAAATATCCTTGTAATTTTGCTGGAGCTATTTCTTTTGGATCGATGCTTAACATGTTGAAACTATTTTTTACAAAGATAATAAGAACAAGAACAATTTCAAGTACAAAAAACAATAGCAAGTGCAAAAATCAAAGACAAATACAATTACACGATCAAGTATCAAATTTAAAATGGTTTTTAGTATTTTTACATCAAATCTCAATACATGCAGTTTTCAGAAAGGCGAAATATTACGCGTTGGTTTATCATATTTGCTTCCTTTTTCATTGTAATTTTAATACTTTGGAATACCTATAATTTTTTCCAAATTTTTAAAAATGAAGAACGAGCAAAAATGGAGTTTTGGGCAAGTGCTCTTACCACGATTGCTAATGCGAATGAAAATACCGACATAGAACTTCCTTTGCAAATAATTACAAAAAATACAACCATTCCTATTTTTATTACTGATAGTAAAGAAAACATTATTGATTTTAATAATATTGATGAAGAAATTTCAAAAGATAGTATAGCTTTAAAAAAATATTTCAATTCGGTAAAAAATGACAACCTACCCATTAAAATGGAGCGCTCAAACAGTAAATATCAATTGGTTTATTATGGAGATTCGCCTTTATTGAATAAATTGAAATATTATCCTATTGCTTTATTATTGATTATTATTTTGTTTGGCGCTGTAGTTTACAATTTTTATCGCGCTACTAAGATGTCAACTCAAAATAAACTTTGGGCCGGAATGGCAAAAGAAACCGCACATCAAATTGGAACACCATTGTCATCGTTAATTGGTTGGTTGGAAATTTTGAAAATGGAAAATATTGAAGAAAGTACGATTATTGAAATTGAAAAAGATATTACAAGATTACAAACTATTACAAATCGATTTTCAAAAATAGGAAGCGAACCCGTGCTAGAAAAACGCGATATTATTGAAGACACAAAAAACACAGTTGATTATTTACAAACCCGAGTTTCACAGCAAGTTGTTTTTACTTTTAAAGCTCCCGAACATCCTATTTATGTAGAAATTAATCCCGCTTTGCACAGTTGGACGATTGAAAACTTAGTTAAAAATGCGATTGATGCCATGAAAGGTAAAGGAACATTAGATATTACGATTTCAGAATTGGAAAATATGATAAAAATTAAGATAACCGATACTGGAAAAGGAATTCCAAAAAATCAATTTTCAAAAGTCTTTGAACCTGGCTTTACTACAAAAAAGCGTGGTTGGGGATTAGGGTTATCGTTAACAAAGCGAATTGTTCAGGAATATCATAAAGGAAGAATAAAAGTGGAACAATCGGAAATAGGAAAAGGAACAACAATGTTATTACAATTTATGAAAATTTAATTTTTTTTGTAATTTTTTTTTTGTAATTTTAACATATTAACTATAAAATTAATATCTATGGAATTTTTGTATTTTCTTTTAATTGGAGCAATTTCAGGATGGCTAGCAGGTCAATTTTGGAGAGGTAGTGGATTTGGTTTAATTGGTGACATTATTATCGGAATTGTTGGAGGTGTTTTTGGAGGATGGTTAGCAGGAAAACTAGGGATTGCTACAGATGGAGGTGTTATCGTACAAATTCTTGTAGCTGCAGTAGGCGCATGGATTTTATTATTTATTATTGGAATGATTAGAGGTAATAAATAAAAAATTAAATCCTGAAATAAAAAATTTCGATTTCAGGATTTTTTTTATAAATAACTTGTAATTTTTTTTGCTAATTTTTGAAATTCTTCTGGTGATAAACTAGTTTTTCTTTGAAAACGCATATCATCCATGTCTTGAAGCGGAATTAAATGTACGTGAACGTGCGGTACTTCTAATCCTACAACAGCAACACCAATTCGTTTACATTCAACTGATTTTTCAACAGCTTTTGCCACTTTTCTAGAAAACTTCATTAATCCTAAATAATCCTCTTCTTCCATATCAAAGATTTTATTAATCTCTTGTTTTGGAATACATAAAGTATGTCCTTTTGCATTAGGATTCACATCTAAAAAAGCCAAATAGTTATCGTCTTCGGCAATTTTATAACAAGGAATTTCTCCGTTTACTATTTTAGTAAAAATACTAGCCATTTTTAATGTATTATTAGTCTCTTGTGATTTCTAAAACATCGAATTTCAATACGCCATTTGGCACAATGATTTCCGCTACCTCACCAACCGATTTTCCTAACAAACCTTTTCCAATAGGAGAAGTTACCGAAATTTTCCCTGTTTTTAAATCCGCTTCACTTTCAGCTACTAATGTGTATTTCATTTCCATACCATTAGCCTGATTTTTAATTTTAACAGTAGACAACACTAAAGCTTTTGATAAATCTAATTGTGATTCATCAATCAAACGAGCATTTGCTACAATTTCTTCCATCTTAGAAATTCTCATTTCTAATAATCCTTGCGCTTCTTTAGCAGCATCATATTCTGCATTTTCAGACAAATCTCCTTTGTCTCTTGCTTCTGCAATTGCTTGTGATGCTTTAGGGCGTTCTATACTTTTAAGTTGATCTAATTCGTCTCTTAATTTTTTTAATCCTTCTGCTGTGTAATAAGATACTGTACTCATGACTTCATTGTTTATAAAATAGAAAGAATCCCACCTGCATGGGATTCCTTTTCACAAAGATAGTAATTTATTTTTAATATTAATTTATGTATTAACGTAATGTTTAGTCAAAAGTAATTAATTAAATTTGTTTAACAATTGATAGTAAAAATTCTTATGAAAAAGTACCTCATTTTATTTCTAGTACCTTTCTTTTTTGGTTGTAACAAAGAAGAGATTCAAAACAACAACCCTTATTTGCCAAATTATCCTGTGAATTTAAATATTAATATGAGTTTACCTCAATATAGTAATTTATTAAGTCCCGCTAATGCAGTATATGTTAACGCTGCAGGACAAGGGATAAGAGGAATTATTATTTTTAATACAGGTAGCGGTTATGTTGCATATGATGCCGCATGCCCAAATCAGGCGCTATCATCATGTTCAACAATGTATGTAAATGGTATTGATGCGGTTTGTCCATGTGATGACGTAAGATATAGTTTGTTTTCAGGTCAAGCACAAGAAATGCAATACCCAATGATACGTTATCGAGTGGAACAATTAGGAGAAGTTTCTCTTCGCGTTTATAACTAATAAAAAAGCCTGAAAAATAAAACTTTCAGGCTTCATTCAACTTAACTTATTTTAACTAAAATTTTAAGGTAGCTCCAACTAAGAAATTAATTCCCGCTTGTGGATAGTAACCTGCTCCTTCATATGTAATTGGACTTCCTGAAGAATCATCATCATACGTATAGAAATATCCGTTTGATTCGTATTCTACATCAAAAACATTGTTCACTAATGCTGAAAAAATAATGGATTTAATTCCTTTATTAATTTGCCAATCGTATGAAACATTGAAATCATTGATAAAATAACTGTCTAATTTAGAGTTTTCTGAATCGATATTTCCCATATATTGTTCGCCAACAAATTTTGACAATAATGATAATTGTAAACCTTTAACTGGTAAATACGAAAATCTATTTCCAAAAATAAGATTTGGAGAATAAGCAATATTAGTATTTCCTAAATTCTGAACCACACCATCTCTTTGAAAATAAAATTTTTCATTTCTATTTTGACTCAAGGTGATGTTTGGATTCAAAAACAACTTATCTGTTAAAGCAATTGTAGATTCTACTTCCAAACCTAATCGATAACTTTTTCCACTATTAGTAAAAATTGGCGAACCAACATCGTTTAATGCACCAGTCATTACTAATTGATCATTGTATCGCATATAAAATGCGTTTACGTATAATTTCACTTTTTCTGAATTGTATTTCCAACCTAATTCATAATCAAACAAACGTTCTGGTTTTATAGCTCCACTTTCGTAATCATCTCGTCTTGGCTCTTTGTTTGCAATTCCAAAATAACCATAGAATGAATTTTTAGTGTTTAATTGGTAATTCAAACCTGCTTTTGGATTAAAGAATCTAAATGTATCATTTACATCATCAAATTTTACACTTGTGGCATCGTAAAACACCATTCTGTATTGAAAATCGGCAAATAAATTCAACTTGTTTGTAACGTTGTATGATGCTTTTGTATAGAAATTCACATCATCTTTATTTCCATAATCGTCGTAATATCTATTTGAATTTGGAGTATAATTCTGAGTCCAAACTACTTCACCATAATGTAATCCTAAATAACGATTGGCAGCACCACCAAATAATAAATCAGTTTTTGCTGTTTTATAATTTAAAGAAAATGTTGTTCCGAAGAAATCATTATCTAACCATCTTTTTCTAACTAAATCAGAAATTGAATTTCCATTAAAATCAGGCAAATTATAATCGGTTAAATCTTCATCTTCTTTGTATTGTTCGTAATAACCTTTTCCAATAGTGTAATGCAATGCCGCATTTGAAATCCATTTCTCCGACCATTTCTCTGTCCAATGTAATTGAAAGTGATTTTGCCAATAATTATCGGTTTCATTGTTGTAGAATTGCATATTTCCGAATTCATCGAAATACATTCCAGCAGGATTAAACGTTCTACTTCCATTTAAATCTTCTGTTCCGTACCATGCTTGATAGGTTTTTTCTTTTCCTCCAAATGCCATTAATTTTATTAAAGTAGATTCTTTTACATAATTAGCATTGAAAAAGTATCCAAACATATTTGATGTTGCTCTATCAATAAATCCATCCGAAGAAATGTTGGAAATTCGTCCGTTTAACTCAAAATTATTATACAAGCCTGTACCAAAAGACAACGTATGTTTTCTCGTGTTAAAGCTTCCGAAAGAATTTGCAACTTCAGCGTATGCTTTTTCTTGATACGATTTAGTTTCCATGTTTAAACTTGCGCCAAAAGCTCCTGCTCCATTGGTTGAAGTTCCTACACCACGTTGAAGCTGAACACTTTCCAATGAAGAAGTAAAATCAGGTAAATTCACAAAAAAGGTTCCTTGACTTTCACTATCGTTAAAGGGAACTCCGTTTAAGGTAACATTAATTCGAGAACCATCAGATCCACGCACACGCATAGAAGTGTAACCTACTCCATTTCCTGCATCTGTTGTACTAACGACAGAAGGCAAATATTGCAACAAAACCGGCACATCTTGACCTAAATTTCGAGGTGCAATTTCTTCTTTGGAAACGTTTGTAAATGTAATTGGATTTTTGTCTTTTGCTCTAACCGACGAAACCGTAACTTCTTTAAGTTCGGTAACTTTTGTAGTGTCTTTCTTGATTTCTTGTGAATAAGAAAAAAGAGCAAAGAAAATTGAAAATAGACTTAAAAAAGTCTTTGTACTTGATTTGAATAAAGTTTTCATTCGTAAAATAAATACGAATAAAAGGGGCAATTATTCCTTGGTTAAAAATTAATTTTGATACTCTGACTCCAATAAACGTGCACATTTATTTTTGTCAATTCCCTAAACAGCATTACCTGTTCTAGGTTCTATGGGTATGATCTCAGCTTTGAATCTGTCATTCTGAAAGAATCTAAGCACCCCTTTGAGACGGGGCAAAGATAAAGCAATATCAATGACAATTACAAGAACAATTTCAAACTTTCTTATATTGATTTTTGAACTTGCGCTTGCCCTTGCGTTTTTAAAAATTTGGCTTTTTTCTGTTTTGCTTTAAATTACTCATTACTTTTTTAGCATTAAGTCGTTTTTCTTTTACTGCTCTTGGAATTTTAGTTTCTTTTCGTTCTTTTGGAACAACCAAAGCATTTTCAAGTAACTTAAAAAATTTCTTAATGACTTTTTCTTTATTTTTTAGTTGACTTCTATCTTCTTCACTAGTTAAAATTAAAATTCCGTCTTGCGTAAGTTTAGTCGCAATTTTAGTTTGTAACAATGACTTTTCATCATCTGTCAACCCCTTTGAATTGACCAAATCAAAATTTAGCACTACTTTAGAAGATACTTTATTTACGTTTTGTCCTCCTGCTCCGCTACTTCTAACTGCTTTAAAATTTAGCTCCGATAAAACAACATCTTTATTCATGTACAGGTTGATGAGCAGGTTTCAGTAAATCATTAACCGTTTTCACGGGATTAAAAGTTTCCAATGGCACTTCAACAAAAAGTGTAATCCATTTAGCCATAGCGCCATTCCACAAACCCGGTAGTTCAAACGCCTTTATTGGCTTACCATTTTTAGTCTTTTCTGTTATAAATGCAGCTTCAGGGTCTACAAATTGTAATAAATCAAATTTATTTCCCTTAAAATCTTTAACGCTACATACTAAATCTACTGGATTAAAATGTGTCGAATTTTGAAAAATTTCTTTTTGCTTCAAATTTAATAGATCAATTTGAGAAGATTCGACAATCTGTAACGTACTTCTTCCTTTAGAATCAATAACCCAAAACGGACCTCCACCAGGCTCTCCTTCATTTTTAACCATTCCACAAACCCGGATAGGTCGATTCAATATTTTTGTTAAATATTCAATTTGGTAATTCTTTTGAAACATACTGAATTCTTCTGATAACGGAAACGATAATTTTGTTTCGACAAATTCAATTATTTCTTTAAGCAGATCATCAGAAATTGGTTGAGAAAGGAGTTTTAAATATTCGAATACTTGATATTGAATTCGAAGTAAAACTCCACCTAATAATTTTTTGTTTTGAATTTCTACATTACCATTTCGTAACGAAACGTTGTCAATATTTTTTATAAAAATAATGTCAGAATGCAACTGATTTAAGTTTTCAATTAAGGCTCCATGACCACCTGGTCTGAAAAACAATTCACCATTTTCCAATCGAAATGGTGTATTATTATCTGTTACTGCAATGGTGTCGCTTGATTGGTTTTGATAGGAAAAGGTAGATTGTACATCTTTATAATTTGATAATATTTTTTCAAAATCTATTCTGAAATTTTCAGTAACCGTAAAATGAATTTTTGTTCTTTCATTCTCTTTTCTAAACAATTCAGATTCTTTCACATGCTCATCAATAGGAGTTAAAATCTGACTATCATATTTATGAAAAGGCAAAATTCCTTTTGGTTTATTAGCAAAATTCAATCCTTTATCACTTAATAATGCAGTAACTATAGCATGAACTTTACGATCTGAATGAAAAGAATCATAATCCGGAAAAAGTTGCCTGGTTGTTTCTTTTAATTCTGAATGAAATGGAAAATTTCGAATTCCAACAATAAACAAATTCAAACTTTGAACATTGTATTTATTGATATAACTAGTAATAGTATCGGTTTCTGGATTGAAATTATTTAAAAATTCGCTTAAAAATTGAAACATTCGTGTTGCAGCACCAGAAGCTGGAACAAATTTTTCAATGCTATATTTATTTTTATGTTTATCAAAATAAGTAATAAAATCAGCTTTAGTTTCTTCATTAAATTTATAAATCCCATCTTCTACAGTAGCCGATTTTAATAAATTAATTTTAGGAATTCCATATCTAAAGTAATGCAATTGTTGCATAATTTTATCTAATGAATTCCCACGTTCAACTATATATTTTAAATCTGCTTCGCTAAATAATTTTTCCATTCTAAATATCCTAAAATAGCAATAATTGTAAATAATAAAAACTGCATACTGGAGAAGGTCAATCCTTTATAAAAGTACAAAGGCACCGAAATAAAATCGGCTACAATCCAAATAATCCAGTTTTCAATCTTTCGTTTGGCCATGAGCCACATTCCTACAAAAAACAAAGCAGTTGTAAGCGTGTCTACATAAGCCGTCCAATGGGTAAATTTATCAAAAAAATGGTAAACCAACGCAATAAATAGTAAGGTTCCTGTAAAAATTAAGGTAGAAATAAAATAATCTTTTCGATTCATAACGGATATTGGAAATTCGTCCGCTCCATTTTTCTTTCTTGTCCATAAATACCAACCTAAAACACTCATTATGGAATAGTAAATATTGATGATAAAATCGCCAAACAATTTCCATTCCAACAAAATATATACAAAAATCAGTGTGCTGACTAATCCTGTTGGATACACTAAAATATTATTCTTTCTGGCGAATAAAACGCTAATTATTCCAAATACAACAGCTGTTAATTCAAGAAAAATAAAAAGATTAGAATAGTCTTTATATTGAGAAAAAAGTAACTCTATCATAATGAAAAGAAATTACTATCGTTTTCAAATGCGGTTCCAATAACAACCAAATCAGCTCCAGCATTGTACACTTCTTGAATGGTTTTAATGGAACGAATGCCGCCTCCTACAATCAACGGAATTTCGATATTTTGAGCAACGTAGCGAATCATTTCTAACGAAACATGCTGATTAGCGCCACTTCCTGCTTCTAAATAAATCAATTTCTTCCCTAAAAACTCGCCTGCTTTTGCCGTTTTATAGACCAATTCGATATTGTCTTGTTCAATCGGTTGCGTTTGACTTACGCGTTGCACAGCTGTTTCTTTTCCTCCATCGATTAGTAAATAACCTGTTGGGATAATTTCTAAATTAGATTTAGCTAATATATCTACCGAATTAATATGATGTTCAATTAAATATTCTGGATTTCGACCTGAAAGCAAACTTAGAAATAAAATTCCGTCTGCTTCATTGGAAATCTGGGATGGATGGCCTGGAAAAATTAAAACGGGTAATTGAGTAGTTGTTTTAATAACGGAAATCAGTTCGTCTAAATGCGTTCCATTGAAAGTGCTTCCACCCACAAAAACATGTGTGGCTGGTGACATTTTAATTTTATCTGACAAAACAATTGCTTGTTCAATTGAAACCTTTTCGGGATCGATTAGAATAGCCAATAGTTTTTGATGGTTCTTTTTAGCCTGAAGTATATTTTGATATAGGTTTTGCATTTTATTTATTTAGGAAAGCACACACAAAGATATACTCTTCTACTTTATAAAATTGTATATTAAACTTTTCTATTTGATTATTAAAATGCAATTCAGCCGAACATTTCCCATCTTTTAAATCAAACTCATCTTCAAAAATATGCTCTGGAAAACTGATTCCTTTTTCGTTTTTGATTTTAAAAATAGATTCTTTTATACCCCAAACCACAGTTGCCTTTTCCATTTGTTCAGAAATTGAAAGATTTTCTAAGTGCTTTACTTCCATAAATCTTGGAGCAATCTTCAAAGTTTTTTCTTTGAGTTTTTCTAAATCAATTCCCATCAATTCATCACTAATAGAAATACATGAAAATTCGTGCGAATGCGAAATAGAAATGTGCTTACCATCACTTAAATGAGGTTTTCCAGCTTCATCATAAGTTAAATCATAATCGGTATAACCCAAATGTTGTAACAACATTCGAACAGCTAAAAATCCTCTTTGATGTTCTTCAGATTTCATCCCTTCTAAACGAAAAAGCGAAGTATCACGTAACGAAACCGCTCTAAATAACGAAGTTACGTCTTCTGTAATGTGCCAGAAGTACGCAGTAGTATTTTCGTTGATATGTATAATTTTATGTAGCGGCATTTATATTTTGTTGTTTTTCAAATCGTTAGAAAATTAAACAATTCACAAATTAATAGAAATCTTTGAAAAAATAAAAAGTTATTTTGTAATTTTGCACTCTAATTTTAGAATATACAAATATACATAATAGATGAGTACACAAACATTACCTTATGTAGCTTATAAAGTGAAAGATATTTCACTTGCAGCTTGGGGAAGAAAAGAGATTGAATTAGCAGAAGCTGAAATGCCAGGTTTAATGGCTTTAAGAGCAGAATACGGAGCAACTCAACCTTTAAAAGGAGCTAGAATTGCTGGATGTCTTCACATGACAATTCAAACTGCTGTTTTAATTGAAACTTTAATTGCTTTAGGTGCAGAAGTTACTTGGTCTTCTTGTAACATTTTTTCAACTCAAGATCAAGCTGCTGCTGCTATTGCTGCTGCTGGAATTCAGGTTTATGCTTGGAAAGGTTTGAATGAAGAAGATTTCGATTGGTGTATTGAGCAAACTTTATTCTTTGGTGAAGATAGACAACCATTGAACATGATTTTAGATGATGGTGGAGATTTAACGAATATGGTTATTGACCGTTACCCAGAATTAGTTGCTGGAATCAAAGGTTTATCTGAAGAAACTACAACTGGAGTTCACCGTTTATACGAAAGAGTAAAAGCTGGAACTTTACCAATGCCTGCAATTAACGTAAATGATTCAGTTACTAAATCTAAATTTGATAACAAATACGGTTGTAAAGAATCAGCTGTTGATGCAGTAAGAAGAGCTACAGATATTATGTTAGCTGGAAAAAGAGTAGTTGTTTGTGGATATGGTGACGTTGGAAAAGGAACTGCGGCTTCTTTCCGTGGAGCTGGTTCTATTGTAACAGTTACTGAAATTGATCCAATTTGTGCTTTACAAGCAGCTATGGACGGTTTTGAAGTTAAAAAATTAGACACAGTTATCAAAACTGCTGATATTATTATTACTACAACAGGAAATAAAGACATCGTTTTAGGTTCTCACTTTGAGCAAATGAAAGATAAAACTATCGTTTGTAACATTGGACACTTCGATAACGAAATTGATATGGCTTGGTTAAACAAAAACTTTGGTCATACTAAAAACGAAATCAAACCACAAGTTGATAAATATACAATCAACGGAAACGATATTATCATTTTAGCTGAAGGTCGTTTAGTAAACTTAGGTTGTGCTACTGGTCACCCAAGTTTTGTTATGAGTAATTCATTTACTAACCAAACATTAGCTCAAATTGAATTATGGAACAACAGTGCTGCTTATAACAATGACGTTTATATGTTACCAAAACATTTAGATGAAAAAGTAGCGATGTTACACTTAGCTAAATTAGGAGTTGAATTAGAAACTTTACGTGATGACCAAGCAGCATATATTGGTGTAGAAGTACAAGGCCCATTCAAACCAGAATATTACAGATACTAATATTTAGTAAATAGTGAAAAGTGATTAGCAAATAGTCACTTAAAACATATTAAAACCCTTGCATTCCGACTATTCGGAAATGTGAGGGTTTTTCTTATACCAACTATTTTTCAACAAATTAGCAACAACTTTAAACTTTTGGCGTTAAATTTGTACTAATCATCAATCATCAAAATCAATCATCATGTTAAAACGTTTTTTTATGTTATGTTCGGGCGTAGATTCCGACATAATTAATAGCTGTTCCAATGGCGAGCAAAACAAATATGCCGGAATTGGAGCTACCGTTTTCTTCACCGCCGTAATGGCTTCTATTGCAAGTTCTTATGCGCTTTTTACTGTTTTCGATAATGCTTTTATTGCAATTGCTTTCGGATTGGTTTGGGGTTTGCTTATTTTTAATTTAGACCGATTTATTGTGTCTACCATTAAAAAAAGAGATAGCTTTTTAGACGAATTTATTCAGGCAACACCACGAATTGCTTTGGCGATTATTATTGCTATCGTAATTTCAAAACCTTTGGAAATTAAAATCTTTGAAAAAGAAATCAATACGGTTTTACTAAAAGAGAAAAATGAAATGATGTTGGCTAACAAAAAACAAGTAGCCAATTATTTTCAATCGGATTTAGATAAAAACAAAGCCCAAATTGATAGTTTAAAATCGGATATTCTTAAAAAAGAGAAAGAAGTAAACGATTTATATTCCGTTTACATCACCGAAGCAGAAGGAACTGCTGGAACTAAGAAGTTAGGCAAAGGTCCGGTTTATAAAGAAAAACGTGAAAAACACGATGCTTCATTGCAAGATTTAGCCACTTTAAAAGCTGCAAACCAAGCAAAAATTACCGATTTAGAAGCCAAAGCAAAAACATTACAAACCGATTTAGACAAAAAAGTCACCGAAACCCAACCGATTATCGAAGGTTTCGACGGCTTAATGGCTCGAATAAATGCGTTGAATAAATTACCTTTCTTACCATCGTTTTTCATTATGTTATTGTTTTTAGCGATTGAAACTTCGCCCATTATTGCCAAATTATTATCGCCAAAAAGCGAATACGATTTCAAACAAGAAGATAACGAAATGGGAATCAAAAATATGTTGGCGCAAAATCGTTACCAAAGCGAATTACAAAAGAAAACCGATGCGGAAATTTACGATAAAGTCTATGCCGACATCAAAGAAGATAAAGAACTGTACAACTACAAAAAGAAAAGCGCTACGGAATTACTAAAACTCCAAGCCGATGGTTTTGTGGAGAAGCAAAAAAAGTCAATGTAAAAAAGAAACCCGATAATTACTTATCGGGTTTTTAGTTAAATTTTATGGCAAATATGAATAGCCATTTCTACTTTTCCAAAGGAAATATTTTTCTAAAATTACTTTATTGAAATCATAAATTACATTTGGAATCATAATGGCAAAAGTTCTTGGTTTAAAAAGACTTGTTGACAATAACAACACTTCTTTTTTACCAGCATCCATAACACATAATCCCGGAATTCTACCCCATGCTTTTTCTTTTAATTTTGTTTTACCTTCGGTAACTCTAATGATGTTTTCGGCTACAATTTTACCAGTTTCATCGCTTGGATAACCTGTTTTTGGAGAAGCAAAAGGCACTTTTCCTGGTGTAAATGGTAGCGGAACATTAACGGCAATTCCGGCAGCCCAAACATTTGGATAATCTATATGTTGGTAACTGTCTTTAACAGGAATATAACCCGTTGGTGTAGCATGTAATTCAGGAGAATTGGTTACAAATTCCACTCCAATAAACGGTGGCATCAACATTGAGAATTTGAATGGTAATTCTTCACCATTGGTCAATTTGATTTTATCTTCGGTAACTTCTTCTACTCCAACTTGTGTTTTATAGTGAATATTAAACATACTCATGAACGATTTCAACATAGTTTCTCCCATTGGCATTCCATCGATTCCAAAATGTCCTAAATAATCTTCTGGTGTTATCCAATATAAATCTACTTTTTTACGAATATTTTGCTCGCGAAGCCATTTTTCAACATTGAATAAAAATTCATAAGCAGCTCCCATACAACCAGCGTTTTGAGTCGCTCCAATTACAATTGGACCTGGATTTCTTTTGAATTCTTCCAAAGCTTTTCTGGCTTTCATGGCTCCATTTGGAGTTCCTATATAATGGGTATATTCAGCAACGCCTGGTGCAACATCATATTTTACTTTTGGACCCGTTGCTACTACTAAATGGTCGTATTTATAATCGCTTTTTTCTGTTGTTACTACTTGATTATTTACATCTACTTTTAACGCTTCTGCATTAACAAAATCAACTCCTTTTTCAGCTAAAATAGCATCCTTTCTAAAAGAAATGTCTTTAATATCTCGTCTTCCAAAAGGCACCCAAATTAATGATGGGATAAACAAAAACAAAGGTGATTTATCGATTAAGATTACTTTATGTTGGTCTTTACCTTTTCTTTTTATCTCTAAGGCTGCAGTCATTCCTGCGAAACTTCCTCCTATTACTACTGTTGTTGTCATTATATCTTAGTTTTATAGTATAAAGTTACCTCATATTAAGAATATTATCTGTTACAAAAGTTACACAAAAAAAACCTGAAACGTGAATTTCAGGCTTCAAATAATATTCCTATTTTATTATAGATATTTTAAAATTTCTGCTTTTAATCTGTCGTATTCTCCTTGAAGGATTAATCCGTTATCCAATAATTTTTTATAGTTCTGAAGTTTCGCAAACAATTCGTCTTGCGATAAATGAGCTAACCCTTTTTCCTCCGAAATTGGAGCTTCTACTTCCGTATCACGAATAACATCATTTGGAGTAGGCATTAACTCTGCAAAATGAGTCACTTCTTCCGCTTGAATTTCTTCTACAACTTCTGATTCTTGAACTGGCGATTCAATTGGAGCTTCTGCTTTTACTTCTTCTACAACTGGAGTGGTTACTTTTGGGTTTTTCAACAAATCCAATTGCTCTTTTGCGTAAGTATATAATTTTCTCGCTTGATTTTTTGGTAAATAATCAACTGTATGGGTTAAATCGGAATTAGTTGTAAAGGTGAAATCAGCACCTAAAATACCTTCTTTTACAAACGAACCTGCAATATCATCCCAATTGTAATCAATGAATTCCATTGACAATCCTAAATTCTTAGGCTTACATAAAATGATACGTTTGTTCGTCACCACAATGCTATCTGGAAAAATAGTTACCGCTGGTTTTTTCTGAACGGCAATATAGCCTACTTCTTCGTTCGACATTAAAAGATTCTCCAATTTAGCCGTGATTTTCTCAATAGCTTTTGGATCTTGATCTTCGTTTAATATTTTTTTTAAGTTGTCTATCATAATTTATTTCAAAATTCTATATTCAAAATTGAATATTCAACATTTATTTTTTATACCTAGAAGGTTTTGAAAACTTCGTAGCAAATCAATGACAAAAGTAATGCCTAATTCTCTAATTCTTGAATTTCTTGTTGGACTTTTTTCGTTAAACTTTTGAAAACAAGTTCGTAGGAATGATTAATCAATTCGCACATCATTTTATCGGAAACATCGCCATGAAAACGAACCGTATTCCAATGTATTTTACTCATATGATAGCCTGGTTCAATAGCTTCATATTCCGCTCGAAGTTCCAAAGCGCGTTCTGGATCACATTTTAAATTTAACGATGGTGCTCCTTTTTCCCATTCGGATAATGATGTTAAGCAAAACATTTTTCCACCTACTTTAAACACCAAAGTATCTTCATCAAACGGAAAATGTTCAGTGACGCCTTTTTTAGATTGACAAAATTCGTAGAGTTGTTGAATGTTCATTTTTGAGTGATTAGTGAAAAGTAATTAGTAATTAGTTTTTTCTAAATAAGTTTTAAATCTCATATATTTAAATGAATAATCACTACCAGTTTCGGGTTTATAACCATCTTTTTTTACTTCTATAGCTATGAATGCACTTTTAGGGATTTTGATTTCATAAAACCCATTTTTATCAGATTTCAAGTCATAATTATCTTTCCCAAAATATTCACTGTAATTTAAAATTCCATTATCACTTTCATAACGTTGATTTTCTACTTTGATTATGGCATTTTGAATGGGCTTATTTGTTTCTATATCAAAAACATAACCAGATAAATAAACATTTTTGGTATCCGTAGCTGAATAAAACCAAAAAGCTAAATACATCAAGAATAAAATTATGATTGAGCCCGATATTATAAAAATTTTTTTCATAAATAACTCCTTACTCCAAACTATATAAAACTGGTTTCGATGGTGAAGCATCATTTTCAAACGAAGCGAATTGTAAATTCAGTATATAACTTCCATCTTGAATTTCTTCATTAACGTAAATCATTTCCGTAATCGTACAAGTAAAACGAGCATCTTCATTTACTTGATTCACGTCTTTTACATTCCAAAATGCTTTGTGTGCTAGTAATTTTCCTTCATCGTGTTCTTTGTCGACACTTGGTAAATCGATTAATAAATGTTGAATGCCTTTTTCTCTAATAAAAATCGCAGCCGCTTCTTCTAAGTAAGGCGGATTCATATTGGAATAATTCAAATGCTTTTTACTTTCAGGATTTGGCAAGGTTCTGATGATGATGGCTTCAATTGAATCGTTATTTGTCTTATCGAGCGCAGTCGAGATATGTTCTTTTGTAATAACTAAATCTTCTCCAACCTTTTTTGGCTCAACAGAAATCAATTCCGCAGTAAAGAAAAACTGTTTTAAAGATTGGTTAATCGAATAAAAATCGCGTGTAATATGCCCTAAACATTCGGTATGCGTACCATGCGCGTGCGGATTGAAGAAAATATTATTGAAATTCGTAGACGATTTTCCTTCCGAAACTTTTCCTATCCAATCACCCATTTTTACAGGTTCAATTTCAGGAGCGTTTTGATACCATGCAATCGGGTTTTGGTCATTGTTTGTTAATGGAATGGAAATATCAATTGGTTTTGATAGGTCTATTTGTATGTTGTTGATGGTTGCTTTCATAATTTAACCACAAAGGTCACAAGGTTTTTCACTAAGTCCACAAAGCTTTGTGTTTCATTGTGCTTTCTTTGTGTTCTTAGTGGTTAATAATCAATCCAAATTTAATAAAAATAAGTCGGAAGCTATTCCGTCACTCAAAAACTTTCCTTTTTTTGTAGTTCTTAAAATGTTATCATCTACAAACAACAAATGATCTTCTATGAATTTTGCTGCTTGTTGGTTCAGATAATCCAAATAAGTTTTCCCAAATTCTTGTTCGATTCGTTCTAAAGAAACACCCCAAATCGTTCGTAAACCCGTCATGATATATTCGTTATAGCGGTCGGTTTTGGTTAAGGTTTCAATTTCGATTGGTAATTTATTTTCTTGAATCGATTTGATATAAAGTGAATTATTTGACACATTCCAACCTCTATTTTTTCCATCATAACTGTGTGCTGACGGACCAATTCCGATGTATTTTTTACCTAACCAATAACTCGAATTGTTTTTGGAAAAATAATTTTCTTTCCCAAAATTCGATAATTCGTAGTGAATGAAACCATTTTCCGAAAGTTTGTCAACTAAAATATGAAAATGTTCTTGTGCGACTTCATCATCAGGTTGCGGAATGATTCCTTTTTGGATGAACGTATGCAAAGCCGTTTTAGGCTCCACCGTTAACGCATAACTCGAAATATGTGGCACACCAAAAGACAATGCGGTTTCAATGTTTTGCAACCATTTTTCATTGGACATTTCTGGAACTCCGTAAATTAAATCAATAGAAATGTTATCGAAATATTGAGTGGCAATTTCTAAACATTTTTTAGCTTCTTCTAAATTGTGCGCGCGATTCATCAACTTCAAATCGTCTTCAAAAAAAGATTGAATTCCAATTGATAAACGGTTGACTTTATTTTTTGAAAGTTCAATTATTCGATTCTCTGTTAAATCATCGGGATTAGCCTCAACCGTGATTTCAGGATTTTCGACTATTTTGTAGTTTCGATACACTTCATCAATCAAAAATTTCAAATCTTCAATCTGTAATATCGAAGGTGTTCCACCACCAAAATAAATCGTCTCTACAATCTCATCTTGAAACTCACTTTTGCGCATTTCAATTTCTTTAGCCAATGCTAAAACCATCTCAACTTTCTTCTTCAAATTAGTTGAAAAATGAAAATCGCAATAGTGACAAGCTTGTTTGCAAAAAGGGATATGGATGTAGATTCCGCTCATATTTAAGTGCTCAGTGTTCAGTTTTTAGTGTTCAGTACTAGATACAGTTGTATTTAGTTTTCAGATTTTGAACCGAATTTTCCTGGGTTTAAAATCATGTAATTTATTAATCTTCCTACTTCTTTTGATTTTTCAGTCAAATTGTCAAATGTGTTTTGAGTAATATATTTACAAGCTAAAGCATATTCTAACCAACCTTGTGTTTCGGAATTTTCTGCATCAGCATCAGTTAATTTGCTGTGAAAATATTTTGGATATTCCCTTTTACGGTAAGCTTCAGCTATTGTGATTGTTACACTTCTTGAACTTCTTCTAATTTGATCTGTTAAAGAATAAGTTTCTTCTTTTGGAAAAATTTTTGATATTTCAAAAACTTCCATTGCAACATCAAATCCTTTTTTATAAGCTAATAAATCTTGAAATCTCATATTGTTTTTTAACACTAATTATACTGAACACTAAAAACTGAGCACTGAGCACTATTTTTTTACTCTCGATTCATTCTGTTTCACAAAAGCATCCCAACCCGAATAACTTTTCCCCACTTCAACTCTTCCCGAATTGAAAAAATGACAAACGGCTGCTGCTAAACCATCGGTTGAATCAAGGTTTTTTGGTAATTCTTTTAAACCTAATAATTGTTGGAGCATTTTGGCTACTTGTTCTTTGCTGGCGTTTCCGTTTCCAGTAATGGCCATTTTGATTTTTTTAGGTTCGTATTCTGTAATGGGAATATCTCTCGAAAGTCCGGCTGCCATGGCAACGCCTTGCGCTCTTCCTAATTTCAGCATCGATTGTACGTTTTTACCAAAAAAAGGCGCTTCAATAGCAATTTCATCTGGATTATGAGTGTCGATTAATTCTATGGTACGTTCAAAAATGACTTTTAATTTCTGATAATGGTTGTCGTATTTGGACAAAATGAGTTCGTTCAACTGTAGAAATTCCATTTTCTTGTTGACTACTTTGATTAATCCAAAACCCATAATCGTCGTTCCTGGGTCAATTCCTAATATGATGCGTTCGTTTGCCAAAATTTTGTTTCAAGTTTCAAGTTTCAAGTTCAAAGTTTTCGTTTCTTTGTACCAATGATTTCAATTCCTCACAAAGCTAAGCAATTCCTTGTTTTTACCATCAAACTTTTGATTGTAATTGGTGCGTTTTATTTTATTTATAACCAAATTGCAGAAAATTCAAAATTAGAATGGAGTAAATTCCAGACTTTGGTTTTGGAAAAAACTTCCATTTTAACCATTCTATTTATTTTATTATTTAGTGTTGCGAATCGTTATTTCGAAATTTTAAAATGGCAGAATTTAGTAAGTTTTATCAAACCGATTTCCGTTGGCGAAGCAAGTAAACAAGTTTTAGGTGCTTTAACAGCTGGAATTTTTACACCAAATGGTTTGGGAGAATACGCTGGAAAAGCAATGTTTTTCAAAAAAGAACAAACTAAAAAAGTGGTATTTTTAAACTTGATTTGCAACGGAATTCAAATGATTTTGACTATTATTTTCGGAACTATTGGATTGATTTTAATTGGGTATTGGAAATGGGCAATAGCGATAATTGGAATAGCAATCGTATTATTTATGGCTTCCATTCTTTCGAAAAACATCACAATAAAAGGTTATTCCATTCAGAAATTGTTTCACAAAATCAACGAAATCCCAAAGAAGATTCACCGAAAAAATATTTTGCTTGGCGTTTGTCGATACTTGATTTTTTCGCATCAGTATTATGTTTTATTTCTGGTTTTTGATGTAGATTTACCTTACCTAAATTTGATTAGTTCGATTGCTGCGGTTTACTTTTTAGCTTCTTCGTTACCGAGTTTTCAATTTTTAGATTTCGCCGTAAAAGGAAGTGTAGCGATGTTTTTCTTTGGAAAATACGGAGTTAACGAATGGATTGTAATTTTCATTAGTACCTTGATGTGGTTTTTAAACGTAGTTTTACCCGTAGTGATTGGAAGTTATTACGTGATGCGATTTAAATTGAATACTTCAAAATAGTTTATTCGTATGTTGGAATTAATTCTCGGAATCGTTTTTCTCATTTACCTCCTATTCATTGGGCAACTGATTTATGGATTTAATCGAATGAAACATTTTGCTAAAAAAGAATTTACTCCAAAAACATCTTTTACCATTGTGGTTCCTTTCCGAAATGAAAAAGAAAATCTTCCGAATTTATTGCATTCGATTTCGCTATTGAATTATCCGAAGGAATTAGTGGAAGTAATTTTGGTTGATGATGACTCAGAAGAAGTGTTCAGTGTTCAGGATTTAGTGTTCAGTTTGAAAGTAATTAAAAACGAACGGAAATCAAATTCACCAAAGAAAGATGCGATTGAAACAGCGATTCAAGTTGCCAAAAATGATTGGATTATTACTACTGATGCAGATTGTTTGGTTCAGAAAGATTGGTTGACGATTTATGATCAATATATTCAGGAAAATGAAGTGGAAATGATAGCTTCTAGCGTTTGTTATGTTCCAAAAAGTGGTTTTTTATCCGCTTTTCAGAATTTAGATTTCCTGAGTTTACAAGGTGCTACGATTGGAAGTTTTGGAATTGGGAAACCTTTTATGTGTAACGGTGCTAATTTTGCCTATTCCAAACATTTTTTCAAGGAATTAAACGGTTTTCAAGGAAATGAAACCATTGCCAGTGGTGATGATGTTTTTTTATTGCAAAAAGCAGTTTCAGTTGCTCCTAAGAAAGTTGGATTTTTATTGGCTAAAGAAAGTATTGTCGCAACAAAACCAGTAGAAACTTGGTCTGAATTATTTCAACAACGTGTTCGTTGGGCTTCGAAAAGCACAGGTTATTCTTCAGTTTATGGAAAGTTGCTAGCGCTTGTGGTTTTTGGCGGGAATTTGGCTTGGATACTTAGTTTTATACTTTGGTTGACAAGCTTATTAGACCAAAACATTTTCATGCTATTCGTTGCTTTGAAATTCCTAATCGATTTTATTTTGATTTACAAAACCGCTAATTTCTTCGAATCGAAATTACAATATGTGTTGGCAAGTAGTTTGTTGTATCCGTTTTTTAGTGTTTCGGTGGCGGTGTATTCATTGTTTGGAAAATATAGTTGGAAAGGGAGAAATTTTAGAAAATAATTGGCTTAAACACGAATTTTACTAATTAGCACAAATTGTTTTTAACATATAAGTCATGTAAGTTTTTTGAAGTGGACATTTTTTTCGAATTAAGTTCATATAAGATTTTAAAAATTATTGAAATTTCTTAATTCTGTGTTCCCAACTTGAAATTGAAGTTGTACTTGATTTTGCCCTTGCTTATTTCTCTATTTTAATAATCACCGGAAGCACAAATTGTGTTTTTACTTTCACACCTCTTTTAATCGCAGGTTCTACCTTTGGAAAATCGGATAATCTTGAAGTTAAAATACTATCGATTTTTGTTTTATCTGCTAAAGCGATGCTGTCGTTTGGATATTGCGTTTCAAATTGTATACTCGAATCAGGATTTACGGTAATTTTTACGTTGATGGTGTCAATTTCTGGATATTCAAATCGTAACGTATCAATTCCTATTCGTTCTTGTATGGTTTGTGCTAAGTAATCGAAAAAACATTGTCTTTTTATTTCCGTATCTTTTATCGTATCACATTGTAAAACTGATGGAAATTCATCCACTTCTTCCCAATTAATTTTTTTCAATTCTTGTTCTAACAATTCTTTCTCATCAGGAACTTCTTTATCGAAGTACTGACAGGAAACCATAAAAATTAAAAGAAATAAACCAGAAAATAATTTCATTATTTGATTTTTAATGCATCATAAAAAACAAAGTTATAAATTTGTTAGACAATAACTAAAATCTTATGGAATACTTTTTACTGATTCTGAGTTTGCTTTTAATGATAGTGGGAATTATTGGTAGTTTACTTCCTGCTTTACCAGGTCCGCCTATTAGTTGGGTTGGAATTTTGTTGCTTTATTTTTGTCCTGGAATGGAAACGAATTATTGGTTGCTGGGAATCACTTTAGTAATTGCCATTGTGATTGGAATTTTAGATTATGTAATTCCTGCACAAGGAACCAAATATTTTGGCGGAAGTAAATACGGCATTTGGGGAACGAATATAGGTTTGGTTGTTGGTTTGTTTTTTCCGCCTTTTGGATTTTTGATTGGACCGTTTTTAGGCGCCTTAATCGGCGAACTCATTTACAACTCAAACGAAGGAAAACGTGCATTTAAAGCGGCTACAGGTTCGTTCTTAGGTTTCTTAGCGGGAACGTTTATTAAGTTCTTAGTGAGTTTACTTTTCTTTGGATTATTCTTTGTTTTGGTTTGGCAGAATAGAGGAATTTGGTTTTGATGGTTTGGACGGGACTCGAACCCGATTAATTTTTTGTAATAACAACAAGAGATTTCAAAGTTTAATTTTAAATAGCTACCTTTTTGAGTTACGTTTTCGAAATGAATGATTGTTTTAACGAATATAATTTTAATGTAAATTGGACTAAAATTACTTGTACAAACTTGTAATGATACTGATATAATAGAAAAAATAATATCTTTGTAATTGATTATGAGTCCTGTAAAGGCAAATTTTGCTTAAATTGTTGTTTTTCAAGGAATAAAATAATAATAAATGATTAAAATTTAGAAATTATGGCAGAGCACACTTTTATTATACGCACAGAAACTCCAGAGCAAGAAAGTGCTTTAAAAGCATTTGTAAAAGCTTTAAAAATGAAGTTTGAGATTTCTAAAGAAAAAACATTTGTTTTATCCAGTGAACAACAAAAAGTATTAGATAGTCAAATAGGTTTAGATAAAAAACACTACACAGATGCTGACATTGTTTTTGCCGATTTAAAAAACAAATATGGCTTATAAGATTATTGTTTCGCCAATAGCAATCAAGAACATTGATAATGCTGTAAATTATTACATTGAAGAAGTTAGTAAAAAAGTAGCGATTGATTTTTTAAATGATTACAAGAAAACCTATAAAGATTTACAGAAAAACCCTTTTTATTCTTTTCATGATAGTAATTACAGGTATTTGCCTTTTAAAAAATTTCCTTTTATCGCTTTCTTTTTAGTAGATGAACCTACAAAAACCGTTTTCTTAAATGCTGTTTTTAACACTCATCAAAATCCTAACAAAATAGAGAAATTGTAATTTATAAATACAACAAAACCTTTTCAAATAATAAAAAATACTAACTTTTCAACGGTTAGGATTTCTTGTTTTTACTATTAAAAAAACGGCATTTCTGAATCATACATCAATGCCGTTTAATTTTTTGCAAACTAGTTAACTAATCCTAGTTTAATTTAGGATTTATGAATTGTTAGAGTTCTTTTTTCCTCACTTTGTAGGCACAAATTGCAAATCTGCGCTAGCGTTGCGGGGAGATATCCGAGCGGTCGGGGGAGGTTTTTAATAGTTTTATATTTTAATTTTGCCAAGCAACAATAATATTCCCAAAATAACAAAACCAACACCTGCCATATAACCTCCAAAATCTTTAGTCGGAAAAGTTTTGTTAGGATGTTTATAAGTATAATATGCTACAAAAACTCCTATTATTATAAAACCTATTGCTTTTAAAACATTCATATATAATTAATCTTTACTTAATGATTCCTCTTTTGCCTTATCAATTGCTTTGTCTACAACTGAATTTATAACGGTTTTTGTTGCTTCTTGAGTAATTTTACTATCAATTTTAGCCCCTGCCGCTTGTCCAACTGCAAGTGCTGTAAGTCTAACAGCTGCATCTCCACCTTTCTTTTGGTCAATATCTGCATTGATTAATAGTAAATTTGATGTTTTGTCCATCCCATCCCCAAACTTGTAGGCGCCAACACCAGCAGTAACAAATTGTGGCTGAGCTGTCATAACCCCTCCTACTACTAAGACTACACCACCAGCCTTTACGTACGTGCTACCTTTACCTAAATCTTCTCCAAACTCTCTCATTCCTTTAGTTCCTGTATATTCATTTCCGCTACTACCTTGCATAGCACTATCCAAACCTAATAAAGTATTTTTAAAGTTTTTCCAAGATGAAAAATCTCCAAAATTAGATTGCGTAGTCATTGTTACACCTCCGTCTGCATCAGTTGTAAATGTTGATACCGAAGGATTACCATTACTGTTTACCGATACAGTTCCTCCAGTTTTTTCAGCATATTTTTCTGCACGTGCCATTCTTCTTTCGGATGAAGTACTTCCAAATAAACCAAATAGGTAGCGTCCGTCAGGGTCTATATTTGTTAAAGGACTATTTTTTACATACACATAAGCTGAATTATCATAATATTCTTCTGCTAGAGGGTCAATATTAAACCATCTTCCTAAATCAGGCATGTAATTTCTAAATCCATAGTTATAAACATTAAGCCCTAGTTCATCTTGATATTCTTTGCCATTGTATTTATACTTATACGCCTTTGTAAAACTTGACTAAACCACATAAAGCACCTCAACTTTTTACCAAATAAGAACGTTCCAACTTCATTTTCTGGATAACGAAAATAAGATTAATCTTATTGTTTTCCTAACTTTTGAGCATAAAAAAAGCCCTCGATTTGAGAGCTTTAATTTGCATTAACTTCTAACTAAATTTTTATCGATAATTCTAAATGACCACCCAAACCTAGTTCTACAATCTTTTGAAGCGTTGAAAATCTAGCTTCTTTTACATTATTTTCAATTTTTGAAATATATGATTTTGTAGTTCCAGCCTTTTCAGCAAGTTCTTCCTGTGTTAAACCTTTTTGAATTCTAGCCTCGTGAATCATTGCACCAATTCTAAAATTGTCGTAGCCAATTTCCAACTCATCACGTTTAGCAGTTCCTACTTTTCCGTAATGTTTGTCTTTAAATTGGTCTAATGTTTTGATGTTGTTATTTTTCGTTTTACTCATCGCTATTTATTTTTTTTCTGGAATTCGTTATTTCCAATTCATATTCGTTTTTAATTTTTATTGCTTTTTCAATTTCATTCTTTGGAGTTTTTTGGGTTTTCTTTTGGAATCCATTCGCCAACACTACCAATTGTCCTTCGTCAAAAAAACAGAATATTCTAAAGATGTCGCTACCTTGTTGAATTCTGATTTCAAATAAGCCGTCCGTATTTTCAATATGTTTAAGATATGTTTCGGGAATTCTTTCTAATTCTTCAATTAATTGAAACGTCCAGATAATTTTATTTTTTACTTTATCTCGCTGTTTATCAAAGAATTCTTCAAAATAATCTTTATAAAAAATGATTGTTCTTTGTTTATTCATGTTACAAATATACAAAAGTTGTACCAAAGTGCAACTTTTATTTTAAATTTTAGGAAAATACCTGTCTATCAATTCCCACTCGTTTTTAGAATCCGATTTGATGTATTTCTCCGTTGTTCCAATCCATATAGTACTGCGAGTTCTTGCGTTTGCAACAATGTTAGTTTTCGTTCGTTTAACCAATTACAATTTTCAAACAAAAAAAAATCCTAACTTTTAACGGTTAGGATTTCTTGTTTTTACTATTAAAAAAACGGCATTTCTGAATCATACATCAATGCCGTTTAATTTTTTGCGAACTAGTTAACTAATCTTACGGTTTTTATAAATTTTGAACATAAAAAAACTCCCAAATTTGGGAGTTAAGTTCTTGCGAATTTTATTAATGATTCAATATCTCCATTGTCAGCGAGCCTTATCGATTTAATATATTCTTTTCTAACTTCATCAGCTTTAACCATATTGGAACTATGCCATGAAAATATTTCTTTTTCAAAAATTGATTCAACAATTATATCGGCCATCAATCTTGAATGTCTACCATTACCATTCGGAAAACAATGAATATTGACTAATCTATGCTTGAATCTGATTGCTATTTCGTCTGGCGGAAAAGTATCATTATCAATCCAATAACTAGTATCATCTAATAATACTTTTAAATCAGTCCAAATATTTATCCATTTTACCCCAATATTTTTTTCTGATTGTCTAAATTCCCCAGCCCATTTCCAAACTTTACCAAACATTCTTTTATGTAATGCTTTTATAAAATCCTCAGTCAAAACCTTATCTTTTTTCAACTTCTGTCTCATAAGCCATTCAACCGCATTTTCAATATTTAATTGTTCATATTCATCTAATTCAGCATGTGTTGTTATGGTCTTTATTAAAAGCCCTTCTTTTTCTTCTTCGCTTAGTGGTGTTTGACCATCTTCGTATTGTAATTCTAATCCCATAATGATCTACGTACTTCTCGTTTTATTTCACTTGCCAAATCTTTTATTGCTTTCTGAATTTGTTCTTCGCTATTACCTTGATTCTCAAGTTTCATGTTGTGATTTGTTCTTAAAACAATTTTTCTAGCTAATTCTTCGGATTTATATTCTATAAAATTTTCAATTGAACCTTTCTTAGGAACAAATCCGTAAACAAATTTCATATCCAATACATTAGCTATTTCTTTGAGCGAATTTAAAGAAATAGATTCATTTGCTTCTCTTTCCTCAATCTTTTTCACTCCTTGCTTTGTAATATTCAATCTTTCACCTAATTGTTCAAGCGTCATATTTAAAGCCGTTCTAATACTATATACCCATCCTTTTTCAGGAATAATAACATTTTCAGTTTTTTGGAAAGGTTTTATCTTTCTATCCAATTGCTCTATTAATAGTTTTTTTTGATTTCTCATTACGTATATGTTTACAAAACTTTACAAATGTAAACATATTTATTTACATTTTAAAAAAATAGTAAACACAAACGATTACTTTTTAATATTTAAGTAAATTTATAAGATTACTTTTAAAAAAAATAGTACACTTAAAAGTTTACTTTACATAATAAAAGCAAACATAAAAGATTACTTTATAAAATTAGAAAATACCTGTTTATCAATACCCGCTCGTTTTTAGCATTTGATTTGATGTATTTCTCCGTTGTTCTAATATATATACTTTACGAGTTCTTGAGTTTATCTCAATGTACCAATACAATTCAGTGCACAAAAAAACGGCATTTCTGAATCATACATCAATGCCGTTTAATTTTTTGCAAACTAGTTAA
>NZ_WIBJ01000031.1:0-292464 GCF_009495755.1 Flavobacterium sp. LMO8 | reverse complement strand
ACATCAATGCCGTTTAATTTTTTGCAAACTAGTTAACTAATCCTAGTTTAATTTAGGATTAGTGAATGGTTGTAGTGGAAAATTTGACCATTTTCTAAATTATCATTTAAAAATTATATATATCCAGAAAAAAATAGCAAAATAACCGAACCAACTTAATCCAAAATATATCCTACCTATTTTCATATGATTACTCTTTTGGTACTTTTCTTCTAACAATACATATCTTTTATTATAAAATATATATAGATAGTTAAATAGACAAATAGGTAAAAATAAATAAATAACAAAATTTGCCACTTCGCTATAAGTTTTGTTACTAAAGATATTTAAATTCATAAAATCGGAAAAATGCGGAAAAAAATACTTATTTATTATCATCCAAATACTTGCTATGTTAAACGAAATTGCTGCTGACAAATTTAAAATTACTGTAAAAGGCCATATATTTTTACTATAACTACTGCTTTTTGTAGAGAATATTAAACTAGCTACTATTTTTTCATATATATTTTTCATCAAATATTAATTTTTATTATGTACTAAAATACCATTCGCAAAAAAGTTATTATTGTCTTCAACATCACTTAGATTATAAGTTTGTATGCTTGAATTTGTTACTTCAAAATAAACTATCTTAACTTTTACAAGATTACCATTTGAAATATAAAAACAGGAATCTCCGATTTCGATATTATTTACACTAAAGCCATAATTTTTAAATGTCAATTCAGGACTAAAAGACGACCATTTTTTACTCTCTACAAAATATGGATGGTCAATGGTATTTATATTTTTCACACCATTATCAAATCCTATAGTAATGATTTCGTTTCTAATTGGATTGATTTTTTGTAAAACTTTTTTAGGCTCTAACTTAGTTGTTTTAAAATTATAAGTTAAAACTATATCACCAAATTTAACATCTTGAATTTCTTTTTCAGAACCATCAGACATAGTTATCATAGTACCTTCAGCAAAACATCCGTTTGTACCTGGGTCGCTACGTATATCTTCCATTACATTATTGGATTGACCATAACGGATTGATGAATAAACAGTAGACATTGCACCAATAGTCCAACTTACAGGATTAGGAATATATTTAAGCATACTTCCGATTGCAGTAAGCCCGCCAACAACTTCCACACCTAAATCAACTTTCTCCATAGTTGTCGTACTACCATCTGGTCTATTTGATATTTCATATCCATGGAAAAAAGGAGTTGCGATGGCGGTTGCATTACCAGCTCCTTTAACAAATTCTAAACTACCTGCACCTACTTTTCCTAACACAGCTTTAGTTCTCCATGCTACTTGATTATCTTTTAGTTTATTAAATTCATAAGGATTATCATTAGATTTGAATTGCGAGGCAACAACGGCAGTAGTTCCTTCAGTTGAATAGGTAATAGCTTGATTAGAAGCCGAATTCACCTCGCTTAGAGTACCTGGAGCCAAGTCAGGTGATTCATAATTTTCTCCATTTACAGTGAAATTCCCATTTTCTCCTAATACAACATTATTTCCCAATTTCGTAGTGTATTTATAGCCAGGAGCTCTGTAAACTGCATTACTACCATAATTTTCAGTTGCTGTCTTTTGGTCAGTTACCCTACTATCATTAACCATTTGACCATTAATACTTACCCAATCAAAGGCTCTCATACCATCGGGGTCAACAAAATACATTGGATTATTGTAGGCATAATTATAAGGTGTCCATCTTCTTGACACTTCTGCTTTCGGGTCTATATTCATCCATCTACCTAAAGCAGGGTCATAATTTCTAAAACCAAAGTCGTACATGTTAAGCCCCAACTCGTCTTGGTATTCTTTACCATTGTACTTATACTTGTATGATGGCTCAACTGGATCTATGGGTGCTGGTCGTCTTAATCCAATACTTCCTAATGACCCTTTAGTATATAGCAATCTATCACTATTATAATTAGTATGCTTTAAACCAAAAGGATAATAGTGGTTTTCCTCCATTATTTTGACATTAGAAGTTAATGGATCATAACCATAACTTAATCTAATATTACCTAAATGATCTGTGTAATTAAAAACATAATTATAAGAACCTTCTTCTCCTCTATTTATTGAAGGGGTATAGTTTACATAACCTTCTGCATGAGGAAAAAATTGTAATTGACCATCCTTATATTGAAATCCTCCAGTCAAATAATCCGTTACTACACTTTCAAAACCTATATTATCAACTATGTCTTTCGCTATTTTTTGTCCAGATGCAATGTAAAGATAATTAATTACATTTCCATTTACAAAGTTAATTTTAGTTGGAAGATTTAAATGGTTGTATTTCTTGAAAAAAGAAATATGAAGATTTAAAAACGTCTTTCGCAAACGTTTTAGAAGGGTGTAAATCAAAAAAGCCCTGCATAAATGCAAAGCTTTCCATTGGTCTAACTACTAAACCTTTTGGTACTTTCGTACCTAAACAACACAACTATTTTAAATATTTTAAGAGGGCAAAAAAGCCTTTCTTTTACGAAAGGCTTCCTCTTTACTGGCGGTCTGGACGGGACTCGAACCCGCGACCCCATGCGTGACAGGCATGTATTCTAACCAACTGAACTACCAAACCAGTGCTGTAATGCGAGTGCAAATATACTACGCTTTTTCATTCCTGCAAATATTTTTGCAAAAAAAATTAAACTTTTTTCAGCGTTTTCAGCCAAACTTTTGTTTTTCAACCAAATACGTTAATAAAATTTTTTCAAAATTTTCACCAACAGATACGGGCACATAGCGTATTTGATACTGCATACACGTTTCTTCTATCGTTTTAAAATATTCGTGCACCTCTTTTTGATATATTTCTTGCGTATTTTCAGCAAACAAATTGATTTCTTCTCCTGTTTCTACATCAATAAATTTACGAGGCGCATTATCAAAACTAAAATTTAACTCGGTTTTTTCATCATACACATGAAAAACTACGACTTTATGTTTATTGTGTTTTAAATGCTGAAGTGCTTTGAAGATTTTATCGTTGTCTTTATTTTGGAACATATCCGTAAATAAAATCACCATAGAACGACGGTGAATATTTTCGGCAATTTGATGTAAAAAAGTTACCGTATCTGTTTTTTTGGTTTGATTATGATTTTCCAAAACACCTTCCAGCTTATTTAAAATCATACGATGATGACGGTCGCTTCCTTTTTCTGGCGAATAATATTCATACGTATCTGAATAAACGCTCAATCCAACAGCATCGCGTTGCTTTTTAAGTAAATTCATCAAAACCGCAGAAGCTAATACCGAAAACCCTATTTTACTCTCATAAAATAGTTGATTATCTTTCAATTTCGGATAATGCATCGAAGACGAATTATCTATAATCAAATGACAACGCAGATTGGTTTCCTCTTCGTAGCGTTTGGTATACAATCTATCCGTTTTGGCGTATAATTTCCAATCAATATGCTTCGTACTTTCTCCAGGATTATAAATTTTATGCTCAGCAAATTCCGCTGAAAATCCATGAAACGGTGATTTGTGCATTCCTGAAATAAAGCCTTCCACAATTTGGTTAGCCAAAAGTTCCAAATGCTGAAAACTGGATATTTTTTGTATTTGAGATTCTAAATTCATATTCTCAAAGATAGGAAAAGATTTTAAATTTCAGGCGAAAGGTTTTGGGAGAAGAGTGAAAGGTCTTGGATAAAAAAAGGCCCAACTTTCGTTGAGCCTTTACTTTTTCTTTTTCAAATATTATAGTAATGCGTCAATTGCATCAGTATATGTTTTCTTAGGAGCAACACCCACTTGTCTTCCTACTACTTCTCCGTTTTGGAAAATTAATACTGTTGGGATGTTTCTAACTCCGTATTTTGCTGCAAATTCTTGGTTGGCGTCTACGTCCACTTTTCCTACTACAGCTTTTCCTTCGTACTCACTGTGGATTTCGTCGATAACTGGCCCAACCATTCTACATGGTCCACACCAAGCTGCCCAAAAATCTACTACTACTGGTTTGTCTGATTTTAATACTACCTCATCAAAAGTAGCATCTGTTATTGCTAATGCCATATTTTAAATTTTATTTACTTTATTGAGTAACAAAAATAGCTATTTATTTTGTACTAAACCAAAAACTCAAATCGCTTTTATTTATTTAAGTATATATAAAACTGATTTATAAAGATTTTAACACTGCTAATAATAATTTCCCATCTAAACGCTTTGAATAATTAGGATTGATGTATAAAAACTCAATCTCATTATTTTTATTTAGGACATAAACCGTTGGAACAGGCAAAAAGCCTGGATTCTTACCTTCTGAATATTTATCCAATTTTGGCTTTTCTCTTTTAAAGGCTATCCCTAAAGATTGCGCTAATTTTCCTTCGCTATCAGAATATAATTGATATTTCAATTCTTTTTTGTCTTCGGTCTGTTTTAAAAATGAAGGTGCATCCGGACTAACAGCAACTATTTGATAACCTAAAGCAATTATTTGATTTTCTATTTCTTGCATATCAGCTAGTTGCGAATTACAGTAAGGACACCAACCTCCTCTATAAACAACCAAAACAGTTTTTTTACTTAAAATTTTGCTTGTATTTACCTCTACACCATCACTATCATGTAAGATAATATTGGGTATTTTTTCACCAATTAATAATGGAGAAATGTTTTCTGGAGCATCGGCAATTTGTGCAAAGGAGTTCATTGTTAAACTCAACAAAAGTAATGTTACAATTTTTTTCATAATGCTATTTTTTATAACACAAATTTAGAACCTATTATAAAAACAAAATGTTAGCTAAGTAACAATTAGTTCAATTTAAAATTTACTTGCATTTTTTCTAATTCTTGAAGCAGTTCTGAGGAAATTTTCACTTTCAATTTTCGACTTGGCATAGAAAGCTTTGTTTTTACAATGATTTCTTCTTTTTCTACTGGAACTTCTATATTCATTTCTACCTCTTCACCAGATTCATCAACAACTTCTTCTTCCACATCCATTGGCGTTATTACTGAAACATCTGCTGCTATAGTTTTAATTTTTTCCAATTCCATAACTTCAAAAGTTACTGAATTATCACCCGAATTTGCAGCAAAAAGATTGTTTAATTCAGTAACAAAATTGGAATGCAAATCTTTAATATCTAAATGAATAAATAGTTTCTTAGCGAAAGTTGGCAACACATCGGCTAACATTTTTGCGTCTAAAAACTGAATTCGAGGATCTGATTTTTTACCTGTTTCGCGATTTACCCAACCTTCTTTCACGTTAATCTTAAAATATACAAACTGATTTTGCAACAAGAAATGACGATACTTCAAATATTCTTCGTCAAAAATTCGGAATTCATAACTTTCGTCATAGCCTTCTAATACAAAGGTCGCCCAGCCTTTTCCGTTTTTGGCGGTTCGATGTTGTACATTAGTTACAATTCCTCCAAAAGAAAGGTTTTTACCCAAATGTTGCTCTAAATTTTTAAGCGATTCTAATTTAGCCGTGCAGAAATATTTCATTTCAAACTTGTAATCGTCTAACGGATGTCCCGAAATATAAATTCCAACGACTTCTTTTTCTTTGGCTAATTTTTCCATCGTACTCCAATCTTCACAAGGAGGCACGATTGGTTCAGCAATTTGCACTTCCGACGCATCGCCAAACAAACTTACTTGCGATGAATTTTCGTTTTCTTGAAATTTCGAACCATAACGAATCGCTTTTTCTAAAAACGTAATTCCGTCGCCGTCATGATGAAAATATTGGGCGCGATGTGTTTCTATAAAACCATCAAAACCACCTGCTAATGCTAAGTTTTCGAATGCTTTTTTATTCGCAGCACGTAAATCAATACGTTTGGCTAAATCGAAGATAGATTTATAATTTCCATCTTTTCTATTGTCAACAATGGTTTGAACCGCTCCTGCTCCAACACCTTTAACAGCTCCCATTCCGAAACGAACAGCATAGTTTTCATTTACCGTAAATTTATAGTACGATTCATTCACATCTGGACCCAAAACTGCTAATCCCATTCGTTTACATTCTTCCATAAAAAACGAAACTTGCTTGATATCGTTCATGTTATTAGAAAGTACCGCAGCCATATATTCTGCAGGATAATGCGCTTTTAAATAAGCCGTTTGATAAGCAATCCAAGCATAACAAGTAGAGTGCGATTTGTTAAACGCATAACTTGCAAACGCTTCCCAGTCTTTCCAAATTTTCTCTAAAATAACAGGGTCGTGACCTTTTTCTGCGGCTTGATTGATAAATTGAGGTTTCATTTTATTCAAAACTTCAATTTGTTTTTTACCCATCGCCTTACGCAAAACGTCGGCATCACCTTTTGAAAATCCGGCTAATTTTTGTGACAAAAGCATTACCTGTTCTTGGTAAACTGTAATTCCGTAAGTTTCTGCTAAGTATTCTTCACACGCTTCTAAATCGTATTTGATTTCTTCTTCGCCGTTTTTTCTACGAACGAAAGAAGGAATATATTCCAATGGTCCTGGACGATATAATGCATTCATAGCAATTAAATCGGCAAAAACAGTTGGTTTTAAGTCCTTCATGTATTTTTGCATTCCAGGCGATTCGTATTGGAAAACCCCAACCGTTTCACCTCTTTGGAATAACTCATATGTTTTTTGGTCATCAATTGGAAAATTATCAGGATCTAATTCGATTCCTAAACGATATTTCACCAATTTAACCGTGTCTTTAATTAAGGTAAGAGTTTTTAATCCCAAAAAGTCCATCTTCAACAAACCAGCGCTTTCCGCTACCGAGTTGTCAAATTGCGTAACATATAAATCGGAATCTTTTGCTGTTGTAACTGGAACGAAATTCGTAATATCATCTGGTGTGATGATTACTCCACAAGCATGAATTCCGGTGTTTCGCATGGAACCTTCTAACACTTTTGCTTGCTGAATGGTTTCTCCGGCTAAATCTTCTGAATTAGCAATTCCGATTAATTCTTTTACTTTGTCGAATTCTTCTGAACGTAATGCTTTTTTGACTTCACTTTCATCTTCGGCTAAAAATCGGGCTAAATTCCATTTGGAAGGCATCATTCCTGGAATCAATTTGGCAATTCTGTCAGCTTCAAAAAGCGGTAAATCCAATACACGAGCAGTATCTCGAATAGCCGATTTAGTTGCCATTTTACCATAGGTAATAATTTGCGCTACCTGACTTGCTCCGTATTTATTGATTACATAATCCATAACACGACCACGACCTTCATCATCAAAATCGATATCGATATCAGGCATGGAAACACGGTCGGGATTTAGGAAACGCTCAAAAAGCAAATCGTACTTAATTGGGTCGATATTCGTAATTCCTAAACAATACGCCACAGCAGAACCCGCAGCAGAACCACGACCAGGGCCAACGGAAACATCCATTTTTCTAGCCTCGGCAATGAAATCTTGTACAATTAAGAAATAACCTGGATAACCTGAATTGGAAATCGTGAGCAATTCAAAATCCAAACGTTCTTTTATGTCATCTGTTAATTCTGGATAACGTTTTTCGGCTCCTTTGTAGGTTAAGTGTCTTAAATAATTATTCTCGCCTCTCACACCTCCGTCTTCGACATCTTCTGGAACTTCAAACTCATCAGGAATTTTGAATTTTGGAAGTAATACATCTCTATACAAAGAATACGCTTCCACTTTATCGATAATTTCCTGAATATTGATAATCGCTTCGGGTAAATCCGCAAAAAGTTGCTTCATTTCGTCACCCGATTTGAAATAATATTCCTGATTTGGCAATCCGTACCGATAACCACGTCCGCGACCAATTGGTGTTGCTTGTTTTTCGCCATCTTTTACACACAATAAAATATCGTGCGCATTGGCATCTTCTTTATTAACGTAATAGGTATTGTTTGTCGCAATTAACTTTACATTGTGATTTTTCGCGAAAGCTATTAATGTTTGGTTGACGCGATTTTCGTCTTCTTGCTTATGTCGCATTAATTCCAAATAGAAATCGGAACCAAATTGCTCTTTCCACCAAATTAAAGCTTCTTCGGCTTGACTTTCACCGACATTTAGGATTTTACTCGGAATTTCTCCGTATAAATTCCCGGATAAAACAATGATGTCATCTTTGTATTGCTCAACTACTTTTCTGTCAATACGAGGCACATAATAAAATCCTGCCGTGTATGCGATGGATGACATTTTGGCTAAATTGTGATAGCCTTTTTTATTTTTTGCCAATAAGACTACTTGATAACCGTTGTCTTTCTTGGTCTTATCTTTATGATCGTCACAGATATTGAATTCGCAACCAACTATCGGTTTGATTTCGGTTTCTGTGGGTTCTTCTCCAGCTTCAATTGCGGCTTCAATTTTTGCTTTAGCGACTTTGTTATGATTCATAACAGCACTTACAAAATGGAAAGCGCCCATCATGTTACCCGTATCAGTCATAGCAACCGCTGGCATTTTGAATTTTGCCGAAGCTTTGACTAAATCATTAATCGCAATAGTCGATTGGAGCACCGAAAACTGAGTGTGATTATGTAAGTGTGCAAATGCAGCGTCTTTTAAATCTGATTTTACTTCGTCTGAAATGGTGGTTTGAACTTCCTCTTGTTCGATCTTTTTCAAACGTGCTCTGATTTCGTCAGAAGCTTGTTTTAGATTGATATGTTTTAATCCGATTAATTGGATTTCGCCCAGATTTTTTTCTCGGAAACTTCTGAAATATTCAGGCGTTACATCTAACTCTTCTTTGGTGAAAACTTCTCTTTTGATTAGCTCAAGAAAACAACGTGTTGTAGCTTCCACATCGGCAGTTGCGTTGTGTGCTTCTGCGAAAGGTTGATTGAACAGATATTGATGTAATTCGGTTAACGTTGGTAATTTGAATCTTCCACCTCGACCGCCTGGTAATTTTAATAAGTTGGCAGTGATTTCGGTACAGGTATCCAAAACTGGCATTTTAGTCATATCGGAACCAATATTCATACGATGGAATTCGCATCCCATGATATTAACATCGAATCCAACATTTTGTCCTACGATAAATTTTGTTTTAGAAAGTGCGATGTTGAATTTCTCTAAAACTTCCGATAAGAGAATTCCTTGCTCCATTGCCAATTCAGTAGAAATACCGTGAATTCGTTCTGCATCATACGGAATATTGAAACCTTCGGGCTTTACCAAATAATCTTGATGCTCGATAAGATTTCCCATTTCGTCATGCAACTGCCATGCGATTTGTATACAACGAGGCCAGTTATCTGTATCGGTTATGGGTGCCGACCAACTGCGAGGTAATCCTGTGGTTTCTGTATCGAAAATTAAGTACATCTATCTGATAATTAAGCAAAAGACTAACCTCTCTTGCGCTTTTTGAATAAAAACAAAAATACATTTTAAGTTAGTGAATCCCAATTTAAGTTATCAACAAAAACAAAAAACCACCCGAATTTCTTTGGATGGTTTCGTAAACTATTATAAAAAATATTAGAATGTAGCCAATGGTACTTTATAGAAAACCCCTTCTGAAAAAGTTACTACTTCTCCATCTTCATTAACTACATTAAACTTGAAATTTCCAGTATACTTATCATCTAACGCTTCTGTTATCGTAATTTCTCCATTACTTTGTTGCACATTAACTACTCTAAATCTAGCATTATTATTTCCACCAACAATTGTAATCAAATCACCTGCTCTATAACCAATACCTCTTGATACTAAAGTAATTCCAGTAACCGATCCATTCAGCGTAGTTGTAGCCACTCTTAATCCTGAACCAGAACCTCCAGTAGTTTGAGCACCAGTAGCATTAGCCACATAACCTGTACCAGCATTTTGAACTGCAGACAATTTAAACGCAGGACCGTCATACACTCTTGAATCATAAGATTCTGTTATTTCTGGGCTATTAAAATCATAAGAAGCAAAATCATTTGAATTAGCAGTTCCTAAAACATAAGTACCTACATTAGCGCTACTAGTTTTTAATACAATTGTTTCATATTGAGTATATGCTGTTATAACTAAACCACCATTTTCTCCAATTGATACCTCTGAATAATTAGCTCTCCAAGGCGCATTGTTAAAAGTTGCCTGAAAAGCAGGAGTATTAGTTTGAATATCTTCTTGACAAGAAGTAAATAAAACTGTTGCAACTAATAGATAAAGTATTTTTTTCATTTTAATTTGTCCTTATATTTTATGTAGGTAACAAAAATAACTTATTTATTGAAATAAATACATTTTCAACGAAAAAATATTTTACACAAACTTATACATTTGTATTGCAAAGTTTTATATATTTGCACCCTTAAATAACCGAGGTCGAGAACCTCAAATTAATCACAAGATTATGTCAGTAAAAATTAGATTACAAAGACACGGAAAAAAAGGGAAACCTTTTTATTGGGTTGTTGCAGCAGATGCAAGATCAAAAAGAGATGGTAAATTCTTAGAGAAAATCGGAACTTACAATCCAAACACTAACCCAGCTACTATCGATTTAAATATCGAAAAAGCAGCACAATGGTTACACAATGGTGCTCAGCCAACTGACACTGCAAGAGCAATTTTATCTTACACAGGTGCTTTATTAAAACACCACTTAGATGGAGGAGTTCGCAAAGGTGCTTTAACTCAAGAACAAGCTGATGCTAAATTAGCAACTTGGTTAGATGAGAAAGCTGGTAAAGTTGATGCAAAAAAATCTGGTTTATCTAAAGCAGAGGCTGATGCAAAAGCAAAAGCATTCAAAGCTGAACAAGAAGCAAACGCAAAACGTATTGCTGCTCAAGCTGAAGCTGCGAAAGTAGAAGAAGCTGCAGCAGAAGTAACTGAAGAAGTAGTAGAAGCTGCTGCTGAAGAAACTCCAGCTGTTGAAGAAAACAACGAAGAAACTCAAGCATAATTTTATAGCGATTCCATGCGTAAAGAAGATTGTTTCTATTTAGGTAAAATCGCAAAAAAATTTAGTTTCAAAGGGGAAGTATTGGCATATTTAGATACCGATGAACCCGAATTGTATCAAAATTTGGAATCAGTTTTTGTTGAAATCAACAAAAGTCTGGTTCCATTTTTTATTGAAAGTAGTTCGCTTCACAAAGAAAAATTCCTACGTGTTCGTTTTGAAGACATTCAAACAGAAGAAGAAGCAGACGAAATTATGGGAAGTGAAATCTATCTTCCACTTTCTATGTTACCTAAATTAGAAGGCACTCAGTTTTATTATCACGAAGTAATTGGATTTGATGTAATTGATACCCGTTTAGGAAACATTGGAAAAATTACTGCTATTAATGATAGTGGTGCTCAACCACTTTTTGAAATTGATAAAAACGGAACTGAAATCTTAATTCCGCTTATTGATGACTTTATCATTGCACTTGACAGAGCAAACAAAACCATTACTTTAGAAACTCCTGAAGGATTGGTTGACCTTTATCTTGGATAATTCCAATGACTTTTACATTCAAACAATTTTCCGTTAATCAAGATCGCTGTGCTATGAAAATTGGCACAGATGGTGTTTTACTTGGTGCTTGGACTCCGATAATCAACAATCCGTACAATGTTTTAGATATTGGAGCTGGAACTGGAGTTTTATCTTTGATGTTAGCCCAAAGAAGTAACGCCGAACAAATTGATGCGATTGAAATTGACGAAGATGCTTACGAACAATGCGTAGAAAACTTTGAAACCTCACCTTGGGGTGATAAATTATTCTGTTTTCATGCAGGTTTGGATGAATTTGTAGACGAGCCTGAAGACGAATACGATTTAATTATTTCCAATCCGCCTTTTTACACCGATGATTATAAAACTGATAATACTTCGAGAGATTTAGCACGTTTTGAAGACGCTTTACCTTTTGAAGAATTAATTGAGGCAGCTGCATTATTACTTTCAGATAACGGAATTTTTTCTGTAATTATTCCTTATAAAGAAGAAGAGAGATTTGTTTCTTTATGTAAAGAATTAGATTTATTTCCACTAAAAATTACTCGTGTAAAAGGCACGCCAACATCGGAAATCAAAAGAAGTTTATTAGCTTTTTGCAGAATAGAGCAAACTCCTTTAATTGATGAATTAGTGATTGAAATTTCTAGACATAATTATACTCCGGAATACATAGAATTAACGAAAGATTTCTATTTGAAGATGTAACCCATAGCCTAGATGGTAGCGGCATCCTTTTTGTTTTACGAGCACTTCTTTAATAATGAAATAACGATTTGTTTTTAGAATTCGATAAAACAAAAAGATATAGCGGACAGCTGGATCAAGCTTCTTAAAAAATTATAACACTTGTTCATTGATTTGTTAAAAATCTTTACTTACTTTTGTTACTTTCAAATCAAAAACTATGAGACCAGACTTATTTCAATCTCCAGATTATTATTTATTAGACGAATTATTATCTGACGAACATAAAATGGTACGTGATGCTGCACGTGCTTGGGTAAAAAAAGAAGTATCTCCAATTATTGAAGAATACGCGCAAAGAGCAGAATTTCCTCATCAAATCGTAAAAGGTTTAGGAGAAATTGGTGGATTTGGTCCGTATATTCCAGTGGAATATGGAGGTGCTGGATTAGACCAAATTTCTTACGGATTAATCATGCAAGAAATTGAAAGAGGAGATTCGGGTGTACGTTCGACTTCTTCTGTTCAGTCTTCACTGGTAATGTATCCAATTTGGAAATACGGAAACGAAGAACAAAGAATGAAATATTTACCAAAATTAGCCACTGGAGAATTTATTGGTTGTTTTGGTTTAACTGAGCCAGATTTTGGTTCAAATCCAGGTGGAATGGTGACTAATTTTAAAGATATGGGTGATCATTATCTATTAAATGGTGCTAAAATGTGGATTTCGAATGCGCCGTTTGCTGACATTGCAGTGGTTTGGGCTAAAAACGAAGAAGGAAGAATTCACGGATTAATCGTGGAAAGAGGAATGGAAGGTTTTTCAACTCCTGAAACACACAATAAATGGTCATTAAGAGCTTCTGCAACTGGAGAGCTTATTTTTGACAATGTAAAAGTTCCAAAAGAAAACTTATTACCAAACAAATCTGGATTAGGAGCACCACTTGGCTGTTTAGATTCTGCACGTTATGGAATTGCTTGGGGAGCTATTGGAGCAGCAATGGATTGTTATGATACTGCTTTACGTTATTCAAAAGAGCGTATTCAGTTTGACAAACCAATTGGAGCAACACAATTACAACAAAAGAAATTAGCTGAAATGATTACTGAAATCACAAAAGCACAATTATTAACTTGGAGACTTGGAGTTTTAAGAAACGAAGGAAAAGCTACTACAGCTCAAATTTCGATGGCAAAAAGAAACAATGTTGATATGGCGCTAACAATTGCTCGTGATGCACGTCAAATGTTAGGCGGAATGGGAATTACAGGTGAATATTCTATCATGAGACACATGATGAATTTAGAATCTGTAGTTACTTATGAAGGAACTCACGATATTCACTTGTTAATTACAGGTATGGATGTTACAGGTTTCCCAGCATTCAAGTAATTAAACAATAGATAAAATTGATACAAAATGCTTCTCTTTTTAGGGAAGCATTTTTACATTTGTAGTGTACGGATTCAAAACCAAAAGAGGTTAGAATTTCGTATATAGAAATAAAAATTGCCCTATGAATATTCAAACCATAAACCAATCGATTCAAAGTCAAAAAGAACAATTATTAAATCATTCGTTATACAATAAAGTAAAAACGATTGACGATTTACATTGTTTTTTAGAAAACCACATTTATGCGGTTTGGGATTTTATGTCGCTGCTAAAAGCCTTGCAGAATAAATTAACTTGCACTACTACTCCATGGTTACCAATTGGGAATCCAGAAATTCGTTATTTAATTAACGAGATAGTTGTAGCCGAAGAAACCGATTTAACGTTAGACGGAACGCGACAAAGTCATTTTGAAATGTATTTAGATGCGATGACCCAATGTGATGCTTCAACAACTCAAATCAATGCTTTTTTGAAGAATGTAGAAGAAACCAAAAACATTTTTGTATCCATAAAACAAAGCGATTTACATCCGAATGTGAAAGCGTTTTTAGATTTTACTTTCCGTGTGATTGAACAAGGAAAACCACATGAAATTGCAGCTGCCTTTACTTTTGGAAGAGAAGATTTAATTCCGAATATGTTTACTGAAATCTTGAGAAACTTTCAGCAAAACTTCCCTGAAACCGATTTATCAAAACTAATTTATTATTTCGAAAGACATATTGAATTAGACGCCGATGAGCACGGACCAATGGCAATGCAAATGATTGCAGAACTTTGTGGTGATTCAGAACAAAAATGGAAAGAAGTAGAAGAAGTTTCGGTTTTAGCTTTAGAAAAGAGAATCGAGCTTTGGAATGCAATTGAAGAGCAAGTAGAGCATAAACACGAATTGGTATAAAATGAAAAGCGAGAATTACTTCTCGCTTTTTTTATTGTTCTGGTGCTATTTCAATTTCCAATCCTTCTAAATCTTCAGTGAGTGGAATTTGACAACCTAATCGTGAATTATCCTTTACGTGATAGGCTTCCCAAAGCATTGCTTCTTCATCTGGATTCCGATCTAATGAGATTACATCATTTAAAATATAACACTGACAAGAAGCGCACATCGCCATTCCGCCACAAACTCCCACGGTTCCTTCTTCGGCTAATTCATAAGAACGAATTAACTCCATAATGTTCATGTTCATGTCGGTTGGGGCTAACACTTCGTGTCGTACTCCGTTTCTGTCGGTTATAAAAATGGTTACGTCTTGTGGCATTTTTAGTTTCAGGTTTAAGGTTTCAAGTTTAAGGTTCACTCAACTTGAAACCTTAAACTTGAAACAAAATTTTATTTAATCAATCGATTTTACAACGGCTTTTTCAGCTTCTTTTCTTGTTCCATCAAAACCATCTACTCCAGAAACTGTTGTGTATTTCAACACATAACGTTTTCCTGGATTGATTCTGTTATACACACTTTGACACATTAATGTAGCTTCGTGAAAACCACATAAAATCAATTTTAATTTTCCTGGATAGATATTTACGTCACCAATGGCGTAAATTCCGTCGATGTTAGTTTGATAATCTAATGCGTTATTTACTTTGATAGCGTTTTTTTCGATTTCTAATCCCCAGTTAGCAATTGGCCCTAATTTTGGTGTTAATCCGAAAAGCGGAATAAAATAATCACATTCTACTTTCATTCTGGCGCCGTTAACATCAATATCAACAGCGGTAATTCTTTCACTTCCATTAAACCCAACAACTTCTGCAGGAGTAACTAATTTAATTTTGCCAGCGTTTTTCAATTCTTGAACTTTTTCTACTGAATCTAAAGCCCCACGAAATTCATTTCTTCTGTGAACTAAAGTAACTGAATTCGCAACATTCGACAAGAAAATACTCCAATCTAAAGCGGAATCACCTCCACCTGCGATTACGATATTTTTTCCACGGTATTTTTCTGGATCTTTTACGAAGTAATCTACTCCGCGATCTTCTTTTTCGTAAAATTCGATGTCTTTTAAAACAGGTTTTCTAGGCTCAAAAGTTCCTAATCCACCAGCAATCGCAATAGCTTTTGCATTATGTTGCGTTCCTTCGTTAGTAGTTACGATAAAGGTTCCGTCTTCTAATTTTTCAATGGTTTCAGCGGTTTCTCCCAATGTAAATCCTGGTTGAAACTGTTTGATTTGTTCCATTAAATTCGTAACCAAATCTCCAGCTAAAACTGAAGGATAACCTGGAATATCGAAGATTGGTTTTTTTGGATATAATTCTGCTAATTGTCCACCAGGTTGTGGCAAAGCATCAATAATATGACATTTTAGCTGTAAAAGTCCGGCTTCGAAAACGGCAAAAAGTCCCGTAGGACCTGCACCGATTATAAGTATATCTGTTTGAATCATGTTTTAAATTTTGAAATACAAAGTAACAAACTCGTAAAGAGTAGAAAAATGATTTATATCATACTATTGCTTCACTAAGCAATATTCTCTACGGTTTCAATTAGTGGAACATACTTTTTGATGGTAGTTTCAACACCTGCTTTCATTGTACTGATGCTTAAACTACAATTTGTACAAGCGCCTTCTAAACGGACTTTTACATGTTTGTCATCAATAATTTCTACTAATGAAATGTTGCCACCATCAGAATTCAAAAACGGACGAATTTCCTCTAATGCTTTTTCAACATTATCTTTTATTTCTAGTGTAGTCATATTATTTTCCTTTAACAGCAGAACATCCTGCCATTGTTGTTATTTTAATAGCTTCTGTTGGCGGTAACGTTTCGTTACGATTTACCGTTTCTTGCACTACATTTCTTGTGATATTTTCGAAAACACCTTCTAAAACCGAGGCAGTTTGTAATGCTGCTGGGCGACCGTAATCTCCTGCTTCACGGATGCTTTGTACTAATGGTACTTCTCCTAATAAAGGCACTTGTAAATCTTCAGCTAAGTTTTTAGCACCTTCTTTACCAAAGATATAATATTTATTTTCAGGAAGTTCTTCTGGAGTAAAATACGCCATGTTTTCGATAATTCCTAAAACTGGAACATTAATAGACTCTGACATAAACATTGAAACTCCTTTTTTAGCATCAGCTAAGGCAACTGCTTGCGGTGTACTTACTACAACAGCTCCTGTAATTGGCAACGATTGCATAATTGATAAATGAATATCGCCAGTTCCTGGTGGTAAATCGATTAACATGAAATCTAATTCGCCCCAGTTGGCATCAAAAATCATTTGGTTTAATGCTTTAGCAGCCATTGGACCTCTCCAAATAACCGCTTGGTCAGGTTTTGTAAAAAATCCGATAGACAGAATTTCTACTCCGTAACTTGAAACTGGTTGCATTTTTGATTTTCCGTCAACCTCAACTGAAATGGGTTTCGAATTTTCAACATCAAACATAATTGGCATGGATGGTCCGTAAATATCGGCATCTAAAACTCCAACTTTGAATCCCATTTTAGCTAATGTTACCGCAAGATTGGCTGTAATTGTAGATTTTCCAACACCACCTTTTCCTGAAGCAACTGCAATAATATTTGAAATTCCAGGAATTTGTTTCCCACGAATCAAATTAGGATTCTCTGGTTTTTCTGGCGCCTCAACTTTGATGTTTACTTTTACTTTTGCTTTTTCATACACTTTTTCGTGAATTACCTTGATAATATCTACCTCAGCACGCTTTTTAATATGCAATGCTGGAGTTGCTAAAACCAAATCCACTACAACCTCATCACCAAAAGTGATTACATTTTGAACCGCACCACTTTCTACCATATTTTTACCTTCACCAGCTACCGAAATAGTTTCTAATGCAGTTAAAATTTCTTTTCTATCTAATTTCATTTCTTGTTTGAATGTTTAGAGTTTAAATATTTAAAGCAGAAACAACCTTTTATTTAAACTGAATATGAATTGCAAAGATAATAAGAAGTTTAGGAGTTTGAAACTTTAGACGTTTAAAGTTTTGTTATGATGAAATAGAAAAAAATTATTGCAGTTTTGGCTCCCAAAAATGCTTTTCAAAATCGATAATTTGATTATCAACTACTTTTATTCCTTCGTTTTCTAGTAGTTGTTGCATTAAATTGGTTCCCTCAAAATGATGTTTACCAGAAAGGAGCCCTTTTCTGTTCACCACTCTATGTGCTGGAACATCCTCTAAATTATGTGAAGCATTCATTGCCCAGCCAACCATTCGAGCAGAACGCGCGGCACCTAAAGCTTTTGCAATAGCACCATAAGAAGTTACTTTTCCTTCAGGAATTTGACGAACGATAGCGTAAACTCGTTCAAAGAAGTTGTTGTTTTCGGTCTTTTTATTTGTCACTTTAATTACTAATCATTTTAAATATTGATGATAACGCTACAATTCCAGTAATTGCAGCAATAAAAAAATTAATATTATTGACTAGAAAGCTTACTTTGTGTTCAATTTTTTTAAACAATACAGCATAAATATAAAAAACCAACAGTGTACCACAACCAGAACCAATTACAAAACTTATAATAGATACTATAGAAAAATCAAAAACATCTTTTGAGGCTAAAGTTAAACTTGAAAAAACATAATATGGAATGGCAAACATATTTAATGATGAAAGCATCATCCCATATAAAAAACGATTATTTTTACTTTTGATTTCAACTTCTTTTTTGGGTTGCTTTGCTCTTAACCCATTATAAATAAAAACAACTGTTAGAACAACGAAAATTACAACGGCAAACTTTTTTAAATTATCGCTTACAGCTGGATGACTGTCTAAAAACTTTGCAAAATACAACCCAACAAAACACTGAATAAGCACTATGAAAACCGCTCCATATCCAAATAATAATGCCGTTTTCTTACTTTCGTTTACGCTTAATTTAGCCACCATCATGTTTAACATTCCTGGAGGAATTATACCAACAAAAGCAATAAAAAAACCTAAAAACAAAGCAAGTAAAATGGTCATTTTTTATTTAATTTTAAACTGAATATATGTAATCGCTTTGTTTACTTCTAAATACTGACTTTCGTAAAACGTTTGAATTCCAGTTACTTCTGCTGGCGCACCTTCGTTTTTGTAAATATTATGGTTGGCATAAATTACTTCATGACCTTCACCATGTAATAATCCTAATGTATACCCATGCATAAACTCTGAGTCGGTTTTTAAATGCATCAATCCGTTTGGTTTCAGAATTTTTTTATAATTATTCAAAAACTCAGAATTGGTCATTCTGTGCTTGGTTCTTTTGTATTTAATTTGTGGATCTGGAAAAGTAATCCAAATTTCAGACACTTCGTTTTCGGTAAAAATGTGATTGATTAATTCGATTTGAGTTCTAACAAAGGCTACGTTATTCATACCAGATTCTACCGCAGTTTTTGCACCACGCCAAAATCTAGCTCCTTTGATATCAATTCCAATGAAGTTTTTTTCAGGAAATCTTTCGGCTAAACCAACAGAGTATTCTCCTTTTCCACAACCTAATTCTAATACAATTGGATTATCGTTTTTAAAGAATTCACTATTCCATTTACCTCTTAACGGAAATTCATTTCCTACAACTTCTTCTCTTGTTGGCTGAAAAACATTAGAAAACGTTTCGTTCTCACTGAATCTTTTTAATTTATTTTTACTTCCCACGACTTCATTAAATTTTTGGCAAAATTAAGCAAATAATTAGCAACATAAATAAACTTTTAATAATGTTTCAATAACCTTAACATTAGATACGTTTTCGTCTTTTGCTTAAAATTTATATTTTGAATAAGCGTAAAGTTGAAGTTGCTGTTATTTCCGATATTCATCTTGGAACTTATGGTTGCCATGCAAAAGAATTATTAGATTATTTATCTTCGATAAAACCTAAAATTTTAGTTCTAAATGGCGATATTATTGATATTTGGCAATTTAGAAAATCTTATTTTCCATCGAAACACTTAGAAGTAATTAAGAAAATTATTTCGATGAGTACCAAAGGTACAAAAGTGTACTACATCACAGGAAATCATGATGAATTTCTCAGAAAATTTACCGATTTACACATGGGAAACATTAGTTTAATTGACAAACTCGTGTTAGAATTAGACCACAAAAGAGCTTGGATTTTTCATGGTGATGTTTTTGATGCTTCCATAACCCAAGCCAAATGGTTGGCCAAATTAGGCGGTTGGGGTTATGATATCCTTATTTTAATCAACCGATTCATCAACTGGGTTTTAGCTCGATTTGATAAAGAACCGTATTCGCTTTCGAAAAAAATTAAAAACAATGTAAAATCTGCTGTTAAATTTATCACTAACTTTGAAAATGTTTGTGTGGAATTAGCCATTGAAAAAGGATATGATTATGTTATTTGCGGACATATTCACGAGCCAAAAATTGAGTTTATGGAAAATGAAAATGGTGAAACTTTTTATTTAAATTCAGGTGATTGGGTAGAAAATTTAACTGCATTAGAATACAATAATAAAAAGTGGAAATTATATCATCATGACAGAAATTTTAGTTCGGACGTGAATGAATATAATTTTGAAGATGAAAATAAATTAGCGGAGCAGTTTATTGCTATTTTGAATAAATAATGAAGAAAAAAATACTGATAGCACCTTTAAATTGGGGATTAGGTCACGCCACTCGTTGCATTCCAATAATAAAAGCATTAGAAGAAAATGGCTTTGAACCTATAATTGCTTCTGACGGAGTAGCTTTAGCTTTATTAAAAAAAGAATTTCCTAAACTTTTAAGTATTGAATTACCTGCGTACAACATTCAATATGCTGAAAAAGGGAAAAATTTCAAGTGGAAATTGGCACTTCAAATGCCTAAAATGGTTTCTGCCATCAAAAAAGAGAAATCGAAAATCAATAAGATAATAGAGAACTATGAAATTGATGGTGTTATTAGCGACAATCGATTAGGTGTTTATTCTTCAAAAGTGCCTTCTGTTTTTATTACGCATCAATTGAATGTGCTTTCCGGAAAAACGTCTTGGTTAACTACTAAATTACATTCGCGTTACATTTCGAAATTTGATTCTTGTTGGGTTCCTGATGTCGCGGGAGTTGAAAATTTATCTGGAAAATTAGGCCATCCTGAAAAGATGACAAACACCATTCAGTACATTGGACCTTTAAGTCGAATTGAAAAAAAATCGTTACCAATTAAGTACGACATTATGGTTTTATTATCAGGACCAGAACCACAACGTACTCTATTAGAAAAGAAACTTACCAAAGAATTAGAAAATAGTTCGAAAGAAATTCTTTTTGTAAAAGGAATTGTAGAATCACAACAACAGATAGAGAAAGTAAACTCGATTACCTATTACAATTTCATGAATTCAGAACAATTAAGTACTGCTTTTAACGAAAGTGAATTTGTGGTGTGTCGTTCGGGTTATACTACGGTTATGGATTTGGCGAAATTGGAGAAAAAAGCGTTTTTTATACCAACACCGGGGCAATACGAACAAGAATATTTAGCTAAAAAGTTTAAATCCGAAATCGTGGCTCCTAGTTGTAAGCAAGAGAAATTCAAAGCTTCCAAGTTAGAAAAAATTCACTTATACAAAGGATTTAAGGATTTTTCGGTTGACCCAAATTGGAACGAATTATTTCGTCTTTTCCAAAGTAAATGAGAATTCTGAACCAACTCCAATTTGACTTTCCACATAGATTTTTTCTTCGTGACCTTCAATAATGTGTTTCACGATTGCTAATCCTAAACCTGAACCACCTTCGCTCCTTGCGCCACTTTTATCTACCCGGTAAAAACGTTCGAATAAACGCGGGATGTTTTGCTTTTCGATACCTTCTCCGTTATCAGTAATTCTTACGATGATTTTATTTTTGGTTAAATCTTCAATGCCTACTTCAGTCGTACCACCTTTTTTACCATATTTGATTGAATTTACGACTAAATTTGTAACTACTTGTTGAATTTTTTCTTGATCGGCCATTACCCAAATTGGTTTATCATATTTGGTATCAAAAGTTAAGGTAATATTTTTGTTTGCTGCTTTCATTTCGAACAAATCGAACACATTTTGAATCACTTCAACAATATCAAATTTAGTAACATCTAAATTAATTTCGCCTACTTCTAATTTGGTAATCATGTCCAAATCTTTCACAATGTAAATCAATCGTTCAACACCTTTTTCAGCACGTTCTAAGTATTTTTTTCGAATATTTTTATCCTCCATTGCACCATCTAAAAGCGTTAGCAAATAACCTTGAATGGTAAAAAGTGGTGTTTTTAATTCGTGCGAAACATTCCCTAAAAATTCTTTTCGGTATTCTTCCCTAATTTTTAAAGTTTCGATTTCTAATTTTTTATCTCTGGCGAATTTTTTTACTTCTTTTGTCAAAGTTGCCATATCGGTTGTTACAGGCTGATTCACATAAGAAGTAGTTTCTAAAAGTGAAACATCGTCATAGATTTTCTTAACGCGTTTGTAGATAAAATGTTCTACTCTAAATTGAATTAAAAAAAATGTAGCTGCATAAAAAATAAGCGAAAAAGCAAATACAATCAGTAAATTTAATGACTGAACGAGATAATTATATAAAAAAATAGTCGCTAAAAAGAACAAGGTTACATATAACGATGACTTTAAAGCGAACTTATAAGATTTTTTAAATTTTAATTGCATTAAAATTCGATTTTATATCCCACTCCTTTAATGGTTTTAAAGAAACTATCTCCGATTTTTTCTCTTAATTTTCTGATATGAACATCGATAGTTCTTCCGCCTACAACAACTTCATTACCCCAAACTTTGTCTAAAATTTCTTCTCTAGTAAACACTTTTCCTGGTTTTGTAGCTAACAAATAGAATAATTCAAACTCTTTACGAGGCAAAACAATTTCTTCACCATCTTTAACAATTTTATATTCTTCTCTGTTAATTTCTATTGATCCTAAAGTTAATGTTGTGCTTGACGATGTATTTTCAATTCCTTTTAATCTTCTTAGTAATGCTTGTACTTTACTTACTAAAACTTTTGGTTTAATTGGTTTTGCAATATAATCATCAGCTCCAGCATCAAAACCAGCTACTTGTGAATAATCTTCAGAACGAGCTGTTAAAAAAGTAATAATTGTATCTTTAAGTTCAGGGATTTTTCTGATGTTTTCACAAGCTTCCATTCCATCCATTTCGGGCATCATCACATCCATAATAATTAATTGCGGTTGCTCTTTTTTTGCCTTTGCAATAGCTTCTTTTCCATTTGAAGCCGTTACAATTTGATATCCTTCTTGAGAAAGATTGTATCCAACAATTTCTAAGATATCTTGCTCATCATCAACCAATAAGATCTTAATGTCTTTTTTCTTCATTACAAAATTTGTTATGTTTTGATTGTAAAGGTAAAGATAAAATAAAATGTTCAAAGGAGTTTACAATTATTTAATTACTTAACAATTTAGTAACGCATTAACAACTAATTCATAACAAGTAAATAACTTTTCTATAACACTACATGATTTCCTTTGCACCAAAATATAACAACACAAAATGAAACTACGTTTTTTACTATTAACATTATTCTTTTCAGTAGCATTACTTGCACAAAATGGAACGGTAACCGGAACCATTTTAGATAAAGAATTTAACAACGAACCTTTACCTTTTGCTAATATAGTAATTAAAGGAACTAAACAAGGAGCTTCTACAGATGAAAATGGAAAATATTCTATTTCATTAAAACCAGGCAACTATACATTAGTAATTGGATATTTAGGTTATGAAACTAAAGAAATTCCATTTACCATTAAAGCTAATGAGAAAAAAGTAATTAACCATACACTTGAAGCAAGTGGTGTTCAATTGCAAGATGTTGTGATTGTTCAAACCGTTTCTAAAGAAAAAGAAAGTGCTTTATTACAAGAACAACAAAAAGCTGTTGAAATTAAACAAAGTATTGGAGCCGAAGAAATTTCTAAAAAAGGAATTAGTGATGTTGCAGCAGCGGTTGCAAAAACATCAGGTATATCTAAACAAGAAGGTTCTAGTGATATTTTTGTTAGAGGTCTTGGAGACAGATACAATTCTACTACTATGAATGGTTTACCTTTACCTTCAAATAATCCATCAACAAAAAACATGTCGTTAGATGTTTTTTCAACTGATATTGTAGAATACATTGGAATTGACAAAACATTCAACTACAAAAACTACGGAGATTTTGCAGGAGCTAATGTAGATATCGTTTCTAAAACCTACAAAGGAAGTGGAATGATTGAAGTAGGAAGTGGTATGAATGCTAATTCTAACGCCATTTCTCAAAGAAAATTTTACTTACAAGATGGTCCCAATTTTCATGGTTTCAGCAACGAGCCAATTCCAAATGATCCATTATCTGGATATAATTTTACCACAAGTTGGGATAAACAAGCAGCAACACCTGTTGGAAGTTCTTTATACTTAAGAGGTGGTGATTCTTATTCAGTAGGTTCAAACGGAAAATTGAGTTTATTTTTAAACGCTTCTTTTGATAATGGTTACAATTTTAAAGAAGGGATCAGAAGAGGTGGTGTAAGTGTTCAATCTATTGCTAAAAAAGATTTTTTTAGAAAAGCTTACGAATATCAAACAAGTTCTAATGCTATGGCTAATTTGAACTATAAGATTAATAGCAACCATAACATCAAATGGAATACAATGTACATCAACTCAACATCTCAAAAACACGAAGAATTTACTGGTGTTATTGATATATTTGATGCAGCTCCTGATGGCGGTGGTTTTTTAAGACGTTCTACTTTTGAAAGAACATCGCTATTAATTAACCAATTATTAGGTAATCATACATTTAGCGATAGAATTAATTTTGACTGGGGATTATCTTACAATATGATGAATAATCTTATTCCAGACAGAATGCAAAACACTTTTGTACCATTAGACAATGACAACCCAAATACATCACCATTAATAGTTTCAAATTTAAATCAATCAGATAATCATAGATTTTACCAAGATATGACTGATGATGAGGTTGCAGGAAACTTTACTTTGTCTTACAAATTTGGAAAAACAGCAGATGACACTTATAAAGGTAAATTTATTGCTGGATATAGTGCTCGATATAAAGAAATTAACTTTGATGCAACACAATTAAACTTTAGAATTAATTCACAAGAAATTATTGACATTAATAACATTGATGGATATTTTAATCAAAATAGTTACAATTTAAATTATTTTACCATTCAAACATTCAGAGGTAATCAATTCGCACCAAATGCCTTAGAACCTCAAAACTACAATGGCCAACAAATAGTATCTGCTGGTTTTGGAGCTATTGAATATCAGTTTACACCAAAATTATTTGTAATAGCTGGTTTCCGTTCTGAATACATTATTCAAGATATATTTTACAACACCTCATTGAAAACAGGTAAAAAATTATCTGATACTATGGAATATTTACCTTCATTAACAGCAAAATATGAAGTTAACGAAAAACAAAATATTAAATTAGCAGCAAGTAAGACGTACACTTTACCTCAATTTAAAGAAAGAGCACCTTTCTTGTTTGAAGAAGTTGGGCAAAGTTATATTGGTAATGAAAACTTATACAGCTCTACCGATTATAACTTTGATTTAAAATGGGAATATTTTCCTAAAAATGGCGAAGTAGTATCTTTCACTGGATTTGGAAAATATATACAAAACCCAATTAACCAAGCAACAATTGCATCAGCTACAAATGACATTTCTTGGGTAAACTCGGGAGAAAGAGCAATAGGTCTTGGTTTAGAAGGAGAATTAAGAAAAAACATAATTTCTCGTGAAAACAATACAACTGGAGAGAAAACAAATTTAGGTTTTGGCCTAAACGTTTCTTACTTATATACAACACAAGATTTAGATTCAGAAAAAGTGATTAGAGAAAATCCGGGTATGAATGTTGTTTTTACTAATCAAGATTCAAGATTAACTGGTGCTTCAGATTTATTAGTAAATTCAGATATTAGTTTTAATAAAGAATTTAAAAACAATAAATCATTAACCGCAACTTTAGCAGGTGGTTATTTCTCTGACAGAATTTATGCTCTTGGAGTTACTGGAAAAGGTGACTTAGTAGATAGTGAAGTTATCACATTAGATTTTATTTTAAAATACAATGTAAATAAAAATATTGCATTTGGCTTAAGTGCTAAAAACTTAACTGACCCAACGATAGAAAGAAATCAACAAGGAGCTAATGACGGTGGAACTCAACGTCCTGATGTTGTAGTTGATTCCTACAAAAAAGGAAGAAACTTTAGTCTTTCAATGAAATATTCGTTCTAAACAATTAGTTAACACTAAATAAATATTAGGCAGATTTTTTATTAAATCTGCCTTCTTTTTTTAATAAACTCATAACATTTAGTTAAACATTTAAAAAAAAATCAATCATAGATTTGTCACAACAAATTAAATAACACAAAAAATGAAAAATTTATTATTATCAGCTTTAGCTATAGCTGTTTTAACTTTCACATCTTGTTCAAGAGATGAAGATTCAGACGGAAATAACAATTCAATTACAATTAACCCTGCAAATTTTCAAGGTGAATTATTAAGCGGGCAATCTGCAACATTAGACCCAACACAAACTTACAACTTAACTGGTTCATTTATTGTAAGAGCAGGTGCAACATTAACTATTCCTGCTGGAACTAGAATTGAAGCTACTGGTGGTACTTCTTCTTATATTGCAATTGCTCAAGACGGATTATTATATGTAAATGGAACTTCAACAAACCCTGTAGTAATGACAAGTGGAAATGCAGTTCAAGCTCCAAGTGATTGGGGTGGTTTAGTAATTTGTGGTAGAGCAAACACTAATAAAGGTGGATCTACTGGTCAAACTGCAACATCAGAAGTTGGAGATTTAACTTATGGTGGTACAGAAAACACAGATAGTTCAGGAGTTATCCGTTACTTAAGAGTTGAATATACTGGTGCTGCATTTAATGGTGATAAAGAGTTTAACGGAGTATCATTATTTGGTGTTGGAAGCGGAACTGTTTTTGAATACGTTCAAGCATACAAAAGTGGTGACGATGGTATTGAATTCTTTGGTGGAGCTGTAAACGCTAAGTATTTAATTGCTTTACACAGTGAAGATGATGCAGTAGATTTCGCAGATGGATATTCAGGAACTCTTGAAAATGTTTTCATCAAAGATGTAGCTAAAGCTGGTGTTGAAGGTTCTAACAATGGAGATAATGGAGCAGCAACTCCTACTACTAATGCAACTTTAAAAAACTTTACAATTGTAAAAGGAAGTTTAGCTGGATCAGAACATGGAATTTACTTAAAAGAAGGTGCTGGTATGTGGGATTGCCAAAACATTTATATTGATGGATTTACTAAAGGTTTAAAAATTAAAAACACTACAGAAGACCCTAATGCAAATACAAATGTAGATAATGGAAATGTTACTTTTAATCCTATCTATTTTGGAGCATCAATCACTACTAATTCTGAATATGCTGGAACAAACACAAGTTATATGACTACAGGAACAAATACTGGAGCTGGAAATAGCGGAGATACTCCAAACTGGGCAACAGGATGGACAACTGGTTTCTAATATAGAGCTGTAAAATAAATTAAAATCCCTCACGAAGAGGGATTTTTTATTTGGCATTGTATTTGTAATTAAAAAATGGTTATCTTTACACTCAATATTAGTTTCGCATGAAAAAAAAATACTTTTATACTATTTTTCTTTTAACGGTTTTGTTTTCTTTCAGCCTTCAGGCACAAGAGAACAAATCTGCTATTGCGACTAAAACTCAAGAACCTACAATTGAGGGCTTAGCCATTTACCCAAATCCCGTAAACTCTGGAAAAATTTACATTACTACCAAATCGTCTTTAGACAAAAAGGTAGAAATTTTTAATGTACTTGGAAAAAAAGTACTAGAGACGGTTATTACTTCAAAAGAAGTAAATGTAAGTAATCTTTCAGCTGGTGTTTATATCATCAAGATAAAAGAAGGTGATGCAACTGCCACTAGAAAATTAATTATTAATTAAACCTTTTAAAATACAACAATAGCTTACGACTATTATTGTCAGAAAATTATATTTAATTTTATCTTTGTATTCAATTTTTAAACAAATAAACATGAAAAAACTTTACACTTTATTATCTGTAATTATAGCAAGTGTTGGCTTTGCTCAGGGCCCTTTTACAGCAACTTACGATTTTGCATCAGTAACTAATGCTTCTGGAGCTACAGACCCTACACCAGTACCTGTTGCTGCTGGCGTTTATTTTAGCTCTTTTGTAGCTACTAACTTAGTTGCACCTCCTACAAACTCCACGGCTAGTGGACGATTTTCATTTATTAATCAACCCGAAGGTGGGATTAATGGAGACGACAATTATTCAAACTTTTCTGGTTTTGTCGACACAGGTGTTTTTTTTGAAGTTACTGTTGGTCCAAATTCTGGTGGTCAAATCGATTTATCATCAATAACCTTTGTAGGAAGAAGATCTGGAACAGGTGTGCGAAATTTTGCTGTACGTTCAAGTTTAGATGGTTTTACAACCAACTTACCTGCATCTGTAGGAGCAAGCACATTAGTTTCGGTTCAACCAAACGATATCTTTTTTGTTATCTTAGACGCAACAACAAGTAACTTACCAGGAATGACTATAACTTTAGGAACTGCATTTGAAAACCTTACAAGCAATGTAACTTTCCGTTTTTATGGTTTCAACGCAGAAGGTTCTGGTGGAACTTTTAGCATTGATAATGTTGCTTTTTCTGGAAATGTAGATGTTTTAAGTTCTTCTTCATTTAATAATATCGAAGGATTAAAAATGTATCCAAATCCATTAAAAGGAAACACTTTACTTTTAACTTCAACTGCTAATAACGAAATGTCGGTTCAAATTTTTGATGTATTAGGTAAAAATGTATTAAACTCAGAAGTAACAAACAATACTGTAAATGTTTCTAGCTTAACTACTGGTGTTTATATCGTTAAAATTACTGAAGATGGTAAAACTGCTACAAGAAAATTAGTTATAGAATAATTAATATAGCAATACAATTTTAAAGGCATCTTAATAGATGCCTTTTTAGTTTTAAAAAAATATAAAATCATAAATATCAACTCTTTACAAATTTAATTATAAGTTAACATCTTAATTTCTTAAATAAAATTAATTCTCATTAACTTTGTTCTCAATTTATAATTTTTAAACATGAAAAAAATTTACTTTTTATTTTCAATGCTTTTTGCATTTACTTTTGCAAATGCACAAGAAGTTATCATTACCGGATATTTCGACTCTCCTTGCCCAACACAACTAGGAAGAACTGTCGAAATATATGTTGATGGAACTGTCGATTTAACTGGATGGAATTTAGTAAGACAATCAAACGGCGGTGGTTTTATTACTAATATTGATTTAACAACTCTTGGTTCATTAACAAATTCATTTGCTTACATTACTAATGATGTAGCTACTTTAAGCGCTGAGTTTGGAATTTCAGGAGCGAATGTAATTCTTTCAGCAGCAATTAATGACAATGGCGATGATGCTTTTCAAATTATTGATGCAACTACAGCTGTTATAGATCGTTTTGGCGATGCTACGGTAGACGGAACTGGAACAGCATGGGAACATGTTGACACCTATTATTATAGAGTTGCTGGTGTACCAGCAAATGGAGGCGCTTTTAATGTTGTTGACTTTACTTTTGGGGCACAAAATCTATTAGACAATGAAGGATTATGTAATACCGCAACTGCACTAAGCACTTTAGTTCCATTTGGAACATATTCAACTACTGCTTCTTCAACTCCTACAATTTCTGTTTCAGGAACAGTTAATAGTTTAGATTATTTTGAAGGTAATGGCCCTTCTGCAGAAGATTCATTTTCAGTATCAGGAATAAATTTAACACAAAATATTACAGTTGCTGCTCCAGCCAACTTTGAAGTTTCTTTAACTTCTGGCTCAGGTTTTGCTTCATCAGTAATGTTAACTCAAACAAGTGGAACTGTAAATCCAACTACCGTATATGTAAGATTAATGGCTGGGTTATCAGCTAACACATATAATGGAGATATTACAGCTTCTTCAACTGGTGCAACAAATCAAATATTAGCTTTAACTGGTGTTGTTTCACCTGCTGCTCCTCAATTCACAATTACAGGTGGAGCTCCTGCAGCAATGAATTACACTTTTGGCGCTGGTCCTTCAAATGAAGATTCAATATTTGTAGAAGGATTATTCTTAACTTCAAATATTACAATTACTGCTCCAACTAACTTTGAAGTTTCTTTAACTTCTGGTTCAGGATTCGGACCTTCTGTTTCTATTACTCCAGCATCTGGAACCGTTGCTTCTACAGAAGTATTTATTAGACTTGCCTCAGGATTAGCAATAAATTCTTATAGTGGCGATATTACTGTATCATCTTCACCTGCTGCTAATCAATTGGTAGCGATTACTGGAAATGTTTTCGGTGCGCCTACAAATTCTTTAGTTATTATTGGTGCGTATGATGGCCCAAATACAGGTGGAACTCCAAAAGGTGTTGAATTATACGCATTAGCTGATATAGCTGATTTATCTTTATACGGAATTAGTTCTGTTACAAATGGAGCTGGTTCAAATGGATCTACAATTGAATTTACTTTTCCAGCAGGAACTCTAAACGCCGGACAAAGTATTTTTGTAGCTTCTGAAGCAACAGAATTTACAAACTTCTTTGGATTTGCACCTAATTATACAACCGGAGTAGTTGGTATTAACGGTGATGATGCTATTGAGTTATACGAAAACGGTGTAATTATCGATACTTTTGGAGATGTAAATGCAGACGGTACAGGAACACCTTGGGATTATTTAGATGGTTGGGCTTACAGAGTTTCAAATACTGGTCCTGACGGAACTTCATTTGTAATTGGAAACTGGACATTTAGTGGAATTAACCAATTAGAAGGCGCTACTACTAATGCTGCATGTACTGTTCCTTATCCATTAGGCACCTATTTAACAACTAACTCTTTCAATGCAATAGACGGTTTAACTATGTATCCAAACCCATTAAAAGGAAATACGTTATACTTGACTTCTACAGCTAATGCTGAAATGTCTGTTCAAATTTTTGACTTACTAGGAAAAGAAGTTATTAATTCTAATGTAATCAACAATTCTGTAAACGTTTCTGGTTTAAATGCTGGCGTTTACATTGTAAAAGTTACCGAAGAAGGTAAAACTGCTACAAGAAAATTAGTTATTCAATAATTAGTTTTTACAATATATTGAAAAGCATCAACGAAAGTTGGTGCTTTTTTATTTAAGATAAATTTGTTTGCTATTTTTGCACCATGATTTCACAAGAAGACATTTTCCAAATTGGTTCTAAAAAAGAATTTGAAAAAATTACTTTAAAAGTATTTCGTCATCAGTACGATAACAATTTGGTGTACCAACAATTTTGCAACTTCTTGAAGAAAGACAAAACCAACGTGAAATCATTAACTGAAATTCCATTTTTACCCATTCAATTTTTTAAAAGTCATAACGTTTTAAGTTCGCCTGAAGCTATTCAGCAAACGTTTACCAGTAGCGGCACAACCGGAATGCAAACCAGTAAACACTTAGTTACCGATGTAAGTTGGTACGAAGAAAGTTATCGCTTAGGCTTTTCAGAATTTTATGGAAATATTGAAGATTATTGTGTTTTAGCCTTACTTCCATCCTATTTAGAGCGCGAAGGTTCTTCGTTAATTTACATGGTGGAAGATTTAATCCAAAGTAGCAATCATTCAGATTCTGGGTTTTATTTGCATAATTACGATGAATTAATTTCTAAAGTAATTGAGTTAGATAATTCAGGTCAGAATGTGATTTTAATTGGAGTTACGTATGCTTTGTTGGATTTAATTGAGAAGCAAAAATTCCAATTAAAAAATACCATTATTATGGAAACCGGCGGCATGAAAGGCAAAAGAAAAGAAATGATTCGCGAAGAATTACATTCGCTTCTATGCAACGGATTTGGTGTTTCAAAAATTCATTCAGAATATGGTATGACCGAATTACTTTCACAAGCGTATTCTCTTGGCGATGGTGTTTTTGAATGTCCTCAATGGATGCAAATTCTTATTCGTGATACGGAAGATGCTTTAACTTATGTTTCCGAAGGAAAAACAGGCGGAATTAACGTGATTGATTTAGCTAATATCAATTCGTGTTCGTTTATTGCTACGCAAGATTTGGGAAAAAAATATCCCAACCATTCTTTCGAAGTGTTGGGACGTTTTGATAATTCTGATATTCGTGGTTGTAATTTGATGGTAATATAAGTTTTTTTGTCAAGCTGAATTCATTTCAGCTTCTAAAATCAGATACTGAAACAAGTTCAGTATGACAAAACTATTTAACCTTAATTACGTAATAATTTTTCTTTCCTTTTTGCAACAACAAGAATTGATTGTTGATTAAATCCTCTTTTGTAATGATTTTATCTTCACCCACTTTTTCTTTATTCAAAGAAATCGAGTTTTGTTTCAATTCTCTACGCGCATCACTATTAGAAGCTAAGAAGTTCGTTTTTGCTGCTAATGCCGCAATCATATCTAAACCTGCATTGAAATCTTCCATTGAAATTTCAGCTTGAGGAACACCATCAAACACTTCTAAAAACGTTTTCTCATCTAACTTTTTTAATTCATCCATAGACGGACTAAAGAACGCATTTGAAGCTGCGATTGCATTTTCTAAATCTGCTGCAGAATGTACCATAATGGTAATTTCTTCTGCTAAACGTTTTTGTAAAGCTCTTAAATGAGGTGCTTCGTTATGCTCAGCAATTAATCTTTCAATTGTTTCTTTATCTAAGAAAGTGAAAATTTTAATGTATTTTTCTGCATCAACATCCGAAGTATTTAACCAATATTGGTAAAATTTGTAAGGCGAAGTTCTTTCTGCATCTAACCAAATATTTCCACCTTCTGATTTACCAAACTTCGTTCCATCCGCTTTTGTAATCAACGGACAAGTTAAAGCATACGCTTTTCCAGATTCAATTCTTCGCACTAATTCAGTTCCAGTAGTGATATTCCCCCATTGGTCACTTCCGCCCATTTGAAGCGTACATTTTTTTGCACGGTATAAATGCAAAAAATCGTAGCCTTGCACTAATTGGTACGTAAATTCCGTAAACGACATTCCTTCTGAAGTTTCTCCAGTTAAACGTTTTTTAACCGAATCTTTCGCCATCATATAGTTCACCGTAATGTGTTTTCCCACATCGCGAATGAAATCTAAGAAGGAGAATTCTTTCATCCAATCGTAGTTGTTTACTAACTCAGCAGCATTTGCTTCCGCAGAAGTAAAATCTAAAAAGCGAGCCAATTGCCCTTTAATCGCTTCTTGATTATGACGCAAAGTAGCTTCATCTAATAAATTTCTTTCGTTAGATTTTCCTGATGGATCACCAATCATTCCGGTTGCTCCACCTACAAGCGCTAATGGTTTATGACCACTCAATTGAAAATGTCTCAATAACATAACCCCAACTAAATGTCCTATATGCAATGAATCGGCGGTTGGATCAATACCCACATACGCCACACGCATCTGCTCCATCAAATGTTCTTCGGTGCCTGGCATTACGTCGTGGAGCATTCCTCTCCAAGTCACTTCTTCAATAAAATTTTTCATGATTTTCAAATAATTTGAGCAAAGATAACTTTTAGTTTAAAAGTTTAAAAGTTTTATTCAAAATTCAAGGGCAATTTCAAGTTCAATTTCAAATGCAAAAATCAATAATAAAGTCAAGTCTATTTTCTAACTTCTAATATCTATATTCTATCTTCTCAAAAAATATTATCTTTACATCATGATTTTAGTTACAGGAGCAACAGGATTAGTAGGTTCACATTTGTTAGTGCAACTTCTTCAAGAAAATGAGGAAGTAAAAGCGTTATTTCGTTCGGAAAAACAAATTGAAAAAGTGAAAAATGTTTTTGCTTTTCATAATCAAACTGCTCTTTTTGATAAAATCAATTGGGTAAAAGGCGACATTACAGATATTCCATCTTTGGAAATTGCTTTTGAAAATATCACTCATGTTTATCATTGTGCAGCTTTGATTACATTCGACCCAAATGACGAAGACGAACTGCGAAAAATCAATATCGAAGGAACGGCTAATGTAGTAAATTGTTGTATTGATTTTGGCATAAAAAAACTTTGTCATGTGAGTTCGATTGCCGCTTTAGGAAATCCAAAAGAACACGAAACTACTATTACAGAAGAAACTGAGTGGAATCCAGAAGAATTGCATAGTGATTATGCCATTACGAAATATGGTGCAGAAATGGAAGTTTTCCGCGGACATCAGGAAGGTTTGGAAGTTGTCATTATAAATCCGGGTGTGATTTTTGGTTATGGTTTTCCAAAAAAAGGTAGCGATGTGATTATTCAATCGGTAAAAAAGGGATTGTCGTTTTATACGAAAGGCAACATTGGAATTATATCGGTTGAAGACGTTGCGAAGTGCATGATTCAATTAATGAATAGTAACAGCAATGGAGAACGTTATACTTTAGTTGGTGAAAATATTTCCACAAAAGCATTACTTGATTTTATTGCAGAAAAATTGAAATTAAAAAAGCCTTCTATTGAAGCAAGTAAATTCATGACTTCTATCGCTTGGCGAATGGATTGGTTGATTTCAAAAATAGCAAATCGAAAAAGAAGATTAACTAGAAGTACTGCAAAATCGTCACATACTAAAACTACATTTGATACTTCAAAAATTGAAAAGGAACTTAATTTTACTTTTCTAAAAAAAGAAGATTATTTAAAAGCTATTTTACGGGCTCGTAAATAATTTTTCCATCTTTATCTTTTTTTTTGTTTGAATCGCCAGATATTTTAGATTTTTCTTGCTCAAATTTTTCAATTACCCTTTTATATATTCTTTTTGATTTTCTAACATCTGCGGCATAATAGCGTTGATTTTGTCGAAAAGTTATGTTATCAATCTTATATTTTTTAAAAATATATTGATCCATTTCAATATTATATTCTTTTAATTTATGTGGCATAGAACCATCTGTTGCTTGTAAAATCGAAACATCATAAATAATATCCACCATTACTTCCTCGTCTAATAAATTATCAGGTTTTGGAACCGGATTCTTAGAACAAGAAAACACCAATAAACTTAGTAATAAAAATAGTATTTGTTTCATTACACTTCTCTTTCAAATAACAAACGTTGTCCTGCTTTTGCTTCTTTTACTTTACCATTATGATAAACTAATTTCCCGTTAACAAAAGTATGTGTTACACGTGATTTAAAGTTATAGCCTTCAAACGGAGACCAACCACATTTTGCGATAATATTTTCTTTTTTAACATTCCAAGGTAAATAAGCATTTACAATTGCAATGTCTGCATAATATCCTTCCTTAATAAAGCCACGCTTTTCGATTTTAAAAATTTTGGCCGGATTGTGACACATTTTTTCTACAATCTTTTCTACTGAAATCTTTCCTTGGTGATGCGCTTCAAACATAGCCACAACAGCATGCTGAACCAATGGACCTCCAGAAGGACACGTCAAATAAGGATTACATTTTTCTTCTAAAGTATGAGGAGCATGATCAGTTGCAATTACATCAATTCTGTCATCTAACAAGGCCTTCCACAAAGCATCTTTATCTTCTTGAGTTTTTACTGCTGGATTCCATTTTATTAACGAACCTTTCGCATCGTAATCAGCATCTGTAAACCATAAATGGTGAATACAAACTTCGGCAGTAATTTGTTTATCCTCTAATGGAATTTTATTGGTAAACAAGTCCATTTCTTTTGCTGTTGACAAATGAAACACGTGTAAACGCGCACCTGTTTTCTTAGCTAATTCAATCGCTTTTGACGAAGACAAGTAACAAGCTTCGGCACTACGAATCAAGTGATGGTATTTCATTGGAATATCGTCTCCAAATTCGTCTTTATATTTTTGTGTATTAGCTTTAATTGTTGCTTCATCTTCACAATGCACCGCAATTAACATCTTCGTTGATGAAAAAATCTTTTCTAAAACTTCTGGATTATCCACCAACATATTTCCAGTAGAAGAACCTAAAAATAATTTAATTCCGGCAACATTCCTTGGATTAGTTTTTAAAACTTCCTCCAAATTATCATTCGTTCCTCCCATCATAAACGAATAATTCGCATACGATGTTTGAGAAGCAATTTGGTATTTATCTTCTAAAAGTTCTTGAGTGACCGCATTTGGAACCGTATTTGGCTGCTCAATGAATGAAGTAATTCCGCCCGCAATCGCTGCTCTACTTTCTGTTTCGATAGTTCCTTTATGAGTAAGTCCTGGTTCTCTGAAATGCACTTGGTCATCAATAGCTCCTGGCATTACATAACTCCCTTCTGCATCAATAATAACACAGTCGGACGATTTCAGACTAATTTGAGGTGCGATTTCTTTTATGAATTCATTTTCAATCAATATATCCCCTTCAAAAACAACACCTTCATTTACAATTTTGGCATTTCTAATTAAATATGTATTGGCACTCATTATAATCTATTAAACATTTTATGTATTCTTAACATTATTACTCCAACAACGGCTTCACGAATAATTCCACCGCTCATTTTTGATTGTCCTTTAGTTCTATCTGTAAAAATGATAGGAACCTCAACAATAACGAATTTATTTACAAAGGCACGATATTTCATTTCTATTTGAAACGCATAACCCACAAATTTTATTTTATCTAAATTAATTTTTTCTAATACAGTTCTTCTGTAACATTTAAAACCTGCTGTTGCATCCGCAATTTTCATTCCGGTTATAATCCTCACATAAACTGAAGCAAAATAAGATAACAAAACTCGGCTTAAAGGCCAGTTTACCACATTTACTCCGTTTGAATATCGAGAACCAATAGCAACATCCGCTCCATTTTCACAAGCTACTAATAACTTTTCTAAATCATTAGGATTGTGAGAAAAATCGGCATCCATTTCAAAAATATAATCATATCCATGAGAAAGCGCCCATTTAAAACCTGCTACATAAGCCGTTCCTAAACCCGATTTTTTCATGCGAACTTTTAAATGCAATTGCGAAGGAAATTCTTGTTGCAATTCTTTTACCTTTGCAGCAGTTCCATCTGGAGAATTGTCGTCTACTACTAAAACATCAAATGGCGTTTGCAATGCAAAAACAGCCTTAATGATAGCGTCAATATTTTCAATTTCGTTAAAAGTTGGAATTACAACAATACCTTGAGCCATAAAAATCTTGTATTTCAACTGCAAAAATAAGGTATTTCTTGTTGACAATTCTTAATAATTTTATAATAATGAAAGTGATACTATTTTTTGTAATTTTGCGGCAGTATGTTAGCAATTCAATTACACGATAGAATCATCGAAAGCAAGGACTGGGCAACCATCTTGTTTGTTATTTGCGTGGGAATTATTGCCATAAATAAAACAATTTCTTCTGTTCGATTTAACGAATTTATTCGATTGGCTTTTTCCGATAAATACACTAAAATTTACCGAGACAGTAGTAACTTAATGAGCGGCTTTACTATTTCAATGTTTATCTTACAGCTAATTTCGTTTTCATTCTTTACTTTATTAATATTAAATCAATTTGATAGAGCCGAAAAAACTGACTTTATTGTTTACATTCAAGTTTTTACTTTTTTAACTGTTTTTATACTTTCGAAATTCTTAATTGAGAAAATTATTGCAACTGCATTTAAAATTGAAGAATTTAACGAGCAATTTAACTTACTGAAAGTGAATTATAGAGCTTATTTTGGTTTCATTTTATTACCTATTAACATCATTTTATTTTACAATTCATTTAATTCAGATTGGTTCTTTTGGTCATTACTGACAGTCTTAATTACTATAAACATCACTACTTACTTGGTTGCGCTGAAATTATATCAAAATTTACTATTACGTAAAATATTTTATTTTATTTTATATCTTTGCACCCTTGAAATAGCACCTTACTATTTTATTTATAATTGGTTTACAAAAAATTAGAGAGAAATATGTCAAATTTGAAAGTGAAAACAATATTAGTTTCACAACCAGAGCCTAAAGTAGAAAATTCTCCTTATTTTGAGCTTCAAAATAAACTGAAAGTAAAGGTTGATTTTAGACCTTTCATCCACGTAGAAGGTGTTCCTGCTAAAGAAGTTCGTGCTCAAAAAATAGATCTAAATAACTTTACTGCCATAATATTAACAAGTAGAAATGCTGTTGACCATTTTTTTAGAGTAGCTGAAGAGATGCGTTATAAAGTGCCAGAAGATTTAAAATATTTCTGTCAATCTGAAGCCGTTGCTTTTTACTTACAACGATATGTAGTTTATAGAAAAAGAAAAATATATGTTGGACAAAAAGACTTTGTTGACATGTCTTCTCTTATTAAAAAATACAAAGATGAGAAGTTTTTACTACCTTCTTCCGACCAATTAAATGCAGATGTTCCTCAAACACTTGACGGCTTAAAAGTTGATTGGACAAAAGCAGTTTTTTACAGAACAGTAATGAGTGACTTAACAGATTTAAAAGATGTTTATTACGATGTTTTAGCGTTCTTTAGTCCAACCGGAATTAAATCATTGTTTAAAAACTTCCCAGATTTTAAACAAAACAATACTCGTATTGCTGTTTTTGGAAGTACTACTCAAAAAGAAGCTTTAGAACACGGTTTGCGAGTAGACATCATGGCGCCAAGCCCTGGAACTCCATCGATGACGGGAGCTTTAGAAAAATATGTTGCCGAGGTTAATAAAGGAAAATAAAAAAACAAGGAAAATTATATAGAACCCAAATTCGAAAGAGTTTGGGTTTTTTGTTTTAAAATACAACTCAATATCTACAGTGTGTAATTCGTGATAAGTATTTATTCTATGATAAGTAAAAATAAGACGCCTCAGAACAACAAAATATAATTTTAAAATAAAGAAACTCAATAAACACTGGAAAATCAAATTGAAAATGTACAGAAAATCTGTAACAGAAATAAAATATTACTTTATAAATTGCCTAAATATTTATTAACTTTTAAAACAAATTAGGAAAAAATTCAGTAATTTTAAAGACAAACAATTATGAAACGAAAAATCAAATTATTATCACTCTTACTATCATTTAGTTTAACTCTAACTACTATAAGCTGTCAAGTTGAAGAAGATGTTGTTTCTTCAAAAAACCAAAGCGAAATAAAAGTAAAGAAAATAAAAGAGAATCGAATAAACAATTATTCATTTGCTCTTGAAAAAATCAACACGATTAATAACGTAAAAAAAGAAAATATAAATTCAAAAATAATTATAGATCCAGTTTTGGACATATTAATTGATACGGAAGAAGCAATGTTGATTGAAGGCGACAACTTTACCTCGTTAACATTTCCAGTTTATAGAGAAAATTCAAACGATTTTGAAAATTTAGTTGTTCAACAAATGGATAACACAACAAAAACTTATTTAGTTAACTATGGACCAAATAAAGAAGCAGCAATGAATGGTCAAAATACTAATGCTTCTATTAGAGAAATAGTGTTTAACACTGAAAATTTAAATAACAAAATATTTTATTCAAGCAGTAATACTGTTGTTTATAGTGATGAAACTGGTAATTTAAATTATTATTGCGATGAAACTTATGAAATTACTAATGAATACGGCTACATGGATGTTGCCAATCCTTCAACAGGAGAAAGTACAATAACCTTAATAAACTCTACTTGTAGTTATTACTGGAGTTTTCATTACTCAACGGGCGGGGGTGCTGGCGGTAGTTCTTCTAACAATCATGGTGGATTAGGTGCTGGAACTGGTTCCACAACAGTAACAACTGCCCCGATAACCACAACAATGGCCGCTCAAATTGTAAAAGAATTTGTGAAAAACTTATCTCCAACTCAATTTGCTTGGTGGACTAATCCTGTAAATGATGATGCAGTAGCTTCAATTTCTAGTTATTTACCTCAAGTTGATGCCGACCCAGCTTTTGCAATGGAGTTGATTGATTTGGCAAATGACTATTTAAACTCATATGGCAATACAACTGAAAACCACAACTTTATTTCAGAGATTATCATTGATATTTTAAATCCTGAAAACGACGATGTAGAACCGGAGAACGTAGATATTGATCCAAATTGTGAAAGTTTCAATTTTCAGCAAACAGGCTCTAATTGGCAAGAATCAGCTGTATTAAATATTCATTTTCAAGTAACCGTTATTTCACCTCAAGGAATTTATGTCAATCATTTATCCGAATTTCCTCAAGCCATTTTATTTGGTTGCCCTATAAATCTAAGTGTTGGAAGTACTTATATTAGCCCTGGATTAGCCGCAAATACCTCAGCTCATGCATTAGAACAAGCAATGGATGAAACAGTAAAGAAATTTGGCAACAAGCCAGTATCTGGAATGATAGTCGACATGTACTTTAAACAAAGATTAAAACATAATTATCCTTTATACATTCCTGGAGGAAGAGTTAACTTCAACGCAAATAATTTTACTATTATACCAACTCAATATAGAACTAGTTTTGGTAATGGAAATTGTAATTAAAAAATGATACAAAAAAATTTAAAAAATTTAGCTTATTTATTTTATCCAAAGAATATTGATAATATACTTGATAAGGAAAACTATTTGAAAACTTTTGAATATAAGAATTTAACAAATACTTTAAATGAATTTTCTAATTATTTAGAATCTGATTTTTATATCAAGATAATTGATGAAATAAAAAACATTGACCATTTAAAAAACATTACCGACGTGACTGTTTCTAATTGGGAGGACAGATGTATTTCTTTAGAAATAGATGTTTTACGAGACTCAACTCTGAATAAAATTTGTATTCATATTAGTTTTTTAGTTCCCTTATATTTGATTTATATACTAGAAAATGAAATTGAATTAAATCCATATAAATGGAAAACAGTTCCTATGCATAATCCCGAAAAAGAGCAATCGATTTTTTTAGAAGAAATCAAAACTATATCATGCATAATTGAGAAACAAACTGGTTTTAATAAATTTCCTATTCAATTAGCAAATGAAACAATTCCAAATATTAATTTTCAAGACATTGAAATGGGGGAATTTAATTTTTTCAATGCTTTCTTTTTAAATCAAAACAAACTATGAAAAAAATAATGATTTATGTTACAACCATTATTGTGTTGTCAACTGCTAGTTTAACATTAAAAGAAGACTTTTTTTTCTTTAGTATTTATGATAATTATTATGTAATTCCTTATTATACAATAACTACATTAATAGCAGTGATATTGTTTTTAATTTTACTTACTAAATTAATCTTAGGAAAAATAAAAAAATAATAACACTTATTACGCAAACAAAAAAGTCCTGAATATTTCAGGACTTTTACTATTTAATTTTATTATATTACAATTGAGGACCAGCTGCTACTAAAGATTTTCCTTCTTCGTTATCCGTATATTGAACGAAGTTTTTGATAAATCTTGAAGCTAAATCTTCTGCTTTTGTTTGCCATTCAGCAGCATCAGCATAGGTATTTCTTGGATCTAAAATGTTGGTATCTACATTTGGTAAAGCAGTAGGAACTACAAAATTAAATACTGGAACTGTTTTTGTTTCCGCTTTTTCGATTGAACCATCTAAGATAGCATCTATAATTGCTCTTGTATCTTTGATTGAAATACGTTTTCCTGTTCCGTTCCAACCTGTGTTTACCATGTAAGCTGTAGCATTGTGTTGCTCCATTTTCTTAACTAATTCTTCACCATATTTTGTTGGGTGTAAAGATAAGAATGCTTTTCCGAAACAAGCTGAAAATGTTGGTTCTGGTTGTGTTACTCCTCTTTCAGTTCCTGCTAATTTAGCTGTAAATCCTGACAAGAAGTAATATTTAGTTTGTTCAGGAGTTAATTTAGATACGGGAGGCATTACTCCAAAGGCATCTGCTGTTAAGAAAATAACTTTAGTAGCGTGACCTGCTTTAGAAACGGGTCTTACAATATTTTCAATATGGTTAATTGGATAAGAAACACGTGTGTTTTGAGTAACAGAACCATCTTTAAAATCAATTTTTCCGTTAGCATCAACTGTTACGTTTTCTAACAACGCGTCTTTTTTGATTGCTCCAAAGATGTCTGGTTCGTTTGCTGCACTTAAATCGATAGTTTTTGCGTAACATCCACCTTCAAAATTGAAAACACCATCGTTATCCCATCCGTGCTCATCGTCTCCGATTAATTCACGTTTTGGATCTGTTGATAAAGTAGTTTTTCCTGTTCCTGATAAACCAAAGAAAACAGCCACATCACCATCTTTTCCTTTATTAGCTGAACAGTGCATAGAAGCGATTCCTTGTAATGGCAAGTAATAGTTCATTATTGAGAATAATCCTTTTTTCATTTCTCCACCGTACCAAGTTCCTCCAATTAATTGGATTTTCTCCGTTAAGTTGAACGCTACATATACTTCAGAGTTTAATCCGTGAGCTCCGTAAACTTTGAAACTTGTTTTTGAACCGTTCATTACAATAAAATCAGGCTCTCCAAAATTATCTAATTCAGCTTCTGTTGGACGGATGAACATGTTTTTAACAAAGTGTGCTTGCCATGCTACTTCCATGATGAAACGAACCTTCAATCTAGTATTTTCGTTTGCACCACAAAAAGCGTCAACCACATATAATTTTTTGTTTGACAATTGCTTTACCGTAGTTTCTTTTAAAGCATTCCAAGTATCTTGTGAAATCGGTTTGTTATCGTTAGCTGCTTTATCAGAATTCCACCAAATCGTGTTTTCTGTAACGCTATCTTTAACAATATATTTATCTTTAGGAGAACGACCTGTGAATTCACCTGTCATTACGTTAACCGCACCAAGTTCAGATAACTGCCCTCTTTCAAATCCTTCTAAAGCTGGATTTAATTCTTCATTATATAAATAGTCGTATGAAGGATTGTATATTATTTCTGATACATTAACGATTCCGTACTTTTCTAACGAAATCGATTTCGTAATATGCGTATTCGTATCCATAAATTGTTTGTTATGTTGTGTATTTAATAAAGTGCAAAATTATAAATTATATTTTAGATAGCGTTTTTTTAATTACTGTTTTTTAGATAAAACAGCATAAAATAAGTATCCCCAAGCCGAAACCAAGAACAAACCGCCTATTGGCGTAATAGGTCCTAGAAATTTAGTCTTCAAATTGGTAACCGTGTTTGTCGCTAAAAGATAAATAGACCCTGAAAAAAACAAAACACCTACTATCGTTAAATAAAAAATGATTGAGCGTTCTTTCTCTCCTAAAAAAGTAAAAGTTCCAATAAACAAAAGAAACAATGCATGATACATTTGATAACGCACCCCAACTTCAAATGTTGCCAATTGCTCCATCGAAAGTAATTTTTTTAATGCGTGAGCTCCAAATGCCCCTAAAATTATTGCCGTTATCCCTAAAAATGCGGCAACTAATAGTATTCTTTTGTCCATTTTTTTAAATTTGAGACCAAAGATAGGAAAAGTTTTTATGTTAAATTATGACATAAATCAATAAAATGTTTTCATAAATATAACATTTTACTATCTTCGTGTGATATTTTTACAACACACCCAAAGATGAGACATATTTTAGTCATTGGAGCAGGAAGATCAGCTTCATCACTCATAAAATACCTTTTAGGAAATTCGGAAAAAGAAAATCTACATGTTACAATTGCTGATTTATCGGAAGAATTAGCTAAACAAAAGACTAACAATCACAAAAATGCGAGAGCCATTGCTTTTGATATTTTTAATGAGGCACAACGAAAAGAAGAAATTCAAAAAGCAGATGTTGTAGTTTCTATGCTGCCGGCACATTTGCATTTAGAAGTGGCTAAAGATTGTATTACTTACAAAAAACACATGGTGACGGCATCTTACATTAGTCCCGCGATGCAAGAACTAGACGCTGCGGCTAAAGAAAATGGCTTGGTTTTCATGAACGAAATTGGGCTTGATCCAGGAATCGATCATATGAGTGCGATGAAAGTATTGGATGAAATTCGCGAAAAAGGGGGTAACATCATTTTATTTGAATCGTTCTGCGGTGGATTAGTAGCTCCTGAAAGCGATACTAATTTATGGAATTATAAATTCACTTGGAATCCTAGAAACGTTGTTTTAGCAGGACAAGGTGGTGCTGCAAAATTTATTCAAGAAGGAAATTACAAGTACATTCCGTATTCAAAATTATTTAGAAGAACTGAATTTTTAGAAGTGGAAGGTTACGGAAGATTTGAAGCGTATGCCAACCGAGATTCCTTAAAATACAGAAGTGTTTATGGGTTAGACGACGCTTTAACTTGTTACCGAGGAACGATTAGAAGAGTTGGGTACTCAAGAGCTTGGGACATTTTAGTACAACTTGGAATGACTGACGATTCGTATACTATTGACAACTCGGAAAGCATGACCTATAGAGAATTTACGAATTCATTCTTACCTTATCATCCAACTGATACTGTAGAAATCAAATTACGACACATTCAAAAAATTGATCAAGACGATATTATTTGGGACAAATTAGTTGAAATTGACTTATTTAATCCAAACAAAAAAGTAGGATTAGTAAAAGCAACTCCAGCTCAAATATTAGAAAAGATATTATCAGAAAAATGGGCTTTGGAACCAAATGATAAAGACATGATTGTTATGTATCATAAATTTGGTTATGAATTAAATGGAGAAAAGAAACAAATTGATTCAACAATGGTTTGTATTGGTGATGATCAAACTTATACTTCAATGGCGAAAACAGTTGGGCTACCTGTTGCAATTGCAACATTAAAAATTTTAAACAAAGAAATTACCACTCCTGGCGTACAATTACCAATTACAAAAGAAGTGTACAATCCAATACTAAAAGAATTAGAAGATTACGGTGTAATTTTCAAAGAAATGGAAGTACCTTATTTAGGTTACAATCCACTAAATGTGAACAATTAATCATTATTTCAAGACTTTAAAAATCCGAAATCGTAATTGGTTTCGGATTTTTTTTATTCTATTTGAAATCGATTTTGTATTTTTACTTTCAAATTACCTAAAAATGAAGATAAATCACTTACAAATTGAAATCGACGGAATTGACAAAGAAATCCTTCGCGATTTAATGGACGATGCTCGTAAACCTATTTTACAGATTGCGAATAAAATTGGGATTTCTGGCGCTGCGATTCATCAACGACTAAGAAAACTGGAACAAGCGGGTGTGATTTCAGGTTCGAAATTTATTGTGGATACGAAAGTTTTGGGTTATAGTACGATGGCTTTCATCGGAATTTATTTAGAAAAAGCTTCTAGTAATCCTGAAGTGGTGAAAGAATTGAAGAAGATTCCGGAAGTATTGGAATGTCATTATACCACGGGAAATTGGAGTATTTTAATCAAACTGATTTGTAGAGATAACGAACATTTGATGCAATTACTCAACAAAAAAATCCAACCTATAGATGGTGTTTCACGAACGGAAACATATATTTCTTTGGAGCAACAAATTGAGAGACAAATTCAGTTGTAATTTTTTTTAAATATTGTCACTTCGACGTAAGGAGAAGTCACATATCAAAAGTCTCGAATTATGAGATTTCTCCTTACGTCGAAATGACAAACTAATATAATTTTATTAAAAAAATCCGTCATACTTGCGTCTGACGGATTTTAATTTTATAAAATATTCGTTTAGTCTCTCGAACCTAAAATTTGGAAAGCCCAATATAATAACGACGCTAAAGCTCCTAAAGCGGCAACTACATATGTTCTTGCTGCCCATTTTAATGAATCTTCAGCACCAGCATATTCTTGCTGACTTACCATATTTTTATTTTTTAACCAAGCTAAAGCTCTGTTACTCGCATCGTACTCTACTGGAAGTGTTACAAAACTAAAAGTAGTTGCAATTGCCATTAAAATTAAACCTGCAACCGCTACATAAAAACCAATACCTGATTTTGAAGCAAATCCTAAAATTAAACCTCCCATAATTAACCATTGCGACATACTTGACGAAATGTTTACTACAGGCACCATTTTAGAACGCATCGTTAACCATTGATACGCATGAGCATGTTGCACAGCGTGACCACATTCGTGAGCCGCTACTGCCGCTGCCGCAGCATTTCTTTGGTTATAAACTGCTTCTGACAAATTAACTGTTTTGTTTGCTGGGTTGTAATGATCTGTTAATTGACCAGGTGTTGAAATTACTTTTACATCGGTAATTCCGTGGTCTTGCAACATTTTTTCTGCAATTTCAGCACCACTCATTCCGTTTCGTAACGTAACTTTAGAATAATGAGCAAACTTGCTCTTCAATTTATTACTTACTAACCAACTCACAAGAGCAATAGCTCCAATAATGATATAATATGTCCACATATCTTTTATATTTTAAATTTCTAAATTTACTAAAATCAACAACAAATTACAAGCCAAAGATACAAAATGACATTTTGGCATTCGTTAAATAATTCTAAAAACAATTACTCTTTCATTTGCTTTACTGGTGATTTTTTAGAAACATCCATTACTGGAACCATTCCGTTAGTTGGCACATAGATAATTTGCGGTAAATCGCCTTTATCTGCTAATTTTTCTAACGTTCTAATGAATAAATATTGGTTATAGGTTTCGCTTAATGTTCCGTTTTCTAATTTCATTGCTTCTGCCATACCTTTTGCGCGTTCAATTTCGGCTTGGGCGTTTAATTTTTCTGCTTCTAATTTGGCTTTTGCTTCTTCTACTAAAATTCTACGATTTTGTTCGGCTTTTGCCATTTCTGCTTTTCCTGCCATTTCTTGTTGCCATACGTTATATCTTGGCAAACCAAACATTAAAGCGGCAATAAATATAAACCCAATGACCACAACTCCAGCAATTATTTTTCCAATGTTTCTCTTTTCCATTTTTATAGTTTTTTAGTTTATCTATTATACGTAAAAAATGAAAAATGTTACAAAAAAAATTCTCGTTTGAACTATTATTTTTTTAAACTCAAAAAAAAACCTTCTTTTCTAAGAAGGTTTAAATACTAAAAATTTCTAATTAAGAAGCATCTCTTAATTCATTGGTTTTTTTTATCTCATCAAACAATTGTCTTCTTAAACTTTGTTCACGTTCTATACATACTCTTCTGAAATTTTCATATTCATCTTCTAATTCTTGCAAAACCATTTTAGAACTTTCCGTTATTTTGTTAGCTTTTTTAAATCGATAATACATCGCAATTGAAAAAAGTAGTAACCCTAAAAACAATACCCAAACAAAAACATAATAGGTATCTCTATTTATTGCCATTCCAAAAAGACTAACATTATCGCTATCTTGAATTAACATTTGATTTATAGTAATCAACTCGGACATTTCTTGTTTTAAAACCAAAAGTTCTTTTTCATTTTCAATCAACGTATTTTTTAAAGCAAGTTGATTAGACTGTTCCAGCTGAATATAATTCTGAAGATAGGTTTGAAAATCTAAAGCGTCATCTTTATTGACCATCTTATAATTTTGATAGCTAGATGAATTGTTGAATAAAGTTGAAAACTTTTTTGACAAATTACTGTCTGAAACTTGAGCATTTAAAGAGAATACAAAACAAGAAACAAAAAACAGCACTACTGAAATAGTTATATTTTTCTTCATAGTTTATCGATTTGGGATTAATAAAACTAGTAGATTTATTTTAAAAAAATAATAATCATAATTTTTTGATTTCTAAATATATACATTTTTCAACAACTAACCTCAGATTAACATGTTAAAATGCAAAAATTTAACAAAAAACATGTTTTTTATACCTAAAACAAACATTTTTGTTTAAAAATTTCAAAGTCAAATAAAAAATCCCAAGCTAAGAAAAGCTTGGGATTATAAATTTAAAATTTATTTGCTTTTAGGATTACCCTACCAAATTAATAATTTTACCTGGAACGATAATAATATTCTTTGGTGTATTTCCTGCTAATTGTGCAATAGTTCTTTCGTCTGCTAAAACAATTTCTTGAATTTGCTCTTTGGTTAAATCTAATGGTAATTTAATGGTGAAACGCATTTTTCCGTTGAATGAAACCGGATATTCTTTTTCAGATTCAACCAAATATTTTTCTTCAAATTTTGGGAAAGCAACGGTTGCAATTGACCCTTCGTGACCTAAAGCGCTCCATAATTCTTCTGCAATATGTGGCGCATATGGTGAAACTAAAATCGCTAACGGTTCTAAAATCTCTCTATGATTACATTTTAATTGTTGCAATTCGTTCACGCAAATCATGAATTGAGAAACCGACGTATTGAATGAGAAATTCTCAATGTCTTCCGTTACTTTTTTGATGGTTTTATGTAACGATTTGTACATTTCTGCCGTTGGTTCGTCGTTTACAATTACTGAACCATTGTCATCAAAGTATAATCTCCATAGTTTTTTCAAGAAACCAGCAACTCCTGTAATTCCTGCTGTGTTCCAAGGTTTAGATTGCTCTAATGGTCCTAAAAACATTTCGTATAAACGTAGAGTATCTGCTCCATATTCTTCACAAATATCATCTGGCGAAACCACATTGTATTTCGATTTCGACATTTTTTCTACTTCTCTTAGAACGATAAATTTACCATCATCTTCAGTTAAGAAAACCCCGTCATTAAATTCACTTCTCCAATCTTTTAATTTGACTAAATCAACTTCATTTTCATTTTTAAGAGTAGAAACGTCAATATGAATTGCTCTAAAAACAACTGCTTTAATTTCTTCTTCTGACAAACCTGCATTTGAAAAAATTTCTCTTTTTCTTTCAATCCAATTACTTTCAATAGAATCTTTATTGAGTAGTTCCTTTGATATATATAATGTTGGAGCTGATTTGTTTTCACTTACGGATTGATAAACAAAAGCACTCATCCCTAAAATCATTCCCTGATTAATCAGTTTTTTGAAAGGTTCTTCGGTTGGTGCATAACCTCTGTCTTTTAAGAATTTATTCCAAAAACGAGAATACAATAAATGTCCGGTTGCGTGCTCGCTTCCACCAATGTATAAATCTACGCTTTCCCAATATTTAATAGCTTCTTCGTTAGCAAAATCTTCGGTGTTGTGTGCATCCATATAACGCATCCAATACCAAGAAGAACCTGCCCAACCTGGCATGGTGTTTAATTCTAGTGGGAAAACTTTTGTGTTATCAATTAAATCATTGCTAACTACTGCATTTTTTTCTGTATCCCAAGCCCAAACGGTTGCGTTACCTAATGGTGGCTGACCGTCTTCGGTAGGTAAATATTTTTCAACTTCTGGTAAAACAATTGGCAAATGTTTTTTGTCAATCATTTGTGGTAAACCATTCACATAATAAACAGGAAAAGGTTCACCCCAATATCTTTGGCGAGAGAAAACGGCATCACGTAAACGGTAATTTACTTTTGCATTTCCTGCGCTTATTTTTTCTAATTCTTCGATGATTTTTTTCGTTCCCGATTTGTAATCTAATCCGTTTAAGAAATCAGAATTTATTAATTCGAAACCGCTTTTTTCTCCAAAAGCTGCTTCTGAAATATCTTGGTTGAAAATGTTTTTAATTTCTGGCATTCCTTGCGTTCCTTTGAAGAAATTCGCGAAAGCATAATCGCGCTCATCACCACATGGAACGGCCATTACAGCTCCAGTTCCGTAACCTGCTAATACGTAATCGCCAATCCAAACCGGAATTGGTTCTTTTGTAAATGGATGTTCGGCATAAGCACCTGTGAAAACTCCTGAAATGGTCTTTACATCTGCCATTCTTTCACGTTCTGAACGTTTTGCTGTAGCTTCTACATAGGCTTCCACCGCAGCTTTTTGTTCTGGAGTGGTAATTTGAGCAACCAAATCGTGTTCTGGAGCTAATGTCATAAAGGTAACTCCGAAAATGGTATCAGGACGAGTTGTAAAGACATCAATTTTCTCATCGTGATTGTTTACATTGAACGAAACCATTGCTCCAACTGATTTTCCGATCCAATTTCTTTGCGATTCTTTGATCGATTCACTCCAGTCGATTTCGTTTAGACCTTGCAATAAACGTTCCGCATAAGCAGAAATTCGCATACTCCATTGTGTCATTTTCTTACGAACCACTGGATGTCCACCACGTTCTGAAACGCCGTTTACAATTTCGTCATTCGCTAAAACGGTTCCTAAAGCTGCGCACCAGTTTACTTCGGTTTCAGCTAAATAGGTTAATCTGTATTGTAAAAGTATTTTTTGTTGTTCTTCTGATGAAAATGTTTTCCAATCTTCAGCTGAAAATGGCGCAATGTTATCATCACAAACCGCATTTACATTTGCATTTCCGTTTTTTTCAAATTCTTGTATTAACGTACAAATGCTTTCCGCTTTATCCGAATTTTTATTGTACCAAGATTCGAATAATTGAATGAAAATCCACTGCGTATGCTTGTAATAATCGGGATTAGAAGTACGCACTTCACGACTCCAATCGAAAGAAAAACCAATTCTATCCAACTGATTTCTGTAGCCTTGAATCGTGTTTCCTGATTTATCCACACCACCTTCAATATTCATACGAGTCGTATCCGCTGGATGTTGACCCGTTTGAATCGCATATTGTTCGGCTGGCAAACCAAATGAATCATATCCTTGTGGATGCAACACATTAAACCCTTGATGTCTTTTATATCTTGCGACAATATCAGAAGCAATATAACCCAGTGGATGCCCAACGTGTAACCCAGCTCCAGAAGGATAAGGAAACATATCTAATACATAGTATTTTGGTTTTTCACTGTTATTTGATGCAGCAAAAGTTTGGTTTTCTGCCCAATATTGTTGCCATTTGGCTTCGATTTTTTCGTGGTGGTATTTCATGTCAGTTTTCTGTTATCGGTTTTATCCGAAAAAATAAGGTGCAAAAATACGTTTTATAATACTAAAGTTAAAACTTTGTTGTTATATTCTATGTAAACAAAATATCTTTACTATTTTTACGGCTTAAATAGAATTTTATGGCATCATCTTTTGAAAATTACAACAAGCGACGTTTAATCTCGTCCTACTTTTCGGTAGTTTTAAGTATCTTTTTAGTATTGTTTCTTTTAGGAGCTTTAGGACTTTTTGTAATCAATTCAAAAAAGATAACGAATGATTTTAAAGAAAACATTCCTATGACGGTTTTCTTCAATAACGATGCTAATGATTCTACTATAAGTGCATTTGACACAGAAATGAAAAATGCCAAATTCATTAAGGACTTCGTTTTTGTTCATAAAGACAGTGCCGCTAAAAACAATGTAGATATTGTGGGTAAGGATTTTATGGAATTCTTAGGTTTCAATCCATTACAAAATTCATTTGACATTCACTTAAAAGGTGATTATGTAATTGCAGATAGCATCAAGAAAATTGAGCGAAACATTCGTAAAAACGAAATGGTTTCGGAAATTATCTACGATAAAGAACTAGTAGATATGGTAAACAATAACGTGACTAAAATTAGTCTTTGGATTTTAATCATCAGTGCTATTTTAACCGTTGTTGCGATGTTGTTAATTAATAGTTCGTTACGTCTTTCTGTTTATTCACATCGATTTACGATTAAAACAATGCAAATGGTGGGAGCAACAAAATCGTTCATCAGAAAACCATTTATTTGGAGAAGTATTAAATTAGGATTAATTGGTTCTGGATTGGCTATTGTTGCTTTATTGGCTTTAGTGTTTTATGTAGATGGTTTATTCCCAAGTTTAGGCATTGCAAAAGATTATGTTTCTATTGCAATCGTAATTTTAGGAGTGTTAGTAGTTGGAATCGTAATTACTTCTATCAGTACATTCTTTGCAACACAACGTTTCTTGAATTTAAAAACAGATGATCTTTACTAGTAATCAGTGTTCCAGTATTAAGTGTACAGTGATTTAAAAATTTATAATATGGAAAATAACAATAAACCTGAATTTCTTTTTGATAAAGTAAATTATAAAATCCTTTTGGTTGGATTGGCCGTAATTGGACTAGGATTCATTTTAATGAGTGGTGGCGGAAGCGAAGATCCTAACGTTTTTAATGGTGAAGAATTGTTTAGTTTCAGAAGAATTCGTTTGGCTCCAACAGTTGTTTTAATCGGATTCGGAATTACGATTTATTCGATTTTAAAAAACCCTAAAAAATAGTGTTCAGTATTCAGTTATTAGTAAGCAGGTTTTGCTAATCTCTAATCACTAATCTCTAATTACTAAAATGAATACATTTCAAGCCATTATTCTTGCCATTATTGAAGGAATAACCGAATTTTTACCTGTTTCTTCAACGGGACATATGATTATTGCTTCGTCTTTTTTTGGCATTGCACAAGACGATTTTACTAAACTCTTTACAATCGTAATTCAATTAGGAACAATACTTTCTGTAATTGTTTTGTATTTCAAACGTTTTTTTCAATCACTTGATTTTTACTTTAAATTATTTGTTGCTTTTATTCCTGCCGTAATTTTCGGATTATTGCTTAGTGATTTTATTGATGGTTTATTAGAAAATCCAATCACAGTAGCGATTTCCTTAATTATTGGTGGATTTTTATTGTTGAAAGTCGATGATTGGTTTGGAAATTCAGAAGGAACAGAAATTTCGTATTTAACCGCTTTTAAAATTGGATTGTTCCAATGTTTAGCGATGATTCCTGGTGTTTCCAGAAGTGGTGCCAGCATTGTAGGCGGAATGACACAAAAATTATCGCGAACAACAGCAGCCGAATTTTCGTTTTTCTTAGCGATTCCAACCATGTTAGGAGCGACTTTGAAAAAATCATACGATTATTATAAAGATGGTTTTGTACTTTCAGACGACCAAATTAATTTATTAATTATTGGAAATGTAGTCGGATTTATTGTAGCCTTAATTGCTATCAAATCATTCATCGGATTTTTAACCAAACACGGATTTAAAATCTTTGGTTATTACCGAATCGTTGCCGGATTTGCAATTCTATTGATTCATTTCTTCGTACAAAAATTAACTATTATCTAATGAATGCCGAAGAAATTTTAGCCGGAAAAGTACTTTTAATCGACAAACCCTTGAAATGGTCTTCCTTTCAAGCGGTGAACAAATTGAAATACATTTTAAAACGCAAGTACGATTTACCAAAGAAATTTAAAATTGGTCACGCCGGAACTTTAGATCCGTTAGCGACTGGTTTATTAATTATTTGTACTGGAAAATTCACCAAAAACATTACCGAAATTCAGGCGCAAGCCAAAGAATATACTGGAACTATTGTTTTAGGAGCTACTACTCCATCTTATGATTTAGAAACTGAAGTCGATGCCACTTTTCCAACAGCACATATTACAGAAGCTTTAATTTTAGAAACTACAAAACAGTTTATTGGTGAAATCGACCAAAAACCACCTGTTTTTTCTGCTATTAAAAAAGACGGAAAACGTTTGTACGAACACGCGCGCGCTGGCGAAGAAGTAGAAATTCAATCCAGAAAAACTACGATTTACGAATTTGAAATCACACGAATTCAATTGCCCGAAGTTGATTTTAGAGTTAAATGCAGCAAAGGAACATACATTCGTTCGTTAGCGTATGATTTTGGATTAGCGTTACAATCGGGCGGGCATTTAACGGCGCTTCGTCGTACAAAAATTGGCGATTATGCTGTTGAAAACGGAGTTACACCAGATGATTTTGAAAAATCACTCCTTGATGAAAAATAAAATTCTAATTTTTGTCATGTTTGTTTTCAACTTGTCATTTGGACAGGTAGAATATACTATTGAAGATTCCGATTCTATTCCAACGAAAAATAAAATTACATATACTCAATTTGAAATTTCCGTTCCGTTACAAGGAAATAAAAATCGAGGAGAAGTCTATCCAGATGGAAGAACCAATAACAGCTGGTTTGTTCCAGATGGTATCAATGCTAATTTTGGCTATGGCTTGCATTTTAATAAATGGCTGGGCTTTAGTATCAATTCAGGTATAGGGATGAAACTTTCTGAAAAATTAGTGGTAGCTCCCTTATTTTCAAACCTTAGAATTATGCCAAAAATTGGTGAAGAAACTCGAATTGGAATTGATATTGGGTTAGGACAAACATTTGCTATTGGAAGAGGTGAATTATCTGGAACATTTAAAAGAATAAAATTAAACTTAGAAGCTGATGAAATGCAACTTTTTATTGAAGTTGTTTCCTATGGATTTAAATTAAACAACAATAGTCAAGGAAGTATAAGTCTTGGCATTGCTTTAATATCTTTTTAAAATGAAAAAAATTATCCTATTCACCTTATGGTTTTCTTTTTATAGTTTTTCCCAAAACATAAAACTAAAAACAGGCGACATTTTATTTCAGTCGATGAATTGCGGTCCACTTTGTGAAGCCATTAACGAAGTTACCGAAGGCTATCAAGGAAAAGATTTTAGTCATTTAGGAATGGTGTATGTCAAAAATGATTCAATATTTGTAATTGAAGCTGCTGGAAAAGCGGTTAAAATAGCACCATATAAAACCTTTAAAAGCTACACAAATGAAGAAATGTTTGTTGGAAGATTGAAACGCAAATACCGAAAATATATTCCAGAAGCCATTACTTTTTCATTGCAGCAAGTTGGCGTTCCTTATGATGATGAATATTTGTACAACAATGGAAAGTATTATTGTTCGGAATTAATTTACGATGCGTTTTTACATTCGTACAAAAAACCTTTATTTGATTTGTATCCAATGACTTTCAAATCACCTAAATCGAACGAATATTTTGAAGTTTGGGCCGACTATTATGAAAAACTAAAAATGGAAATCCCGGAAGGGCAACTTGGTTGTAACCCTGGCGGAATTTCCACTTCTGATAAGTTGAGGATTATTGGAACAATTAAATGATTTTTGTTTCACAAAGTTTAATAAAAACCGTTTAAATCTGTGTTGTAAAACATCCGCGTCATCCGCGTTCCAATATTTTAACTTAAAACTTGCTCATGCATTTCCACAATTTCATTCTGAATCGAAATTCCTTTATCGTGTAAATACCATTTTTGTAATTCAATTTTAGCCGTTTCATCTACTACTCCATGAGCCGCTTTGTAATCTAAAATCAATTGTTTGGCATCATGAGGTCTTGGTCCCCAATCAGCAATTACTTCTAAAGTTTCAGCATCTAAAACGATTAATTTTGGAATGGCTTTTCCTCCATTCGTTAAAAAATGTTGCATTAAAGCATCGTTATCATCGCGCAAAGCAATTTTTAATTCAACCTTATCTGTTGCGTCTGCCATTTTATGAATTACAGGAACAATTTGCGCAGCATCACCGCACCAACCTTCGCTTAGCACTAACCAAATGTATTTTTTATCTAAGTTTTGGAGTTTAGCTTTCGTTTCAGGTGTAACTTCTATAGTTTTTTCTAAACGATTCATTCTGGTTTCGTTTAGTTCGGAATATTTTAATAAATCTTCCGATTGTGTATGACCCGTAGATTTTCCTTCAGCAATTAAACTGGTTACTTTTTTTCTGTAATCGGCAAAAGAAAAACTATTTTCTAATGCTTGCTTTAAAGTATTTATCATCTTCTTAACTTTATTTGGCAAATTTAAGTCTAATTTTGGAAATTAAATGTAAGAATTGTTACATATGGATTTAACTTCAAAATCAATCGGATTAGCGCTTTCTGGTGGTGGTTCCAAAGGAATTGCTCATGCTGGAGTTTTAAAATTCTTAACCGAACAAGGCATTGAACCTTCTTGTATTTCAGGCTCAAGCGCAGGAGCCATTGTAGGAACTATGTATGCATTTGGTAAAAAGCCAGAAGAAATTTTAGATTTTTTCAAGTCGATTTATTTTTTTCATTGGAAACATTTTACGTTTAAAAAACCTGGAATTGTAGATTCAGAATCATTCAAAAAATATTTTGAAGAGATTTTTGGAGAAACTACTACACTTAGCGATTTAAAAATTCCGACTTACATCACGGCAACCGATATGGTAAAAGGAAAACTAAAAATTTTTAGTCCCGAAACCAAAATTGTAGATGCTGTTTTAGCTTCAACTGCAGTCCCTGGCATGATTTCGCCTTACGTGATTAAAGAAAAATTATACAGTGATGGCGGCATTTTGAATCATTTCCCAGCCGATTTATTACAAGGAAAATGTGATTCAATTATCGGTGTTTACGTAAGTCCAGTTCAAAATATCGAAGCTAAAAATCTGAATTCAATCAAATCCGTAACATATCGCGCATTAGAATTATTAACAGCTAATTCCAATCTTCAAAAATTTAATCATTGCGATTTAATCATAGAACCCAAAGAATTGATTAACTTTAGTACGTTTGAAACCAATAAATCTAAAATGGATTTAATATTTGAAACAGGCTATAACGAAGCAAAAAAGACATTTGAAAATTTAGCAACATAAATGTCAAAACATTTTTTTTAGAAAAAAGCTATTTAACTATATTTGCACCACAAATAATACAACACGACAAAATGACTTGAGCTTGCGAAAGCATGACTCCATAAAAAAAATAAACTGGAATGAAATACAAAAGAATTCTTCTAAAATTAAGCGGTGAAGCTTTAATGGGCGAAAGACAATATGGAATTGACCCACAACGCTTAGCTGAGTACGCTGAAGAGATAAAACAAATTCACGATAAAGGAGTAGAAATCGCTATCGTTATTGGTGGTGGAAACATTTTTAGAGGTGTAGCTGGCGCGAGTAACGGCATGGATAGAGTGCAAGGGGATTATATGGGAATGTTAGCAACAGTTATCAATGGAATGGCTTTACAAGGCGCTTTAGAAGAAGCTGGAATGCAAACCCGTTTACAAACGGCTTTAAAAATTGAAGCAATTGCTGAACCTTATATCAAAAGAAGAGCAACGCGTCATTTAGAAAAAGGAAGAATCGTGATTTTTGGTGCAGGAACAGGAAATCCGTATTTCACAACTGACACTGCTGCAGTTTTAAGAGGAATTGAAGTAGGTGCTGACGTAATCTTAAAAGGAACTCGCGTTGATGGTGTTTACACTTCAGATCCAGAAAAAAATGCTGATGCGGTAAAATTTGACTTTATTTCGTTTGAAGATGTATTAGCAAAAGGATTAAATGTAATGGACACAACTGCTTTTACATTGAGTCAAGAAAATAAATTGCCTATTATTGTATTCGATATGAATAAAGATGGTAACTTATTAAAAGTATGCGAAGGAGAAACTATCGGAACAAAGGTAACAATATAATTTTGTTTCACGTTTCATGTTGTAATTGTTCTTAACTTGAAACCTGAAACCTTAAACTTGAAACAAAAAAATGACAGAAGAAATTAACTTTATTTTAGACAGTGCAAAAGAAGCTATGGTAGGTTCGGTTGCGCATTTAGAGAAAGAATTTTTAAATATTAGAGCAGGGAAAGCTTCACCTCAAATGTTAGGTGGTGTATTTGTAGATTATTATGGTTCACAAACTGCATTATCGCAAGTTGCTAACATTAATGCTCCTGATGCGCGTACATTAACGGTAACACCTTGGGAAAAAAACATGTTGCATCCTATTGAAAAAGCAATTATGATTGCTAATTTAGGGTTAAACCCAATGAACAACGGCGACAACATCATCATCAATATTCCAGCATTAACTGAAGAAAGAAGACGCGACTTGGTAAAACAAGCAAAAGCTGAAGCTGAAGATGCTAAAATTGGCATCAGAAACCACAGAAAAGATGCTAATTCTGACATCAAAAAAGAAGAAAAAGACGGAACTGCAGAAGATATTTGCAAAAAAGCAGAGGAAGATGTTCAAAAATTAACCGATTCTTTCATCAAGAAAATAGATGAACTTTTAGCTGTTAAAGAAGCTGAAATCATGAAAGTATAATTTTACCAAAATTTCGTTCCTACGGAACTCTTATAAAATTACATTTAAACTCTCAATTCAATATTGGGAGTTTTTTTATTTTTAAAAGAATTCAATGATTAAATATCATGATATTGAACTAAAAAAAACAATATATTTGTAGAAATACTTGAAATTACTTACATGAAATATTTTTGGCTTTTTTTGTGCTTTATCATCACCAACAGTTTAGTAGCGCAAACCAAAATAAAAGGACAAATTATCGACTTTGATTCAAAAGTGCCTATTGCTTTTGCTACAATTACTTATAACAACACTAAATTCAATGCCGACTGGGAAGGAAAATTCACAGTTGAAGTTAAAGATTTTAAATTACCCATAAAAGTAAATTTTAAAGGTTATTATGAAAAAATAACTTATCCAGAACCAAGGGTTGTCAATGTTACGATTAAGTTAATAAACGATTTAAACGAAAAAAAAACCGAAATCTATACAGAAAACAGCGTTAACAACATTATCAAAAAAGTAATTGAAAATCGAAAATCGAATGACCCTGAAAAAGCACTTTCGAGTTTTCAATATAAAAACTACGAATACGTTCAAGTAACAGCAAATCCGGATAGTATTTCATCAAAAATTGATACCATTTATAAAAAAAGACTTTTTAGAAAATCTTTAATCAAACTAGATTCATCAAATTACAGATTTAAGAAGTTCTCAGAAAGACAACATTTGTATCAAACTGAAAAAGTTAATTTAATTCAACATAATCAATATCAAAGCAAAGAAACAGTTTTAGCCACTAGAATGGCAGGTTTTGAGCAACCTGTTTATGAATATTTAGGTTTAAAACTAATCTCCTATTCAGTGTATGAAAATCCGTTTGAGATTTTAGAAATTCCGGTGCAAAATCCAATTTCAAATTTTGGACGTAATCTTTACAATTACAAATTAATTGATTCTGTAAAAATAGATGGCAGAAATGCTTACCGAATTTATTTTGAACCAAAAAAGCTCAATACCAATCGATTAAGAGGGCTACTTTATATCGATTCTCAAAATTATGCTATTTGTAAAGCCTATTTTCGTATTTATGGCATTGTAAATATCAATGCTACTTACACATTTGATTATAGAAAAGATATTGATATTTGGTTTCCAAAAAACAGAAAATTCAAAGTTTCAAAAGGAAATAACCAAGACGATATTAAAATCTTAGGAGGTACTATAAAATTTAGTTCTGATTTAGGTGAAGTTGAAAGTAAAAACACTACTGATCAGGCCTATATTTCTTTAGAATCTACACCTTTTGATATTGAAATCAATAAACCAATTACTATTTCTAAACCGAGAGTAAAAATTGAAGTTCCTCAATCGAGTTTAAAACAAGAAAGCGAGTATTGGAATACGTTTAAAAAAGATTCACTCGATAAGAGAAAACTCCGAACTTATACTTCAATTGACAGTCTATCACTTTCAGAACGAATTGAACACAAACTATTCTTGGGAAGAAAAATTATCAATGGCTATTTTCCAGTTTCAATATTTGATATCGACCTAAGAAGTATTGTTAAATATAATAATTTCGAAGGCTTTAGATTTGGAGCTGGAGCTGTTACAAATTCTAAACTTTCTGAAAAATACAAAGTGACTTTTTATTGTGCCTACGGATTAAAAGATGACGAATTCAAATACGGAATTACACCTTCCTTTTTGGCGCACTCAAAATCTGAAACATGGGTTAGTGCATCTTATTCAGAAGATATTAGCGAGATTGCACAAACCTATTTTATTACAGATTCTCGAAGATTTAAAATTTATGATCCTCGACCAATCAATATTTCCACTTTTTACAACAATAGAATGAGTTCGGTTTTTATAGAAAGTAAAGTTTTACCAAAAACATCGAGTTATTTAGGAGTTTCTCATAATCAAATTCAACCCCTGTTTAATTATACTTTTGTAAAAAATGGTAAAGCATTCACCAATTATAATATAACAGCAGTTCAGCTAGCTTTTCAATGGAATCCTTTTAGCAATTACATGCAAACACCATTTGGAAAAATTGAATATGAAAAACGCCATCCAAAATTTTCGCTTCAACTTACACAAACTCTACCTGGTGTGTTAGAAAATGATTTTGCCTTTTCAAAAATAGATTTCAAAACTTTCTATGAATTACCTTATTTATCTGGACAAAAAAGTTCGTTTTTGTTTCAAACTGGTATAGCGTTTGGTGATGTTCCAATTACTCATTTATACAGTATTGTTCCTAATAATTTAAATCGTGAGGCTATCTTACAACGAGTAACTTTTGCAGGAAAAAACAGTTTTGAAACCATGTATTTTAATGAATTCTTCTCTAATAAATACGCTTCATTACAGTTAAAACATACTTTTAATAAAATTAAATTAGGTTATAAAATTAACCCAGAATTTACCATTGTTACAAGAATGGCAGTCGGTTCAGATAACAACAATAATCAGCATATTGGTATCAACTACAAAACTATGGAAGACGGCTTTTTTGAAAGCGGAATTGAATGTAATAAAATATACAAAGGAATTGGTTTAGTAGCTTTTTACAGATATGGACCATATCAATTAGCTAATTTTGATGACAATATTGCTATAAAAATTTCGTATCATTTGGATTTAGGACTGTAAAATTAAACTAAATCTTACACTCTAAACCAATAAATTAAGCAAAAACCTTTACCTTTGCACCCTAATTTTTGAGAGATGTTAAAGTGGTTAAGCACCAGTTTTTGGGATTATATTGCCGGTAAAATTTTAAGAAATCGCGTTTTTCTTTTAATTCTTGTTTTGCTTTTTACCATTTTCATGGCTTTCCAATGGCAAAATATGCGTTTTACCTTTACCGAAGCCAACTTATTACCTGATGATCATGAGGTAAATATTCAGTATAATTCGTTTTTAGAAAAATTTGGTGAAGAAGGAAATTTAGTTGTTCTAGGATTTAAAGACAAAAATTTCTTTACCGAAAAAAATTATAAAGCTTGGGAAAAATTTGTTTCTGAAATCAAAAAAGACAAAGCAACTGAACTTACACTTTCTATTGAAGATTTACGAGTATTAGAAAAAGATACAATTACTCAAAAATTCAAACTCAAATCATTCATAAACAACGATAGTATTTCTGATGTTTATCTCAAAATAAAAGAAAAAGAATTCTTTAACGACTTACCTTTTTACGAAGGAATGCTTTTTAACAAAGAAAGTGGCGCTGTTCGTTTTGCAATTTATATGGATAAAAAAATTGTAAACACACCTGCTAGAAAAGCTTTTATCGAAAAACATCTTAGCCAAGAAAAAATCAGTGCTTTTGAAAAAGAAACCGGATTAGATCTTCGCGTTTCGGGAATGCCATACATTCGAACATTAAATGCAAATAGCATTATTAGTGAAATTGGATTGTTTGTTGGAGCCGCACTTGGAATCACATCTTTGTTGTTTTTCTTCTTTTTTAGAAGTTTTAGAGCTACGATGATTTCCATGTTTGTAGTAATCATTGGTGTAATGTGGTCGTTTGGTACTCTTGGTCTTCTGGGATATGAAATCACAGTTTTAACTGCGATTATTCCACCATTAATTATTGTAATTGGTATTCCAAATTGTATTTTCCTTATCAATAAATACCAACAAGAAATTAAGAATCATGGCAATAAAGCCAAGTCGTTGCAACGAGTTATTTCAAAAGTTGGAAATGCCACATTATTAACCAATATAACAACAGCCGCTGGTTTTGGTACTTTTATTTTTACCGATAGTAAACTGTTAAGTGAATTTGGAACTGTAGCTTCATTAAACATTGTTTTCTTGTTTATTTTATGCTTAATCATCATCCCAATAGTTTATAGTTATATGCCAATGCCAAAAGAAAAACACTTGGCACATCTAGGGAAAAACTATATGGCAGCATTCATAAATTGGATTGAAAATACAATCAGACATCATCGCGTAGCTGTTTTTTCAATTGCAATTGGAATACTAGTTTCAGGAATTATCGGAATTTATCAAATTAAAGTATCGGGAAGCATCATTGAAGATATGCCTAAAAAAGCACCTTTCTTTAAAGATATTGTTTTCTACGAAAAAGAATTTGACGGAGTAATGCCTTTAGAAATTGTAGTTGACACCAAAAGACCAAAAGGTGCTTTGAAATCGGTTACATTAAAACGAATTGAAGAACTCCAGGAAACTATTGAAGAAATTCCGGAATTATCAAAACCCGTTTCAGTGGTGAATTTGGTCAAATATTCCAAACAAGCTTACTATAATGGAAATCCGGAATTTTACGAATTACCTACTAAACAAGAGGAAGCATTTATTTTATCCTACATCAAAAATTCGACTCAAAAAGGAAATGAAAACATGCTGAAAAGTTATGTTGATAGTACAGGACAATATGCTCGAATTACTACTTTTATGAGAGATATTGGAACTGATAAAATGCAAAAAATTGAAGAACGTTTGCAAGATAAAATCAATCATATTTTTCCAAATGAACGCTATGAAGTTTCCATAACCGGAAAAGCTTATGTGTTTGAAAAAGGAACTCATTATTTAATTGATAACTTAGTACAATCGTTACTTTTTGCTATTGTTCTAATTTCGCTATTAATGGCATATATGTTCCGTTCGTTTAAGATGATTATAGTATCATTGTTGCCAAATATTTTACCTTTGGTAATGACCGCAGGATTAATGGGCTTTTTAGGAATTCCAATTAAACCTTCAACCATATTAGTATTTAGTATTGCTTTCGGAATATCAGTAGATGATACCATTCACTTTTTGGCTAAATACCGTCAAGAATTAAAAGCGAACGATTGGAAAATAAAACGCTCTGTTTATGCCACTTTAAAAGAAGCAGGAATCAGTATGTTTTATACTTCTGTAGTATTGTTTTTTGGATTCTCAGTATTTACGCTTTCAGATTTTGGAGGAACAGTTGCTTTAGGAGGATTGGTTGCAACAACATTGTTATTCGCGATGTTATCTAACTTAATTTTGCTTCCTGCATTATTACTTTCTTTAGACAAAACTATTGCTAACCAACAAGAATTCTTAGAACCAACATTAGATATTTTAGCAGAAGATATTGAAGAAGAAAATTCAAACGAGAAATAGTATATTTGTATTTTAAAATCATAAATCAAAATGAAACACTCAAAAGTAATAGACCTTTTAAACAGTACGAAAACATTACATGAAGTAACAACAAAAGGTTGGGTTAGAACATTTAGAAACAATCAATTTATTGCGTTGAACGACGGTTCAACCATTCATAATATTCAGTGTGTGGTAGATTTTGAAAACACACCTGATGAAACCTTAAAAAGAATTACAACTGGAGCTGCAATTTGCGTTACTGGAACCTTGGCAGAAAGCCGTGGTGCTGGACAAAAAGTAGAAATTCAAGTAACAAAATTAGAGATTTTAGGAGATAGTGATGCGGAGAAATTCCCAATGCAACCTAAAAAACACTCATTAGAGTTTTTACGTGAAAATGCTCATTTACGTGTAAGAACGAATGCTTTTGGAGCAATTATGCGTGTGCGTTCAACTCTTGCTTTTGCAGTGCACCAATATTTCCAAGAAAAAGGATTTTTCTATGTGAATACACCAATCATCACAGGTTCTGATGCCGAAGGTGCTGGAGAAATGTTCCAAGTAACTGCTTTACCAATTGATGGTTCTACTCCAAGAAACGAAGACGGAAGCATCAACTACAAAGAAGATTTCTTCGGAAAACAAACCAATTTAACTGTTTCTGGACAATTAGAAGGTGAAACTTTTGCTATGGCTTTAGGTCAAATTTATACGTTTGGACCTACATTCCGTGCAGAGAATTCAAACACTTCGCGTCACTTAGCAGAGTTTTGGATGATTGAGCCAGAAGTAGCTTTCAACGATTTAGCAGATAACATGGATTTGGCGGAAGATTTCATCAAATACGTTATCAAATATACCGTTGACAAATGTGGTGATGATTTGAAATTCTTAGAAAGTAGATTGTTAGAAGAAGAAAAGTCAAAACCACAAGCAGATAGAAGCGAAATGACGCTTTTAGAAAAATTAAGTTTTGTAATAGACAACAACTTCAAACGTGTTTCTTATACGGAAGCTATTGATATTTTAAAAGATTCAACTCCAAATAAAAAGAAAAAATTCCAATACATCATTAACGAATGGGGTGCTGATTTACAAAGTGAGCACGAACGTTTCTTAGTAGAAAAACACTTTAAATGTCCGGTAATTTTATTTGATTATCCAGCGAAAATTAAAGCGTTTTACATGCGTTTAAACGACAATACTGAACCAGGAAAAGAAACCGTTAGAGCAATGGACATCTTATTCCCAGGAATTGGAGAAATCGTTGGAGGTTCTCAAAGAGAAGAGCGTTACGATGTATTAGTAGAAAAAATGAAAGCTTTAGGAATTGACGAAGAAGAACTTTGGTGGTATTTAGATACGAGAAGATTCGGTTCGGCTGTTCACTCAGGTTTTGGATTAGGTTTTGAAAGATTAGTGCTTTTTGTAACCGGAATGGGTAACATTAGAGACGTAATTCCTTTCCCAAGAACGCCACAAAACGCAGAATTTTAATAACAAACATACTATAGAATTTTTTTAAAATTCATAAAAAAAGTCCCGATTAAATCGGGACTTTGTTCTTTCTAGGTAATCAAAAAATAATATATATTAGTCTTCGATAACTACTACTTGAGCAGCTACTTTACCTTTTCTTCCTTCTTCTTCTTCGTAGCTAACTGCATCACCTTCATTAAGAGATTCAACTCTCATTCCGCTTGCGTGTACGAAAATGTCTTTTCCTGTTTCATCATCTGTAATAAAACCGTAACCTTTTGATTCATTGAAGAATTTAACTTTGCCTGTGCGCATTTTTGTAATATAAAAAAATTAATAATAGTCAAAGATATACTTATTTCTGACACGAACAAGAAAAAGTTAAAAATATTTCAAAATTACTGATTATCAGTGTTTTCTTTTTCTTGAGTAAAGTTTGACATTAGATAATCTTTTACATTTTTATTTTTATATCTGTGATATATGAATAAAGGCATTAATGCAAATGCAATCAATAAAACGCCAATTCCAATCCATTTATCACCATTTAAGCCATTGTTTTTTTGGAAATAGCCAAAAGAAATTAGGCCAATGATTATTAAAAGTAAAAGAAAAATAATTTTTTTCATTTTTATCGTAATTTAATATGCAATTCTTGTAATTGCGCTTCGTCAATAATCGATGGTGCATCAATCATTACATCTCTTCCTGAGTTGTTTTTTGGGAAAGCAATAAAATCACGAATCGTTTCTTGGCCACCTAAAATAGAAACTAATCTATCCAATCCAAAGGCTAAACCTCCGTGTGGTGGCGCTCCAAATTCAAAGGCATTCATTAAGAATCCAAACTGAGCTAAAGCTTCTTCTTTACTAAATCCTAATAAATCGAACATTCTACTTTGTAATTCTCTATCGTGAATACGAATAGAACCTCCACCAATTTCATTTCCGTTTAATACCATATCATAAGCATTGGCACGAACTTTTCCTGGTTCGGTTTCGATTAATGCCATGTCTTCTGGTTTTGGAGAAGTAAACGGATGGTGCATTGCATGGTATCTTCCGCTTTCTTCATCCCATTCTAATAATGGAAAATCAACCACCCATAATGGAGCAAATTCGTCAGATTTTCTCAAACCTAAACGTGTAGCTACTTCCATACGAAGTGCTGATAATTGTGTTCTTGTCTTATCTGCTTTTCCTGATAATACTAAAATTAAATCTCCGGCTTTTGCATTGGTAATTTCTGCCCATTTTTTCAAATCTTCTTGATCGTAGAATTTATCTACTGATGATTTGAAAGTTCCATCTTCTTCACATTTCACGTAAACCATTCCCGAAGCTCCAATTTGTGGGCGTTTTACCCAATCAATTAAAGCATCAATTTCTTTTCTGGTATAGTTTGCGCAACCTGGAGCAGCGATTCCGACTACTAATTCAGCCGAATTGAAAACTGGAAAATCTTTATGTTGTGCAACTTCATTCAATTCCCCAAATTTCATTTCAAAACGGATATCTGGTTTGTCGTTTCCGTAGGTTTTCATGGCGTAATCGTAGGTGATTCTTGGGAATTTATCTACTTCAATTCCTTTGATTTCTTTTAGTAAATGACGTGTTAAGCCTTCAAACATATTTAAAATATCTTCTTGCTCTACGAATGCCATTTCACAGTCAATTTGAGTAAATTCTGGTTGGCGGTCAGCACGTAAATCTTCGTCACGGAAACATTTCACAATTTGGAAATATTTATCCATTCCACCTACCATCAATAGCTGTTTGAACGTTTGAGGTGATTGTGGAAGTGCATAAAACTGTCCTTCATTCATTCTACTTGGCACCACAAAATCACGCGCACCTTCTGGAGTAGATTTAATTAAATAAGGCGTTTCTACATCACAAAAACCTTGGTCTGATAGATATTTTCTAACTTCCATGGACACTTTATGACGGAACAATAAGTTATTTTTAACCGGATTTCTTCTGATATCTAAATAACGATATTTCATACGAATATCTTCACCACCATCTGTTTCGTCTTCGATAGTAAATGGAGGCAATTGTGCTTCGTTTAAAATCGTTAATTCAGCAACTAAAATTTCAACGTCACCCGTTGCCATATTTGGGTTTTTAGAAACACGCTCAATAACTGTTCCTTTGATTTGAATAACAAATTCTCTTCCTAAAGATTTTGCTTTTTCAATAACAGCTTTGTCGGTTCTTTGTTCATCAAAGATTAATTGCGTGATACCATAACGGTCACGTAAATCAACCCAAATCATAAAACCTTTATCTCTCGATTTTTGAACCCAACCTGCAAGGGTAACTTCTGTATTGATGTGTGAAGCATTTAATTCACCACAGTTATGACTTCTGTACATTTCTTGAAATTTTTTGCAAATGTAGTAACAAATATTAATTTTATTCGTTTAATTTTAATAGATTTGATTCAATAAATAACACTTTTAAAACATGAAAAAAGCATTCATTTTGTTTTTTGCCGCAATTCTTTCAGGATTTGCTCAAAATACGACCAATACGGTTTCTTTAAACGTGAAAATTACAAATAGATTTTCCGATACAATTACAATTTCTTCGGGAAGAACTTTTAAACAAAAAGTTGGCATTAATAAAAAAGGAGAATTTCAAACTACTTTCGAAGCTTCTAAAGATGGAGGAGTATACCGGTTAAACGATGGTAATGAAGGAACAACAATGTTTCTTAAAAACGGATATGATTTAACCTTAACATTAGATACTAAAGATTTTGATGAAACTATTGTTTACAAAGGAAAAGGAGCTAATGAAAACAACTATTTAGCAAAAAAAGCATTATCTGATGAAAAGTTTGAGATGGAGCTAGAAGCTTTATTTGATGCTAACGAAGCTACTTTTAAAGAGGCATTAGCTAAAAAGAAAGCGAATGATATTAGCATGATTGACGGGAAAGGTTTTGATAAAACTTTAGTAAAAATGCTACGTCCTTCATTTGATCAAGAAGAAAAATTCTTGTTAGATTATTACAATCAAAAAGTGGCGGCTAAGAAAATGGAAGGAGTTGCTTCACCATCATTTGAATATGAAAACCATAAAGGTGGGAAAACAAAATTAGAAGATTTAAGAGGAAAGTATGTTTATATAGATGTTTGGGCTACTTGGTGTGGTCCATGTTTGGCAGAGATTCCATATTTAAAGAAAGTAGAAGCAAAATATCACGGAAAAAATATCGAGTTTGTTAGTATTTCTGTAGATACTGAAAAAGATCATGAGAAATGGAAAAAAATGGTAACAGCTAAAGAATTAGGTGGAATTCAATTGTTTGCAGATAAAAACTGGACATCTGATTTTATTAAAGCTTTTGGAATTAATTCAATTCCAAGATTCATTTTAATTGGACCTGATGGAAAAGTAATCAAAGCAGATGCAGCGCGTCCATCATCAGCATCATTAACTGAATTATTAGATGGTTTAGTGAAATAATTACAACATTTTTTTATACCTCATTTAAAGCCAGTGCATTATGCACTGGCTTTTTAAATGTTAAATTTTGTTTAATGTTACCAAATTGTTAAGCAAAAGTTTTTTTATTGTAAAATAAATTATATATTTGTTACTGTAATGTTAACCTAAAAAGAGAAGACTATGAAAAAATTAATGATTGCAGCAGTATTATTGGTTTCAAGTTTGTCATTTGCACAAGAAGTAAAACCAAAATTTGAGGTGGTTGACCAAATGGTAAAAGCAACATATTATTATGATAACGGACAAGTAAAACAAGAAGGGTATTACTTAGACGGAAAATTACATGGAAAATGGATGGCTTATAACGAAGATGGTTCAAAACAATCTATTGGAGAATATCTGAATGGTGCTAAAACTGGAAAATGGTTTTTTTGGAGTGATGCTTCATTAAGCGAAGTAGATTTTTCAGATAGTAGAATTGCTGATGTAAAAAAATGGTCAAAAGACGTATTAGTTAAAAACTAATTCAAATTTAAAGTATAAAAAAATCCCGATTTTCATCGGGATTTTTTTGTTTTATACTGATGGTACTATTTCAGAGTCTTTGTTTTTTCTATTCTTCATTCTAACTTTTAATCGATTGACTAAATAAAATAAAACAGGAACAACAATTAACGTTAAAAATGTAGCAAAGATTAGTCCGTAGATTACTGTCCATGCTAATGGTCCCCAGAAAATTACGTTGTCTCCACCCATGTAAATTTTAGCATCTCCAGAAGCAAAAAGCGAAAAGAAATCCATATTAAATCCAATGGCTAATGGAATTAAACCTAAAACAGTTGTAATTGCAGTTAATAATACAGGTCTTAAACGGGCTTTACCACCTTTTACAATAGCATCAAAAACCAATTCATTGCTTAAAAGTTCTTTTTTGCCTACTCCAAGTTCTTCTCGTTTTCGTGCAATTAATAAGTCGGTATAATCGAGCAAAACAACTCCATTATTAACTACAATTCCGGCTAACGAAATAATTCCCATCATGGTCATCATAATTACGAATGGTTTTCCGGTAATCATTAATCCTAAAAATACACCAATGAAACTCAAGAAAACTGCTACCATAATAATAGCTGGTCTTGAAACCGAATTGAATTGGAAAATTAAGATTAAGAAAATTAAGAATAAACCTGTAAACAAAGCTCCCATTAAGAAAGCCATTTGTTTTCCTTGTTCTTCTAATTGTCCTGTGTAATCAAATTTAACCGTTTTTGGTGCATCAAACGAAGCCATTTCTGCCTGAATTTGAGCCACAACAGCACCAGCATCGGTAAAACCAGGAGCTAAAGCCGAATATAAAACTACAATTCTGCCTGATTGTTTGTGTTTAATAGCACTAAACGATGAGGTATTCTTTTGACTGGCAACAGTAGAAACCGGAATTTCTTTAATTTGACCCGAAGCCATATCTCTAAACGTGATGTTCTGATTAAAAATAGCACTTTTGTTGTATCTATTTTCTTCGTTAAAACGAACATAAATATCATAATCTTCGCCATCTTTTTTGTAAACACCAGCTTTTTCTCCAAAGATAGAACGTCTTAATTGATTTCCAACTTGCCCAGCAGCAACACCTAATTCTCCAGCTTTTTCTCTATCAATAACCACTTTCATGGCTGGTTTATCTTTGTTTACATCAACTTTTAATTCATCAACACCAGGAATATTTTTAGCATTCAAATAATCCTTCATTCTTTCGGCAGTAGTGATTAATTCGGTGTAATCGTTTCCTTTTATTTCGATATTAATTGGATAACCTGCTGGTGGACCAACTGCATCTTTTTCGACAGAAATAGAAACTCCAGGATAAATATCTTTCAAGGAAGCCTGAATTTTTTTACGTAACTCTTCAGAATCTCTACCATTTCTAAATTTGAATTCTTTCATAGAAATAGTAATTTTTCCTTTGTGAGGCATTTCTGCAGTAGAACCACCATCGGTTTGAGGATTTCCGGCACCTTCACCTACTTGAGCCACAGCATTTTCAACCAAATAATTTTGTTTTGTACCGTTTTCATCTTTGTAAACAAATTCTTCCGAATTTAAAACTTTAAATACACGTTTTTCGATAGATTTTGTAATTTCATTGGTTTTGTTGATGTCTGTTCCTTGTGGATATTCGATATAAACAATAATTTGATTGGGTGTATTGTCTGGGAAAAATTCCACTTTTGTTCTTCCGCTTCCAACACTCCATCCAAAATATAACATAATTACCACAAAAAACATCACAACCATTCCAATTATAGTAATTACAGGTTTTCTTCCCGATAAGAAATAACGCAATGTTTTTTCGTAAAAATTTTCTAAACGAGTTAATAATTTGTTTTGAAAAGCTGTAGTTAATCCTTTAATCAAATATTTATATAACCAAAACATGATGGCTGTAAATATCATTAACGAACCTAATGCCTTAACCGCTCCACCAAACACTAAAATTAGAATTCCAAATCCACCTAAAATGATCGACAAACGAATTAATTGTTTTTTGGAAACTACTTTTTCGTTAATATCCATGAATTGTGAAACGAAAACCGAATTGAAAAAGATAGCCACAAATAATGACGAACCTAATACAACAGATAATGTTATTGGGAAATAAATCATGAATTGTCCCATGGTTCCTGGCCACATTCCAAGAGGCACAAAGGCTGCAACTGTGGTTAAAGTCGAAATAATAATAGGCAATGCAATTTCACCAATTCCTTCTTTAGCGGCTTTGATGCGACTCATGCCTTCTTCTTCCATTAATCGATACACGTTTTCGACTACTACAATTCCGTTATCAACTAGCATTCCTAATCCCATGATTAATCCGAACAAAATCATCGTGTTCATGGTGTAGCCTAACGCGTCTAATATCATAAACGACATAAACATCGACATTGGAATGGCAAATCCAACGAAAAGTGCATTTCTAAACCCAAGGAAAAACATTAAAACACCAACAACTAATATAATTCCGAAAATGATATTATTTACTAAATCATCTACTTGATTTAAGGTTCTTGACGATTGATCATTGGTAACAGAAACCGTCAAATCGGAAGGGAAATGATTGATTTTGGCATCTTCTAAAATGGTTTTAATTTTTTCAGTAGCTTCAATCATGTTTTTACCAGCACGTTTTTTTACGTCTAACATCACCACACTATTTCCAAATTCTCTTGCAAAAGTAGTTTTGTCCACGTCTTTGAATGAAACTTCAGCAATATCTTTAAGATAAACAGCACCACCTTGTGTTTTAACCACAAAATTTTCTAAGTCCGATGGATTTTCAACTTCTCCTAAAATTCTGATGGTTCTTCTTTGTTCGTTTGCTACTAAATTTCCAGCAGACATGGTTACGTTTCCATTTCTAACCGCATTGATGACATCATCAAAACTTACTTTTGAAGCCATCATTTTGTAAATATCAACAGCAACTTCTACTTCTTTTTCTTGAGCACCACGAATATCTACTTGTTTAATTTCTTCTAATGCTTCGATTTCATCTTCCAAATATTCGCCAAAAACCTTAAGTTTTTCGATTGGATAATCTCCTTGAAGATTGATGTTTAGTATTGGAACTTCTTCCGAAATATTTAAGTCAAAAACATTCGGTTCTACTTTTGCACCGTTAAAAGTTGGCCAATCTTCGCCACCTGTTTTGGTATCAATTTTGTCTTTTATTTTTTGTTTGGCAGCTTCAACCGTAATTTTTTCGTCAAATTCTACCGTGATAATTCCGTAATCTTCTTGCGAAGTGGAAAGTACTTTAACTACGTTACTTACGTTTTTGATTTCTTCCTCTAAAGGATCCACAATTAAGCGTTCGATATCTTCGGCTGTATTTCCTGGATAAACCGTGCTGATGTAAATTTTGGTTTCTTTTATTTCAGGAAAATCTTCTCTTGGCATGCTGTAATAAGCTGATAATCCCAAGAATAAGATAATCACCATCATTACATAAACCGTCATCTTGTTCTCAATTGCCCAAGAAGAAAGTTTGAATTCGTTATTATTTTTATTGCTCATAATTGTTTGCTACTTATTTAATTATCGATACTTTTTGTCCGTCTTTTACGCTTCGAGCACCTTCTTTGATGATTAAATCTCCATCTTTAATTCCGTCCACAATTTCTACTAATTCACCTTGCGATAAACCTACTTTTACAATTACTTTTTTTGCAATTGCATTACCTTTATTGTCAGGGTTTTGAGCTACATATAAAAATTGTTCTCCATCTGCATTTTCAGAAATTATGCTAATTGGAACCGTAATTGCTTTTGAATTTGAATAATCTTTTAACTGAATTTTTGAAGAAAGATTTGGTTTGATATTTCCACTTTTATTAGGAACAGCAATTTGAATCATGAACGAACGATTGGCTGGATTGATGTAATTTCCTGCTTGTGTAACTTTAGCATTAAACGTTTCTCCCAAAACTGGAAAATTCACAATGGCATCTGAACCTTTTTTGATAGTCCCAATGTTTTTTTCTGGAACTTCTGCTTCCAAATACATATTTCCTAAACTTACAATTCTTAAAATTGGAGTTCCAGGACCAACAACACTTCCTCTTTCAGAAGCAATTTCATCAATAGTTCCCGAAAATGGAGCTCTAATAACTGTTTTTGCTAATTGTGCTTTCATTTGGGCAACCGCTTTTAACTGTGCATTATAATTGGTTTTAGCTTGTAAATATTGAATTTCAGAACCAATTTTTTGCTTCCAAAGGTTTTCTTGTCTTTCAAAAGTTGTTTTTGCTAATGCAGCTTGCGTTTCCATTTGTGCTAATTGTGAAGATAATCCGCCATCATCAACTCTTGCAAGGGTTTGACCTTTGGCTACTTTTTGACCTTCTTTCACATAAACTTGTTGTAAAATTCCACCAAATTCGGCACTCAACATTAGGTTTTCTTTGGTTTGAACCGTTGCTTGTAATTCTACATAATGATTGAAAACAGTGTCTTTTGCTGTTAAGGTTGTAATTAAGGTTAGTTTTTCGTTGGTATCTTTTTTACCAATGGCAACGTCTAAAAGTTCCATTTCTTTTCTAAGCGATTCGGCTTGTGCTACAAGTTCAGATCTTTTGGCACGCATTTCTTCAAGCGTTCCGTTTTCGATTATTGAAGTAGTTGATTTTTTTGAATCACCACCACATGAAGTAATTAGTAAACCTAATAAACTGATGTATAGTATTTTTTTCATTACGTGTTTTTATTTTTTATTGGTTAGTTTGTCTAAAGTTGCTTTTTTGTTTAAAACATCAATCATGGCTTGTAAATAATCTTGTTGTGCTGTGTATAATTGACGTTGTGCTTCGGTAAATTCAAAACTTGTAGAAAGTCCTTCTTTGAATTTTATTTGTTGTTTGTTTTCGATTCTTTCGGCTAATTTTAAATTACTTTTTGATGCTGAATATTGCTCAATACTGTATTCGTAATCAGTTTTAGCTTGTTGAAATTGAAGTTTTAAACGTTGCTCTGTTTCGGTAAGTTGTGTTTTTGCTTGTTCAAATGCAATTTTTGCTTGTTGAGTTCTGGCTCTATCTCTAAAACTGCTAAATATTGGCATACTTACATTTACACCAAAATTAGAGTAGTTATACCATTTTTGTTGTGCAGAAATTATATCAAATTCATTAGAAAATGTATTAGCGCCATAATTCAATTGTGCACCAACTGTTGGCAAAGCTCTAAAACGTTCTAATTTTAATAACAAACGTTTCGATTCTTCATTGTTTTGTTGGATTTTATAATCGATAGAATTTTGCGAATTAAATTCTTCTGAAAGCACAGCTAAATCTACATTTTTAAGTGCTAAATCGTCTAATTTTTCTGTAAGAGTTACATCGTTATTGATGTCAATTCCCATAGAAATTTTTAGTAGATTCAATGCAATTTCGGCTCTTTTTTGTGCATTCGACAAAGAACTTTTCAATTGCGTTAATGTAATTTGAAGTTGTTCTACGTTTTCTTCTTCGGTTAAACCATTTTTGAACGTTTCATTTGTTTCAAATAATGTTTTTTCTAAAGTGGTTTTGTTTTTTTCAATGATTAAAACACTTTCTCTTGCTAAAAGTACATTTCCGTAGGCATTCGTAACCATTTCTTTGATTTCTAAATCGGTTTTGTCTTTCGCATTCTGAGAAATTTGCAAATACACTTTAGCCGATTGTAATCCTACAATATAAGAACCATCAAAAATTAATTGGTTTAAGGTTGCAGAAGCATTTGCGCTGTGTTTAGTTCCAAAAGCAATAGTTGAAATTTCGTTTGGATCTCCACTTGGATTAAATGCATTTCCTGAAACCCCTTGTACTTGAAAGTCAAGATTGTTTATATATTGTAAGTTACTACTAATTTGTGGAAGTCCAGTTGCAGTTGTTTCCCATTTTTTTTGTTTGGCAGCTTCAATATCACGTTTTGCATTAATTGCAGTATAGTTGTTTTCAATAGCATGATCAATTGCTTGTTGCAATGTAAAGCTATAGGTTTCTTTTTTATCTTGAGCGTTCAAGAAAAGTGAAACGAACAATAAGGTTAGTATTAGTTTTTGTTTCATTTATTGATTATTGATGTTTAATTAATGATTAAGTATTTGAGTTTCTAATTGTTTTTCAAGTTCTACTATTCCAGCTAATGTTGCCATGGCTCTAATGTGATATTCTAATGCTTTTACTTCTAATTCTTGAGCCTCTTTTTCAAGCATAGTGTTTTCGTTTATACTGAAAATCAGGGTGTAATAAAACTTCACATAATTTTCAATGTCTAAATCGTTTCGATACAAACCTTCGTTGATTCCTTTAATAATGTTGTCTCTAAAACAATCTTCACAAACACTAACTTGCAGACTCAAAACTTTCTCGTAAATTTCAGGATAATGCTTTTTTAATTGATATATTGGAGAAGATTCTGCTGATTTGAACATTTCTTTAAACATTCTTCTAATTTCAAAATTCTCTTCAATGGCGTTAAAATTCTGTCCTACAATTTTGTCGATTGTCTCATGAATTTCTTTGTGCACCATTTGAACACTTTCTTCAATTAGGATGTCTTTATTGGAAAAATATTTGTAAATAGTTTTTTTTGAAATACACATTTCGCAAGCAATATCGTCCATAGTAATACTTTTGAAACCCAGTCTCAAAAACATTTCTTTAGCTTTATTGATTATTTTATCTTTCATTTTTTAATTAAATTTTAATTTGGGGATAAAATTCGAGCACAAATGTATATCGGAAACTTTTAACACCAAAATAGTTTCCATTGTTTTTACACAAATTTAACATTTGATAAATTCGTCACATTTCAGAATATTGGAGTATTTTAGCAAAAAATTCAAATAATGCATTCTATATCGTACTATCAAGAAAAAATGAGCAATCATTTTTCGCAAATCGTTGCCAATAAAGAACCTAAAAATTTATACGAACCTATCGAGTATATTTTATCGCTTGGTGGAAAAAGAATGCGTCCGGTTTTGACTTTAATGGCAAGCGAAGTTTTTAATGTTAATTGCGAGAAAGCTATTCCTGCTGCGACAGCTGTTGAGGTGTTTCATAATTTTTCATTAATTCACGATGATATTATGGATGATGCTCCTTTACGAAGAGGCAATCAAACCGTTCATGAAAAATGGGATTTGAATACCGGAATTTTATCGGGTGATGCGATGCTGATTTTAGCGTATCAATTTTTTGAAAATTACGAGCCAGCAACATTCCAAAAATTAGCAAAATTATTTAGTAAAACCGCTTTAGAAGTTTGTGAAGGGCAACAATATGATGTAGATTTTGAAATGCGTGACGATGTTACGATCCCAGAATATTTAAAAATGATTGAATACAAAACAGCGGTTTTAGTTGGTGCTGCTATGAAAATGGGTGCAATTGTAGCCGAAACTTCTGATGAAAATGCCGATTTGATTTATGATTTCGGATTAAATTTAGGTATTGCATTTCAATTACAAGACGATTATTTAGATGCTTTTGGAAATCCAGAAACCTTCGGAAAACAAGTCGGTGGAGACATTATCGAAAACAAAAAAACCTATTTATACTTAAAAGCAATTGAATTTTCAAAAGCCGAAGAAAAACAACAATTATTGCATTTGTTTTCCATTCAACCTTCCGAAAATACAGATAAAATTGAATCAGTAAAAGCTATTTTTAATGCCTCTGGAGCAAGTGAAGCGACTAAAAAAGCGATTAAAGATTTCACTTTCAAAGCATTTGAAACATTAGAAAAAATGGATATCGAAGCTGAAAAGAAAGCTATTTTAAAAGCTTTTGGAGAGAATTTAATGGGAAGAAACGTGTAATCAAGAACAATGACAATATCAATTTCAAAGTTCAAATTTGAAACTTGTAATTGCTATTGATTTTTGTAATTGAACTTGACTTTTGAACTTGTAATTGAACTTGAAAAATGTATAATCCACCAGCAAATATTGATGCTTTAATCTCGCAAGCCGAAGAAGAACATTTGTACTTTAAATTGATTGAACAAGTCAATAAAGATTTTGCTTTGGCGAATGAATCTTTAGATGTGCCAGCGAGTATTTTTCCTTTTGAATTTAAGAATTTGGTTCAAGAAAAAATTTACAAACTCATTCAATATAAATTTGCTGAATACTTGAATTTACTCTATATTATTGATGTTCCAGAAGAACAAATCAAAAAATTAGATGGTTCTGATTTGGTTGAATTATCGGAACAAGTTGCTTTTTTGGTCTTAAAACGCGAGTGGCAAAAAGTGTGGTTTCGGAATAAGTATTAAAAATAAATTCTCACAAAAGGCATAAAAGCTTCAGCATAAATATTGTCTCTGTCTTTGTGCAAAAGATTGTATCGAATTCCAATAGTTACATTTTCATTACGATATCCAGCTCCAACAAACAAAGCGGTATTCCAAAAATCTTGAGAATCGCTTCCAAATGAATCATTAAAAGTTCTGTTCACTCTTAATTGCTCTAATTCGGTTGAAATTTGTAATTCTTCGATGGGATTAAACAACGCCACTACACTGCCACCATACATATTCGCTTTGTATAAATCGCGTTGTTTTACATAGTTGTATTGCACGCCTAAACCTGCTGAAACATATTGATTAAAGTTGTAAATAGCACTTGGTGCCACCATAATATCGGCATAACCATTGCCGAATCCTAAGCCTAAACCTCCACCAAATTGAACATGGTTCCAAAAATCACTTTTTGTTTTCATTTCGGTGTTTTCTTGTGCATAAATTTCTGAATTAAATCCAAATAAAACCACAATGGCCAACAAAAATGTTAAATTTATTACGAAATTCTTTTTCATAAATCAATTTTAAAAAAATTAATGTTATAAAAGTATAAAAATCCTTGAAAGATTATTATAAAATGTTTTACTTTTGCGTAAATTTTAATTAATAGGTCTTACCGACAACACACTATGGATAGGTTTTCCTTTTTAAACGCTGCACATACTGCATTTTTTGCAGATTTATACGAACAATATTTACAAAACCCGGATAGCGTAGAGCCAAGCTGGAGAAGTTTTTTTCAAGGATTTGACTTCGCGCAAGCGGGTTATGGTTCTGAAGAAGTTGCCGCACAAGTAGTTCAAGTAGCTTCGGGTGCTTCAGGAGAAATTTCTGAAAAAATGCAAAAAGAGTTCAATGTTCTTAAATTAATTGAAGGATATAGAACACGTGGTCATTTATTTACAAAAACAAATCCAGTTCGAGATAGAAGAGTTCACGGACCTTCATTAGCACTTGAAAATTTTGGTTTATCTCAAGCCGATTTGAGCACGGTTTTTGATGCGGCTAAAATGGTTAATATGAAGCCAAGTCCATTGGCAGATATTGTTAAGCATTTAGAAAACGTGTATTGTCAATCTATCGGAGTTGAGTTTATGTACATTCGTGAACCGAGAATTCAAGAATGGATTAAAAATAGGTTAGATATTAATGATAACCAACCAAGTTTTTCTTATGACCAAAAGAAAAATATTTTAAGAAAGTTGAATGAAGCGGTTTCTTTCGAAACATTTTTACACGCTAAATATGTTGGTCAAAAAAGATTCTCTTTAGAAGGTTGCGAGTCAACAATTCCTGCTTTAGACGCACTGATTGAAACAGCTGCAGAAAAGGGTGTGGAGCAATTTGTAATGGGAATGGCTCATCGAGGTCGTTTGAATGTTTTAGCAAATATATTTGGTAAAAACACACAGAATATTTTCTCAGAATTTGATGGTAAAGATTATGACGATGATATGTATTTTGATGGGGATGTTAAATACCATTTAGGATTAACTTCAGATAGATTAACAGATTCGGGAAAAAAAATAAATCTAAATTTAGCACCAAATCCTTCACACTTAGAAACAGTTGGTGCCGTAATTGAAGGAATTGCTCGTGCAAAACAAGATTCATTTTACAAGGATGATATTTCGAAAGTTTTACCAATTGCAGTTCATGGAGATGCCGCTGTTGCAGGACAAGGTATTGTATATGAAATTATACAAATGGCAAAATTAGACGGTTATAAAACAGGAGGAACTATTCATCTAGTTATTAATAACCAAGTTGGATTTACAACGAATTATTTAGATGCACGTTCATCTACTTATTGTACTGATATTGCAAAAGTAACTTTATCACCAGTTTTACACGTAAATGCAGATGACGCAGAAGCAGTTGTTCATGCGATGTTATTTGCGTTAGATTATAGAATGGAATTTGGTTCGGATGTATTTATCGATTTACTAGGATACAGAAAATATGGTCATAATGAAGGTGATGAACCTAAATTTACACAACCAATTTTATATAAAGCAATTTCTAAACATAAAAATCCTAGAGATATTTATGCAGAAAAATTAATTCAAGAAGGAATTATTGATGCAAATTATGTAAAAGAATTAGAAGCAAAATACAAGGCAAAATTAGATGAGAATTTAGAAGAATCTCGTAAAAAAGATTTAACCGTTATTACACCATTTATGCAAAATGAGTGGATTGGTTTTGAGCAAGTTTCTGATAGTGGAATGTTAAAAAAATACGACACAACATTTGATCAAAATAAATTAACTGATATTGCAAAAACAATATGCGAACTACCATCTGATAAAAAATTCATTAGTAAAATCACAAAAATTATTAAAGATCGAAATGATATGTATTTTGAGAATAATAATTTAGATTGGGCAATGGGAGAATTATTAGCCTATGGTTCATTAATTAGTGAAGGATATAATGTTCGTATTTCTGGACAAGATGTTGAAAGAGGAACATTCTCCCACAGACATGCAGTTGTAAAAGTTGAAGATTCTGAAGAAGAAGTAATTCTTTTAGATAAAATAAATGATAAAAAAGGTGATTTTTATATCTATAATTCACACCTTTCAGAGTATGGTGTAGTTGGTTTTGAGTATGGTTATGCATTAGCATCTCCAAACACTTTAACAATTTGGGAAGCGCAATTTGGAGATTTTTCTAATGGTGCTCAAATTATGATTGACCAATACATTTCGGCAGGTGAAGACAAATGGAATAACCAAAACGGATTGGTTATGTTGTTGCCACACGGATATGAAAATCAAGGAGCAGAGCATTCATCTGCACGTATGGAGCGATATTTACAAATGTGTGCAAAACACAATATGTATGTTGCAGATTGTACTACGCCTGCAAACTTTTACCATTTGTTAAGAAGACAAATGAAAACCAAGTTTCGTAAGCCGTTAATCGTTTTTACGCCGAAAAGTTTATTGCGTCACACATTAGCAGTTTCTACTAAAGAAGAATTAGCTACAGGTCAATTCCAAGAAATCTTAGATGATCCAAATGTAACAGACAAAAAGGCGATTAAAACATTAGTATTGTGTACAGGTAAAGTATACTATGATATTATTGCACAAAGAGAAGAATTAGGTAGAAACGATGTGGCGGTTGTTCGTTTAGAACAATTATTCCCATTAGCAGTTGACCAAATCAAAGCCATTATCGACAGTTATCCAAATGTAGATGATTATGTTTGGGCACAAGAAGAACCTAAAAACATGGGAGCTTATTCATATATGTTAATGAATTTTGATCTTGTAAAATTAAGATTAGCTTCGCCAAAAGCATATAGTGCACCAGCAGCTGGAAGTTATGAGCGTTCTAAAAAACGTCAGAAAAATGCTATCGCTATGGTATTTGATAAAACATTATTTCAATAAAAATAAAAACAGATAATAGTTTAGGTTTAAGACTAACACAACTTTTAAACTTCTAAACTTATTTTAAACTTTTAAACTAAAAAACATGATTTTAGAAATGAAAGTCCCTTCTCCAGGGGAATCAATTAAAGAAGTAGAAATTGCTACATGGTTAGTACAAGATGGTGATTATGTAGAAAAAGACCAAGCGATTGCTGAGGTTGATTCAGACAAAGCAACATTAGAATTGCCAGCTGAAGCAAGTGGAATCATTACATTAAAAGCAGAAGAAGGTGATGCAGTAGCTGTTGGTGCTGTAGTTTGTTTAATCGATACAGGTGCAGCAAAACCAGAGGGTGGTGCAGCTCCAGCTAAAGAAGAAGCAAAAGCGGTTGAAGCTCCAAAAGCTGAGGCTCCAAAAGTAGCTCCAGTAGCAGAAAAAACATACGCAACTCAAGCGCCATCTCCAGCAGCTAGAAAAATATTAGACGAAAAAAACATTGAGCCTTCTGCAATTGTAGGAACAGGTAAAGGTGGAAGAATCACTAAAGATGACGCTGTAAACGCAGTTCCATCAATGGGAACGCCAACAGGTGGAAACCGTGGTTCAGAAAGAACAAAACTTTCTATGTTACGTAGAAAAGTAGCAGAGCGTTTGGTTTCGGCTAAAAACGAAACAGCAATGTTAACTACTTTCAATGAAGTAGACATGACGGCTATTTACGCTTTACGTGATCAATATAAAGAAGAGTTCAAAGCGAAACATGGTTTAGGATTAGGCTTCATGTCGTTCTTTACAAAAGCAGTAACTCGTGCTTTACAATTATATCCAGATGTAAACTCTATGATTGATGGTCAAGAGAAAATTTCTTATGACTTCTGTGATATTTCAGTAGCGGTTTCTGGTCCAAAAGGATTAATGGTTCCTGTAATGAGAAATGCAGAAACATTATCGTTCAGAGGTGTTGAAGCAGAAATCAAAAGATTAGCTATCAGAGCTCGTGACGGACAAATCACAGTTGATGAAATGACAGGTGGAACATTCACAATTTCTAATGGTGGTGTTTTCGGAAGTATGTTATCTACACCAATTATCAATCCGCCACAATCTGGTATTTTAGGAATGCACAATGTGGTAGAAAGAGCTATCGTTAAAAACGGTCAAATTGTAATTGCTCCAGTAATGTACGTTGCCTTATCATACGACCACAGAATCATCGACGGGCGCGAGTCAGTCGGATTCTTAGTTGCAGTTAAAGAAGCATTAGAAAACCCAACAGAATTATTAATGGGTGGAAATGTGAAAAAAGCGTTAGAATTATAATTAGTTAAATATCCTGCAAGGTTTCTAAAACCTTGTAGGTATAAATATAGAATCCTAAATTCGTAAGAGTTTGGGATTTTTCTTTTTAAATTTATTCAAATTTTTTAATCTGTGTTACAAAAAAAGACAAAAGAGGTTTGAGAATAAAAGTTTGATTTTCAAATATTGATTTTGATTTTTGAGATTGAACTTGTACTTGAACTTGTTTCACTTCAAATACAAACAATGATTGCTATAATCAATAATCGCTTTTCCTTTTAGTAAAATATCAGCACCAATAATGCCATCAACGGGTTTGGTTTTGTATTGAGTTAAAGCTTCATTCACATGACTCATGTCAAAAACAATAAGATGGAATTTTTTGTTTTTCCATCTTCCAAATTGAATTTGGTTATTCCTTGCTAATTGCGTTTCAATTCCAGTAGCGCCAGCACCAGCGGCTTTAGTCTCAGAAAATTGGGCATCTAATTTAAACTGTTCAATACTTTCAAATCCTACACAACTATTACTCGCTCCAGTATCTAAAATAAAGTTGCCTTTAATGCCATTTATTTTTCCTTTGATTAATAAATGTTGGGTTTTTAGCACCGTGAATTTTATCTTTTTATATTTTTTTCCTTTTAAAAAGTCTTGCAAATCTTCCATGAATCAAAAATAAACTAAAATTTATGATTTATGATTAACAATTTTAGATTTCAGAATATAACTTTGCACCACAATTCGAAACTTTAAAACTCGCAACATTGAACATGCAATTAATCCTTACCGATACACATACTCACTTATATTCAGAAGAATTCGATCAAGATCGCAACGAAATGATGAAAAGAGCCATCAACGCTGGCGTTTCTCGTTTTTTTGTTCCTGCTATCGATTCTAATTATACAGCTAAAATGTACGAATTAGAAAAGCAATATCCCGAAAACGTGTTTTTAATGATGGGATTGCATCCAACGTATGTGAAGGAAAACTATTTGGAAGAATTAGCGCATGTGGAAAAAGAATTGGCTTCGAGAAAATTTTATGCCGTTGGAGAAATCGGAATCGACTTGTTTTGGGATAAAACGTTTTTGAAGGAACAACAACATGCTTTCAAACACCAAATCCAATTAGCAAAAAAATATAAATTAGGAATCAATATTCACTGTCGTGATGCTTTTGATGAAGTTTTTGAGGTTTTGGAAAGCGAAAAAGCCCCTGATTTATTCGGAATTTTTCATTGTTTTACGGGTGATTTGGGTCAAGCCCAAAGAGCAATTTCGTTAGGAATGAAACTTGGAATTGGAGGTGTTGCTACTTTCAAAAACGGAAAAATTGACCAATTTTTAAATGAAATCGATTTGAAACAGATTGTCTTAGAAACAGATTCGCCTTATTTAGCGCCAGTTCCATACAGAGGAAAACGAAACGAAAGCAGTTATACCTTATTAGTTGCACAAAAGTTAGCTGAAATTTATCAGTTGTCTGTAGAAGAAATTGCAAAAATTACAACAGAAAATTCAAAACAAATTTTCGGAATTTAATCTAAAATCAAACACCAATTCATAAAATTTTTGTTCTTTTGTGAATTGATTTCAAAAAAACTATGTCAAAATTCGATTCTATTCGCCCGTATTATGATTCAGAAGTTAACGAAGCCATAAAGTCTTTGTTGCATCACCCTATGATGAAGGCCATGATGGATTTTACTTTTCCAGAAATGGAGGAAGAAGAATGGAAATTGCAATTGAGTAGAACGCATTCTATTCGCGATTTTCAAGTTAATTTTGTGTATCAATCCATTCAAAGAGTTTTAGAGAGAAGTTCGGAAGGACTTACCACTTCGGGTTTTGAGAAATTAGAACCTAATACTTCGTATTTGTTTATTTCCAATCACCGTGATATTATTTTGGATACTTCTTTGTTGAATGTTTCATTAATTGATCATGGATTAGTGATGACGGCTTCGGCTATTGGAGATAATTTGGTACAAAAAGATTTCCTTTTGAAATTATCGAAATTGAACAGAAATTTTTTAGTTCAAAGAGGATTATCGCCTAGAGAATTATTACAAAGTTCAAAATTGATGTCAGAATACATGTGTCATTTATTGTCAAAAGAAAATCGTTCGGTTTGGATTGCCCAACGCGAAGGAAGAACCAAAGACGGTAACGATGCCACGCATCAAGGTGTGTTGAAAATGGTAGGAATGGCAAACGACGAGGAAAAAGGAATGGACTTCTTTAAGAAATTAAAAATTGTTCCAGTTTCTATTTCGTACGAATATGATCCAACTGATGCTTTGAAAATGCCTCAATTAATAGCGCTTTCAAAAGACGAAGTATATATTAAGGAGAAAAACGAAGATTTTATAACACTATTAAGTGGAATCATCGGGCAAAAGAAACGCATTCACATTCATGTGGGCGACGTTTTAGAAAAGGAATATGAAAAAATTAAAGCGGAAACCGATAACAACAACAAGCAAATTCAAGCTTTGGCTCAAGTAATTGATGATTCAATTCTTCAGACTTATAAATTGTGGCCAACGAATTTTATTGCTTACGATATTTTATACAAAACAACTCGATTTGAGCATTTGTACAACGAAAAAGAACGTCAATTGTTTGAAAGAAGATTAGAAATGCGAATTGATGCCGATAATGAAACCATGAGAGAAGGTTTCTTGGCAATGTACGCTAATCCGGTTGTGAATAAATTGAAATATACTAATGACATCTCATAAACCAAAAATACTTTTAATTTACACCGGTGGTACCATCGGAATGGTAAAAGATTTTGAAACAGGAGCCTTGAAAGCTTTTGATTTTAATGAGTTGTTAAGCCGAATTCCCGAATTACATTTATTAGATTGTCAAATTGAAACCATTTCGTTTGATGTGCCTATCGATTCTTCAAATATGAATATTTCCAATTGGCAAAAAATGGCCAAAATTATCGAGGAAAATTATTCAAAATTTGATGGATTTGTAGTTTTACATGGTTCGGATACGATGTCGTATAGTGCTTCAGCATTGAGTTTTATGTTAGAAGACTTAACAAAACCAGTTATTTTTACAGGTTCGCAATTGCCAATTGGGGATTTACGTACGGATGCTAAAGAAAATTTAATCACAGCTATTCAAGTAGCTACACTTCAAGAAAATAAAAAACCGGTAATTCAAGAAGTATGTTTGTATTTCGAATATAAATTATATCGCGGAAATCGTACCACAAAAATCAGCGCCGAACATTTTAATGCTTTTACATCACCAAATTTTCCTGAATTGGCGGAATCAGGAGTGCATTTAAAGGTAAATAATGATGTTATTTTAAGACAAAAGCCAACTACAAAGCTAAAAGTACATACCGATTTTGATGACAATGTGGCTATTTTAAAGATTTTCCCAGGTATTAATCAACATGTTTTAAATGCTTTTTTTGCCATTCCTAATTTAAAAGGAATTGTTTTAGAAACGTATGGTTCAGGAAATGCACCCACAGAAGAATGGTTTGTGCAAACATTAGAGCATGCAATTCATAATAATATACATGTTATTAACGTTACACAATGTAGTGGAGGAAGTGTTTCGATGGGAAATTACGAAACCAGTACACAATTAAAAAATATAGGAGTAATTTCAGGTAAAGACATTACTACTGAGGCTGCTATCACTAAATTGATGTATCTCTTAGGTCAAAAAGTATCAAATAATGTTTTTAAGACCATATTTGAAACGGGAATCCGAGGAGAAATGTTATAAAAATAACGTTTAAAATTTTTATACATGAGTTTTTTTGCGTTATTTAGCACCCTTAAAATCGAGTATTGTTTCAATAGAGAGGTGGCCGAGTGGTCGAAGGCGCACGCCTGGAAAGTGTGTATACTCCACAAGGGTATCGAGGGTTCGAATCCCTTCCTCTCTGCAGAATGATATTAATTTTAAAATTTTATAAATATTTTTATATCTTTAAACCCAATTAACTAATTAAATTTAAGAACAAAAGCGATGAAAAGATTATTTTCTATTTTAGCAATCACGGGGCTTATGACTTTTGGAAATGTTCAAGCTCAAGATTCAACTCAAGCAGCAGCTCCTGCTACAGAACAAGTAGCTGATACAACTGCAACAGAAGCAACAACTGATGAGGCAGCAGCAACAACAACTGACGAAGCTGTAGCTGAAGAAGTTACTTTTACACAAGGAATGAAAAAACGTTTTATTGAAGGTGGTCCTGCTTTCATGGGAATTGTATTAATCTGTTTAATTTTAGGTTTAGCAATTGCAATTGAAAGAATCATCTATTTAAACTTATCTTCTACAAATTCTAAAAAATTAATTAGTGAAGTAGAAATCGCTTTAAATTCAGGTGGAGTTAATGCTGCTAAAGAAGTAGCTAGAAACACAGCTGGACCTGTAGCGTCAATTTTCTACCAAGGTTTAGATCGTTATTCTCATGGTTTAGATTCAGCTGAAAAATCAATCGTAGCTTACGGTGGTGTTCAAATGGGTCAATTAGAGAAAAACGTTTCTTGGATTTCATTATTTATCGCTTTAGCACCGATGTTAGGGTTCATGGGAACTGTTATCGGGATGATTGAAGCGTTTGACCAAATTCAGTCTGCTGGATCTATGGAGCCATCATTAGTTGCTGGAGGTATTAAAGTAGCCTTATTAACAACAGTATTCGGTCTTATCGTTGCTATTATTTTACAGGTTTTCTATAACTATATTACAGCTAAAATCGATTCTATCGTTAACGATATGGAAGATGCATCTATCTCTTTAGTAGATATGTTATCTGATTACAGCAAAAAATAATTAATAAATATATAACTGTTATGAATTTACACAAAGTAACAAAAATAGCAGCTATTGTAATTTCAATATTAAGTTTAGTTGCCTTAGGAGGCTTAATGGCTACAAGCGATAGCGAAGACAATAGTTGGATTTCTCCTCTTATATATTTATCTTATGTAATTCTACTTGCTTGCGTAGTAGTAGTTTTAATTTATGTATTTAAGAATTTATTCTCAAATAAAGAGAATTTAAAGAAAACACTTATTTATATAGGTGTATTCTTCGGAGTAGTATTAGTTTCATTTATTTTAGCCGATGGTACAGAAATTAAATCAGCTTCAAATGAAATTATTGCTTCAGAAAGCACATCTAAATGGGTTAGTACTGGTTTAAATACATTTTATTTATTAGCTCTTGTAGCAATTGGTACTATGTTTTGGACAGGATTTAACAAAATTAAAAAATAATTATGGCTAGAAAAGGAAGAGGTTTACCACCTGAAGTAAATGCCGGATCAATGGCAGATATCGCTTTCTTACTACTGATTTTCTTCTTGGTAACTACCACTATTGGAGTTGACCAAGGGATTAACAGACTCTTGCCTCGTTATGAAGAGAACCCACCAGTTCCACCTATTAATGATAGAAATATTTTAACAGTTTTAGTTAATAAAGACAACCAACTTCTTGTTGAAGAGAAATTAGTTGAAATTAAAGACCTGAGACAAACTGCTATAGATTTTCTTGAAAACAATGGTAAAAATATATGTGCTTATTGTAATGGAAAAAAAGATCCAAATTCTTCAGACAGTCCTGTTGATGCGGTTATTTCATTAAATAATGACGGGCAAACATCTTATGAAACTTATATTGCTGTTCAAAATGAATTAGTTGCAGCTTATAATTTCTTAAGAAATAGAGAATGTAAGAAACGTTACGGTATGACTTTTACAGAAATGGAATACATTTATAGTGATCCAGCTTCTAAAGCAACCGAAGGTTTAGTAGAGGATTTAGAACCAAAAGTAAAAAAGATTCAAGAAATGTTTCCTATGAGACTTTCTGAAGCTGAGCCAAAAAAATAATTAATATAATATTAAGTAAGTATGTCTAAATTTAAAAAGAAAAAATCGGGAGATTTACCTGCTATTTCAACTGCATCTTTGCCAGATATTGTATTTATGCTTTTGTTCTTCTTCATGACGGCTACTACTATGAAAGATAGTGACTTAAAAATTGAAAATACATTACCAAAAGCGAATCAAACCGCTAAATTGCACAAAAAGCAATATGTAATGTATGTTTATGCTGGAAAACCAAGTTCGAGATATCGTGCCTCTCTTGGGTCTTCAGATCGTATTCAATTAGCTGATAAAATGGCTTCACCAGCCGATATCAGAAACTTTATTATTTCAGAAAGAGCACAACGTAACTCTGAAGATGAAAAATACCTTACTACTTCATTGAAAATTGATAAACAAGTGAAAATGGGTTTAGTAAGTGCTATTAAATTAGAATTACGTAAAATAGATCAATTAAAAGTAAATTATACAACAACACAGGGAAATCCTGTTGAATAGTATTTTTATCTTATAAATTAAAAGGTACGCTATTGCGTGCCTTTTTTTATTATTTTTATAAAAAAATATAATGCGATTATTTGTATCCCTTTTTTTTCTGCTCAACATAACAATTGGTTTTTCACAATTTGAGACAAAACCTGTTGCGGATTCTCTTTTTAGAGAAGATCAGTTCTATGTTTCTATTTCTTATAATATCTTACAAAAAATCCCTGAAAACTTTAAGCAATACTCATTTTCTACTGGTATTTCTGCTGGATTTTTAAGAGATTTTCCAATATCTAAAAATTGCCATTGGGCAATAGCTCCAGGAATAGGTTATTCATATAATGATTTAAAGCAAACAATTGATTTGTCTGTTGTTACCAATGATCCTGATTTTAAATTGGTTAAAAGTAGTATCTATTTGCACTATGTTGATATTCCTTTAGAAATTCGTTGGAGAAATGCAACTCCTAATAGTCATAAATTTTGGAGAATTTATGGTGGTTTCGTAACTAGTTATTTGATTAATGGAAATTTTAAATTTGAAAGTGATACAGTTTCAGGAAAAGAAAATTTAAATGCTATTTTAAATAAATTTCAATATGCAACCTATCTAACTTTTGGGTTTAATACCTGGAACGCATACATTCATTATGGTTTAAATCCATTTATAGATGAAAATAAAACTGCTTCAGAAAACAATGTTACATCTTTAAAGGTTGGACTAATGTTTTATATCTTATAACCAATACTGATACAAAAACACTTGTGGTCCGGCTCCTATAATAATTCCTGCAATAAGTTCGGTGTACGTATGTGCTTTCATGTATAAGCGAGAAGAAGCTACTAAACCAATGCAAACAATACAAAAAGCAATAAGGTTTACAAAATGCAATTGGTAATACATGCTTAAACCAAAAATAAAGCACGTTAAAGCACTAATTCCTATCATGTGCAAACTTGCCTTGAATTTTAATATAACGCTCGCTAAAACGATTATACTGCTTAAAAATCCACCAAGGAAAAAGAAATACAATTCAGCAACAGAATCTTGTGAAACACTAAATTTTATTAGTACAAACAACAAAATTGCTTGTACTGCAATAGGCATTTTTCTCTCGCTAATACTGGCTTCTGTAAACGAGCTAACTACACCTAACGATCTAAATAAAAAATACATCGATAATGGCAATAACAAAGTAAGGATTGTTACTTGAATTAATGTTACGATGATTTGCGAATTGTAGTAAAAAGAATTGGCAATTAAAAAGAAAAATAAAGTACCATAAATTGAAACAAATATGGGATGAAAAATATACGAAAAAACAGGTAATATTTTTTTTAAATCCATAATTACACTGTTAGATTTTCTTTCTCAAACGAGCTACTGGAATATCTAATTGTTCGCGATATTTCGCGATTGTTCTTCGGGCAATTGGATAACCTTTTTCTTTTAAAATTTCAGCTAATTGATCGTCTGGTAGCGGTTTTCTTTTATCTTCTTCCGAAATTACTTGTTGTAAGATATTTTTAATTTCAATAGTAGAAACTTCTTCTCCTTGGTCGTTCGTCATTGATTCACTAAAGAATTCTTTGATTAATTTCGTTCCGTAAGGAGTATCAACATATTTACTATTTGCTACACGAGAAACCGTTGAAATGTCTAAACCAACCATATCAGCAATATCTTTCAGAATCATCGGGCGAAGTTTAGTTTCTTCTCCTTCTAAAAAGTATTCTTGCTGATAAAACATAATCGCATTCATGGTCACATATAAGGTTTCCTGACGCTGTTTAATCGCATCAATAAACCATTTTGCCGAATCTAATTTTTGTTTGATAAATTGAACCGCATCTTTCTGAGAAGTCGATTTTTCAGAAGTGTCTTTGTAACTTTGCAACATTTCTTGATAATCTTTAGAAACGTGTAATTCTGGAGCATTTCTTCCGTTTAATAGCAATTCTAATTCGCCATCAACAATTCGAATCGTAAAATCGGGAACAATGTGTTCTACCATTTTCTGATTGCCGTCAAAACTACCTCCTGGTTTCGGATTTAGTTTTTCAATTTCGTCAATGGCTTTTCTTAATTGTTGTTGCGAAACATCAAATTTTTGCAATAATTTATCGTAATGTTTTTTACTAAATGCATCAAATTGCTGTTCAATAACTTGAATGGCTAAATTGATAGAATCCGACGGTGTTTTGTGTTTTAATTGCAACAACAAACATTCTTGTAAATCGCGTGCTCCAACTCCAGCAGGTTCTAATTCTTGTACCAAATGCAAAATACGTTCAACTGAAGCTTCATCGGTATAAATACCTTGGGTAAAAGCCATGTCGTCTACAATATCTTGTGTAGTTCTTCTGATGTAACCCATATCGTCAATACTTCCTACTAAAAATTCGGCAATATCGCGTTCGTCATCACTTAAAATAAATGTATTTAACTGATTGATTAAATCTTGATGAAAACTAACAGGCGCAGCAAACGGAAGTGATTTGTCATCATCGTCATCGCTGTAATTATTAGTTTGATATTTGTAATCGGGCGTTTCGTCGTTACTTAAATATTCATCGATGTTGATATCTTGTGCGTCGATATGGTCGTTGTCATAATCGTCGTAATCGTCATCGTTTGTGTTTACTTCGTAATCATCTGCTTCGTAATTATCTTCTTTGCTGCTTTCTTCCAAAGCAGGATTCTCAACCAATTCTTCCTGAAGACGTTGCTCAAATGCTTGCGTAGGCAATTGAATTAACTTCATCAACTGAATTTGTTGAGGCGATAATTTTTGAGATAATTTGAATTGTAAACTGTGTTTTAACATAACAACTTAATAATAATGACACTATTCTGTTTAATACTTCAAAAACAAATCAATACATTAATAGTTCTAAATAAATTGAAATTACTTTTTAGTAATTGATGCTTCAATATTTTTTTCAATTTTATGCCCTGGTCTCGTCCATTTTGGTTTTTCACCTAATGGTTGATAAGCCGAATCTTCTGCTTCTACGGTTTCAGGTTGCATCTTCTTGATGAATGGCTTTTGAGGATTTAATCCTAACAAATCAAACATTTTCATGTCTTCATTAACATCTGGATTTGGAGTCGTTAATAATTTATCTCCCGCAAAAATAGAATTAGCACCTGCAAAGAAACACATCGCTTGTCCTTCTCTTGTCATTTGTGTTCTTCCTGCTGATAAACGAACTTGTGTTTCTGGCATTACAATACGAGTAGTAGCTACCATACGAATCATATCCCAAATTTCAACTGGTTTTTCGTCTTCTAGTGGTGTTCCTTCAACTGCAACTAAAGCATTAATTGGCACCGATTCTGGTTGTGGATTCAACGAAGCTAAGGCAACTAACATTCCAGCTCTATCTTCTACTGATTCTCCCATTCCAATAATTCCACCACTACAAACCGTTACATTAGTTTTTCTAACATTAGCAATCGTTTCTAAACGGTCTTCGTAACCTCTTGTAGAAATTACTTCTTTATAATATTCTTCTGATGAATCTAAATTGTGATTGTAAGCATACAAACCAGCTTCGGCCAAACGTTTTGCTTGATTTTCAGTAATCATACCTAAAGTACAACATACTTCCATATCTAATTTGTTGATGGTTCTTACCATTTCCAACACTTGTTCAAACTCTGGTCCGTCTTTAACATTACGCCAAGCCGCTCCCATACAAACTCTTGAAGAACCCGATGATTTAGCGCGTAAAGCTTGAGCTTTTACTTGTTGTACCGACATTAAATCGTTTGTCTCAATATCTGTGTGATATCTTGCTGCTTGCGGACAATAACCACAATCTTCAGGACATCCTCCTGTTTTAATAGATAATAAAGTAGAAACTTGTACTACATTAGGATCGTGGTTTATTCTGTGAATTGTTGCTGCTTCGTACAATAAATCCATCATCGGTTTGTTGTATAAAGCTATAATTTCTTCTTTGGTCCAGTTATGTCTAGTTGTATTCATCATGTTCAAATTATTTTTCAAATGTAAGGATTTCGGATAAAAATAACATCATTAATTGTTTATTTAGCAATCTTTTGAAAGCAAAATACTCACGGCATTTCCTCCAAATCCTACGGCATTTATCAATACTTTATTTATTTCATTTTTTAGATTTTGTTTTTCGGCAAACGGCACTTCAATAAAATGATTGTGTTGCATCATTAAAACAGCCATTTCAAAATTCAACATTCCCGAAGCACCAAATGTGTGCCCCACTTGCCATTTATTGGTAGTAAGCATTGGTAGTGTATTTCCAAATAGTTTCTGAATAGCTTTGTATTCCGAAGTATCGCCTTTTAATGTTCCTGGCATGTGCATCACAATAGCATTTACCTCTTCTGGATTGGTATTTTTCAAGGCCATTTTCATTGACTTTTGAAAACAAATCGCTTCATCTGAAATGGAAATATTATGTTTAATATCATCGGTAGCATAACCTATGCCTTCAATATAGGCTAAAGCGTTTTCATGTGTTCCAATTTCCAAACAAGCTACAGCAGCGCCTTCTCCTAAAACCATTGAATTCTTAGTTTTTGAAAAATCGAAAGCTCTACAAGGATATTCTTGGTTTTCCGAAGAATTTGGTTTTGGATAAATTTTTAATGCGTGCATTTGAGCAATCGTAAAAGCGGTCAATGGTGCTTCACTTCCTCCTACTAAAAACTTATTAGCCATACCTGATTGCAACCAAGCTACAGCATTTAAAACCGAATGCAAAGCCGTTGAACATGTTATAGAATGTGAAATTTCGGGACCGTTATTTTTTAAATCATGGGCAATCCAAGACGAAATATTTCCTAATGTAGTAGTTGGAGAAGCTAATGTTCCCGCTTTACCTGTTTCAATAAATTCTTTATGATGTTTTTCAAACAATTGTGTAGCCCCACGAGAGGAACCAATATTAATTCCGAAATCATCGCCTACTTTCCAACCTGCATTTTTAATGGCTTGGCGCGACACCAAAATAGCCATTAAAACCGTTTCGTCTAATGCTTTGTATTTGATGTCAGATTTTCTTAGCTGTTCAATTAGCACTTTTAATTCGCTTGAAATTTGCGCTACAAATTGAGGTTCGCCGTAAAAATCTTTAATTCTAATCAATGACTTTCCCGAAAGATAATTTTGCCAAATGACTTCAGGAGAATTTCCTAATGGTGAAAGTGAGGCTAAAGACGTTATGGCAATTTTAGTTTTCAATAATAAAAATTTAACCACTAAGTACACTAAGCAAACACGATGAACACAAAGCTTAGCGCACTTAGTGCATTCTTTGTGACCTTTGCGGTTAAGTTACAAAACTACACTATTTCTAAAGCTTTTTCAATTGTTTCATACACTTTTTCCAATTGATTTTGTGAAATTACATACGGCGGCAAGATGTAGACAATATTTCCTACAGGGCGCAAAATAATTCCATTTTCGATAAAGAAATCATACAATTTATTTCGAAGTGTGCCATAGTAACTTTCTTGATTTTCCGTTACTACTTCCAATGCAAAAATAACGCCTAAAATTCGCGTAGATTTTACTTTTGGATGATTTTTGATACTGTTTTCAAACTTCAAATGACTTTGATGAATTTGTTGAATATTCAACTGGATTTCTTCGGTTTGCAATAATTGAATACTTGCTAAAGCCGCAGCACAACCAGTTGGATTTGCTGTAAACGTATGTCCGTGAAACAACGCTTTATTTGTGTCATCATCATAAAAACCATCAAAAATATCTTTTGTAAATGTGGTAATCGCCATCGGAATTGTTCCGCCTGTAAGCGCTTTTGACAAACACATCATATCGGGTTTTTCAATCAAATAATCTGAAGCAAATGTTTTTCCTGTTTTTCCAAAACCTGTCATTACTTCATCGGCTATGGTAAAAACATTATTTTGTTTACAAATGGAAATTAATTTATCTAAAACTTCAGACGGATACATGACCATTCCAGCTGCACCTTGTACTAATGGTTCAAAAATAAAAGCGGCATATTCATTAGCATTAACTAATTTTTCAAGAATCTGAATCGATTTCTCTTCGTTACCAACTGTTGGGACTGGAATTCGAACCACTTCTAAAAGCGAACCCTGAAATGCTTCGGTGAAAAACGAAATTCCGCTAGCTGCCATCGCTGCAAAAGTATCACCGTGAAAAGCATCTTCAAAAGCAATGATTTTAGTTTTCTTTATATTTTGATTATAGAAATACTGCATCGCAACTTTAATTGCAACTTCAACCGCAGTGGAACCGTTATCAGAATAGAAAAGTTTCTTTTGATTGGAAGGCAAAATTTCCATCAGTTTTTCGGCAAGAAGTATGGCAGGTTCATGCGTAAAACCACCGAACAAAACGTGCTCTAATGTGGTTAATTGCTTGTAAATAGCATCTGCAATCGTTCTATTAGAATGTCCAAATGGATTCACCCACCACGAAGCAATTGCATCAATGTATTCTTTATTATTTTCATCCCATAACAATGCGCCTTCTCCTTTTACAATAGCAGGGAAATACTTTGCGGTTTTGTGTTGGGTATACGGATGCCAATTGTATAATTTATCTCTTTCGGAAAGGTTCATGGTCTATAAACTTAAAAGATTTTCTCGAAACTTATCGGCGTAATATTGAATTACATTTTGGTCGAAATACGGTTCGTTTTCTATTCTACCTATGAATTTCGCTGTTGTTTTCGACAGAATAATTTCTTCTGAAGCCTTATTTTCATCTCCAGAGAAAATGATTCCCGCCACAGAAATATTTCTATTTTTTAAAGCTTCAAGTGTTAATAAAGTATGATTAATACTTCCTAAATAATGACGTGAAACTACAATAACCTTGTAATCTTTTTGAATTAAATCGATAATAGAATCGGTATTATTTAAAGGAACTAAAACACCACCAGCACCTTCAATTACCAAATGATTCTTCGTTTTTGGCTCTTTTATTTGTTTTAAATCGATAGTAATTCCGTCTATTTCCGCTGCTAAATGTGGACTTACTGGTGTATTTAACTTATAACTATTCTCGTAGATTTTAGTTTTAGAATTTACAATATAACGCTGGATTTTATGGCTATCAGAATTGTCTAAATCTCCAGCTTGAACTGGTTTCCAATAATCAGCTTCTAAAGCTTCTACTACTATTGATGAAGCAATTGTTTTTCCTACGTCGGTTCCTATTCCGGTTATGAATATTTTCATCTGTTTAAATTTAAAAAATCAACAACTTTAACTGTTGAAGTAACGTATTAATTTCCTGTTCCGAATTATAGCTGTGCAAACAAAAACGCAATCGTTCTTGACCTTCGGAAACGGTTGGCGATAAGATTGCTTTTACATCAAACCCGTTTTCTTGCAATTGTTTCGCAACACTTTTTACTTTTTCATTACCAGGAATTATAGCGCAATGAATGGCAGACTCACTATGTGCAAATAAAGATTTTAATTCCAATTGCACTTTCTGTTGATTGAAGAATTGAATATTGCTTTTTAATTTTGCCAAAGCAACTTTTTCTTCTTCCAAATATTGGTAAGCAATTAAAATTGTAGCAACCGAGTGAGGCGAAAGTCCAGTAGTATAAATAAAACTTCTAGAAAAATTAACCAAATAACTTTTTAATTCTTGACTTCCTAAAACGGCTGCTCCATGACAACCTAATCCTTTTCCAAAAGTCATAATTCGGGCAAAAACTTTATCTTGAAAACCTAAACTTTGGACCAAACCTTCTCCTTTTTCTCCAAAAACACCTAAGGCATGTGCTTCATCAATTACTAAATAAGCACCATATTGTTCAGAAATCTGAATTAGTTTCTTCATATCTGGAGCATCACCATCCATTGAAAAAACAGATTCCGTAACAATATAAATCTCGTTTGTTTCGGATTGATATTTCAAAAGTAAGTTTTCTAAATCTTCCCTGTTATTGTGTTGAAACTTAAAAGCTTTTGCATGACTCATTTGAATACCATCACGAATAGAAGCGTGACACAATTCGTCAAACAGAATAATATCGTTTCGATGCGGAACAGCACTAAAAAACCCAACATTCGCATCGTAACCTGAATTAAAAATTAAAGCCGATTCGGATTGATGAAAATTAGAAATAAAGTCTTCTGCAATAGTATACACTTCATGATTTCCCGAAATTAATCGAGAACCTGTAGCTCCGTTTATTTTGAAATTATTATCTAAAAGATACTGATGCGCTTGATTAAATATAATTTCGGAATGTGCAAAACCTAAATAATCATTCGAATAAAAATCTATTCTGTTTTTAGAAGGAATAGTCAATTGACGCAATGCGTTATCAGCAATGCGCTTGTTTAATTTTTCTTGTAATGATTTAGGAATTTTCATAGTATCAAAAATAAAAAAAGTCCCGCAATTTGCAGGACTTTTTTACTATAAATCTATTGTCTTAGTCGGCTAAAACAATAATCTTGTTTTCATTCATTTCGATGGTACCTGAATTAATAGGCAACCAATACGTTTGCTCATTTACTTTATTGAATTTAGTAACGAATTCTTTTTCAATTTTAATATTTTGAGCATTGATTTTCACATTCCCTTTTGCTAATAATGAAACAATAGGTGCGTGATTATTTAGCATTTGAAACTCACCGTTAATTCCAGGAACTGCTACCGAAGTAACTTCTCCTTTAAACAATGTAGCTTCTGGTGATACTATTTCTAAAATCATTTTTTTATGCTTTAGGCTTTAAGCTTTAGGCTTTAAGCTATTAAAAATTATGCCTCTGCTAACATTTTTTGTCCAGCTTCGATAGCTTCTTCGATAGTACCTTTAAGGTTAAACGCTGCTTCTGGTAAGTGATCTAATTCACCATCCATAATCATGTTAAATCCTTTGATAGTTTCTTTGATATCAACCAATACTCCAGGAATACCTGTAAATTGCTCCGCTACGTGGAAAGGTTGTGATAAGAAACGTTGTACACGACGTGCACGAGATACTGCTAATTTATCTTCTTCAGATAACTCTTCCATACCTAAGATGGCGATGATATCTTGTAATTGTTTGTATTTTTGAAGAATCTCTTTTACTCTTTGAGCACAGTCATAATGCTCGTTTCCTAAGATTTCTGGAGTTAAGATACGAGAAGTAGAATCTAATGGATCTACCGCTGGATAAATACCTAACTCAGCAATTTTACGAGACAATACTGTTGTTGCATCTAAGTGAGCAAACGTTGTTGCTGGTGCAGGGTCAGTTAAGTCATCCGCAGGAACGTAAACCGCTTGTACAGATGTAATAGATCCTTTTTTAGTTGAAGTAATACGCTCTTGCATTGCACCCATTTCAGTTGCTAATGTAGGTTGATAACCTACTGCAGATGGCATACGACCTAATAAAGCCGATACCTCAGAACCTGCTTGAGTAAAACGGAAGATATTATCTACGAAGAATAATACATCTTTACCTTGGTCAGATCCAGCTCCATCACGGAAATATTCTGCGATAGATAATCCTGAAAGTGCTACACGAGCACGAGCTCCAGGTGGCTCATTCATTTGTCCGAAAACGAAAGTAGCTTTAGAATCTCTCATTCCAGGCATATCTACTTTAGACAAATCCCATCCTCCATTTTCCATAGAGTGCATGAAATCGTCACCATATTTAATAATTCCTGACTCTAACATCTCACGAAGTAAGTCATTTCCTTCACGTGTTCTTTCACCTACTCCTGCGAATACAGAAAGTCCACCGTGACCTTTTGCAATATTGTTAATCAACTCCTGAATTAATACAGTTTTACCTACTCCAGCACCACCAAATAATCCAATTTTACCTCCTTTTGCATAAGGCTCAATAAGGTCGATTACTTTAATACCTGTAAATAAAACTTCAGAAGAAGTTGATAAGTCTTCAAATTTTGGAGCTGGTCTGTGAATTGGCAAACCATTTGCGCCTGATTTAGGTAAATCTCCTAAACCGTCGATTGCATCACCAATTACATTAAATAAACGACCAAAAACGTCTGCTCCAATTGGCATTTGAATTGCAGCACCAGTAGCAACTACTTCTGCTCCTCTTGACAAACCATCTGTAGAGTCCATAGAAATGGTACGAACAGTGTTTTCACCAATGTGAGATTGAACTTCAAGTACTAATAAAGTACCATCTTTTTTAGTGATTTCTAATGAATCGTAAATTTTAGGTAATTCGTTATTTGAATCGTTGAAAACGACGTCAACAACTGGCCCGATAATTTGTGCAACTTTTCCTGTGATTCTAGACATTGCTTATGTATTTATTTAATAGCTAATTAATGTTGAAAAAATGATGTATTTTTCCGAGTGCAAAGATAGTTTTTTCTAAAACAATTTTGCAATTTATTTTTTGAATTTTTTGCAATAAAAAAGCGAAATCTTCCAATTTCGCTTTTAAAATGTTATTCTACAGTAACGGATTTTGCTAAATTCCTAGGTTGATCTACGTTACAACCTCTTAAAACTGCAATGTGATACGACAATAATTGTAACGGAATTGTAGTCAATAATGGTGTAAATGGTTCGTTTGTTTCTGGAATTTCAATTACGTGGTCTGCTAAAGCTTTAACTTGTGTATCTCCTTTAGTAACTACAGCAATAATTTTACCGCTTCTTGATTTTATTTCTTGAATATTACTTACCACTTTATCGTAATGTCCTTTATTTGGAGCAATTACAATTACTGGCATAGATTCATCAATTAACGCAATTGGTCCGTGCTTCATTTCTGCTGCTGGATATCCTTCTGCGTGTATGTATGAAATTTCTTTTAATTTTAAAGCTCCTTCTAAAGCCACTGGAAAGTTATAACCTCTTCCTAAGTACAAACAATTGGTTGCGTCTTTATAAATTTCAGCAATTTGTTTGGCTACGTCATTTGTTAATAATGCTTCTTGCACTTTTTCTGGCATTAATTCCAATTCCAATAAATAACGTTGGTAATCTGAATTTGGCATTGTTCCTTTTGCTTTTGCTAAACGCAATGCTAACAAAGTAAGAATTGTAATTTGAGTTGTAAATGCTTTTGTAGAAGCTACTCCGATTTCTGGACCTGCGTGCGTGTAAGCACCTGCATGAGTTTCGCGAGAAATTGACGAACCTACCACATTACAAACTCCGAATACAAATGCTCCGTTTTCTTTAGCTAATTTGATTGCTGCTAAAGTATCGGCGGTTTCACCTGATTGTGAAATTGCGATAACAACATCGTCATTATTGATAATAGGATTTCTATATCTGAATTCTGAAGCATATTCTACTTCTACTGGAATTCTTGAAAATTCTTCGATAATATATTCTGCAACTAATCCTGCGTGCCATGAAGTTCCACAAGCTACAATAAGGATTCGTTTTGCGTTTAAGAATTTTTCTAAGTTATCTTCAACACCTGACATTTGGATAATTCCTTTGTTTGCCAAAAGTCTTCCTCTGTATGTATCTTTGATTACACTTGGTTGTTCGTAGATTTCTTTCATCATGAAATGATCGTAACCACCTTTTTCGATTTGCTCCAAGTTTAATTGAAGTTCTTGAATATAAGGATCAACCAATGAATCATCTTTGATTTTTCTAACTTTTAATGGTTTGTGTAAACGCACAATTGCCATTTCTTCATCTTCTAAATAAATAGCATTTGAAGTATATTCGATAAATGGAGTTGCATCTGATGCGATAAAAAACTCGTCTTCACCAATTCCAATTGCTAACGGACTACCTAAACGAGCAACGATAATTTCGTCTGGATTTTCGACATCAATTACCGCGATTGCATATGCTCCAATTACTTGGTTTAAGGCGATTTGAACTGCTTTTCCAAGTTTACAATTTTCTTTTTTCTTAACTTCTTCAATCAAATTTACTAATACTTCAGTATCAGTATCCGATTTAAAAGTGTAACCTCTTTTGATTAATTCTTGTTTTAATGGTTCATAATTTTCGATGATTCCATTATGAATAATCACTAATTTCCCAGAGTTAGAAAAATGTGGGTGAGAATTCACATCATTAGGAACTCCGTGAGTTGCCCAACGTGTGTGTCCCATCCCTATTTTACCAATAGTTGTTTTCTCGCTTTGGGCTTTAACCTCTAAGTCAGAAACTTTTCCTTTGGTTTTTGATAATTTTAAATCTTTTCCATCATATAAAACAATACCTGCACTGTCGTAACCTCTGTATTCTAAACGATGTAATCCTTTAATAATTACAGGATAGGCATCTCTATGACCGATGTAACCTACAATTCCACACATATAATCTTTAGTTAGGTTTAGTGAAATAAATTCTTAATCTTAATTTCATAGGAACTACATTCCCTTTTTCATCAACATAAGTTGCTGTACTTGAAGGTCCATGTAATACTGTTCCTAAAGGATTCATAACAGATGCAACTGGTAAAAATTCAACAATATCACCATTAATAACTATTGGTTGAGTGTTGTCAGGATTGATATATGCGTTTGTATTAATATTTATTGATTCTGTAACTGAAACTCCAATTCTTAAATTTGTATTATTACTAGTATCTTCATTAATTAATAACCTTTTGATGTATTCAGTAATTCTGAAACTATATTTTGTCCCAATAACATCACCATTTTCATCTTTTACTTCTGCTATTAAACCTCCAAATGATGTTTTATTTTTCTTAATATCTGAATTATTAGTAGATGGATCTGAGTAGTAATCTATTATTGGCTTATCGTTAGTAGCATCAAAAATATAAATTCTTTGTGGCTCAACTATGTCAGTAGCACTCATTATTGAATTTTCGGTATAAAAAACTAAATTAGCCTCATTAACTAACCATTTATTCAATTTCATATTACTTCTTAATCTATCTAAATCATCAGGTACTAAATTTGGTTCAGGTAATAAATCAGAACCTATAAGTTCTCCGTCATCTGTTAGGGTAAGGTTGTCTTCATCTAGATCAAAAACATCAATAAAAGCTAATGAACCATCTCCACCTTTTATAAAAAGCTTATCATCACCTGTTAATTGATTTGAAGCGTTAAGTGCCGCATTATAATCTAGAGATTTAGTATGCTCTAAAAAATTAATTGAATTACTTTTTTTAGAGCTAGTTGAAGAATAACCCATCTGTAAACTCAATGTTCTTCTAAGCATATCTCCTCCACCAATTGATGATTTAAAAATAATTTTGAATTCTGCTGTCGAAAAATCTAACATAGCCATTGAACCTTGTCCAGGGGTAATTTCTTGAACTTCAAATAACAATCCTCTAAAATAGTCCTTAAATATATTATTATTATAAAGTACTCCAGATGCAGCAGCATCTAATATTTTTTGTTGAAAAAAACTGTTTTTTAAATCTAACCAAATACCCGGTGTTTTTCTTTCTTTAATAACACGCAAAGAAACATCTGATTGATTTGCTAATACATCTCCAGCACTATCAACATATAAACCACTGCCATTAGTCTTATATATATATAGTTCTTTATTACTTATAAAAAATTCATCATTTTGAGCTAAATTTGGGCTATTATTTAATAATTCAGTTCCTTTGAAAGGATCTATAATAGATTTTCCATTCGTGTAATATTTTTGTGAACTCTGAAAATTAGTACTTGGATCGAAATCTCTTATAAAATAACCGTTTTCATAAACATGCAATTTAAATTTAGCATTTTCATCATAACCATAAACAGAATCTAATTCATATATTCTTTCACCCGAATCTGTTGTTGATTCCAATGTACTAAAATATGGAACGTACAAATAAACAGAATCGATAACAGGTGTATCTCCTATTGTTGGATTTGAATTGCTTAATTCAACTTGACTAACAAAATGAGCCTTTGATGTACCGAAATAAGGATCTTTATAAATCCCCAAAGCATTAATTGGCAAATTATTAGACTGAACAGACTGAGTAGCAATAGAATAAGATTTCAAATTCTCAACCTCTACTTCTTCTAAATTAAAATGCGAATCATCTACAAGATCAGAGCCCAAAGTATTAAAATCTTTATCACATGCAACAACTGCAAATGTGATTGTGATTAAAGCAAATATTTTAATAAAACTTTTTTTCATAGTGGTAAAACCCTTTTATAATACGTGATTTTTGATAAACGAAGTATACACTTCTTTAATTGTGTCTTTAGAGGCGAAAGGTAAAAAAGGTTTGTTTGAACTTTCTATAAATTTTGTTAAAGTTGGAGACAACGCCTCAGAGCCTGCGACTACAGCATCAGAATGCATGATAGACACCTTCATTAAGTTTTCATAAGTAGGCAGTTCTAAATCTGAAACAGCCTCTTTACTAATATTGTCAAAAACAACTTTATTGATAAATTCATTGTCTAATTGACCTTCAAATCCTTGCTCATAAACCGAAGAAATGATTTTTGTTTCAGCAAAAATACCCTCATCTTTATAATAATGTTTTAAATAAACTGGCAACATCGCTGCCATCCAACCGTGAACATGGATTACATCAGGAACCCAATTTAATTTTTTTACCGTTTCCACTACTCCTTTTGCAAAGAAAATAGCTCTTTCGTCATTATCTGGATATAAAACACCTTCTTCGTCTGAAAAAGTTGCTTTTCTTTTGAAATATTCGTCGTTATCAATAAAATATACCTGAATTCGTTCTTTAGGAATTGAAGCTACTTTAATAATTAGAGGCATATCCATATCATTCACTACCAAATTCATCCCTGATAAACGAATAACTTCATGTAATTGGTGTCTTCTTTCATTAATATTACCATATCTAGGCATAAAAATTCGTATTTGTCCACCTAAATCATTGATCATTTTTGGCATTTCATACGACTGTATTGACACTTCGTTCTCCGCTAAATAAGGCACCACTTCAGATGATACATACAATATCCTCTTGTCTTCCATAATGTATTCTAGTTAATTATTGTTTTAAAAAACCTTGCAAAATTACAAAATTTTATGGATTTATCCACTAAAATAGTAAGTTTGCACCTGAAACAACAAAGTAAAAAATGCTCATTTTTAATAAAAAGTCCGAATTAAGTGCTTTTTTAAGCCCATTAATCAAACAAAAAAAATCCATTGGATTTGTTCCTACAATGGGAGCGCTGCATCAAGGACACTTATCGTTACTGAAAAATTCGCTTTCAGAAAACAATGTAACGGTGATGAGTATTTTTGTAAATCCTACCCAATTTAACAACGCAGAAGATTTAGATAAATATCCAAGAACATTGGAACGCGATGTGCAAATCATGCAAGATTTAAGCAACAACATCATCGTTTATGCACCTGAAGTAACCGATATTTACGAAGGAAACACCGTTTCTGAAAATTTTAATTACGATGGATTAGAAAATCAAATGGAAGGCAAACACCGACCAGGACATTTTGATGGCGTGGGAACCATTGTAAAACGTCTTTTCGAAATTGTTCAACCAAACAAAGCGTATTTTGGTGAAAAAGACTTTCAGCAATTACAAATTGTAAAGAAATTAGTTTCAAAATATAAAATTCCGGTTGATGTTATTGGTTGCCCCATTCACAGAGAAACAAACGGATTAGCTATGAGTTCTAGAAATGAACGCCTTTCTGAAACCGCTAGAAAAAATGCAGCTATTATTTATCAAACACTAAATTTGGCAAAAGAAATTTTCAAAACGAATTCAGCCGAACAAACGATAAAATTTGTAGAAAAGGAATTCGAAAAATATCCTGAATTTGAATTAGAATATTTTGAAATTGCTGATGAAGCAACACTTTTACCAGTTTCTGAAAAAGAATCCAACAAAAAATATCGCGGATTTATAGCCATTTTCATTGAGAATATCAGATTAATTGATAATATTTCACTAAATTAATTACCTTTGCATCATGCAAATTCAAGTAGTAAAATCAAAAATTCATAGAGTAACCGTAACGGGTGCCGATTTGAATTATATAGGAAGTATCACCATAGACGAAGCACTTATGGAGGCTTCGAACATTATTGAAGGTGAAAAAGTACAAATCGTGAACATCAACAATGGTGAACGATTAGAAACGTATGCTATCAAAGGACCAAGAAATACTGGCGAAATCACATTAAACGGACCTGCTGCTCGTAAAGTACACCGTGGCGATATCGTAATCATTATTTCTTACGGAATTATGGACTTTGAAGAAGCTAAAAAATTCAAACCTACCTTAGTTTTTCCTAACGAGAAAGATAATTCTTTAACGTAGTTTGAAAGCTGGTATTCGAAAATTTTTAAGCCTTACTATCCCACTTTTTATTGGGTTAGGCATTATTTATTATCAATACACCACACTTACACCAGAAGAATTAGAAAAAATTAAAATCAGTTTTATTAAAGCTGATTATTTCTATATTTTTCTATCCTTATTTATTGCTCTTTTTGGATTTTGGTCACGAGCTTATCGCTGGAAATTTGCCTTACAACACTTAGGATATCAAACTAAATTTCGCAATGATTTTTTTACAGTTTGCGTCTCTTATTTGGTTAATTTAACCATTCCTCGATCCGGTGAAATTTCAAGAGCTGCATTATTAAAAAAATACGAAAACGTACCTTTTGACAAAGGTTTCGGAACTATTGTTGCTGAAAGGATTGTAGACATGTTGATTTTTTTACTTTTTGTAGCAATCGGATTTATTTCTCAGTTTGATACTATTTATCACTATTTACTTGATAAAAATGTAAAGTTTGAAACCTTGATTTGGACAGCAATCGTTGGCTTTTTACTATTCATACTTTTTGCTCTAATTTGGATTTATGCCGAATGGAAAATCATTTTAAAATTAAAACAAAAACTTTCTGGACTAATTGAAGGCATGCAAAGCATCTTAAAAATGAAAGACAAATGGAAATACATTTTTCATTCCTTTTTCATTTGGTTTTCATATTTAGCTATGTTTTATGTAACCATTTTTGCCCTTCCCGAAACGGCTGATATTAGTTTTGATGTTGTGGTAATGGGTTTTATTTTTGGAACACTTGCTGTAGGTTTTTCTAATGGTGGCTTGGGTGCTTATCCGTGGGCCGTGGCATCAATTTTAGGCTTATATGGTATTTCAGAAGGAATCGGAACCGCCTTTGGTTATTTAATCTGGGTTTCACAAACACTTTTAACCATTTTCTTGGGATTATTATCTTATTTGCTTTTACCTATTTTAAATAAAAAATAAATTAGTAAATTGCTAATCTATTTTAACCAAACTATTTAAAATGAAAACCAAACTTTTCCTTTTTGCATTTATGGTATCGTCATGCTTATTTGCACAACGCACACCAGAAACCATCGAATCTAAAAAATTAGGCACACGAACTTTTACAGTTGTAACTCCTGCATCATACGCAACTAGTCCAGAAAAAAGCTACCCAACATTATTAATTTTAGATGGCGAATATTTATTAGATCCTTTTGAAGGTATTTTAAAATATGGCGCTTATTGGGACGATTTACCTGAAATGATTATCATCGCTGTAAATCAAAATTATGGTGAAACTCGTTTTGCAGATAGCGAATTTGACGAAGCAGGATTTCCATCAGGCACAGGAGCAAATTTCTTCGAATTCATAGGACAAGAATTATATCCTTATGTAGACAAAACGTATCGTACTATCCCTTTTAGAATGATTGCAGGCCACGACACAACAGCCGGTTTCATGAATTTTTATCTTTACAAAGACAACCCAATTTTTAACGCTTATATTTCATTAGCACCAGAAATGGCTCCAGAAATGGAAAAACGAATTGCAGAACGTTTGGCTAAAATAACAAAACCCCTTTTCTACTATCAAGCTACTGGTGAAGGCGATTTAAAAGAAATCAATGAAAAAGCAGCGGAATTAGATGCAAATATTAAAGCTATTCCAAATGCTACTTTTAAATATCTAAATGATGCTTTCAAAGGCGCTTCGCATTATTCGTTAGTAGCAAAAGCGATTCCAAATGCTATATATTTTATTTTTGATGGGTACCAACCCATTTCAATGGTAGAATTTCAAGATAAAATTTTAAAATTAGACGCTGGTTATGCTGACTATATAATTGCAAAATACGATGAATTAGAAAAAAGATTTGGATTTAAAATTAAACCAAGATTGTCAGATTTTAAAGCTATTGAAGCGGCAATTTTAAAAAACAAAGCATATGATGAATTGCAAAATTTAGGCGAATATGCAGACAAGCACTATCCAAAATCAACTTTAGGAACATACCATAGAGCTCTTTATTTTGAAAAAACAGGCAATTATAAAAAAGCTATTAAAATGTACCAAAGAGCTTTTACTCAAGAACCAATACGTGAATTGACAAAAGACTTTATGCTAAACAGAGCAGAAGCTTTAAAAGACAAAGAAGACAAACCAACAGAAGAAGTACCAGCTGAAGTGCCAGCTGATACTCCAACAGAAGAACCAACTGAAAAAACGGAATAAAACAAAATGAGTAAAGTAAAAACGGCTTTCTTTTGCCAAAATTGTGGTACTCAATATTCAAAATGGCAAGGACAATGTAATGCTTGTAAAGAATGGAATACCATTGTAGAAGAATTGGTTCAAAAAGAAGAAAAAGTAGCTTGGAAAACCACAAGTGCTACTTCAAAAGCCGCTACTAAACCTTTACTAATTAAAGAAATAGATACCGCACAAGAAATCCGATTGAACACGACTGATAACGAGTTGAATCGGGTTTTGGGTGGCGGATTAGTTCCGGGTTCCTTAACTTTGTTAGGTGGTGAACCAGGAATTGGAAAAAGTACATTGCTCTTGCAAATTGCTTTGAAATTACCCTACAAAACGCTTTATGTTTCGGGAGAAGAAAGCCAAAAACAGATTAAAATGCGTGCCGAACGTATTACCTCAACTGGCGATAATTGCTACATTTTAACCGAAACTAAAACCCAAAATATCTTCCGTCAAATATTGGAAATTGAACCTGATATTGTTATTATCGATTCAATTCAAACCTTACACACGGATTACATTGAATCGTCTGCGGGAAGTATTTCTCAAATTAGAGAATGTACGGCAGAGTTGATTAAATATGCGAAAGAATCCAATGTGCCTGTTTTATTAATCGGACACATTACTAAAGACGGAACCATCGCCGGACCAAAGATTTTGGAACACATGGTCGATACCGTTTTACAATTTGAAGGCGATAGAAATCACGTGTATAGAATTTTACGTTCGTTAAAAAACCGTTTTGGTTCAACTGCCGAATTAGGTATTTACGAAATGCAAGGTTCTGGTTTACGCGAAGTCGACAATCCTTCCGAAATTTTGATTTCACACAAAGACGAGCAACTTTCTGGTACGGCAATTGCTACTACTTTAGAAGGCATGCGTCCGTTGATGTTGGAAATTCAGGCTTTAGTAAGCACAGCAGTTTATGGAACTCCGCAACGAAGCACCACAGGTTACAACGCCAAACGATTAAACATGATTTTGGCTGTCTTAGAAAAACGCGCTGGTTTTAGATTAGGCACCAAAGACGTGTTCTTAAACGTAACGGGCGGAATCTCTGTAGAAGACACCGCGATTGACTTAGCCGTTGTTGCCGCTATTTTATCCTCAAACGAAGACATTGCCATTGCCGAAGGTTTTTGCTTTGCAGGAGAAGTAGGACTTTCAGGCGAAATTAGACCCGTTAACCGCATTGAACAACGCATTCAAGAAGCCGAGAAATTAGGTTTTACCACCATTTTTGTTTCGAAACACAACAAAATTTCGTTGAAAAATACGGGAATCAAAATTGTTCTAGTGGCTAAGATAGAAGATGTGGTGAGTGAATTGTTTGGGTAGATTTTTATATCTCCCTAACGAAAAAATAAAACCTCGAAAATTATGAAAAAAATTCTTTTATATAGTTTATTCTTAGGATTGTTGAGTTTTTCGACCTTAAATCTTGAAAGATCTGAAAATAAAACTACAAGAACAAATGTTGTTTCTTGTAAACACGGTCAATGTAAAGCAATTGCTAAAAGCACTAAAAAACAATGTAAAAATTGCGTTTCAAAAAGAGGTGATTCATATTGTTCAAGACACAAATAAAAATTACGAGAAATCAGATTATTTTTTATTGTCACTTAAAAGACATTTTAAATTTTCTTTAAATAATAAATCTTTTTTTTCAGAAATATTAAAATCTTTATTACTCTCAATTAATATTCTTATTTGTTTAATTTTACTATTCAATAACAGATTTATTTGTTCTTCGTCTAATCTAATTATAATTGACGTTCCCCCACAATCAATTTTTCCACGATAAAGAAATTCTAGAACCTCATCCTTTTCTAATAAGAAATAAACTTTTGATTTTTCAGTTAAACATTTGAAGTTATATTATTTAGAAAAAAACTTAAATAATAGGTTTTTTCATCACTTTTTTCAAGTTTATAAAAGTCGCATGACAAGCCCGCTGATAAATTATTTTGAATTATTTTACTTTTAATTGTCTTATTAAAAGCATCTTTTTCTACTTTAATTTTACAATCTTGAGAATATAATTGTAAAGAAAATAACAAAGTAAATATTAAGAATTTTTTCATTTTTCTAAATTTTAATTGTAACAAATATAGAAAATAAAGCTTGATTCAACTATCAAATGTAACTTTTGAATTTACAAACTTAAAAATTGCCAACTAATTTTTTTCGATAGCATGGAATTTCATTCAATACCCACAATCTCCATCAATCAAACTAAATAAATCATTTAAACATTTCTTTAGATTCTGAAACAAGTTCAGAAGACTCAACCACTAAATCCCCTCCAACAACTCCAACGCCTTGTTCACTGATTTCACGTTATCAAAAGTCAGCAATAAACGTAAGCCGTTTTTGGTTTCTTTTTCTTTTATTTTACAAACATTACCGTTGCGTTGGGCAAATTGTAGCACTTTCATAAAACGATTACTTTGGTAGAAATCACTTTGTTGGTCGCCAATGAAATAACCAATCATTTTGCCTTGTTTCATCATCAAACGTTCAATTCCCATGGCGGTGGCTTTCCATTTGATGCGCACGCTATTTAGTAAGGCAATTGCTGGTTTTGGTAAGACGCCAAAGCGGTCAATTAATTTTTGTTCAAATTGTTGCAACGTAGCTTCGTCTTTAATTTGGCTCAACTCGTTGTATAAATTCAAACGTTCGGTAATGTTGTTGATGTATTCATCTGGGAACAGCAATTCAAAATCGGTATCAATTTGAATGTCCTTGACAAATTCTTTGGTTTCGATGTCGTTTTCCTCTTGGTACAAATCTTTGAATTCGTTTTCTTTCAGTTCGTCAATGGCTTCGTTCATGATTTTTTGGTAGGTATCAAAGCCAATTTCATTGATAAAACCACTTTGTTCACCACCTAATAAATCGCCCGCACCACGAATTTCCAAATCCTTCATCGCAATATTGAAACCACTTCCTAATTCGCTAAATTGTTCCAAAGCTGTAATACGCTTTTGCGCTTCACCCGTCATCATCGAATACGGTGGCGTAATGAAATAACAAAACGCTTTTTTATTACTTCTTCCCACTCGACCACGCATTTGGTGCAAATCAGACAATCCGAAATTATTGGCGTTATTGATGAAAATCGTGTTCGCATTTGGTACATCTAAACCGCTTTCGATAATGGTGGTTGCGACCAAAACGTCAAATTCGCCTTCCATGAAAGCCAACATCAATTCTTCTAATTTTTTTCCATCCATTTGACCGTGACCGATACCCACTTTTGCTCCTGGCACCAAGCGCTGAATCATTCCGGCTACTTCTTTGATGTTTTCAATTCGGTTATTGATGAAAAACACTTGACCACCACGCTGAATTTCATACGAAATCGCATCACGAATGGCTTCTTCGTTAAAACGAATCACGTGCGTTTCAATTGGATAACGATTTGGTGGAGGCGTTGTAATTACTGATAAATCTCGAGCCGCCATCAACGAAAACTGCAACGTTCTCGGAATCGGAGTGGCAGTTAACGTCAAGGTATCGACATTAGTAGCGATAGTTTTTAATTTGTCTTTTACATTTACTCCGAACTTTTGTTCTTCGTCGATAATCAACAAACCTAAATCTTTAAACACTACATTTTTATTCACTAATTGATGTGTTCCAATCAAAATATCCACTTTTCCTTCTTGCAATTTTTGAAGCGTATCGGCTTTTTGTTTCGCCGTTCTAAATCGGTTCACATAACTTACGGTAACCGGCATATCTTTCAAACGTTCCGAAAATGTTCGGTAATGTTGATACGCTAAAATAGTTGTTGGCACTAAAACGGCGACTTGCTTTCCGTTATCCACGGCTTTAAAAGCTGCACGAATCGCAACTTCAGTCTTTCCGAAACCAACATCACCACAGACTAATCGGTCCATCGGACGTTCATTTTCCATATCGGCTTTTACATCGGCTGTTGCGGTAATTTGGTCGGGCGTATCTTCGTAAATGAACGAACTTTCTAATTCTTTTTGCAAATAACTATCGGGTGAAAACTGAAAACCTTTGTCTAATCTTCGCTTCGCATACAACTGAATTAAGTTGAACGCAATGTGTTTTACACGTGCTTTTGTTTTTTGTTTTAGGGTTTTCCAAGCGTTGCTTCCTAATTTGTAAATCTTAGGTGGTGCACCATCTTTCCCATTGTATTTTGAGATTTTGTGTAGCGAATGAATGCTCACATACACAATATCGTTATCGGCATAGACCAATTTTATGGCTTCTTGCGTTTTGCCTTCGACCTGAATTTTCTGTAAACCACCAAACTTTCCAATTCCGTGATCGATGTGTGTTACATAATCGCCCACCGACAAAGAAGTCAGTTCTTTTAACGTAATGGTTTGCTTTTTTGAATAACCATTTTTGATGGAAAACTTATGGTAACGCTCAAAAATTTGATGATCGGTATAACACGCAATTTGATTTTCTTCATCGATAAAACCTTCAAACAAAGGCAATACCATGGTTTTATATTGCTTACGAATGCTTTCGTGATTGGCTTCATCAATATCTTCAAAAATATCATGAAAACGACTCGCCTGATTGTCATTAGAACAACACAAATAATTTTTGTACCCGTTGAAATGATTCTCGCTCAAATTATTCAACAACAAATCGAATTGTTTATTGAAAGAAGGTTGCGGTTGAATATGAAATTCGACTTTTTTGTCTGTTTTAAAAACAGCGTTAGCATGCAATTCAATCACAGAAAAATCAAGCGCACGTTTTAAAAACTGCTTTTGACTCAAGAATAATTCTTCTGGCGGTGCATGTTGAATATCCTTAGATAATTTTTCGAAAGCTTCATTGGCTTTGTCGAATAATTTATCCAATTGTTGTCCTAATAATTCGGTATTTTGAATAATTAAAACCGTTTTTTCGTTGATGAAATCTAAGAAATCCTCTCTTGTCATTCCGAAGGAATCTAGTAATTTATTTTCAATATTTGGGATAATCGATATCTTTTTCAGTTTTTCAATCGATAATTGTGTTTCAACATCAAAACTTCGAATACTATCAATTTCGTTACCAAAAAATTCAATTCGGTACGGATTATCATTGGAAAATGAAAACACATCGATGATTCCACCACGAACGGAAAATTCGCCTGGTTCGGTAACAAAATCTACGCGTTTGAAATTGTACTCAAACAAGGTTTCGTTGATAAAATCAATGGACAATTTGTCTTCCACGGATAATTTCAACGTATTTTTCTCTAATTCTTTTCGGGTAACCACTTTTTCAAAAATGGCTTCAGCATACGAAACAATTATTGCTGGTTTTTTTCGTGAATTGATTCGATTTAGCACCTCAGCTCGTAAAAGAACATTGGCATTATCGGTTTCTTCAATTTGATACGGTCTTCGGTACGAACTTGGGTAAAAAAGTACATCTTCTACATTAATTAATTGCTCCAAATCGTTTAAATAATACGCCGCTTCTTCTTTATTGCTGAATAAAATCAGGAAAGGAAGTTCGGATTTTTTAAACAACGAATGTGCCACAAAAGACAACGACGAGCCAACCAAACCCGTCATCTGAGACTTTTGGCGCGCTGCGAATGTACTTTCTAAAACGGCAATCTTTGGTGACTTATCGTAAATGGATATAATGTCGGACTTGCTCAAAATGAATTTTTTAATTGACTACAAAAATAAAAAAACCACTACGTTTTCAATAGAAAAGTAGTGGTTATATTATAGAAACGTTTGTTAAAAAATGAATTTCTTAGCAACCGTAACGTTATTTTCTAATGTTGTTTTTATGATTAATGCTTGATTGTTGGCTATTAAATCTGAAAGAACAACTTCTGAAGCGTTGACTTTATCTTTTGAAAACACAATTCTTCCTAGTGTATCATAAACCATTACACTTGCAATATTTGACTTTGTTGAAACGACTTTTGGTTGGTTATTCTCTTTGAAAACATATACCGAATTTTCAATTCCAGCGAAATCATCATTTGATAGTGAAATATCTTGATAATGAATTACAAAACGATTATTAAAAATTCCAGCATCACTTGTAAAAGTATAAGGACTCACCTTTAAATTATGAAATGTATTTGTTACTTTATCTTCAAGAAAAACATCTTTATCATCAAAAAATATTCCTAATTCTGAAATTGTTATATCGAAACTCGTAATTGCAGCAATTGTAGATTTGAATCCAAGAGGGACAACATCTGTAACTTCCCAAGGTAATGCCTTAGCTTGAATAGCTAAATTATGACCCGGGATAATTGAATAAAAACTCACAAATTGCCCATCTAATTGATCTCCATCCATACCAGAATCATATCCATTAGTTGCAGAAGACAAATACAAAATAACTTGTTGTTTAAATGCTCCATCAGTATTTGTAACATCTAAGCGTAGTAAATTATCGTCTTCCTCAGCGTTAACATCATTTTCATTTCTAAAAAATCCTGCATTACTTCCTAGGACTCTCATTGCATTTGTAAAAGTTACAGGGCCGGTTGCGGTACTTGTTGCAAAAAAACCTTGACCCGCTGCCATATTGTTTGAAGGTGCAGATCCGCCAGAAATAGCTGCGGTTCCAGCAACACTTGTTCTAACCGCATAATCATTAGCAGTATAGAGATTTGAAGTTACGGCTGTTATATGTGTCCAATAATAGACCGTTGTTATTGAAGAGCCAGCTATCAAATTTGACACTCTAATTGCTGAAGGGTATGGATTTCCTAATAGATTATAATTACCAACAGTAGTTGCATAAACATTTACAGTGACATCTCCATTATTTGGAACACCAATAAAATCTCCACTAAATGTTTGAGGTGTAGTAGTATAACCTTGTGGAGCTCTAATAGCATATCCATAACCCGAATCCATAACGTTATTTTGATTTTCTAATACCCAATTATTTACTACTGGATCTGCGTTAAAACTAAAAAATTTGTCCCCTAATGTTAAAGGAGAAAATAAATTTAATACTTGATTTTTAACAGGAGATGACCAATAGGTATAGTCAAATTGTTTCATGGTACTATTCCTTCTATACGTAATTGCAGTATTAACTACATTTACGTCATTTTGAAGTAAACTAGAATTAACTCTAAATGCAGCTGAACCTGTTCCAATACACGATAGTTCTTTTTCTAAAGTTAATGTATTTCCGGAAGTAACTATTAAATTAGAGCCATTATAAACAACTGCTCTATACATATTAGTGTTAGCTGTAAGATTTAAGGTTCCTGAAGCTATAATTGCTGTTTTAGTAGCGTCTGGAGTTCCATTTGACCAAGTTGACCCATTCCAAACTGTAACTGCTGAATCTCCAAAAAATTCAATTTCTTTAATTTCTATTAAACTAGTGTTTCCAGTTGTAGTTGATGAAAAACGAATTTGTCCTTGTGTTTCAGAAGGATCACTCCAAGCAGCAAAAGCCGTTAAATCAATATAGTAATTGGTAAATCCGTCAGCGACAGATTGTCCAAATAAAATTGATGAAGTAGGAGTTGCAATAGCAGTAGGAGTTGCATCTCTAAATCTAATTTGATCATAAGATGAGCTATTTCTTACTAATACCCTCACGTATTTATAAGTCATTCCATCAACTGATATTGGATAATTTATTGTTGGGAAATTCCCACCATTAGGGGTAATTTCTAAAACTCCAGCATTAACAGCTAAAGTTGTAACATTTCCACCTGCTGTCCAATCGGAAAGATTAGTCATTATATTTTGTCCAACAACTAGACTGTTAAACAAAATAAAACTTAAAAGTAATTTTAATTTCATAGCTTAATTTTTTTTAATTTCTTTCTTTTCTAATTCATCAAAGTTAACGCCTTTTGCGTTTCTAGTTGTATCTAATGCTTGTAACATTAATTCTTCACCAATTTCTTTTGGAATGGCTTTCTTAATAATAATTTCATCCCATTGGTTATACAATCCCTTAATTTCTTCATTAATTTCGGGAATTAGTTTTGCAATTCTTTGTTCGGGAATTACCCTTAAATTTATAAATGTCTCTAACGATTTTAATTTCGTATTCAGCGTTGTTATTCTACTTAATATTTGTGGCTTATTATATTCGATTGGAATTGATAAAGCCAATGTATCTGCTTTCGAAGACAAATTCTTCGCCTTCATTTGAAAAGCAGTTAATGTAGACTGAGGTTTCTGTAACATTTCAATTTCAAACTGTCTCCATTCATTCCATTTATTCAAAGTAGCATTAACTTCTGGTCTAGGGCTTGGAAAATGAAACTGCCACATTTTAGAAATATTCTTAAAAACTGCCTCATTCCTTTGAGCTACTTTTTGAGCTTCTAATTGTTGATTTTCAGTTTCACAAGCAAATAGTGTAAATACTATAAATAATAGAGTATAAATACAAACTTTCATTATATAAATTTAATATACAAAGGTACAAATGTTTAATTAACTAACTGTTTTTTCTTATAAAATCTTAACACACTTTTAGTTAATCAATTAAGAATAATCATTATAAAGTTGTTAATTTATTAAATATCTAAAATAAGCCTATATTTTGTAAAAATTTCACAAAATTTCGTCAAAAAAATTACTACTAAATATTATATTTGTTACCACTATTACACAACCAAATGGAAACAAAAATTTTAATCATAGGTGCATGTGGTCAAATTGGCACCGAACTTACAGCTAAACTTAGAACTACTTATGGCGTTAATAATGTAATTGCATCTGATATACGAAAATTAAACAACGATGTAGTAAACAATGGCATTTTTGAAGTTGTTAATGCTTTAGATTACAATCAAATTGAGCATTTAATTGAACAATATCAAATAACTGATGTTTATTTAATGGCAGCTTTACTTTCTGCTACTGCTGAGAAAAATCCGGCTTTTGCTTGGGATTTGAATATGAATTCGTTATTTCATGTTTTAAATTTAGCCAAAGCAGGGAAAATTAAAAAGATATTTTGGCCATCGAGTATAGCGGTTTTTGGACCAACTACTCCAAGAAAAAACACGCCTCAATACACTATAATGGAACCATCAACAGTTTATGGAATATCAAAACAAACTGGTGAAAGATGGTGTGAATATTATCATAATCAATATGGAGTTGATGTAAGAAGTATTCGTTATCCTGGTTTAATTAGTTGGAGTACCGAAGCAGGCGGCGGAACAACAGATTACGCAGTAGACATTTATCACAAAGCCATTATTGATGGAAAATTCACTAGTTTTTTATCTGAAAATTCAGAATTACCAATGATGTACATGGATGATGCAATCAAAGCTACTATAGCAATTATGCAAGCTCCAGCGGAACAAATTAAAATTCGTTCATCTTATAATTTAGCTGCGATGAGTTTTACACCAAAACAAATAGGGGATGAAATTAAAAAACACTATCCTAATTTCGAGTTACGTTACGAACCTGATTTCCGTCAGAAAATTGCGGATAGTTGGCCAGCAAGTATAGATGATACTTCAGCAAGAGTAGATTGGGGTTGGAAAAACGATTTCGATTTAGAAAATATGACAGTAGATATGTTCAAAAATTTAAAAGAACACATTTATAATAAATAAAAAAACGCCTCGATTTCTCGGGGCGTTTTCCATTAAAACAAAAAACAAACTTACTCCTGAACGATAGGAGCTCTCAATGATTCTAATACAGCAACAACCTCTCCAATTAATTCAGGGTCTGTTACCCCATTTAATCCGGCTGCTGTGCCTACATATCCAATAAATTTATCATAATCTGCATCGTTAGCTTTTTTACCCATTCTAGGGTTTTGAGCTGGATCATGCGCTGCTCCCATTCTTAAACCTGTATAGGTATTTGTAGCGCCACCTCCTGTATTTGCTGAAAAGAAATCGGTAAGATTTTTACTTAAAATAGCTACATTTGTTGAATTGCCACTCAATGCTTCTGAAAGAACTGGTGCAAAATGTTCTCCTAAATTACCTTCAGATCCATCTAAAACATCAGACACAATTAAAGTAATTGTAGAATCTACAACCGAACGATAACTTAAACGCCCTTGCTCAATCATTTGACTAGGATTGTTTGGATCAGCTACCATTGTTGTTCCTCCTAATTTAGCATACAAAGATGCTGGTTCTGCAACTCTATCATCATTGTCATCGTTACATGAAGTTACAAATGCTCCCGATGCAATAAACAAATCCAATAAGGCTAATTTTGAAAAATTTTTCATAGTAATAGTATTTGGAAATTAATTAAAAATTCGTTGAATGCCTCTTGAAAACTTATAACTAAAACTGTCTTCGTTCATAACTGGACATACTTTTTTTGAAGCAAGTTCATTTGAAACAATATAGCGTTCAGCTTTATAATTGCCCATTGTCATTAATTTATCATAAATAGTTTTGGAATCGGCAATTTTTATATCATGAAAAAAAACCAAAGCACCAGTTTCAATATTAATTCTATCTGTTTTTACACCTGGTATTTTCTTTAAATTCCGATGAATCTCTTTTGCCTTAAGTGAATCTAATGGTTCTTTAAAATCAATTCTACTTATTTGAAGTGATGCATTATCAATATATACTGGTTTAGCAGTAGCAATATGAACCACTAAGACTAAAAAAAGTAGAAAAAAAATAAGAAAAATACTTCCTACCGCAATTTTGACTTTTTTATTAATTTTCATTTTGTTTGAGATTTTGTTTAGTTGCATTTACGAGAACTACATCACCTTGGTTTTCTCAAACAGAAAAAAAATGAATTTTTAACATTTGGACATAAAAAATCCCAAGACAAATTATCTTGGGATTGAATACTATTTTTAATAATTCTTACTGCTTTACAGAAAGAATTTTATCTTCTATTATTGATTTTATTTTGACCACTTCGTCTACATTATCATTTGGCACGGTCATCGAAAGCACATAATGTTTAACTTTCCATTGTCCATTTTCTTGTATTACAACTCCAGAACCTCTGCATATTTTCATTTGTGTATTTAACAATTCGTCAAACCAAGCTGTTTTACCATCAGAACTAAAATAAATATTACGTTCAATAGCTGTAAAATTCCATGCTTTCCCTTTATCAAAATAGGGTTTTGCAAAAGCTTGAAACTCTTTTTTATTCCAATTTTCATTCGCATCTGTACCAATGAAAATAGACTCACTAGACATTACATCAAAATAATTATTAAAATTTGCTTCTGCAGCCGCTTTATGCCAATTATCTAAAAGAGTGTTAACAGTTTCTTTTTGAACACCATTAGTTTGATGGGATGCACAACTAACTATTACTAAAAAAACAAAATAATAAAGTTTCATTATTGATTGTTTAAAATTATCAATATCAAAAATAACATTTCTCTTTAAAATTTTTCGTTATGTTGTGTTAAATCCAACCCTATTTGCTCTGATTCTTCAGAAACACGTAAAGGAATAAACCAGTTTACTATTTTATATAATAAAATAGATCCAAAAAAAGTAAAGAAGGCAACTAAAACTAAAGCCATCATATGATGACCAAAAACAGACCAACCTCCATGTAACAAACTAGCGTTTTGACCTTCAGCAAAAATTGCAGTAAGAATCATTCCCATAATTCCGCCTACACCATGACAGGCAAATACATCAAGTGTATCATCAATTTGTTTCAGCTTATTCCAATACAACATTTTGTTTGAAACAATAGCCGTAATGAATCCAAAGAATATACTTTTTGGAATCGAAACAAATCCTGCTGCTGGAGTTATTGCTACTAATCCAACTACCGCACCAATACAAGCGCCAAGAGCCGAAGCTTTTCTTCCATTAATTCTGTCAAAAAACACCCATGTTAACATTGCAGATGCTGAAGCTACGGTTGTTGTAGCAAATGCCATGGCTGCTGTTCCGTTTGCTGCAAATGTTGAACCAGCGTTAAAGCCAAACCAACCAAACCACAACATTCCTGTTCCCAGTAAAACAAATGGAATATTTGTTGGAATATGCTCGCTATTTTTACGTTTTCCAAGTACTAAAACACCCGCCAATGCAGCAAAACCTGCACTCATGTGCACTACTGTACCTCCAGCAAAATCTTTAACCCCAAAATAAGCTCCTAACAAACCATTTGGATGCCATACCATATGACATAATGGAGTATAAATAAACAAAGTGAATAAGCATATGAAAAACAAATAACCTATGAAACGAACTCTTTCTGCAAATGAACCTGTAATAATGGCCGGAGTAATTACTGCAAATTTCATTTGAAATAAGGCAAACAAGACGAAAGGAATTGTACCAGCCAGTTGTTTATGAGGTATTGTACCTACATTATCAAAAAACATAAAATCAAATGGATTTCCAATTATACCATAGTGCTTTCCTCCAATTTCAAAACCTAAACTTTCTCCAAAGGAAAGGCTAAATCCAACGACTACCCAAAGTATACTTACCACTCCAAGTGAAATAAAACTTTGCAACATTGTAGAAATAACATTTTTCTTCCCCACCATTCCACCATAGAAAAAAGACAATCCTGGCGTCATTAATAATACAAATGACGATGATGTCAATAACCAAGCAACATCGGCAAAATTTATTGCTTCAACAGAAGAAAATTGTGATTGCAATTGGTTTTTATTTTCCCAAAACAAACTTACAATTGATATAATCGCAATAATCACAAAAGAAACCAGCCATCTTTTTTTAACTTTCATACCCTAAATTTTAAGGGGTAAATTTAAAAAAAAGTATTAAATAAAAAACATTTTTATAAAAATATAGGGGATGTATGATTAATATGTAATAAAATTAAGGTTTAGCCTTAAAAAACATAAAATTAAATTTTATTAATTACAACTGTTTTTACATTTACAAATTCCTTAATGCCGTCTTCAGCTAATTCTCTTCCATAACCCGATTTTTTGATACCACCGAATGGTAATCTTGGGTCAGATTTTACCATTTCGTTAATAAAAACAGCACCTTCGTTAAATGCTGAAATCTTAGTTTTGATGAAATCAATATCTTGAGTAAAAATGGAAACTCCTAAACCAAATTCCGATTGATTACTTAATTCAATTGCTTCTTCAGTGGTGTTGAAAGTTATGACGGAAGCAACTGGTCCGAACGTTTCTTCATTGAAAACTGGCATTTTTGTAGAAACATTCGTTAATATTGTAGGTTCATAAAAAGCATCTTTTCTGTTTCCTCCAATGATTAATTTGGCTCCCATTTGAATGGATTTTCGAACTTGGACATCTAATTCTTCGGCTAAATCAACTCGTGCTAACGAACCAATTTGAGTTTCTTTATCAAACGGATTTCCGGTTTTTAAGTTTTGAATGGCAACTTTGAATTTTACCACAAACTCTTCTGCAATGTTTTCGTGAACTAAAAATCGCTTAGCTGCAATACAACTTTGACCTGCATTTTGCATTCGAGCATTGACGGCTGTTGCTACTGCTTTTTCTAAATTAGCGTCTTCTAAAATGATGAAGGCATTGCTTCCGCCCAATTCTAAAACGCACTTTTTTAAGTGTTTTCCAGCTTCGGTGGCGACTGCGATTCCGGCTTGCTCGCTTCCTGTTAAGGAAACTGCTTTAATAATTGGATTAGCGATAACTTTAGCTACTTCGCTACTTGGAATTGGTAAATCTTGATAACAACCTTTTGGAAAGCCAGCTTGTACAAATATTTCTTGAATTAAATTGGCAGATTTTGGTACATTACTCGCATGTTTTACTACAACGGTATTTCCAGAAATAATTGTTGGAACCGCAAATCGGAATACTTGCCAAAACGGAAAATTCCATGGCATTACACCTAAAATTACACCTAAAGGTTCGTAGGTGACAAAACTTTCTGAAGCATCGATTTTTATGTTTTTTGTAGCTAAAAAGGTTTCAGCATTTTCGTAATAGTAATTGCATAAAAGAGCGCATTTTTCAACTTCAGCGATGGCTTGCGAAATGGGTTTATGCATTTCGGTGGTAATGCAAGTTGCGTATTCTTCTTTGTTTTCTAAAAGTAGTTGAGCTAATTGAGGTAGAAAAGAAATTCGTTTTTGAATACTTAAATTACGCCAAGAAAGCTGCGTATTTTCTGAAATTTTTAAAAGATTTTGCATGCTGAAAGGTTTTTGTAAAAATACTAATTTTAATTGAAAACGAGGTTCGCGTTAGGGATGGAAGAGGAAATCCTTTATTTGTAAAATTTTCAAATTTTATAAATAAAGATTGCAGCGAACAGCCCGACCCTTGTGGGAACGCCCAAATTAAAAAAGGAAATGATATCTTTGTATGGTATTTACAACTTAAATAAAATGGAAGATTGTTTTGAAACCTTAATTTCGAGTTATTTGGATTCGAAAGTGGGCATTGTGGAACATTTTGTATCGGAAGAATTAGCGCAACACTTGATAAATAGATTGTTTGAACTGAAAGAACAAAATTTACTAAAAGCTGCCGGGATAGGAAATGCCGCAAAATTGACTCAAAATTCGGCAATACGAAGCGATGCGATTTATTGGTTAGACCGAGCGAACAATAACGAACATGAAAATGCTTTTTTAGACCAAGTAGATGCTTTTGTTTCGTATTTGAACCGCAGTTGTTATACCGGAATTACGGGCTATGAATTTCATTTTGCGTTGTTTGATAAAGGCAGTTTTTATAGAAAACATTTAGATCAATTTCAAGATAATTCAAGCCGACAGTTTTCGATGATAACCTATTTAAACGAAAATTGGCAACCTGAAGATGGTGGTGAATTATGTATTTATGATGGTGATGTGGCCCAAAAAGTGACTCCAACAAACAGAAAAACGGTTTTTTTTAAGAGTAATGAATTGGTTCATGAAGTTTTGGAAACTCATAAACCAAGGTTAGGTGTTACAGGATGGTTAAGAAGATATTAAAAATCTCCATAAATTAATCCTTGTCGTTTAAACCTATTCCAAAACCAAACATAGCTGCTACTAAAGCGAGGTGAATAATTAAAACGGCTTTTTGCCATTTTGGTCTATCGTTCCATTTTTGTTCTGTGTTAAAAGGATCAAAAGCTAAAGCGATACCAAGAGAAGCTGCTGACTGCATATAATCTTTTGTGAAAAATGCTTGGAATAAACCTAAAAATAAAAATCCCAAGTAAAGAAATTTGTTAAATGGAGTATTCATAATGTTTCTATTTTTATTAATTAGATAGAAATATTATGAATTTGTTACAATTGAAATAAAAAAAGCACTTACTTATCGTAAATGCTTTTTTTTAAGCTCCCCCTCTTGGGCTCGAACCAAGGACCCTCTGATTAACAGTCAGATGCTCTAACCAACTGAGCTAAGGAGGAATCACCTCAAAGGTTTATATTGTGCTTAAAAGTTTGCTCCCCCTCTTGGGCTCGAACCAAGGACCCTCTGATTAACAGTCAGATGCTCTAACCAACTGAGCTAAGGAGGAAGTTGTATATCTTTTAAGCGAGTGCAAATATAAACTGATTTTTTGTTATCGCAAATTATTTTATTGAAAAAATTACAAAAGTTTATCTACCACTAATTGATAAATATCTTTTCCGAAAGTTAAAGCCATTAAGGTCAACAAGATAATCATTCCAAAGGTTTGAACATGTCCTGCCGCTTTGTCTGATAATTTCTTACCGGTGATCATTTCAACTATTGTAAATAATGCATGTCCACCATCTAATCCAGGAATTGGCAATAAATTCATGAAAGCCAAACCTATTGAAAACATTGCGGTAAATTCCCAAATAAATTCCCAATTCCAAGTATCTGGTAAACGACGTGCAATTCCAATTGGACTTTGCACTTGTGTGTAAGCACCAGTTTTAGGTCTTAAAATAAGTTTTAATGAATTTATATTGTAAACAAACATATTCCAAGTTTGAGAAAAAGCTTCTTGAATAGAATTTCCAAATGGCATTTTATTTCTTACAATATATTCGCTCTCTTTAGTGTCTTTAAATCCTAAACCTATTTTGCCTTTTTTATTAAGTTTACTATTTAATTCAATAACATTATTTTCTCTCTCGATAGTTAATTTTAATAAATCACTAGGATTAATAAGTGATAGTTGTTTTTTAAAATCTTTGTAATTGGAAACTTTATTATTATTCACTTTAAGTATTCTATCTCCCAGTTCTATTCCTGCTTTTTCACCTTCAGAATCTTTTACAATTTCACCAACAATTGCATTATCAAAATTAAAATTCTGAATTAATTTTAAACTTTTAAGTGACAAGCCGCTTTTACCTGTTGAATCAATTTTAGTCTTTACAATTATCTCTTGATTATCTCTTATTAATAAAAACTTTAATGAATCCAATTTTTTATTTCTTGCTACATCAAAAAATTCATCTATATAAGTGATTTTTTTATCATTAATTCCAACTATTTGATCAAAAGGCAGGATACCATTGCTGTTTTTCCCAACAGAATCAATAAAAAAATTATTTACAGAAAATCTTGCTCCAGCAAATCCTTTTCCTTCTTTTTTAATTATTTCACCTTTTTGCTCATCGGTAAGTTGTAATTCAATTGATTTTCCATTTCGTTCAATTTCGACTTTATCTCCGAACAAAACAGCCATTGAGACAAATTTAAAATCATGATATTTTTCTCCATCAACCGCGATAATTTTATCTCCGCTTTTAAATCCTACTTTGTGACCCACTTCACCAAATGCTAAACCATTTTGCTGAATTTTATCAACTGAAATAGTTTTTTGTCCAGTAGTTGAAAAAGTTATAGTGTAAATAACTATTGCTAAAATGAAATTCACAATAATCCCACCTAACATAATAATTAAACGTTGCCAAGCTGGTTTAGATCGGAATTCCCAAGGTTGAGCTTCCTCGTTCATTTGCTCAGTATCCATACTTTCATCTATCATTCCTGAAAGTTTTACATAACCTCCTAATGGCAACCATCCGATTCCCCATTCGGTATCTCCAATTTTCTTTTTTACTAAAGAAAACCCAGCATCCATAAACAAGTAAAATTTCTCTACTCGTACCTTAAACATCTTGGCTGTAATGTAGTGACCAAATTCGTGAAGGATTACTAAAACTGATAATATGAATAATATTTGTGCTACTTGAATCATTTTTACGCTTTTATTTAAACGACAAAAGTAAGGTTTTCACCTTACTTTTCATCATTATTTTATTTTGGAACTATTTTTTTATAAAATTTTTATGAATTGCACCCTCCGAAGTAGTAATTTTCATCACATGCATTCCCGAACTTAAGTTGTCAATTCTAAAATCAGCTGTTTGATGTGTTGCTAATAGTTGTCCTAACGTATTGTAAATTTCAACTTTTTCTAATTGAGTAGTCGTTGGCATCATGATATGCAATTCATCATTTGCAGGATTTGGGTAAACTGAAATTGTTTGTTCTAATTCAAAAGCAGCATTTGACAAGGTGACAACATTATCTCTTGAAATAATATGTTTATTTGGGTCAAATGTTACTCCAGCTACCACAAACGGAACCGGAACGACAAATTCCTGATTGTTTGTTGTATTATTAATTACTACATCATGATTTACACCTCCAGAACTAGTCAATCTAATTTCTAAAGGCATTTCAAAAAAAGTAACAGATGGATGAGATTGTGTTTGACTTACCGTTATTTTAGCTTGACCAGCTCCCCAATTTTGAGCAGTTACAGTATAAGTTGGATATCCTTGCATATAAACCCAATCATTAAAAAACTCAGACAAACTACTTCCATGAAGCGCTTCTAAATGCCCTTTTAAATCATTTGTAACCGCATATCCGTAAGATAAATTTGAATCTGTCAAATAATTACGTAAAGCTTGAAAAAAATTAGCATCACCCATAACCCAACGTATCATATGGGTTACCATAGATCCTTTATTGTAAGATAATCTACTACTAAAAATACGACCAACGTTCAATGCCTCTGAATCTGTCAAATAAACCGCACCTCCTGTTTGAGAGGTAATGTTATTAATCTTACTAGTTTTCCAAGACACAAAGGTTGGAACTCCATCTAATTCTTCAACCATTATACCCGCAGTGTATTCTGTTAAACCTTCGTTCAACCAAATATCTTTCCAAGAACCACAAGTAACTTTATTTCCAAACCATTGGTGACCTAATTCATGTGCAATTAAACTTCTACCCCAACTGTTCATGGAAGACATTGTTGCATGTTCCATTCCTCCACCCCAACCAAACTGTACATGTCCGTACTGTTCATTTCTATAAGGATAAGGTCCGAATTTTTCTTCAAAAACATTCATAATTGGAACAGTAACATCAATAGCAGTTCTGTTTGTTGCTGTGTTACTCTCTGGATACAAGTAATTATTTATTGGAAAAAACGGGCTTTCTGTAGTTCCTAAACCTGCCTGAATGTTATACGTAGTATAATTCGTAACATTTAACGAAATTAAATAAGCAGGAATTGGATAGTTATGTCTAAAATGACGAGTAGTATTTCCTCCCGAAGTTACAGAACTCTGCAACAAACCATTTGAAACCCCAATGTAGGTATCTGGGCAAGTAATATACATGTCAAAACTTCCAATTTTATCATTCAAATCCTGTTTACACGGCCACCAATCTCTTGCTCCAAAAGGTTCCGAAAGTGTAAAAATAACAGGTGTTCCACTATGAGTACTTCTCGTGAAACCGCCTTCTGCTTGTGGTGGCGAACCTGCGTAAGTAATTTCCACAGTAGCACTATTTCCAGTTATTAATGTCGATGGTAAATTAATGTTTAACTCGTAATTACTTTGGCTAAAAGTAAGACTTGTACTGTTCATTGTTACCGAACTCACCACTAGAGCGGTTGCCATATCAAAAGTTACAACATTCATATCTGCTAATGCTGTAAAAGTAGTTTTCACAACACCATTAATATAGGGAGTTGTATTATCAGGATTAACAGTAAAACGCAACTCATGATAAGTAACATCATAATTAAGGGTATTCGGATTTACTCTGAGATTTTGAATTGAAGAAGCCGATTTCATCTCTGCTTCCACCATTCTTTCAAATTCGTTATTATCAGTTTGGGCAAAACCAATAACACCAAATAAGATTAAGAGACTTAAGGTAATTTTTTTCATTTTTTGTAGGTTATAAGATTTTAAGGGCAACTTCTAGTAATTTAATTTTATTAAAACCCAACACAATTAAGCTTAAAATTATCAATTTACATAAAAATTAAGCGAATATACAATAATATCTTTATTTTTAGAAAGGTTTGTGTGAGAATTTACTCAATTCATAAAAACACACAAGCTGTTACTATTTTTACTCATTATCTAAATCCAATTTCTTAAATTTGCAACCTTAAAATCCTATATATTATGTTACAGATAGCGTACATTAGAGAAAACAAAGACGAAGTAGTAAAACGATTAGCTAAGAAAAACTTAGATGCTAAAATTGCAATTGAAGAAGTTATTGCATTAGACGAAAAAAGAAGAGCAACTCAGGCAGAATTAGATACTATCAAATCCGAGTCGAATAAGCTATCCAAAGATATTGGCGATTTAATGAAAAGTGGCGAAAAAGCGAAAGCTGAAATCTTAAAAGAAAAATCGGTTCAACTTCGTGAAAAAGACAAAGAGCTTACTGAAGTATTGAATGCTTTTGCCGCTAAATTACAAGAAGAATTATACAAATTACCTAATTTACCAGCTGACATCGTTCCAGAAGGGAAAACTCCTGAAGAAAACCTAAACGTTTTTCAAGAAGGCGACATTCCTAAATTACACGAAGGCGCTTTACCTCACTGGGAATTAGCAAAAAAATACGATTTAATTGATTTTGAATTAGGTGTTAAAATCACAGGTGCAGGTTTCCCAGTTTACAAAGGAAAAGGTGCTAAATTACAACGCGCGTTAATCACTTATTTCTTAGATAAAAATACTGATGCGGGTTACTTAGAATACCAAGTGCCGCACTTAGTAAACGAAGCTTCTGGTTTTGGAACAGGTCAATTACCTGACAAAGAAGGACAAATGTATCACGTTGGAGTTGATGATTTATATTTAATTCCAACAGCTGAAGTTCCAGTAACCAATATTTTTAGAGATGTTTTATTAAACGAAAATGATTTACCAGTACTTTGTACAGGATACACACCATGTTTCCGTCGTGAAGCAGGTTCATATGGCGCACACGTTCGTGGATTAAATCGTTTACACCAATTTGACAAAGTAGAAATCGTTCGCATTGAACATCCAGATAATTCATACAAAGCGTTAGATGGCATGGTAGAACACGTGAAAGAAATCTTGCAAGAATTAAAATTGCCTTACCGTATTTTGAGATTATGTGGTGGCGACATGAGTTTTGCTTCGGCTCTAACGTATGATTTTGAAGTATATTCAACAGCTCAAGAACGTTGGTTAGAGATTAGTTCTGTTTCTAATTTTGAAACGTTCCAGGCAAATCGTTTAAAATTACGTTTCAAAGACAAAGAAGGTAAAAACCAATTAGCACACACGTTGAACGGAAGTTCATTAGCGCTACCAAGAGTATTAGCTGGAATTTTAGAAAACCACCAAACGCCTGAAGGTATCGTAGTTCCTGAAGTTTTAAGAAAATACACTGGATTTGACATTATTAACTAAACGTTAATCTTTATAAAATAATGTACTAATTTGACACTAAAAAGTGTTACTTTAGTACATTATTTATTTTATTTATGTTGCAAAAAATTGCTTTTTTCATACTTTTTTTGTCATCATTTTGGGTTTCGGCACAGAATGAACAATTGGCTATGGACTATTTTGAAAAAGGCGAATTTCAAAAAGCACTGACTTTATTTGAGGAAATTTCAACAAAACAACCTTCGAATTATTTCTTTTTTCAAAGAGTAATCGATTGCTACCAACAATTGCAACAATACGATAAAGCGGAAACCGCTATTACCAAACGAAAAGACAAATACAACCAACCTTTGTTGTATGTTGAATTGGGTTACAATTACCAACTTCAAAAAAACACCGAAAAAGCGGATAAAAATTACGAATTAGCCATTCAAGAAGTTGAAAAAGAGCCGAATTACGCCTACCAAATCGCAAATTCTTTCGAGAAAAAAGTATTATTGAGTTGGGCATTAAAAGCGTATGAAACTGCTCAAAAGAAAAACCCAAATCTAAATTTCGATTACCAAATTGCCATGGTTCAAGGACAATTAGGTAATTTAGAAGTGATGCTGAATAAATTGTTGGATTACGGATTCAATACTCAAGATGGAACTCCAATGGTTCAAAATCAATTGACTCGTTTTTTAATGGATGATTCTGATGGTTCTTTCGCAGCAACTATTCGAAAAAACTTATTACTAAGAACACAGAAGTCGCAAGATGTGTATTGGAACCAATTTTTGAGTTGGTTTTTTGTTCAACAAAAAGAATACGGAAAAGCGTTTATTCAAGAGAAAGCGGTTTACAAGAGAAATCCGGAAAGCTTTTATAACATTGTTACTTTAGGAAGTATGGCAATGGAAGAAAAACAATTTGATGATGCAAAACTTATTTTAGAATTTGTTTTGGAAAACACTCAGGATTTGGATTTACAAATGAAAGCGCATCATTTTTTACTTTCGATGGAAATTGAGTCAGCTTCGCAAAAAGAGTATCCTGCTATCGATTTGAAACTTCAAGAATTATTAAAAAAATACGGTATTAGTCCATATTCATTAGACTTGCAAATTCTTTCGGCTCATTTCAAAACATTTTATCTGAACCAATCAAAATTAGGAATTGAACTTTTACAAAACATATTAAAATTGCCATTAAACTTGCGAAATCAATCGAAAGTTAAAATGGAATTGGCTGATATTATGGTGTATGATGAAAAATTCAATCAAGCCATTTTGTATTATGCACAAGTAGAAGACAACTTAAAAAACGATGTTTTAGCACACGAAGCCAGCCTAAAATTAGCCAAAACCAACTTCTATAAAAAAGATTTTGATTGGACTTTACAACAAGTAAAAAACCTCAAACAATCATCAAGTTTGCTAATTGCAAATGATGCTGTTGAACTGTTTTTACTTATTCAAGACAACTCTGTTGAAGACAGTTTACGCGTGGCATTACAAGCTTACGCAAAAGCAGATTTACAATTGTACCAAAAGAAAAATGAAGAAGCGCTTCAATCATTTTTAGCCATTTTAGAAAAACACAAAGGTGAAAGCATTGAAGATGAAACCTTATTAAAAATAGCCGATATCTATTATCAAAAGAAAGATTATTTAAAAGCATTAAACTATTATCAAAATATTTTAGATAATCATAAAGAAGGAATTTATATTGATGAAGCCTTATTTTATTCGGCCGAAATTTATAGAAAATATCTTTTGGATAACGAAAAAGCAAAACCTTTGTATGAAAAAATGGTTTTAGAGCATCCGGATAGTTTATATTATACAGAAAGCAGAAAGCAATATCGAACATTGCGAGGTGATGCTACGATATAGGATTTAACCACAAAGTACACAAAGAAAGCACAAGGCACACAAAGATTTTTTCGATTATTCCAATTTCTTAAATATGTGTTCCAAAATTGATTTTTGAAATTGTACTTGAAATTGAAATTTATTAAAAATGATTATATATAACGTAACCGTAAACGTAGACGAAAGCATTCACCACGATTGGTTAAAATGGATGCAAAACAAACATATTAACGATGTTTTAGCAACAGGTTTATTTACCAATGCTAAAATGGTTCGAGTAGTGGTAGAAGAAGAAATGGGAGGCACAACTTATGCTGTTCAATATTTCACCGATTCGAGAGCAAAGTTAGAAGATTATTACCAAAATCACGCACCAAGATTACGCCAAGAAGGTTTACACCTTTTTGCAGATAAAATGCTAGCTTTCAGAACCGAGTTAGAAGTAATGGGCGAATTCTACGGAGAAACAAATTAAAATGGAAAAAGTAAGCGCAAAAAAACACTTAGGACAACATTTCCTAAAAGATGAAAGTATCGCAAAAGATATTGCAGATACACTTTCGCTGGAAGGCTATTCAAAAATTTTGGAAATTGGTCCAGGAATGGGTGTTTTAACCAAATATTTATTAGACAAACCAACCGAAACCTTTGTAATTGAAATCGATAAAGAATCCGTTGAATATTTGGGTGTTCACTTTCCAAAATTGGAAAATCATATTATTTCGAAAGACTTTTTAAAATACAATTTAAACGAGGTTTTTAATAACGAACCTTTTGCAATTATTGGAAATTTTCCTTACAATATTTCAACCCAAATTGTGTTCAAAACCTTGGAAATGCGCGATCAAATTCCGGAATTTGCGGGTATGTTTCAGAAAGAAGTTGCCCAACGAATTTGCGAGAAAAAAGGAAGTAAAGTCTACGGAATTTTATCGGTTTTAACCCAAGCTTTTTATGAGGCAGAATACTTGTTTACGGTTCCGCCTAATGTTTTTAATCCACCACCAAAAGTAGATTCTGGTGTGTTACGATTAAGAAGAAAAGCAGATTACTCATTACCATGTGATGAAAAATTATTCTTTAGAGTGGTAAAAACGGCTTTCCAACAAAGAAGAAAAACGTTACGAAATAGCTTAAAAACGTTCAATTTTTCTGATAATTTAAAATTAGACACTATCTTTGACCTCCGCCCAGAACAACTAACGGTGGAACAATTTATAGAAATTACCCAAAAAATAACAGCCGATGGAGTTTAAAATCAGCAGAGAGTTTCTATCTGAAATAGAACAACTTATAAGCGAAAACAAGTCGCAAGAATTACTTTTGCTTCTTGAAGATATTCACTTTGCTGATATTGCCGAAATCATGGAAGAACTCGATGATTACGGCGCTGGTTATATTTTTAACACCTTAGATTCTGAAAAAACAGCGGAAATTCTTCTCGAATTAGATGAAGAAGTTCGTGAAAAAATCTTACGCAATTTATCTCCAAAAGAAATTGCAGAAGAGCTTGACGAATTAAGTACAGATGACGCTGCCGACATTATTGCCGAATTACCTCAACATAAAAAAGAACAGGTAATTTCGGAATTAGAAGACGTTGAACACGCCAAAGACATTGTAGACTTATTACGTTACGATGAAGATTCTGCTGGTGGTTTGATGGGAAAAGAATTAGTAAAAGTTAACGAAAACTGGAATGTTTTAACTTGCGTGAAAGAAATGCGTGCGCAAGCTGAAAATGTTTCAAAAGTACATTCGATATACGTGGTTGATGACGAAGAGCGATTAAAAGGTCGTTTATCGTTAAAAGATTTATTAACTACTTCAACAAAAACGCCTATCAGCCAAGTTTACATCAAAAAAGTGGATTATGTAAAAGTTGATACTAAAGATGTTGAAGTAGCGCGTATTATGCAAAAATATGACTTGGAAGCCATTCCGGTTGTAGATGAATTAGGTCGTTTAGTTGGTCGAATTACCATTGATGATATTATTGATGTCATCAAAGAAGAGGCCGACAAAGATTACCAGTTAGCAGCGGGTATCTCGCAAGACGTTGAAGCCGATGACAGCATTTTAGAACTGACAAAAGCACGTTTGCCTTGGTTGGTTTTAGCATTATTTGGTGGATTTATTTCGGTACACGTTTTAGGGATTTTTGAACCCGTAATGGATTTACATCCCGAATTATTTTTCTTCACACCGCTTATTGCGGCGATGGCAGGAAATGTAGGAGTTCAATCTTCTGCGATTATTGTGCAAGGTTTGGCAAACAACACTATTATTGGCCCTGTTGTAGAGCGATTATTAAAAGAACTTTCATTGAGTTTGTTAAACGGAGTCATTCTTTCTGTAATCTTATTGGCAGGTAGTTATTTCTTATTAGGCTATGAAATTCATGTAGGATATACAGTTGCTATTGCTTTACTTTCAGTAATCATTATGGCATCCTTAATTGGAACTTTTATTCCTATTATCTTAAATAAATACGGAGTTGACCCTGCATTAGCTACTGGTCCGTTTATTACTACAAGTAATGATATCTTAGGAATTTTGACTTATTTTACTATTGCTAAGATTATTTTGGGAATTTAATTTCACTCGCTTCCCAACCTTTTCATTTTTATTTCACTCTATACAATAAACACTAAAGTTTATAGAGATGAAAAAAATACTTGTATTTGTATTATTATGTTTTTCAGCAATCACATTTGCTCAAAAACCAATTTTTACTTCAGCTAAAATTAAAAGCGCAACAGTTTACAGCAATTCGGCTGAATTATTACAATCGGCAGCTGTTACACTTCCTTCTGGAACCAGTGAAATTGTTATTAAAAATGTGGCAGATTATGTCAATGAAAACACCATTCAAATTGGTGCTCCGGCTAATGTTACGGTTTTGTCGGTTCAGTTTACCCGAAATTTTATTTCCGAATATGAAATTGATGAAAGCAATCCGATGATTAAAAAAGTACGTGATAGCATTGTGCTTATCGAAAAAGAAATGGGAAAAATTGCCAACGAAAAAGTATCCTATTCCAAAACCATTGATTTATTAGATAAAAATCAAAACGTTGCTGGACAAAACTCGGGTTTGAATGTAACGGAATTAATCAAATTAGTAGATTATTACAGAGCTAAAAGAAACGAGTTGAGTAATTTGGTAGATACATTAATCGAGAAAGAAAAGAAGTTAAAAGACAAATTGTCAAAACTGAATTCTAAATTAGAATTGAATACTCAAAAACAAGAAAAATCTTCGCAAGGAAAATTAGTATTGCAAGTCATGACTGATGTTGCAAGCTCAGTAAATCTTGACATCAATTACTTAACGAATAACGCTTCATGGTCGCCATTTTACGATTTACGAGCTGACAACATCAACTCACCTATCAACCTAATGTACAAAGCAAAAGTGGTGCAAAACACAGGAATCGATTGGAAAAAAGTAAAACTAACACTTTCAAGCGGTAACCCTAACCAAAACAACAAAGCTCCTATTTTACAAGCTTGGTTTTTACGATATGGATATCCGAGAACTTATGGTTATAATAATAGTAATGCAGCCATAAATTCATTACAGGGTAAAGTATCAGGAATGGAAATCAATCAACAAACAGATACAAAAATCGTGTTAAGAGGAAGTAGAAGTATTTCAGAAAACAATCAGGCATTAGTGGTAATTGATGGTGTGATTTCAGACGCAAGAACATTACAAAGTATTGATTCTAGCCACATTAAAAGTACAGAAGTTTTAAAAGGTGCTCAAGGTGCAGCTTTGTATGGAGAACAAGGTGTTAATGGAGTTATAATTGTAACTACTAAAAACGGATTAGATGATTATACCGAAATCACCGAAAACCAATTAAATGTTTCCTTTGATATAGACATTCCATATGACATTTTATCCAATGGAAAAGCGCATAGTGTTGCCTTGAAAGATTTGAAATTACCAGCAACTTACAAATATTACGCCGTCCCAAAAGCAGAAAAAGAAGCCTTTTTGTTAGCTGAAATTAGTGAATATTCGAAATTCAATTTATTACCTGGCGAAGCGAATATTATTTTCGAAGGAATGTACGTAGGCAAAACCATGATTAACCCAAATCAAACGTCAGACACTTTGAATTTGAGCATGGGAAGAGATAAAAAAATCGCCATCAAACGTGAGAAAATTGCAGATAAATCCGGAACTAAATTCTTATCTGGTCATAAAGAACAAACATTTACCTATGATATCACGGTAAAAAACAACAAAAAAGAAGCAATTGAAATGTTGCTAAAAGATCAATATCCAATTAGTACTGATAAAGAAATTACCATCGAATTATTAGACAACGGAAAAGCAAAAGTAAATGCCGAAACTGGAATTTTAACTTGGGATGTGAAACTCAACGCTGGAGAAACTAAGAAATTCAGAATTAGTTATAAGGTCAAATATCCGAAGGATAAGTTTATAGATAATTTGTAATTTATTAACCTGACAGGTTTCTGAAACCTGTCAGGTTTTTTTATTTTCTTAAGGCGCTGGATTTGGAATTAATTCCTGAATTTTTTCAATTTCAGCAACAATTTCATCTGATAAAACAGTATCAAAAGCAGCAATGTTTTCTTGCAATTGTTCTATCGTAGTAGCGCCAATTATCGTTGAAGTCACAAATTTTTGACGATGCACAAAAGCAATTGCCATTTGGGTTAACGTTAAACCGTTAGCTTCTGCTAATTCTTTGTATAATTTGGTTGCTTTGAAGCAGTTTTTATTGGTATAACGAACGAAATTTGGAAACAATTTCATTCGTGAATTCTCTGGATAACCATTCAAATATTTCCCAGATAAAAATCCGAAACCTAATGGAGAATACGCTAATAACCCAACATTTTCACGCATTCCAATTTCCGACAAACCAACTTCATACAATCGGTTCAATAACGAAAATGGGTTTTGAATCGTTGCAATTCTTGGCAAACCGTGTTTTTCGCTTTCCATTAAAAAACGCATTACACCCCACGGATTTTCATTTGAAAGTCCAATATGTTTGATTTTTCCTTCTTTAATTAAACCGTCGTAAACTGTTAATACATCAAAAATATTGTCTTGCCACTTTGAATCTATTTCCTGAACACCACGTTTTTGAAACATGTTCATTACACGCTCTGGCCAGTGCATTTGATATAAATCGATATAATCCGTTTGAAGGTTTTTTAAACTCAACTCTACCGCTTCATGAATACTTTTCTTAGAAAAATCTAATGGTTGACGGATATAATCCATTCCACGATTTGGTCCTGCAATTTTAGTTGCTAAAACCAATTTCTCTCTTTCCGATGCACCAATTTTCTTAATCCAAGTTCCTATGTGACGTTCTGTACTTCCAAAAATTTGTGCGTTGCCACCAATTGGGTACATCTCGGCAGTATCAATAAAATTGATTCCTTTTTCAATGGCATAATCTAATTGATTGTGCGATTCACTTTCGGTATTTTGATTTCCAAAAGTCATCGTTCCCAAACAGATTTTGCTGACTTTTAGTTCGGTATTAGGTAGTGTTGTATAGTTCATTTTTTTCATTGCGAGACACGAAGCAATCTTATATTTAGTTTACAAAGATACAAAGTAGTAAAGTTTATTAAAAAGAAAAAAGTTCAAAGAAAATTCTCTGAACTTTTAACCTTTTAAACTATAACCTTTTAACCTTTTTATAGTTCATTCATCAATTTTGAAATCTCATCTAACTTAGGTGTTAAAATAATTTCAATTCTTCTATTTCTTGCTTTCCCTTCAGCGGTTTCGTTACTCATTAAAGGCGCATATTCTCCACGACCTGCAGCTGTTAGGTTTTTCTTATCAATTGCTTTATTTTCAGATAAAATATTTACAATGGCAGTAGCACGTTTTGTAGATAAATCCCAGTTGTTTTCTACTCCACCACCAATGGTTCCTGTAATTTTATCATTGTCAGTATGTCCTTCAATCAATACTGAAATATCTGGATTTTGTCCTAAAACATCGCCAACTAATTTTACAGCTTTTTTTCCTTCTGAACCTACTGTCCAACTTCCCGATTCGAAAAGTAATTTGTTTTCCATAGAAACATACACTTTTCCATCTCTTTCAGTTACAGTCAAACCTTTACCTTCAAAAGCTTTTAAAGATTTAGATAAAGTTTCTTTTAGTTTTTTCATAGCTGCTTCTTTATCCGCCATCATTTTTTCTAATTCGGCTAAACGAGTTGACGAAGCTTCTAAATCTTTTTTCAATTTGTTCAAACGATCTTGTTCAGCTGCTAAAGCTTTTTGTTTGGCTTCTAGCTCAGCTAACAATTGTCTGTTTTTGTTAATATTAGCTTCTAAAGCATCGTTGCTATCTTTTTCAAGCGCTGCATAAGACGCTTTCAAATTGTCTAAACTCTTTTTTGTAGCAGCATAATCTGCTGCTAATTTATCACGTTCCGCTTTGGTTTTGTCTAATTCTGTTTGTAAATTGTTTTTATCTAATTCTAACTGATTTTTATTTGTTTTTAACAATCCGTTTTCATCTGATAAAGCGTTGTGTTCTTTCTTTAAATCGGCATATTTGTTTTCTAAATCTTGGTAGATTTTTTTAGAAACACATGAAGTAGTTAAACTTAAAACTACGCAGGCAAGGGCAATTTTTCTAATCATTTTATATTGTTTTTACATTTTAGTTTTACACAGAGATTCACTGAGTTTATTATTATTTAGACTCTGTTGAAAAGAGATACACAGAGATATTTTACTTTTTAACTTTATGAATTTGAACTTGTTATTAACTTGTTTTTTTATTTAATTTCTACTAAAACTGGACAATGATCGGAATGTTTGGCTTCCGGCAAAATTAATGCTCTTTGAATTTTATCTTTCAAAGGTGTCGCTGCCAAGCAATAATCGATTCTCCAGCCTTTGTTATTATTTCGAGCATTGGCTCTGTAACTCCACCAACTATAATTATGTGGTTCTTTGTTTAAAAGACGAAACGTATCTACAAATCCACTTTTCATGAAACCATCTAACCAAGCGCGTTCTTCCGGTAAAAAACCAGATGTTTTTTCGTTACCTTTTGGATTATGAATATCAATTGCTTCATGACAAATGTTATAATCGCCACAAATTACCAAATTTGGGATTTCTTTTTTTAATTCATCAATATACAAATGAAATTCAGCCATATATTGAAATTTATAATCTAACCGATCAATATTCGTACCAGAAGGTAAATATAGGCTCATTACCGAAAGTTCATCAAAATCGACACGTAAATTTCTTCCTTCAAAATCCATGTGTTGAATTCCAGTTCCGAAAACTACATTTTTAGGTTCTATTTTTGACAAAATAGCCACACCACTATATCCTTTTTTCTCCGCTGGAAAATAATATTGGTACGGATAACCTGCTGCTTCAATTTCTAATTTTGGAATTTGGTCTTCTGTAGCTTTAATTTCTTGAAGACAAATAACATCGGGATTTGCTTGTTGCAACCATTCTAAAAAACCTTTGGTAATGGCGGCACGAATTCCGTTAACGTTGTAGGATATAATTTTCATTTACTGCTTTAGCTTTTGACCAAATATAAGAAAAAGGTTTTTAAAAATAAAGATTAGATTTCATTGATTTCATAATTAACTAACTATCAAGTTACTAAAAAATATAACAAATTCGTCTTTTTATTACCATATGAAAAGTGCTAAAAATTCATCAAAATTCTTATCTTTGTTTCTTGCTCAATAAACAAATTATAAATGGGTTTAGTTACTGCTAAAGAAGTTGCAAAGGCAATTAATGCTGACAAATATGGTGTTTTCGGGACTTTCTCGGGCTGGTTGCTCATGAAAGTGCTTAAGATTTCGTCGCTGAACAAAATTTATGACCGAAACAAACATTTGAGTGAATTGGAATTTTTAAATGCTATTTTAGATGAATTCCAAATCAAATTTGAAATCCCAGAAGAAGATTTAAAACGTTTACCAAAAGACGGCGCCTATATTACGATTTCTAATCATCCACTTGGCGGAATTGACGGTATTTTACTTTTGAAATTAATGCTTGAAAGAGAACCTAATTTCAAAATTATCGCCAACTTTTTATTGCACCGCATCGAACCGATGAAACCGTACATTATGCCGGTTAATCCGTTTGAAAATCATAAAGATGCTAAATCAAGTGTTGTTGGAATTAAAGAAACATTACGTCATTTAAGCGACGGAAAACCATTAGGGATGTTCCCTGCTGGTGAAGTTTCTACTTATAAAGATGGAAAGTTAGTTGTTGACAAACCTTGGGAAGAAGGCGCTATAAAAGTCATTCGTAAAGGGCAAGTTCCGGTTGTTCCTATCTATTTTCATGCTAAGAATAGTAGATTGTTTTACTTCTTATCTAAAATAAATGATACACTTAGAACAGCTAAATTACCAAGTGAATTACTAACACAAAAAGATAGAGTAATTAAAGTTCGTATTGGAAAACCTATTTCGGTAGCAGAACAAAACGAATACCAAAACATTGAATCTTACGGTGAATTCTTGAGAAAGAAAACCTATATGCTATCTAATTCTTTTGAGGATGAAACCAAAATTAATTTACCAAAATTAACCCTTCCAAAACCTCCTAAGCAAATTGCGAAACCAGCAAATCATGATCAAATTTTAGAAGAGATGGCTTTTCTAAAAAATGGTGATTACCGCTTATTACAAAGTAAAAATTATGAAGTTTACTTCGTAACTGCGGATAAAATTCCGAATATCTTACACGAAATTGGCCGTTTGCGCGAAATTACGTTTAGAGAAGTAGGTGAAGGAACAAACGAATCATTAGATTTAGATGCTTACGATAAATATTATCACCATATGTTTTTGTGGGATGAAGAAGCACAGTGTATTGCTGGCGCTTATCGTATGGGACTAGGTTCGCATATTTATCCAAAACACGGAATTGATGGTTTTTATTTGCATGAATTATTCCGTTTTGAACCGGAATTGTATGATATGATGAGTAAATCTATCGAAATGGGTAGAGCGTTCATTATTAAAGAATACCAACAAAAACCTATGCCATTGTTCTTGTTATGGAAAGGAATCGTTCACACGACTTTACATTATCCTGAACACAAATATTTGATTGGTGGCGTAAGTATTAGCAATCAGTTTTCTGAGTTTTCAAAATCGTTAATGATTGAATTCATGAAATCGCATTACTACGATCCATACATTGCGCAATATGTGCATCCGAAAAAAGAATTCAAAGTAAAACTGAAAGACGCTGATAAAGATTTTGTTTTTAACGAAACAGAATCCGACTTGAATAAATTTGATAAGATTATCGACGAATTAGAACCTGGAACTTTACGTTTACCGGTTTTAATTAAGAAATACATCAAACAAAACGCAAGAGTGGTTGCATTTAATGTGGATCCACTATTTAATAATGCGGTTGACGGTTTAATGTATATTCGAATATCTGATATTCCTGAAAGCACCATGAAACCCGTTATGGAAGAATTTCAAGCGGAATTGGAAAGAAAAGAAAAAGGATAAAAATAGTTACTAACGAATAATATTTTATCTTTTCTTTCAAACATGTAAATATTATTTTACTTTAAATTATATTACTTTTATCTATAATGAAATAACTTCAAATCTTAAAATAGTTCCTATTTTTAAGAAATATTCAATTACCTTGTTTATGAAAATTAAATAGTATTTTTGAAAAAAAAAGAAAATGAAAAAAGGAGTATTATTAGTAAATTTAGGATCACCAGAAAGCCCAACAGCAAAAGATGTTAAGCCTTATTTAGATGAATTTTTAATGGATAAATACGTAATAGACGTTCCGTTTTTATTACGTGCTTTATTGGTTAGAGGAATTATTTTGCAAACGCGCCCTAAAAAATCAGCTGAAGCATATGCAAGAATTTGGACAGACGAAGGTTCTCCTTTAATTGTGATTTCTAAAAAAATGCACCAAAAGGTTCAAAATTTGGTTGATGTCCCGGTTGCTTTAGCCATGCGTTATGGAACCATGACTATTCAGAAAGGATTGCAAGAATTAAAAGATCAAGGGGTGACCGAGGTTATGCTTTTGCCTTTGTATCCGCAACATGCAATGGCTTCAACTACTACTATTTTAGTTTTGGCAGAAGAATTACGCCAGAAGCATTTTCCTGAAATGACATTTACTAATGTTCCAGCATTTTATAACAAACCAGATTTTATTAAGGCTTTGGCAAATTCTATTAAAAAGCACTTGGAAGGATTCGAATATGACCATTTATTATTTTCGTATCACGGAATTCCAAAGCGTCATATTCGCAAAACAGATGTAACAAAATCGCATTGTAAAATTGACGGTTCTTGTTGCAATACACCTTCAGCAGCACACGAATTTTGTTACCGTCATCAATGTTATGAAACTACAAGACAAGTTGTAAAATTATTAGGAATTCCAGAAGGAAAATACAGCCAAACCTTTCAATCGCGTTTAGCAGGTGATAAATGGTTAACGCCTTATACAGATGTAGAAATCAACAAAATGCCAGAACAAGGCATTAAGAAATTAGCCGTTGTAACACCAGCATTCGTTGCCGATTGTTTAGAAACTTTAGAAGAAATTGCAATGGAGGCTAACGAACAATTTTTGCATCATGGTGGCGAGGAATTCATGGCAGTTCCATGTTTAAATGATGAAGATGAATGGTGTGGTGTGGTGGCAAATTGGGTTAAAGAATGGATTAAATAAATTGTTTCAAGTTTCAGGTTTCAAGTTCTTAGAACGGCAATCAACCTGAAACTTGAAACTTGAAACTAAGTAATATGGAACTTTACAACTACATAAAATCATTGCATTTAATCTTTGTAATAACTTGGTTTGCTGGTTTGTTTTACATTGTTCGTTTATTTGTGTATCATGCCGAAGCCAAACTAAAACCGCAACCAGAGCAAGATATTTTAATCAAACAATACCAATTAATGCAATACCGTTTGTGGTATATTATTACTTGGCCAAGTGCTGTTTTGGCAAGTATTTTTGCTTTTTGGATGTTGTTTTTTACGGAAGTTGGGAAAGTTTGGTTAACTCAACCTTGGATGCATGTAAAATTAGCGTTCGTGTTTTTATTGTATTTGTATCATTTAAAATGCCATCAAATATTTAAGCAATTACAAAATAACGAAGTCAAACATTCGGGTAATTTTTTTAGAATTTGGAATGAAGGTGCCACTATTATTCTTTTCGCAGTTGTTTTTTTAGTAATTTTAAAAAATGCAATCAATTGGATTTATGGTGTTATAGGAATTTTTGTTTTTTCGATTGTAATTATGATAGGATTCAAATTGTATAAAAAAATAAGAGAGAAGAACCAAAACAGGTAATGGATAGAATTTTTAATATCAAAAATCTTTCACTACGAATAAGAATATTTCTATCCATGATATTCTTAACACTTATTGCGTCTATACTTATTGCCACAGTTTCAATTTATCAATTTAGAAAAGAAGCCAGAGAATATCATCAAGATAGATTAGAACGAAAAGAAACCGCAATTGCTGAACATATAAATTATGTGTTACAAAATACCAGTTTTGAATTAACAACAGAAAATTTAAAATATATTTTTAGAGATAAAATAACAGAAATAGCCGATGTTCACAGTATGGAAATCAATTTATTTGATTTAAAAGGAAAGCTCTTAGTTTCATCAAAAGCCATTTTTAAATTAGATAAAGATAAACCAAAAATAAATCCTTCAACTTTAAAAATTATTCAATCTTCATTAGACAAACGTTATATAGAATTTTCAAACATTGATGACAAAACATTTCGTTCTTCCTATACTTATTTAAAGGATAATAAATTTAAGCCGCTCGCTATTTTAAATTTGCCTTATGAAGAAGACGCTGAGTTTTATGATAACGAAGTTCAAAATTTCTTAATTCGTTTTGGACAGGTTTATACTTTTATGTTTTTTATTGCCATTGTACTTTCGTATTTTCTATCGAGTTATATTACAAAGTCGTTAAAAATTATTAGCGATAAAATGCAAGAAACCCAATTGGATCAACGCAATGAAAAAATTGTTATTGAAGACGGAAGTAAGGAAATCAACTCATTGGTTCGTTCCTATAATAACATGGTGGATAAATTAGAAGAGAGCGCTACAATTTTAGCCCAAAGCGAAAGAGAACAAGCTTGGCGCGAAATGGCAAAGCAAGTAGCACATGAAATTAAAAATCCACTTACACCAATGCGATTAACGGTGCAAAGTTTTCAACGAAAGTTTGATGCTAATGACCCAAATATTGCTCAAAAATTAGACGATTATACCAAAACTATCTTACAACAAATTGACACCATGACGGCTGTTGCAGGAGCTTTTTCTAACTTTGCAACCATGCCAGCACAACAAAACGAAACTTTAAATGTTGTCCGAATTGTAAAGATGGCATTGGAAATTTTTAATGAAGATTACATTCAGTTTTCAGCATTAGAAGACGAAATTATCGCCAAGTTAGACCGAACACAATTAATTCGTGTCATCACAAATTTGGTAAAAAATGCCATTCAAGCTATTCCAGAAGAACAAGAAAACAAACTGGTTTTTGTAACCGTTTTTAGAGAAGATAATCAAGTAAAAATTGCGGTTAAAGACAACGGAAAAGGAATTTTAGAAGAAAATCAAGAGCGTGTTTTTGAACCAAAATTTACCACAAAATCAAGCGGAATGGGACTTGGTTTAGCAATTATAAAAAACATTATAGAAAATTATAACGGAACGATTACCTTTGAAACGGAACCTAATGTTGGAACCGAATTTTTGGTTTCTTTTCCAATTAATAAATAATCAAAACAAACAAAAATGGAAAACATTTTAATTGAAAAACAAGACAATATTGCGGTTATTACCATTAATAGACCCACAAAACTAAACGCATTAAACAAAGCTACAATTCAAGAATTACATGATGGTTTTAAAGTACTAAACGAGGATAAATCGGTAAAAGCTATTATAGTAACTGGAAGTGGCGAAAAAGCATTTGTTGCTGGAGCCGATATTTCAGAATTCGCTAATTTTTCGGTTGAAGAAGGTGGAAAATTAGCTGCTGAAGGACAAGCTTTATTGTTTGATTTTGTACAAAATTTAAGCACACCAGTTATTGCAGCAGTTAACGGATTTGCTCTTGGTGGCGGATTAGAATTGGCAATGGCTTGTCATTTTAGAACAGCTTCAACCAATGCAAAAATGGGATTACCAGAAGTTACTTTAGGAGTTATTCCAGGTTATGGAGGAACACAACGTTTAGCGCAATTAGTAGGCAAAGGTCGTGCAATGGAACTAATCATGACAGCAGGAATGATTGATGCAGAAACCGCTAAAAATTACGGATTAGTAAACCATGTTGTTGCACAAGAAGAACTATTAGATTTCACAAAAGGAATTGCTTCAAAAATCACAAACAATTCAAGTGTAGCTATCGCAAAAGCAATCGAATCAATTAATGCCAATTTTGAAGACGGGACGAATGGTTATGAAGTAGAAATTAAAAACTTTGGTCTTTCTTTTGGAACCGAAGATTTTAAAGAAGGAACAACCGCTTTTTTAGAAAAAAGAAAAGCAGTGTTTCCTGGGGAATAATTGTATTATTAAATTAATTATTAGCGCTTTGATTAAAGTCAAGCGCTTTTTTTATTCTTGACCATCCCATTCGGCATAAAACTGACTCAAAAAAGTCACCATAAAATCATGACGCTTTTGTGCAATTTTTTTACCTGTTTCGGTGTTCATTTTGTCTTTTAGTAGTAATAGTTTTTCGTAAAAGTGATTCAAAGTTGGCGATTCACTATTTTTGTATTCTTCTTTACTCATATTCAAATTAGGTTGAATAGTTGGATTGTACAACGGACGATTTTTAAAACCGCCATAGTTAAAAGTACGAGCAATTCCTATGGCACCAATAGCATCTAATCGATCAGCATCTTGTACAATTTCTAATTCTTTGGAATTGAATTTCTTTTCGAAATTTCCGCCTTTAAACGAAATATTTTCAATAATAGCAATTACATGTGAAATGACATCTTCAGAAACATGTTGCGATTCCAAAAAAGTTCTCGCCGTTTTTGGACCAACCGTTTCATCGCCACCATGAAATTTTGAATCGGCAATATCATGTAATAAAGCGCCAAGCTTCACCACGGTTAAATCACATTCTTCACCATCAGCAATTAACAAAGCATTTTTATATACGCGTTCAATGTGAAACCAATCATGGCCACCTTCGGCATCTTCTAATTTGTCTTTTACAAATAGTATCGTATTGTTGATTAATTGCATATGTATAAGATATAAAAAAATCCAAATTCAAAATTATTTTATTGAATTTGGAATTATAACTTTATAATAGATTTTATTATTTGATTAAAGCAGGTTCAACCCATTTAAAAATATGGCTAGTTTCTGGAATTACTAATCGCTCTGAAACTTTTGCCATTCTTCCCGGAAGTTTCATTAAGTAATCTCTTGCTTTTTCAGCATCACTATTTAAGCCGGTAACTTTGTCAATTTCCCACTTATCGATAAGTTTTTGCATAATGTCTACATAATCATTTGCTGTATAAACACCTATACGCTGAGCAGAATCTGAAAACTGTTCAAAAGCAGTACTTATTTTTTGACCCGATTCTCTTAAAAAGTGAGCTGGCATTGTAATTTTATGCTTCATCATGTGTTGAAAAGCCAACATCATTTCACTAGGATCTACTTTAAAAATTTGGTTGACAAATTCGCTGTATGCTAAATGATGACGCATTTCATCGCCAGCAATCATATTGCAAATTTTGTGTAATTTTTTATCGCCATGTTTTTTAGCAATAAGAGCTACCCTATTATGAGAAACATATGTTGCTAACTCTTGAAAACTGGTGTAAACAAAGTTTTTATAAGGATCATTACTTGTTCCAATATCAAATCCGTCATTAATTAAATGCTGAGTTGTCATTTCAACTTCACGCATGTTAACTCTACCTGATAAATATAAATACTTATTTAATAAATCTCCATGTCGGTTTTCTTCACCAGTCCATTGACGAACCCATTTACTCCAACCATTTCCTCCTTCATCTTGATTCACACCTTCTACTTCCATTAACCAAGATTCATAGGTAGGTAAAGCTTCCTCAGTAATAGTATCTCCTACTAAAGTTACCCAAAAATCATAAGGTAAATCTTTAGCAATTTCGCGAAGTTCTTTTACTTCTTCAAAAAAAGTTTCTTTTTCTGAATTCGGTAATAAATCTGACGGTTGCCAAATTTTTTCTACCGGGATTAAAAATTCATCGACAAAAGTGTCAATTTTCTTTTCAAGAAATTGCATTACTTCTAGTCGTACATTTTGTATTGACATGGGGTTATAATTTTATATGTTGTGTAATTACTTTTTCAGTTTTTTCAAAAATTTCTTCAAACGGATTTTCTGAATTTTTCATTGGTTTATGAATAGTAAATTCTAAACGAGTTCCTAATCCAAGAGGAAATTTACCAAATTTAGTCATTTTCCACGAATTATTAATAGTAATTGGCAAGAAGTAGGCGTCTGGAGCAAACTTGTATAACATTTTTAAACCATTCACGGCGAAAGGTTTAGGTGCTCCTGTTTTACTTCTTGTTCCTTCTGGAAAAATCACTACAGAATAGTTGTTATTGTTAACCAACTCGGCTACTTTTTTAATTTCAGGTAACGCTTGTTTTGGATCTTTTCTATCAATTAAAGCTGAACCTCCGTGACGTAAATTATAAGAAACACTCGGAATTCCTTTTCCTAGTTCGATTTTACTAATGAATTTAGGATGTACTTTTCGTAAAAACCAAATGATAGTTGTGATATCATGCAAACTTTGGTGATTGGCAACAATAATTAAAGGTTTATTTTTAGGAATATTTTCCATTCCTTCAATATGATATGTTGTGCCAAGTAAATGTGCTGTTCTAACTAAGCAAAGATTTAAATATGCAACACTTATACGATGTGCATTGTAACCAAATAAATTATAACAAACCCATTGAATTGGATGAAAAATTAACAACCAAATAAAAAAAACTATGGTGTATAGTATTGAAAGTGGGTATGAAAGAATTTTTTCCATGTAAAAAACCAATTTGGGCAAAAGTAAGCTATAAAATAAAAATCCACCAATATTTTGGTGGATTTTATTGTATGCCAGCATAGTATCTTAGCAAAATTCGTTGTAAGCGTCTTTTAAATTTTCAGCAATTAATTCTGCTGGACGACCTTCGATGTGATGACGTTCTAACATGTGAACTAATTCACCATCTTTAAACAATGCCATACATGGCGATGATGGAGGAAAAGGAAACATGTGTTGGCGCGCTGCATCAACTGCATCTTTGTCAACTCCTGCAAAAACCGTTACTAATTGTGAAGGTTTTTTAGCACCATCTAAACTCATTTTTGCTCCTGGACGCGCATTTCTTGCTGCACAACCACAAACCGAGTTGATTACTACTAACGTAGTTCCTTCATTTTTTAAAGCATTTTCTAATGCTTCAGCGCTATATAATTCCTGAAAACCAGCTTCTGTTAATTCAGCACGCATTGGTTTTACCATTTCTTCTGGATACATAATTATTTATGATTTAAGATTAACGATTTTTGATTGCAGATTTGTTGTAAACAAAAACCTTTGCAAAGATAATGAGAATTACAATTTTATTATAATTTCAATTATAAAGTTTTGTTATAGTTTGATATGTGAAAATTATATTTTTTTAACATTAAAGCTTCTATTAAGTAGTGCTCTTATAAATAAAGCTTTTGGACATTTCCAAATCACCTGTAAATCTTCCCAAATGGAAGTTTCTTCATCTAAAAATTTAAAAATAACGTTAGAATTTCCTTTTTTAAACATCGAAGAAAATATCTTGGAACCTAATTCGTTTTTCGAACTTAAAATATCTAACAACAATAAATCATACAACCAAAATTTATCTTTTTTATGGAATTTTCTAAAATCTGTCATATCGAGCGAAGTCGAGATACTTTTTTCTAAAAACTGGACTAATGACTTTGATTTTTTGGATGCGTTTTTAAAAGTATAACCTGTGCTAGCTTTTGTCCAACCGCCAGCCGAACCAATATTGATAATGTTCATAGTATTGTGTTTCCAGAAAGGATAACACGTCATCGGGATATTGCCTTGTTCTTTTTCGATGATTTCGTATTCGGTTATTCCGAGATTTTCAATGTATTTCTTGATTTCAGCTTCGTATTCCTCTTTTAAAAGTAAGTCTTTTGAAAACAGCGTGTATTCTAACAAGGCTTCAGTTGAAGATGTTGGTAAAACATACATAAAACGTGTATTGCCTTTTTGTTCCACCGAAAAATCCATGAAAGTGGCACAATTTGGAGTAAAAACAGCTTCTTTACTTTTGATAAACCAACCAATAAAATGTTGCTGAATTAAAGGAAATTTATTTTGAGCCGTAACAACTTCTGGATTGTAAATTGAATTAAAAATTTTGTTACAAGTGAAGGTTTCTTCTTTGGTTTTTACAATACAATGATTACCTAATTCTGTAAAATCAACAACTTTTTCATTTAGAAAATGGATGTTTTTGTGTTCGGAAATCTTCTTGAAAACCAATTCATAAAAATCCAAACCATTGATTTTTTTGTATTGATAAGGCTTTAATTCTAAAACTTTATTAAATTTATTATTCGCAAAAACAGCTTGATTCCATTTTTTTGAGACGATTTCATCAAATAAATTGTTTTCATCCCAAAAGCACCAAGTTCTATCGTTTACTTTTTTAGTATTCTCATCAATTAGCAAAATAGATTTATCATCAAATTTTCCAGATAAAAGCATTTCATAAACGGTCATCAAAGCCGATAATCCTGAACCTGTGAAAATGTAATGATAATGTTGCATTAAAAAATAGTATATCGAATTCCTAAAAAGCCTCTAATTCCTTGGTTGGGTGCATACACATAAGTTGCGTCAAAATTTTCGCCAAAAGGATCATCTGCTCCAGCTATTAAATAGGGAGTTCCTTTATTTGGTGTCCAATTCAAAATATTTTTTACACCGCCATAAAGTTCAAAACTACGAAATTTTTTATAAGTAAATTGAACGTTTTGCAAACTCCAAATAGGAGAATATTCAGGTCTTGGATCTAAGTCTCCTAAAATTGGCAAACGCATTGGTCCATATAAATTTCCAGTGTAATCGATGGATAAAAACCATTTTGGAATATCGTAAGTGATTGCCCAATTGGCGCTGTATTTTTCCGTTAAAACAGGTGTTGAACTCACCCCGTATTGCATATTTTTAGGTTCCATAATTGTGAAACCAAGAATTGCTTTCAATCCAAAAGGCGTAACCAAATCGATATTGCCGCTAATTCCTAACGTTTGCGCATAGCCATTTAAGTTGGAATAAATAATTTGGTTCGGATTGGTGTCGTAATCTGGAATAATTTGGTTGTTAAAATACGTATACCAAGCCGAAGTTTCAAATCCTAAAAAAATACCGTTTTCAAATCTAATTTTCTTCAAATAATTCAAATTGATGTTGTACGAAGTTTCAGGTTTTAAATCTTCGGTAATTATGACATCTCTCGAACCTGTTAAAGCAGCGTGTTCTTCGGTAAATAAATTCACAATTCGAAATCCAGTTCCAGCGTTGATTCTGAAGACATCATTTTCGGTTGGATTCCATTTGTAGGCAATTCTCGGGGTGAAAATGTTGCCATGATTGTTGTTATAATCGTATCGAGCACCTAATAAAATATGATGTTTCTCCGCTAATTTTATTTCATCTTGAAGAAAAACGCTGTAGATTTTTGTTTGTTCTGCCGAAAGAGTTGCTGTTGTGTTGTCATTATAATATTGATAGCGAAAAGCGGCTCCCAATAACAAATTGTGATTTTCTAATTTTTTATCCCAAGTATATTGTCCGAAAGCAATTTTTTGATTCGCTAAATAAATGGTATTTCCATACACCGAATTTTGATCATGAGCCGTTACGGAAAAAGACAAATACATATCTTCTGTTGTTGGTAATTGGTATTTACTCAAAAGCTCGACACGTTTCGTATATATACTTTCACCATACACTTCCGAGCCACCGCGATACGATTTGTTCCATTGCATTTCGCCACCCCAACGGTCTTCGTAAAATAGTCGTCCTGCGATGGTGAATTCTTTGTTGTTTTTTCGCTCAAAATTCCACTTGTTGAAGATGGAAATTCGTTCTTGCAAGGTTACATCGGTAAAGTTATCGTTGTTATTATCGATGGGTTGATTATAATTGTAATAATTGATACCAACTAAAGTAACCGCTTTTTTACCAATGCTACTTTTAAAACCTAAATCCACATTCGTTTCTAACCAAGAAGTCGAAAAAATATCGGCTGAAAACAAAGGTGCATTTATAGGTTTTTTGGTAATAATATTAATTAAACCACCAACCGCTTCACTTCCATACAAACTTGAAGCTGGACCTTTAACGACTTCAACTCTGTCAATCAAAGAATTCGGAATTCCTGATAAACCATAAACGGTTGAAAGTGAACTCACAATAGGCATTCCGTCAATCGTAACCATCGTATACGGCCCTTCTAATCCGTTGATGTGAATGTCGCCTGTGTTGCAAATATTGCAATTGAGTTGAGGTCGAACGCCGTTTACATTTTGCAAGGCTTCAAAAATATTGGAGGTTGGGTTTTTCTTTAAAAAAGCAGTGGTATATACTTCAACAGGTACTGGAGTTTCCATTCTTGAAACTGGTTTTAGTGTTCCAGAAACAACAACATCGTCTAAAACATTTGCATCTTCAATCAAGTTAAAATTCAGAATATAATTTGGTTCGTTTGAAATATTTACTTTTTTTCTTTCGGGTCTAAACCCAACATACGAAGCAATAATTGTATAAGAACCATTTGGAATATTAGCTATTTCATACAAACCATTTTCATTGGTTTCAACCCCTTTGTTTAGTTCTTTTATATAAATATTGGCATAAGCTAAAATTTCATTATTAGCGGTCACTTTCCCTTTTATTGTGTTTTGTGAAAAGGTAAAAAGCGAAAAAAATAGAGTTGTATAAATAAATATTTTAAACATTTTAAAATTAAATTTAGACAAAACTAAAAATAAAATGTTTATGAATCTAAAAAAAGAATATATATTTGTCGAAATGAATTGTTTATGACCATTTCTGAAGAAAATTATATCAAAGTTATTTATCATTTATCATTAGTGTCTCCAAAAGGAGTAAATACCAATGCTATTGCCGCTATGCTAGATACGAAAGCATCTTCGGTAACTGATATGATGAAAAAACTTTCGGATAAAGATTTGGTAAGTTACCAGAAATATCAAGGAGTTACCTTAACCGAAAAAGGCTTGCATTCAGCAAAAATGATTGTGAGAAAACACCGTTTGTGGGAAGTGTTTTTGGTAGATAAATTAGGTTTTTCTTGGGATGAAGTGCACGAAATTGCAGAAGAATTGGAACACATTAAATCCGAACAATTAATAAATAAATTGGATGCTTTTTTAGGTTTTCCAGTTGCTGATCCACACGGAGATCCCATTCCTGATGCAAAAGGTGTGATTAAGAAAATAGAGAAACAATTGTTATCAGAAGTTGAAATTAATGCTTCGTTTCATTGTGTTGGCGTAAAAGATTCTTCTACTGATTTTTTAAAATACTTAGACAAACAAAAAATAGCTTTAGGTTCAGTTGTTAAAGTAATTGACAAAGAAGATTTTGATGATACATTAACCGTTGAAATCGATGGAAAAAGATTAACGATTTCGAATAAAATTGCTAATAACTTATACGTACAATAATTATGTTTGATTCAATTATTCATTTTTTTGAAAGTATTGACCCAATTTTGGCTGCTTTTTTAGCGACCACATTTACTTGGGGTTTAACAGCATTTGGCGCTTCGTTTGTGTTCTTTTTTAAGACGATGAATCGAGTAGTTTTAGATGGAATGCTTGGTTTTACAGGAGGTGTAATGGTGGCTGCAAGTTTTTGGAGTTTGTTAGCACCCGCTATCGAAATGAGTCATGGAGAAGGTTTTGTAAAGGTAATTCCGGCAGCTGTTGGATTTGCTTTAGGAGCTTTATTTATTTTTGGATTGGATAAAGTGTTGCCTCACATGCACATCAATTTCAAAGAAACCGAAGGAATGAAATCGCCATGGCAAAGAACTACTCTTTTAGTGTTAGCTATTACGTTGCACAATATTCCAGAAGGATTAGCGGTAGGAGTTTTGTTTGGTGGTGTTGCAGCTGGAATTCCAGAAGCATCTATTGCAGGAGCGGTTACTTTAGCTATTGGAATTGGAATCCAAAATTTTCCTGAAGGAATTGCGGTATCTATGCCTTTACGAAGAATGGGCATGAGCAGAAGAAAAAGTTTCATGTACGGACAATCGTCTGCCATTGTAGAACCTATTTTTGGAGTAATTGGAGCGGTTGCTGTTACTTTTTTCACTCCAATTTTACCCTATGCATTAGCTTTTGCAGCTGGAGCCATGATATTCGTTGTTGTTGAAGAAGTAATTCCAGAAACCCAACAAGATAAAAATACCGATATTGCTACTTTAGGTTTTATCGGCGGATTTATTGTAATGATGATTTTAGACGTGGCTTTAGGTTAATGACAAGCACAATCGTCGCCACAAGGTTTTGATTTCTTTGGACGTTTTTTCCACAAGAATTTCTTAACTAAAAAACCTACAGCTATGGCTAAAGAAAGGTAAACTAAGATTTGTTGTATATCCATAGTACAAAAATAAGAAAAGTAATCTCAAAATTAATGAGATTGCTTTTTTATTAACTTAAAACAAACTGAAAATTCTTAAAATTGAGCGGCAATTCCGATTGAAGCGCTAAATGGCATTCCAGGTCTTAATCCTGCTGGAACTCTTGAAACCAAATACGTAGTATCGAAAAGGTTATTGATGTTTCCTGTAAGACTGAAATGTTTGTTGAATTTATATTTTGAACCAAAATCAACAACAGTATTACTAGGTACAGAATTTTCATTTGGAATTGAACCTTGACCAGCAACTGTTCTAAATTCACCACTATATCTAGCTCCCAAAATCAATTCAAATTTTGCGTGTTCTAAAGCAATTGAAGCGTTAAATTGGTGTTTTGAAATGTATGGAATTTCATCTCCTTTTTCAATTGTTCCCCAAGCTCCGTCTGTACTTGCAAATTCGTTTACAAACTCTGTATCGGTTAGGGTATATCCGAAAGTAATTGGCAATTTGTATTTACCACCTTCTTTTAATACTTGATAATTGATTAAGAATTCAATTCCTTTTACATGCGCTTCACCTGCATTGAATTGATCTAATGTTCCCGAACCTCCACTTGCAGCTAAATCGCTTCCTAAAAGGTTTTTGTAGTCATTAAAGTAAACAACTAATTCTCCACTGAATTTTTTATAATTATAACGTGTTCCAATTTCGTAATTTATACTGTTTTCTGCATCAGTTCCAGGTGTGTTTGTTGGTGGCGCAAATCCTTTATGAACACCTCCAAATAATGATACATAATTATTGAATCTGTAATTAGCTCCAATTCCTGGCAACCAAACTTTCACATGATTATCTCTTGTAACAAGATTTATGCCTGTTCTATTTACATCGTTCGTTCCGTAGTTTTTATTTAATAAGTCAATTGTTTCAAAACGAATTCCTGGTGTAACAGTTAAATCATTATATTTTATTTTGTATAAAGCATGAGCTGCTAAAGCTTTTGCATAAGCAATTCTATTGTCTTGTGTTCCAGGAGTTCCTGCAGTAGTTAATACCATTGAACCATCAATCATAGCATAGCTATCATTCCATTGGAATCTATCTTCGCTGTCTTTATGATAACGAACTCCTACTTCTAAATCATGGTAAACTTTACCTGTTAGAAAGTGAAAATCTATTTTAGTTTGAGCACCTTGAGCTAAATAACCTCTGTTGTTTGCACGAACTCTTAAAGCATTATTTGGTGAGTTTTGAGCGCCAGTTACATAATCAAAAGCTAATGCATTTGTGGTAGGGTCTTCTAAAATTGCATCAATTGCATACGTAGTTCCGCCAAATCTTACGTCGTTTAATTTGTACCAATTTCTTGCAAATTTATTACGGTAAGCCGTAGTAGTTATACTAAAGTAGTTACTTGTTTTTAAAGTATGTGTAACCGAAAATTGATTGTTTTTAGTAGTGATATTATCTTTTTCAGAACCTGCATAACGCATGAAAGGAGAATTATTGAAATCTTCTTCTGTTAAACCTAAATAAGTTTCGTTAGCATCTTCTTCTGCATACACCATTTTAAAATCTAACGCATTATAAATTTTACTGGTTGGTTTTGATTGTAATCTAAATTTTGCCATTACATCTTTCTTGTCAAAACCTGTATTGGCACCACTTGGTAAATTTTTAAAACCATCTGAATTGTAGTTTAAAAATTGAACAACAGCACCTACCGTTTCATTTGAAATTCCTACGTTTGCAACAGTACGACTTGTGTTAAAACTTCCGTAATCTGTTAAAAATCCTGCGCTAAATTTGGTTGGAATTGGAGCCGAAACAAAGTTAATGGTTCCTCCAGTTGTAAAAGGACCATATTGAATTTGGCTACTTCCTTTTAAAATTTCAACTGCACTCATACGAGCAACTGATGGAAAATAATAAGCCGCTGGAGCTGAATATGGAGCTGGAGCAATTAAAACGTTATCTTCCATTAAAGTGATTTTTGCACTTCTATCTGGTGAAGTTCCTCGTAAACTGATATTTGGTCTTAACCCAAATCCATCTTCTTCGTAAACATTAACACCAGTAACGGTTCTAAGTACGCGATTAATATCAGTATAGTTAAATTTTTGTAAATCTGCCGCTGAAATGTAAGAAGCCGAACCTGTTTTATTAGCCGCTTCAAATTTGCTTCCGATGATTTGATTTGCAGAAACAACAACTTCTTTTAATGTTTTTACTGAATCATTTTGAGTTTCTTTTTCTTGAGAAAATGTTAGTCCTGATATTAATATTGCGATTGGGGCAATTATATATTTCATTTTTATTTAGATTAATTCTACGGAGCAAAAATAATGACTAAAGTTTATTTAGACAAATTATAAATAAAGTTTTTTGAAACTAATTTACGATTTATAAATAATAAGATTTTTTAGGTATTAATTTTAATNAAATAATATTGAAGTTTTTATTATTCAAATAGCTTTTAATTGATTAAAATTTAGTAAAATGGGGTTCTAAATTGGGGGTTTTTTTAACTCTAAAATCAAATTATTTCAAAAATTGATATGCAATTAAAGAAGTTACATAAGCAAATCCGCTCATGAAAACCAACTGAATTATTGGCCATTTCCATGAATTGGTTTCTTTTTTTACAATAGCCAAAGTAGAAATACATTGCATCGCGAAAGCATAAAATAGCAATAATGAAATCCCTGTGGCAAAATTGAATATTTTTTTGCCTGTTTCTGGATGTACTTCGGCAGCCATTCGGTTTTTAATGGTTGTTTCTTCTTCGCTATGACTTCCAACGCTATAAATTGTGGCTAATGTTCCAACGAAAACTTCACGTGCGGCAAAAGAACTCACTACGGCAATTCCAATTTTCCAATCGTAACCTAAAGGGCGAATTACGGGCTCGATCGCTTTTCCCATGTAACCAATATAAGAATTTTCTAACTTGAAAGAATTCACTTGATCTTCAAATGCTTCGGCTGTAATGGTTTTGTTTATATTTTGCTCGGTAATGATTTTTTCAGCATTATTAAAATCATCACTTAATCCATGCGAACCTAAAAACCATAGGATAACAGACAATGCCAAAATGATTTTTCCGGCACCAAAAACAAAGGCTTTGGTTTTTTCTAACACATTAATTCCAACATTTTTAAACATCGGAATTTTATAACTTGGCATTTCAATAACGAAATACGATTTGCAATTTAATTTTAAATATTTATTTAGTAAATAGGCAGAAAAAACAGCCATTCCAAAGCCTAATAAATACAAAGCCATCAATGTTAATCCTTGTAAACTTAAAAAGCCAAAAATTCTTTTTTCAGGAATAATTAAGGAAATTAAAATGGCATAAACGGGTAATCTTGCCGAACAAGTAGTGAATGGCGTGACTAAAATGGTAATTAATCTTTCTTTCCAATTTTCTATATTTCGTGCGCTCATAATTGCCGGAATAGCACAAGCTGTCCCTGAAATTAAAGGCACAATGCTTTTTCCAGACAAACCAAATTTTCGCATGATTTTATCCATCAAAAACACTACGCGACTCATGTAGCCACTTTCTTCTAAAACAGAAATGAACAAGAATAAAAAAGCAATTTGTGGAATGAAAATTACAATACCTCCAATTCCTGGAATTAATCCTTCGCTAATTAAATTGGTGAATTCTCCTGCAGGAAGATGTTGTTTGGCAAGCGAACTCAAATTGGCAAACGTTTCATCTATAAAATCCATTGGAATACTACTCCAATCAAATAAAAATTGGAAAATAAGCATTAAAATTCCAAAGAAAATTACGTAACCAAAAATTTTGTGTGTCAGAATTTGGTCGATTTTTGCACGAATATCCGTTGCTTTAGAAATATCGATTTTTTGACCTAATTTTAGTGTATCATTTATAAATTGATAACGCTTTATAGTTTCTTTTTGTTGTAGTTTTTTTAAATCGGTGTGTGATTTGGTAAACGAACTTTTAATTTCGTTTCGTTCTAAATTTAAGAAATTAACATCTTGCGTAATTACCAACCAAAGTTTGTACAATAGTTGATTTGGAAACGCTCTTCGTAAATTATTAAAATAATCTGGGTCAATCGACGAAGCATTTAAACACGGTTCGGTTGAAAGCGTTTCGTAATTGAGAATTAGGTTTTTTAGGTTATCAATTCCGGTTTTTTTACGTGAACTAACTAAAGCAATCTTTGTTTTTAGTTCCATTTCTAAAATTGGAATATCCAACTCAATTCCTTTTAGTTGCATTCTATCCGCCATGTTAATAACAAGAATAGTCGGAATTTCTAAATCTTTAATTTGGGTAAAAAGGAGTAAATTTCGCTTTAAATTTTCCACTTCAGTAACCACAACCGCTACATCCGGAAAATCTTCATCGTTTTTATTTAGCAGCAATTCAATTACTACGTTTTCATCAATAGAACTCGCATTTAAGCTGTAAGTTCCAGGTAAATCGATGATTTTTGCTTTTGTGGATTCGTTTAATTTACAAATGCCTTGTTTTTTTTCAACGGTGATTCCTGGGTAATTTCCTACTTGTTGATTCAATCCAGTTAATTCATTAAAAACCGATGTTTTTCCCACGTTAGGGTTTCCAATTAAAGCAACTTTTATAGGATTTTTACTCATGAGAATTACAATTTGGTAACCGTGATTTCTTTAGCTGTTTCTAATCGAATGGCTACATGTGAATCATTAACATTAAAGTACAAAGGATCACCTAAAGGGGCAATTTGAATTAAAGTAATGGAATTTCCAGGTAAACATCCCATTTCTAATAACTTTAGAGGGATTTCATCTAGATTGATGGAGGTTATTTTGGCAATTTCTCCAATTTTAAGTTCAGAAGAACAAATTTCCATTTCCTTATTTAGATTGAATTAAAATACAAAAGTAAAAATTATAATCGGACTACAACTGATAATTCTCAACTTTAGCAAATTATTTATAAAAATTAATTTATTGGTTTTTGCAAAGCCACAAAATATCTTCTAAAAGTTGTTTCATGTTCTTTGTTTTTGGGTCATTGGTAGGTTGGTCTAAGTTAGTACCATCATAAAAACCACGAATTCGTTTATTCTTATCCACCAAAATGAAATTTTCGGTATGAACCATGTCATATAGTTCTTCTGGTTTGCCTGTCTTTACTGCTAAATAGGATTTTCGAGCTAAATAATAAATATCCTTTTTATCTCCGGTTACTAAATTCCAACGCGAATCATCCACTCCTTTTTCGATAGCATATTTTTTTAAAACTTCAGGTGTGTCAATATCAGGCGTAACCGAAAAAGACAACAATTTAACTTCTGAGGTATTTTTCAACTGATTTTGCAACCAAACCATATTATCGGTCATTTTTGGACAGATAGTTGGACAAGTGGTAAAAAAGAAATCGGCTACGTAAATTGTATTATCATAGTCTTTTTGGGTGATTACTTTTCCATTTTGATTTGTAAAAGCAAAATCAGCTATTTTATGGTCGTTACCAATATGTTGCACCGTAGAATCTACTAATTCTGGATTAATATCTCTAGGAGAGTAGATTGGAAGCATTTTTTCTGGAGAAAGTAAGGTGTAAATCCCAAAGAAAATCCCAACTGAAATAATTGAAAACAGAACTAAAAATTTTTTATATGATTTAAGACTAGCTAACATTGTTTTTTTTTGCAAAAATAGTGTTTATTTCATTTTTAATATGAATTACACAATTGTTAAATTTGTAATTACTTGAAAATCTTTATTATATTTGTGAAATTATACCTAAAAATCTACTAAAGATGATTAAAAATTACCTGATTGTTAGTTTATTGTGTTCCTTTTTAGGATTTTCACAATTCAATTCCAATGCCCCTTGGATGACTAACATAAACACGGCAAATAGAGGTGAAGTAACCATTAATGAAATGGTAAATGCTTTTAATGCCTATTGGTCTACAAGAGACAAAAACGCAAGAGGATCTGGTTACAAACCTTTCATGCGTTGGGAGTATCACTGGAGAAATTATACAAACGAGCAAGGATATATTATGCCAGCCGAACAATTATGGGAAGCATGGCGTCAAAAAAATCAAGTAAAAGCTAGTAGAAATGCTACAAATAGAGCGTTGCCGCCAAGTAATTGGCAACCTGTAGGTCCTTTTACGCATACTAATACAGGTTCATGGTCTTCTGGACAAGGACGTGTTAATATAGTGCATGTTGACCCATCAAATCCTAATACTGTCTATTTAGGTTCGCCAGCAGGAGGGATATGGAAATCTATTAATAATGGTAGTACATGGACTCCTCTAACTGATGAATTACCTCAAATTGGAGTTTCTGGTATTGCAGTTGATTATTCAAATTCAAACACCATTTACATTGCAACTGGTGATAAAGATGCAGGAGATTCTTATTCAGTTGGAGTTTATAAATCTACTGATGGAGGTTTAACTTGGAATCCAACTGGCACAATGGGAGGTTCAAATCCAAGTTCTGCAGGTGATATTATAATTCACCCAACAAATAATCAAATTTTATGGTGCGCAACAAATAATGGTATTTACAAATCAACTAATGCAGGCACTTCTTGGACTCAAGTGCAAACTGGAGATTTCTCTCAAGGAAATATTAGATTAAAACCAGGAGATCCAACAGTTGTTTATGCTTCATCAAATAATAGATTTTACAGATCTACTAATACAGGTACAACTTTTACAGGTGTGATTGTTTCTTCGGTACCTTCAACAAGTCGTTTAATTATTGATGTAACTCCGGCGGATAACAATTACGTTTACGCTTTAAGTGTTGGGAACGGACCTAATTATTCATTAAATGGGATTTATCGATCAACAAATAGCGGTGTTTCATTTATTAAAACATCCGGATCTACAGATTTTTTGGAATCAACTCAAGCTTGGTATGATTTAGCTTTGGCTGTTTCATCAACAAATGCTGAGGAAGTTTATACGGGTTGTTTAAATGTTTGGAAATCAACCACTGGGGGAACTTCCGTAACAAAAATAAATAATTGGAGCTCTCCAACTGACCCATCCTATACTCATGCAGATATTCATTATTTAGGATTTCATGGTAATAAACTATTCGCTGGAACTGATGGTGGAATTTATGTTTCAGAGAACAATGGAGCTAATTTTACAGATTTAACAGCAGGAGTTCAAATTAGTCAATTTTATAAGATTGCAGTTTCTAAGCAATCTGCAGCTAATATGGTTGGAGGGTTACAAGATAATGGCGGTCACGCTTACAGTGGAGGTCAATGGAAAAACTACTATGGTGCTGATGGAATGGATACCGCTATTAATCCAAATAATCAAAATCAGTATTATGGATTTATTCAAAATGGAAGTAGCATGTATATGAGTAATTCTGCTGGTGATGCCATAACTGGTTCAGTTTCATCTCCAGGCGGAGTAGATGGAAATTGGGTAACACCATTAACGGCAAATAATTCAGGTGAATTGTTTTCGGGTTTTGCTGGACTTTATAAATTAGTTGGCAGCGCATGGATACAACAAAATGTTGGCTCTATTGGATCAGGAAATTTGGAATTAATCCATGTAGATCCATCAAACGATAATATTATGTATGTAGCTAATGGCGCTGGATTATATAAGAGTATTAATAGAGGTGTTAATTTTTCCTTAGCATATAATGCATCTATAGCTATTACATCTATTGAAGTACATTCTACAGATAGTAATATTGTTTACATAACTACTAATGGATCCGGAGGTCAAGTTTTAAAATCAACAAATGGAGGGACTTCATTTTCTAATTTTTCAACAGGTCTACCAGCAATTGGAAAAAACTGCATTGTACATCAAGGAAGAAATACAGATAACCCATTATATGTTGGAACAAGTTTAGGAGTCTATTATAGAGACGATTCCATGTCACAATGGGAACCTTTTGACGTAAACCTACCTAATGTATCTATTACAGATTTAGAAATCAACCTTGAAGATTCAAAATTAATTGCAGCTACCTATGGTAGAGGAGTTTGGCAAACAGATATTCCTGTTCAGATTCCTGCCAATGATTTAAAATTTGTAAGTATCCAAAACCCAGGTATCAATATTAATTGTGGTTCAAACATTACTCCTCAAGTTGAAGTAAAAAATAATGGAACAAGTTCAATATCTGATGTAACAGTTAATTACACAATAGATGCAACAGCTTATAACTATGTTTGGAATGGTACACTTGCTCCAAGTGCAACAACTATAATCGATTTACCAGCTGCTACTTTATCAAGAGGAGCACATTCTTTAAATGTAAATACTACTATTACAAATGATGCATATTCAGATAACAATAGCGGATTAACACAGTTTTATATAAACGATGGCGGAACTATTGGGCAAGTAAATTCTTTTACAAATACAACTGATGCTTTAATATCGTATACCGAAGGATCTTCAACCCCATTATGGGTTAGAGGCACTAGAGGTTTAGGACCTATGGGAACCGGAAGCAACACAGTATATACAACAAACCTTACTGGAAATTATCCCGACATGACCAAAGGATATCTTGTTTCACAATGTTATAATTTAAATAATGTTGTAAATCCAATGATTAGCTTTGATATGAAGTTTGATATTGAATTAAATTGGGATGTAATTTATGTTGAATATTCTAATGATTTTGGAGCAAATTGGAATGTTTTAGGAACAGTTGGACCTACTTGGTACAACAGCGATAGAACATCTGCTACTTCAGGTAACGATTGTTTTAATTGTCCTGGTGCTCAATGGACTGGTCTTGACACAACTGTAAAAACATATACTTATCCTTTAAATGCATTCAATACTGAAAGTAATATTATTTTTAGAATTGTTTTCCATTCTGATGAAGCAGAAAATGATTTAGGAGTAAATGTGGATAACTTTGTAATTACAGGAACACTATCTAATCAAAATTTTGAATTGCAAAATATTGTATTATATCCAAATCCTTCAAAAGGTATTTTTAATATTACTTTAGGTAATATAGAACCTACTGCAATTGATGTATATGATGTTACCGGAAAAATAGTTTGGTCTAAAAAAGATTTTGCTATTTCAAATGCTGAGGTTTCATTAGATTTATCAACTGTGGCTCAAGGAATTTATTTCGTAAAAGTTACAGCAGGCGAACAATCAACAGTAAAAAGAATTATTAAAGAATAACTATGAATAAATTCATCTTAAAGGGAAGTTTCGGCTTCCTTTTTTTGTCAGTAGCATTATATTCTTGTAAATCATCACAAGAAGTAGCAACAAAAAAAGAATCAGTAGGAATTAACGTTGGCTATATGGATAAATCCGTAAATCCAGCAGATGATTTCAACCGTTATGTAAACGGAACTTGGTTAGATAAAACCGAAATCCCAGCAGACAGAACCCGTTGGGGAAGTTTTGATGAATTGCGTAAAAATACAGACAATGATGTAATGGCAATTCTAAAAGAAGCTATAAAAGATAAAACCATCGAACCAAATTCTGATCAAGCAAAAGCAATTAGTTTATACAAAACGGTTTTAGACACAGTAAGCAGAAATAAAGCAGGAATTGACCCATTAAAACCTTATTTAGCTAAAATTAATAGCGTTCAAAATGCCGACCAATTAGTAGCTTTATTAGCCGAAATGGAACCAGAAATGGGATTAGGTTTCTTCGGAAGCTACATAGGTGCCGATGCTAAAAACAGTAACAAAAACGTAATTTATGTAGGTACAGGAAGCCTTGGTTTACCTGATAGAGATTACTACGTTTCCGAAGCGCCAGACAACAAAGAAAAGCGTGAAAAATACGTAGCTCACGTGACGAGAATGTTGCAATATTTAGGTGAATCTGAAGCTGCAGCAAATGAGGATGCAAAGAAAATTTTAGCCTTAGAAACTAAAATGTCTACCGCAACTTTAGATCGAGTTGAGCGTAGAGATAGAAGAAAAACTTACAATCCAATGAGTTTTGCTGATTTGCAAAAATTAGCACCAACAGTAAAATGGGATGCTTATTTTCAATCTGTAGGAATTGGAAAAGTAGATTCGTTAGTGGTTTCGCAACCAAAATATTTACAAACGGTTGAAGCTATTTTAAAAGACAACCAAGTTGAAGACTGGAAAGCGTATATGCGTTGGACTGCTTTAAGAGGTTCTGCAGGATTATTATCTACTGAAATTGAAAATACTAATTTTGATTTCTACGGAAAAACGTTAACTGGAGCTGTTAAGCAACGTCCAGCGGAAGAAAGGGCTTTAGCAACAGTTAACGGAAGATTAGGTGAAGCTTTAGGAAAATTATACGTAGCTAAAAAATTCCCACCAGAAGCTAAAGAAAAAGCACAAGCTATGATTGCAAATGTAATGTTGGCTTTTGATAACCGTATCAACAATTTACCTTGGATGACAAAAGCCACTAAGGAAAATGCTAAAATTAAATTAAACAAATTCCGAGTAAAAATTGGATATCCTGATAAATGGAAAGACTACTCAGCTTTAACAATGAAATCGCCAGAACAAGGTGGAACGTATTTTGAAAATGCAAGAATGTATGCCCGATGGAGTCACAAGAAAAACATTGAAAAAATCGGAAAACCAGTTGATAAAGAAGAATGGGGAATGTCGCCTCAAACAGTAAATGCGTATTTCAGTCCAACGAACAACGAAATTGTATTCCCAGCAGCTATTTTACAACCTCCTTTTTATGATTACAAAGCGGATGAAGCAGTAAATTATGGTGGAATTGGGGCCGTAATTGGTCACGAAATTTCACACGGATTTGACGATTCAGGCTCTAGATATAATGCAGAAGGGAATTTAATAAACTGGTGGAGTGATGAAGATTTAAAACAATTCACCACTTTAGGAAGTGCTTTGGCTGACCAATATTCTGCTTTAGAACCATTACCTGGAATTTTTGTGGATGGAAAATTCACATTAGGTGAAAATATTGGAGATTTAGGTGGCGTTAACGCTGCATTTGATGGTTTACAAATCTATTTGAAAGAAAACGGAAATCCAGGGCTAATCGACGGATTTACCCCTGACCAACGCTTCTTTATTTCTTGGGCAACCATTTGGAGAAGCAAAATGCGTGACGAAGCAATCAAAAACCAAGTAAAAACCGACCCACATTCACCAGGAATGTATCGTGCTTATGTGCCATTACAAAATGTGGAAGCGTTCTACAAAGCGTTCAACATTCAACCAAATAATGGAATGTATTTAAAACCAGAAGACCGAGTGAAAATTTGGTAATATTTTTTAACCACATAGAATCATAGATTTTTTTAGGAGTTCGTTATAGTTCACAAAAGCTATCTTTTCTCTAAAAAGTGAAACGCCTTAAGATTTAAATCTATGTTTCTATGTGGTTTTTTAAAGACTATTTAAAAGTAAATTCTGCCAAGCTGAATCCATTTCAACTTCTCTATATAGAGATTTTGAAATGAATTTAAAATGACAATAGAGTTTCTTTTAAGTGGTTTTTTGCTTGATAAAATAGTGAAGGATTAAAATGACTACAATCAGTGAAAATCTTTTAATCTGTGGCTAAAATTATTTCTTCTTAATCGCTCGATTCACTAAATAAAGTCCAATAATAGTAATCGTTCCACCTATGATAATCGCAGTTGTCAAAGGTTCATTAAACAATAAATAACCAAAAAACAACGCCACCATTGGATTGATGTAGGCATACAAACTACTGATTTCAGTTGGTAAATTTTCTAACGCATAAATGAACGCAATAAACGTCAATACCGAACCAAAAACCACCAAATAACCAATCGACCACCAAGAAATCGCTGGAATTTCACTTAGTGGAACCGAAGTGCCATTAAATCCTATAACGCTCGAAATTACAATGCTCGAAATCAACATTTGCAATCCCAAACTAAAATACGGATTAAAATTGGTTTTATTTTCCTTGATATAAATCGAAGACAACGCCCAAGTAAACGTAGCAATTACCGAAAGTAAAATCCCAAATCGGAATTCAGGTTCTAAGAAATCGTTGAGGTAATCGTAGAAAATTACGCAAATGCCACCAAAAGCGACAATCATTCCCACAACTGCTTTCCAAGATGTTTTTTGTCCGCGAAACAAACTGATAATGACAATCCAAAGCGGAAATATCGAACCAATAATTGCACCCAAACCACTCGAAATATATTTCACGCCCCAAGTACTTAAACCGTTACTCAACATGAAATTCAACACACTCAAAACTAAAATCGTACGCCATTGACGTTTGTTTGGCCAAGGATGTTTTTTGATTAAGAAATAAAGCAAGTACAACAATCCACCAAAAAGTTGACGCAACGCAACCAATTGCATCGGAGGCATGTGTTTGACACCTTCTTTGGAAGCAATCCAAGTGGTTCCCCAGAAAAAGCTAATCCAAATTAATGCTAAAATAGGCAAGCCAATTGCATTTTTCTTTTGTTGGATGTAATTGTGAAATACGCTAAAATACGCCATTACTAAATTTCTTTTTGGAACGAATAACCTAAAATGGTTTCCACTTTTTTACTGGAAATCATTTTACCTTTCGATTCCAAATTTTCGGCAAAGATAGGCAATGGCAAATTTAGAATTTCAGCTTTTTTGTGATAATATTCCTTGCGAGTTGGATGTTGAGGTGCAACAGCGTTAAACGTTTGATTCCATTCCCATTTGTCATCTCGAGCGAAGTCGAGAGACTTTTTAATAATCCCAATACAATCTTCTCTTTGAATCATATTCACCGGAGCATCAGGATTTTCAACATTCGTTCTTCCTGCCAAAAATTTCACAGGATGACGATCATCGCCAAGCAAACCACCAAAACGAATTACGGTAGTTTTAAAACACGGATTTGATTGTAAAAGGGTTTCGGCAATAACTAATTGTTTTCCACTTTCTGTATCAGGATTTGGTTTTGAATCTTCCGTAATTTCAACAATAGGAAAACCATCACCATAAACCGAAGTCGAACTCACAAAAATAACTTTCTGAATACCCGATTTTTCGACAAACGGAATCAATGTTTTTACCTTATTTACGAATGTCATTTCTTCTGAAGACAAAATTATTCTTCGCAAACCTGGCGGAATATCTATAATCAAAACATCGGTTTCTTTCAGAAAATCTTCTATAGTTCCAGTTATATGGTATTCTTCCAACTGAATTTGGAAAGGTAAAATTCCCGCATTTTTCAAAATTTCTAATTTATTTTCCGAAGTCGTAGAACCTTTTATTTCGTGTCCTTTTGAAAGCAATGATTTAGCTAAGGGTAATCCGAGCCAACCGCAGCCGAGTATGGCTATCTTTTTTCTTTCTTCTTTCATCTATCTTCTTAACTATCTTTCTTCACCAACATATAAAAATCATCTTCCAACGCACGATAACCTTGGTCGTACAAAAAGAAATAGGTGTTGCCGGTTTTGGTTTGTAACATGCTTGTGAAAAATTCAAAATCGAAACCTTTGCTTAGCAATTTGGTTTTTGTGGTTTTTCCTTTGTCTTCTGGGTTGAGTTCACACAAAATGCGATAATTTTTACGCAATTTGTTATTTATGTTGCGCATCAGATTGTTCTGATCTTTGTTCATTTTGTTGTTGTACGCATTGCGGCAGCCATCCGAACAAAATTTTTTGTCTTCGCGACCGATTATTTTATCGCCACATTCTAAGCAGGTTTTACTCATGATTAAAATTTATTTTGATATTGTAAAGCTTGTTTAATATGAGCCAAATGATGATTGCAATGCCAAGCATATAAACCAACAACTTCTTTAAGAATATATGTTCTTTTAGATTCAGGATGAAAATATGTTTTTTCCCATTGGCTTTCATTTATGTTTTTTAGCAACAAAATCCATTTATTGTGTAAACTTTTTAATAAAAGTAAAGAATTTGAAATATCATTATCATTTCCATCAATTAGATTTGCCCAAAGAGCTTCTTCATAAGATTTTATAGTTGGATTTTCTTCAGTTAAAGCTAATTTAAAACGAATAAAAGCATTCATGTGACTATCAGAACAATGATGAATAACTTGTTTTATTGTCCAACCATTTGGTCTATAAATCCAATTTAATTCTTCAATCGTTAATTTTTTTGTAAGCTGTGATAATTTACTTGGAAAACTTTCAATGTCATTTATCCAACTTTCAATATTATCTTTTGTAATGTTTTGAGGACAAGAAAATTCACCAATAGGAAATCTTAAATTTTTCATCTTTACTTCTTAAAATTAAACTTCATTTCCTTACCACTATCTTCAAAAACCACGTAAATATTGATTTCGTTATCCGAAATTTTCTCAAATGTAAATTTATCGAAATACACATGTGTTGGAGTAACTTTTACCAATTCAAAGTTTTCACTTACTTCCGCTTTTTCCCAGCCTTTTAATTCGCCGTCAAAGTGTTTGAGTTGTAATAATAGCGTTTTGTCTTTTTCAATAATGTGTCCCAATTCATAAAAAACAACTTTCCCATCAACTACTAATTTGAAATTGAACATCATCGAATTTCCGATAGGTTCGCTCCAAGTTTCTTGACAAATGCCACCTAAAGCTTCACCTGTCCAATTGCCTATAATCCATTTTACATCTTGTAAAGTGGCTTTTGGCGAACCTTTTTCATCGTTATAATTCAGAGTGTTTTGTGCAAATGCGCTAAACGAACAAATAAAAAGTAAAAAATAAATACTTTTTTGGAAGATTAATTTTTTCATCTGTAAAGTCTTATAGTTAAAGCGAATATACAAAAATAATTTCCATTTACAAACGCTTACAAATATTTACAACCGATATTAAATAGCTAATTACCGAATAACGTTTTTTTCTCGCCACATCTTTGCACTGTCGAAATGAAACAACGAGTTCAAAAACAAATTCAAGTTCAAGAGCAAGTTCAAATTTCGAAACATTAGATTTTTTAGATTATTACAATTTCTTAAATCTGTGTTCCAAATAAAAATCAATTAACATTAAATATTTAAACGCCATGAAGAACAGAGTACAATTAATCGGACACGTAGGACAAGAACCAGAAATCAAAAATTTAGAATCTGGAAGAGTAGCAAACTTCACTATCGCTACAAATGAAAATTACACTAACGCCAAAGGTGAAAAAGTTGAACAAACAGAATGGCACCGCGTTTCCGCTTGGGGAAAAACCGTTGACATTATTGAAAAATTGTTAACCAAAGGAAGTCACGTAGCCATTGAAGGTAAATTAACACACAGAAACTATGATGACAAAGAAGGAAACAAACGTTACATCACGGAAGTGGTTGCTAATGAGTTGGTTTTATTAAGCAAATAATCAAGTTCAAGAACAAGTTCAATTTCAAAATTCAATTTACACAAACATTAAATTTTATACGCCATGAAGAATTCAGTACAATTAATCGGACACGTTGGTCAAGAACCAGAAATCAAAAACCTTGAAGGAGGAAAAAAATTAGCAAATATCAGCATCGCTACAAACGAAGTGTATTACAAAGACAACGGTGACAAAGTAGAACAAACGCAATGGCACCGAGTTACCGCTTGGGGGAAAACGGCTGATATTATCGAGCGTTTTGTAACCAAAGGTAAAGAAATCGCTATTGAAGGCAAATTAACACACAGAAGTTACGACGACAAAGACGGAAACAAACGCTATGTTACTGAAGTAATTGCAAACGAGATTTTGTTAATCGGTAAATAAGGATGTTATGCAAGTTAAAGTATTTTCAATCCGATTGGATAACGCATTTTTGGAGTACGATCAACAACAATTGAATGCTTTTTTGAATTCGGTTACTTTTAAAAAATCGAGCACGCAATTTGTGGAAAGTGAAGAAGCACATTGGTCGGTTATTGTTCATTATGAATCAGAAGAACAAGAAAAACCAGAGCGATTAGAACGTAAATCGTATGAAGATTTGAATCCGAAAGACAAGCAAGTTTACGTTTATTTGAATCAGTGGAGAAACGAAAAATCAGAAGCTTTGAAACTGAAAAAATACATGATTTGTCACAATTCAGAATTAATCGATTTAGAAATGTATAAGCCAAGTAACTTAGATGAATTGCAACAAATTAAAGGTTTCGGAAAACAAAAGTCGGAACGATTTGGAGAAGATATTTTAGCAATTTTGAATGCTGTTTAATTGATAAACCATCGACTTTTGTCGGTGGTTTATCAATTTAATTCTGTTTGTAAAGCATCTACAAATAATCCCATGTGATAACCGTCTGCCAAACCATGATGTGCTAAAACCGTCATTGCCATTGTTTTTTTACTGTTTTCAGTCATTAACTTTCCAAAAGAAACTTTTGGACAACTATCTGGTAACGTATAGCTTCGAGAATGCGTTAATCCAGTAAAATTAATCCATGGAATTGCTGAAAAATGAATAATGTTTTCTGGAAATTCCCTTGTAAAAAGGCCTGGTGTAACTTGAATTCTTTCGATTTCAGTTTGTACGTTTTTAGCAAACTCATGAATATCGGAATGAAATTTCATAAACGAAAAACCAAACGTTTTGTCTTCTCGCATGATTGTCGAAGAGGCGTCAATTTCGTCATAAAGTACTACTTCATTTCCTTCAATTCGATATCTGAAATTTTCCACTTGGTTTACAGCAGTAATCGTTTTGTGTAAATAATAAACAAAAAACGGAATTTGCATGGCTTTCGCTTTTTCATAAGCAATAGTCATGTCTATTGGAGTAGTAATCCCAAAAAAAGGTTCTTCGAAAGTACAGAAAAATTCAAAATGTTCTTTTCGGTTCCAAGTAGAGATGTCTATTTTTTGCTTCATTTTAGTAAGGGTAAAATCTCAGTAATATTGGTAAACGATTTGAAATTATCGTGCTCAATTTCAAAATCAATTTTTTCGTATTCCCAAGTCGTATGATACGGAATGTGAATCGCATGTCCGCCAATATTTAAAACAGGTAGAACGTCTGATTTTAATGAATTTCCAATCATTAGAAAATCTTCGGCTTTACAATCTAAACGACCTAACATTTTTTCATAATCCAATTCGGCTTTGTCGCTCATGACTTCAATATGATGAAAATAAGCACCAATTCCTGAATCGTGCAATTTGCGGTGTTGGTCTTTTAAATCGCCTTTTGTAGCTACAATTAATTTATGACTGCCTTTTAATTGTTCTAAAACTTCAGTAACGTTGGGTAATAATTCGACTGGTTTTTGTAGTAAATCTTTTCCAATTTGAATCACTTTTTGAATATTTTGTCCCGAAATTTTATGATTGGTCAATTCCAAAGCCGATTCAATCATTGACAATGTAAATGCTTTGATTCCGAAACCATACAGTGGTAAATTCTTAATTTGATGATTCAAAATCAACCCTAAAATTTCTTGACTCGAAGCATAATCTTGAAACAAAACACAAAAGCGTTCTTGCGCCTCATCGAAATAAGGTTCGTTGTGCCATAAAGTATCGTCGGCGTCGAAAGCTATTATTTTTGGGTTCATATTTTGTGTTTTAAGAAATCATCGCGCCATTAATCACACCTTCCGCATCTGGATTTACGAAAACTAATTTTCCTTCCGCGTTGTTCGTTAATAACAACATACCTTCGCTTTCTACACCGCGTAAAGCTCTTGGTGCTAAGTTTACTAAAACCGTTACGCGTTTCCCAATTACTTCTTCCGGTGTAAAATGCTCTGCAATGCCAGAAACAATAGTTCTTACATCAATTCCAGTATCTACTTTTAAAACTAAAAGTTTGTTGGCTTTTGGCATTTTTTCTGCTTCGATGATGGTTCCAATTCGTAAATCTATTTTTGCAAAATCTTCAAATGAAGCCGTTTCTTTTTGCGGTTCAGCTTTTGCGTTTTCCACTTTATTGGCCGTTTTAGTTGCTTCTAATTTGTCTAATTGTTTTTGGATTTCGGCATCTTCAATTTGGGCAAACAAGATTTCGGCTTGACCAATTTGATGTCCTGCGGGTAATAAATCTGTTTTAGTCGTTACATCATTCCAACCTAAAGCATCGATTTTTAAAATATTCGATAATTTTTTAGCCGTAAAAGGTAAAAATGGTTCCGATAAAACTGCTAATGCAGAAGCAATTTGTAACGCCACATACATTTGAGTTTGCACTCTTGCTGGATTTTCTTTTACCATTTTCCACGGTTCTTCATCCGCTAAATATTTGTTTCCTAAACGAGCAACGTTCATTAATTCACCTAACGCTTCTCTGAATCTGTAACGTTCAATTGAACTTGAAATTACTGCTGGATACGCTTTTAATTCGGCTAAGGTTTGCTCGTCAACTTCTGAAAATTCGTTTGGAGCAGGAACAATTCCGTTGTAATATTTGTTGGTTAGCACCACGACACGGTTGATGAAATTTCCAAAAATCGCAGCTAATTCATTATTGTTTCTTGCTTGAAAATCTTTCCAAGTGAAGTCGTTGTCTTTGGTTTCTGGAGCATTTGCCGTTAACGCATAACGCAACGAATCTTGTTTTTCTGGGAAATCTTGTAAATATTCGTGCAACCAAACCGCCCAGTTTTTAGAAGTCGATAATTTGTTTCCTTCTAAATTCAAGAATTCATTTGCCGGAACATTATTAGGTAAAATATAACTTCCTTCTGCTTTTAACATCGCCGGAAAAATGATGCAATGGAACACGATATTGTCTTTTCCAATGAAGTGAACCAATTTTGTATTGGCATCTTTCCAATACGGTTCCCAATCTTTTCCTTCGCGAGCTGCCCATTCTTTGGTAGATGAAATATAGCCAATTGGCGCATCAAACCAAACGTATAATTTTTTTCCTTCTGCACCTTCAACTGGAACGTCAATTCCCCAATCCAAATCACGCGTTACGGCTCTTGGTTCTAAACCACCATCAACCCATGATTTTACTTGTCCGTAAACATTTGGTTTCCAATCGTTTTTATGACCTTCTAAAATCCATTCTCTTAAGAACGATTCGTATCGATTTAAAGGCAAAAACCAGTGTTTGGTTGATTTTAAAATTGGAGTTTCGCCTGTAATAGTTGATTTTGGATTAATTAAATCGGTTGCATTTAAAGTGGAGCCACATTTTTCACATTGATCTCCGTATGCTTCTGGATTGTCGCATTTTGGACAAGTTCCAGTTACGAAACGGTCTGCTAAGAATTGGTCCGCTTTTGCATCGTATAATTGTTCGGTAGTTTCTTCTATGAAGTCACCGTTATCATATAATTTTTTGAAAAATTCTGAAGCTGTTTTATGATGAATCTCGGCAGAAGTTCTCGAATAATTATCAAAAGAAATCCCGAAATCTAAAAACGATTGACGAATGATTCCGTCATATTTATCAATTACTTGTTGAGGCGTAATCCCTTCTTTTTTAGCTTTCATTGAAATCGCCACACCGTGCTCGTCGCTTCCGCAAATGAAAGCTACATCTTTTCCTTGCAAACGTAAATATCTTGCATAAATATCGGAAGGAACATAAACACCTGCTAAATGCCCAATGTGAATAGGACCATTTGTATAAGGTAAAGCCGCTGTAATCGTATATCTTTTCGGATTTTCTAACATAATTTTTTATTTTAACGCAAAGACGCCAAGTTTTTCGCAAAGCTTTGCAAAGAAATTTTAAGTTTTAAAAGTGCAAATGTCGTGAAAATTATAATTTATTTACAACTCGTCTGATACCTTCTTTTAAAAGAACGGAATTAAAGTTTAAAAGTAAGCCCAATTTGAAGTTACCAAGCCTTAAATAAGTTAAAGTTTGAGCAAAATGAAGCTCAGAAAGTTCTTCAACGCTTTTTAATTCTAAAACGAGTTTGTCTTCAACAAGTAAATCGATTCTGTAACCGCAATCTAGTTTAACTTCTTCAAAAATCAATGGAATTGATTTTTCTTTTTCAACTTTAAATCCTGCTTGAACAAGTTTATAATAAAGACATTCTTTGTAGGTATTTTCAAGTAAACCCGGACCTAATGCATTGTGAACTTCTATGGCAATTCCAATAACTTTATTTGAGATTTCATTTTCTGTCATTCTTTCCTTTTTTGACTTTGCGAAAAACTTCTAAACTTTGCGTTAAATTCCGAACAACAGAAGTGTTATTTTAAGAGAGCAAAGATTATTTTATTAAAAACTGAAACAAAAATAATCGATTAGTGACGAAATCCCGAATTTTAATTGGATTTTGTTTACTTTTGAGTTAATAAAATCTGACTATGTATAGATTTATTTTGATACTTATTTTAATTTCAAACTTTTCTCATTCGCAAAAGAAAATGAAAATTCCACCTTATCTTAAAAAAGGCGACACAGTTGCTATTGTTTGTACAGCACGTAAATTTTTTCCAGAAGATGCCAAACCTCCTATTGAATTATTAGAATCTTGGGGATTAAAAGCCAAATTAGGCAAAACCATAGGTTTAGATAGTTGTCAGCTTGGTGGAACTGACGCTGAACGAATTGCTGATTTTCAAGAAATGATGGATGACGACAATGTCAAAGCGATTTGGTGCGCGCGTGGTGGTTATGGAACCGTTCGAATTATAGATTCGTTAGATTTTACCAAATTCAAAAAACATCCCAAATGGATTATGGGATTTTCTGATGTTACTGTTTTGCACAGTCAATTGAATGTGGAACGAGTAGCTACTTTGCATTCGATAATGCCATTTACAGTTCCAAAAGCACCTGAAGAAGTGAAAGAAACCTTACGAAAAGCACTTTTTGGAGTAACTATTTCATATACTGTTCCATCAAAACCATACGATATAAAAGGAAAAGCTTCGGGTGAATTAGTAGGAGGAAATATATCGATTTTATATAGTTTATTGGGTTCAAAATCATCGATTGATACGAAAGGAAAAATTCTCTTTATTGAAGATTTGGATGAATATTTGTATCACATCGATAGAATGATGTATAACCTAAAACGTAATGGTTATTTCGAAAATGTAAAAGGAATTATTGTGGGAAGTATGGCTGACATGCACGATAACGAAATTCCGTTCGGTCAAAATGAAGTGCAAATCATTACTGCAATTGCCAAAGAATACAATATTCCAATTGTGTTTGAATTTCCAGCCGGACATCAAAAAGACAATCGAACTTTGATTCTTGGAAAACAAGTAGATTTTGAAGTAAATGAAAAAGAAGTGAAACTTCAATTTCATTAAAATTGGCATATCGACACATTGAAAATTGACACATTGAAAAATGGCAGAACACAACGATTTAGGAAAACTTGGAGAAGAATTAGCAGTCGATTTCTTAGAAAAAAACGGCTATGAAATTTTGGAAACCAATTGGACTTTTGATAAAGCCGAAATTGACATTATTGCTCAAAAAGATAATATTTTGGCAGTTGTAGAAGTTAAAACGCGTTCGAGTTTAGATTTTGGTTTGCCACAAGAATTTGTAAAACCCAAAAAGATTCAATTGTTGTTAAAAGCTATAAATGAATATGTTACCCAAAACGACTTGGATTTAGAAGTCCGATTTGATATTATTGCTATTCATAAAGAAAACACAGAATTTGTTATAGAACACATCGAAGAAGCGTTTTATTATTTTTAATGTTAAATTTGTAACAAATTATTTTTTGTTTTTATCTTTGCGCCAAACAAACAACTAAAAACATGAAAACTATATCCTCAGTAGTAGAACAATACATTAAATCTAAGCCTTTTTTACTAAGTTCACTTTCTCAAGGGATTATCAATTTGACTTCTTTAGCAAGAATAATGATGCCAGAATTAGAAGCACATTTAGGAAAAGATGTAAAACAAGGTGCTGTTGTAATGTCTCTGAAAAGGCTTTCGGAAGAATTAGATTTTAAAATCAACTATAAAATTTCAAAAGTCTTAAAAAATATTGGTGAAATTACGGTTCGCTCTTCACTTAGTGATTATACATTTATTAGTTCAGATACTCTTTTAGAAAATCAAGCGAAATTAATTTCTGAAATTAATAGGCAACAAGATATTTTTTATACTTCGTCTCGTGGGGTAAATGAAACCAATATTGTTACTAGCACATCCGTTGAATCAATTGTAGAAACGATATTTAAGAACGAAAAATTAACTCATAAAATAGAAAATCTTTCATCTATTACTGTAAAATTACCACAAGAAAATATTTCTACTCCTGGAGTTTACTATTATATTTTTCAAAGGTTAGCTTGGGAAGGAATTATTATTCATGAGGTAATTTCAACTACAAATGAGTTTACAATTATAGTAAGTGATGATCAAATTGATGTTGCATTTAAGGTTATAAAAGACCTTAAAAATGTATTTGATTAACAAAAAAACAACTATTTTTTTTCTCATCAAAAAAAGAAACGTATTTTTACCACTCTATACATACTAAAAAGTGATTTTAGTAGTTTAAGTACAAATACGTTTTTACATTGAAAAGCACTATAATAAAATACTCTTTTTCGATTGGTTTTATCTTTTTTTTGATAGCTTGTTCTGTTAAAAAAGACAAATTTATCAATCGAAATTTTCACGCCGTAACAACAGAATACAATGTTTTGTATAACGGAAATTTAGCATTAACTAAAGGATTAGAAGATTTAAAAGCAACTTACAAAGACAATTTTTGGGAAGTGCTTCCGGTTGAACGAACTTCTGTTTCTGATGAGGCAGCTTTGCCAGGTCAAACAAAAAACAAGAATTTTGAACGAGCTGAAGAAAAAGCAGTAAAAGCAATTCAAAAACATTCTATGAATATTGCTGGAACTGAAAAAAATCCTCAAATGGATGAAGCCTATTTACTTTTAGCAAAGTCACGTTTTTACGAAAATCGATTTATTCCATCATTAGAAGCGTTAAATTACATACTTTACAAATATCCATTAAGCGACCGTATTTATCATGCTAAAGTGTGGCGCGAAAAAATAAACATTAGGTTAGATAATGAAGATGTTGCCATTAAAAATTTAAAACTGCTTTTAAAAGACAAAAAAATCAAGGGTCAAGATTTAGCTGACGCAAATGCCATGCTAGCTCAAGCTTTCATTAATATAGAAGTTAAAGATACTGCAATTGCAGCTTTAAAAGTGGCAAAAGAAGCAACTAATGACAATGAGGAAAGGGCTCGATATACATTTATTTTAGGTCAGTTATATGAGAATCTTCAACATAATGATAGTGCCTATGCTACCTTTCAGGATGTAATTGACATGAATAGAAAAGCGCCTCGTAGATATGTTGTTCAAGCACATGCAAAACAAGCACAACAATTTGATTACAAAAAAGGCGATACTTTAGCTTTTGTAGAAAAATTTAACAAACTTTTAGAAGATAGAGAAAACCGACCTTATTTGGATATTTTGAATCATCAAATGGGAATTTTTTATGACAAACATGGATTAAATCAAAAAGCAATATCTTTCTATAATAGATCCATTAAATCGGGTTCTCAAGACAATTATTTAGTATCTTCAAATTATAGAAATATTGGTGAAATTTATTTCAAAGAAGCTCAATACAAAACAGCTGGAAAATATTACGATAGTACTCTAATTCGGTTAGATGATCGAACAAGAGAATATAGAAAAATCAAGAAAAAAAGAATTAATCTTGACGACGTAATTAAGTATGAAACCATAGCACAACAAAACGATAGTATTTTATCAGTTGTGGCTATGAATGATTCAGACAGAAATCAATATTATGAAAAGTATATTGCAAAATTAAAAATTGAAGACGATAAAAAAGCAAAAAAAGAAGCCAATTTATTAGCCAATCAAAATGCTAGCTCAAACCCTGCAAATATTAGCGGGAAAGATAATTCAATAATATCAAATACAAAAACCGGTGGAGCATCAAATTTACCGCCGGGAATGATGAATCCTTCAGATAATAGTACATTTTATTTCAACAATCCTGTTACGGTTGAATATGGCAAAAAAGAATTCGCAACCAAATGGGGAAAACGCAAATTAAAAGATAATTGGAAATGGTCTAATTTGAAAGATAATAATTCAAATAATGATTCAAAAGAAGATGAGAATACAGATGAAAACTTTGATGATAATAAAAAGGAAGAGGAAGTTACAAATCCATTATACACAGTAGAATTTTATTTAAAACAAATCCCATCTGACCCAAAACTTATAGATAGTTTAGCAAAAGACAGAAATTTAGCTTACTATCAATTAGGATTAATTTATAAAGAAAAATTTAAAGAATACCAATTAGCAGCTTCTCGTTTAGAGCAATTGTTAAAAAACAAACCAGAAGAGCGTTTGGTACTTCCTGCAATGTATAATTTGTGCAAAATTTATCAGCAAATTTCGCCTTCAAAAGCAGCGGAGATGAAACAACAAATATTGGCTCAATATCCGGATAGCCGATATGCTCAAATTTTGAATAATCCAGAAGTTGAAATTACGGATAACGATAACCCAGAAATTGTTTTTAACACATTATACAAAAAATTTGAAAACAATCAAGTAAGAGAAGTTTTTGCAGAAGTAGATGAGGCCATTTTTAAATTTGCTGGAGAAGAATCTTTGCCAAAATTTGAAATGCTTAAAGCAAAAACATTGGCCAGATTAAAAGGTGTAGAAGAATATAAAAAAGCATTAAATTTTGTTGCACTGACCTATCCTAATGTTGATGAAGGAAAACAAGCCGAAAAAATAGTGCAAATGGAAGTTCCATTAATTGAAGCATTGGATTTTGGTTTAGTACAACCAACGAGTTACAAAATTATTTTTCCAAAAAGCTTTCCTTACGGCAAAGAAGTTAAAAACCTTACAGATAAAACAGCAAAGTATCTAAAAGACCTAAATGTAAATACTATAAAATCATCTGAAGATATTTACAATCTAACTGATAATTTTATTGTAATTCATGGATTTAGTTCAAAAGAATCGGCAAACTCAGTATTATCAGTTTTAAAAGAACACAAAAATTACAAAATCAAAGACCAAGCCTACATCATTTCGACCGAAGATTATAAAATTGTTCAAATGAAGAAAAAATTTGAAGAATGGCTTTTGTTGAATAAATAATAACCCCAAAACCTCATAAAATGTTTGATAAAGTTAAAAACCAAGATCATTTATTAGGAAAAACCAATAGAATTGTTGAAGGAACTACGATAAACGGAGATATCACTACATTGGCTGATTTTAGATTAGACGGAAAACTTTCTGGAAATTTCACTTCCGAAGGAAAAATAGTAATTGGACCTACAGGAGAAGTAATTGGTGATATTGTTTGTAAAAGCATCGATATTGAAGGTAAATTTTCTGGAAAACTTCAAGCCGAAGACATGCTAAACATAAAATCAAAAGCACATATAACAGGAGAAGTAATTGTTGGAAAACTTGCTGTAGAACCAGGAGCTCGATTTGAAGCGAGTTGCGAGATGCGAACTCAAAACAAATAATGGATTCAAACAATAAAAAACAATCCAATAAGTGGTTGGCACTAATTAATATCCCATTTCAAATGGGATTGATTATTTTTGGCTTTTCGTATCTTGGAAGATGGCTCGATGAAAAATACCCAAATCCAGAAGCTTATTTTCTAAAAGGAATTACACTTCTTGGTGTTTTCGTAGCCTTATATAATGTAATCAAACAAGTAAATCAATTAAATAATAATAAGTAAAGATGTTAAAAAAATTACCCGTAACTGTTCAAGCTTTATTAATTTCAATCGGTTTTTTTCTAATTCATTTTGGAATAGTTACTTTTTTAAACAAGATTGACACAATACCTTTTTTAATGTCATATGCTTTACAATTTATAATGACATTGGCTATTTTGTTAGCAATGATTAAAATCTATGAAACCGCTAAAGAACAATTAGGGTTTGCTTTTTTAGGATTATCAACGTTAAAAGTAGGGATAAGTTATTTTTTTGCTACCGAATATTTATTTCAAAATAAGGTAATGCTTGAAACAAACAAAATTAATTTTTTCATCACTTTTCTATTTTTTTTAAGTCTAGATGTCTATTTTACAATAAGATTGCTAAACAAAAAGTAATTTAAGGCAAAAAAATCATTAAATATTCAAAAAAAAATATTTTTGAAACTTGGAATATTAATTAAAGTTGTACTTTTGCAAAAATTTTTAAGACCAAAATTTTAGAATATAATCAATATGGTGATTTCAAGAAAACCACTTCATGTAATAGCAGCAATCGCAATCGCGATATTGCCTTTATTTAGTTTTGCTAATGTTTCTAATGATTCAGTTAAAAAAGAAGCGCATGAAGTTCATGTTGCTGCTGATGCTAGTCACGGAGAAACTGCTGAACCTCAGGACAAGAAAGCTAAAGTAGATGCTTACATTCAACATCACTTACAAGATTCTCACGATTTTACTTTTTTCTCAGATGAAAAAGAAGGTAAACATTATGGATTTTCATTACCAGTTATTTTAATTGATAATGGTTTAAAAGTATTTTCATCTTCTAAATTTCACCACGGAGAAACTGTAGCTGAAGTTGATGGAAATTTCTACAAATTATACCACGGAAAAATTTATAAAACCGATGCTGCTGGAACTATTAACTACGACGAGCACCATCATCCAACAAATGCAAAACCATTAGATTTTTCAATTACGAAAAACGTGTTTTCAATGTTGTTTACTTCTGCTTTATTGTTGTTCATGTTTATTGGTTTAGCTAAATCATATAAAAAAGGACCAATTCCAACTGGATTTGGTAGAGTGTTAGAGCCGCTTATCTTATTCATCAGAGACGAAATTGCTATTCCAAATATTGGAGAGAAAAAATATAGAAAATTCATGGGTTATTTATTAACTGTGTTTTTCTTAATTTGGTTATTAAACTTACTTGGGATGACTCCACTAGGAATCAACGTTACAGGTAATATTGCAGTAACTATTTGTTTGGCTTTATTTACATACTTTATCACACAATTTAGTGCTAATAAAGATTATTGGATGCACATTTTTTGGATGCCAGGTGTTCCGGTTCCAATGAAGATTATCTTAATGCCAATTGAAATTTTAGGAACATTAACAAAACCATTCGCATTATTAATTCGTTTGTTCGCAAACATTACAGCGGGTCACGTTGTAATCATGAGTTTAATTGCAATGATCTTTGTTGGAAAAAATTTAGCAGCTGACTTACCTATATCATTAGGATTAACATTGTTTATTTCAATTATCGAAGTTTTAGTAGCATTCCTACAAGCTTTTATCTTTACAATGTTGTCGTCATTATTTATTGGTATGGCAGTTCAAGATCATCATCATGATGATCATCATTAAAATTTGAGTATTGTTTAATTTAATAAATTAATTTATCATGGAGGGAACTCTTAATTTAATCGGAGCAGGTCTAGTAGTAATTGGAGCTGGTTTAGGTTTAGGAAAAATCGGTGGTTCTGCAATGGACGCTATCGCACGTCAGCCAGAAGCTGCAGGTAAAATTCAAACAGCGATGATTATTATCGCTGCTTTATTAGAAGGTTTAGCATTCGCTGCTTTAATCTTAGGAAAATAATAAAGAAAGAAAAAACAGTATCTGTAACGGTTGGTTACAGGTACTGCTTTTAAAAAGAAAGTACTATTTAAACATATATTTTTCAAAACATGGAGAAATTAATTAACGATTTTTCATTCGGACTATTTTTCTGGCAAGCTATTATCTTATTAATATTAATTGTATTAATGGTCAAATTTGCATGGAAACCTATCATGAATTCAATTGTAGCTCGTGAGGAAGGAATTTCTAACGCTTTATTAGCTGCTGAAAACGCTAAGAAAGACATGCAGAACTTGAAGTCTGATAATGAAAAATTATTAGCTGAAGCAAGAGCTGAAAGAGACTTGATGATTAAAGAAGCAAGAGAAATCAAAGAAAAAATGATTGCTGATGCTAAATCTGAAGCTCAAGTTCAAGGAGCAGCAATGATTGAATCTGCGAAAGCAACAATCGAAAGTGAGAAAAATGCAGCTATGGCAGAATTGAAAAATCAAGTTTCTTCTTTGTCATTAGAAATTGCTGAGACATTATTAAAAGGAGAATTATCTAACAAAGAAGCTCAAACTAAATTGGTTGAGAAAATGTTAGGTGACGCTAAATTAAACTAATATCATGGCAGGAACTAGAGCAGCAATTCGATACGCTAAAGCCATTTTGGACATTGCCCAAGTGAACAACAGCACACAAGCTGTAAATTCAGATATGACTTCAATTGTTAACGCAATTAAAGATAGCGCTGAATTAAAAGATTTCTTGCAAAGTCCAATTGTTAAAGGTGAAATTAAATTTTCTTCTTTAAACGAAATTTTTGCTTCTGCTCAAAAAGAGACAAAAGGATTATTTCAATTGCTTTTAGTAAACAAAAGATTTGAATTATTAAATGATGTTGCTTTACAGTTCAATGCTTTATACGATGAACTTAACGGAATTGAGATTGCAAAGGTAACTACCGCTTTCCCAATTACGCCTGAGTTAGAAGCTAAAGTATTGGCAAAAATTGCATCGTTTTCAAATAAAAATATTACCATTCAAAATATTGTAGATCCAGCTATCATTGGTGGATTTATTTTAAGAATGGGCGACAAACAATACAATGCATCTGTGTCAAGCAGACTGCAAAATTTAAAAAGAGAGTTTAGTAATTAGTAATACTTTATTATAAATGAAAAAAGTTTTATTATTTTTAATGCTAACATTCTCAATTATAGGCTATTCTCAAAAATTCAAATTTAAGAATCATGAGGTATTAGTTGATGGCAATGTATGGTTAAAGTATGATGGTTGTGGTGGATTTGATTCTTTCTGTTCGCTTGTAAATACTACAAACGGGGATGAAATTATTTTTATTAAAATCATTCGCGTTTCTGGAGCGGAAGCCAGAATACCATCTAACCCCGATGGAGATTTAGTTTATTGGGAAGTTTCTTTTTTAGGTTTGAACAAAAAAATCGAATTAAAAAAATCTTCTAAATCAATTGTTGAGTTACTTTATAAATCGAAAGTGATTAATGAAGATCAGACTTTAAATGAAGAGAAGGTTAATTTACTTGTAGAAAAGTATGGAACTGAATTTTCTAATAGATTAAATAAATCAAATAATGGTCAAACCATTATTATCAATAATAATCAAGAGCCAAGAAAATCTGGCGTTAATATTAATATAGGAGGATAATAATCACACATAGTTATGGCGGAAATTAAACCTGCTGAAATTTCAGCAATATTAAAACAACAATTATCAGGTTTTGAATCTGGTGCATCGTTAGAAGAAGTTGGAACAGTACTTCAAGTTGGAGACGGTATCGCTCGTGTTTACGGATTATCAAACGCTCAATACGGAGAGTTAGTACAATTCGAAAACGGATTAGAAGCTATCGTATTGAACTTAGAAGAAGACAATGTTGGGGTGGTACTTTTAGGACCATCTACAGGAATCAAAGAAGGTTCTACAGTAAAAAGAACACAACGTATTGCTTCTCTTAAAGTAGGAGAACAAATGGTAGGTCGTGTTGTAGATACTTTAGGTAACCCAATTGATGGTAAAGGTCCAATCGGTGGTGAGTTATACGAAATGCCATTAGAAAGAAAAGCTCCTGGAGTTATCTTCCGTCAACCAGTAACTGAACCATTACAAACAGGAGTAAAAGCAGTTGATGCGATGATTCCAGTGGGTAGAGGTCAACGTGAGTTGGTTATTGGTGACCGTCAAACTGGTAAATCAACAGTTTGTATTGATACCATCTTAAATCAAAAAGAATTTTACGATGCAGGAAAACCTGTATTCTGTATATATGTTGCAATTGGACAAAAAGCTTCAACTGTAGCAGGAATCGCAAAAATGTTAGAAGAAAAAGGTGCAATGGCTTATACAGTTATTGTTGCTGCAAACGCTTCTGATCCAGCTCCAATGCAAGTATATGCTCCTATGGCAGGTGCTGCAATTGGTGAATATTTTAGAGATTCTGGTCGTCCAGCTTTAATTGTTTATGATGATTTATCTAAACAAGCTGTAGCGTATCGTGAGGTGTCTTTATTATTAAGAAGACCACCAGGACGTGAGGCTTACCCTGGAGACGTTTTCTACTTACACTCTCGTTTATTAGAAAGAGCTTGTAAAGTAATTAACAACGACGAAATCGCTAGAAACATGAATGACTTACCAGATTCTATCAAAGGAATCGTTAAAGGTGGTGGTTCGTTAACAGCGTTACCAATTATCGAAACTCAAGCAGGTGACGTTTCTGCATATATCCCAACTAACGTAATTTCGATTACAGACGGACAGATTTTCTTAGATGGTGATTTATTCAACTCTGGAGTTCGTCCTGCAATTAACGTAGGTATTTCTGTATCTCGTGTTGGAGGTAATGCACAGATTAAATCAATGAAAAAAGTATCAGGTACTTTAAAATTAGACCAAGCACAATTTCGTGAATTAGAAGCTTTCGCGAAATTTGGTTCTGACTTAGATGCTGTAACTTTAAACGTTATTGAAAAAGGAAAAAGAAACGTTGAAATCTTAAAACAAGGTTTAAACTCTCCTTTTACAGTAGAAGATCAGGTGGCTATCATTTATGCTGGTTCTAAAAACTTGTTAAGAAATGTACCAGTTGTAAAAGTAAAAGAATTTGAGAAAGATTTCTTAGAATACTTAAACGCTAAACACAGAGATACATTAGACGCACTTAAAGCAGGTAAGTTTGATGACGCTATCACTGACGTTTTAGAAAAAGTAGCGAAAGAAATTTCAGCAAAATATAATTAATTAGTCAATTAGACAATGTGTCAATTAGACAATTAATTGACACATTGATAAATTGGCACATTGACAAATTAACAAAATGGCAAACTTAAAGGAAATACGTAATAGGATTACTTCTGTTTCATCTACGATGCAAATTACATCGGCGATGAAAATGGTTTCTGCTGCAAAATTAAAAAAAGCGCAAGATGCTATTACAGCTATGCGTCCGTATGCAGAAAAACTTACTGAGCTATTACAAAACTTAAGTGCAACTCTTGAAGGAGAAGTTGGTGGTGCTTTTACAGCTCAAAGAGAAGTAAATAAAGTACTTATCGTTGCAATTACTTCAAACAGAGGTTTGTGTGGTGCGTTTAATACCAATGTAATTAAACAAGCAAAAGCAGTTGCTGATACGTATGCAGGAAAACAAGTAGATATTTTTGCTATTGGTAAAAAAGGAAACGACGTTTTGCGTAAAACAAACAACGTAATCGAAGTTAACAATGTTATTTTTGACAAATTAACTTTCGAAAATGCTTCTGATATTGCACAACAATTAATGGATAAATTTGTGAAAGGTGATTACGATAAAATCGAAATCGTTTATAATGAATTTAAAAATGCTGCAACTCAAATTGTAAGAACACAACAGTTTTTACCTTTAGCTCCAATTGTTGGTGGTGAAGTAGTAGCTTCTGATTATATTTTTGAACCTTCTAAAGAAGAAATTGTGTTGACTTTGATTCCAAAATCATTAAAAACACAATTATACAAATCAATTAGAGATTCATTTGCAGCAGAACACGGAGCTCGTATGACAGCAATGCATAAAGCAACCGATAACGCTACAGAATTAAGAGACCAATTAAAATTAACATACAACAAAGCGCGTCAAGCAGCTATTACAAACGAAATCTTAGAGATCGTTGGAGGAGCAGAAGCTTTGAATAACTAATTTTAATTTAGATATTATAAAATGTCCCGATTTTTTCGGGACTTTTTTGTTTTATATTTGTAAGAATCATTTTGTTTAAAATAAATAGTTTGTGAAATTTTTAGTAATAATATTAATCTTGTCTTTAATAGTTATTTTCTTGATTTTCATTTTTAAAATTTTGAAAATAAAAAAAGTGTATTTTGATAATTTTCAAGATAATTTAATTGAATTGCATTTGTGTGAAAATCAAAAGTATTTCATTTCAATTTTTGAGGGTTATTACAAAAGTGATTCTGGTGCTATATTTATACTTCATGAAAAATCTTCTAATGAAATAGTACAATTAAAAAAGAGTTACTTAAAATATCAATTTTTTTATGATGGATTAAAAGGTTTTGATTATTACAGTTTCAAATCAAAGAAAAGCGGAAAATATATATTAGAAATTAAAAATTCTAATCTTTTAGAATTAGAATTCACGAATTTATGGATAAAAAAAATATTGCATACTAATAAAAATGAATTGCAAAGAAGAATATTAATAAGAGAAAGTGTAAATCAAAAAGAGTTCCTGTTTCTTGCGTTAAGTTTTTTGTTTCTGTTATGCTTTTTAATTTTAATAATCACAATAAAGCTGAATTTAATATAAAATCCAGATAGCGCGGAATTGCATTCCGTTCGCAAAACAAAAAGTCATTTTCACGCAATAATTCATTTAACAAAACCTTTTTTCCCTCATTTACTTTTATTGGTATATTTGTCATATAACAAACTTTACCCAATGAAAAAATATTGCTGTTTCTTCTTACTACTTTTCACCTTTTTTGGTAATGCTCAAAATCTTCGTTTAGAAGATATCATGAAAGGAAATGAATTTATCGGGCACCAACCTGATAATCACCGTTGGTCTATCGATGAGCAAACCGTTTTATTTGATTGGAATCCGAATAATGAAATTGATAACAGTACCTATTTTTGGAACAAATCAAGTAAATCACCTCAAAAATTAACAACTTCAAATCCTATTTACGATTTGGATTTTATGGCAACACAGAAAGATTATGATGTTGTGTATTATACCAATCAAGGTGTTTTGTATGCGTATACCAAATCCACTAAAAAGACTAAAAAAGTCATTCAATTAGCAGACCGAATTGCTTCTATTCAAAGAAGTAGTGATCCTAATATTATCTTTTTTCAGCAAAATCGCAATGTATATCAATTCAATACCAAAGATTTTTCGATTGTTCAATTAACAAATTTTAGAACAGGAAAAGAAAGTAAATCGTCAAAAGAAGAAGATTCGTTTTTGAAAAACCAACAAAAAGAATTATTTCAATTTGTGCGCGATGAAGCAAAAGCAGATGATTGGTATGAAGCGCAATCCAAATCCAAAAAAGAGAAGTTTCCAAAAGAAATTTTCTATGATAAATCATCGTTAGGGCAAGTAAAAGCATCGCCTGACGGAAAATTTGTAACCTTTAGAATTTCAGACTATCCAAATCAGCCATCAACAAATGTTGAACATTTTATTACGGATGATGGATTTACGCGTCAAGAAAAAGCACGAGCAAAAGTATCGGTTGATAATTTCAGTAAACACAAATTCGGAATTTTCAATGTAGATAAAGATACTACGTATTACGTTTCGTTTTCCAATTTAACCGGAATCAATGAAGCGCCAAAATATTATCAAGAATATGAAAATTTAAAAGGCGATTCGGAATATGATATTCCAGTAGTTATGCAAAGTCCAGTGTATAGCAAAGACGAAAAAAATGCCGTTTTAGAAATCAGAAGTCAAGACAACAAACACCGTTGGATTGTACAATTGGATTTAGTTTCAGGAAAAATCACCGAGTTAGATCATCAACACGACGAAGCTTGGATTGGTGGACCTGGAATTCCGGGTTATAGTTTCAGTAGCGGAACTTTAGGTTTTATTGATAATTCAACCATTTATTTTCAATCGGAAGCAACTGGTTTTTCGCATTTGTACACATATAATTTGAAAACCAAGAAAAAAGATGCGCTAACAAAAGGCAATTGGGAAGTTCGAAATGTTCAATTATCCAATGACGCTAAATCGTTTTACATCACAACTACGACAACACATCCAGGCAACAGAAGTTTTTATAAATTGGACATCGCTTCTAAAAAAATGACCGGTATTTTAACCAATGATGGCAATTACGAAGTAGAATTATCTCCTGACGAACAAACACTTTTGGTGCGCTATTCGTATAAAAACAAACCTTGGGAATTGTATGTGGGAGCTAATAAACCGAATGCAGATTTGAAACAAATTACGTTTTCTACTACTCCAGAATTCAAAAAATACAACTGGAAAACTCCAGAAGTTATCACCTTCAAAGCAGAAGACGGAACCAATGTTTACGCACGTTTGTATCAACCAAAAGTAGAAAACAAAAACAAAGCCGCAGTAATTTTTGTACACGGCGCGGGATATTTGCAAAATGCTCATAATTATTGGAGCACGTATCATAGAGAATTCATGTTTCACAATTTGCTTACCGATTTAGGTTACACGGTTTTAGATATCGATTACAGAGCCAGTGATGGTTACGGTCGCGATTTCAGAACGGGAATTTACCGTCACATGGGTGGAAAAGATTTATCCGATCAATTAGATGGAAAGAAATATTTAGTAGAAAAAGCAGGAATTGACCCTAACCGAGTGGGAATTTACGGCGGTTCTTATGGCGGATTTATTACGTTAATGGCATTGCTAACAGAACCAGGTGAATTCCAAGCAGGAGCCGCGTTACGTTCAGTAACCGATTGGGCGCATTATAATCACGGTTACACCTCAAACATTTTGAATTTCCCAGAAACCGATCCTGAAGCATATAAGAAAAGTTCTCCGATTTATTTCGCGAATAATTTACAAGACAAATTGTTAATGTTACACGGAATGGTCGACGATAACGTACAATTTCAAGACATTGTTAGATTAACACAACGATTTATCGAATTAGGTAAAAAAGACTGGGATTTAGCCGTATTTCCAGTGGAAGCCCACGGATTTAAAAGAACGTATTCTTGGGTAGACGAATACCGAAGAATTTTAGACTTATTCAACGAAAATCTATTACAAAAATAAAATGCCACAGTTAATTGAATTAGGAACTAAAGCCGAAATGTTGGAGCAATTATCCATCATTCAACAACTATATCCCGATTACACGCTTGAAATTTATGGCGATTTGTTAGACAAAATGATTCCGCATAATTACAAACAATTAATTGTAGTGGAAAACGGAATTACCATGGGTTTGGCAGGGTTTTGGATAGGAACTAAACTATGGTGTGGTAAATATCTAGAATTAGATAATGTAGTCGTGCATGAAGATTTTCGTTCCAAAGGAATTGGCAGTATCATGACCGAATATCTCAATCAAAAAGGCATCGATGAAGATTGTAATATGATGGCGTTAGATGCTTATACGACCAACTTTGGAGCCCAAAAATTCTACATGAATCATGGTTTTGTGCCCAAAGGGTTTCATTTTGTAAAATATTTAAAATAGAAAACATGAATAAAATAATCATTATAGCAATTAGTTTTATTTTTTATAACTGTGCTTGTCAAGAAAGAAGTATTGCAGTAGAAAATCTTTCAGCATCTTATGAAAGTTGGGTTGCGGGTGTTCGTGGTGGTGGAAGCGGTATCAACTTTTATGTAGATTTAAAAACAGAATTAAGCAAAGAAATTGAGCTAAAAAAAGTAATTTTTAGAGGTTACGAAGTGCCTTTTGAAAAGCAAGATAATTTCCATTTCATCGCAAGAATAAAAACGGAAGGCAATCAACAAAAATTTGATGGTGACGATTCCCAAATTTACACCAGCCCAAAAAACGCTTTAACCTTAGCAGAAAACGAAGCCATTTTAATTTTCTTAAAAAACGGAAAAGAAATCCGTCAAACTATTAAAGAAGTTAAAGAAAAACCAATGTTGCTTTATCCTTCGGCAAAACCAAAGAATTAATTACATTTGTTATTCTAAAAAACGAATAGTTTGAGTTCAGGTAAAAGTCTTTTTAAACAAACCCTAATTTATGGTATAGCTACTGTATTGCCAAGAATGCTAAGTTTTCTCTTAGTAAGATTGTATACAGATCATATGCCAACTAATGAATATGGAAAAGTTTCTATAATTTTTTCATTTATGGTTTTTTTTAATGTGGTCTTATCTTATGGAATGGAAACTGCTTTTTTCCGTTTTTATAGTAAGGAAGATGATAAAAGAAAGGTAATTTCAACTTCAACCATTTCACTTTTTTGTTCTACAATTGGTTTCTTGATATTATTTCTTTTATTCCGAAAAGATTTAGCCCTTTGGTCAAAAATCAATGTTGAATATGTAGTTTTTACGATTTGGATTTTAGCTTTAGATGCTTTAGCGATTATTCCTTTTTCTAAAATTAGAGCCGAAGGACGACCAATAAAATATGCTGTAATAAAAATTTCAAATGTTATAATTAATTTATCACTAAACATTTTTTTCTTGGCATTTTTACCCAATTGGGCAACAAATACTGATAATGTGTTTATTCAGACTATCTATCATGAAGACTTTCAAATCGGTTATATTTTTGTTTCAAATTTAATAGCAAGCTTGTTTACACTTCTTCTTGTTTTGCCCGATTATTTCAAAATCAAATGGCAATTTGATGCTGATTTGTGGAAGAAAATGATGCAATATGGTTTACCTATTTTAGTAGCAGGAATTGCCTTTGCCATCAACGAACATTTCGACAAAATTTTATTAGGTTGGATGAATATAGACTTGGCAGATATCGGAGCCTATTCTGCGTGTTATAAAATCGGAATGTTTATGGTATTGTTTCGAACGGCATACACTTTAGGAATTGAACCCTTTTTCTTTAGTCATGCAAAAAATGAAAATGCACCTCAGACTTACGCTACGATTACCAAATATTTTGTCATTTTTGGTTCGTTTATTTGCTTAGGCGTTATTGTTTTTGCCGATATTTTAAAATTAATTTTAGTGAATAACCAAAGTTATTGGTCGGCAATGAATATTGTGCCATTAATTGTTTTGGCGAATTTCTTTTTAGGGATTTATACCAATTTATCCGTTTGGTACAAACTAATCGACAAAACTCGAATTGGCGCTTATATTTCTATTGTTGGAGCAATAGTAACTTTAGTTTTAAACTTGCTTTTAATTCCTAAATATAGTTATATGGGTTCTGCAATTGCGACCATTTTTGCTTACGGAACCATGATGTTCATTTCGTACTACATGGGACAAAAAAAATATCCAATTCCATACGATAAGAAATCGATTTTTACTTATTTGGGATTAGCAGTAGTGCTTTCCGGAATTTCATTTTATGTGCCCATTTTACGTGAAACTTACGTCTTCGGAATTGCATCTATCTTGTTTTTTGCTTACTTTGTATACCGAAACGAAAAAGAAACTATTTTAACGATTATCAGAAGAAAATAATAACTTTGAATTATAGATTTAGTATGGATTTCTCCAATTTCTAAAATCTGTGTTCCAAAAAGAAAAATTAAATTAAAAATGCAAATCAAAATCATCAATAAATCAAATCTCGAGTTACCTAACTACGAAACTTTCGCTTCAGCAGGAATGGATTTACGTGCGAATATCTCAGAACCCATCACTTTAAAATCACTAGAAAGAACCATCGTAAAAACCGGACTTTTCATTGAATTGCCCATCGGTTACGAAGCGCAAGTACGTCCAAGAAGTGGTTTAGCAGCTAAAAAAGGAATCACAGTGTTAAACTCGCCAGGAACGGTAGATGCGGATTACCGTGGAGAAATCGGCGTGATTTTAGTAAATTTATCCAATGAAGATTTCGTAATCGAAAACGGAGAACGTATTGCTCAATTAATCATCGCCAAACACGAACGCGCAGAATGGCTTGAAGTATCAGAATTGTCAGAAACTTCAAGAGGTGAAGGTGGTTTTGGAAGTACTGGGGTGAAGTAAAGCCTTCAACATTCAAAATTCCAAGTTGAATGTTCGTTGTTAAAAATGTTGAATATTCAATGTTGAACAACGAATTTTGAAATAGTAAACAGTAACATAAATAATTATATAAGCCATGAAAAAAATTGATTTACACGAAAGACTAATTGATTTTGCAGTACAAATAATTAACATTGCTGACAACGTTAAAACAACAAAAGCAGGCAATCATTTGTCGGGACAAATTGTTAGATCAGGCACTGCACCATCTTTGAATTATAGTGAAGCACAAAGTGCTGAATCAAGAAATGATTTTATTCACAAAATGTCTGTTGTTTTGAAAGAACTCAGAGAAACACATTCTAATTTAAAGATTATTTTTAGAGCAAAATTATATTTAGGACAAGAGATTGAAATAAATACAGCAATTAAAGAAAGCGATGAATTAATATCAATTTTTGTAAAAAGTATTGAAACATCAAGAAATAAAAATAAGTAAATAATAAATCAACATTCAAAATTCCAAGTTGAATGTTCGTTGTTAAAAATGTTGAATATTCAATGTTGAACAATGAATTTTGAAGTTTAAAACATATTCTATATGAAAATAATCGTACCAATGGCTGGTCGTGGTTCACGCCTTCGCCCACATACCTTAACCATACCAAAACCATTAATTCCAGTAGCTGGGAAACCAATCGTTCACAGATTAGTGGAAGATATTGCTGGCGTTTTAAATCAGAAAATTGACGAAGTTGCGTTTATTATTCATGAAAGTTTTGGTAAAAAAGTAGAAGAAGATTTAATTGCTATTGCTCAAAAATTAGGTGCAAAAGGAACCATTTATTATCAAAACGAAGCTTTAGGAACAGGTCACGCGATTATGTGTGCTAAGGATTCTTTATCTGGTCCAGCAGTTATTGCTTATGCAGATACATTAATTCGTGCCGATTTTGATTTGGACACTACTGCGGATAGCGTAATTTGGGTAAAACAAGTGGATCAACCAGAAGCTTTTGGTGTGGTGAACTTAAATGATAATGGCGAAATTATCGAATTGGTAGAAAAACCAAAAGAATTCGTATCAGATTTAGCGGTTATTGGAATTTACTATTTCAAAGATGTTGCCGTGTTGAAAAACGAATTGCAATCGGTATTAGATAACAACATTATTCATGGTGGCGAATACCAAATTAATGATGGTATCAAACAAATGATGGCAAAAGGTATGAAATTTGTACCAGGAAAAGTAGATGAATGGATGGATTGCGGAAACAAAGACGTTACCGTTGAAACCAATACAAGAATGTTAGGTTTTTTACATAATGATGGTGAAAATTTAGTTGCTGCTGATGTGAAGTTAGAAAATTCAACCATTATTCCACCATGTTATATTGGTGAAGATGTGTATTTAATAAACGCAACCGTTGGACCAAATGTTTCATTAGGAAAAGGTTGTCACGTGATTAATTCTACCATAAAAAATAGTTTGGTGCAAACGCATTCGAACATAAAAAATGCCAAATTAGACAACGCAATGATAGGAAATCACGCGAGTTTTGATGGCAATTTTACAAGTATTAGTATCGGAGATTATTCCGTTTTAGAATAAAATGGGATTTTTTGACTTTTTTTTGGGCAATACTAAAAAGGAGGCTTCTAAGAAACAAATTGAAGACTACTATGAAGTTGAAATTAATGCTTTTTCAATAAAAGTTAACCATCCTAAAAGACATTTAGAAGAGATTAATTGGAATGAAATTGAAGAGATAAAAATTGTTAATACTGATGAAGGTCCTTTTTTGCCAGATGTTTGGTTGTTATTAATTGGGAAAGAAAAAGAATGTTCAATTCCACAAGGTTCAAAAGGGTGGGATGAAGTATATGATATTATATCAAAATATGAAGGTTTTAATTTTGAAAATGTAATACAATCGGCAACTTGTACAGAGAACAAAACATTTGAAATTTGGAAGAAAAGATGAAAAAAATAATTTTATTTAGTGTTTTAATAATATTACTTTGTTTTCCAAATTTACTTTTGGCACAAGAAAATCCCGATGCGATTGCTTTGGTGGACGACCAATTAGAAAATAATTTTTACGAAGCCGTGAAACAACGTGGCATCGAAAATTATGACAAAGCTATTGTGGCAATTCAAAAATGCATTGAAAAAGAACCAAAAAATGCAGCATTTCAATATGAATTGGGTAAAAATTATTTGAGCCTAAAAAATTATGTTGATGCGGAAAATGCTTTCAAAAAAGCAGTCGAGTTAGACAACAAACAACGTTGGTATTGGAATGGACTTTATGACGTGTATTACCAAACCAGAGATTATCAAAAATCGATTCCAATTGTGGAAAAATTGATAGAGTTTGATGAAAACATGAAAGAAGATTTGGTTTCGTTATACATGAATACTAATCAACACGGTAAAGCTTTCGAATTACTGAAGAATATGGAAGCTAAGTCTAAGTTATCGAGCACAATGGAATTTTATAAACTCAAGCTACAAGAATCAAATGCCTATACAAAACCACAAAAAGAACAATTAGAAGAAGCAATTAAAAAGAATCCAAAAGACGAACAGAATTACATCGATTTGATTGTTTTATACTCGAGTTTCAATCAAGAAGACAAAGCTTTTGAAGTGGCAAAACAATTAGAAAAAGAAATCCCAAATTCTGATTGGGCTCATGTCAGTTTGGTGAAGTTTCATTTGAATAATAACGATGGCGAAAATGCTTCCAAATCAATGTTTAAAGTTTTGGATAATAATCGAATGGATTTAAAAATCAAACATCGTGTTTTTAATGAGTTTTTGATTTTTGCTGTTAAAAATCCAACCTATTTGAAAGATATTGACAAAGCCATTCCGTATTTTAACGATGACAAAGAGATCAATGTAGCCAAAGAAGTGGCCAAATTTTTCTGGAAAAAGAACGATTTAGAAAAAACAGTATATTATTTCGAGAAAGGAATCAAAAAGAATTCGGATGATGTTGAAGCGATGGAACTGTATTTGGAAGTGTTAATTCAAAAGCAAGATTTTCAATTGGTAACTATAAAAGCGGAAGATTATTTGGAGTCATTTCCAACACAAGTTGGGTTTTATTTTTATGCTGGTTTAGGATACAATCAACTTAAAGAATATAAGAAAGCAAAAACCATTTTAGAAAACGGCTTGGATTTTGTAGTTGAGTTTAATGCATCAGAATCTGGAATTTATAACAATCGTTTCAATGCTAATTTTTACAAACAATTAATTATCAGTTGTGAAAATTTGAATGATATTGCAAAAAAACAAGTGTATACTAACAAATTAAAGCAATTACAAAAATAAATGAAGTCAATATTATCAGCTTTTTTAGTCGTTTTTTTAATCGGATGTAAATCAAAACAAGCTGTTGCAACAACTGCTGCAAATGAAAACACCGAAGTTTCAAAAGTAATCAAAGGTCATTATAAAAACGAGCACGATTTTACTACGCTAAATATCAGAGCAAACGCTAAATATGAAGATTACAAACAATCGCATTCGATGAATGCCGATATTCGTATAAAAAAAGACGAAATCATCTGGATAAATATTAAGTTTTTTGGAATTCCAATGGCAAAAGCGATGATTACTCCAACAAAAGTCAGCTATTACGAAAAGATAAACAACACCTATTTTGAAGGTGATTTCAGCATGTTGAGTAATTGGCTAGGAACCGATTTAGATTTCAATAAAGTACAGAATTTATTTCTTGGAAAAGCGTTAGACGATTTAACTAAACAACAATATATTTCTGAAGTTGTTGATAAGATGTTTAAATTAGCTTTACCAACATATTCTGATCTTTCAAAAGAGTTTTATTTTGAAGGAGCTAATTATCTATTAAAAAAAGAAGTTATTAGTCAAGCTAGTAAAAACCGAAATTTAGAAATTCGTTATCCTTCGTTCAAGGAAGAAAAAGGAATGTTTTTACCGAATGAAATCAATATTAAAGCGATACAGAAAGACAAAATAGCAATAGATATAGAATATAAGAATACAACATTTAATGAAAATTTGAGTTATCCTTATTCAGTGCCTAGTGGTTACACTGCTATAGAAATCAATTAATTTTTTATTTAAGTAAAAAAACTACCTTTGTAAAAATCCTTATTGCATGAACCAAATCATTAAAATCCTATTTTTCTTTTTCGTTACAAGCCTATGTTTTGCACAACCTTCCGAACAGCAAAAATTAGAAGCACGTAAAGCACAAATCCTGAAAGAAATTTCTGAAAACAAATCGAGATTAGAATCTGAAAAAAAGAAAGAAAAATCGGTTTTAAAGCAAATTACACAACAAAATGGTTTAATTAGTTTAAGACAAAACCTAATTAATACAACAGCAAAACAAACTCGTATTTTAACCGATGATATCTATTTAACGCAACTCGAAATGAATAAACTAAATAGAGAGTTAAAAGTTTTGCGTGAAGATTATAAAAAAATGATTGTAAAATCATACAAAAGTAGAAACGAGCAAAGCAGAATTATGTTTGTTTTGTCTTCCGAAAATTTTCTACAAGCCTATAAACGTATTCAATACATGAAGCAATATGCAGGTTTTAGAAAAATGCAAGGTGAAGAAATAAAAGAAAAACAAAAAAAATTAGTTGAAGCTGAAAAACGTTTAACAGAAAGTAAAAAAGAAAAAGAAATTGTTCTTGAACAAACCGAAAAAGAAAAACAAGAATTAGAACAAGAAAAAAAAGAACAAGAACGTTTAGCTAAAATTATTCAAAAAGACAAGAAAAAATACTCTGCAGAAATTGATAAAAAGCAAAAAGAGGCAAAAGACATTGATAAAAAAATCAAAAAAATAATTGCCGACGAAATAGCAGCAGCAAACAAAAAAAATGCCGCTAAAACAGGAAAAGCTGCACCAAAAACAGGAACTGCAGCTACTTCAAAATTTGTGTTATCTGCAGAAGGTAAAGTAGTTTCAGATAATTTTAAAGCCAATAAAGGTAAATTACCTTGGCCAGTAGTTGATGGTTATATTTCATTAAAACATGGCGATCAACCGCATCCTGTTCATAAGAATTTAACTATACATAACAGTGGTGTTGAAATTTCAACAAAACCAGGTGCTTCGGCAAGAGCTGTTTTTGGTGGCAAAGTGTTGCAAGTTCAGGTAATTTCGGCAAACAACAAAGCAGTTTATATTCAGCACGGAGATTTTATTACTGTTTATTTGAATTTATCTTCTGTTAGTGTGAGCAAAGGACAAAAGGTAACAATCAAACAAAATATTGGAAAAATTCACACCGATTCTTCTGGAAGTGCGGTAATTAAGTTTTTAGTATTACAAAATACAACAACACTAAATCCAGAATCTTGGTTAAACTTATAAAATAAGAATGAGGTCGAAATGGCCTCATTTTTTTTGAATCAATTTAGTACTTTTATATTTCAATAGATAATTATGAATGTAGCCAACATCAAAATACTTCACATCGATAGCAACCATCCGTTACTTTGGGAACAATTGCAACAAGCGGGTTTTCATAACGAAGCCGATTTTACTTCGTCCAAACAAGAAGTGGAAGCTAAAATTGAAAATTACCACGGAATTGTCATCAGAAGTCGTTTCAAAATTGATAAAACGTTTTTAGATAAAGCTACAAATTTGCAATTCATTGCTCGTGTTGGTGCTGGTTTAGAAAGTATCGATTGTGATTACGCTACAGCGAAAGGAATTCATTTAATCGCTGCTCCAGAAGGAAATGCAAATGCTGTTGGCGAACACGCTATTGGAATGTTATTGTCGCTTTTTAATAATCTAAACAAAGCCAATAACGAAGTTAAATCAGGTCAATGGAAGCGTGAAGCCAATCGCGGACATGAGTTAGAAGGCAAAACCATTGGAATTATTGGTTATGGAAACATGGGAAAATCATTCGCTAAAAAACTTCGCGGATTTGATGTAACCGTTTTATGTCACGATATTTTACCTAATTTAGGTGATGCCAATGCGACTCAAGTTGCCTTATCCGAACTTCAAGAAAAAGCAGATGTATTAAGCTTACACACACCTTGGACACCTGAAACCGATAAAATGATCAATTCGGATTTCATTAATCAATTCAAAAAGCCATTTTGGTTGATTAATACGGCAAGAGGAAATTCAGTTGTAACCACTGATTTGGTTGAAGGATTGAAATCTGGCAAAATTTTAGGTGCTGGTTTAGATGTTTTAGAATACGAAAAACTATCTTTTGAAACTTTGTTTGAAGGAGAAAAGCCAGCCGCATTCGAATATCTTTTAACTGCTGAAAATGTACTATTAACTCCACATATCGCAGGTTGGACCTTTGAAAGTCATCAAAAATTGGCGCAAACCATTGTAGATAAAATTTGTAAGATTTATCAATAATGTTTGTAACAATTTGTTAGGTTGTCGACTAATACAGAAAATATTTTTATATTAGCATTTTATGGCGCATCCGAAAAGCCTTATGAGTAGGAGACAACTAATACAAACAATTTTACAATGGAATCACAAAAAGTAGACATGTTCATGATGACGAACGCGAAATTTTTCGAAGGTCATCAATTAAATGCAATCAGAGAACGATTATTACAAATGGAGGATGATAAATGGCCAATGGTACAAACACTTCAATTTAAAGATCCGACAACTTCTTTATTAATTTCAATTTTTGCTGGAGCTTATGGTATTGACCGTTTCTATATTGGTGATACAGGAATGGGAGTTGGAAAACTACTTACTTGTGGTGGTTTAGGAGTTTGGGCTATCGTGGATTGGTTTTTAATTCAAGGTGCTACCAAAGAGAAAAACATGGAATTATTCAACAGAACTTTTTCGTTCTAAAAAATGAATAAAAACAAGCTTTATTTATTTCTTTTATTTGCTTGTTTTGTAGGGTATAGTTGGTTGCTTTTTTCGTTGCAACACGAACACGAAATTCAAAGTCAAGAATTTACCGTTTGCTTGTTCAAAAAAGTAACCACTGTTCCTTGTCCTTCATGCGGAACCACACGTTCTGTAATGCAACTTTCACACGGAAATTTTCTTTCAGCAATTTTAATCAATCCTTTTGGTATACTTGTTGGATTAATTATGGTTATAGCTCCCATTTGGATTAGCTATGATTTGATTCAAAAAAAGGAAACGTTTTACATCGCTTATTTAAAAATTGAAACTATGCTCAGAAAACGAAAAGTCGCAATTGTACTTATCGTTCTGGTAATAGCCAATTGGATTTGGAACATTAAAAAAAATCTATGATTACAACAGCAAAATTTAATTATCAACCTCACGAATCGGAACTAGAACGTGCGTCGAATAGCTATTTGATGTCCTTAGTAGCCGTAATTGGAGGTTTACCATTGCCTATTTTAAATTTAATGGCAAGTATTTTCTTTTATTTAGGAAACCGAAAAAGTACAGCGTTTGTAAAATGGCATTGTACCCAAGCTTTGGTTTCTCAATTGGGTTTGTTTTTCTTTAATAGTGCTGGTTTTTGGTGGACTATGTCTATTCTTTTTCAAGATGGAGAAGCAACCAATTATTACTTTGCTTACATTATTACGTTAGTGGTTTTTAACTTAATTGAGTTTTTCTCTACCTTAATTATCGCGACTAAAGTAAGAAAAGGACAACACACTGAATTCTTCTTTTTTGGAGATGTTACTAATTTAATTTGCAAAACAAATGAAGGTATTAAGTAAAGGATTAGTTATCGTAGCACTATTTTTTGGTGTTTGGATGTTGTTATCGCAAATTGATTTTGTGAAACATTTTAAAGTAAAAGAAGCCAAAACAGGAACTGAAAAGACAATTGGTGATATTATTTGGGACGAAATAGAAGACACCGAAACCATCATTTTTGACGATTCGATTGTGAATACTTTGGATTCCTTGTTATTACCCATTTGCAAAGAAAACGGTATCGAAAGAGACAGTTTAAAGGTTCATATCATTGATAAAGATGAAGTAAACGCTTTTGCAATGCCCGATAATCATTTGGTGGTTTACACGGGTTTGATTAAAGCTTGTAAAAACGAACAAGCGTTACTAGGTGTTTTAGGTCACGAAATTGCTCATATTGAAGGCAATCACGTGATGAAAAAGTTGTCTAAAGAAATTGGTCTTTCCGTTTTATTATCGATTACAACGGGTTCAAATGGTGCAGTTTTAAGTGAGATTTTAAAAACACTTTCATCATCAGCTTACGACAGAAGTTTAGAAACCGAAGCCGACATGCAAAGTGTGAAATATTTGCTTAACGCGAATATTGACCCAAGACCATTTGCTGATTTTCTTTACGAATTATCAGTTGATAATGAACTACACAAATACACCTATTGGGTTTCCACTCATCCCGAATCAGAAGCGAGAGCCAAAACCATTTTGAATTATTTAAAAGGTAAAAAGATAGAATCGAAACCTATTTTAACAAAAGAAGCTTGGGAAGATTTTCAACAAAAAGTAAAGGCTAACAATTAAGTTAGCCTTTACTTTTATCTTTAATTTTAAAGATTAGAATTAATAGACATCAAATATTTTTTTGGTGTTGTTCCAAATTTTTTCTTGAAAGCAGCTATAAAATGACTACCCGTACTGTATCCAATTTTTAAACCTACTTCATTTACATTATACGAACCGCTATCTAATAATTGACGAGCATAATCCATTTTGTAATCGAATAGAAATCCGTAAACGGTATCTCCATAAATTTGCTTGAAACCCATTTTAAGCTTCTTTAGATTTAATCCAACTTGGTCTGCTAATTCTTGAAGCCCAGGTGGTTCTGCCATATTATTCAAAATAATATCTTTTGCCTTTCTTATTTTTAAAACGTTTTCTTCATCAATTAAAAACGGACACTGTTCTGCATTTGGATCTTCTGAACGGTTAAAATACAAACTCAACAACTCATATCCTTTTCCTTTATAGTACAAGTTCTTGATAAAAGAATTTAAATTATAATGAAAAATTTGACTCAATACAATCGACATCGAAGGACTAATGTCATTCTCTTTATAATATTTCTTGTCTTTGTTTTCATCACTTAAAAAAGGAATGTTTTCTGCTTCTGAAGAAAATAATCCATGAAACTTTTTGATAGAAACAATAATAGAAATCACCCATGTATTTGGTGCTAATTCTAAATGAATAGGTAATTCTTTTTGCGGATTGTAAAACAAAAGAGACTTTTCTTCTTTTAAATCTAAAGCATAATTTCCCTGATTAAAAATAAATTTCCCTTTTCCTTTAATTCCAAAATGAAACTGTATAAGTCCTTGGCTTACAGGTCGTTCAATTTTAATTGTTTCGTTACTATCGTTTTGAAAACGCAATAAAATGAATTCGTTTTCAATTTTTATTTCTTCTAAAGAACCCATAGCGATATTTTTTCGTATATACATTTAATCAACTAACAAAATATTATTTAGAATTATTCTACATAAAGTAATTGTTAGGCCTTGAATACATTACAAATTTAGTAGAAATAATAGTAAAAAGATAATATTAGCTTAAAATATCTTTAAGCGACACAAAAAGTCCTTTGAGCGTTGTTTTTATAAAAAGGTAAAATATATTTTTGTTAAACTTTTAGGAAAGAGTACATATTATGGAAAACAATACATTCGCAAAGCATCCAACTTTCTACGCCATAGGCTTAAGTTACAAGAAAGCCGATGCTGAAATGAGAGGCAAATTTAGCTTGGACGAACAGGCTAAAACCCGCTTATTACTTCAAGCCAAAGCAGAAGGTATTGACAACCTAATTGTAACTTCTACTTGCAATCGTACTGAAATTTATGGTTTTGCTCAACACCCTTTTCAATTAATCAAATTACTATGCGAAAACAGCCAGGGAACAGTTGAAGATTTTCAAAAAGTAGCTTTTGTATACAAAAATAGTGAAGCTATTTCACATATGTTTCGTGTTGGAACAGGTTTAGATAGTCAAATTTTAGGCGACTTTGAAATTATCAGTCAATTAAAAAATGCATTCGTAAAAAGTAAAGAACTTGAATTGGCAAATGCTTTTTTAGAAAGATTGGTGAATGCAGTTATTCAAGCAAGTAAAAAAATTAAAAACGAAACTGAAATTTCATCAGGCGCTACATCAGTATCTTTTGCATCGGTACAATACATTTTTAAAAATATAGAAGATATTGCTTCTAAGAATATTTTACTTTTTGGAACAGGAAAAATAGGGAGAAATACTTGCGAAAACTTAGTAAAACATACGAAACACGAGCAAATCACATTGATAAACAGAACTAAAGAAAAAGCTGAAAAATTAGCTAGAAAACTAGATGTTATTGTGAAAGATTATGCTGATTTGCAGTTAGAACTTCAAAAAGCAGATGTGGTAGTTGTGGCAACTGGTGCTCAAAATCCTACAGTTGATAAAGCTATTTTAAATCTGAAAAAACCTTTATTAATTTTAGACTTATCGATTCCGAAAAACGTGAACGAAAATGTAAAAGATATTAAAGGTGTTACTTTAGTTCACATGGATGAACTTTCGCAAATTACAGATGAAACTTTAGAAAACAGAAAAAAACACATCCCAGCAGCTGAAGCTATTATTGACGAAATTAAAGACGAATTTATGGCTTGGACCAAACAACGTAAATTCGCCCCTACCATTCATGCTCTAAAAGCAAAACTGAATACAATTAAAGAAGGAGAATTAAACTTTCAACGCAAAAAACTAGCTAATTTTGACGAAGAACAAGCAGAATTAATTACGGCTAGAATCATTCAAAAAATCACCAATCATTTTGCCAATCATTTAAAAGATGATGAAACTATGGTTGACGAAAGCATTGAATGGATTGAAAAAATTTTTCAAATTGAAACGGCTGTAAAATAATGAGCAAAATTATAAGAATTGGAACTCGTGATAGCGAATTAGCCCTTTGGCAAGCACACACCGTTCAAAAAAAACTAAACGATTTAGGTTATCAAACTGAAATTACAGCTGTTAAATCGCAAGGAGACATTATTCTTGATAAACCACTTTACGAATTAGGAATCACTGGAATTTTTACCAAAACGTTAGATATTGCCATGTTAAACGGTCAGGTGGATATTGCTGTGCATTCTATGAAAGATGTGCCAACCGCTTTACCTATCGGAATTGTGCAAGCAGCAGTTTTAGAACGCGCTAACACATTAGATATTTTAGTTCATAAAGGCAATTTAGATTTTTTAAATTCAAACGGAACCATTGCTACCGGAAGCTTACGCAGACAAGCGCAATGGTTGAATAAATATCCAAATCACAATGTGGTTGATTTACGTGGAAATGTAAATACTCGCATGCAAAAACTTCATGATAGCGATTGGAGCGGAGCTGTTTTTGCAGCTGCAGGATTAGAACGCATCAACTTAAAACCAGAAAATTATATCAATTTAGATTGGATGGTTCCGGCACCGGCACAAGGCGCAATGGTTGTGGTAGCAATGGAAAATGATGATTTTTGTAGAGAAGCATTGTCGAAATTAAATCACTCTGAAACCGAGATTTGCACGTACATTGAACGCGAATTCTTAAAAACACTAGAAGGCGGTTGTACAGCTCCAATAGGAGCTTTGGCAACATTTTCTTCAGATAAAATTGATTTTGAAGGCGTTTTGTTTTCTTTAGATGGAAAAGAAAAACACACAATCAAAAAAAGTTGTACTTTTGATTCTTATAAAAACTTCGGAAAAAATTGTGCCGAAGAAATTTTAAACAACGGCGGAAGTGCTTTAATGGAAAGCATTCGTCGTGATTTAAAAAAGTAATTTTATTCCAAAATGGAGAAAGAATCGTTACTCAATTATTTATATCGCTTTTTTGATATCATCGTACTGCTTTTTATAGTTTTCGACTTTGGATATGATTTCGAAGAAAACTATAATTCGCCACATGTTGTAGGTTTAATATTTCTTTCTATTGGATTATTAGCTTTTAATTCGTTTAAGTTTTTTACCTACAAATACAAAAGCAATAAAAAAGTAGCATTAGCAAATATAATTTTGCTAACCGGAATTTTGATTTTTTGTGGAATCATTTCCATTTTAAACTCGGATTTTTCTTCGGATTATATTCTTCAAAAAGTAAAACCTGTTTTAGAGGGCGGACTCATATTTTATTTCTTACTTAGGCTTTTAGTTTTGGTGCGTCATATTTATGATATCTATTTCAATCCGGCAATTGTTTTTGTTGGAAGTTTTATGATTTTAGCTTTAATGGGAGGCTTTTTATTAATGCTTCCAAGTGCAACTACAAACGGTATAACATTTACAAACGCACTGTTTACAGCCACAAGTGCAGTTTGTGTTACAGGGTTAACGGTGGTAGATACTTCTTCTGCTTTTACAACTGTTGGGCAATCGATTATCTTAGTTTTAATTCAATTGGGAGGAATTGGAATTTTAACTTTTACGTCGTTCTTTGCTTTCTTTTTTAGAGGAAGTTCTTCATTTAAAGAAGGATTAAACACAAAAGACTTTATTGCGCAAGATGGTTTGAGAGATGTTTTTAGAGCCGCTTTAAATGTTGTAATGTTTACAATTGGTGTTGAACTAATTGGTGCGCTTTTTATTTATTCGTCTGTTATTGACAATAATGCCATTGATAATAAATTTTTCTTTTCAATATTCCACTCAATTTCTGCATTTTGTAATGCTGGGTTTTCTATTTTATCTGCTGGTTTATATGATGAAGGAATTCGTTTTGATTACTATTTACAATGGATTTTAATAACACTGATTATTTTAGGTGGATTAGGACACAATATAGTATTTAACTTTTATCAGAAAATCAAAACTCATGTTGTGGAACTTTTTGATAAAACTATAATCCATAAAAAAGTTCGCATTATCACCTTAAATACACAATTCGTAATTTACACTACTTTAGTATTATTAATTGGAGGCTTTATTTTCTTATTTATCTCAGAATACAATAATACATTATTAGAGCATTCAACAACTTTCGGAAAAATTACTGCAGCAGCCTTTAACTCAGTTACACCAAGAACTGCAGGATTTAATGCTGTAGATTTTACACAAATGAATGTTCCTTCATTATTGTTTATCATCTTTTTAATGTGGATTGGTGGTTCTCCAGCATCGACTGCCGGCGGTATCAAAACGAGTACATTTGCATTAGCCACTTTAAATATTTTTGCAGTAGCAAGTGGAAAAAGTCGAATACAATTATTTGGAAGAAGAATCTCAGCAGAATCAACATCTCGTGCATTTGCTATTTTGTGCATTTCATTAATAACTATTGGAATTTCAATTGTTGCCTTACTAATTTTTGAACCAAAAGGAACACCACTATTGACCGTTGCTTTTGAATGTTTTTCTGCCTATAGTACAGTTGGATTAAGTTTAAATTTTACTCCAACTTTATCAGAGCCAAGTAAATATGTAATCATTGCTGTAATGTTTATTGGTCGTATAGGAATGCTCAACTTAATGGTTGGATTATTACGCAGATTGAATCATCAATTCTACGAATATCCAAAAGAAAATATATTAATTAACTAATCTACCAAAAATGAAAATTATAGTATTTGGTTTAGGAAACTTCGGAATGTCGCTTGCCATCAGCTTAACTGAAACAGGAAACGAGGTAATTGGTGTAGATAAAAACATCGAAAAAGTAAATTTAGTAAAAGATAAAATTTCTCATGCTGTTGCTTTAGATTCAACCAACGAATTATCCTACGAAGCATTACCACTGAAAGATGCTGATAAAGTTGTTGTAGCCATTGGAGAAAACGAAGGTGCTGCCATCATTACAACAGCAATTATTAAAAAATTGAGTGATGTAAAAATCATCAGTAGAGCTTTGTCTCCTATTCACGACACAGTTTTAGAAGCAATGGGAATTTACAGCATCATTCACCCAGAGCAAGAATCGGCCGACCGATTAACTAAGCAAATCAACTTCAAATCAACGTTAGAAAACTATCAATTAGATGATAATTTTACGATTTCTGAAGTAAAAGCAAAACCAGAATTTTTTGGTAAAACTTTAGGTGAATTGGATTCAATCGATAAATATCATTTAACACTAATTACAATCATTCGTAAAAGAGAAAAACGTAATTTAATTGGCAAAAAATCAATTATAAAAGAATCTATTGGTCGTCCTGCGCCAGATACTATTGTTCAAGAAGACGATATTTTAGTGGTTTATGGATACAATAAGGATATTGAAACCTATTGTTTAGGACAAGAAGAACACCAAATTAGAAGCTAAAATGACTCGAATTCTCTCTACAAAAAAACTTTCAAAAGCATTAAAAAAGAAGTTTTCAGATGCTAAAATGGAACTTGTAGAAAAGAATTTTATTCAAACCAAATCCATTTCATTTGAAACATCTCAACTCAATGATTACTTAATTTTTACGAGTAAAAAAGCAGTAAAAAGTGTTTTAAAATCGGATTTAAAAAACGTTCATACCATTTCATGTTTGTGTGTGGGAAGTAAAACCAAAAATTTTCTCGAAAAGAAAGGATTCACCGTTTTAGAAAGTGCTGATTATGCCGAAGATTTGATTCAAATAATCGATTCGAAATACAAAAACAGTTCGTTTACCTTCTTCTGTGGAAACATTAGGAAAAATACGATTCCAAATTATTTTCAGCAAAACAAAATCGCATATAACGAAATTGTCGTATATGAAACCAAACTAAAACCACACCAAATAAAAGAACCATTTGATGGTATTTTATTTTTTAGTCCGTCTGGAGTGAATAGTTTTTTGGGAAAAAATTCATTAGAAAATAAAATGTGTTTTTGTATTGGAACCACCACTTCAAAAGCATTAGAAAACAAAACAAAAAATATTGTAATTGCATCGCAACCCACCGTTGAAAATGTAATTACCGAAGTAATAAAATATTATAAACGCTTATAGCCTATTGCTTAAAGCCTAAAGCATAAAAAATGATTAAGAACGATTTATTTTTAAGAGCATTAAAAGGAGAAACTGTTGAACGTCCACCAGTTTGGATGATGCGTCAAGCAGGAAGATATTTACCAGAATTTAGAGCCTTGCGCGATAAATATGATTTTTTCACGCGTTGCGAAACTCCAGAATTAGCAGCTGAAATTACCGTGCAACCCATTCGCATTGTAAAACCAGATGCGGCTATTTTGTTTTCGGATATTTTGGTAGTACCAAGAGCTATGGGAATTCACGTAGAATTAAAAGACAATTTAGGTCCGATAATTCCAAATCCAATTCGTACAGCTGAACAAGTAAATCAAGTTTTTGTACCGAATATTCACGAGACTTTAGGTTACGTGATGGATGCTGTAAAACTAACCAAAGAAATGCTGAACGACGAAGTGCCATTAATTGGTTTCGCAGGTTCACCATGGACGATTTTCTGTTATGCTGTAGAAGGTAAAGGCTCAAAAAGTTTTGATACAGCTAAAGGATTTTGTTTTTCAAATCCGGTTGCGGCACACTTATTATTGCAAAAAATCACTGATACGACAATTTTATACTTGAAAGAAAAAGTAAAAGCAGGTTGTAATGCGATTCAAATTTTTGACTCTTGGGGAGGTATGCTTTCTCCAGTTGATTATCAAGAATTCTCATGGCAATACATCAACCAAATTGTAGAGGCTTTAGCTGAAGAAACCGAAGTTATCGTATTTGGAAAAGGATGTTGGTTTGCCTTGAACGACATGGCAAAATCAAAAGCATCAGCTTTAGGAGTAGATTGGACATGTTCTCCAAGAAACGCACGTTATTTAACTGGTGGTGACATTACTTTACAAGGAAATTTCGATCCAAGTCGTTTACTTTCTCCAATACCAACCATCAAAAAAATGGTTCACGAAATGATTGACGAATTCGGAAAAGACAAATACATCGTAAACTTAGGTCACGGTATCTTACCTAATATTCCTGTTGATCATGCGAAGGCGTTTGTTGAGGCGGTGAAAGAGTATAAAAAGTAGGCAGTCGCAGTTTACAGTAAACAGTTTTCCTGCAAGGTTTTCAAAACCTTGTAGGTATTAGAAATACATTTATATGAATACAATCATTGAACTTGAAAATTGGATGATAAATAATAACATCAAAAATTTTTATCTTCCAAATAATAAAAGAAATAAATATGTCACTGATATTGGTGAAGGATTAGAAGATGTTCATGGTTTATATATATTTTATTCAATAGATGAAAAAGGAAATCGTTATGATGATAATTTTTTCAAATCCGAAAAAGATGCTATTGAGTTTGTATTTGAATTTTTAGTAAAAAATGGAAAATAAATTCCACAATAAACATTGTAAAATCAAATCACTCAGAAATAACTAATGATAACAACCGATTCATTTCATATAATCACTTTACAAGCAGATGACGCAAAAAGTTTATCTGAAATGATGGTTTTGAATTTTGATAACTTTAAGCGTTATTTTCCAATTACATTATCTAAAAATCTATCCATAAAAGATAGTTTAAGTTATATTGAAGAAAAAAGAAAAGAAAACGATTCAAAATCTGAATTTACTTTTGGAATTAAAGATGTTTCAAATTCAAAAATTGCTGGTTTGATTATCATCAAAGAAATAAATTGGGCTACCAAACAAGGTGAATTTGCTTATTGTATAAGTACAGAATACGAAAACAAAGGTTGGATGTCAAAAGCTATTGCGCTAACCACAAATTATGGATTTGAAGTTTTAGGATTCAATAAATTTCAAATTATTGCTCATAAAACAAATATTGGAAGTTGTAAAGTTGCAGAAAAGTGTGGTTTCACATGGAAAAGAACACTTTTAAATGAATACACACCGCCAAATGAAACTCCATTAGATATGGAATTATATGAATTAGAACATGAAAAATAAATTCTACACCTACATACAAAACCTGCAAGATCAAATCTGTAAAGGATTAGAAGACATTGACGGCGGCACCAAATTTCGAGAAGATATTTGGGAACGACCAGAAGGCGGAGGCGGTCGCACACGTGTTATTGAAAACGGAAATGTTTTCGAAAAAGGCGGTGTAAATATTTCAGCCGTTCATGGCAAATTGCCAGATACGATGCAAAAGATGTTTGGTGTTGGAGAAGCTGATTTTTTCGCTTGCGGATTGAGTTTGGTGATTCATCCAAAAAATCCGATGGTGCCAACGGTTCATGCGAATTGGCGCTATTTTGAAATGTATGATGAAAACGGCAACATCATTAACCAATGGTTTGGTGGCGGACAAGATTTAACACCATATTACTTGTTTGAAGAAGATGCGAAACATTTTCATCAAACCTGTAAAAATGCTTGTGACAAACATAACCCTGAATTTTATCCGAACTATAAAAAGAAATGCGACGAATACTTTTGGAACGCACACCGATTTGAAGCACGTGGAATTGGCGGTTTATTTTTCGATTATTTAAAAGCAACCGAGCAAATGTCAATGGAAGATTGGTTCAATTTTGTGTCAGAAGTTGGGAATTCTTTCTTACAAGCATATGTTCCAATTGTGGAAAGAAGAAAAGATTTACCTTATTCAGATGCACAACGCACATGGCAAGAAATTCGTCGTGGTCGTTATGTGGAATTCAATTTAGTTCACGATAAAGGCACACTTTTCGGACTAAAAACCAACGGAAGAATTGAAAGCATTTTGATGAGTTTACCACCACATGTGCAATGGGTTTATGACCATCATCCTGAAGTGGGAAGTGAAGAAGAAAAATTATTAAAAGTATTAGCAAAACCAGTTGAATGGATATAAAATTAAGCTACCTGTTTTTTTGCTTAGGAACTATTTTTGGAGTGGCTCAAAATGACTCATTGTCCACTTCTTTTTTTAAATCTTATGACGAAAAAGTAACCGGTAGTTTATATTTTATTGAAACTTCTAACAGTTTTGAATTTCTGTTAGATTCTGGTGACGAAAACAAACATTTAAGCTTAATTCCCAACCGAAAAGCCCAAATTGGGGCTAATCTTAGCTATAAATTTATTGATATTAGTTATGGTTTTTCGCCAAAGTTTTTTGAGGAAAACAAAGATAATTCGGGTTCCAAATTATTTACTATTAGTACTCGTTTTTATCATAAAAAATGGATGCAATCCATTAAATTCATCAATCAGAAAGGATTTTATATAGAAGACGATGTAAACTTATTTTTACCTAGATTAAGAACTACAAAAATTGGTGGAACAACTTCTTATATTTTTAATGATAAATTTTCATTTAAAACCATTGCCAATCAAAAAGAATGGCAAACCAAAAGCGCAGGAAGTTTTATTCCTAATTTTAGTTTTTATTATACCAATTTTGATCTCAACGATGGAAGTGGCGGCGAACATAGTGATGTTTATTTAGTAACGCTTTCGGCTTCCTATTTTTATAATTTAGTTATTAAAGAAAAGTTTTTAGTTTCGGCTGGACTTTCTCCTGGTTTTGGATTTAATGATGTAGATGGCGATTTTTCACCTTTATATGAAGTAACGGGAAGTTTTAAAATTGGGTATAATGTGGATTCTTTTTTTAGTTTTATCAATTTAAATTTTACTGATTTTGTTCAAGATACTAATACGAAAATTAGATTAAACGATAATTTCTCTACGTTCAAGTTCACGCTTGGCTATCGATTTAATCCGCCAAAAAAAGTGAAAGAACTTTACGAAAAAGTAAATAAGAAAATACCGTTCTAGAAGTGAAAGAATTTGCCAAATTATCAAATTTTAAAAAATGTTAAAATCATAATTTCCAGTCCAAAAAATAGTAATTTTACCAATCAATATTTGAATAACAAATTATGTTTCCATTACACAGAGGTCGTCGTTTAAGAGTAAACGAATCTATAAGAAGTTTAGTTCGCGAAACCAGCTTAAGTCCGGCTGATTTTATGTTTCCAATGTTTATTATGGAAGGAAAAAACACAAAAGTGGAAATCCCTTCTATGCCAGGAATTTTCCGTCGCACATTAGATTTAACGGTGGAAGAAGTAAAAGAATTATATGCTTTAGGAATTAGAGCTGTCAATATTTACGTAAAAGTTAGCGATGATTTAAAAGACAATACCGGAAAAGAAGCTTGGAACGACAATGGTTTGATGCAAAGAGCCATTCGTGACATCAAAAAAGCTTGTCCCGAAATGATTGTAATGCCAGATGTAGCTCTTGATCCTTACTCAATTTACGGTCACGATGGAATCATCGAAAATGGTGATATTGCTAATGATGCAACCAATGAAGCTTTAGTACAAATGGCAGTTTCTCACGCACAAGCTGGAGCTGATTTTGTAGCACCAAGTGACATGATGGATGGTCGTGTTTTACGTTTACGTCAAGGTTTAGATGCGGCTGGATTTCACAATGTTGGAATTATGAGTTATTCGGCAAAATATGCTTCGGCATTTTACGGTCCTTTTCGTGATGCTTTGGATTCTGCTCCAAAAGATGCTGATGTAGAAGTGCCTAAAGACAAAAAAACCTACCAAATGGATTACGCTAATCGCATCGAAGCAGTTAAAGAGGCTCTTTGGGATGTGGAAGAAGGCGCTGATATGGTCATGGTAAAACCGGGAATTGCTTATTTGGATATCGTTCGTGAAGTGAAAAATGCGGTAGATGTTCCTGTTACAGTTTTCCATGTTTCAGGAGAATATGCTATGATTAAAGCAGCTTCTGAAAGAGGTTGGCTAGATCATGATAAAATTATGATGGAGCAATTGATGTGTATCAAAAGAGCAGGTGCAAGTTTGATTTCAACATATTTCGCAAAAGAAGCAGCCATTTTATTAAACAAAAAGTAATGTGACATTTGTCACAAACTAAGTGAAATCGATATTGTAATTTTATTGATATTTCTAAATCATATCAAAATGAAACTTATATTAAAATCGTTTGCTGTTTTTGCATTAGCCATTTCATTTACTAATTGTGGTGAAAAAAAAGAAACAGATGCTTACGGAAATCCAGTTGAAGAAAAAACTGAGGCAACCATTGAGACAACAGTTGATCCATTATTCACTAAAGGTCAAGAACTTTTTGAAGGGAAAGGAACTTGTACGGCTTGTCATAAAGCGGACACCAAAGTTATTGGTCCTGCAATTAAAGATATTGCTAAAATTTACAAAGAAAAAGGAGCAAGTATTGCCGCTTTCATCAATGAAAAAGGAGAGCCAATTGTTGATCCAACACAATATGAAACCATGAAAACGAACTTTGCTATTACAAAAGCTATGACGGCTGAAGAACGTAAATCGTTGGAAATTTATATGATGAGTTTCGAATAAAAATATTATTCAACTACCAATTTAAAGCCCACGCGCGGAATGTTTTCTATTCTAACGTGGGTTTCTTCTTTTATGATTTTTCGTAATCTTGAAATAAAAACATCTAAGCTTCTACCTAAGAAATAATCATCGCTTCCCCATAACTCCATTAGGATTTTTTCGCGTTTTAAAACCGTATTTGGATTGTCTAAAAACAATTTGAGTAATGATGCTTCTCTTTCGGTTAACGTGATTTTTTGGCTGTCATTTTTCAACAAATAATTCTCGGGTTCAAATTGAAAACTTCCAAAAGTATATTGTTTTTGTGTTGAATTATCGGTTGATTTTTGACTTCGGTTTAGGAAAATTTCGATTTTTAAAATTAATTCTTCAATAGAATATGGTTTTACCAAATAATCATCGGCACCCAATTTCAATCCTTTAATTCGGTCTTCTTTCATGGTTTTTGCCGATAGAAAAATAATCGGAATTTCTTGATTACGCTTTCTAATCTCAGTTGCAATTTCAAATCCATCCATATCAGGTAACATAATATCCAAAACACACAAATCGAACGTTTCTTTACAAAACAGTTGAAATGCTTCTTTTCCGTTGTTGCAATGCACAACTTCAAAATACTGTTCTAAATTATCGGAAGTTAGGAACGCCAGTGTTTCGTCGTCTTCAACATACAAAATACGCTTCTTACTCATAATCATTTTTATTTATTTGAATGGATATACTTACTCCATTACCAATATTATTTTTTGCAAAAACTTTCCATTTATGCCAATCGCAAACATGCTTTACATAAGAAAGCCCTATTCCAAATCCTTCAATTTCTTTACTATCTTCTCGAGCTACTCTAAAAAATTTATCAAACACAAATGGTAAATCATTAGCTGGAATTCCAACTCCATTATCCGAGAATTTTAAAAGTAATCCTCTCTCATTTTCTTTGGATTGGATTTGTATAATTGGGCTTTGACCCGAATATTTCACGGCATTATCCATAATATTATAAAGCACATTATAAAAATGAAATTCATCAGCTTGAATTATATAATCTCGCTCTAAATGAATATCAATTTTAATTTCTTTCTGATGTTTTAAAACGATATTTTCTTTAACCAATTCGAGTAATATTTTTAAATCTACCTTGGTTTTTTCCAAAACAATTTGCTTGCTTTCGGTTTTGGCAACGTACAAAATTTTCTCAATGTGTTGGTTTAGTTTATTGCTTTGATTGATTATAATTTGGATGTATTTTGACAATCTTGGATTATCAACAATTTCTTTTTGCGTATTGGCATAATTGGAAGCAATCAAAATAGAAGCTAGAGGTGTTTTAAATTCATGCGTCATATTATTGATGAAATCCTTTTGTAAATCGGTATATCTTTTTTGTTGCAACATTAAAAAAACCGAGTACACATAAATAATTAAAACTAAGAACAACACGCCTGTGAATATCCAATATTGGGATAAACTTTTAAAATAGGTTTGTTCAATGTGTGGAAAACGCACTGCAAAATAATAGGTTAAATCGCTGTTTTTCATAAAACAATCTTCACAAAATTTCTCTGATTTTCCTTTAATCGAAATGTAATTTCCGTAAACCATTTCATCTGAACTACAGTCATAAATAGCATATTCAAAATCGAGTTCAAGTTTTACTTTTTCAAACTCAAGCTTAAGATACTGCTCTAAGATGCGATTTTCGAATACGTCGTTAACGTTAACTATAAAGTAGTTTTCAGAAATTTTCTTAATTTGATTGGTAATAGGTAATTCTGATTTATTATCTCTATAGATTTTTTCCACCACATCTTGCAAAGCAAAATGGATTTTATCTTCCATATCTTTTTTTTCAAAAATATAGGCCTGATTAAGTAAAAACAATTGCATGATGATAACACCAACAATTGCTAAAAACCCAATGAATATTATGGTATTAAATCTGTTAAACTTCATAATGAGTTCGATATTACAAAAAATGTGGGTCTAAAAATCCCTATTAACATGTCATTAACAATCATTAAAATTTAATTAACAACACACGTTTAAAAGTTTTTTAGTTTTGTATAACAAATTTAATATAACTAAAAAAATATACCGTATGAAATCAATTAAATTATCAATTGTAGCCTTATTTATAGCTAGTGCTTCATTTGCACAATTAAAAGACGCAAAAATTGAAACAGCTAAAGCAATTCAAGTTACTCCTACAGAAGTTAAAACTCCTGTAACTCCAAAACAATCAACTATCAAATGGGATCAAGAAATGCATGATTTTGGAGATATTGAAAAAGGAAAACCAGTTACTTATGAATTTTCTTTTACAAACACTACAAAAGAAACTATTTTAATTACAAATGTAAGACCAGCTTGTGGTTGTACTGCTGCAAATTACACAAAAACTCCAATTAAACCAGGAGAAAAAGGAATGGTTGCCGCAACATTTAATGCTGCATCTGGTGGTCAATTTCAAAAATCAGTTACAATTACAACAAATGAAAACGGTGCTGAAGCAGTAAAAACTTTATCTTTTAAAGGAAAAGTTTTAGATCCAGCTACTGAGAAAAAAGAAGAGATTAAATCTTAACAATATTATTAATTCAGCTTTTACATCTTATTTAAACCACCTTTTTACAGGTGGTTTTTTTATATTTACAAAATGAAAACTGTCATTATAAAAACACCTCTTGGCTTTACAGAAATTCAAGGAAATGAAAACGGAATTTCAAAAATTCATGTACTGAATGAAGACGATGAAATTTCTACAAAAATTCCAGAAGAATTAAAAGAGGCTGTTTTACAAATTCAAGACTATTTTAATGGAAAAAGAACTGAGTTTTCATTTAAAATTAATCCAGCTGGAACTAATTTTCAAAAAAAAGTTTGGCAAGAACTATTAAAAATTCCTTACGGAAAAACATGTTCTTATTTAGAATTATCCAAAAAAATTGGCGATGTTAAAGCAATTCGTGCAGTTGCATCTGCTAATGGGAAAAATCCGCTTTGGATTGTAGTTCCATGCCACAGAGTTATTGGAAGCGACGGCTCATTAACAGGTTATGCGGGTGGTTTATGGCGAAAAAAATGGTTGCTCGAACACGAAAATCCAGTAAAACAAGAAAGTTTATTTTAGATTTTTTAAAATCATTCTAACTTTTTCCTACTTTTATAACACAATCTTATAAAATTAGGAAATGAAATTTCTTTTAAAATTCTTCAAGTGGTTTGCTATTGTTTTGGCAAGTATCATTATTTTAATGTACATTTTTGATGTAGATTATCTGTTACGTGCTGTAAGAACTATTTATTTCAAGGGTTACACAACCGCATTTTTAGAAGATTATAAAGAATTTCCAAATAGAGAAATTAAAAAAGGAAATGCACAACCCTGGGCAATTGCTTCCGATTATAACTCAGTTCCAGCTACTAAAGAATTGACTAAAAACCACAAAGAACTTCAAACTATTGCTTATCTCATCATTAAAAATGATAGTATTTGGCACGAAAGTTATTTTGACGGATTTGATAAAAATTCGAAATCTAACTCTTTTTCAATAGCTAAAAGTGTAGTAACAATAGCAATGGGAAAAGCAATAATGGAAGGAAAAATCAAAAGTCTAGACCAAAAAGTAACCGATTTTTTTCCAGAACTTAATGGCAAATTTGCAAAAGACGTAACCGTTGGTGATTTATCTTCTATGGCATCTGGGTTGAGTTGGGATGAAAAATATTATAGCCCGTTTTCAATTGTAACCCGTGCTTATTTTGATGATGATTTAAAAGGCATTATTTTAGGTTTAGACATTAAAGAAAAACCAGGACAATCATTCAAATATTTAAGTGGTGCTACTCAATTATTAGCGATGTGTATTGAAAAAGCAACGGGAGAACATTTATCTGATTATGTTTCAAATCACTTTTGGCAACCTATGGGAGCCGAAAATGAAGCGCTTTGGCAACTTGACGAAGAGCCAGACGGAATTGAAAAAGCATATTGTTGTATCGCTAGCAATGCAAGAGATTTTGCGCGCTTTGGAAAATTATATTTAAACGATGGAAAATGGAATGGAAAAGAATTATTAGATAGTGCTTTCGTGAAAAAATGTGTTACACCTCGTTTTGAAAACAGTCCAGAATATGGATATGGATGGTGGATGCACGAAATTAAAGGCAAAAAATTATACTATATGCGAGGTCATTTAGGGCAATTTGTAATTGTAATTCCAGAAGATGAATTAATCATTGTGCGATTAGGACATATAAAAGGGAAACAAACAAAAGAAGACCCACATAGTAATGATTTATATGTTTATGTGGAGGGAGCCTACAACATGATAGCAAAAAGAAAAACTAAAATTTAACTATAAACCATACAAAAATGATTGAGAAAATTAACTTAAACAACATTCTGTTTTTAGACATTGAAACTGTTCCAGAACACCAAAATTATGGTATTTTAGATGAAGAAACGCGCTATTTGTGGGAACACAAAACGCAATACCAACGCAAAGATGAAGTTTCGGCAGAAGATTTTTACGAAAGAGCCGGAATTTGGGCTGAATTTGGAAAAATCATCACTATTTCTGTGGGTTACTTTGTAAATAAAGGTGATATTAGAAACTTTCGCGTAACCAGTTTTTGGGGAGAAGAAAAGAAAATTTTAAACGATTTTTCAAATTTACTAAATACACATTTTAACGGAGCACAGCACATTTTATGTGGCCATAATGCTAAAGAATTTGATATTCCGTTTATTGCTCGACGTATGATTATCAACGGAATTGCTTTGCCAAACAAACTCAATTTATTCGGCAAAAAACCATGGGAAGTAGCACATCTTGATACTTTAGAATTATGGAAATTTGGCGATTATAAACATTTTACTTCTTTAAAATTACTTACAAAAGTATTAGGAATTCCATCTCCAAAAGATGATATCGACGGTAGTGAAGTAGCACACGTTTTTTATGTAGAAAACGATATCGACAGAATTATTACCTACTGCGAAAAGGATGTTATAGCAGTAGCCCAAATTTTTCTACGACTAAGAAGAGAGGATTTGTTGATTGAAGATGAAATTACACATGTATAAAAAAAGGGAGCTACCAAGCTCCCTTTTCATTTAACTCTAAATAAATTATTTATTAATCACTACTTTTCTAGTAGTTTTTCCTAAATCATTTTCAATAGTTAGCATATAAATTCCTTCCGAAAGATTTTCAACGTTTAATGTTTCAATAGTATTAGAAGACTTTTTACTAATAACTTGTCTTCCTTGAACATCATAAATTACAAAAGAAGATTCCCCAAAAGTATTACTTGCTAAATCAATATTTAAAATTCCTTTTGTTGGATTTGGATATACTTTAATTTCTGATAATATAGTACTTGGTGTGCTTAATGATTGTTCAATATTACAAACAGATAAGGTTACCGCATTAATACTACCTCCATCCCCATTGTAAGCATCAACTACACGTAAAATCCATGTCCCATCTGCTGGTAAATTATTTAAATCTGTCAAGTAACCTGTAGGTTTAACAGTACCTGTTATAGAAGGTGCAGATGAACCACAAGTAAAAGGAACTCCTTCATCATCTAAAGTACAATTAACATCGTCATTATCTCCACAAGGCTCGTCAAATAAAGTAATAATTGGACTACCTATAGATGCTGGCCCTTCTAAATAGTACTTCATATCTTGAATATAAGTATGTGTAATATCAATTGACACGTTGATATCCCCAATAGTCAAACCACCTGTTACTTGAATAGGAACAGAGGCAATACTGTTCGCGGTAGCTCCAATAGATGCATTGGAAAAATCTGTTGCTGTAAAAGTATTTCCACAATTTACGATACCAGTTCTAAAATTATTTACTGTTGCTGAAGAAACAATTGCACTACCACATCTGTTTGAAGGAATAACTCTCCAATAATACGTTGTTTCTGATGCTAAACCAGTTAATAAATGACTTCCATCATCCGTATTAATATTGGCAAATAACGATGAGAAATTAGATTGAGTTGAAACTTGTAAATTATACGATTCTGCATTTACATCTGTATTCCAATTAAAGAAAGCAGTGGTAGCTACTGTGTCTTGTCCGTTAGTAGGAGTTGTTAAAGTCGTAGGTTGGAAAGTAGCAGAATAAACTCTTAATTGTTTTAATCTCGTTTCCATTTCTACACCATTAGAACCTGATATTCCAATCGTATATGCGCCTGGTTGAACTGCCGCCAAGCCAGATATTGTCATAGTCACTGTTCCATCATTACTTAAAGAAGTAGGGTTAAAACTTGCCATTGCTCCAGATGGTAGTCCTACAGCTGAGAAAGTTGTAGTCATTACTCCCGTTTGTTTGTAATCAAATGTATAAACTGCATCTTGATTAGAACATACTATTAAATCATCAGAATTTGAAGTTAGTGCAAAATCTGAAGTGATTCCGGTAACAATCAAAGAATAATTTTGCGCTCCTGTAACTAAAGTTCCTTTATGAGTTACGGTAATTACATAATCACCTGCTGTTGGATTGTCAATTTTAACCACTTCAATATTATCAACATTATTGTCTCCTGTTCTTACCGCTAATGCTGAAGGACTTGATTGTAATTTCCATGGGTAATAAGTTGTTCCATCTTTAGTTACTCTAATATCTAAATCGTTAACCAAAACTGGAGTTGCGTCATTATCTCCAGTTGTACCAATATTAGTCGTTCCTGGTAAATCAGTCCAAGTTATTGAAGCAATCAAAGGATTTGAAGCACCTCCATTTGATTTAACTGTCATTGTAAAGGTTTGTCCTTGTACTAATTCTTCTTCAGATACCCAAGAAGTCAATCCATTGGCTGTAATAGTTTCTACCGCTTTTTTTGCATTTAACAAGCCCCAACCAAATTTAGCATCTGGCCCAGCATTTCCTGCATCATCAGCAGTATGACAAGCCAAACCTCTTAAGGTTGCAGATTTCATAAAACTTGTTGTTAGATTTTTATGGTGCTCTTGAACTAATAATAAAGTTCCTGCAACATTCGGTCCCGACATTGATGTTCCAGAAAGAGAAGCTGTAGAAATGTCGTTTGTAGAAGATGTTGATAATACGCCAGTACCATTTCCTGCAATATCGGGTTTAATTCTTCTATCATCAGTTGGACCTTGACTACTAGAAGCGTTTATAGTAACGCTAGATAACGAACCATCAGCATTTATTGTAGCATCAGTTGCATTTGCAATAATTAAAACATTTTTTGCTGTTTTATTTCCTACTAGCTTATCGTATCCTGATGCAATTGGGGCTGGATTATTATTGTTATTTCCATCATTTCCAGCTGACATAACTGGAAGATAGTAAGGTGCTGTATAAGCAATTTCATCCCAAGTTCTTGCTGCGTCAGTATATGCCCCAATAAACCAAGCTGGTAAAACTGTAGTACCACTTCCAACAGGAACTCCATAAGAATGGTTTGAAATTAACATCCCATCAAGTGTTTCTGCTAGTGCTTCAGATTCATCATTGTCCCAATTAAATGTTCTAGCTGTTGCTAAAGTTGCCATTCCCTTAACACCAGATGAAGTTCCATTCCAAGGTAAAGCTAAAATAGTTCCCGTTACATGCGTTGCATGACTACTATAGGCAGTTCCTGAAACATCATCAACAGTGGTAACTCGATTACCAAAACCATTATGGGTTCTTCTTACTGTTCCACCATCCCAAACTCGAGCAACCATATTTTGTCCGTCTAATGATAATCCTAAACCTCCTCCAGAATTTAAATAATTTGTTCTTGTAGATCTTGCGGCTAATACATTTGTCGTAGCATAATAAATTGGAAAACCGTCTGGTGTTAATGCCATTAATTCTTGAAAAGAACCATCATCACCTTTTATAATTATTGGCCAATTATTTCTATTTGCTACTTCTATAGCTTTAGCTCTTTCTTTTATTTCCAACTTCTGGAAGTAAGTAATTTTTTGTTGGATTTTTTCCACTTCATAGTTTCTTGTAATTTTTGCAGCATCTTCTTTTGTTTGGGAAAAAGTAAATACGTAAAAAAACAAAAACAATGATGTAAATAATTGTTGTTTTTTCATTTTTTGGGGCAAATTAGTTTTAAATAAATTTTAACAAATATATAATTTTTTCACCATCTTAAAAAAATTAATAAAAAAAGCATTATGCAATTTATTGGAAATCAATATTTTTAAACTAATAAAAACATCGTTAACATAAATAAGTTTTCTTTAAATCTTAAAGATATATTACATTTACGAAAAATATAAATTTATGGTTTTAAGCAGATTTTGGTTAGTGATATTTATATCATCTATCTTTTTTATTGTTTTTGGATTATTTTCTTCACAATATTATTCTATTGATTATGTGTTGAATGGCAAACAAGGCGAACCACTTTTAATTGGTGAAAAATATTTAAAAGAAGTACCTCAATTTGTGCAAGATAGTGTGCAAAAAGCGGAAGACAAAAGATACGTCTTAAATAGAAACGAAGCCGATGCCGACACCACATACGTCTATAACAAACAAACCGTAAAAATCTACAGCGGAAAACAAAAAGCAGATGGATTATTACCTATGACCAAAAGCAGTTTATTTGATTTAATTCTGCCTTTGATAGCGTATTTATCCTTTTTCTGTGGCATCATGGAATTGCTAATTATTTCTGGTGCTTCTGAAAGATTGGCTAAAAAATTGAGTCCGCTATTTGCAAAAGTATTTCCTTCGATTCCTAAAAACCACGAATCGATTTCTTATATGACACTGAACTTTTCTGCTAACTTTTTAGGATTAGATTCTGCGGCAACACCTTTTGGTTTGAAAGCTATGCAAAGTTTACAAGAATTAAATCCTGATAAAGACAGAGCAAGTGATGCCCAAATCATGTTCATGTGTTTACATGCTGCGGGTTTAACCTTAATTCCAACCTCAATTATTGGTTATCGAGCGGCTGAACATGCTGCAAATCCTGCCGATGTAATGCTACCTTGTATTATTACCTCTTTCATTGGAACCATTGCTGCGTTTGTTTTAGTAGGAATTAAACAGAAAGTAAACTTCAAAAGCGCTTCGTTATTAGCGGCTTTAATGGGAGTAATCGGAGCGATTGTGGGATTATTATTCTATGTTAACAGTTTAGATTTAATTGGAAAAAACTATTTTACTTCTAACCTTTCGGGATTGTTATTAATCTTAATCATTGGCGGAACTTTAATATTTTCCTTCATTCAAGAGAAGAAATTCGTAGAACAAAAAACAACTATTTTCGACACGTTTGTAACCGGCGCCAACAACGGATTAAAAACCGGAGTGACAATTTTTCCTTATGTGATGGGAATGTTAGTAGCGATTTCGTTGTTTAGAAACAGTGGTTTGTTTGAAATCATAGCCAACGGAATTTCCTTTTTATTTGCTCATCTTGGTGTTGCTAAAGAAATCACCGATTCACTTCCTGTAGCGATGTTGCGCCCTTTTAGTTCAGGTGGTTCGCGTGGGTTTATGATTGATGCGATGAAGCAATTTGGACCAGATTCCTTAACGGGAAGATTGAGTTGTATTTTCCAATGTAGTGCAGAAACGACTTTCTATGTAATTGCTGTTTATTTTGGAAGTATCAACGTGAAAAACACACGTTATACTTTAGGCATGATGCTATTAGTAGATTTAATCTGTGTGATTACGGCAATTTTTGTGGCGAGTTGGTTTTTTTAGGAGATGAATAAAATGCTTAAATATGCTTCGATATTACTGATTATAATCAGTTTTGTTTCATTTTACAGAACATTTCAAGAATACAATATATTAAATTCTGGAAACAAAATTACTGTTAGTGTTGTCTCAGTGCCTATTTCGTGTAGCGAATCTTCTAAAATTTCTAAAGCTTATTTTACTTTTTACTTCAACGAAAAAAAACAAAGTAAAAGGTTAGAAGGTCGTTGCTCAATAAATGTTGGAGATAAAATCAAACTAATAACAAATGATACACAAGATATTTTCCTCTTTGAAGATGAAGATGTTTCTTTTCAATTTTTAGCTGGTTTATTAATTTTTGTTGCTGGAATTTATTGTTATTTCAAAGCAAGCAAATAACTTTTTAGTTTAAATATAAATGAGTTTTTTTGAAGATATAATTATCAATTTAGGACAAGAAGGCATGTACTTCTTTTTTAAAAGACTTGGCATGCTGGCCAAATGGATTTGTTATTCAGGAAAAAAACCATTCACTGAAATTAAGAATGAAAATTGGAATACCAGAATAGGCTTCGTTTTGTTTTTAATTATAGTTGGGATAATAATTTATATTGTAAATTAATTCCTCAAAGTTTTAAAAACCTTGCAGGTTAGAAAAACAAAAATCCGTAACTTTACCTTTCAAAACATACACAAATGGACTTTTTATATCAAGACCCGTATCCAATTTTAAAAGACGATACAACCTACAAAAAATTAACTTCTGATTACGTAAAAGTAGAGCAGCTTGGCGATAGAGAAATCTTAGTGGTGGATCCAAAAGGATTAGAATTATTAGCACAAGAAGCAATGGACGACGTTTCGTTTATGTTGCGTTCGGCACATTTACAAAAACTAAGAAACATTATCGAAGACCCAGAAGCAACAGATAACGACCGCTTTGTAGCCTATAATTTATTACAAAATGCTGCGGTGGCTGTAGAAGGTCAATTGCCTTCTTGCCAAGATACTGGAACTGCGATTGTGGTTGCTAAAAAAGGTGAAAATGTATACACCGGTGTTGATGATGGCGAATGGTTGTCTAAAGGGATTTTTAACACCTACCAAAATAAAAATCTTCGTTACTCGCAAATTGTTCCGATTTCAATGTTTGAAGAAAAAAACTCAGGTTCCAATCTTCCGGCACAAATTGATATTTATGCTAAAAAAGGAAATTCGTATGAATTCTTATTTTTAACAAAAGGTGGTGGTTCGGCAAACAAAACCTTCTTATATCAAAAAACAAAATCGTTGTTGAACGACAAATCAATGGAAGAATTTGTTCGCGAACGTATTTTAGATTTAGGAACAGCGGCTTGTCCGCCTTATCATTTAGCATTAGTAATTGGTGGAACTTCGGCAGAAGCTAATTTAGCAGCCGTAAAAAAAGCATCGGCAGGATATTATGACAATTTACCAACTTCTGGAAATATGTCGGGTCAAGCGTTTCGCGATTTAGAATGGGAAAAGAGAGTACAAATTATTTGTCAAGAAAGTCAAATTGGAGCGCAATTTGGCGGAAAATATTTAACACATGATGTTCGTGTCATTCGTTTACCACGTCACGCAGCTTCTTGTCCGGTGGGAATGGGAGTTTCTTGTTCAGCAGATAGAAATATTAAAGGGAAAATCACAAAAGATGGTATTTTCTTAGAGCAATTAGAAACTAATCCAGGTCAGTTTTTACCAACAACTGCTCCTCATTTGGAGCCAGCGGTAGAAGTTGATTTGAACAAACCAATGGCTGAAATTTTATCAGAATTATCAAAATATCCAATTAAAACGCGTTTGAAATTAAACGGAACTTTAATTGTAGCTCGTGATATTGCTCATGCTAAAATAAAAGAATTGTTAGATGCTGGAAAACCAATGCCAGAGTATTTCAAAAATCATCCTGTATATTACGCAGGTCCAGCAAAAACTCCAGACGGAATGCCATCAGGAAGTTTTGGACCAACCACTGCAGGAAGAATGGATGTTTATGTAGACGAATTCCAAGCCGCTGGCGGTAGCATGATTATGTTAGCTAAAGGAAACCGAAGCAAAGACGTAATGAACGCTTGTAACAAATATGGTGGATTCTATTTAGGTTCGATTGGTGGTCCTGCTGCTATTTTAGCAAAAGAAAACATTTTATCAGTAGAAGTAGTTGATTTTGAAGAATTAGGCATGGAAGCCGTTCGTAAAATTACCGTGAAAGATTTCCCTGCGTTTATTATAACTGATGATAAAGGGAATGATTTTTTTATGAATCTTTAGTCTTAGAACAAAGAGAATAGAATATAGACAAACCTGTGAGTTGAAAGACTTGCAGGTTTTTTATTTAAATTTGTCAAGCTGAACTTGTTTCAGCTTCTCAATATAGATCCTGAAACAAGTTCAGGATGACAAGAAAACCAAAATTAACTGACTACTAAAAACTAAAAATTCCCCACTCAAAATCTACTCCACAAACAAAACCAATCCTTTCAAATAATGCCCTTCTGGGTGGTAAATATTCGTTGGATGATCGGGTCCTTGTTCTAATTTATGTAATACTCGGATATTTCTTCCCGTTTCTATAGCTGCTGCTGCAACAGTGTTGTAAAACAAAACATCATCAATCACTTGCGAACAAGAGAAGGTGAATAAAATTCCGTTTGGTGCTAAGGCTTTTAATCCTGCAATGTTTAAACGTTTGTAGGCTTGCGTTGCGGTGTGTTTGCTTTTGATACTTTTCGCGAAAGCTGGCGGGTCTAACACAATAACATCATATTGTTGCGTGTGTTCTTTCATGAAGTTGAACACATCGTCAGCTACGGCTTTGTGGTTAGCGTTTGGAAAATTTAATTCCATATTACTGGCTGCCAAATCCACAGCTTTTTGAGAAATATCTACTGAAGTAACCAATTCTGCGCCAGCATTCATCGCATAAATAGAAAATCCGCCAGTGTAACAAAACGTGTTTAGTACTTTTTTGCCTTTTGAGAATTCGCCCAATAATTTACGGTTTTCGCGTTGGTCTAAGAAAAACCCTGTTTTTTGTCCTTCTACCCAATTTACTGAAAACAAAATGTTGTTCTCTTTTGCAACTGCTTCTGCTTTATTTCCGAATAAGAAATAATCAGTTCCCGTATTCGGTAAAGTTCCTGAACTTTTGCAATAAATCGTTTCGCAATAGTCTGGAAAATTCGATTTTATAGCTTCAGCGATTTGCTTCATTTGAAGAAAAACTCCAGTGGAATGCGCTTGAATTACCCAATTTTTATCGTAATAATCAATAATTAATCCCGAAATTCCATCGCCTTCTCCGTGAATCACACGAAATGCATTCGTTACTTCAAAATCCAATATTTGAGCACGTAAATACCAAGCCGATTGTAGTTTGGATGCCCAAAAATTCTCAGAAAAAGTTTCATCGCCGAAAGTCAAAATACGAACTACGATACTTCCTTTATCACTGAAATATCCGGTTCCTAAATGATTGTTTTTCGAATCGACTACATCAACCATTTCGCCATCGTTTATTTCACGACTTACGCCATAAACCGCACCGCTGAAAATCCAAGGGTGGCGACGTTGAATAGATTTTTCTTTACCTGATTTTAAAATTACTTTTGGTAGGGTCATTTTTTGAAAATATTACCGCAGATTCGCAGATTATTATTTGATTTTAAACTAGGCTAAATTGAAGTAAAACGCAGATTTACAGATATTAAAAATTGTAATCTGTGAATCTGCGGTAAAACTAAATATTTAATATTAATCGATTTTCATTTCAGGAATTTCTCCTTCGATGATTAAATCTGCTTCTGTTGCTTTGATGATGTCTTCTACTGAAACGCCTGGCGCTCTTTCTAATAATTTGAAACCTTTTGGAGTGATTTCTAAAACCGCTAATTCCGTCACGACTTTTTTCACACAACCCACTCCAGTTAATGGAAGCGTACATTTTTTCAATATTTTTGATTCTCCCGCTTTATTAACGTGCATCATTGCTACGATAATATTTTCTGCCGAAGCTACTAAATCCATAGCACCACCCATTCCTTTTACCATTTTTCCTGGGATTTTCCAGTTGGCGATATCTCCGTTTTCAGAAACTTCCATTGCACCTAAAATGGTTAAATCTACTTTTTGCGCACGAATCATTCCGAAACTAAAAGCAGAATCAAAGAAACTTGCTCCTGGCAAAGTGGTAATAGTTTGTTTTCCTGCGTTGATGATATCAGCATCTTCTTCTCCTTCAAAAGGAAATGGACCCATGCCTAAAACTCCATTTTCCGATTGAAATTCAACTGAAATATCCGTACGAACATAATTAGCAACCAAAGTTGGAATTCCGATTCCTAAGTTTACATAGTAACCGTCTTTTACTTCTTGTGCTATTCTTTTTGCTATATCTTCTTTTGATAACATAATTCTTTCTTTTTACTGAACACTAAAAACTGAACACTGATTACTTTTGACGAACTGTTCTTTGCTCAATTCTTTTCTCAAATTTCTCTCCTTGGAAAATACGGTTGACCATAATTCCAGGAATGTGAATTTCGTTAGGATTTAAAGTTCCTGCTGGTACTAATTCTTCAACCTCAGCAATAGTGATTTTTGCAGCACCAGCCATACATGCGTTGAAATTACGAGCCGTTCCTTTGAAAATAAGATTTCCTGCTTCGTCACCTTTCCATGCTTTTACGATTGAGAAATCCGCTTTGTAGGCTAATTCCATTACGTGCATTTTTCCGTTGAATTTACGTGTTTCTTTTCCTTCAGCTACTTCTGTACCAAAACCTGCTGGTGTAAAAAAAGCGGGAATTCCGGCTTGAGCAGCACGGCATTTTTCTGCTAAAGTTCCTTGTGGTGTTAATTCTACGTCTAATTCACCTGAAAGCATTTGACGTTCAAATTCTGCATTTTCTCCTACATAAGAAGAAATCATTTTTTTGATTTGACGTTTTTGTAATAGTAATCCCAATCCGAAATCATCAACCCCTGCATTGTTTGAAATACAAGTTAAATTGGTTACGTTTTTATTTACTAATTCAGCAATACTGTTTTCTGGAATTCCACATAATCCAAACCCACCTAACATAATGGTTTGTCCGTCTTGAATTCCTTCCAACGCTTCTTTAACGTTATTAACTTTTCTAGAAATCATATTTTAGTTTGTTGTTGTTTATAATCCGAATTCGTCTAGGTTAGGCTCATCAGTAGGAATCTCTGTTGAATCTACTGCTTTTTTAGGTGTCCAACAATCTACCTTGATAGATAAGTTTTCAGGTCTTTCAAAAGGTTCTTTTGACACATCTAAATCGCTATCTGCATAACATTTTTTCATGAAAAGACCCCAAATAGGTAGTGCCATTGTAGCGCCTTGACCTCTTCTTGTATCTTTAAAATGGGCAGCTCGGTCTTCATTTCCTACCCAAATTCCTGTTGCTAAGTTAGGCACCATGCCTATAAACCAACCATCGGAATTGTTTTGCGAAGTTCCTGTTTTTCCTGCAATAGGATTACCAAAACTGTAATCGTATTGCATAATTCCGCCTCCACCCCATTTCAATCTGGCACCAGTCCCTGAAGTAGTAACCCCTTCCATTAATTTTAACACGGTATAAGCAACGTCTTTATTTACAACATCTTTTTGATAAGAAACAGTTTGGTCTAATACTACACCGTTTTTATTTTCGATTTTAATAATAAATGTTGGCTTAACATAAACTCCTTGATTTGCAAAGGTACTCATAGCGCCCACCATTTGCTCGACTGTAATATCTACAGCTCCTAATGCAATTGATGGTTGCACAGGAATATTAGAAGTTACTCCTAATTCTTTTGCCATATCAACAACAGCTTGTGGACCTACTCTATCTATTAACTTTGCAGAAACTGTATTTACAGAATTAGCCAATGCTTTTTGCAAAGTAATGGTCCCTCTATAATTACCGTCTGAATTTTTTGGAGACCAATCGGCATCAATTCCCCATTTGCCTTTTGGCATAGTAAAATAACTATCAATAATAGAATCACATGGAGACATTCCTAATTGTTCTATAGCCGTTGCGTAAAGAAATGGCTTGAAAGTAGAACCTACTTGTCTTGCTCCTTGACCAACGTGATCGTATTGAAAATATTTGTAATTAACCCCACCAACCCATGCTTTGATATGACCATTTCTTGGCTCCATAGCCATCATACCCGTTTGCAACATGTGTTTGTAGTAAATAATAGAATCTTTAGGTTTCATGATGGTATCTTTCTCCCCTTCATAAGTAAAGATTTTCATTTTTGCAGGCACTTCAAAAGATTTTAGAATTTCATCTTTTGTTTTTCCATTCAAGTCCATTTTTCTCCAACGTTCAGAATTTTTCATGGCTTGTTCCATAATTCTTTGGGTTTGCTCTGGAGTAATATCAACAAAAGGTGCATTTTCTTGGCCTTTCTTCCCCTCAAAAAATTCTTTTTGAAGATTTTTCAAATGCTCAAAAACCGCTTCCTCAGCATATTGTTGCATTTTAGAATCGATAGTTGTGTAAATTTTTAAACCGTCGCGATACAAATCATATTCGGTTCCGTCGGGTTTTAAATGATCTTTCACCCATTTCTTCATGTAATCTCTTAGATATTCTCTGAAATAAGTAGCGCTTCCTTCGGAATGGCTTTCTGGTTTAAAATCTAATTTTATAGGTAATTGTGCTAATTCTTTTTCTTTTGTTTGAGAAAGAAAACCGCTTCTTACCATTTGACCCAAAACTGTGTTTCTTCGGTCAAAAACCATTTTAGCTCTTTTTTTTCTGTTAGGATTATATAATGAAGGATTTTTTAACATTCCTACAAACAAAGCACTTTCTTCAATTGTTAAGTCTTTAGGCTCTTTGTTCATGTAAATTTTTGCTGCAGAACGAATTCCAACTGCTCCATTTACAAAATCAACTTGATTTAAGTACAAAGCGATAATTTCTTGTTTAGTATATTGACGTTCCAAACGTATAGCAATAATCCATTCTTTTACTTTTTGAATAACTCTAAAAAGAATAAATTTTGAACCATCACTTCCGTGGAATAAATTTTTTGCCAACTGTTGTGTTAATGTACTGGCACCTCCGTCTCTTCCTAATTTAACAACTGCTCTAAAAGTTCCTCTTGCATCGATACCTGAATGTTCATAAAAACGTTCATCTTCAGTTGAAACGAGAGCTTCAACTAAATGTTTTGGCAAATCTTCATATTTAACGGGTGTTCTGTTTTCTTTATAAAATTTACCAATAACAACTCCGTCAGAGGAAATTATTTCGGTTGCTACATTTGAATCTGGATTTTCTAAATCGTCAAACGAAGGCATTTTTCCAAAAAATCCCCACGAAGCAAAAAGGAATAAAAAAATAATTCCTAAAAATCCGTAGGCAAATAATTGCCAAAATTTTCTTTTATACTCTGAAAAATCGTTTGTATTTGCTTTTTTGGTAGCCATACTATTTTATTTTTTCTATTCGTAACCCTAATTCTGTAACCCCTTTTAAATCTGCTACTCCATCAACTTTACCAGTTTCTCGAACAGCTTGTACAATCTCTACATTATATTTTCCTACTCTATTGAATTTGTAGTTTTCTAAATACCACAATTTACTTTCTTTAATGTCTGAAAAACCTTCTCCCATTAAAGTACCATCAGGATTTGCCATTTGGTACTCTAAAGTATCTACTTTTATAGTAGGTTTTATTCCTGGCTCTTTTAAAGAAACAATTAGGTACATATTATTAAACGGATAATCGTTATTGTTTCTAACATTCAAAAATAAATGATACGGATTAATTGTATCGTTTTGTTCAAATGTAAAACGCAAGGTATCTGACTTTTTCCAAGTACCATCTAATTCTTTATACTCGCTAAAAAATTGTTTTTTATCACAAGAGATAAAAAGCAACGCAATTAGCATTAACCCAATAAAATTAGTCTTTTTTAGGTGCATTTTTATAATTTGTAGGTTTCTTTTTTTTGTTTCTATTATTTGATTTTTTCTTAGGTTGATCAAAACGAGTTAAACTATCCTGACCTACTACATTTTCAAATTTTTTCTCTACTTCCTGAACTGTTTCAACCACATAATCTTCTAAAGCCGCCACACGTTCTTTTTTCTTATTTATTGCTAAAATTTCTTTCACTTTTGCAACAGGTAAAACCATCCATTGCGCTGGTGCATTAGCATAAGAAAACCACATGATTTCTTTAAAAATATCAATTTTCTGACAGTACGCATCTCCTTTTTCAGTATATAACTTAGTATCCATATCTGGAAAATCTTTTAGAGCATCCAAATACGTATCCAATTCATAATTTAAACAACATTTCAATTTTCCACATTGACCCGCTAATTTTTGTGGATTTAACGACAACTGTTGGTAACGAGCTGCCGAAGTATTCACACTTCTAAAATCAGTTAACCAAGTAGAACAACACAATTCTCTTCCACAAGAACCGATTCCTCCTAAACGAGCGGCTTCCTGACGGAAACCTACTTGCTTCATTTCGATTCTAATTTTAAAATCTTGTGCAAATTCTTTAATTAATTGACGAAAATCGACTCTGTCATTTGCCGTATAGTAAAACGTTGCTTTTGAACCATCGCCTTGAAATTCTACATCAGAAATTTTCATTTCTAACTTCAAATTAATAGCGATTTCACGAGCACGCATACGCACCGCTTCTTCTTTATTTCGAGCTTCTGTCCAAATATCGATATCTCTTTGCGAAGCTTTTCTGTATATTTTTGCTAAATCTTTATCAGGATTTTCATTTTTCTTTTTCATTTGAATTTTAACCAATTCGCCTGTCAAAGTGATAATTCCGATATCGTGACCTGGAGAAGCTTCGGTAGCAACAATGTCTCCAATAGATAACGTTAGTTTCTCGGTATTTCTAAAAAATTCTTTTCTTCCGTTTTTAAATCTGATTTCAACAGCATCAAAAGGCGCCTGACCTCCTGGTAATGTCATGTTTGATAACCAATCGAAAACCGAAAGTTTGTTGCAGCTATCGGTGCCGCAAGTCCCATTATTATTACACCCTTTTGGTGCACCGCCATCAGCGGTTGAACAGTTTGTACATGCCATAATTTAAATATATAGTGATTGTCCTAACGGACTACGTTTCAAAACGTTTTTGAGCGTAAAGATATTGATTTTTTATGGAAACTTTCAAATTCAATCTTTTGAAGTTGCACAAAAACAAAAAACCTATCTCATTATAAAACGAAATAGGTCTTTATATAGTATTGTGATGATTTATTTTAGATAATGATTTTGAATAATTTATCGGATAATCTTACTCTAAAAGGTACTTCAAAGGTTATTTTATCACCTATTTTCGCAGATGAATTTTCACTTCCGTTTACCAACATTTTTTCTAAAACCAATTCCTGATTTCCTGTTGTTGGTCCTGAAATTAAAATTTTATCGCCAACATTTAGTTCTTGATTTTCTATAACGAAAAGTCCCACTTGTGCTTTCACATAATAATGTTCGGCTTTACCAAGTAATACTTTTTTCACTTTTATTTTCTGACGAATGTCTTTTGTTTTTTCGGCTACAGCCAAAGGTTTGTCTGACAATTCGCCTGAATGTTTGAATTTTAAATTCTCTGATTTTCCTTTTCGGAATACTTTATTACCCACTTGTTTACCTCTGCGAAGTTTAACTTGTTCGGCTAATGGCAAATGCGTGATTTCTAAACATTCTGTGGAACAACAATTTTCCATAGCAGCTTGACATTCGTCACATTGGATGAATAATAAATGACAACCATCGTTTAAACAATTGGTGTGATTATCGCAAGGTTTTCCACATTGGTGACATTGCGAAACGATATCGTCAGTAATTCTTTCACCAAGTCTATGATCAAAAACGAAGTTTTTTCCAATGAATTTACTTTCGATATTTTCTTCCTTAATTTGCTTGGCGTAATTTATGATTCCACCTTCAAGCTGAAACACATTTTTAAAACCTTGATGTTTGAAATAAGCAGATGCTTTCTCGCAACGAATTCCTCCAGTGCAATACATCACCAAATTTTTATCTTCTTTAAAATCTTTTAATTGCTCGTTGATGATTGGTAAACTTTCTCTAAAAGTTTCTACATCTGGCGTAATGGCACCTTTAAAATGACCGATTTCACTTTCGTAATGATTTCTAAAATCAACTACAATCGTATTTGGATCTTCTAATATTTGATTGAATGCTGCCGCTTTTAAATGCACACCTATATTGGTAACATCGAACGTTTCATCGTTTAAACCATCGGCAACGATTTTATCACGGACTTTTACCGTTAATTTTAAAAACGAATGGTCATCGTGTTCTACAGCGACATTCAAACGAATGCCACGCATAAAATCATATGCTTCTAAAGTTTCACGAAAGGCTTCAAAGTGTTCGGCAGGAACACTCATTTGAGCATTAATTCCTTCTTTGGCCACATAGGTTCGACCAAGAGCATCGAGTTTGTTCCATTCGATAAATAAATCGTCGCGAAATTTTTTGGGATCTTCAATTTTGGCATACGCATAGAAAGATAATGTAAGACGTTGTTTTCCGGCTTCATCAATTAATTGAGCTCTTTCTTCTGCGCTTAAGGTGTTATACAGTTGCATGCTATAAACGTTTAAGTGAGAAATGTGTTATGAATTCTAAATGGAAGAATTCGGGTGCAAAGGTAATAAAATTGATTAAAAATCAAATCTTTAAATACATCTGAAAACATATTAACAATTTTTGGAACAAATAAAAAAAGCTGTATTTTTACGAAAAATATCATATTATGAGTGCAGATAAAGAAGCCAAATTAAAAGCCTTACAACTAACATTAGACAAACTTGACAAAACGTACGGAAAAGGAACCGTAATGAAATTAGGCGATAGCGCTGTTGAAGAGATAGAAGCTATTTCTTCAGGTTCATTAGGTGTAGACCTAGCTCTAGGTGTAAATGGTTATCCAAGAGGAAGAGTTATTGAAATCTACGGACCAGAATCGTCAGGTAAGACTACATTAACATTACACGCCATTGCTGAAGCTCAAAAAGCAGGAGGGATTGCCGCATTTATTGATGCAGAACACGCATTTGATCGTTTTTATGCCGAAAAATTAGGTGTAGATATTGACAACTTAATTATTTCGCAACCAGATAATGGAGAACAAGCATTAGAAATTGCAGAAAATTTGATTCGTTCTGGTGCCATTGACATTGTTGTTATTGACTCTGTTGCTGCTTTAACACCAAAAAGTGAAATTGAAGGTGATATGGGTGATTCTAAAATGGGATTACACGCACGTTTAATGTCGCAAGCATTGAGAAAGTTAACTGGAACCATTCACAAAACAAACTGTACGGTGTTTTTCATTAATCAGTTACGTGATAAAATTGGAGTTATGTTTGGAAGTCCAGAAACTACAACGGGAGGAAATGCATTAAAATTCTACGCTTCAGTTCGTATTGACATTCGTAAATCGACTCAAATTAAAGATGGTGATAATGTTTTAGGAAACAGAACCAAAGTTAAAATCGTTAAAAACAAAGTAGCACCACCTTTTAGAACTGCAGAATTTGACATCATGTATGGTGAAGGAATTTCAAAAGTAGGTGAGGTTTTAGACTTAGCAGTAGAATTTGAAATCATTAAGAAAAGTGGCTCTTGGTTTAGTTACGGTGAAACTAAATTAGGTCAAGGTAGAGATGCCGTAAAAGCTTTAATCAAAGACAATCCAGAATTAATGGACGAATTAGAACAAAAAATTAAAGATCTCATCAAAGAAAATAACACATAAAATTAAATCACGCCTTGAGCGTGATTTTTTTTGTAATTTAACGCAACCTTTTAATTAAATTTGAATCTACTATATATAATAAACCATTAAAATGAGAAAGTTCTTTTTAATACTAAGTATTTTGTTCGCTCTAATTTCTTGTAATTTAGATGACGAACCTAAGTCAGATTATGTGTTATTGCCTGTTGAATCTGTTGAAATGCCAGTGGGAGGATTTAATATAAACGAAGTAAATTTCATTAAGGTTAAATACAGAAGACCAACCACTTGTCATTTATATGATAATTTTTATGTTGAAACAAATGATCGTACACAAACAATTGCAATTAGGGCAGTAAGACTAAATCAAACTATTTGTGAAGATGCTACAGAAGAAGGTCCTTATGAGGTTAATCTTGATTTTAAACCGACTGAAACTGAAACTTATACTTTCAAATTTTGGACTGGAACAAATAGTCAAGGTGTAGACGAATATATAACTGAAGAAGTCGTAATTAATTAATACAATTACAATTTGATTTTAGAGCAACTCATATATGAATGTACTAAAAACAATACCAAAGCACAAGAACAACTTTATCACTTATTAGCGCCAAAGTTGTTTGCTGTGTGTTTGAAGTATTCGAGAAGTTATGAGGAAGCACAAGATAATTTACAAGAAAGTATTTTACTAATTTTTGAAAAAATTAGTCAGTACAAAAACTCAGGTTCTTTTGAAGGTTGGGCAAAAAGAGTAGTAATTAATTATGTTTTACAACAATATCGAAACCAAAAAGTTTTTGAGATTGTTTCAGAAAAGATTCCAGCTACTGATGAACTAGAAATTGAAGATGAAAATGTATCCATTGAATTTTTAACAAAAATTATTCAGGAACTACCCGATAGATATCGACTGGTTTTTAATTTATATGTGATGGATGGTTATTCACACAAAGAAATTGCTGAAATGTTAGGCATTAACATTGGAACATCAAAATCTAATTTAGCAAGAGCTAAAGCCATATTAAAAGACAAAATTGAATCGAATAACAACTATTCAATTAAAAAGACAAAATGAAAGATCAAAAAAATATAGAACGATTATTCCAAGAAAAATTTAAAGACTTTGAAGCGATTCCGCCTCGGGGTTCTTGGGACGCTATCGCTTCACTATTAAATGAAAAGAAAAAGAAGAAAAGAGTGGTTCCATTTTGGTTTCAACTATCTGGTATTGCTGCTTCTTTATTCATTATTGGAACTTTAATTTGGAATTTTCAATCTAAGGAAAACACATCTCCATTTAACAACCCTAATCAAACAGTTGTTGGTTTTGAAAATGAAAATAAGGATAGTCAAAATTCAAACTTAAATTCTCAAGACAACAACACTTTAAATACGAATATAAAGAATCAAATTGTTTCGGCTGAAGAGAACACGAACACATCGGAAAATAAAAGTTCAAAATTTGATTCTGATTTGATACATTCAAAAAAATCAATCAATGGAGTTGTTTCAAACGAAAAGAAAAACGTTCGCTCAAACGAAAAGAATAATAAAACTAATCGTTCAATTATTTCTGATACTAAAAAGAATAAAACCGGAATTCGTTACAACAATAATACAAAAGAATCTAATTCAATTATTGTGGCTAATTCTAAGAAAACAAAAGCAAAAAGAAACAAATCTGCATATGAAACTTTAATTTCAAATGAAGATATTCTTCTTTTAGCTGATGATAAAAATAATAATACAAACAATTGGGTTGGAACTAAAAATTCAAAAAACAAGAAAAATCAAAACGAAAAGATTAATGCTGATAAGATAGATTCGTTTTTTGATAAAAACCAAACCGAGAAAAATTTCGTAAATATAAATAATGATACCGAGAAAAAAAGCACCGACAACACAAATGTCATTGTAGCATCATCAGAAAGTATCATAAATAACGATAGTACGCTAGTGGCTGCTATTTCTCCGGAAATTAATCCACTAGAAGAATTGCTGAAAGAAAAAGAGGCTGGGAAAAATGAAGATGAAAAAGAAAAAAGAAGTAGATGGGCGGTAAGTACAAACGCATCGCCCGTTTATTTTAATTCAGTTGCCGAAGGTTCTTCATTAGACAGCAGATTCAACGCCAATCAAAAAGAATATAACAATACCTTAAGTTATGGCGTTGGAGTAAATTATGCCATTAATAATAAATGGACGATTAAAACAGGAGTTAATAATTTAAGCCTTGATTATAATACAACTGATATTACTTTTTACCAAGACGTGAGTGCTAAACCAATTGAAAACTTAAACACAAATAGTATGGGTAAGATGATAAATATCAAAAGTAAATTAGAAGACAATTCATTTATATCCGTTGAAGAATTTGAAACTAGAAAATATGATGGCGCCATTAACCAACAAATTAGCTTCATAGAGGTTCCATTAGAATTAGGTTATAAATTATTAGACAGAAAATTTGGAATTGAACTTATTGGAGGAATAAGTACTTTGTTTTTAAATGATAACTCTGTTTCAATTGTTTCAAACGGACAAGAAATAGTTATTGGCGAAGCTAATAATTTAAACAATATACATTTTAGTAGTAATGTCGGTTTGGGTTTTAAATACTCCTTTTGGAAAAGCTTCAATGCAAATTTCCAACCTATGTTTAAATACCAGATCAATACCTTTAATGAAAACTCTGGTAATTTCAAACCTTATTTTATAGGCTTGTATACCGGAGTTAGTTTTAGTTTTTAAGCTTTGTTGGTTAAGCTTAAATTTATAGTTAAGTTGTTTCATTTCTAGTTAAAATGAAACTGAAAAAGTCCAAATGCGTTTGGACTTTTTTATTTTAAATCATTTTCTAAAGACCCTAAAATAATTTGACGAACTTGTGTTTTTAACTCATGTCTGTCTTCTAATGTTTTTCCCTTAGTTTCTATAATTGGAAAAATTTTAGCTCTCATTTTTCCGGGAGTTCCACTGAAAAAAGTATAAGAAAAACGTTTTTTGTTATCGAAAAAAGCCATTGGTACAATTGGTAATCCGTGTTCAATAGCAATTCTGAAAGCACCATCTTTAAATTCATCTAAAACAATATGTTCTTCAGGAACACCTCCTTCTGGAAAAATACAAATACTCAAACCTTGATGAATTCTTTTTTGAGCACGTTCAAAAACGGCATATCTACTTTTACTACTGCTTCTGTCTACCAAAATACAAACCCGTTTGTAAATAAATCCAAAAATCGGAATCTTAGCTAATTCCTTCTTTCCTACAAAAACAAACGGATGATTTTTAACCGCAATTAACATCAACATAATATCCGTCATTGAAGTATGATTGGCTACTAACATATAACTTTTACCATCCTCAAAAACTTCATCACCTTCAATAGAATAATTAAAACCCATTCCTATCAAAATTACCTTAGACCACAACCTAGCAATTCTAAAAAATAATGGATAGGTTTTTTCGCTCAAAATCGTAGCTAAAATTAATGGAAATAGCACAATAATTGGGACTAAAACTAAAATGTAAAACCAAATACGATATAGAAGTGTGAGCGGATATTTTAAAAATTTCATTTAGCAAGTTTATTTGATTTTCAAAAGTAATCATTTTAATAAAACCTATCTCTTTTTACTTTTCTGTTTTTACGCTACATTTGCGTTTCATTAAACCAATTATAAAATTTGGCGAAGCTTTGCGAATAACTTGCGCGACTTTGCGTTTAAAAAATAACAATGGCAAAAATCTTAACCGGAGTTCAAAGTACAGGAACGCCACACTTAGGAAATTTATTAGGAGCAATTATCCCTGCTATACAAATGGCAAACAATCCTGATAACGAGTCTTTTCTTTTCATTGCCGATTTGCATTCGATTACGCAAATCAAAAATGGAGCAGAATTAAGACAAAACACCTACAGTACGGCTTCGGCTTGGCTGGCTTGTGGTTTAGATACAAATAAAATTGTTTTTTATCGTCAATCTGATGTGCCTCAAACAGCAGAGTTGTCTTGGTATTTGAGCTGTTTTTTTCCGTTCCAACGTTTAACATTGGCACACTCATTCAAAGATAAAGCAGATAGATTAGAAGATGTCAATGCTGGATTATTTACGTATCCTATGCTAATGGCGGCTGATATTTTATTGTACGATGCCAATATTGTTCCGGTGGGAAAAGATCAAATGCAACACATTGAAATTACCCGAGATGTGGCTTCAAGATTTAATCATCAAATGGGAGAAACCTTTGTTTTACCAGAAGGAAAAACAAGTGAGGAAACCATGCTAATTCCCGGTACGGATGGACAAAAAATGAGCAAATCGAGAAACAATTTCATTAATATTTTTGTGGATGACAAAGCGCTTCGCAAACAAATTATGGGAATTCAAACCGATAGCACACCATTAGAAGATCCAAAAAATCCTGATACATGTAATTGTTTTTCATTGTATAAATTGTTAGCAACACCTGAACAAACAGAAATAATGAGAGCCAATTATGTAGGCGGAAATTACGGCTACGGTCATGCTAAACAAGCCTTGTTTGAGTTAATAATAGAAAAATTTAAAACCGAAAGAGAAAAGTACAATTACTACATAAACAACCTAGAAGAAGTAGATAAATTATTGCTTGAAGGTGCTACAAAAGCAAGTGAAGTTGCAAATGGAGTTTTGAAAAGAGTAAGAGAAAAATTAGGATATTAAACTTCAATTAAATGTTTTAAATAAATAAAAAAATTCTGATTTTTTTTAAATCATTTTTTTTGTATAACTTAGTATTAAATTTTAAAACAAACATTATGAAACAGTTAGTAAAAATTACCCAATTCTTTTTTGTTTTTTTTGTAATTCTAAGTTGTCAGAAAAAAACTGACGAATCCTCAAATGATGTTAAAAAGGATTCTGTAGTTGAAACCCAATCAGCTTCAAATGATGAACCGAATACCGAATTTTATAAAGAATTATCACTTCAAGGGATAACATTTATAGTAAAGGCAAATGGGAATCAACTAACAGTTCAGCTATCTGGATTAGAAATTAGCAATGAAACCATTTCCAAAACTATTGAAGGTTATGTTACAGGTGCAGAAATAGAAGATTTAAATTCTGATGGTTCTCCTGATTTATTTATCTATACTTCAGATGGTGAAAATAAATTTGGTAATGTAATTGCATTTTCTGTTAATAATAAAAAATCGGTTAGTGATGTAAATTATCCAAAAACAAGCGAAAATAAAGAAATTAATAACGGGTATAATGGTCAAGATCAATTTACAGTTGTTGAAAATACTTTAGCAAGAAGATTCCCAATTTTCAATACTGATGGAAAACCATCAGGAAAAACGAGACAAATTGAATACAATCTTGTAGAAGGTGAAGCATCAAGACAATTAATTGTAAATAACGTTTCAGAATATTAATAAATGAATTAATGTAAAACCTCAAAGTTTAGAAGTCTGAATTTTGAGGTTTTTTTATTCTTTAATGATTTTTTCAATTTTCCATTTTTTCTGCTTTTGTGAGAAATTACAAAATACGTTATAATGATAATACATTTTATTACATTGGAAAAAAGCTTTTCCATTTTTGTGAATTAAAACCCTACTCAATCCAGAAAGTGGAAGATGTTCATCATTTCTTACACCACCTTCAAAAGTATCTGAATAAGAAACTAAAACAACATTAAGATTTGATTTTTCAAATTCATTAACACTTAATTTACGCTCGGGTAATGAATCATATTCATATTTGAATTCTTCCGTGGTTGGTTTATTTACTGAAAGTAAAGTGTCAATAACTACGTATTTATATTTTTTAAATTGATCTGTTTTTTTGATTGCAATTTCAATATTTTGTTTTAATTCTAACTTAAAAGTCATCCAATCTTCATCACGTTTCTTATTTAATTGTTGAATCTCTTCTTTTGAAAATTTCAAACTATCCATTTCTAAAGGAGGAGGAAGAAAATTGTTTTGACTTTGATTTAATTCATATTTTGCAATTTCCGGCAACACATCACACAAAACTTCCGCTTCTAATTCTTCATAGGTTTTTTCTTTCTCGGTACAAGAAAATATAAATAAAGAAAAAAATGTAAGTAGAATTAATTTTTGCATCATTTTGAATTTATAAAATCAAATACAAAAACTAAGCCGAATTTCTACTCGCATTAATATTTCCAAACAACGAACGCGTTACTATTTTTTCATAAATAGCAATTTGCTTTTCATTTGGAGTTTCGCTCTCTTTTAATTCTTTAATTTTTAATAACGCATATTGCTGAATAGTTAAAAGTGGCAAAACAATTTTCTCACGAAGTTCAACGGATGCTTTTCCGTCTGGATAGTTTTCCATTAATGCTGAGTAGCCCGAAAGCTTCAATAACAAACGTTTGGTTTCTAAAAATTCGGTGTAAATCAATTGCCAAAATTCGCCAAATTCTTTATCATTTTTCATGTAAGCAGTTAATGGAAAGAACGATTTGCTCAATGCCATCATACTGTTTTCGATAAGCGTTTTAAAGAATAACGAGTTGTGGTATAAATCGGAAACTTTTTGCCATTCGTTGTTGTCTTCGTAATTTTTCAATGCGGTTCCCACTCCAAAAAACCCAGGAACATTTTGTTTCAATTGACTCCACGAACCCACAAAAGGTATCGCTCTTAAATCTGCAAAATTCAATTTGTCAGAAGCATTTCTTTTAGATGGGCGACTTCCAATATTGGTTTTTGCGTAATAATTCAACGTACTCATTCGTTCCAAATAAGGCACAAACATTTCGTGATTTTTAAAATCAACATATTTTTGATAACTAATTTCCGAAAGGTTTTGCAACACTTCTTTTTCTTCAGAAGTTAATTCGTTTTCGTTTTTAGTAAACACCTGATTCTTTGCTCCTGCACTTAATAAATTTTCTAAATTGTAACGACAAGAATCTATTGTGCCAAAATTAGAACTAATGGTTTGCCCTTGCACGGTTAATTGAATTTGCTGGTTTTCGATTGTTGGTCCTAATGAAGCATAAAATTTATTGGTTTTTCCTCCGCCACGAGCTGGTGGTCCGCCACGACCATCAAAAAATACCACTTTAATATCGTATTTTCTTGAAATAGCGGTTAGCGCTTCTTTTGCTTTGTAAATTCCCCAATTCGCCATTAAATAACCACCATCTTTTGTCCCGTCAGAAAAACCAAGCATAATAGTTTGCTCATTTCCACGCATCTTTAAATGATTTGCGTAAGTTTCATTCGTGTATAATTGCTCCATAACACGATCTGCTTTTTCCAAATCTTCTACCGATTCAAAAAGCGGTACAATATCAACCGTAGGATTTTTCCATCCACATAAATGAAACATACTTAAGGTTTCAAAAACATGTAAAGCACTTTCATTATTGCTTATTATATATCTGTTGGAAGCTTTTTCACCATTATTTTGCTGAATTGTTTTCATGGCTTTAATAGATCCAATTGTTGATTTTACGATTTCATCTTCAAAATCAGTAACGTCTAAATCAGAAAAAACATTTGATAAAAAATGAAATTTATCGTCTTCAGAAAGTGTTTTATAATTCTCCGGGAAGTTGGTTTTTTTATTTGCTATAATTGCATCAAAAACACGAGCATGAATTTTACTGTTTTGGCGAATATCTAGTGTTGCAAAATGGAATCCAAATAAATTTAGTTTATTCAATAACAAATCAATTTCATCTATATAAAGTGATTGGTGTTTGGTTGTAACCAACATTTTAACCTGCAATAATTTATCTTTTAAATCTTCTAAAGTGATGAAAATTTCTCCTTGAGAATAAAAAACAGAACGATATAACTTACTTTCAATATCGGCAATTATGATATCAACTCCTGCAAAAGTTAGTTTTCTTTTTAATTTTCGAATATCATTGTAGTAACTTTTTAAAATAGACGTTCTTAATCTATCTGCCACTTTTAAAGTGATTTCAGTGGTTACGTACGGATTTCCATCTCTATCGCCACCAGGCCAAAAACCTAAATTTAAAATATCATTTTTCGGCATTTCGCCCTTTAAAATGTTTTTTTGAATGTATTGCATCATCGCTCCAGCGGTTTCATAAAATACGTTTTCCAAATACCATATAAGACTAACTGCTTCGTCATATGGTGTTGGTTTTTCGTGTTTTATAAAAGGCGTTTTGCCTAATTGTGCTAATAATTCTTTTATAGAATTTAAATTGTTTTCTCTTATTGCTTCTGTCAAATCAGTTATAATTCCTAAAACCGAACCTGGGTAAAATTGTGTTGGATGTGCAGTTAAAACAGTTCTTATTTTAAAATTTTCCAAAAACTCTTTTAGTTCTTCTTGTTTGTTTTTTTGTTCGGCATTTTCTTTCATGTCACGTAACGAACCTCTGCCTTCCAAATTATTAACAACTGAAAAAGCGGCATCTTCTATGGCATCAAAAAGCACCACTTGACGTTCAATATATTGAATAAATCGAAACATTAACGATTCTTTTTCTTGTTGCGTTGGATTGTCTAAATATTTAGAAACAAAAGTGTCAAAAATCTCCTCTGGACTATTATGGTTTTTAAAACCACTTTCGCAAACCTCTGCAAACAATGGTAACAGAACTCCGGTATTGTTAATTTCGTCAAAAGGTAAAGTGATAAAAACACTGTTATAAATGTTGTATTTGGATGCGACACTTTGATTAAATCGCTCAATTTTTGGAAGCGTATACATGATTTTTAAATTTGTACTAATTTACGAGTTTAAAATTAAAATGTATTACTTGTCATCCTGAACTTGTTTTCGATTCTAAAGTATTTACAAGATGAGAAGCTGAAACGAGTTCAGCTTGACAAACTATGTGTTATTATTTTATAAATTTAACTTCTGTCATCCTGAACTCGTTTCAGGATCTAATGATTTCCAAAGATTCTCCCAATTAGGGTTAGACGCTTCAATCAAATTAATTTTCCATTGTCGATGCCAATTTTTTAGCTGTTTTTCTCTTGCTATTGCATCATTTATAAACTGAAATTCTTCAAAATAAACTAAATTTTTCAGATTATATTTCGAAGTAAATTTACTTCCTTCTTCATTTATATGTCGCTCCATTCTATCATCTAATCCTCCAGTTACACCTATATAAAGTGTGCCTTTTGGTTTGTTGGTGAGAATATAAACCCAATAATTATGATATGTTCTATATGGCATTTTTGTTTATTTTTAGTTTTGTCATCCCGAACTTGTTTCAAGATCTATTAACTTTTAATTATTGAGAAGCTGAAACAAGTCCAGCTTGACAAACTGTATATTATTATTTTTTAAACTTAACTTTCTGTCATCCTGAACTCGTTTCAGGATCTATGTATTTTAAATTCAGAGAAGCTGAAACGAGTTCAGCTTGACAGGTAGACTTTTAAACTACTTCAAACATTTTTCCCGGCAAAGGTCTAACTACTCCTTTCAACTCCATATTTAACAAAATAGACGAAATGCGATAAATGGGAAAATCACATTCTAAAGCGATGATATCCATCATTTCTTTTCCTGTTTTTTGAAGGTAATCGTAAATAATTTGTTCTTCTTCAGTTAAGGTAACGAACAATTGCTTTTGAACTGCTTTTTGAGATTCGCGTTGCAATTCCCAATTTAAAATATACAGCAAATCAGCTGCCGAAGTAAGCAAATTAGCACGTTGGGTTTTTAACAAATTATTGCAGCCTTGACTGTATTTATCCGTTGTTCTTCCTGGAACTGCGAAAACGTCTCGGTTGTAGTCGTTAGCTAAATTAGCCGTGACTAACGAACCGCCTCTTTCTGCACTTTCAATTACGATGGTAGCTTCGCTAATACCAGCCACAATCCGATTTCGTTTGATGAAATTTTCTTTGTCAGGATTGCTGGTGCTCCAAAATTCGGTTAAAAAGCCGCCGTTTTGTTCCATTTTTGCCATGTACTTTTTGTGGGTTTTCGGATAAATTTGATTCAATCCATGTGCTAAAACACCGATGGTTTGCAAACCACAATCCATTGCCATTTGATGGGCGTAAATGTCCACGCCATAAGCAAAACCACTAACAATGATTGGATTTAGAGGTGAAATTTCTTCAATTAATTTTTTAGTAAATTCCATGCCATACGTCGTAATTTGACGTGTGCCGACGATACTAATGATTCTTTTGTTTTGTAAATCGATATTTCCGGCTTGGAATAAAAGTACGGGACTGTCGTAGCAATGTTTTAAACGCTCGGGATAATTATCGTCTTGAAAATAAGTAGTGGAAATATTTTCTTGTGCAAGAAATTGTAGTTCGGCTTCCGCTTTTGCAAATACTGATTTGTCTTGTAAATTTTTAACTACAACCGAACCAATGCCGTCAATTTTTTGAAGTTGGGATTTTTTTGAAGCGAATACTTCTGTAGCGTTTCCGCAATGTTGGATGAGTTTTTTAGCGATTACATCTCCTACTCCTTCCACTTGCATCAACGCAAGCGTGTGGTATAATTCTGACTGTGTCATGGCGTATAAAAATTTATTTGGCGTATAATTGAAGAACAAAAATAGTTCTTTTTAGCAATAATCCAAAAAAGAAAATAGAAACCTAATTAGCCCTGATGGGAGCGGCACCATGTAGAGCGGACAGCAGGAATAGGGAAACCAAGAAAGCCCAAGCCATTCGCTTCCAATAATTTACAGCAAAAATCGCAATTGTTAATAATTTTTGTTGATAAAATTTTGATATTGCTATTGATTATCTAACTTTGTTGTTATGCAGATAGAAAAACACATATCCGACTTATTATATCGTTATCAGTGCGTTACTGTTCCTGGCTTTGGTGCTTTTTTAACCGAAACTGTGTCGGCTCACGTAACTGGAAGCGCAGGTTCGTTTTTTCCACCTAAAAAAGTGGTTTCGTTTAATGCGAATGTAAAAAATAATGATGGTTTATTAGCGAATCATGTGGCATTACAAGAAAAAATGTCCTACGAATTAGCTGTAATCAAAATTGGTGATGTGGTGAACGAATGGACTTATTTGTTACAAAACCGCAATCGTGTGGTGTTGAAAAACATTGGCGAGATTTCGGTAAATAATGAAATGAATTGGGTTTTTGAACCATCGAATACTGTAAATTTCTTAACGGATTCGTTTGGTTTGAGCAGTTTTGTTTCTCCTGAAATTACAAGAGAAGTTTTAAAACAAGAAGTAGAAGATTTAGAAGAAAAAGCACCAATTATTTTTACTCCTGAAAGAAAAAGAGATTACTCGTATTTAAAATATGCCGCTGTTTTTGTGGTGATGTTGGGTGTTGGTGGTTTTGGTTATAAAACGTATTACGATCAACAAATTGAGACTAAAACTTTAGCGGTTCAGAAAAACGTACAAGAGAAAGTACAACACCAAATTCAACAAGCGACTTTTGTAATTAGCGCTCCTGTTGAAGCGGTTGAATTAAGTGTGGCAGCTCCGGTTGAAGAAAAAATGCCTTATCATTTAGTAGCTGGTGCTTATAGAAGTGAAGAAAATGCCAACAAAGCTATTGCCGAATTAAAAGCAGCTGGTTTTGAAAACGCAAAAATGCTTCCTTTAAACAAACACAACTTATATCCGGTAGTGTATGCCAGTTTTAAAACATTAGAAGAAGCGCAAACCGATAGAAAAAACATACAAAAAACACATAATGCGGAAGCGTGGTTAATGATAGAATAATTTTTTAACACTTTGCGTAATAATTATTAAAATCCCTTTTTGGGGATTTTTTTTTGCATATAATATTCGAAAACCTCATTATCTTTGCAAAAAAAACAATGCAACCAAAATTTCCTTCAGAATCGGTAACTACTTTAACCGACTTAGTTTTACCAGGTGAAACGAATCCATTGAACAATTTATTTGGTGGTGAATTGCTTGCTCGTATGGATAGAGCAGCGAGTATTACTGCTAGAAGACACTCACGTAGAATTTGTGTGACAGCATCGGTGAATCACGTGGCGTTTAACAGAGCTATTCCTTTAGGAAGTGTTGTTACTGTTGAATCGAAAGTTTCAAGAACGTTCAACACTTCTATGGAAATTTTTATTGATGTATGGATTGAAGACCGTGAATCAGGAATTAAAAATAAAGCGAACGAAGCCATCTATACTTTTGTAGCAGTTGATGAAACAGGAAGACCCATTCCAGTTCCACCAATTGTTCCTGAAACCGATTTGGAAAAAGAACGATTTGCAGCAGCTTTAAGAAGAAAACAACTAAGCTTAGTCTTAGCCGGAAAAATGAAACCAAGCGAAGCAACAGAATTAAAAGCGTTGTTTATGGAATAACAAACGAAAGCCTACTTTATGAGTAGGCTTTTTGTTTAATTAGCATTTTCTAATGTATATTCAGGATAGGTTTCTTTTAAGTAGTCTTCTGCTTTCCTAGGAACTTCAATTAAAATAATGTATTCTATTAATGCCATTGCAACTATTAAAAAACTTATAATAAAAATACCAAAAGCACTATCCATAACTTTTTCAGAATGAATAAAAATTTGAATGGGTAAATAGGTCATTCCCACAAGAGAAGAACGTCCTAATATAATTTCTTTAAACAACCATTTTTTGTGAGTTAATTTGTTTGCTTTTCTGTTTTTTCTTGAAAAGAAAATAATAGAAAAATAGAAACTTAAAACGATTATCACAAAAACGATAAGTACCACATCTGTTCGATTTGACAGATAGCTTAATGACAAAAATGTTGCTATTATTGCTCCTAATGTTACAATGATTTTAGGAATTGTAAAAAATGCTTTGAAATGCTTCCAAATAATTGAATTGTATTTTTTATTTAAAACTAATTGTCTTTGTTCCACAACCTCCATAAACCCAAATACTCCAAATTTTTTGAATTCCACTTGCAGCGCATCTTCAAATGAGATTTTTGGATTTTCTTGCCATTGCGCTTCAATTGAATTCGCTAAATGATCTACTAATTCGGTTTGTAAATCATACCATTCCACGTAATGTTTACGCGTGAATTGGTATAAGCATTCTATTTGTTCAGCAATTAGTTTCATAACATAAGATTTTTTTGATTCGTATTGAATTTATAAACCTCTTTTGCAAAATATAAAAGATAAGCAATAATTATGTAACTAAACAGTGTTAATGTAAATACAGAAGGTTTTTCATCATTATATTGATTCACAAAAAACATTTGCAAATAATAAATAATCATCAATAAACCTGCAAGTTTTTCTAAAACAAAAAACCTTTTCTTCAAGATCAAATGAAAATAGATGAATTGAAAAAAAGCAAGAATTAAAATTATAACATAGAATAAATGTCTAATAGTAAACGCTTCCGAAAAATAATTAGAAATCGATACATTCTCATAGAAAAAATAAAAAGAAACACCTATTAAAATAATTAATGGATGAATTAAAAACTTCAAGAAATTTAAAATTGTATCTTTTGAATAGATAGACCAAAATTTATTCCCTTTCAAAATTTCTTTTTTATTCACCATCATATAACTTTTGAAAGCATCGTAGAAATCTATATTTTCTACCTCCATTTTTTGTTCCACTGCCGTTGCTACGTGGTCGAGCATTTCCATGCGAATGTCATAATAAATGACTTCGCTGTTTTTTAGGTAATTGTCTATGAATTGGATGTTTTGTGATGTCAACTTCATCTTAATAACTCAATTTAGGATTTACAATTGCTTGCATGTTTTTAATGAATTCTTCTAATTCAACTAAACGATTTACGGTTTCTGTGGTTCCTTTTTCGGTAAGTTTGTAGTATTTTCTTAAGCGATTGTCTACTTTTTCTACTTCAACATCTAATAAACCATCGGCTTCTAATTTATGCAAAGCTGGATATAAAGCGCCTTCGGTGATGTTCAATTCGCCTTTAGTAATTTCTTTTACTTTTTGCGTAATTTCATAGCCGTACATTCTGCCTTGCTCTTCTAAGAGCTTCATGATGATGGTGTTTAAACTGCCTTTATATAATTGTGAATTTTTCATAAATCTAAAATTTGAAAACAAATATATACATAATTTTCTTATGCATAACATTCTTAAGTATGTTTTTTCAAATTCAAGAACAAGAACAAATTCAAAAATCAAGTTAAAAAAAATAAAAGTCATAGAAGAATATAAAAAGCGAAACTTAGTTTACTTTAATAAGTTCATAAAAGATTATAATTATTTCAATAATTTTATTAATCTGTGTTCTAAAAAACCTGAAAATCTAACATCCGAAAATCTGAAATCTTATTGAACTTTGTACCTTCCTTGTGGTCCTTGTGGTTAAAATAAAATCCGAAAATCTATTTTCTGATAATTATCATAAATTAAAAAATAAGATTAGTTATTTTTGTAGAAAATTAAATCACATGTCATCATTTTATAAATTAAGCATTAAAGAAATCATCAAAGAAACTGCTGATGCGGTTTCCATTCTTTTTAATGTACCAGACGAATTAAAATCATATTACACTTTTGTTGCCGGACAATATGTAAACTTAAAAGTTACACTTGACGGACAAGAAATTAGAAGAGCGTATTCGATTTGTTCTTCTCCAAAAAGTGGCGAATTACGAATTGCTGTTAAAGCCATCAAAACTGGATTCTTCTCTAAGTTTGCCAATGAAAAATTAGCTGTTGGAAATGTAATCGAAGTAGGAACTCCAGAAGGAAAATTCACTTTCGAACCTAAAGCAGAACGTCAGAAAAACTATGCAGCTTTCGTGGCTGGAAGCGGAATTACACCTGTTTACTCGATTTTAAAATCGGTTTTAGAAGAAGAACCAAATAGTACTTTTGTTTTGGTTTATGGAAATAAATCAGAAAAAAATACCATTTTCCACAACCAATTACACGATTTGCAATTGCAATATGTAGGCCGTTTGTTTGTACAATATGTGTACAGTCAATCAACTGCAGATAATGCTTTGTTTGGTAGAATTGATAAATCAACCGTAAATTTCATCTTGAAAAACAAACATGCTGAAATGGAATTCTCAAAATTCTATTTATGTGGCCCAGAAGAAATGATTAATTTGGTTTCGGATACATTGAAAGAAAATAACGTTTCAAGTTCTGATATTAAATTCGAATTGTTTTCTACTTCATCAAGCGAAGGAGAAACCGTTGCTAGCGCTGATGGTCATACTAAAATTTCGATTTTAGTTGATGATGAAGAAACAACTTTCGAAATGAGTCAAAAGCAAACCTTATTAGAAGCGGCATTAAAACAAGGTTTAGATGTTCCATATTCTTGCCAAGGAGGCATTTGCAGCAGTTGTATTTGTAGAATTACCGAAGGAGAAGCCGTCTTGAAAAAGAACCAAATTTTAACCGATGCAGAACTAGCAGAAGGATTAACATTGGCTTGTCAGGCGCATCCAACAACAGCTTCGATTAAGATTGATTTTGATGATGTATAATCAGTAAACAGTGTTCAGTTTTTAGTGTTCAGTTTTATCTGCTAACTGCGACTGAATACTGAACACTATTTTTTCTGGCAAAATCGTTCGCATCACATCTTCATACCCCTCAACCTTTTTATTTCCATAAATGGAAGTTGGTAATAATGGATATTGTACTCTATCTGAAGTCAAACAAAAATCATCGGGTTGGTTAAATGGTTTAAAACCTGCAAAAGGATGCGTTGCTCCCCAAAGCGTAATAACTTTCACGCCTAACATTGCTGCCATATGTGCATTACCTGAATCCATGGAAAGCATGGCATCTAAATTGGAAATCACTTCTAACTCTTGTTTGAATTTTAGTTTTCCAGCCAAAACGATTACGTTATCATGTTGGTTTTGCAATTGATTCAACAATTGTATTTCTTTTTCTCCTCCACCAAAAAGAAAGATTTTTTGGTCTCTATTTTCGGCTAAACCATCAATTACTTCTTGCATTAAATCAAACGGATACACCTTACTTTCATATTGCGCAAAAGGCGCAATTCCTATCCAATTTTGATTTTTAGTTCCTGTGATGGAAAGAATTTTTTCTGATAAATTAGCTTTTTCCGGAAATTGTGTCCCGACACTTCGGGATGATAAATCAACTAAAAATCCAAGCTGCTTGAAAGTATCCACATGTCTTTCAACCATTGATTTTACTGGAGCAAAGACTTTGTTAGTTAAACTGGTTAATGCTTTTTTTTCGGCTCTTCCTTTATTCGTTGCGGCGACTTTTTTCCCACTTAAAGCAAATAAGGTTCTGACAACTTTAGAACGAAGCACATTATGCAAATCGGCAACCAAATCAATGTTCAATTTCCGTAAATCGGAAAATAAACGGAGTAAACCTAAGAAACCTTTGTGACGTTTATTCAAATCCACACCGAAGAAATTCACATTCGGAATACCATCAAAAAAAGGTTGAAAAAAGGGTCGGGAAACTACCGTAATTTTTACTTCTGGATATAGCAAAACTAAGGCTCTCAACACAGGAACTGTCATCGCGACATCGCCCATGGCTGAGAGCCTTATTACCAATATATGATTTTTGTTTACCACCTATTTCTAAATTTTCTTCTGAAAAATAACAAAGAAAACAAAATCATTACAACTAAGCTTAAATATTTTGTTCTTTCAAATCTCGGTAAAAAAATATATTCATACATCGCAATGAAAAACAAAATAAAAGCTAAAATAAATATTATTTTAAAAAAGATGTTTTCACTTGCGAAGTACGATCTTTTATCCATAATTACTTTTTATTCTGATACAACACCGGATTTAACTCCTCATCGTTGTACATTTTCATTTGTTTGTACACTTTCATGTATTTGTCACCCGCTTCAATGTCTTCAATTAATTGACTGATTGAAGTAAACATATCGTTTTTTTGGTCTAACAAAACATTCAATTTTTCTTGACATTTTGCTCTGTGTTCAGCAGTTGCTTCTGCACGAGTTGCCTCTTCGTTCATGTGGTAAATTTTCAATGCTAAAATCGACAAACGGTCAATTGCCCAAGCTGGACTTTCTGTGTTGATTTTTGCATTTGGTTTTACTTGAACATCTTTGTATTTATCTAAGAAATAACTATCGATGTATTCCACCATATCCGTACGAACTTGGTTCGAAGCATCAATTTTACGTTTTAAATCTAGAGCTGCAACTGGGTCAATATTTGGGTCACGAACGATATCCTCATAATGCCATTGCACAGTGTCTACCCAGTTTTTTGCAAACAACAAAAATTCAATAGTTCCTTTTTCGAAAGGATTTACAACTGGTTGATACACATCGTCAACAATGTGATATGTTTTGATACTTTGTTCAAAAATGGGAAATGCAAATTCAGCAAACATAATTATAGCTTTAAAATTGATACAAAAATAGCGATTTTTTGTACTTTTATCCTGAAAATCAAAAATAAAATCCAATGCACATTCATTATATCTCTGAACAAAACAGTATTCTTAATCATTTCTTGGCGCAAATTCGTGATGTGAACATCCAAAACGATAGCATGCGTTTTAGAAAAAATATTGAGCGTATTGGAGAAATAATGGCTTATGAATTAAGTAAAACGCTTGAATACAAAAATATAGATGTGCAAACACCACTTGGTATTAAACACACGACAACCATTGCCGAACCTGTAGTTTTATGTTCGATTTTACGTGCTGGTTTGGCTTTACATCAAGGTTTCATGAGCTTTTTTGACAATGCAGAAAACGGATTTGTATCAGCTTATCGTCATCATTACGACAACGATGATAAATTTGAAATTTTAGTGGAATATCAAGCAGCGCCATCATTCGAAGGAAAAAATTTAATTTTAATTGATCCTATGTTGGCTACTGGACAATCATTAGTAGCTGTTTTACATAAATTACATTTGGAACAAAAACCAAAAGAAATTCACATTGCAGTGGTTATCGCAACTCCTGAAGGAATTGAATACTTAGAGAAAAATGTTCCTGAAAACTGTCACTTGTGGGTAGCGGCTTTAGACGAAAAACTAAACGAACACAATTACATCGTTCCTGGTTTAGGTGATGCCGGAGATTTAGCTTACGGAATTAAATTATAATTGCATTACAAAGAAGAAAATTCCCAAAGCTAACAAGGCATAAACCACAATTTCTTTTACCCAATTGTTCTCAATTTTTTCTATAAAATTAGCCCCAATAATCGCCAAAGGTCCAAAACAAAAAGCCAAACTTCCATTATTTTTATTGGCTGAAAGCACGTAGATTCCAACACCCAAAATAAAGGAAAATAAAATGGTTTTGTGAGAAGATTGCATGTTCAAGGCTTTATTTGGAAGATCAAAAACATGTAAAACAAATGCGAATAAACTCAATGATGTAAAAGTCGCTAAGGCAATTCGTTGGTAAATATTATCAAAGTAATAAAAATCAAAACTAATATAAGCTTTACTTAAAAGTGTTCCCATTAAGCTGTTATCTAACAAACTATTCGCAAGGAAAAACAAAATGGTTACTGCAAATAATGCAATAAAAGGAATAATCCAATTTCGATAATCTTTGGATACGTGAAGTATGATGGCAACAAAAACTATAACTATATAAAAAATACTCCAAAAGTGAAACAAAGCCGCCAAGAATATCCAAAAAGAGGCATCAAAAACTTTCTCTTTAGTTTGAAGTAACGATTTCAAAGAAATCAATCTTCTTAAAGCCAAGAGTAATAAAAAATTAGAGATAATGATATTTTTATTTTGGAAAATGGAAGAAAAAAACAATAAAAAAACAAAGAATAAAAACAACGCATAATTATTCCCTTTTGTCAATCCGTTCTTAAGCGTAATAAAATTTAATATGAATAATGAAGTAAAAAGTAACAGATATAACCCAAACTCTTCAGCATAAAAAACCCATCCTGCTTTAGGTTGAGCCATCGCAATTATCTTAACAGAAAAGAAAAAAAGCGAAAGAATCCCTACTACTAAATAATTAAATGGTCTTGTTTTACTAAAAATGCTTGCTAACATCCGAATATTTTATATTTTTGTGGTGTAAATATAATACTTTATCAAAATGAAATCATTTTTTGAAGGAATACAATCACTTTTCGTAGATTTTTTATTCTTACCAATGGATTGGTTAAGAGAACTAGAATTAACTAATTGGTGGACTGCAAATATCTTAAACTGGATTTTTATTATTATCTGCTGTGCAGCAATGACTTATTGGATTAAGCAATTGAACATCTTCAATGCAAATAAAGAAGATGAGCAAGATACAACTGCACACTCATTTTTAAAATAATCTTAAGATATTAGCAAGGATTATAAATCCTTACCAATATCTGTTCTAAAATACATCTTATCAAATTGTAGCTTAGCTATACTTTGATAAGATTTTTTTATGGCTTCTTGAAAGTCATTTCCGTACGAAGTAACCGCAATTACGCGACCTCCATTTGTAACTACTTTTCCGTTTTCTAATTTTGTTCCCGCATGAAATGGAATAGAATCGGTGATGTTTTCTAATCCGAAAATCTCTTTTCCTTTTTCATAATCCTCTGGATAACCGCCTGAAACTACCATGATAGTTGTAGCAGCTCTTTCATCGATTTCCAAGGTAATTTTATCTAATTCTTGATTTCCAATAGCTTCAAAAATTTCGACTAAATCACTTTTTAATCTTGGCATAACTACTTCCGTTTCTGGATCGCCCATACGAACGTTGTATTCGATAACCATAGGTTCGCCTTTTACGTTGATTAATCCGATGAAAACAAATCCTTTATATTCGATTCCGTCTTTTTGTAAACCTGCGATAGTTGGTTTTACAATTCGAGTTTCAATTTTTTCTAATAAAACTGCATCCGCAAATGGAACTGGAGAAACCGCACCCATTCCTCCTGTATTCAATCCTGTATCGCCTTCTCCAATACGTTTGTAATCTTTTGCTGTTGGTAATACTTTATATGATTTTCCGTCGGTTAAAACAAAACAGCTTAATTCGATTCCGTCTAAAAATTCTTCGATGACTACTTTTGAACTCGCTTGTCCAAACTTAGCACCCACCAACATATTTCTCAACTCTGTTTTTGCTTCCTCTAAATCGGATAAGATTAAAACGCCTTTTCCGGCAGCTAATCCATCTGCTTTTAAAACGTATGGAGCTTCTAAAGTTTCTAAAAATTGGCAACCTTGCTCTACCGTTTCTTTAGTGAAACTTTCGTAACGAGCGGTTGGAATGTTATGTTTTACTAAAAATTCTTTTGCAAATTCTTTACTTCCTTCTAATTGTGCTCCCACTTTTGATGGTCCGATTACTGGAATGTGATTGATTTCTGCATCGTTTTTGAAGAAATCATAAATTCCTAAAACCAATGGATCTTCTGGTCCAACCACAACCATTTCTACTTTTTCTTGTAAAACAAAAGCTTTAACGGCATCAAAATTATTAGGATTTAAATCCACATTTTTTGCAATAGTTGCTGTTCCTGCATTTCCAGGCGCAACAAAAAGAGAAGTGCATTTTGAAGATTGAAGCATTTTCCAAGCCAGTGCGTGTTCGCGACCGCCAGAACCAAGTAGTAAAATAGTCATTTTGTGTGTTGTTATGTTGTTTGGCAAAAGTACTATTTCTTAAGAAGAAAGAAAAAAGAAAAAAGAAGAAAGATTATTTTCAGATTTATTACTTTTGGATAAATTCCAACGAATGTTCAACTTGTTTCATCTTTCTTTAAAATTAAGCGGTTTTCCTATTGCGAAAGCTCAGGCTGATTTTGAGAAAATTCTACAAATTTCGGAAGCAGATTTTCCCGATTATCTCGAAACTAAAAAGCGAGAAATTGTGGAATTTCATTTGAGAAATAATCCATTTTATCAAAATTTAGTTGGAAAAGACAGCTTTAAAAACTGGAACGATTTACCTATTCTCACCAAAAAAGATTTGCAAAAACCTTTAAAAGACCGAATTTCCAAAGGTTATTCCGAGAAAACGGTTTTCGTTAATAAAACTTCGGGTTCAAGTGGTGATCCATTTGTTTTCGCGAAAGACAAAGAGGCTCATGCGATAACTTGGGCTTCGATTATTTATCGTTTTGATTGGTATGGAGTTGATTTTAATTCGTCGTATCAAGCGCGGTTTTATGGTATTCCGTTGGATTTTATTGGATATCGAAAAGAACGTTTGAAAGACTTTTTAAGCAAAAGATATCGTTTTCCTATTTTTGATTTATCGGACAAAGTTTTAGATGGAGTTTTTGAACATTTTAAAACTAAAAAATTTGATTACATCAATGGTTATACGAGTTCAATTGTGCTTTTTGGAAAATATTTACAAGCAAGAAATATCATTTTAACCGATGTTTGTCCGACTTTGAAAGTTTGCATGGTAACTTCCGAAATGTTGTTTGAAGAAGATAAAATTTTATTGGAAAAACATTTAGGAATTCCAGTTGTTAATGAATATGGCGCTTCGGAATTGGATTTGATTGCTTTTCAAAATCCAAAAGACGAATGGCAAGTGAATTCGGAAACCTTATTTGTGGAAATTTTGGATGAAAATAACCAACCTGTTCCATACGGAAAAGAAGGAAAAGTGGTGATTACTTCCTTATACAACAAAGCACATCCGTTTATTCGTTATGAAATTGGCGATGTTGGGATTTTAGACGAAAAAAGTACATTGAAAAAACCCATTCTGAAAAAATTAATCGGAAGAACCAGCGATGTGGCACTTTTACCAAGTGGAAAAAAATCGCCTGGATTAACGTTTTACTACGTAACCAAAAGCATCATCGAAGACGATGGAAACGTAAAAGAATTTATTGTACGTCAAACCAAATTAGATAGTTTTGAAATTGATTATGTGAGTTCGGTGGAATTGACTTCAGAGCAAATTATAGAAATTGAAAAAGCGATTGCCAAATATTTAGAACCCGGATTGCATTTCACTTACAACCGAAAAGAAGTTTTAGAACGCACGAAAAGAGGAAAATTGAAGCAATTTCAGTCGATGCTTTGATTTATAAACACAGATTTCACAAATTAGCACAGAGATTTATGTCTTTCAAAGCGAAGCTTCTTTAATTAACTTTATTAGATTTTGCGAACTTTGCGAAAGACTTTAAAACTTTGCGTTAAAACCTAATTCCTATACTTCATAAAACCACGATACATCCAATGCAACATGTAATAGGCGGATTGAAGTACATTCAATTTTTCAACTTCTCTATAAAATTGCCATTGGTACTTAATTAAATCCGATTTTTTTCTGGAAAGCGAATTTTCTCTAATTCTGTAAATCGCTTGAGTTTCTTGAATTCCGTGTGCGAATGGAATGACTTTTAAATAATTCAACCACAAACCCATGTCTTGGCGTTTTCGGATGAGAGGCATGTATTTTTTACCCAACTTTTTAATATCAACAAAAGCCGTCAAACAACTAATAGAATTGGATTTTAGAATATCGGTATAAGAAACTTTACTTGGAACAATAAAATCGGAATACACGAATTCTAATTCTTCATTAGCTCTTTTATAAGATGAAAAAACGAATGGAATTCCGGTTTCTTTAATCGTTTTGATGTTGTTTTCGATAAAGGCTGGATACCAAATATCATCGGCATCAATGAACGTCAAATAATCTCCTGATGCTATTTCAATTCCTGTATTTCGAGCAACTGCTGGACCTGAATTTTGATTTAATTTATGAAATTGAATACGATTATCATTTTGGATTATGGATAAAACCACATTTTCCGTTTCATCCGAAGAACCATCATCTACAATAATCATTTCCCAATTTTGATAAGTTTGATTTTGTACAGATTGAATGGTTTCTGCAATAAATTTTGCAGAATTGTATGAAGGTGTAATTATGGAAACTAAAGCATTCATTAGTAGGCTTTTTTCTCTCCTTTTATAGCATTAATAACAGTTGCTATAATGATTTTGATATCTAATAAAATTGACCAATTTTCTAAATAGAAAATGTCGTATTTAACACGATTAATAATGTCTTTTTCATTTTCTACCTCTCCTCTAAAACCATTAGTTTGTGCAAGACCTGTAATTCCTGGTTTTATGAAGTGTCTCACCATGAATTTATCAACTGTTTTGGCATACATTTCTGTATGACTTACCATGTGAGGTCTTGGTCCAACAACAGACATATCACCAAGTAAAACATTAAAAAATTGTGGAAGTTCGTCTACACTTGTTTTTCGGATAAATTTACCCACTTTAGTAATTCTTGGGTCATTTTTTTGTACTTGTTCTAAATCTGCTATTGGATTTAGATGCATGGAACGAAATTTATAACAATAAAATTCATCATAATTTAAACCATTTCTTTTTTGTTTAAAAAATATTGGCCCTTTTGATTCGAGTAAAATTAAAATCGAAATTAAAGGTGTTAGCCACGATAACAAACAAATTATGATAAGTAAAGAAAAAAATACATCGAAAACCCTTTTCAAGCGTTTGTTAACTTCCTTTTCCAAAGGAATAGTTCGTAAAGAAATTATTGGAATATAGTCATAATATTCTACTGCTAAATTTCTTAAAAAAGTGTTTTTGCTATCGGGTAAAAACTTAATCGTTTTTAAATTATTATCAGCAAAATGAATTAAATTATCTTTTTCTCTATTCGTTAAGGTATTTATAGAAGCATAAATTTCATCTATTTTATGTTCAATAACATAGTTATTACAATCTGTTAATTCAGTTTTTTTATTCCCTTTTAAATCAAAAATATGAACTAAATTATATCCATAATCAGGATTGCTGTTGAAAAAATCTTTAAGCTCATCAACACTTTTTCCGTGTCCTACGATAATTACATTTCTGTGATTTCCCCCATACAAAAGACGATACTTTTTGAGTAAAATAAATATTGAAAACTTTACTAATCCAACAAGTAGGAAAGACCAAAGAATGTATTGCCCAACTTCTTGAGTTGTTACATATTTATATTTATAACCTACATAAGCAAAAGTGATTAAACTGATAAAGAAAAATTGCTTTAATAGTTTTCCAAAAATTTCGATTCCTTTACTAAAGCGATACACTTCATAATAAGCAGAATAATAAGAAATAATTAACCAAAATATGGTTAATATAGAGTGATAACCAAAATTACTCATAGCAGAGCGCATACACAACAATACCAATAGGTTTACAATAAGTAAATCTAAAAATATTATTATGGGTCTAATGTAAACTGAGTATCTTCCGGTTTTATTTTTCAATTAGTGAATGTATTTTGTAAAATCTTTATGTTCTTCTTTTAGAAGTTCTTCTGTAGAAAGTGTTTTAAAGTAATCATACGTAATTTTCATGCCTTCGGATCTTGTCACTTTTGCTTCCCAACCCAAAATTTCTTTTGCTTTTGAAGTATCAGGTTGTCTTTGCATTGGATCATTAACAGGAAGTGGATGATACACTACTTTTTGATTGGTTCCCGTTAATTTAATAATCTCTTCGGCAAAATCTTTAATGGTAATTTCATCTGGATTCCCAATATTAACAGGCAAATGATAATCAGAATGTAATAATCTGAAAATTCCTTCTACTTGATCATCTACGTAACAAAACGAACGTGTTTGACTTCCATCTCCAAAAATGGTTAAATCTTCTCCACGAAGTGCTTGTCCAATAAAAGCTGGAATTACACGACCGTCGTTTAATCGCATTCTTGGTCCGTATGTGTTAAAAATACGAACAATTCTAGTTTCTACACCATGAAAAGTATGATATGCCATAGTAATAGACTCTTGAAAACGTTTTGCTTCATCATAAACTCCACGAGGTCCAATGGTGTTTACATTTCCATAATATTCTTCTGTTTGTGGATGAATTAATGGATCACCATATACTTCCGATGTAGAAGCGATGAGAATTCTAGCTTTTTTTACACGAGCCAAGCCTAATAAATTATGTGTTCCTAATGAACCCACCTTTAAAGTTTGAATTGGAATTTTCAAATAATCTATTGGACTTGCAGGTGAAGCAAAATGCAAAATATAATCTAATTTACCTGGAACATGAACAAATTTGGTAATATCATGATGGTAGAATTCAAAGTTTTGAAGTTTAAAAAGATGTTCAATGTTTTTTAAATCTCCAGTAATTAAGTTATCCATTCCGATAACAAAATAGCCTTCTTTAATAAATCTATCGCAAAGATGTGAGCCAAGAAAACCCGCAGCACCTGTAATTAATATTCTTTTCATTTTATTTTTTTTCTATTCGAGAATCTATTTTTGTGTTGAAGAGGCAATAAAAAAGCATAAAAAACAAAACGCCTCTTTGTCGCCACAAAAACGATTCGGTCAAAAATAAGCTTATCATTAGAATTGCAAAAGCAATATGAAGAAAATCTTTAGAATTAAAAGCGTTTTTTGTGTTTAAAAATAAGATTAGAATCAATAACGCAAATCCAATAACACCTAATTCTGCAAAATTTTGAACATATTGATTATGAAAATTAAAACTTCCATAACCAGGATATAAATTATACTGCTTTTCTTTTTCTAATAATTTATTTAAAGAAGCATTCAATCCAAACCCTTTCCAAAAAATAGCATCTTCCTCTAAAAATTCAGTAAACATTCTAAATTGATAAACACGAAACGCGGTTCCGGGAAAATAGTCAGATGGATGAAATTGTTCTTTGGTCCAAGCATCCGCAATACTAATATTGTTGATTCCTTCGCTTTTATTTAGTGCGACATTGTGTGAAATACTTTTATCAGAATTGGTTCTAAATTCAACCAAAAAGCGTTCTTTAATTTTGCTAAAAGAGATGATAAACCCTAATAAAACTAAAATAATAGTAAGATTTCGTAATCGAAGACGGTTGGCAATTTTTGAATAGAAAAAAACCTGAATTAAAATTAATAAGACTAAAACTAAAATAATATTTTTAGAGGATAAAAGAATTACAAAAACAAACAATAAGATACTTGCAACTTGTTCCCACTTTGTTTTATGTTCTTTAATAAAAAAATAAAAGAAAGCAATTGCAACATATACCGAAACATGAATAGCATTCAATAATCTAGGCACTAATCCCGTATCGGTATCATTATCAGGACCGTGATAAAAGAAAACACTAGTTTCATTTGTAAGTATGTATCGAATGAAAGCACGAATTATAAAAAACATTACATAAAGCAACATTGCATAACCGTAATATTTTAAAATCTTATCTTTCTTTTCTCTTGTAAAAGCAGGAATAATCATAAAAGCAATTGGAACAAGTAACAAAGTAATTTCTTTTGGAATTGCAGTTAAAGTTCTTTTAACATCAATTGACCAGAAATAAGAAGTACTCATCAATGCAAACAACAAAATAGGAACTAAATAAACTAAGGAAAATGACAACTTATTTTTTCCAAGATAAAGAAGTGCTGAAATAAAAAAAACACCTAATAAAATATTATTTACAGCCAAAGAAATCGGCAATGTTATTAACAATAATACAATAGGAATAAACGCTTTATTTTGTTTATTTTCTTCTAGAAGTTCCTTCCAAACATTGTTTAAAAAACTGTAAATATTGTTCATTTATTTTCTCCCAATTAAAATCCGAGGCTATTGCTTCATAGTTGTTTGCAACGAATTGCAAGTTATCATTTTTTTTGATTCCATTTAAGATTTTTTTAACCTCTTCTGCAGACGAAAAATAAAAAGCATTTTCTTTAAGAACACCTTTGTTAAAATCATTGTTATGAGCTGCAATCAATGCTTTTGACGCCATAGCTTCTAGCAAAGAAGGATTAGTACCTCCAACAGTATGTCCATGAAAATAAAGATTGGAATAATATCGTAAATTATTTAAATGGTCTAAATTATAAACCGCTCCTAAAAATTGAATATGTGAATAGGCTTCAAATTTATTTTTTAAATAAGTTCCGTATTTAGTGTTGTGGTTTCCAATTACTAAAATTGGTGTTTTATCTTCCGCCATAGCAACTCCTTCAAGCACCATATCCAAATTGTTTTCAGGCTCAAAACGGGCCATAATCATGTTGAAATTTTCTTTTTCGACTTGATATTCTTTTAAAATTTCAGGATTGGGATTGTTAAAATTGTGAGCGCCGTAGGCAATATAAGTGCTTTCTTTTTGATACTTTTCCTTGATATATTTTTGAATTCCAATAGAATCTGCAATCAAATAATCGCTCTTTTTTACAGCTAAACGTTCTGCTATTTGAAGTGCTTTTTGAACTTTTTTTGAATATTTAGTACGTTTCCATTCTAATCCATCCATATTGGTAATTACAATAGCGCTTTTTGGATGCAAAGAAAACCAAACAGAACTACTGGTATAGCCTAATTGAAGAATAATATCAAAATCTCTTTTTCTTGCGTCTCTAATACAATTTAAGTCATATATAAACTGACCTACGGTTCCTATTTTGTTTTCAGGATCGAAGCAATGTATGATTTTAACACTTTTGAATTCTGTTTCTTTGTATGGATGGCTGTGGGAATTGTACACGTACACTTCGTGTCCTTGACCCGTAGCATAAGTAGCAAAAAATTCAGCGAATTGTTCAAAACCACCATAGTGATTGGGTATTCCACGCGTTCCTAAAATTCCAATTTTCATTTAGATTTTTTTAACAAAAGCAAAAATAAGGGTTCTCTTTTGTTTATTACCCATTTAAGACCATTTTTTTGAGGTTTATGACAAATGTCATCTAATTTATCTAATTTTATTTTCTATTTTTGCTACAATACAAGAACATTATTATGATAAATTTCGAGTTTTTAGAAAGCAATCAAGAAGCACTTAGAACAAAATATTTAACCGCTCAACCATTTCCGCATTTAATAATTGACGGATTTTGCGATGAAGAAAAATTAAATAGAGCTTATGCTTCCATTCCAGAATTAGAAAACAAAAGTAGAGATTATGCTTTTGCTAATAATAAATTCGAAAAATCTAATTACAAAGTTTTATCTCCTGAATTAGAAGAACTTTATAATGACTTATCTTCTGAACGTTTCAATAAAATTTTATCATTTATTACGGCTAAAAAAGTATTTGTTGATCCTAAAAATCATGGAGGTGGTTTACATCAAGGTAAAAAGAATAGCTTTTTAGATATGCATCTTGATTTTAACTATCATCCTATTAATAAAAATTGGTACCGAGAATTAAACTTATTGCTTTATTTAAACAAAGATTGGAAACCTGAATATAAAGGTGGTTTAAAAATTAGAGATTTAAGAACAGATGAAGAAGCAGAATTAGATGTTCCTTTTAACAGATTAATCATTCAGCAATGTGCGCCTTATACGCTTCATGGCTATGATATGACTAATTTCCCAGAAGGAAATTACAGAACATCTATAGCTACCTATGCATATCAAATTCACAACAGACATTTAGAAATTCCAAGAACTACTGATTGGTTTCCCAAAGAGGATGCGTCAGTATTTAAAAAATTATTAGCAAAAAACTTTAATTTTTTAGTTCAAACCAAGAATAAATTCTTTGGAAGCGGTACCGCTAAAAATCAGTAATTAAGATGAAAAATGTTTTAATTGTCAATCAGTCGGCTGAATTATATGGTGCTGATAAAGCAATTTTGGAACTCATAAATAATTTTCCAGAAAATTATACACCAATCGTAGTCTTACATGAAGAAGGACCGTTAAAACAACTACTTGAAAAAAAAGGAATTCAGGTAATTCATTCATCTGTGATAAAAGTAAAAAGAGGTATTTTAAAACCCTCTTTTTTTATCAAATTACCAATTGAAATTATAAAATCGTTTTTAACCATTAAAAGACAGCTGAAAGGAAAAAAAATACATCTAATTCATTCCAATGCAACATCTATTTTCATAGGTGCTTTTTATTCCTTTTTTTTTCGAATTCCTCATCTTTGGCACGTACACGAAATAATTGAGAAACCAAAAAGAGTTGCCTTAATTTATCCGAAAATTATTCATTTCTTTTCAGATAAAGTAATTTTTAACTCTGTTGCTACTTCAAATCATTTTACTTCAATTTATCCAAAAATTAAGAGTAAATCAACTATTATTTATAATGGTCAGGAAAGAAAAATTGACAAAATTGATGAACTAGAAATTACCAAAATTAAAAGTTCAATTTCTTCGGAAATTAATGATAAAATATTAATTGGATTAATCGGTAGGATTAGTAAGATTAAAGGTCAGGATTTAATGCTGGATGCCTTTACAATTTTACAAAAAAAACACTCTAATATTCACCTAGTATTTATAGGTTCAGCTGTTAAAGGAAAAGAAGAATATCTCAATGATATTTTGAAAAAAATTGAAGAAAATTCTTTGCAAAGCAAAGTTTCGTTCGTTGATTTCAAAGAAAATATTTGGCCTTATTATGATACAATCGATATAACTGTTGTTCCTTCAACCGAAAAAGAATCCTTTGGATTAGTAGCTACAGAAGCTATGCTTTCAAAAAAACCAGTTATTGCTGCTAATCATGGTGGTTTGGTTGAGATTGTAAAGCCAAATGAAACTGGTTTACTATTTGAAGCAAATAATGCTTTAGATTTAACAGAAAAAATTACTTTTTTATTAGAAAACCCTGAATTAATTAAAATTTATGGAGAAAATGGATTTAAACGAGTAAACGAAAACTTTTCTACAAAAAAATACGTAAAAAGTTTTACAGATGAATATGAAAAATTAACACAATAACTAATATATCGTTTTAATATCTTTTCCTGCTTTTTCAACAGCTAATAAACCTCCTAGAATAAAAACTACTGCATCTATAGGGATATAAATTCCGGTAATAATTAAAGAACTGAAAAAATAAAAAATACTAATACTAACAATAATTCTATCTACAAAATAAGTTTCTTCAGATGTTTTTTTTGTATAAATTTTCAAGTATAAATTAAGTAAAAAAAGAAGGTATAGAATCAAACCTATAAAACCTGTTTTATACAAAACATAAACATAACCATTGTGTATTCTTGATATGAATTTCATATCTTTTTCTCCTACCGGTGCCTTAAATTTTAAGTTAATTAAAGAGCCGTAACCTGTTCCAAAAATATAACTAGATGGTTTTTTTTTCATCAGTGAAAATGCTCTTTTGGCTTCATACCCACGCCAATGATCCCATAACTCTTTATGGTTTTCCCTATCTATTTTTGTTTCGAAAATTTCTTCTGGAGCTATTTTTATCTTATATAAAAACGCCTCTACTCCTTTAGCATTTCTATCAATTTTTACTGAAAATAAATAGGCATAAAGCAACCCAATTAATAAGAAGACAAATCCAATAAATTTTAAAGTCCCAGTTGTAATTTTAGCATATCCAAACATTGAAAAACCTATTAAAAAAAAGGTTACCAACATCGTTCTAGAAAAATACAAATAGATGGATAAAAGAAAAATAATTACCAATACATAATACCATCTTCTATCTTTTATTATTGATTTTCCTAAAAATCGTTTTGAGAATAATAATATATATAGAGCAAAAATTTCAATAAAATTATCCAATCCAAAATCACCTCTCAATTCGTGAATGGAGTTGCTCCTAAAATCTCCCAAGACAAATATTCCAAACAAATGAATAAAAGCAGTAAATACGGCTACATAAACTATAATCTTTAAAAAAAGAAATAAATCATTTTGCTTCTTAATTAACACATAACTAAGAACAAGTGCTATAATGGGTTTTAAAAAATAAGTAATGTCTTTAATTGTGGCAGATAACGGATAAAAATCAAGAAAAAATCCCAAAAAACCAATTAGAAATAGCAATAATAAAGGTAAAATTGTCTTAAAAAATCGCAAAGAAATAGTTGTCTTACTACTATAAACAACGCCAATTAAAGTCGAAAACTGAATAGCAAAATTTAATTTATACGATGGCAAGTAAAGCTCGCACAATAAAACAAGTATAAAAAGAATTATTGGAATGTGTTTTTTTGCAATCAAAGCCATGTATTTAGCCCCCAAATATAAAGCTATTTCACAAAATATATTGCTAAAAATTATACATTTACTAACTGAAGATATATATTTGTAGCTATTAAATTTTTAACCCGAGATGAAAAAAGCGTTAATTACCGGAATTAATGGACAAGATGGTTCGTATTTGGCCGAATTATTATTAGAAAAAGGATATGAAGTTCACGGAATCATAAGAAGAAGTTCTACTTTTAATACCGAAAGAATTGAGCATTTATATATTGAATCTTTAATTAGAGATTTACATAAAGATAAAAAAATCAACCTGCATTATGGGGATATGACAGATTCTACGAGTCTAATTCGCTTAGTGCAACAAATTAAACCAGACGAAATTTACAATTTAGCAGCGCAATCGCATGTGAAAGTGTCTTTTGATATGCCAGAATATACGGCAGAAACTGATGCGGTTGGAACATTACGTTTGTTAGAAGCTATCAGAATTTGTGGGTTGACAGAAACAACAAAAATTTACCAAGCGTCTACTTCTGAATTGTACGGAAAAGTACAAGAAGTACCTCAAAAAGAAACCACTCCTTTTTATCCGCGCTCTCCTTATGGCGTAGCTAAAATTTATGCGTTTTGGATTACCAAAAATTATCGTGAGTCTTACGGCATGTTCGCTGTAAACGGAATCTTATTCAACCATGAATCAGAAAGAAGAGGTGAAACTTTTGTTACCAGAAAAATCACTCTTTCGGCTTCAAGAATTAAACACGGATTACAAGAAAAATTATATTTAGGAAACTTAAACGCTATGCGCGATTGGGGTTATGCTAAAGATTATGTAGAATGTATGTGGTTAATGCTTCAACAAGAACAACCAGAAGATTATGTAATTGCAACTGGAATTCAATATTCAGTGCGTTACTTCTGCGAATTAGCATTTAAAGAAGCGGGTATCGAATTAGTATGGCAAGGAGAAAATGAAAACGAAAAAGGAATTTGTAAAGCTACAGGAAAAGTAATTATTGAAGTAGATCGTAACTATTACAGACCTGCGGAAGTAGAAAGTTTATTAGGTGATCCTACAAAAGCTAAAACCCAATTAGGGTGGAATCCAAGTCGTACTTCTATCGAAGAACTTGTAAAAATCATGATGCAACACGATTTAAACTATGTCGTTCGTTTTAAAGACAGGGATTCATTAAAAAGATACGAATAACTAAAATTTCCTTATGAAAATATTAGTTACAGGCGGCAATGGTATGGTGGGAAGTAATATTTTGGAACATCCAAAAGCAGCTCAACATATCTTACTAGCTCCTTCAAGCACTGAATTGAACTTGCGTGATTATAATGCAGTGGATGCCTATATAAAAGAACACCAGCCTGATTTTATTATTCATTCTGCTGGTTTAGTAGGAGGAATTCAAGCTAACATGGCAAGACCTGTGGATTTCCTAGTTTTCAATTTAGACATGGGAAGAAACATCATCATGGCAGCTAAAGAAAACGGAATCAAAGGGTTTATGAATATGGCTAGTTCATGCATGTATCCGCGTGAAGCGCAAAATCCATTGCAAGAAGAATTAATTTTAAAAGGTGAATTAGAACCTACAAACGAAGGCTATGCCATTGCAAAAGTAGTAGCTACGCGTTTGTGCGAATACATAGTAAAAGAAAATCCAACATTGCAATACAAAACCGTTATTCCATGTAATTTATATGGGAAATACGATAAATTTTCGCCCGAGCATTCACACATGGTTCCGGCGGTAATAAAGAAAATTTACGAAGCCAAACAAAACAACGCTACCGAAATCGATATTTGGGGTGATGGTTTAGCCAGAAGAGAATTCATGTACACAGGTGATTTAGCTGACTTTGTATTTTATGCCTTAGAAAAATTTGACCAAATGCCACAAAACATCAATGTGGGATTAGGATTTGATTATACTATTAACGAATACTATCAAACCATTGCCAACGTAATTGGTTTTGAAGGAAAATTTGTTCACGATTTGTCTAAACCTATCGGAATGAAACAAAAATTAATTGATGATTTGAAACTGAAGCAATTTGGTTGGCAACATCAAACCTCCTTAGAAGAAGGAATTAAAAAAACAGTTGAATACTTTAAAACATCGGTTTTACATGATTAAATATCCATTAGCATCCTCAACTTGGGATGAAAAAGAAATAGAAGCCATCAATGGTGTTATCGCAAAAGATATGTACACTATGGGCGAAGGCGTAAAACAATTTGAAGACGATTTTGCAAAATTTGTTAATTCAAAATACGCGGTTATGGTAAACTCGGGCTCATCTGCTAATTTAATTGCAGTTGCCGCTATGTTTTATACTAAAAATCCAAAATTAAAAAGAGGAGATGAAGTAATTGTTCCAGCTGTTTCATGGTCAACCACTTATTACCCTTTATACCAATATGGTTTAAAATTGAAGTTTGTAGATGTGGATTTACACACGTTAAATTTTGATTTAGATCAATTGAAATTAGCCGTTACAGACAGCACTAAAATGATTTTAGCGGTAAACCTTTTGGGTAACCCAAATAATTTTGATGCTATAAAAGACATCATCGGTTCTAAAGACATCATCTTAATGGAAGATAACTGCGAATCAATGGGGGCTGAATTCAAAGGGAAACAAACCGGAACTTTTGGTTTAGTGGGAACTTTTTCTACTTTCTTTTCGCATCACATGGCAACCATGGAAGGTGGTTTAATTGTAACAGATGATGAGGAAATGTATCACGTAATGGTTTGCTTAAGAGCGCATGGATGGACACGTCATTTACCTAAAGAGAATAAAATTTCTAACAAAAGTGATAATTGGTTCGAAGAATCGTTCCGCTTCTTATTACCAGGTTACAATGTGCGACCTGTTGAAATGAGTGGTGTTATTGGGGTTGAACAATTAAAAAAATTACCTTCTTTCTTAGACCAAAGAAGAAAAAATGCAGAATTGTTTATTTCTCTATTTAAAGATAGTAACGATTTCTACATTCAAAAAGATATCGATAACAGCAGTTGGTTTGGATTTAGTTTTATCATTAAACCCGAATCTAATTTAAACCGTTTGGATATCGTAAAAAAATTAGAAGAAAATCACATCGATTGTCGTCCTATTGTTACTGGAGATTTTACTAAAAATGAAGTTTTGAAATACTTCGATTGTGAAATTTTTGGCGAAATGAAAAACGCACAATACTTAGACAAAAAAGGTTTCTTTGTTGGGAATCACCAAATTGATTTAACGGAAGAAATTAAGCATTTACATCGAGTATTAACTTAGTTGTAATTAAAATTTTTACTCATGAAACAATTTAATTTGGTTAAAACCAATTTCAATCACCATGTTTCCATGGATTTGTATTATGAGTTTGAAGCTAGAATTATAAACAAACCCAATTGGGAAATAATAAACGGGGTGGGAAGCATTCAAGCGCGAGTGCTTCGCCAACTCCTTAAATTCATTTCGCCGTTTCAACTACCAATTAAAAAGCATAAAAACTATGTGGTAATTGGATATCAAAAAGAAAAGTTTTTTCCTTATTTTCATTTCAATGCCGATTTAAAAGTGCTTTGGATGTATGATGCCTGGGAACCTTTGTTTGATGAGATTGAAAAAACGATACGTGCTTATAAAATCAATTTAGTTTTCACAGCAAGTAAGCAATCGGCAGATTATTTCAACACTTTAAATATTCCAAATTTTCAATCGCATTGGATTCCAGAAGGAATTGATGTTACCCAATATCAATTTATACCTTATCAAGAAAGAACAACAGACGTTTTACAATTAGGTAGAAAATGGAATGAGTATCACGAAAAAATCAAATCAATTGAAAATCATTTGGTTTATCAATACGAAAAAAAAGCGGGACAAATTATTTTTCCTTCACGCGAAGACTTTTTATTTGGTTTAGCCAATTCAAAAATATCTATTTGTGTTCCTTCAGACATAACACATCCTGAAAGAACTGGCAAAATTTCTACCATAACAAATCGCTATCTGCAATCGATGGCGTCTAAATGTTTAATTTTAGGTAAACTACCACATGATATGCTCCATCTGTTTGATTATAATCCTATTATAGAAATTGATGAAGAAAATCCTGTGGCACAAATTGAAACTATTTTAGCTAACTTTGATACTCACATTCCGCTAATTGAAAAAAATTATGATGTAGTGAAAAACTTCCACAATTGGGACAATAGAGTGACTCAAATTGAAAATTTTATTCTTAATTCCAAATAAAGAAACGTTTGCAAAAATCAAAACTTCTTTTCAATTCAATCGCTGCGATAGGACAAGTTCTGGTCGTAGGAATTGTATATTTGCTTTTGTACCGTTACTTATTGGTTACTTTAGGAATTGAATTGCTTGGCGTTTGGTCTTTAATCATTGCCTCTACTTCATTAGCTTTAATAGCTAATTTTGGTATCAGTACAAGTATCGTCAAATTTGTAGCTACCTATCACACCCGAAATGATTTTGAAAGTTTAAAAAAACTCATTTTTACAGCTTCTATTTTTATTATTGTTACCTATTCAATTATTTCGGTTATCATTTTAATAGCGGGCACTTATATTTTACCTCATTTTATTGAAGCCAAATACCTTCCAATTGCATTAGAAATATTACCATTTTCACTAATCAGCTTAGTCATCAATGCATTGGGCGGTGTAATCAGTAGCTGTTTAGATGGAATTCAGAAAAATTATATCAAAAGTTACATTGTTAGCTTTACTTCTATTTTACTTTTTGGTTTAAGTGTTTTACTCACACCAAAATTTGGTTTGAAAGGATTAATTTTTGCCCAAATTGTTCAAGCTGCAGTAGTGTTACTAACTTCTATATACTTTTTATCGAAATACATAAAAGGGATTTTTACCTTTCAATGGAATTGGTCTAAAAACTTATTCAAAGAAATTATTGATTATGGCTTAAAAATGCAAGCATTATCGTTCATGCAAATGTCGTTTGAACCCGTAACTAAAGCACTTTTGAGTAAATATGGTGGGTTAGCTATGGTGGGTTACTATGAAATGGCGAGTCGTTTAGTTACACAATTAAGAGGTTTAATAGTAAGCGCTAACCAAGTGATTATTCCAGTAGTAGCTGAAGCTAAAGAAACAAATGAAAGTTATGTTAAAGAATTATACATCAAAACATTTTCAATAGTTCTGCTTTTTGATATTGTTTTGATTACCGGCATTATTATATCGGCTCCAATAGTTTCCTTCTTATGGATTGGAGAAATCGTTCCGTTTTTCTTATTTGCAGTAATTTTAAACAGCATTGTGGCCTTTGTTAATATTTGTAGCAATCCGGCATATTTTAGTTACTTAGGAGAAGGCAAATTGAATTGGTTAATTTATTCGTATATAGCCATTACAATCATCAATCCCATTTTAGGTTATTTTTTAGGCGTTCATTTTGGCGGTTATGGTGTAATATTAGGATGGAATGTAGCCTTTTTAATAGGTTCGCTTTTGGTTTTGGTTTCTTACCAACAAGAAAATAGTATTTCATGGAATAGCTTAATTTCGAAAAATGATTTGTTTTTTGTGCTTTCGGCTATTGGTACCGGTATTTTTGGATACTTTGCTATAATTAGTTGGTTTAATGCTTCTCTAAATTATTTATTTATCTGTATTTTTGTTTTATGTCTTATCTTTTTTGTTCTTTCATTTTTTAAGAACCAACATTTGAAAAGTGTAACAGGAAAAGTAATGCAATTATTTACAAAAAAATAAATGAGTACAACCCCTTTTTTTAGTATAGTTACCGCTTCCTACAATAGCGAGAAAACCATATCAGATACGATAGATTCCGTACTAAATTTGGATTTTCAAGATTTTGAATACATCATAATAGATGGTAATTCATCTGATAGCACTCTGAAAATTATACAATCATTTGTGCCTAAATTTGAAGCAAAAGGAATTCCATATAAATTCATCTCCGAAAAGGATAAAGGAATTTACGATGCATGGAACAAAGGAATACAATTAAGTTCGGGTCAATGGATTAGTTTTTTGGGATCGGATGATATGTATATTGAAGATGCTCTAATTAATTATTCAAACGAAATAAACAAAAGCGGTAGTAAAACAAATTATATCTCTTCACAAGTTGAGATTATTGATGAGAAACATCAGTTCATAAGAGTCATTGGCAAACCATTTAAATGGGTAAATGTAGTTAGAAATATGAATATTGCGCAAGTGGGATCCTTTCATAAAAAAGAATTATTTGAGAAAGTTGGCAACTTCAGTACAGCATACAAAATTGTCGGGGATTTAGATTTTTACATAAGATGTAAAGAAACGATTGAACCTGCATTTTTTAATGAAATAACCGCAAAAATGCAAAATGGCGGTGTGAGTAATCAGATTTACAAAGCCCTTAAAGAAGCGTTAGTGGTTAAATTAAAATATGGATACAATTCAAGGTTCATATCCTATTTTGATTTTTATTTTTCCTTATTAAAATGCTACATAAAACTAATACTAAAAAAATAGGGAGCTAAAATTTAGCTCCCTATTTTTATATAATATTTAAAACGTTATTCTGCTTTTTTAGCATATAAAGTTTCGATTTGTTTCTTTAACTCTGGAGTTGCTCCAACAATTGGATCATAAAGCTCTCCTTCTTTAACATTAATTTTTGCTGTTGCATTTATTGTATCAACTGCAACCTGCATATTTGGATAAAAATTTCTAAAAATCGCTTCTTTAGGGATGCTTAAATTTTTACCATTGAAGTCTATTTTAACACTATTGAATTTAACCTCTTTAAGTTCTTTAGTAGAACCTAAATCAAATCTTAAATTCATTGGGCTAACATCGTTTGGTAATTTGAAAACCAAATCTTGAGCCTCTTGACTTGCTTTAATAGCCACATTAATATATTGTTCAGCTGGATAATTTTCAGAACCGTCTTCGTTATAATAAATTTGAAATTCCGCATCCTTATCTACAACTGCATTAACGGTAATTGTAAACGGACTTGTTTCTTCTTTAACAATAGTTTCTGCTCCTACAGCTTTATCTTCTTTACAAGATGTAAATAAAACACTAAGTAATAATCCTGATAAAATAAATGCTTTCATTTTTTGATTTTATTTTTGTGCAAATATATAGTTTTTTACAATTCGAAAAATAATTTTTATTGTATTCTTTATATTTTCATAATTTTTTTAAAAAAATGTGCATCATCCATTTTGAGTTGAATAAAATAAATCCCATTTTGAAAACCACTTATGTCAATATTTTGATCAAAAGAATCTTTTTCTAAAAGAATTTTACCTGATGTATCAAATATTAAAATCTTTTTGATTGTTTTTTGACTGTTGTTTTCTATGTAAATTTTGTTGGTTGTTGGATTGGGATAGATTGAAATACTTTTCTCAAAATTAAAACCACTAGAATTTAAATTGGTTTCCCCTAATCTTAAAATTGACAAACCTGAACCATTCGTGGTCATTGGATTAAATGAATACCCTGCAATCAAAATTTTACCATCATCATGCAAATAAAAAACTGAAGATTGGTCATCAGAAACGAAATCGTTTGGAAAAAAATCATATACATAAGTTCCTGTCGAACTGAAAGACAAATCATTTGTACCATCAAAATTCTTTTTTGTAATAAAAAAATCTCTCTTACAATTTGTGGCTGTTGTAGGAGAACATCTTACGCTACCAGTATAATAGAGCTTATTGTTTTCGTCAACAAAATAATATGGCAGCGAAAAAGGTAATGACGAATACGCTATTTCTAAACTCTCGTCATTCAAATTAAACTTCCCTAGCCAATTATAAATTGTTGAAAAAGAGTATGCCTTTGTATAAGAAAAATATAAAACACCATTTTTAATTAATGTTTTAATTAAACCAAAAGTAGAAGAGTCAGTAGAACTTACAACTTCTATTTTTTTTACCCCATTAATTCCAAAACTTTGAATTAAATCACCATTTAAGTTAACTTTCAATAAAGCTAAATATTTTGCACCAATTACAGAACTTCCTGTCAATAGCAATTCATTATTTTGTGAAAAAATATTTATACCATTTGAATAATCATTAGCACTCAAAGGATATGTTTTATACCCATTGCTATCAAACATGATATCTAAATTCCCCACTACATTCATTTTAGATAAAAAAATTGAGTAATTTCTTGTTCCAATAGCATATATTTCACTTGATGGTGTAAAAACTATATCATTAATTGACTCTTCATTATGACCAAAATCAAAAACAACTTTTCCATTAGAACCAAATGTTGAATCAAGAACACCTGTTGTAGATAATTTTACAATAAATCCATTCTTATTAGAATTTGAATTAATTATTAACTGGCCATATACATAAATAGAACCATTATGTAATTTGGCTCCTTTAATTTTATAATTTTCGCTTGTATTATTAAAAGTTAAAACGCCATTTAAACCAAATCCAATATTACTTGTGCCATTGTAATTGTAACTACAAACTATATTCTCACTCAACACAAAAAAATACTTGTCATCTTGAAAAAAAATCTCTATAGGATTTTTTGAAATAGCTGTATTTATGACAACGCCATTATTTCCAAATGAAACATCTGCTGAAAAATTTTGAGCATTTAACTTAAAAAAAGTACTCAAAAAAATAATTGTAAATAAAAATTGTTTCATAATTATGGTTTAGCAACAAGATGAATTTTACTTGACAATACAAAGTTAAATTTAATATATTGATATTCAATCAAATATTAAGAAAACTATTTCTGAATTTATTTTCAATAAAATCGAAATATTGTTTGGCATTTGGAGTGCTAATATTCTTCCTAGAACTCAATTGCAATAACAAAACAACAAGTGTTACTGAAAACAATTGTAAAATAATTCCCAAAATGATCAATGTCAAACTTGATGCCCAACCAGGAATCGCATTATCGGTAAATAATTTTTGGTATAAAATATATAAAACAGAAATGGAACAAATTCCAATTCCATACAATGAAAATCTTAAAATACGAATAGATAAAAAATCAAAATAAACCGAAATTGAACTTAATCCGTAAACTATTAAACTATTAAAATTCATTTTAGAAACACCTTTATAGCGTTTACCTCTGTCTAGTAAAACTTTTTCAAAAGGAATTTTAGATTGAATGATTCCACCTGAATAATGGTTCCAAATGTTGTTTTGATGGACTACTTTTGAAAGTAATTTTTTTGGAATTACACTGAAATTTCCAAAGCTTATCTTTTGTCCCGTTAGGAAATAGAATAAGTATTTATAAAAGAAATAACCCACTTTAAAAAATGTAGATTCTTGACGTTTTTTACGTTGGGCGAAAATGATTTTCTTTTCTTGTTCTTGTTCTGCTTTGTTGATTAAATCCTTAATGTCTTGAGGTTTGTCTTCTCCGTCACTATCCATTACCACAACAAAATCATAATCGGACACTTCATTGTAAATATATTGCAACCCAACTGCAATAGCTCTTTGATGTCCAATGTTAATTTTTAAATTTAAAACTGTTGCAGAGATGTTCTTGTAATCAAAATCTTCAGGTAAATCTTCGGTAGAACCATCATTTACTGCTAACACAAAAAAATTGTAAGTACTTAGATTTTGTTTCAGTTGATGAATCTCTTGAATCAAAATAGCAAAGCTTTCCCAATCGTTATAAATGGGTGTTAAGCAATAAATGTTTTTCTTTAAATTCATTTTTAGTATATTACTCTTCCTCTAAACACTTCTTCAACATTAACAAGTGGTGGTATGTTTTCTAAAATCACATTTCCTGTGGCAAAAATAGTTCCCTCAATTTTTTGAATTGGGAAAACCATCATATCATTAGAGCCTCTATGATACACTTTTATGTTCTCGGCTTGTAAGTTTTCACCATAAAAACGACCATCTCCAAAGTAAAAATTCAATAACATTTCCTCGCAATGTCCATTGATATAAAAGTTAGAAATGTTGTTGCTTTCAACTACTAATTGTCCATTGTCAACATCGATATAAAAATTACCAATTCCTGCACTATCACCATCATCACCTATTGAAAATAAACGAATAATTGGCGAGTGTAATATACCTTCTGACTGTATTTTTTGTTCCGTTTTACAATACAATTCTAATTCTTGTATTAGTGGTAAAATCGAACCATCTGGTACCGTAACATAAACCACTGTTTGTCCGTAATCTCTAGTAATATTACACGTTGAATTATCTCTAACAACAAGCATGTTGCCCACTAATTTAACTTCTATCTCATCAATAATATTTTCAGAAGTTTTTACTTTTACTTCATAATTTGGGCCTTCTTTTACAACTAATCCAACACCATCATAAACTTTAATTTTAGTAAAGTCCTCTATCGGAAACGTTTGTGTAATTTGATTCCCATTTCCTTTGAAACAATCTTCAGAAATGCCACAACTGGTTACCAAAACAAGGCAGCAAAAAGTAACTATATGTAAAACAAATTTTCTCATATTATAATCGTACACCAAGTGTAGCTTCAATAGCTTCAGCTCTTCCTCCATGGGTTTTTAAACCTACACCAGTAAAAATATTTTTATAAAGATAATATTTTATCCCAACTCTTTGATAGATATCAATTTCATAATCAAAAGGCTTGTAAACATAATATCCAAATTGTGTTTCGATAGACAGTTTGTTAATAAACAACTCATGTCCAACAAACAATCCGATTCGTTTATAATCGGTATCTGGATCGGCATAAGAATCATGATTCTCTGGAAAAGCCACCGATACAAATTTTATATAATCTTGTAAATATCGGGAAAAAAAAACATCTGTTCCCAGCTGTAGAGCGCTTTTTCTTCCAATTCGTTTATCGGCATACAAACCAATATGATAAAATTGACGTTGTCCCAAATGAGGAACTGGTCCTTCAGAAATTCCCGTTCTAAAAGCGATATTGTATTTTATTCTTTCTTTGTAAGTGTATTTTGATGGTAACGAATCAACTATAAATTCTTGCTTGTCGTTAAAATTATAATTCAATCCTACATTAAAAGCTATTGTGTTGATTCCACTGTTTGGTGCTTTGAATCTTCCGTTAGAAAAATGAGTCAGCATAAATCCGGCTTGAAAACCAATTTTATCAATAATGTTTTCCTTCTTATATTCCAATAAAAAGTAATTATTGTCCATTATCTTAGTTCCAAAAGCGTTGTTTTTATTGTTAGTTTCTTTGTCATAAGGATTTGAAGTCATACCAATTCCTTGCGAAATTCGAAACATTAACTGACGCTTAAAAAAATAAAAATTATAATGCACTCCAACCGCATGATTAACACCTAAATATTGGTTTTTGAAGTCTAAATAATGATACGAAACTCCATAATCAGGATAATTGTATACTTGTTGCCATTCTTTTTTTCCAAAAGTTTTCCAGTTGTAACTCAGTAAAAATCCGTCGGGATGACCAGTGATTAAATGACCAACATCATCCGTGTGTTTATAAATATTCCCTCTAAAAAGTTGCACATCAAAATAAGTTGATGCTTTTTCTTGTGAAAAGGATAAAAAGAAGGTAAAGCAAAAGAGTAAAATTATTTTTTTCATGAATTTACAATTGATTTATACAATTTGCTAAACTAGTTTGCCATTCGTTGATTTCAATATCAAATGTGTTTTTAATTTTTGTTTTATCCAAAACACTATACGCTGGTCTTTTGGCTGGCGTAGGATAGGCTGAAGTTGGAATAGGTTTTAAATCTATTGAAACTCCTTTTTGGCGAAATATTTCATTAGCAAAATCATACCAGGAACATTGCCCTTCGTTACTGAAATTATAAATTCCAAAACTTGAAACTTGAAACTTGAAACTTGAAACTATGATAACTATCAAAACCTCAGCTAAATCAATAGCATTTGTTGGCGTTCCAATTTGGTCTGCAACAACAGAAAGACTATCACGTTCCGATGCCAATCGTAGCATGGTTTTCATAAAGTTGTTTCCAAATTGAGAATATACCCAAGAAGTTCTAATGATAAAATGTTTTTCCCAATTCGCCTTAATCGCTTGTTCTCCTTGCAATTTTGTTAAACCATACACACCACTTGGAAAAGGTACATCGGTTTCTGTAAGTCCTAAATTACTTTTTAAAGGCAATCTAAGTTCTCTATCATAATAGGCAATTCCATCTGAAAAATAAGCATCAAATACAAAATCAGTAGAAATATGAATTAAAATTGTATTGAACTTCTTGCTGGTAATCGCTAAGTTTTCTGCTCCATTTGCATTGATATCAAAAGCTTTTGCTGGTTCACTTTCAGCTTTGTCAACTGCTGTATAAGCCGCTGTATTAATGCAAAAATGTGGTTGATAGTTTGAAAAAACAGCTTGACAATTTTCTAAATTAGTAATATCTAATTCAGACGAAGAACAAAACACAAAATCTATTTCTTTGTAGTTTTTAGAAATAGATTGAATGGCTTGTCCTAATTGTCCGTTTGCTCCTGTTACCAATACTACCATACTTTTTTAGCATTTTGTAGATTCGGTAATACTTTGTCTTTATCTGAAATTATCAAATCTTGGACAGAAAAATTCCAATCGATATTTATTGTTTCGTCATTATATAGCAATCCACCTTCGCTTTCCTTATTGTAAAAATTATCACATTTGTAAAAAAAAGTTGCTGATTCACTTAAAACTAAAAAACCATGAGCAAAACCCCTTGGTATAAAAAACTGTGTTCGATTTTCTGCCGAAAGCAAAACAGCTTCATATTGACCAAATGTTGCTGATTCAGGTCGTAAATCTACTGCAACATCTAAAACTTCACCATCAAGAACACGAACTAACTTTGCTTGCGCATGTTCATTACATTGATAATGCAATCCGCGCAAAACGCCTTTAGTTGAAAACGATTGATTGTCTTGTACAAAAGTTACTTTTTGCCCAACACCTTCTTGAAAAGTCTTTTCGTTGAAACTTTCCATGAAGTAACCGCGTTCGTCTTTTATTATTTTTGGTTCCAGGATAAAACATCCTTTAAGTTTGGTTTCTGTAAATTTCAATTTCAATTTCAATTTCAATTTCAAAATTCAACTTCAATAACTTGACCCGAGGCTATGCCGAACAGAACGAAGTTAAACATTAAACTTGAAACATTAAACAAATATTTTTAAACTAAGCTCATTAAATGTTTTCCGTAACCACTTTTCAATAGCGGTTCTGCTAATTTTTTTAATTGATCAGCATTGATGAAACCCATTTTGTAAGCCGCTTCTTCAATAGCTCCAATTTTTAATCCTTGACGTTCTTCTATCACTTGTACAAACTGTCCGGCCTGCATTAACGATTGAAATGTTCCAGTGTCTAACCACGCAGTTCCTCTATCTAAAATGGAAACTTTTAAATTTCCTTGCTCTAAATAGGCTTTGTTGATATCAGTGATTTCTAATTCTCCGCGCGGACTTGGTTTAATATTTGCTGCTATTTCAACTACTTGATTATCGTAAAAATAAATTCCCGGAACCGCAAAATTTGATTTTGGTTGCGCTGGTTTTTCTTCAATAGATAAAACTTTTCCAGCGCCATCAAATTCAACTACACCATAACGTTCAGGATCGTGAACATGATAAGCGTAAACAATTCCTCCGTTTGGATTGCTGTTTTCTTGTAATAATTCAGCTAAACCTGTACCGTAGAAAATATTATCTCCAAGTATTAAAGCTACTTTATCGTTTCCAATAAATTCTTTTCCGATAATAAAAGCTTCGGCTAAACCATTTGGATGTTCTTGAACTGCGTATTCAAATTTACAACCTAATGATTTTCCATCGCCTAATAATTGACGAAATAAAGGTAAATCGTGCGGTGTTGAAATAATCAAAATTTCACTGATTCCTGCCCACATCAAAGTAGATAATGGATAGTAAATCATCGGTTTATCATAAATAGGCATTAATTGTTTGCTTACCGCTAATGTTAACGGATGCAAACGTGTGCCTGAACCTCCAGCTAATATAATTCCTTTCATACTTTTTTGTTTGTTTTGTTTAAAGTTTCAGGTTGGGTGAGCTTGAAACAAAAATAACTTTAAACTTGAAACTTTTTCAAATACCATTCAATGGTTTTCTTGATTCCTGATTCAAAATTTTCATCGGCTTTCCAGCCTAATTCATTCTCGATTTTTGTTGCATCAATGGCGTAACGCAAATCGTGTCCTGGTCTGTCTTTTACAAATGTAATTTGATCTTGATATTTTCCTTCTGACTTTGGTTGTAATTCATTCAAAATCGAACAAACCATATCTACGATATATAAATTATTGCGTTCGTTTCTTCCACCAATATTATAGGTTTCACCTGCTTTTCCAATTTTGAACGCTAACTCAATTCCTTTACAATGATCTAAAACGTATAACCAATCGCGTACGTTTTTTCCATCACCATAAATCGGAATATTTTCGCCTTGTATCGCTTTACGAATGATGGTTGGAATTAACTTTTCGTCATGTTGTTTTGGACCGTAATTATTAGAACAATTGGTCGTTACCACATTCATTCCATAGGTATGAAAATAACTTCTCACAATCATATCCGAACCTGCTTTTGAGGCTGAATAAGGACTGTTTGGTGCGTAAGGAGTGGTTTCTTCGAATAAACCGGTTTCACCCAATGTTCCATATACCTCATCGGTTGAAACGTGGTGAAAACGGGAATTTTCAAATCCAACATTGTATAGATTAGGTGCTGACATCCAAAATTTTCTGGCTGTGTCTAATAAATTAAATGTTCCTAAAACATTGGTTTTAATAAACGCTTCTGGACCTGAAATTGAGTTATCCACATGGCTTTCTGCCGCAAAGTGAATCACATCGTGAAATTGATATTTTTGGAACAAATCTTCAACAAAATTTCTATCGCAAATATCGCCTTGTACAAACGTATATCTTGGATGATTTTCAACTTCTGAAACATTTTCTAAATTTCCAGCATAGGTAAGTAAATCTAAATTTACTAAATGATATTCTGTATTATTATCGATGAAGTAGGGAACAAAATTAGCTCCTATAAATCCAGCACCGCCTGTAACTAATATATATTTCATTACCCTTTAATTCTTGCTAATTGTTTTTTGTACAAATTATTAAATGTAAAAGCTACAAAATATAAAAACACAAATAAGAAAGGTAAAAGAAGCTTCATTTTATTATTAAATCCTTTTGTATTAAGATTGTTCAAAGAAACATTAATTACTTTAATAATTTGTTCGTATTCTCCTTTATTCAGTTTTAAATTTTGAGACTCTTTAATTAATTCATCTTTCTTGTTAATCAATGTTGTAATACTACTATTTTCAGAAATAGTTACATTACTTGAGCTTTTAGCATCAGATAATTTAACAATTAAGCCGTCTATTTGATTGACTAATGAATCATTAAATTTGATTTTTTCATCTATATTCTCTTGATGAATTACTTGTTGCTTTTGATAGAATGTATTTTCTTGATAATATTTTAAAATAGGGTCGATGATTTCTTTTTGATTTATTTTTTCAGAAGTAGCCACAGTGATATTATGCGAATAATAGTTTTTACTAGTTAAATCGTCTTTTATAATTTCTGTTAAATTTCCATCTTCAGCCATTAATTTTAGTAATTCGAAATTTTGTTCGTTAGAACCAATAAAACTAAAAACCCCATTGATAGCTTCCGCTTTAATATTGGAAATTTTTTGGTGGTTCTTTACACCAATTGATTTAAAAAAAGCCGCATCATTTTCTTTTAAACGCGATTGTAAAAATGCGGTTTTGGTATACAAATAATCATTACTCCCAAAGTTAGGAATCACCGAAATCTCTTGATTATAAGAAAGATCTTTGTCTAAGAAAAAACCTAATACTATACCTAAAACAAAAAGGCCGCCAATAATTACTAGCTTCTTTTTTACAAAGAATATAAAATCGAAGAAAGAATTAATTATTCCATTCAAAAGGTTTTTAATTCCGGTTCCGATTTGTCCTAAATCGATTTCTTGGTCTTGAGAATTTGTACTCATTTACACTTATTTTACGTTAAAGATTTGTTCTAATATTTTTATCGTAATTAAATACGTAGGTTTTACTCCTGTGGTTCCTAATCCACCCGATGCTAACGTGCTTCCTGTTTCTAATGGGTTATCCGAAGCATAATAAGCATATCTAACTTTTACATCAGGATTTATACTTTTTCTAATTTTAGATGCCGATTGAATCGCTTTTTGATAATAAGCACCTTCCATTTCTAAACCAATTGCTTCCCAAGTAGATTCGTGGAAAAACTTTAATAAATCTCTATTTTGAAGTGACGTTCCTAAAACCGTAATCATTGGACCTTCAAAAACTGGTATTTCATTTCCATCAAACATAGCTTTGGTTAACTCGTTTTCAAACGGATAATTATCGGCTGTTCCTTCATTTACGTGCGCTGTTGGAATCATAATATCGCCTTTTCCACCTTCTAAAATTCCGGCTTTACCCATTATAGAAACCGATTCCACGTTTAAGAAAATTTTACTTTTCTTGTCTGTTTTATAGGGTTTCAACAATTCGTCAATGGTTTCAAAAGCTTGCTCACCAAACGCATAATCCATTACAATAATAACTGGTTTTTCTTTGGCTAACTTCGCTTCAGCAAAAATGGTTTTCTTAAAATCAATTTTAGCGGTATCAAAAATTTGAACGTCGATATTGGTTCCTGATGCATCTGGCAACGAAATCATTCCTTGTTGTAACGCTAATTCTTCTACTTTCTTGCGTAATTCTTTACTTGCCGAACTACTTAAATCTTCAAATATCTGAAATTCAGGTGTGTTTTTATATTTTTTTCCTAAAACAGGTTCCGCAAAAATTGAATTCATTACACTGTGCATATTCGCACTTATGATGTGGATAGGTCTTTCAATTAAGTCGTTTTTAAGCAAAACATCTTTAATAGTAGTTGCCCAAATATCCCCATAAATATGGTGCCCTAATCTTTCTCTCAAAATTGGACTAAACGTAATCGTTCTTTTGTTATTATCGACTACTTCTTCGATCGCTAATTTTCCTAACCAATATACTACGTGTAAGAATCTATCTGGCGCTTCAGCTGTAGCGAAATCATCATAAATATCTTGTACTTCGGCAAAAGTTCTTCCTAAAACATTAGCTGCGTGAGAAATCGCTTTTTCGCGGTCAATCAAGCTTAATTTTTTAGTTTGTTTTACCGCTAATTCTAATTTTTGCCAATCGCGAGAAACCGAACCTTCATCATCAATTAAAACTCTATCTTTAATTTTGTGTGATTCGATGAAAATAAAGGTCAAATGTGTTAAAATATCGTAGATGTCTGAACGACCGCGTGTGATTTCCACATTCATTTGTTCGTCGTCGATACGATAACAATTTCTTCTTCTTTTTGGTGGAACAATGGCTTTAAAGTGCGAATTCGAATAGCCTTCATCTGAAGTTAAATTGATGTAACGGCATTCTTCAATTCCAATTGGTAAACGTTCAATTACGTATAAAAGTCCGTTTAATTCTACCTTTTCTTCGGCAATAGAACCGTAAATTTCTGGTCGAAGCGCTAATAAAGCTTCTCTTAAAGTTTCTCCTGAAACACCCATTGGTTTATAAAAACCTCTGTTAAATAAATGTCTCATGGTAATGTACAGTCGTTCAATAGCTGCTGACGACTCTTGCGCTCTTGAGCGCGAAATGTTTTTAATGTCCTTCATTAATATTTTGTTTTTCTAACCTGCAAAGTTACGATTTTTATTTTAGTTAGATAATATCAGATTTATTGAGGGTTCATTTATACTGATTTTCTCAGAATTATTTCCCAATTGTTTGCTCCATTTTCCGTAAGCATAGGTATAAAAAAAGTCTCTTTCAACATAATTATACAATACATACGGTTGGTATTTTATGCCTGTTTTATTGCTTTCGATTAATAACTTTTCATACGCTACAAACATGCCTTTTTCCGGAAAAACCAAATCAAATTGCGAAATGTTAAAACGGTGTTTGATAACGCCTTTTTTTAGCGTTACGATGTAATCTTTGTTCAATAATTCTTCTCCAGGAAATCCGTTTTCATCAACGCTGTAAAAGTGAAGTTTTATAGTGGTGTTGTCTATTCTACTATCGGTAAAAATAGTGACCTCTTTTATAAACTTTGTTTTACTGTACGAAGATTGATAAGGAAAAAACTTCGCTTCGATTTTTGGTCCATTATCAAATGATTGAAAAATCGCGTTTTCAACGTCCCCAATTTCAACTTTTTTTGTTTGCTTTTTATTCAATATGACCACTTCTTTTAAGTCATAAGCCATAGGTTTCAAATGAACAACGGAAATTTCAGAGCCTTTTAGTATTTTTCTTTCATAACCCAAAACCGAAACCACAATGTTTTTTCCTTTTGAAGCCTCTAAAAAAAACGTTCCATCCGCTTCCGAAGTAGTTCCAATCGTTTCATTCTCCACCCAAATATTCACAAACGGAATCGGTTCGCCCGAAATACTGTCATTGACTACACCGCGAATTTGTGCTGAAAGGGAAAAAGAAATAAAAAATAAAACTACAAACTTGTACATTAAAATATAATATTTGAAACTTTGTCAAGCTGAACTTGTTTCAGCTTCTTATCTTAGATTCTGAAACGAGTTCAGAATGACAAAACAGTTATTTAATTGTTCTCAAAAAACTGAGCAATTTTTCTATCGTTGCTTAATCTTGGTAATTTATTTTGTCCACCTAATTTGCCTATCGATTTCATGTACTCTTGGAAACCCTTTTTTGGAACACTTTTAATGACTAACGTCCGCAACACATGTCCTACAATCAAATCATCGTAATACACGTTTTGCTTGCGCATGGCGGCATCAATTTTTAGCGCAAATTCTTCTAAATTATCGGGTTCATTTTCGAATTCGATAAACCATTCGTGATAAGGCAATCCTTCGGTTGGATTTATTTGTGGGGCGACTGTGAATTCGTTTACACGAACATCAGTTTCTTCCATTGCTTCTTTTAGCGCCGATTCTACTTCTTTTCCAATAACGTGTTCGCCAAAAGCAGAGATGTAATGTTTGATTCTTCCCGAAACGATTACACGATACGGTTTTAAACTTGTAAACTGAATCGTATCGCCAATATTGTAAGCCCAAAGTCCAGCGTTCGTTGAAATGATTAAAACGTAATTAACGCCTAATTCTACTTCGCCAATGGTATAACGCTTTGGATTTTCGGTAAAAAATTCCTCTGCTTTTATGAATTCGTAGAAAATTCCAGAATTTAATAGCAATAGCATTCCTTTGTCTTTCTGCGAATCTTGGTAGGCAAAAAATCCTTCAGAAGCTGGAAATAATTCAATTGAATCGACTTTTCTTCCAATTAAATTTTCGAATTTCGCACGATAAGGTTCGTAATTTACACCGCCATAAATGAACAAATTGAAGTTTTTGAAGATTTCGCCAACAGGTTTTCCTGCTTTTGCTGCCAATTTCTCAAAATACATTTGCACCCAAGACGGAATGCCTGAAATCACCGACATGTCTTCATTGATGGTTTCTTCAACAATAGCATTGACTTTGGTTTCCCAATCTTCGATGCAATTGGTTTCCCAACTTGGCATGCGATTTTTTTGTAAATATTTCGGAACAAAATGCGCCACAATTCCTGATAATCTTCCCAATTTTATGCCGTTTTTTTCTTCCAAAAGTGGACTTCCTTGCAAGAAAATCATTTTACCTTTTACAAATTCTGCTTTTCCAGTTTCGTGAATGTAACTTAAAATTGCATTCCGAGCTGCTTGAATATGAAACGGCATTGATTCTTTTGTCAATGGGATATACTTCGCACCCGAAGTAGTTCCAGAAGTTTTAGCAAAATAAAGCGGTTTTCCTTTCCAAAGTACATTTTCTTCGCCTTTTACTACTTTATCAACATAGTGTTTTAATCCTTCGTAATCGCGAACTGGGACTTTTTGAGCAAAATCGGAATAACTTTTTATCGAACCAAAATCGTGGTCTTTTCCAAATTGCGTTTGTGCCGCTTCTTTAATTAAGGCTTCAAAAACTTGTTGTTGGGTTTCAATAGGATTATTGGCCCATTTTTGAGTTTTAGCGTGAATTCTTTTTGCAAATAATTTTGCTGCAAAAGCTTTTACTGACATGTTAATTGAAATTGATAAACTGCGTTGGGTCTATTGGGAAACCATCTTTCCATAATTCAAAATGAAGTGTTGCACCCGAATTTTGTACATTATTTGCATTTCCAGCAAGAGCAATAACTTCACCCGATCGTACTATATTTCCTTGCGATTTTGTTAGCGAAGCCGCATTTTTATAGACCGATAAAATATCATCTTTATGGCGAATAATTACTACATATCCTGAACTTGGCGTCCAATCGGAAAAAATGATGGTTCCTGCTCCAACGGCTTTTATTGGTGTATTGTTAGTTAAAGCAATTTTAACTGCTAAATGTTTATTGGCTACATTATATTTTTGTAAAATAGCACCTTGAGCAGGAGGAAATAATACAAAACTAACTTTAGGTTTTGAAGTTTCAAATACATTGTATTTATCTTCTTTAATAACTTGATCTCTTAATTCTTGCTCTTTTTCTGTTGGTGAAAGTCCAGAAACATCTATATCAGAAATATTTAAAGCTTTAATAGAATCTTTGTTCAACTTTGCATATTCTAAATCACCAGTTAGTACTTTTTTTATGGAAGCGATATAAACATTGTTGATTTTTACTGATTTTTCAAGAGAGTCTGATTTTATAGCCATTTCCAAAGCATCTTGTTTTAATTTTGAAGAAGCATAACCCGGAATATATTCGCGTAAAGGTGTAAATGCAATAATATAAGTAGTTACAAAAATGATTAAAATAGCGCCAATTGTTCCCACAACAAAGACATTCATTAAGTTTAATTTTAATGAAAAAGTTTCTTCAAAAGTATCTTCGTTAAGAATAACTAATCTTCTTTTGTTGTATAACTTTTTAAGAAGTAATTGTCGTTTTAGCTTTTTGTTAGCCATTTATTGCATTAATTTATATCACAAATATACTAAATACAACGTGTTTGTAAATTGAAAGCTGATAATAAATCGTTAAAAAATAATGAATTGGTAATTTCTTTATATCTTTGTACTTTAAAATATTAAAATCATGAATACATTAGCTATATCTTTGGGGATTGTTGGAGTTCCACAAATAATCTTAATTGCGGTAATCGTTTTATTACTTTTTGGAGGAAAAAAAATTCCAGAATTAATGAAAGGAATTGGAAGCGGAATTAAAGAATTTAAAAACGCAGCCAAAGATGATCAACCAGCAAATTCTAAAAAAGAAGAAGAGACCAAAGAATAATTGCTGTTTTATTACCGAATAAATATTTAAAAAGCCTCAAGAATTAATACTTTCTTGAGGCTTTTTTTAATTTTACACCTATAAATGTAGATTTTTGTGAAATATTTAATTACTTTTAAATAAAATTAGTGTTTTATAACTATTTTGATAATTATGTTTAACCCTTTATATTCTAATTAATATCTTATGAAATGTCTTAATTGTGATTTTGAAACCTCTGGTAGTTTTTGTCAAAATTGTGGTCAAAAAACAAGTACAACTCGGTTTTCTTTTAAACAAATTTTTAAAAATGATATCGCTAGTAAATATTATTCTTTTATGAATAATGGTATCTTTTTTACTTTAAAAGAATTAGCAACAAGACCTGGACATTCAATAAAAGAATACCTTCTTGGTAAAAGAGCAAGCCATATGAATTATATGAGTCTTTTTGTTTTATTATCAGGATTAGGTATTTTATTAGATGGTTATTCTAAGGTTTCTCTCGCAACTATTATTTCAACTAATAAAGAAGAGCAAAGTTTAATAAGTAATTATTTTAATTTTGTTAGAGATAATCCTAAAACATTTATTTTTATCACAATACCAATTATTGCATTTTTTACCTTTCAATTTTATAAAAAAAGCAAATTTAATTATTCGGAACACCTAATCTTAAATATTTACAAAGCATCTGCTTTATTAATAATTAGTAAATTAATTGTTTTATTTTCTATTATAACTTCAAATATTAGTTTTTTAAAAGTAATTAACCAAATTGTAGATTATGGAATAATTGCTTATTCTTTCTGGTTTTTATATCAATTTTTTTATGATGAAAATTTGTATTCTAAAGCAGGTATTATCACAAGAACTATTTTATCTGTTGTTTTAGGAATGTTATTTTCTAGTATTTTTATGTTTATTTATTGGTTTATAACTGTTATGATATTAAAACTTTAGTAATTTAAATTCAATATGGAAAACACAAATCAAAACGAAAACATTCAAACAAATGATGCTTCGATTAAAAGTTATTTAGAGTGGTCTGATAAAGCAAAAAATGGTATTCCTAGATATATACTTGGGTTAATACTTATGTTTTTTTTGTTTTTTGTTGTTTCGGGTTTTTTAATAATTCCTATTGCAATTATGTATCCAAATTACAATGATTCAATTGTTTCAAGAAATTTGGTTTTGTTATCTTGTTTTATTTTATCTTTTTTATTTATTCCATTAATCACACAATGGATTCACAAAAGACCTTCTTGGTCTGTGGCAATGCCAAAACTGCATTTTGACTTTAAAAATTTATTTTGGGGATTTTTTATTTCAACTATTGTAGGTATTGTTGTTACTTATATTTTTCAACTATTTGGTGTATTAAATGTGAATTATGTTGGGATTAATGTGGAATCATTTTTACCTCTTTTAATTGTTGGTAGCATTGGATTATTTGTTCAAACTTCTGCAGAAGAATTACTTTTTAGAGGATATTTAACACAATTTCTTAGAAGAATTACTAAACATCCTATCGTTTATATAACTATTACAGCTGTTATGTTTTCGATACCACATTTAACCAATATTGAGCAATTTGGAGGGAAAATAACCACTCTTTTACCTTATTTTATATCTGGATTATTATACGGATGGGTTGCATATAAAACAGGTTCATTATGGATGTCGATTGGGTTACATTGGAATAACAATTTATTTGGTATGCTATTTATTGGTGTAAATGGAGACAAAATTGAAACGGTTGCCCCTTTTATTTTAGATATGCCTTCTATTGAAATGGTAACCATATTAACTTTATTACAATCATTAATAATTGCATTTTTTGCTTATAAATATTTTAGACTTAAATAGAATTAATTATAAAGATTAAACTTTTTCAAAAATCTTTCCTTAAAGAGTTTATTAAAGAATTAAAAATAAATTCCAAATTCTAATTTAGAATTTGGAATTTTTGCTTTTATAATATCATCGTCAGTTGAATCCTCTTTCTAGCTTCGTCTACCTCAACAACTTTTACTTGCACATGTTGATGCATTTTTACGACTTCGTTTACATCGGAAACATAACCTTCTTTAAGTTGGGAAATGTGCACTAAACCACTTTCTTTGATTCCCACATCAACAAAACAACCAAAAGCGGTAATGTTATTTACGATTCCAGGTAAAATCATACCAACACGTAAATCTTTTATCGTTTTTACATTTGGATCGAATTCAAAAATTTTAGCCCCTTTTCTTGGGTCTAAACCTGGTTTTTCTAACTCTTTTAAAATGTCTTTCAACGTTAAAATTCCGATTTCAGCTGTGATATAATTCTCTGGCTTTATTTGAGCGATTTTTTCTTTATTGGCGATTAATTCATTGGTTTGAATGCCTAAATCTTTTGCCATTTTTTCCACAATAGGATACGCTTCTGGATGTACTGCCGAATTATCTAATGGATTTTTCCCATCGCGAATTCTAATGAAAGCTGCGGCTTGTTGGTACGCTTTTTCGCCTAAACGCGGTACTTTTTTCAATTGTTTTCTATCTTCAAAAGGTCCGTTTTCTGAACGATAAGTAACGATGTTTTCTGCCATTTTTTCACCAATTCCAGAAACATAACTCAATAACGATTTACTTGCGGTATTGATGTTAATCCCCACTGAATTCACACAACTCATTACAGTGCTATCCAATGCAGATTGCAATTTCGTTTGATCTACATCGTGTTGATATTGTCCAACACCGATCGATTTTGGATCGATTTTTACCAATTCTGCCAATGGATCGGAAAGTCGTCTTCCTATCGAAACCGAACCACGAACCGTTACATCATAATTTGAAAATTCTTCACGTGCAATTTTACTTGCAGAATACACCGATGCGCCCGCTTCTGAAACCACAAAAACCTGAACAGGTTTGTCAAAAGCAATTTTTTTAATGAAAAATTCCGTTTCACGAGAAGCGGTTCCGTTTCCAATAGAAATGGCTTCAATATTATACGCATTCACCATCGAACGAATTTTCTTCATCGCCATCGCGGTATCGTTTTGAGGTGCGTGTGGATAAATGGTTTCGTTATTTAGTAAATCTCCTTTTTCATCCAAACACACGACTTTACAACCCGTTCTATAACCTGGATCGATAGCTAAAATTCGTTTTTCACCTAATGGTGGAGCTAACAACAACTGACGTAAATTTTCGGAAAATACATCAATCGCTTTAATATCCGCTTTTGCTTTGGCTTCTTGCAAGGTTTCGTTTGAAATAGCTGGTTCTAACAAACGTTTATAACTGTCTTTAATGGCCAATTCTAAATGAGAAGTTGCATCAGAATTTTTATTTTTAATGATATTTTCTTCGATAAAATCTAAGGCTTCTTCTTTTTCAATCGCTACATTTAGTTTGACAAAACCTTCCGCTTCAGCACGCAACATAGCTAATAAACGATGTGATGGTGCTTTTGAAATCGGTTCGTTCCAATCAAAATATTGGGAAAATTTTTGAGCCGCTTCGTCATCCTTTTTAGTTTTAACGACTTTGGTTGTGATTTCGGCTTTTCGTTGAAATAGGCGACGTAAATTTTTACGAATAAAGATGTTTTCGTTAATCCATTCGGCAATAATATCGCGTGCGCCTTGTAAGGCTTCGTCTTCGTTTTTAACGTTTGCATTCAAATATTTCGAAGCTAAAAACTCAATATCATCATTTTTTTGAGACATTATTATTTTTGCTAAAGGCTCTAATCCGTTTTCACGAGCTACATCAGCTTTGGTTTTTTTCTTCTTTTTGTAAGGCAAATAGAAATCCTCCAATTCTTGTAAATAAAAACTGTTTTCAATTTTTGATTTCAATTCAGGTGTAAGTGCATTTTGTTCTTCAATCGATTTTAGAATGCTTTCTTTTCGCTTGATGATTTCGTCAAATTGCTTGTTTAATTTCGAAATGGCTTCAATTTGTACCTCATCTAAATTGCCGGTTTGATCTTTTCGGTATCGCGAAATAAATGGAATCGTACAATCTTCTGAAAGTAATTGTAAAGTAGCTTCAATGCTTTTTGGAGCAATATTGGTTTGGTTTTGTATGAATTGAATGTGGGTCATTATGTAATAAAATCTAAATAGTTTTGTTTGTTAATTACTTCAAAAGTAGCTTCTGGATAAGCTTTTGCAAAGGCAGTAGGAATTTTTGATTTTTTATTTTCGTTCCATTTGAATTCGTATCCTGCAATTTCATCAGCTTCGGTTTCTAACCAATCTAATTCTTGTTGGTCATAGGTTCTCCAAAAATAATTCTGTTTGAACATTTTATGATATTCTTGTTTTTTCATTCGTTCCGAAGCAATATAATTTTCCCATAAATCACCAACATCGGTTCGATTTTGTAAGTTATTGAAATTATTGATAATCGCATTTCTAATTCCGTTATCGTAAAAATACCATCGCGAAGATTTTGTAATTTCTTTACGTAGATTTCTCGAAAATCCTTCAATTTTAAACACAATAAATACTTTAGAAAGTAAATCTAAATAGCGTTCTACTGTATTTTTCGACATGTTTAATTGATTTCCTAACTCCTGTAACGAAACCTCTTTACCAACTTGAAACGCAATCAAACGAAGTAAATCATAAATTTTGTCCGAGTTTTTAATTCCATCGAAAATTAAAATATCTTTTAATAAATACGAATTAACGATTTCTTTTAAATAATCCTTTTTTTCGTACCAGGATTCGTGATGTGTTAACTCTGGATAACCGCCATAAATCAAGCGTTCCTCTAAATTTTCTGTAGTTTGTTTATAATTTTCAAACTGTGAAAATTCTATTTGAGCAAGTGGAAACAAAAATAACGTGTTTTTTCTTCCCACTAAAGGTTCACCTAATTTATTAGCTAAATCAAACATAGACGAACCAGTTGCTATCACTTTTATTCCTTCGATAGAATCGACAATTAATTTTAATATTTGACCAATTTCGGGAATATTTTGCGCTTCATCAATCACTAAAATTGAAATATCTTGAAGTAATTTAGAATAATTAGCAATGCTTCTTTCTTCTAGCAATCGCGCATCGTTACTATCTTCTCCATTTAACTGCAATACCTTTTCGTTAGTGGCTTGCAAATATTTTTTAATTAATTGTGTTTTTCCCACACGTCTTGCGCCTAATAAAATTAATACTTTATTAGGTTTGAGTTTGGAATGAAAATCATCTAAAACAGCTCTTTTGTAATAATTCATGATACTTTTGTATTTGAATTGAAGTACAAATATAATAAAAAAATGTAAATTCCGTCAATCAACTGACTGAATTAATATAAATTCCGTCAATCAACTGACTGAATTAATACAAATTCCGTCAGTTGATTAATCTTGAACGATAAAATCTTTTGGGTCTTCTTTTTTAAATTCGGGTTGAATAGTGATATGATTGATGCCAAATTTTTCAAATAAAACCAATTCAATTCGTTGTAAAATATCATCAAATTGTGTTAGAGTAAAATCTTTTGGGCAATCTAAATGCGCTTCTAAATGAATTTCTTCTTCGTTCAAATGCCATACATGTATATGATGTAATTTTCCAGCTCCTGAAACTTTATGAACTTCTCTAACAATTTCTTTAATATCAATATGTTCTGGAGTAAAAAGCATTAACATTTTTGTTGCTTTTTTTAGTAAATCATAACCTACCGCAATTAAATAAATAGCAATTAAAATAGTCATTACACTATCTACCCAAAACCAGCCGTAAAATTTCATTAATAAACCACCTACCAAAACAGCAACAGAAGCCATCATATCAGTTAACAAATGTAAATAAGCAGATTTCATATTCAAATTATGGTCGGCATCTTTTTTTAATAAAAGTACCGATAACCCATTTACAGCAATACCAAGAGCAGCTAACCAAATTACAAGATTTGATTGAATTTCATGAGGATGAAAAAATCGTTCAACTGCTCCATAGATAAGAATAAAAGCAACGATAATTAGAGTAGCAGCATTTACAAAAGCAGCAATAAGTTCAGCTCTTTTTAAACCAAAAGTTTGATCAATTGACGCTTTTCTTCTGGATAACTTATGAGCCACTAAACTAAAAATCAATGAAAGTACATCAGAAAAATTATGTAAAGCATCAGAAATTAATGCTAAACTTCCAGAAACTATTCCGCCCACAATTTGAGCAATCGTAATAAGTAAATTAAGTAAAATAGAATACACTAAATTTTTACCTTTTACTTCATGCTTTTCTATGTGAACATGGTTGTGGTTCATTTAAAATTATTTACAAGCGATTTTATTTACGCGATTACCATGTCTTCCGCCTTCAAAAGGAGTATTTAAAAAAGTATCTACCATTTCTATAGCTTGCTGGATTGAAGTATAACGAGCTGGAATACTAATAATGTTCGCATCATTATGCTGACGCGCTAAAGCGGCAATTTCTTTTGTCCAACATAAAGCCGCACGAATATCTTGGTGTTTGTTAGCAGTCATGGCAATTCCGTTTCCTGAACCGCAGATTACAATTCCTAAATCTGCTTTTTTACTTTCTACATCGTAGGCTACTGGATGACCAAAATCAGGATAATCTACACTATCAAAAGTATCGGTTCCGTGATTAAAAATGGTGTGTCCTTTTTCTTCTAAATATTGAACAATAGCTTTTTTATAATCTGGACCAGCGTGGTCGTTTCCAATTGAAATTTTCATAAGTTGTTGTGTGTTTTGTATATGCAAAAATACTAAAGATAAAGGACTAATAATAATATGGTTTTGATTTTGATATTTTTTTAAACAAATCCTTTAAAATCAATGAATTATATAAGAAAGTAAACTAAAAATTAAACTTTGTTAATTCTTTTTTACAAATCCTTGATAATCAGTTAACTTTAAATTAACAACTTATGTTAACAACTTTGAATAGAAAATAAGAAGTTTTTTTTTGATGTTGATTAAAAAATTGTAATCCAAAACCATTATCAAAATTCCTAATTTAGTTTCACGATTTTTTAGAAAAGTTATCAATAGAAAAAAATCAGTTTTCAACAGAAATCAATAATTGAAGTTATTTACAAAACTAATATAAAATCAAATTTCAACAACTGTTGATAACTACAAAAGAAAGAATTTAGAAGGTCTTATTTTCAGTTCTTTACTAAATTTAAGAATTGTTAATTACGTTGTATAAGTAACGATAACTTTTAAAAACTACTTCTGTAAAAAAACTTATTCCACATATTAACACGCTATAATAACCATCATAAATTTAAATTTAATTAAAAATATTTTTTGTTGTATTTAATAAATGTTGAAAACTTTCAGCTTTTAAAAAATTAAACAATTTTTAAATGATCGTCTTCATTTAGTTTTTTTAGAATTTCTTTTACCGTTGCTTCATCGTTTGGATGTACTTTTAATTTGATTCCACCGTAAGCAATTGTAGCTAATGGATCTATTCCAACGATAGTTTCGTTTTCAAAAAAGTAAGCAATTCCTTCTTGCTCTAATAAATTTTTAATAATTAAAGTTTCATGTTGGTAGTTAAAAATAGCAACGGTTATAAAGTTTTCCATGTGATGAAATAAAAAAGGATTCACAATAAGTAAATCCTAGTTTTTTATTAAATAATTAATTTTTCTTTTTTATTATCGATAAGTATCTTTTTTACTTTATCAACATTTTGTTCTTCAACTTTCAAAGTAATGTTTCCAAAACCAATACTTTGCAATGGATCAACCGATACTACAGTTTCATCTTGAATAATGTATGGAATTTTTTTTCGTTCCAATACACTTCTTAATTTCATGGTTTCTTTCTGGTTGTTAAAAATAGCAACTACTACAAAATCATTCATATCTTTTACATTTTTCGTTAAGTAACAAATATACGAAAAGTTATTTTTTCATTAAAACTGAGCCTCTCTTACCAATTACTTATAACAATTTCGTAACTTTCAGCAATAATTGAAAATGATACAATGAGTAAGAAACCAAAAAAATTAGGAAATAAACCAAAAGATTTTACTGCACAAATATTTAAAATACTTTCAAGAGAACCTTCTAAATCTTTTAATTACAAGCAAATAGCTGCTGTTTTAGAGTTAAACGATACCAAAAGCCGAAACGAAATAATTAGAGATTTAAAAATACTTAAAGCACAAGATAAAATTCACGAAACTGAAATTGGAAAATATCAAATTATTTCCAAAGCCGAATATTACGAAGGAGTTATTGATATGACTTCTCGTAAAACAGGATATTTTGTCTGTGACGAATTAGAAGACGATGTTTTTGTTCCGTTTATTAACTTAAATCATGCTTTAGATGGTGATAAAGTGAAAGCTTATATTTACAATAGAAGAAGTTCTCGTAAACCAGAAGCAGAAGTTTTAGAAATTTTAGAACGTAAAAAATCAGAATTTGTTGGTGTTATCGATGTGCAAAAAAACTTTGCTTTCGTAACCACTGCTAATGCTAAAATGTATACCGATATTTTTATTCCAAAAAATAAAATTGGTGATGCAGAACACGGTGATGTTGTTTTAGTAACCTTAGAAGATTGGCCTAAAAAAGCCGATTCTCCTTTTGGTTCGGTAATAAAAGTATTAGGAAAACCAGGCGAACACAATACAGAAATTCATGCAATTTTAGCTGAATATGGTTTACCTTATGATTTTCCAATTGAAGTGGAAGCGTATGCAAATAAAATAGATACTTCAATCACTGAAGAAGAAATTAAAAAACGTCGCGATATGCGTGATGTTTTAACCTTTACGATTGATCCAAAAGATGCTAAAGATTTTGATGATGCGTTATCGTTTCAAGTTTTAGAAAATGGAAATTACGAAATCGGAGTTCATATTGCCGATGTTTCACATTATCTTCAAGAAGGAACTATTTTAGATGATGAAGCTTATAAAAGAGCTACTTCGGTTTATTTAGTAGATAGAGTGGTTCCAATGTTACCTGAAGTGTTATCCAACTTTGCTTGTTCACTTCGTCCTCATGAAGAAAAATATACATTTTCAGCTGTTTTTCAATTGAATAATAAAGCAGAAGTATTAGATGCATGGTTTGGAAGAACAGTAACGTATTCTGATCAACGTTTTGCGTATGAAGAAGCACAAAGTATCATAGAAACAAAATCAGACGTTATTCCAGCCGAAATTTCATTAACTGGAAACGAATATATTGTTCCAAAACCAATTGTAGATGCTACTCTTAAAATGGATGATTTGGCTAAAATTCTTAGAAGAAAAAGAATGGCAGCTGGCGCAATTTCGTTTGATAAAGTAGAAGTAAAATTCAATTTGAATGAAGAAGCAGAACCAATTGGAGTTTATTTCAAACAAAGTAAAGATGCGAATCATTTGATTGAAGAATTCATGTTGTTAGCGAACAGAAAAGTAGCCGAATTCATTGGGAAACAAAAGAAAACTTTCATTTATAGAATTCACGATGAACCTAATGAAGATAAATTAATCAATCTTCAAACCGTGATTGCTAAGTTTGGATATTCGATAAATTTCCGTTCTAAAAAAGATATTTCAAGTTCATTGAATAATTTACTTTCAGAAGTTGTGGGTAAAAAAGAACAAAATTTGGTTGATACACTTACAATTAGAAGTATGAGTAAGGCAGCTTATTCAACTGAAAATATTGGTCATTACGGATTAGCATTTGATTATTATAGTCATTTTACATCACCAATTCGTCGTTATCCAGATGTTATGGCACACCGTTTGTTACAATTTTACATAGACGGCGGAAAAAGTGTAAGTGAAGAAGAATACGAAGAAAAATGTGTGCACTCTTCACAAATGGAAGGTTTAGCGGCTCAAGCCGAACGCGATTCTGTGAAATACATGCAAGTAAAATACATGCAAGATCATAAAGACGAAGAGTTTTTAGGTGTCATTTCTGGTGTAACCGAATGGGGAATTTATGTAGAAATCATCGAAAATAAATGTGAAGGAATGGTTAGAATTCGTGAAATTAGAGATGATTATTACACTTTTGATGACAAACAATATGCTTTAGTGGGTGAAGTTTCTAAAAATATTTTACAATTAGGAGACGAAATTTACGTTAAAGTAAAAAATGCCGATTTAGTGAAGAAACAATTGGATTTTCATTATTTGAGAAAGAGAGAGTAATTTTTAGTGATTAGTGAAAAGTAATTAAGTGATTAGTTAATCACAAAGTTGTCATTTCGACGTAAGGAGAAACGTTAGTTCAGTGAAACTAGATCTCATAATAATATGAAAGTAATCGAATTTATAAAAAGGAATATTTCAGTTTTTAGTGTTTTAGGAATTATATTAGTTTTCATTTTTTTTAAGATTTACTTTTTCTATGAAAAGAAAGGAACTCAACAAGATATTATTTTAGTTTATAATATTTTATTGATTCCATTATCACTTTTTACTTTTATACTTGATTTATTATTTAAAATTATAATTAAAAATAGAATCATAATGAACATAATA
>NZ_WIBJ01000030.1:344811-345802 GCF_009495755.1 Flavobacterium sp. LMO8 | reverse complement strand
TGAGTTGTCCTATAAAAGGTTGACTCGTTAATAATTCAAATATAGTTAAATCGTAACAGAATTAATTCTGTTACGATTTATTTTTTTCCATTGTTTTAAATGGATTGTTTTTTGTTGATGTGCTTGGTTTGGAGTTATCATATTAATTGATATATGTATTCTAATATTGTTTTTCTTTAACAAATCGGTATACTCGTTACTGCAATATTGTAAACCTCTATCAGAATGGTGAATGAGTTGATTTTTAGTTTTTCTGTCAATAAAAGCCATTTCTAAAGCTTTTACTGTAGTTGAACTCATTAAATTATCTGATAGTTGATAACCAACAATTTTCTTGGAACAAGCATCTGTGAGTAAATGCAAATAATATGTTTTCTCTTTTGTTCGTAAATAAGTTATATCAGCAACCCAAACTTGCTCAGATCTGTTAAGTACTAAATTGCTAATTAAATTTGGATAGCGATTCATCCAATGTCTTGAGTTTGTTGTTTTGTAATATCTTCGAACTTTAGGAACTTGTAAATATTCCAATTTTAAAAAATCTAATGAACGAACTCAATATCTTTCGTTAGTAACAGATGTTTTTAGTAGAAAAATAGTTGGTTATCACTTAAGTGATGACATGAGTGCAGAAAACGTGGTTAAAGCATTGAAAATGGCTGTGAAAAACAGAAAAAAAACCTTCAATTAATACACCACTCGGATAGAGGTTTACAATATTGTTCTCAAATTTATCAAAATGAATTAAACAAAAATAACATTATTACCTCTATGACTGATGGTTATAACTGTTATCAAAATGCTTTGGCGGAAAGGATGAATGGTGTTTTAAAACAGGAATTCCTTTATTTATAAATGTAAATCAATGAATGAACTTAATCAGTTAATTAAAGAATCAGTGGAATGTTATAACACTAAAAGACCTCATTTGAGTTTAAATATGAAAACACCTAACTTTGTATACGAAAAAACCAGTGAAGTTAACGTCACT
>NZ_WIBJ01000030.1:0-344639 GCF_009495755.1 Flavobacterium sp. LMO8 | reverse complement strand
TTTGTATACGAAAAAACCAGTGAAGTTAACGTCACTGGTTTTAATTAATTTATTGTAAAACTTGTCAACCTTTTTTAGGACAACTCATAATGTAAACTAATTTATTAGTCTTCTTTTTTAAATTCAGCCATTTTACGACCTTCTTTTTCACCAATTGCATCATTCATAACTGGAGTTGCAATGAATAAAGATGAATAAGTTCCTACTAAAATACCTACTAAGATAGCAAATACGAATCCTCTAATTGTTTCTCCACCAAAGATAAAAATTGCAACTAATACAACTAAAGTTGTAGCAGACGTATTGATTGTTCTACTTAATGTAGTATTTAATGCTTTGTTCACTAATCCTTTGAAATCAGGTGATGAATTGTAATCTAAGAATTCACGAACTCTATCAAATACAATTACAGTATCATTCAACGAATATCCAATTACTGTTAAGATAGCCGCAATAAACGCTTGGTCAATCTCCATGTTGAAAGGTAAAATAGTGTAGAAGAAAGAGAAAATTCCTAATACAATAATTACGTCATGTGCAACTGCCACAACCGCAGCAAAACCAAACTGCCATCTACGGAAAGTTATCATTAAGTAAATAAATACTACTAACAATGAACCTAAAACCGCCCATAAAGAGTTTGTTTTGATATCTTTTGAAATAGTACCAGTTACTTTAGCAGATGACAAAATTCCGATTTGTTTTCCTTCATATAAGTTAGCAAACTTATCGTAAGTTAAATCTGCAGGCAAATGTTTCTTTAAACCATCATATAATTTTTGGTTTACTTCTTTATCAATTCCTTCACCTTCTTCTTCAATTTTATACTTAGTAGTAATTTTTAACTGATTGTTACCACCATAAATCTTAGCTTCAGCACTTCCAAAAACAGCTACTAAATCTGCTGCAACTTCTGGAGCAGAAACTGCTTTATCGAAACGCACTTGATATGTTCTACCTCCTACGAAATCCACACCTTGATTTAATCCTTTAGTTGCTAAAGAGAAAATACTTAATGCAATTAAAATTCCTGAAACCACATAAGCAATTTTCTTTTTCCCTAAGAAATCAATATTTAAATTTTTAAACCAATTTTTAGTTAATGAAGTTGAGTATGTTAATTTTTCATTTCTGCTTAAACTCCAATCTAAGAACATTCTTGTTACAAAAACAGCAGTAATTACAGAAGTGAAAATTCCAATCAATAACGTTGTAGCAAAACCTTGAATAGGTCCTGTACCAAACACTAATAAGATAATTGCAGTAATTGCAGTTGTAACGTTTGCATCAATAATAGAAGACATAGCTCCTTTCCATGTGAAAGCATAGTCAGTAGCCTCTTGAACCGATTTACCGTTATTCAATTCTTCTTTAGCTCTTTCAAAGATGATTACGTTAGCATCTACCGCCATACCGATCGTTAATACGATACCTGCAATACCTGGTAATGTTAATACAGCACCAAAACTTGCTAATGTTCCAAATATGAATAAAATGTTAACTAATAAAGCTAAGTTAGCATAAAAACCTGATTTACCATAGTAAACCACCATCCATAATAACACTAATGAGAAACCAATGATAAATGATAAGAAACCATTATCAATTGCTTCTTGACCTAATGATGGTCCAACAACTTCTGATTGAACAATTTCTGCAGCAGCTGGTAATTTACCCGCTCTTAAGATGTTTGCTAAATCTTTAGTTTCTTCAATTGTGAAGTTACCAGAAATTTCTGATTGACCTCCAGTAATAGCTCCTTTACTTACACCTGGTGCAGAGTAAACAATATTATCTAAAACAATTGCAATAGCATTTCCTTGTTGCGAAACTGCTCCTGTAATTTGTTCCCATTTTCTTGATCCGTTACCATTCATTTGCATAGAAACGGCAGGTTTACCTAATTGATCAAAAGTATCTTTTGCATCAACAATTACACCACCACTTAAAGGAGCAACATTATCTCTTGTTCCTTTTAATGCATATAAATCTGTAATATCTGGATTTTTCTCATTTGTTTTACCCCAAGCAAATCTAATATTTGTTAAATTAGCAGGTAATAATGCTTTAATGTCGGCTCTTTTAAAATATCCGTTGATTGCTGCAGTATCTTTAGTAGCAAAAGTTCCAATATGTGGAGCACCTTGCTGACCTGGAGCTAACATCTTACCTAAGAAAGGACTATTTTTAGCTGCAGTAGTATCAACTTTATCAGTTAATAATGAATCGATACCAGAAGTTTTAACAGGAGCATCTTTAACAGCTACTTCAGTTTTCTTTAATGCGTCTTCAACAGCTATTAAATATTGTCCAACTTCTTCAATTTTATACGTTTCCCAAAACTCTAATTGAGCGGTACTTTGTAATAATTTTTTAATACGATCTACATCTTTAGCTCCTGGTAATTCTACTAAGATTCTACCAGAATTTCCTAACAATTGAATATTAGGCTGAGTTACACCAAATTTATCGATACGCTCTCTTAATACTTTAAAAGCACTTTCTACAGATTCTTGAACTTTTTGTTTGATAATTGGCTCAACTTGTTTGTTGGTCATATCAAATTTGATAACTTCATCTAAGTTTCTGTTTCCAAAAACATCAGCAGCAGCTAATTTTAAATTACTAGAATTTGCCACTTCAAAAAAAGCATCAATATAATCTTGATTTCCTTTTTGATTTGTTTTTGCATCAGCAAGCGCTTTGTTGAAAGCTGGATTTTTAGAATCATTAGCCAATCCTTTTAAAACATCTTTAACCGAAATCTGAAGGATTACGTTCAATCCTCCTTCTAAGTCAAGACCTTTGTTGATTTGGTTATTAGTAACGTCTTTGTAAGTATGTCCTAAGTATACTTCTTCTTTCCCTATAGAATCTAAATAGCGTAATTCTTTAGCCGTATCTCCTTTTGCAAATGCTTTTGCATCAGAAACAATACTATTCGCTACGAAAGTAAAAGAAAGCTGGTATACACATACCAAAGCAAAGATAATTGCGAAAAATTTAATAAGTCCTCTATTCTGCATTATTCTAAAATTTATTTATTCTATTTTATAAAAACGGACAAATATATAATTTACAATAGGATTAAGCAATTTTATTTTGGATTAAAATACCCTTTTTATGCAAGTTTAATCATAAAACGCTATTATAACCTAATAATGAAAGACTTGCAACTAAAAAAAGTATTTCACATTCCTTTATTTATTGTTGAAAACTTATTAATTTAAAGCAAAAATCTCTTTTTTAAAGCTTATTTAAAAATAGTAAAAACAAAAAAAAACTGCCAATTTCTTGACAGTTTTTCAATTCTATTTTAATACAAAATTACAATACTGATTTCAAATCGGCATTCATGTTACGAACTGCATCTGCACTTTTAGTAAATAACGCTTTTTCAGCATCATTTAATTGTACATCAACGATTTTCTCTATACCATTTTTACCAATAATACATGGAACTCCCATACAAATATCTTCTTGTCCGTACTCACCTTCTAAGAAAACTGAACATGGAATCATACGCTTTTGATCGTTTAAAATACTGTCTACTAAATACGCTACAGAAGCTCCTGGTGCATACCAAGCAGAAGTTCCCAATAAACCTGTTAAAGTAGCACCACCCACCATAGTATCAGCAGCAACTTTGTCTAACTCGGCTTGAGATAAGAAATTAGAAACTGGAACACCATTATAAGATGCTAAACGAGTTAAAGGAATCATAGTTGTATCACCATGACCACCAATTACCATACCTTGAACATCATTAGCTGGTTTGTCTAATGCTTTTGATAAGAAATATTTGAAACGTGAGCTATCTAAAGCGCCACCCATTCCAATTACTCTGTGTTTAGGTAATCCTGTTGCTTTTAATGTTAAATAGGTCATTGTATCCATTGGATTTGACACTACTACAATAATTGCATTTGGCGAATGCGTTAATACGTTATCAGCAACCGATTTAACGATTCCAGCGTTTATTCCGATTAATTCTTCACGAGTCATTCCTGGTTTTCTTGGAATTCCAGATGTAATAACTACTACATCACTTCCTGCTGTTTTCGAATAATCTCCTGTTGTTCCGCTTAATTGTGTATTGAACACAGTTGTTGTAGCGCATTGCATAATATCCATCGCTTTACCCTCTGCAAAACCTTCTTTGATGTCTACCAATACTACTTCGCTTGCGATTCCTCTGTACGAAATAACATCTGCACATGTTGCACCCACGTTACCCGCACCTACTATTGTTACTTTCATTTTGTTGTGTATATTAAAAATTATTAAATTAAAATTGATATTGAACTCCAACGTTTGCGTTGACAAATTTACCAAAAGCAATTGAACTTTGAAGATAAATTTTACTAATTTGATATCTACCCGATATCTCTCCTAAAACATTTGTTTTATCTTTTGCAATTCGCTCTAAAAGTCCGTTAATCAAACTTTGAATTGGAATAACATCTTCTATAGAACCTTTTTTACCACTTACTATATATTCAAAAGAACTATGATTAACAATAAAATTGGTCATCAATTCAAAACGCTCAAATTCTTTAGAAGCACTCAATTGAAAATGAAAAGTATCTACTAAACCATTCAAATTATTAATTCCAAGATTACCATAAGCAGTATTAATATCTAAAAAATCAAAACTGATATCTTCTTTTGAATAGATAGCTGCCGCTGCAAAATGGATATTTTTAGCTTCCACTTTTGGAAAATATTGACTAAAATTATGCTTTAATCCGAAACCATACACTTGATAATCTCCTTTTTTTAGCTTGGTTTTTGTAGAATATCTAGCAATGAATTCAAATCCGTAGGGTAATTCAATTCCGCCTTGCAAATAAGGATAAACTACTAACTCTTGGTTAATTCCTTCTGGAGTTTTGAAACGCACTTCTTCGCCTCCTAATTCCCCTACTAAATACACCTGAGTATCATCACCTAAAGCAGTTGGAACTATAGCTGAAGTTGCTCCTTCTATTTCGAAAAACTGAAAATCAGAATTTTGAATTTGAAAGGTTCTATCAGCTTTTGGAACGAAGAAAACATTGGTATGCAATCCTAAAATCACATCCCATTTTTTTCTCTTTTTAGGCGACATTACCCAAGCCGACGACGCTTGATAAACCGCAGCATCTGTAGCAGGAACTATATATTGCTCTGAATACAAAAGGGCATCTGAAAGCAGATACCCTATTTGTTCTAAATCTGTAGCCGATTGTCCCTTAACTTTTTGTGTAAAAAAGAAAGCAGCAAACAATCCTATTATTATGCCCGATTTACGCATCAATTTTTGCGTAAGAAGCATTTTTCTCGATAAATTCTCTACGAGGTGGCACTTCATCACCCATTAACATTGAAAAAACTCTATCAGCCTCTGCTAAACTATCAATAGTTACTTGTCTGAATGTTCTATTTTCTGGATTCAAAGTGGTTTCCCATAATTGCTCAGCATTCATTTCTCCAAGACCTTTATAGCGTTGAATAGCAGCACTTCCTCCCATTCTTTCGTTAGCTACATCACGTTGAACATCATTCCAAGCATACTCTTTTTTGTTTCCTTTTTTAACTAAATACAAAGGTGGAGCCGCAATATATACGTGTCCTTTTTCAATAAGTTCTTTCATATAACGGAAAAAGAACGTTAAAATTAAGGTAGAAATGTGAGAACCATCGACATCGGCATCACACATAATCACTACTTTGTGGTATCGTAATTTTTCTAAATTTAATGCTTTTGAATCTTCAGCCGTTCCGATTGTAACTCCCAATGCGGTAAAAATATTTCGAATTTCTTCGTTTTCAAATACTTTATGTTGCATTGCTTTTTCTACATTCAAAATCTTACCTCGTAAAGGTAAAATTGCTTGAAAAAATCGGTCACGACCTTGTTTAGCTGTTCCGCCTGCCGAATCACCCTCGACAAGGAAAATTTCGCATTTTGCTGGATCTTGTTCAGAACAATCTGATAATTTACCTGGTAATCCTCCGCCACCCATTACGGTTTTACGTTGTACCATTTCACGTGCTTTTTTAGCAGCGTGACGGGCTTGAGCAGCCAAAATTACTTTTTGAACAATGATTTTAGCATCATTTGGATTTTCTTCCAAATAATTTTCTAACATTTCAGAAACCGCCTGAGAAACTGGAGAAACTACTTCTCTATTCCCTAACTTAGTTTTGGTTTGACCTTCGAACTGTGGCTCTTGCACTTTTACCGAAATAATAGCTGTTAAACCCTCACGGAAGTCATCTCCAGAAATTTCAAACTTTAATTTATCTAACAATCCAGAAGCATCAGCATATTTTTTCAACGTACGAGTTAATCCCATACGGAAACCTTGCAAATGTGTTCCTCCTTCGTGTGTATTGATATTATTTACATAAGAGAAAATATTCTCTGTATAACTTGTATTGTAAATTAAAGCAACCTCAACTGGAATTTCACTTTTTTCATGTTCCATGCTAATTACATGAGAAATGATTGGCTCGCGATTTCCATCTAAAAACTTAACGAATTCTTTTAAACCTTCTTTTGAATGGAATGTTTCAACTGGTTGAGAACCATCATCCGCTAAATGTCTTTTATCAGTTAACGTGATCGTAATTCCTTTATTCAAGAAAGAAAGTTCACGCAAACGAGCTGCTAAAGTATCGTAAGAATATTCTAAAGTTTGGGTAAAAATGGTAGCATCTGGTTTAAAAGTAACCATGGTACCTCTCTTATCTGTAGTTCCAATTTGTTTAACTGGATACATAGCTTTACCTCTTTCGTATTCTTGCTCATAAATTTTACCTTCACGATAAACCGTAGCACGTAAATGATCAGAAAGCGCGTTCACACACGAAACCCCAACACCATGCAAACCTCCAGAAACTTTATATGAATCTTTATCGAACTTACCTCCAGCACCAATTTTAGTCATTACCACCTCAAGTGCAGAAACGCCTTCTTTTTTGTGTAAATCAACTGGAATACCACGACCGTTATCTTCAACTGTAATCGAATTATCTTCATTAATTGCAACATAAATAGTATCACAATGTCCTGCTAAAGCCTCATCGATTGAGTTATCTACAACTTCATAAACTAAATGGTGTAATCCACGAACTCCAGTATCTCCAATATACATGGATGGACGCATTCTTACGTGCTCCATTCCTTCTAATGCCTGAATACTGTCTGCCGAGTAACTACCTTTTTTATTTTCTTCACTCATAATATTTGTGCTAAATAAAGTATTTTTTATATCAACAAATATAACTAATTAGATAAAAAGAAGAAATAAAAACCACCTTAACTCGATACTAAGTTATTAACATTTGTTAATTTCAAATAAAAGTGGCTTAAATCGAATAAAAATAGCCTTATTTTGGATTTTTGATAGTTTTTTGAATTTTGCAAAACAGATATAAACAAGAAAACCTCTTTAAAATCAAATTAAAGAGGTTTTTCAAAACAACAAAATCAAAACTATATCAAATCAAAATTATATTTTCTCCATTTCTGCTGAAATCGACACATCTGCCTTAACGTGAGCAGCATTTGCTCTTCCGCTTGGATCTTGGTTATCTTGCCATTTTGGAATCCATTTACGAACCGTTTGCGCTGCACTATCTTGTGGAAAATGCTTATGGAAAATAGTTCTGTAAAAGAATGCTTCTTTTGTAACTGGCGTATTGTATGGAAATAATATTTTTGCTTTTGCAAATTGTTCATCAGTAACTTGACTTGAGCAATATTCGATTAAAGTATCAATCCAGTTATACCCTACTCCATCTGAAAATTGTTCTTTTTGGCGCCATAAAATTTCTTCAGGCAAAAAGGGTCTTTCGGGTGTATCGAATGCTTTTCGTAAAATATATTTTTCAATTCCGTTATAGGTTTTTGGCATTTTTTCTTCAGGTTGAATTTTAATCGCCAAATCCAAAAATGCTTTATCTAAAAACGGAACTCTCGCTTCTAATCCATGTGCCATGGTTGATTTATCGGCACGAAGCAAATCGGCGGTAAATAATTTTTGAACGCGTTCGATGGTTTCTTTTTGGAAATCTAATACTGATGGCGCATTTCTGAAGTACAAATAACCTCCGAAAATTTCATCAGCACCTTCGCCTGACAACACCATTTTGATTCCTTTTTCCGTAATAGCTTTCGACAAGAAATACATAGGTGTACTAGCACGAATTGACGTTACATCATAGGTTTCCAAATGCCAAATTAATTTATCTAAAATCTCGATTCCTTGCTCGACCGTGAAATGAATTTCGTGATGCGTAGTTCCAATAAAATCCGCCACTTTTTTTGCTGCTACTAAATCAGGAGCAGAAGCATCTAATCCGATTGAGAAAGAATGTAATTCTTGTCCGCTTTCTTCTAACAATCTTGAAGTAATTGAAGCAATTAACGATGAATCTAATCCACCAGAAAGTAAAACTCCAAAAGGCACATCACACATTAATCGTTTTTCAACCGCTTGAGTTAATGTTTCATTTAAAGCTTGTAAATCTAGTTTTTCAACTGCTTTTTCGTGTGCTTCCCATTCTGGTTTGTAGTATTTTACGAAACCTGTTTTTTCCGTATAATAATGTCCTGGAGGAAAAGTGGAAAATGATTTACATTGGTCGGTAATAGCTTTCATTTCGGAAGCAAAATACAAGCGACCTCTTTCGTCCATTCCGTAATACAAAGGTTTTACTCCAAGTGGGTCGCGAGCCACGATGTAATCATCGACATCGATAACTACTAATGCGAAAATTCCGTCTAACATATCGCAGAAATCGTATCCAAATTCTTCATACAAATGCACGATAACTTCTGAATCGGATGAAGTTCTGAACGTGTGATGTTTTAAAGTCGTTTCTCTTAATTTTTTGTGATTGTATATTTCGCCATTATGTACCATCCAAGCGGAATCGGTTCCTTGAATGGGTTGTTTTCCTGTGTGCAAATCGACAATTGATAAACGTTCGTGTGCCAAAATGTGACCTTTATCCGTTACATGAATATCACTTTCATCTGGACCACGATGGCTCATTCTTTTTGATAATTGTTGCACTAAAGCTTCTTCTTTTCCTTTTCCTATAATGGCTAATATTCCGCACATAACTTTTTAGTTTAATCGTTGAAATGTTTAATTGTGTAAGTGAGATTATACATTCACTTAATTTGATGAAGCAAAATTGATTAATTAAGTTTTAATAATAAACCTATAAACAAATTTTAGTTATAACTTAAAACTAAAAATTGATTTTTTAATTATATTTTAAATCGTAAAGACTGTTTTACGTTTGTTTTGGTTACAAATCATAAAAAAACCACTCAAGTAAGTGGCGTTTGTTTTATTCGATGGATTTAATTTGGAATCGATTGGTATTGATCATAACCTCATCTCCGAGACTTTTTCCCATTAATTGACTTCCTAATGGCGATTGTGGTGAAACGGCAATAATCGTCTTATTTTCGAGTTGGATTTTTGGCAAAGCAGCGCTGATGTAAAACAACATTTCATTGGTTTGAACTAAACTTCCCAAAGCAACTTTATTATGAATTACATCTGCATCAATTTTATCAACGCTATTCTTATGACCGATGATTTCCGCTAATTTTTGATTGAGTTTTTCTTGCTCTAAATGCATCATGGATAAAGCGGTTTCATGCTTATCACCAGCCGAACCTTTCGCATCGTTTTGCGCATCTTGAGCCAAATCAGAAATCATAAAACGAAATTCGTTTATTTTTTCTGATAATTGGTTTTGGTATTGGGATTTTATTTTTTGTTTGAATGTCATGGTGAATGTTTAACCACAAAGGGCACAAAGGAGGCGCTAAGAACACAAAAAGACTTTGTGAACCTTGTGTAAACCTTTGTGAGCTTTGTGGTTAAGTATATTAGAAATCAAATTTATAATTCGCACCTAACAACACCTGAATACCTTGCACTGGGAAATTTGCCCAACGGTTGTATTGTTGATTGGCTAAGTTATTTCCTTTTAAGAAAGCGGTTAATCTTGCGTTGTATTTGTAGCCTATATGAGCGTTTAAATCGAAATAGCTATCTAAAGTTACTTCAGTTGTTGTGAAAGTTCCTGGATTAATCGTTAAATCATCTTGAACAGAAATTAAATCTTTTCTTTCGCCTACAAAAAACACATTCGCTCCAGCATACCATTTTTCGTTAATATCAAAATCTACGGTTGAACCAATTTTTAATTGTGGTAAGTTCCATGCTTCCGCTTGTGAATCGGTTGAGTAATTATTGTAGGTTCCGTTGATTCCGAAAGTTACATTTTTAGAGAAATCGGCTTTCAATTCTCCGAAAATACTTAGCGTATTTAAATCGTCATACACTACTCCGAATGAATTACCGTAAGCATAACCTTCTGTATTCCCGTAAGCAGGATTATACTCGTTGCTAACAAAAAGTGCTTTGTCGTCTTGATTTAAATAAGATGCACGAACATTAAAAGCAACTGAATTTGCTAATTTACCTTTCATTCCAACATAAATATCATACTTATTATCTGTTGGAGCAACAAACAAAGTAGGCGATACGAAAGCATTTTGATCTACGAAATCAGCATACGAATTTTGCTCTAAATCACCTTCTGCTCCAGCGTAAGCGACTAAAATATCACCTACTAATTTATAAGATGCTTTGATGTTTGGATAAACGAAGATTTTTCCATCACTTTCTCCATTGATTTTTGTAGTAGCATAATATACTCCAGCTCCAATTTGAACCGATAAATCATCTTGTTGGTACAAAATACTTGGCTTAGTTCCCGCGATAATAGTGCTGTATTTTAATTCCGAATCTACATCGTACATTCTTTCAAAACTTCCACCTACATAATCTACTACGAAATCTGCTTTTATTTTTTGATTCATCACATCGAAATCGAAATTTGGTTTGATAAAAAAACGATTTTCTCCCGAATCCAATCCATCAGAAAAACGTTTGAATTGCATACTCGCATCTTTAAAGAAACTATCATTGAAACTCATTTTTCCGCCAAGTGCAATCGTATTATACGTTTGTTTTGAATCGATTCCTGCAATCGTTGGGTCATCAAAGAAAATAGTTTCTGTTGGTAAGCCATACCAATTGTAAATTTGGTTTTTCACGCCTAAATCTACATTCCAACTCATATCGCGTTCACGAAGTCCGTAAGTTACATCTAAACTGGTGTTGTAGAATTTATCATCTAAAACCAAGTCTTTAATTCCACCTTGAGATGATAAATGACGTAACATTCCACCTACATAATTGCTTCGGCTTAAGTTTTGCGTAATGAATAATTCGGCGTTGATGGTTGGATAATTTCCAAAACCTAAGGTTGCGTAATTGTTGTATAATTTTTCTTTTTCGGTTTTATCTACTCCTGCTGCTTTTCCTTTTGCTGGCGTAAATGTTGATGCTACCGGAAACGAGAAAATATTGTATTGAATTACTTCTTTTTGCTGATTGTCTTCATCGTCTAACAATGGCGTTTCTTTAACCTTAAAAGCATCTGAAATGGTTGGCGTATAAGGCTTCACAATGTTTACCACTTCCGAACCAATGTTTTCATCTTTTACTTGAGCAAAAGAAAATTGGATTCCGAATACGACTAAAACTAAGGCGATTATATTTAATTTCTTCATGTTCTATATTTTTAAATGAGATACTGAAACAAATTCAGTATGACAATGAAATATGATTATTAGTTTGTGATTGATGAATTACGTTTTGCTTCTTCTCCTTTGATGAAATCCAATTCTTTTTGAGCTTCTTCGATTACATCTGTATATTCTTTGAAGTTTTCAATTACACTTTCTAAAATGTAAGTCGCTTGAAAACTATCTTTTAATCCGTAGAAGTTTTTTGCCATAATTACCAAACTCTTCGCTCCAAAATATTTATATCCTGAATAATCTTGAGCAATTTTTTGCACTACTACATTTGATGGTTCAAACTTGCCTTCTTTGTTTTTGAAATACGCATCGTAATACAAAGCTTCGGCAGCTAATTCACCTTTTGCAATTTTTTGAAGTTTTGCATATGCATCTTTTGCTTTCGCTTCATCATTGGTTTTTATTGCTGAACGCGCTACGATAATTTGGGCATCACTTTTAATCCTATCATCGATTTTGTCGTTTTTCAATACTTTATCAGCATATACAACGGCATTAGTGAAATCTTGTTTTTCGTAATACGATTTCATTAAATTAGATTGTGCATATGTAGTATTTTGAGGAAACTCTGCTTCTGTTTCTAAACGTTCTAAAACTGGAATGGCACTATCGTAATTTTTAGCTTTCAAATGAACTTGACACAAACGCGCTAATGCTTGTTCAGTGAATTCATTTCTTGGTTTAGAAACTACAAACTCGTAATGTTTTACCGAATTTGATTCTAAGTTATCTGCAAAATACAATTGCGCTAAGTAGAAATTCGCTTTCAAAGCATGTAATCCGTTTGGAAATTTACTCACATAACTTGAGAATCCTGAAATAGCTTGCTTGCTGTTGTTTTGTAAATATTGTTTTTCAGCCGATTCGTAGGTATCATTATCTAAATCAGCATCAGAAACTTCAATAAATGAGAGTGTTTTTACCCAATCAGCATATTCATCCACTTGACCTTTATCTACATAAATCAAACGAGCTGTTGAAACGGCTTCGATAGATTCTGGTGAATTTGGATATTCGGCAACCACTTTTTTAAATTTCGTTAAAGCTAAATCTTCTTTGCTTGAGTTATAGTAGATCAAACCTTGTTTTAAAATCGCTTTTGCTACATAAGAACTCGATTTATAACCATTGATTAATCTATCGTAAGTTGCAATTCCTTTGTCGTTCTGATTTTGATTTACGTAAGTATTTCCTAACTCATACAATGCATCATCCGCATATTGAGAAGTAGGATAGGTTTTAACAAATTTCTCTAAATCTTCAATTTTACGATCTGGTTTACTTACAAATCCGTAGCTAATTCCTTTTTGGAACGCTGCATAATCAGCATCAACACTTTTCATGTCGATAGCTTTGTTGTACGCATCCATCGCTGGCCAATATTTTGCTGCCATGAAATTACAATCACCCAAACGCAAATACGCATCGGTTAAACGAATTTTATCCTCTTTTACCGATTTGGTATACGAATCGAAATATTGAATCGCATTTTCATATTCTTTTAACTTGAAATACGAATACGCTAAGTTGTAATTTGCATTTGCGTATTCTGGAGTATTTGAAGCTTCGGCTGAATTTAAAAACTGTTTGAAACTCAATTTTGCTTCTTCAAATTGGTCTAAATTATATTCGGTTTCCGCTTTCCAAAAAGTGGCTCTTGCGGTGAATTTTGCATCTTTATTTTCTGCTATTGATTTTTTGAATAACGAATAAGCTCCTTTGTAATCCCCATCGGTATATAATTCTAAACCTCGGTAAAACGTTACTTTTTGATACGCTAATTTGTTTTCTGGAGATTTGTTTTTTTCCAATAAAACCAACGCTTCTTTATAATTTTTTGACGTGATGTACGAACTAATCAACAATGTGTTAATCTCTGATTTATATGGCGTGTTTGGATATTTAGCCACGTAAGCATTTAAAACTTCTGGAACCGATTGATATGGATTTCCGATTTCGTAACTCAATTTCGCATAATTCAAATAGGCATCTTCTTGAATTTTTAAATCAAATTCCATTTCCGAAGCTGTTTTGAAAGCGTTTAAAGCTTGTTGCTTTTTATCGGTTTTTAAATAACTTTCTGCTAAATGATAGTAAGCATTTTGTGCCACGCCATCATTTCCATCAATTATTTTATTGAATTGCGAAATCGCGTTTTCGTAATCTTTTTGTTGGTAGTACGTGTAACCTAATTGATAAAAATCAGTATTGTTCCATTTTCCTTTTTTTCCATTATAAGCCAGTAAATACGGAAGCGCTTTATCGTATTGCTTTAAATTGAAATAACTTTCTCCAATGATTTTCGACAATTCACTTTTTTCTTCACCTTTTGATTTTGGCATTTGTTCTACACCTAAATCGATGGCTTTTTGGAAATTCCCAAGCTTAAAATTCATATCCGCTTGAAAATATCCCATTTTTTCTTTGTACTTGTCTTGGTCTGAAACTTGTTCGAAGTATTGATTTGCACTTTTATAATCGTCGGTTTCATAAGACATATACCCTAAATAGTATTTCGCTTGACTTCCAAAAGTCTTAGAATTTACAACTTGATTGAAGTATTTTGTAGCTTCTTTTGTATTTTTCGCTGTAAAATAGGCATATCCTTTTTGGAAATTGAATTTTTCTCTTTCAGCTTGTGACATATTGTTTGAATCGGCTTTATCAAACCATTCTAATGATTTTGGATAATTTCCTTGATCAAAATAATAATGCGCCACCTCAATATAGGCTTGATTCGTTTTGGTACTCGTTGGATAATCCTCAACAAAACTTTCTACCAAAACGTCTGCTCCCATTTGGTCTAAACGAATAGCGCAATTAGCCATATAGTAAGCACAATCCGATTCTACTTCCACATTATCGGTTTTCGACTTTACTTTATCAAACAAAATTTGAGCTGCTTGATATTGTTTGTCTTTGTATAATTCAACTGCTCTATTGAATTCGGTTAATTCGTGCGTATAAACAGATGATTGTTGGGCGAAAAGTGTTCCTGAAAAGAAAACTACTAAAAAAGAGAGTTTTAAATACTTTATCATTTGATGCGTTATTTATAAGTTCCAAATATAAGGCTTATTCAAAGTATTAACGAATGAAATTAACATATTATTGCACTACTTTTGAACATAGTTTTTAACTACAACTAATATTTTTAGTCGAATTTGGGCTAAAATTTTGAAACCGAACCATAAGTTATTACTTTTACATTTTAAAACTCATACCAACTATGTCACAAGAAGTTCTATCTTTAAAAAATGCAACCATTTATCAAGATAAAAACCCAGTGTTAATCGATGTAAATATTGAAGTTAAAAATGGCGAATTTATTTATTTAATTGGTAGAACAGGCTCTGGAAAAAGTAGTTTCTTAAAAACGCTTTATGCTGATTTATCATTAACAGATGGACAAGGAAGTGTTGTAAATTATGACTTAGCCACATTAAAAGAAAAAGACATTCCTTATCTAAGAAGAAAGTTAGGTGTGGTTTTTCAAGATTTTAAATTATTACCTGACCGCAGTGTAAAAGAAAATCTTTTATTTGTTTTAAAAGCAACTGGTTGGTCAGAAAAAGCTGAAATGGATTTAAAAATTGAAGAAGTTTTAGATAAAGTAGGCATGAAAGGATTTGCTAATAAAATGCCACACCAACTTTCTGGTGGAGAACAGCAACGCGTGGGAATCGCAAGAGCTTTATTAAATGACCCAGAAATCATTTTAGCCGATGAACCAACAGGAAATCTTGACCCACAAACAAGTGTAGAAGTGATGGAAGTACTTCGTAAAATTAACGCTAACGGAAAAACCATTTTAATGGCAACTCACGATTATGCATTAGTTTTAAAATACCCTTCAAAAACGTTAAAATTTGAAGGTGGAAAAATGTTTGAAGTTGTTCAAAGAACGGTGTAAATGCTATCGATTTTAATTCCCACATACAACTACAATGTTTATCCATTAGTTACGGAATTAAAAAATCAGGCCGATGCATTAAGTATTGCTTATGAAATTTTAGTTCAAGATGATGCAAGTAAAACTTTTTTAAATGAAAACACCGAAATCAATCTTTTACAACATTGCTCCTACACATTAAATCATGAGAATTTAGGCCGAGGAAACAACATCAATTTACTAAATAATCGAGCGCAATTTCAATATGTGCTTATTATGGAAGCCGATGCTTTTCCTGAAAAAAAAACCTATTTGCAAAATGTAATTGCTTCGATTAATCTAGAAACGCAGGTATTATTTGGTGGCGTAACTTATCCGAATAAAAAACCTGAAAAAGACAAATTACTTCGTTGGAAATATGGTAATGAACGCGAAAGTATTCCGTTATCGGAACGATTAAAAAATCCTTATCATTTTGTTTTTACTTGGAATTTACTTCTCAAAAAAGAAATTCTTTCAAAACATCATTTTCCTTATAACGTAAAAGATTATGGATATGAAGATGTGGTTTTTATCAAACAATTGAAAGAAAATAACATTCCTATTCAACATATTAAAAACAGATTAGTTCATTTTAATACGGAAACAAGTTTAACTTTTATTGAAAAAACTGAAAAAGCAGTTACTACTTTATATCAGCTAATTGTAGATAAAAAACTAAAACTATCAGACACCAAAATAGGAAAAACATATAGTATCATTAAGTTTTGGCAATTAGATAATGTGATTCGTTTCTTTTTTAAAAAAATTTCAAAAAAAATGATTGCTAACCTAACCTCATCTAATCCAAGTTTGATTGTATTAGATTTATACAAATTAGGTTACTTTTGTTTACTCAATCAAAAAAAGCATGTATAATTCGTTAAAGAATAGTCTAACCCCATTTATTCCTAAAAAGTTGCTTTTTAGAATAGAACCTATTTTACGAAAATGTTATGCAGTTTTTAAAAGAGGAAACCATCACGAATGTATAATTTGCGATTTCAAAGCTTCAGATTGGGTACATTTACCAAATCACGACTTACTTTGTCCCAATTGTGGAAGTCTTACCAGAGATAGACGTTTATGGCAAATTTTAAAAGAGCAATACATTAAAACTAATATTCACGTTTTAGACTTCTCGCCTTCTCGAACTTTATTTCGAAAATGGAAAAAAGAAAAAAACGTAAACCATATTGCTTCTGATTTATCGGGTGATTTTATTACTGATGTTACTTACGATATCACTAAAATTCCGGAAAAAGAAAATACATTTGATTTGATTGTTTGCTATCATATTTTAGAACACGTTATTGAAGATGTAAAAGCGATGAGTGAATTACATCGTGTTTTAAAACCAACTGGAACTGTGGTCATTCAAACGCCTTTTAAAGAAGGTGACATTTATGAAAATTACACTATTACTTCCGAAGCTGAGCGATTATTGCACTTTGGTCAAGAAGATCATGTGAGAATTTATTCAGTAGATGGTTTAAAAAAACGATTAGAAAGTGTAGGATTCACTGTTTCTGTAAAAGAATTTGAAAAAGACGCTTATTTAGGTTTTTTCGACAAGGAAATTATTCTTTTTGCAACCAAATAAACATGCCAAAAATATCTGTTATCATACCGCTTTATAACAAAGGTTTCATCATTTCAGAAACCTTAAAATCTGTATTGGCTCAAACTTTTACCGATTTTGAAGTAGTAATTGTAAACGATGGTTCTACAGATAATAGTTTTGAAATTGTTTCTCAATTTTCAGATGAACGAATCAAATTATTTGAACAACAAAACAAAGGCGCAGCTGCTGCTCGTAATTTAGGAATTGAAAAAGCTACAGGAGAATTAATTGCATTTTTAGATGCAGATGATTATTGGTATCCTAATCATTTAGAAGAATTATATAAACTCTACATTGATTTTCCAAATTGTGGTATTTATTGTAATCGTTACCAAATAAAAACCACTTCAAAGTATTTTCAAAAACCTATATTTAACGGAATTGACAAAAATTTCAGAGGAATTATCTCGAATTACTTTTATTCAAATAAACCTTTTAGAATCACATGGACATCTGCAATAATGATTGAAAAATCAACATTACAAAAATTTGGAGGATTCAATGAAAATGTTTCTAATGGACAAGATTTAGAGTTGTGGACAAAAATTGGAATTTCAAGTCCTATTGCAATTTCTAATAAGTCGACAGCACTCTATTATTTTAATACTCCAAACAGTCTTACTAAAAGAAAAATAAATCAAATGAAGTTAATGGACTTTTCACAATTTGAAAAGGCAGAACAAAAGGATAGTTATTTGAAAGAATTTCTAGATTTACATCGGTTTTTTTATGCTATTCATTATAAATCAATTGGTGATAAAGAGAATGCTTTGTTTTACTATACACAAATAGCTCCAAAAAACTTAACCTTAACCAATAAACTGCTTTTTGTATTACCCAGTTTTGTTTTACAACTACTTTATAAAATCAAACGTATTTTAAAAAAGGTTGGAATAGAATTTTCTACTTATAATTGATTAAGTTTTTTATAAATTCCAAAAATAGCATCATTCTCATTGGTTTCTCTAACAAAAGAAGCTTCTTCATCAAGAATATATCGAATCAATTTTTTAGTTTCGGGTTTGTTATTTACGAAATGATGCGCAATATTTTTAAACAAAGGCTGAATAATAGTCCAACCTAATTTGGTTTCCTCTACTATTTCAAAATTTTCATGCAAAGCTTTTTGCAAATTTTCAGAATCTGGTGCTTCAGAAGGATCAACTAAAAACATTCTTAAAATTCCTGGACGATATGCTTTTCTTTTTATCCAATTTGTATTTGGAAGTATTCTATAACTTTCTGGTAAATTTGATAAAATCTGATTTATTTTTTTTAATTGAGAAGGTCTCCATTGCAATCGGTTTGGTCCGCAATATTCAAATACTACTACAATACCATCCTTTGATAGCAATGGATTAATATTATTTTTTAAAAATGATTTTAATTTTTCAAAATGATGCAAACTTGAATCAAATAAAATGACATCAAATTTTTGGTTTTGAAAATTCATTTTAGTGAAATCACCTGCTAAATAATCAATCTTTAGATGCTCACTCTCGGCAAAACTAATTGCATTTTTAATACTTTCTGATGAAATATCAATTCCTATAATTTTAGAAAAATGAAATTGTTTTGCAAAATTTCTCTCATGTAATCCTTCTCCACAACCAATAGAAAGTAATGTAAGTTTTGAAGTTGGATTTAAATACTTTTTAGCAACATATTCCTCATAAGTAACATTCAAATTTCCAGAAATTTTATAATCCCAATCTGCTTTTACTTCAGGAATTACCCAAAAATCAGATTCTGTATGAAAGCTATCCCACTTAGATGCTACCCTATTTTGATTTGAAAACTTGAATAGTTTTCTCATTAAAAAAGAAAATCCTTTCTGCTTTAATTTTAAATAGACATCTATGAAATCACCGAAAGTTATCAATGGAAAAAAATTAAGATTTAGTAACTAAAAACTCCGAAAACTCTCTTATATAATCTTCTTCTGAAAACACATCAGAAGCAATAACCAAACAAACAGCTCCAGAAGAAAAGTTTTTCAATTCACGCCAAATTCCATTCGTAATTAAAAGACCTTGAAATGGTTTGTTTAATGTGACTGTTTTTTGTTGATTTCCATCATTTAAAATAACATCAAAACTACCCGATAAAGCAACTAAAAATTCTTGTTGCTCTTTGTGAGAATGTCCACCGCGCTCAGCACCACTTGGTACATCGTACAAATAATAAACGCGTTCAATTTCAAAAGGAATAACATTATTTTCAATCACAGAGAGATTACCTCGTGGATCTTCGATTTTTGGAATATTTAGTAATTTACAATCTTGTATGGTTGACATATGCTCGTTTTCCTTTTAAGGATTGGTTTAACATTTTAAAAATTTCTCTAAACCTCACTTTTCGATGTTTTAAATCGAAAAATAATTTCAAAGCTATCCAAAATAAATACATTTTACCATATATTTTGTAAAAAACTGCACTATGAATAAAGTATTGCATAGAAACCGCAGTTCTCTGACTTGTAGAAACATGCGCATGCGCTACTAAAACTTCAGGGAAAAAACCAATATTTAGTCCTTTTTTTACTGCTTCTGCCACAAAAATAGCTTCTTCACCCATTGCAAAATTAGTTCCTAAGCCAAAATTCTCATCAAACTTCAAATTTACACGATTAATACTTTCTCTTTTAAAAACCAATTCTACTGAAGAGGTATTTAAGATTTCAAATTGTGATAATTTTTCTTCAAAATGTTTAGGATATTTTTTCGCATAATTGCCTTTACCATTTAAAAACTCAAAACGAAAACCATCATGTTTGCTATCAGAATTAAAAGCTTTTAGTATATGTGCTTCAAATCCTGACTGAAAAACAACATCGTCATCTGTAAAAATTAGAAGTGATTTTGTTGCCAATTCAATTGCTAAATTTCTACTTTTAGTTAGTCCTGTATTAAAAGAATTAACCACTTTTACATTCTCTAAATTAGATATTAATTGTTTGTCTTGAGATGTTTGGTTAATAATAAGGAAATCAAAATTAGAAAAATCAGAAAACACAAACATAGCATCCAAAAAATCAAAATTACTTCGATTCATGGTTGCTATTAAAATTTGAATATCTGATTTTTGATACATATTTAGCAATTGTACTATATTTACACAAATATAGTGATTAGTGATTAGTGATTAGTGACTAGATTTAGAATTATTTATGAAAATACTTTTAATTGGAGAATACAGCAGATTACATAATTCCTTAAAAGAAGGATTGGTAGCACTTAGTCACGAAGTAACGATTATAGGTTGTGGTGATAAATTCAAGCAATTCCCTGTTGATTATTCGATATACGCCAGAATTTGTCATGAAAATAAAATTGCGAATTTTCTATTTAAAAGTATTCGGAAAGTTATTGGTTTAGATTTTGAAAAAATCGAAAAAGCGATTCGTTTTTATTTAATCTTGCCAAAATTAAATAGCTATCATCATGTGCAATTGATTAATTCTGATGCGTTAGAAACGTATCCCATTTTATCACGTTTTTTATATAAAAAGTTGTTCAAAAAAATCAAAAGCCGAAGTTTATTAATTTGTGGTGATGAAGTTCCTGTCGTGGATTATTGGTTTCAAAACGAACTAAAATATTCGGTTTTAAATCCTTATTTTGAAGACAATTCTTTGGAAAATCAATTTCAATTTCCTTTAAAATATCGAAAAGAAAATTATCGAAAAACATTTGATTGGTTGAAAGAAAACTGTCAAAAACTAATCACATCTGATTTAGATTATGAAATTCCGATGCAAAAAATGGGATTTCAAACTACGTTTATTCCTAATCCTATAAATATTGATACAATTGCTTTTAAAAATTTAGAAATTGAGGATAAAGTTATAATTTTCTTAGGTATAAATAGATTAAGTTACATCAAAAAAGGAATCAACTATTTCGAAAAAGCTTTGGAAATTATCCAAAAAAAATATACTGATAAAATCGAAATTATTGTAACAGAAAATATTCCGTATAACAAATATATATCGAAGTATAACAAAACTCATATTTTGTTAGATCAAGTGTTTGCATACGATCAAGGATATAATGCATTAGAAGCTATGACTAAAGGAAAAGTGGTTTTTACAGGTGCTGAAACCGAATTTTTAAATCAGTATCAATTGCAAGAGGACGAAGTTTGTATTAATGCATTGCCGGATGAAAATGAAATTGCAACAAAACTTTCCTATTTAATTGAACATCCTGATAAAATGATTGAAATCTCAAAAAGTGCTCGAAACTTTATTGAAAAAGAGCACAACTATAAAATTATTGCAGCCAAATATTTAACTTGTTGGGAAGTTTAACATTGGATTTTAAAAACAAAAGAACTGAAATTATCATTATAAATTCAAACGGATAACTAAAACGATTATTAGTTCCATAAGTGACTAACCCTTGTAAAATAGACGCCGAAAACACTATTGATGACAATAAAAACTCTAAAACTAATTTTCTGTTTTTTACGAATTGCACCAATTGAAAGCAAAAAACAAAAATAAATCCAACTTTAATCAACACTATCAGAACCGATTGTAAATGCCAGATTCCAAATAACAACTTATTGATATATTTAAAATTAAACCCTTCGTACCTCCAATTTATAGTGGGTTTCCAAAAATCAAACCAAGATTTAGTGATGATTTGTTTGAAATAGGCTATTGGGTTTTCTTTTATAGTTGCTTTGGCAAATTTTCCAAGTTCGACTGAAAATTGAGGCAAACTTAGATTGTATTTATCGTATGCTCCATCTTCATAAGCATACCAAATAGCCATAGCAACATCGCGATTTTCTCTAATAGATTTTTCGCGATAAGCTACATAAGGTTTTGAAATCCAATCGAATTCTTTAGGAGCACCTTCGGCAAAATAAACACAATTTTGAGCTAAATACAATCCTGAAATTCCAGAAGAAGAAAATTGACCAATGTTGATTTTATTTACGTAAGACCAACCCAAAAAAGAAAGCATAGGAAAAAGTAAAATAACCAATCCTTTTCGTAAAATTGTATTAAAATTTAATCGATTTAAAACCAACCAAAAAAGTAGTAAAAACGGTATGAAAATATAGAATGATTTAATTAAAGCTAAATAACCTAAGATAAATCCTATTAGAAAATCATGCTTTAAATTTTGATCTTGAAAAGACTTTTTTGACAACAAATAAATCAATGCACTCATAAAAAAAAGAACAAATGTTTCCACTAAAATACAGGTTTCAAAAAAGAAAACATTTAAAAAACAACTAATAAAAAGTGCAATCATTAAACTATTCTTTTTCGAAAAATCAAAATGAACTAGTGTTTTGTATTGAAAAACAGAAGTTATAATCCCTAATCCAAACTGCATAAATATTACAGCATATAAATTAGAATTCACAAACGAAATCAATAATGGATATCCTGGTGAACGTAATCCGTTATAATTTGATAAATCGAATTTGGAAAGTCTTTGAGTTAAGTCGAGATATCCTTCAGAATCAGGAAAAATAGTTACACTTGTATAAAATACAAAAAACAAAATAAAACGAAATGAAGCTTCAATTGAAATCAGTATTTTAAGATTTTTCGACATAGAATAACTTTCTAAAGTATATTAACAAAACAAAAAAATACAAAATATAAGTAATTGCATAGGCCATAACGGCACCTTCACTTCCTAACTTTGGGATAAGTAAATAACTCGAAAAAAATAAAATCACAAATGAAATAATTTCAGTGACAAAATAGCCTTTTATCATTTTTTTTGCATAAAACCGAATTCCTAAGATTAAAGATAATGCTCTGAAAAAATCACCTAAAAGTTGCCATACAAACAATTCAGAAACCAAGGTAAACTCGTTTGTTAATAAAACCTGAATTACAAAGTTTCTTAAAAAATAAATTAAAACTAATCCTAAACCAAAAATTGGGATTATACCTTTGTAAAATGCAAATGTTAGTTTTCTTTCCTTATCTAAGGATTTCGCTTTTGTTAGTTCTGGCAAAAAATAAAACGTTATTAAAGTCGTAATAAACATCATGTAAAACCCAGATATTCGTTGCATCGCCTCAAAATGACCTGCTGCGTCTAATGACACTTCTCTACTTAATAAATTCCTAATGAAAATATAAATAATTGGACTCAAAACTGCTGAAAAAAGTGTCATTAATCCCAATGGAAGTAAATGTTTTATACTCCTAAAATCAATTTTTCTGTTTAATAAAATTAGTTGAAAAGAAAAATGTTGGACAAAATAATATCCCGAAAATAAAAATTGAAATACCGACAATACTGAAATTGATATCAATGCTCCATTAATACCATATTTCCAAATTAAGGACAAAGAAATAAGCAACCCAGCAACGTAACTATATACTGAAATTGCAGTTACCTTTTTGTATTCACTAAAACCATTCAAGATTGCAACAAAAAACAAATGCAGCACTTGAAAAGGAATTACAAAAGCAATAAAATTTAGTATAAAATGATAATCAGAAGCTGAACCAAAAATTTGTTTTCCAAAAAATCCGTTTCCAAGGAAAACTAACAAACTTAGAGCTAAAGATAAAATGAAAAAAATCCAAAATAAAGAAGCTACCCAATTGTTTAATTGCTCTTTATTCTCTTGGTTTTTAGCGCAGTTTTGAACTATCCCATTTTGTAAACCTAAAATGCCAACATTTTCAATTGTAGAGGTGAAACTTCTCAAATTTCCCATCAAAGCCATTCCTGAAGGTCCAATGAAATATGCAATAGCTTTTGAAGAAACAAAACCTGTAATGATGCGAATTAAAATACTAATGCTATTTAAAGAAGTAACTTTAAATAGCTTGTTTTGAATTATTTTTTTTAAAATATTCAAAATTAATAGTTGTTTAAAGTGGAAATAATATGTTGAATTTCTGAAGCTTTTAAACCTGAATTCAACGGAATGCTCAAAACCTCATCATGGATTTTCTCTGTAATTGGAAACGATAAATTGTTCCAATTGGATAAAGCTTTTTGTTTGTGAGGTGGAATTGGATAATGAATCATGGTTTCAATTCCGTTTTCCTTTAAAAAATTCTGTAATGCTAATCGGTTTGAAGTTCGAATGACAAACAAATGAAACACGTGATTTTGAGATAAATCCCAACTTGGCATAATAATTTTATCGTTTTTAATTTCTGAAAGATAGCGTTTTGCCATGCTTCTACGGAATTCATTTTCCGAATCTAATTGCTTCAATTTAATATTTAAAAAAGCCGCTTGCAATTCGTCTAAACGGGAATTTACGCCGATAATTTCGTTTTCATATTTTACTTTTGAACCGTAATTTCGCATAGAAAAAAGCGTTTCAGCTAATTCATCATCGTTCGTTGTAATGGCTCCACCATCGCCTAAAGCACCGAGATTTTTTCCTGGATAAAAGCTATAGGCTGTAGGGTGTTGGGTATTGGGTATTGGGTATTGAGATGCTGAAACAAGTTCAGCATGACAATCTGTATTTGACTGAACACTATCCACTGTACACTGAACACTTAATCTTGCGCCGTGCGCTTGAGCTGCATCTTCAATAACCAATAAATTATGTCTTTGAGCTATTTCATTTATGGCTTTCATTTCACACAATTGGCCGTAAAGATGAACAGGCAAAATGGCTTTTGTTTTGGAAGTTATTTTAGCTTCAATTTCATCTGGATTAATATTGTACGTTTCCAATCTTGGTTCCACTAAAACAGGAACTAAATCAGCTTGTAAAATAGCCAAAATACTAGCAATATAAGTATTTGCTGGAACAATAACTTCATCACCGTTTTCAAGTTTTCCTAAATGAATATAAGCCTTTAAAATCAAAACCAAAGCATCTAAACCATTTCCAACACCAATACAATGTTTTGTGCCGCAATAGGAAGCAAAATCGGTTTCAAATTGCTTGACTTCATTACCTAAAATATACCAACCACCATCTAGAAATTGCTTCATCTTTTTCTGAAAAGCAACTTCAAAAGGTTGGTTTAATTTTCTTAAATTTAGGAAATGTATCATAGTAAAACGTTATCTAAAAGTATGTAGTTTTTTATTTCTACTTCGTAAAAATCTTGTGTAATAACTCTTGCACCAAAACTTTCTTTCCAATACAACAAACCTTTATTTATATTTTTTCCTTGATTTTCATTGGAAATTCCGAAATCGAAATATTTTTTGTCTTTAAAAACGTTAGAAATTAAATAATCGTGTAAAAAATCTAAACTTCCCAATTCGTTTTTATCTGAATTCCCCGAAATATATTGAGAATGCGCTACAAAATTTGATTCAAAAATGGTAGTTCCGGCCACAATTTTATCGTTTTGATACACATTAAATTGTCGGATGTTTTTTGGAAATTTATTATACAAAACTTGAATTTCTTCCAATGAATGAACAGGTTTTGCTTGATGTTTAACTTCTAAATTTGGAATTAAAATTTCATTCCAAAATAATTCAAAATTGGGTTCTTCTTTTACAACTAAATTATTTTTGATTCCTCTTTTAATCCCATTTTTTCTATCACGTGAAAAAGAAAAATTGGTTTTCAAATCTATAACCGACAAAACATCTCTTCTGACCAAATTTCCTTGCATTAAAAATATCAAATATTGCAATTCATTGGAAGGAATTTGATTGTAAATAGTTGGAATTTCTTTGAAAATTATTTTCTGAAATTGTTGTGTGTTCAAATATTCAAAAACAGATTTTGCAATGGATATAAAATCGGAAAGTTTTGTTTTTTCATGAATTACAATTCCACCATAAGTTAGTCCTTGATGCGAAAAAAGGGTTTCTCCTACTCTATTTGTAGGTAAAATAGCCATTAATTCATGACTATCATCAAAAACCAAAAGCGAATAATCTTCAAATCGGTTTTGATGATATTCCATAAAATCACGATGAAACAAGAAGGTAGCGTTTTTGGCATTGGCTACAAATTCGTTCCACAAATCATAACGTGTTGAACTATATATTTCTACGTGATACTTTCTCAAACTATTATTTTAAAGCGGAAAATTACTAAATTTTTACGGCATCTGATTTCTTTATTCTGTTTTTTAAAAAAAATATAGTAAATTGGAACCAAATTTTCACTAAATCAGTATGTTGAAAAAATTACTTTGCCTCATTTTTCTATTAGGAATTCTATTACCTACTTTAACTAAAGGTCAAGATATTTCATTATTCACTCAAGTAAATGGAAGATACGATTTCACATTTGTAGGAAATACAATGAATATAGCTGAAAATAATCCCACCAATTTCTATGTAACCAATACTTCTTCATCTGCGACACTAAATTTAGGTCCGAGTGATACAATTATTAGAGCTTATTTATATTGGGCAGGCAGCGGAGACGGTGATTTTGAAGTTGATTTGAATGGTACAACAATTACTCCTGATAGAACTTTTTCACATTCAAGATTTTTTAACCCTAATACTTTTACTTATTTCAGTGCGTTTAAAGATATTACAACTTTAGTTCAAACAACAGGAAATGGAACTTATACCCTTTCTAATTTAGATATTTCGCCATTTCAGGCACTTCATTATAGTAGAAAAACAAATTTTGCAGGTTGGGCCATATTAATTGTTTATGAAAATCCGAGTTTAACGTTAAACCAATTAAACATTTATGATGGATTACAAGGTGTTCCTGATGCCTTACAAATAAATTTAACCAATTTGTATGTACTAAACAATTCCAATGCAAAAGCAGGATTCATTGCATGGGAAGGAGATTCACAACTAGCTACAGAGAATTTTACTGTAAATGGAACAGCAATAAGCAATCCTTTTAATCCACCAAATAACGTTTTTAATAGTACAAATTCAGTTACAGGGTCCAATCAGTTATATAATATGGATTTGGATATTTACGAAATTGATAATTATATTTCTATTGGAGATACAAGTGCTTCAATAGCATTAACTTCTTTTCAAGATTTCATCATGATTAACACTGTAGTTACAAAACTAAACAGTCAATTACCTGATGCAACCATTGTATTAGAAAACCCAACTTCCACATGTAATTCAAGAGAAGTTACTTTAGATTTCACCGTTTCAAATTTGAATAGTACAGAAGTTTTAGAAGCAAATACACCCATTACGTTTTATGCAGGAACAGAAGTAATTGCAACAACTTACACTCAAAATATAATTCCAATTGGAGGAAGCGAAAATGGAAACATAATTTTGTCCATTCCAAGTTCTGTTTCTCTAAACTTTTCATTATTAGCAGTTGTTGATGATAGAGGAAATGGTTCAGGAATTGTTACTGAATTATTAGAAAACAACAATACTTTTCAAATTGATATTGAACTTACGGTATCGCCAACTTTCAATAATTTAAACCCATTAACTTCTTGTAATCTTGGTTTAACTCGAGGCATTTTTGATTTTTCAAGTTATTCCGAATTAGTTAAAACAAATTCAAGTCAAATTGTTTCATTTCATGAAAGTTATTATGATGCGGTTCAAAATATAAATCCAATACTAAATAGTTTTAATTACGAAGCGCTTACCACACCAAAAGAAATTTTTGTTCGTATTGATAATAGCTGCTTTTCTGTAACTTCATTCTTTTTATTAACCGAAAATTGTCCTCCTACAGTTTATAATGCAGTTTCTCCAAATGGAGATGGCTCAAACGATGCTTTTTTCATAGATGGCCTTCGCGATATTTTTGTGAATTTTGAAATACTAATTTTTAATCGTTGGGGCAAACATTTATGGACAGGAAACAATAATAAACCTGATTGGGATGGTTATGTAGAAGAAGGCGTTGGAAGTACTTTAGCGCCTGCTGGAACTTATTATTATATCCTTTATTTAAATGATCCTAATTATTCTGAACCCTTAACTGGTTACCTTTACATAAACCGATAGTTTACTATTAACAAAAGTTAAAATTTTTTAAATCCTTTTCTGCAATAATTAAAATCGAAGATAATTTCTATCTTTAACCAAACTAAACCCTAAAACATGAAATACATATCGTTATTGTTAGTATTCTTGATTTCATTTTCCGGAAATGCGCAAGAATATTTTCCAAAAAATGATGGCGTAAAACAAAGCTTCAAAAACTATGTTGCTATTACAAACGCCACTATTTATGTATCAGCAACGCAAAAAATTGAAAAAGCCACGCTGTTAATCAAAGAGAACAAAATTGTAGAAGTGGGTACCAATGTTACCATTCCAAAAGGGACTACAATTGTAGATGCAACAGGAAAAACAATTTATCCCTCATTCGTTGAGTTATATAGCGAATTTGGAATCAGCAAACCTACTCCAAGACCAAGTGGTAACTTCACACCACAATATGAATCGAATCGTGAAGGATATTACTGGAACGACCATGTAAAACCAGAATACAACGCTTATGAAAATTTAAGTTATGATACAAAAGCAGCTGGAAGTTTAAGAGAAGCTGGTTTTGGTACCGTTTTAAGTCACCACAATGATGGTGTAATTGCAGGAACAGGTTTACTTTGGACATTAAACGACTTCGGAACAAACGCTGATAGAATGATTAAAGATAAAGTATCGCAACATTTTACATTCAGTAGAAGTAAATTTACTAAGCAAAGTTATCCTTCTTCAATGATGGGAAGTATGGCTTTGATTCGCCAAGTATTTCACGATGCAAAATGGTATGCACAAGGAAATGCAACTAACAAAGATTTATCTTTAGAAGCTTTCAATGCGAACAAATATTTATTGCAAATCTTCAATGCTGGCGATAAATTAAATGGTTTAAGAGCAGATAAATTAGGCGATGAATTTGGAGTTAAATATCTAATTAAAGGAAGCGGAAACGAATTTGAGCGTATCGACGAAATCAAAAAATCGGGAGCTACTTATATTATTCCATTGAATTTTCCAGATGCTTATGATGTAACAGATCCATACTTAGCGCAACAAGTAAGCTTGAGTGATATGAAATTTTGGAATCAAGCACCGTTCAACTTGAAAATTTTAGCAGAGAACAATGTTTCATTCGTACTTTCTACAGCAGATTTAAAAGAAACCAAATCATTTCTTTCTAATTTAAGAAAAGCCGTTTTATATGGTTTACCAAAAGACAAAGCGTTATTAGCTTTAACAGAAACTCCTGCAAAATTGGTAAATCAATTTGATAAAGTAGGTTCTATTTCAAAAGGAAAATTAGCGAATTTCATTATCGTTTCTGGTGATATTTTTGAAGACAAAAGCAACATCTTAGAAAACTGGGTACAAGGAAATCGAAACATCATAGATAAAATCAATCCTACTGATATTAGAGGGACTTACGATTTAGTTTTTGATAATCACAAATTCGAATTAAAAATCGAAGGCGAAACTTCAAAATTCGAAGCAAAAGCTGTTAAAGATAGTATCAACTTTGGAACAAAAATCCAATTCAATGATCCGTGGGTTAATTTGGTTATCAAAAATCAAGATACTACAAAAGCTAATTTCGTTAGACTTTCAGGAACTTTCGTAAAAGACATGATGCAAGGAAAAGCCGTTTTAGAAAACGGAAACGAAACATCTTGGACTGCAACTAAAAGAGCAACTGAAGTTAAAGAAGATAAAAAGAAAGACGACAAAAAAGACGAACCAAAAGTACCGTCTATGTATACGGTAACGTATCCAAATATTTCTTTTGGAAACGACGAAAAACCAAAACAAGAAACTATTTTATTTAAAAATGTAACCGTTTGGACAGGAGAAAAAGAAGGAAATCTTAAAGAAACCGATGTTTTAATTCAAAACGGAAAAATTGCGAAAATTGGTAAAAACTTACCAGCTTCAGGAGCAAAAGTTGTTGACGGAACTGGCAAACATTTAACGGCTGGAATCATTGATGAACACTCGCACATTGCTATTTCAAATGGAGTTAACGAAGGTGGGCAAAATTCATCAGCAGAAGTTACGATTGAAGATGTTGTAAATTCAGAAGACATCAATATTTACAGAAATTTAGCTGGTGGAGTTACTTCGGCTAACTTATTACATGGTTCTGCAAATCCAATTGGAGGTCGTGCGGCATTCATCAAATTAAAATGGGGTTATTCACCAGAGGAAATGTTAGTTAAAGATGCTCCAAAATATATCAAATTTGCTTTGGGTGAAAACGTAAAACAATCCAACTGGGGCGATTTTTCACGTAACCGTTTCCCACAATCTCGTATGGGTGTAGAACAAGTTTATGAAGATTATTTCACCAGAGCAATCGAATATAAAAACGAGTGGGATGCCTACAAATCAGGTAAAGGAAAAAATAAAGTAATGCCAAGATTTGATGTCGAAATGGAAGTTTTAGGAGAAATTTTAGCAAAAAAACGTTTTATCACTTGTCACTCTTATGTGCAATCGGAAATCAATATGTTAATGAAATTAGCAGAACGTTATAATTTCAAAATTCAAACGTTCACACATATTTTAGAAGGCTACAAATTAGCTGATAAAATGTCGGCACACGGCGTTGCGGGTTCTACATTTGCAGATTGGTGGGCTTACAAATACGAAGTTAACGATGCAATTCCATACAACGCAGCGATTATGATGAATGAAGGCGTGCAAGTTTCTATCAATTCTGATGATGCTGAAATGTCAAGACGTCTGAACCAAGAAGCTGCTAAAACGGTTAAATACGGAAACGTAACAGAAGAAGAAGCTTGGAATTTCGTAACCTTAAATCCTGCAAAAATTCTTCAAGTAGATAATAAAGTAGGAAGTATCAAAGTAGGAAAAGATGCCGATGTAGTACTATGGTCTGATAGTCCTTTATCTATCTATACAAGAGCTGAAAAAACGTTAGTAGACGGAATCATTTTCTATGATTTAGAAAAAGAGAAAGAAGTGATGAGCGAAATCCAAAAAGAAAGAGCTGAGTTAATCAACTTCATGTTAGACGCTAAAAACAAAGGAATGAAAACGCAATTACCCAAGAAAAAAGAAAATGGTCACTATCATTGTGATACTTTAGGAGAAAATTGCAAAGAGTCTCATTATAAATATAATTAGTCAAAACAGCTAATTTCTAATGAAAAGATAAAACAATATGATTCAATAGAACAATTGTCCCCTTGAGGGGACTTTAGGGGTGTAAAAAGTTCATGAAAAACAAAATCATACCATATAAACCACACTTGAAAGATTTCGCAAGAGAACTAAGAAAAAACAGCACACTTAGCGAAGTGATTCTTTGGCAAAACATAAAAATGAAAGGATATGATTTTCAATTTCACAGACAAGTCCCAATGTTAGATTATATTGTTGATTTTTATTGTCATGAATTAATGTTAGCTATTGAAATTGATGGTGATAGTCACCTTTATAAATACGAATACGACAGATTTAGACGAGGTGAGTTAGAAAAATTAGGTGTTCATTTTTTAAGATTTAGTGATATTGATGTGAAACAAAACTTATTTTCCGTTTTACTATCATTGGAACAAGAAATCGAAAGATTGAAAACACCCCTAAAGTCCCCTCAAGGGGACAATACTTCTAATTAAGTTTATAGTTATACTTAGTTAGTTTTAATATTTTGAATAAAATTAAAAAGATATATAAATGAAAAAAATAACATTCATTCTTTGTATTATTTCTTTGTTTGGGTTTGCCCAACAAACGCCTGCTCCAAAACAAAGTAAATCGATTTTAATCCTTGGTGCCAAAGCACATTTAGGAAACGGAAAAGTAATTGAAAACAGTTTGATTTCAATTATTGACGGAAAAATTGCAACTATTGGCGATGCTCCCGTAATGAAGCCTGATAAACATGATATTGTGATTGAAGCATCTGGAAAACATATTTATCCGGGATTCATTGCACCAAACTCAACATTAGGATTAGTAGAAATAGATGCAGTTAGAGCTTCGGATGACGAAAGCGAAATTGGAGAGTTCAATCCACACGTAAGAAGTATTATCGCTTACAATGCTGAGTCAAAATTAGTGGAAACCACACGTCCAAACGGCGTTTTGTTAGCACAAATTACGCCAAGAGGTGGCAGAATTCCAGGAACATCATCAATCGTTCAATTGGATGCTTGGAACTGGGAAGACGCATCGATTAAAACCGACGACGGAATTCACTTAAACTGGCCAAGAAGCTACTCAAGAGCTGGTTGGTGGGCTGAACCAGGCGGAATTGAAATGAATAAAAATTACGATCCACAAGTAAAAGCGATTCAAGAATATTTTGACAATGCTTTTGCTTATTTGGGAAGTAAAAACACTAAAAAAGACATTCCTTATGAAGCTATGAAAGGGTTACAATCAGGTGAAAAAACCTTGTTTGTAAATGCAAATGGAGAAAAAGAAATCATCGATGCCGTTTTATTCAAAAAGAAAAACAACATCAAAAACATGACAATTGTTGGCGGTTATTATGCATTTAAAGTAGGTACATTATTAAAAGAAAACAACGTTTCTGTTTTATTAAATCGCGTACATAGTTTACCATTATTGGAAGATGAAGATGTAAATTTACCATACAAAAATGCTAAATTATTAGTAGATGCAGGCGTTTTAGTTGCATTACAAAATGCAGGCGATATGGAACGTATGCAAACCAGAAATCTTCCGTTTTACGCTGGAACTTGTGCCGCTTGGGGATTAACAAAAGAACAAGCATTACAATTAATTACAGGAAATTCAGCTAAAATTTTAGGAATTGACAACCAATACGGAACGTTAGAATCTGGTAAAAGTGCTACATTATTTATTTCTGAAGGCGATGCTTTGGATATGAAAACCAATGTAATTTCATTCGCTTTTATTGACGGAAGACAAATCAGTTTAGAAAGTCACCACACCGAATTGTATGAACGTTACAAAGGAAAATTCGAACAACAAAAAAAATAAGACCAAAAGCCTTTCAGTAAATGAGAGGCTTTTTTTGTACTTTTGCTCTATAATTTCTTATTCATGAAACAAATCACCTCGGTTCAAAATCCGTTTATTAAATCGTTAGTCCAATTGCAAGAAAAAGCAAAAGTTCGTAAGCAAACGGGCACTTTTTTAATTGAAGGAAAACGCGAAATTGAATTGGCATTAAAAGGAGGTTATGAATTAGAAACCATTCTATTTTTACCCGAAATCATTTCGAATAGAGAAATAAATAACCTTGTCAAATCGAGCGAAGTCGAGATTATCGAAATTTCAAAAGAGGTATATCAAAAATTAGCCTATCGCGATACTACCGAAGGCATTTTAGCCATTGCCAAAACAAAATCGTTAGCCTTATCCGATTTAAAACTTTCTAAAAACCCACTAATATTAGTTGGAGAATCCTTAGAAAAACCCGGAAACGTTGGTGCCATTTTAAGAACAGCTGATGCTGCAAACATTGATTCTGTAATTATCGCCAATCCAAAAAGCGATTTATACAATCCAAACATCGTTCGTTCTAGTGTTGGTTGTTTGTTTACCCGACAAATTGCTGTTGGAACTACTGAAGAAGTAATTGATTATTTGAAAGAAAATAACATTAATATTTATTCCGCTACTTTACAAGATTCTACTGAATACCATACTCAAAATTACACCACTCCTACTGCTTTAGTGGTTGGAACAGAAGCCACAGGCTTATCCGAAAAATGGAGAACAGAAAGCACTAAAAACATCATCATTCCAATGCAAGGCGAAATCGATTCTATGAATGTTTCAGTTGCTGCTGCTATTTTACTTTTTGAAGCTAAAAGACAACGTGGATTTTAAAAACTATACAACATGAAAATAAAATTATTAATAGCTTGTTTTTCTATTTCCTTAGCTATTCAATCGCAAATTTCTCCTACAGAAATTGATCAGTTAGTAACCAATTCATTAACGGCTTTTAATGTGCCTGGAATTGCCGTTTCTGTGATTAAAGATGGAAAAGTAATCCATTCAAAAGGATATGGTGTAACTTCTATTGTTACAAATCAAAAAGTGGACGAAAATACTCTTTTTGGAATTGCTTCAAACAGCAAAGCATTCACAGCAGCCGCACTTGCGATTCTTATTGACGAAGGAAAATTAAACTGGGACGATAAAGTAATCTCTTATCTACCCGATTTTAAAATGTACAATGATTATGTAACTAACGAATTTACAATTAGAGACTTATTAACACATAGAAGTGGCTTAGGTTTAGGAGCTGGAGACTTAATGATTTGGCCAGATGGAAACAATTTTACATCAAAAGATATTATTCATAATTTGAGATTTCTAAAACCTGTTTCAAATTTTAGAACACAATTTGATTATGACAATTTATTATACATTGTTGCTGGAGAAGTAATAGCAAAAGTTTCAGGTAATAGTTGGAGCGAATTTATAGAGTCAAGAATTACTTCTCCTTTAAGTATGAATAGAACAGCAGGTAGTTTTAAAAGACTTAAAGACACAACCAATATAGCTACTCCTCATGTTCCAATACAAGAAAAATTAAAACCCATTTCAAGATATAAAAACCCTATCTTAGATGCTGCTGGCGGAATATATTCTTCTGTAAACGATTTAAATAAATGGCTACTTACATTATTAAATAAAGGGAAAAATCCTGAAAATAACAATCAATTATTTAGTCCAGAATTACTTAATGATATGTGGTCATTACAAACAATAATTCCAAAAACAACAATACCTCCTTACAATACTCATTTCGGTGGTTATGGGCTGGGATGGTTTCTTAGCGATGTAAAAGGGTATAAAGAAGTTACTCATACTGGTGGTCTTGAGGGAATGGTAACTCAAGTTACAATGATACCTGAATTAAATTTAGGAATTATTGTACTTACAAATCAACAATCAGGTTCTGCTTTTACTGCAATAACCAATACTATCAAGAATAGTTACTTGAATATTCCTAAAATAGATTTAGTTGCAATATACAGTAGAAGTGAGAAAAATGTAATTTCTGGCACAGATAAAGTAAACGAAGAAGTATGGAAAAATATTGAAAAAAATAAGAATGATAAAAATATTAAAAATAAGTTTGAACAATTACAAGGAATGTATTCTGATAATTGGTTTGGAGATATCACTTTAACGTTTAAAAAAAATAAATTATATTTTCAGTCCTTACGTTCTAAACAACTAGCAGGAGAAGTCTTTTATTACAAAGAAAACATTTATGCCGTAAAATGGAACAATGCCTTTTTTCATGCAGATGCTTTTATTTTTGTTAGTTTAGATGAAAATGGAAAACCACAAAATCTAAAAATGAAAGCAATTTCTCCATTAACCGATTTTAGCTATGATTTTCATGATTTAGATTTTAATCGAAAATAATATTTAAAGCGCTTAGGCGCTTTTTTTTTGTGCTTGTAGTTTGATTTTTTGTTTATTTGTAGTACATTTAAGTACTTGAATTAATTGTATGACAGAGTTAGAATTAGAAGCCGAAAACAAAGCAATCGCGCAAGAATATAAAGAATTACTTCGCATCAGTTATCAAACACTTACGGTTGAAGACAAAAAAATCATCCGTAAAGCATTTGATGTAGCTGTTGATGCCCATAAAGACCAACGTAGAAAATCGGGAGAAGCCTATATTTTCCATCCTATTGCTGTAGCTAAAATTGTAGCTAGAGACATTGGTTTAGGAGCCACTTCGATTGCGGCTGCCTTGATGCATGATGTGGTGGAAGATACTGATATTACGGTTCAGGATATTGAAAAAATGTTCAACCCAAAGATTGCTCAATTGGTTGAAGGTTTGACCAAGATTGCCAAAGTTAAAACCGATCAAGAAATTTCGGTACAAGCAGAAAATTTCCGTAAAATGTTATTAACATTGAACGATGATGTTCGGGTAATTTTAATTAAAATTGCTGATAGATTACACAACATGCAAACCATGGGAAGTATGGTGGATTACAAGCAAGCCAAAATTGCTTCCGAAACACTTTATATTTATGCACCACTAGCCCATCGTTTAGGATTATATAACATCAAAACCAAATTAGAAGACTTAGGTTTAAAATATACTGAACCCGAAGTTTACAACGATATTGTAAGTAAAATTAAAGAAACCAAAGAAGAGCAAGACGAATATATCAAAACTATTTCAGATGTATTAAGTAAATCGATGGTTGACGAAGGAATAGAATTTACAATCAAAGGTCGTCCAAAATCAATTTACTCCATTCGTAGAAAGATGAAAGCTCAAGGCGTTACTTTTGACGAAGTATACGACAAATTTGCGCTTCGAATTATTTACAAATCAAATCAACACGACGAAAAGTTCATTGCTTGGAAAATTTATTCAGTAGTTACCGATCATTATCGACCTTCGCCAAGTAGATTACGAGATTGGATTTCTTCTCCAAAATCATCTGGTTATGAAGCACTTCATATTACCGTAATGGGTCCGAAAGGGCGTTGGGTAGAAATTCAGGTGCGAAGTGAACGTATGGATGAAATTGCAGAAAAAGGCTACGCAGCGCATTACAAATATAAAAATGGTGCCACTGAAGAACACGGTTTGGAAATTTGGTTAAACCAATTAAAAGAAGCTTTAGAAAATTCTAGTGCCAATGCAGTTGACTTTGTAGAAGATTTTAAACTGAATTTGTATGCCAAAGAAATCTATGTGTTCACTCCAAAAGGTGAAATTAAATCATTACCAAAAGGAGCTACTTCACTAGATTTCGCTTTCAGTATTCACTCAGAAATTGGTGTAAAAACAAGAGGAACTAGAGTAAACGGGAAATTAGTTCCGCTAAATCATGTTTTAAATAGTGGCGATCAAGTGGAAATTATTACATCGGCGAATCAAAAACCAACATCGCAATGGCTAGATTATGTAACTACTTCGAGAGCGAAAAATAAAATTAAAAACGTTTTAAACGAAAACACTAAAAAGATTGCCGAAGACGGAAAAGAAATTCTTACTCGAAAATTACGCCATTTAAAAATTGTACTTAACGAAAATACAACTAATGAATTGGTCAACTTCTTTAAGTTGCAAACCAGTTTAGACTTATATTACCGATCTGGAATTGGGGCTATCGAAAACCAACAACTAAAAGATTATGCTGCTCAAAAAAGCAACACATTGGTTAATTTCTTTAAGAAAACTATAAAACGATCGCCATCTAATCAACCGGAACAAATTCATAAAAATGAAATCAGTAAAAAATACGATTTATTAGTATTTGGTTCAGAACAAGACAAATTAGATTATAAATTATCAAGTTGTTGTAACCCAATTCCTGGAGATGAAGTGTTTGGATTTGTTAGTATTAATGAAGGAATAAAAGTACACAGAAAAGACTGTCCAAATGCTATTAGCATGCAATCGAATTATGCCTATCGAATTATTCCTGCAAAATGGGTTGATTCATCACAAGAAGAATTTAAAGCAATATTAAAAATTACAGGAATGGATATTTTAGGACTTACTAATGAACTAACAAAAGTAATATCAAATCAAATGCATGTAAATATCCAAAGTATTTCCCTAAATTCCGAAGCGGGTATATTCTACGGACAAGTGGCAGTGGTAGTTCAAAACAATACCATCCTTAAAAAACTAATCGAAAACATCAAAAAAGTAGATGGAATTGATAAGGTAACTAGGGTTTATAATAGTTAGCAATGAAAAAAATTACATTACTATTTTTTTTATTTACAATTGGTATTTCAGCACAAACGGGTAAAATAAAATATTATTTAGATCCTGAAGGAAGGGAAATCTCAAAAGAAGAAAAAATTTTTCTAATTGATAAATATCCAGATAACTCATTATCTTTTAGAAAAACAAAAGATAGTGGATATGTCTATCAATTTAATGCCCCAAAATATTCAACCTATAAAGTTGATTACAAAATCATTAAAACTGAAATTGAAAAAATTACAAATAAAACCTATTCAGATTCGACTATATTTTTAATTAGGTTCAATTATTTGGATGATACTTGTTCTGATTGGCACTCAAATGAAATGAATATTGAAAAAATAAATTCAATAAAAAACTTTGATGATTCTTTAAAAAGAAAAATAGAGCGAAAATCAAATGTAATATACTTATGTTTGTTTGAAAACAGAATTATTTTGAAAAACAGACCTAAATCGAAAAACGAATATTTCTTTTCTGACAAAAATAATTTCTTTAGAAACAATTTATTTCTTCACCCAACAGTTTGCGGTTCGTTTGGACTTATAAAACCAAACGGTCAAACTCTTATAAGAAATGGCGAATATAGACCAGACTCCATGCACGAACATCTAAAACCCGAAATTTGGAATCTTATTTTTCAACAATAATTATAATGTCTTAATAACTCTGTTTAAAAAAACTTCTAACTCCTAACTTCTAACTTCTAACTTTCACTATCTTTGCCAATATTTCATTAACCAAAGCAATGGAAAACAAAAATCAGGAAATTGTAAAAAATGTTTTTACTAAATATTTAGAAGAAAAAGCGCACCGTAAAACGCCGGAACGTTATGCTATTCTTCAAGAAATTTACAATGCTACCGAGCATTTTGATATTGAGTCTTTGTATATCAAAATGAAAAATAAAAACTATCGCGTAAGTAGAGCTACACTTTACAATACAATCGAACTTTTATTAGAATGCGGTTTGGTGCGTCGTCATCAGTTTGGACAAAATCAGGCGCATTACGAAAAATCGTATTTCGATAAACAACACGATCACATTATTTTAACCGATTCTGGTGAAGTTATCGAATTTTGTGACCCAAGAATTCAGCAAATTAAACAAACCATGGAAGAAATGTTTGGAATTGATATCACAAACCATTCCCTTTACTTCTACGGAACAAAAAAACAACAATAGAATATAAATTAATTAAGTACAGACGTTGCAATGCAACGTCTCAACAACAACAAACAACAACAACACAATGACTGTAGATTTACTACTTGGATTACAATGGGGAGACGAAGGAAAAGGAAAAATCGTTGACGTTCTTACCTCAAAATATGATATTATTGCACGTTTTCAAGGTGGACCAAATGCGGGACACACTTTAGAATTCGACGGAATCAAACACGTTTTAAGAACTATTCCTTCTGGAATTTTCCACAAAAACGCCATCAATATTATTGGAAATGGAGTTGTAATCGACCCCGTAGTTTTTCAAAAAGAAATTGAAGGTTTAGCAAAATTCAATATGGATGTTACTGCTAAATTATTTATTTCTAGAAAAGCACACTTAATTTTACCAACACACCGTTTACTTGACGCTGCTTCTGAAGCTTCAAAAGGAAAAGCAAAAATTGGTTCTACTTTGAAAGGAATTGGTCCAACATATATGGACAAAACCGGTAGAAATGGTCTTCGTATAGGAGATTTAGAATTAGAAGATTTCAAAGATAGATATAGAACTTTAGCTGACAAACACGAAGCAATGATTGCGTTCTACGATGTAGAATTACAATACAATTTAAAAGAAATGGAAGATGAGTTTTTTGCAGCCGTAGAAGACTTAAAGAAATTAACTTTCATTGATAGTGAAGAATATTTAAACAAAGCGTTAAAAGAAGGAAAATCAATTTTAGCAGAAGGAGCACAAGGTTCTTTATTAGATGTTGATTTTGGAACGTATCCATTTGTAACTTCTTCAAACACAACTGCAGCTGGAGCTTGTACTGGTTTAGGAATTGCTCCTAACAAAGTAAAAGACGTGTTCGGAATTTTCAAAGCGTATACTACACGTGTAGGTAGCGGACCATTCCCTACAGAAGATTTCGAAGAAGCTGGACAAACTATGGCTAAAGTAGGAAACGAATTTGGTTCCGTTACAGGACGTGCGCGTCGTTGTGGTTGGTTAGATTTAGTAGCTTTAAAATATGCCGTTCAAGTTAATGGTGTAACACAATTATACATGATGAAAGGCGATGTTCTTTCTGGATTTGACACCTTACAAGTTTGTACAGGATATAACTACAAAGGCCAAGCTATTCAACATCTACCATACAACATTGAACCTGAAAATGTAACACCAATTTTAACAGAAATGAAAGGTTGGAAAGCAGATTTAACAGGAATGACAACGTATGATGAATTACCACAAGAATTAAAAGAATATATCGAATTCATTGAAAAAGAAGTTGAAGTACCAATCAAAGTAATTTCGGTTGGACCAGACAGAAAACAAACGATAACAAAATAATTTCAAAAACGCTTTCAATTGAAAGCGTTTTTTTATACTCCTAAATGATAAAATATTCTTAATTATCAATGGCTTTTCGAGTTTTTACTTAAATTTGGCTCAAAATAAATTCGACTTGAAAAACACATTTTTTTATATCGCCATCTTATTGCTGTCAGTAACTTTTTCGACAGCACAAGAAAAGAAAAAAATTATCATTGAAAACTCCGATTTCGTAGATATGAATCAGACCGAAATTCCAGGTGCTATTGTATTTACAGGAAATGTTCGCATCATACACAATGGAGTAAAAATGTTTTGTAATAAAGCGTATCATTTTAAAGATGAAAATTATGTAAAAGCATTCGGAAACGTTCAAATGAATCAAGGCGACACCATTACCATGAATAGCCGTTATGCGGAATACAATGGTGATAAAGAATTTGCTTTTGCTACTGGAGATGTAGTTTTACGCTCGCCTGAGTCAACATTAACAACAGATACCGTTTATTTCGATAAGAAAAACCAAGAAGTTTTTTATAATTCCTTTGGTACTATTCGTAACAAGGAAAATACGTTAAAAAGTAAATCAGGTCGCTATTATGTAGACCAAAAGAAATACAAATTTACAACCGCAGTAACGGTTACGAATCCAGAAAGTACAATTAAAACTAACAACTTAGATTATTACGAAAATTCAGGTCATGCTTATGTTTTTGGACCTTCAACCATTACCAGTAAAGAAAACGTAATTTATACCGAAAACGGATTTTATGACACTACAAATGACATAGGTAAATTAGCAAAAAATTCTAAAATTACTCTTGATAATAAAATAATTGAAGGTGATGATTTGTTTTACGACCGAAAGAAAAATTATTCGAGAGGCATCAACAATGTAAAAATTACTGATACCATCAATAAAGTTATTGCTACAGGCCATTACGCAGAACTCTACCGAAATGCCGCTACCAAAAAAGACTCGATGATTTTAACCAAAAGAGCCTTAGTAAAAACATTGGTAGAAAAAGATACTTTGTATATGCATGGTAAAAAAATAATTGTTTCAGGACCGCAAGAAGATCGTGTGATTCGTGCTTTCAATAATGTCCGTTTTTACAAAAGTGACATGAGCGGGAAATGTGATTCACTTCACTCTAACAACAAAACTCAGTTGACGAAAATGATTGGAAAACCTATTCTTTGGAACAACGAAAACCAAATGACAGGTGATGTAATGCATTTAATTGGAAACAACAAAACGCAAAAACTAGATTCACTAAAAGTACTCAATAATGCTTTTATTATTCAAAAAGATAGTCTTAGTAAAAATGGCTACAATCAGATAAAAGGACAAAATCTATATGGAAAATTCGTTGACAGTAAACTAAAAGAAGTCGATGTCGTTAAGAATGCCGAAGTCATTTATTATATGTACAACGATGCCAATGAGTTTATCGGAATCAACAAAACAGTTTGTAGTAAAATCAATTTGGAACTAGATGAAAATAAAATCGATGCTATTACTTTCTTTACCAAAACCGATAGTCACATTTATCCAGAGAGTGAGTTTCCGGAAAACGCAAGAAAACTGAGAGGTTTTAATTGGCGTGGTGATGAACGAATCTTATCAAAAGAGGATATTTTCCCGGCTGACGAAGTTGCAATAGATGATAAAATTCAGATTGAGGCTAAAAAGAGAGCAATCGAATCTGAAAAACCAATGGAGATTCTTCCTGAAACATTAGATTTCGACGAGAATAAAAAAGCCGAAGAAAAGAAAACCGCAAAAAAACCAGAAGTAAAAAAAGTAAAAAGTAATAAATAAAATGATAAGCTTAATTTAACTAATCACTAATTACTTTTCACTTATCACTAAATTATGATTGAAGATTTTTTTAAATACCAAGCCCAAACTTCACCTCATCCATTAGCCATGGAGATTTCTCACGCTAAGGGTTCTTATATTTATGATACTGATGGAAATCCTTATTTAGATATGGTTGCAGGAGTTTCCGCATGTACATTAGGTCATCAACCACAACGCGTGAATGATGCCATAAAAAAACAATTAGACATCTATTCTCACGTGATGGTGTATGGCGAATATGCCCAACATCCAGCAACAGAATTATGTAAATTAATAGCGCAACATCTACCCTATCCACTTAAGAAAACGTATTTAGTGAATTCAGGAACAGAAGCTATTGAAGGTGCTTTAAAATTAGCTAGAAGAGTTACAGGGAGAAGTCAATTAATTTCATGCCACAATGCATATCATGGAAATACTATGGGAAGCATGAGTGTGATGGGATTTGAAGAACGCAAACAAATTTTCCGTCCTTTAATTCCTGATGTGGATTTTATTACGTTTAATAATGAGGCAGATTTAGAGAAAATCACCACTCGAACTGCTGGAGTTTTATTAGAAACCATTCAAGGTGGTGCAGGTTTTATTGAACCTCAAAACGATTTTCTTAAAAAAGTGCGCCAACGTTGTGATGAAGTTGGTGCTATCATGATATTAGACGAAATTCAACCCGGATTTGGTCGCACCGGAAAACTATTCGGATTTCAAAACTACGATGTTATTCCTGATGTAGTAGTAATGGGAAAAGGAATGGGTGGCGGAATGCCTGTAGGTGCTTTTACAGCATCAGTCGAAATGATGGACTTACTAAGTCACGATCCTAAACTAGGTCATATTACCACTTTTGGCGGACATCCTGTCATAGCGGCAGCTTGTTTGGCTACGTTACAAGAAGTTACCGAATCCAATTTAATGGCTGAAACTTTAGAAAAAGAACAATTATTCCGAAGCCTTTTAGCACATCCATTAATCAAAGAAATTCGTGGTCGAGGGCTTATGATTGCTGCAATGACCAATTCACCAGAGATTACAAATGAAGTAATTTTACGTTGCCACAAAAGAGGCGTTATTTTATTCTGGCTCCTTTTCGAAGGATGCGCTGTTCGTATTACACCACCACTAACCATTAGTAATGAAGAAATTACCAAAGGTTGTGGCATTATTATTGAGGTATTAAATGAGATAGAAAGAGAAATGAAGTAAATGATGGATGATGGATGTTTGTTGATGAATGATGATATCAGTTTAGATTGAAATTGATTTTTGAAATTGATTTTGCACTTGCAAATTGTTAATTAAATTGTTTACAACAATTCAAATCCCGAACCACTACCCCAATATTATTCCTTAATTTTAATAAGGATAAAATCATAAAACGAAGCGCTATGAATTTGAGTCACGAAGAAGAAGAAAACAGCTTGTCCTTATCTAAATTTGAATCGATGTTAAAAACCAATAAAGTTTTTTTCTTTGATTCAGAAGAGTTTGAAGATATCATTCTTCATTATATGGATACCGGCCGACTGAACTTGGCCAAAAAAGCGCTGAAATTAGGTTTAGAACAACATCCAAAATCTACTGGATTAAAATTAGTTCAGGTAGAAATGTTGGTGTACGAAGACAAACTCGATATTGCTGAAAAGTTACTAAACGAGTTGTACGCTATTGAGCCAACAAACGAAGAAATCTACATTCAAAAAGCCAACATACATTCTAAACGAGACGAACACGAAAAGGCCATTTCCTTTTTAAAAATCGCCTTGAAATATACTGATGATTATGCTGATGTGTATTCGATGATAGGAATGGAATATCTTTTTATGGATAATCTTGAAATGGCAAAAGAAAATTTCATCAAATGTTTAGATGAAGATACCGAAGATTACTCGGCACTTTACAACGTAGTGTATTGTTTTGATTTCTTAGATCAGAATGAAGATGCTATTGTTTACCTAAACAAATTCATTGATAAAAACCCGTATAGTGAAGTCGCTTGGCATCAATTAGGCAGACAATATTATGCGTTGAAAAACTACGAAAAAGCAGTTTGGGCTTTCGATTATGCAACTTTAATTGACGAAACCTTCTTAGGGGCGTACATGGAAAAAGCAAAATCGTACGAAAAACTAAAAAAATATCAAGAAGCTATCGATTGTTACAACGTTACTTTAGAATTAGATGACCCTTCTTCTTTTGTATTGCTTCGTGTGGCTAAATGTTATGAGCGTTTAGGAAATACAGAATTCGCATTAAATTATTACCTAAAAACAGTTCACGAAGATCCTTTGTTAGATAAAGGCTGGATTGCAATTACTGATTTTTACATTCGTCAAAAAAACTATCAAAAAGCGTTGTATTATGCAAACAAAGCTATAGGAATTGATGGCGACAATTCGTTGTACTGGAAACGTTTTGCAGCGGTAAATACAGCACTTCATTTCTTTGAAGAAGCAGAATACGGTTACCGAAAAGCATTTGAAAGTGGCGACATCAATTTAGATACATTCACGCTTTGGACAGATGTTTTACAATATTTAGGAGAGTTTGATACAGCTATTGAAATCCTTCTTGAAGCATGTAATGTGTTACCAGATGAATACGAAATGGAATATCGTTTGGCTGGATTATATTTCTTAACAGATGATGTTACCAAAGGAAATCTTCACCTAATGAACGGAATGAAATTAAATTTGAAACAGCTTTCTTTGTTTCAAGAATTATTCCCAGTAGTTTGGGAAAGAACAGAAGTTCAGAAAACAATTATGAAATTTAAAAAATAGAGAATAAACAACCCTTAACCCATTCCAAAGTAGCAATACTTTGGAATTTTTATTGTCATGAGAAAACTATTTCCCGATTATTTGATTATTACACTTAAAGGTTTAGCCATGGGTGCTGCCGATGTAGTTCCAGGTGTTTCTGGAGGAACTATTGCTTTTATTTCTGGAATTTATCAAGAATTAATTGACAGCATAAATAATGTGAATGTTTCTGCTTTAAAAACACAAAAAAAAGAGGGATTAAAAGCCGCTTGGGAGCAAATTAACGGAAGTTTTTTATTAGCACTTGTAACAGGAATTGGAATTAGTGTACTTACTTTTTCTAAAGTGATTACGCATTTATTAGAAACCCAACCTATCTTAGTTTGGTCGTTTTTCTTTGGATTAATTATTGCGAGTATTACTTTAATTTGGAAAGAAATTACGAGTTGGAAATTAGTCGATATTTTATTTTTACTAATCGGAATTACGGTTTCTTATTATATTACTATTGCACGTCCGGTGAGTTCTCCTGATAGTTATTGGTATTTATTTTTATCTGGATTTATTGCCATTATTGCGATGATTTTACCTGGAATTTCAGGCGCTTTCATTTTGCTTTTAATGGGTTCGTATGAAACGGTAATTGGAACTATCAATAGTTTTAGAGAAGGCTTAACTACAGCCAATTCTGAAATACTAACACAAGCGTTATTAAAGTTGGGTGTTTTTGCTTTTGGAGCTATCATTGGTTTAAAATCGTTTTCTAAAATATTGCATTGGATGTTTGCCAATCATAAAAACACAACATTGACTTTATTAGTAGGATTTATGATAGGTTCATTAAATAAAGTTTGGCCTTGGAAACAAGTTTTAGAAACCAGAATCAACAGCCATGGCGAAGTGGTTCCTTATATCGACAAAAGTATTTTACCACAAAATTTTGAAGGCGAACCGCAAATTGCAATGGCAATCGTATTGGCAATTTTAGGATTTTTTGTAATTTTTGGAATGGAAAAAATGGCAAGTAAATTGGGTAAAAACTAAAATGTATAAAACCTTTTTTTTTTAAATGAATTAAGTATAACTAAGAAATGTCCAAATCTGTAAAAATAAAAACCAACATTAAACTAGTTTTAGCCTCTAGTTTTTTTAGTGTATTTCTTTTTGGAATACTTTCATTTCATATGTTTAATAGATTTATCGAAGAATCTAGAACAAAATTTGATATTCCAACTTTCTTAGTTCTTTTTTTCTTTATTTTTCTTCTTGTTACAACTACTTTATTTGCAATCAATTTTTTTTCTATAATTGAAATAAATGAAAAAGAAGTAATTATAAATAAGGTTTTTTCAAAAAAAGTTATACGAATTGAGAACATTAAAAATATAGTTCTTTCAGAAATTAATGATTCTTAATGAAATATTAGTAGATAGAGCTAGAATACAATTAAAAAACGACGAAATTATTAACCTGTATTCATTTAAATATCAAGATTTTTTCAAATTAAAAATCATTTTAAACTTCATTAATGAATCTATAAAAAATGAGAATATAAAACTTGAAAAAATGAATTTAGATTCCATTTTACCTCATAAAAAGTCATTCAAAATAAATTCATACAACAAAACTAAAACTTTTAATTTTTCACATGTTTTATCATTTACAGGAATATTTTTTTATGGTTTGGTTTCAATAAGTTTTTACTCTTTTTTTTCAAGAGAAACCTTGAATATTTACATCACTTTACAAATACCAGTTATAATCACTTTTTTAATTCTATTATTCTCAAACGATATGAATTATTTTACAATTAGTGATAACTATCTAATTGTAAAAAACTCAATCCGATTTTGGGAGAAAAAATATTTTGATTTAAATGAAATTGAATCTATTAATATTCATCGTCATTATAGACAATCTGGAAAAACGGTAGTCATCAAAACAAAACTATTTGAAAATAGAACATATTCATCTGATAATTTATTAAATAAACATTGGGAAAGTTTTAAAATTGAATTAAAGAAAAATAATGTTGCAGTATTTGATGATAGCGATAGAATTTCCAAAAGAGTAATTTATTAAAACTGCATTTCTTCTATTTGTTTATGTTAAGTTAATTTGATTTTTTTATTAAAATTCAAAGTGTGTTTTGTAGATGCAATCTTTTATCATAAATTTACAGAATAACTGCATACTATTTTAAAACTTCAATAATGAAAAAGAAAACAAAAAAACAGTTGAAATTTGGCTTAATTGGCCGAAATATTAGCTATTCTTTTTCTAAAAAGTATTTCAATGAAAAATTTGAAATTGGTCATTTTGACAATTGCGAATACAAAAATTACGACATTGAAAACATCAAAGAGTTTCCTAAAGTAATCACTGAAATTAAAGGTTTACGTGGTTTAAATGTTACCATTCCATACAAGGAAGAGATTATTCCGTATTTGGATAAATTATCAAAAACGGCGGAGAAAATTGGTGCGGTTAATTGCATTACGATTTCCAAAAAGAAAAAACTAAAAGGTCACAACACCGATTACTACGGATTTAAAAAATCGATAAAACCTTTAGTGAAAGACCATCACAAAAAAGCATTGATTTTAGGAACTGGTGGCGCAAGTAAAGCCATTGCTTATGCTTTACGAAGCCTAAAAATCGAATATGATTTTGTTTCTAGAAACGCAGATGAATTTCAATACAAATATGAAGAATTAGACGCTGCTATTTTTGAAGAATATACTATTATCATCAACACCACTCCAGTAGGAACGCATCCTAATGTAGCCGATTGTCCAAACTTAGATTACAGTTTGTTTACCAAAAAACATATTGCTTACGACTTAATTTACAATCCAGAAGAAACTGCATTTTTAAGAAAAGCTAAAGCACAAGGCGCTGTAACTAAAAACGGTTATGAAATGTTGGTTTTACAAGCGGAAAAGACTTGGAAGATTTGGAATGAGTAAAATTTAACCGCAAAGACGCAAAGTTTTTCGCAAAGTTCGCAAAGATTTTCACACACAGTTTGTCATGCTATTAAGTATCTCTTTTATGTCATCCCTACGGGATTTATTCACTTATCTATTCATTAATTACCGAGATTTCATGCCTAGCGGCATTTTAAGTTGGTCTGTTGAAAAAGTACAAAACCATAACTTCTTCAAAAACCAATCCCAAGAAAGCCTTTTGATGGCTATCTAACCCCGATAGAAGCGACATCTCGCCTTGGCGGATATAGCGGATAGCGGGAAAATGGATAGCAAAAAAGCCCAAAACACTCGTTTCAAAGAAAATAACGGATAATTGGACGATTTTTTTTGAATTTTCGGAGTGCTTTAGTATCTTCACACCATATTAGTAACCTTAAGCATTTACTCAATGTCAGAAGCAACACATGATAACCTGCACAACGCAGATGGACAAGACCAAATGGAGCAATTAGATAATGCAACCATTATTAGTCAATCGGTATTAGAGGAAATAGACAATTCTAATGCAGAAGAAAGCGAAGATGATTCGATAAAAGAAAAGCACGAAATTCCGGTATTGGAGTACGATGCAATGTCGATGGAAGCCTTAACCGATGAGCTGGAGAAATTAGTCGATAACGAAAAAGTAATGGCGATTAAAGACCATGTAGAAGGCATTAGAAAAGCTTTTTCGGACAAATACCACCATTTTATAGACGAGAAAAAAGAGGAATTCTTAGCTCAAAACAACGAAGAAGGTTTAGATTTTGAGTATCACTTTCCTTTAAAAAATAAGTTTGACGGCATTTACAACACTTACAAAGCAAGCAAAGCCAAACATTTCAAACAATTACAAAACAATTTAGAGCAAAATTTTGCCGTTCGTGAAGGCTTAATCGAAGAGTTGAAAAACTTAATCGATTCGGGTGATTCGAATATTGGCGATATGTTCAAAAAAGTAAACGACATTCGCGAGCGTTGGAAAAATGCAGGTGCAATTCCTAGAGATAAATACAACATCTTGTGGAACAATTACCATTTTCATATTGAGCGTTTTTACGACATCATGCACTTAGATAAAGAAGCGCGTGATTTAGATTTGAAACACAATTTAGAGCAAAAGCAACATATTATTGCTAAAGCGAAGGAATTGCTAAAAGAAGAAGATGTAATGAAAGCATTCCGTGAATTGCAATTGTTACACCGCGTTTGGAAAGAAGAAATTGGTCCTGTTGATCGTGAACACAGAGAAGCGATTTGGGACGAATTCAGCGAAATTACCAAACAAATGCACGATAAGCGCGAATCATTATATGCAGTAGCAAGAGGAAAAGAAACGGATAATTTAGCGATTAAGAACGAAATTATATTGCTGATTGAGGCTTTGGGAACCGAGAAAATCGATTCGCACAGTGGATGGCAAGCGCAAATTAAGAAAATGGAAGCGTTGCGCGAAGCGTTCTTTAAAGCAGGCAAAGTTCCAACGGAAGTGACTGAGGAAACTTGGGCTAAATTTAAAAATGCGGTTCGAGCTTTTAATGCACACAAAAATGTTTTCTATAAAGACATCAAACACGAGCAACACGAGAATTTAACTAAGAAATTGGAATTAGTTGAAAAAGCAAAATCGTTAAAAGAAAGTACCGATTTCGCTGCCACTACTCCTGTTATGAAGAAAATTCAGGACGATTGGAAAAAAATTGGACATGTGCCTCGTAAATATTCGGATAGCATTTGGAAAGACTTTAAAGATGCGTGTAATGCGTATTTTGATAGAATGCACGAAGCTAAAAATGCCGAAACTGGTGAAGAAGTAGAAGCATTTGAAAAGAAAAAAGCATTCTTAGAAGAGTTGAAATCGTTTACATTAAGTGGCGAACACAAAGCCGATTTAGATGCGATAAAAGAGCACATTGCGACTTGGAAAACTTTTGGAAAAGTGCCTTTTAACAGAAGACACATTGAAGGGAAATTCAATAAGATTTTAGATGCCTTGTTTGAAAAACTAAGCATGTCTAAAAAAGACACCGAAATGATGCGTTTTAGCAACCGTTTAGAGCAAATGAGCGACAACGATGACAAACGTGCTTTAGAACAAGAGCAATTCTTTATTAGAAAGAAAATTGATGAAGTACAAAGCGAAATTTTCCAATTAGAGAACAACATTCAGTTTATTAGCAGTAGTTCGAAAGGTGAAAATCCTTTTATTAAGGAAGTTCAGAAAAACATTGAACGCCACAAAGACGACTTGAAATTGTGGAAAGAAAAGCTACAGCAAATTAAAAATATGTAAGATAGAATCCCAAGTGAAAGCTTGGGATTTTTTTTTGCTTGTTTTAAAATGTACAGAAAAGCTGTAATTGAGTTTGTGGGAATTTGGATATATTTGTGATAGAATCAAATATAAAAATGGAAAAATTCTACATTAAAGAAAAATCACATGAATTTGAACTAAGTTATGGTAGTTATCAAATATATTTTACTGGAGGATGGTACATTAAAAACCTTGAAGATTTAGACATTGAGCTCATTAATATCGAATCAGAAAAAAATGTAGTGCTTAAATCAAAAGATTTTTTTGGATTAAGAAGACAAGCTTACATCAGTAGCCAACAAGCTGTACTTGCTTTTAAATTTGAAAATCAAAAATATTCAAAGTTAAGATTGACAATCAAAAATCCAGAATCATTGATTTTAAAACGATATCATCCATTATTATTCACATATAATTTATTACATCCAAAAAATATATCTTTAGAAGAAATTTCAGTTGTAATCAAATAAAAAATATCGTCCCTACTGGACTTTTTAATCGTTGTGTTTATTTTTTACCCATATTGCGTTCCTACGGAGCTACCAAAATTCCGTTCCTACGGAACTAAAAAAGTAAATACAACTGTTTGAAATGCCGTTAGGCATGGAATATGGGTAACTTAAAGTAATATAGCTGGTAAAATCACGTAGGGATGACATAAAAAAGATTATTAATAGCATGACAAACTTAGGTTTAAACCTTGCGTGCTTTGCGAAAAAACTTAGCCCTTTGCGTTTAAAAAACACTTAACAGCATGAAAAAATATGCAAAAAAACTTAACGTTTAAATCACCCTTTTAAAACTCATATTCCCTTTCCACTATAGCAATTCTCACTTTATAATTTTTGTACCAAGTAGTTTTACCTTTTTCTTGTGCTTCTAGATGTTCCATATTAGCTTTCCAGTTTTTTATGGCTTCCAAGCTTTCCCAATACGAAACGGTAATTCCAATTTCGCTTCGGGCGCTTTCCATATCTATAAATCCACGTTGGGCTTTGGCTAATTCCACCATTTTAATTGCCATTTCGGCATAACTTGCTTCTACTTCGGTTCTAGTAGAGGTAAAAATTACTGCGTAGTACATGATTAAATTTTTAAATTATCGAATAGCTAATGTTTGCTATGCAAAGTGCAACGTCCAAAGCTTCGGACTAAAATTTTAGAAAACTTATTTCTACAATAACTATGTGTCTAAGAGAGATCCTTTAAGTTCGGTGAATTTTCGTATTCAAAAAATTAACAACGTATTAAAACTTTATTTTATTGCAACAAGTTTAATTAATTTTTGACACTTTGCCCTTTAATTTTCATAAAAACACCTCAAATAGTCTTAAACTTTTTGAGGCATATTTAGTTAAAAATAACCGTTTTTTTTACTAATAATCTAAAATCTCCAGTCAAATTCGTCTTTATCACTAAAAACGGCACCAACTTCAATCTTCACAATTTCGTTATAATCAACGTGAATGAATAACCAATTTTCTTCGTTAAAGTAACTCATCATTCCTTCTACTGTATCAGTTTCAAATGATTTTACTTTGTTCTTCTCTAAAACAGGAAAAACATCGCTCCAATTCTTACCAATAATAGTCGTATTGAATAACTTCACTATTGGATTAGATGTCGTCATATATCCTAATCTAAAAGCTTCTTCTTTGTAAAAAATCAAACGAAGTTTTCTAGCGTTGTACATAAAAACAACATTCTCTTCTTCGTCTTTATATTGTGTATCTGGCTTACCCAAAATTTTAGTAACATCTTGCTCTTTCATTCCGAAAAGCAAATTGTCAATTCCGTATTTCAATTTAATTTCCATTCTTGTTTATGCTAAAAAATCCCGATTTTCATCGGGATTCATATTAATTATACTTTAAAACGTTTTCTGTCGTTTTCTGTTAAATAAATTTTTCTTAAACGAATAGATTTTGGAGTAACCTCAACATATTCATCTTTTTGAATGTATTCTAACGCTTCTTCTAATGAGAAAATAATCGGTGGAATAATTCTTGCTTTTTCATCATTTCCAGATGAACGTACGTTTGACTGTTTTTTAGCCTTAGTTACGTTGATACACATATCATCACCACGAGAGTTTTCACCAATTACTTGACCTTCATAAATCTCAGCATTTGGTTCCACGAAGAATTTACCACGATCTTGTAATTTGTCAATAGAATAAGGAATAGCTTTTCCGTTTTCCATAGAAATTAACGAACCATTGTTACGCCCTGGAATTGCTCCTTTGAAAGGTTCATATCCAATGTAACGGTGCGACATAATTGCTTCACCTGCAGTAGCTGTTAATAACTGATTTCTTAAACCAATGATTCCACGAGATGGAATATTAAATTTAATAATCATACGATCTCCTTTAGCTTCCATAGATAACATTTCTCCTTTACGGATAGTTACGAATTCAACTGCTCTACCTGAAAGGTTTTCTGGTAAATCGATTGTTAATTCTTCAATTGGCTCACATTTTTGACCATCAATTTCTTTAATGATTACCTGTGGTTGACCAATTTGTAATTCATAACCTTCTCTTCTCATCGTTTCAATAAGAACCGATAAGTGAAGAACTCCACGACCAAAAACCATAAATTTATCAGCAGAATCAGTTTCACCTAACTTCATTGCTAAGTTTTTCTCTAATTCTTTAGTTAGACGATCTCTAATGTGACGCGATGTTACAAATTTACCTTCTTTACCAAAGAAAGGTGAATCGTTAATTGTGAACAACATACTCATTGTAGGCTCATCAATTGCAATAGTCTGTAAAGCTTCTGGATTTTCAAAATCAGCGATAGTATCACCAATTTCAAATCCTTCAATTCCGATAATTGCACAAATATCTCCAGCAACTACTTCGTCTACTTTTTTACGTCCAAGACCTTCAAAAGTATGTAATTCTTTGATTCTTGATTTGATTACTTTACCATCTCTTTTTACTAAAGATATTGGCATTCCTTCTTTTAAAACTCCTCTTTCTAAACGACCAATCGCTATACGACCTGTGAATGAAGAGAAATCTAAAGAGGTAATTAACATTTGAGGAGTTCCTTCAGATACTTTAGGAGCTGGAACGTGTTCCAAAACCATATCTAATAATGGCTCGATGTTTTCTGTTTGATTTCTAAAATCATCAGACATCCAGTTATTTTTAGCCGAACCATAAACTGTTGGGAAATCTAACTGCGCTTCAGTAGCACCTAATTCAAACATTAAGTCGAAAACTTTTTCATGAACTTCTTCTGGAGTACAGTTTTCTTTATCTACTTTATTAATAACCACGCATGGTTTTAATCCTAAGTCAATTGCTTTTTGTAATACGAAACGTGTTTGAGGCATTGGACCTTCAAATGCATCTACTAAAAGACAAACACCATCAGCCATATTAAGTACACGCTCAACTTCACCACCAAAATCGGCGTGACCAGGAGTATCGATAATGTTGATTTTTGTTCCTTTATAAGTTACAGAAACGTTTTTAGAAGTAATAGTAATACCTCTTTCACGCTCTAAATCGTTATTATCTAGGATTAAGTCTCCCGTGTTTTCGTTTTCACGAAACAATTGACAGTGGTACATAATTTTATCAACCAAAGTAGTTTTACCGTGGTCAACGTGTGCAATAATTGCGATGTTTCTAATAGAAGTCATTTATTTTATTTTTGAAAGTGCAAAGGTAATCTTTATTTTTGTAAAAACACTATAGTAATCAACACTTTAGTTGAAAATAATAATTGCTTAACATAAAAAAAAGCCCTCATAATGAGAGCTTTAGTGTTATTTGTAACTGTAGACTATAAAGAAGCTACATGTTTAGTTAACTTAGATTTTAAGTTAGATGCTTTATTATCATGAATGATATTTTTCTTAGCTAATTTATCAATCATAGAAATTACAGTTGATAATTTTGCAGAAGCTTCAGCTTTATCAGTAGCTAAACGAATAGCTTTGATTGCATTACGAGTAGTTTTGTGTTGGTATCTGTTCAACACTCTTTTTTTCTCGTTACTTCTAATTCTTTTTAAAGCAGATTTATGATTTGCCATTTTGTTCTTTTTTTAATTGTAATAATTGTTATAAACTACTAGTTAAAAAAGAAAAACCTCCCACACTCGCCCAGGCGAACACTTTGGTTTTAACTAATAAAATAATAACAGAGACACCAATTATTATTTTATAAAACTTATTTACAACTAATTCTGTAGCCCGTAGGGGAATCGAACCCCTCTTACCAGGATGAAAACCTGGCGTCCTAACCGATAGACGAACGGGCCATTAACCTATTCTTTTGTAACCTCAATACTTGTAGCCCGTAGGGGAATCGAACCCCTCTTACCAGGATGAAAACCTGGCGTCCTAACCGATAGACGAACGGGCCATTAACCTATTCTTTTGTAACCTCAATACTTGTAGCCCGTAGGGGAATCGAACCCCTCTTACCAGGATGAAAACCTGGCGTCCTAACCGATAGACGAACGGGCCATTAACCTATTCTTTTGTAACCTCAATACTTGTAGCCCGTAGGGGAATCGAACCCCTCTTACCAGGATGAAAACCTGGCGTCCTAACCGATAGACGAACGGGCCATTACATTAATTTTGTAATGCGAGTGCAAAAATACAACTAATTTTGATTTCTGCAAGACCTTGTATAAAAATTTTTATTTTTTTTTAGTATGCCTTAGCAAAAAGAACTCTTCCTTTAGACGGAGCACCTGTAAACATACAGCTTCCCGTTTCTTCTACCCTATCTAAAGCGATACATCTGATGGTAGCTTTTGTAAGTTCTTTTATCTTCTCTTCCGTTTCAGCAGTACCATCCCAATGTGCAGCCAAGAAACCACCTTTTGTTTCCAAAACCTCTTTAAACTCCTCAAATGAATTCACCTCTGTAATATGAGTATCTCTGTAATCCAATGCTTTAGCAAACATATCGTTTTGAATTGCTTCTAATAAATTTTGAATATAAGATGCTACTCCTTCTTTAGAAACCACTTCTTTTGATAAATTATCTCTTCGAGCAATTTCGTAAGTTCCGTTTTCTAAATCGTTTGGTCCAAGAGCAATTCGAACAGGAACTCCTTTTAATTCCCATTCTGCAAATTTGAATCCTGGTTTTTGAGTATCTCTATTATCATACTTAAAAGAAATTCCTAATTTTCGAAGTTCAGCAGTTAAGCTATTTACTTGTTCAGAAATTGCATCAAATTGTTCATCTGTCTTATATATAGGAACAATAACTACTTGAATTGGTGCTAAATTAGGAGGCAAAACCAAACCTTTATCATCAGAATGCGTCATTACCAATGCTCCCATTAAGCGTGTTGAAACTCCCCAAGAAGTTCCCCAAACGTGTTCTTGCTTTCCTTCTTTGTTAGCAAATTTAACATCAAAAGCTTTGGCAAAATTTTGACCTAAAAAGTGAGAAGTTCCTGCTTGCAATGCTTTTCCATCTTGCATTAATGCTTCAATACAATAGGTTTCATCTGCTCCAGCAAAACGTTCGGTTTCAGTTTTCAACCCTTTAATTACCGGAATTGCCATGAAATTTTGAGCAAAATCAGCATACACATTCATCATTTTTTCAGATTCTTCTATCGCTTCTTGACGAGTTGCGTGAGCAGTATGCCCCTCTTGCCATAAAAATTCGGCAGTTCTTAAAAATAAACGCGTTCTCATTTCCCAACGCACCACATTTGCCCATTGATTAATAAGCAAAGGTAAATCTCTATACGATTGTACCCAACCTTTATATGTTGACCAAATAATAGCTTCAGAAGTTGGACGAACTATCAATTCTTCTTCCAATTTAGCATTTGGATCTACCATTAATTTCCCAGGTCTTTCCTCATCATTTTTCAAACGATAATGCGTTACAATAGCACATTCCTTAGCAAAACCTTCCGCATTTTTTTCTTCTGCTTCAAACATGCTTTTTGGCACAAACAAGGGAAAATAAGCATTACTATGTCCAGTTTCTTTAAACATTCTATCTAATTCGGCTTGCATTTTTTCCCAAATTGCATAGCCGTATGGTTTAATTACCATACATCCTCTTACTCCTGAATTCTCTGCCAAATCAGCCTTTACGACTAATTCGTTATACCATTTGGAATAATCTTCTACTCTTGTTGTTAAGTTCTTGCTCATTATATATATTTTGGCACAAAAATTGTTTCTATAAATTTTAACTAATTTGTTCGGCAAAAATAGTTAAATTTGAGGTGTCCAACAATAAAAAAAAGAGCTATGAAAACTTTTTACCTAATTAATCCGAAAAATATTGCCTTTTCCATAATAGGATTAGCAGCCATTTTAACAACTTCTTGTGGTTCATATCAAAACTCATCTTATTACGATAATGATGGAGTTTATGGTTCAGACAGAACAACAACCAAAGTAGAAAACAAATATTCTGAACAAAATTTAGAAAAATCGAATGCATATGCACAAGAGTTTAAATCTATGCAAGAAGATTATTCATATTTTACAGATGTTGATAATTATCAATCTCAAGAATCTAAAGACACGACAGTTGTTGTATATAGAAACGAATATAGCGATCAAAGTTACGCAGGTTGGGGTAATAATGCTTCAAATGTAACAATCAATTATTACGATAACAATTGGGGTTGGAACAACTGGTATTCTCCTTATTGGGGTTATTCTAACATTGGCTGGGGAGCTGGCTGGGGTTGGAATTCTTGGTATGGAGCAAACTGGGGTTGGGGCTGGAACAACTGGTACTCTCCTTGGGGATGGAATGGTTATTATGGAAATAATTGGGGATGGAACGGATATTATGGTAACAACTGGGGATGGAATGGTTATAGAGGTAGAAATGTAGTGCATAATGCTGGACCAAGAGGCGGAAATGGATATTATAACTCGGGTTCTGGAAGAAATCCTTCTAACTATAATAGTGGAAGAAGAAGCAATTCAAGTTTCAATGCCAATCCTAGAAGTTCTAATCCTAGAAACACGTATCAAAATCCTAGATCTTCTCAAAATAGTGTAACACCTAGAACTAATACTCCTAGAACATATACTCCAAGAGAAAACAGCACAGTAAGTCCTCCAAGAAATAATAACAACAATTATTCTACACCTAGAAGTAACAATACATCTACACCAAGAAGCAACAATTACTCAACTCCAAGAAGTTCTCCCTCAAGTGGAGGTTTTGGTGGAAGTTCTTCTGGTGGCGGTGGTAGATCATCTGGTGGCGGTGGCGGAAGAGGTGGCCGTGGTTAATTGTTGTACTAAAATTTAGTTTTCTTAAAATATAAAATTGCAATGAAAAAAATATTTTTATTCCTACTTTTAGGAAGCTCAGTTGTTTCAATAGCACAAGAAACAACAATAAATGACGCCTTGAGGTACGCTACAAGTAATTTATACGGCACGGCTCGTTTTAGAGGAATGAGTGGTGCTTTTGGTGCTGTAGGTGGTGATTTGTCAGCTATTAATGTAAATCCTGCGGGTTCTGCTTTTTTTACAAATAATTTTGGTAGCATTAGTGGAACAAGTTTTAACATACTCAATAATTCTAATTATTTTGGAACAAAAACTAAAGAAAATTATAGCACTTTAGATTTAAATCAAATTGGTGCTGTATTAGTTTTTAACGATAAATCCGGAAAGTCTAATTGGTCAAAAATTGCGGTAGCAATAAATTACGAAAACACTAATAATTTTGATAATAATTTGTTTTCTGCAGGTGTAAATCCTTCAAATTCTATTTCTCAATACTTTGTTAATCAAGCGAATTATATTGCAAATACAGATTTTAATGATTATCAATATGAAATGGCTTATGAAACCTATATTATAAATGAAGATACTTCTACACCTAATTTATATGTATCAAATGTTCCTTCTGGTGGAAATTATTACCAAGATTATTATGCTACTTCAAGTGGATATAATGGTAAATTAACTGTAAATGCTGCAACAAGTTATAAAGATAAATTATTTTTAGGTTTAAACTTAAATGCTCATTTTACGGATTATGTTCTTACTACAAGTTTATATGAAAGTAATGACAACCCAGCAAATTCTGGAGCGCAACCAACGGTGAGAAATATTATTTTTGATAACCAACTAAATACTTATGGTTCAGGGCTTTCTTTAAACGTAGGCGCAATTTATAAAGCTACTGAATCATTGCGATTAGGCGTTGCTTATGAATCTCCTACTTGGTTACGATTAAACGATGAATTGATTCAAGATTTATATACCAATGGAAATGAAAATGTACCATCGGGTGATATAAATAGATATTATGGAAGCCCTATTTTTGTTTTCCCAACATATAAAATTCAAACTCCAAGTAAAGTCACATTAAGTGGTGCTTATATTTTTAACAAAAAAGGATTAATCAGTATTGATTATGCCATGAAAGATTACAGCAATACGAAATTTAAACCTACAAGCGAAAATTTATATAGAGACTTAAACATTCAAATGCACAACCAATTAGACAATACTTATGAATTAAGAATTGGTGGAGAATACAAAATTAAACAATGGAGTGTTCGTGGTGGATATCGTTTTGAAGAAAGCCCATATAAAGTAGATTATGCAATGGGCGATTTAACTGGATATTCTGCTGGTTTAGGATATAGTTTTGGAAAAAGCAAACTTGACATGGCTTATTCCTATGATCATAGAAATTATAATTTAGCTTTTGTTTCATCTGGTATGAATGATACTGCTAGAATAAGAACTACAAACAATAACGTAACTCTTACTTATTCTGTAAACTTCTAAGAAATTAAAAAACATATTAAACCACTTCCTCAATCGAAGTGGTTTTTTTATAACCAAACCATAACTCCTAGCCCCGATGGAAGCGACATCCCGCCTTAGCGGATATAGCGAACAGCGGGACCAAAACATTAAAAAATTCCCATACGCTGGTGCTTCTACTAATTATTTTATGTAATTTTGCACCTCAAATTTAAAAGCATGAGAACCAAATCGTTAAAGAAAAATAATATCAATGTAATTACACTTGGATGTTCTAAAAACACTTACGACAGTGAAGTTTTGATGGGACAACTAAAAGCCAATGGAAAAGATGTAGCACACGAACAAGAAGGCAACATTGTAGTAATTAACACATGTGGTTTTATTGATAATGCAAAGGAAGAATCGGTAAATACGATTTTGGAATATGTTGACAAGAAAGAACAAGGTTTAGTTGATAAAGTATTCGTTACCGGATGTTTATCTGAAAGATACAGACCCGATTTAGAAAAAGAAATTCCGGATGTTGACCAATATTTTGGAACCACAGAATTACCTTTATTATTGAAAGCTTTAGGTGCAGATTACAAACACGAATTACTTGGTGAACGTTTAACTACAACGCCAAAAAACTATGCCTATTTAAAAATTGCTGAAGGTTGCGATAGACCTTGTAGTTTTTGTGCGATTCCGTTAATGCGTGGAAAACACGTTTCGCAACCTATTGAAAAATTGGTTAAAGAAGCTGAAGGTTTAGCTAAAAACGGTGTAAAAGAATTAATCTTAATTGCTCAAGATTTAACTTACTACGGATTGGATTTATACAAAAAACGTAATCTTGCCGAATTATTAGAAAACCTTGCAAAAGTGGAAGGCATTGAGTGGATTCGTTTGCATTATGCTTTTCCTAGTGGTTTCCCAATGGACGTTTTGGATTTGATGAAACGCGAACCAAAAATCTGTAATTATATTGATATTCCGTTGCAACACATTTCAGATGATATTTTGAAATCGATGAAACGTGGAACAACAAAAGAAAAAACAACAAAATTATTACAAGAATTTAGAGAGCGTGTTCCTGGAATGGCAATAAGAACTACTTTAATTGTTGGATATCCTGGCGAAACTCAAAAAGATTTCGAAATTCTACGTGATTGGGTTCAAGAAATGAAGTTTGAGCGTTTAGGTTGTTTTACGTATTCGCATGAAGAAAACACGGGTGCTTTTGCTTTAGTTGACGATGTGCCTCAAGAAGTAAAACAAGCACGTGCAGCTGAAATCATGGACTTACAATCGCAAATTTCATGGGATTTGAATCAGGAAAAAATTGGACAAACTTTCAAATGTGTTATCGATAGAAAAGAAGGGCAATATTTCATCGGAAGAACCGAATTTGATAGTCCGGATGTAGATAATGAAGTATTAGTTGATGCTTCAAAATTCTATTTAAAAACAGGAGATTTTGTAAATTTAAAAATAACAGACGCAACAGAGTTTGATTTGTATGCTGAGCCAATTTAATTAATTACAGTGTCCAAAATTATATCTAAATCCTTGTCTTTTATTGCAAGGATTTTTTATTTGAAATGACATTTATCATATCCAATTTGTTATTTAGATGGTAACTTTGAGTATACAATCTTAACAACCCTTTTTAATATGATTACAAAACATCCATTAACCATTGAATTCCCTGAATTAGCAGATAAAATTCACCTTTTAAAAGTCGAAAATGCTTTTTTTAAAAAATTGTTTGAAACTTATGACGCGTTAGATCATGAAATTTACAATGCTGAATCTGATATACAACCAACATCAGATGAAGGTTTAAACCAAATGCGCTTGGAACGAGTAAAATTAAAAGATGAAATTTATCAATTTTTGCTGAATAATTAAATAAAATAGCCGCAATATTAATTGCGGCTATTTTATTTAATTATTCTAAAACTCTATTAATTTGAACGAATCGTTTTTTATAATAGGGTTCTTCAGTTGATGATATAATTACGCCTGCTTGAACTGAAGAATGAATAAATTTGATTTCATTTTCCAAAACTTCCGTCACCATTCCAACATGATTTATACTTCCTCTACCATTAGTTGTAAAGAAAATTAAATCCCCTTTTTGCGCTTGACTTCTATCTACTCTTACACCTGCACCAACCGCCATTGAACTTGATGAACGAGGTAAAGTCATGTCGATATTTTTAAAAGTAGAAAACATCAATCCTGAGCAATCAAATCCAGCACTCGTAGTTCCTCCTCCTCTGTAGCGAGTACCAATATGTTTTGATGCTTTTGCAATTAAGAATTCAGCTTTAGACATATTTTCTGGAGAAAGCTCTTCAATTTCTTTTGGAACTTCAACGACAACATTTTGATTTTTTTCTACTTCAACATTTCCTTTCTTAACAATAACTTCGTAACCAATAGGCAAGTTCGCTACTATTTCCGGATTCATTTCTTCTAAATCTCTAACACTTACTTTGTATTCTTTAGAAAGTCTATATAAATTTTCTCCTCTTTTTACTGAATGAACCTGATTTCCTAATTCATCTAAATATAAATCAGAATCAATATTTTGCTTGGTTTCTGTTTCAGCTACAACTGTCTCTTTCTTTTTTTCAACTGCTTTTTTTACTGCTGCTTTTGGTTTACCAGAAACCACAATTTTATCACCAATTTGAATGTTTTCTGGGTTAATTTCAGGGTTAAGTTCTTTTAATTTTTCTAAACTGATATCGTATTTTTTTGCAATTTTATAAAGTGATTCACCCGATTCCACAACATGAGTTTCTTTATTTACATTTTTAGAGGAAGCAACTTCTTTCTTATCTTTTGAATTCGATTTTTTATTAGGAATCAACAAAACTGTCTTCAATTGTAATAAAGCACCTTTTGATTTTGGATTTAATTCATAAATATCGGATTCACTTACTTTATACTTTTTAGCAATGGAATAAAAAGATTCGCCTTCTACAACCGTATGCTTAATTGTCTTTTGAGAAAAAACAACACTACTACAGAAGAAAAGAAAAAAAGTTAAAAATTGAATTAATCTCATTTAGAATTAATTTAGATGGGTTATAGCTGCTTTTTTTGGAATTTGCAAGATAAAAAAAACTCCCTTTAATGAGGGAGTTTTAACATTATTTTAAATTACAAAGGAATATTTCCATGTTTTCGTTTTGGCGTATCAACTGTTTTATTTTCCAGCATACTAAACGCTTTAATTAATTTTCTTCGTGTATCTCTTGGTAAAATTACTTCATCGATAAAACCACGTTGCGCTGCAGTATATGGATTAGCGAATAACTCAGCATATTCTGCTTCTTTTTCTGCTAATTTAGCCGCAGGATCAGTTGCTTCGCTAATTTCTTTTTTAAAGATAATTTCCGATGCTCCTTTTGCTCCCATTACGGCAATTTCGGCACCTGGCCAAGCAAAATTCATATCAGCACCAATGTGTTTTGAATTCATTACATCATAAGCGCCACCATATGCTTTACGAGTAATTACCGTAACTCTTGGCACCGTAGCTTCGCTAAATGCGTATAATAATTTTGCTCCGTGTGTGATGATTCCGTTCCATTCTTGATCGGTTCCTGGTAAGAAACCTGGTACGTCTTCTAAAACTAATAATGGAATATTGAAACAATCGCAAAAACGAACAAACCGAGCCGCTTTTATCGAACTGTTTACATCTAAACAACCTGCTAAAACCATTGGTTGGTTGGCAACAATTCCAATACTTCTTCCTCCTAAACGAGCGAAACCAACTATGATATTTTCAGCAAAGTCTTTATGGATTTCAAAGAACGAATCTTCATCGATAATTCCGCTGATTACTTCGTGCATATCGTATGGTTTGTTTGCGCTATCAGGCACAAGTGTGTCTAATTTTTCACGAACCTCATCTTGAAATTCATAAGGCAATTTTGGAGTTGTTTCTCTATTATTTTGCGGAATAAAACTCAATAATCTTTTAATATCTTCTAAACATTCCACACCATTTGGAGACGTAATATGACAAACTCCTGATTTTGATGCGTGAGTAGCCGCTCCACCTAATTCTTCCGAAGTTACTTCTTCATTGGTAACGGTTTTTACAACGTTTGGTCCTGTTACAAACATATAACTGTTGTTTTCCACCATCATGGTAAAATCGGTCATGGCTGGAGAATAAACCGCTCCACCAGCACATGGTCCCATAATAGCAGAAATTTGAGGAATAACTCCAGAAGCTTGAACGTTTCTGTAGAAAATATCAGCATATCCACCTAAAGAACGCACACCTTCTTGAATACGAGCACCACCTGAATCATTTAATCCAATCATTGGAGCACCATTCTTCACTGCCATATCCATTACTTTACAGATTTTTTCTGCATGGGTTTCTGATAACGAACCTCCAAAAACGGTAAAATCTTGTGCAAAAACATATACTAATCTTCCGTTGATGGTTCCATAACCAGTTACAACTCCATCACCATAAATAATTTCTTTTTCCATTCCGAAATCAGTAGTACGGTGTGTAACTAACATTCCGATTTCTTCAAACGAACTTTCGTCTAATAAATACTCGACGCGTTCTCTTGCCGTTAATCGTTTTTTAGCGTGAAGTGCTGCAATTCTTTTTTCGCCTCCACCTAATTTGGCTAAAGCGATTTTATCGTTTAATATTTTGATTTTATCTTCCATATTTTTAAAGATTAAAGAAGATAGAAATCAGAAAAAAGACTTTTAAACACATTATTTCTAACTTCTATATTCTATTTTCTATTTTCTTTAGTTTGGTAATCTTAGTACTTTTTGATCTTCAACGTATTGTTGAAATGTAATCATAGCTGCGATTTCGGCTTCGGTATCTAATTTTGATTTTAGTTTTTCAGCATCGTAATACGCTTTTACAAAACCTGTATCAAAATCTCCTGAGCGGAATGCTTCATGCTCCATTACAAATTTCCCGAATGGTAATGTTGTTGCAACTCCTTCCACCAAATAATTATCAATTGCTTTAATCATCAATTCGATTGATTCTTCACGCGTATTTCCGTACGTAATCAATTTGGAAAGCATTGGATCGTAATAAATTGGCACATCCATTCCTTCTTCGATTCCGTTATCTACACGAATTCCGTCTCCTTCTGGTAATTTGTAAGTGCTTAAGAAACCTACGTTTGGTAAGAAATCATTCATTGGATCTTCTGCATACACACGAAGTTCCATGGCGTGACCTTTGATTTGTAAATCTTCTTGTTTCATTGGTAACGCTTCGCCACGCGCTACACGAATTTGCAATTCTACTAAATCCAATCCTGAAATTAATTCTGAAACTGGATGTTCAACTTGCAAACGGGTATTCATTTCTAAGAAATAGAAATTATGATCAGCATCCATTAAAAACTCAACAGTTCCTGCTCCTAAATAATCACAAGCTTTAGCCACTTTTACAGCCGCTTCACCCATTTCTTTTCGTTTTTCTGGAGTTAAAATTGCAGATGGCGCCTCTTCCACTACTTTTTGGTGACGACGCTGGATGCTACATTCTCTTTCGAAAACATAGACAATATTTCCATGACTATCCGCCATTACTTGAATTTCGATGTGACGTGGTTTGGTAACATATTTTTCAATGAAAACCGAACCATCTCCAAAAGCATTTGTTGCTTCTGAAATCGCTCTATCCATTTGAAAAACGAAATCTTCTGCTTTTTCCACCACACGCATTCCTTTTCCTCCACCACCAGCTGAAGCTTTGATTAGAATTGGAAAACCGATTTCAGTAGCAATTTTCTTTGCTGCTTCGATATCCGTAATAGCATCTTCAGTTCCTGGAACCATAGGAATATTGTAATGTTTCACAGCGTCTTTTGCGGCTAATTTACTTCCCATCATTTCAATCGCTTTCGATTTTGGTCCGATGAAAATGATATTATTTTTTTCACAAGCTTCTGCGAAAGTCGAATTTTCACTCAAAAATCCGTAACCTGGATGCACCGCATCAACACCTAATTCTTTACAAACTTCTATGATTTTATCACCTCGTAAATACGATTGAGTTGATGCAGCTTCTCCAATTAAAACGGCTTCATCAGCATATTTTACGTGTAAAGCATTTCTATCGGCAGACGAATAAACCGCCACCGTTTTGATTCCCATTTTTTTCGCAGTTTTCATTACTCTAATAGCAATTTCACCACGATTGGCAACTAATATTTTTTTAATTTCTTTCATCTTATTCGAATTCAATTAACAATTGTCCTTTGTCTACTGCATTTCCTTTTTCAACAGCTATTGATTTGATAACACCATCTCTTGGCGAAAGGAAACAGTTTTCCATTTTCATGGCTTCCAAAATCAATAAAGGATCGTTTTCTTTTACTTCTTGTCCAACCGAAACGTTGATTTCTAAAATCAAACCTGGCATTGGTGCTTTGATTGCATTAACAACTTTGGTTTTTCCACGCTCGATTCCCATACTTTTGATTAATTCATCAATAGCACCAGAAATCGCCACTTCATAAGTGTTGTTGTTAACTTTTACGGTATATTTTTTGGAAATAAAATCGGCCGAAACAATTTCAGCTTTGTAGGGTTTATTGTCTTTTAGTACATGAAACTTTGCATCTTCAATTTTTACTGCATCTAAATTTTGAAGACTATTTTCAGTAACTTCAAACGAAGCAGAATTGTTTACTAAAAGTTTATAATTTGTGCTCATGTGAGATTTATTTAGTGGACGTAAACTTACGAAAAGAAATCGTTTGCGTAAATGAAAAATCTCATAAAATTTGTAAAAATACTATAGCTTTTTATCGGTTTAGGTAAACTTTAATTAATTCTAATAGCTTTTGTTTTTGAATTGGTTTGGAGATAAAGTTATTGAATCCTAATTTTTTTATTTTATCTAATTCTTCTTCAAATGAATAGGAAGTTTGTGCAATAATTGGTATAGTTGAATTAAATTTTCTAATTTCGGTAAAAGCCTGATAACCATCAAGATTTGGCATTTTTATATCCATTAAAATTAAATCTATTTCTTGATTTGTTTTGCAAAAATCAACAGCTTCTGCTCCATCTTTTGCGCGAATAATCTTGAAATTATGGCTTTTTAAAATATTTTCAATGAGTAAAAAATTAATATTATCATCTTCGGCAACTAAAATAATTTCTTCTTCTCCTAAATTCGTAGGCACTTTTATTTCTGAAACAGTTTCTGTTTTTATTTCATTTTCGGTTGCAAAACTCAATGGAACTGAGACAAAGAAGGTAGAACCAACGTTTTCTTGAGAAGTGAAATTAATTTTTCCGCCAAGCATATCCACGTAGGCTTTTGAAATTGCTAAACCTAAACCAAGCCCTTCGTTAGCAGAAATTCCTTGCGCATTAATTTTACTAAAACGTTTAAAAATATTTTCTTGAAAATCGTTCGGAATTCCTATTCCAGAATCTTTAACACTGAAATTTATTATTTTGCTTTTTTCATCAACATCATAATCTAAAATAATAAAACCTTCTTCGGTAAACTTGTACGAATTATTTAAAAGATTAGTAATTACTTCTCCTAATTTAACTTTATCTGAAATAACGTGTTTTTGAATTGTTTTTTCTGGTTTTACTAATTTAAAAGAAACTTTTTCATTGCTATATAACTTTTCATACGAAAGAAAAATTTGCTGAATAAATTCATCTAAATCAAAAGGTTGTAAATTTGGTTTAATTAATTGAGAATCAATTTTAGACATTTCGACCAAATCGTCAATAATTTCTAACAGATTTTTTCCACTTTGTTGAATTACTTTTATATATTCATTTCGTTCTTTATCAGATAATTGTGGATTAGAAAGCAAATCTGAAAAACCCAAAACCGCATTCATTGGAGTTCTAATTTCGTGCGATAAGTTCATTAAAAAAGCTGATTTTAATTTATCGCTTTCTTCTGCTTTAATTTTTGATATTTCTAACTCTTTTGTTTTGGCTTGATTTTCTTCAAATAGTTTTCCAATGTAACGGAATTCTCCTTTTATATTTTTCAAAGATTGAATTGCTCCAGTATCACCTGTTTTCAATATTTTTTTAATGAAACTAAGCGGAAGTTTGGACCACTTATTTGCAAAATAATAATACACAAACCAAGACAAAATTAGAGCAAATGTGATTACAATTAGTATAAATTTAGTTATCCAAAAATCTATATTATATGCTCTTTTAAATACAAGTTGTTCTATTGTTACATTGTTGTGATTTTTGAGTGGTAAAACAAAAAAAACAGCTTTAGTTTTTAGAATAGGTTTTTCGTAAAACTCTATATTTGAAGTACTTATTTTTTCAAAATTCGCAAAATATTCGTTATCTAATAATCTTGCCATGAAAAAACAACCTGATGGTTTTGTCTTATTTTTATAAGGGTCGTTAGATGGATGAATGGTTGCTCCGTAGATTTCTACAACTCCTTCAGGTATTTTTAAATAAAATTTATCAACTTTTTTCTTTAACAATTTTTCAATTGCATCTTTTGTTATAAATCGAGTTGTTTTAATTTTTGGTGATGAAACTTTGGTTATAAAATCACTTTTTTCATCATAAACGCAAACATAATCCGCTTTATAGTTATCTAAAATATTTGCTACAGAGGTATTAAACCATTTAACATCTTTTGTTTTTACAAAATCTACAAATTCATCCCAATAAGTTATTTCTACAACTAAAGATGTTGAATTTTCAGCGTCTAATTTTAGAAGTGAATTAATCTCATTTTTATAAATTTTATTACTTGAATTGTAAATTTCTTCTTCTTGTACTTTCATGTAATAATACAAAGACGCCACTAATACAAGTAAGGCAAGTGACATTAGTGATAATAAACTAATGACTTTAGTATAGGTAGACTCTGTATTCTTGGAGAAAAAAAATTTCACTTTACATCGTATTAGATGTTAAATTTATACTTTTTTTTCAATAAAAATAAAATAATTTATAAAAAACAATTGGTATATAGTAAAAATTCTATAAAGTTAACAGCATCGAATTTCTAAGAATAAGAATTGGTTTACTAAACCAAAACAATTCAAAATCGTCAAAATGTGTTTCAAAGTCTAATTTTAATTGAGAAAAAGTTATTTTATTTTCTGCGTAAACCGAAATTTTATCTAAAGTAGCCATTAACCATTTTCCTTCCTCTGAATTGAGAGAAATATCAAAAGTTTGCGTTTTATTATGAAAGGTTAATTTCATCATTTCCCAAGAATTTCCTTTTTTCGATTTAGTGAATACTTCGGTTTGAGGCTTTCCTCCTAACCAAATAATTTTCGAATTGGATTTCGTATTAAAACTGTGTTCTTTTTGGAGGCAATTATAAATAAAATCAGCAGGAATTTTTGTTTTTGGAATTTTAAAATCGAACCAATCTTGCAGGTCGTAATCGAAACAGATTCCGTGCATATAATTAAATAACGATTTCTTTAATCCGAAACTAAACTTGTCGTGATTGATTCCGGTTTTGTCCTTAAAATTGATGTCGTTATTGGCAAATGTTATTTCATTTTGTTCCGGAATTACTCCGAATTCATCTGGAAACATGCCCACAGGAGAATGCGCTGTCATAGCAAATTGATGCCAAAAACCACTTTGCAAAACACCTAATTCAAACAATTGACGCACCATTTCCAAACTATCTACGGATTCTTGAATTGTTTGCGTTGGATAACCGTACATCAAATACGCATGTACCATGATGCCTGATTCGGTGAAATTTCGAGTAACTTGTGCTACTTGTTCAACGGTTACTCCTTTTTTGATTAATTCTAAAAGTCGGTCAGAAGCCACTTCTAATCCTCCAGAAACCGCAATACAACCCGATTCTTTCAACAACAAACACAAATCAGCCGAAAAACTTTTCTCAAAACGAATATTTGTCCACCAAGTCACCACTAATTTTCGTTTGATGATTTCCAAAGCTACTTCACGCATCAACGCTGGTGGTGCCGCTTCATCAACAAAATGAAAACCGTTTTCGCCAGTTTGAGCGATTAGTTCTTCCATTCGATCTACTAAAATTTTAGCAGCAATGGGTTCGTATAACTTAATATAATCTAAAGAAATATCGCAAAATGTACATTTTCCCCAATAGCAACCGTGTGCCATGGTGAGCTTGTTCCAACGACCATCGCTCCACAAACTGTGCATTGGATTGGCAATTTCTATGACCGAAATGTATTTATCTAACAACAAATCAGAATAATCTGGCGTACCAACTTCTGCTTGCTTGTAATCTGATTTTGTAGAGTTATTTTTATAAACGACTTGGTTGTTTTCTAATAAAAATGTTCTCTTAAATTCACCTGAAAAAACCACCCCGTCCTTCGGACACCCCTCCAAATGAGGGGAATTTAAAACTTGATTTACAAGTAATTCAACTGGAAGTTCGCCATCATCTAAAGTAATAAAATCGAAGAATTCAAAAACACGTTTATCTTTTAATTCGCGCAATTCAGTGTTTGGAAAACCGCCACCCATTGCAATTTTTATATTAGGATGATTTTCTTTTAAAAATTGAGCGCAACAAAAAGCGCTATATAAATTTCCTGGAAAAGGAACGGAAAAACAAACCAATTTTGGTTGTACTTCTTCAATTCTCTGTTTCAGAATTTTGATTGTGATTTCGTCAATAAATGTTAACTCGTTTTGCAAATGATTGTATAACTCATCAAACGAATTAGCACTTCTTCCCAAACGTTCTGCATAGCGACTGAAACCGAAATTTTCATCGATACATTCTACAATAAAATCGGATAAATCTTCTAAATATAAGGTAGCTAAATGTTTGGCTTTGTCTTGCATTCCCATGGTTCCAAAGGCAAATTCCATATCATCTAATTGCTCAAAACGAGAGGCTTCAGGCAAGAAATTTCCTGAACAAATTTGACGTGCTAACGACGGATTTTCCCCTTGAAGAAAAGCGATTACTGAATCAATAGTTTTGATGTAATCGTCTTTTAGGGAATAAATTCTTTGGGTGTTGGGTGTTGGGTGATGGGTGATGGGTGAAAAAATCTCGATTAGACCTTTCTTTGAAAACATTTCTAAAATCACTTCGATACCTAAATCCATTTGGTAAGCCGAAATGTTTTTGGTATTCAAAAAACCTTTGATATAAGCCGTTGCTGGATACGGAGTATTCAGTTGGGTAAAAGGTGGAGTGATTAATAGAATATCTTTCAAGGGATGAGATTTTTGCAAAGGTAAAATTAAAAAGAAAAGTTTTTAACTATTATTTAGCTAATTAATGAATAGTATAGAAATGAAAAATCAGTATTTTAGCAAAAAAATAATTGCTAAAATGCCAAACGACTGTATTACGTATCAAAATTCGGGATATTTTTCAAAATTAATCGTAGATTATTTAGACCAAAAGGCTGAATTAAAGTCGTTATACAATCGGTTTCCAACGCTGGAGAATTTCCAACTTCAAATGGAGGAAAAAAATAAAAACTTCCCGATTGAAAACCGTGAAATTTTAGCAAAAGCATTACTAATTCAATACCAAAATTTTAAGGTTTCTGAAACTACTTCAAATAATATTGAACTTTTAAAAAGCTCTAACACTTTTACAATTACAACAGGTCATCAACTAAATTTATTTACTGGTCCTTTATACTTTCTTTATAAAATTATTTCAATTATTAATTTAACGAAAGAATTAAAGAATACTTATCCAGAAAATAATTTTGTTCCCGTATATTGGATGGCAACCGAAGATCACGATTTTGATGAAATTAATTATTTCAATTTCAAAGGCAAGAAAATTCAATGGAAAAGAGATAGCAAAGGTCCTGTTGGGAGATTAAACACTTCTGGATTAGATGAAGTATATGAGCAATTTTCAAACGAATTAGGATTAGGAAATAATGCGAAATATCTTCGTGAATTATTTAAAAAATCATATTTAGAACACGACAATTTAGCTGATGCTACTCGATACTTAGCTAATGAATTATTCAAAAATGAAGGTTTAGTAATTATTGATGGTGATGATTCGGACCTTAAAAAATTATTTATTCCTTATGCTAAGAATGAATTGTTACATCAAACATCATTTAGAAAGGTAAACGAAACGCTACCCGTATTAGAACCATACAACGTTCAAGTAAATCCGAGAGAAATTAATTTGTTCTATATTCAGGATAATTTAAGAGAACGCATCGTTTTTGAAAACGGAAATTATAAAATCAATAATACATCATTATCATTTTCAGAAAGTGAAATACTAACTGAATTAGAAAATAATCCCGAAAACTTTAGTCCAAATGTAATTTTACGACCATTGTACCAAGAAGTAATTCTACCAAATCTTTGCTACATTGGCGGCGGAGGTGAAATAGCTTATTGGTTAGAACTAAAATCAAACTTTGAATCATATAAAATTACCTTTCCAATTTTATTGCTTAGAAACTCTGCTTTAATTGCTACAAAAAAGCAATTTGAAAAAATGGAAAAATTAAATCTGAGTTGGGCTAATATGTTCCAAAACCAACAAATTTTAGTCAACGAAAAAACCAAATCAATATCAGAATTTACGATTGATTTCAGCGAACAAAAAGAATTTCTAAAAAATCAATTTAAAGCTTTATATGAAATTGCGAATAAAACGGATAAGTCTTTTTTAGGAGCTGTAAAAGCGCAAGAAATAAAACAATTAAAAGGACTTGATACTTTAGAAAAGAAATTACTCAAAGCTGAAAAAAGAATTCATACTGAAAAATTAGAACGAATTATTCAAATTCAAAACGAATTATTTCCAAATCAAACTTTACAAGAAAGAAAATCAAATTTCGCGGATTTCTACAACGAAGCAAATGAATTTGAAGCTTTTTTCTTGCTTTTAAAGTCTCAATTACAACCTTTGGAACAAAACTTTTCTATAATTATAATATAAAAATATCGACTAAAAACGTTTTTATTCGATAAAAAACGATATATTTATTTTTTTAATCAATTAATTGATGTAAATAATATGTTTTTTTAACATTTTTAAATTTAAGTGTTATAAAATTTTATATTTGCATAACTTAAAAATAATAAATATTCTTATGAAAAAAATTACATTTTATTCTACCTTTTTAATTATTATTTCTCTTTTATTTTCATTTAAAAATGAAATAAAAACTCATAAAATGGTTAAAGTTGAAGGAGGCACATTTAAAATGGGTTCAAAAAATTCAGACAAAAGAGCTGATACAGATGAACAAAAAGAACACAATGTTAGTGTTTCAACATTTGAAATTAGTAAATTTGAAGTTACCGTTTGGGAATGGAAACAATTTATCAAAAGTAATAAAATGAAAATGCCTCAAAAACCAAGTTGGGGTTGGAATGACAATTATCCAATAAATGGCATAACTTGGAATGAAGCAATTGCATACTGCAACTGGTTAAGTAAAACTGAAAAGCTTCAACCTGCATACACAAAAAAAGGACCAAATATTATTTGCGATTTTAATGCGAATGGTTATAGATTACCTACAGAAGCCGAATGGGAATTTGCAGCAAAAGGAGGAAAAAATAGTAAATCTTATAACTTTAGCGGAAGCAACAACCTTGATGAAGTTGCTTGGCACAAAGGAAACAGCAAAAAAACACCACATACAGTTGGAACAAAAAACCACAATGAAATAGGAATTTATGATATGAGCGGAAATGTTTGGGAATGGTGTTGGGATTGGTATAATAAAGATTTTTATAAAATGGAAAAGGGAAATAATCCACATGGTCCAGAGATGGGTGATAGAAGAACAGTAAGAGGGGGTTCTTGGGATAGTCAACCTAACTATGTAAGACCAGCAAATAGAATTTCAACAGAACCAAACAAAACTCACGAATTTTATGGTTTTAGAATAGTTAAAACCTACAAAAAATAATATAAAAACCGTTTGCAAAACCTTTTATTAATGGTACCTTTGCAAAAAAATTAAAAAATGGCAACAAACAGAACTTTTACAATGATTAAACCAGATGCTGTAGAAAACGGACATATTGGTGGAATCTTAAACATGATTACAGAAGGTGGTTTTAAAATTGTTTCTTTAAAATTAACTCAATTAACTATTGCTGATGCTCAAGCGTTTTACGCTGTTCACGCTGCAAGACCATTTTTTGGTGAATTAGTTGAATTTATGACAAGAGGTCCAATTGTAGCTGCTATCTTAGAAAAAGATAACGCAGTTGAAGATTTCAGAACTTTAATTGGAGCTACTAATCCTGCTGATGCAGCTGAAGGAACTATCCGTAAAAAATATGCTACTTCAATTGGAGAAAATGCTGTACACGGATCTGATTCTGATGAAAATGCAGCTATTGAAGGTGCTTTCCATTTTTCAGGAAGAGAGCAATTCTAATTTTAGAATTATTATATAAAAACCCGATTTTTAAAATAAAAATCGGGTTTTTTTTATCGCAAAATTAAATTTGTAACCAAATCTTTTCGAAGCTCTTCATTTATCATTTTTATGATTTTGTCTTTTCCGTAACTTAATTCTTCTCTTAAAACCGCTGAAGACAAAGCTACATACAAAGTAGATCCTTTTAATTGAATTTCCGTTGTATAATTATTGACGCCATTTCCCATTAAGTTTTTCCAAGCATCACGAACATTAACCACATCTATACCAGCTTCCAACTTATTTTGAGTAATAAACTGTTTTAACACATCTCCTATCGGACTTTCATCATTGAATCGCTTTGCCATAACTTACTTTACAGAAAATTTAACCGGTCTTATATAATGATATTCTAAATCTTGTTGGTTCTTAACAACTAATTTATCTTTTGTTAATTCAACAATCTCTTCTTGCCAACTCGCATAAGTCGTTTTATATTGAATTGTAGCATCACCATCTTTAACAGTAATAACAATATCTTCTTGAATATCATTAGTTAGATAGGTACCGTCTAATTGCGGCATTACTTTTTTTCTAAAACCTTTATTAGCCTCAATTTTAAAAAAATCAATGGTTTCATTTAATTTGTATTCTTTCTTTTCACCATCTGGAAGTTCCACTTTTTCAATTTCCCAATAGCCATTTAAATTCGAAATATCGGCTTCTGTAACCTTCTGTTTACAAGAAAGAACTGAGCATAAAATTATTAAAAAAAGACTTTTTTTCATACTATATTTACCAAATTAGACCCTAAAATTACAATTAAAAATCATTTGAATTAAACTATTCCGTATTTTTATTGTCTAAGTTTTAAAACTTCTGAAATTTATTTAGCTATGAAAAAAATATCACTACTTTTTATAATGATTACTTCATTCTGGAGTTGTAATTCAGACGATGGAAATTCATCAAACGAAGAAGCTATGTACTTTCCTCCTATTGGTTCTTCTTCATGGGAAACCAAAACAGTAGCATCGCTTGGATGGGATGAAACACAAGTACAACCATTGTTAGATTATTTAGAATTAAAAAACACCAAAGGTTTTATTATTCTTCATAATGGAAAAATTGTAATGGAAAACTATTTTAATGGTCACAGTGCTACTGACCCATGGTACTGGGCAAGTGCAGGTAAAACATTAACAGCAACCGTTACTGGAATAGCAGAACAAGAAGGACATTTAAACATCGATAATAAGGTTTCAGATTATTTAGGAACGGGTTGGACAAGTGCTCCGCTTGCAAAAGAGAATTTAATTACTAACAAACACCTTTTAACCATGTCATCCGGTATAAATGATGCGTTAGGTGATGATGTTTCTCCTGCTAATTTACAATACGTAGCAGATGCAGGAACTCGTTGGGCGTATCATAACGTATATGTTAAACTGCAAGATGTAGTAGCAACATCTACTGGACAAACTTGGTCGAACTATTTCAATACAAAATTGAGAGATAAAATAGGCATGACTGGTGGTGCTTGGATTCAAAATGGAGGGTTAAGTGTATATTGGAGTACTACTCGTAATATGGCTCGTTTTGGTCTATTAGCCTTAAATAGCGGAAAATGGGAAAATAAACAGATTGTACCTCAAGCCTACATGCAAAATGCAACAACCACTTCTCAAAATATTAATTTAGCTTACGGCTATATGTGGTGGTTAAATGGGAAATCGAGTTTTCATTTGCCGCAAACTCAATTTCAATTTAATGGCACACTAATTTCTACAGCACCTAGTGACATGTATTGTGCTTTAGGAAAAAATGACCAAAAAATATATGTGATTCCTAGTCGAAAAATTGTAATTATAAGAATGGGTGATGCAGCTGATGCTGAAAGTTTTGGTTTATCAGACTTTGATGAAGTTTTATGGGAAAAAATAAGTGCTGTTATCAACTAACAGCACTTATTTTATTTTTTTACTTTCTTCTTACCGCTTGTAAACTTAATCAGTAAGTACATAAATATGGCGAAAGAGACCAATCGTAATGTAAGAAATATAAAATCATAATCACTAAATGGGATGGCAACTAAAGCCATAATTACAGCTAATAAAAATAACTGTACGGTTCTATATTTTAAAAGTTCCATTACTTCCTATTTCTTATTTAAAAAATGAATCTACAAATTCGTATTTATTAAACACTTGTAAATCTTCAATTCCTTCACCTACTCCAATATATTTTACTGGTATTTGAAACTGATCTGAAATTCCAATTACTACACCCCCTTTTGCTGTTCCATCTAATTTAGTAACCGCTAAGCAAGAAACTTCTGTTGCCGCTGTAAATTGTTTGGCTTGTTCAAAAGCATTTTGTCCCGTTGAACCATCTAATACTAAAAGTACATCATTTGGTGTATCTTCTACTACTTTCTGCATTACTTTTTTCACTTTAGAAAGTTCGTTCATTAAACCAACTTTATTATGTAAACGACCTGCTGTATCAATAATTACGACATCTGCATTTTGAGCTACCGCACTTTGTAACGTATCGAATGCAACTGAAGCAGGATCACTTCCCATTTGTTGCTTAACGATTGGGACACCTACTCTATCTGCCCAAATTTGTAATTGATCTATTGCAGCTGCTCTAAAGGTATCTGCTGCTCCAAGAACAACATTATAACCTGCTTTTTTAAACTGATAAGCTAATTTACCTATTGTTGTAGTTTTTCCAACACCATTAACACCAACCACCATAATAACATATGGTTTTTTGTTCGTTGGAATTTCAAACTGAGTTCCTTCACCTGAATTAGTTTCCGATAATAAACCTGCAATTTCTTCACGAAGAATACCATTTAATTCATCCGTTCCTAAATATTTATCTTTTGAAACACGCTCTTCTATACGTTCGATAATCTTTAATGTAGTATTAACACCAACATCTGAAGAAACTAATATTTCTTCTAAATTATCTAATACTTCGGCATCTACTTTCGATTTTCCTGCAACAGCTTTAGTAAGCTTAGAAAAAAACGATGTTTTCGATTTCTCTAAACCTTTATCTAAAGTTTGCTTTTCTTGCTCGTTTAATACGGGCTCTTTCTTTTCCGAAGAGAATATTTTTTTAAAAAAACTCATACTAAAATAGGGTTTAAGTTTTTACTGATTTTGTATTGACTGCAAAATCAATTATATGACAAATGTAAAAATAAAAAAGCTACTTTCAAACGAAAGTAGCTTATCTATATAATTGTTTCTATGAATTATTTCTTTTTCAAGAATTCATCAACTAATTCAGGAGCCATCACAGATTCAACGAATGTGTAAGCGCCAGTTTTTGGAGATTTAACCATTTTAATAGCTTTGGTTAATCTTTTAGAAGCTGTTTGTAAAGTTGCTACGGTTTTCTTTGCCATGACTTATCTTATTTAATTTCTTTATGTACAGTTACTCTCTTTAAGATTGGATTAAATTTTTTAATCTCTAATCTATCTGGAGTATTTTTTTTGTTTTTCGTAGTAATGTAACGAGACGTTCCTGGAACTCCAGAAGTTTTGTGCTCAGTACATTCTAAAATAACTTGGATTCTATTACCTTTCTTTGCCATTTTGATATATATATTATTGCGGATTATACAGATTTCACAAATCCGTTTGCTTTTGCATTTTTCAATACGGCAGCAATTCCATTTTTATTAATAGTTTTTAATGCAGCAGTTGAAATTTTCAACGTTACCCATCTATCTTCTTCAGGAATGTAAAAACGTTTTTTTACTAAGTTAACAGAGAATTTTCTCTTTGTTTTGTTCATAGCGTGAGAAACATTGTTCCCTACCATTGCTCTTTTACCTGTAAGTTCACAAACTCTTGACATTATTATTCAGCTTTATTTCGTTATCTAAAATCAGGGTGCAAAGAAACAAAATCCATTTCATATACACAACTATCTTTTATTATTTTTTTAAAATTTCTTTATAAACTAATTCCAACGCTTTACTAATAGCCCTATCTATGACCTTTTCACGGGGTTGACCAAAATTAAATTCTTCCGCAAAAACCCCATTTGGAGTAGCAATAGCAATGAAAATCGTTCCTAATTCTGCTGCTTTATCGCCTTTAGTTGGACCAGCATTTCCTGTAGTAGCAATTGCATAATCAGAAGCCATTATTTTTTGTACTGACTTTGCCATTTCAGTAGCAACTTCTGCACTTACAACTCCACATTTTACAACAGCATCATTTGCAACCCCTAACACATTTATTTTAGTCTGAGTGGTATAACTCACAACACTTCCCTTAAAATAATTTGATGCCCCTGGAACCGCCGACAAAGTTGCCGCTATTTTTCCACCCGTACAACTTTCCGCTGTTGAAATTGTCACTTTTTTTTCAGTCAATAATCTTCCTAAAACTACTTCAATAGCTTCGTCTTCATTATATCCTACAATTATATCATGAATTAACAAATCGAGCTTTTCAACTTGCTGTTTTATTTCATTTTTCAGTAATTCTTCATTTGTTCCTCTCGCCGTTAATCTTAAACGAACTTTCCCTGGACTTGGCAAATACGCTAATTTGATAAAATCAGGCAAATTATCTTCCCATCCTTCAATTTGTTCCGCTATCATGCTTTCTCCGCGACCATAAGTCATGATGGTTTGATGCACAATATAAGGACGTTCAAATTTTTGAACTAAATTTGGAATCACTTCGTTATCAATCAAATACTTCATTTCGTAAGGAACTCCCGGTAAAGAAATAAAAACTGTATTATCTTTCTCCATCCACATTCCTGGCGCTGTTCCGGCTTGATTAAAAAGGACTTTTGCTTTTGTAGGAACTAACGCTTGTTCTCTATTAATTTGCGTAATTGGTCGCTTATAAAAACCTTCAATTATCGATTTCACATGTACTAAAACAGCTTCATTTTCGACTAAATCATCTTCAAAATAATCGCAAAACGTTTTCTTTGTAATATCGTCTTTAGTTGGACCTAATCCGCCCGTTATGATAACAACATCTACATTATTTTGAAGTGAATGAAATGTATCTAAAATGTGTTGTTTATCATCAGAAATAGACAACATTTCGTGCGTTGCGATTCCAATTTTATCTAAAGCTTTAGCAATGTAGGATGAATTTGTATCAACAATTTGTCCAATAAGAATTTCATCACCAATAGTTACAATAGCAGCTTTCATTTGAATGTCATAATAGATTTTGGGGAAATAAAAAAACAGAATACTACAGTTTGAAATCTTTTTTAATTTCTTTTACTGCTAAATCAATCCTACTTTTTAACGATTTGAATACTTCTTTAATTTCTTTTCTTTTACCTTCAGCTTTGGCCCAAGTCATGATTTGAATATTCTCTTCATAAGCTAAGTCCATTCCTAATAAATCTAAAGTAGGTTTTATTTTATGACATGACGCATAAGTTCTAGTGTAGTCTTTTTCTTCGATTGCTACTTTAATGGACTTAATTTCTGCCGGAACTTCCTCTAAGAATAAAGTCACTATTTGCAATGCAAACTCAATATCATTTTCAGAAATTTCATAAACCTTTGCTAAATTATATTGTAATGCCATAACTACCTGATTTGAATTTTAAACATCGATTTTCCTTCAATAAAACCCTCTAAAACATCACCTTCTGTAACTTTTGCAACACCTTTTGGAGTTCCTGTAAAAATTATATCTCCAATTTTTAAGGTAAAATATTGCGAAACATAGGTGATTAACTCATCTATTTTCCACAACATCAAACTTGTATTACCTTCTTGAACGGTGATTCCATTTGATTTTAACTCAAAGTTAATATTTTCTAGCGAAGTATAATTTTTTTTCGATATAAAGTTCCCAATTACCGCTGAATGGTCAAATGCCTTCGCTTTTTCCCAAGGTAACCCCTTCTCTTTCAGCTTACTTTGAACATCTCGAGCCGTAAAATCGATTCCTAAACCAATTTCTTCATAATATTTATGAGCAAATTTAACATCGATATGCTTCCCAACTTTACAAATCTTAACCAAAATCTCCACTTCATGATGAATGTCGTTACTGAAAGCTGGAATCACAAATGGATTTTTATTTGGTAAAATCGATGAATCTGGCTTTAAAAAAATCACAGGTTCTGTTGGTCTTTCATTATTCAACTCCGAAATATGGTCGGCGTAATTTCTACCTATGCAGATTATTTTCATAATTCTAGTGATTAGTAAATAGTGAAAAGTAATTAGCAACTATTCACTAATTACTTTTCACTAATCAGTCTATTTAGTATTTAACTTTCTTAATTTTATTCCTGTCAGCACTTTTTTAGTATACAATGGAAAATCAGCGTTTTGAATCCAACCGAAATAACCTGGTTCTTTATCAAAAACATCATCAACTAATGCGCCTTTGTGTTTTCCAAAGGTAAAAATTTCTTTTCCATCATTATTCAAAGCAATAAATCCAGCGAAGTCGACTGATTTTTTACGCGTTGTAAACTCAGATAACGATTTCATATCATTTTCTAAATTCTCATAACGATCTAGTTGTGATTTTAAGATTTCGTAGGTTGCCATCGTATCCGCTTCAGCACTGTGGGCATTTTCTAAACTTTGTCCGCAATAGAATTTGTATGCTGCACTTAAAGTACGTTCTTCCATCTTATGGAAAATCGTTTGCACATCAACAGAAACTCTGTTTTTCATATCAAAATCAACTTCAGCACGTAATAATTCCTCTGCTAAAAGCGGAATATCAAATCTGTCTGAATTAAACCCAGCCAAATCAGAATCTTTAATCATGTTATAAACTTGCGCAGCTAATTCTTTGAATGTGGGTTCATTGGCTACTTTTTTATCCGTAATTCCGTGTACAGCTGTAGTTTGTGGCGGAATTGGAATGGTAGGATTTACCAACCATGTTTTGCTTTCTTTATTTCCGTTTGGATATACTTTAAATATTGAGATTTCTACGATTCGATCTCTTGCTACATCAATTCCAGTAGTTTCAAGGTCGAAAAAGCAGATAGGGCGTGTTAATTTTAATTCCATAGCGATTTTATATAGGACAAAGATAATTGAAGATTTTTTTATTTACTAATTCTTGAAAACTTATAGTAGATAATTAATTCGGCTACCAGTAAATTAAACATCCAGCCAGACCAAGCGGCAATTCGGTAAGCGTCCATTGGTAAAGGTTCAAAAAAGAAAACCAATAAATATTTGAATAATCGAAGTGAAATTGCAGACAATGTCAATGCAAAACTTCTGATGGCAAATTTTTGATGTTTGATTACTTGTTTTTTCAGTATGAAATAGAAAGATAGAAAGGTGAATAATATCCAAAAAGTAGACAACAATAAAAAAGAAACTTGCGCAAATAAACCACCATTTGCATAATATGACATTACTAAACCACTTGGACCTGAAAGCAATAATAGGATTCCGACATAAAATCTTCCTGAAATTCGATGTAGTTTTATGTGTTTTTTTTGAATGTAATTCGAAAACTGTAAAGCACCAAAAATCATCAAGAATATACTTGTATACACATGAGTAAAAAAAGCAATTCTATAATGATTGAAAACTATTACATCTTGTTTAATTCGTAAAAAAGCAACATCAGTATGATATGGAATATACTGAAGTGTTATTAACAAAAGTAGATATGAAAAATAAACATATCCAATCCACAAAAGATATTTTGAATATTTAATCCACATTATCTTCCAAATGTATCGTAGTATTCTTCTGCGTTTTGTTCATAACGAAGTAGCAAATCGATATTTTTAATTTCGATTTCTGTTAAATCCTCTTTAACATCTCCAAAAACAGGCATATACCAATCAAACAATTCAAAATACATGCGCAATTGTTTATCGCGAAAAGCAAATCCATGACGTGCAAAAATAGAATTTCGAAGAATAAAAATATCGGCTTTTGACAAATTGGAAACAAAATCAGAAGTCAATTCATCGATAGAAGCATTTTTCTCGTATAACTTTTCGGTATTAGTAAAATATTCTTCGAACTCATTTTCAAACACTTCACCATCTATTGTATCTTTATATTTTAATGTATTAAATTTATCATCATTAATAAATATTTCATCAACTTTATTATTTTGGTTGTATATAAATATCTTTTTTTGAAGTTGATATTTTCTTGTTGCAACTTTTAATTCTTTCGGATTATATGCTACCCAATTACCTATTAACAAACTATCATTCTTACTAATATTCATTTCAAAAAGCCCGTCATATTTTGACTTCTTAAACTCATCTACTTTGATAACGAATTCACTTTCATTTTGAAAAACAAGACCTTTAAATTGACTAATATTTCCTGCAGTTATTGAATGACCAAAAATAGAATCGCCTTTAATCTCATCGATAGAAAATGTAATTTTTCTATTTAATAAGTTGTAATTTTTTTCTTGATAAATGGAATCTGTTTTTTCTTCACTGATATCCGCCTTAAAATCACCAACCCAATAACCTAATAAATCTTCTTTACTATTTACAACCAAGCTATTACTAACCTTTGGTTCCACAAATTGAATTTCTTCAAAGCTTTGCTCAGCAACAAATTTCTTTTCATTTTTTATTACCTCTTTACAAGAAATAGTAAAAAACGAAATACATATAAGAGAATAAAATAACTTCATGACATACTTTTAATAAACCAAAAATAACAAAAAACCCGACACTTTTCAGTATCGGGTTAATTTATAATTTAGTTCAAATTAAATATCTCTATTGATATCCCAAGCTTCTAAGTAATCCGCTACACGTTTTACGAAACTTCCTCCTAACGCTCCATCAACAACTCTGTGGTCATAAGAGTGCGACAAGAACATTTTTTGACGGATTCCAATAAAATCACCTTCTGGAGTTTCAATAACTGCAGGTACTTTTCTAATTGCACCTAAAGCTAAAATACCTACTTGTGGTTGGTTGATAATTGGTGTTCCAAAAACAGAACCAAAAGTTCCCACATTCGTAACTGTATAAGTTCCGCCTTGAGTATCGTCTGGTTTTAATTTTCCTGCTTTTGCACGGTTTCCTAAATCGTTAACCGCTTTTGCCATTCCAACTAAGTTTAATTGGTCAGCATTTTTAATTACAGGAACGATTAAGTTTCCGTTTGGTAAAGCAGCTGCCATTCCTAAGTTGATATTTTTACGTTTGATGATAAATTCACCATCAACTGAAATATTCATTCCTGGGAAATCTTTCAATGCTTTTGCCACTGCTTCCATGAAGATTGGCGTGAAAGTTAACTTCTCACCTTCTCTCTTTTCGAAAGCATTTTTAACTTTATCTCTCCATTTTACGATGTTTGTTACATCAACTTCAATGAATGACTGAACGTGAGCCGAAGTTTGTACCGAAGCTACCATGTAACCCGAAATCAACTTACGCATTCTGTCCATTTCTACAATCTCATCACCTCCATTTACAGAAACCGGAACGGATTGCGCTACTGGAGCTGGAGTTGCTTTTGGAGCCGCCGCTGGTGTTGCCACAACTGCAGGCTGACTTCCTCTATTTTTGATATAATTTAATAAATCTTCTTTATTTACACGACCATCTTTACCAGAACCAGCAATAGACTCTAATTCTGCTAATGAAATTCCTTCTTCTTTGGCAATGTTTTTAACTAAAGGTGAAAAGAATTTATCTGATGCTGAAAAATCAGCTGGCGCAACAGTTTCTTTTGCTACTTCAACTGCTTTCGCAACTTCTGCAACAGCAACTGGGGCTTCTACTTTAACTTCTGGAGTTGAAGCAACGGCACCACCTTCAGTTTCGATAATAGCGATTGTTTGTCCCACTTGAACTACATCATCGGTATTAAATAAAATTTCAACAAGTGTTCCTGCAACTTCTGAAGGCACTTCACTGTCTACTTTATCAGTAGCGATTTCAAGTACTGCTTCGTCCATTTCAATTTTATCACCAACTTTTTTTAACCAGTTAGTAACTGTTGCTTCTGCAACACTCTCACCCATTTTAGGTAATTTCAATTCAAACTTTGCCATATCTTTAAACTAAAGTTGTGTTTTTGTATTTGGTTTGCAAAAATACTAATTTTTCATTCGTTTTATAAAGAAATCAATAATTTTTTACAATAAAATTATTTGTCCTCTATCGTTAGAATTATTGCTTCCAATTAGGTAATTCGAACTCGAAATATAATTCTTAAAACTTAGATTTTTACTCTTATTTAACTGCATAAAAGTAATAATTTCAGTAAAACTAAAAGTAGTAGTATCAAATATTATTTCAAGATTTTTTTGAGACTGACCTACAAATTGATTAAAATCAGACAAATAAGTTGCTTTTTTTGATAGATTTAACTCTAAATTTTCTCTTGAAAAAACGACATATTCATCAATAATTCTGACTTCATTCTTCTGCTGATTTTTCTTCAAAAGACTAAAAACGAAACTTCCCACTTGCATCATCACATCAAAAAGCCATGATTTCTTGAAGTGTTTTTTATAGAAAAACTGCATCGCTTCACGAAAACGTTTCATATAAGTTCCATCGCGAACCGTACTTTCTCCTTTATAATGAATTACAGAAGTTTCATGAAAGTAATAATTCGATTTTCCAGTTTTCAAAACCAAATAACTCAAATCGATATCATCGGAATACATAAAGCAATTTTCATCAAAACCACCGACTTCCAAATATAATTCGCGCTTCATTACCATAAAAGCTCCAACTAAAATATCAACTTTCCCAGATTCATTTTCAGATAAATGTTGCGCGTAATATTTCCCGAAATAATTTGAAATTTTATACAATCCGAAAATCTTAGTAAAAGCCACCCAAGGAGTTGGAACGCCACGTTTACTTTCGGGAAGAAAATTGCCAGTGCCGTCAATTAATTTACAACCGATTATTCCGAGCTGCGAGTTACGTGTTACGAGTTGGAAGTTTAAAATTTTAGAAAAAGTATCTTCTGCAACAACCGTATCTGGATTTAAAATGCAAATATATTCTCCTTTGGCTTGAGCCACTCCGATGTTATTTCCTTTTGGAAAACCTAAATTAGCTGCGTTTTCAATGAGTTTGATGGACGGAAATTTGGTTTTCATCATCTTGCAGCTATCATCGGACGAAGCATTATCAATAACTATAATTTCTCCATCAATGTCTTCCAATGCTTTTTGAACACTGAAAACACATTGCTCTAAAAAAAAGCGCACATTATAATTAAGTATGATTACGGATAGTTGCATGATGCGAATATAATTAAAAGTTTAATTTTAACATTAGTGAATCTTCATTTTGAATAAAAACTTAATATCTTCGAAAATTAAAATTTGATTTATGAGAAAAATAGTTGCTCTAATTTTATTCTTAACATCTTTTTCAATATTTTCACAAGAGGATATTTTAGCAAATTATGACAAAAGAGAAGTTTATATTCCTATGAGGGATGGTACAAAACTTTTTACTGCCATCTATTCACCTAAAGATATTTCTTCAAGTAAAAAATATCCTATTTTAATGCAAAGAACTTGTTATAGTATTGCTCCTTATGGTGAAGATAAGTACAAAAAAACATTGGGACCAAATACGTTTTTGCAAAAAGACAAGTACATTTTTGTATATCAAGATGTGAGAGGAAGATACATGAGTGAAGGTACTTTTACTAACATGACGCCCCAAGTTGAACACAAAAAGAAGAAAAACGTTGACGAAAGCACTGACACCTTCGATACAATTGATTGGTTAATCAAAAATATTAAAAACAATAATGGAAAAGTAGGACAATACGGAACTTCTTATCCAGGATTCTATACTGCTGTTGGAACTTTAGCCAATCATCCTGCTTTAGTTGCTTCATCACCACAAGCTCCAATTTCGGATTTCTTTTTCGATGACTTTCATCATAATGGTGCTTTCATAATGGGATATTTCAAAACTTTTCCTGTATTTGGTGTTCAAAAAACTAAACCAGAAAATAAAGCTTGGTATTCTGACCAATCGATAAAAACAATTTCAAGAGATGGTTCAATTTTTTACAGAGAAATTGGAACTTTAAAAGAAGCTGTTGACACCTACTACAAAGACAATTTTTTCATGCAAAAAATTGTAAATCATCCTAATTACGATGAGTTTTGGAAATCAAGAAATTTATTACCTCATTTAAAAGGAATTGATCACGCAGTAATGACTGTTGGTGGTTGGTATGACGCTGAAGACTTAGCCGGACCTTTGAATATTTACAAGACAATTGAGAAAAACAATCCAAAAGCAAAGAATACGATTGTAATGGGACCTTTTTCTCACGGAGGTTGGTCGAGAGAAGCCGGAAAAAATTATCACAACGACATTTATTTTGGAGATAGTATCGCTACTTTTTATCAAAAAAATATAGAATATAAATTCTTCAATCATTATCTGAAAGAAAAATCAAAAGATGCTGTAGAACTTCCTGAAGCTTATATGTTTGACACTGGTAATAAAGAATGGAAAACATTTCAGAATTGGCCTCCAAAAGAAAGTACAAAACTTAATTTTTATCTAAGTTCAAACGGGAAATTGGAAACCCAAAAAAGCGGAAGTTTTAATTTTAGTGAATATTACAGCGATCCAAACAATCCTGTTCCAAGCAGCATCAACTATGCAGAATATAACGGTTTTACGCCAAGAAATTACATGAGCGAAGACCAAAGATTTGCCTTGAGTAGACCTGATGTGGTTACGTTTACGACTGATTATTTAACAGAAGATATTACTTTAGCAGGAGAAATTATGGCTAAGTTGAAAATTGCTTCAACTGCAACTGATGCTGATTTTATTGTGAAAATAATCGATATTTATCCAGCTGACGAACCTCAAAATAAGGACAAACCAAATGTGCTTTATGCGAACTATCATCAAATGGTGCGTAGCGAAGTTATGCCCGCTCGTTTCAGAAATAGTTTTGAAAAACCAGAAGCTTTAACTCCAAACGCAACTACAGAAGTTAGTTTTAGATTACAAGATGTTTTACATACTTTCAAAAAAGGACATAAAATTCAAATACAAGTACAAAGCACTTGGTATCCGTTAATTGCTGTAAATCCTCAGAAATTTTTAGAAAATCCTTACTTAGTAGAAAAACAAGATTACACTAAGGCTTTTATTAAAATTTTTGAAGAAAGTCATTTAGAAGTAGAAATTTTAAAATAACAAATTCAAAGCCGTCTGAACTGATGGCTTTTTTTATTTAATTCCAAAAGATTGTATCATCAGTTGCAATAAACTATTTTTGCACTTCTAAATTGTATTATGAATTACTTATCAGTCGAAAATATTTCGAAATCATACGGCGAACGTATTCTTTTTAAAGACGTTTCCTTTGGAATTAACAAAGATCAAAAAATAGCTTTTATTGCTAAAAACGGTTCTGGAAAAACCACCATTATGAACATGATTAATGGTTTGGATGAACCCGATACTGGTCAGGTTGTGATTCGAAAAGAGATTAAAATGGCGTTTTTGTCGCAAAACAATAATTTGCAAGACGAATTAACAATTGAGGAAAATATTTTTGCTTCGGATAATGAAATTCTGAAAGTAATTGAACGCTACGAGAAAGCCTTAGAAAATCCGAATGATGAGGAAGCATATCAAAGAGCTTTTGATGATATGGACCGTCATAATGCTTGGGATTTTGAAACGCAATTCAAGCAAATTTTGTACAAACTGAAGTTGGAAGACTTGAAAATGAAAGTCAAAAACATGTCAGGTGGACAAAAAAAGCGTTTGTCATTAGCCATTATTTTGATTAGCAAACCTGATTTATTAATTTTAGACGAACCAACCAATCACCTTGATTTAGAGATGATTGAATGGTTAGAAGATTATTTTGCAAAAGAAAATATCACGTTGTTTATGGTAACGCACGACCGTTTCTTTTTGGAACGTGTTTGTAACGAAATTATCGAATTAGACAATGGAAAAATATACCAATACAAAGGTAATTATTCGTATTATTTAGAGAAAAAAGAAGAACGTTTGGCTTCTGAAAATGCGAGTATCGACAAAGCGCAAAACTTATTCGTGAAAGAATTGGCTTGGATGCGCCGTCAACCAAAAGCTAGAACTACCAAATCAAAATCGCGTCAAGATGATTTTTACGTGATTAAAGAAAAAGCAGAAAGCCGAAGAAAAGAAAATGTAGTAGAGCTCGAAATCAACATGGAGCGCATGGGAAGCAAGATTATCGAAATGGTAAAATTGAACAAAGACTTTCCTGACAGAACCATTTTAAAAGATTTCAGTTATTCATTTCAACGTGGCGAACGAATTGGAATTATTGGTAAAAACGGAACAGGAAAATCGACTTTCTTAAATATTTTAACCCAAACCATTCAACCTGATTCGGGTAAAGTGATTATTGGTGATACGATTAAAATTGGGTATTACACGCAAAGTGGTATCAATCCAAAACCAGGACAAAAAGTAATCGACATCATCAAAGAATATGGCGAATATATTCCGTTGACAAAAGGCAAAATTATTTCGGCTTCGCAATTATTGGAACGCTTTTTATTTGATGCCAAAAAACAATACGATTTCGTAGAAAAATTAAGTGGTGGCGAATTGAAACGTTTGTATTTATGCACGGTTTTAATTCAAAATCCGAATTTCTTGATTTTGGATGAACCAACGAATGACTTGGATATTGTAACGTTAAATGTGTTGGAAAGTTTCTTATTAGATTTCCCAGGCTGTTTGTTAGTGGTGAGTCACGACCGTTATTTTATGGATAAAATTGTAGATCACTTGTTTGTTTTTAGAGGCGAAGGCGAGATTGAAGATTTCCCAGGAAATTATTCTGATTTTAGAAGTTATGAAGATTCGGCAGAACCAAAAGTTTTGAATTCGGTTAGTACTGAAAAAACAAATTGGAAAGAAAAACAAACCGCTTCAACCGGTTTAAATTTTAACGAACAGAAGGAATTCAATAAAATTGAAAAAGAAATAAAAGATTTAGAATACAATAAAAAACAAATCGAACAAGAATTCGCCGACGGAAAAGTTTCGGATGATAAAATTGAAGCGAAAGCAAATGAATTGCAAAAAATCATTCAGTCTTTAGAAGAAAAAGAAGAGCGTTGGTTTGAATTATCGAGTAAAATGGAATAAAGTTTCACAATGTAGCACCACGTTTTACACAAAGTTTCACTAAGTTTTTTTTCTTATAAATTCTTTGTGTTACTTTGTGCCAAACTTTGAGAAACTTAGTGCTACAACAAATAAAATCATACCTAAAATTCCTTTTCCACTCCAAAAACGAACATGGAGTGCATTCGCCATTTGTGTTTGATTTGGTTACGAAATGTTTTTATGACAACACAAAATATCCAGAATACGAAATAGTAAAATCGTACCGAAAATCGCTTTTAGAAAATAAAAATACGATTGAAGTAACGGATTTCGGTGCAGGTTCAAGAGTTTTTAAATCGAATACAAGAGAAATTTCAAAAATCGCACAAACAGCTGGAATTTCCTCAAAAAATGCGGAATTGCTTTTTAGAATTGTTCGTTATTTTCAACCTAAAAATATTTTAGAAATTGGAACTTCTTTAGGATTAGCAACCTCAGCACTTTCATTAGGAACTGAAAAAGCAAAAATCATCAGTCTAGAAGGTTGTCCAAACACGCAAAAGCAAGCGCAAGTTCAATTGCAATCCCGAAGTTTCGGGACAAATTCAAATTTTCAAAATATTGAATTTATAAACACTGAATTTTCAAGTTATTTCAAAACCCATCACCCATCACCTATCACCCATCACCTAATCTATTTCGATGGCAATCATTCCAAAAAAGCGACTTTAGATTATTTTGAAGCCTTACTTCCTACTATTTGCAATGATTCCGTTTGGATTTTTGATGATATTCATTGGTCGGCGGACATGGAAGAAGCTTGGAAAATCATAAAAAATCATCCAAAAGTCACCGTTACCATTGATACTTTTCAGTGGGGAATTGTATTTTTTAGAGCCGAGCAAGAAAAAGAACATTTTATAATTAATCCAAATAAAACGATTAGTTCGCATTTGTTTGAAAGAATTCGGTTTTAGTTGTAACAAATTCCTTTCTTTTTCTACTTATTATAGTATTACATCAATAATATTGTCATCTCGATCGAAGTCGAGAGGCTAAATTCTAATTTCATTATGGCAAATCCGTTAATCAAAATAACCAATATCAAAAGAGATTTTCCTTTAGGAAACGAAATCGTGTATGTGTTAAAAGGCATCGATTTAGAAATTAATAAAGGTGAATATGTTGCATTAATGGGACCTTCGGGTTCTGGAAAATCGACTTTGATGAATATTTTAGGTTGTTTAGATACACCAACTTCAGGAACTTACATTTTAAACGGAAAATACGTTAGTGAAATGCAAGACGATGAGTTAGCTGGAATTCGTAATAAAGAAATTGGATTCGTTTTCCAGACTTTTAACTTGATGCCAAGAACAACGGCTTTGGATAATGTGGCTTTACCAATGGTTTATGCGGGTCATTCCAAATCAGAACGAGTTGAACGTGCTACAGAAGTATTAACACAAGTAGGTTTGAACGACAGAATGGATCACAAACCTAATCAACTTTCAGGTGGACAACGTCAACGTGTAGCAGTAGCAAGGGCTTTGGTGAACAAACCTTCTATCATTTTAGCCGATGAACCAACAGGAAACTTAGACAGTAAAACTTCGGTGGAAATCATGAATTTATTCAATGAAATTCACGCCAACGGAAACACAGTAATTTTAGTAACTCACGAAGAAGATATTGCAGCTTATGCTCACAGAGTCATACGTTTACGTGATGGAATTATTGAAAGCGATACAATAAATCAGCATATTAAAAAGTAAATTCAACTTACAATATTTAAACCTGACAAGATTATAAATCCTGTCGGGTTTTTTCTTGCTTTGATTTTCAAAATAACTACCTTTGCCCAAAATCTCCAAAATGACTTTTTCCGATTACACAAAAGAGTTTTCCTATAACTTAAAATTAGCCTACCCTATTATTTTAGGGATGTTAGGCCATACCATAGTGGGAATTGTAGATAACATAATGGTAGGAAAATTAGGTCCAACGGAATTAGCAGCTGTTTCATTAGGTAACAGTTTTGTATTCATTGCCATGTCATTAGGAATTGGATTTTCAACCGCAATTACACCTTTGGTTGCAGAATCCGATGGGAAAAATGATGTAGCGGGTGGTCGTTCTGCGTTTCATCACGGATTGTATTTGTGTACGATTTTAGGTGTTGCTTTATTTACTTTAATCTTTTTTGCAAAACCTTTAATTGCTTATATGGGGCAACCTTCAGCAGTTGTTGACATGGCGAAACCCTATTTAGATATCGTAGGTTTTTCTCTGATTCCGCTAATTATGTATCAAGCGTACAAACAATTTGCCGACGGTTTGAGTGAAACTAAATATTCGATGTGGGCAACCATAATTGGAAATATTACCAATGTGGTAATTAACTATTTTTTGATTTATGGAATTTGGATTTTTCCAGAATTAGGTATCGTGGGAGCAGCTATTGGAACTATTGCTTCTCGTTTTGTGATGTTGGGTTTTATGCATTATATGATGAATTTAAAACCAAAATTTCATCCATATTTTAAAGGGTTCAGCTTAAAAGAAATTAAAAAAGAGGTCAACCAAAAAATCATCAAAATTGGAATGCCTTCTGCAATGCAAATGTTTTTTGAAGTGGCATTATTTACTGGAGCAATTTGGTTGTGTGGAATGATTGGAACTACAAGTCAAGCGGCAAATCAAGTAGCGTTGAGTTTAGCATCTGTTACTTTCATGTTTGCAATGGGATTGAGTGTTGCAGCAATGATTCGTATTGGAAATCAAAAAGGGTTGAATGATTATGTTACCTTACGAAAAGTAGCGATTTCCATTTTCTTATTAACGATAATTATCGAAGTGGTTTTTGCTATACTATTTGTGGCTTTACACAAAATTCTACCTTATATTTTTGTAGATATTAACGATGCAAAAAACCTAACAGAAAACCTAGAAGTAATCGCAATTTCGGCCAATTTATTATTAGTTGCAGCTGTTTTTCAAATTTCTGATGGCTTGCAAGTAGTGGTTTTAGGAGCGCTTCGTGGATTACAAGATGCTAAAATCCCAATGTATATTACGTTTGTAGCCTATTGGGTAATTGGATTTCCAATCTCTATTTATTTAGGATTAGAAACCGAGTTAAAAGCCGTTGGTGTTTGGATTGGACTTTTAGCCGGATTAACAGCTGCAGCGATATTTTTGTATATTCGCTTTAATTATTTAACTAAAAAACTGGTTCAAGTGCAAGCACAAGAACAAGTTCAATTACAATCATAAAAAGTATTTAAAACATAAAAACATGAACTTACCAAAATTTGTTATCGGAGATAATACTGATTTTCCAGAAGATATTTTCGTAATCCATTTAGAATATCCAAGATTCGTAATCAATTTAAAAGATGACGAAGTAGAATTTTTAGAAGATATCGAAGAAGAAGACGAAAAGGAATTGGAATCCGAAATGGAACATTTAATCACCATTGCTGGAGAATTCTACGATAGAGAAATTGAACGTTACGAAGAGGAATAGTGATCAGTATTCAGTAAAAAGTGTTCAGCAGCTAATTACTAATCACTTTTCACTAATCACTTTTCACTAATCACTTTTCACTAATCACTCTTTATTAAAATACTTTTCCAACAAATTCATAGCCGCTGCAAAAGGTGAAATTTCATTGTTTTGCACGGCTTTTTTGTTTTCTTCTAATAGTTGAATGATATTCGGATGATTATAAAAATGCGATTTCAATTGTTCATTAATCGTTTCCATCATCCAAAATTGGTTTTGATTTTGACGTTTTTCTTCGAAATAATGATTCGATTTTACCAATTCAAAATATTCAGAAATAATTTCCCAAATCGCATCAATTCCGGTTTGTTCATAAGCACTACAAGTAGTTACTTTTGGAATCCAACCTGAAGATTTGGCTGGAAATAAATGTAAGGCTCTATTGAATTCGGTTTTAGCTAATTTGGCTTTCGCAATATTATCACCATCCGCTTTATTAATTACAATAGTATCTGCCATTTCCATGATGCCACGTTTGATGCCTTGTAATTCATCGCCAGCGCCTGAAATTTTCAACAACAAAAAGAAATCCACCATACTATGAACAGCCGTTTCACTTTGCCCTACTCCAACGGTTTCAATAATTATGGTATCAAAACCGCAAGCTTCACAAAGAATAATAGTTTCACGCGTTTTTCTAGCTACACCACCTAACGTATCACCCGAAGCACTTGGTCGAATATAAGCGTTTTCATCCTTTACCAATTCTTCCATACGGGTTTTATCGCCCAAAATACTTCCATGACTGATAGACGAACTCGGATCAACTGCTAAAACTGCCACTTTCTTTCCGATGGAAGTTAAATACTTTCCAAAAGCTTCGATAAACGTACTTTTTCCAACACCTGGAACACCTGTAATTCCAATTCGAACCGAATTATTTGAGTGTGGCAAACAACCTTTTATGACTTCATTCGCTTTGGCTAAATGCTCAGGATTGGTGCTTTCAACTAAAGTAATAGCGCGACTCAAAGCCGTTTTATCTCCTTTTAAAATTCCAGCAATTAATTCATCTGCCGAAGGTTGTTTTCTTCGGAATTGTTGAATCTGGGTTGCTACAACCGTACTTAACGTTTCAGGTTGTTCTACACCGTGAATTTCTGAAAGTGTCGATTTTTTATTAGGTGTTTTCAAAAGGAATTTTGCTTTGTGTAAAAATACAATTTCAATTTCAATTACAAAAGACAAAAATCAATATCAAAACTCAATTTCAACGTTCAAAAATTTTAAGCTACTTTCATAATCTTTTTTTTATTTACTTTTACACTTCAATTTTACACTATGAATCCTGAAATATTACTTGCGCTTGAAAACATTGTAGGTTCGGCTTATATTTTTACTGATGAGGCTACTCGTAAAACGTATGGACATGATGAAACGGAAGATTTGAGTTTTCCACCTCATGTTGTTGTAAAACCTTCCAATACTGAAGGAGTAGCACAAATTTTAAAAGTTTCGAATACGTATAAAATTCCGACAGTGCCTATTGGTGCGCGTACGGGTTTGAGTGGTGGTGCTTTATCTATTTATGGTGGAATTGGTATTTCAATGGAGCGATTCAATCAGATTATTGAAATTGATGAACAAAATTTACAAGTTACTGCACAACCTGGTGTAATTACGCAAGTTTTACGTGAAGCTGTTGCCGAAAAAGGCTTGTTTTATCCTGTCGATCCTAGTAGCATGGGAAGTTGTTTTATTGGCGGAAATATTGCCGAGAATTCTGGTGGAGCAAGAGCTTTGAAATATGGTGTTACCAAAGATTATGTACTGAATTTAGAAGTTGTTTTACCTACTGGTGATGTGATTTGGACAGGAGCCAATACTTTGAAAAATTCAACGGGTTATAATCTTACGCAATTGATGGTAGGAAGTGAAGGAACTTTGGGCATCGTAACTAAAATTGTATTGAAATTATTACCTCAAAATAAACATAACATTTTGCTTTTGGTTCCATTTTATAAAGCGGAGCAAGCGTGTGAAGCCGTTTCAGCGATTTTTAGAGCCGGAATTGTACCAAGTGCTTTAGAGTTTATGGAACGTGATGCGATTGATTGGACATTAAAATTTGTCGATGGTTTGAATGTAGAAGTAAAAGATAACGTTCAAGCGCATTTGTTGATTGAAGTAGATGGGAATTATCCTGAAATTTTGATACAAGAAGCCGAACAAATTTTGGCAGTCGTAGAACAATTTGAAATCGACGAAGTGTTATTTGCCGATACAGACGAACAAAAAAATGCCCTTTGGAAAATGCGTCGTTCAGTGGCGGAAGCGGTAAAAGCGAATTCAATTTACAAAGAAGAAGACACAGTTGTCCCAAGATATGAATTGCCTAAATTATTAAAAGGAATCAAAGAAATTGGTGCTAAATATGGTTTTCAATCGGTTTGTTATGGACATGCTGGCGATGGTAATTTACACGTCAACATCATCAAAGGCAACATGACAGATGACAATTGGAAAACCGAAGTTCCAAAAGGAATTCGTGAAATTTTTGAATTAACAGTTGGTTTAAAAGGAACATTATCAGGCGAACATGGTATTGGTTTAGTACAAAAAAACTATATGGATATTGCGTTTTCAAAAGTGCATTTGGAATTAATGGAACGCATCAAAGCCATTTTTGACCCTAATAACGTGTTGAATCCTGGGAAGATTTTTCCTGATGGGAATGATTAATTCTTTTTAAATGATTCAACCTTTTTAATAAAATATTCATCTTTAACTAAAATATTTATAGAGTCTTGATATTTATTCGCAAGACTATCGTGTCCAAAAATTTTATAATATTCCCAACCCTTTGAATATCTGAAACCTTTATTTTCATAATTAAAGCCAATTAATTCTTCATAGTTTTCAGCAATTTCATCTGAGCTTAAATCATCAAATAAATTTCTAAAAATTTGATATTTAACAATTAAAAAATTTGAAGTAGTTGCATGTTTTGATGGTATAGTTTTATATAACTCATATGCTTCCTTATTGTAACCTTGTTTAGAGAGATTTAAACACTTTTCTAACTTTCTATTTGAAAAATTAAAACTTGGATCATTTGTTTTTAAAATGGCGTAAGATATGTAGTTTTCTTTCATATCTAAGCCTGTAGAATAAGAGAGAAAATTATCTATTTTAATTTGACCATCTTTATCAATTAATATCAATTCTGTAACCTCAACTAAATTAGTTAACTCTGAGCATATGATAAAATGAATTCTATTTTTTGATTTGAAACTATTTGTGATTTTAATTTTTCCTTTTAAATTTTTTGACAAATTTTGGAAATATTCTGAGCATTTTCTTTCGTATCTGTACTTAGAATTAAAAATTTTTCTATCAACTTTATTATCTAATTTTAATGAATCAGAAATATAATCGATTCGTTTTAAAACATCGATAACGTTAATAAAATTATCATACTTTTGATTTCTATTTGACTCTATTTTACTAATTAAATTTTCAGAAAATTTTAAATATTCATCATCTGAAATCTCTTTCTCTGAACAAGAAACCAGAAATAAAAACAAAAATAAAATTTTAATGTAATTCATAAAATAAATTTACTTCCCCAAAAACTCCACCAAATTCGCATCCGCATTTTTAAACGTTGGAGCTTGTTCATCAATCCTTGCCACGCGTTTTTTGTTTAATTTCATGGTAATATCGGCTTCGGTAGTAAATAACAAAGCGGATAAAAACGGGTTGTTGATGTGTGGAATTAATTCTGCTTCAAAATCATCTAATTTGCAGATTTTCACTAATTCTTGCTTTTCGGTCGTGTAAATTTTATACGTCATTGACAATTTTAAGATGTTGTCTTCTACGATGGTTTTTACGTAAATGTTCTGCAATTCAGGTTTTCCAATGGTTTTAGCTAGCGTTAATTTAGCAAAAGTACCATCAGCGATACTCGCTCTAACTCGGTTGAAAAATTCGGTATAGGTGATGTTATTTTCGTTCATATTATAATGCTAAAGCTTTTACAATTTTTTCCTCAAAAATCATTGAAAACAATTTATTATCCTTGTCTTTATTCAAAAATTTCCATTTGTTTTTAGTCAATTCATCAGCAACAGCAATTAAGGTTGAACGCATTTCAATGCGAAATGAGTTTGTTGCTTTATCATAAGTGACTTTCTCTGCTTCCATTGAAGTTTTAAAAATATCCGTCATAGATTCCCCATCTTCCATTGGTTCTTTAAATTTCATGGTCATCACATTATTATGTCCAATAAGACAAAATGTTTTACCCTCAATTTTCTTGATTTCTCCAAACGAAAAACCAGGTTCTACTTCGACTAATTTGATAGAGAATTGTTCGTTTTCCATCATTTGACCAAACATCTTTTTCATTTGTTCTTGAGGAATAATGTCAAATACTTTTGGATAAGTGGTTTCAAAAATGGCATCAAAATTCATATTTACTCCAGCTTTATATGACTTAAGTGCTTCGGTTTTTAAAGACGTCATGTCTTGCGCTAAAACAGCAATAGTTTGAAAAATGAAGAATGCGAAGAATAGAATTTTAGATTTCATTTGAATGTTTTTATTTTATCAAAGATAAAAAATCCCCAACTACTTTTAGCAATTGAGGATTAGTTTATTTATGTGTTTTAATTATTCGTTAACCAAAACCCATTCGCCAGAAGCTAACATACTTTCTGCCTTTTTGTATTTCATGGTTTCGCTTTTTCCACTCATTACGTGTTTGATAGTAACGGTGTCATTACGATTGATTTTTGGCATTTCTCTTGTAATCGTTTCTGTTACTTGAGGTCTTTGACTTGCCATTTCTCCTGCTCTTCTTGCTTGTGCCGCTGTATCTTCGCTATCTAAATCTTCTTTAGTTTCAGTATAGTTTTCTTTTTGTTGCACTTGCTTAGCTTCTTGAATTTCGGATGTATTGTGAGAAGGTAAATCACCTTTGAACAAAAACGAAATTACCTCTTTATTCACCTCATCAATCATTTTCTTGAATAAATTGAAGGCTTCAAACTTGTAAATCAACAATGGATCTTTTTGTTCGTGAACGGCTAACTGAACCGATTGTTTCAATTCGTCCATTTTACGTAAGTGTTTTTTCCAAGCTTCATCCACAATAGCTAACGTGATGTTTTTCTCGAAATCTGCCACTAACGAACGTCCTTCTGAAGTATATGCTTTTTCTAAATCGGTAACCACGTTTAATGATTTGATTCCGTCAGAGAATGGCACTATAATTCTTTGGTACTGACCATTATTGTTTTCGTATACATTTTTGATGATTGGATACGCTTCGCGTGCATCTCTAGCAATTTTTTCTTCGTAATGAGCTAAAACCGCTTTGTATGTTTTTCCAGTAATTTCTCTTGCTGATAATTTTGCAAATTCTGATTGTGAAACTGGAGCACTGATTGAAAAATAACGAATCAATTCAAACTCGAAATTTTTGAAATCTTCTGCTAGTTTATTTTGTTCTACTACTAATTCGCAAGTGTCGTACATCATGTTTGCAATATCCACTTTCAAACGTTCTCCGTGTAAAGCGTGACGTCTTCTTTTGTATACTACTTCTCTTTGTGCGTTCATTACGTCATCATATTCTAACAAACGTTTACGAACTCCAAAGTTATTTTCTTCTACTTTTTTCTGTGCTCTTTCGATAGATTTTGTCATCATAGAATGTTGAATTACTTCACCTTCTTTTAGACCAATTCTATCCATAACTTTAGCTACTCTTTCAGAACCGAATAAACGCATTAAGTTATCTTCCAAAGACACGTAGAATTGTGAACTACCCACATCTCCTTGACGACCCGCACGACCTCTTAACTGACGGTCCACACGACGCGAATCGTGACGTTCTGTTCCGATAATTGCTAAACCACCTGCTTTTTTCACTTCGTCAGATAATTTAATATCGGTACCACGACCTGCCATATTAGTTGCAATTGTAACTACGCCAGGCTTTCCTGCTTCAGCTACAATTTCTGCTTCACTTTTGTGCATTTTAGCATTCAATACATTGTGTTGAATACCTCTAATTTTTAACATTCGGCTTAATAATTCCGAAATCTCTACCGATGTTGTTCCAATTAATACAGGTCTTCCCGAATTTGATAATTGTACTACATCTTCGATAACTGCGTTGAATTTTTCACGAACGGTTCTGTAAATTAAATCGTCTTTGTCTTTACGAGCCATTGGACGGTTGGTTGGAATTTCCACAACATCTAATTTGTAGATTTCCCAGAACTCACCTGCTTCTGTTGAAGCAGTTCCTGTCATTCCTCCTAATTTGCTGTACATACGGAAATAATTCTGTAACGTAACGGTTGCAAATGTTTGAGTAGCAGCTTCGATTTTTACATTTTCTTTTGCTTCGATTGCTTGATGTAAACCATCTGAGTAACGACGCCCATCCATGATACGTCCTGTTTGCTCATCTACAATCATTACTTTATTGTCCATGATAACGTATTCGGTATCTTTTTCAAATAAAGTATAGGCTTTTAACAACTGCGTTAACGTGTGAATACGTTCCGATTTTACTGAGAAATCACGGAATAATTCTTCTTTACGCTCTGCCATTTCTTCAGCAGCTAGGTTTTCTTTTTCAATTTGAGCAATTCCTGTTCCAATATCTGGTAAAACGAAGAATTGTGCATCTGTATCTTGTGATAAGAATTGGATTCCGTTATCCGTTAACTCAACTTGATTATTTTTTTCTTCGATAACAAAATATAACGCCTCATCAATTTTTGGCATTTCTCTGTTGTTATCTTGCATGTATTGGTTTTCGGTTTTTTGAAGTAATTGTTTTACTCCTTCTTCCGATAAGAATTTGATTAAAGCTTTGCTTTTTGGCAACGCTCTGTAAGAACGTAATAAATTAAATCCAGCGTCTTTATTGTTTCCTTCTTTGAATAAACGTTTCGCTTCCGTTAAACAATCTGTAGCTAATTTACGTTGTAAAGTAACTAGATTTTCAACTTTTGGTTTCAATTCATTAAACTCATGGCGATCACCTTGAGGAACTGGTCCAGAAATAATTAAAGGTGTTCTTGCATCATCCACTAAAACTGAATCGACCTCATCGACAATAGCAAAATTATGTTTACGTTGAACCAAATCTTCTGGAGCATGTGCCATATTATCTCTCAAATAATCGAAACCAAATTCGTTATTTGTACCATAAGTAATATCAGCATTGTAAGCTTTTCTTCTTTCAGGAGAATTTGGTTGGTGATTATCAATACAATCAACTGTCATTCCATGAAATTCGAATAAAGGAGCTTTCCATGTACTATCACGTTTTGCTAAGTAGTCATTCACCGTTACTAAATGCACTCCGTTTCCAGTTAAGGCATTTAAATATAAAGGTAATGTTGCTACTAATGTTTTTCCTTCCCCAGTTTGCATTTCGGCAATTTTACCTTGGTGTAAAACCACTCCACCAATCAACTGAACGTCGTAGTGAATCATGTCCCATGTGATAGCTTTACCAGCTGCATTCCAAGAGTTTGCCCAAGTTGCATTATCACCTTCAATAGCAATATACGATTTAGTTGCTGATAACTCTCTGTCTTTTGGAGTAGCCGTTACTGTTAAAGAAGTATTTTCTTTAAAACGACGTGCTGTTTCTTTTACTACAGCAAATGCTTCTGGAAGAATTTCATTTAATACTTTCTCAGAAATCTCATACGCTTCTTTTTCGATTTTATCGATTTCTGCATAAATATCTTCACGAGCATCAATGTCTTGAGTTTGCTCTGCATCTTGTTTTAAAGAAGCAATTTTTGCATCTTTTTCAGCGCGAGCATTTTTAATTTTAGCTTTGAATTCAGCTGTTTTAGCACGTAATTCATCATGAGACAGTACTTGTAATGCACTCTCAAAAGATTTTACTTTGGTAATAAGTGGTTGAATCGCTTTTACATCTTTCTCCGATTTATCCCCCACAAAAGCTTTCAATATGGAATTTATGATACTCATAATTTTTATTTTCTAAATAGGTTTGCAAATATAACCACAAAAAAAGTCTCAGTAAAGAGACTTGTTTCTGTTGTGTTTATTTATTTTTTAATATTCATCCTCATTCCAAAGATAATCTTCGTCAGTAGGATAATCAGGCCAAATCTCTTCCATTGATTCATAGATTTCTCCTTCGTCTTCTATAGATTGTAAGTTTTCCACTACTTCTAATGGAGCTCCAGTTCTGATAGCATAGTCGATAAGTTCATCTTTGGTTGCTGGCCAAGGCGCATCACTTAAATAGGATGCTAATTCTAATGTCCAATACATCTTTTATCGATTTATAAGTTTATGCAAAAATAAATTTATTACCCAATAAGGCAAGTTTTTTTTTACTTTTTTTATTAAAATTTAAGAACGTTCCTTTTTTTAGTGGTCAGTGGTCAGTTTTTAGTGGTCAGTAAAAGCCGTTTGGATTCTTTTTTCTGAATAAAACTATACTCTGATACTACTTTCTAGGTATCCACTGAACTTCATCAGCGTTCAAATCATGGGACAACTTTCGTGCCAACACAAAAAGATAGTCAGAAAGTCGGTTTAGGTACTTAATTACACTTTCGTCTGTCGGTTCTATGTCATTTAAATGCACTGCTAAACGTTCGGCTCTACGACAAACACAGCGAGCAATATGACAATATGACACAGTTGTATGACCTCCAGGCAGCACAAAATGTGTCATTGGAGGCAAAGCTTCTTCCATAGTATCAATTTCATTCTCTAAAAACTCGATATCTGACTCTATTATTCCTAAGTTTTGTAAACGAGGTTGTCCGTTTTTTAAGGTTTCTTTTTCGGGTGGTGTTGCCAGTATAGCTCCAACCGTAAATAAACGATCTTGAACTTCAATAAGTACATTCTTATATAAATCACTCATCTCTTGATCGCGAATTAATCCGATATGCGAATTTAATTCATCAACTGTTCCGTAACTTTCAATTCTAATATGATGCTTTGGAACACGTGTTCCTCCAAACAATGCAGTAGTTCCGCTATCGCCAGTTTTAGTATATACTTTCATTTAATTGTTTCCTTTTTTATTTCTCATTCGCTAATTTATCGCGATACATTTTTATATTTTCTTTAATTTCTGGTTCTAATTCTGGTTCTTTTATATCAGAATATTTCTGTAATTCTTCTAAAATAGTTTTAGCTACTAAATAGCGAGCCGTTTCTTTATTATCGGCTGGAATTACATACCAAGGAGCATGTTTTTTAGAAGTTTTATTTATTGCTTCTTCATAACAAACCTGATAATCATCCCACAACTCTCTTTCTTTTAAATCGCTTGGTGAAAACTTCCAATTGTGTTTTTCTGTTTCTAATCGTCTAATTAATCGAAGTCTTTGTTCCTCCTTACTTAGATGTAAGAAAAATTTCAAAACAATAACTCCGTTTGAAGTTATGTGTTTTTCAAAATTATTGATGCTTTCAAAACGATTTTCCCAAAAATCTGCCGTAATATCTTCTACAGAATTAACACCTGGAATATTTTCATTCAAAATATAATTTGGGTGAACTCTTGTTACCAAAACATTTTCATAATGCGTTCTGTTAAAAACTGAAAACTTCCCTTTTTCTGGCAATGCAATATAATGTCTCCATAAATAATCATGCTCTAGTTCATTTGAATTTGGTGTTTTAAAACTATGCACCACTACACCACGCGCATTAAATTCTTTAAAAACTTCACGAACTAAACTATCTTTACCTGCAGTATCCATACCTTGCAAGCAAATTAGCACTCCATATTTGTTATGAGCATATAATTTATCTTGTAATTTACTTAGCTTAATTCTTATTTTATCTAGTTCTTTTTCTTTTTTACTTTCAGAAGTTTCAACATCTATAAAAGTAGGAAGCGAACTTAATTTAATATTTGAAGTTACTTTTAAAGCCTCTATTTCGATATTTTTCATTTTTATAGGTATAATGTGGTAAAGTTAGTATTTTTAAAACTTTTTTATTCTAATTAAAAAACACTTTTGTAAAAATATGGAAAATTTCAAACTTACAAATCTATTCACTATAAAAGGAATTTCAGCGCCGTCTGGATTATTGTATTCTCAAGATGTTTTATTTCTTATTTCAGACTCAAGTAATTTTTTATATCAATACGACATTTCTAAAAAGCTATTATTAAAATTCCCTTTAGTAAAAGAGGCTAAAGAAAACATAGAAAAAGCTGAAAAACCCGATTTAGAATGCATCACGAAATATGGAAATCAGATTATTATATTGGGATCCGGTTCAACCGAAAAAAGAAATTCGATGTATACTTTAGATTTAGGTTCCGATACATTGCAATCACAAAATTTAAAATCTCTATATCAAAAATTAAAAAATGTTGGTTCCTTTGCTGATGATCAATTGAATATTGAAGGCGCCATTTATGCGCATCAAACCATGTTGCTTTTTCAAAGAGGCAATTCGAAAAACAGTAAAAACGGAATTTTTATTGTGCCTAATCATCAAGAAGATGGTATTCGTTTTGTACCGATTTCGCTTCCAACATTAGATGACATCGAAACCACTTTTACCGATGCCGTTTTGGTTGGCGATAAAATTTATTTCCTGGCTTGCGCCGAAAACACAACATCAACTTATGAAGATGGCGAAGTTTTAGGAACCATTTTAGGGGTTATGCATGCACCAACCTTTGAAATCATAGAAGTTCACTTATTATCCGAACATCAAAAATTTGAAGGAATGACCTTGTATCAGGAAACAGAAAGCGAATTCACCTTTTTATTATGTGAAGACAATGACACCGAAGATTTAGAGACTACAATTTATAAATTGAATTTTAAGAAATAAAATCGTAACATTTTACAAAAAAACACTACAAATAAGAAATCCAAAAAAATATGATTAAACATTTTCTTACGCTCGAATGGAAATCTTTTGTTCGGTCGGCATCGTTTAAAACCAATTTGGCTTTTAAAATTTTCATGGCACTACTATTCTTATATTTTGCTTCCATGTTTGTTTTGGCTGGTTTTGGTGCTTTTTATGGACTAAAAAAAGCGGGCTTAGAACCATTACAAACGGTAAATAAGTTTATTATTTACTATTTATTTGCCGACATGATGATGCGTTATTTTTTTCAAAAAATACCTACGCTAACCATTCGCCCTTTATTAGTTCTTCCTATTAAAAAAAATACGATTGTTCATTTTTCTTTAGGAAAAACAGTTTTAAACTATTTTAATACCACTCACGCTTTCTTTTTTATTCCTTTTAGTATTATATTGCTCTACAACGATTATAATATATTAGGCGTAATCAGTTGGCATTTAGGAATTTTAACCTCTATACTGTTTATTAATTTCTTAAACATTTTAATCAACAATAAAGACCTGCTTTTTGGTATTGTAGCAACGATTATCATAGGATTAGTTGCATCTCAGTATTATAATTTATTTGATATTACAATTTACACACAACCTTTCTTTCAAGGTTTATATGAGCAAGTTTGGATGGTTTTACTTCCAATTTTTGCCTTAGTAATCATCTATTATTTCACTTTTAATTTCTTCAAAAAAGATTTAACTTTAGATGAAAGATTACATATTAAAAAGAATTTAGCGAATTCTAACGACTTAACTTGGTTGAATCAATTTGGAACCTTAGGAACTTTTTTAAAAAACGACATCAAACTATTAATGCGAAATAAACGAGCAAAAACAACTTTATACATGAGTTTCTTTTTCTTGTTTTATGGATTGATATTCTTCACTCAAGACATATACAAAGGCGGTGTTATGCAAGCATTTGCAGCAGTTTTTGTAACAGGTGGATTCCTAATTAATTTTGGACAGTTTGTTCCAAGTTGGGATAGTTCTTATTATCAGCTTATGATGACACAAAGTATTTCATACAAAGAATACTTGAATTCTAAATGGTGGTTAATGATTATAGGAACAGCAATTAGTATGCTATTGGCGTCCTTTTATATTTACTTTGGTTGGGATATTTACATTACAATCTTGGCAACAGGTATTTACAATATTGGATTTAACTCCTTTTTAGTATTATTAACTGGTGCATACACTAGAACGGCAATAGATTTAGAGTCAGCAAAAGGAGCTTTTGGGGACAAAAAAGCGTTTAATTTTAAAACGCTATTATTTTCTTTACCCCAAATGATTATACCAATTTTACTTTTTGGAGTAGGACTTTTACTTGACAATATTAATATTGGAATAGCATTGATTGCAATTGTTGGGCTATTAGGTTTACTATTCAAATCGAGAATTTTCGTTCTTATTGAAAGAATTTACAAAAATGCAAAGTACGATACAATCGTTGCATACAAACAAAAAAATTAATTTAATTATACTAAATTATCATGATACAAGTAAACAATCTTACCAAAAAATATAACGCTACTACTGTTTTAAATATTCAAGAATTAGAAATTCCTAAAGGACAAAGTTTTGGTTTAGTAGGAAATAATGGTGCAGGAAAAACAACATTTTTTAGTTTATTATTAGATTTAATCGAACCTACTACAGGAGGAATTATCAATCATAATGTTGCTGTAAACACTAGCGAAAATTGGAAAAATTTCACAGGGGCTTTTTTAGACGAAAGTTTCTTAATTGGTTATTTAACTGCCGAAGAATATTTTTATTTTATTGGTGAATTACGCGGACAAAACAAGGCAGATGTTGATGCTTTACTAAAGAAATATGAAGAATTTTTTAATAACGAAATTCTAAACACCAAAAAATATCTTCGCGATTTATCGAAAGGAAACATGAAGAAAGTAGGCATTATTGCTACTTTAATTGGAAATCCAGAAGTGGTAATTTTAGATGAACCTTTTGCAAATTTAGATCCAACAACTGTAAATAGATTAAAGAAAATTGTAAAAGAACTAGCAGAAAATCCAGATGTAACTGTATTAATTTCCAGTCACGATTTAATTCATACTGTAGAAGTTTGTAATCGTATTGTAGCGTTAAACAAAGGCGAAGTGGTTAAAGACATTATGACTTCGGAAGAAACTTTAAAAGAATTAGAAGCGTTTTTCGCTGTGTAACACTATAATATTTTATACTTTTATAATCGTAAGTTTAACTACTTGCGATTTTTTTTTGAAAATAATTTAAAGTCGTCCCAACCTTTTTCCAACTTTTCTGCTCTATATAAAAAAGGGGAACAAGAACAAATTCAAGAACAAATTCAAATGCAAAACAATTTGATTTTTGAAATTGAAGTTGAATTTGATTTTTGAAAAAAAAACATTTTATGGATGTAAAACACATACAAGGCTGCCGAAAACAACACCGCGAAGCGCAACGCTTGGTGTATGAAACTATGGCGCCAAAACTCTACCGTTTGTGTAAACGGTATTTAAAAAAGGAGGAAGAAATAGAAGAAGTATTGGCCGATGCTTTTTTTACCATATTCACAAAAATAGAACAACTGAAAGAGGATTTGGCTTTTGAAGCTTGGGCTCGAAAAATAACCGTGAACAATTGCCTTTTACAAATTAAAAAGAATATCAACTTTAATTTGTATTTGGAAGATGTGAGTTACAATTCACAACCTTTAGCCGATGAAGTCACCGATTTAGAAGAAGAAGATTTGCTCAATTTACTCCAGTATATTCCTGATGGATGCCAAACGATTTTTAATTTATTTGTGATCGAAGGCTATTCGCACAAAGAAATTGCAGAACAACTTGGCATTAGTGAAGGAACATCGAAATCGCAATTGAATGCGGCAAAAAGTAAATTAAAAGAATTGGTAAGAACTTTTTATTATCAAAAAGCAAAATAATCATGGGAACAGAAGAAAAATTATATAAAAAAATACAACAAGCTGCCGAAAACGCAGAGCAAAAAGACTTTCCAGGAATGGAGAAGATTTGGGCACGCGTAGAAGACAAAATGGAAACACAAACGCTTCAAAAGGAAAAGCATTTGTGGAAAAAATTAGCAGTTGCAGCATCGATAGTTTTAGTCGGAACATTAACGTTTTTCTTACTACAAGAAAAAGAAAATATAATAATTCCAGAAAATACAATTACTACTATTGATTCATCAAAAAATATGATTCCAACACCAGAATCTGCGAATGGTTTAGTAAATACGAAACCGGAAATTAAAAAAGAAGCGGAGCAAATTTTGCAACAACAAATCGTAATTCAAAACAACATTGTAATTAACGATACAATTAATTATACTTCAAAAAAAGAAGTAATGATCCCTACTCCAATTGCCATGGAAGAAGTTCAAGAAGTGGCTAAGACGAGTTTAGTTCCGAGTTACAACAATAACGTTTCGAATTCAGCTACAACGAATAATTCAGGTTATTTGGCAAAAGGAAAACGTTATGATATTACAATGAATTCGGAAGAAACTACTCAAGAAAAAGATAAAAACGTTGCTAATGATGATTTAGTGGTTATTGATGGAAAAGTGAGTAAAAAACCGCTATCAAGTTTATTTGATAATAACGAAATTGAATCAATAATCGAATTAAAAGAACCAATCTATTATATTAACGGAGTAGAATATTCAGAAGAGTCACTATTTGGAGAAAATCCAACAAGTCCGTATGCACCTTTGAGTAAACAAAAAATCGACACCATTGTTATTTTACAACCTGAAAAAGCTATTCCGATTTATGGTGAAAAAGGAAAAAAAGGAGTTGTGATTATAACTACAGTTGGGGGAAAACCAAAAAACCGTCCTTAAGAAAATAATCTTTCTATTAACTTAAATTCAATATCATGAAAAAAGTAAAAACCTTTTCGTTAGCCATTACTATGCTAATTTCTTTCCTGAGTTTGGGGCAAGAGATCAACGGAAAAAATAAATTTAAAGAATATGAATTTTTTATGTTAAATAAAGAATATGAAAACTATGATGATGTTATAAAATCTAATGGTTTTAAAAAAGTTTCTGACACTTCATTTACTTTATCTAATTCAGATTACAGATTGACACAAATTAGAAAAAAATCAAAAATACTTATATTGTTTAGCAAAATAAATTTGAATTATGAAACAGATGAAGCCAACGAATCTCTAACTTTATTAGATACTTTACAAATTAACTCTTTGGATGATAATAATTTTGTTACCATAGGTTATTGTGAATTGGACGGTTTAATACCAGAGCAAATAATTTCACTAGTAAAAAAAAGTAAAAAGGAATATTTGGAGATGATTATAAAATCTTGGAAAGTAAATGAAAAAACCATGAGAATAGAAAAAATCGTTGATGTTTCTAAAATAAAATGCATAAATGAGCATTTTGAATACTCGGAGTAAAAAATAAATTACAACCACAAAAACGGAAAACCATCCGTTAAAAAAACTAACATCTTAAACTCAATATCATGAAAAACGTAAAAAACTTTTCGTTAGGGATAGCTATGCTATTATCTTTCCTTAACTTCATCACGCTAAGTAGCTTTAATTCAATCAACAACACAAAAGTTACGATTACTGGAGTAGTTTCAGACGAACTAGGTCCGATTGCAGGAGCTAACATTCAAATTAAAGGTAGCAAGACTAAAACCAATACCGATTTTGATGGAAAATACAAAATTGAAGCCAATGAAAATGACATTTTGGTATTCACTTACACTGGCAAAAAAACACAAAAAATTACCATCAAGAAAAATCTGGTTGTGAATGTTTTCTTGGAAGATGAAGTTCTAACAGGTAGAGACGTAGAAATTGTGGGCGCAATTGACATTAAAAAGAAACAAGATGCAATTACATCTTCTAATCAAGTGGTAAAAGGAGAAGAAATTAGACAATCAGCAAATCCTAATGTGGTGCAATCATTATCAGGTAAAGTTTCGGGATTACAAGTTAACAATACTAACAATGGTGTAAGTCCAACGACTCGAATTGTATTAAGAGGAAATCGTTCTGTTGGGGGAAACAATGAAGCTTTAGTAGTAATCGATAATGTAATTTCGGATGCTAGAACTTTACAAGCGTTACCTCCTGAAGTAATTGAATATACGAATGTTTTAAAAGGCGCTCAAGGCGCTGCATTGTATGGTGAACAAGGTGTTAATGGAGCTATCATTGTATTAACAAAAAAAGGGCTAAGTGCAGAAGAAAAAAAGAAAGTTCAAGAAACTATAGCTAAATGTCAGACACCAATTGTTGTTCCAAACGAAACTAGCTCTAATGAAGATTATGATTCATTTATAGAAAACTCGTTTACAAATCCTAAAAACGAACCACTTTCAACATTTTCAATTGATGTGGATAATGCTTCCTATACGAATGTGAGACGTTTTATCAATAACGGACAAGCAGTACCGAAAAACGCTGTTCGTGTAGAAGAAATGGTGAATTTTTTCAAATACAATTATGAGCAACCAAAGTCGAATCATCCGTTTTCGATTCACACGGAATATAGTGAAAGTCCTTGGAACGAGAAACACAAATTAGTAAAAATCGGGTTACAAGGAAAACATATTGATAGTGATAATTTGCCGAATTCTAATTTTGTTTTTTTAATTGATGTTTCAGGATCGATGAGTGCTCAAAACAAATTACCATTATTGAAAGAATCAATGAAAGTTTTGGTAAGTCAATTGAGAGAAAATGATAAAGTTGCAATTGTTGTATATGCCGGAGCAGCAGGGTTAGTCTTACCTCCTACTTCAGGAAATAATAAAGAAACCATTATCAAATCATTAGACAATTTGAACGCTGGTGGAAGTACGGCTGGTGGTGCCGGAATCGAATTGGCATACAAAATTGCTACAGAAAATTTCATCAAAGGAGGAAACAACCGCGTTATTTTGGCTACGGATGGTGATTTCAATGTAGGCGCTTCTTCCAACAAAGACATGGAAACTTTAATTGAAGAAAAACGTAAATCAGGTGTGTTTTTGACTTGTTTAGGTTACGGAATGGGAAATTACAAAGACAGTAAAATGGAAATTTTAGCCAATAAAGGAAATGGAAACTATGCTTATATCGACAACATTCAGGAAGCGAATCGTTTTCTAGGAAAAGAATTTAAAGGAAGTATGTTTGCGATTGCAAAAGATGTGAAAATTCAAATTGAATTCAATCCAAAACACGTTCAAAGTTACCGATTAATTGGTTATGAAAACCGAAAACTACGTCCAGAAGATTTTAAAAATGACGCGATTGATGCAGGTGAACTAGGAAGTGGTCACACCGTTACAGCTTTGTATGAAATAATTCCTGTTGGAGTTGAAAGTAAATTTACCAATGAAATTCCGGATTTAAAATATACAGAAACCGTAAAATCGACTAAAGATTATTCTAATGAATTGGCTACGATAAAATTTCGTTACAAAAAACCAGATGGCGAAAAAAGCATCGAAATGGTTCAGGTAATTGAAAACAAATCGATTGCTTTACAAAGTACAAGCGAAGATTTTAAATTTAGTTCAGCTGTGGCTTGGTTTGGATTAAAATTAAGAGATTCAAAATTGGTAGAGAACAAATCATCAGTTGCTATAAAAACATTAGCTTTACAAGGAAAATCAATTGATGCAGAAGGTTATCGTGCGGAGTTTATTCGTTTGGTGGAAGCGGTTAATTAAATTTATTATGAAAAAGAAATTTATAATTCTATCTATTCTGTTGTGTTTGACACTTCAAGCGCAAGAGAAAAAACAAAACGACACTATCAAAATCGAAATTAATTCAAATACCAAAACGATTTATGTTTTAGGCGGAATTGCTTCTGTAATCACAAAAGAAGATTTAGCTTTTGCTAAAAAATACAATATTCAATTTCACGATTTTGGTTGCATTGCTCCTACCAATTTTAAGGAATATGAAACTAAAAATGAATTGGTTTTTAATTATCTAAACAAAACTTATGGAAAACAATGGCAAAAGGAAATCAAACCAAGTGTTTTAGGTTTTGAGAAGTGGAAGAAAAAATGAGTTTTGGAATAAAATTTGAAGTCAATATTTACAAAACGGCATCATGAGAATTGTACTTATCCTACTCGCTTCATTATTAATTTCTTGTAAAGAGAAAATTGAAATAAAAACTAATTTACCTCAACAAGAAAAAGAGAAAAGTCTTACTGAAATTTTATTAAATCTAAGCAAAACTGATACTATACCAAAATTAGACTTATCTCATAAAAAATTAGACTCACTTCCTGATTTAACTATGTTTAAAATTATTGCATTGGATTTATCATACAATAATTTAGATACAATACCGCTTAGTAAATTACCTTTGACATTGAGAAAATTGAAATGTACAGATAATAAGCTAACTAAATTTATGATGATGAATTATAAAAATAGTGTCATTCCTGAGTTACAACCATATCACAATTCGGATTTGAATTTAGAAGAAATAGATTTATCCAATAATCAATTAAAAGTTGTAACTATTAAAATGCTTTCTATTCAGAAAAATAAAATTTTACCTAAAAAAATAATAGTTTCAAATAATAAAATTGAGAATCTAGCTACAAATGACAATATTCATTATTTAGACATTTCCAATAATCCAAATATTAATCCTGAAGTTTTATTTGCTGTTGAAAAAATTGATACTTTAATACAAACGAACAATCCAAAAAAATTAAAAACGAAACGAATTCCTCGACCAACAAAACCAATTATTTGTACATTAGAGGTAATTTATAAAACATTCCCTAAATCATTAAAATGAGATTCCTTTGGAAAAACAAAATTGAGTAAAAACTCCTAACTAATTACTCCAAACTCAACACTATTTTTCAATCTCTTTCAAAGAATCCATTTTCTTGTGTGCTAAGAATCCTTTGATGTCTTCGAAATGTTCTTTTACGCGTTTGTTTCCAAATTCAAATACTTTTTCTGCTAAACCATCTAAGAAATCACGGTCGTGAGAAACTAAAATTAAAGTACCATCAAAATCACGTAAAGCATCTTTGATGATGTCTTTCGTTTTCATGTCTAAATGATTCGAAGGCTCATCTAAAATTAGAAGATTTACTGGTTCTAATAATAATTTTATCATGGCTAAACGCGTTTTTTCTCCACCAGAAAGTACTTTTACTTTCTTTTGAATATCGTCACCTTGAAACATGAATGCTCCCAAAATATTTTTTATTTGTGTACGAACATCTCCAACGGCAATTCTATCAATCGTTTCGAAAATAGTTGCATTTTCGTCTAATTGTGCGGCTTGATTTTGAGCAAAATAGCCAATTTGTGCATTGTGACCAATTTCTACAGAACCACCATTAATTTCGATTTCTTTCATGATGGCTTTAATCATAGTTGATTTTCCTTCACCATTTTTACCCACGAAGGCTACTTTTTGTCCGCGTTCTATAACCAAATTTGCATCTTTAAAAATCAAATGATCACCATACGATTTTTCTAAATCTTTAACAATAACAGGATATTGACCTGAACGAGCCGATGGTGGAAATTTTAATTTTAATGCTGAATTATCAATTTCATCCACTTCAATAGGAACAATTTTTTCTAACATTCTAACACGCGATTGCACTTGTTCGGTTTTAGAAAAAGTTCCTCTAAAACGTTCAATAAACGCTTGATTATCGGCAATGAATTTTTGCTGCTCTTCGTATGCTTTTTGTTGGTGAACACGTCTGTCTTTTCGCAATTCTAAGTAGTGAGAATATTTAGCTTTGTAGTCATAAATTCTTCCCATTGTAACTTCAATAGTACGATTGGTGATGTTGTCTACAAATGCTCTATCGTGCGAAATTACCATAACCGCTTTGGCTTGCGTAATCAAAAATTCTTCCAACCATTCGATACTATCCATATCTAAGTGGTTGGTTGGCTCATCTAAAAGAATTAAATCGGGTTTTGTTAAAAGAATTTTTGCTAATTCAATACGCATTCTCCAACCTCCAGAAAATTCTTTTGTAGGGCGATTGAAATCTTCTCTTTCAAAACCTAATCCTTTTAATATTTTTTCAACTTCAGCTTCGTAATTTACTTCTTCAATTGAATAAAATTTTTCAGATAATTCCGAAACGCGTTCAATCAATTTCATGTACTCATCACTTTCATAATCGGTACGAATCGTTAATTGCTCATTGATTTCGTCGATTTCTTTCTTCATATTCAATACATCAGCAAACGCTTTTGATGTTTCTTCCATCACGGTACAATCATCAGAAGTCAATAAATGCTGAGGCAAATAAGCAATTACAGCATCACTTGGCGCCGAAATTACACCACGAGTAGGTTTGTTTTCTCCGGCAACAATTTTTAAAAGCGTAGATTTTCCTGCTCCATTTTTACCCATTAAGGCAATTTTATCATTTTCATTAATGGCAAAAGTTACTTCGCTAAAAAGAGTTGTTCCACCAAATTCTACCGCAATGTCGTTTACTGTAATCATTTTTTAAAGTAAAAAGTTAGAAGTAAAAAGTAAAAGTCTTTTTACTGAATTTTTTGAAGGTGCAAAGATAGTTGAATTGGTGTTTGTAGCAATAAACTAATTCTAAAAAGATTAATTATTCTTTAACAATTGTATTTTGAAATCACTTTAATTTCTTATTATCTTTGATTAAATTAATATTTAAATAATTATGAAAAAGATAGTTTTATTCGCATTTGCGATTTCAATAATTGCGGTAAGTTGTAAAAAAGAAGAAAAAACTGAAACACCAACTGAAACTCAAGAAAAAGTTAGTGGTTTAATGATTGTAAATGATTCTACCAAAGTAAACTGGACAGCTTATAAAACCACAGAAAAAGTAGCTGTTGGCGGAAGTTTTACAGAAATAACATTAAAAGAAACCAAAAAAGGAAATACACCTGAAGAAGTTTTGGAAGGTGTTTCTTTTTCAATTCCGGTAAGTAGTTTGTTTACCAACAATCCTGATAGAGATTATAAATTAAAATCTATCTTTTTTGGTGCTTTAAAAGAAAAAGAATTATTAAGTGGTGTATTAAACTTTAGAGACAATAAAACTTTTTTAACTATTTCTATTAATGATATGGTAAAACAAATTGAAGTTGCATCAAATTATTCTGGTAAAAAATTTACTTTAGAAGGCAAAATAGATTTAGTTGATTTTGGTGCAGAAAATGCAATTGAAGCAATAAATACCGCTTGCTATGATTTGCACAAAGGCTCAGATGGAATAAGTAAAACTTGGTCTGAAGTTGCTCTTAAAGGCAGTGTATTATTTGAATAACTACAAAAACACGAAACAAAAAATCCCGCAATTACGGGATTTTTTGTTTTATAAACTCATTCTAAATTCTTCTAAAACTGGACTAATTTTTCCGTAATAACGTTCGTCTACAAATAATTCTACTGCTAAATCTGTATTGCCAAAACCTGCTAGACGAGCTGATTGCAAATTGTCTTTTTTAAGAACATCTACACCAACCGCTTCAATTTTTTGTTTTAATGTTTCGGCTAAAATTTCACTTCCCGAAAAAACTTTCATCATTCCCATAGTTGTATATTTTTTAATTATTCTTCAGATTCAAAAAAAAGTGGTTCTATCATTATTCTGTCTGCTAAAATTTCAACTCTTTCGGTAATTTGAGAACAGAAAAACAAACGTTGTGTTTTTTCGGCACTCATTGAAAGTCTTTGAATAATGGAATCCTCGCGTTTACGCAACATTTCTTCTACATCGTCAACTACAAACATTTTAATGGTATTCATATTAAAACCGGCAGAAGAAAACATTTCATTAATGCGAATTGGCGTTCCAATTAAAACATCCATTCCTAACGAAATTTGATTTTTATCGTAATCCATATCGCCTTTTTCATGCACTCCAAAAACACGTAAATTGGTATAATGATTCATTTTTTTGAATATTTCCAAAGCTTCTAAGACTTTTTCTTTGTCTTGAACCAAAACCAAAGCACGTGTACTTTCTCCCACTGGTTTTTCCATTCTTTGAATTACATTCAATAAAATAGTAGTGGTTTTTCCAGAACCGTTTGGTGACTGAATAACCGCATCAACACCACTTTTAATGGTTGAAAATGTTTCTTGTTGTAACTCATTTGCCTCAATCAAGTCGATTTCAATTAACGCTTTCTGAAGGTTGGAATTTATTTTTTTTAATTGCATTTTTATTTTGTAATTAGTGAAGAGTGAATAGTAATTAGCAAACTATTCACTAATTACTAATCACTTTTTACTTGGTATTATTTACTCGCAAATAGTTGCACGTCTTGTTCTGATATTTCACTTCCGCCTAAAATAATTAAGCGTTCTACTACATTTCGTAATTCTCGAATATTTCCGGTCCAATCGTATTCTTGTAATAATTTAACGGCTGATTTGGAGAAGTTTTTTACTGCATTTCCTTGTTCTGAAGCAATTTTAGCAGTAAAATGCTCAATTAATTCTGGAATATCATCTCTTCTATCATTCAAAGCAGGAACTTTGATTAAAATCACCGCTAATCTGTGATACAAATCTTCTCTGAATCTTCCTTCTTCGATTTCCTTTTTTAAATCTTTATTAGTAGCTGCAACCACACGAACATTCACTTTTATGTCTTTGTCTGCTCCTACCCTTTGAATTAAATTTTCTTGTAACGCACGTAAAACTTTGGCTTGAGCTGGCAAACTCATATCCCCAATCTCATCTAAGAAAATGGTTCCGCCATCAGCTGCTTCAAATTTTCCAGCTCTGTCTTTTACAGCTGAAGTAAAAGCACCTTTTACGTGACCAAACAATTCACTTTCAATCAATTCTGACGGAATAGCAGCACAGTTTACTTCGATTATAGGAGCAGATGAACGCTCGCTTCTTTCATGTAATTGATGCGCTACTAATTCTTTTCCAGTTCCATTTGGACCTGTGATTAAAACTCGGGCATCAGTTGGAGCTACTTTTCCAATCATAGTTTTGATATGATTGATGGCTTCGCTGTTTCCTATCATTTCGTAGTTTTTAGAAACTTTCTTTTTCAAGATTTTGTTCTCTACTACTAATTGTTTTTTATCTAGTGCATTTCGTACCGTATTCAATAAACGATTCAAATCGGGTGGTTTTGAAATGTAATCAAAAGCTCCTAAACGCATTGTATTTATTGCTGTTTCCAAATCGCCATGACCAGAAATCATAACCATTGGAATTTCAGGTTTTATTTTTTTTACGGCTTCTAACACCTCAACACCGTCCATTTTTGGCATTTTGATATCGCAAAGAATTAAGTCATAATCTTCATTTTTGACTTTTTCAACTCCTTGTAAACCATCTTCCGCTTCTTCAACTTTATACGAATCATTTTCTTCGGAAAGTATTTTAGTCAATACTCTTCGAATTGCTGCTTCGTCTTCTATGATAAGGATTTTACTCATTCTTTTTTTAAGTTAGAAGTTTATGAGGTTATAAGTTTATGAGGGTTTTGAAAACTTTTAAACTCCTAAACTATAAACTTTTAAACTCTATTTAATATTTCAACCATTTATATAATTCTTTCCAAGTTGGTTTTTTTCCGTACATTAAAATACCTACTCGGTAGATTTTTGCCGCAAACCAGACTACAAAGATAAACGTTCCGTACAATAAAACTACAGAAAGTGCTAATTGCCATAATGGCACTCCAAAAGGAATACGCATTAGCATCACAATTGGCGAGGTTAATGGAATTAAAGAGAAGACAACTGCAACAGTTCCGTGAGGATCATTCATAACTGTTAAAAAACCAACATACACAGCTAACATTAAAGGCATAATGATAGGCATTAAAAACTGCTGCGAATCGGTTTCAGAATCTACTGCAGCACCAATAGCGGCATAAAACGAACTGTACAAAAAGTAACCTCCAATGAAGAAAACTACAAATGAAATTAAAATTGAAGCCACTGGGATTTCGTTCATATATAAATGAATTTGATCCATGAAATTTGTTGCTACTTCTGCTTGTTCGGCTGTAATTTGCGATGTAGCCACCGCTTCTTGATTGCCTCCCATAAAGAATGAAGCGCCAATCATGATAGCACCGCCAAGTACAATCCAAATTAAAAATTGCAAAATTCCTGCTAATGATGTTCCGATAATTTTACCCATCATTAATTTGAAGGGTTTTACCGAAGAAATGATAATTTCGATAATACGATTGGTTTTTTCTTCGATAACACTTCGCATTACCATGTTTCCGTAGATAATAATGAACATCATAATTAAATATCCGAAAGCGAAACCAATAGCAATTTTAATTTCGTTTAAGAATTTCAACCCATCTTCACCTGAAAATTTCGCAAATTGAACTTCTGATTTGATTTTCGCTTTTTCAATTGTATCGGCATCAAAACCTAACTTTTTTAAATTTTCTTTGTTCAATTTAGTATCGATAACTTTTTGTAAATTCATTAAGAAATCCATTTTTGGACTATCATCTGAAATATACGTTGTTTTAGTAGCTAATTCCTCTACATTTTGTACTTCTGGAACATAAATTAAACCTTCAAAAGCGTTACTTGAAGAATCTTTTGCCTTGTCATATGACAACCCAGAAAGGTTTACATATTTAATGTCTTCCGAATTTTTAAAATCGTTTACAAACACACTGGCTCTATCGTGAACGCCAATTGTTTTTACATCGCCTTTATTTACACTAGATAAATAAGCAATTAGAAAAGACATTCCTACTATCAATAATGGTCCTAAAAACGTCATTACGATAAATGATTTATTGCGCACTTTTGCAATAAATTCTCTTTTGATAATTAAAGATAATACGCTCATAATTATTGACTAACAGTTTGAATGAATATATCGTTTACACTTGGTATTTTTTCCACAAAATGGGTAACTTGACCAAATTGAGTTAAAATAGTAAGTAATTCGTTTGAATTTGATTGACCCAAATGCACTTCTAATTTTAAATCATCGTTTAATGATTTGAAATTGGTTTGACTAATAGTAAATTTCTGAGTTAACTGTACCATCAAACCTTCTATATTGTTTGTTAAAATTCCAATTTGAAATGTATTAGAACGAAATTGACGTTTTACATCTTCTAATTTTCCTTCGATTAATTTATTCGATTTGTGAATTAACGCAATGTAATCGCACATTTCTTCTACAGATTCCATTCGGTGTGTAGAAAAAATTACTGAAGTTCCTTTTTTATTTAATTCGATGATTTCATCTTTGATCAAATTCGCATTAACTGGGTCGAAACCAGAAAAAGGTTCATCTAAAATAAGTAATTTAGGATTATGTAAAACTGTTACAATAAATTGTATTTTTTGTGCCATTCCTTTTGAAAGTTCCTGAATCTTCTTATCCCACCATCCTTGAATTTCAAACTTTTCAAACCAATATTTTAATTGTTTTTTAGCCTCAGCTTCTGGCATTCCTTTTAGTTGCGCCAAATACAAACACTGCTCGCCTACTTTCATGGTTTTATACAAACCTCGTTCTTCGGGCATATAACCAATATATTGTACATGTTCTGGCTTTAACTTTTCGCCATCCAATAACACCACACCACTATCAGGCATCGTAATTTGGTTGATGATACGAATAAGAGATGTTTTTCCGGCTCCGTTTGGACCTAAAAGCCCGTAGATACTTCCTTTAGGAACTTGTAGCGAAACATTGTTTAGAGCGGTATAATCGCCATATTGCTTTACTACGTTTTGTACTTCGAGAATATTGCTCATAAATTGAGTGATTTTGTTTATTTATTAGTAGCAAAAAGAGGAATTTGTTACAAAAAAAACCCACCCTTTATTGCTAAAGGATGGGAAAAATTGCTATGAAAAAGAAAAACTCACTCTCCTAAGAAAGTGAGTTTCAAATGTATTAATATTTATTTAATTATGAAAACATATCTTTAACTTTTTCAAAAAAAGATTTGTCTGACTTTTCTGGTTTCGGAATAAAGTTTTCATCTGTAAGCATTTTCTCAAAAAATTGCTTTTGTTCTTTGTTTAATGTCTTTGGTGTCCAAACGTTTACATGAACTAGTAAATCTCCGTTTCCATAAGCATTTATACTTGGAACACCTTTTCCTTTTAATCTTAATATTTTACCCGATTGAATTCCTTCTTCCAACTTGATACGTACTTTTCCTGAAACAGTATCAATTTCTTTAGAAACTCCAAGAGCGGCTTCGGCAAAACTAATGTACAAATCGTAGTGTAAGTTTTCGCCTTCACGTTTTAAGAATTCGTGTTCAACTTCTTCGATAGCAACAATTAAATCACCTGGAATACTATTCGTTCCTGGCGCTTCGTTACCTTTTCCTGCAACTTTCAATTGCATTCCATCAACTACTCCTGCTGGAATTTTGATAGAAACGGTATCCTCTTCTAACAACATTCCTTGTGCATCTGCACCAGCTGGTTTTTGGTCTAAAATTTGACCCGAACCACTACAAATATGACAAGTAGTTGCAGTTTGCATTCTACCTAAAATAGTGTTAGCAATTTTCATGATTTGTCCAGAACCATTACAAGTAGGACAAGTTCTGTAGGTTACACCTTTAGCCTGAACTTTACGTTTTACTTTGACTTTCTTTTCAACTCCATTAGCAATTTCTTCCAAAGTTAATTTCACTTTGATACGAAGATTACTTCCTTTTACTCTACGTTGACCTCCGCCACCGCCAAATCCAGAAAATCCGCCACCACCAAAAGCGCCACCAAAAATATCACCAAACTGACTGAAAATGTCATCCATATTCATGTGTTGACCACCGCCAAATCCACCACCGTCAAAAGCTTGGTGACCATATTGATCGTATTTAGCTTTTTTGTTGGCATCGCTTAAAACTTCATAAGCTTCGGCAGCTTCTTTGAATTTTTCTTCCGCTTCTTTATTGCCTGGATTTTTGTCAGGGTGAAACTCGATTGCTTTCTTACGATATGCTTTCTTAATTTCTTCTGGTGTAGCATTTTTTGAAATGCCTAATATTTCGTAAAAATCTTTTTTCATTACATCTTGTATTATAATATGTAGAAAAAGACAAGTTGTGACTTGTCTCTACGGTAAAAATTATTGTCCGATTACAACCTTTGGGAAACGAATAATTTTGTCTCCTAATTTGTACCCTTTTTCAATTACGTCAACAATTTTACCTTTTAATTTATCATTTGGTGCTGGAATTTGCGTAATAGCTTCAGCAAAATCGGCATTAAAAGCGTCTCCTGCTCTAACTTCAACTTCTTCCAAACCTTTAGAAACTAAAGTACTTCTTAATTTATCATGAATCAATTGCACACCTGTTACTAATGCTTCATCATCAGACTTAGAAACTTGTGCCCAAGCTCTGTCAAAATCGTCTAAAACTGGCAACATGGCTTGTAAAACTTCTTGATTTGCTGTTTTAAACAAATCGATGCGTTCTTTGGCAGTTCTTCTTTTATAATTTTCAAATTCAGCAAAAAGACGTAGAAATTTATCTTTTTCGTTACTTAATTCTTCTTGCAATTGTTCTTCTACCGACAAATCTGGTGTTGGAATTCCTTGATTTTCTGAAACATTTTCTTCATTAATGTTCTCCTTTTCGATGTTTTCAGTACTTTCTTGATTCATATTTTTGAATATTTTTTTAAACATTTTTACTTTAGTAAATGGGATTGCAAATGTATTGCCAAATGTATAAAAATGTCAAATTGTCAGGAATTTATTTTAAAAATACTATTTCAATAAATCATTCAAAGCTTTATCTAAGGATGCGAATTTGAATTGGAAATTTTCATCTAAAAGTTTGCGACAACTTACATGTTGACTCGAAAATAAGATTTGGTGCATTTCGCCTAATATCAATTTCATTACAAATTTTGGAATATTGGGTAAAAACAATGGTTTTCCTAGAGTTTTAGCAATCACTTTTGTCAACTCTGAATTGGTAACAGGATAAGGCGCCACTCCATTATAAATACCAGGTAATCTATTTTCCATAACAAATTGGAAAATAGCTACTAAATCTTGAACATGAATCCAAGATTGGTATTGTTCTCCTGAACCAAACGCTGCTCCTACTCCATATTTTATCGGTTTTGCCATTTCTTGTATAGCACCACCGTTTTTAGCAAGTACAATTCCGATTCTAATTTTAGAAACAATTATTTCTAATTTTTCAAACTGACTGACTTCGTTTTCCCATTGTTTCACAACATTACCAAGGAAGAAAACATCTATATCTAAATCGGTTTCATGGTAGATATCGGTTAAACTATCTGGATAAATTCCAACAGCTGAAGCCGAAATGATTTGTTTTACTTGATGGGAATTCTTTTGAAGTGTTTTATATAACAATTGAGTTGAAAGTACACGGCTTTCAATAATTTCTTCTTTATAAGCTGTGGTCCATTTTTTTGCCACATTGGCCCCAGCCAAATGAATGATAACTTCAACGTCTGTTAAAGCATTAGTATCAATTTCAGCGTTTTTAGGATTCCAATAAAAACCTTTGTAATTATTTTGTGAAACTAATTTAGATTTCGATGTAGATAAATAATGAATTGTATATCCGTTTTGAAGCAACAAATTCACCAATTCTTGTCCAACCAACCCCGTAGCTCCTGTAATTAATACTGTCATTTTCTTTTTCCTTTTTCTCAAATTTACTATCAATAAATAAGGAATGAAAGTAAATTAACTTATGTTTAGGATTAGTTTTAAGTTATGAGTTGGAAGTAGAAAATTTTAACCTCTAACTTTAATTGTCCATTCGAATTGCATTTCCGAAACTTGTTCTCCTTTTTCGTTTTTACCAATTGAAGTTAGCCAAATAGTTTGTCCTTCATTAGTAGCTACTGCTTTTTGAATGGTTTCTTTAATAGCGTTTCCTTGATTACAAGTAAATGTAATTCTTCCCGTAGCTTTTTTAGTAAACATACTTTTATTTTGAGCTACCAACATTGAAATATTAGTTCTACTTTGTTTAATTTGATACATGACTAAAGCTCCGGTTGTAAACTCAGCTGCCATGGCTTGCACAGCAAAATACATGGAGTTAAATGGATTCTGGTTGAACCAACGATGCTTTACAGTTACTTCACAAACTTCTGGTGAAATTGACTTGACGCGCAAGCCACTCCAAAAAGCAGAAGGCAGTTTAAAAAAGGTAAATAGATTTAGTTTTGCAGGTGTAAACTCCATAATTCATTGATTTATTTTGTAAAAATACAAAAAATACTATGCATTCCTACTATTTTTTTAAATGTTAATTTTATGTTAAATATAAGTACTATGCGTAACAAGATACCTTCTTTTAGACTTATCTTTGTATAAGAAATTAATAGGTAATCTAATTTCAATCATCAAATCAATCATTGCGCAAGCAAAACAAATCAAAAAATGAACAGTCTAATTAAAAAAAACAAGGGGAATTATGAACATTGAAAACACTAAAGCACAAATGCGAAAAGGTGTTTTGGAATTCTGTATCTTATCGGTCTTAAAAGAAAAAGATGCATATACTTCTGAAATATTGGATACGCTAAAAAATGCTAAATTACTAGTTGTGGAAGGCACCGTTTACCCACTACTAACAAGGCTAAAAAACGATAACTTATTAAATTATCGTTGGGAAGAATCCACATCGGGACCACCAAGAAAATATTACGGTTTAACCGATGAAGGCAAAGAATTTTTACAAGAATTAAATGGCACCTGGAAAGAATTAGCAGATGCAGTAAACATAATAACAAGTCAAAACTAAAGGTCATGAACAAAACAATAAGTATAAATTTAGGAGGTTTTTTCTTTCACATCGACGAAGATGCCTATCAAAAATTATCGCGTTATTTTGATGCGGTGAAGCGTTCACTTTCGCCTGATGGAAGAGACGAAATCATGAAAGATATAGAAAGTCGCATTGCCGAACTTTTCCAAGAACGGTTAAAAAACGACAAACAAGTAGTAGGTTTAAGCGAAATCGAAGAAGTAATCTCGATTATGGGACAACCAGAAGATTATAAAATTGACGATGAAAAAACATCATACCAATCTAGTTCTTCTTCATCAACTAATTTTTATTATCCGTCAAAAAGATTGTATAGAGATAAAGAAAACGGAATGATTGGTGGTGTAATGGCCGGTTTAGGTCATTATTTAGGCATAGATACATTGTGGTTAAGAATCTTAATGGTGATATTATTCTTTGGATTTGGAACCGGATTATTTGTATATATCGTATTATGGATTTTAGTTCCAGAAGCGATTACCACGACTCAAAAATTAGAAATGAAAGGGCAACCTATAACCATCTCTAATATCGAAAAAAAAGTAAAGGAAGGTTTTGACGATATTACTTCGAAAATAAGTAGTATCGATCATGAAAAGATTACTAATAGTGCAAAATCTGGCGCTTCAAGAATTGGATCATCAATAGAGGAAGTTATTACCACAATATTCAAAGTATTTGCAAAAATAATAGGTTCATTTATCTTATTTTTCTCAGCAATAGCATTGTTAGGCATTATTATAACAAGCATTATTATGATATTTTCATCAACAATGCCAGAGAACTATATTTTAAATCACATTCAAACACCTATTGGGTTAGAAACACCGCTTTGGGCACAAGGAATACTATTTTTAATAGGTTTTGGAATTCCGTTATTTTTCTTATTCATTTTAGGATTAAAATTAATGGTTAACAACTTAAGATCTATAGGTAATTATGTAAAATATAGCTTATTAGCTGTTTGGATTATTGCAGTAGGAATCATTATTTCTTTAGGAATCAACGAAGCTTCTCAATTAGCTTTTGATGGAAAATCGGTTCAAAAAGAGGTGTTTACGATTGCGCCTACAGATACATTGAAAATCAAATTCAAAAACAATGATTTTTATTCGAAAAGCAATTACAGAAATCATGATTTCAAAATAACACAAGATGAAGGCGATAACGAAATCATCTATTCAAACAATGTAAGTATTGAAGTAAAAGAAACCGATGCTGCTGCTCCATATATGTTAATTGAAAAATTAGCTAATGGAAAATCAACTTCTCAAGCTAAAAAAAGAGCAGAAAAAATAAAATACAATTATAAAATTGAAGGAAACACCATCGTTTTAGACAATTATTTACTAACAGCAGTTGAAAATAAATTCAGAGGACAGGAAGTAGAAATATACTTGTATTTACCTAAAGGAACGATCTTCCAAACTGACGAAAGTTTTAGTAATTTTGACACTAGTCATTACGAATTTTTCGACATTGATGAATACGATACAAAAAATCCAGTTTTCAGGGTAGATGAAGATAAAGTAAAATGCTTGAATTGTTTAGCTGAAGAAATTGACGAAAACATAAGTATAAATGTTGGAATTGGTGACACTTCTGCTTCAATATATTATGATGAAAACGGAGTTTTAGTCAAAAAAGTAATAAACACTGACAAAAAAGGTTTGGTCACAAAAAAAGAAGAATATATTATTGAAGCAGATGAATTAGAAAAAAAGATTTACAAGGAAGTCAAAGAACAAAAGAAATAGATTTAATTAAAATCAAAAAATATGAAAACGACATTAAAATTAGTAGCTCTTTTGCTTGTTATTACATTAACATCATGTTCTGGCAATATTAACCTGAGCGGTGGAGTTGAAGGAAGCGGAAATGTAATCACCGAAAAAAGAAGCATAAATACTTCGTTTACTAAAATTGATGCCAGTACAGGTGTTGAAGTAATCGTAGAACAAGGCGCAACTACCGAAGTAGAAGTGGAAGTAGATGACAACTTGATGGAACACATTGTAACTAAAGTTGAAAATGGAACTTTAATTGTAAAAATTGAAGGAAACATTAATACAATGGAAAATGCAATTGTTCGTGTAACCACTAAAACCATCGATGGATTAGAAACTTCAAGTGGTGCTACAATTAGTTCAAAAAGTACTTTAAAAGGAACTAATTTAGCTTTAAAATCAAGTAGCGGAAGTGAAATTCATGCAGATATTGAATATGAAAAAGTAAGTTGCGAATCAACAAGTGGTAGCGAAATAAACGTAAGCGGAAAAGCATTGGCTTTAGACACAAAATCGTCGAGCGGAAGTGAAATAGATGCCAAAGATTTAGCTGCAAACGAAATTACAGCTCAATCTACAAGTGGAAGCAATACCACCGTAAATCCAATTGTACTGTTAAATGCAAAAGCCTCAAGTGGAAGTTCTATTGATTATGTTAAAGAACCAAAAAAAATTATTAAAGAAGAAACCTCAGGTGGAAGTGTGAGCCTTAACTAATTAACAAATAATTAGTATTTAATTAACAGCTTTATTTAAAGCATTTTATAATTTTACAATACTATTTCAACCATAAATTTCACTCTCATGATTAAGTTGATTATTCAAGTCGTAGAATTTGTTTTTACTTTAGTGGTAAATCTAATAGATTCAATTATATAAAACTACAAAAGCATCAGTATTTAAACTGGTGCTTTTTATTTTTATGTTCGTTTTCTATCAAGTTTTTTTGTTAATCTATTTCAGTAAAAATAAAATTGGAACAAATTTTGTGTATGTTTGTGATATAAAAATTATTACAAAAATGACAAAAAAAATATCTTTTCTATTTGCACTTTTATTTATCACTACAATTACTGTAGCTCAAAAAAAAGAAAAAATTAAAGGTTCAAAAATTGTAACGGTTTCGGTTAAAGAAATTCCAGCTTTTGAAAATATTGAAATCAATGACAATTTTGAAATCTTCTTAGTAAAAGCAGACAAGCCTTCTTTAGAAATTGAAGCTGACGATAATCTTCACGACATTATCAATTACGAAGTTGCCGGTGGTACGTTAAGAATTACCTCTTTACGCGATGCCTTTGGAATGAAAAAGTTTGCTGTTCGAATTAATTATACTTCGGAATTAAAGTTAATTACAGCAAAAAATGAAAGTTCTGTTCATGCTTTAGCTGATTTAGATTTAGAAAACATTACCGTTAAAAATTATGATAATTCTAGAGCATTTTTAAATGTAAAAGCAAATTATTTTGCTTTAGTTTTAAATGATAAAGCAGAAGCAGAAATCAACGTAAAAGCCGAAAACACATCATTAGAATTAAGTAAAAACACAGAATTAAAAGCTTTAGTTACTTCACCAGAGTTTAAACTAGATATGTACCAAAAAAGTCAAGCTACTATTGAAGGAAATTGTAATAATGCTAAATTAAGATTAGATAATTCTTCTTTACTAATTGCAAAAAAATTAGTTATTGCAACTTTAGATTTAACGATGGAAGGTTATGCAAAATCTTTTATTAATGTAACAAATAATCTTACTTTATCAGCATCAGGAAAAACAGAAGTAGAACTTTTAGGTGAATCAAAAATTCAAATTAATGAATTTAAAAATAATGCTAATTTGTCTAAGAAAGAAAAATAAAAAAATTATATTATAAAAAAGGGATACAAGTTAACTTCTATCCCTTTTTTATAATTAATTACAAAGACTTTAATTAAGCTTTACCAGCAGCAATTAAATTTAAAGCAGAACCAGCCACAAACCAACCAATTTGACTATCGTTGTATGTGTGATTCGCTAAAATTATATCTTTAGTACCATCAGCATGAACAAATTCTAATGACAAAGGTTTTCCTGGTGCAAATTCGGTTAAATCTAAGAAGTTAATCGTATCGTCTTCTTGAATTTTTTCATAATCTGATTCGTTAGCAAAGGTTAAAGCTAACATTCCTTGTTTTTTCAAATTGGTTTCGTGAATACGTGCGAATGATTTTACCAAAACCGCTTTTACTCCTAAGAAACGAGGCTCCATAGCCGCATGCTCACGCGAAGAACCTTCTCCGTAATTATGATCTCCCACAACAATCGAAGGAACACCCGCCGCTTTGTAAGCTCTTTGAACAGCTGGAACTGCATCATAAGCACCAGTCAATTGATTCTTAACGGAATTTGCTTTTCCATTGAAAGCATTTTCTGCACCAATTAACATATTATTTGAAATATTATCCAAATGTCCTCGGAAACGTAACCATGGTCCAGCCATTGAAATATGGTCAGTTGTACATTTTCCGAAGGCTTTGATTAGCAATTTAGCTTCTGTATAATTTTTACCATCCCAAGCCTCAAATGGCGCTAACAATTGTAAACGATCTGAAGTTTCAGAAACGGCAACTTGTACGCTAGAACCATCTGCTGCAGGCGCTTGGAAACCTGCATCTTCTACATCAAAACCTCTTTTTGGTAATTCATCACCAAATGGAGCGTTTAATTTAACCGCTTCACCTTTATCATTCAATAAAGTATCGGTTAATGGATTAAAATCTAATCGTCCTGAAATTGCTAAAGCAGCTACCATTTCGGGCGATGTTACGAAAGCGTGTGTATTTGGATTTCCATCGGCACGTTTTGAGAAGTTTCTGTTAAACGAGTGAACGATGGTGTTTTTTTCTTGTTTGTCCGCTCCTTCTCTGTCCCATTGTCCAATACATGGTCCGCAAGCATTGGTAAATACTTTAGTTCCCATTTTTTCGAAATCGGCAATTATACCATCTCTTTCAATCGTATAACGAATTTGCTCTGAGCCTGGATTAATTCCGAATTCAGCTTTTGGAGTGATTCCGTGTTCTACCGCTTGTCTAACAATAGAAGCAGCACGCGCCATATCTTCGTAAGAAGAGTTGGTACAAGAACCAATTAATCCCCACTCTACTTTTAAAGGCCAACCGTTTTGAGCTGCTTCCTCTTTCATTTTAGAAACCGGAGTTCCTCTATCTGGAGTAAATGGTCCATTGATGTGTGGTTCTAATTCTGATAAATTGATTTCGATTAATTGATCAAAATATTGTGCAGGATTGGCATAAACTTCGGCATCAGCTGTTAAATAAGAAGCTACTTTATCAGCAGCATTTACAACATCCTGACGACCAGTCGCGGCTAAATATCTTCTCATAGAATCATCGTAACCAAAAGTTGAAGTGGTTGCTCCAATTTCAGCTCCCATGTTACAAATAGTTCCTTTACCAGTACAAGACATAGCTTCTGCACCTTCACCAAAATATTCTACAATAGCTCCCGTTCCACCTTTTACAGTTAAGATATCAGCTACTTTTAAAATGACGTCTTTTGGAGCAGTCCATCCAGATAATTTACCTGTTAATTTTACTCCAATTAATTTTGGAAATTTCAATTCCCATGACATTCCTGACATTACATCAACTGCATCCGCACCACCAACACCAATGGCTAACATTCCTAAACCACCAGCATTTACGGTATGAGAATCGGTTCCTATCATCAAACCTCCTGGGAAAGCGTAGTTTTCTAAAACGATTTGGTGAATAATTCCTGAACCTGGTTTCCAAAATCCAATTCCGTATTTGTTTGAAACGGATGAAAGAAAATCAAAAACTTCTTTGGATTGTTTATTAGCTAATGCTAAATCTTCTTTTGCACCATTTTTTGCTAAAATTAAATGGTCACAATGTACTGTTGTGGGAACTGCTACTGTCTTTTTCCCAGCATGCATGAATTGTAATAAAGCCATTTGAGCCGTTGCATCTTGACAAGCCACTCTATCTGGAGCAAAGTCAACATAATCTTTACCTCTTGTGAATACCTGAGTTGGCATTCCTTCCCATAAATGCGAATACAAAATTTTCTCAGACAACGTTAATGGACGTCCAACAATGTCTCGAGCTTTATCCACTCTAGCCGCCATATTAGCGTACATTTTTTCAATCATTTCAATATCGAATGCCATAATAATTATTTTATTTAGTTATGTTATTTTCAACCTTCTAATTTACGAAAAAATGGACAGATAAAAAACAAAAAAAAGCCTAAGCAGAACTTAGACTTTTAATTGATTATTATAATTGATTATATTATCCTACCAACAATTTGTGAGATGGAGCAAACTTAGTTAAGTTGATTCCTTCTACTGCAAGCTTGTACTCTTCAATAGAAGGTGTTCTACCTAAGATTGTTGATAAAACTACTACTGGAGTAGATGACAATAATGATTCTCCTTTTTTCTCTGCAGAATCTTCTACTACACGACCTTGGAACAAACGAGTTGATGTAGCCATAACCGTATCTCCTTTAGAAGCTTTTTCCTGATTCCCCATACAAAGGTTACATCCTGGACGCTCTAAATACAACATGTTTTCATATTCTGTACGTGCAGCACCTTTTGGAGCATTGTCGTCAAATTCGAAACCTGAATATTTTTGTAATACTTCCCAATCACCTTCTGCTTTTAATTCGTCAACAATGTTGTATGTTGGAGGAGCAACTACTAAAGGCGCTTTAAACTCTACTTTACCTTGTTGTCTTTCGATATTTTTAAGCATTTGGGCTAATATTTTCATATCGCCTTTGTGCACCATACAAGAACCGATGAATCCTAAATCTACTTTTTTATCACCTCCGTAGAAAGAAAGCGGTCTAATAGTATCGTGTGTATAACGTTTAGAAACATCTTTATTATTTACATCTGGGTCAGCAATCATTGGTTCCGCAATTTGATCTAAATCTACTTCAACTTCTGCATAGTATTTTGCATTAGCATCTGGACGTAAAGCTGGTTTTTCACCTGATCTGATTTCAGCAATTCGTTTGTTTGCTCTATCAATTAATCCTTGAAGTACACGGTTTTTGTTGTCCATGCCTTTATCAATCATAATTTGGATTCTTCCTTTTGCAATTTCTAAAGATTCGATTAACGTTTCATCTTCAGAAATACAAATAGAAGCTTTGGCTTTCATTTCGGCAGTCCAATCTGTAAATGTAAATGCTTGGTCAGCAGTTAATGTACCTAAATGCACCTCGATAATTCTACCTTGGAAAACATTTTCTCCACCAAATTTATGTAACATTTGCGCTTGAGTAGCATGAACCACATCACGGAAATCCATATAACTTGCCATTTGTCCTTTGAAAGTCACTTTTACAGATTCTGGAATTGGCATTGAAGCTTCACCTGTAGCAAGAGCCAAAGCAACTGTACCTGAATCTGCACCGAAAGCAACTCCTTTAGACATTCTTGTATGAGAATCTCCACCGATAATAATTGCCCATTCGTCAATTGTAATATCGTTAAGTACTTTGTGAATTACGTCAGTCATCGCATGATAAACACCTTTTGGATCACGAGCTGTGATTAAACCGAAGTCGTTCATGAATTGCATTAATTTTGGAATATTAGCTTGTGCTTTTTTATCCCAAACAGAAGCTGTATGACAACCTGATTGATACGCTCCGTCAACAATTGGAGAAATCACAGTCGCTGCCATCGATTCTAATTCTTGAGCTGTCATTAAACCCGTAGTATCTTGCGAACCTACGATATTTACCGTAACACGAACATCAGAACCTGCGTGTAATGCTTTTTTAGAAAGGGTTCCAACTGCATTTCTATTGAAGATTTTTTCAACTGCCGTAAGTCCTTGTCCTTCAACTGAAACTTCTTTTGAAGGTGCGTAAACTAAAGGCGCTTCAATTCCTAATGTTTTAGCAGCAAAAGTTTGGATTTTTTTACCAAAAACAATTGCGTAAGAACCACCAGCTTTGATGAATTCCATTTTCTGAGGCGTAAATGCTTTAGAAATGTCAATTAATTCTTTGTCTCCGTTATATAATTTTTTTGTTTTTGTATTGATGGTAAGAACCGTTCCAGTTGCTACAGAATATACTTCTTCTAAAACCGGATCACCACTTTCATTACGAACTACTTCACCATTAGCATCTGTCTTTTTTACCCAGTTTTTAAGATCTAAACCAATACCACCAGTTACATCAACTGTAGTTAGGAAAATTGGAGAAATTCCATTTGTTCCTCCTACGATTGGAGCAAAATTTACAAATGGTACATAAGGACTTGCTTGTTTACCTGTCCAAAGTGCTACGTTATTTACACCCGACATACGAGAAGAACCTACACCCATTGTTCCTTTTTCTGCAATTAACATTACAGATTTATCTGGATGTTGTGCTTGTAATGCTTTGATTTCGTCTTGAGCTTGAGGCGTAATCATACATTTACCATGCAATTCACGGTCAGAACGCGAGTGCGCTTGATTACCTGGAGATAATAAATCGGTTGAAATATCACCTTCTCCAGCAATGAATGTTACTACTTTAATTTCTTCAGCAATTTCAGGTAGTTTTGTAAAGAATTCTGCTTTAGCATAACTTTCTAAAATTTCTTTAGCAACGGCATTTCCTTTTTCAAAAGCCTCTTTAATACGAGCCATGTCAGCATCGTAAAGATAGACTTGTGTTTTTAAAACATCCGCAGCTTGCTTTGCAATATTTGAATCATTTCCTAAAGCTAAATCTAATAGAACCTCAATTGAAGGCCCACCTTTCATGTGCGATAATAATTCGAATGCAAAAGTTGAAGTAATTTCAGCAACTGTTTCTTGACCAAGAATAATTTCTTTTAAGAATTTTGCTTTAGCTCCAGCTGCAGGAGTTGTTCCTGGTAATGTGTTATAGATAAAAAACTTTAAACAATCTTCTCTGTTTACATTGTTTGTATCTTTAATTTGAGCAATAATTTCGTTTAACAAATCAGCTCTATCAATTGGTTTTGGGTGTAATCCTTGACCTTTTCTTTCTTCAATTTCTTTAATATATTCTTTATAAAGATTCATTTCAGTAGCTAATGCCATACTATAAATAAGTTAATTAGTGTTTGTTGTATTTTTTGGTGGCACAAATTTAATAAATCTTAATCAAATTTAAAAATTTTTAATAAAAAGCCTAAATAATAGAAAATTAACCTGTATTTATTTATTTTTTGTGAATATTATTTAATTTTTACTGAAATTACATTAACTAAATTAGCAATTCTTAATTTTATTGACAAAAATAATGTTTTGTTCAAAAAAATTATTTTGTTTTTAATTTACCTCGTAGAGTTAAAAATGGTTTTTCAATATATTTATGTAATAAAAATGAAAGCAAAAACACCAAAAACAAATAGATAAATAATTTTAGCATCAATCCAATCTCTAAATTATAATATTGAATAAAAAATTTAAATAAAACTGCACAAATACTATAGTGTAACAAATAAATGGAGTATGAAATCTTGCTAACAAATATATAAACAGAACTTCCAAAAATTTGGGAATTCCAAAAAATAAAAATTGGCATTAAAAACATAATGGATATTGATGTTAACGTAAAATAAAAAACATTAAAATAAATTGGATTTTGAATTAATGTAATCCCCAATACATTGAGAACAAAAAATTGCAAAAACAACAAATGAATTGCAATTATAAACATATAAACTGCATAATTTAAAATTACATTTCTATAATAAAAACAAATCCAAGCTAAAACAAAACCATAAACAATAGCATCTAAGCGATAAATAACAATCGACTTCAAATTCTGATTCCACAGATTCATATCTTCATAAAAAACGGTAGCATTATTTACAAACCTAAAAACATGTATCACAACTATAATTAAAAGAGCTGAAAAAATAAACTTGATTTTAACAGTAGTCTTAAGCCAATTATTTAATAAAAATAAAATCAAAGGAAAAATTAAATAGGACCATTCTTCAATTGACAAACTCCATGATTCACTAAAATAAATTATTTGATATTGAAATAAATTTTGCAAGAAAAAAGGATATCTCCATGTTGTATTTAGTTGATATGATAATAAATAAGCAATAACTACATTTATTATCAAAACAAAATAATACGCTGGAAGTGTTCGATACCATCTTCTTTTTATGAAATGGATTAAATTTCGAAAATAAAACTCATTCGTATTCATTTGTTCTAATAGAATTCGTCCTATTAGAAAACCACTTAAAACGAAGAACATTTCAACACCTATAAAACCGGCTAATCCACTCAAACTTATAACTAACTGATTTGGTATATCTAAAACATAATACAAATGCGAAAACAATACTAACAAAATTGCAATTGCTCTAAAAACATCTAAACCAAAGATTTTATTTCTCAATGTATTTGTTGACATCATTTTTCTATTTTTGTAACTAAAATTTTAATATGTTTAAAAAATCAAATATATACAAATATATACTATTCACTATTTTATTGTCAACTTTTACAGGTGCAATAACTTACCAAATGTTGTCGAACAGACATAAAGCAATAATAAAAACTCACTTTTATCATAAAACTGGGATTTTAGCAAACAAATGGAACTTGAATGAGGATAAAAACACTTTTACAATGTTATCTCCAACATTTCTCATTGATGGAATTTACAAATCAATGGAAGGTCCAAAGGCTTCAAGATATATACAATTAAATCAAAAAAATGAACTTTATTGGATAACTGGATTTAAAGTTAAAGCCATTGATGAAATTTCAAACAAGGAAATTTCAAATGATTTTATTTGTCATATGAATGTAGATATAAATGATTATACTTATTATTCTAATTTTAATTTAAAAAACAGAATAGGCAAACAATATCCTAGACTAACATCACTTTCTCACGGATTAGAACAGTTTAGTTTTCCCAAAGGATATGGTATTCCAATTAAAGGAAATGATGTTCTAAACATTACAACACAAACATTGAATCATAATATTATAGAAATAAACAAGAAAATTAAACATGAGGTTAAAATTGAATTTGAAAAAACAAAAACTTTAAAACCACTTACTAGCAGAACCGCTTTTATACAATTACCTTTTAATGAATTTAACATTAATAAACAACCATTAGATCCGGGAACTAATGAATGTACTCCAGTGGAAACAAAAAATCATACTTACACAAATGCATTAGGTCAAAAACTATCAGGCCATTGGAAAATACCATTAGGAACAAAAACCTATAAAAGCAACATCAACGAACATTTAATGCTCGATAAGCCAATGCTTCTTCATTTTGCAGCACCACACGTTCATCCTTACGCTACTTCAATAGGTATTTATGATAAAACAGCAAAAAAACTACTGTTTTCTTGCAAAATCATTAATCATATTAAAAATATAGGATTAACAAAAATTAATACATTTTCATCAAAAAATGGTATTTGGCTTTATCCAAACCATAATTATGAAATGCAAATTGAGGTAAATAACACTTCCAATGAAGAACAAGACATGATGGGAAGTATGTTTTTGTTTTTTTACGATACTGAATTAGATAAAAAAATTCAATAACATCATTTGCTAATCTTTGGTGAATTATTTTTTAAAGTAATAATTATCATTTACAAAAATTCTTTTTTAACTCATTATATATTTATTATTTTTTTAAATTATATACTTGTTTTTAATGAAATTAAAAATAATAATTGGTATTGATTACAAAAGAAGTTATTTGTCGTTTATTTCAATCCAATTTTAATTGCTAAAAAAACAATACCAATTATAATTAATAAAATTATATAATTTTCATATTTAAAAAATAGTTCAATATAATAACTCATCAGGCTTAATGTAAATATTAAAATTGCTTGAAGTATTGCTATAATAATATTTTCCCCGTTAACAAAAAGCCTGACATTGTTATTATTTTTTTCCATTTTATTAATAAATTACTTTTTTATTCACAATTGTACCATTTGATAATGTAATTTGAATGATTAATCCTGCTTTATTTTTTTGAATTTTAGACAGAGGTAGTTCGTAACTATTAACTTCTGGATAATTTGCTAACTCTCTTCCTAAAATATCAAATACTCTAACCGCTTTTATTTCATTTTTTGTAGATTTTACTGATAAAACATCTGAAGAATATACCCAAACATTAGCGTTGTCTGCTTCAAAATCGTCTCCTCCTAAAGTTTCATTTGTATAGCGTAATACAAATCGATTTGAAAAATCACCTGAACTAGCTGTAAAACTGTAAGGTTGAGCAATTAAGTCATGAATAATTCCTAAATCTGTATCTTCTAAATAAATAGCTTGAGAAGTCATAAATCCAGTTAATTCACCTATAGAAATTGAATATGTTCCACTTTCTGGAATTTTTACTCCTAATGGCACTCTATCTGTTACATCAAAAGGCAAAGTACGTCCTTGAATTGTCATTTTTATATTATCTGTAAGTGAGTACAGATTTAATTCTAGCTTTTCATTTGCTATAGCATCAAATAGTCTATCTCTATTGTTAGATGCTCCATCTAAATATCCAACCAAAGCTCTTGTAGTATTATTGCTAGGCGCAATTATATCTAACCAAATTTTACCACTCTGATCAACAACTTGTGCAGTTCTGAAGAATTCATCATTAGAATAAGGTAAACCTAAACCATCTCTTCTTAATGCATTGGTAAAACTTACCGTTTCCGCATCTGATGTCGATGTATGATTCATCAACACAAAAAATCCTTGACCTGAAGCAATTTTTCCATTAAAAGAAGCTGGTCCAGAAGAAGCTCCTGTTGCATTATATGTAATATAATCGTTTACGTTATAATTATAGGTGTAATTCTGGTAGAATGGATTTGGCAAAGCTGTACTTGGAGTTGTACCATGAGTCCAAATTTTCACAAAACCATCAATGTTTGTGTTTGAATTTAAGAACGAAATAGCGTCAATTGCTGATGGATATGGATTCCCAATTAAATTCCAATTATCATCATCTTTTGTTACTAAAGTTGCGGTTGGACCTGCATATGAAATACCATCGTAATTACTTCTAAATATTGGAGTAGCTATATTTCCATTGTTTGGAACTCCAGTAATCGTGCTCGTGAAAATTTGATTAGAATCTGTAAAATTATCAGGACCTCTTACAATATATCCTTTCCCTATTTGCATAGATTCATTACCTGAAACCCAATTTCCAAAATTACTTGCATATCCAGTTGCTGTAGTTGGCTCCCATTTATAAATTCTATTTGTAGGTGTTAATGGAGAAATTGCACTTGAAGAAAAATTAGCTACTGGAGAAGACCAATAAACATAATCTAATCTCTTAATATTTGCTTCTTTATTTTTTACAATACTTCCAATATTTACAACATCATTTATTTGAACTAAGCTAGCATCATTTTGAATATTAAATAAACCTGTAGGATTTACTGTAACCAAATCAGTAACCACTATATTATTTGATGAATTTACAGTTAATGTAGCACCGTCTAATACTGTTAAACTATAAGCAAATGCATTATAATTTACACCTGAAACTACTGGATTATTTGCTGTTACTGGAATTACAACACAATTAAAAGCGTTTGGAATTAGACCATTAGACCAATTGACAGGATTATTCCAATCGTTATTAGTGGTACCAAGCCAAGTTCTTTGCGAAATGTCTCCTAAAACAATTGGCCCAGGAAAAGTAACATTGCCACAATTAGTAGTTATTGAAAAATTAGTATAAGTACCCGCAGATAAATTTGTTAATTGATAATATGAGTCATTATTTACAATATTACCAGGCCCTGAAACAAATGTCCAGTTATAATCTCCAACTACATTTGCATTTCTTGAAGTTGTAACCAAATAATATGTGACACCTGTAACAAGTGATGCTGAAATTCTTGCATCATTATCACACACACCCGCATTAGGATTACCATTATCATCAGAAATTATATGATTTGTTGCAATATCACATGGATTATTTATATTAAATGCGTTTTGATATAATGATGCAAATCCATTAAATGAAGTAGCACCATTACACATATCAAATGCATACAATCCATTAGCCGTTACGGTAAATGAATACACATCAAAGAACTGACTTGGCACTGCAGTTGCATTACAAACTGAACCAGCGTTATTTCTAGTCCATTTAGGATCTGTATTAGTTAAAACACCTGAATTAAAAGTATCACCTGGTGCTATATTTTGAGACGTTAAATTAATAGTTTGTGTTGCTGGCGTCCCATTCTGCAAATAACTTACAGTATAAGATGGTGCATTTAAATTATCCGTTGATAAGTTAATTATTCCATTAGGGAATACACAATTAGTATTGTCAATTACATTTGATTTGATTATACTTGATGGTAAAACCGTAACAATTGTTTCATCAGAACATTCACTTCCTCCGCAATTCCAAACTGCAGTATAAGCAGTTGTTGTAGTAGGTGATGCATTTAAAACTGGATTTGTTGTTAATACAGTTGCTCCTTCTTGCCATCTTACAAAAGTACATGCTGAAGACACAAAAGTGTGACAATCTCTATTTGCAGGTACAATACCTGGCCAGTCAGTTGAATTTCTTAAAGGAACTGGAAAAGCAATTGTTCCATCACTATTCTCTGAACCTGAAGTTGCTAATGAAGTTGAAATTGAACCATACCAATTGGCAGAAAACTGTGAAATTATGATGTTAAAAGAACCATTTTCATTTAATACAATTTGAAAAGAAGCAGTTCCTGTACCTGCAGAACTCCCACCGTTATATGGAACTACGTTACTATAGTTTACTACGAATTGTCTGTTTGGAGCAGTACCAATAGTTGCATAAGTTATGGTTCCTCCAAAACGAATATCTATGTCAGTATAAATACCTGCGATATAATTATTTGGAGCCGTTACAGCAGGAATACTAAAGGGACTGAATCCTGTAAAAGTAAAAGGACCAAAACCAACGATTCCATTAGTTTGAATTACAGCTGTATTATAAGTATTTCCAAAAAAATCAAAGTTAAATCCAATTGGAATTTGTCCCGTTACAGCGTCATCTGCAGGAACTGGAAAAGCATTAGTTCCCGTTATTGCAATAGGATCACATGGCGTAGCCATCATAGAATAGGAAACCTGTGATGAAGCAGCCGTTAAAATAGCTGTTTCATTACACAAAATAGCAACATCATCAGGTGCTTTAGTAGCGCAACCTACAGGAGGACTAGTTACACATATATCAAAAGTTCCTCGTGAAGAAGTGGTACCATCAAAACTATAAACTCTCACAAGATAAGTATTACCGGGAGTTAAACCATTAAGATTAAAAGATTCACTTCCAGAACCAGCCGTATTATTAATACAACCTATATTGGATAATCCATTACAGTTACCTTGAAAAACTTGAAAAACAACATTTTGAATTGTACCCGCAGTAACAGCTACATTGTGAGTACTTGATGTAGCAACAAAAGAATACCAAACATCATCATCTGCATTACCTGAACAACCTGCAAGTCCGGCATTGTTTGCATTTACTGTCGTTCCAGAAGTAAAAGTAGCACATACTTCAGATGGATTAACAGTTAATGACGAAGGTGTAGTACATGAATTGTTTGTAGGGGGCGTAACAGAAGTTAGTGAAATATTGTCAATAGAAACTGGCGCTTGAGTAGTATTTGTTGTATTGTTCTTCCAAGTAAAGATTAGACGTTTTGTACTTCCTGCACAAAATAAACCTTGAGCTTCTGTAAAATTAAAGGTTACAGTAGTTGTTGTTGTATTTGAAATCGCATTTGAAAGTAATAAATAATAACCTGTTGTCCCATATGTATAACCTGGCCATCCTGTTGTAGTGGTGTTACTACTTGTAGGACCAGCATTATTTGGAGTAATTGAAGTATCTGTAATGTAAACTTGTAAATTATCATAAAAAGCTTCACCAAACATTCTAATATCATATGTTAAAGTAATATTTGATTGTCCTGCTGGAAAAGCAATATCTTTGTAAATATGTGATCGTTGATTTATTGTTCCATTGTACTGCCAATTTGCACCACCATTATCAGAAACATAAGCACCATTTGAACCTGTCCACCAATTAGCTAATGGAGAACCTGCAGTGGAAGAACCACAATGCCAATTATTAGTTCCTGCATTTACGGCAGTCCAACCATTGGCTGCAAATGTAGTACCATTTTCAAATCCTCCATCTGTAGCAGGATTAATTAATAAAGTTTGCCCTTTAACAAAAGACGAAAACGATAAAATAATTAATAAATAAATAATTTTTCTCATAATATAAATGGGGTTTGTCATTATAGTGTGCTAAATTAAATAGTTTAATAGTAAAAGCATTGTTTACAAGTTCCTTTTTATTACCTTTGAAATTGTAATCATATCCTTTTTTTATCCTATAATTAAAAAAAAAAACATATTAACACATTGAATATATGATACTTAATTCCAAAAAGAAAAGAAAAACTCTTCTAATCGCCTTGTTTTACTCAATAATATCGTTTTCACAAATAACAAAACAAAATTTTGATAAAATCGATCAGTTAATTGAAATGAATACCAACCTTAAAGAGGCTGAAAGTTTATTACAGCAATTAGAAAAATCTAATTCAAAGGAAGAACTACTTCCAGAAATAAATTTTAGAAAAATGATTATCTACAGAGCAAATGAAGACTATAATAAAAGTATTCAGTATGGACTGCTCGCATTGAAAGAATTTGAAAAACAAAAAATCAGTACTCGATTAGGTGACTGTTATTATGAATTGGGAGAATCATACAAGAAAAATCAAGATTCTAAAAAAGCGTTAGAAAACTTCTTTAATGCAGAAAAAAACATTTCTTATTATAATAGAGCAGCGCTATATAACAGTATTGGACATGTTTATGTAAATATTAAAGATTACAAAACATCCATGAATTATTTCATTAAAGCAGACGCTATTGCTACAAAAAACAAAGACGAAAAGATTTTAATGAAAATTTATAACTCTATTGGTTTCTTAAATAACATTCAGAACAACAAAGAGGAAGCTTTAAAATATTATTATAAATCTCTAGCCATTAGTGAAAAGATAAAAGATTACTCTCAAATGACCTTTTCTTATAACAATATAGGAAGTATACAAGCATCCAGTAATCAAATAGAAAAATCGTTACAAACTCTTCTTAAAAACAAGGAAAACTTTAAAAAATTAAATCAAAATTCAATCGCAAGAGCCGATTTAAATTTTAATATCGCTAATTTATATATAGAACTAAACCAAATACAAAATGCTTATACCTATTTAGAATTGGTAGAAAACTACGTAAAATTAAATCCAAATTCAAAATTTGAATTTTATCTTCCCACAACCTTTTCGGAAATTAGCCTAAAAGAGACAAAATATGATGAAGCTATAACGTTTCTCTACCAAGCGTTATCATTTGCTAAAAAAATTAAAAACAATGAACTCATTTCTTTAACATTTATTAAACTTTCAAACATTTACAAAATCAAAGGAGATTATGTAAATGCTTTTAAAATGCAATCTCAATACATAGAAACAAACAATAAAGTTATACAAGAAGCAAAAGAAAATGACACCAAAGAGTTACAATTGAAATATGAAATTGACCAATACGAAAACAACATTAAAACTCAAAAACAAGAAATTGAACTTCTAAAATACAAATCTTCGCAGTCGAAATACCAATATGCAATTTTAATTTTATTAATTCTTGGATTAGCTTTTTTTGTTATTCGACAAAACAATATTATTAAAATCAAAAAAAGAAACGAGAAATATCTAGAAGAAATTAATCAGTTAAAAGAAGAAAATTACAATAATGAAGTCGAATTCAAAAATAAACAAGTAACAGAGTTTGCACTTCAAATTCAGGAACAAAACAATCTTCTTTTACTTCTTAAAAAGAATTTAAGTGCTATAAAAAATTTAGCTAAAGAATCAACTGTACTAGACGAAGTACAAAAAATACAAATGATGATTAACGACACCATTGTCTTAAATAATGAAAAAGTACAACTTAACTCAGAAGTTGAGGATACTCAAAAATCATTCTTATTCAAATTGAAAAGCAATTTTCCAGATTTAAATGAAAAAGAAATTCAAATAACTACTTTGTTGCGATTAAACTTTAATACAAAACAAATTGCAACTCAATTAGGAATCGCCGAACATTCTATTCATAATTACAGATATAGTATCAGAAAAAAATTAAATTTAGACAAAGAAGAAAATCTAGTTGATTTTTTGAAAAACTTATAATCTTAAAACCGAAGTATTCTAAAAATTAATTTTACTAAAACAGCTTTTTAATGATATCATCTTCCGAAATTCCTTCGGCATCAGCTTTGTAATTTTTCACGATTCTATGACGAAGTATTCCAGTTGCAACCGCTTGAACATCTTCGATATCTGGAGAAAATTTTCCATTAAAAGCGGCATTAGTTTTTGCAGCTAAAATTAAGTTTTGTGAAGCTCTTGGTCCTGCGCCCCAGTCGATATACGTTTTTACAAATTCATTTGAAAGCGGATTATCTGGACGTGTTTTACTTACTAATGAAACCGCGTATTCAATTACATTATCAGCTACGGGAATTTTACGAATTACATTTTGGAAATCGATAATTTCCTGAGCCGTGAATAAAGAATTTACAACAGGATTAAAATCGGATGTTGTTGCTTTCACTACATCAACTTCTTCTTGAAAACTTGGATAATCTAATTTTACAGCAAACATAAAACGGTCTAACTGCGCTTCTGGTAAAGGATATGTTCCTTCTTGCTCAATTGGATTTTGCGTTGCTAATACGAAATAAGGCAAATCTAATTTATAATGATGTCCGGCAACCGTTACAGCACGTTCTTGCATAGCTTCTAACAATGCTGCTTGTGTTTTTGGAGGAGTTCTATTAATTTCGTCCGCCAAGATAATATTGGAAAAAATCGGCCCTTTAATGAACTTAAACTGACGATTTTCATCTAAAATTTCACTTCCTAAAATATCAGAAGGCATTAAATCGGGAGTGAACTGAATTCTTTTAAAATTCAACCCTAAAGCCTGTGAAATAGTATTAACCATTAATGTTTTAGCCAAACCAGGCACACCAATAAGTAAAGCGTGACCACCTGAAAAAATACTCATCACAATTTGATGTACTACTTCATCCTGACCCACAATTACTTTAGCAATTTCTTGTTTTAATGCTTTTTGTCTTTGAACTAATTCCTGAATGGCTGCTACGTCTGACATATTTAATTTAAAATTTAGAATTCGGAAAATTGAACTTAATTATTAAACCTCTAAAATAATAAAAAACCCTCTGAAAATTCAAAGGGTTAGTTAATTTATTTTTTTAACCAATTGTTGGTAAATTGACAATCTTTATAATCATCAGAAATCTTAACATACGTTTCTTTAATTTTTTCTTGAGACCACTTTGCAATTTCCTTGATTTGCTTATCTCTTAACGCTAATTCTTTAATTTTTAAATAATCTTTAGCAAAATCAGCTGTATGTTCTTCTGTTCTATTATTAACAGTTATAATCTTATAAAACTTACCTCCACCACTTCTATCTTCATCTAAAATAGGTAGTGAAATTTCACCATCTTTCAAAGAAGAAACCTGAGCATATAAAGCTGGATCCATTTTAGTTAATTCAAAACGAGGCTCCATAGTTCTTGGATTTAATAGAACACCACCATTATTTTTTGTTTCTTTTTCGTTAGACGATGACTTAGCAGCATCAGCAAAGGTAATCTCTTTGTTTAAAATTTTAGTACGTATTTCCTCAATTTTTGCTCTAGCATCTTTCATTGCCTGAGTAGATACTTTTGGAGCAATTAAGATATGACGTAATTCTACTTCTTGACCTTTAATTTTTTCAACCATAATAATATGATATCCAAACTCTGTTTCAAAAGGTTCTGAAATCTCACCTTCTGTTAAACTAAAAGCTACATCTTTAAATTCTTTAACAAAAGCTGTTTTACGATTCATTTTATAGTAACCTCCATTTGAACTTGAACCTGGATCTTCTGAAAACAAAACTGCTTTACTGAAAAAACTAGAACCATTTAAAACATCTTGACGAATTTCATTCAATTTATCAATAACTCGTTTCTTTTCATCATCAGTAATTACAGGTTTTATAATGATTTGAGCTATTTCCATCTCAGCACCAAATGTTGGTAATTCATCAATAGGAATCGCTTTAAAAAAATTTCTAACTTCTTCAGGCGTAATTGTTACATCGTCAACAATTTTCTTCTGCATTTGAGAAGTTAATTTATTCATTTTAATAATTTCAAATAAGTATGATTTAAACTCCTCTACATTTTTCTTTTTATAAAATTGAACAACTTTATCTAATGACCCTACTTGCTGCACCATAGCATCTAGTTGTTCATTCATGTAACTAGTTACCTCAGAATCTGTTACAACAATACTATCTTGAATAGCATGATGAGCATATAATTTATCTTCTAATTGTTTTCCAAATAATTCACAACGTGTGATATTTTTTGTATCAACTCCTTGTGCTTTTAATTGTATTAATTCTAAATCAATATCTGAATCCAAAACCACATAATCTCCGACTACTCCAATTACACCGTCTACTTTTTCTCTTTTGGGTTGAGCGAAAACGGTTGTGGTTACTAAAATTAAAAGGGCAAAAAGGAACTTCTTATTTATAAATTTCATATTTTTTGTCTTTGATGGCATCATTCGTAATCTCTTTTTCTATTGTATTTATTAATTCTAATTTTCTGTTATTTATGATAATCTGCTTTATTGTAGGCTTTAAAAATTCTAAGGGAGTTGGGCTATCTTTTGGTAATACTTTATTTATTTTAACCAGCCAAACTGTTGTAGAATCAGGATATTGAAAATTCATTCCGCTTGCGATATATTTTTGCTTATTCTCTAAATTAATAAACGGAATTTTCTCAAAAACCTGATTGACATCTACCCATATAGAATCATTAAACGCATAACTTTTAAATTGAACGGCAAGCTGTTCTAACTCTTTTCTATCATTTTTGGTAAAGGAACTAAACTTTGATTTAATTTTTGCGAATTTTGGATTTTCTTTAACTAAATTAATATAACGAAGCTTTACTAACTCAGAAGAATTCTTAAAATACTGCTTGTTTTTAGTATAATAATCCTCAATTTGCGCATTAGTTACAATTGTATCTATTTGTCTGATTACCAAGCTTTCGATATGTGCTTTTGTATACAAATCTACTTTATACTGCTCAATTAGCGATTTAAATTCGGCAACTTTATCTGTACTAATATTACGCTCAGCAGCTTCAAACAACAATTTTTGTGTTGCCCATCTATCAATAAACGATTTTACAATGGCAACACTATCTTTCTTAGAAGTGCCTTTTGGAACTAAATCTACAATATCATCTTGGAACAAATAATTTTCACCTACACGCGCAATGGCTTTTGGTTTCTTTGGCGCTATAAAATAATCGCACGAAACAACCATTGTGGTAAGTAAAAATATTGAAACCCAAAATTTCATATTATTTTGCTAATTGCTGCTTTACTTTGGCGAAGACATCATTGTTTACACTAATTTGAAACTCTTTTTTTAATTCGTCTACCCAATTGTTCTCTAAATATTGTTGGTAATCGCTTATCACTTTTCCTTTACAATCTGAAAATTCTTTAGCTTCTGCTTCTTTTGTATTTTTTACATTTACTACAAAGTAATATTTATCCTTTACAACAACTGATGTTACTCCAGTTCCAACATTTGGATATTGAGCTAAAATATCATAATCCTCCTCATAAAGTCCCGATTTTACCATGACATTTACTTTTCCGTTTTTATTTAATTTTTCTTTAATGTACTCTATTGATTTTCCTTTTTTAAGGAATTTCTGAGCTTTTTCAATGGTTGCTTTATCTGTTGATGATAAAATATCTACATTATGCCTTTTTTTCCATTGGTAGTTTTGAATATTCGCTTTATGAAAATTCATTAAACCAGTTGTATCTGATTTTGCTCTATTCCAAATTTCTTTCTCCATTAAATCGAACAACATTAATCCATCACGATACTCATCCATCACATATCTAAATTCAGGAAACTCATTTTCTAAATTTTCATTGTAATAATTAATTACTTGTTCGTCAGTGAATTTTTCAAATAATTCGTCCACCAATTTAGTAACGGGTTTTGTTTTAATATTTGCTTTTTGTTGTGTGTAAATAAAATTAATAAAGGCAGGTGTATTAATTTTTTTTGCTTTATCAATCGTTAACAAATTCACATTGCTATCCTTTAAACTAGCTGGTTGTTCCCAAGTTTGATTGTAAAAATCATCGGTAACTAAATTTTTTACTTTTGTCAAAGCCTTTTGATCTTTAGCAATTACATATTTTGCTCTTAATTTTTTAGACAAAGAATTAGTAATTAACAAAGAACGTTCGTCTTTTCTGATTTTTTCTTCTAATTCAGTTTTCATTTCTTCAAAAGTACGAACAGGATGTTTGTCAATTAATTTTACAATATGCCATCCAAATTGCGATTGAAAAGGAGCTGAAATATCATTTTTATTAACCAAACTAAAAGCTACATTTTCAAATTCTTCTGAACTTAATTGCCCAGAACCAAAACGTTGTAAAACACCACCTTTTCCTGCAGATGATTTATCTTCCGAAAATTGTTGTGCCAAAGTTTCAAAATTTTCACCTTGTTTAATTTTTTTGTAAATATCTTCAATTGTTGCTTTTGCTTTTTCATGCTGAGCAACATCTGAAACATTTGGTTTTACAATCATAATGTGAGCCACAGTAACTTCTCCTCTATTCATTCTTTTGTCAACCACTTTAATAATATGATAACCAAAACGAGTTCGGAATGGTTTTGAAACTTGACCTACATTAGTTTTATATGCTGCGTTTTCAAAAGGATATACCATTCTGAAAGCTGAAAAATAACCTAAATCGCCATTATTTTCTTTAACAGAAGGATCTTCAGACGTTTGTTGAGCAACGGTAATAAAATCCTCACCAGCATCTAATCGTTTTTTGATAGCTAAAACTTTATTATACGCTTTTAAAGTATCTTGAGGTAAAGCGCCTTCATCTACTAAAACTAAAATATGTGAAGCTCTTACTTCTTGCTTCATTCTATCGTAAGCTTCATGCACCAATTCGTTAGTTACTTTAGAATCGTTTACATAATTTTTTGCTAATTGATTTCTATACGATTTTAATTCGTTCTGATAATTTGTACCATGTTGCAAACCAATTTTATTTGCTTTTTCTACTTTCAGTTTGTATCCTAAAAACAAATCCAAATACTTGTCTAAATCTTTTTGAGAATCATCTTTAACTAAATCTAAATTTTTATTGTACACACGCACAAATTCATCTGTATAATAAGGATGATTGTCAATCGTAAATAAAACTTCTTTTGTTTGGGCAAACAAAAACGATTGAACAAGTAAAAAACCAAAAATAAGTAGGCGATTAATTTTCATTTTAATTTATACATTTTAAGTTGTAATCGACAAAAATAACAATTCGATACTATTTCACAACATTTATAAGTGACTATTAACAGAAAATTCTGCAAAAAAAGTTACTTTTGCACAAAATTTTGAATAATGAGTTTTATAGAAGAAATAGCAAGAAGACGAACTTTTGGAATTATCTCGCATCCCGATGCTGGTAAAACGACTTTAACCGAGAAATTATTGTTGTTTGGAGGCGCTATTCAGGAAGCTGGAGCTGTAAAAAGTAATAAAATTAAAAAAGGAGCTACTTCCGATTTCATGGAGATTGAAAGACAAAGAGGGATTTCGGTAGCGACTTCTGTTTTGGCTTTTAACTATCAAAATAAAAAAATCAACATCTTAGATACGCCAGGTCACAAAGACTTTGCAGAAGACACTTTCAGAACTTTAACTGCAGTTGATAGTGTTATCGTAGTAATCGACGTTGCAAAAGGGGTTGAGGAACAAACTGAAAAATTAGTGGAAGTTTGTAGAATGCGAAACATTCCGATGATTGTTTTCATTAACAAATTAGACCGTGAAGGTAAAGATGCCTTTGATTTAATGGACGAAGTGGAGCAAAAATTAAAACTTCGCGTTACGCCATTGAGTTTTCCAATTGGAATGGGATACGATTTCCAAGGAATTTACAATATTTGGGAAAAGAACATCAACCTTTTCGAAGGTGATAGTCGAAAAAACATTGAAGAAACGATTGCTTTTTCTGATATTGAAAGCGAGGAATTAGAAGGAATTATTGGAGAAAAACCAGCAAATCGCTTACGTGAAGAATTAGAATTAATTGAAGAAGTTTATCCTGCATTTAGCAGAGAAGAATATTTGGCTGGCGATTTACAACCTGTTTTCTTTGGTTCGGCTTTGAATAATTTTGGAGTTCGTGAATTATTAGACTGTTTTGTTGAAATTGCACCAACACCAAGAGCAAAAGAATCAGATACACGTTTAGTAAATCCAGAAGAACAAAAATTAAGCGGATTTGTATTTAAAATTCATGCCAACATGGATCCAAAACATAGAGACCGTTTGGCGTTTATCAAAATTGTATCGGGAACGTTTGAAAAAAACAAACCATATTTGCATGTTCGTTTAGGAAAGAATTTAAAATTCTCTAGTCCGAATGCGTTTTTTGCTGAGAAAAAAGAGATTGTTGATATTTCGTATCCTGGTGATATTGTTGGTTTACATGATACCGGAAACTTTAAAATTGGAGATACGTTAACCGAAGGCGAAATCATGAATTTCAAAGGAATTCCAAGTTTCTCACCAGAGCATTTTAGATATATCAATAACGCTGATCCATTAAAATCGAAACAATTAGAGAAAGGAGTTGACCAGTTAATGGATGAAGGTGTGGCGCAGTTATTTACCTTAGAAATGAACGGCAGAAAAGTAATTGGAACCGTAGGAGCACTTCAATACGAAGTTATTCAATACCGTTTAGAGCATGAATATGGAGCAAAATGTACGTATGAAACTTTCCCTGCGTTTAAAGCGTGTTGGGTAAAACCACAAGATCCTAAAAATGTAGAATTTGCTGAATTTAAACGTGTAAAACAAAAATTCTTAGGACATGATAAATACGGCCAATTAGTATTCTTAGCCGATAGCGATTTCTCAATCCAAATGACCCAACAAAAATATCCAACAGTAGAATTATTCTTTACTTCGGATTATCAGAAGAGATAAAAAAGAAAAGCCATTTCGTTTGAAATGGCTTTTTTGTTTGTTTATTAAATTATATTGATATAATTGAGTATCATTTAATTTTAAAACTCTTCATTATTAATTCCATTTCATTAAAATATTTTTCAAAATCTTTTCTATTTGCTGTATAAGTTAAAACATAAGCTTTATCATTTTTAACAATATTATACTGTAAAAACATCAAATTTAATCCATTAAAAGTTCCCTCATAAATTATAGAATGACATTCGTTGCCATTTACAATTATTCTCTTGCTTCGAATTAATTCTCCGCTTGCCAAAATTTGACCTTCCGTTATTGCAACAAATTTATTTAAATCAATATTTAATCCTTCCAAATTTTGAATAATCAAATTGATATTTTCTACAAAATTATCTTGAGAATTTTCTTTTTCGGTAAACAAATAAAATTCAACTCCATTTCTACCACTCTCGTCTAATCTTAATGTTGAATCATAAAAAATAGAATATCCATTTCTATTAATTTCATTCTTAACTTTATTAAAATTTGACTGCGAATTAGAAATTTGAAATATTAATAATATTAAAAAAAGTAATCTGAACTTCATTTATACTTTTTTTATCTATTTCTCTTCTGCTCTCTCGCTAACAATGTATTTTTCAACAACATTGCAATCGTCATAGGTCCTACTCCACCCGGAACTGGCGTAATGTAGGATGCTTTTTTAGATACGTTTTCAAAATCTACGTCACCTACAATTCTATATCCTTTTTCAGTAGTTTCATCTTCTACTCTAGTGATTCCTACGTCGATTATTACTACATCATCTTTAACCATTTCTGCTTTTAGGAAATTTGGGACACCTAATGCAGAGATAATAATATCAGCTTGTGAAGTAATTTGGTTGATGTTTTTAGAATGACTGTGTGTAACCGTTACTGTTGAATTTCCAGGAAATCCTTTTCTTCCCATTAAAATTCCCATTGGACGACCTACGATATGACTTCTTCCGATAACTACGGTGTGCTTTCCATCGGTTGGAACATTATATCTTTCTAATAATTCTAAGATTCCGAAAGGTGTTGCTGGAATAAAAGTAGACATATCTAATGCCATTTTTCCAAAGTTTTCAGGATGGAAACCATCTACATCTTTACTTGGATCTATCGCTTCAATGATTTTTTGGGTGTCGATTTGTTTTGGTAAAGGCAACTGAACAATGAATCCATCAATAGCATCATTTTCGTTCAATTCTTTGATTTTTTTCAAAAGCTCCGTTTCTGAAGTCGTGCTTGGCATTTTAATTAAAGTGGATTCAAAACCAACTCGCTCACACGATTTTACTTTGCTTCCAACATACGTTAAACTTGCACCATCGTTTCCTACAATAATTGCCGCTAAATGAGGAACTTTCTCTCCATTGGCTTTCATTTGAGCTACCTCGGCAGCAATTTCATTTTTAATATCTTCCGATACTTTTTTTCCGTCTAATAATTGCATTTGCTTTCTTGTTTCAGGTTTATAGCTTTGGGTTTATAGTTGTGTGTATCCCAAAACGAATAGTTAGTATATTCAAAAAAATAAGGTTTAAAACTTTCATTATTTAAAATTTTAAACCTTACCTATAATTTACATTTTTGGCATTCCGCCTTTCATTCCAGACATAGCTTTCATTAAATTTTTTCCGCCACCACCTTGCATCATTTTCATCATTTTGCTCATTTGGTCGAATTGTTTCATCAATTGATTCACTTGCTCAATTTTTGTTCCCGAACCTTTTGCAATTCTGGTTTTACGTTTTACATCAATTAAAGATGGTTTACTTCTTTCAATTGGTGTCATTGATTGAATGATAGCTTCAATATGTTTGAATGCATCATCTTCAATTTCAACGTCTTTTAATGCTTTTCCAGCTCCAGGAATCATTCCGACAAGGTCTTTCATGTTCCCCATTTTCTTGATTTGCTGAATTTGTGCTAAGAAATCGTCAAAACCAAATTCGTTTTTAGCAATTTTCTTCTGTAATTTTCTTGCTTCTTCTTCGTCGTATTGCTCTTGTGCTCTTTCTACTAAGGAAACCACGTCTCCCATTCCCAAGATTCTATCCGCCATACGATTTGGATAAAACACATCGATAGCTTCCATTTTTTCACCTGTACCGATGAATTTAATTGGTTTATTTACTACCGATTTAATCGAAATGGCAGCTCCACCACGCGTATCACCATCTAACTTTGTTAAGATAACTCCGTCAAAATTTAATCTGTCGTTGAATGCTTTTGCAGTATTTACAGCATCTTGCCCTGTCATAGCATCTACTACAAATAGTGTTTCGTGTGGCTCAATTGCTTTATGAACATTTGCAATTTCGTTCATCATTTGCTCATCCACAGCCAAACGACCAGCAGTATCGACAATTACTACATTAAAACCATTTGCTTTTGCATGTTTGATGGCATTTTGAGCAATTTCAACTGGATTTTTATTTTCTGGTTCTGAATATACTTCAACACCAATTTGTCCACCCACTACGTGCAACTGATTAATTGCCGCAGGACGATAGATATCACAAGCTACTAATAAAGTTTTTTTGTTCTTTTTAGTTTTTAAAAAGTTTGCTAATTTACCCGAAAAAGTAGTTTTACCAGAACCTTGTAAACCCGACATCAAAATCACAGTTGGGTTTCCTGATAAATTAATTCCAGCTGCATCACCACCCATTAATTCGGTCAACTCGTCTTTAACGATTTTAACCATTAATTGTCCTGGCTGTAAAGTAGTTAATACATTTTCACCTATTGCTTTATCTTTTACTCTCGTGGTAAAATCTTTAGCAATTTTAAAGTTAACGTCGGCATCTAATAATGCTCTACGTACTTCTTTTAAAGTATCGGCAACATTTACATCAGTAATTTTACCGTGACCTTTTAATAGGTGTAACGCTTTATCTAACTTATCGCTTAAATTATCAAACATAATGGATGTGATTTTAATAAGTTGCAAAGATAACATAAAGTTATAAAGTCGCAAAGTAGTATTAGAGAGTTTGTATAAAAAATTTACTTTTTAAAATGAATAAGAGATTAATTCTCAATTGTAACAAAACAGCAATTTAATAGACTTATTTTAACCCGTTGGGTAAAATTATTAAAAAGCAATAAAAATTTAAATTATGATTTTAACAACAACCAATTCTATTGATGGCTTTACAATTGCAGAGTACAGAGGTATTGTGTCGGGAACATCTGTAAATATGCAAAAGATGAAAATGACTTTTAATATGCAAAAATATTATGCTGGAATAAGTGAAAGTGTTTCAGATGTTAAAGATCAAGCTTTTGAACAACTTAAAGCAAATGCTATGAAATTAAATGCAAATGCAGTAGTGGGAATACATGTTGATATTGAACTAACCAATAGTAATTATGTTGTAGTTACAACAACAGGAACAGCTGTTAGTATTATTAAAAGATAGTTAATATAAATTATAAAAAAACCAGCTAAAAAAGCTGGTTTTAAAGTAACTATAATTTACTAATTTTTTTCAAACGTTAGATAATCAGTTCCTCCATTACCTCCACTAACATCAATTAATTCAATTTTAGTAGCAGTGTAACTAACTATTTCCCAATCATCAGTTAAATCATCTGTAAATGTAATTGGCGCTGGCGCAGTAAATGCAATATTAAAATCTAAATCGTTATCTGGGTTATCGTCTGCAGAATTACTTGTTATTACAGACCAAGTTCCATTATAACTAGTAGTATTAGCCGCTGTTAATACACCATTTGAATTGAACGTAAAATTGTAATTTGAATAATTTGTTGTTTCATCAACACCATTATCTTCATATAACGTAATTCTCCATGTACCAGAAGTTACTGTATTTATTACAGGAGTAGGATCTGCAGATGAATTAGAATTGTCATCATTAGAACACATTGAAGCTACGTTTAATAAAAACACCAATGCTAATAAAGGAATCAATTTAAGCTTTCTCATAAGATTTTTTTATAATTAACGATAAATTATAAAAAAATAATATAACTAATCTTGAATCTTAAATACTTTTCTTAAAATATCTTCCATCAAACACCATTTAGTAAAAGAAGATTGTAATAAATTAGCTCCTACAAAAATGGTAAACCAAAGCCAATTTTGATTAACATACATGGCTAATAAAACACTTATTATGATAAATGTTCCTGCAATTGCTCTAATAATTCTATTGATCATATCTATTTAATTTTAATTGTATTTTTCAACTCCAAGTACCGCTAAGTGTACATGAGAAACTGAATCTTGTTTGTTATTAAATTCTTTAACTTCATCAAACAAAATATCTAAATTTTGTTGTAAAACAAATGCATAAAAAACAACTGATTCTGTTTCATTCATTTCTGAACCAAACCAATTGGTTTCAATCGCTTCTTCTGTACTGTCGCGATATCCTTTTACATCTCTGTACGAATACGATTTAACCTTTGCTTCTTTTAGCATATTTTTGACGTCTTTCTCAAATTCTGCTATGACGGTAATTAACACTAATTTCATGTTTATATTTTTTAGATTCTGAAACAAGTTCAGAATGACATTAATTTAATTATTTTTCTCCCATTTTTTACGTTCCGTGATGTAGTAGATTAATGGAACTACAATCAATGTTAGTAATGTTGAAACAATTGCACCCGCCACCAACGAAATCGCTAGTCCTTGGAAAATTGGATCAAACAAGATGATTGATGCACCAATTACAACAGCTCCAGTGGTTAATAAAATTGGAGTTGTTCTTACTGCTCCTGCTTCAATAATGGCTTGTTTCATTGGAATTCCATCGTTTAAACGGATTTCGATAAAGTCAATTAGTAAGACAGAATTCCGAACCATAACTCCTGCCAAAGCAATCATTCCAATAAACGAAGTTGCTGTAAAGAAAGCACCTAAAACCCAGTGACCTAATACAATTCCAACCAATGAAAGTGGAATCGCAACCATCATTACTAAAGGTGTTTTGAAGTTTTGAAACCAACCTACAATCAACATGTAAATCACAATAATTACAACTAAAAATGCTGCTCCTAAATCACGGAATACTTCTAAAGTAATTTGCCATTCACCATCCCATTTTACGGTGAAATCACTTTCATCTGACGGAGTATCCATGTATAATTCGTTTACTTTATAGCCTTTTGGTAATTGCATTTTTTCTAACTTTTCATTCATTCCTAAAATTGCATACACCGGACTTTCTAAGGCTCCTGCCATATCAGCTAAAACATAAACCACACGTTTTTGATCTTTACGATAAATCGTATTTTGTAAGGTATCCGTTGTAACTTTTACTAAATCACTCACTGGAACAACATTTCCTCTACTGCCTTTTATTTTCAAATTTTGAATGTCTTGAATCGAAGTTTTGTCTTTGTCTTCCAATGATAATGTGATGCCAACTGGATTATTCGAACGCTCATCGTATAAATTAGAAACTGGCATTTCTCTTAACAAATACGTTAAGTTACCCACGACTTGTTGCGGAGCGATTCCATTTAACATGGCTTTTTCTCTATCTACCTCTAATTTATATTCTACTTGAGGTGCTTCTACCATCCAATCCGTATCCACTACATCAGAAGTAGTTTCCAAAATAGTTTTTACTTGATTCGCTACTTTGATTTGGTCTTCGTAATTTGGTCCATACACCTCAGCGACTAAAGTTGATAAAACTGGTGGTCCAGGTGGAACTTCTACAATTTTCACATTCGCTCCATATTTTTTTGCAATTTTTTGCACTTCTGGACGAACCACTTTTGCAATATCATGACTTTGTAAATCTCTATCTTCTTTGTGTAGTAAATTCACTTGAATATCTGCCATATTGCTTCCACCACGCATATCGTAATGACGCACCAAACCGTTAAATGTTATTGGAGCCGATGCCCCAACATAATTCTGATAATCTACTACTTCTGGAACCGTTGAAAGATATTGTGCAATTTCTTTTGTAACCGCAGCTGTTCTTTCTAACGTAGTTCCTTCTGGCATATCGATAACTACTTGGAATTCATTTTTGTTGTCAAAAGGTAACATTTTAACCGCAACTGATTTGGTAAAAAACATCAAAACCGAACCCATTAATAAAACGCCTGTAATCAAGAACATTAGATTACGTTTTTTAGAATTGTCTAAAAGCGGTTCTTCAATTTTTTTGTAAATTCTATAAATCCATGAGGTTTCTAAACCTTGTTCTTCTTTGTGTTCTTGCTCGTCTTTTTCGTGTAATAAATGGTATCCCAAATAAGGTGTAACGGTCAAAGCTACAAACAACGATAATATCATCGCAATCGAAGCACCAATCGGCATCGGGCTCATGTAAGGCCCCATCATTCCTGATACGAAAGCCATTGGTAAGATAGCTGCAATTACAGTAAAAGTCGCTAAAATCGTTGGGTTTCCTACTTCGTTAATCGCATAAATAGCCGCTTGTTTGAATGGCAGTCGCTTCATTTTGAAATGACGGTGCATGTTTTCAGCAATAATAATACTGTCGTCTACTACAATTCCTACCACAAAAACTAAGGCAAAAAGCGTGATTCGATTCAAGGTATATCCCAATAAATAATAACTAAATAAAGTCAAAGCAAAAGTCAATGGAACGGAGAAAAACACAACTAATCCGCCTCTCCAACCCATCGCTAACATTACTAAAACGGTTACTGCAATAATAGCAACACCTAAATGTAACAACAACTCACCTACTTTGTGCGATGCTGTTTCTCCATAGTTTCTAGAAACTTCAACGTGTACATCAGTTGGAATTACATTTTTCTTTAAAGCTTCTACTCGTTCCAGAATTTTCTCTGAAATTTTCATCGCATCCGCACCTTTAACTTTTGCAATCGAAATGGTTACAGCTGGATATTCTGAATTGTGTTTTGCAAAATTTTCATTCGCTTTTCCGTATCCAAAAGAAACATAATTCTTTGGTGTTTGTGGTCCGTCTTGAATAGATGCGACTTGTTTTAGATAAACTGGCATATTGTTATTTACACCTACAACCAAATTTTCAACATCTTCAGAAGTAGCTAAAAATTTACCAGCAGTGACTAAATATTCTGTATCATTTTGAACAAAACTTCCTGATTGCGAACTTCCGTTATTGGCTTGAATCATTTGCATAATGCTTAAAGCATCTACTCCATTTTCGCCCATTTTATCTTTGTCTAAAACTACTTTTAGCTCGCGCGTTCTTCCACCAATTTCTTTCGTAATAGCAACGTCTTTTACTTTTTCAACTTCCGAAGTAACTTCTTCCGCTATTTGACGCAATTGAAAATCATCATATTTTTCGCTCCAAAGTGTTAATCCTAACATCGGAACATCGTCAATAGAACGCGTTTTCACCATCGGTTGATAAACACCTTGCGGAAACATATTTTGGTGTTTCATCAATTCATCGTATAATTTCACATACGAATCTTCGCTGTTTTCACCCACATAAAATTGCACGACCATCATTGCCTGACCGTTCATTGCAATACTGTGAATATGCTCAACTCCTTTGATGTTTGAAATTACTTTCTCAAGCGGTTTAATTACTCTACTTTCTACTTCGCTTGGACTTGCTCCTGGATAACCCACCATTACGTCGGCCATAGGAACATTAATTTGTGGTTCTTCTTCTCTTGGAATTAAGAATGAACTGTATGTACCAATAATCATCAACGCTACCATCAATAAAATGGTTAGTTTTGAGTTGATGAAAAAATTGGCTATTTTACCTGATATACCTTCTTGCATGATTCTAATTTGTTAATGAGACAATGTGTCGATGTGCCAATTAATTGACATATTAGCTAATTGATTAATTGGCTAATTGAACTTTAGCTCCGTTAAATAATTTTCCTTCAGCTGAAACGATATATTGTTCGTCTGCTGATAATCCTGATAAAACTTCTACTTGATTCCCGAATGTTTTTCCGATTCGTAACCATCTTAAAATTGCGACATTGCCACTTCCTACAGTGTAAATTCCTGTCAATTGACCTTGTTTTACTAAAGCGGTTTCTGGAACCATAACTACTGATGATTTTACAGCTGTTGCTACTTTTTTAGCCGTTGGAAATTGCACGTTTACGAACATTCCTGATAAAATTTCTTTATCCATTTTGTCCAAAGTTACTTTCACCAAATATTGTCCACCCGTATTTTTTGCAGATAAACTCACTTCCGAAACTTTTCCAGCAACTTCTTTATTTATTGATTTTACATTGATTTTGACTGGCATTCCGTTTTTTACATTTGAAATATCGCTTTCTGAAACCATTGCCGTTACTTGTAATCTTGAAGCACCTTCGATACTTACTAAAGGCATTCCTGGATTTGCCATATCACCTTCTTTTACGAATGTATTGGTTACGGTTCCTGAAAATGGAGCTGTAATATTCGAATAAGAGAATTGTGCCATCACTTCGTTACGCATTTGTTTGGCTGCTTCTAAACCGGCTTTTGCCATTTCGTAGCGAGCCGTCATATCGTCTAATTCTTTTTGCGAAGCCGATTGTTGTGCAAACAAATTCACAAAACGATCATAATCTTTTTTAGCATTGTTATAAGCTGCTGTTGCTTGTGTGATGGATGCGTCCACTTGTGCTTTTTTCGCTTGTAAATCGGTATTATTGATGCTTACTAAAAGTTGTCCAGCCAATACATTTTGTCCAACTTTCACATTCACTTTGGTTACATAACCCATCATTCTGGTGCTTAAATTGGCACTATTTTCTGATTCGATTTTTCCACTTGCTGTTATGTATGGACTATTAGAATTTCCTGAATTTCCAGCCACTTTTACTGGAACTGCAGGTAAATCAGCTACATTTTCTTTTTTATCAGTTCCACAAGATGTTAAGATTAGTGAAGACAAAGTGATTATAGTTATTATCTTTTTCATAGTATTATTTCGTTAAAAATTGTAAGTATTGTTTGGTAAAGTTATATTCGAAAACGGCTTGCAAATGCTCTAATTCTTTTTGGGCCATTTGCGTTTCAGCCATTAATAAATCGGTTGTTTTTTCTAATCCTTGTGTAAATCTATTTTGGCGAATTCTAAAAGCTTCTTGCGATTGTTCAAAAGCTAATTGGGATAAATTCACTTTGTTTTCTGCATCTAGCAATTGACGATTGGTTTTGCTTAACTCTAACTGACTTTGCTTCTTGTATTGTTCGGTTTCAATTTCGGCTTTATCAAAATCAGCTTTTGCTTTTTGAGTTTTTCCAATGGTTTTGAATCCGTCAAAAATATTCCATGATAATTGCGCACCTACTAAATAGCCTTTAGCTGAAGTTCCGAAAATATTTTGATCGTATAATTCATAACTTCCAAAAGCGTTTAATCTTGGTAAGAATCCAAATTTGGATGATTGAAACATTTTTTTGTACGCTTCAGACGATTTTTGCATCGCTTGAATATCTTTTCTGGAATCAGAAATTGTGGTATTCATACTTTCGATTGCAATTGAATTGTCTAAAGCTTCTGCTGGCTTGTAGGTTTTTCCAGCCATATCTTCATTCAATAAGAACGCTAAATAATCGGATGCATTTTGCACATTTGATTTGGCATATTGTAATTGATTTGTAATTTCATTCACACGAACTTGCACGTTTAACAAATCCGTTTTTTGCAACATTCCGTTTTTGAAATAGTTTTCAACCATTTTTAAATTGCCTTGTGCGGTTGCATTCGCTTTTTCTAAGACTTTCACTGCTTTATAAGCCAATTGCAATTGCATGTAGGCTTTTGAAACTTCCAATTCTAAATATTCCTTAGTTCGTTCCGTTTGTAATTGAAATGCGTCCATTTTTGCTTTAGCGGCTTGTCTTCCATATAAACCATCTAAATTAAAAAGAGGCTGCTGTACTTCGATTTTAGTGGCGAAGTTTTGAGTTACATCTGGGTCATTCAACAACGCTGGATTAAAATCAGAAGCAGTTAAAATTTCCTGATTTAATTTCGAACCAAAAGCCATTAAAGGATTAGTTGTAGAAATTCCTGTGTGCGACACATTAATGTTGGGCAAAAAGAGTGCATTCGATTGACGATAATCCGCTTTAGCCGATTGAAATGATTTTTCTGCCACTTTGATTTGTAGGTTATTTTCAGTGACTTTTTGTAACAAATCATTTTTTGAAATCGTCAGAGTATCTTGTGCAAAAGCAGCACCAGTTACCATTCCTAATACGATTAATAAATTGACTTTTTTCATAGTATAGTTTATTCTTATTTTATATTACAAATGTACATTCGTAAAAAAAGGTAGTCGGTAACAAGAGTTACATAACGAAGTGACAATTGTTACAAATGAAAAGAGCACCTCTTCAGGTGCTCTTTTACTAACCAATAAAACTAAAAACAATCATCATCTTCAAAATGATTATTACTTTCTTGTTCCTCCGTGACCACCTGCAACAATTTTTAAAATTCTAATGTTTAAATAAAAGAATTTGAATAATTGAATCAATGGATTTTGCATTTTGGAACGCTGTGCATTTGATATTCTTTGTGTCATAATTTTAAAATTTATTCAGGAATTAACCTTTTTTTAAGTTTATCCCTTAATTTTATTCAGGGATTAACCACCAAAATGGTTTCATTTTTGCTTTGTAAAGGAAAGCGTAGTGCAGAGATAATTTCACCCAATGACCTGCTAAACCAATATCTCCGAAAGTTTTTTTGATATCTCTTCCACCAGTATTTGGATATTTTTTATAATCAGGAACAATTGGATAGGTTGTAATACTTACACCACTTCCTTGTGTCATTCCGTAACCCGCTGATGCGATACAAGCTGCGCCCATATTCCCCATAGAACCTTTGTGATGCAAGGATTCTTTTCCTGATTTAATGGAATCAATAATGTTATCTGCTACTAATTTTGCTGTAATTCCAGAAGGCATTCCAGTTCTTGGTGGTGCTGGAAAAATTTCGGTCCCGTTTTTACTTTTTCGTGGTTTTGAAATGGTATGTGGCGGTGCAAAAGCAATTCCGGGTGCAAAAATATTTTTATAACTCGGATTTTGATAAGTTTCTGGCCAATCTTGAACCGTCCATTCTTCATAAGGTCTTGGTGTATAATCGGCATCCACTACCATAAAACCTCTGAATAATTTTTCGGTAATATTTTGCCCGTCTTTGTCATACGCTTGAAAACCATGTCCTGAAAAAGCGGGAATTAGCATACCAAAATCGAAGGCTTCTGTTTTATATTCTCCTTCTAAATTTTCATAATGTACTAATCCATCTTCTACTTTAGTAACTCCAGCTCCTAAAATCCATTTGATGTCACGATCTTCAAAAATCATTTCCACCATATCTTTAGATTTCATATTGAAACCGTTGTATTCCATCAACATGCCATCCATTCCAAAATCACCTAATTCGTATTCATTCGAAATCCAAGTAATTTCAGCTTTATCACGAACACCAAACTTTTGCAATTCTTTTTCTACATTCAAAATATATTCGAACGCAGCACCTTGACAAGTGGCTTTTGCATGACCTGTTCCGATTAAAATTTTCGATTTTTTATCTGATTTTTTTAGTTGGTTAATTAATTTGTGAAGTGCTTCCGAAGCTTTTTCAGCATGATCATACGTACAAACTGAATACACTTTATTAGTTTCAGGCACTAATCCTTCGGTCATATCAAAAGCAAGTTTTGGACCTGTAGCATTAATTAAATAATCGTAGGTTACTTTTTCTTGTTTACCTAAGCTATCGCCAAAAACACCTTCTACTAAAATATACGGTTTTGCTTCTGAACTATCACCTTCTGGATGAAAGGAAACGGCTTTGGCTTGTTTGTATCCTATTCCTTTTCTTTTATATAGTGGTTCTAAAGGAAATATTACTTCCTTAGATTTCATTCTTCCAATTCCTACCCAAATATTGGATGGCACCCATTGGTAATTTCTATTGGGAGACACTACTAAAACTTCATGTTCTTTTCCTAATTTTCTTCTTAAATGTGCAGCAGCGGTATGACCCGAAATTCCTGCTCCTAGTATAACTATTTTTGACATTTTGATTATTTTAATAAGTCAAATTTAGTTGTTATGTATTTGTGCTACAGCAACATTTGTTACATAAAAAACGCCCCGATATTTTCGAGGCGTTCTTATTAAATATGTATTAATAACTTGTATCATCAAGTTTTACTTTTCCATTGAATGTTTTGTAGAGAAATATAAAGTAAGCCGCTAATAACGGAGCACCAATTAAAACGATGGTTAACATAATTCCTAAAGATTTTTGCGAAGATGCTGCATTATAAATCGTAATACTGTATTTTGGATCAATTGTCGAAATTAATAAAGTGGGATATAACTGAAACGCCACTAACATTAACAAAAAAGCCATAGTTAAGGAAGAAAAGACTAATGCTTGAAAGTATTTCTTTTTAGAAACCAATCGAGGTACATTGGCAACAGCCAAAAATGATAAAATAGGAATTATAAAAAATAGCGGGTTTTCCCTAAAATTATCTGTTACACCAGGTATAAACACTAACGTGTATAATGAAGTTATTGAAAAACTAACGATAAAGAAAATCATTCCTTTTTTTAACAAAAATGTTAATCGAGTATGCAATCTTCCTTCGGTTTTTAATAAAAGAAAAATAGCGCCTTGAGTCATAAAAATAGAAAGTGTTGTTAATCCAACCATAATAGCATATGGACTAAGAAATGAAAAGAAAACACCACCTTTATAGCTGTAATTTTCTCCTAATTCAAATCCTTGCAGCACATTTCCTAAAACTACTCCTAACAAAAAAGCGATTAAAATATTAGATAATGAATAAATAATATCCCATGTTTTTCGCCACCACAACATGGTTTCTGCACTTCTAAATTTTATAGCCGATGAACGTAAAACCAATAACATTAAGAACAACATAAACGGAATATACATGGCCGAAAGCATTGTTGCGTACATTACAGGAAAACCAGCAAATAAAGCTCCTCCACCAATAATTAACCAAACTTGATTGGCATCCCAAAGTGGTCCAATTGCATTAATGGCAATTCGACGGCTTTCATCTTTTCTAAAAAACAAATGCCATGCTCCTGCTCCATAATCAAATCCTTCTAAGATGGCATAACCTGAAAATAATAGTCCCACTACTAAATACCAAAGTGTTGGATAATCGATGCCTAAAAATGTTTCCATACTTTACTAATTTAAATAGTTTCTAATTGATTTTGAGCTTCATCTTCATAAGGACCGTGTTTGATTTTCTTATTTAAAGAATACAAAAACAAGAGAAATAGTAGCGAATAAACAACTAAAAACAAAATCAATGAAAATACAATTTGATTGGCCGAAACTTCTTGTGAAAAACCTTCACTTGTTCTCAAATGTCCGTAAACTATCCAAGGTTGACGTCCCATTTCGGCAGCAAACCAACCTGCTTGATTAGCAATTTGAGGCAATAGAACAGAGAAAGAAAAAATCCATAAAATCCATTTGGTTTCGAATAATTTTCCTTTCCACCATAGAAAACAAGCGTAAAAAGATAGTGCAATTAAAAACATTCCAATTGAAATCATAATGTGATAAAATTGAAAAACAGCATTTACTTGACTCGGTTGATCTTCTTTAGGAAAAGAATTCAATCCCATAATTGGCTCCTTAAAATCTTGATGAACCAAAAATGATAATCCTCCGGGAACACCTAAACCTGTAACTTCTTGTTTTTTATTATCCACCCAACCTAAAAGATATAAATCTGCTGGTGCTGATTTTTCGTAATGTCCTTCCATAGCCGCTAATTTTGCAGGTTGATTTACTGCTACTCCATCTGCTGAACTATGACCAGAAATCAATTGTGTAAACGAAACTACAGTTGCTACTACTAAAGCTATTTTGAATGCTATTTTGGATAATTCGACAAATTTTCCTTTTCGAATATAATAAGCATGAACACTCAAAACCATGAAAGCTCCTGCTAAAAATGCACCTTGCCAGACATGAATAATTCGGTCCACACTTGACGGATTAAAAACCATAGCCCAAAAATCGGTAACTTCGGCTCTAGCATTAAAACCTTCACCAACAATATGATATCCTGCTGGAGTTTGTTGCCAACTATTTGCTACAACAATCCAAACTGCAGAAAACATAGAACCTAAGAAAACACCAATGGTAGAAATAAAATGCACTTTAGGTGAAACTCTATTCCAACCAAAAATTAAAATTCCTAAAAACGTACTTTCTAATCCGAAAGCAAACAATCCTTCTGCTGCCAATGCACTTCCAAAAATATCACCAACATAGCTCGAATAAACTGCCCAATTGGTTCCAAATTCAAACTCCATGATAATTCCTGTTGCCACACCAATTCCGAAAGTAATAGCAAATATTTTCAACCAAAAACGGGTTAAAACTTCATACTCTTTTTTGCCCGTTTTTAAATACAATCCTTCCATAATTACCATAATCAAACCTATTCCTATACTTAAAGGCGGATAGATATAATGAAAAGCAATGGTGAAAGCAAACTGAATTCGAGCTAATATTTCGACATCCATAATAATATATTTTATTGTTGAACAAAGCTATTGTAAGTTAATCTTTTTAAAAGTAACGCTTGTTACACAAATAAAATTTTAACACATGTTGAATTGTTTTTATAAAAAAACGCCCCGATAAAATCGGGGCGTCTTTATAAATATGAGTTTAAAACTATTCAGCTTTTTTCTCAGTAGCTTTTTTAGAAGAACAACATCCACCTGATTTTGCTTCAGTACCACAAGATTTTTTTTCTTCAGTTGAGCAAGATTTTTCAGTTTTTGCTTTCTCTTTTTTAGCTTTTTGTTTTGGCTCTTGAGCATTAACATTCATTGATAACATAAAAGCGGCAACAGCCATAATAGAAACTAATTTTTTCATTTTATTTATTTTTAAATTGTTATTTAATCTTTTTTGTTTGTATTGTACTATGACAAATATATATAATTTTAGAAATAGTACTCTTAATTTTTTATTAATTTAACAGTTATTACTTTTTTATTACTTTTTGAGACACATAAAATTTATCATCAAAAATAAAAGTTATAATAACAAACTCTGAATTTGCAGCGACCAAACTAAAGTTCATACTGTTTATTCCTGCACTTACATCTTCGATTTCTCCTTCTTCTGCTATTTTACCATCTAACGTAGATATTATATAATTGACTTTAGCAGAATAAGCCATATCAAATTGAATTCTAACTGTATCATTCGATGTTGGATTAGGCGAAACCGTAAACGAAAACGGATTTTTACCATCTATTTGAGGCGTGCTTAATAACGGATTTTTCACTAATTTAACTTCATAAACCGTAGGGTCAGCACTCGTTAAATTGGTTTGATTATCTGTAAATGCCGAAGGTGAAGAACTTTGAATTCCTCCAAATAAATGTCCAATTACGAATTCATCCGCTGTAATATTCGACAATTGAATTACTTCATTTGAATAATGCGGTAAATTCTCATTAGGGATAAATTCGGCTCCTGCGCCTTTTAAATTTGGCATTTCAACAGGTAATTGATATTCAAGCAAACTTCCATCTGCGAAACGAGTAGTTCTACTGATGGTTTTCACGAACGGAACGGTATTATCTTGAATTAGATTTCCAGCTTGATAGAAATACTGACTCATGCCTCCAAAAAACAAATTGTGCATTCTATTATTGGTAGCATCATACAAACAAGCCTTTCCGCTATGATAATTGCTCAAATATTGATTGAATTGCGTTTGAGGAAAATAACCTCCTGCTTTTATATCAACTGGATATAAAAATGGTAAATCCACCGCAATTTGAAATACGCCTGAAGAAATCGTATACCCTAATTCGCCATCAGGAAACACTTGAGGTAATAAATTATAATCACGTCGGTGCAAATGAACGGCATCTATAACTTCTTCATAATTGGCATAACTCAAACTCGCTCCCGAATTATCAATTGTAAATTTTCGGATAGCATTTGAATACGTTTGGGTAAACGTTGGGTTATTCATTGGGTTATATCTTCCATCAAAACGATGACCGCCTACCAAATAAAACGTAGTACCAATTTTTGCTAATTGACCTCCCGTAATCGCAAAAACGTCATTTGATATTTGTTTGAAATAGGATGTAATTGGAGTTCCTGCAATGATAGCGTTTATCAAACTAGGCACGTCAACTGAAGTCAAATTATTGAACGTTTTATGATCGGTAGCTGTTGTTGAATAAGCGTATCCTCCAATAATAAACAAAGCATCACCATCTTGATAAAAATTCATGTTGGTCGATTGCAATTGTTCTTTAATCCCAGTCGGAAGCGAATTCACTGAAGCCGACCAAGATTGTTGTGTGGCAATATCTACCACATAAATATCCTTATTGTTTTGTGCATCTGGAAACGCATTAAAAGGTTGGCGTGCGTGTACACCATCTTTTCTTCCGCCAATGATTAACCATTTTCCATTATGTTGCGCAAAAGCATAGGAATGCAATCCTGGTAATCCTGAAACAGAAACCGGAGTTAAAACTACATCATAATCAAAAGTAGTTTGTGCTATTGATGACTGTAAAAAAGTCAATAATAACACGATGAAATATTTTTTCATTGTATAAAATTATAAGTTGAGTTCCTATCAAAAAAGGAACCATAAATAAACTATTAAATTTCTTAAATGAAAAATTTGGGCGGATGCCAAATAGAATGTTGGTATTTTGGGATGAAAATCTTTTCGTAGTTTGATTTTTCCTTTTCGGTATAAAAATCGGGAATTAAAATGATTTCTTTAAGCGAAATTTCAGAGACAAATTGCGTTGGACTAAAGTTCAAATTCATGATTACTTTACCTTTTTCACAACCTGAATTTGATGCCTCATCATTATGACAAGTATTTTGACATTCTTGACTCACAAACATTTTCATAGCTCTAACTGACGGCAAAGTCAGCAGAAGCAACAAGTAAAAACATAACATGTGAACCGAGAATTTCATTTAACAAATGTAAGTAAACTTTAAAAATATTTAGTAACAATTGTTACACAAGAAATTAGCTCTTTTTCTTCTTAAAAAAATCACCAATCATACTAAAAAGCAATCCGCCCATTATTCCTCCATATAAGGTACTATTTAAGGGTTTAGAAGTAATGGCACATTCCAGACGCACAACCTATTTCTAAATAATATAAATATCCTAACAGTAGTCCAACAACAATTCCAATTCCAGTAATGATATATGTCTTTTTGGCCATACTATTTTTTATCAAAAGTAATACTCCAAATACCACGAACTTCGCTTTCATTATAACCAATAGCTAAATCCTTTGGATATAATTTCATAATTTGCTTTGAAACTTCTGGTTTAATTTGTTTTCCATGACACTGCAAACACATGGTATTGGTTTCAATTGGATAATAAAACTGAACTTTATTTCCTTTTTCTATTACAACTGGTTTTATTTCTTTTTTGGCAGCTAACTCTTTCTTAAATTGAGCAATGTATTGTAATTCTTCGGTATTCGCTTTATTATTTGGATTTCTATTTTTATCAGAAACACGTTTTATAGAAGCGTTAAATTTAGTTGACATACTGTCTGTTAAAGGTATAGCTTGAATGTTACAAAAGGATAGAGCCTCGAGAGTTCCTTTTTTTTGGATAGCTCCCATCAAATTTTTACCCAATACTTTTTTAGTACCCAAAGCATATTCTATACCAATATCAGCATAGGTTTTCTCTTTTTTTTCTTCCACATACTTTTTACCCGATTGTGTCCAATTTTCATTGCCATGACCTTCCCAATGCTCTTTAAACCACTCCGGTTCTTCAATTTGATAATCAAACATGAAATTGGCAATTTTTTCAACACTTCCTTCAGGAAAAACTTGTTTTGGCATAACACCATGTTTTTTTACTGCTCCATACATAAGTGCTATATCTTCTGTTGGATTGTCAACAAATGCTGTAACATGTTTTACAAACTCTTCTTTGTTGTAACCTTCTTTGTCGATATATCTTGCTTTAATAGCTACCATTGGTGGCGCAATTCTTCCTTCGCTTTCAGCTGCATTTGGACTATGACACAAATAACAATGGGTTACCATAAGTTTTTTGCCTTCATGAATTTCATTTTGAAGTGAAGTTGGATTTGCATCTTGAATTTCTTTATACACTTTTTTATCTTTTTGGCAACTCACAAAACCAAATAATACTATTACTGCAACAATATATCTCATCTCTATTTTATTTAAAAATCAAATGTATAGAATTGCAAATAAAACGATGTAACGATTGTTACAAATCAATTTGAGAAACCAATAATAAAATAGATAAAATTTATAATTACATTAATATATAATAATATTTTATTATACTAAGGAACTCTTGTTACTTTTTCAACATTTTTTTTGATTGAAATTTGTACCATCAAAAATTAATAATAACATTTTAAAAATAGAAAAAATGGAAAATCAAGTATTTATGCCAAGAATTGGCGAACAAGCACCAGAATTTACTGCAATTACAACACAAGGAACTATCAACTTTCCAAAAGATTATGAAGGAAAATGGGTCATCTTTTTTAGTCACCCAGCCGATTTTACTCCTGTTTGTACTTCTGAATTTATGACCTTCGCAAGCATGGAAAATCAATTTAAAGAAGCTAATTGTGAATTATTAGGATTATCAGTTGATGGATTGTATAGCCATATTGCATGGTTAAGAACCATTAAAGAAAAAATCGAATACAAAGGAATGAAGAACATCGAAGTTAAATTTCCTTTAATCGAAGACATTACAATGGAAGTTTCTAAAAAATACGGAATGATTATGGAAGGCGAAAGCAATACAAAAGCTGTGAGAGCCGTATTCTTTGTAGATCCAAAAGGAACTATTAGAACTATTTTATATTATCCATTAAGTATTGGAAGAAACTTTGACGAAATTTACAGAGCTTTAATTGCTTTACAAACTGCCGATGCTTTTGAAGTAGCTTGTCCAGCTTATTGGAGACCTGGAGACGATGTAATTGTGCCAACCGCAGGTTCTTGTGGTGTTGCAAAAGAAAGAATGGAAAACGATGAAACTTTAGACTGTAAAGATTGGTTTTTCTGTACTAAAAAATTAGATAAAGATTTAGTTTTAAATACAATTTTGAAAAAATAGTATTTAATTTAGGTATGAGTAATTTAGTCTGAAAAGCTTCATCGTTTTTCAGACTATTTTTTTTTAAAACTGAAAATAAATAAACGGTTGCGCACCAGCAGAAGCCGTAGCATAAACAACCCAATAAATCAATCCTAATAAAATAGCTTTCACCAATAACGGAATTGAACTAAACGTTTTTTGCATAAAAGCAATTCCTTTTACGGGAACAAAATGCCAAATTACTCCAATAGCAATCAATAAAAAGACGTTTTTATAGCCTAAAATTATGGTTTGCCATTGATTAAAATCGAAGGTTAATTTTCCAATATTTTGAATCACTTGAAAGGCAGTTTCAAAATCTTTTGCTCTAAAAAACAACCAACAAAAAACCACAAAATGGAACGTTAAAACCACTTGAATGGTTCGGACAACAATATTTTTTGGCAATTTAATAAACTGTCCAAAAAATTTCTCTACTACTAAAGCCAATCCATGCAAAACACCCCAAACTACAAATTTCCAAGAAGCACCATGCCATAATCCACCTAACAACATGGTCATAAATAAGTTGAAATAGGTTCTGATTTTTCCTTTTCGATTTCCGCCTAAAGAAATGTATAAATAATCTCTTAACCAACTCGAAAGTGAAATATGCCATCTTCTCCAAAACTCGGTAATAGAACCTGATTGATAAGGTGTTCTAAAGTTATCAGGTAACCAGAATCCCATTAATAAAGCTAATCCGATTGCTATATCAGAATAACCTGAGAAGTCACAATAAATTTGAATCGCATAGCCGTAAGATGCCATTAAATTTTCAAAAGCAGTATAACTGTTTGGCGCATCAAAAACACGGTCAACGAAGTTGGATGAAATGTAATCTGATATCACCGATTTCTTTAATAAACCTCCAATAATCAGAAATAAAGCGCGATTGAAATCTTCTTTCGTTAACTTTAATTTTTCATAAATTTGAGGAATGAAATCACTTGCTCTTACAATTGGCCCTGCTACTAATTGCGGAAAAAACGAAACGAAGAACAAGAAATCCATAAAGCTTTTTGTTGGCTCTAATTCTCTTCGGTAAACGTCAATGGTATAACTTAAGGTTTGGAAAGTGTAAAATGAAATTCCGACAGGAAGAATAATATCTTCAAACTTCATAGTTCCGTCGAAAAGTGAATTGTAATTATCGATGAAGAAATTGGTATATTTAAAATACGCTAACATTCCTAAGTTTATCAACAAACTTAATATCAAATAAAACTTACGATAGAATTGCTGAGCTTCCACATAAATAAGTCGGGAAAGCGAATAATCTACGATAGATGAAAATATCAAGATCCAAAAGTAGAACCCACTTGATTTATAATAGAAAAACAACGAAAACAATACTACATATGTTATGCGGAAATAATGCGTTTTTCGAGATAAAATATAAATACTGTAAAAGATTAGAAACAATCCTAAAAACAAAGCACTATTGAATAATAGTGGTTGTTTTAGGTTATAAATAAACCAATTTTTTACTGTTTCTAAATCAACATTTCCTACTGTTTCTAGAAACCAATTTTGTAAATTAAAAAGTGCTCTCACTTCTATTTTGTTGATTTGAATAATTCATATGATTGTAAAAATGCTTCAAAAAACAAATCGCCTTGTTTTTCGTAACCTACTTTTGAATAATGTACTTTATCTCTAGCCATAAAACCTTTTGCTGCGTTTCTATTGATGGCATTGTTCCCACCAAAAATCTTTAGCAAATCCCAAAAAGCATAATTACTATTTTGCGCATTATTTTCAATTGCTTCGGCATATTTTTCAATAAAAGTATTTCTATATTTTCGATGTAAAACCGATGGAGGTGGTGTCATTACCAAAACACAAGCTTGTGGATTTTTTTCTTTAATTCCTTGAATCATTTGATCCAAATGTGCAAAATATTGTTCGCCTGATTGCTTATCGAAACTCTCATTTGTTCCTAAGGAAATAATAACCAAATCTGGATTTAAAACAGGTAATTGCTCATTGAACAATCTGAATTTATTATAATCTGAAGCTTTTGCACCATTCACACCTATGCTGTGATAAATCACACCCGAATTATCATTTTCTAAAACCAATCCATTCAAAGCAAAATCATCAATCTCTTGATTGGGAACAATCGCAATTTTATCTAAAGGTGTTTCCGAAATATAATCGTTAGAAAATAACGAAGGTTGTAATTCGATTGGAATATATTCCGTTTTGGTTGTAGACTTTGATTGTGTTCCTTTAGTTGGAATCGTCAACACCTTTCCATCGCGAATCATATCACTTTTTAAACCGTTTGCTTGTTTCAAAGCTTTCAAAGAAACATTATATTTATTAGCTATTCCACCTAAAACTTCACCTGGCTTAACTTTATGCGTGATTTTTTTCGGTACTTTTCTTTCAATGACAATGTTTTTATTAGAAACAGAAACATCAAACAAATTCACATTTTGTGGCGTAATGACTTTCAATTTCGTAAAATTATATTGTGCATCTTTTACATTCAATTGAATTGCAAAATCCTTTAAAGTCGTTTCCATAGAAAAACCACTTAAGCCAACTGGTCGATTTTCATCAGCATATAAATTCCTGAAACTTTGAAAACTTCCTGATGCAGAATACCGAATTGGAGCACTGTTATTTGTCTTAGCTACACTATACGGAAAGGTAAAACCAAAACCACCATTTCCAAACACCTTTTGAAATTGAGCACGAATTTTAGCGGTAAACAAATCGGCTTGTATGTGCGAATCTCCAATATGAACTATATTAATCTTACCTGATTTACTTTGTTCTAATTGGTACATTTTATCATAAAAAGACAATAATGCACTAGGATTTTGAATGTCGTTTCCTGTAAAAGTAACTTCGATAGAATCAACTACAGGAATATCCGTATAAACCGAATCCATTGGCACTAATAAAGTATCTTGAGAAAATCCAAAAAAAGAAATTCCTAACAAAAATATCAAAAATCTATTCTTCATAAACGGAATCTTTATTGATTATCACACTATCTTTTTTTACTGGAGCAGCTTGTTTTTTACGTTTTTTTCTTAATCCCTTATAGGTTTCATAACCTTGATTTAATTGTGTAAAAATCAAATTAGCTACTTCTTTTGCGCCTCTATGATTAAAATGCGTATAATCTTTATTGGCTCTTGCTGGCTCTTGTTCTACCCATTGAATCATGGAACCATTACCTCCCATTAAGGTGTACATGTTTACAAAACTCGATTCCGATTTAATTGCATAACGTTTTTGTGCAGCATTTAAAGGAATAACGGCAGAATCTGTTTTCATTTCTAAATCGTATTTGGTAGATTTATCTGCAGTTGAAATAATTAAAATAGCCACTCCTGGAAAACATTCTTTCAAATGCGCTACTACTTTCGCCATTCGTTTTTCGTACCAACTATAATTTAACGAACCGTAATTCAACACATTAGCACCATATTGCAAGACAATTAAATCATAATCTAATTTGTCATGAAACGCACGCATCGTATTGATATCAAAACTTCCTAATGGCAAACCTGAATTTCCTCTGTTAGAAAAATTATCCACATGAACGCCTTTTCCATCATCAAAATTGAATCCGTAGATTGGAATAGAATCGGCTTGTTTAAAATTTACTTTAATACTTTTCAAACTTCCTTCCGATAATGTAAGTGTGTTTAACGTATTGTTTGGTGTCATTTTTTTTACGATTGTATCGCCAGCAACATAAAACACCTTTCCTTCTTTGTTAGAAGAACTTCCGTAGAATAAGGTTGGTCGAGGTAATTCTGTTGCAAATCTTGTTTTAGTTGCTTTATATTTTACCCAAGCCAAATTTGCTGTATCGTTTGCAAAAAACACATGTCCATTCACTCCAAAAGCTCTAGACGGATGTTTAACTTTTAAATACGATTGTGTTTTCCAATTTCCAGAAAATTCGTGCGTAACAGAACTACGAGAACTTGCAGATTCTGATGTGATGTTCACAAAACCAACACCTTGCCCACCAAATTTTTCTTGGAAATACGTTCTAAAATCTTTTACAATTAAATCGCCATCGGTCATCGAATCTCCAAAATAAGCGATGCGAACATTGCCTTCTTTTTTTGTTTCTAATTGGAATAGCTTTTCAAAAAATGTCGCTAAATATTGATTTCCAGTATATTCTTCGAATGTTTCTGGCGGGAATTTAATACCGTTTACCACTTTATAATCAATAACGGTTTTAGTTATAGAGTCTTCGGTCACTTCACCCTCATCTTCGGCAATAGCTTCCAAAAGCAAACTATCGACTACCACATTTTTAGAATCTAATTTACTTTCGGCAAATAATTTCTTAGGCAAAAACGTTTTGAATGCCAAAAAAGACAATCCAGAAACGATTACCACAATTAAAGTTTGAAAAAAATATTTTGATGTGTTCACTTAATTTTATCTCTTATAACTGATTTACTATTTCAAAATTCGTTGTTCCAAGTTCGTTGTTCGATATTTAAACAAGGAATATTCAACATGGAATTTTGAATGTTGAAATATTTTTACATTCGCTCAGGAACCTCAATTCCTAATAACTGAAATGCATTTTTTATGGTGTTTCCAACTGATTTTGACAATTGTACTCTAAACACTTTTTTATCGTGATTTTCTTCTCCTAAAATCGAAACTTGTTGATAAAACGAATTGAATTCTTTTACCAAATCATACGTATAATTTGCAATCAACGCCGGACTATGATTCTCTGCCGCATTTTGAATTACTTCAGGGAATAATTGTACTTGCTTGATTAATTCTTTCTCTTTTTCATGTATCTCGACTCCGCTCGATATGACAACATTTTCAAAATCAAAATCAGCTTTTCTCAAAATCGACTGAATACGAGCGTAAGTATACTGAATAAATGGTCCTGTATTTCCAGCAAAATCAACTGATTCTTCTGGATTGAACATCATTTGTTTTTTCGGATCAACCTTTAACATGTAATATTTCAACGCACCTAAACCGATTGTTTTAAATAAAACCGCTTTTTCATCTTCAGAATAACCTTCTAATTTTCCTAAATCTTCCGAAATTGTTTGCGCTGTTGTAGTCATTTCTGCCATTAAATCATCTGCATCTACAACGGTTCCTTCACGTGATTTCATTTTTCCAGAAGGCAATTCCACCATTCCGTATGATAAATGATATAAGCTATCAGCCCAATCAAACCCTAACTTTTTCAAGATTAAGAATAACACTTTAAAATGGTAATCTTGCTCGTTTCCAACGGTGTAAACCATTCCTCCAACATCTGGAAAATCTTTCACACGTTGGATAGCCGTTCCAATATCTTGAGTCATATAAACCGCTGTCCCGTCAGAACGAAGCACGATTTTTCTATCCAATCCATCCGCTGTTAAATCAATCCAAACCGAACCATCTGGATCTTTCTCAAAAATACCTTTTTCTAAACCAAATTGCACTACTTCTTTTCCAAGTAAATACGTGTTGGATTCATAATAATAGCTATCAAAATTTACGCCAAGATTTTTATACGTTTGTTCAAATCCATCATACACCCATTGGTTCATGGTTTTCCAAAGTTCAATAACTTCTTGCTTTCCATTTTCCCAATCTAAAAGCATTTGTTGTGCTTCTAAAATAGATGGTGCTAGTTTTTTTGCTTCTTCTTCGGTTTTACCTTGAGCGATTAATTCCGTAATTTCTTTTTTATATTGTTTGTCGAATTCAACATAGAAATTCCCAACCAATTTATCACCTTTCAATCCTGTTGATTCTGGCGTTTGTCCGTTACCGAATTTTTGCCAAGCCAACATTGATTTACAAATATGAATTCCTCTATCGTTGATGATTTGCGTTTTGTATACTTTTTTTCCAGAAGCTTTAATGATTTCGGCAACGGAATAACCTAATAAGTTGTTACGAATGTGTCCTAAATGCAAAGGTTTGTTAGTATTTGGCGAAGAATATTCTACCATAACCGCCTTTTCTCCTTCTCTTGGAGCTACAAAACCAAATGTCTCGTTGTTTTTTATCGAATTAAAAAATTCCACATAAAAAGCATCCGAAATCACAATATTTAAAAATCCACCTACTACATTGAACTTAGAAACTTCATTTACGTTCGTTACTAAGCAATTTCCTATCTGATTTCCGATTTCAACTGGATTACCTTTTAATGCTTTTACCAAAGGAAAAACTACCATAGTAATATCACCTTCGAACTCTTTCCTAGTAGCTTGAAATTCAACTTTTTCAATAGAAATATTGAACAATTCAAGAACCGCATTTTGGATGTGTGTTGTTAATGTGTGATGTAATGTCATTTTACCTTATTTTTTGAACGTGCAAAGGTAATAAATAGTAGTTAGTGATTAGTAAATAGTGATTAGTTTTTTTTCGATTAAAAAAATATTTTAAAAATACTGTAACATTTAACAATTGTTGAAGTCTATTAAACACAATCATCAATCATTTAATCAAAAACAAACAAATGAAACTTAAATTAATTATCACCTGTTTCTTGTGCTCAATTACTTTTGGATTTGCACAAAATTCAGGAAGCATCAAAGGAAAGGTTATTGACAAAAACACAAATGAACCTTTACCTTACGTGAACATTATTCTTAAAGATAATGACAAGATTGTTACAGGAGGTGTAACCACAGAAGACGGAAATTTTGCCATCAACAAATTAGCTTTACAAAAATACATAGTTGAAATTCAATTTATTGGATATACAACAGTTATTAAAAACATGGATTTGACTTCAGACGCCAATCAAAACTTAGGAATAATCGCTATTTCTGAAGACGTTTCAGAATTAAAAGATGTTGAAGTGGTAGCTGAACGTTCAAACATGGTGCAAAAAATTGATAGAAAAGTAATTAATGTTGGTAAAGATTTAATCGCATCAGGAACTACAGCTTCTGAAATTATGAACAATATTCCAACAGTTAGTATTGATCCCCAAACGAAAGAAATTAGCATGAGAGGAAACAGCAATGTACGTGTGCTTATCGACGGAAAACCTTCGAATGTTTCAGTAGAGCAATTGTTGCAACAAATTCCTTCGGCTTCGATTAAACAAATTGAATTGATTACAAATCCTTCGGCAAAATACAACCCAGAAGGAATGAGTGGAATTATCAATATTATTTTGCATAAAAATTCGCAAGATGGTTTTAATGGTTCATTAAACACAGGTGTTACTTTTGGAATCACACCAAAAACCAACTCAGCTTTAAACATGAATTATCGTGTTGGAAAAGTAAATTTTTACACCAATTATGGTTTTAATCACGGAATCAATGCCAACAATGGCTTTGTAGATAGCGAAAGACCTACGCAAGAAAATCGCCAAGATTTTCAATTTAAAAACAAGAATAATTCGCACCTTTTAAAGCTTGGAATGGATTATTACATCAACGACAAAAACACATTATCTGCTTACACCAATCAAAGTTTTACATCTGGAACAGGTTCTGGTTTGACTACTGTAGTTTATGACGACCCAATTGCGAATAGAAACACAACACAACTTTTTGGAAGTAGAGGAAACAATAAAAACCAAACTTACGATATGGTTTTTAAACATGATTTTGAAAAGAAAGATGAAAATTTAGAGATTCAATTAAACTACTCACACACGGTGAATGACGAGAATACAGTGTACGATGAAACAATTTCGAATCCAACTTTTAATTTTGACAGAACCAATATTGTAAAAGGAACCACTGATTATTTTCAGTTTAATGCCGATTATATCAACCCTATAACTGAAACTACAAAATTGGAATTAGGTGTTGAAACAAGAATTCAAAATTCGGGTAACCGTTTTAATGATATTAATCCGAGTTTTACAAGTGCGAATAATTCGTTTGAATTTGGAAGAAATATTTATTCAGCTTATGCGAATGTTGGTAAGCAAATTGGAAAATGGAGCGGTCAACTTGGGGTGCGTTTAGAACATTTTGACTTGGATGCTGATTTTGCCATCAACGAGACAAATCCTAGTTTTACTGATGCTCAAAACATTTCTGACGACTTGTTTACAGCTTATCCATCAGCATTTTTAACGTATACGGCAAACGATAAAAACTCATTCAATTTTAATTATTCAAGACGAGTTGACCGACCAAGTATTGGACAAATTAGCCCAATTAGAGAATGGACAACACCTTTAATGGAATCGAGAGGAAATCCAGATTTAGTTCCACAATTTACCAATTCGTTTGAAGTGAATTATACTAGAACAACCAAAATTGGTTCTATTACAAGTGGTGTTTTCTACAGAAGTATTTCAGATGAAATTTCGAGAGTAGTTTACAACGATCCAAACAATCCAAATCGTAACATTTTATCATATGACAACTTTGATAATAATGATGCCTTTGGAATTGAAACTTCAGGAAATTTAAAATTCACACAATGGTGGTCTGTTAATGCAAGTGCCGATGTTTATTTTAAAACGGCAAAAGGAACCGTACAAAATGCTAGCACAAATGCTTTAGAAAATGCTGAAGTAGATGTAACTACTTTTAACGCAAGAATCAACAATAGTTTTACGGCTACAAAAGATTTGCGTTTTCAATTATTTGGAATGTATAGAGGAAAAGACAGAGGTTTACAATACGATAGAATGGAAATGTACAAAATGGATATTGGAGCAACTTATAACATTTTAAAAGGAAAAGGAACCATCACAGCTCGTTACAACGACGTTTTTGAAAATATGCGTTTTGCTTTTGATGGAAATATTCCGTTTAGACAACAAGGGGCGTTTTACTGGGAAAGTCAAACTTTCTATGTAGGATTCAATTACATTTTCGGTGGCGGAAAAAACCGTGCTTTAGCCAGAAAACAAAGAGATGCAAATGAAACTCAAGGTGGTGGCGGAATGTTCTAAAATTTCAATATTCGTTGTTGAAAATTCAACATTCGTTATTAAATATAATGTTGAATATTCAACTTGGAATTTTCAATAAAAAAGTAAAAAAGCGTTCTGAAATCTCAGAGCGCTTTTTATCTATATTCTTTTTTCTTTTTTCTATTCTCTAAAACTTACCATCTAATAATCACACTTCCCCAAGTAAAACCTGAACCAAAAGCCGCTAGAACTACTAAATCACCTGATTTGATTTTACCTTGTTCCCAAGCTTCAGTTAAAGCAATTGGAATGGAAGCTGCCGTTGTATTTCCATATTTTTGAATATTATTGAATACTTGGTTATCCGTTAAACGGAATTTCTGTTGAATGAATTGTGAAATTCTCAAATTCGCTTGATGTGGCACCAATAGATTTATATCAGAAACTTGCAGATTATTGGCTTGTAAGCCTTCGTTAATGACTTCACTAAAACGAACGACTGCATTTTTGAAAACAAATTGTCCGTTCATGTATGGATAATAACTTTCGTCATTTGGATCATTATCTGCAATGATGTCGGTTACCCAACGTTTCCCCATTCCAGGAGCAACTAACGATAATTCTTCAGCATGTTGCCCTTCTGAATGTAAATGGGTTGATAAAATCCCTTTTGATAAATCTTCTTCTCTTGAAAGTACGGCTGCTCCTGCTCCATCTCCAAAAATCACCGAAACACCTCTACCACGAGTGGTCATATCTAAACCTGTTGAATGTAATTCAGAACCGATTACTAAAACGTTTTTATACATTCCGGTTTTGATGTATTGATCTGCAATTGAAATCGCATACACAAAACCCGAACATTGATTACGAACATCTAAAGCACCAACGGTTCTTAAACCTAAATCGCGTTGCACTAAAACACCTGGACCTGGAAAATAATAATCGGGACTCAAAGTAGCGAAGATGACAAAATCGATATCTTCTTTAGTTACTCCTGAACGTTCAATAGCAATTTCAGCTGCTTTTACACCCATTGAAGTGGTGGTATCTTCTCCTCTTATGATGTGACGACGTTCTTGAATTCCAGTTCGTTCTTGAATCCATTCGTCATTGGTTTCCATTATTTTAGACAAATCGTTATTGGTAACAATATTATCTGGAACATAATACCCTAATCCTGATATTTTGGAATGAAACATATATTTCGAATTTTACATTTTATTAAAACAAAAATACGAAATTAATAATTTAGAATCCTTTTTTTGTTGTTTTGACAAATCTAAAAACAAAAAGTGCCTACTTTTAGGTAGACACTTTTCAAAATTATTTATTAAAACTAAGCCGTTTGATCATCAACCGAAGCATCTGGAGCATTTTTCGCTACAGAAGCAATTCCGTTGTCTCTAGAAGCTGTAGTTTCATACATTTCACTTGTACCAATAATTTGACCATTAGTAGCCTTCAAATTGAAATAAAATTTTCCATTTTTTGATTCTAATTTATCGAAACGAGCTTCTTCTTGTGAATTTTTCTTCACTGATTCTACTCCATTTAAACAAGCTGCTTTAGTTGTATATCCTTCGCTAGCTAAGATTTCTTGACCATTACCTGCATTTAAGCTAAATTGAAATTCTCCGTTTTTTCTTGTTGAAATTACAAATTTTCCCATAATAAAAATAGTTTTTGTTGATTTATTAAAAAATAAAGGTAGGAAAAAATTAACAAATAATTGTAAAAAAATTGTAACTAAAAAAATAATTTTAGTGCCAATTATAAAACCAAAAAAAATGAAACTAAAACTCCTTTCCTTGTTCGTTTTTGTGGGAACATTCACCGCGATAGCACAAGAAAATGTAACGTATCAAAAGCCATCTGCTGAAATTTTAGCATTGGCTGATTACGAAAGAGCACCATCTGTAAGTATGGATACCAAAAAAGAGTACTTGCTTTTAAGCTATAGAAACACCTACAAAACATTAGACGATTTAAATCAGACCGAAATGAAATTAGGTGGATTAAGAATTAATTCTGTAACCAATATTTCGAGTACTGTTACGTATATCAACAATCTAAAAATCAGAAAAATCAAGGACAAAAACGAAATTCAAGTTACCGGATTACCTGCAAATGCTCGAATTACAAATGTTTCTTGGTCACCTAACCAAAAGAAAATTGCTTTTACTAACACCACAAATAAAGGTGTGGAGCTTTGGGTTATTGATATAGCAACTGCAAACGCTAAAAAACTAACTTCTGATAATTTGAATGCGAATTTAGGAAGTCCGTTCAATTGGATGAAAGATAACGAAACGTTATTAGTAAAAATGTTACCAAAAAACCGTCCAGATTTAATAGACAGTAATAAAGATATCCCAAAAGGACCAACTGTTTCTACAAGTGATGGTTCAAAATCACAAAACAGAACCTATCAAGATTTATTGAAAAACAAAACAGATGAAGCTAATTTTGATGTTTTAGTTACTTCAGAATTATACAAAGTAAGTTTATCTGGAAATGCAACTTTATTTAAATCTGCTGACATTTATGCCGGCGAGAGTTTTTCTCCAGATGGCAACTATTTAATGATAACCACCATTCAAAAACCATATTCTTACATTGTACCTCTAAGTCGATTTCCACAAAAAACTACAGTTTATGATGCCAACGGAAAAGAAGTAAAAGTGGTAAATGAAGTGCCATTAATCGAAATTATGCCTAAAGGATTTTCTTCTGTAAGAAAAGGAAAAAGAAGTATGGGATGGAGAGCCGATAAACCAGCAACTTTATATTTTGTGGAAGCTTTAGACGGCGGAGATCAAGCCGTAAAAGTTGATTTTAGAGATGAAGTTTTCTTATGGGAAGCGCCTTTTACGTCAAACCCAATAAGCTTAATCAAAACCCAACAACGTTATGCTGGCATTATGTGGGCAAACGATAACATTGCGATTGTTGCCGATTCATGGTACGATACTAGAAATACAAAAGCGTATTTATTTAACCCTTCAAATTTAGCTATTGCTCCAAAAGTTATTGAAGACAGAAATTCGCAAGACATTTACTCGGATCCTGGAAATTTCGAAATGAAAAAGAACGAATTTGGACGTTATGTAATTGCAATTGAAAATAACAAAGGTTACTTAATTGGGTCTGGATATACTAAAGATGGACAATTTCCTTTTATTGATGAATACGATTTCTCTACTTTGAAAAAAACGAGATTGTACACTTCTAACATAAAAGACAAAAAAGAAGATTTACTATCAATTGAAGATTTCAAAAAAGGAGAAGTGTTGGTAATGATTCAATCGAAAAATGAATATCCAAATTACTATTTTAGAAACATCAAGTCGAAAAACAAATTAACTCCGATTACCACTTTCAAAAACCCATTCGAAAGTATTAAAAACGTTCACAAAGAAGTGATCAAATACAAGAGAAAAGATGGAGTTGAACTTTCGGGAACTTTATATTTACCTGTTGGTTATGATAAAACGAAAAAAGAGAAATTACCTTTGTTAATTTGGGCATATCCAGCAGAATACAAAGACAAAAATTCGGCAGGACAAAACGATAAAAACCCAAATGAATTTACGTTCCCTTACTATGGTTCGTTTGTATATTGGGTAACCAAAGGTTATGCAGTTTTAGACGATGCGTCTTTCCCAATTATTGGTGAAGGAACAACAGAACCTAACGATACCTTTATTCCACAATTAGTGGCAAATGCTGAAGCTGCTATTGATGCGGTGGACAAATTAGGTTATATCAATCGTAAAAAAGTAGCTATTGGAGGTCACTCATACGGAGCTTTCATGACGGCTAACTTGTTAACACACTCTAATTTATTTGCCTGTGGAATTGCAAGAAGTGGTGCATACAACAGAACATTAACTCCTTTTGGATTCCAAAGTGAGCAACGTAATTACTGGGATGTTCCTGGAGTTTACAACGGAATGTCGCCTTTTATGAATGCAGAAAAAATGAAAACACCATTATTATTAGTTCATGGAGAAGCTGATAATAATCCTGGAACTTTTACATTACAATCAGAGCGTTATTTCCAAGCGTTGAAAGGATTAGGTGGTCCTGCAAGATTGGTAATTTTACCAAAAGAAAGCCACGGTTATGTAGCTAAAGAAAACATTTTTCATTTGTTATGGGAACAAGACCAATTTTTAGAAAAATATTTAAAGAATTAGTCCTTCGACAAGCTCAGGATGACATAAGAACATAGAATAAAGAAAATAGACCTTTGAATTGAGAGATTTGAAGGTCTATTTGTTTTTACATCCATTTCAAACAAACCACTTCCCCATTCGCTAAAATCATATCATTTTCAAAAAATAAAGTTTGATTTCCAAATTTGGCTTCAATTAAATAATGACTTCCTCTAAAATAAGAATTTACAACTTCTACTTTTATATCAGAATTAATCGAAACTTTTAATTGATATGGATAAACAAATTTTAGTTCTCCGTTGATTTTAATTTCGTTAACATCGCCAAACAAAGAGGCTACATATTTATCTTTTGGATTATCATAAATAAACTTTGGAATACCACTTTCTATGATTTTTCCCTCTTTAATAATCGCTACCTCATCAGCAAAAGCCAAAACATCGGTGCTATCGTGAGTGGCTACAATACAAGTAATTTGTTGTTCTTTTAAATAGCCAAAAAGTTTTCTTCTCAAACTATTTTTTCTAAAATTATCGATGTGACTAAAAGGTTCATCCAACAATAAAACTTCTGGCTCTAATGCTAAAACTCTAGCAATGGCTACACGTTGCATTTGACCACCACTTAAAAACTTAGCTTTTACATTAGCATATTCGGTCATTTCTACAATTTCTAACAACTCCGCAATACGGGCTTGTTTGTCTTCTGGAAAAAAATTAGAAAGATACTTTCCTACGTTTTCAGCAACGGTAATAAAAGGCATCAAATCAAAATCTTGAGCCAAATATTTCATGAAAGGCATTCCTGGAATTAAATGATATTTCGGACCAAATACTTCTAAATCATTCCAAAATATCTGTCCTTCATCTAAGTCATACAAACCATAAATAAGTTTTAGCAAGGTACTTTTCCCACAACCGCTTTCGCCAATTAAAGCCAAATTTTTTCCTTTAGACAAGAAGTAATTTATATTACTCAAAACCAATTTATTTTGATAAGAAAAAGAAATATTATTAATTTTAAGTTGTGTCATAATATTGCAAAATTAAAAATCTCTGTAACAAAACAGGCATAATTTATTTTTATAATTTATATTTGTAAACAAAAAAAATGAAGAACTTTAAAATAAATACATTTTTTGCATTATTCCTTTTGATTTCTACCAATATTTTATACTCACAATCTAAATTTGGAATTGAGGCTTATTATGGAATGAATAATGTTTATGAACCGAATCAAACAAACTTAAAACATATAAGAATTGGCGGTTTTTATGAAATTTATGAAGATTTTGAAATAAAATTAGATTTTGCTTCAGAAAAATTCAGAATTTCAAATGATTTTTTAGGTGATGAAAGTGGTGTAGATTTTATTAGAAGTACAATTCATTTAGACTATAACCTTTCAGCATTATTAGATAGAGAATATTACTATAATAAATTTAATCTACACACACACGTTGGTATAGGATATACAATTGCAAAATCCTCTTATTTAACAACAGGCAAAGATGAAATTGTAAATGTTATATTAGGAATTAATCCAAGATATAGAATTTTTAATGGTTTTTACCTTTCAGCTGACGCATCTTTCGTTATAAATCCATCACAACATTATAATTGGGATGGAAGTTTAACATACTCTGGTAAACCAAATCCAATTACTGGTTTATATTATACCATAAGTGGTGGAATACTAATAAAATTTAACGATAGATAAAAACGAGCCGTTATAAAACTGCTCGTTTTTATGAAAATTAATTTCCTCCTGCTTGATTTTCTGCTTCTTTTATCATTTGATCATTTGCGACAATAGTAAATTCAACTCTTCTATTTTGACTTCTACCAGCTTCTGTTTCATTTTCAGCAATTGGTTCAGCCTCCCCCATACCCACAGAAGTAAATCGGCTTCCTAATAACCCTTTAGAAATCAAGTATTGCTTCACTGTAGCGGCCCTTTTTTCAGATAATGTTAAATTATATTCATCAGAACCTTTACTATCTGTATAACCGTAAATCTTAATATTAGTTTGATTGTAATCTTTAAATACAGGAATCAATTTATCTAAATTTGACATAGCAGTAGATGTTAATGTTGCTTTATTAAATTCAAAATTAACCGAATTCTCACCTAAAGTAAGATGAATCCCTTCTCCAACACGTTGAACACTAACTCCCGGCAAAGCTTCTTGAATTTCTCTAGCTTGTTTATCCATTTTATGACCAATTAATCCTCCTGCCGCACCTCCAATTGCTGCACCCAAAGCTGCTCCTAAAGCTGCATTACCACCCTTAACATTATTACCTATAACGGCTCCTAAAACACCTCCAGCAATAACACCTATTGCAGCACCTCTTTGCGTTTTATTTGTATTTTTAGCTGCTTCACAACTTGTTAATATTGGCCCAAAAAATAAGCCAAATAGAATAATAATCGCTATACTTTTTTTCATAATTACATGTTTTTATTAAATTGATAAACAACTTCAACTATTTGCCCTCCTACATCCATTTTATCAATTAATTGAAACGAATTGGAAGTAACATTAACTACTTTTAATATATATCCAGATGTCGTGTGTTTTGCTTTTACACCATCAGATAAAAACTTCATAACCATATTACCTTCTTTATTAATGTACCAAGTAATATGGCTACCATAAGGATCACAAGCTGAAGCTGTCAAAATCATTTCTCCTTTATTATTATTAGAAATAAATTTCCATTGACTTCCAACAAAACATTTTGAATCAGCAATATTAAAAGAAGTAATTTTAATATAATTTGACCCCGGAAATGAAACTTCCGTAATTTTCCAATTCCCTTTAAGGGCTACCTCTGTCTTATTATCTAATTTTGTATTAGTTACTGGGGTAGTAGATTTACAACCAACAACGAAATAAGACACAACAAATAAATAAAATAATGCTTTTTTCATATAATGATATTTTTTTGTACAAGCAAAAGTAATAAATAATATTGGAAAAATAGCAGAATATGTCAATTTGTCATCGATTTGATTTTGGTATTGCTTTTGAAACATAAAACAAAAAAGTTTAACTAAAATTTTAAAATATGGCATCAGGAAAAATTAATGTTTCAGTAGAAAACATCTTTCCCTTAATTAAAAAGTTTTTGTACAGCGACCACGAAATTTTTCTTCGTGAATTAGTATCGAATGCGACCGACGCTACTTTAAAATTAAAACATTTAACCAGTATTGGCGAAGCGAAAGTAGAGTATGGCAATCCAATCATCGAAGTAAAAATCGACAAAGAAGGTAAAAAACTGCACATTATTGACCAAGGATTAGGAATGACAGCAGATGAAGTAGAAAAATATATCAATCAAATTGCATTCTCAGGAGCTGAAGAATTCTTAGAAAAATATAAAGATTCTGCCAAAGATTCTGGTGTAATTGGACATTTTGGATTGGGATTTTATTCTGCTTTTATGGTAGCTGAAAAAGTAGAAATTATAACCAAATCATACAAAGACGAACCAGCAGCGCATTGGACATGTGATGGAAGTCCGGAATTTACTTTAGTGTCACATGACAAAACAGAAAGAGGTTCTGAAATCATCTTACATATTGCAGAAGATTCTTTAGAATTTTTAGAAGAATATAAAATCCGTGAATTGTTAACCAAGTATAACAAATTCATGCCAGTGTCAATTAAATTTGGAACCAAACAAGAAGCTTTACCTAAACCAGAAGACGCTCCAGAAGATTACAAAACAGAATACCAAGAAGTAGACAATATCATCAATAATCCAAATCCGGCTTGGACAAAACAACCGGTAGATTTAACGGATGAAGATTACAAAAAATTCTATCACGAATTGTATCCAATGCAGTTTGAAGAACCTTTGTTCAACATTCACTTAAATGTAGATTATCCGTTTAACTTGACAGGAATTTTATATTTCCCAAAAATGGGAGCTGATTTACAATTGCAAAAAGATAAAATTCAATTGTACCAAAATCAGGTGTATGTAACCGATAACGTAGAAGGAATTGTACCTGAGTTTTTAGGCATGTTAAAAGGGGTGATTGATTCACCAGACATTCCGTTAAACGTTTCACGTTCGTATTTACAAGCGGATGGAAATGTGAAGAAAATTTCGAACTACATCACTCGAAAAGTTGCTGATAAATTGAAATCGTTATTCAACGAAAACCGTGAAGATTTCGAACAAAAATGGAACGATATCAAAATTGTATTGGAATACGGAATGCTTTCGGAACCAAAATTCTATGAAAAAGCGGGCGATTTCGTTTTATATCCAACGACAGAAGATAAATATTATACGTTAGCCGAGTTAAAGGAAAATTTAAAAGAGAATCAAACCGACAAAAACGGAAAATTAGTTGTGCTTTACGCTTCAAATAAAGACGCGCAACACAGTTATATTGATATTGCAAAAGAAAAAGGGTATCAAGTGTTATTGTTAGATTCGCCAATTGTATCGCATTTGATTCAAAAATTAGAAGCAGATAATGAGAATGTAACTTTTGCTCGTGTGGATGCTGATCATATTGATAAATTAATTCAGAAAGAAGAAGAAACGATTTCTAAATTATCAGATGACGAAAAAGAAAAATTAAAAACGTCTATTGAAACGGTAGTTCCAAAAGAAAACTACACAGTGCAATTAGAAAATTTAGATAGTAATGCTTCACCATTCATCATTACCCAACCTGAATTCATGCGCAGAATGAAAGAAATGAGTGCGTCTGGCGGTGGCGGAATGTTTGGCATGGGCAATTTCCCAGATATGTATAATTTAGTGATAAACACAAATTCAGAACTAGCCACTACTATTTTAAACAGTCCAGAAGACGCACAAAAAGACTTGGTAAAACAAGCACTAGACTTAGCTAAACTTTCTCAAGGATTATTAAAAGGAGAAGAATTGACCGCTTTTGTGAAGCGTAGTTTTGAAACTTTAAAATAATAATTTAGAACTCTATTATTAATCCTGACAGGTTTTTGAAACTTGTCAGGATTTTTTTATATTTGGATAAATAATTCTCTGCAAATGAAATTTCGCTTCCAAATAACACTAATACTACTTTTAATTTGTTCATTTTCTTTCTCACAAAAAAGTAAAGAATTTGAGAAATTAAAAAAATATAAGAGATATGAAGTTATTATTAATCCAACAACAAAATACAGTTGGACTTATAAGTACGAATTGAAAAATGGTTATATAACAGAACAAGAATATTACGGAGGAAAAAAATTGACATTTAAATGTATAGTAATCTATGACACTATAAATAATAGCCAATACACTATTGAATTGTTTGATATAAATGAAGGTTATAAAAATGATTCGATAGTTAAGAAAGAAATTGATTCAATAAAAAACAGAATAAAGCATAATTATGCTAAAAAAGAAACTATAAAAAATAGTGGTGAATACGATTTAAATGGAAATCTTATTAGGGAGGAAGATTCAATTTGGGGAAAATTTGAATATAAATATGATTCATTAAATAATATTATTGAAAATAAAAGATCTGATTATCCTGAAAAAGGTCAAATTGGAATCATAACCTACAAATACGATAAATTTAACAATGTTATTGAACTCAATCGTGAATTTAATTATCCGGTTGAATTTCCAATTCCAGTTGGAGGTGGTAGAGCTCATTATAAGAAAGAAAACTTTCGCTATGTTTATAACAAAGATGGCCTTTGGATAAAAAAATATTGGATAGTGGAAGACAAAGAATATCTAATTGAGAAAAGAAAATTTTATAAGAAATAAAAAAACGTTTTAAATATTAATCCTGACAGGTTTCAAAACCTGTCAGGGTTTTTCATTAAATTTGATTACTGAATAAAGAAACCATGAAAAATCTATCATTCGAAATTGAAATAAACGCTCCTACTGATAAAGTTTGGATCGCTATGTGGGAAGAAGAAAATTACAAAAAATGGACTACTGCTTTCTGCGAAGGTTCATATGCAAAATCTTCTTGGAAACAAGGCGAAAGGATTCATTTTTTAGATCCAAACGGAAACGGAATGTATAGTGAAATCAGTGTTTTAGTTCCGAATGAAAAAATGTATTTTACTCACATTGGTAACATCAAAAACTTTGAAGAACAACCTTTAGATGAAGACACAAAAGCTTGGACAGGAGCTCAAGAAAATTATGAAATAATTAAAATTGGAAGTCTTTCAAAAGTATTAGTAACACTTGACATTGTAGATGAACACGCCAATTATTTTTTAGACTGTTTTCCAAAAGGATTAGAAACCATAAAAGAAATCGCTGAGAAATAATGAAAGTACTTTTACAACTTATTTCCTTTCTGTTTTTGGGAATTTATGGTTTTTCGCAAGAACATACAAAACCAATACCGGCATGTGAATTTTTAACAAAATATCAAAACGTTCGCGATTTTACAATTTCAAAAAATCAGGATGAAATTTATTTTTCAATTCAAAGTCCAACGGAAGACCGAGCGGTAATTGCCGTTACTAAGAAACATAAAAACAAATGGCAAGAACCACAAATGACTTCGTTTTCTGGAAACTATAGAAACCTCGAACCCTTTTTAACGCAAGATGGTTTACGTTTGTATTTCGCTTCAAACCGACCTATTGACGATAAGACAACAAAAGCAAAAGATTACGACATTTGGTATGTAGAACGAAAAGACCTCAAAAGCGAATGGTCGAAACCTATTAACGTTGGTGCTCCAGTAAATTCAATTAATGATGAATTCTATCCTTGTGTTACCTTAAACGGGAATTTATATTTTACTTCAGATGCGATAAAAACACTTGGAAAAGACGATATTTTAGTATGCAAGTGGGACGGAAAACAATATACCGAACCTGAAAATTTAGGCATGAACATCAATTCAACAGGATACGAATTTAACGCCTTTGTAAGTCCGAATGAGGAATTCATTATTTATACTTGTTACGGAAGACCCGATGGTTTAGGAAGTGGCGATTTATATATCAGTTACAAGAACAACAAAGGAAATTGGGATGAACCTAAGAACTTAGGAGCAAAAATAAATTCCAAGCAAATGGATTATTGTCCGTTTTACGATGCAACTACACAAACTTTATACTTTACAAGTAAGCGTATTGAACCTTCTGAAAAAGAGTTTAAATCGTTAGCCGAATTTGAAACCGAAATTACAAAATATGAAAATGGTTTGAGTAGAATTTACAAAACCAATATAAAATTATAAAATCATGACTCTTTCATTAGAAACTCCAGCATTATTGTTCTCGGCTACATCTCTAATACTTTTAGCTTATACTAATCGATTTTTAACGATTGCTCAAATAGTAAGAAGCTTAAAGAAAAACTATGACGATAATCACAACAAAAGTATCTTAATAGAAATAAAAAATTTAAATTTACGTTTAACATTAATACGTTACATGCAACTTTTTGGAGTAATGTGTTTGTTTCTATCGGTTTTTGCTATGTTAGTTTTATATATTGGTCAAGAAACTATTGGGATGTATTTTTTCGGTGCTAGCTTGCTTTGCTTACTAATTTCTTTGGGAATTTCGTTTTGGGAAATTAGTATTTCTGTTTATGCATTGAGAGTTCACTTGAAAGATTTATCGGAAGATATTGAATAAATTTTAACTTTTTATTAAACCTTTTTAGAAGAACGATGTCTAATTATTATAACCTCAAAAAAATTATAATTATGAAAAAATTTAAAATTTACACTGCTGGATTGTTATTATTAGCTTTAAATTTTACTTCTTGTAATAAAGAAGAAGATTTTTCTGTTGATAAAGAATTAGTTAACGCTTCGGCGGATATTGATTTAACAAATGAATTAGATTTTAATTCTGGAATTGATGTTTCAAGCGACAATTCAAGTTATTCTGAAAGAAGTTCTAATCAAACAAACGCTGTTGCTCCATGTGCCTCTGTGAGTGTTAACAACTCTACTCCTGGTGTATTTCCGAAAGTATTTACAGTTGATTTTGGAACAGGTTGCACTTATAATGGCTTAACTCGTTCTGGAATTATTACCATCACTATTACTGATTATGTGATGAATAATGGAAGTATTATGACCATTGAAAGAGGAAATAATTATTATGTAAATGGCAGAAAAGTTGAAGGAACGGTAGTTTATGAAAACACAACTACAAATCCAGATATTCCACAGTGGACAAGAACTATAACGAACGGAAAAATTACAAATTTACAAGGAATTGTTTTTAACCATAATGGTACTAGAACTGTAAAACAAACGGCAGGAGTTAGCACATTAATATTAGCCGATAATATATACGAAATTACCTCGGGAAATCACACAATTACGAGAGTAGGTGGTTCTTCATTAAGTGTAACTGTAGTTGAGACTTTAATTAAAAAATATGCTTGTAGTCATATTTCGCAAGGACAATTAGACTTACAAGGTAGTGTTTTGGATGGAATTTTAGACTATGGGAATAATACCTGTGACAACTTAGCAACTTATACACATTCAAACGGAACTGTTTACAATGTAACACTATATTAATCATGAAAAGATTATCCTTTCTATTGTTGTTATTTTTAGGAATTACAACAAGCTTTGCTCAAGATAATGACAAAAATGATATACCAGAATACACAGGTGAAAATTTCAGTTTAGAAGGTGCTTTAGCCTTATTTAAGCAAGCAAACTCATTAGAAGAATTTGAAAAATTAATCAATGAAGAAAAAAACAATGTGAACAATCTTGATTTAAACAATGATGGTGAAATTGATTACATTGTGGTGCAAGATATTCAAGAGAATAATACACATGTAATTGTTTTAAGCACGTATTTAAGTGAAACAGAAAAACAGGACATAGCCACAATTGGAATAGAAAAAACAGGAAATGAATCGGCAATACTGCAAATTGAAGGTGATTTAGAATTATATGCAGAAAATACCATTGTTGAACCTTTTGAAATCGAAGAAAAAATCGAAAAATCAAAAGGAGGACCAAATGTTCCAGAAATTACTACAGCTGGTGTAGTAGTAAATGTTTGGTTTTGGCCAAGCGTTCGTTTCTTGTATGCGCCAGGATATGTGGTTTGGGTTTCTCCTCATCGTTGGGGATTTTATCCAAGATGGTGGAAACCTTGGAAACCTTATCGATACTCCATTTTTAACGGAAGATGTGCGCATCATAGAGTATATTTTCACAAAACAACTACACACAGAGTTATTGTTGCACGAAAAATATATGCACCAAGAAGAAGCAAATCGACTGTTGTAGTTCATAATAGAAGAGGAACTACAGTAATTCACAAAAACAAAAGAGGAAAAACCACAGTTGTAAAAACAAAACGTCGTGGTGGAAGACGATAAAGGTTAGTTAATTTTTAGTTCGGATAAAATCTCGTTTAAAGTAATTTTAAACGAGATTTTTTATTAAATGTCTTATGATAATTTCAAATTAATTCCCAATAACTGGCTGATCTTCTTTTTTATCATTATTCAAGATATTACCTTCTTCTTTTGCTAATTTATTTTTAGTCGGAATTTTATAATTTAATGTAATTCCTACTCGTCTTGAATCATTTCTACTTTCGTAAACTAAATTTGTTCCTAAGGCGTTAAATCCTTGTTTATTGGTATTAAAAATATCGTTACAATAAACCGAAACCGATAAATTATTATCTAAGAATTTCTTAGCAAATGTAACATCAAATTGTTGGCTAAACGGAACTCGATTTTCATAATAGAAATAATTTCCACCTGTTGTTGAAGTGTTATAATTTGCTGTAAACTTAATTTTACTTGGTAAAACAATTTGCGACATAGCATTAAAAAACCACAAACCTTTTCCGCTAACATCAGGTAAAATGTGCTTTTGATGTCCAACGTACAAGTATAAAAAATTAATCTCATCTGGATTAAAATCAAATTTCAAGGTTTCTTTTAAACCTTTGGTAAACAACATATATGGAACTGGCAAGCCAAAATTAAAATTATGAATGGTTATTTGCGGAATATTTTCTGAAATACTTGCAGCACCATCACCATCAGTAATTATCCTGTTCATTACCTGATTATTCGCATCGCTACGAGAATAACTCACAAAAAAATATTCAAAAGCGCTTATTTTAACTTCGTAATTATCAAAAATGGTAGGTTCTAAATTGGGGTTTCCAAAAAAGGAAACATTTGGATTTTGATAATTGGTATTGTTCGGATTTAAAGCAGATGTATTGGGTAAACTAATCTTTTTATTATAATTCGCATTCACAAAAACTTGTGGAATTATATTGTATTGAAGACTTGCATTAGGAAAAAATCGAGTTTGATTAAAAGGTATTAATTCATCAGTATCTGTATTTCCTTTAATAGAATAGGACTCTAATCTTCCACCCAAAATAAAATCAAAATTTTTGTAAGAAGATTGAAATTCAGTGTAAGCGGCTAAAGTGGTTCGTTGATAATCTAAATTGGTTAAACCAGAATTTTGTGCTTCAAATTCTAATTTATCAGCTAAAACTCCAGTTGAAAATTTAGTTTTATCTAAAAATGAAAATTCTTGCGAATAATCGGTTTTAAATTGATAAAACAACTGATCGTAGCCATTATCTAAAACGGAATTTCCAGAAATTCTATTATTCAAATCGAAATTATTATTAACCGAATTAACATTAAATCTAAAGTCTAATTTTTTAGTTGCATCATCAAATCGCTTTTGATAATTCAAGGCAACATCGTTTCTGTTGAGTTTATTTTTACTCTTATCACTTGTTGCAAATCCAAAACCACTTGCATCAATTAAAGCATTATTATTTGAAGTGGTGAAATCGTAATTGACCAAAAATCTATCTTTTTTTAAATCGAACTTTAAACCGGTTTTAAAAAAGTAAAAACGATTTTCTCTGTCGGTCGTATTTTTAGAAAGTACTGTGGTTTCATTTTGAAAATTGGTTCGTTGATAACCTTGGTTGAAGTTTTGCCCTAATTGAACCTGCCAACCAAACCATTTATTTTTAGCATTTACCAATAAACTATTGTTAAATCGATGACGTGATTTATCATATTTTGTATAACTATATCCGTTTGAATACGTTGCCGAAAGATATTTTTTAGCGTTTTTTGAAGTTACAATATTTATAATTGCACCACCAGAAGTTGCTGGAAATTCGGCTCCAGGTTGCGTAATAATTTCTACTTTTTCTATAGAATTTGCAGGAAGACTTTCTAAATAGGAAGTTAATTCGTTAGAATAAATATTCAATGGCCTAGCATCCATAAATACCTCTAATTGTTTTCCTTGATACATCATTCCAGCTACATCAGAAACGATTAATCCAGGTAACTTTTTTAATCCTTCCATCACAGAACCCGAATTCAAATGACTTTGTTCTGAAAAATCAAATATAGTTCTGTCAGCTTTTTGTTCAATAGCTTTTTTCTTTTTCACTAAAACTACCTCATTTAATTCGGTGGTTTTTATACTATCTTTTAATGTTTCTTCTTGTGCAATTGAAAATTGAAAGGCGAAAACTGAAAGGCAAATTAAAATTTTTTTCATTGTACTAATATAATTTCAATTAGTAGGTTTTTTCTTGTTTTGTTACAAACAAATTCATTTATTCTACAATCCATAACAAAACTGGCTTTTCAGATTTTTGCAAGCGACTGTCTATTTTTTTCATAAATTCATTAGAAACTGCTGGACAACCCCAACTCAAAGGCGAATATTTTGGATAGACTTCTTTATTTTTAACAGCACTCCACGAATGTAAAACTACTACTCTTTTTTCAGCGTTTTTATTAGTTGATTCTAATCCATGTAACCAATATTTCACGTTTATTCCCCACGAACTATAGTCGCGATTGCCAATTTTGTATTTTCCTTTCATGGAACAATGACTATCTACTCTATTATCGAATTTTACTTTTTTCCACTTATCTGAATTTTCTTCAAACTGATCGCAACTTCCGTGTGTAACCAAGTTTTTATCGATTACTTTATTGGTTTCAAAATCACAAATAAAAAAGCGGTTTTTACCCGAATGAATACTTAAATCAACCAAAAAATAATATTCTTCATTGAACTTTTCTTTCTTACAAAACTCAAATGCTTCTGAGTGAATTTTAAAATAATCTTTTGGCACTTTCGATGTATTTTCTGCATTATTGCAACATAAAAAAGAAAGCACAAGTAAGAACAGAAAGTTTTTCATATATTTAAAAGTATTTACATACAGATTAAACTCATTTTTTTATTTTTTATTTAAACCTTTTGTGTTAAATAAAGTCTAAATTTTAAATGCAATACCATACATCATGAATCAGTCAAATCTTTGGTCACTTCGGTTAGGATTTTCGGGAAAACAAAGCCAGAAAATAAATAGTATTGGAATTGAAAAATTTCTAAAAGAATCATTTCATGCTCCATTTGAAAATAAAATGCCCGTTTGTTTAACAGAAGATCCAAAAACTTTAAGCGAACTCAAAGATTTTAGAGAAAAAGTAAAAAACACTACTTCTGAAGAAGGCAAAAAAGCCCTAAAAAATCAAATCAAAAACAGTATTGAATTAAGAAAATGGTGGATTAATGAAATTAGAAAACAAGAATTTCCATTGCGAGAAAAAATGGTGTTATTTTGGCACAATCATTTTGTAGCTACTTCACAAAAGGTAAAAGTAAACTGGTGGATTTATCAAAATAATTACTTATTAAGAGAAAATGCTTTTAGTAATTTTAGACAATTAACTAAAATAATGATTCAGACGAATGCCATGGTGCGTTATTTAGATAATACCGATAACCGAAAAGGTAAGATTAACGAAAACCTAAGCAGAGAATTGTTAGAATTATTTACTTTAGGCATTGGAAATTACACCGAATCTGACATAAAAAATGGCGCAAAAGCATTGGCAGGATTAGGTTTAGGGGAAAATGAAGCCAAATACAGAGCTATTTTTGAAGACAACGACACCATTACTTATTTAGGAAAAACTGGAAATTTTAAAGCTGATGATTTAGTAGATATCATTTTTGAACAACCAAATATTCCTTATCTCATTACTCGAAAAATTTTAAAATGGTTTATTTATGATAATCCAAAAGAAGAACTGGTAAAATATTATGGTGATTATTTGAGAACCGTAGATTTTGAAATTGAGGCTTTACTTTTAAAAATTTTCACCGAAGAATATGAGAAAAATACTGCTGGAAGTAAAATAAAAAATCCATTAGAATATATCTTACAACTTACCGAAGCCTTGCAAATTAAAGAAATGGATGCAGCAATCATTGTTTTTTTCTTAAAACAACAAGGTATGGATTTATTTAATCAGCCAAATGTAAAAGGTTGGGAAGGTGGAAACAACTGGCTAACCGCACAATTGTATTTACAACGCAATAACGCATCAGACTTACTTTGTAATGGTAGAAATATTAACAAAAAAGCGTTCAATAATAGCACAATTGAAGGAGAAGAACCAAAAATTTCATTAGAAAAAATCGATATAAAAATCAACTTTAATCCGAAGGCATCGAACAAACAAATTATCAAGGAATTAAGTGATGCGTATGTGTTTCAAGTAGATGAAATTTCGCAAAAAGACATGGAAACCATTTTAAAATATGATTTTGATGCCGAAGCCGAAAATGCACAACAAGCAGTAATTCGATTATTCAATTTTATTACCAGATTACCAGAATTTCAATTAATTTAAACCAATTGCCATGAACAGACGTAATTTTTTATCGCTAACAGGTACATTTACAGGAGGAATGTTAATTCTACCCGAGTTTCTTCATGCTTTTGGTAATCAATCGCAATTAATTCATGGAAATTCCTCGGTAATATTTATTCAATTAAATGGCGGAAATGACGGATTAAACACTTTTATTCCTTTTGAAAATGAGTTGTATTATGATTTAAGACCAAAGATTGCCATTTCAAAAAATGATGTAATCAACAAAAATAAAGGCATGGCTTTTCATCCAGCTTTAAAAGGATTTGCTACAATGCAACAGAACGGACATTTAGCTGTGATCCAAAATGTGGGCTATCCAGAACCAAGTCGTTCCCATTTTCGTTCACAAGAAATTTGGCAAACAGCTTCTGAATCAAATCAATACATCAATGAAGGTTGGTTAGGACGTTACTTAGATTTGCAATGCGCTACTCACACACCAACAGCAGGTATAAACCTTGACAATATTGATAATTTAGCATTAAAAGGAGTTGAACCAAATTTTATAACCGTTAAAGATCCAAACCGTTTTAAATCAAAATCGGAAACAGAAAACATACAACTTTCAGAAAATCCTCAATTAGATTTTGTTAGAAAAATTGCAAATTCAGTTACAGAAGGTGCCGACGAAATTCAAAAAGCATTAGCACAATCTAAAACTGAAATCAGCTATCCGAAAACACAATTAGGCAAAAATTTAGAATGGATAGCTCGCTTAGTAAAAGGAAATTTGAATTCAAAAGTATATTACACTTCTCAAAATGGTTATGATACGCATGATAATCAATTAGCCATTCACAATAATAAACTAACCGAATTAAATGATGCAATATTTAGCTTTTATACCGAATTAAAACAAGCAAACCTGCTCCAAAATGTAACGATAGTCGTATTTTCAGAATTTGGTCGTCGGGTAAAAGACAACGGCAATGGAACCGATCATGGAACAGCTGCACCACTATTTATCATTGGCGGAAATAACAAAGGAACTATCATTGGAAAAAATCCAAATTTATCTAATTTAGACAATGGTGATTTAATTTTTGAAACCGATTTTAGAAGTATCTATGCAACACTTTTAGAGCAAAAACTGCAATTTGATTACACAAAAATTGGAATCAAAAATCAAATTCTAAATGGATTATTTTAATTTCTAATTTCTAACTTCAAAATTCTAATTTCTAATTCCCTATATTTGCGCCCCTTAAAAATTTAGGACATGTCAAACAACAATATCATAAAAGGAGTTTTTCTTGTAGCGTTAGGAGCAACGAGTTACGGAATGTTAGCCACTTTTGTAAAACTAGCATACAAAGAAAATTTCACAACTGCCGAAGTAACTTCGTCACAATTTATTTTAGGAATAATTGGAATTTTAATTATCAATTTATTCCAAAGAACCAAAAACAAAAATACAGCTGTAAAAGCTACTCCAAAAAACATCATGCATTTAATGTTAGCAGGAACTTCGTTAGGAATGACAAGTGTTTTCTATTATTTAGCGGTAAAATACATTCCGGTTTCTATTGGAATTGTATTATTAATGCAAACCGTTTGGATGGGTGTTTTATTAGAATGGTTTTTGGATAAAAAAGCACCTTCATTCCAAAAAATAATTTCTGTAATCATTGTTTTAATCGGAACAGCTTTAGCGATAAATATCTTTAAAATCAACTTTAATGACCCAACAATTGATTGGGCAAACGGATTATTTTGGGGGATTTTAGCAGCTGCTTCTTTTACTACAACTATGTTTACAGCAAACAAAGTCGCATTAGGGATTTCATCAGCTCAAAGAAGTTTGTATATGCTTTTAGGTGGAGCGGTTATCGTTTTTGGCTTTAGTTTATACACTCAAGTTACTCCTTTCAATTTTGAAATTTTTGCCAAATGGGGAATTGTTTTAGCATTATTCGGAACCATCATTCCACCCATGTTATTAAACGCTGGATTTCCTCATACCGGAATTGGATTAGGAAGTATTGTTTCTTCGCTTGAGTTACCGGTTTCGGTTATGATGGCTTATTTCTTATTGGACGAACAAGTTTTGTTAATTCAATGGATTGGAATTGTGTTGATAATTTTAGCCATTGTTATTATGAACATTCAGTTTAAGAAAAACAAATAGCAAGAATTATACTGTTAATAACTTTATTTTCAATAATTTAAAAAGCATTCTTTTTTTAGTAATTTTAGTTAAATAACCATTACAAGAAATTGTAATTAAAACTATTTAACTATGAGAAAATTATTTGCCGAATTTTTCGGAACATTTTGGTTAGTATTTGGTGGCTGTGGAGCTGCTGTTTTTGCAGCCGGAGTTCCCGATATTGGAATTGGATTAGTTGGTGTTTCACTAGCCTTTGGTTTAACCGTTTTAACCATGGCTTATGCTGTAGGTCATATTTCTGGCGGTCATTTTAATCCTGCTGTTACTTTAGGATTATGGGCAAGTGGACGCTTTTCATCAAAAGAAATTGCACCTTATATTGGGGCACAACTAATTGGTGCAACTGCCGCAGCTGGAGTTTTATACTTAATTTTAAATGGCGGTGGTGGAACTGAATTTGCAGCTGATTCTGCGGGTGCTTTTGCATCAAATTTCTATGAATCTAACGCTTTTGATTCGAAAACATATTATAATGGTGTAGGATTTTCAATGGGAGCAGCATTTTTAGCTGAATTCTTATTGACTATGTTTTTCTTAATTATCATTTTAGGTGCAACAGATAAATTAGCCAACGGAAGATTTGCTGGAATTGCAATTGGTTTAGCATTAACCTTAATCCACTTAATTAGTATTCCAATAACCAATACGTCAGTAAATCCGGCACGTTCTACTTCTCAAGCTCTTTTTGTTCAAGGTGAAGCCTTAAGTCAATTATGGTTATTTTGGGTTGCACCAATTGCAGGAGCTATTGTAGCTGGTTATATTTATAAGAATTTATTACAAGACAATAAATAATATTTCCCCATAAAATAGTAAATTAGCGATGTTAATCATCGCTTTTTTTATGCTCGATTTATTCCCAAAAGAGAAAATTATTCTACCATTACCTGATGCTGTTTTTGAATTTTATCCAAATTTCTTCAATCAAGAAGAAGCGGATATGTTATTTGAGAAATTGATGAATGAAACCCCTTGGCAACAAGACGATATCACTATTTTTGGAAAAAAAGTTGCTCAACCACGATTAACTTGTTTGTTTGGAAACGAAGGCAAACCTTATTCCTATTCAAGATTAACCATGCAACCTCATACTTGGAATCCTACTATGATGTTTATAAAAAAGAAAGTAGACAAAATTTCCGAACAAAATTTCACAACCGTTTTAGCAAACTTGTACCGAAACGAAAAAGACAGTAATGGTTGGCATGCCGATAATGAAAAAGAATTAGGCAGAAATCCCATAATTGCATCTGTAAGTTTTGGAGAAGAACGAAAATTTCAATTGAAACATATATCAGATAAGAACGTAAAATTATCGCTCAATTTAAACCACGGAAGTTTATTAGTAATGAAAGAAGGTAGTCAAATCTATTATAAACATCAAATTCCAAAAGCTACCCAACCCAAAAATGCGAGAATAAATTTAACGTTTCGAACAATTTTGTAATTATTATTTAAAAAACAACATCAAGTTTTGAGAAATTTTAAAAATTTCAAAAAAAGTAATTGGCATATTTTTTGAATTTATTTTTTTACTAATATTGAATTATAAACCAATAAAAAAGTTAGAATTAGTATTCATCTGATGAGAAAGAAGAAAATTTCAGAATTCGACAACGAAACACTAGATAGAGTTGTTGCTATGGCTCAAGAGGAAAAAAAACCTTTTGAAGTTTTAAAAGAAGAGTTTGGAATGACTGAAAACGAAGTCACCGAATTAATGCGCAAAAGATTATCCAAAGACAACTTTGAACTTTGGAAAAAGAAAGTAACGGCAAGTAAGCCTAAACCAAAACCCATAAAGTACAACGAATTAGAAGATGAAGATTTAGATAGTAAATATTACTTCAAAAATAAATTCGACTAAAAATTAAAGCTCTTAACTAAATAAGAGCTTTTTTATTGACCTTAATTTGATATACAAAACGTATCCATAAAAATTTTTAAATGGTTTTGTAACAAACCCAACTTTTTTTCTACTTATATCTAATTCAATTTAGATAAAATGAAAAAATTAATTCTATCCCTAGCGTTTGTAGGATTTTTATGGAGCTGTAGCTCAACTCAATCCACAACAAAACAAAACGATGTGTCTGTAACCATCGATTTAATAACCATTAAAGATGACAAAGTAATGGTAACAGTTGTTCCACCATCTTTATCATCAGAAACGGTGACATTTAACTTTCCTAAAACAGTTCCGGGAACGTATTCAGAAGATGATTATGGTCGTTTTATAGAAAATGTAAAAGCTTTTGACAGTAAAGGAGGAAGTCTTAAAGTAGCTAAAATTAGTGAAAATTCATATACCATTTCAAATGCTACAAAATTAGCGAAGCTAACTTATCTAGTAAATGACACTTTTGATACAGAAGGTGGTGCAGGTTTTGGTGAAAGCGAAGATATTTTCTCTCCTTCAGGAACAAATATTAATGCTGGAACAAACTTCATGTTAAATACGCATGGATTCATTGGATACTTCAAAGGAAAAGAAGAAACACCATACAAATTAACCGTTACGCATCCTGAAAGTTTATTAGGTGTTTCGGCAATGATAGATACAGATGCAAGTGCTACTTCAGATGTGTTTTTAATGTCTAAATATGCAAGTTTGGTTGAAATGCCAATCATGTATTCAAAACCTGATTACACTTCATTTATGGTAGATGATATGGAAATTATCATCAGTGTGTATTCTCCAACAGGAAAATATACAGCGAAACAGATTACGCCAAACATGGAAAACATGATGAAGGCACAAAAACGTTTCTTAGGACCAATTAACTCTACAAAAAAATATGCCATCTTATTGTACTTGTCTGATATGGCAGCTAAAGATGCAAAAGGATTTGGAGCATTAGAACACCCAACATCAACTGTAGTAGTTATGCCAGAAATGATGGGATTAGAAATGTTACAAGAACAATTAAAAGACGTAGTTTCTCACGAATTCTTTCACATTGTAACTCCATTAACAATTCACTCAAACGAAATTCAATATTTTGATTTCAACAATCCTCAAATGTCAGAACATTTATGGATGTACGAAGGTGTAACTGAATATTTCGCTAACTTATTCCAAGTAAATCAAGGTTTAATTGACGAAAAGGAATTCTTTGAAAGAATGGCAGGCAAAATTGCACAATCGCGTCAAATGAATGACAATATGAGTTTTACTAAAATGAGTAAAAACGTATTAAATCCTCCATACAAAGAACAATACTTAAACGTATATCAAAAAGGAGCTTTAATTGCTATGTGTATGGATATTTTAATTAGAGAAAACAGCAATGGTCAAAAAGGAATTTTAAGTCTGATGCAAGAATTATCTAAAGAATACGGAACAACCAAAGCATTCAAAGACGAAGAATTATTTGCTAAAATTACAGCATTAACGTATCCTGCAGTTGGTGAGTTCTTAAAAAACCACGTAGCTGGTGAAACCCCAATTCCTTATGAGCAATATTTTGCTAAAATGGGAGTTACAGAAGCAACTATAGAAATTGCTGGAAATCCATTCTTAAAAGGACAAACACAACCTTATATAACGGTAAACCCTGCTACTAAAGAAATCATGATTTTGCCTGATACCGAATTAAACGTATTCATGACTACTTTAGGTTTAAAAAACAATGATACACTTTTGGCTTTCAATGGTAAAGATTATAATTTAGATAACATTTACGATTTAATCATGGCAAGTATGAACTGGAAAGATGGTGATGCTATGACCGTAAAATTCAAAAGAGATGGTAAAGAACAAACTGTAAAAGGAAAAATTGTGATGCCAAAAGAAAAACAAGACGGATATCAAGCAACTGACGACGCTAAAAAAACAGTTAGAGAAGCTTGGTTAAGAGGTTAATCCTAACAAAATAGATTCATAATCCTCAAAGTACTTAGTATTTTGAGGATTTTTTTATTTACTTTGCGAACATAAAATAAAACAAAAGAATGAAGAAGATATTTTTAGCAGTAATTGCCGTTATCACATTAATTGCCTGTGACAAAAAAGAAGTTGATGCCGATGCTAACGTTCATATTACTGGAGATGTAAAAGGCTTAAGCCAAGGAAAATTGTACTTACAAAAAATACAAGATTCGGCTTTAGTAATGTTAGATAGTATTATCGTTAACGGAGATTCTAAATTTGAGAGTCACATTAAACTTGATAGTCCAGAAATGCTGTATTTATTTTTAGACAGAGGACAAACCAATTCTATTGATAACAGCTTACCGTTTTTTGCTGAACCTGGTAATATTAAAATTGAAACTACCTTAAAACATTTTTTTGCTGATGCGAAAATATCAGGTTCTAAAAATCATGATTTATGGAAAAAGTTTGATAGCATTAATAGTAAATTTAGAGATCAAAACTTAGCCTTAATGGCAAAACGTTTAAAAAACGAATTAAAACCTAATGCAACCACTACAGATAGCATTGAGAAAGCATATAAAAGCTCATTAACGAGAAAATATCGCTACACGGCACATTTTGCCACTACAAACGGAAATAAAGAAATAGCGCCTTATTTAGCGCTTTCAGAAATTGCAGATATCAACACCACGTATTTAGACACCATTCAAAAAAGCTTAACACCAGAAGTTGCTAAATCAAAATACGGAAAAATGCTTAATGAGCATATTAAGGAAAGAAAAACTTTAGAAGTTCAGAAGTAAAGTAAAGCGGTCAGTAATTGACCGCTTTTTTTATGCTTTATTTAAAATTGATTTTTATCTTTATAAGATACAAAGCTATTTATTACAAACTCAATAAAATAATTTATGAAACATTTCCTTTTGGTAATAATGATTTATCTAACAATATCATGTAAGAAAACAGAAAATTGTGTAAAAGATTTTGTTATCAAAAGAACTTATGATGCGCCTGCTCCAGACAATATTACTTTTAAAGCAAAACTATCCAAAGAATACAAAGATAAAATCTCTGATGATTTTTGTCATGTAATTTTTCATATCAATGAAAAAGATTCATTTATAACACATGACGTTATTATTTATAATGAAAAAGATTTCTGCGATTTTAGCATTAACACGACTTACTTCAACAGAAAAAGAAACTTTACAGAAGCTGATTTTTATAAGCTAATTAATTCATCTGATTCATTAAGATTAGAGCTGATTTATGACCATACTGATAATAAATTTACTTTTACAAAATGTAGATAAACAAAAAAACCACCACATTGCTGTGATGGTTTTTAATTTGAGCCGGCGGAGGGACTCGAACCCACGACCTGCTGATTACAAATCAGCTGCTCTAGCCAGCTGAGCTACGCTGGCAACTCAAATTTCGAGTGCAAATATAAGGGTCATTTTTAAATTTCCAAATATTTTTTGCACTTTTTTTATTGATTTTTTTATTTTAATTCGTTTATTTTCGCAACAAATTGATTAGCAGCAGCTTCGTATTCTTTACGAATTTGTTTAAAATGTGCTTTTTTATTCTCAACGTCTTTTACGTTAGCTTTTGTCATTAAAGCATCGAAAGTTTCGTACACTTCATCAATTAATTTATCAGATGCTTCAGTTGGTTTTCCTGTTGTAGACATTTCCCAAATGTAAACGATGTTTACAATATCACCTAAAACGTAGTTGATTTCTTTTTTCAAGTTTTTAACGCTTGCCATTTTGTATAAATTTAAAATTTGAAGCAAAATTACATAATATATTTTGTTCTCAATACATTATATGGAAATTTCTAACAATGTAGCCTTTCCTTTAATGGTTAAATTCTCAATACAAGCCGGAATCAAAATTGTATCTCCCATTCGGTATCGCAGGATTTCGCCATTCATTACCATTTCAAATTGCCCGTTGGTACACATAAAAACGGTAAACGCTTGTTTCTTTCGTTTCCAAATAAAACGATCTTGTAATGCGATAATATTAGTGATAAAATAAGGGCAATTCACTACCGAAGTACTTTGATTGGCTTCTTCCTTATATTCGATTTTTGAATGAGTAGCGTTATAATTAATCGCATCCAAAGCCAATTCGGTATGCAATTCTCTGCCTTGACCGTTAGCATCTACTCTATCCCAATCGTAAATTCGGTAAGTAACATCACTTGTTTGTTGAATTTCTGCTACCACAACTCCTGCTCCAATGGCATGAATAGTTCCAGTTTCTAAAAAGAAAACATCGCCTTTTTTAACTGAAGATTCATTCAATAAAGCGACTAAATTTTTATTTTCTAAATGTGATAAGTATTCTTCCTGATTAGAATCTTTCTTAAAGCCAACCACCAAACGTGCCGATTCATCTGCTTGCATTACATACCACATTTCGGTTTTCCCGAAAGAATCATGGCGTTCTTTTGCCAATTCATCATTTGGATGCAATTGAATGGATAAATCTTCCTTAGCATCTATAAATTTAAAAAGCAATGGAAATTGTTTTCCAAAACGAGTAATAACCGATTTTCCTAAAATCTCTTCTGGAAACAAATCGATAATTTCGTTGATATTCTTTCCTTTTAAAACACCCGTTGCTACCACACTAATATCGCCAGGCACGGTTGAAATTTCCCAACTCTCGCCAGTAGTTTCAGAAACTATAGGTTTGTTGAGATAGGTTTTCAACTTGGTCCCGCCCCAAATGCGGTCTTTAAGTATTGGTGTAAAGGTTAAAGGATAAAACTTCATAGTCAAAATAATGAAGTACAAAGATGCGAAAAATTCTAACGAATTACAGAAATTGGAAGTCTTACTTTGTAAAAAAATATTTTATTTTGACTTTTTGATAGCTTCTAAAGCCTTTGTAATATGATTTTTAGCACTGATGCTATCAAAAATATAAATACAATATCCTTTAGCGTCAAAAACATAAGTTACACGTCCTGGCAACAATCCGAAAAGCGCGTTTGGAACACCAAACAAACGACGTAATTTTCTATCAGCATCAGAAAGCAAAATAAACGGAAGCTTATATTTTTGTTGAAAGTTCTGATGAGAAGTAGCCGAATCACCACTAATACCAATAACTTCAGCTCCCAAATCTTGAAAATCTTGATAAGCATCTCTAAAACTACACGCTTGCGTAGTACATCCTGGCGTAAAATCTTTTGGATAAAAGTAAATTACAACTGGTTTTTCATGAATTGAAGCACTTTCAAAAGCAGTTCCGTCTTGTTTAGTTGCTTTAAAGTTTGGTAATTTATCTCCTATTTGAATTGCCATAATTAGTTACCTTTATAAGTTACAAAGTTTCTTGGCGTCTCGTATAAAGTAATTTCTAAATCTATTTCAGTAGCTATTAAAACTCGAAGTTTGTTCCAGATAATATAGGCGATATGTTCGGCTGTCGGATTCAAATCTTTGAATTCTGGAACATCTTCATTTAAATTTTTATGATCAAATGCTTCTTCGATATGTTCTTTGATTAAATCGGATAAAATTTTAGTATCAATTACATAACCCGTTTCAGGATCAACCTCTCCAGTTACCGAAACTATTAATTCGTAGTTATGCCCATGAAAGTTAGGATTGTTGCACTTCCCAAACACTTCCTGATTTTTTTCCATAGACCAATCCTTGCGATACAAACGATGCGCAGCATTAAAATGGGCTTTTCTTGAAACAGTTACTCTCATAGTAATTTAGAATTTAGAAGTTTGAATTCAGAATTAGTAGTTTGGAAATTTATAATTTATGCTCTTCTAGATAGTGATAAAACTCATCAAATATAATCTTAAACCAAACGGTATAAGCCTCTGGGTTTACTATCATATCTTCTTTAATATCTTCAATCTTCATCCATTTCCAGCTTTCCACTTCGTCAGGATTAATAACTGGAGCTTGGTTATAATAACCAATCATTACATGGTCTAATTCATGTTCGGTTAAACCGTTATCAAAAGGTGCTTTGTATATAAAATGAAAAAGCTCTTTTAACTCTACTTCAAAACCCATTTCTTCAAATAAGCGACGTTTTCCGGCTTCAATATTGGTTTCGCCAGCACGTTGATGACTGCAACAAGTATTGGTCCACAAAAGTGGTGAATGGTATTTTTGATGTGCGCGTTGTTGCAACATCACTTCATTTTTATCATTCAAAATAAACACCGAAAAAGCTCTATGCAAAAGGGCTTTCTCATGTGCTTCCATTTTGTTCATCAGCCCAATAGGCTCGTCTTGTTCGTTGACTAATATTACTTGTTCTTCTATCATAGGATTTGTAATGCTTGTCAAAAATACAAAAAAAGAAAGGATTGGAAACTAGTTTTTGAGTTTGTGATAAGTTTAACTTGTGTTGAATTCCAAAGCAAAAAGAGCTATCGAAACTTAAAATTGGCGGGTTTTATAGAAGTGAACGTTTTTTTTACTACCTTTGTCACATTGGTAATGATAATAATTTCTTCTCGCAATACTTTGAATAAAAGTACTTTATAAATTTCTTGTTTATTTCGCTTGTGTGTTTTTATCCTTTTACTTTAAAACAAATATTAATTTAAATTATTTAAAATTTAATGGCTAGACCGCAGGAAACCTTTAACAAAAAAGAACAAGAAAAACTTCGTGCTAAAAAACGAAAAGAGAAACAAGAGAAAAAAGAAGCACGTAAATCAAACCCTAAATTATCGGGAGAAGATTTATATGTGTATGTAGACGAGAATGGTCACTTAACCAGCACACCTCCAGATCCATCTAAAAAAATTATTGTTGATGTAGAAAGCATCGAAATTGGTACTTCTAGAAGAACTGAGGAAGATGAAGCGCCAACGGAACGCAGAGGAACAATCGATTTTTTCAATGATTCTAAAGGTTTTGGTTTCATTAAAGCAGTTGAAACAGGAGAAAAATACTTTGTACACATTAGTGGTTTACTAGATGATGTAAAAGAAGGTAACTTAGTAACTTACGATTTAGAAAAAGGCGCTAAAGGCATGAATGCTGTAAACGTTAAAAAAATATAATCCCTTTTTATCCCAAAAATTAAAATCACAGTGCAAGCTGTGATTTTTTTTTATTTTGACAAACTCTCCGCAATTTTCAAAGCACATTTTTCACCATCAATTGCTGCTGAAATAATGCCACCTGCATAACCGGCTCCTTCTCCACAAGGATACAAGCCTTTGATTTGAACGTGTTCCAAAGATAAGTTATCTCTTGGAATTCTAACTGGAGATGATGTTCTACTTTCTGGAGCATGTAAAATAGCTTCGTTAGTCATATAACCACGCATCAATTTTCCGAATTGCACAAAACCTTCTCGCATAATTTGCGATAAAAAACCAGGAAAAACTTGTCCCATTTCAACCGAAGTAGTTCCTGGAACATAAGATGTTTTCGGAATGTCTTTTGAAACTTTATTTTGAGTAAAATCGATCATTCTTTGAGCAGGTACTCTTTGTGTTTCTCCTGCTAAATGCCACGCTTTTTGTTCGATGGCTTTTTGAAATTCCATTCCGGCTAACGGTCCGAACTTTTCATACGGCTTAAAATCTTCCAATTTTAATTCCACCACAATTCCTGAGTTGGCTGTTGCTTGATCACGTTTACTTGGTGACCAACCATTCGTAACTACTTCGCCTGGAGCCGTAGCACAGGGCGCAATTACACCACCTGGACACATACAAAACGAATACATGCCACGACCATTCACTTGCTTTACAATAGAATACGGCGCTGGCGGTAAATAATCACCTCTAAAATCGCATGAATATTGAATTTGGTCAATCAGTTCCTGTGGATGTTCTGCTCGAACACCTAATGCGAAAGGCTTCGCTTCAATATGAACACCTTTTTTATGTAACAATTCAAAAATATCACGTGCTGAATGTCCTGTAGCCAAAATAACTTTGTTAGCCGAAATCACATCACCATTTTGAACCACAACGCCTTGCATTTCGTTGTTCTTGATTACGAAATCTGTCACACGAGTTTCAAACAATACTTGTCCGCCACTGGCAATGATTTTCTCTCGAATATCTTGAATAATTTGTGGCAATTTGTTAGTTCCAATATGCGGATGTGCTTCCACCATAATTTCAGGTGTAGCTCCAAATCCTACTAAAAGTTCAAGAATTCTATCTACATCACCGCGCTTTTTAGAACGTGTGTATAATTTACCATCCGAATAGGTTCCTGCGCCACCTTCGCCAAAACAATAATTAGAATCTTCATTTACGATATGATCCACGTTAATTGCTTTTAAATCGCGACGACGACCACGAACGTCTTTTCCACGTTCTAAAACGATAGGTTTTAAACCTAATTCAATCAATTGCAAAGCAGCAAATAATCCTGCTGGACCTGCACCTACTACAATTACTTCTTGCTTGTTGGCAACATTTGGGTAATCAGGTAATTCTAGTTTTTGCGCATTATATTCTTCTCCAACCAAAAAAACATTCGCCTTAATATTTAATTTAATAGCTTTCTGACGCGCATCAATCGAACGTTTTAAAACATCCACTTTTTGAATTTCCTTCGGAGAAACCTGAAATAACTTAGCTACATGTTGAGCTAACAAACTCTCGTTTGCGGCTACTTCGGGTGAAACTTGAAATTGAAATTCGTGTGGCATATTTGTTTTGGTTAATTATGGTGCAAAAATAGTAATTTGATAGCTGACTTTGTAACTTTGCCTCTTTGAAACTTATAAAATGCGAAAAATAAAACTAATTTGGGATTTTAGAGGTGAAGCTGCAGCAAAAACAGCAGAGCATCACGATATTCATTTAAAAGAATATTTAGATGAGGAAAAAATAACATTAGAAAAAACGGGGTTTGAAATCATCAATGAAATGCACGCTATTGCTTTCATTGTGGTAGAAGAAAAAGACATGATTACCTTTAGAGATATTTTAAAACCACACCGAGGTGAAGTTTACACAGCAAATTAATCATGATTACAACCCTTATAAACATGTTTGGCAACAAATGTCCCAATTGCAATAAAGGAAAGATTTTTGAAAAAGGATTATTACATTTCAGTTTTAGTTTCCCAAAAATGCATGAAAACTGTTCAAATTGTGGTACGAAATTTGAAAAAGAACCAGGGTTTTTCTTCGGAGCAATGTTTGTTAGTTATGGACTTGGAGTTGCCGAAGCTTTAATTACTTATTTTATTTGCATGCCGTTTTTTGAAGAAACCTTCGATTTGAGAATTATCCCAATAATTGGAATTATTATTTTAAGTTTAACCTTAGTCAACATCAAACTATCGCGAATTATTTGGATTTATATTTTCAAGGATTATTCGGTGTAAAAAGAAAGAGGCTTTCTAAACCATTGTGTTTGTCAAGCTGAACTCGTTTCAGCTTCTAAAAACATCTAATTTAGGTTATTTTTAGATTCCGAAATAAATTCGGAATGACAGACAGCTGTTTATAAAGCCTCTTTTATTTTTAAAATTTCTCAAATTATAACAATCTGTGTTCCTTATTTGAAAAATTAATTCGCTACTTCACTAATAAACTTAATTCGCATTAAACGAAGTTCTTCGATATCATAATCACCATCAAATTCCTTTAGTGCATCTTTGATATTATCCGATTCAGAATCCATGAAATAATCGTGAATTTCTTCTTGTTGGTCTTCATCTAAAATTTCGTCAATCCAATAGCGGATATTCAATTTAGTTCCAGAATATACGATTTGTTCCATTTCTTTCAACAAACCATCCATATCTAAACCTTTTGCCTTGGCAATATCATCTAAAGCTAACTTTCTATCTACGTTTTGAATGATATACAACTTCAATCCAGAGTTGGCTCCAGTAGATTTTACCACCAAATCATCAGGACGGATAATATCATTATCTTCTACATATCTATTGATTATATCAACGAATGGTTTTCCATATTTTTTAGCTTTCCCTTCTCCTACTCCATGAACATTACTTAGTTCATCAATTGAAATAGGATATTTCAACGCCATATCTTCTAAAGAAGGATCTTGGAAAATTACAAACGGTGGAACACCTAACTTTTTAGCTTCTTTCTTACGTAAATCACGCAACATACTCATTAAAGCTTCATCGGCAGTTCCTGTAGATTTAGCTGCAGTTACAATCGCTTCGTCTTCTTCTTCATTGTATTCATGGTCTTCCGACATCATAAAAGAAACTGGATTTTTGATAAACGCAACTCCTTTTTCTGACATTTTCAACACACCATAGGTTTCAATATCTTTTGTCAATAATCCATCTACTAAAACCTGACGAATTAAGGCCATCCAATATTTCTCATCAAAACTCGAACCGCTTCCAAAATAAGGTTGCGTATCAATTTTTTGCGCTTTAATAATCGCATTGACTTTACCTACAAGCGCTAAAACCACTTCTTTCGATTTGAACAATTGTTTGGTATCTCGAACTACTTTTAACAAAGTAACTACTTGATCTTGTGCTTCTGCTTTCTTTTTCGGATTACGAACATTATCATCCATATCGGCTCCTTCTCCGTTGACATCATCGAATTCTTCACCGAAATAATGCAATAAAAATTTACGACGCGACATCGAAGTTTCAGCATAGGCTACTACTTCTTGTAACAACGCAAAACCAATTTCTTGTTCGGCAACGGGTTTTCCTGAAAGGAATTTTTCTAACTTTTCAATGTCTTTATACGAATAATACGCCAAACAATGTCCTTCACCACCATCACGACCAGCGCGACCTGTTTCTTGATAGTAACTTTCTAATGATTTTGGAATATCATGATGAATCACAAAACGAACGTCTGGTTTGTCGATTCCCATACCAAAAGCGATGGTTGCTACTACAACTTCAACATCTTCCATCAAAAACATATCTTGATGTTTGGCTCTCGTTTTAGCATCTAAACCTGCATGATACGGAACAGCGCTAATACCATTTACTTGTAAAACTTGTGCAATTTCTTCCACTTTTTTACGACTCAAACAGTAAATAACACCTGATTTTCCTTTATGTTGTTTGATGAATCGAATAATATCCGATTCGATATTTTTGGTTTTAGTACGTACTTCGTAATATAAATTAGGACGGTTGAACGAAGCTTTAAACGTATTCGCATCAGGCATATCCAAATTTTTCAAGATATCTTCTTGCACTTTTGGAGTTGCCGTTGCGGTTAAACCAATCATTGGAACATCGCCTAAAAGACGAACAATATTTCTCAGATTACGATATTCAGGACGGAAATCATGTCCCCATTCCGAAATACAATGCGCTTCATCAATCGCTACGAAAGAGATGGGAACACTGTTCAAAAACTCAATATATTCCTCCTTGGTTAAGGATTCTGGTGCTACATATAATAGTTTAGTGATGCCCGACGTAATGTCTTTTTTTACTTTGGCAATCTCAGTTTTATTTAAAGAAGAGTTTAAAACGTGCGCAATTCCTGGATCAGAACTTAAGCTTCGAATGGCATCTACTTGGTTTTTCATCAAGGCAATCAGCGGAGAAACCACAATAGCAGTCCCGTCTAATACCAATGCTGGCAACTGATAACAAAGCGACTTTCCGCCACCTGTTGGCATAATCACAAAGGAATTATTTCCTGTGATGATACTTTTAACTACTTGCTCTTGAAGTCCTTTGAATTGGTTAAAACCAAAATATTTCTTTAATTCTTTATGTAAATCAATTTCGTTTGGATTCATTCTCTATTAATATGATTTTACCTAAATTTGCAAACATAAAGATACAATTTTCTTTTACACATACAAATTTTTTAATATTTCTATTTTGAGCACAACAGAAACAATTTTAGCTACCGCAAAAAAGACTTTACTTTCAGAGAGTAAAAGCATTACAGACCTTGTAAATTACTTAGATGAAGACTTTGCCAAAAGTGTTACCGAAATTTACAACACCAAAGGAAGATTGGTAGTAACCGGAATTGGCAAAAGCGCTTTAATCGCTCAAAAGATTGTTGCCACTTTAAATTCAACAGGAACACCTTCTATGTTTTTACACGCAGCCGAAGCCGTTCATGGCGATTTAGGAATGGTACAACCCGAAGATATCATCATTTGTATTTCCAAGAGCGGAAATAGTCCAGAAATTAAAGTGTTGGCTCCTTTATTAAAACGTTTTGGTAATACCTTAATTGGAATGACAGCGGACAAAAATTCGTACTTAGGTAAAGAATCACATTATATTTTACATGCTTTTGTGGAAAGCGAAGCGTGCCCGAATAACTTAGCACCAACCAACAGTACTACCGCTCAATTAGTATTAGGTGATGCTTTAGCGGTTTGTTTGATGGAAATGCGCAACTTTAAAAGCGAAGATTTTGCCGTGTACCATCCAGGTGGCGCTTTAGGAAAAAAATTATTGCTTCGTGTAAAAGACATGTTGGATGGAACACACAAACCAATGGTTACTCCAGATGCTTCTATCAAAAAAGTAATTATGGAAATTTCCGAAAAACGCTTAGGTGTAACAGCGGTTATTGAAAATAATGAAGTAATTGGCATTGTAACGGATGGAGATATTCGTAGAATGCTAAACAACCGTGATACTTTTGCCGATTTAACAGCGCAAGATATCATGACCAAAAATCCAAAAAATATTAATTCGAGCATTTTAGTTTCGGAAGCGTTGAATATTTTGGAAAACAATTCGATTACACAATTGGTGGTAATTGATGACAACGAATACAAAGGTATACTTCACTTACACGATATTTTAAAAGAAGGAATCGTATAATGGCAGATAAAAACATAAAAGAGATGTCGTTTTTAGACCATCTCGAAGAATTACGTTGGTTGTTAGTTAGAAGTTCGGCAGCCATTTTAATTTGTGGCGCAGTAGCTTTTTTCTTTAGTGATTTTATTTTCAATGAAATTATTTTCGGACCAAAAAGCCCTGATTTTGTGACCTACCAATTCTTTTGTGAATTAGGAAAACAATTTGATATGGCAGAAACCTTATGTATCACCGAAATCAACCTTCCTATCCAAAACAGAGAAATGGGCGGACAATTTTCGATGCACATGTGGACATCCATTACGGTTGGATTTATTTTTGCCTTTCCTTTTATTCTTTGGGAAATTTGGAAATTTATTAGTCCGGCTTTGTATGAAAAAGAGAAGAAATATGCAGCATCATTTATCATAATATCCTCATTCTTATTCTTTGTTGGAGTGCTGTTTGGCTACTATTTAATTGCACCATTATCAGTTCAATTTTTTGCCAGTTATATTGTGAGTCCAGAAATTAGTAATTCAATTGATATTGATTCCTATATCAGTTTAATGAAAACATCAGCAATTGCTAGTGGATTATTATTTGAATTACCAATTATTATTTTCTTCCTTACGAAAATAGGATTAGTAACTCCAGAATTTTTAAGAAAATATCGAAAATACACATTAATAATTGTATTGATTTTATCAGCCATCATAACACCTCCAGACGTAATAAGTCAAGTAATTGTTGCTATCCCAATTATGATATTATATGAAGTTAGTATTTTAATTAGCGTTTTAGTAGTTAAAAGTCAAGATAGAGAAAAATTAAAAGCATAAATTATGTCAGATATAGTAAAAGAATTCAATGATTACCGTTCTAAAATGAACGAAAAATTATTAGCCGATAACAACAAAGTCATCAAAAGAATTTTCAATGTAGACACCAACGCATACATGGAAGGCGCTTTAGATGTAAAAACAAAAGAATTATTAGGTTTAGTAGCTTCGGCGGTATTACGTTGCGATGATTGCATCAAATACCATTTAGAAACCGCTTACAAAAACGGCGTTACGAAAGAAGAAATGATGGAAAGCATGGGAATTGCCACTTTAGTAGGCGGAACCATCGTAATTCCTCATTTAAGAAGAGCATACGAGTTTTGGGAAGCATTAGAAGAGCAGACTAAATAATTGTTAAAAGATAAATTGTTAAATTGTTTATTCGTTTATTTGTAAATCGATTAAACAATTCAACTTCTAAACATTTAAACCTTAGAATGAAATTAAGAGCAGAAAATTTAGTTAAAACCTATAAAAAAAGAAGTGTTGTAAAAGGAATTTCCGTTGAAGTAAACCAAGGGGAAATTGTGGGCTTATTAGGTCCAAATGGTGCAGGAAAAACCACTTCATTCTACATGATTGTAGGTTTAGTAAAACCAAATAGTGGCCATATCTATTTAGATGATATGGATATCACCAACTTTCCTATGTACAAACGTGCACAAAACGGCATTGGTTATTTGGCACAAGAAGCTTCTGTTTTTAGAAAATTAAGTATCGAAGATAACATTTTGAGTGTTTTGCAATTAACCACACTTTCAAAAGCCGAACAAGAAGCTAAAATGGAAGAATTAATTGCAGAATTTGCATTGGAACACATAAGAACCAATCGTGGTGATTTACTTTCTGGTGGAGAACGTCGTCGTACAGAGATTGCACGTGCTTTAGCAACCGATCCTAAATTCATTCTTTTAGACGAACCTTTTGCCGGTGTTGACCCAGTGGCAGTAGAAGATATTCAAAGAATTGTAGCACAATTAAAAAACAAGAACATCGGGATTTTAATTACTGACCATAACGTACAAGAAACCTTAGCAATTACCGATAAAACCTACTTAATGTTTGAAGGTGGAATCCTAAAAGCAGGAAAACCAGAAGAATTAGTAGCAGACGAAATGGTAAGACGTGTTTATCTTGGGCAAAATTTCGAATTACGTAAAACAAAAATCGATTTTGATGCTCCGAAAACCACTATCGTTCACGGAAAAGGAGACTTAAATTTGAATATAGAGTAGTTTTTTTGTAGCACAAAGTTTCTCAAAGTTGAACACAAAGTTTCACTAATATTTCTTTCATTGATCATGTTTGTTGAAGTTCAAGATATACTTAACAGCATGACAAACTATAAGTATAGTCTAATGTGAACTATGAATAGTGAAACACCTCAAAATTAATCAACACAAAGCAAAACTATTGTATCTATGTGGTTTTAATTAATTACGCCCATTGCGACCCAAGACCAAAGGTCGAATTGACGAAGTAAAAAACTTTGCGTCTTTGCGTTAAAAAAATCATCGAATACACTTCAACAACAACTTATTTTTAGTACCATTAAAAATATTCAAATCCACCATGCCTTCTATACCTTGAATTTGCGCTTTTTCGGTGAATTGCCAAAACTGCCAATCAGATTCTAAGTCGTTTCTCCAAAAATTATAATTAGCAATCCAAAGCGGATAGTCTGAAAATTCTTTTTTTAAGAAATCCGTATAATAACTTTCTCCCGAATAAATAATTGGCTTGACTTTATAATGCTTTTCTACCTTTTTCAACCAACGACGTAATCCTACTTTTAGACTATCAATCGATTGTGATTTTGGCAATTTTTCGATATCCAAAACAGGAGGTAAATCCCCTTTTTCTAATTTTACATTTTTGATGAAATTTTCAGCTTGAGCAATAGAATTTTCGTTAGGACGATAATAATGATAAGCACCTCTAATAAGTTCTCGCTCTTTTGAAGCTTTCCAGTTTTCCTTGAAACGTTTATCCACTTTATTTTTTCCAGCGGTTGCGCGAATAAACACAAAAGACAATTCAAACGATTCGTCAATATGATACGTTTGCTCCCAATCGATTTCACTTTGGTATTCTGAAACATCAAAACCTATGGCTTTTTCATCGTGTTGGTGCAACACTTCATAAATTCGAATATCGGCTAACTTTCGTTCCTCTTTCGACAGCGTGACTACATTTTTATCGGTTTTAAAACCTAAATAATACAAGAAACCATCTCGGAATTTATAAATTCCAATTGCAACAAATAGTAATAGAACAAAAGAGATTAGGTAAAAAATCCATTTACTTTTCGCATTGGATTTTCGTTTTGTAATAGGTTTTCGTCTGTAATTTTTGGACGCCATTACTCCTTAGCCATCATTTTATTACTGATTACTGAAACCAGCACATAACTAATGATAATTAAAGGAATCGCCACAAATCCTAAAATAAAAAAGGACAATAACGAACCAATTAAAAACAAGATCTGCATTTTATATTTCGCCCAAGTAAACTCTTTAATTTTCAATGAAAACAACGGAATTTCGGCATTTAAAATATACGAACTCAAAATTGTAATAAACAACAATACATAAGGATTATATAAAACAGTAGTCAATCCTTCAAATTCATTGGAATATTGTATCATTGGAATACTCATAATTACCAGAGCGTTTGCAGGTGTTGGCAATCCAATAAAAGAATCGGTTTGACGTGTATCGATATTAAAATTTGCCAAACGATAACAAGAAGCTAACGTAATTAAGAAACCCAAATATGGTACAAATCCCATGAAATAATACTCCTCTGTTAAATAATAAACCGAAGTTGAATCAGCCTGAATATTTTGAAACAACACAAACATCATTAATCCTGGCACTACACCACAAGTTACCATGTCTGCTAAAGAATCTAATTGCACACCTAAAGGTCCGGCAACATTGAATTTTCTAGCTAAAAATCCGTCCCAAAAATCAAAGAAGATACCCAAACAAACAAAAATAAACGCTTCATCATAATAGCCTTTAAAAATAGCGATGATAGCTAACAATCCAGCTGCTAAGTTTAACAAAGTGATGAGATTGGGAATGTGTTTTTTGATATTCATATAACGTGACTTTAAAACTCTTTATTAAATTTAATGTTGGAATTCCAACTAAAATGAATTGCAAAATTACAACTAAAAAAGACCTAAAAACAAGCCTTCCATAATTTACAGCAAATGTAATACAATAAGTTAATACTTTTAGAGTTTACTATTTGAGAAATTTATTTCATCTTTGTAAAAAAAATTGGCATTGAAAAAGACCATTTTACTACTTATAATTTGTTTTTATGGGACAACCTATGGGCAAACCGTCAGAAAATATTCAAATGAATTTATGAATATTGGCGTTGACGCTGCTGCTTTGGGAATGTCTAATGCTGTCGTGGCACATACTGGCGATGTAAATTCGGGTTATTGGAATCCTGCAGGATTATTAAAATTAGAAGACAAACAGTTTTCTTTAATGCATGCCAGTTATTTTGCCAATATTGCGCAATACGATTATGCAGGTTTCGCCATGCCAATTGACGACCGAAGTGCGGTTGGGATTTCCTTAATTCGTTTTGGAGTTGATGACATTTTAAATACCACACAATTAATTGATAGCGAAGGAAACATTGACTACAACAGAATTTCGCTTTTTTCCACTGCCGATTATGGCTTAACCGTTTCTTATGCTAGAAGTTTACCTATTGAAGGATTGAATTACGGAGTAAATGCGAAAGTAATCCGAAGAATTATTGGTGATTTTGCTAATTCTTGGGGATTTGGATTGGATTTAGGAATTCAATACATCAGTGATGATGAAGATTGGAAATTTGGTTTAATGATTCGCGATATTACTACTACTTATAATACTTGGACCATAGACGAAGAGAAGTTTCAAGAAATTGCCGATGCCATTCCAGGGGAAAATCAGGAATTACCCGAAACTAGCGAAATTACGCTTCCAAAAGCACAATTAGGAATGTCAAAAAAATGGATTATTCGCTATGATTATAGCTTGTTAGCGGCAACGAATTTAAACATGCAATTTGCAAGAACAAACGATATCATTTCAACAAACGCAGTAAGTATTGATCCTGCACTTGGTTTGGAATTTGGTTATATCGATTTGGTTTATTTAAGAGCGGGTGTTGGAAATTTTCAACAAATTACACAAATTGATGATTCTAAAAAAGTAAGCTTTCAACCGAATATTGGATTAGGATTCAAATACAAAGGCATTCAAGTTGATTATGCTTTAACTGATTTAGGCGATCAAAGTGCGGCTTTATATTCCAACATTTTTTCCATAAAAGTAGACTGGGAATTGTTTAGGTGATGGATGCTGGAAGTTGGGTGATGAGTGATGGAAGAAAAATGGATAACTATAAATCTTATATTAACTTATATGCCTTATATGGTTGTAATTAAACGCAAAAAATGAATAAATTTCTACTTTTTTTACTAGTTTATTTTATATCACTACCTTCATTTTCCCAAAGCATATCTCTTTCCGAAAAAGCAAAAGTCAGCATTTTAACTTGTGGTTTAGGACCAGAATCGTATGCTATGTATGGTCATACAGGAATTCGTATTCAAGATAGTATTCATGCTATTGATGTGGTTTATAATTATGGCGCTTTTGACTTTAGTACACCAAATTTCATTGGCAGATTTATAAAAGGCGATTTACAATATTTTGTTACCAATGGTAACTTCATCGATTTCTATTACAATTATAAAGCGGAAAATCGTGAAATAATTGAACAAGAATTAGATTTGTCACCAACTCAAATTAACACATTATTTCAACAACTAAATCATTCGGTTTATAGTGATAAGCGTTTTTATACGTATAAATTCATTGATAGAAATTGCACCACAATGGTAGTGGATAAAATCAATGGCATTTTAGGTAAAGAATACATAAAATCGGATAGTTCAAAGATGTCGTATCGCGAAATTTTATATCCGTATATGAGCGACTTTTATATGAAATTAGGAATTCAATTAATTTTTGGAGCAAAAGTAGATGAACCAGCCACTCGCCTATTTTTACCTTTTGAATTCAAAGATACCATTTCGGTTACCAAAATAAATGGAAATACAATTGAAAAGAGTGATTCAAAAATCCTTCAAGTAACCAAGCCTGAAACTCCTTTTAATTGGTTAAACTCGATTTATTCCTTAATTACAGCGCTTTTAATTTTAGCACTTTTAAACAAGAAATGGTTAAAAATTAGCTACTTTATCTTTGCTGGTTTATTAGGTCTTTTCTTCTCCTTGGTGGGATTATATTCGTTGCATGAAGAGATATTATGGAATTACAATATTTTATTGTTTAATCCGCTTTTATTGGTATTTGCTTGGTACATTAAAAAAGGGATTAAAGACAAAATACTGCTTTTTGGAAAAATAATTTTAGCAATGCTATTAGTTTATTTAGCTTACATGACTACAAAAATTCATTTAGGAATTGTTTGGCCTTTTATTGTCTTACATTTTTATTGGATTGGGAAAATTGTGTTACAAATTAAGAAATCAAATTTGGCACACTGATAACTAAACACTGACAACTGAACACTAATTACTGTCCTCTAAAAAACAATACCGTACTCAATGTTTTTACGACGATATTAACATCTAAAAACAAACTTCTGTGTTTGATGTAATACAAGTCGTATCGAAGTTTCATCAAACTATCTTCTAAGTTAGAACCGTAAGGATAATTCACTTGTGCCCAACCTGTAAGTCCAGGTTTAATAACATGACGCGTTTGATACAAAGGAATAGAAGCAGCAATTTGATCTACAAAAACTGGTCGTTCTGGCCTTGGACCAATAATAGCCATTTCGCCTTTTAAAACATTAATAAATTGTGGTAATTCATCTAATCTTGTTTTGCGAAGAAATTTCCCGAAAGGAGTAATTCGACTATCATTGGTAGTAGCAAAAACAGCACCGTTTTGTTCGGCATTTTGCACCATCGTTCGCATTTTATAAATCGTAAAAGGAATACCATTTTTACCTACACGCTCTTGTGTATAAAAGAAACTTCCTTTATTTGCAAAAAGATTAATTATCCACAAAAGTGGTGCAATCAAAAAGAATCCCAACAACCCAACAACCGAAAAAACAAGATCAAAAAATCGTGTATAGTACATGTACAACTTGTTCTGATTACTTCTGCTAAATGGGAAAAACTTATACAATTCTCTATCTTCAAAATGAATTGGCAAACGATAGGTACTATGTTCATAAACCTGATTATATTTTCTAATAACGATTCCATTCTCTAATAATCGCAAAAGTTTATTATATAAATCAACCGAAGTTAATTTATTTTTAATGTTTGCAACTACTATTTCAGAAACATATTGCAAACGTATAAACTCATCTAATTCTTCTGCAGTAATTCGTTCAACATCTGTCGCATTTGGATTTTCATCAACAGCAATATATCCCACAACTTTATAATGCGGATTAAATTTCGCTAATTCGGTGACTAAACTATCTACATCTTTACTACTTCCCACAAAAAGCACTTTCTTCATAAAACGATTTGACGCCAAGAAAACAATATAAAAATAGCGCCAAACAAACAATGAAATTAAAATAGAAAAGAAAAACAAGATAATTTGCAAACGATTAGAAGGCAATACCGGCGTATAAAAAGGAGTTAACAAATAAAATAAAACCGTAACAGAAGTAGTAAGGATAATACTTTTAGAAATTTGAAAACGATTACTTGCGGTTTGCAAATTATACATTTCAAATATGGTTCCAAAGAAAACGATATAAAGTGCTAATACTATAGTCCAATAAAAACTGGTTTGCGAAACTCTGAAATAATCGAAATGGGTGTAATGACCAATTAGTGCTAATGTAAGCACCGGAAACACAACATCCATAACACGCAATAAGATTTTGCGTTCAGAAATTTCAAAATGTATTTTTTGGGAGGCACTCATTTTCTCTTAATTCTAATGCAAAGTAACGAATTTAAAGGAAACCAAGAAATCATCTTTAATTTTTTATTGAAATTGGAATATTAAATTTTAAACATTATTCCAATTTCTCCAATCTGTGTTCCAAAAAACTTGAAACGTGAAACCTGAAACTTGAAACAAAAAACACTCCCAATCACCTCAAAACCTGCTTCCACCCCTCTTTAACTACATTCCAATCCATTTGAGCTATAAAAGTTCTCGCATTTGAAGTTAGTTCTTTTGTTTTCCCCTGGTTTTCTAGCAAATAACAAATAGAATTTGTCATGGCAACTACATCATTATCGTTAACCAATAAAGCATTTTCGTTATCTGTAAGTAAATAAGGAATTCCGCCTACATTAGTACTCACAACTGGCAGACCTAAAGCCATCGCTTCCATTACACTAATGGGTGTGTTATCAAAATGAGTGGTGTTAATAAAAATATCGTGTTCTGAGGCTAATTCCCACCAATCTTCTTTAGACAATTGCCCGGTAAAAGTAACCGAAATGCCTAATGAATCAGCAAATGCTTTAGTCGTTTGCAAACTCCCATCTTTATCAGGACCAACCATAGTTAACGTGGTATTTGGATATTTTCTTTGTAATTCAAATAACACTTTGATGGCCATTTCAGGATTATAAATGGATGCAAAAGCGCGAACCCAAAGTAGTTTTGGCGTTAATTTTTCTCTAGATTTGAACTCGTATTTATCTATTTCAATAGAATTAGGAATATGAATTACATTTTTAAAACCAACATTTTCAAACGCTTTTTTTAAATAACCAGATGGCGCTACGTTTTGATAGGCATTAGCAAACACCATTCGGCATAACTTGGGATTGTTTTTAAGCCGATTCGGTAAATCGCCTCCATGTAAAATAGGAATGTATTTTATGTTTAAAACTCGAGCCAACTGACTACAAACTAAGGCATACCAAAAAGCTTTAGTACTGTAAGTATCAATTAAAATATAAGAAACTTGTTTGCGATAGCAAATAACGGACCTCATCATATCCAACATACGCAATGAAAATGATTTTTTATCCGAGGCAAAATAAACGATAAAACCTTCCTGCTCTAGTTGAAGTCCTAAAGTTTCTATTGTAGTTTTATTAAAACCATGTTTACTTAATTGATTCCCTAGATACAGTAGTTTCATCGACAAATTGGACTTTTAAAAGTGATAAAGCATATATAAAAGCGGGTGCCGCTAAGCGCATGGCAGCGTGATTAATCGTGAGGAGCCAAAATAAATAAAAAGACAATATTAGAATATTATTACTATTACTTAGATATAAAAAAAATGGAGTAATAAACAAAATTAATAAACAAAAAACACCAAACATACCTTGTTCTGCTAACATTCGCGAAAGCTCATTATGAGAAGCCGCTTGAATTCCTGTCATCATCTCCCTATATTCCTTATTTTTACCCACACCCACACCCATAATAGGGTTTTCCCAAAACATTTTCAATTCAGACTCAATAAGTGTTTCTCTTCCAGTTAGTTTACTAACTTTCTCTCTCCCTTTAGCATCTTGATTTGCATAACGCTTATCAATCAATCCACCAGTTTGTATAGAACTATATACCCAAATAAAACCACCCATTAGAAAAACAGCAGCAACAACAAAAATCAATTTTATTTGACCTTTATTATTCATTTTAAAATATGACAATACTAGCAAAAAAAATATCATTACAACACCTGTTATCATTCCGCCTCTTGAAAAAGTTACAATTCCGCGATAAGCTATTAACGAGGTAATTATTAAATTAATAACCTGTATTTTTTTTGTCGTAGAATTAAAAATTGTATTAAAAAAAAAGACAAATGTACCTAAACCTAAAATTGTTGCCATTTGATTAGGCCCAAAACCACCAGATGTCTCAAAATTAGAATAAGTACCTACTACTACATCTTTAACCGAGGGTGTATATAAAAAAAGGTAAGTTGTAATTGATATTATTGGATAACCTAATGATTTTAATAATATCTTAACTTGATCAAATGTAATTTTTCTATCAAAACAATACAAAGATGCTATTCCTAAAGTAACTGGACCTGAAATATTAAACGCAATTGCTTTTCTGATATTTGTATCAAAGTTTAGTTGGCTAATTCCATAAACAATCCCTGGTACTAAAAGCAGTAAAAATATCCAATATGGAAATGAGAATTTTGAGATACCCGAATAAAATATTCCTAAAACCATTAACAACAATACATTGTATTTAGCATACTCATTTATAAACATCCCATCTGTCATCCTAAGCAATACCTCTGCACCTACAATATAGGCTGAAACAAAGAGCACTTCATTATTTTTATTTCTTCTTGAAATCACATAGCGATAACCTACTAATATAATTCCAATAGCAAATAGTTTAGATAGTGACGGTACTAAATAGACCGCCAATCCAATGAATAAATGGATAATTACAAATTTTATATATTGTGAGGTTTCACTCTTCATAAATGTTTTTGATAAGCCGCTGTAATTTTTTGAATTACCTTTTCTGGAGCATAATTATTTTTAACAAAAGTATTCAAATTTTTAGCTAGAGCGGCATTTTTATGGGATTCATTTGCTATTTCAACAAAAGTTTTTGTTAGCATTCCTTCATTATTAGGCAGAATCAAATAACCAGTAGTATCGTTCTGAATAATAGCACTACAATAACCTACATCGGTACTGATGACCGTCAATCCAACCATTCCATATTCCAACAATGTTACGGGAAACCCTTCATAGCTGGAAACTAAAATTCCAAAATTAACTTGCTCCAAAATGGATTTTATATCAGTACAAGAACCATAAATAAAAACAGCTTCTTGCAAAGTATTGTGTTGGATAAAATTTTTTAATTCCTCTGAATAACTATCTTGCTTATCTTTTCCTATTAAATGTAAGGTCCAACCTTCATTAGCAATATTACTTGCCAAAAATGAGCGCAAGGCCAAGATATGATTTTTGGGATGATGAAGATTAGCTAAAAATACGATTCTCTTATCAGAAGTTCCTTTTAAAATGGTAACCGGTATTTCGTCTTTTGCATCTGAAGTGAAATTAGACAAAAACGCCACATCCTTCACCACTAATTTTTTTTGCGCCCAATCTTTTAGTACTTCATTAACGGTAAAAACGCCACTAAAAAAAACAGAAACAAAACGAAGTACAAAATAACCTTGTTGAGAGGTAACGCGATTCCCAAAATGATCGTGCCAAAAAATTTGAAGAGATGGCATGCTTAACTTTAGCAAAACCGCGAAAAAGTAAGAACTGCCGTGAGCATGAATGGTGTTAACATTATTTTTTTTGACAAAGATTCTTAAACTAAAAAGTGCTGCAAAGTCTATAGCCTGCTTTTTATTTAAAAAAGTGTATACTACTTTTTGATTGATAGTGTTTTTCAAACCACCTTCTTTTCGAGTTGCTACCAAGCCTGAAAAAGCTACCTCTTCAGCAAGTCCATTCGCAATAGTAACCGCCATACGCTCAGCACCGCCAGGCTCTAAACTATCAATTAATTGAAGGACGCGAATTTCTTTTGGAAAAGCCAATGCTACTTACTTATTAAGATTAAGATGTAAAAATAGAAAAAATCAAAGGAACAAGAACAAGTTTAAAAACAAAATCAAGGTAAACTCTATTTTTAAACACATAAGCACATTAGATTCACTTAGTTTGTCATGCTGCAAGCATCTCTTGAACAACACAGATTATTAAACACATAGACACATAGTTTTGCTTTGTGTTGATTAATTATTAGACGTTTCACTTGGCATAATTCACATTAGATGCTATACGAATAGTTTGTCATGCTGCCAAGCATCTCAAAGCATCTCTTAAACCAGGAAGGACATGAAATTTTACACAATCTTGTCATGCTGTCAAGCATCTCCTGTACAACCGATAACTTTATTAAAACACCTCCCTAACTCTCCTCTCTCCAAATCACCCTCTCAACAACTTCTTAATCTCTGCTTCAAACTTATCTGTTGTGAATTGTCTGGACCAAGATTGTCCTTCTGATGCCATTTTTTGATATAATTCTTGATTATTTACAACTGTTTCTATTTGACTTACATCTTGGTTTAAGTCTTCTTGTAAAACAACACCTCTACTTCCATTTCCCATCATATAGGAAACACAAGAAACGGGAGAAGCAATAGGTACACAACTCCAAAACATAGCTTCAGCCACAACTTTTGGCCAGCCCTCGCTTTTGGATGGTAAAATTAAAAAATGACTAGTTTGATAGGCTTCTAAAACATTTTCTTTAAATTGATTTCCTTTTAAAACCACTATGTGTTCTAATTTATTTTGGGTAATATAATGCTCTAATTCCTTTCTTAAAATACCTTCTCCATAAAGTTCAAGTGTAACATTTTTACCATTTTTAAATAACTCCTCAACTAATTGAATTGCATATAAAGGTTGCTTACCAGGTGAAAGTGTCCCTATAAACAGAAACTTGAATTGGTTTTCATTAGTTCTCGACTCCGCTCGAAGTGACAATGAGTTATAATCCTTTTTGTCAGACTGAGCGAAGTCGAAGTCGCTTTCTGTAGTGCTAGATTCCGATTGAAGTGACAACTTGTTCTGAATTCTGAATTCTGAATTCTGAATTTCACTTTCGCTATAAGTAGCAGTAAAAAAAGATTTAATATTCTTGGTGCTTCCTTCCCATTCCCCATATACTAAGACTTGCATATTTCGGGTTAAAAAAGTATTGGATAACACCCATTTTTGAAGACGGTAACTCCATGGTTGTTTACTTTTCGGGTCCCAATTTCCAGCATATTTAGCGGTTTTTTGTTTATGGGGAAAAAAGATTTGAACCAAACATGCTAACAAAGCAATATTTCCAGGACAACGTAAATGAATATGATCGGCCTGTCTCATCGCTTTGAAAATTTTTATCAAAGCCACAAAAGCAAAAGGAATGGCTTTCAATTTATTTGAAAATGAAGTGATATCAAATTCTTGAAGTTCGATAACATTATCAACTTCAAAAGAAATAGGCGCAATTAGAAGCTTTCTATCTTCTTTCCAAATAGGGCTGCAAAATTGTATCGTATCGGCATGTTTTGCCCACAATTGCATTTCCTTTTCATAGGGCGCATAAAGATAATTTTGAGCTTCTTTTTTTACTATGGGTGCTGAAGAAATTACTAACAATCTCATTTTAAATATAGCCCTCCGAACCTTTTTCAGACACTTTCACTGCTGGCACTCCTAACATTACGCTATTTGCTGTAACATTAGTATTGACTAGTGAACAAGCTCCAATTAATACGTCATCTTCTACTGTAATATTTCCTGCGATTACCACATTTGATCCGATATATACATTGTTTCCAATTTTTGGAACCCCTCTGTTTTCTCCTTTTCCCGATACTCCAATGGTCACACCTTGTGATATATTACAATTATTTCCAATAGTAGTTTTAGCATTTAAAATAATACCTCCAAAATGCCCTATATAGAACGAATGTCCTATTTGAGCTGAAGCAGGAATTGAAATACCAGTGGACATTTCAATTATTTTTTGCCAAATCAAACACAATAATTGCAACAATTGCTTTAAAATAGGAATCGGCATCTTGTGAACAGCATGCGCTACTCGATATTGAAAACTAGCCCAAAATCCTTGCGTAAAAAATAAGATGGTAATTAAGTTACCTCCATATTTTTTATATTTTTTGTAATCGAATGAAATTAGTATCAAAAAATTCATACTATAATTTATTATAAAATTCTATATTTTTTGCGACAATAGTTTTAATTTCAAATTGTTGTAAAACCGATAGTCTTCCTTTTTTTGCTATTTCATTGGCTTTTTGAGGATTACTTAAAACTTGAATAACCGTATTAGCAATTTCTTTTGGTTCGTGGGGACTGCATAACCAACCTGTTTCACCATCAGCAATCACTTCTGGACCTGGTCCTAATTTTGTAAAAATTACGGGTTTTTCCATAGCCATTGCTTCTGGTGCTACTAACCCTAAGGTTTCCATGTGAGATGGAAATACACACACAGTTGCTTTTGCATAGGCCGTTGGGATTTCATTATAAGAAACCGCACCATGAAAAATGATATCTTTAGAAATATCCCCTATTTTTGGTAATTCTATTTCTTCCAACATTTTAATATAGGAACTCCCGTCTGGAAATAACCAATCTCTTCCATACAAATTCAAAACTGCACTTGGAAATTTTTCTTTTACCAATGGAAAAGCTTGAATCAATTGACGAACTCCTTTCTTCTCACAAATAGTTCCAGCAAAAGTGATATTATTCACTTCAATTGCTATCTCTTGAGGTTGAAAATGCAAATCATTAATTGGGTAATAGATGATAGATATGGGTGCATTATGATAACTCAAATAGGTTGCAGTATGATTTTTAACATAATCAGAAACTGCGATAAATGCATCCGCTTTTTTAAACGTACGTTTTTCCTGAAACCCTTTCCAACCATTAATTCCTCTATTTTCGGCTTCAGCAAAAAAATGATGACCGCCATGTAACCGGACAACATATTTGACACCTTTAATTTTAGGTAAAAATGCAAATGATAATTCAGCACCTTCAACAATATCAATAGGGTTTTCTTTATGAATTGTGGCAATAGTTTTGGCAATGTTTTTTGAATTAAAATACCAAGCTAGTCCTTTAAAATTACTTTTTTGAATACGAATAATTGTAACACCATTACTAATTTCCGTTTCGTTTTTAGGAATGTAATTTATCCCAATAATCGTAACATTAATTCCTTTATTTACCAATTCTTCAGCTATAGTTTTTACAAAACTACCGATACCTCCATGTGGATGACCTTGTTTTGGGTATTCATTGGTTAAGTAACAAATATGCATTTTATTTATTTTTTTAAAAGTTCATCACTCATCTTAATAAAAAAAGTCTTCTTTGTGAAATAATCTTCCCACAATTTTCGATTCGATTTTTGTAGCGCAATAAAATCCGAAGGGGATAATGCCTCATGAAAACGAGCAAGAGTTTCACCTAATGAGGCAACATTTTCTGGTTCAACAAGCAAGCAATGTGCTCCCCAATTAATTTTATCTTCAAATGGAAATTGACAATCTGTATTGATGACTACTGGTATTCGCCCCATGGCAAGGGTTTCATACAAACGAACGGAAAAATTTCCTGTTCCTCGCATACAAAAAGTATAAGGGTTATCATAAATGTTTTGAAAAAACTCCATTGAAGTTTGCAAACGAGCTTCAGATGAAGTCACACCAGCACGGTATTTTTTTCGGTAAATAAAATGAGTAACTACAGCTTTACTACGAGCGAGAAAATTCAAATAAGTATAACGATAATAACTAGATGGATAAAAAGACTGGTAGTCAAAATAATGCTTTTTCAGCAGGCGTTGCAGCGAAAACCTAGCATAAATAAAAAACTCTTTGGCTAATTTTATTAAACTACCATTCGAATGCCCCACAAAACCAACTGCTGGTTTTACTTCTTTTGACAAATAACTTATTTCTTTTCCCAAAAACACATAAGGATCATTGATAAAAGGCGGCATAATATAGGTAGTCTGTACAAATTTTGACTTAAATCCCCCCAAGCGAATAGTAATACAATTGGGATGCGTTATGGTTTTCCCCACATCACTAGCCGAAAAAACCAATACTTTTTTATCTAATGATTCCGCTTGTTTAAAAATGCTATGAAAATAATCCGCATCATGCTTCAACAAATAATCAACCGTTAGTGGCAAGGCAATATAATCACAAGTTTCAAGATTGGCAAAGACATAATAATCATGCAAAGGGGACGTTTCATCATGCAACAACTCTAACAAAGGAAAAACATACCCCCAACTTGGAGCAGTTTTAATTTTATCTAGATCATTGTAGAGTTTTACTTTCATTGCGATTGCGTTAATTGAGTAGCTATTCTATTCGATGCTTGATCCAAAGGATGATGTACCACTTTTTGAAACCACAACTGCTTGTCTTTCCCCACTTCATCAGGTTTTAACAATGCCTTCTTTATTGAATCTACTATTTGTTCTTTACTATTTATCCAACCTACGGGATTTAATCCTTGCATTGATTTGAAATGCTGGAACTCGTAAGACATTTCTACTTTAAATACAGAATTAACAACAGGGTTGTAATTTAAATACAAACATGGTTTGTTAAAAATTGCAAAATCAAATACCATAGTACTCCCCAGATTAATTACTACATCACAATGTTTAACAGTATTTACGAGTAAAGCTATATCTTGGTAAGCAGGATAAATAGTCGCAAAAGACCCTACCAATTCATCTTCATTTCTCCAATCTGGATCAACTGAAAAAACAAATTCATCATATTTTTGAAGAACACTGTCAAATCTATTGGATTTATCAACTGGACATCTTCTAAAAAGAACCTGAGGTCTTTCTTTTTCCTCTATTTTTGATATTGCCTCACAAATATCTTCAAAATAATTTGCTTCGTAAGGTGAAGATAAGTCATTCCCAGAAAAACAAACCGTTTTTTTATTTAAATCTAATCCAAATTCAGTAAAAAAATCCTCTTTACTTTTTAAAAATTTCTCATCAAAATAAAACTCAAACTGAGGTGTGCCAACTATTTGAATACTTTCTTTATTTATTTCAGGGTAAAGTTGCGACAGCTCATCTTTCATAATCTCTGACCAAACCAAATATGTATTATACCTTGAAATTAATCGTGCTTTAGGCACATTATCCCATGAAAAAATAACAGTTGAAATAGGAATATTCCTTTTTTTTGCGGCTAATACAATTGGAGCACATAATGGGGAGCGTTGATGTAGATTTAAAATAGAATCTGGATTGAATTCTCTGAAATCTTCATCCATCTTCTTCAAAATAGCATCTTGACTAATCTCTCTATCATATAACTTTTCCATTTTTAGAATCAATTTGTAATTCCAAGAAAAAGCTGTCCCTAAAACTTCAGCTAATCTGTAAAGCAGCTTCTGTTTCAAGCTTTTTTGATTACGATTCCAAAAACCCATTATAGTGGGGTTCTTTAATTTTTTTGAATTATATAATAATCTAGCGTATGCTAAACTTTCTCTTAAAAGTCTTGCTACAGGTTTTTCAATAAAGTAAGGTATTGATTTTATTTCAGATAACTTTGGATGAACTTTCTTTACTTCTTCTAGGGCAGCATTTGAAATTTGTTGATACAACATTACCTCAACACCTTTAGCTTGTAATTCATTTATAAATTCTGAATACAAATAATTTCTCACCGCTACACCGTCTGGCACTATTAATAATAATCTCATCTGTTAATTTTATCTATGATTGAGGTATAAAATTGGGTCTATCTTGGTCACCATCTCCTTTGAAAATTAAAAAATCTTGTTCTGATGTGGTAAAATAATGTATCGTTGTGTTTTCATGAACAAATGGCTCAAAATAATTTGGAATGCAATTCAAATCAGCTTCTGTTTTTAATTTGAAACCTGCTTTTTCAATGGCGTCTAATTTGAATCCACCAGCATAAAAATCAACATATTCATAATCATTTTTGTGCATTATCTCTTGAATGGCATTTCCTGTTTCTGCTAATTGATTGTAATTCCCAATAAAATCAACAATTCTTAGCACTTTAACTCCATTATACCCAACCTCTCTTGCAATTAAAATCGATTTTATCTGCCCAAAATTATCATCGATACCAAAAACTTTATATTGATAAACAGGATGTTTGAAATAGCGCTTTTCTATGTACCAACCGTCTTTATATGGTAGTGAATTCGAAAAAGAAGCTATATCAAAATGGGCTTGTAAATCGGAAAAAGTTTTGAATTCCTTGAAAGAAACTTCGTTGTTTACTTTAAATTCTGAAATTTCTTTGGAAACAATTTTTGCTACTTTATACGTTTCTTTATCATTTAATCTATAATAATGATTCAATTTTCCGGTCTTAAAACGTAGAAATTGATATATAGGAATGGTCTTTGGGGCAATTCCACAAGAGGAAAAGATTTTGCATTCGGATTGTGTATGTAGGTATTCTAGAATCTTGATTCCTAACATAGGGTCATCTGTTTTGATTACTTTCCAAACGGAACCCCAAATACAACTATTTTGATAGGCTTCTGTGTTTTTTATAAAACCGCAAAGTCCTACAATTTTATTATCTGCAACATCAATCGCTAAGGCAAAATTAATACGTTCTCCACACTGGTATTCGTAGAGAAAAAAAGACTTATTTGTTGCCAATACATGACCTTCTTTCCAATTTTCATTGATGAAAGTCATAATAGCATCAACATCTTGTAATGTTGCAAAGCGTATGAGATGTTTATCTAACATTTGGAACTAATACAAGCTACAATAGCACCTACATTTTCCCAACCTTGAATTTCCATAGTCGTAAATCGAATACCGAAATGATTTTCGAAAGTTACTACTAATTGAATATGCGTTAAAGAATCCCAACCATCCACATCAGATGCTTTGGTTTCATCTGTTAAAACGATATCTTCGTTATCTAAAACATCAATAAAAATCGCATTAATTTCTTTTAAGATTTGTTCTCTTTCCATACTTATTGTTTCTTTATAAAAGCAGCATACATTACTGGAACTTTGAATTTTGCTGCTTGCTTCTCTGTTATTTTTTCAGAAATTACAATTCTTTCTTCAATGATTTCAAAACCCGCTTGATTTAACATATCTCTAATTTCAGTTTCATTGTGAAACAAATAAATATGATCAATCATTGGTGCATTAATAGGAGTTGTAATATAACAGACTCCATGCTTATTTAACAGCTGATTGATTTTATTCAATAAATTCAATGGTTCTTCTACATGCTCTAACACCTCACCCATGGTGATAAAATCATAGGTTTCACTTTCTCTAAAATCAAAAATATTTTTTAGAAAATAGTTTACTTTGGTCGTATTAATAATACCTTCTGCTAAATCTAATGAACTTTGACTAATATCAACCAAATCAAATTTTTCGATATCGGTTAGCAAATTTACGGCTTCGTTCATATACAAACCGTGTCCGCCACCAATTTCTAAATATTTTTTTCCGCCTTTAGCATATTTATTGATGTTTTCAATAAAAAACAAAATGCGCTCATATTGATCAAACCAGAGAAATTGAGCAAAAACCAAACCATGCATGTGATATGTCATGATTTCGGTATTACCATAGATTCTTTTTTCTACATCATCAAAAGAACTATTAGAATATTTTCCTTCTCTAATGAATTTGAATCGCTCTTCCAACATATCTTCAATCATATGAAGATAACAATCAACACCAAAATCGATTGATTTTTGATTGCGTTCTAGGTATTCATTGTATTTATTGAAAAAAGAATTGGCTAAGTTTTCATAAGCATCATTATAGCCTTCCAAATGAGCCACTAATTTTTCGTAATGCTTTGGATTTTTTGCTTTAATCTTATCTAATATAACCTTTAAAATGGTGCTCATAAATTAATCTTGTAACTTCAAGGTGATGTAATTTGTTCTTTCTATATATGCTTTCAATGATAATGACCATAAATCATTCTCTTGCACAAACCCTAAGTTTTGATAATGATCTTTAACAATTTCGTTTTTTGGAGTTGGGATATATTCACCTAAAATACGTTTGAAACCATTCGTTTCTGCATACGCTGTTAAAGTATTCAACATAAAGTTTTCCATTCCACGTTTTAAAACACGACAACTCATGAACCAAGACTCAATGAACAAATCCGTTTCACTATTCTTCTTTAAAACAACAACCGCTATTAAACCATTATCCCCAAATTTATCTTCAAGGGTAAAAGCAAAAGTAACATAATCATTGGATTTTGCAAGATTTTCGATATCCGATTCGGTATAACGAACAGTTCTTAAATTAAATTGATTAGATCGTTGCGATAATTGGGCAACCCTTGGAATATTAAATTTAGTAAAAGAAGCGACTACAGAAATCATATCCAAACTTTTCAAAAAATCATCTTCTTTTGTAAATTTCTGCTTCGTAACCACACGTTGTGCTTCTATTTGATACAATTTAGTACGTTCTTTATCTTCATCAGAAAAGGAATTGGTTTCAAATAAATTTAAAGTATATAAGTATTCTAAATATTCCGCTGGGTCTTCAGGTAATTCGGGAACCGTAATTCCTGATATATTTTCTCTAACTAAATTACGTTCGAAAGGATTATCATCGAGAAAAACCATCGAATCAAAACCAATATTTAAGATACGTTGAATTTCTCTAATATTATCCGCTTTATTTTCCCAATTGGCAATAAAAACAGAAATATCCTCTAGTCTTAAAACCATATCCGGATGCTTTTCAAAAGGCTCTTTTGCAATTGATTCGGTGTTTTTACTACACACCGCCACTATAATACCTCTGTTTTTTAGCTTTTTAATCCAATATTGAAATTCGGTAAATGCCTTTCCAATTCCTAAACTTCCAATTTGAATGTTTTCTATTCCATCATCTCCGATAATTCCGCCCCAAACTGTATTGTCTAAGTCGAGAATAACACATTTTTTCAACTTTCCGTTCAAAACTTTTAATATATCAACCGTTTTTTGAGCTACTAATGGTAAAACATTTAAACTTAAAACCATTTCCGTACTGATATAAACCGAAGTATGAAAAAAGTTTGCTTTTCCCACTTGATTTTGAATTGTAGCTACATCGCAAACATAAAAATTTGTATTGCGATTTGCTATATTCATCAACTCGAAATTTAACTTTCGGAGTTGGTATAAAAATGAAGTTTCTGTTTTAGTGGCATAACTTCCAAACACGGCATCATCGATTTCATTGTAGTTATAATAGATGATTTTAGCCGTTGAATTTGCAGAAACTGTTGATACAATAGCTTCAATATTTTCAATTTCTCTCGTTGCTAAACTTGATTGTTGTTCGACTTTAAGTTTGTTGTATTTATTTAGTAATTTATGAGACGACAAAAAAAGGATAATTACATCAGGATGAAAAGCATACATTTCTGAATCAGTATTAAATACCTGCATTTCAATTTGGTTAAAATCGGCTTCCCAAATTTCCAAATCTAATGTTGCGTCAAATCCTTCCCCTCGAATTGCCTGAGCCAAAAACTGAGTGGAAGTATCTCCTAACAAGGCTACTTTTAAAGACTTAAATCCTGAAAAATCTTTTTTTAAATTTTTCCTCAATTGAGAAAAATCCTTCATATTGCTATTTTAATAATGTAACTTCTTACAGTTTATAATTCTTACCTCCTACTACATCATTGCAATCAAATCGGTTCAAAAGCAATTTATTTTGAGACTCTTCTATGATTCCTTTTCTTGTAGTAAAACCATACAAATATCCGACTTTTTTAGCAGTTTCAGCCACTAAATCAGTACAAGCTTCTGGCGTACCATAAGGATAAGCAATCATTTGAATAGCTTTACCTGATAGTTTTTCCAAATAGTTTTTACTGTGCTTTAATTCGTAAGTCAAGTTATCTTCACTCAACAATCCTAATGGATAATGCGTATGCGTATGACTTCCCAAACAATCTATATTTGCCAAATACTGCAATTGAGCCTTTGACATATAAAGCGATTCTAAAATTTCACTTTCTGAAAAATGTTTTTCAAAAATAGATTGCACTAACAATTCTTGTACATCAAATGAAATTTTAAAATTAAGCAAATACTTTAATTCAGCACTTGCCGCATCATCAAATCTATAATTGGTTTTGGCTTGTTGCAATTCTTCATGTGTTAGCATAGCAATTTTCTGATCTTTTAGATAATTCAATAACACATGGGATGGTATAACCGAACGCAATAAATGAATCTTATGAACTGTACTTACTCTTTTTTCCTCGACATTCATTGAATTCGCAAAGAAAATGGCTTGCATGCCAAATTCGTCTAAAATAGGTAGAGCAAAACTAAATTGTTCTTTTAAACCATCATCGAAAGTAATGAAGAAAAAATTGTCTTTTGACACTACTAATTCTTCATAATTAGCTAAAAATTCAGAAGGTGTAATCAAATCGCCTTCATTTTTAAGCAATTTTAACTGATGTTTAAATCGCATAGGAGTAACTCCAAAAACACTCGGATATGGAGCAGAAAAATCTTCTCTTATATAATGATAATTACTTATGGTTATCAAAATTAATCAATTTTATATTTTCTTTTAAAGCCTAAATCTTCAATAATTTTAGTGGTAAACAACCTTGCACCTTTGTCATTCAAATGCCCACAAGATGAAAAATAGTCATCTCCTTCAACAAAATGTTCATACTCTTTAATTTCAGGATACAAAGCTTTCACTTTTTTAAAATAGTCCATTCCTTTTACATTAGAACACATGGGCGTGGTTACCGCAATCAAATTGATGTTATTACTTTTACAAATTTGCTTAATTTCTTCGAAATAACGGTTACGCAAAGGCACTAAACTTTCAATATTATTTTTCATATTGGCTTTTGGGTTAAATCCTAATGGATAATAGCCATTGTTTGCTAATGTATTGCTTGGTTCTTGACGTAACGATTTATAAAAAGCCCGAAATCCAACTTTACTATCAAATTGGATGTATCTGTAAAAAGGCACATAATACAATTCTGCAAAATCAACTTCGGTTGCAAAATGAGTCGTGATGGTTTTTGATTGATGCATAAACGGCATAAAACGACCGAAAGTACCATCATCCCGTTTTTCGTTGGACAAATTCAAATCGGTTTCTACTATAACATTTTTTATTTCCCATCCGCGTTCAACCATTAATTTCAGCATCAGTGACGTTTCAAATAAATGAGAACCGCTCATTCCATAATTAAAGGTTTTTAGTCCTTCTTTTTCAAATAATGCCGGCACAAAATGGTTATTAGCTCTTGATGTTCCTAAAATAATCACATCGTAATTTTGTGGTTTCGAATTGATGACATTTTCAACCTTATTTCGAGTTTCCGATTGCGAAAAAACAGCGGTATAAATGAAATCCAATGCAAAAGCGGAAAGCAAAAGCACAAACATTATTTTTCCGATAAAAACTAAAAATTGTTTCATTAGAATTGGAAATAAATAAATTCTTTATAATCGGAATACACGCCTAAAGCTAATAAAGCCATAATCGCTAATGTAACTTTTACCCAACTGGCTTTCCCTGACAAAGGCTCTACTTTTGAACGATTGAACCATTCAACCAAAACAAAGACTAGTACTAAAAGTAGCAATTCAAAATTATAGCGCTCATTGTTCAAATATTGTGAGTTAAAATGGAAATCTGTAACCATTTTTTGTATATATCCTATGGCTTCTGAAATCGATTTAGCTCTGAAGAAAATCCAAGCCATTGTGGTTAAAGCAAATGTTCCTAAAATATTTAAAATGGTTTTTACACTACCAATATTCCAACCCATTTCAATTTCGCCCATATTGGAACGATTCTTATTTTGAAGTAATAGAGGTAAGAAATAAATCGCATTCAATAAGCCCCAAACAATAAACGTCCAATTGGCGCCATGCCAAAATCCACTTACTAAGAAAATGATGAAAGTATTTCTTACTTTCATCCACATTCCACCTTGACTTCCGCCTAACGGAATGTATAAATAATCGCGGAACCAAGACGATAACGAAATGTGCCAACGACGCCAAAACTCGGCAATATCTCTTGAAAAATAAGGGTAATTGAAATTTTTTAATAAATCGATTCCAAATAATTTAGATGTACCTAAAGCAATATCCGAATACCCTGAAAAATCGCCATAAATTTGAAAAGCAAAATACACCGCACCTAATGTTAACGACAACGAATTCATGGATTCGTAATTATCAAAAACCGCATTAGCATACGTAGCACAACTATCGGCAATAACCACTTTTTTGACCAATCCCCAAATAATTTGATAGACGCCTTCTTTGGCTTTTTCAAAATTAAAATGGCGTTTTATTTTTACCTGTGGTAATAAATGTGTGGCTCTTTCGATAGGACCAGCTACTAAAAGTGGAAAGTAACTTACAAATAGTGAATAATCAATAAAATTGCGTTCGGCAGTGATGCGTTTGTAATAAATATCAATTACATAGGATAAGCCATGAAAGGTATAAAAGGATATTCCAACAGGAAGTATTAATTTTAATAAAATAGGATTCGCTTGAAATCCGAAACCGTGCAACAAATCGGCAAACGATTGCGCAAAGAAATCGTAATATTTAAAAACACCTAAAAATCCTAAGTTAATTCCAATAGTCAACCATAACCACATTTTTAGTTTTTTATCTGAAGTGCTATTTTCCATCATGATGGCGCTGAAATAATCCAACAAGGTAGAAAACACTAATAAAAACAGAAAACGCCAATCCCAACAGGAATAAAAGTAATAACTCGCAACAATTAATACCGCATTTTGAGTGGTTTTATTTTTATTAAACACCAACCAATACAGTAAAAATACGATGGGTAAAAAAATGGCAAAGGATAAGGAATTGAAAAACATTTAACTATCTCTAAATTGTTTTTGATGATTGAGTTGCCAAATATCCTCATTTAAAAGGGATTTCAAAAATAATTCTGCACTATTCCCTTTTCCAAAATCACTTTCTGTTGGTTGCACTTTATGAGTATCTATAACATTGAGAGCATTAGAAATACATTCCAATGCATAATCTACATTGATGATATCAGCGTGAAGTGCACGATTTTGTTGACGTGTTCCGATATTGATAATGGGTAAACCATAATAAGGTGCTTCGCGAATTCCAGCACTACTATTTCCAATAATAAATTGGGATTTTTTCAATAAGGTTAAAAAATATTCAAATCGCAAAGAAGGAAAAATACGAAATCTGGGATTGCCTTTTAATTTCTCATACGCTTTTAATATAGTTTGACTTCCTAAATCGTTATTGGGATACACCACCACATAATTATGATGATCTGCTACTAATGCGTCTACAAAAGTAGTAGCATATTCCTGCATAAATTTGGCTTCAGTAGTCACAGGATGAAACATCGCAACGGCATATTTATCAAATGAAATTTCATAATACTGTTTTGCCGTTTCTAAATCAGGTAACGTATTGGAAAACATAATATCTACATCTGGAGAACCGATTGTAAAAATAGCATTTTCTAATTCGCCCATTTGAATCAATCGCTTTTTGGCCTGCTGGTTTGAAACAAAGTGTACGTGACTCATTTTACTAGTGGAGTGACGAATCAACTCATCAATGGTTCCAGAGACTTCACCTCCTTCAATATGGGCCACTAAAATATTATTTAAACTTCCTACAATAGCGCCTGCTAAAGCTTCCACTCTATCGCCATGGATTACAATCATATCGGGCTTGCACGATTTTACATAAAGTGAAAGTCCTTCGATAGTCTTAGCTAAAGTTAAATCCATCGTGGTTTCATGGGTGTGATTTTCAAACGTGTGAATATTAGAAAATCTACATCTTTCCACTTCTAACAAGGTATAGCCATATTCCTTTTGCAAATGCATCCCTGTAACAAAAATAAAAGGTTCAAATTCGGGATGCGCTTCCAAAATTTGAATCAACGATTTTATTTTGCCAAAATCGGCACGAGTACCGGTAAGAAATAGGATTTTTTTGGACATTTTTTGTTTGTTATCGTGTTGCAAATATAGGATTTTTGGTTAATTCTTTTGAATCAAATACAACTGAAATCAAATTCATCTTACTTACTTCAATGTCAGACTGAGCTTGTCGAAGTCCTTAGTAGCAAAATTCAAAAACTCATCATCTCATCAAAAACTGATTAACTCCAATGTCAGACTGAGCTTGTCGAAGTCCTTAGTAGCACTAATCTTCTTTTCCAAACTGAGTGTAATTCTTAGAAAATCTTACTAGCTTATCCCAATCTTCATCAATTAAAGCTTGTTTTTTTCTTCTACTCCATCCTTTAATTTTCTTTTCAACCATAATTGCTTGAGTAGGATCAGTAAACATTTCAAACCAAACTAATTCAACTGGTCTTCTTGAATAAGTATAAGCGTCTTTATCAATTCCTAGATTGTGTTCATATAATCTTCTTTCTATACTGTTAGTGATTCCTGTATAAAAAGAATCATCTTTACATTTTAAAATATAAACATAGAATAACTTCATCAAATGCAATATTTAATTGTTTCCATTAGGCTTCGACAAGCTCAGCTTGACAATAGTGGAATTACATATTTAAAGAACTGTAAAATCAACTAAAACCAATTAACTCCAATGTCAGACTGAGCTTGTCGAAGTCCTAAGTAGCACAATTCAAAAACTCATCATCTCATTAAAAACTGATTAACCCCAATGTCAGACTGAGCTTGTCGAAGTCCTTAGTAGCAAATTTCGTTTCCATTAGGCTTCGACAGGCTCAGCTTGACAAAAGTGGAATTATTCCATAAAAACTTACTCAAAATCACTAAAATCCAATTGTTCATCATTTGCGATGTCTCTTGTCGCATTTTTTCCTAATAACGAATCAAAATGTTCAGCTAAAATTTTACCAGTACCAGGTCGTTTTACCCAAATGTTTTCTTTGGTTAACACTTCTCCTTTTTGGATAGAGGCAATGGAACAAACTGTTGCAAAAGCAAAATCAATTGTTACTTGTTCTTCTTCGGCTGGTTTTTTGGTTCCACCACGCATTTGCGCCATTTCGGCACTATTGATGATTAATTCTTTTGTAGCTTGCTCATCCATACTGCATACAATATCTGGACCTGTTCGGTTCATGTGATCTGTAAAGTGTCGCTCTAAAATGGATGCACCTAATGCAACTGCACCTAAACAAGCGTTATTATTTAGCGTATGATCTGATAATCCAAAAACTTTATCAGGAAACGCCTGATGCATTTCAATCATAGCTCCAAATCGTACTAAATGAATTGGGGTTGGATATAAATTGGTAGTATGCAATAAGGCAACTGGAATATTGTGTTTGTCAAAAATTGCTACAGCTTTTTGAATACTATCTATTGTATTCATTCCAGTACTTAAAATGACTGGTTTCCCAAAAGAAGCAATATGTTCTAATAGGGGATAATTATTACATTCACCCGAACCAATTTTATAAGCCGGAATATCAAACTTTTTCAAACGTTCGGCAGCAGCACGAGAGAAAGGTGTTGAGATAAAAATCATGCCTTTGCTTTCCACATAATTTTTTAATTCTAGCTCTTCTTCTTCGTTTAAGGCACAACGCTCCATAATTTCATAAATGGAAACATCTGCATTTCCTGGAATTACTTTTTTAGCTGCACCACTCATTTCGTCAGCAACAATATGGGTTTGGTGTTTAACTACCTCAACTCCTGCTCTATGAGCAGCATCTACCATTTCTTTAGCCACTTGCAAAGAACCTTCATGGTTAATTCCGATTTCTGCGATGACTAAAGGTGGAAAATCTTGACCAATTTTTCTTCCTGCTATTTCTATATAGGGATTCATATTTAAGTATTTAGTATTAAATTACAAATTAATCGAATCATTAATTCTTTATCCTCTGGATTACTTTGAGCAACTAACAAGGCCAAAGCTGTTAAAGCATTATCATTAATTTTACGCTCACCATTATGCTTTAACAAATGACTATTTTTTTCCAAAAACCAAACAAATAAAAAGGCACCTATTCTTTTATTTCCGTCAGAAAAAGGATGATTTTTAATAACAAAATAAAGCAAATGCGCTGACTGTTCTTCTATAGTAGGATACAAATAATTACCATCAAAGGTTTGCAAAATACTTCTTAAAATCCCTTCAAAAGTTTTATCTTTTTGATTTCCAAAAAGCGATGTAGCTTCATTTTTTTGTATTAACTCTGCTCTTAAAACTTGTATGGCTTGAATAGCTTCTTCATATTCAATTTGATAGGAAACAACGCTATTCAAATTTTGCAAAGGTAGGGAAGCGCTATCAAATTGATTTAAAAGTATAAAACTTTTGGTATAATGATTAAGAATGTGAAGTAATCCTTTCGCCTCAGCCAAATCGTGAGTTTGATCAATATTGGTTTTCGATATAACTTCAACAATTTTTTCAAGCTCTTGTAATCTTTTTTTATTAACACTAATCCCTTCTACTAAATAGTCGCGCAATCGTTGCGTAGCCCAAATTCGAAACTGTGTACCTTGTTTTGAATTAACACGATAACCTACTGAAAGAATAGCGTCTAAATTATAAAAATCTACCTGATAGGTTTTACCATCTAATGCAGTTGTTGCATTTTTTGCAACAACTGATTGTCTGTCCAATTCATTATCTCTAAAAACAGCTGAAAGATGTCGTGAAATCACCGACTTATCTCTTCCAAAAAGTAGTGCAATTTGATTTAAATTTAACCAAACAGTATCATGCTCAAACCGAACTTCAATTTGAGTTTCACCTGTTATTGATTTATAAATTTCAATTCCGTTCATTATATCGTAATGTAATTTAATGGCAAAGAATACAAAAAAACAAAAATAACATATTTAAAACCAATTTGATTAAATAATTGAAATGATATCTTGAAGTTAATCAATATTTTCATAAGTAATCTTTCCATGTCAATCCCTAAGTTTAGAAACAAAATCAAAAACAACTTCAATTACAAACAAAATAAATCCGTCACAATCCACTTCCAAAAAAACTCCGTGAAACGCTGTGAAAACTTCGTGAAACTTTGTGTTCCAAACTTGAAACCTGAAACCTGAAACCTGAAACTTTAAACTTTAAACTTCCCAAGCAAATACTCCGCATAATCAAAATCTTCTTGTGTATCAATATCAACACTAGCAAAAGGATGCTTCACCTCTAATGGAAAAGACTCATTTGTAATGATTTCATTGTTCAGTATAACAGATGATTTTGTGATATATAACAAGCCATTTTCATAATATAAGGGTTCTAAGTCTTGACTACGTTGTCCAACTTCATAATTGTATGGAATAAATGCATTGTTTGCGATTTTTCCTAATTTGTGATAACTACGAGAAACGGTAAACAAACTGTCCACTTGTTTTTCTTGAAAAATCGTAAAAGCCTCTTTTAGTAAATTTTGTGGTCGAAGTGGATTGGTAGCTTGTAAAAGAATTACATTTTCAACTACTCCATCAATTGATTCTAAAACATGCTTTAAAGCAGAAACAGTTGGTTCTAAATCACCTGAAAGTGATTGAGGTCTATCAATTACTAGAGCACCATATTGTAAAGCTACTTGCTTTATCGCTTCATCATCAGTTGAAACATAAACCTCGTTTATAAAATCATGTCGTTTCGCATATAAAATGCTGTGTGCTAGCAAAGGTATTCCTCCCAATAGTTTTATGTTTTTACCCGGTAAACGCCTGGAACCACCTCGTACTGGGATTATTGCTATCGTTTTACTCATAATTAAATCAATTTAATGGATTCTGGATTCATCTTTAAATGAAAAACACGTAACCAAATTTCAAAAACCAAAATACTATACAACAATTTCCCAATTTTGAAAGTCGGTTTGGCTCGGTAACTGGAAATAAGTTGTATCACAGTTTTGGAATCAATTAGATTCATATCAGATGAGATGCCTTCTTGCATAAAACGAAGCAAAATATCACCCCAAGAGGTTTTTAAATAATCATAATACGGAATTGAGAATCCTTTTTTGGGTAATTTAAAAAACTCCGCTGGAATATAATCTGCACCTATACTTTTTAATAATTCTTTATCAATTCCATTAGGCATTAACTGTTCTATAGTCAAGTGCGATGTATATTCTAAAATGCGATAATCTAAAAAAGGACATCTCGATTCTACCGAATGAAACATATTAGCCGTATCCATTTTAAGCAAAAAATCATCTGTCAAATTAGATTTCACTCCCACATACAACATTTTATCTTCTTCTGAATGAGCAAAATTTGAAGCTTCTTTATATTTTTTTACCAGTTGATTTTCAAACTTTTGATTCGTTTTAAAAAGAACTTGTGCTTGTTTTTCTGGCAATGATTTTAAATGATATAAAGTTTCTACTCCTGCCCATTTATAAATTCGAGCATCGGTAATTTTAGAAAAACAATAATTATAAGGTTTTGTATCTGATTTTTTTATTACAATTTCCGCCAAACTCTTCGTCAGGCTATTTCCTGAAAATGCATTCTTTCTATACTGCAATGGACGTTTATAACCTCCAAAAATTTCATCACCACCATCTCCTGATAACATTACTGTAAATTCCTTTTTTGCTTCTTTGGCAATTGCCATAGCTGGAAGTAAAGAAGCATCGGCTAAAGGCTCTATATTTTGTAAGACATAAGGCAAATCGGCCACACAATGGGTATCCAAATTTACAATCTTATGTTTTATATTCAATTTTTTTGCAACAAAAGATGCCGCTTCAGCTTCATCCGAATTTTTATTATCTGGAACCGACATGGTTAATGTCGTTATATCTTGTTTTTGTTTTGAAGCCAATGCTGCAATAACAGCTGAATCCGTTCCTCCACTTAAAAACAAACCTACAGGAACATCCGCTTCTAATTGTTCGGCTACTGCTTCTTTGGCTAATTGATGTAAGTTTTCTTTATTTGCTTCAAAATTTGAATCGGTTTTATCTTTGTAATTGGGAGTCCAATATGTTTCTGTCTTAATTCCTGAAGCATTGATGGTCATCATGCAACCTGGTGCTAATTTTTGAATACCCTCATAAATACAAGAACCCTCATCGATATATTGCAAACTAAATAATTCATAAATAGCTTGTTTACTAATTTGAAGTTCTATTCCCGCCAAAGGAACAATTCCTGCTAGATTAGAAGCAAAACCAAACTCGCCATTAGAATTGTAGTGATAATAAAATGGCTTTTCACCAAATCTATCTCGAGCAATAAAGGCTTCTTTTTTTTCTGCGTCCCAAATCAAAAAGGCAAACATACCTCTCAGTTTATGAACAATTTCTGTTCCATATTCAATGAAGCCATTCAGTAAAACTTCGGTATCAGAAACACTATTGAAGCGATATCCTTTTTGCTCTAAGTCTTTCTTGATGTCTTTGTAATTGTATATTTCACCATTAAAAACAATAGTATATCTTTTGTTTTCCGAAAGCATGGGTTGGTTTGATCTCGGATTCAAATCCAGAATCGCCAATCGATTATGACCTAAAATACTATTTACATCGGAATGGGTATTGGAAAAATCGGGACCTCGATATTCCATTTCCTTTAAAGAAGCGGTTATTTGTTCTTTATGAAGATTGGAAACGCCATTCCAATTAATAATTCCATTTATTGCGCACATAATTCTTTATTCGTTTTGGAATCTTCTTTCCCATTTGGTAAAAATAGCAGCAAATTGTTGCGACCATTCAGGGTAATCTAAAATTTGATTTCCTGTCTCTTTATTTTCCCATCCTGAATTCACTTGTTCTAATGCAGTTTCCATACTTGCTACCCAATGAGAAACAACATTTGGCGCTGTTAACAAAACCCCATCTTTATGAGTGAAAAAATCGGAAACACCACCATTATCAGCTGCAATGCTGTAACAACCACTACAAATGGCTTGAGCCAAACTCAATCCGAAACCTTCTTTCCATAGAGTTGGAAATAAAAAGACGTGAGCTAATTGATAATACTTTGCTACTTCATTATTCGCCACTTGACCTATAAATTGAACTCCTTTGATTGCCTCCTTTCGTTTTGCTCCTACCACTAAAAGTACACCTTCATTTTGCAATTTTTCAGAATCTTTCCAAGCATTTAAAACAATACTCAATCCTTTTTTAGGACGGTCATGCGATAACCATAAAAATACTTTCTTTCCTGTAAACTGGTGTTGTTGAAGCAAGGCTTCTTTTTCAGCAACCGAAATTGACTTATAAATATTTTTCTCAATCGGATTATTCAAAACGGTTACTTCTGGTATAAATTCATCGTAACGTTCTTTATTGAAAGTGTAGGCTTTTTTAGTAAGAAAAATGAATTCGTCACAATGTTTCAAAAATTTCTTTTGCAAATTATCATCCAATAAATAAGAATGACCACAGCAGTAAAAAAGTAACGTAACTTTATTTTTGAGCTTTTTTTGTTCGACACATTCGCTAACAGCTAACATCAATTTCACATTATCAACCACACAAACTATGGCATGAGAATGTTGGTTAACCAATTGTTCCAAACGGTTGGTATAATGCTGATATCTTGTATTTGGAAATAACTTTAATCGCCATTTCGATTGCACTTGTTTTTCTCTATAAAAAGTAGTAGTTGTAGCTAACGATTGATTGGTTTCGCCACAAATAAAATAGTCAATTAAATTGTGGTCGCTTTTTAAAAAATATTCTAAACGCTGCGACCATGAGCCATTCTTTTGAAAAGGAATAGCTTGCTCTGTAATGATTATTTTAGCGGTACTCTTCATGCCTTTGATTTAGTCTAAAAGGGTAAATATATTGAGAAATTAATAATTCACAACTTCTTCAGTAGTTAATCCTTTATATTTTAAAAAAAATCTTCGGATTCCTTTTTGGTAAAACAACTTTTCTAGTACGTTATTTTTTAGCCAAAAAAGAAATTTTGAAGGTCGTTTTAAAGGTTTGTGTAAAACAAAATCAATTTCTTTTTCTTCATTTTTCAAGGTATTGAATGTTTCTTGCATCCAAGATTCTTGGACATTTCCTAGGTGATAAGTGTAATTATCATCGGTAGACAAACGCCAATATCCTTTTCTTATTACAGGTAAATCTAAAATTTTAGCTTCGCTAGTACCACCTAAACTAAATGGGGTTGCAGTCACGCCTAAGTCAGAAAAAATATTGCCACGATAGGTAGCCACAAAATGTCCTGCTCCTACAACGGCTTGTACCTTATGATGTGTCAGTGTTAAATATTTTTCAAAATGAACTGGCTTATAAAAATTGGGATTTCCAATGCTTGTTGCAAAAGCTTCAAAAGCAGCTGGATTTTTAACCTTAGTAAACGCCATTGTTTTAGAAAACAGTCTTTCGATTATAATATTAAACGTTTTATCGTTAAAGGATTTAGAAGAAGGCGTTGTACAAACTAAACCTGTTTTTGGAAAAGCCTCAAAGACTTCATACGTAGCTTTTTGCCAATGGTTTAGAAATAATACGTCGGCATCTGTTATGGTAATTAATGGAAATTGATGCCCCGTTAACCCTTTTAAAATAGCGTTTAGTTTTCCTATGGCTGTGGTATGAATTACTTCATGTATTTTTCCTTGTAGCTGTAATTGGTTTAGATATAAAATAACTTCATCGCAACTTCCATTGTTTACAACGGTAATGTAGGTTTTGGCATGACTGGTTGTAATTAAAGACTCTAAACAATAACGTAAAATTTGAAAACAATCTTTAAAATAATCATTCTGATGTGGGATATAAACAGGAACGATAACCTGATGAGTAAAATCAGATTTAGAAAGTATTTTATCTTTATTAGGATTAAAACCTACTCGCATTTAGTTTATAAATTGTTTGGTTATTTTTTTATACTTTTCAGAAACTGCTTGTAAACTATACTTGCAAAGATACCTTTCTCTAGATAAATTTGAAAGCATAAATCTTTCCGATTCATTTAAACTCAAAACTTGCTCTAGAGCTGCTTGCAATGTAGCTATATTTTCAATTTGAAACCAGAATGAACGCAGTCCTTCTAAACGCTCTTCCATGGCTCCCACTTTTGTAGAAATAATAATTTTTCCGGCGGCCATAGCTTCTAAACCTACTAAAGGTCCTGATTCTTCATAAGAAGGAATAATCAAAACATCAATTGCATCAAAAAATAAAGCCAAATTTTCATTTGTTAATGATCCTAAAAAATTACAATTCTTTTTATCTGAAATTATTTCTAAAAGTTCATTTTTTAATTCACCCTCACCAGCTATTATAAACGGTAAAGTAGTTTTAGAAAAAAAATTGGCTATTGGCAAAACACCTTTTTCACTGCTAAGTCTACCAAGATAACCAAAACGCAGCGCTGTTTTTGATTTTATTTCTAAAGCTAAAAGTTGATCTTCATTTAAAGCACATTGATCTATTATTGAATATGGTAAATCGATTTGATTGTTTAAATTACCTGCATTGGCTTCAGAGTGATGTATAAATAAACTCACTTTTTTTAGAAACGAAGCATCTGATTCTAGCACTTGTCTAATTGTTCCTGTTGTTCGAACTAAACATGGCATTTTTTTTTCATCACAATAAACCACTATTTCTGGTAAAAATTTGGATGTCAATTGCATGCAGAGTATTATTAAATCTGATTCATTTATCTTTTTTTCAATTTCTATTTGATATAATTTATCTAAATCAAAAAGCTTTTTTGAAACTAAATTATTTAAATACGCATAATTTTTAAGCTTACCTTTATTTACAATTTTAGACAACAAACTTAAAAAGTAAAGAAAAATATTGTTGGTATTTATTTTTTTTGGGACTGACTCCCATTTCGTTTCTTTTAAATTCTTCAATGCAAAAGAATCGGCCGTCATGTAGCCAGTAGACAAGATACTGACATTGAAATCATTTTCTAGTGCTCTGGCAATAATGTTGACCTCAACTTCTCTCCCTCCAAAATCACCTATTGGACCAATTAAAAGAATTTTATTTTTTAACATAATACATCTTTATAAAGATAGTAGTTTCCTAAAAACGGAAAATATTTTTTTTGACATCAGTCCATAATACAAACATCTAATGTTTACTTGAAACAACTTATAATTATTAATTTCTTTGGAATATCGAATTAAAATTAAATAAATCTGAAACAAATAATAATTAGCATTTTCTTTGTCGACTAGTTGTAAATTATAATAGATTTCGTCCCAACTCTTTATCAATTTATCAAACTCATCTCTATTTCTAATTGAACTTGTGTTGTCGGTATGTATTCTGCATCCAGATAAAATCTCAGATGTCATAATAATTGTTGGTTTATAGACTAAGGCTTTGAAAAAAAAATTAGCATCATCATTTGGACTATCTAGCCATTTAATTTGATTACAAATATCCTTAGAAATCATCCATGAAGTGGTTACAAAAAAACCACCTGTTTTAGCAAGTTTTTCAAGAATTCCTTTGCTATCGTTAATTTTATCTTCAAAAAAAGTTGGAAAAGGAAAATTATAATTTTCTTCGATTTCTAACTTAAATTTTTTCCACTTGGCAATTAAGATATGATTTTTTAAAGGCTTAAAGTTGATTTCATTTAATTGATTGGAAATTTTATTTGGAAATAAAATATCGTCATAATCTAAAAAAAGAATAAAATCTCCTTTTGCTTCTATCATTCCTTTATTTCTTGCATTATGTCGACCAGAATCGGTCGATAAATAAATAAGTCGTTCGTCTTCAATATTCAAAAAAGCTTTACATTCATCAATACTTAAATTACCATTACAGGTAATAAGAACTTCAATGTTTGTATAAGTTTGCTGTAAGGCACTAGCTACACAATCCTTAAAAAAGTCTTTTACTTGATGAACGGGAATAATTATTGAAACTAATACCATTAAAATTTAGAATTAAAAAATGTAAACCTAAAAAAGGTGCGACAAAACAAATCAATTATCTTACGCTTATCATTTAAAATTTGCTTGTAACTACTATTAACTTGCTCATATTTGTCATTTAAATAATTAAATGAACCTAAATTTTCAATAAAAAAATCGGTATGTTTTTTACTTAGATAGTCATATAAATATTTTTCTTTATTAACATCAGAAAGGCCTTTTAGCATGGAAACATTTTTTATTCTATAATAAAAGCAAACCTCGTTTAATCGTATAACATTGCCGCCTTTTTTTAAAATTGATATCCAAAAATCCCAATCTTCTAAACCATAAATCATATTTACATCATAACCACCTACTTCTGCCCAATCTTTTTTTCTAAAGAAAGAAGTGCAAAAAATCATGTTCTTTTTTGATAAATTAAGTAGCGAAAAATCTTTCAAACCCCAACTTCCACTTTCATCTCCAAACTTTTCAGCTAAACAATAAACCACTTTTAAATTTTGATCTTTGTCAAATTCTTTTAGCGCTAACTCGCCATATTTTGATCCAATTTTATCATCAGCATCTAAAGGTAAAATAAACGTTCCTTTAGCCATAGTAATTCCAGCATTTCTTGCCGAACTTAACCCTCCGTTTTCTTTGTGTAAATACTGAAATCTATTATCTTTTTCTATCCATTTTTTTGCTACTTGCTCTGTGTCGTCAGGGCTACCATCATTCACAATAATACATTCCCAGTTTTCATAGGTTTGTTCTAAAACCGATTGCAAGCACTCGTCTAAATACTGTGCTTGGTTATAACAAGGAACAATTATGGAAATTTTATTATTCATAAAACAAAGCTCTATATTGCGAATTAAATTTTTCTATTGCAAAGTTATCTTCTGCATATCTTCTAGCATTTAATGACAAAGTAGAATACCATTCTTTATTTTCCATGATTGCTGAAATTTTATCAGAGGCAAAATCTAGGAACATTTCACTTTCTACTGGTCCTAAAAACCCTTTTTCAGTATCTTGTAAATGTTCAAAAATACTTCCAACATTTGTAGCAATAACAGGTATTCCTAATTCCATTGCCTCCATGATAACAAGCGGAAAGCCTTCTCTACTAGAGGGAACAATTAATACTGAAATATCAGAAAACTGTTCTCTAATTAAATCTTTATCATTACAATTTTCAAAGTAAATAACATTGGGATATTCTTCTTTAAATTGATTAAAATTATCTCCAATTGCTTTTGCTTTTATTTTTAATTTTTTAACAATTTCTAAAAATAATTCCGGACGCTTTTCAGGTGAATTTCTTCCTACAAATCCAATAGTAAAATTATTCCATCTAAAATCGATTTTACTAGAATCAAATTTGTTAATTTCAATACCATTAGGTATAATTACAAATCTATTAATCAATTCCTTATCTATTTTACTCTCACTATATAGTTGTTTGTAATCTTCTAATGTTTTTGTATTAATAACCACGCGTTTATCTAATAAATCAACAAAAGGTAGTGAAGTAATTTCAATTCCTCTATCAGGAAATGAAAAAGCATGCGTTAAATCAATTGCTTTACTCTTTCTCTTTAATCTTGAAACAAAATTATAAAAAAGGTTACTATTACAGCCAAAAAGTACTACAGGAAAAAAAAATGAAATAATCTGAAGTAGTTTAAAGGCATATTTTCTTCTTCTGGGAGAATTAATTAAAAAACAATAGGCGTTTTTTTTAAATTCATCTTCAATTTGATTTGAACTTGAATAGTCGAAAAAAACTACAGGTTTATAGGGTAAAGCTTTAATGATATTAAGATGCACACGCTCTGCACCACCAATGTGGTGATGAGGAATAAATATAAATAGCAGTTTACCTCTTTTTATCATTTTTGAATTTTATATTTTTTTAAAGAGCTTATGTAACCCTTGCTTTATTTTTTTTAAAAAAGCATTAAAAATCAAAAACAGATAATATAGTAGCAGTATTTTTAAATATAAAAAAAATGATATGATTTTATTAGTATAAAAAACGGCTAAAACATTAGTATTATTTATTCTTGAATTAAATTGATAAAAATTTAAAAAATAATGGTTTAAATAATTTTTCAAATACCGTTTATCATTTGCTAATCCATTTACATTTAACTCTTTACAAATATCTGGTATAAATAATTTAAGTGAGTTAGCGTAATTAATTGCAAATTTATATTTGTCATTAATAGCAGCCGCCATATAAATACTGTCCGGCAGACAATCTGTAAAAACAGAATAATTATTTTTAGAAGCTAACATTGCTCGAATATGCACCTCAGGATCATTTAACCTTGGATAAAACTCATTAAAACCTTTTATCTTTTTAACAAAATGAGCGTTCCACGTTGTGCACATAATTCCCCAATGTACTTTACATGACAAAAAATCTTGAAGATAGTTTTCGCTTATTGGAATAGTTACCGTTTCCTTTGGTTGATTTTCATTTTGAATATACATAGGAAAAACCCAAAAATCCTTATCTGTGTTTTCTAATATTTTTGCAATTCTTTCTTTTAAACAATACGTCATTAACACATCATCTGAATCAAGGAAAATTACATATTCTCCTTTAGACTGTGAAAGACCATAATTTCTACAAGCGCTTGCTCCTTTTGGACTTGTAGTTGGTCGAATTAAATAGTTAATTCTTGCATCTGTAGTCTTATAATTTTCAATAACTTCTAAAGTAGTATCTTCTCCTCTATCATCAACTACTAAGCACTCCCAATTTTGATAGGATTGCGCTATAACACTATCAATTGTTGCGCCTATCGTATGCGCACGATTGTAAGTAGGAATGATTATAGAAACTAGAGGATTATGCATATTTTCAATTCAAAATCTTAAAAATTCAGTATAATTTTACAAAGTAACAAAACTAAAACATTACTATTCATTAACTAATGATAAAAGTGTGTTTATTTTTTCATGTACCGCAGCTTTTGAATATAATTTATTTAATTTAGTTTTATTAATATTAATATCATAATCATTTAAAGGGGTAGCAATTAATTTGGAAACTTGACTAATTGAAAAAACTTTTATTCCTATGGATTTATAATACTGATATACTGGGCTTTTTTCATTTAAAAATAGAGAAGCTCCTAAATAACCAGAAATAATAATGTTTCCAACTCCTTGTTGTCTATTATGGTTAAATATCAGAGTACCACAACTTAATAAAATTTCATTATATTTTTCTAATGGCATAAAGTCAATCAATGGCTGAAAATTAGCCCCTAGTAATTCACGACCGGCATTCAAAACCTGTTTTTTATACGCATCATTTCCTCCATAACTTAAAGGAACATAAACAATCCGATCTTTCAAATCTAACTTGGATAATTCTAAAAAAACTTCTACATGATTATTGCTTGGATCAGCAGAATTACCCAATAAAATATTTGGCTGATTTTTAACATTTTTATCTATTTTATTACCTAATAAATCTTCAATACAGCCATAAGTAAATGGAGCATACTTTACTTTTGAATTGATTTTTTTTACAAGTGGAAATTCAGTTGGAACAACAGGTACCACAAAATCAATCAGCTGAACCGATTGATAAAATTTCGTATTAAAAGTATTGTTTAGTATTTTGAAGGCTCTTATATTTATGTTCTTTACTAAATTTATGTTTTGAAAAAGTAAAAAGGCAAACGAGCTATTCAGGAATTTATCTTTAAAATTTGATTTGATTTGTATAAGTAATTTCGTTTGAGACTGATAAATATCTTTCTTTAAAAGAGACCAATTCTCATATAAATCATATCCCCATATAAACCATACTTTTTTTATTGTTGGAAAAATTTCTCTAACCAAATCTTGTTTATCATTATCCAAAGCATGAAAAAAAACAACATGATTTAAATTAGAGTTTATATAATCTAACAATTCCTTCTTATCTTGATGTATTGCTAAATCTACTCTTTTAACATTTGTAGATTTTACATAATGTAACGCATCTCCCTTTTGTTTAATAATGTAATAAACAGATTGATTAGGAATAACCTCCTCAAACAATTTTATGCTAGGATCAATAAACTTATCATCGTTAAAAATGTGAACAATTGAAGTAGACATCACTAACAATTAATTAATGGTTCTAATTCTTTAATTACTTTAGCAGGAATACCTACAATCAAGCAATTATCAGGAATGTCTTTGGTTACAACTGAACCCGCTCCAACTACAACATTTTTACCAATAGTCACTTTTGGTAAAATTGTGGCATTAGTCCCAATATTGGAAAAGGCACCAATGGTACAATTTCCTGAAATATGAACTCCTGGTGACATTTCAACAAAATCGTTTATGACAGAATCATGACCTATAGTACAGTTTAAATTTATTAAAACGCCTTTCCCAATAGTAATATCATTAGTAATAACGGTTCCTGTCATAATATTACATCCATCGCCAATACGATTTTCAAAATGACCTATTTGTGCAAATGGACTTATTGTACTAGTAAAAAGACCCCCAATTTGTTCAAATTGTGTAACTAATTTTTTTCTCAAAACAGGATTTCCTATACCAATAGTAAAACGGTTGTCAACAGTTTTTAAATAATGAGAAGCAGCTTCCTTTGTCTGTAGAACTTGAAAACGACCATATAATAATTCAGGTGTATCTTTACTTATATCATCATAAAAAACAACATTTTCTAGTTGATTTAGTTGATGTAAAACCTCTAATACTTCCTTCGCAAAACCTTTAGCGCCTACTATAATCATAAATTAGCGTTTAATATCGATAATATGAATTGTAATTGATTATTATTTAACTCTACATACAAAGGTAAACAAAGTATTCTTGAAGCAATACTTTCAGAAACAGGCATTTTTTTACCATCCAAATAATCAATGGTATTCAACGAAGGATAAAAATAACGTCTTGGAAAAATTTGCATTTCATTCAAAGCATTTTGAACGCTTAATAAAGTAACTTCGTCTTTTAAAATGATAGGGTAATAACTATAATTCCATTGGGTATTTTCTCTTATTTTCAAAGTTTGAATATGGTCTAAGTCTAAATTTTCATTGTAGAAATCTACCACTCTTTTTCGCTCTTTTAAAATGGTTGACATATGAGGCAAAACAGCTAACCCCATTGCCGCTTGCAATTCGGATATTTTACCATTAATTCCTAATCCATGAAAGGCTAACGGTCCATTATGTCCGAAATTATGACTATAAAATAATTGATGCTGTAAAGTGGTATCCTTTGCAAATAAAGCGCCACCTTCACCAGTGTGAAACAACTTCGTGGCATGAAAACTACAAGTACTCACGTCCCCATAATTAAAAATAGATTGACCATCATAAGTTACCCCAAAAGCGTGTGCAGCATCATAGATTACCTTTAAATTATGCTTATTTGCTATAACTTCAATAGCTTCTACATGACACGGATTACCAAAAACATGTGTTGCTAAAATGCAAGTCGTTTTATCAGTTATAGCCGCTTCAATTTTGCTTTCATCAATCGTTAAATAATCCGGGTGAATATCAACAAAAACAGGAGTACAATGTTCCCATACTATGGCAGCCGAAGTAGCTACGTAACTAAATGGCGTAGTAATAATTTCACCTCCATTACCCAACAATTTTAATGCGATTTGAATGGGAATTGTACCGTTATTAGTTACTAGAATATGATCTACCTCTAAATAATTTTTTAACTTTTCTTCTAATTCCAACAACAATTCGCCTCGATTAGTTAACCATTGGTTCGCCCAAATGCGTTGCAATTGATCTTGATACTCTTTAATGGGAGGAAAAAAAGTTTTGGTTACGTTAATCATATTTTTACTTTCTTTTTGCTAAACACCAAATACCCGTAATCATTTGTCCTTCATTAAAAACAGCTTTATTTGATCCTGAATCTTTTTTCATTAAATATTTTACTACAGGAAAAATAAAAAAAGAAAAGATTTTTCGAAACTTAACTGGACAACCTCTTCTAGCATATAATGCTAGCATTGACGCCATACTCCCATGCCAATTATTGAAACTCTCCAAATTAATTACTTCAAAGTTGTTTTCTTCTAACATCCTTTTCAAAGCAAATGGCGTATACCTAAACTCATCGTTTGGCACATCATGTAAAGTCCATAAAAACGGAACTGTTATCAATAAATTTCCGTCTTTTTTTAAAAGTCTACTTAGTTCTTTTAATGTATTCTCTGGTTTAGGCATGTGTTCCAAAACCTCAATTAATATGGCATTATCAAATGTGGAACTTTCTAAAGGTACTTTGTATCCATCCCAAAAACAATCAGGCTTTAGTGTTTTTTGATAAATTGGATTTTCTATATCTACTCCTATATAATTTGTAATTCCAGAATTTTTTAATATCAAATCTTTGTAGGGCATAGTACCACAACCTAAATCTAATAAACTCCCATTTATAAAATAACGTTCAGAAATTTTCTGAATCAAATCTCTTTTTTGTACCAATGGAAAATAAACATCCATATTAGTAATTGTTAATCTATCTATTTTTTTCATTAATCTTTTTGGTCTCCCATTTTAATTTTGGCCTTACAACTCCACCTATTTTGCCAAACCAATTCATTTTTCGCTCTTCAGATTCAACTGCACTCCAAGAAAAAACATCATCAAGATCTATTAGTATTTTAGATTCATTGACAAAAATTAATCTTAATTTATATTTAACATCGTTAAGAAAATTTTCAGGAAGTTCAAACAATGTTTCATAATTTCCAGCTTTAATGTTTTCAACATGAGATATTGAGTTCAAAATAAAAACATCGTTAAAATCTTTTAACACAAGACTAAAATTAAATGCACTCAAATCACATAAAACATCATAATTAATATTAACAAAAGTTTTGTTTGCAATTGAAAAAAAATTATCTGAATTTAACTCTAGTCGGTTTATTACTATTTTATCGGATTGATACAATTCATCTAATTCCTCTTTTTTATAAATTACCTTTTCAAATGATTCTTTTTCTAAATAATAATTTACCGCATTTTCAGCATCGCTACTAAATACTACTTTCCCATGTTCTAAAACAATACCTTTGGTACACAAGCTCTTCACTGCCGCCATATTATGACTCACAAACAAAACCGTTCTACCACCTTCTCTTGAAATATCCTGCATTTTTCCAATGGCTTTCTTTTGAAACTCTACATCACCAACCGCTAAAACCTCATCTACAACCAAAATTTCTGGTTCTAAAAAAGCCGCTACAGCAAAAGCCAAACGAACGGTCATTCCGCTACTATAGCGCTTAGTTGGGGTATCAATGTATCGCTCGCAACCACTAAAAGCAATAATTTCGTCTAATTTAGCCGTGATTTCTTTTTTGGTCATGCCTAAAATAGCACCATTCAAATACACGTTTTCTCTTCCTGTTAGTTCTGGGTGAAAACCAGTTCCTACTTCTAACAAAGAAGCAATACGACCACGCGTTTTGATACTTCCGGTTGTGGGAGCGGTGACTTTAGATAAAATTTTAAGCAAAGTAGATTTTCCAGCACCATTTTTACCAATGATCCCTAAAACTTCTCCACGCTCTACTTCAAAATTAATATCTTGTAATGCCCAAACGTATTCGCTTTCTCCTTTGGTAGTACGATCATTTGTTTCTCCAACTTTCAAATAAGGATCTTCCTTGCCACGCACTTTATGCCACCAGCGATTTACATCGTGACTTAACGTACCCGTGCCTACAACACCTAAACGGTATTGTTTGGAAATATTTTCTGCTTTTAATATGATATCTTTTTTACTCATTTTATTTTTTATTCTGCTTTGTCAGACTGAGCGAAGTCGAAGGTTTTCATTAGTTCTCGACTGCGCTCGAAGTGACAATTATGTCAATCTAATTCCAATTTAACTATTTTAAGAACACAGATTGAAGAAATTTCAAACTTTGTGTTCTTTGTGGTTAAACAAAAAACTAAATTTTAAACCCTATAAGAGATTACTACGGAATAACAAAAGATGGTTAAACGCTCCCTTTTCGCCTCTCACTCCTCACCCTAAACCGTATCTATAAAACTCTTCTCTGTCTTATTAAAAATTAATAAGCCAAACAGAAAAAGAAATGCCGTTATTCCTACCACATATAAAATCCCATATAAAGAAATATCGCCCACTCCTAAAAGCATATAACGAGACGTTTCTATAATATATGCCAACGGATTATAAGCTACAAGCCAAGCTAAGTTTGGCATTTTTTCTTTTATTAATGCCATAGGATACATAACTGCCGACAAATACATTAACAATTGTACTCCAAAACCAATTAAATACGAAAAGTCTCTGTATTTTGTAACTAACGAAGAAATTAACATTCCCAAACCTAAACCTAAAATTCCCATTACAATAATCAAAATCGGGAAAAATAAAAGGGTTCCGTTTAAATCAATTTTAGTTCCGGTGCTTACGTAATAAATATAAAAACCAACAAAAATGCTAAACTGAATAAGGAATTTTACTAAGTTAGAAATCACTACCGAAATAGGTACAATTAACCTTGGAAAATATACTTTTCCGAAAATTCCAGCATTGGCTCTAAAAGTATCTGAAGTTGATGATAAACAAGCGGTAAAATAATTCCAAACCATAATTCCTGCCAAATTGAATAAAAACGGAGGAATACTTCCAGTTGAAATTCCGGCTACATTATTAAAAATAATGGTAAACGTAATAGAAGTAAACAAAGGCTGAATTAAATACCAAAGTGGCCCTAAAACTGTTTGTTTGTATACCGTAACAATATCTCTCTTAACGAACAAAAACAACAAGTCGCGATAACGCCATACTTCTTTTAAATTAAGGGAGAAGAACTTATTTTTTGGAGTAATTTCATACAACCATTCTTCTTCGGAATAACTTGTTTTATTCATGAATTTGGGTACTTTCTTTATTAACGTTTCAAAATTAAACTATTTTGGTTACCGAGCAAACTTATTGCATGGATAATAGGCAATTGATAATCAAATATTAATACAAATAGTTTATTTTTGCACCAAATTTGATTACATGTTATCCTTATTTAAAAGCAAGCCAAAATTATCTGAAATAATTCCTACAAACTATGTGGATATTCATTCGCATGTTTTACCCGGAATAGATGATGGTGCTAAAACTTTACAAGATACGGAGTTTCTTTTGGAAGAGATGAAACAGTTGGGTTTTACTAAATGTATCACAACTCCACACACCATGAGTACTGTTTGGGAAAATACGCCCGAGAGCATTAACAACGCACTCCATAAAGTAAATTCAAACTTACAGTTACCCTTTGAAATTCAAGCAGCATCGGAATATTTATTAGACGAATCGGTTCTAAAAAAAGCAAAAAACAAAACACTTCTTACGTTAAAAGATAATTTTGTATTAATAGAATTATCCTACTTGAATGCGCCTATTCAACTTTATGATTTTTTATACCAATTGCAACTTTCAGGATATTATGTGGTTTTAGCCCATCCTGAACGCTATTCTTACTTTCATTCTAACAAAAAAGAATATAAAAAACTAAAAAAAGCAGGGTGTTTGTTTCAATTGAACTTATTATCAACTGTAGGATATTATGGAAAAGACGTAGCAGAAACCGCTAACTATTTATTAAAAGAAAATTTGTATGATTTTACAGGCTCTGATATTCATCATAAGAATCATATAGCCGCTTTTCAAAGTAAATTAGTTTTTAACAATGGGGATGAAATTAAGGAAGTAATGAAAAAAAATACTTTTTTCTTATAATTAATAAATAGAAATTCGACTAAATAAATTAAAACACCTTTAGCTATTCTTAAAAAACATATAACTACAATTTTTTAAGTATATTTTTTTAGTTGTTTTTTTAACCAATTTTCTTCTTTTTTTACCCCATAACCATAATAACCATAATAACCATAACCTTGATTTGCAGAAGTATCGTTTAATACCATAGCCATATTAGGTAATTTATGCTCTAAATATAATTGCTCTGGAAGTAGCAACAATCTTTTATCAGTAAATTTAGCTCGTGCTACATAAAGAACCGCGTCAGCATATTTGGCAATAATCAAAGTATCAGTAACCAGCCCAACTGGCGAAGTATCTACTACAATATAATCATAAGATTTTTTTATAGTTTCAAAAAACAAATCCATTCGAGGTGTCATTAACAATTCGGCAGGATTAGGCGGAATAATACCAGAAGGGACGATAAATAGGTTAGGATTAGTATCGTGTTGCATCACAATATCTTGTAACTGCAAGGAATAATTCGCTAAATAATTTGTTACTCCTTCTTTTGGAAGATGAAGGTAATTATCCAATTTAGGATTTCGAATATCTAGTCCAACTAAAAGCACTTTTTTACCCGTTAAGGCTATGGAACTAGCCAAATTAACCGAAATAAAGGTTTTCCCTTCATTAGGAACAGAAGAAGTTACATAAATTGTTTTGGATTGATTCCCAGGAACTTTATTGAGTAAAAATTCAACATTAGTGCGTAAAATCCGAATAGCTTCTGCTGTACTAGATTTTGAATCATTCTGCATAATCTCTTCATTCGAACTAGATGTTGGAATATCTCCCAAATAAGGTATTTTAATTCGAACTTCTAAATCTGAGCGTGAAGAAACCTTAGTATCTAATAAACGTCTTATATACAAAACAGAAAAAGGCAAGAATAAAGCAATACAAAACACTGCCACATAAATAATTGATTTTTTTGGAGAAACTAACGAACTTAATCCTTTAGCATTGTCTATTATTTTAGCATTAGGTTCTGTAACAGCTAAACTTATAGCTGTTTCTTCTCTTTTTTGCAATAAGTATAAATATAAACTTTCTTTAATTTGCTGTTGACGACCTAACCCTCGCATTTCTTTCTCAATAGTAGGAACTTTTGACAATTTGCCAGATAGCATGGCATTTTGCTCTTTAAAATCCTTTAACTGTATTGATAAAGATGACTTTAAACGAAAAAGTGTCGCATTAATATTTTCTTTAACGGCTTTAATTTTTTCTTCCAAACTTTTAATAACCGGATTTTCTTTAGGGGCATTTTTTAATAAACGATTGCGCTGTAATACTAACTGATTATATTGGTCAATCATACCTGCAGCGTTTACATCTGCTGTTAAAATATTTGCTGGAACTAAATCTGATATTGTGCTTTTTGACAAGTAAACTAACATTGTTTCTACAATCTTAATTTGTGTCTCTGTTTCAATTTCTAATTTTTCAAATTCCGAAGCATTTTGTAAAAACAAACCAGCTTCTTCTTTTCCGCCAGAAATTTTATTTGTTATTTGATAATTTTCTGTATCATTTTCTGCACCTTTAAGCTCTGTGGCAATTTTACGAATACGATTCTCAATAAAATTAGATGTGTTTTTAGCAACATAATTTTTATCATCTATTGCATCTTGTATATATACAGAAATTAACATATTGATATAATCTTCTGCCTTTTTAACTACAGGATTAGTCATACTAATTTCAATAACACTAGTATTTTTACTTAAAGGCTGAACTGATAATGCCGAAACATATTGAGCCGCAACTTTCTCAACAGGATAAATGGTAACATTGATTGCCTTACCAACACTTTTTTTGGTTAATGATGCTGCATATACAATACAGTTTCCGTTTTTATATTTGAATGTTTTTCCAAAAGAATACAATTGATTAGGATCTTGGGAATCTAATATTTTATAAGTAGAAGGGGAAACAATTTCAAGAGATAAAGTTATGGAATTTGACAAGGTATCTTTGTCTAAAGGGGTGAACTGCAATTGTATTGGCGAAGGATAAATTTCGGATTCTTTAACAACCCCTTTTGCAAAATAAGTAACATTTAAACCAAGTTTTTCAACTGTTTTTTCAGCAAGAGTTCTCGATTTTATAATTTCAATTTCATTATCAACATTACTTTTAATTTTACTAAACGCTGACATATCAGAAAACAAATCTAATTCTGATAATATTCCTCCTTTTTTATCATCTTTAACTAATATTTTAGCATTTGCTTTATAAATTGGAGTACTATATCGAAGGTAAATTGTAGCAGAAATAAATAACACTAAAACACTTAAAAAAAACCATTTCCAATAATGCAAATAATAATCAAACTCTTCGCGAATTGAAAAGTTTTTCTCTTTGTTAACATTAGAATCTGTTTCTATTGGAGGGTAATTATTCATGCTACTTGATTATTAAGGCTGCTAAAGTAATTACTAAAGACAACGCTGTTAAACCAACTGTTAAGTTAGGACCAATAGCAGAAGAATTTATCTTTGTTGGATTAGGAGCAACATAAACAACATCATTTTGTTTTAGGTAATAATATGGCGAATTAACAAAATCAGATTGTGTCAAATCTAAAGAAACAATCTTTTTTTCATCATTTTCTTCTCTAATTACTTTTACCGCTTTTCTATCTCCATAAATGGTCATATCTCCAGATTGGCTCAAAGCTTCTAAAATGGTTATCCTTTCACCTGTTAAAGTTATGGTACCTGGACGAGCAACTTCACCTAAAACGGATACTTTAAAATTTAACAATCGTACCTGAATTGTAGGATTTGCAATGTATTTGCTTATTTTTTCATATAATAATTTAGAAACATCAGTGGTGGTCATTCCACTAACTTTAAAAGAGCCTAAAACAGGGAAATTAATATCGCCAGACGAATTAACAACATATGAAAGAGTGCGTTGCTGTTGGGTACCAAGCTCACTATTAGGTTGCATATTTACTGGAGCTAAATTAAAAGGAGCAGCAACTTCAGGCGTTTCAGATGACACAACAATCAATAATACATCATCGGGTTGCAAACTAGGTTGGTAATTTGTAGAGCTAGAAGGCAATGGGTTTTGCAAATAGATTACTTTTTTTGGAGACACACAAGAACTCGTTAAAGACATCAAAAAAACAAAACAACTAATTATAATAATGTAAAAAAAAGGCTTACCGCTCATGAGGCATTTATTAATATATTTAATTCTTTATAAGTTGAATTCATAGAAACAAATTCAGGCACCATAATTTTCATTTGAGTAACTAAAGCAGTTGTATCTCCCGAATTTAAAACTTGTAATAAAACATCAACTTGTTCATTTACCTCTGCAAAAGTACTATTTATATCTGTTGCAATAGTAATTTTTTCATGATGTGTAGGCAAAGTAATTGAAACATCATTCAATAGTTCTTCATACAATTTTTCACCTGGACGTAAACCAATTGTTTTAATAGCGATATCTTTATCAGGTTCTAATCCAGCCAATCGAATCATTTTCCTTGCTAAATCTATAATTTTAACAGGATCACCCATATCAAAAATAAAAATTTCACCTCCATTACCCATTGTTCCTGCTTCTAATACCAATTGACATGCTTCATGTATTGTCATAAAATAACGAATTACATCTGGATGTGTTATTGTTACCGGCCCTCCTTCTTCAATTTGTTTAGTAAACAAAGGAACAACACTTCCATTTGAACCTAAAACATTTCCAAATCGAGTTGTTATGAATTTAGTTTTTGAAATAGCACTAAAATTTAAAGATTGCACGTACTTTTCAGCAATACGTTTTGTTGCCCCCATTACACTACTTGGGTTTACTGCCTTATCAGTAGAAATCATTACAAACTTTTTAACATTATATTCAAGTGCTAAATTTGCAAGATTCTTTGTACCTAAAACATTTGTTATAACCGCTTGATCTGGATTATTTTCCATCATAGGAACATGTTTGTAAGCAGCTGCGTGATAAACCAAGTCTGGACGATGTTCTTTGTATAATCGCCTCATAATTTGTTCATCTGTTATATTTGAAACCGAACAAACAAACAAAGATTCTGGACAATTTTCTAACAATTCTAAACTCAGATTATGCAAAGGAGTTTCAGCATGATCAATTAATATAATTTTTTTGGGCTTAAATTCAACTAGCTGACGAACTAATTCACTGCCAATAGAACCTGCTGCACCTGTAACAAAAATTACTTTATCAAATACTTCATTACAAATATCAAGATTATTCAAAAGAATAGGCTCTCGTTCTAATAAATCTAAAATTTGTAAATTTTTAACTTTTACAGGTTTGTCTTTATTATTTTCCAATTCACGAATTTCTGCTGCTTTTAAAACACGTATTGAATTTTGCAAACAATCTTCTACTAACTGCATTCTTACGCTTTTATTCATAGAATCATCTGCAATAATTATAGAAGTAGCTCCTAAACTCTTAATTTTTTTTGAAAAATTATTTGAAACAAAAATAATTGGAATATTGTTAATTACTTTAGTACTTTCATTATTATTACTTAAAAAAGCGACAACATTATACTTTAAAGGAACTTCCATTTGCAAGGCTTTAACTACAGAAATAGAGTTTGAGTTTGAACCCCAAACAACAATTTTCTCTTTTTTACCTTCTAAACTAAAAAGTATTAATGCATTATAAACTTGCTTCACAACCAGTCTATAGAATAGTAACAAACAAAAACTAAGTAATACATTTAAAAAAATATAGGTATTGAGAAATAATTTATTACCATTAGAAAAAACATATATGCTATTAATTATATAAGAACTAATAAAAACAATGCTTAAAGCAGTAAGTAATTTAAAAGCATCTTCTATGGATGAATGACGAATAATACCTCTATATGATTTGACAATTTTAAAACAGGCCCAATTTAAGACTGTATAAAAAAGGATAAATTCATATAGATTCATTCGAATAAATGGAATTAATCCAACATCTTTCATTAAAAAAAAGCTAACAAAAGAGGCGAAAAATACTACATTTAAATCAATAAACAGAACTACCCATCTAGGTAAATATTCTACAGTATCGATTTTACGTAAAAAAGGAAATTTCCTTTTTATACTTTTTTTTGCGGAAATTAGTAATTTAGATAGTAAGTTCATTTGTTTGGGGCTTAAATTTACTTATTATTTATTAAAAAAAGATTCTAAAGCTAAAGCTATACGTTTTTGATCATGACTAGTAAGATTAGAACCTGAAGGCAAACATAATCCTATTTCAAACAAGTCTTCTGCAACACTACTACCATAATAAGGGTAGGAAGAAAATATAGGCTGTAAATGCATTGGCTTCCATAAAGGCCTACTCTCAATACCTAGGCTATCTAAATGCAATCTCAATGCTTCACGATTTTTATTTTTCTCATTTGGATGTATCAATATTGTAGTAAGCCAATGATTTGGAACAAAATCATTTGAAGGCGCTTTTAAAACTGTTACATAGTCAATAGCAGTAAAAAAAGCTACATAAAAATTATAAATATTACGTCTTAATTCAATATGACGATCCAAAACTTCCATTTGTCCTCTTCCAATACCTGCACAAACATTACTCATTCTATAATTATAACCAACTTCAGAATGTTGATAATGTACTTCTTCATCTCTTGCCTGTGTTGCTAAATAAACAGCTCTTTTCTTTAAGTCAGCTGATTTAACAACTAAAGCTCCTCCTCCAGATGTTGTGATAATTTTATTTCCATTAAACGATAATACTCCCATAGTTCCAAAAGTGCCACACATTTTTCCTTTAAAAGAGCTCCCTAATGCTTCTGCACTATCCTCTAATATAGGTATATCATATTTTAATGCAATAGCCTCAATTACATCTAATTGCGCTGGCATACCGTACAAATGTACGACAATTATAGCTTTAGGTTTACAATTTTGTTTTAAACTTAACAGTATTGCATTTTCTAGAGCTATTGGACACATATTCCATGTAAGCGATTCACTGTCTATAAAAACTGGGGTTGCACCTAGATATAAAATTGGATTAGCTGAGGCAGAAAATGTCATGCTTTGACAAATTACTACATCATCCCTCTTAACACCTAATAATATTAAGCCTAAATGAATGGCTGAAGTACCACTGCTTAACGCGGCTACATGAATATCATCTTGCAAATAACTCTTTAAATCATTTTCAAATTCAGTAACATTAGGACCTAAAGGTGCTATCCAATTTGAATCGAATGCTTGATGGATGTAGTTAATTTCATTACCACCCATATGAGGAGAGGATAGCCAAATTCTTTTATTCATTTTCCGTAATCGTTACTAAAGACAACCAAATAGTTTATAAAATTAATATTTATAAATTATTCAGAAATTGTGTCCTGTTTTTTCCATAAATAAAACCCTAAAAGTACTCCAATAATAAGCATGGGATAAACCCCAATAGTAATTGGTGCTGTAGGAACATCATCAACATCGTCATCTGGAAAACCTTCTTGTGCTGATACAGCAATACTAATAAAAAGCATCATAAAAATGCTCATTCTTTTTAAATTCTTCATTTTACTACTTCATTTATTTTATCACAATCTTCTTCTTCATCACATTTTCACCTATTGTAACTTCAACTATATAAATACCCGCTTCTAACTTTACATTAGGAGATATTTTTAAAACAGATTGTGAATCAAATTTATTTTTATAAACCGATTGACCTAATATCGAGTACATCACTACTTGAATTGGTTCATTTGTATTTATTGGCAAAATTAGTGAAAATTCATTATTTAAAATTGGGTTAGGAAAAACACTAATTTGTTCTGAATCTAAAAGAGACTCTCCCAAAACAACACTTTGAAAATGTATAGAAAAACGGTTTTCATCTTGAGAAGCTAATTCAGAAGTGGTTGTAAATAAAATATTTACAACTTCATTTAACTGAATCAACGTTTGATTCCCTGTAAATGAATCAATTAAAATAGCAGATAAATCTGAACTAAATCCAGATGTTACTATTTTAAAAGTATAATTTTTATTTGCCTTTAAACGTAAAATTTTTAATTCGCAAATTGAATTTTGCTGAGGCATATTATAAGATGCAATGGCCAATTTTGTGCTGGATTGATACCAGGCTAAATTTTCACCAGGTGCCTCTAATTTTTTAACATCTGAAGAATCAATATCATTTAAAAATGAAGAACCAAAAACAGCAACAGATCCATCTAACGGAAACCCTCCTGTACTTAATATCGAACTTTCGTATAAAGAAATTGACAACATGGAAGAAAAAACAGATTCTAATGTTTGTTCTGTTCTAAAAACAGACGAATTCACACTTTGTTTATCCGTTTCTTTAAAAACTAAAGTTCCTGCAACCCCAGAAATAGCGTTTTTCACAAACAAAGCTTGACCAGGTTGTATATATCTATTAACTGAAGATGCTGGTTCATTATTAACACCTGTTGATTGACTATAAGCCACATATCTACCGCGTTCAGAACCAGAACCCATATTTGCATCCCATGCATAATATACGTCTTGAATACCTGTTTTAGTCACACTATGCCAATCAACAGCACTTTGATAAGGATTTCCTATTAAACTTCCATTATCAGTTGTACTATTTGTAGTATTATTAATAGGCACTGAACTTGACGAATTAAAAACAAAATCTCCTATAAATAAAGACCCTGTTGCAAACAAAGTAATAGGTGCATTCATGTTTTCAGCTGATGTTGAAGTTATTAATTCAGGAGTTCTATCGCCTCTAATTAACATACGATATCCTTTACCTATTTCTAAATTTGTTGCATTAGTATTAGAAGCCGCATACCATCCTGTTCCGCTTGGAATTTGATTATTATATAGATACAATGAAGAACTATTGGTAGTTGTTGTATCAAATCCATTTACATCACCACCAACTCCAGTGATATGTGTACTCATTTGCCATGTTTCGGATAACGAACCTGTAGAATTAACAGAAGATGATAAAAATCGAAAAGCTCTTTTCCCTAATGGAATATATCTTTCAACTGTAACATTAGTAGCTCCAGTAACTGTTCCTGTAACTGTTCCTAACATTGCTGTTCCACTTGAGTTAGATTTCATTAAAATTGGTCTACCATTAAAATTAGCTGTTCCCAAGACAGATAAAGTATGCTGAGAATCTATTACTAATTGACCACTACCTGATATCGTAAATATAGAATTTACACCTATTGTTAAATCAATATTTAATATAGGAATATTTGGACTATTTGTATCTATTAATATAGAATTAGTATCATTTGGCACTATTCCACACGACCAATTTGAAGGTTCATCCCAGAAAGCATTAGTTGTACCCAACCATGTATTTGTAAGAAAAGAGACAACAAAACCAGAAGAAGAAACAGTCGGATTTTCTACACATAATTGATTAGATGTCATTTCAACAGAAATCACATCAGAATCTTCTAAAGTTGATGTACTATATACTTCAGAATTGGCTCCAGGAATTGCTACTCCATTTAAAAACCATTGATAAGCTGGAGAAGTTCCTCCATTTGTTGGAATGGCCGTAAAGTTAAGTGTTGTGCCCGAACAAACTGTCCCAGAAGGAACAGTATCTATAACAACTGTAGCTTCTAAATTTGAAATATTTCCTTTAGCAATTGCAAATTCACCAAATGATGTCCCATTATTTTGAATTAATTCTACAGTACCAATGTTAACTGGTGAAACTAACACACTACCTGAATTATTCCAATCTCCTGCTATTTGCCAGTCAGAACTTCCTGAAACTCTATTCAAAATAGCATGATTTGATATTGATAATCCTGCATTCGTATGTCCGTTTCTTGTAAATGACAATTGTGGTAAATTTGCCAAAGTACCAGTTGAATTAAATATCCAATATCCATTGTCTAACAATTCTGTAGCTGTAAAACATTCATGAGTTAAAGGCAAACCTGTGCCTAATGTAACTGTTGAAGCTACATATCTACTAGACAATTTTGTTATACCTGGTACTGAAGCCCAAGTAATCATTGCTCCATTATAATCCGTATTAGAGCCTATTGGGAAAAAATAAGATCCAATTCCTCCTACAGTACGAATAAAATTTCCATTACCATTTGTAACTATATAATTTATTTCAGAACCTCCGATTAATCCATTTGAGTTAGCTAAAGTTAAATTATTATTACCTAAAGTCAACTTTCCGGATAACAAATTCAAGTTACCATTTACCGTTTTCTTACTTCTTAAAACTACCCCAAAAGCATTATTAATAGTTAAATTTTGTAAAATCGTTCCAGTTGATGGCCATGAAACATATCCAGCCGAAGGGACTCCTTGGGAACCATCAATTGTAGTTTGAGAACTAGCCCCACTATATATTTCATTTAACCCCGTTATCACACCTGAGTTATTAAAATAAAATCGTCTCCCTATTTTTCCATTACCAGTACCTAGAGTCCCTCCTGACCAAGTGAAATTCACATTACCAGTTCCATTAAAATAAATTCCAGAAACACCAGTAGTACGAGATTGATTAAAGGCTAAAGCTCCAGACGACAATGTTAAATTACTACCTAAAATTAATCTTCCATCATTAGTTACACTTGAATTTCCTGTAGCTAGTTGCAAAGTACCTATTGAAATCGCAACATCACCATCAACTTGTAAATCTGCTATCCTTGAACTTGTTCCATTAGCATTACTAATATTTGTTGTTCCTCCAGTTATAGTGTAATTACCATTGACTTTCATTAAATAGTTCCCTAAAACATCATTACTACATACAGAAAGAACACCTCCGCTTTGAATTACATTACCAGTTACAGTGAAAGTTTTATTTCCAGATGACCCAGAAGCAAAAACATGTAGTCTACCTCCTGACACTTCTAATTCTTCAACTGATATATCTGTTGTACCTACTGAATTACTAATTGAAAATATTCCTCTAGTTCCTGTATTTTTTATTTTTAAAACAGCAACACTACCCCAATTTGCTTCAATAGAACGAATAGCAGTACCAGTCGAATAATCTATTTCTAAAACAGAAAATTGATGACCATCAAAAAATGTACTATTCGATATATCATTTGTAATACTACAAACCGAGCCGTCATTCCAAGTTGTTTGTAAACCTGTAGGCAATCCAATAGTAGCAGTAAAAGAACGATTATATTGATATACCCCCAAAGAAGCCACAATTAAAGAAGCCGACATAGAATTAAATGAAAAACGCCCCGAAGCATTGTGTATTAACTTACCTAAAAGCAAAAAATCAGTCCCTACACCATCAAAAACAGTTAACTTAGCAGTTAGTATTAAAATCGAATTAGTTTCAACTATAAGTTGATCAGCAGAAACATTAGATGAAATAGTTATCGTATGACCATCTCGAATGGCAATTCCATTAACAGTTCTATTTGGAATAACACTAGCAGGTTCCCAAGATGTCCCATTATATCTTTCCCAAACAGACAAAGCATCCCAGTTACCAGAATCTACAGTACGATAATCATCAACAACTTGTGCTTTTAATGCAAGATTAAAACTCAATAATACTGCAAATAAAAATATTTTTTTTATAGAAATTAATGTAGGAGTAATTTTATAAATCATATTCTAATTAATTTTAGATTGAAGGCTAGAATATAAAAATACAAAAAAAATATAGTTAAAGTAAAAAAACAGATTGTTTTTACATTTTTATAACATAATAAAACAAAATGTGATGATACCTAACAAAGTAAATAATCCAAGAATTAAAATAAATTAAAATTTAAATTCTCAATTCTATAAAAATTCATAAATCAAAAAATGGTCTTTAACAATATTGCGATATCTAACCAAAAATTTTGATTATAATAATAATTAAGATTCATAGCTATTTTATCTGGAAAAATAACAGTATCATTATAATGCAACGGGTCATCTTGTTTAAGCAAAAGTGATTCTTCATTAGCATATTTCAACGAAGCTTCAGAAGTCAACCCAGGCTTCAATGATAATATCTTACGCGATTCACCTTCTAACAAATCATAATAACCTGGAATGTCCGGACGTGGTCCCACAAAACTCATTTGTCCTAATAATATATTAAGCAATTGAGGAAGTTCATCAATTTTAGATTTTCTTAAAAAAGCTCCAACCGAACTAATTTTTTTTGTAATAGGATGTACAGTCTTAATTTTAAAAATAATAAAAGGAACACCATATTGACCAATTCGCTCTTGCAAAAAAAGGCCATTAGACTGAGTATCAATTGAGGCTATTAGCCATACAATTACAAGCAATGGAAAACAAAAAACCAAAGCAAAAAAAGAAACAATAAAATCAAAAGTCCTTTTAAGCATTTTAATGCATTTTAATTGGTTTAGCAGGTGTTCCAACAGCAGTAACACAAGAGGGAAGTGATTTTACTACAACAGCTCCCGCACCTACAATAGTTTCACGTCCAACAGTTACACCATTGATTATAGTTGCACCTGTTCCAACATATACAGACGACTCTATAATAACTTCACCCGAAATATGAACACCTGGCATAAACGAACTATAATCATGTAGCTTAGTATCATGACCTACAGTGCAACTCAAATTCAGAAGTACAAAATCGCCAATACCAATATTACATGTAAGAATTGCTCCAGCACATATAATAGTTCCTTGACCTATAATCACTTCATCATCAGATATTATTACTGTTGGATGAATTAAAACAGGATATGAAAATAGTTTAGACTTTAATAAATCTACAACTTTATGTTTAACTTTTGGTGTTCCAATTGCAACAGCAACAGCAAGATCAGATCCTTGTGATATTAGATCCAAAATATTACCTAAAACAGGCAAACCATTAATTAGAGTTCCTTTGGCAAAACCATCATCATAAAAACCAAGCAAAGTATATGTTGGACTAACCTTGTTTATAGCATCAATCAAACACTTTACTTCTCTTCCTAACCCTCCTGCACCAACAATAACAATTTGTTTCATAAATTAATTTCCTTTAAAAGCTTCAGCAGTTGCATGCCCTTCCTGCGATATACCTTCTCTTTTTAATACTTTTAGCAACGTCAAATAGAGTATGTTACAATCCAACAAAAACGAAAGATGGGTAACATACCAAACATCGTACTGCAATTTAATATCCCATTTAATTCCATTTCTACCATTTACTTGTGCCCAACCAGTAATCCCCGGGCGTACTTCGTGACGCCTTTTTTGGGTTGCATTATACAAGGGTAAATAAGCCTCTAATAAAGGTCTTGGCCCCACAATACTCATATCACCTTTTAACACATTAAGCAATTGTGGAATTTCGTCTAACGAACTTTTTCGTATAAAACGACCTACAGTAGTCAAACGTTCGGCATCAGGCAACAATTCACCAGAAGCATCACAACCATCATGCATCGTTTTAAATTTAATGATTGTAAATAGCATTTCATTCCTTCCTGGTCTCCGCTGCAAAAAAAATGGCGTACCTCGATTAACAATAAGCAAACTAATCGTTAGTACTATAAATATTGGACTCAAAAACAATAAGCCAAAAAAAGCAAAACAAAAATCAAAAATACGCTTTACAAAATTTCTATACATCTGTTTTACATTTTTGATATTCCGCTAAAAGTGATTCCCATACAACACATTGTTCATAATTAGTTACTATTTTAGTGCGAGAATTACGTTTTAGTTGTAAATAAAAAGAAACATCTTGAACAATTTTTTGCATTGCAACATAGAGCGCTTCAACATCTTTTACAGGAACAATAACCCCATTTTCTCCGTGCATTATAATTTCATTACAACCATTAATATCAGTAACAATACATGGTAACTCCATCGATCCCGCTTGCATCACCACATTAGGAAATCCTTCGCGATAACTTGGAAAAACCAAAGCATGGGAAAGAGCAAAATAAGGTCGCACATCGGCCTGATAGCCCACTGAAATAATGGAACTATTTGTATCTATTTTTACTAGCGTCTCTTTGCGCAACGGATCCAAATCCGGCTCAAACGAACCTACCAATAACAATTTCACATGTTCTTGATTTAATTTTGAAAAGGCAGCTACCAATTCATGAATGCCTTTATCTGCTACCAATCGACCTACAAAGATAAAAACAAAATCACTTGTTTTCAAACCCAATGAACTACGCAAGTCTTGAACCATAGAAGGTACAAGTGCAGCGGTACTAAAATGAGCTGTATTGATACCATTAGAACTACCATTTGCTAATACATTCAATTTTGTTGTTGCACAAAATTGAGCAGCTAAAATAATATCTTTTAAACCAAACGAATTGGGATAAACCTTAGTCGCACATTGGTACGTTATTTTTTCAACAAATTGCAACATTTTTCGTCGTAAACCACTTGACTCAAGCAATGGTAATCCTGCAACCGTATGTAAACGATGAGGCACACGTGCTAAGTAAGCCGCCAGCATACCAATCAGACCCGCTTTTGGTGTATGTGTATGCACAATTTCTGGACGTGTTTTTCTAAAATAAACATACATTTTATATAACGCAATCAAATCTTGCAATGGAGTAATAGCTCGTGTCATAGGAACACAATGAAAGGAGACACCCTCTTGCATAGCTACACGCTTCAAATCATCATACGCAGAAGAAACAGCTGTTACTTCATAATAAGTATTCATATAGGATAGCTGTCCTCCTAACAATTTCTCCAACGAAATGGGTATCGTAGTAATTCGAATTAACTTTTTCTTCATGAGCGAGAATCATACAACTGTTGATAAATAGATACGATATGTTGCTGATGACGAGAAATATCAAAAAAAGCAACTGCCTTATGGGCATTTAAAGTATGAGCTGCTGCCCAATCAAGTTCGAAAATAAAATGCTCCATAGCCTCAAAAAGTGCAGACCTTGGAACTGTAACGTCATAACAATAACTTTTAGTTTCCGACAACAACTCTGGAATACCACCAATCGCCGGAGCAATCACAGGCAAACCAGAAGCAAAAGCTTCTACAATAGACAACGGCATATCTTCTGTGCGGGAAAACAGCACAAAACAATCTATACTTTTATAAAATACAGGCATATCTTCTTGATGTCCTAAAAAAACAACCTGATCCGTAAGTTTCAAATCGAAAACCAATTGCTTTAAATAACCCAATTCTGGTCCTTCGCCAGCGATATGAAACACAACCTCACGTCCATGTAACAATAAGAATTCTACCAAATAAATCCCCATTTCAATCTGCTTTAAAGGTACTAACCGTGAGGCCGTCCCTAAAATAATTTTAGATGGGGTACTTCGCAATGTCGCTACTAAATAATCGGAAACAGGGATACAATTATAAACCAACGCTACTTTTGAGATAGGATAGCGTTCACGTGCCAAACGCAATTGCTTACTTTGCTCCGAAACTACTAATATTTTATCTACATAGCGCAATAATAATCGATCCAATACTATATGTCTTTTTCGAATCCAAGACCCCATTCCATGAACATGATTTAGAACACGACAACTTGAATTCTTCATCTTATAAAACCGAGCCAACAAATTAGAAGCATACATAACCGAATGCAACAAATCAGGTTGAAACTCATGAATAGCAGCAATCACCTTTTGAACAGCGAATGGATTATAGTATGATTTTACCCCTAAAAAAGTAAGATGAACAGGAACTTTAAGCTGATTTTGTAAACTACCTTTTCGTTGAAGTACAAACAAAGCAATCTCATATTTTGAAGAATCCAAACAATTAATAGTATGAACCAATTGACGTTCTGCACCACCGGTACCTAAACTGGATATTAAAAAAGCTACTTTGATTTTTCCCATAATTTAAGTCATAATTTGTACAGCACTTAATTTTCCACGCCCCCTTTTTTCAAATTGCAATACACTCTCATATGTAAATTGATAGCCCGAACCTAACATCGATTGAAACTTTTGCTCAAATAGCTTAAAATCTAGAGTAGACAAGGAAACGCCATTAGGCAAAACGCAAACTACTTTCACCTGTTTAGATCGCTGTACCAACTGTAATTGTGATTCTAATAAAATAGAAGGTAAGTATTTTAAACAAAGGGAAAATCTTGTAAAATGCACCCCTTCTTCTGTAATAAAAACAGACTCACTACGACCAAACAACTCACTAAATTGCAAATCAAAAGGTGAAGAAGTTTCCGAAGGAAGCTGTATACTATAATCACCAATATCATAACGAATCAATGGCATAAACGAGCTGGTAAAACTAGTTATCAACATTCTACCCATAGTACCTGGGGCTACGGGCAAATACTGCTCATCTACAATTTCAACATAACCAACAGTATTTGCATTATGATATACCCCCTCATGTGTAAACAAATAAGCTGAACCTTCACTTGAACCATAATAATCCATAACCGAACAACCAAAATAATGCATAATAGCATCCTTTTGATAATCCAACAATTTTTCAGCTGTAGTAATAACGTGTTGCACACAGTTAATTTGTAAATTTTGTGCTTTTAAATGTTGAACTAAAGCATATATAGTAGATGGATAACCTTCCAATATTTCCAAGGAATTGGAAGTAATGGCGTTATAATACTTAATAATTGATTCTTCCGAAAGGGAATAAATGGAAAACAAATAATGACGATTGATAAAATCTACACGATAAACCGTTGAAGTATCTGCTACTTCAGCGCCTAAAAAACGTCCAACGCGCTTGGAATAGTCTATACCATTCATTTTTAACGAACTCAAAACAGTCATAAACCTGTGATGCAAATCATCCAAAGAAACTACTCCTTGCAACGGCGAACCGGTTGACCCACTAGTTTTAAAAGAATAGGAATTACGAGAGGTACTTAAATCAGAAATAAATAAACTACTATTTGTCCGCAATGTGGCTTTTGTGAGCACAGGTAAGTTTTGCAATTCAGTTAATGATCGAAGCTGTGGATAGTCAGCAGCATGTACCTGATAATAGGGAACGTGCTGTTTGGCCGTGGCCAATAAAGCATTTATACGTTCCAAAACATGCGCATCGTTAATCCAATCCGTGGGTTGCAATTTTTTATAGATGCTACTCAAAGAATTCAACCAAGGCAAAGCACGATATTTTTGATAATAACTATGATTATTCTTTATTGTGATCAAAAGATGCTGTAAAAAAACAGGCAAAAGAGAATAAAGTCGCATCATCGTTTTAAAATTTTAAAAAGCAATTGAACCCAGCGATTACCTTTTGCTCTAGCAATTTGTAAACGCAAAAAATAAATATTAGCTACTACTTGTATAGGCTTTGGAAATAAATAAACAGCACTATAACGCGACACTTGAAACAATTGAGACCCAAATGTATTCAATTGAGTACCTTTAGAAACAAGCAAATATCCCGCTTTTTTAGCAGCTTCCAACACCTGAGGAGAGGAACCACCGCCTGGAAAAACCAAATATTCTACTGGCTTTTGAATAATCTCCGAAATAAACAAACGAGTAGACTCTAATTCATTTTTTAAACGAAGCACTTGCTCTTCTTCGGTTTCATAACGACCTATAGAAGTAAATTTAGACTTGAGTTGTTTTAAGACTGCCAATCGTTCCGCTTGAGATTGAGAGGCATCAAAAAGAGTTATTGCCTGTTCAATAAAGTCTGGATCAGGGATAAAACGTTGCCTTAATTCTAACGATTTCTTATACTCAAATACAGGATATCCCATAGGTACATTTAATGAAGTTTGTAACCATTTGGGTTTTTTTTCTGGAAAAAGATTCCAACCAAGATGCGGATAAAGTTTGACACCATCATAAACATCAATCAGTTCATCAGAAGCTTCATACCAAGTATGGGTAAAACCATGCGCTTGAAAATCAACTAAACCAGAATTTGACATGAATTGTATTTCATTGCGATTCAAATAACCCCACCAATCAGATACATTCGAAAGAGTGGTTTCAGTAACAAAAGGACGTATAGGACCGTCTTCAATAAAATCCGGTGTAACTACTATAGAATATGTAAAACCTGCTTCCTTCATAATAGGAAAGACTACCGACCAATTATCTAAAAAGCCATCATCAAAATGAAACATTACTGTACGCTCTGGTAAAGGATTTAAACCCATAATATGCTGATCCAATTCCTTCCATGTACAACTTTGAAAATGATGACGTTTTAAATAATCAATTTGCGCTTTAAAAACAGCAATAGACACTGACAAAAAACTCCATGGAGTTACTTGTTCATGATTAGCAATACTATGATAATATAATATTGGAATCCCTGTGTTATTTTTTCCTTTCATTTTCAAATACATTCAATAATTTGGCAAAACATGCTTTTTCTCCAAACTTTTGTAGCATAACTTCTCGCATAGCATTTGGATCAAAAGAACTCCAATTAGTGTCTTGAATAGCTTGAGCTATATTTGTAAGAGCACCATCTTCTATCAATAAACCTGTAGTAGAACAAAGAATTTCTTTAGTTCCTCCTGGTACATCAAATGCTATTGCTGGTATTCCCATACTCACAACTTGAGCCAAGGCATTGGGAAAACCTTCAACATAAGAGGTTTGCACATATAAATTAGATTGCAAAATAACATTAAGTTTTGCTTCTTCTTGCAAAAAACCTAAAAAATTTACTCGATCAGCAACATTTAATTCCTGCGCATAAGCTTTGATTGACTCCAATAACGGACCATCCCCAATCAATTGCAAATGATACGAATGAGGTAACTGAGCAAAAATATCTAACAAACGATGGTGCCCTTTCTCTTTAGAAAATCGACCAATATGTAGTAATTGAATAGTTTTAAAAGCAACATTGGGTTCTCTAACATACCGGCTTGGATTTAAAACTGGGTTTTGAAGTAAAACCACCTTTTCTTTCAACAAACCATATTGAGTTAACAAATCGTATTGCATATCCGAAGATTGCACAATGACCACATCAGCCATACGATACAAGGGTTGTACTAAAAAACGATTCATTAAGCGTGCCTTCCAAGTATATTGATTCATAACAGAAGCGATACTGGATTCTCTTATGATGACCTTCATGTTACGAAACCAAAACAACTTAAATAACAAAAACAATATATTGTTGTGCCCAGTTGAAGTAAATACTATTTTAGGTTGATATCTTCGTAAAACAATCAGAAGAGGCAGAATACAAGATTTTAAACTAGATCGATCTAATGAGATTTTCCAATAAGGTAAAACATACTGTTTTGGCCCTTTCCATTTAGACAAATGCAACACTTGATAATGTTGATGTAAAAACTGACTATAAGTACCCATCACTTCCTCTGCCCCTCCTCCCGAAAAAGCATCAGTAAAAACTAAAATTTTTATATTCTTCCGCATAACAAATTAAGGCAACATATCTTTATAAGTATAGGTTTGCAAAAGTATTTGTATCAAAGTCATATTTTCTAAACGAAAATAACCCGCAACAAAACTAGGTAGTAATAACCGGAAAACATCATAAAGGGGTTGTATAAGCAATAATACAATAAAAATGTTACGCCAACGCTTAGTATTCCAATAACGTGAATCTTCAATTAACAACAGAACAAAGAAAAATTTCATGACCACTAAATAACGATTAAAAACCCCAGGAAATGCAATGAACAACAATACAGGCAATGCAAAAATCAAATAGGCTTTTAAAGAGGAAGAATTTCGATGACGTTCTAAAGTCAAAAACACATATAATAAAGAAACATAAAACCAAAGAGTAAATAATATTTTTGCAAATATAGTGGCTTCTGTTGATGATGAAGTACCATAAGAAGTACTCGAATAAGCTTCGACTTTATTATCATAAATTTCCGAACCTAACTCAATATCCAAAAACAAAGCCTGAACAATACTCGATGGAATAACAAAACTGATTACAGCAAAACTAAAAAACAAAAACAATAAAAGTCTATAGGGGATTCGCTGATAAAGCAACAACAAAGGCAAATAAACAAAAGCACTAAAATGAGTAAGCACTCCCAAAACAACTAAGAGAATAGACCAATACTTCTTTTGAGCATACAAGGCAAAATAAAAACCCAAGATCACGAAAGAAAAAGCAACATTATTACGAACACCCGAAAATAAAAAAGTAACCGAATAAGTGAGAATAATTAAAATAAATAATTGAAAATACTTTGAAAACTCCAAATTTCGAGAAGCGACTATTTTTTTAAACACATACAAAGGCACATATGCATTAAAAAAAGCAAATAAAAACAATAACAATTGAAATTTTATTCCCGTATAAGCCGCCAAAAAAATTAATGTATAGAAAACATAATCCGATCGATGAACTAAATAGTTGTGATAAAAATCGGAAATCGACAAGCCTATAAATTTTTCATATAACAAATACCGCCCTGCACCATCTTGAGAAAGAGAAGGTAAATATAAATAGGATAAAACACCAATAAATAAAGCAAACCAAAGAAGACTATCTTTTTTGCGTAAATAAATATCCTTAAGCAAAAAAGGCAATGAAAAAAAAGGACTTATTAAAAATAAAACAGCACTAAGTCGTAGGGGTGATTTCATCTTTGTTGCTATTTTGAAGTAAGAAATTGCATAAATGAATCATAATTTTGATCAATATTAAAAGTAGTTTTAATAAGATGTAAACTGTTTTTCCCCATAACTGCCATTTCATTTTGATGTTTTGCAAAGTAAAGTAATTTTTCTAACAAGACCTCTTTTTGAGGCAAAATCACATAACCATTTACGCCATCTTCTATATAATGAGCCGTCCCATTATCTATCGAACAGATTACTGGCAAACCAAATGACATAGCCTCTACTTGACAAACAGAAGCGGTCTCACGAACCGAAAGCATCAAAAATAAATTGGCTTTAGTATAATGAGCAGCTATAGTCTCATTGGGCACATTTGTATAGATATGTACCGCATCGTTACAACCTGCCGCTGCAATCTTATCCTTTAATCCCGCTAACAATTCCAGTTGTGGTTCATTAATGCATTCGCCTATCAAAGTTAAACTACAATTCGGAAACTGAGCACGTAATTCAATAAAAGCATCCAAAACCAAATCATGATTTTTTCGAGGGATAAACTTACCAATGTGCAAAAGTCGAAGTGCAACTTCAGAAGAATTGAAAGATTCACGATCAACTTGTGGAACAATAAAAAAAGGAAAATAACTATAAAATGGCTGACGTTGCAAAGTGGAAGGCGTACCTTCTTGCATTAAATAGCGCACCGTGGTATAAAACCGTATGTTGAAAACTTTTGTAAGTACAAAATAATAAATGCGTTTAGTGTATGAACAATGCGTTACATATTGTGGATTTTGCACATAGACAACTAGGCGAAACCAACGCACTAAAAATAGCGGAAACAATACTCTAAAATAGGTAGAATTAACACTGCGGGTAATGACAACATCTGGACGAAATCGAATCACTTCAGCATACAATCGAAACACATTGGGCAAGCCTTTTACATTGCGTTGGGCAACATCCTGCGCGGGATTTAAATAACAATCCAACAACCGACCAAACCTTGACAAACCAATTATAATAGGCTTTAAAACCTGATAATTCTCTATTGCACCTTGACCGATACTAATAAACCGCACAACATTTCCCGCTTCCAAAAGTTTTGCCAATTGGAATCGAAAATTAGTATGATAGCGTGGCGCTATAAATAAGATACGTTTAGGCTTTTCCATCAACCATTTGAGATAAAAATTCGAGATAAGAAACACTACGAGCATGCCAACTATAACGCAGCTGTACAGCACTACGGTCACACGGTAGGGAACCTTCTAACAAATAAAGAATTTGCTTCTGTATAGATGCAACCGTCTCATCTGCTATAACAACCCCTTCCAAATCTTTAAATTCATCAAAAATATAGCGCCGAGTAACTGTGGTTATCAATAGTAAAGGCTTATTTAAAGCCACCAATTCATATATTTTACCTGAGGTTTGAATACCATAGGCATTATCAAAAAACACCAAAACATCACTTTTCATATAGGCTGCCATAACTGCAGCATTTTCCATTCGCGGCAAATGCTGAACAAATGGATAATCTTTTGTCCATACTGGAGCCACACCAATAAATTGTACCGCCAGATCGGTTCGATTAATAAGCTGAATTGCTTTTAAAAAAGAATACGGCTCACGAAGCCCAGCATAAAAAGCTCCTGCATAAGAAAAAACAACAGCGCCAGATTGAGGTTGAGGTGTATTTATAAATTCAGAAGAGTCTACTGCGATTGTCCCTTGTGGAATAACAGCAATTCGGTCAGGCAAAAAACCATAGGTTTCAATCATAAAATTTTTAGTAGCAATATTAGTAACTACCAAATAATCGTAATACCGTAAACAAAATTGCTCAAACCATTTATTAAAAATAGTGGTAGTTGTAGCAGAATTTTGATAATAGGGATCTCCCAAGTCCAAAACAGTTATCGCGCGTTTAGAATACCATTTTTTAGCAATAAATCCGCCCAAGTAATAAGAAAATGGCCTAGTAAAAACCATAACCGTATAAGCAGAATCTGAAGTTTTCCGTATCTGCTTAAAATAGGAAGCCAGACTAAATAACGAAAGTAATTTAACATCAGGGCGAATCAAAATTCCTGCCAACTTAGCAAAAATAGAACGCCCAAAAATTAAATGAGTAACCCAATTCGAAAGTGGAAGAGTAAAAATAGAAGGAGAGCTACTTGATGCGATATCAAATTTTAATACGTCAAAAACAAAATCTGAAGCAAAATCCTTTGAAAAATTAGCAAGTAAATTTTTAAAACGTATTGATCGTGGACCTATCGTATCATACATCGGTATAACAAACAATACCTTTTTCATTAAGAAGCAATTAATTGTTCTAATACGGCTACAATTCGTACAGCAGCATTCCCATCCCATAATTCGGGAACTCCTCCTTTTTTCCAGTTGCCTGCGAATAATCGAGACAATGGTTCTTGAATCGATTTTGGTTCAGTGCCAACCAGTTCGTTGGTACCTATGCTAACTGTTTCAGGACGCTCTGTACTATCACGCAACGTTAAACATGGCACTTTCATAATGGTTGTTTCTTCTGTAATTCCACCAGAATCTGTAATAACAGCTTTTGCATTTTGAACCAAATAATTGAATTCCAAATACCCCAAAGGTGTAACTATTTTAAGCTGTGACGCATCTAATTCCAAACTGGTAACTAGTTTTTCTGTTCTAGGATGTATTGGAAATATTATGGGCAACCCATGTGTGTTTGCTAATATTTCCTTTAAAGTTTCTTGCAAATGAGACTCAGAATCAACATTGGAAGGACGATGTAAGGTTAAAACAAAATACGACTTTGGTTGTAATCCATAAGCATCAAAAAAAAACGGTTTCCTAAAATTTGGCTGTTGTTTTAACAGGGTATCAATCATAACATTACCGACAAAATGTATTGCTTGTGGAGCAACACCATTGTGCAATAAATTATTAGTAGCTACAGAAGATGTTGTAAAAAAATAATCAGTTATACTATCGGTTACCATTCGATTTATCTCCTCCGGCATGGTCAAATCAAACGATCGAATACCCGCTTCAACATGCGCTACCTTTGCGTGCATTTTTTTAGCTACGATACTACAAGCCATCGTTGAAGTTACATCTCCAACAACCAAAACCAAATCCGCAGGATGGGCTAACAATTCCCTTTCAAAAGCAACCATTATTGCCGCAGTTTGCTCAGCCTGAGTACCTCCTCCACAACCTAAATTCACATCAGGTTTGGGTATATGTAATTCATCAAAAAAAGTAGTACTCATTAACGTATCATAATGCTGACCTGTATGAACCAATCGAAATGAAAAGTCAATTCCTGCAGCAATTCTATCTTGTAAAACATGAATAATTGGAGCAATTTTCATAAAATTCGGACGAGCACCAGCAACGATAACAATTCTCATTTTGATATTTTTTTAAGCAACGGCTTGATGATTTCTTTATAGGAAAGACCTAAAAAAGGAGAAATTCCCAAAAGTAGAATAATATATAAAACAAAATTAAGAATTAATTGAATAAAAAGCCAATTGGGTAGAATATTACATAATGAAATAGCTTTAAGTATACCAACTACAAAAAGTGACAAGAATAGAACTTTCAATAGTACTAAAAAAGGAAAAAAACGATAAAAAGAAACGTTTAAAAAACGAGCAGACCAATACATAAAAAGAAAAATCTTTACAACCTGAAAAAAAGTTGTATTTATTGCAATAGCCTCGGGAGTATAAAATAATTGAATAACTATAAAATCGGAACCCCACAAAATCAAAGCAAAAATCAAGTGCAAATGAGAATACAACTTGGTCTTACCCATCGCTAAAAACAAAGGCGCAAAAATGATGATGTTAAAAAAATTTAACACCATATTAATTTGAAAATAAACCCCAGAAGCAGCATATTTTTCAGAATACAACAATACCATAATGGATTCGGCATAAAAAATAAAAAACACAACCAAAGGATAAATTAATAATGCCGATTTTTGCAAAACAGAAGTCCAAGTAGCCAACAAACTATCAACCGTGTTGCCGTCTTGTATCATTTTAGAAAAAACAGGCAACAAGACTACTGAAGTACTAGAAGTAATCATAGAAACAAAGGGCAACTCAATAAAACCATTTGAATATTCAGCAAAAACTGAACTTCCAAAGTAATGACTTATAAAAAATGGATCGGCCGCTTTAATAGCTATACCCCACAAACTAGCAGTTACTAATGGCAAACTAAACTCAAAAAGTTGGGAGTAGGTCAAATTCGTTGGCTTTGCAACCAAGGAACGAAAAGGAATTGTTTTAAAATATAGTGCCAAAAAAAAAGTCAACACCGATATAAACACCCAACCATATAAGGCTTCGGTGAGTGAACCCTTAAAAAAAACGACAGGAACAACAATAAAAAGTAGCATTAAAAAACGTGAAATAGTATTGTAAATAGCTAAATACATCGTTTTTCGATAAGTAGCAAATATCCCTTCTAATCCCAAAGTAGGTAATAAAAAAAGTGGAATCGGAGAAAAAACACGCAGAGGATAAGCCAAAGATGGATTGTGCATAACCATCGAAATTGGTTCTGATAGAAAGTATAAAAAAGTACAAAAAAGGAGTCCTGAAACAAGCAGCATTTTACTGACTTTTTTAACAATACTCAAGCCTTCTTCATGAGTATAACGCGGCAAGAAATAAGAATATACCCGAGGTAAACCGGCAGAAAAAAGCACCAATAAAGAACTATAAACATAAACAACTTGCTTATAGGTACCGTAATCAGATTTTGAAAAATAACGCGATAAAATGGCCGCGCTAACGATAGCCAATGCAATAGAGCTCAAACTTCCCGAAGCCACCCAAAAAGCCTGAACCGTATTGCTTGAACGGGAAGTTTTCTTCATAAATTACTTATTTAAAACACTACAATTTTGCATCTGAAATGGAATCTAAAACTCCTTTAACATCATAAATTATACTATTTTCATTTTTTAAACTAGAAAAATCAAGCTGTTGAAACGCTTCATGAGCCACACCCAATATGATAGCATCAAAACGAGAAGAAGGTAGGGTTTGAGAGCTTATAATGTTATATTCATGAGCAACTTCTTTCGGACTAGCCCATGGATCAAATATAGTAACGCGCATACTATAAGTTTCCAAAGCACGTATAACATCAACTATTTTGGTGTTTCGAACATCGGGGCAATTCTCTTTAAAAGTAATTCCTAAAAGTAGTACTTCTGCTCCATAAACATTAATTTTATTCTTTATCATGGTTTTTACTACCTGTGCAGCAACATATTCTCCCATACTATCATTTAAACGACGACCTGCTAAAATAATTTCTGGATGATAACCATGTTCCTGTGCTTTTTGTGCCAAATAATAAGGATCAACACCTATACAATGCCCACCTACTAAACCTGGTTTAAAAGGTAAAAAATTCCATTTTGTTCCAGCGGCTTTTAATACCGCATGGGTATCAATATTTAGTATATTAAATATTTTTGCCAATTCATTAACAAAAGCAATATTGATATCGCGTTGCGAATTTTCAATTACTTTAGCTGCTTCTGCTACTTTAATTGTAGGTGCTAAATGAGTTCCAGCAGTTATTACACTGTTATATAAATCATCCACTTTTTCACCAATTTCTGGAGTTGAACCAGCGGTAACTTTTAATATTTTTTCTACTGTATGCTCTTTATCACCTGGATTAATTCGTTCAGGAGAATAACCCGCGAAGAAATCTTCGTTGAATTTTAATCCAGAATTTTTTTCTAACACCGGCACACATTCTTCCTCTGTAACACCAGGGTAAACCGTTGATTCGTAAATTACGATATCGCCTTTTTTTAATACTTTCGCTACCGTTTCACTGGCTTTGTAAAGAGGTGTTAAATCGGGTTTATTATGCTTGTCTACTGGTGTTGGAACGGTTACAATGTAATAATTACAATCGGCAATATCATTTAATTGATTAGAACAATATAAACCTATTTGATTTGAAGATTGAGTAACCAAAACTGATTTTAACAAATCTTCCTCTACTTCCAATGTTACATCAATTCCCTGATTTAATTCAGATATCCGTTGTTGATTAATATCGAAACCAACTACTGGATATTTTGTAGCAAAAAGTCGCGCCAATGGCAAACCAACATATCCTAAACCTATTATTGCAATTTTTATATTCATTATCTAGAACCTATTCCTTGGTATATAAAACCAATTTTTTCTAATGCGTCTTTATCTAAAATATTTCTTCCGTCAAAAACAAAAGCTGGTTTTAACATATTGTCATATATTTTTTGCCAATCGTAGGCTTTAAATTCGTCCCATTCTGTTAAAACAGCAATGGCATGTGCATTACTACAAGCATCATATGCGTTTGAAACAACTTGAATACCTTTTGCGTTTTCTGCTTCTGAACGAGATTCTAAATAATTTAAATCAAATTGAATTTGTTCGATTTCAACTTTTGGATCATAAATACTAATATTTGCTTGTTCACTTAATAAATCATCTGCTACATAAATTGCTGCTGATTCTCGTGTATCATTAGTATCTTTTTTAAAAGCCCAACCTAGGAATGCAATTTTTTTATCAGAAACAGTATTGTATAACGTTTTGATTATATTTTTTGCGAAGCGACGTTTTTGATGATCGTTCATAATAATTACTTGTTCCCAATAATCGGCCACTTCGTTTAATCCGTATGATTTTGCAATGTAAACTAAATTCAAGATGTCTTTTTGAAAACAAGAACCTCCAAAACCAACAGAAGCTTTTAAAAATTTAGGTCCTATTCTACTATCTAATCCAATTGCTTTAGCTACTTCATTAACATCAGCACCGGTTTTTTCGCATAATTCACTTAATGCATTTATAGAAGAAACACGTTGAGCTAAGAAAGCATTTGCGGTTAATTTAGACAATTCAGATGACCAAACATTTGTGGTTAGAATTTTATCCTTAGGAACCCAATTGGCATACACATCCACTAATTGTTGAATTGCTTTTTGTCCTTCAGGTGTAGTATCTCCACCAATCAAAACTCTATCCGGAGCAAATAAATCTTCAACTGCTGTTCCTTCTGCTAAAAATTCCGGGTTAGATAAAATTTGAAAATTAACACCATTACCTGTGTTATCTAAAATATCTTTAATGGCACTTGCCGTTCTTACCGGTAACGTTGACTTTTCAACAACAATTTTATCGTTCTTTGCCACACGAGCAATTTGTCTCGCACACAATTCGATATATTTTAAATCCGCAGCCATTCCTTTGCCTACACCGTAGGTTTTGGTTGGCGTATTAACCGAAATAAAAATCATTTGTGCTTCATCAATCGCTTTGTCGACTTCGGTTGAAAAAAATAAATTTCTTCCACGAGCTTCTGCCACAACATCACTTAATCCGGGTTCATAGATAGGAATATTATTAACATCTGTATCATTCCAAGCGGCAATTCTTTTTTCGTTTAAGTCAACTACGGTAACTTTTATGTGTGGGCATTTTTGAGCAATAATTGCCATTGTTGGCCCTCCAACATATCCTGCACCAATACAACAGATATTTGTAATCATTGTATAAATTTATTTTTTAAAATTATTCCAATACCAATTTACCGCTTCTTTCAAACCATCTCTCATGGAGAATTTGGGTTGGTAATTTAGTAGCTTTTTTGCTTTTTCTATACTTGCTAATGAGTGTGGAATATCTCCTACTCTATTTTCTCCATAAATTATGGGAACATTAGCTATTTCATTATCATATAGAGTTAAAAACTCTTTTAATGAATTTACCAACTCATTCAAAGTGGTTCTTTCTCCAAAAGCAGTGTTATAAACCGTGTTTATTGCCGATTTATTTTCGGTCAACATTGCCAACTCATTCATTTGTATCACGTTATCTATGTAAGTAAAATCGCGAGAAAAATTTCCATCGCCATTAATTACTGGACTTTCATGATTTAAAATTTGGGTTACAAATTTAGGAATTACTGCGGCATAAGCACCATTTGGATCTTGATTTCTTCCAAAAACATTAAAATATCTTAAACCAATAGTTTCAATACCAAATGTTTTACTAAACACATCAGCATATAATTCATTCACAAATTTAGTAACAGCATAAGGCGAAAGTGGTTTTCCAATGACTTCTTCAATTTTTGGTAAATTTTCAGAATCACCATAAGTGGAAGAACTGGCAGCGTATATGAATCGCTTTACTTTTGCATTTCTTGAGGCTGTTAACATATTCAAAAAACCAGAAACATTAACTTCATTTGTAGTAATAGGATCATTAATTGAACGCGGTACGCTTCCTAAAGCCGCTTGATGTAAAACATAATCAATATCTTTGACTGCTTTTTCACAAGTTTCAAAATTTCGAATATCGCCTTCAATTAGAGTGAAATTAGGATTAGAAAGGAATAATTGAATATTTTTACGATATCCTGTCGAGAAATTATCCAAACAAACCACTTTGTTATTTTCTAAAAAATACCCACACAAATTAGAACCGATAAAACCCGCGCCACCAGTAATAAGTATCTTTTTATTTAAAATTTTTGTCATTTCCTTAGCCTATACTGATTTTAGCTATTCTTTTTTAACTTTTCTAACACTTTTTTCCAACCTGATTTTGATTTTACATCATCATGATATCCTTCTCCATAAGCACCGTATCCATAACCATATCCGTAACCATAACCATATCCGTATTTTGCTTTATTCTGAAAACCATTAAATACAATACTAACATTATGTAATTCTCCTCTTTTATGTTTATCATTAACGACACTTAACATTCCTTTTTTAGTAAATCCTTGTCGTGTTACATATAAAGTTGCATCGCAAAAATGAGCTAATTCTAACGCATCAGATACTAATCCAACAGGTGGTGTATCTAATACAATATAATCATATTTTGTTTTTAATTCTTCAATCATTTCACCCATTGCATCACTCATTAATAATTCGGAAGGATTTGGTGGGATAGGTCCTGATGGGATAACATCTAGATTAGGAATATGTGTTTTTTGAATTACCTCATCGATTGTTTTTTGTCCGATTAAATAATTTACAACTCCTGTGATATTATCAATGTTAAAATCTCCGAAAATTCTTGGTTTTCTTAAATCTAAACCTACAATTACTGTTTTTTTATCACTTAATGCAAAAACAGTTGCAAGATTAATAGAACAAAATGTTTTACCTTCTCCACTAACTGATGATGTAAGCATTAAAATCTTTGTACCATCTTTTTGTTGCTTTTTATACATAAATTGCAACGAAGAACGAATTGCTCTGAAAGACTCTGCTAAAGGTGATTTTGGTTTTTCGAAAACAGATAAGTTGTTTTCAGTATTCTTTTTACCTATTACTCCAATTAAAGGTATTGCAGTTAATTTTTTAATATCATCTGTTGTGTTGATACTATTATCTAATAAGGTAATTACAAACACCACCAATAATGGCAATAAGAAGCCAAACATTGCTGCTAAAATATAATTAACACTTGTTTTAGGACCTCTTAAACCACCACCTAAATCTTTCGCTGGATCTAAAAATTTAATATCAGAGATATTGGCAGCTTTTACAATTTCCGCTTCACTCCTTTTTTCTAAAAAGGTGCTATAAATTCGGTCTTTTAAATTGTACTTTCTAGTAATCTTAATATGTTCTTGCTTATTTTCTGGCAACAAACTAGCTTCTCCTTCTGCCTTGGCAATATTTCTTTTAATTAAAGATAGGTCAAGAGCTAAAGCACTTTTTGAGCTTGCAATGTTTTCTAATAATACCTTTTTAGTGGCTTCCATTTTTACATCGAAATCTGAAAACATTCCTTTATTTTTAACAGAATATGACATTCTTGCTCGTTCAGATGACAACTCTATTAATTTAGCCACATTACTCACAACATTAGGGTCATCAATTCCAGCTACAGCTGGTGCCGGAAGTTTAGCATAATCAGTAGTTTTATCTAAATAATTTTTAAGCAAATTATAGTAGGCTAGTTTTCTATCAATAGCATCCTTCTCTATATCATAATTAGACAATTTTGAACTTAAAACTCCTCCTCCATCTTCTAATTCAAAAATATTTTTTCCTTTTCTAAACTCTTTTAATTCATTTTCAGCTTCTTTTATTTGGCCTTCCATTTCTCTTAATGTACTGTCGATAAAAGCGATTGTATTGTTTGCAAATTGATTTTTACTCTCTAACTGAATTTTTCTTAAAACATCAACCGTTGTATTTAAGTACTCTACTAATCTATATTTATTAGAACCTTCCATTTGTAATCTCACAACCGACAAAGCTTTTAAATCAGCACTTACATCAATTCCTTTGTAGTTTGCAACCGTTCCGTTAAAATCATCGAAACGCACATAATATTCTTGATTTGTATATTCGTAGGCATCTGGTTTTATAATTACTTTTAAATTTAAAAATGGTAAAGTAACTTGTTCATTTATTTTATAAACTTTTTTAAATTCACCTCCAGGCACATTAACCGGATTTGAAAGCAAATCTGAATACTGCATTATTGTAGCTGAAGTAGCTTCACCAAAATCAACACTTAATTGATATTGTGAAGGAGATAAAAATTTAATGTTAATTAATTGTCCGTAAAGTTGACCTTTTGTTTTGTCAATTTCTACATAAAAAGGAGTTTCACCATATACATCTTGAAAATAATATTCTCCTTTTTTAAGATATTTTATATAATATTGTAGCTTATCAACCACTATTTCATTATGAGAACGCGATTTCAATGTTGTAATAATGGTTTGCACTTTATCGGAAGTTCCCCCCCAATTAAATACCAAACTCGTATTTGAAGTAAAAAATGGATTATTTTGATCTTCTACTACTATTAGCGACTCCATCCCGTAAACACTCTCTTTTCTAATATTTACATTATATGCAAAGAAAAAAGCGAATAACAAAGACAAAACAAACCATTTCCAATAACCAACAATTTTCAAAAGGAAACCTTTGAAATCAAATGAATTTTGTGATTCGAAAAAATTAAAATCTTTAGTATCTAACATCTTAATTACAATGTTTTAGACAACACCAATAATGTTGTGATTAAAGAAATAGCGGTTATAATTGTTGCTACAGATTGCATTCCTGTAACTCCAGTACCCCATGATTTTTGTTTCAATGGTTTAATGATAATGTAATCATTTGGTTGTATATAAAAATGAGGAGAATTCATTGCACCTGCATCTGTTAAATCAATACTGTAAGTTTCAAATCCATGAGCTAATTTTCTTATTATCTGAACATCTTTTCTATTTCCAGTAATTGGTATGTCACCAGAATTCGCAATAGCTTCCATAATTGTTACTCTATCTTGGAAAATAGTATTAATTCCAGGCGACCCTATTTCTCCATTTATTGTATATCTTAATCCTGCTAACTTTACGGTAACAAAAATATTTGCTTCTTCTTTAAAATATTCTTCTAACAATTGTTTTTCTATTTTTTGCCTTACTTCATCTTCAGTAAAACCTAAAACATTAACCTCTCCTAAAATAGGAACTCTAATATTTCCATGATCGTTAACAGTATAACCGTTAAAAAAAAGAGCTTGTGGAGAAGTTTGCGTTTGACCAGGTACTTGAGAAACAGAGAACATATCTACTAACTTTTGATCTAACGCCTTGATGCTTATACTTAAGATATCACTTGTCTGAATTCTGTATGGTTTTGAAACCTCTTGACTAACCTTTATAGAATCTGAAGATTTTGTTGAATTAGGCTGTAAATACGTCAAATCTTTTGTAGAAATACAAGAAGTGAATAATACCGAAAATAAGGCAAAAAAAACTATTTTTTTCATGAGTAAACTTTACTAATACGATTTGCGATGAATTATTAATACATAACAAACACAAACTACACTTAATTAGGTAACAAATATAGTTTTTACAATTAAAATAACGAAGTTATTCCTGATTTTTGATTAAAATTTTGTTAATACGGCTTGATTGAAGTTTCAAATGGAATTCTATTTAACAAACTTCTACCTAAAGTAACTTCATCGGCATATTCTAACTCGTCGCCAACAGAAATTCCTCTAGCGATAGTTGATGTCTTCAATTCATATTCCTTGATTAGTTTATAAATGTAAAAATTGGTTGTATCGCCCTCCATTGTAGAGCTTAGAGCAAAAATAATTTCCGAAACAGTTCCTTCTTTTACTTTTTCAACCAATGAAGTAATTTTTAATTGACTTGGCCCAATTCCTTCAATAGGTGAAATTTTCCCACCAAGCACATGATAAACTCCTTTAAACATATTGGTGTTTTCAATTGCCATAACATCTCGCACATCTTCAACAACACAAATAATCGATTTATCTCGCGACGAATTAGAACAAATTGCGCAAATTTCGGCATCAGAAATCGTATGACAAGTAGTACAAAACTGAATATCATTTCGCATTGAAGCCAAAGCAGTTGTTAGTTGTTCTGTTTGTTCAAGAGGTTGTTTTAACAAATGTAAAACCAAACGCAATGCTGTTCGCTTACCAATTCCAGGCAACTGAGACATTTCGTTAACCGCATTTTCTACTAATTTTGAAGGCAATTCCATTTGACAAAATTACAAAACAAAGTCTAATTCTATATTCATTTAAGATTTCTTTTATCTTTGCGTGTAAAGAAAAATATATGCAACCAACATCAATCCTATTTCTAATTTTAGGCTATTTCTTAGTTTTAATCTTATTCTCCTATTTTATTGGACGAAAAGATGATAATTCAAATGATTCTTTTTTTAAAGCTAACAAGCAAGCTCCATGGTATTTAGTAGCTTTTGGGATGATTGGTGCTTCGTTATCTGGCGTAACTTTTATTTCAGTTCCTGGAAAAGTAGAAGGCTCACAATTTGTCTATTTTCAATTGGTTTTAGGTTATATTGTTGGTTATTTAATTATTGGAACTGTTTTATTGCCACTATATTATAAACTGAATTTAACTTCGATTTACAGTTATTTAGGCGACCGATTTGGGCGTTATTCCTATAAAACGGGTGCTTGGTTTTTTATTCTTTCAAGAACTGTGGGTTCCAATTTACGATTGCTTTTGGTTGCTGATGTGTTGCAAACTTTGGTATTTGAACCGCTTGGAATTCAGTATTGGATAACTGTTTCGGTTACCATTTTATTAATTTGGGTGTACACCTTTAAATCGGGAATTAAAACCATTATTTGGACAGACACCTTGCAAACATTTTTCATGCTTTTATCGGTTGGAATTTGTATTGTGATTGTTTCGCAAGATTTAGGTTTAAATAGCAATACTATTTTTGGTTTTATTGGTGATAGTGATTTTTCAAAAACCTTCTTTTTTGAAGATGCGAGTTTGCCAAGTTATTTTTGGAAACAATTTATTTCAGGAGCTTTTATCGCCATTGTAATGACCGGTTTAGACCAAGATATGATGCAAAAAAATCTTACCTGTAGAAGTTTAAAAGATGCGCAAAAAAACATGTTTTGGTTTACTATTGTTTTAACTTTTGTAAACTTTATGTTTTTAGTTCTTGGACTTTTGTTTACAGAATATGCTTTAAAACACAATATTGATGCGCATCAGGATAAATTATTTCCCATTTTAGCCAATGAGCATTTAGGAATTGCAGTTGCTTTTACATTCATTTTAGGATTAATTGCTGCGGCTTATTCGAGTGCTGATAGTGCCTTGACATCATTAACCACATCATTTAGCATTGATATTTTAGAAATTGAAAAAAAATACGATGTTGCCAAACAAGTGGCTGTTCGAAAACGAATTCATCTAACTTTTGTTTTTGTTTCTATTTTAGTGATACTTTTCTTTAAATACGCATTTAACGACTCAAGTATTATTGATAAAGTATTAAAATTTGCTGGATTTACCTACGGTCCCTTATTAGGATTGTATAGTTTTGGATTGTTTACAAAATGGCAAATAAAAGACAAATTCACTCCAATTGTAGCAATTTTATCTGTTATTACGGCTATTATTTTAAACCTAAAAAGCGAAGCCTGGTTTGGTTTCGCCTTTGGATTTGAAATTTTAATCGTAAATGGATTACTAACTTTTATTGGTTTAGTATTGATTCGTTGCAAGTAAAACTAAGGTGCAAGCCACTTCATATTGGATAGTATTTGCTTCCAATATTTTATACAATTCAGGATTTTCTGTTCCAGGATTAAAAATTACACGTCTTGGTTTTAACGACAAAATATAATCATAATATTCAACTTGTGCCTTAGGATTGAGATATAAAGTTATTGTATCAATGGCATGAAAATCTAATTTATCTGTTTCGATTGGAACATCTAATGCCATTCCTTTTTTAGCTCCAATGGCAACCACTTGATGACTTTTTCCAACTAAATTATGAATAGCTTTATACGAATAACGTTCTTTATTGGTAGATGCACCTATGACTAATGTTTTCATTTTTTACTTTTTTAGAAATTTAAAGTTACAATAAATAAACAAATAATAAAAATTTGCTAAAGTCAGATTACATTAGAATTTTTGAAGTAATTTTAAATAAAAATGCTTTATAACATTTCCCACAAAGACCCAAAAATTGAAAGCCAAATCAATGATATGGTTGGTAAACCTTTTTCAATTCTACAAAACATTAAAAAAGGTGGAATTGGTTCTCCAAAATTGTTTATTACTCGATGTAGTACTGAGATTTATGACTTACTACATGTAAATAATACTATAAAATTCTGCAATATCGAATTGCGTCCAAAAGGAATTATTGTTGGATTTCAATCTCGATTAGATGTTTATGCTTTAGCGATTCCATTTTATAAATTGGTAATTTTCAAACCTGGCAATTCTTTAACATTTCACGTAGACCATCATTATATTTCGGTTGATTGTTCAAAAAACAGCAAGGGAGTTCAAAAATTCATCGATAAGCTCGAATTGGAAAAAGAAAAAAATACATTTTACTCTCCATTAGATGTTTATTAAGCTTACTTACATTATGGAAACCTAAAAGTAAAGAAGATTTTTTTTGTTTGGTAAATAAAATAATTACCTTGTACTAAATTTGTAAAAAAACAATGGAATTATTTATTTATCTATTCGCCGCTCTATTTTCTGTTTTAAATCCAATTGGAACGGTACCAATTTTCGTTGGGCTAACCCAAGGTTATACAAAAGCAGAACGTTCAAAAGTTTCATTATTGACTTCCTTTAATGTATTTATCATTTTGATAATTTCGTTTTTTATTGGTCAATATGTGTTGCAATTTTTCGGAATTACGATTACAGCGTTACGAATTGCTGGTGGAATTATTATTACAAGTTCAGGCTTTGGATTACTAAATGGGAACTTTAGCAAAAATAAAGGTATCAACAAAAAAGTACAAAAAGATGTTGAAAACCGTCATGATATCGCATTAACACCATTAGCAATGCCAATGTTGGCTGGTCCAGGTTCTATTTCGTTATTAATTGCTTTTTATCAAGATCATAATAGTACAAACGAAATTATCATTTCATCAATAGCTATTTTGGTTGTGGCTGCAACAATTTATCTAATTTTAAGAAGTGCACATTATTTAGCTAATATTTTAGGAGCTTCGGGAATTGTAGCTATTTCGAGAATTATTGGATTTTTAACGATTGCTATTGGTATTCAATATATTATTAGCGCAGTATTGAGTATTATAAGAGGTATTTAATTTTAAAATTTAAAAACAAAAAATCCCAAATTTCGAATGATTCGCAATTTGGGATTTCTATTTATAGTTGTAAATTATTTTTTCGGCAAGAAGACTTCTGCCATCATACAACGTGCGCTTCCGCCACCGCAAGCTTCAATTGTATCTAAACTTGAACTTACAATGGTTACATGTTCTTCTAATTGTGCAATTTGCTTTTTAGTCAAACTTTGATGTGCTGAGGCACTCATGATTAAATATCTTCTGTCGTCAGTTCCTTTAACTTCTAACATATTTCCAGCGAAGTTGTTTACTTGGTCTTCTGTAATTAGAATTACTTCTTTTTCATCACCCTTTAAACTATCTAAGACCATTTTGCGTTCTTTTTTGTCATCGATACAATCGGCACAAATAACTGCAAATGTTTCACCCACGCACATAATTACGTTTGTGTGATAAATGTGTTTTCTTTCTCCGTTTACCGTTTGGAATGCTTCAAAAATTACAGGAGTAAATTCGAAATCCTCACAAAACTCAATAAAAAGTTCTTCATCTGCTCTCGGAGATAAGGCACAATACGCTTTTCCATTTGCTCTATCCAAAACGATACTTCCTGTTCCTTCCAAGTATATTTCATCTTCTTCTGCAGAAGTATAATCCATAATTTCATTAATTACGAATCCTTTTTCTTCCAACACATCTAAAACATCTTCTCTTCGTTCTAAACGACGATTTTCGGCAAACATAGGATATAAAACTACATCGCCATTTTCATGAAATGAAATCCAATTGTTTGGAAAAATACTATCTGGCGTATCTGGACTTAAGGTATCTTCAACCACCACAACATTTAACCCAATCATTCGTAACTTTTGAACGAAAGTATCAAATTCTTCTTGTGCTTTTGCATTAACCGAAGTTGGTGTTAAATTATCTAAAACTTTTTGGTAATAATTATTCACCGCTGTTTGTTCGTTCATACGGAATGCTACCGGACGAATCATCAATATGGAATTAGTTGTTTGGTTCATGTTTTATTTATGTTTGAGGTTTCAGGTTTTAGGTTTTAGGTTTCAGGTTTTAGAACTTGGAACATTAAACTTGAAACAAAGTTTTTAATCTCTAATTAAAGGCAACGTTGAACATCTCAACAATCCTTCTTGCTTAGCAATTTCAGCATACGGAATTTCTTCTACGGTAAAGCCGTTTTCGCGTAACCAATTGTTTAATCTGGTGAAATTCTTTTCAGAAACCACAACATCAGGAGCAATGGAAAACACATTTGAATTCATGTGATACATTTCTTCTCTTTCAATGTGAAACAAGTTTTCTTTTCCGAATAAATTTACTAAAAACATGTAATCTGCTTCTTCACGGAAACCACTTTTATAGATAATTCCTTTATTAATTCCGACAGGTTGAAAACAACAATCTAAATGCAATGCATTATCACGAGGTTCTATTTTCGATTTTACTAAATCAAATGCTTTTACGATTTTATTTGGGAACAAGGCTTTAATATAATCTACACCTTGCCAATTTGTTCTGGCTGTGATATAATCTTTATAATCAGAACCTTTGTAAGTCCCTATAAAAATATAATCGTTCCATGGCATTACATCGCCGCCTTCAATATGCACTTCTTCTGGCGGTCTCACCACTTTTTTTGGATCAATTTTATCGATTATATATTGAATAGCGTCAAGCTCACGCTCTCTATCGGGTAATATATTGGCTTTAATAAAAACATCATCTATAACAAAGCCAATATCTCTAGCAAAAATTTGATTGTAGTTTTCAATAATTTCAGGTCTATAAACTTTTACATCGTATTTTTCAAATACTTTGTTAAAAGCCTCCATTTCTTTAACCATATCGTCTTCTACGGGATAAGTTCCTGCTTTTATATGTTCTAATGATTTCGGATCATAGGCTTCATCAATAGTAGGAGTTGGACCATTACTTACAGCTGTTCCTAACACTACAGCCCTTAATCGGGAAGTTTCGTTTTTTACATTTAATTGCAACATAACTTTAATTTTTAATTGTGTGTTTTTACTACACAATACGGCAAATATAGAAAAAGCAAACGATATAGTAATTGTGATTTAAAGTAAATATTTCATGTAGCATTGTTATATTTAAGTGTTAAATAATTACATTTGATAAAACTATAAAAACAATACTATTATGGGATTATCAAATTTTTTCAGTTCACTTTTTGGTAAAGCAAAAGTAACTGCCGAAAACGCAAAAGAAAATTTAAGTGAGGTTGCTGACACTGCTGTTGAAAAAGTAACTGAAGTTGCAAATGAAGTCAAAGAAAAAGTTGAAATTGCAGCCGAATCTGCTTCTCAAAAACTAGATGAAATGGGGATTTCTGAAAAAGTGGGCGATTTTGTTGAAAACGCAAAAGAAAAAGCAGCTGATGCAGCTGAATGGATTGAAGAAAAAGCTCATGAAGTAAAAGAAACTTTAAGAGAAACAACTGCTGATAAAGCTGAAGAAAAAATTGAAGATTTATCAAATAGCAATGAAAAAGAGAAAACCTCAGAATAACAATAAATAAAAAATCCCGCTATTTCTAGCGGGATTCCTTTTATCTATCTTTAACTTCTTTAAAAGGACGCAAATTATATCCTGTATAAACTTGTCTTGGACGACCAATAGGCTCTTTATTGATACGCATTTCTTTCCATTGCGCAATCCAACCAGGTAAACGACCAATCGCAAACAAAACAGTAAACATTTCAACTGGAATACCCATAGCTCTATAAATAATTCCAGAATAGAAATCTACGTTTGGATATAAATTTCTAGCTTTGAAATACTCATCTTCTAACGCTACTTTTTCTAATTGTTTTGCAATATCTAATAATGGATCATCAACTCCTAAAGTAGTTAACACATCATCGGCTGCTTTTTTAATAATAGTTGCTCTTGGATCAAAGTTTTTATATACACGGTGACCGAATCCCATTAAACGGAAAGGATCATCTTTATCTTTTGCTTTTAAAACGAATTTAGCTACATCACCTCCATTATCATGGATTTCTTGCAACATTTCCAAAACTGCTTGATTAGCTCCACCATGAAGAGGCCCCCATAATGCAGAAACTCCAGCAGAAATTGAAGCAAATAATCCAGCATGAGAAGAACCAACGATTCTTACTGTAGAAGTAGAACAATTTTGTTCGTGATCTGCATGTAAAATGAATAATTTATCTAATGCATCAACCACTCTTTTATCTACTTTGTATGGACCTGTAGGTAATTCGAACATCAAACGCATGAAGTTTTCTACATACCCTTTACTGTTATCATATTGATTTAATGGATAACCCATTGTTTTTCTGTATGTCCAAGTTGCAATAACCAAGAATTTTGCCATTGTTTTACAAACAGCATCATACATTTCTTTTTCATTATGTGGATTAACTGATTTAGGATTAAATGCAGTTAAAGCACTTGTTAATGAAGCTAAAACACCCATAGGATGAGCCGTTCTAGGAAAACCATCAATGATGCTTTTCATTTCTTCGCTAACTAATGTATATTTTCTAATATCGTTTTCAAATTTTTCAAGCTGAAGAGTTGTAGGCAACTCTCCAAAAATTAATAAATAAGAAACCTCTAAGAAGTTCGCTTTATCCGCTAAATCTTCGATTGAATATCCTCTATAACGCAAAATTCCTTCTTCACCATCTAAAAAAGTAATTTCACTCGTACATGAACCCGAGTTTTTATAACCGGGATCAATAGTAATAGCACCAGATGCACTACGTAACTTGTCGATGTCGATAGCAACCTCATTCTCAGTTCCAACTATTATAGGAAACTCAAACTTTTTGCCATCAAGCTCTAATATTGCAGTTTTTGACATATTATTTATGTGATATTTTATGATAAAATTAATGTGAATTGCGAATTTAATAAATAATAATCAAACAATAAAGAAAATTTCTATAATTTATGGTTAAATAATATACATGAAAAACCCTTTCAAAATTTACATTCTGAAAGGGTTGTATTTTTAGATACTGAAACGATCCCGAAGCATCGGGACAGCATTATAATAACATTGTTATTTTTTTACTTTGAAAGCATTTACGCCAGGAAAATAAGCTACATCAGCTAATTCCTCTTCTATTCGTAATAATTGATTGTATTTTGCCATACGATCTGAACGAGAAGCTGAACCTGTTTTGATTTGTCCACAATTTAAAGCAACCGCCAAATCAGCAATTGTATTGTCTTCTGTTTCTCCTGAACGGTGAGACATTACAGATGTATATCCGGCATTATGCGCCATATTTACTGCTGCTATAGTTTCAGACAAAGTGCCAATTTGATTTACTTTAATAAGAATTGAATTTGCAATTCCTTGACTAATTCCGCGAGATAATCTTTCTACATTAGTTACATACAAATCATCTCCTACTAATTGAACTTTATTACCAATTTTATCTGTTAATAATTTCCAACCTTCCCAGTCATTTTCATCCATTCCATCCTCGATTGAAATAATTGGATATTTTTCGGTCAATTCAGCTAAATAAGATGCTTGCTCTTCAGAAGTTCTAATTTTTCCTGTTTCACCTTCAAATTTTGAGTAATCGTATTTTCCGTTTACAAAAAATTCTGCCGCAGCACAATCTAATGCAATCATAACATCATCACCAAAAGTATAACCTGCATTCGTAACCGCTAATTTAATAGAATCTAATGCATCTTCTGTTCCACCTGGTAAATTTGGAGCAAAACCTCCTTCATCACCTACTGCGGTAGATAAATTTCTATCGTGTAATACTTTTTTCAAATTATGAAAAATTTCAGTACCCATTTGCATAGCGTGTGTAAAGTTTTTAGCTTTTACAGGCATAACCATAAATTCTTGAAAGGCAATTGGAGCATCTGAATGTGAACCACCATTAATGATATTCATCATAGGAACTGGCAACGTATTTGCAGAAACACCACCAACATAACGATACAAAGGCATTCCTAATTCATTAGCAGCAGCCTTAGCAGCAGCCAAAGAAACTCCCAAAATTGCATTTGCTCCTAAATTAGATTTATTTGCTGTTCCGTCTAATTCAATCATTGTTTTATCGATTAAATTTTGCTCAAAAACAGACATTCCCACAACGGCTTCAGCAATTTTTGTATTTACATTTTCAACCGCTTTTAAAACTCCTTTACCCATGTATGATTTACCACCATCACGTAATTCAACAGCTTCATGTTCTCCAGTAGAAGCACCACTTGGTACAGCAGCACGTCCTAAAATACCATTATCTGTAATTACATCAACTTCAACTGTTGGATTTCCACGAGAGTCTAAAATTTGTCTAGCGTGAACTTTTATAATTATACTCATTTTATATTTTTTTAGTTAGTATTTTACGAATAATAACAAATTTAAAACTTAAAATTGAACTTTTTTATGAATTTTAAAAAACTTATAAACGATAACGTTTTAGTTGATTGCCGATTTGATATTATCAATGAATTGATCAAATAAATAACTTGAATCATGTGGCCCAGGACTTGCTTCTGGATGATATTGTACTGAAAAACAGTTTTTTGATTTCATTCTCATCCCCGCAACAGTACCATCATTTAGATGTTCATGAGTTAATTCAAAATCAGGATGTTTGTCTAATTCTTCTCTTACTACGGCAAAACCATGATTTTGCGAAGTGATTTCACCCTTACCCGTTATTACATTCTTAACCGGATGATTTATCCCTCTATGACCATTAAACATTTTGTAAGTAGAAATTCCATTTGCTAAACCAATAATTTGATGACCTAAACAAATTCCGAATAGAGGTTTATTTTCATTTAAAATTTGTCTAGCTACTTCTTGAGCAGTTTCTAATGGTTCTGGATCCCCAGGTCCGTTTGACAAGAAATAACCGTCTGGATTGAACGATTTTAAATCTTCAAAAGAAGCATTGTATGGAAAAACTTTGATAAAACAATCTCTTTTTGCAAAATTTCTAAGAATATTGGTTTTAATTCCTAAGTCTAGAGCAGAAATCTTGTATTTTGCATTTTCATCTCCAAAGAAATAAGGCTCTTTAGTAGAAACTTGTGAAGCCAATTCCAAACCATTCATGTCTGGAACTTGTGCTAATCTTTCTTTTAATTCTTCGATAGGAGTTCCGTCTGTACAAATAACAGCATTCATAGCGCCGTTATCTCTAATATAACTCACTAATGCCCTTGTATCTACATCTGAAATTACGATAAGATTTTGTTTATTTAAATAATCAAACAAACTTTCAGAAGCATCTTCTCGCGAATAATTAAAGCTAAAATTTTTACAAACCAATCCTGAAATCTTTACTGAATCTGATTCCACTTCTTTATCGTTAACACCATAATTTCCAATGTGCGCATTGGTTGTAACCATGATTTGACCGAAATAAGAAGGATCTGTAAAAATTTCTTGATAACCTGTTGTTCCCGTATTAAAAGCGACTTCACCAAAAGTAACACCTTCAATTCCGATTGATTTTCCATGAAAAATAGTACCGTCTTTAAGAAGTAAAACGGCTTTAGAACGATTGTTGTATTTCATTGTGTTGTGTTGTTGTGGATGCAAATTTAGTTATAAAAGTTGTTTTTAGAAAATCTTTAATTCTATAAAAACAAAAAATAAGGATAAACTTAAAAAAGTCTATCCTTATTATTTTCACATGAATGGTTTCATGATTATTCTGTAGCTTCAGAGTTTTCAGAAGTTTCAGCAGCTGGAGCTTCAGGAGTACCTTCTGCTTTTTTAGCTTTTCCACGACGAGTCGTTTTCTTAACTTCTTTTTTACCACCATTGTACAATGTATTGAAATCTACTAACTCAATCATTGCCATATCAGCGTTATCTCCTAAACGGTTTCCTAATTTGATGATACGAGTGTATCCTCCTGGACGGTCACCAACTTTAGCAGCAACTTCTCTGAATAGCTCAGTAACAGCATATTTATCTCTTAAATAAGAAAAACAAATACGACGATTGTGAGTAGTATCTTCTTTTGATTTTGTAACTAATGGTTCAACAAATTGTTTTAAAGCTTTTGCTTTAGCAACAGTAGTGTTGATACGTTTATGTTCGATTAAAGAACAAGCCATATTAGCTAACATAGCCGCTCTATGTCCTTTTTGTCTACTTAAATGATTGAATTTTTTTCCGTGTCTCATGACGTGTTTTATTTATCTTCATCTTGCATCAATCCCATATAGGAGCGCAAAATATGAAGCAATTATTCTTTATCTAACTTGTATTTAGTTAAGTCCATACCGAAAGTAAGGTTTTTATTAGCCACTAACTCATCTAATTCAGTTAATGATTTTTTACCAAAATTACGGAACTTCATTAAGTCGTTCTTGTTGAAAGAAACTAAATCACCTAATGTATCAACTTCAGCCGCTTTTAAACAATTTAATGCTCTAACAGATAAGTCCATATCAACTAATTTAGTTTTCAATAACTGTCTCATGTGAAGAGATTCTTCGTCATAAGACTCAGTTTGAGCAATTTCATCTGCCTCAAGAGTAATTCTTTCATCAGAGAACAACATAAAGTGGTGGATTAACGTCTTAGCTGCCTCAGTTAATGCATCTTTAGGATGGATAGAACCATCAGTAATGATTTCAAAAACTAATTTTTCGTAATCTGTTTTTTGTTCCACACGGAAATTCTCAATAGTATATTTTACATTTTTTACTGGAGTGTAAATTGAATCTGTAAAAATAGTCCCTATTGGAGCATTTGATTTCTTGTTCTCTTCAGCTGGAACATAACCTCTACCTTTTTCGATAGCAAGTTCCATGTTGATAGATGTTTTACTGTCTAAATTACAGATTACTAAATCTGGATTTAAAACTTGAAAACCAGAGATGAATTTTTGAAAATCACCTGCAGTTATTTTATCTTTACCTGAAAGCGAAATTGAAACAGATTCATTATCAATATCTTCAATTTGACGTTTGAAACGTACTTGTTTAAGATTTAAGATAATTTCTGTAACATCTTCAACTACACCAGAAATTGTAGAGAACTCATGTTCTACTCCTTCAATTCTTACTGATGTAATTGCATAACCTTCCAGTGAAGAAAGCAAAACTCTTCTAAGTGCATTACCAACAGTCAATCCGTAACCAGGTTCCAAAGGTCTAAATTCAAATTTACCTTCGAAATCCGTAGAATCGATCATGATAACTTTATCGGGCTTTTGAAAATTAAATATTGCCATATGTTCGACTAATGTCAATTATTATTTGTTATACAACTCAACGATTAGTTGTTCTTTAATGTTTTCTGGAATTTGAAGTCTTTGAGGCACAGAAACGAAAGTACCTTCTTTAGTATCATTATTCCAAGTAATCCACTCATAAACCTGAGAAGAAGCAGCTAAAGAACGATCAATAGCTTCAAGAGATTTTGATTTTTCACGTACAGCAACTTTATCACCTGCTTTTAAGTGGTAAGATGGTACATTTACAAGTTCACCATTTACAGTGATATGTCTGTGAGATACAATTTGACGAGCTGCTCTACGAGAAGGCGCAACACCCATTCTGTAAACTACGTTATCTAAACGAGCTTCACATAATTGTAATAAGATTTCACCTGTTACTCCAGAAGCAGCAGATGCTTTTTTGAATAAGTTTCTGAATTGTTTTTCTAAAATACCGTAAGTATATTTAGCTTTTTGCTTTTCCATTAACTGAACAGCATATTCAGATTTTTTACCTCTCTTTTTAGCTAAACCATGTTGCCCTGGAGGGTAATTTCTTTTTTCGAAGGCTTTGTCTTCTCCGAATATTGCTTCGCCAAATTTACGAGCAATTTTAGTTTTTGGACCAGTATATCTTGCCATTTTAAAAAATTAAAAAAGGTAGGAATTATGAATTCAGGTCTTATATCCTTCGATAATTTTAAACCTACCTGTGTGTTATACTTAAATTATACTCTTCTTCTTTTTGGAGGACGACATCCGTTATGCGGCATTGGAGTTACATCAATGATTTCTGTAACTTCAACTCCAGAATTGTGAATAGATCTGATTGCAGATTCTCTTCCGTTTCCTGGTCCTTTCACATAAACTTTTACTTTCTTTAATCCAGCTTCAAGAGCTACTTTACTACAATCTTCTGCTGCCATTTGAGCTGCATAAGGAGTATTCTTTTTAGAACCTCTAAAGCCCATTTTACCAGCTGAAGACCAAGAAATAACTTCACCTTTCTTGTTTGTTAACGAGATGATGATGTTGTTAAAAGTAGCATTAATATGTGCTTCTCCCGAAGATTCAACGATAACTTTACGTTTTTTTGCTGTTGCTTTAGCCATATTATTACTTATTATTTAGTTGCTTTTTTCTTGTTAGCAACAGTTTTTCTCTTACCTTTTCTAGTTCTAGAGTTGTTTTTAGTTCTTTGACCTCTTAATGGAAGTCCAGCTCTGTGACGAATTCCTCTTTGACATCCGATGTCCATTAAACGTTTAATGTTTAATTGAACTTCTGAACGCAATTCTCCTTCAATTTTGAAATAAGATACCGCTTCACGAATTGCTCCGATCTCGTCATCATTCCATTCTTGAACTTTCTTGTCTTCGCTCACTTGAGCTTTAGCTAATATATCTTTAGCTCTGCTTCTACCAATACCAAATATGTATGTTAAAGCAATGATTCCTCTTTTTTGTTTAGGTATATCTACCCCTGCAATTCTTGCCATAATTATCCTTGTCTTTGTTTAAATCTAGGATTCTTTTTGTTAATAACGTATAATCTTCCTTTTCTACGTACAATAATGCACTCGGCACTTCTCTTTTTAACTGATGCTCTTACTTTCATTTTAATAGCTTTAGTATCTATAAGTAATTCTTGCTTTAGACAAATCATAAGGGCTCATTTCAAGTTTAACCTTGTCACCTGGTAACAATTTAATGTAATGCATACGCATTTTACCAGAGATATGAGCAATTACAATATGTCCGTTTTCTAACTCTACACGAAACATAGCATTTGATAATGCTTCAATGATTGTTCCGTCTTGTTCTATTGCTGATTGTTTTGCCATAAAAATTAAGCTACTGCTTTTCTATTTTTACCACTTTTCATCAAACCATCATAGTGTTTATTCAATAAATAAGAATTTATTTGCTGAATAGTGTCTATTGCAACTCCAACCATGATTAGTAAAGAAGTACCACCATAAAAATAACCCCAAGCACCTTGAACTCCAAGTAAACTTACTGCAACAGCTGGGAACACAGCTACTAAAGCAAGAAATAATGATCCTGGAAAAGTGATTAATGACATAATTTTATCTAGGTAATCTCCGGTTTCTACACCTGGCTTAACACCTGGTATAAAACCTCCGCTTCTTTTTAAATCATCTGCCATCTTGTTAGTTGGTACAGTAATTGCGGTGTAAAAGTACGTAAAAATTACGATTAACAAAGCAAAAACCATATTATATACTAAACCGAATGGATCGTTGAACATTCCTGCAATAGAAAGTGCAGTGTCTGATTCTTTAGCCAAACCAGAAACAGCAGCAGGAATAAACATAATAGCTTGCGCAAAAATGATCGGCATAACACCTGATGCATTTAACTTTAATGGGATAAACTGTCTGTTACCACCCATCATGTCTTCTTCAAAATCCCCAGACACTGTACGTCTTGCATACTGTACTGGAATTTTTCTTACAGCCATTACTAATAAAATACATGCAATTATTACTAAGAACCAAAGTATTAATTCGATTACGATCATCATAATACCTCCATTTGCTTGAGAAGTTCTAGATGAAAATTCTTGAATAAATGCTTGTGGCATTCTTGCAATAATACCTACCATTATCAATAAAGAAATACCATTACCAATACCTTTATCAGTAATTTTTTCTCCTAACCACATTGCAAAGATTGTTCCAGTTACTAAGATTAGTACTGAAGAGAAGATGAATGTTGGTCCAGTTAGCATAAATGCCTCTCCTGGTAAAGTTCTGTACAAGTTATATATATAACCAGGACCTTGAACTAAAGTAATTAAGATAGTTAACCATCTTGTAATTTGGTTAATTTTCTTTCTACCACTTTCACCGTCTTTTTGTAATTTTTGTAAATATGGCACCGCAATTCCCATTAATTGAACTACGATAGAAGCTGATATGTATGGCATGATACCCAATGCAAATACAGAAGCTTGCGAAAACGCACCTCCTGTAAATACATTAATTAACCATCCAATACCTTCATCAGTTTGGTTTGTAAGATTTGTCAATTTAGTAGCATCAATCCCCGGAAGGGTTACTTGAGCACCGAAACGGTACACTAATAATAAACCAAGCGTTAATAAAATTCTATTTTTTAACTCTTCGATTTTCCAAACGTTGATGAATGAATCTATAAATTTCTTCATTTTACTAAAAGATTATAAAGTTACAGCTTCTCCACCCGCAGCCTCGATAGCCGCTTTTGCAGATGCAGTAAATTTGTGAGCACTAACTTTAAGTTTTGTTTTTAGCTCACCTCTTCCTAAAATCTTTACTAAGCTATTTTTTGTAGCCAAACGAGTATCTACAAATACAGTAAAATCTACTGTATCAGTAACCACACCGTTTTCTACTAATAATTGTAACGAATCAAGATTAATACCTTGATATTCTACTCTATTAATGTTCTTGAAACCAAACTTAGGTACACGTCTTTGAAGCGGCATTTGACCACCTTCAAAACCAATTTTCTTAGAATAACCAGAACGAGATTTTGCTCCTTTGTGTCCACGTGCAGCGGTACCACCTTTTCCAGAACCTTCTCCTCTACCTACTCTTTTATTTTGATTGTGCGTAGAACCTTCAGCTGGTTGTAAGTTACTTAAATTCATAACTGTATAGTGTTATTTAGTTTCTTCAACAGAAACTAAGTGTTTAACTTTATTTACCATTCCAAGGATAGCAGGATTTGCATCATGCTCAACAACTTGTCCCATTTTACGAAGACCTAAAGCTTCCAAAGTTCTCTTTTGATCAAGAGGACAATTGATTTTACTTCTTACTTGTTTTACTTTTAATTTTGCCATGATTTCCTGTTGATTAACCTTTGAATACTTTTTCTAAAGATACTCCTCTTTGTTTTGCTACCGTTAAAGCGCTTCTCATTTGTAACAAAGCATCAAAAGTTGCTTTTACTACGTTATGAGGGTTTGAAGAACCTTGTGATTTAGATAATACATCGTGAACACCTACAGATTCTAATACCGCACGAACAGCACCACCAGCAATAACTCCAGTACCGTGTGAAGCAGGCATTAAAAATACTCTAGCACCACCAAATTTACCTTTTTGCTCATGAGGAACAGATTGTCCCTGTAAAGGAATTCTAACTAAGTTTTTCTTAGCATCTTCCACCGCTTTAGCGATTGCTTCAGAAACATCTTTAGATTTTCCTAATCCATGACCAACTACACCGTTTTCATCACCAACTACTACGATAGCAGAGAAACCAAATGCTCTACCTCCTTTAGTAACTTTAGTAACACGATTTACACTCACCAAACGGTCTTTTAATTCAAGACCTCCTGGTTTTACAATCTCTACGTTTTTATAATTATGATACATAATTTCTTAGAATTTAAGTCCAGCTTCTCTAGCTCCTTCAGCTAATGATTTCACACGTCCATGGTATAAATACCCACCTCTATCAAAAGAGATTGTTGAAATACCTGCTTTAAGTGCTTTTTCAGCAACTAATTTACCAACTGCTTTTGCAGTTTCAACAGCAGTTCCTTGCGCTACTTCTTTATCTCTCGATGAAGCTGCAACTAAAGTTGTACCGTTTACGTCGTCTATGATTTGCGCATAGATTTCTTTATTACTTCTGAATACAGAAAGTCTTGGTTGAGCAGCAGTTCCGCTTACAATCTTTCTGATTCTGAACTTAATTCTTTGTCTTCTTTCAGATTTCGTTAATGACATAGTCTTAATTTTTAAGCTGATTTACCTGCTTTTCTTCTTAGTTCTTCTCCTACAAACTTAACTCCTTTTCCTTTATACGGCTCAGGTTTGCGGAAACCTCTGATCTTCGCAGCTACTTGACCTAATAATTGTTTGTCGAATGATGATAATTTTACTATCGGATTTTTACCTTTTTCTGATACTGTTACAACAGTAACTTCTTTTACAACTTCTAAAACGATGTTGTGAGAGAATCCTAAAGCTAAATCAAGTTTTTGGCCTTGATTAGATGCTCTATAACCTACTCCAACTAATTCTAATTCTTTTGTAAAACCTTCAGAAACACCAATAATCATGTTATTGATTAATGAACGATAAAGTCCGTGTTTCGCTCTCTCATCTTTATGATCTGACGAACGCTCTACGATAACTTGGTTATCTTCGATTTTAACTGTTACATCAGAAAATTCTTGAGTAAGCTCGCCTAATTTTCCTTTTACTGTAACTACAGCATCTTTAACTTCTACAGTTATTCCTGCTGGAATTGCAATTGGATTTTTACCTATTCTTGACATTGTCTACTCTTTATTATTAATATACGTAACAAACAACCTCTCCACCAACATTTAATTGCTTAGCTTGTTTTCCTGTCATCAATCCTTTTGATGTAGAAACAATAGCAATACCTAAACCGTTTAAGATTCTTGGTAAGTCTGATGAACCAGCATATTTACGTAAACCTGGTTTACTAATTCTTTGAATATCTTTGATAACTGACTCTTTCGTGTCTTTATCATATTTAAGTGCAATTTTGATTGAACCCTGTACAGAATTCTCTTCAAATTTGTAACTTAAGATATATCCTTGATCGAATAAAATCTTTGTGATTTCTTTTTTCATGTTAGATGCAGGAATTTCAACCACTTTGTGGTTAGCTCTCACTGCGTTTCTAACTCTCGTAAGATAATCGGCAATTGGATCTGTATACATATGTATAGATTTGCGGTTATGGTTTTCAATCCGCCCTCAGCGGATTGAACCTTTAACCAATTAAACTTTTTTATTGGATTGCAAAAGTAATAACTTTTTTCGAGATTACCAAGATGCTTTTTTAACACCTGGAATTAATCCTTGATTAGCCATTTCACGGAATGTTACACGTGAAAGACCAAACTGACGCATATACCCTCTTGGTCTACCTGTTAATTTACAACGATTGTGTACTCTAACTGGACAAGAATTTTTTGGTAATTTTTGTAATCCTTCGAAATCTCCAGCTTCTTTCAAAGCTTTTCTTTTCTCAGCATACTTTTCTACTAATGCAATTCTTTTCACCTCACGGGCTTTCATTGATTCTTTAGCCATGTCTTAATTCTTTTTAAAAGGTAATCCTAATTCCGCTAATAATGCTTTTGCTTCTTTATCTGTTTCTGCAGAAGTTACGAAGGTAATGTCAAATCCTGAGATTTTGTTTACTTTATCAATATCAATTTCTGGGAAAATGATTTGTTCAAGTACACCTAAGTTATAATTTCCTCTTCCGTCAAAACCAGTAGATTTAATTCCGCTGAAATCTCTAACACGTGGTAAAGATGAAGTAATCAATCTATCTAAGAATTCATACATTCTTTCTCCACGTAAAGTTACTTTAGCACCAATTGGCATACCTTTTCTCAATTTGAAAGACGCAACGTCCTTTTTAGAGATAGTAGCAACTGCTTTTTGCCCAGTAATTTTTGTCATTTCTTCAACAGCGTAGTCTACTAACTTTTTGTCAGATACTGCTGCACCAACTCCACGGCTTACAACGATTTTTTCAAGTTTAGGAACTTGCATTACGTTTTTGTAACCGAATTCTTCTGTAAGAGCAGCAATTACTCTGCTCTTATATTCTTCTTTTAGTCTAGGAATATATGCCATAACTATAGTACTTGATTAGATTTTTTTGAAAATCTCACTTTCTTGTCTCCTTCTTGTTTGAAACCAACTTTAGTTACTTCTTTTGACTTTGGGTCAATTAAAGACAAGTTAGACACATGGATAGGAGCTTCTTTCTTAACGATTCCTCCTTGAGGGTTTTTTGCACTTGGTTTTGTATGTTTCGAAACCATGTTAACTCCTTCAACAATCGCTTTGTTTTTCTCACGAAGAACACGTACAATTTTACCTTCAGAACCTTTGTGGTCTCCAGCAATAACTCTTACGATATCTCCTGATTTTATTTTTAGCTTTATCATTTGTATAAGAATTAAAGCACTTCTGGTGCTAATGATACAATTTTCATGAATTGTTTTTCACGAAGTTCTCTGGCAACTGGACCAAAAACACGAGTTCCTCTCATTTCTCCTGCAGCGTTTAACAATACACATGCGTTATCGTCAAAACGGATGTAAGATCCATCAGCTCTTCTCACTTCTTTTTTGGTACGTACAACCACTGCAGTTGATACAGCTCCTTTTTTAACGTTCCCGTTTGGAGTTGCATCTTTAATTGAAACTACAATTTTGTCACCAACAGAGGCATAACGACGTTTCGTTCCTCCTAAAACACGGATAGTTAAAACTTCTTTAGCTCCCGTATTATCTGCTACTTTTAATCTTGACTCTTGTTGTACCATAATTACTTAGCTCTTTCAATGATTTCAACTAATCTCCAACATTTTGATTTAGATAAAGGTCTTGTTTCCATGATCTTTACTGTATCTCCAATGTTACAATCGTTTGTTTCGTCGTGTGCAACGTATTTTTTAGTTTTTAACACGAACTTACCGTATAATGGGTGTTTCACTTTTGTAGTTTGTGACACAACAATAGATTTCTCCATTTTGTTTGAAGTCACCACACCTATTCTCTCTTTTCTTAAATTTCTTTTTTCCATCTTTCAGCTAGTCTACAATTATTGTAACTCTCTTTTAGTTAACTCTGTATGTAATCTCGCAACTGATCTTCTTAAACCTCTTAATTGAAGAGGATTTTGGATTGGCGAAATTGCATGAGCATTTTTTAGGTCGGTATACGTTTTCTTTAACTGACTAAGTTGTTCTTGTAACTCAGCTGCAGATAGATTTTTAATTTCTGATTGTTTCATAATAAATTTTGATTATGCTTCGAAATCTCTAGCAACGATAAACTTAGTTTTAACAGGAAGTTTTTGAGCTGCTAAGCGTAAAGCTTCTTTTGCAACCGATAGAGGAACTCCTCCAACTTCAAACATAATTTTACCAGGTTTAACAACTGCAGCCCAATACTCAACTGCACCTTTACCTTTACCCATACGTACTTCTAATGGTTTCTTTGTAATAGGTTTATCTGGAAATATTTTGATCCATAATTGACCTTCTCTTTTCATGAAACGTGTTGCTGCAATACGAGCTGCTTCAATTTGACGAGAAGTAATAAATGAAGAATCTAAAGATTTAATACCAAACATTCCATTTGAAAGTTCGTGTCCTCTTTGAGAAACGCCTTTCATTCTACCTTTCTGTACCTTACGGTATTTTGTTCTTTTTGGCTGTAACATTTTTCTTTAGTTTAAATAATTACTTTCTTTTGCGTGCGTTTGGTTTACCATCTCTTTTAGGAGCAGATCCTGAAGGTTTAGACTTTTGTTTGTCCATACCTACTAACGGAGAAAGATCTCTTTTTCCATAAACCTCACCTTTCATTATCCATACTTTGATACCCATTCTACCATAAGTAGTATGAGCTTCTGCTAATGAATAATCAATATCAGCTCTGAAAGTTGATAAAGGAATTCTACCTTCTTTAAAATTTTCTGAACGAGCCATTTCAGCTCCATTCAAACGACCAGAAATTTGCACTTTGATACCTTCTGCGTTCATACGCATAGCAGCAGCAATAGCCATTTTAATTGCACGTCTGTAAGAAATTCTACTTTCAATTTGACGAGCAATACTTGTACCTACTAAGTAAGCATCAAGCTCAGGTCTTTTAATTTCAAAGATGTTAATTTGAACTTCTTTATCAGTAATTTTCTTAAGTTCTTCTTTTAACTTGTCTACCTCTTGCCCACCTTTTCCGATAATGATACCAGGTCTAGCAGTAGTGATAGTAACGGTTACAAGTTTTAAAGTTCTCTCGATAATTATTTTTGATACACTTGCTTTAGATAAACGAGCATGGATATACTTTCTGATTTTATAATCTTCAGCGATTTTATCACCGTAATCATTTCCACCATACCAGTTTGAGTCCCACCCTCTGATGATACCAAGTCTATTTCCTATTGGATTTGTCTTTTGTCCCATACTGTTTATTAATTGCTTTGTGTGTTATTATTTGATCCTAACACGATTGTTACGTGGTTAGAACGTTTTCTAATTCTATGTGCACGACCTTGTGGTGCTGGACGAAGTCTTTTTAACATCATTCCGCCATCAACTGTAATCGTTTTTACAAATAAGCCTGCTTCTTCTAAATTAGCATCTTCGTTTTTCTGTACATAATTATTTATGGCAGATAATAACAATTTCTCTAATTTTCTTGAAGCTTCTTTTTGACTAAATCTTAAAATATTAAGAGCTAGTTCAACTTTCTGACCTCTTACTAAATCTGCAACTAAACGCATTTTTCTAGGTGAAGTTGGACAGTTATTTAATTTAGCAAATGCAATAGACTTGTTAGCCTCTTTTCTTGCATCCGCAACTTCTCTTTTACGAACTCCCATTGCTTCTTATTTTTTACCTTTATTTTTAGCCCCAGCATGACCTCTAAAAGATCTTGTTGGCGAAAACTCTCCTAATTTGTGTCCTACCATGTTTTCTGTAACGTAAACTGGTACAAACTGACGACCATTGTGAACTGCGATAGTCTGTCCAACGAAATCTGGAGTAATCATAGATGCTCTAGACCAAGTCTTAACAACACCTTTATTACCACCTGCGATATTTTCTTGAACTTTCTTCTCTAATTTAAAGTGAACAAATGGTCCTTTTTTTAATGAACGTGCCATGTCTATCTAATTATTTCTTTCTACGTTCTACAATATACTTATTACTCGGGTTAACTTTAGAACGAGTTCTATAACCTTTAGCAGGTAAACCTTTTCTTGAACGTGGATGACCTCCAGATGAACGTCCTTCACCACCTCCCATAGGGTGATCAACTGGGTTCATTGCTACCGGTCTAGTTCTTGGTCTTCTACCTAACCATCTTGATCTACCAGCCTTACCTGATACGATTAATTGGTGGTCTGAGTTAGAAACTGCTCCAATTGTAGCTGAACAAGTTAACAAGATCAATCTTGTTTCACCCGACGGCATTTTAATTGTTGCATATTTTCCATCTCTTGCCATTAACTGAGCGAAAGTTCCTGCAGAACGAGCGATTACAGCTCCTTGACCTGGTCTTAATTCGATACACGAAATAACAGTTCCTAGAGGAATTTTACTTAAAGGCATTGCATTTCCAATTTCTGGAGATGCATCAACACCTGAAACTACAGTTTGTCCAACTTGTAATCCATTTTGTGCAATGATGTAAGTTTTAGCTCCATCTGCATAATATAATAATGAAATAAATGCTGAACGATTTGGATCGTACTCGATAGTTTTAACTGTAGCTGGAATACCAACTTTAGTTCTTTTAAAATCGATAATACGATACTTTTGTTTGTGACCACCACCTACATAACGCATGGTCATCTTTCCTTGACTATTTCTACCTCCTGAGTTTTTTTTCGGCGCGATTAATGAACGCTCCGGCTTATCAGTTGTAATAGTGTCAAAGCTATTAACAACTCTAAAACGCTGACCCGGGGTAATAGGTTTTAATTTTCTAACTGACATATTCTATTAGATATTAGTATAAAAATCTATTGTTTCTCCCTCTTGAACTTGAACAATTGCTTTTTTATATGCATTTGTTTTCCCACTGATTAAACCACTTTTAGTATATTTAACACTTCTATCAGCTCTATAGTTCATTGTATTAACAGTAACTACATTCACACCAAAAGCAGCTTCAACAGCATTTTTGATTTGAATTTTGTTAGCAGTTTTTTCAACTATAAAACCAAAACGGTTAAAAATTTCACCATCTTTAGTTATTTTCTCAGTTATAATAGGCTTAATTATGATGCTCATAATCTTATTATTTACTTAAATTAGCTTCAATTCCGTCTACAGCTCCCTCTAAAAGAACTAAACTTTTTGCATTTAAAATAGCATAAGTACTTAATTCTGAAGTGGTTACAACACTAGACGCTTTTAAATTGCGTGACGACAAATATACATTTTTATTTGAATCGCCCAACACAAATAAAGATTTTTTATTATCTAACCCTAAAGACTTCAATACGTTAATGAAATTTTTAGTGCTTGGTGTATCAAATGTAAAATCCTCTACTACTACTAAATTTGACTCATTTACTTTTAAAGATAAAGCTGATTTACGAGCTAATCTTTTTAAGTTTTTATTCAATTTGAATGAGTAGCTTCTTGGTCTTGGTCCAAAAACTGTACCTCCACCTTTAAACAAAGGGTTTTTTGCAGATCCTGCACGAGCAGTACCTGTACCTTTTTGTTTTTTAATTTTACGAGTACTTCCTGCAACTTCAGCTCTTTCTTTAGCTTTGTGGTTTCCTTGTCTTTGATTAGCCAAATATTGCTTTACATCTAAATATACAGCATGTTTGTTTGGCTCGATTGCGAAAACTGAATCAGAAAGTTGAACTTTTCTTCCAGTTTCTTTTCCGTTAATATCTAAAACTTTTACTTCCATTACTTCTGAATGATTACATAAGAGTTTTTGTGACCCGGTACACAACCTTTTACTACTAAAAGATTTTTCTCACCAACCACTTTTAAAACTCTAAGGTTTTGTACTGTTACATTATCTCCTCCCATTCTTCCAGCCATACGCATTCCTTTGAATACTCTAGATGGATAAGATGACGCTCCTACAGATCCAGGTGCTCTTAAACGGTTATGTTGACCGTGTGTTGCTTGTCCAACACCGCCAAAACCATGACGTTTAACAACTCCTTGGAATCCTTTTCCTTTAGAAACTCCCAAAACATCAACAAATTCACCTTCAGCGAATAAGTCAACAGCGATTACATCGCCTAATTTGTACTCCTCTTCAAAACCTTTGAATTCAACGACTTTTTTCTTTGCAGCTGTTCCCGCTTTCTTAAAGTGACCTAACTCAGCTTTAATAGAACGTTTTTCAGCTTTGTCATCGAAACCTAACTGAATAGCAGAATATCCGTCTACTTCATTGGTTCTGACTTGGGTAACAACGCATGGACCACATTCGATTACAGTACAAGGAATATTTTTCCCGTTCTCATCAAAAATGCTAGTCATGCCAATTTTTCTTCCGATTAACCCAGACATATTAAACTAATTATTAATTAAACTCTTATTTATACAACAAATAGTATTTGCACACTACTCATTTTGAGGGTGCAAATATATAAATTATTTTTTAATTATCGCAAAAATAAATAGTTAAGTGAAATTTCCTTCAAAAAAGGCAATTTCACTCACTAAAAATAATAAGAAAAAAACCGTAATGCTATTAACATTAACGGTTTTTTAAGGTTATTGCGATTGCAATTAAATCAATTATACTTTGATTTCTACTTCAACACCACTAGGTAATTCTAATTTCATTAAAGCATCGATAGTTTTTGAAGAAGAACTATAGATATCTAATAGTCTCTTATATGAACTTAATTCGAACTGCTCTCTTGATTTTTTATTAACATGTGGAGAACGTAATACAGTAAAAATCTTTTTGTGAGTTGGTAATGGAATTGGACCCGTTACTACTGCACCTGTACTTTTTACAGTTTTTACAATCTTCTCAGCTGATTTATCAACCAACATGTGATCGTAAGATTTTAATTTTATTCTGATTTTTTGACTCATTTTCTTAAAAATTAAGCGTTACCTTTTGCTTTTTTGATTACAGCTTCTGAAATATTAGAAGGTGTTTCTGCATAATGTGAAAACTCCATTGTTGATGTAGCTCTACCTGATGATAATGTTCTTAATGTTGTTACATAACCAAACATTTCTGATAAAGGAACATCTGCTTTGATAGTTTTAGCACCATTTCTATCACCCATATCATTCACTTGACCTCTACGACGGTTCAAGTCACCTACGATATCACCCATATTTTCTTCTGGAGTAATAACTTCGATTTTCATGATTGGTTCAAGAATAACTGCACCAGCAGCACGACCTACTTCTTTATATCCCATTTTAGCTGCTAATTCGAAAGAAAGAGCATCAGAATCCACAGGGTGGAAAGATCCGTCTAATAAAGTTACTTTTAAACTATCTACTGCGTATCCTGCTAAAGGACCTGCTTTCATAGCTTCTCTGAAACCTTTTTCAACAGCTGGAATATATTCTTTTGGTACGTTACCACCTTTAACTTCATTAACAAACTGTAATCCCATAGGAGCTTTACCGTCTACTAAATCAGCAGGTTCTATACGGAATACGATATCACCAAATTTACCACGACCTCCAGATTGCTTTTTATAAGTTTCTCTGTGTTGTGCCGATTTTGTGAACGCTTCTTTATATTCTACTTGTGGCTCACCTTGGTTTACCTCAACTTTAAACTCACGTTTCATACGATCTACAAGGATGTCTAAGTGCAACTCACCCATACCTGAAATAATCGTTTGACCTGAAGCCTCATCAGTTCTAACTGTAAACGTTGGATCTTCCTCAGCTAATTTAGCTAAAGCCATACCCATTTTATCTACGTCAGCTTTTGTTTTTGGCTCAATTGCGATACCAATTACAGGATCAGGGAATTTCATTGACTCAAGAATAATTGGGTGTTTTTCATCACACATTGTATCTCCAGTCTTGATATCTTTAAATCCTACAGCAGCTCCAATATCTCCAGCCTCAATATATTCGATTGGATTTTGTTTGTTAGCGTGCATTTGGTAAATACGAGATATACGCTCTTTGTTTCCTGAACGAGTATTCAAGATATAAGAACCAGCATCTAAACGACCTGAATAAGCACGGAAAAAAGCTAAACGACCAACATAAGGGTCAGTAGCAATTTTAAATGCTAAAGCTGCAAACGGCTCTTTTGGATCAGGACGACGTAAAATTTTCTTTTGATCTTCTTCTAATAAGTCAGCATCATCAGGGTGAATTCCTTCAATACCTTCTTTATCCATTGGAGATGGTAAGTATTTACATACTGCATCTAACATAAACTGAACACCTTTATTTTTGAAAGAAGAACCAGCAATCATAGGAATAATAGCCATATCAATTGTTGCAGCTCTTAAAGCTACATTAATTTCTTCTTCAGTAATAGAGTTTTCATCCTCCATGTATTTTTCCAATAAGTTTTCGTCGTAAGTAGCAATCTCTTCAATTAAAATTGAACGATACTCTTTTACTTCGTCAACCATATCAGCTGGAATAGGCACGATATCAAAAGTTGCCCCTTGAGTTTCGTCATGCCAAATAATAGCTTGGTTTTTTACTAAGTCAACAACTCCTTTAAAGTCATTTTCTTCACCAATTGGTAAAGTAATTGCAACAGCGTTAGATTTTAACATCTCTCTAACTTGTTGACAAACATTTAAGAAGTTAGAACCTTGACGGTCCATTTTGTTTACGAATCCCATACGTGGAACTCTATATTGATCAGCTAATCTCCAGTTAGTTTCAGATTGAGGCTCAACACCATCAACCGCACTAAATAAAAATACTAAACCATCTAATACACGTAACGAACGGTTTACCTCAACTGTAAAGTCAACGTGTCCCGGTGTATCGATAATATTAAAGTGGTATGGTAATGTTTCAGGTAATACTTTACCCTGCTCTGTTGGAAAATTCCATTCACAAGTTGTAGCAGCTGAAGTAATTGTAATACCTCTTTCTTGCTCTTGAGCCATCCAGTCCATTGTTGCAGCACCATCGTGTACTTCACCAATTTTGTGTGATTTCCCTGTATAGAATAAGATACGCTCAGTTGTTGTTGTTTTACCAGCATCAATGTGAGCAGCAATTCCAATGTTTCTTGTATATTTTAAATCTCTAGCCATTTCTGTACGAATTAAAATCTAAAGTGAGAGAATGCTTTATTAGCATCTGCCATTTTGTGAGTATCCATTCTTTTCTTAACAGCAGCACCTTCTTCTTTAGCCGCAGCTAAGATTTCAGAAGCTAATTTACCTGCCATTGATTTTTCGTTTCTTCTTCTTGCATAAAGAATCATCCATTTGATAGCATAAGAAATCTTTCTATCTGGACGAATTTGCATTGGAATTTGGAATGTAGCTCCACCCACTCTACGTGAACGAACTTCTACGTGAGGCATAACATTTGTTAATGCATCTTTCCAAATTTCTAAAGCAGATTTTTCTGCATCTTGCTTTTTAGTTTCAACGATTTCTAATGCGTCATAGAAAACTTTAAAAGCTGTTGATTTTTTACCATCCCACATTAAGTTGTTTACAAAACGTGTTACTAACTGATCGTTAAATTTTGGATCTGGTAAAAGTGGTCTTTTTTTGGCCGCTCTTTTTCTCATGTCTTTTCTTTAAAAGATTTTAAATTACTTTTTCTTTCCAGTTGGTGCAGCTGCTTGTCCTGGTTTTGGACGTTTAGCTCCATACTTAGATCTACGTTGTGTTCTTCCTGCAACACCCGCAGTGTCTAATGCTCCACGTACGATGTGGTAACGTACACCTGGTAAATCTTTTACTCTTCCACCTCTAACTAATACTATCGAGTGCTCTTGTAGATTGTGACCTTCTCCAGGAATGTATGCATTCACCTCGTTACCGTTTGTTAAACGAACCCTAGCCACCTTTCTCATTGCCGAGTTTGGTTTTTTAGGAGTTGTTGTGTAAACACGAGTACACACACCTCTTCTTTGAGGACAAGAATCTAAAGCAGCCGATTTACTCTTCTTAGTTATTTGGGTTCTCCCTGTTCTTACTAATTGTTGAATTGTTGGCATAATTAAATACTAAAAATTTTTACTGTTTAAAATTCCCGCTTTTTACGGGGTTGCAAATGTAGGAATTATTTTTTACTTTCCAAATCATAATTTATTAATTTTCAATGCAATTTGATTTTAGTAGTGATTTGATTTGTATTGAGTTACAAGAAAGAAAGACAAAAACTACCTAGACCCGATGGGAGCAAACTACCATGTAGTGCGGACAGCGGGAATATGAAAACCAAAAATTCGCAAGCCATTCGCTACTGCAAATAAAATTTATTTTACTTTTTTTCGTTTCTTTACTGCTATGAAATTACTTTTTGGTTTTATTGTGTTTTTTTGCTTCCAGTTTTCATTGGGACAAAATTTCTATTTAAACATAAAAGGAGCTTCTGAAATTGAAAACAAAACCATTGATAGCTTACAATACGAATCTAAACACGCTTCGGTGGCTTTACTTTTAGAAGAACAAAAACGATTTGAAAACAAAATAACGAATCAAGGTTTTTTTGATTGGCTGCTTTTAGAACAAAACAAAGTCAATGATAGTAGTTTTGTTTTTAAATACAGTTTAGGAAATGCTGTGAAAAACAACTCCATATATATAGGTAAACTTTCCTCCGAAGAAAAATCGCTTTTGCAATTAGAAAAAGACACTTTAATTATAGCAACGAGTGAAGTAGAAAATTTCATGAAAAGCAAATTAGCTTTACTAGAGAAGAAAGGCTATTCGTTAGCGAATTTACAATTGGTGAACCAACAAAGAATTGGAAATGACTTGCTTTCTGATTTACAACTCAAACTCAATTCGAAAAGAAATATTACCGATATTGTTATCGTAGGTTATGACAAATTTCCACCAGGAATTAAAAAAGCAATAACGAAAAAAGCAAAAAAAGCGACTTTTAATCAGGATAATTTAAAGCAGATTAATGATGAGTTTGATAAATTGCAATTTGTGAGTCAGTTGAAATATCCTGAAATTTTATTTACAACCGATTCCACTAAAATTTTTGTGTATTTAGAAAAATCGAAACCGAATAAATTTGATGGCTTTATTGGGTTTTCGAACGATGACCAAAGTAAATTAACTTTTAACGGTTATTTAGATTTGCAATTACAGAACATTTTGAATTCGGGAGAAAAATTTAATTTGTATTGGAAAAACGATGGCAACAGACAAACTTCATTTAATATTGGAACCGAATTACCTTATATTTTTAAAACTCCCATCGGAATTAAAGCCAATTTGAGAATTTTTAAACAAGATTATACTTTTCAGAACACCATTACCGATTTAAATTTGGGTTACTATTTTTCGTACAACACCAAAACTTACATTGGTTATCAAAAAACTACTTCTGTCGATATACAAAATACAAATTCATTTAGTTTGAATGATTTTACAAATACTTTTCTAACATCGAGTTTTGAATATACCGATTTTGACAACGAAAATTTCATCTTCCCAGAAAAAGCAAAAGTCTTCATTAAAGCAGGAACAGGTAATCGAACCATTACATCTCAAAAAACGAGTCAGTTTTTTACGCAATTGGATTTGAGTTACAATGTGAATTTGAATTCCAAAAACAGTATTTATTTAAGAAATCAGACTTTTTATTTACAGAGTGATGATTATGTGATTAACGAGTTGTTTCGATTTGGTGGTATTAATTCGATCAGAGGATTTAACGAAAATAGCTTACAAGCGAATGCTTACAGTGGAATTATTGCCGAATATCGTTATTTAGTTGCTTCTAATTTATATCTACATTCGATTACCGATTTTGGTTATTTTCAAGATAAAACTTCCAATACAAAAGATCAATTATTAGGTTTAGGATTTGGGTTTGGATTATTCACAAAAAACGGATTATTAAATTTAGTTTACGCCAACGGAAGTACGAGTGACCAAGCGATAAAACTTTCGAATTCGATTGTGCATATTAGTTTTAAAACGAATTTTTAGCCCCCTAACCCCCGAAGGGGGAACTTCAAAATCGGTTTCAAATTTTTAGATATTAACACGATTAGACATTCTAATTAAAAATGACTATTTTTGCGCCATGGAAAAAGACAACCAAATATTCGGGATTAGAGCAATAATTGAAGCAATTAACGCTAAAAAGGAAATTGATAAAGTATTCGTTCAAAAAGATGCACAAGGCGACTTGATGCAAGATTTGATGAAAACAATGAAAAGAAACAACATCAACTTTTCATACGTTCCTGTTGAAAAACTAAACCGATTAACTCCAAATAACCATCAAGGTGCGGTGGCAACCATTGCTCCAATTTCTTTTGTTTCATTAGAAACTTTAGTAGAAGGTGTTATCGAAAGTGGTAAAAAACCTTTATTCCTAATTTTAGACCAATTGTCTGATGCACGTAACTTTGGTGCGATCATCAGAACAGCAGAATGTACTGGTGTTGACGGAATTATTATTCAAAAACAAGGTTCGGCTCCTGTGAATGGAGATACGGTTAAAACTTCGGCTGGAGCTGTTTTTAATGTGCCTATTTGTAAAGTAGATCACATTAAAGATGCCATTTTCTATTTGCAAGGAAGCGGAATTAAAACTGTTGCAGCAACTGAAAAAACAGAGCAACACATTTATGACATCAACTTCAACGAAGGCGTTGCGATTATTATGGGTAGCGAAGATAGAGGTGTAAACCCTTCTGTATTAAAAATTGTTGATGAAAAAGCAAAATTACCAATGTTTGGCACAATTGAATCATTAAATGTTTCGGTAGCTTGTGGTGCTTTTTTGTATGAGGCTTTGAGACAGAGAATGTAGATAATTTTTATATTCATTTCGAATGCAAAAACCTTTTCTTTTATTAGTATTCATTTCTATTTATTCGTCATTTTGTTTAGCACAATCTGATGAACCGTTTTATGAGCAAATAGCATTTGAGTTTTATTGTTCGGAAATTTTAGCAAAATCAGAAATAGATTTGCGTTTAAAAATTAATGGTCATTTAAATTATGTAAATTACATAAGTGCTGATTGTCTAAAAGAAAAAATAATAAACGAGAAAAACTTTACTATAAAACCCAAAAACAATTTTGACACTCTTTTTCTTGAACTAAAAAACATAAATAAAAAGAAATTCAAAATAGTTAAAAAAATAAACACAAACACAAATAAAGAAAACTATTTATTAGTCTCTAGATCATTAGAAGTTGAAAATAGAATTTTTGTAATTATTAACGAAATGGTTAATGTCAATGGTAGAGGATTTACTTTTGAATTTGATTCAGCAGGAAATATTATTGATTGGTGCTAATCATCAAAATCAGTCTTTTTAATTATTCATTAATTATTTTAATCACTACTTCTTCCCACCCAAAAATTCATAAATTACTTTCATAGAAGAATTAAAATATTCCCGAATCACTTCTTCTGGTTTTGGTGGTGGATTAAAATTTCCTTTTTCGTCGAAGTTTTTCATAAAGGGATCGAGTTCTGGATTGAAATCGGGTTTTTGCCATTCATAGAAAATTGTTTTTCCAAATTGTGGCGTTTTCAAAACCAATGCTAAAGCCAATCCGACGAGAAATCCAGCTAAATGTCCTTCCCACGAAACACCTTCTTTCACATTTGGGAACATATACCAAACGCTTCCACCATACAAAATTACGATGGTGAATGATAAAGCTACCAATCGGTAATATTTGGTAAAAATACCTTTGAAGAAGATAAAACTTACCAAAGCATAAATTAATCCGCTGGCGCCAATGTGGTAACTTGGTCGTCCTAACAACCAAGTTCCTAATCCTGAAAAGAGAATTCCTAAAAATAAAACCACAAACGATTGTTCTTTGTAAAAATATCTCAAAATAGGCAACAAGACCAATAACGCAATGGAATTATTCGCCAAATGTTCGATATCGCCATGCAAAAAAGGGCTGAAAAGAATCCCTTTTAAACCGAAAGCTTCCCTTGGATAAACACCAAAATGCGACAAGTTAGCATGAAAATGCAATTCGTACCAAAAAACCGACCATAAAGTCAATACAAAAAATAACGGCAAATAAATGACCGTTTTTGTAAACTGAAAAGGATTATCGTGCTGTTTTTCCATATTGATTTGAATTCAAAGATAAAGCCAAAAAAATATTTCGGTAATTATGTCAGATTTATTTTGAAACACATAGCCACATAAGCTTGATTTTTAACGCAAAGTCGCTAAGATTTTCCGCAAAGAACGCAAATGAGTACCTTGAAAATTATAAGAATCTGACCAAAAACTTATAAAGAAAAAAGTTTAGATAAGGATTGTCACCTTGAATGGACTTTAGAGGTGTTCACGGCGTTACACTTGACATGGTTCACAAAGCGAAATCTATACAATCTTAAATTAATGAAATACCTTTAAACAATAATTTTAGAACCTATGTTTCTATGTGGTAAAAATCTAAAAAAGAATCGCATATTTTTGTAATTTTACGTCATGAATCAACCACTAGCCGAACGCATTCGCCCACAACAATTATCGGACTACATCAGCCAATTGCATTTAGTTGGACCTGAGGGTTCGTTAACACAACAAATTGCCAAAGGATTAATTCCGAGTTTGATTTTATGGGGACCACCAGGAACTGGAAAAACTACCTTGGCACAAATCATGGCGCAAGAAAGCAAACGTCCGTTTTACCAACTGAGCGCGATACATTCGGGTGTAAAAGACATTCGTGAAGTAATTGAAAAAGCAAAGCAAAGCAGCGGTTTATTCACAGCAAAAAATCCGATTTTGTTCATTGATGAAATTCATCGTTTTAGCAAATCGCAACAAGATTCTTTATTGGCGGCGGTGGAAAAAGGTTGGGTAACTTTGATTGGCGCTACTACCGAAAATCCAAGTTTTGAGGTTATTCCTGCTTTATTGTCAAGATGTCAGGTTTATGTTTTAAATGCGTTTACCAAAGACGATTTGGAAGCATTGTTACATCGTGCAATGAAAACTGATGTTCAGCTTCAAAACAAAGACATCCAATTAAAAGAAACCGAAGCGTTGTTAAGACTTTCGGGTGGCGATGGACGAAAATTATTGAATATTTTTGAATTGGTAATTAATGCTACAGATACTTCGACAAGCTCAGCACCCATAGAAATTACAAATGAAAAAGTAATGCAATTGGTGCAAAAAAATACTGTATTGTATGACAAAACGGGTGAACAACATTATGATACTGTTTCTGCTTTTATAAAATCAATTCGTGGAAGCGACCCAAATGGTGCTGTGTATTGGTTAGCTCGAATGATTGAAGGTGGCGAAGATGTGAAATTTATAGCAAGGCGACTACTGATTTTAGCTAGTGAGGACATTGGAAATGCCAATCCAACAGCTTTTATCATGGCCAATAATGCTTTTCAAGCAGTGGCAACTATTGGTTATCCTGAAAGTCGTATTATTTTGAGCCAATGTGCAATTTATTTAGCCACATCTGCAAAAAGTAACGCAAGTTATATGGCAATTGGAAAAGCCCAACAAATGGTAAAACAAACTGGCGATTTACCGGTTCCTATTCATTTACGAAATGCACCAACCAAATTAATGAAAGAATTAGGCTACGGAGATGAATACAAATACTCACACGATTTCCCCAACAACTTTGCTGAGCAAGAATTTTTACCTATAGAAATTTCAGAAACTAAATTCTTTGAACCAGGCGAAAATGCTCGTGAAAAAGAATTGCGTCAGTTTTTAAAAAATAGATGGAAGGATAAATATGGGTATTAGTAAAGAGTTAGGAACTTTTAAAACTTAACCTCCATTTTCTCAGAATACACAATTCCATCAAAGTCATATTCAAAAAACCAACCGCTGTTTTTCTTTAAAAGAACTCCTTTAAAATTTTCTTTTCCTGCAAGAAAAACTGTATCTAATGAAGTACTATAAAGCACCATAACTACATTATCTGAATAATTTACTAAAGTATAGCCCGATTCTGTAGGAATTGCTCGAAGTTCGCTTGTATTAATTATTGTAGATGGTTTTTTTGTTGGAATAGTCACCATTACATCATTAACTTTTTCAGGTGATTTAACTGTTGTATTTTTAATATTCAATAGTCCTTTCATTGAAGATAAAGACTTACGAAAAGCTTCGTTATATGCATTTTTAAAATCTTTTTGCTTACTAATGCCTAAATCACTTGTTTGTAAAACTTTATTATAGCAGTCTTTTAATTCAATCGAAACTTTAGTAGTAAACATATTACTGCCGTCTTCAGGATCAACAAACAAAGCCAAACAACGATTTTCCGCTAATTCTTTTGGGAATTCATCTGTTTCAAAATAGACTTGAAAACCTTCTGTTTCAAAAAAAGATTTCGTCATAACATTCAAATTATACTTGTTTTCTTCCTTAAAAAAACTGAATTTTTTAGGCACAATAACATACTTGTAATTATCCTGTGCAAAGGAAAAAGAGTAAACAAACAAAACGAATAACAAAACTACTTTTTTCATAACTATAATATATTTTTTAATTCTAACAAATGATTCACTTGAAATACTGGTTTTTCTACTTCAATATTTTGTTCATTGAAAAACACCGCTTCTATTCCGGCTTCTTGTGCTCCAATGATGTCGGCTTCATAACTATCGCCTATCATTAAGCTTTCTTCTTTTGAAGCGTTTGCCAAAGATAAGGCAAAATCAAATATGTTTTTATGCGGTTTTTTTACGCCCGCCATTTCAGAGTTGGTGATCGTTTCAAAATAATGATCAATATTGGAATTTTTCATTTTTTTGGTTTGAACCGATGCAAATCCGTTGGTAATAATATGCAATTTATATTTCGGTTTTAAATAATCCAATAATTCAATAGCACCATCAAATAAATGATTATACTCAGGTAAACATTTGATGTATTGTTCAGATAAATGATGAATCATTTCGTCGGAAACTTCATATTCTAACGCATCAAAAACGTCTTTCAAACGATAATAACGTAAATCTTCATGTGTGATTTGATTCACTTGATACAATTTCCAATAATGTTGGTTTCTGGGAATGTAAATATTTAGAAAATCCGATAATTCAATATCGAAACCTTGCTGTTTGAAAATCGTATCAAACGCAAATCCTGAATTTTTATCAAAATCCCAAAGCGTGTGATCTAAATCGAAAAAGAGATGTTTTTTATGTTGGAATGATTTCATTTTATTTTTTATCACGAATTGTCACCAATTATGATTTCGGTATATTTCTAATTTACTACTGATTTTCAAACCTTATGATTGTTTTAGCCCCGATGGAAGCGACATCCCGCCTTAGCGGATATAGCGGACAGCGGGACCAAACGATTAAAAAAAGCCCAAACGAATGGGCTTCTAAATTATTTACTTTGAGAGATAATTACGGCATCTTCGATATGGTAAATCCAATCTTCTACGTCAGTTTCGTTGTATCTAAAAGTTCCTTTTAAGGTTACATACGTATCGGTTTTCAACTTTGGAAAAGCGCCACCTTTAAATTTGATTCCAGCAATAGTCTCTGGTCCTGATTTTCCACAGAAGAAACAAGCCGCAAATACGTTTTTACTCAACGCGTAATTTTTATTGTCGATTGGCACAATGAAGCCGCTCATGAAAACGGTTTTCTTTTGCATCATTTTTAATTGCATGTTCACTTGTGGGAATTCTACTTCGCCATACGTTGCGTGTTTTTTACGAACGTATTTGATATCGCCCAATAGTTTCCATGTTAAGGTATCTGCTACTACTGATGTTTTAGTAGTAGTTTTTACTGATGAAGTTGTACTATCTGAAAAGCTCATCATCGAAATAAAAACGACTAAAGCCAAACTTAATTTAATATAATTACGCATTTGCTAATGTTTTTGAAATATTTAAATTGTATGCTTTTACGGCAGGAATTAATGCTGCAATAAAGCCCACAAATATAGTTAGTAAAAACAGTGTTCCTTCTTTTTCCCAAATAAATTCGTATGGATTGAAACTCATTTTAAAATCCTCTTCGGCCGAGTTAGACAACATACTTAATCCTACTCTTCCCAAAATCGTACCAAAAATAAACCCAACAACACATAAAAGTAAACTTTCAATCATCACGACTTTTAAAAGTTGTAATCTTTTGGCTCCATTAACACGCATTAAGGCAAATTCATTTTCGCGTTCTTTCAATGTATTGTAAAGTGCAATGAAGATTGAAATTCCTGAAATCAACATAATTCCATAAGCTAAATATTGCAAAGCTGAAATTCCAATTCCGAATAAAGAAAACAAACGATTGACTTCAATTGCTGGTGATGCGACTTGCATTTTGGTGTTTTGCGCAATGATTCTTGGCCAAGTTACAATTCCCATTTTATTGCGGAATTTTAGTAAAACAGCTGTGATTTCCATTCCAGGTTCATCTAAAGTCATGTCGGCTTCTTCATGATGCTCTTCTCCTTCTACATGAACGTGACCTTCTTCACCATGAGCTGGATTTTCTGCTTCTTCATGTCCGCCGTGCATTTGCCAAACGCTTGGAATCGTGCATAAAATCAAATTATCCACTACTTTACCAGTTGGTTTTGCAATTCCAACAACTTTATATCCGTAATGATCGTGCACTTCACCTTCTGCCGCATCGCCATGCGAACCAAAGAACTCATCTCCAATTTTTAAGCTTAATTTTTTAGCAATATCACTTCCTATTAAGACTTCGAAATTCTTTTCAAATAGGTTTCCTTCGGCAATCTTTGCACCATATTTTTCTAAATAATCAGGCGTTGTTCCTAAGATTTTATAACCGCGATAATTATCTCCAAATGCTAACGGAATCGCTTTTTGAACAAACGGATGTTGCATCCAAACTTTTGCCGAATCGTAACTAATATTTCCTGTAGGAGAATCTACTTGGTAAACCGAAGACAATATCAATTGTAACGGACTTCCTTGTGCTCCCATTACCAAATCTACTCCGTCAATATTGCTTGAAAACTTTTCTTCAAATTGCTTTTCGACTAAAACCAAAGTGGTAATAATCGCGACACTTGAGGTTAGCAAAATAACGCTCAAGATGGTATTTAATGGTTTGAACCATATATTTTTCCATGCTAATTTTGCTATCATATCAAGGTAATTTTATTGATAAATCTTTCTTTAATTCGGTTATCATGCGTAACGATTAGTAAAGCCGCTTTGTACTCTTTCGATAAGGAAGTCAGCAATTCGATTACTTTTTCCGCATTTTTATCATCTAAACTCGATGTTGGTTCGTCAGCTAACAACACTTTCGGTTCGTTCATTAAAGCTCGCGCAATCGAAACACGTTGTTGTTGCCCAATACTTAACTGCGAGGGCAATTTAGACGCTTGGTTTTCGATTCCCAATTGTTCTAATAATTTCTTAGCTCTTTTAGTATGTTTTTTACCCGTTGCCAACCAACTAGCCATTTCTAAATTTTCCAAAACGGTTAAAGCGCTAATGAAATGTGATTTTTGAAAAACCACACCAATATGCTTTCCGCGGAATTTATCGGTTGCTTTTTCTGAAAGTGCTACGATATCCGTTTTATCGATTTCTATTTCGCCTTTAGCTGGTTTTAATAATCCTGCTAGAATGTGTAAGTAGGTCGTTTTACCTTTTCCTGAATCTCCTGTAATTAAAAGCGTATTTCCAGCTTCGCAATACAAATCAGGAAAGATAAATTCTTGCTCTTTACTATAGGAAAATCGTATGTTTTTAGTGCTTATCATTTTTGTTTCAGCATTAATTTAATGTTGCAAGATAACAAATTCGTTTAAAAAATTTCTTAAATAATTTCTAATAATCAGATACCAAAAAAGAAGCTGAAACGAGTTCAGCTTGACAATTGTTATTTGATTATTTAACTATTCTTCATCATGAGTACACAATCCTACAATCGTATGAAAAGTGTCATGTAAACCATTTAAGGCTTTTGTGATTTTTTCGTCAGACGCTTTCGATTTTACTAATTTATCTAATGCTTTACTATCTTTTGCTAATTTATTGACAGCAGCCACAATTTCTTTTTTATTGAACTCAGCTGGAATTTTAGCCATTTTTAAAGCATTTGCTTTTTCAGCCATTTCAGCGCTTCTTTCTTTGATAGGCTGCAAATTTCCTTCTTCACTTGGATGAAAGGTTTGCGACATTACTTTGTGAAAGGTTTTGATTTCTGGCCAAGCTGCAAATGTATCTGGTTTTGGCATTGCTGCTTTGTATCTTTTGCTTACTTCTGTCCAGTTTACCACATTCCATAAAGCAGCTAAATAATCACTTCTTTTATTTTGATATTTTAAGTAATAAGCGTGCTCCCAAACATCGATTCCAAAGATTGGCGTTCCTTTTACTTCTGCAATATCCATTAGTGGATTGTCTTGATTTGGAGTTGAACTCACCACTAATTTCCCTTCTTTAGTAACCACCAACCAAGCCCAACCTGAGCCAAAACGTGTTGCAGCTGCAGCATTTAATTTTTCTTTCAGAACCTCTAAACTTCCGAAAGTTTCATTTACTGCTTTTTCTAATTCAGCCGACATTTTAGTGTTTTTCTCTGGTGTTAAAACCGACCAAAATAATTCATGATTATAGTGACCGCCAGCATTATTTCTAACAGCTGTTGACATTGATGAAACTTTAGCAAAAATTTCATTCAAACTTAATTTTTCATCAGCTGTTCCTGCTAAAGCAGCATTAAGGTTTTTTACATATCCAGCATGATGTTTGCTGTAATGAATTTCCATAGTTTGCGCATCAACAAATGGCTCTAAAGCATTATAAGCATAAGGCAAGGCTTTTTATGTAAACTGTGCCGAAGCAGTAAGAGTTACTAAAAGTGTTACAACTAAAAGTTTTATATTCTTCATGATATTTTAATTTTTGATAAAATTACGGCTTATCGATTAGATAAAAAACTACCAAATCTTAAAATTTCTATAATTCTTGGTTTAAACGCATAGATTGTAATTAAAAACTATGTAACTTTTTTAAACACATAGATTCTGTGTGTTTAAAAAAAATCAAAAAATCCCTTCATCCTGAAAACTCAAATAACCAGTCTCAGTGATGATAAGATGATCTAAAACTTGGATTTCTAAAGTTTGACCTGCTTCTTTGATTCTTTTGGTGATTTTTAAATCGGCTTCGCTTGCCATTAATTTTCCTGATGGATGATTGTGTGAGAGAATTAATCCCGTTGCGTTTTGTTCGAATGCCATTTTGAAAATTATGCGAATATCTACAACAGTTCCTGTGATTCCGCCTTTTGAGAGTTGGGCTTTGTAGATGACTTTATTGGAATTATTGAGATATAATACCCAAAATTCTTCATGAGGTAATTCGCCAATTATGGGTTGCATAATTTCGAAAACTGCTTTACTAGATGTGATTTTTTTGAGTTCGATGGCCTCTTCGGCTCTGCGCCTTCTTCCTAATTCTAATGCTGCGGCTATGGAAATGGCTTTGGCCTCACCAATTCCTTTGAATTGCATGAGTTGGGAAATTGACATTTTCCCTAATGTATTCAAATTGTTTTCAGAGGAAGCTAAAATGCGTTGGCACAATTGCACCGCACTCTCATTTCGAGAACCGGAACCAATTAAAATAGCAAGTAATTCAGAATCAGATAAGGTGGATTTACCTTTTAGAAGAAATTTTTCACGTGGTCGATCGTCTTCGGACCATTGATTGATTGGCGTGTACATAAAATTTTATTTTGGCGTTTATGAGAACAAAAATAATTGAAAAAATTGAAATGGCAAAACATTGACGGAAGATGGAAGATGGATGATGGAAGATGGGTGATGGAAGATGGATGATGGATGATGGATGATTTTTTTAATTTTAGAATCATTAATACTAAATTAGGTTGAAGTTCCGTTTTCATAAAAAACTAACACATGAAATTTACTGGAATCATTTTATTGTCTTTTTTATTTCTGAATTGTAAAAAAGAAACCATTAAAACGGAAATAGCACAACAGATTGAATCAAAAACAGAAATCAAAGCAATTGAAAACCCAAACGATTTCTACGAAAAACTATCCAATGCAGCGCTTTCGATAATTGACCCAGAAGTGGTTTATACTCCGGATTATGTTGGGATAAAATATCCAAATGGAGATGTTCCTGCAAAAACGGGCGTTTGTACAGATGTGGTGATTCGTGCTTATCGAAAATTAGGGATTGATTTACAAAAAGAAGTGCATGAAGACATGAAAGACAACTTTTCCTTGTATCCGAATTTAAAAAAATGGGGTTTAAAAACTACCGATAAAAACATCGACCACCGAAGAGTTCCAAATTTAGAAATTTTCTTTGCTCGAAAAGGGACAACTTTACTCATTACCCAAAATCCAAACGATTACAAAACGGGCGATTTAGTTACTTGGATGATTGGTGATAAATTACCACATATTGGCATTGTAACGCATCTTAAATCAGAAAATGGAAACCCAATGATTGTGCACAACGTGGGCAGTGGACAAGTTTTAGAAGATTGTTTGTTCAGTTGGAAAATTGTGGGGCATTTTAGATATGGGAAATGATTCTAATTTATTCTTTTTCGAAATCTATTCTACCGCCACTGAAAAATTTATCTAAAAAATCTAAATCTATTTCTCTCGAATATAATCTCACAGTAATATCTTCTTTTTTTAACTTCCAAAAATTAAAACTAATAATATATCCATAATCGGCCAGTGATTTAGAATAATAAATTTTTACTTTTTTTAATTCATCAATATCAAATTTTGCTACAGTAGAATTGAACATTAAAAAACTTTTTCTTATTATAATTGATTTTTCATAAAACTCTATTGATTCTAATTTTAAAACAAAGTAAAGAGTAATTATGATTGGTAAACAAACCAGAATAATTTTCCCTTTCAAGTCGGGGATAAAAAACCAAGGTATCCAAGAAGATAAAGAAAAAAATAAAATTCTTAAATAATCAAAAAACCCAATTTCAATTTTATAAATCATAAATCAACGAAATTTTACTTTATTAATCCTTTCACCTCATCAAAATTCAATCCGCCATAATTTCCTGAACTCATTAATAATAAAGCCGAGTTATCTAAATTTTGGCTGAATAAAAAGTCTCTGAACTCGGTTGGATTGGTGTAAATAATCAAATCTTCTCTTTGGAACGATTGCGCAATTTGGTCGTAGGTTACTTCTTCCAAACGTTTGATTTTTACAGCATCCGGTGAATAGAAAACTACGGCAACATCTGCTGCATCTAAAGCGCCTTGGTATTCTTTTAAGAACTCGGCATTTAAACTGCTGTACGTATGCAATTCTAAACAAGCGATTAATTTTCTATTTGGATATTGTGCTTTTACGGCTTTTGTAGTTGCAGAAACTTTACTTGGCGAATGCGCAAAATCTTTATAAGCAACTTTATTTGCACTTTCGGCAATTTTTTCTAGACGTTTTGAAGCACCTTTGAAACTGGCAATGGCTTCGTAAAATTCGGCTTCGTCGACGCCCATACATTGGCAAATCCATTTGGCACCTGCTAAATTGCTTAGGTTGTGTGCTCCAAAAACTTCAATCGGCATTGGACCTTCTGGAGTATCTAACAACGTGGTTCCGTTTTCAACTGTGTAACTTGGTGTTTGATAAGCGATTTTTCGAATTGGATTTTCTGTTTCTTCTGCAACTGATTTAACAGCTTCGTCTTCTTCGTTATATACTAAAATTCCGCCACGCGTGATTTGGTTAGCGAAAATTCTGAATTGTTCTACATAATTATCAAAGGTTGGAAACACATTGATATGATCCCAAGCAATTCCTGATAACAACGCAATATTAGGTTGGTACAAATGAAATTTTGGTCGCAAATCAATCGGAGAAGTTAAATATTCATCGCCTTCTAACACAATAAAATCATTGTTCTCGGTTAAATGTACCATCGTGTCGAAACCTTCCAACTGTGCTCCTACCATATAATCCACTTCGATATTGTGATAATGCATCACGTGTAAAATCATCGAAGTAATCGTAGTTTTTCCGTGCGAACCACCAATAACTACTCGTGTTTTGTTTTTCGATTGTTCGTATAAAAATTCAGGATACGAATAAATTTTCAAACCTAATTCTTGCGCTTTTAACAATTCTGGATTATCCGATTTAGCGTGCATTCCTAAAATAATCGCTTCAATATCGGTTGTGATTTTTTCTGGAAACCAACCTTCTTCAGCAGGCAACAAACCTTTTTTCTCTAAACGTGATTTTGAAGGTTCGAAAATAGCGTCATCGCTACCCGTTACGTGATATCCTTTATTGTGTAAGGCTAATGCTAAATTGTGCATGGCTGCTCCGCCGATGGCTATGAAATGTGTTCTCATTTTTTATGTTGAATTGTTAAACTGTTAATTTGTCAAATCGATTAAACGATTCTTCATTTCAACAATCACACTATTTGTTTTCAAATTCTCTTTTTAACTTATTTGCTTTTATTTTGTCTTTCAACTTGTTCAAATATAAGTCATATAATTTTTCAAAAGTGGTTTTTGAATTACCAATTTCGTGTGCTTTTTTATAATGGATTTCTGCTTTTGTATAGCGACTGAAATATACATCAATATATCCTTTTGCTAAATAACCATCTACCTTTGAAAGTGTCATTAATTCATCGGCATATTTTTGTGCTTTTTTTTCGCTTCCTCCAATAATCCCAGGTAATTCGATATACAAAATAACTAATGCCCAGCGAACATCGATATGTTTTTTATCTAATTTAGCGGCAGTTAAAAATGATTCTTCTACTTCATCAATCATTCCTAAAGCTTTGAATTTATTAGATTCTTTAGCTTTCATTCCGAGTGCGCCACCATATTTGTACCAATAATTAGCATTTTTGGGATAACTAACTTTTAGTTTTTTATAGTTGATAATCGCAGTATTCCAATCTTTTTGATGTCCAGCAATATCACCAAGATATTCAATGGTTTTTGCGTGATTTGGTTGTGATTTTAAAAACTTCGAAAAAAAATTTTCTGCTTCACTGTATTTTTTTTGTCCATACAATTTCTCAGCCCTTTCAAACGTTGATTGTGAAAAGACTGAAAACGAAAGTAATAGAAAAACGAGCTGGATTTTTTTCATTTCCCAAAAATAGTGAAATGATTTTGGATTTTTCGCATAAAAAAACGACTTGATTTCTCAAGCCGCTTCTTATCAATTGTATTTGAAAATTACTTTACAATAGTCATTTCGTCTACGATGTGTTTTGCTCCTGAGAAATTCTCAATTACCCATAACACATAACGAATATCAACGTTGATTGTTCTTTGTAATTTTTTGTCAAAGATTACGTCACCAGCCATCGCTTCGATGTTTCCGTCGAATGCTAAACCGATTAATTCACCTTTTCCATTTAATACTGGAGAACCTGAATTTCCTCCTGTAATATCATTGTCAGTTAAGAAATTAACGTGTAATGAACCATCTTTATCAGCATAACGACCAAAATCTTTAGCAGCGTTCATTTCTAATACCCTTGTAGGTAAATCAAATTCTAAATCACCTTTTTTGTATTTTTTAACTTGACCCGCTAAAGTAGTGTAGTTGTTAATTTTAGCGTCATTACGTTTGTCAGCTGGTAAAGAACGAACTTTTCCATACGTTAAACGTAAAGTTGAATTTGCATCTGGATATTTGATTTCTCCAATTTTAGATTCTCTTAAACCTTCAACCAATAAACGGAAAGAAGCACCAAAATCATTTTGAGATTTGATTAATTCTTCACTTCTTGAACTGTAGTGATTTAACATATCATTTGTTAAAACGAAAAGTGGGTCATTTTTAAGTAATTCTTCAGATGGTAAATCTAAGAATGCTTTTATTTTATCCACAGAAGTAAAAATACTTAAATCAAATGCTGCATTTACATATTTTGTAAAATCGCCATTATTTTCTTTAGCTAGTTTTTCAACCATTGGAGCTAAAGTATAACCCGCTTTTTTAGCATAAAGGTTCAATTGAGCTGCCATGATATCTTTTTCCGCTGGAATATGTAATTCACTGTGCATACCTTGAGCCATTTTTAAAATAGCTGGAGCCATTTGTGCTCTTTTAGTTGCATCTGCTTTTGCATACGCATCTAATTGTCTTCCTAAACCTCTACCAACTGTTCCAAAAGCTGAAGTTCTGAATAATTGCATTAAATAATTATCATGACGTGATTTCTCATTCGTCATTGCATAATATTTATTGATAGTAGGAACTACATTTCCATATTTTGCTTTGTTAGCCGATTTGTTAGCCCATTTATGAAATTTAGCTTCTTGAGCTGTTTTTGTTTTAGCTGTACCAAATTTTGATAACGCATCAATCATTCCTTGACGGTTTTTCCAGTAGTTAGCAACTCCTGCAAATTTTGAAGCATAGATAAGGTTTAAAGCGTCAGATTGAACCATATATTTTTTCATATTGTCCATTCCGGTTTTAGAACCTTCAACCCAAGCTGGATAAGCAAATTTTACGTTTTGCTCAATTCCACCTGCTGGCATCCAACGATTCGTTCTACCTGGATAACCTAAAATCATAGCGAAGTCATTTTCTTTAACACCACCAATATTTACAGGTAAATAATGTTTTGGTTTTAAAGGAACATTGTTTGTAGAATATTCAGCTGGATTACCATTAGCATCAGCATACACTCTAAACATAGAGAAATCGGCTGTATGACGTGGCCATTCCCAGTTATCAGTATCACCACCAAATTTTCCTAAACTTTCTGGTGGAGTTCCAACTAAACGAACGTCTTTATAGTCTTGGTAAACGAAATAGTAATATTCATTTCCTTGAAAAAACGGACGAACAGAAACCGTATATTTTCCACCATCGTTGTTTTCTTTTTCAATTTTAGCGATTTCAGCATTGATAGCTTTTTCTCTATCGGCTTCGCTCATACTTGGATTAACTACAGACAAAATTCTTTTTGTACAATCGTCCATACGAACAAAGAAACGAACGTATAAACTTGATGGTTTTAATTCATCTGCTTTGTTTTTTGCCCAATACCCATTTTTTAAATAATTTTTTTCTGCTGAAGATAATTCTGCAATAGCATCATATCCACAGTGGTGATTGGTTAAAACTAATCCGTCTTTTGAAATCATTTCAGCAGTACATCCACCGTTAAATTGCACAATTGCATCTTTTAAACTGTGATTGTTGATACTGTAAATTTCTTCGGCAGTTAATTGTAAGCCCATTTTTTGCATGTCGCGGTGATTTAAACGCTCAATGAACATTAAAAACCACATTCCTTCATCTGCTTTTACCGAAGCTGGCACAAGCATTATAGCAGAAACGACAAATAATAATAATTTTTTCATAATAAAACTGTGTTCTTTTGATTTGTGTGGCGAATATACTTAAAAATACGATTTTGATAAAATTATCACTTTAAAATCAAGTTAAATTGAAGCAATTTTAACTTTTTATTATAATACCTGCATTAAAAACAAAAAAGCATCTCCAAATTGAAGATGCTTTTGATACTTTTTATATTATTTTATTTTTCTTCGACATTTAACATTTGCCACAATTTATCTTTCAACTCTTGTAAACCTTGTTGGGCAACAGAAGATATAAACATATAAGGAGTTCCTTTAAACTCTTTGTCCAATTGTTTTTTCAATTCAGCTTTTAATTCATCGTCTAACATATCGCATTTTGAAATCACAATCAAACGATCTTTGTCTAACATTTCTGGATTGTAACGACGTAATTCATCTAACAGAATTTCGTATTCTTTCTTAATATCATCCGCATCAGCTGGAACTAAAAACAACAACGTTGAATTACGTTCAATATGACGCAAAAAGTAATGTCCTAATCCTTTTCCTTCCGCTGCACCTTCAATAATTCCAGGAATATCAGCCATCACAAACGATTGAAAATCACGATACGCAACAATTCCTAAATTAGGCTTTAAAGTCGTAAACGGATAATCGGCAATTTTTGGCTTAGCCGAAGTTAACACAGAAAGTAACGTTGATTTCCCTGCATTTGGAAAACCTACTAAACCTACGTCTGCTAAAACTTTTAATTCTAAAGTAACATCCACTTCTTTTACAGGCATACCAGGTTGCGCATAACGAGGTGTTTGATTGGTTGAACTTCTAAAATGCCAGTTTCCTAAACCACCTTTTCCTCCTTCTGCTAAAATCCTAACCTCATCGTGTTCTGTAATTTCAAACAAAACATCTCCTGTTTCTTGGTCTTTTACAACCGTTCCTAATGGTACTTCAATGTATTTGTCTTCACCATCATGACCTGTACTTCTTGAACTTCCTCCATCGCCTCCGTGACCAGCGCGCATGTGTTTTAGAAATTTTAAGTGAAATAAAGTCCAAAGGTTTTTATTCCCTTTTATATATACGTGTCCACCACGACCACCATCACCACCATCGGGACCACCTTTTTCAATAAATTTTTCTCTGTGTAAATGCGACGACCCTTTTCCTCCCTTTCCGGAAGAAACATATATTTTTACGTAGTCTACAAAATTTCCCTCTGTCATTTTTCTTAGTGTTCAGTTATCAGTGTTGAGTGTTCAGTGATTTTCTAAAACCAGTAAAAACTCATTTTCTGATGACAATTTGTTATTCTCAATGAACAATATTTAAATCTGCTTACTAAATACTGAACACTGAATACTTAATTATTATTCTTTTAAATTGGTAATTAAAATTTTATCAATTTTAACACCGTCCATATCGATAACTTCGAACTCTAGTTTGTTCCAAATTAACTTTTGTCCTTGTTTAGGGATTATACCTAATTCTGTTATGATTAATCCACTTACTGTTGTTACTTCGTAATCTCCTATTAACTCATCCATATCGAAATAAGTTAAGAAATCGTGCAAAGAATAATGTCCGTCAACTAACCACGAACCATCTTCTCTTGCCACAATTTTGTATTCATCTTCATAAAAATCAGAAGCATCGCCAACTAACGCTTCTAAAATATCATTTAATGTAATTATTCCCTGGAAAACACCGTGCTCATCAGTAACCAAAGCATAATGAACTTTTGAAATCTTGAAATTTTCCAATGCCTTATATGCCGAAGTTTGCTCAATAAAATATACAGGTTCTTTTATTATCGATTTTAAATCAAAATTTCCTTTCTCGAAATTAGAAAACAAATCTTTTAATAAAACGATTCCTTCTACATCGTCTAAATTATCAGCACATACCGGATAAACCGAATGCAATTCATCTAAAACTTTCGCTTTGATTTCTTCAATTGTATCTTCGTAAGACAAATACACAATTGAATTTCGGTGTGTCATTAACGAATTTACTTTTCTATCGCCAATGTGAAAAACACGCTCCACAATATTTTGCTCAATTTCTTGAACTTCTCCTACTTCTGTTCCTTCTTTAATAATGGCTTTGATTTCTTCTTCGGTAACTTTGCCATCAGCCGTTGGTTTTATTTGAAGCAATTTCAATAAAAACTCGGTCGATGTAGTCAATAACCATATAAAAGGCATCGTTATCGTAGAAACTAACTTCATTGGAACCGCAACTGCTTTGGCAATTCCTTCAGGATAATTTAAACCGATTCTTTTTGGTAATAATTCTCCTAAAACTAAAGAGAAAAAGGTTAATACCACAACCACAATTCCAACTGCAACAGAATTTGCATAAGGTTTTAGTGCTTCAAAAGTGGCTACAAAATTTTGAACATCGGTAGTAATTTTATCTCCTGAATAAATACCCGTTAAAATACCAATTAAGGTGATTCCGATTTGAACTGTAGACAAAAATTCGTTTGGAGAATTAGCTAAATCTAATGCTACTTTCGCATTTTTATTTCCTTTTTTAGCCGCAGTTTCTAAACGATTTTTACGAGCCGAAATCAATGCGATTTCCGACATTGAAAAAACGCCATTCAAAACAATAAGAAAAAGAATAATTAAAATTTCCATAGTTAAAATTACAAAAAAAGAGCAATATTCCGTTTTAAGAAATCGCTCTTTTCCGTTTGCAAATATCGAAAAAAAAAATGAAAGCCCGAAATTTATCTCAAAGGCTGATTTTTCTATTAAAATATATCTAAAACTAAACTCAATCTTTCAGTAACTTCTTGAATAGATCCAATACCATCAACTGCGTAAAATTTGTCTTGCGCTTTGTAATAATCCATTAATGGCGCAGTTTTTTCGTTGTATTCTTGGTAACGATTTCTGATTTTTTCTTCATCTTGATCGTCTGGTCTTCCTGAAGTTTTTCCTCTTTCTAACAAACGTTGTACTAAGATTTCGTCATTCGCTTCCAAAGCAACTGTAGCTGTAATTTCTTGATTTTTACCTTCTAAAAACTTATCCAAAGCTTCTGCTTGCGCAATTGTTCTTGGAAAACCATCAAATAAAAAACCTGCTGCTTGTGGATTTTTATCTACTTCGCTTTGTAGCATTTTAATTGTTACTTCATCCGGAACTAAATCTCCTTTATCCATAAAAGTTTTCGCTAATCTTCCAAGTTCAGTGTCATTTTTGATGTTAAATCTAAAAATATCACCTGTAGATAAATGTACTAAATTGTATTTGTCTTTTAAAAATTCGGCTTGAGTTCCTTTTCCTGCTCCTGGTTTACCAAATAATACGATATTAATCATTGCTTATGTTGTGTTTATGTGTAATAGTTAGTTATTCTGATAATTGATAGATATCTTTTAAATTTCTTCCTAAACCATCGTAATCTAAACCGTAGCCTACAATAAATTTATTTGGAATTCTAATTCCTACATAATCTAATTTGATATCTTTTTTATACGCTTCAGGTTTTAAAAACAAAGTTGCTATTTTAAAATGTTTCACTTTATGTTGCTTTAAAATTGCTTTTAATTCTTCAATTGTATTTCCGGTATCCACAATATCTTCTACAATAATAACAGAACGACCTTCTAAATTTTGATTTAATCCAATAAGTTGTTTTACATCATTAGTAGATTCTGTTCCTTCATACGAAGCCATTTTCACAAATGAAACTTCACAATTGTGACTGTATTTTTTCAACAAATCAGCAACAACCATAAAAGAGCCATTCAAAACTCCAATAAAAACTGGAACATCATCGCAAAAATCGTCTTCAATTTGTTTTGCCATATTTTCAATAGCGAAGTTAATTTCTTCTCCTGAAATAAAAACTTCAAATTTTTTATCGTGTAGTTGTATCACTTTGGTTCGTTTTAGAAATAAACAACAAATTTACTAAACTCATAAGGATTTCAAATAAAGTATTTTAACTTTTTTGCAAATTTGATATATTTACCAAATGAAAACCAATTTAGCATCCAAAATTGACCAAAGTACCGCTCATAGAAAAAGTAGGGTTTACATTAGTAATTATGTTATTCGTAATGAAGATTTACTTAATGAATTTGTCGAAATTGCATTTGACATACAAAATGAAAATCACGTAAAAGCGTTTTGGAGTTTAGAATTGGTTTGCGAGAAAAAATTAAAGCTTTTTGTTCCTTATATCGATTTGTTTTGTGAAGTTTTACCAAAATTAAAAGACGATTCCGCAATAAGACCCGCTATTAAAATTTGTATGTTTTTAGCTAAAAGCAATCACAGAAAAAATGGCATTTCGCTTACTCAAGAACAAGAACACAATTTAATTGAAGCTTTAATTGACCGATTAATTCAAGACGAAAAAGTAGCAGCAAAAGTGTATGCTATGAAAGCACTTTTTGTTTTAGGCAAGAAATACGATTGGGTTCACGAAGAATTAAAATCCATCATAGAGCAAGATTATTCGAATCATTCCGCGGCTTACCAAGCGGCTACTCGAAATCTTTTAAAAAAACTCAACAAATAACAAATTGTTAATTATCAATTGTTAATTATCAATTGTCTGAGTATCTTTGCGACACAAACAACAACACACTACATAAAATAATGAATTATTTTTCATCTGATTTTAAATTAGGAATCTTAGGAGGAGGTCAATTAGGAAAAATGCTTTTGACCGAAACTCGAAAATTCGATATTCAAACTTTAGTTTTAGAACCAAGCGAAGAAGCTCCAGCACGATACAGTTGCAACGGATTTTACAAAGGCAGTTTAATGGATTTTGACACCGTTTATCAATTCGGTAAAATGGTCGATTTGTTAACGATCGAAATTGAAAATGTAAATCTTGATGCTTTAGATAAATTGGAAGCAGAAGGATTACCAATTTACCCTTCACCTAAAACCTTACGTTTGATTCAAAACAAAGGAAAACAAAAAGATTATTACGTTTCAAACGATATTCCTACTTCGCCACACCAACGATTTGTCGATTTGAACGATTTAAGAAACGCTTTAGCAAAAGATGAATTAGAATTTCCATTTGTTTGGAAATGCGCTCAGTTTGGTTACGACGGAAATGGCGTTAAAATTTGTCGCTCTGCATTAGATTTGGTAAAATTACCCGATGTAGAATGCATTGCTGAAGAAATGGTTCCGTTTAAAAATGAGTTGGCAGTGATTGTTGCTCGTTCTGTTTCTGGAGAAGTGAAAACCTATCCAGTAGTAGAAATGGAATTTCATCCCGAAGCAAATCAAGTGGAATACGTAATTTGTCCTGCTCGAATTGATAAAAAAGTAGCGCAAAAAGCTAAAGAAGTTGCTTTAAAAGTTTCGGAAGCATTTCATCATGTTGGATTATTAGCAGTTGAAATGTTTCAAACAGCAGACGATGAAATTTTGGTAAACGAAGTTGCTCCTCGCCCACATAACTCTGGACATTATTCAATTGAAGCGAGTTATACTTCACAATTCGAAAACCATTTACGTGCGATTTTAAACTTACCTTTAGGAAACACCGATAGCAAAGTTGCCGGAATTATGGTAAATTTGGTAGGTGAAGAAGGGTATACTGGACAAGTAGTTTACGAAAATATAGAAAAAATCATGGCAATCGATGGCGTAACACCACACATTTACGGAAAAAGAGAAACGCGACCTTTTAGAAAAATGGGACACGTTACGATTGTAAATGAAGATATGGCAGAAGCAAGAAGAGTTGCAGAGGAAGTGAAAAATTCGATTCGAGTGATTTCGATTTAATAATTTGAAGATTTGAAAATGATAAAACAATTTTTAAAAATAAGTTTTTATTCATTTGTCACATTTTGTGTGATTAATTTTTCCATGTTAATTTATTCAATCATTTATAACAAATTACAAGGGACTTTTCCTGAAATGAGTTTTGGATTTCCATTTGAAATTTATCATCAATTTGAAGTTAAAAGTTTTAAAAATTGCTACGAACTTCAACATGGAAGCTTTCCGAAAAACTTAATTTACAATTATTTAATCTTTTGGATTATAGTGCTTTTATTTATTACTTTAAAAAACTATAAACAACAAACCATAAACAATAAACAATAAACATGAGTAAAGTAGCAATAATAATGGGAAGCATTTCGGATATGCCGGTAATGCAAGAAGCCATCGACATATTAAAAGGATTTGATATCGAAACCGAAGTAGATATTGTTTCGGCACACAGAACACCTGAAAAACTATTTGATTTCAGTAAAAATGCACACGAAAGAGGTATTTCGGTAATTATTGCTGGTGCTGGTGGTGCAGCTCATTTACCTGGAATGGTTGCTTCAATGTCGCCACTTCCTGTAATAGGAGTTCCTGTAAAATCGAGCAATTCAATCGATGGTTGGGATTCTGTTTTATCTATTTTACAAATGCCAGGTGGCGTTCCTGTAGCAACTGTTGCATTAAATGGCGCTAAAAATGCTGGAATCTTAGCCGCACAAATTATCGGAAGTTCTGATAAATGTGTCTTAGATAAAATCATCGCCTACAAAGAAGGATTGAAACAAGCGGTTTTAAAAGCTTCTGAAGGTTTAAAATAAAAATAGAAAATCCCGAGTTATTGCTAATTCGGGATTTCTACTCACAATTAAGTGACAACTATAAAAAAATTCTACTCTCTCTCTGATTTGGGGCAAAAAGGATGTTTCAACATCATTTCGTCGACAAAATTATACACTTTATCGATAAAAACAAATTTTTATGGAACTTTTTTTAAAAAAATTTACAACAAAGCACAATACAGCTCCGTTTAGTAAGATTAATCTTTTAGAATACAAAGTTGCGTTTGAGAAAACCATTGAACTAGCTCGTACTGAAATCGATAGTATCGTAAAAAACACAGAAACACCTACTTTTTCGAATACAATTGAAGCTTTGGATTATTCAGGCGAACAATTGGATAGATTGTCCAATATTTTCTTCAATTTGAATTCGGCAGAAACTTGTGATGAAATGCAAAAAATCGCACAAGAAGTTTCTCCATTAATTACAGCATTCAGTAATGATATTGCTTTGAATGAAGATTTATTCATACGAGTAAAAGCCGTTTATGATCAAAAAGATAGTTTAACATTAACTACCGAACAAGCGACTTTATTAGACAAAAAATTCAAAGGTTTTTCTCGAAATGGAGCGTTACTTAATGAAGAAGACAAATTAAAATTACGCGAAATTGATACCGAGTTAGCAAAAATCAAACTAACTTTTGGTGAAAATGTTTTGGCTGAAACCAACAACTATCAATTACATATAACCAATGAAGCCGATTTAAAAGGTTTACCTGATGGTGCTAAAGAAATGGCAGCGAGTTTGGCTAAATCAAAAAATTTGGAAGGTTGGGTTTTCACTTTAGATTTTCCAAGTTATTTACCTTTCGTAACCTACGTTCAAAATCGTGAATTGCGAAAAGAAATTGCTATTGCTGCAGGAAAAAAATCGTTTCAAGATAATGAATTCGATAATAAAGAAAACGTAAAACGCATTGTGGAATTACGTCACAAACGTGCAAATTTATTGGGTTATCAATCACATTCACATTTTGTTTTGGAAGAACGAATGGCGCAAAATCCGGAAAAAGTACAATCGTTTTTGAATGATTTATTGGAAAAAGCAAAACCAGCGGCTCAAAAAGAATTTGCTGAATTAACCGCTTTCGCAAAAGAGTTGGATGGAATTGACCAATTAGAAAAATGGGATGGCGCCTATTATTCAGAAAAATTGAAACAAAAATTATTCAGTTTGGATGATGAGTTGTTGAAACCATATTTCAAATTGGAAAATGTATTGAACGGAGCATTCACTATCGCTGAAAAGTTATTCGGAATCACGTTTAAAGAAGTTTTTGATATTGATAAATACCATGAAGACGTTCAAACTTTTGAAGTATTAGATTTCGAAGGAAAATTAGTAGCTGTTTTTTATTCAGACTTCTTCCCAAGAAAAGGAAAACGAAATGGCGCTTGGATGACATCTTACAAACCACAGTATATTAAGGACGGAATCAACGAACGACCATATGTTTCTATCGTGTGCAATTTCACACCGCCAACAGAAACAAAACCATCATTATTAACTTTTAACGAAGTAACGACATTGTTTCACGAATTTGGACATGCGTTACATGGAATGTTAGCCAATACAACTTATCCAAGTTTATCTGGCACTTCGGTGTATTGGGATTTTGTGGAATTACCAAGTCAAGTGATGGAAAACTGGTGTTACGAGCCTGAAGCATTGGCTTTATTTGCCAAACATTACGAAACAGGTGAAATTATTCAGCAACAGTATGTAGAAAAAATCAAAGAAAGTGCGAGTTTCTTAGAAGGAATGGCTACGTTACGTCAATTGAGTTTCGGAATTTTAGACATGAAGTATCACGGAAAATCACAAACTATTGACGATGTAAAGGCCTTTGAAAAACAAGCGATGGAAGGCACAAGTTTGTATCCAGATGTAGCCGAAAATTGTATGAGTACTTCATTTTCACATATTTTTCAAGGCGGTTATTCTTCGGGATATTACAGCTACAAATGGGCGGAAGTTTTAGATGCTGATGCATTTGCGTATTTCCAAGAAAAAGGAATTTTCAATAAAGAAGTCGCAACCAAATTCAAAGACAACGTTCTTTCAAAAGGTGGAACCGAATTACCAATGGAATTGTACAAAAAATTCAGAGGTCAGGAGCCGAAAGTAGAGGCTTTGTTGAAAAGGGCTGGGCTTTTGTAAAACATCAAACCTGACAGGTTTTCGAAACCTGTCAGGTTTAATCACTTCAAAAATTCTCTAAAATTATCCTTATTCACCACCAAAAAACTTGGGTTATACGCATCCGAAAAAGATTTTGGTAATTTCGCTTTTTTAGTAGTTGCCCATTTGAATTCAAAAGCACTTACCTCATCCGCATTGATTTCTACATAATCTATTTCTTGTTGGGTTGTTGTTCTCCAAAAATAAGGCTTGGCTATACTTTGTGTATAAGACAATTGTTTTATTCGTTCAGAAACTAAAAAATTTTCCCACAATGCACCTTTATCTTGTCTAAATTCTAAAGTATTGAAATTACCAATTATCGTATTCATCACACCATTATCGTAAAAGTATATTTTTTTGTTGGCTTTAATTTCGTTTCGAATATTTCTTGAAAAACTTGTCAAACGGAAAATTACAAAGCTTTTCTCCAACAAATCAATGTAGTTATTTACAGTGTTTTTATCAACTCCAACCAACTGAGCAATTTCGTTATAGCTAACTTCACTTCCTACTTGCATGGCGAGAGCACGTAAAATTTTCTCTAAAACTTCTGATTTTCTAATGTCTGCCAAAGCCAAAATATCTTTGTACAAATAACTCGAAACCAAATTTTTCAAGATTTCATATTCATTACCAAAATTATTGATAACATCTGGATACATTCCGAACAATAATCGAATTTCAAGTTGTTGTTGCGCCTTCATGTAACCTACACTACTTTCAAATTCCTTCCATGAAACGGGAAACATATGAAACTCGAATTTTCTACCTGTTAATGGCTCTTGCGTAACATTATTAATATCTAAAGAAGAAGATCCGCTAACAATAACTTGCACATTTTTTATTTGATCTACTATAATTTTCAACTTCAGTCCAATATTTGGAATACGTTGCACCTCATCAATAAAAATATATTTATGATTACCAATAATACTTTTCAAAATTTCGGTATTAGCATTAGCTAAAGTTTCGGTTACAGTATTATCATCCCCATCCAAAAACAAATACTCTTTATCTTTTAAAATGGAATTAACTAAAGTTGTTTTTCCTACTTGTCTTGGACCAATTAACACAATAACTTTTCCTTTGTGTAATTTTGCCTCCAAATTAGCTGCTAAATCTCTAAAAATCATACCTTAAATTTTAAACAAATTTATATATTTTATTTCTATTCACCAAATTTATATATTTTTTGGTGATTATATTCACCAAATTTATATATTTTTCGGAGATTACATTCACCAATATTAAACTTTTTACAATCAAAACAACAAACTTTCATTTTTTTTTGAAACTTTAAAAACTTTTATATATCTTTGTCCTATCAAAATGAAATAACCATCAAAATGGAATTCAAAGAAGCAAAAAATAAATTTGTACAAACATGGGGAGCTTTAGGCTCTCAATGGGGCATTAACAAAACCATGGCACAAATTCATGCGTTGTTGATGGTTTCGCACGAACCTGTTTCTATGGAAGACATTATGGAAGAATTACAAATTTCGCGCGGTAATGCTTCAATGAATTTAAGAGCTTTAATGGATTGGGGCATCGTGTACAAAGAATACAAAGCGGGCGAAAGACGTGAATTTTTCACAGCCGAAAAAGATTTAGATGAATTAGCCGTAAAAATTTCAAGAGAGAGAAGCAAACGCGAAATCAAACCAGCCCTGAAAGTTTTAAAAGAAGTTTCTTCTATAAAATCAGACAACACAGAAGCAGAAAAACATTTCGTAAATCAAACCACAAAATTATACGACTTCGTATTAAAAGCCGATAACGTTTTGGATAAAATCACAGAATACAAAGACAATTGGTTGGCAAAATTGGTTGTTAAAATCATGAAATAGAAATAAAAAAATTTAATCAAAACTTTCAATTATTTCTGAAAGTTTAAAATAATAGATAATATGAGAAAAATAACATTCATAATTAATGCAATATTACTTTCAATATTCTTAATTGAAACTTTATACAGTAATTTAAATTTTGAAAACACCGATGAGAATTTACTCCTTTTATTGTTTATTGGTTTTTATCAAATCTCCTTATCATTAGGAATAACTTTTCATACTATTAATCGTAACCAAAAACTATTGATTTTATATTTTATTTATTGGCTATTAGTCTATTTATACTTTTTGTTTATAGGCAAACTATATTTCAATTCGTGCTTAATTATTGCAATATTTAATCTGTATTTAAACTATTGTAGTTTCTCAAATTCTAAATATAATATTACAAAATAATGAAAAAACTAATAATTGCATCAGGAACAGGCTTTTTAGGAAACGTTTTAATCCAACATTTCAATAATAAATTTGAAGAAATCGTAATCCTAACCCGAGGAAAATCAAGAATTAAAAACAAAATTAAATATGTAAATTGGGATGCTAAATCATTTTCAGGCTGGGAGAAAGAATTAGAAAACACAGATGTTGTCATAAACTTAGCTGGAAAATCCGTTGATTGTAGATATACCGAAAAAAATAAAGCTGAAATTTTAGCTTCAAGAATTGATAGTACCAAAATTTTAAACGAAGCCATTTTACAATGTGCAAATCCACCAAAACATTTTATCAACTCATCAACTGCAACTATTTATCGTCATTCAGAAGATAAAGAAATGGATGAATATACAGGAGAAATTGGCAATGATTTTTCTATGAACGTTGCCAAATCTTGGGAAAAAATATTCTATGAAATTGATACACCAAACACATTGAAAACAGCGATTAGAACTTCAATTGTATTAGGTAAAAATGGAGGCGCTTTTATTCCATTGAAAAAACTAACACAATATGGTTTAGGTGGAAAAAACGGAAATGGAAGTCAATTTGTTAGTTGGATTCATGAAAAAGATTTTGCAAGAGCTGTCGAATTTATAATCGAAAAAGAACTTTCTGAGAGCATCAATGTTGTTTCTCCAAAACCGATTCGCAATGAAGCATTCATGAAAAAACTTCAAAAATCAATTGGAATTCCGTTTGGATTACCAATCTCAAAATCAATGCTTGAAATTGGAGCAAAATTCATCAAAACAGAAACCGAATTAGTTTTAAAAAGTAGAAATGTCATCCCAAAACGATTAACAGAGAACGGATTTGAATTTGAGTTTAGTGATTTAGATGAAACGTTCAAAAACTTATTATCATGAACCTCAACATCATCGCCTACCTAATCTATTTTAGCATTACAGCCATCATCATTGTCAAAGTTGGAAAAGTCTGTTATCAAAATGGAAACATTTTCGTTTCGCAATTGATTCCTAATCACGAAGACTTGTGTCATAAAATAAATCAATTGCTTTTGGTTGGATATTATCTTTTGAACTTAGGTTATTGTGCGATGACGATCATTTCTTGGGAACAAATTGAAAGTACCACGCAACTCATTGAAGTGATAACCTCAAAATCGGCTTTCATTATTATTGCGATTGCCGTAATGCATTACATCAATATTATTTTATTAACGAATTACATTAAAAAATTAATTTAAACACTCGTATTATGGAAACTACAAAAATTTTAATCGGTTATGCAATTTATCTTCCCATTGCCTTATTTTTAACCTACTATGTTTCAAAAACGCTTTTTAAAAACAGTAAAATTTATATGTTGGATATTTTTAAAGGTCGAGAAGAAATCGCCAATGCAACCAACAAACTATTCGAAACTGGATTTTATTTATTGAATTTAGGCTTTGCTTTAATGATTTTAGAAATGAATATGTATGACAATAGTTACCAAGTTTTAATTGAAAAACTGAGTTACAAAATTGGCGGATTTTCAATTTATTTAGGATTGATGCTGTTCTTAAACTTGTATTTTTTCTTTAGAGGAAAACGAAAAGCAAGTCAAGCACAAGTAGAACAACGAATTGTTATTAATGGATAAATTCACAATCCTGACAGGTTTTAAAAACCTGTCAGGATTAATTTTAAACAAAGACGTTACTACAAAATTCAAAAAAATGCCCTTTCAAAATGCGACACCGAATAAGCAATGAAATTGCATAAAAAATCCGAGGTCAAGAACCGAAAGTTGAGGCGATGTTAAGAGAACGGGTTTGATTTAATATATCTGATAAATAACTTGTTAAAAAGCGTATCCGAAGGAAACACCAGCAGAGGGCATTATATCAAAATCTTTTTTATAAGTTGTATTCAAATTTAAATTCACATCAGGCGAATCAACTGTTCTATAACCAACAGACACAACAAATTCAAGTGTAAATTTTGAATCAAATATCCATTGATTTCCTCCAGTTACACCATATATTTTAGTGTTATATTTATAATCATTTTTACCTTTTGTATCAATAAAATTTACAGACGGACCTATGTGCCAACCAGTTAACTTGTCCTTTGAAGATGAAAAATAATACCTTCCTTCAATTGAATATGCTAAACCAGTAGTTAGCTCATTTTCCTCAACTGGTGTGGAAATAAAAGTAAAACCGTATCCTGCTTGGGCTGCTAAAGAAAAATGTTGGGACAAAGATCTTTCGTATTGAATACCAGCATTACCAAAAACGACACTCGCTTTAACAATATTTTCTTGAGCTTTTATAGTAGTGAACCCAAAAAACAAAACCGATAATAAAATAATTTTCTTCAT
>NZ_WIBJ01000029.1:653-5111 GCF_009495755.1 Flavobacterium sp. LMO8 | reverse complement strand
TATGTATTAGAAGCGCTGTAGTTTGATATGGTTGAACTTCCAGCAGCAGAACAACTAGCAACTACTGATGTAATAGTTGGTGTTACTGGCGTTGGTAAAATTGTAAAACATTCTTGAACTGTAGTACCACATGACGCAATTGAAGTAACATCAGCAGTAATTACTATTTGATCGATTGAAATTGGTGGATCAAGGCTTGAACTAGCATCATTTTGCCATCTTACTCTAAATCTAAGATTTGCTTGATTATCCCATAAAGGATCTGTTCTAAAATCAGATAACCATGTTGTCTGTCTTCTTAGTTTGGCTCCAGCTTGTACCCATGTAGCTCCGCCGTTTATACTGTATTCTATACTACCAAAATCATCTGAACCACTTGCATTTGTTTCTCCTTGGGCTAACCAATAAAAATTAAAAATAACGTTGGATTTTCCAACAGTATTGATAACTGTATTTAAAGTAGCTTTTTGATCTGATATTTGTCCATCAAAATTTGCATTATTTGGAATAAAATTTACAGAACCTGGTCCACAAGTAGCTCCAGTTGTTGTAGTTGCTCTAATATGCAAATAATTACTATTTGGACTTGATGTTACAGCCGCAGGTTGATTAGGAACATTTGGAACTGTAAAAGTTCCTAAACCAGTTACACAACTTCCTCCTAAATAATCATTATTAAGTACAAAAATATTGGGACCATTAGAATTATCTATAGTCCAGTTTCCTAATCCTGATTCAAAAGTTTCAGTGAATAAAGTTTGAGTAACAACACCTCCTAAAGAATTTGGAGAAGTTACATCAACACAATAAGTACCTGCAGGTAAACCTGTTAAACTAGTATTTGTAGTTAATGGAGTTTGAAAACCTGCAGGAAATGTAAAACCAGAAGGACCACTTACCCAATTAAAAGTAGTACCGGTAGGTAATATAGAAGATAATGAAATAGAACCTGGAGAACAATTTACAACTGTAGATGTATATGTTGCAGGTGTACCTGCAGTAATTGAAACATTTACTTGTGTTCTTGTACTTTCACATCCACCCACTGTTTGAGAAACCCAATAGGATGTTGCTGCTGTTAAAACTGGAGTAGTAAATGGATTTCCAGTAAATATTGAACTACCTCCAGAAGATGCGGTATACCAATTAACAGTACCTGTAACCGCTGATGCTGTTAAGGTGGCTGTTTGCCCTGAACAAATTGATAAATTAGTTGTGATTGGTGCACTTGGACCTGAAACTATAACATTCATTGTTCTGGTTAAAGTACAATGATTTGGTGCAGCTAATCCATTATCCCAAGTGTAAGTAATTGTATGAGAACCTACTCCTGCAACTTGCGGATCAAATACACCTATACCTCTGTCATCAGTATAATCATCACCAACAGAACCTGCAGGAGCAGGATCAAATCCATTTGAAACACCCGGACCTGAATAACTTCCAGTTCCTTGGAAAAACAATAATCCTGTTTTTAAAGATTCTGCACCAGCCGTAATGATCCATGTTCCTGTAGCCAATACAACTCCTGATGTGTTGTCTGTAATTGTATACGTGTAATTACCACTAGCTACATTGGTTTTATCTAATGAATAATAGCAACCTGTAGGTCGTAAAAAATAATTATTAGAGACTCCACCTGCAGGAACGGTCAATGTCTCTACTAATACATTTGCAGAATTATATCGATAAATGACTAAATTATTTAAATTTCCTGTATTTGCAACTATTTCAATATTCACCGAATTAAATGGTAAACCTGAATCAAATGTTACTGGAAAGGTATCTGGTCCTAAAAAAACTGCAGCATCTGAACAAGCAAAAGCTGTTTTAGTAATTGGATTTAGTAAAAGATCATCTGAATACATTTGAATTTGATAATCTTGACAAGGAACCGCAGCTGGTATAACATTATAATAACCAAGACCTTGAATATCTACTGAAGAACATAATGCTCCACTAGTAACATTCATAGTAAAACAAAGAACATAATTTCCTGAAGCTAATCCATCCCACTCAGGATTAAATCCACTTGCAACGGATGAAGCGTTTGTTCTATTTGGTGGAATTGTTGCACCACATGAAGAATCAGTTAATTGATATGTTATTACTTGTTCTAAAGGATTACCACACCCGCTAGGACTTGAAGAAGTTAACTGTTTAAAACCTAAAATTGTTGATCCTGCAACTACGGTAACTGGAACACATATTGTTATAATTTCTCCTGGTGTTAAAGGTGCATTTCCAAACTGGTCACCCGCTAATCCTAAGTCAGTTGAAATCCCTGTTTGTCCTAATGCAGCTGTAGTAGTTGTCATTGAAATTACTGGACAAGTTGGTGTTGCGCAAGTTGCACATGTTGAAGATAAAATAACAACTGTAGAAGTAGCAGTACCACAAGCAGTTGGAACAGAAACAGTATAAGTTCCAGGAATACTAGAACTTGGAGTAACTGCTCCGGTAGTTGTATTTAAAGTTAATCCCGCAGGCGTTGCTGAATACAAACCTGTTACAGCAGGACCAGTTACCGTTACAGCAGAAACACCCGCTGAAGGTAAAAACGGACTCCCTGCATAATTAATTGTTGTTGCAGTTCCTCCGTTTACGGTTACAGTAACATCTTGTGTACAAGTTGTAACACCATCAGTTAATGTAGCTCGATAAGAAGTTGTTGTAAGTGGAGATACAGAAATAGATGTTGAAGGTGTTGTTGTAGTAGCAATTACAGTATTTGTAGATAAATCAGTAATTGTTAAAGTGGCTGTTGAATATCTAGTAATTTTAACATTGTCTAAACCCCAACTATCTTGGCTAGCAGTCGTAGATTGTCTTTGTGTCCAACGAAATTTAGTATTAGCAGTTAAGGCTGCTGAGGGTAATGGTATTGTTGTTGTATTCCAGTCATAAACATACATTCCACATCCAATATTAGCGGATGCTCCTGCGCTACTTTCTGGTCCTGGAAACATTAATTTTAAATTATTCCATGTAACACCATTATCTATTGAATATTGAATATAAACTCCTTCATTATCATCAGGTGCTTCACAACCATTTCCACCATTATCGTCTGCTGCTTCTCTAAAATCAAAACTTAAATAACCACCACCACTAACATCATAAGAAGTAGTTTCTAATGTTCTTGGTGCAGCTGCACTTTGCATCCAAACAAAAATAGAATTATCATTATTGGCAGTAGGAAAACCATTATTTGGTTCACAAGTTAAAACATTTTGAAATGAAACTGATGCAGTACTAACCCATCCTGCACCCACAGAACTAGTGTTAAAATCATTACTCATTAAAGGAACTCCCAAAACCCCTGTAGCATTTAAAAGTGAAGAACCTCCAACGCATATAGTACTTGGTGTTGCAGTTATTCCAACTGTACAACCTGCTGTAGCCTGTTTATATGTGATTACTTGACCAATCCATCCAGCATAACCAGATGGCCCTGTATATCTAAAAGTCAATACTCCTGATGCATTATTTGCACAAAATATCCCAGGACTTAAAACATCTGGAACCCCAGGTGTACCTGTTTGACCTGTACGATAAGGAGTACCAGCCGCATTATAATTTAAACTATAATCACCTCTTAATGTACCTATATTTGTAGCTGCCGTATTTGGCCCATCAAATATCTCCAATCTACCATTGGAAATAAAACTTGTAAAATCAACACATACCGCTTGACCGGTGATAGCTGGAGCTAAAGTTATTGTATAACTAGTATTGCCGTCATTTCCTGCAGCACCACCAGCATCATAAAACACTTCTCCACCAGAAACATTTACAGTTCCACCTTGACTTATCAAAATGTTTTGAGAATATGCAGACATTCCAATCATGAAAAAAACTACATTAAAAACATTTCTTATAAACTTTTTTGAGTATGAATTCATATTACAAAGAATTTTGGGTACATTAACTTTATATTAGACACCAAAAATATTAATCCCTTTTCATAAAATAATTAAAAAAAAAGATACATTTTGTAATTCAGATAATATTAAAAGTTTAAAAAAAACCAATAATAACAATACATTAACTAAGCATTTTAATGTAATTCAGATGTTTTATTTATAAATTAATTTATAAACGATAATTTAACCTAAATAAAACATTAAAAAATGATTGTTTTTATGAGAATAATTCAACTTTTTTTATATTTTTCAATCAATAAAGAAAAAGCACCACCCAGAAAGAGTGATGCCTTTTCAACTAAAAATCAACTATAAACTATCTTTACTTCTTCACAATTAAGAATTCACTTCTTCTATTTTGTGCGTGTTGTTCTTCGTTACATGGTTGACAAGCTACTTTTAGTTCGCTTTCACCAAATCCTTGTCCTGATATTCTTTCTTTTGCAACACCTTTACTTATTATGTATTGAACAGTCGATTTAGCTCTTCTGTCTGATAAGTTTATGTTGTACTTATCACTTCCTCTGCTATC
>NZ_WIBJ01000029.1:0-426 GCF_009495755.1 Flavobacterium sp. LMO8 | reverse complement strand
GTGATGTTACTTTTGTTGAACTCGAAGTAAATTGGTTCTAAAATAACTTCCTTCTCTGTTATGATTGGCATAATTGGTTTTAGTTTAATATAGAAATATATATCTTGTCCAAATTCATTTTCTGGAATTTCAACTTTATAATGAGTACTTGTCTCATATCCAGATTTTGATGCAAAACTTATATAAGCTGGCATACATTTTAAACTAAAAACAGCCTCACCGTTATAACTTGTTAGACTTGAAGTAATGCTTTTCATATCATTGTCAAGTAATTCAACAGTAGCACCTTCAATTGTTTTTTCTGTAATTTCGTCTTTAACAACTATAAATGATTTAAAATTACATATCGGATCTGCCTTGTAGATGTTGTCTACTCCATCTCTATTACTTGAGAAGAATCCAACTTTCTTGGTAGCGTTGTAAGTG
>NZ_WIBJ01000028.1:21587-294226 GCF_009495755.1 Flavobacterium sp. LMO8 | reverse complement strand
TTACACCTGAACTAAATAAAACACCATTTTTATATACTTTCGCTGTTGTTCCATCATAAGTACAAACATAATGTATCCAAGTATTGTTTGTATTTGTATCTGCTGTTTCTAAATTAGCTCCTGCATTAGCAAAGTAAAGTGTTGTTGTTGGTCTAAAAGCTAGTCCGTTGCCATTTGCTGAATTTCCATAATGAAACACATAATTAATTGTAGCATTCAATACATTTGTTTTTGCCCAAACAGAAATTGTTCTACTTGTAGAGTTGTAAGGTAGTCCTAGAATAGTTGCAAATGTTCCTTGATTATTTATATTAAGTGCTCCTGATATATTTCCATGTCTGTCTGTTGTAAATGAAGTTCCTGCATTTGCTTGAAATGGATTAGTCCCTAAAATATTATTATATGTATTATCAAAATTATATTCTGCAATCACCACTGATGCCGTTGTTGTAAAACTACCTATTGCACTTGTCGTTGTACCAGCAGAATTTGAAGCTTCTATTTGATAGTAGTAAGTTGTACTTGATGATAATCCTTGAATTTGTGCAGAGCCAGACGTTGCCAATGAACCATTTGCAGAAAAACCAGTTACTTGACTTGATAAATTTCCACTTGTTAAACCGTACTTTACAATTGAAGTTGTAGCGCCATTATTAGCATTTAAACTATAATTTACAGTTGCTTCATTTGTTAAAATTGTAGGGACTGAAATTAAAGAAATTGTTGGCGCCGTTATTGTCAATGAATTGTTTGTATATAAACTAGTTACATCTGCTTGACTTAATGCATAATTATAAATTTTCAGATCATCTATGGCACCATTAAAATAATTTACCCCACCCGATTCGGTCAATCCAAGTCTAAAGGTATTTGAATTATTTATTATGTTCCATGCTAGAGCACTGTCAGAAAGCAAAACTCCGTCTTTGTAAACTTTCGCTGTAGTGCCGTCATATGTACAAACATAATGTGCCCAAGGTGCACTTATGCTTGAAGCTGCCGTTAAATTTCCTCCTGAACCAGCAAAAAAAAGTGTTTCAGCCGTTCTGAAAGCAAGTCCATTACCACCAGCGGTATTACCATAATGAAAAACATAGTTAATAGTAGGGTTTATAACATTAGCTTTTGCCCAAACAGATATTGATTTACTGCTTGCACCATAAGGAAGTCCTGGAAAATTAGCCGTAGTTCCTGTATTATTTATATTAATAGCACCATTTGCATTTCCAAATCGATCTGTAGCGAAAGAAGTTCCTGCATTTGATAAAAATGGATTGCGACCTATAGTATTGTTGTAAGTACTATCAAAATTATACTCGGCAATAGCGTGAGGTAAACTTTCTTGTACTGAAAAATTATCCATAAAAAAAGTAAATGTGCCGCTTGTGCAATACAAATTTACTTTAAAAACTACATTAGTTCCTGCTGGGATAGTTCCTGCTGGAATTATAGCTGCAAGTCCAAAACAAGTTGGTGACATTACATTACTTGTAAGATCAATCCAGCTATTGGTAGCGAAATTATAATATTGAAGGTGTATAACTGCATCCCCAACATGATTACTTTTCTTGTAGTCACAAGAAAATGTTATTGTTCCTCCAGTTGAAACATAGGTTGGAGTGGAAATTGAGGCACCTGAACCGAGTCCAGAAGTGTTGAAAAAAGAAGAATAAGAACCTGAACAGGAAGATGTATTGGAAACATTGAAACCATTGTTGCCCCAACCAGCAGGAATAGTTCCAGATTCAAATCCTTCAGTTACGTTAACTTGCGCATTTCCAAACGAGAAAGCAAATAATAAAAATAAAAGTAATCTTGTTTTCATGATAATATAGTTTTTTAAAGTTTGATTCAAAAGTACTTGAGTAAAATCATCTTTATAATAATGGGTTTACCAAACCCTATTTTCAGTTTACGAAATAAAATTTCGTTAATCCATAACTAGGTTTGGTAAACTCGTTTGTAATATTAAACGTGTATTTCATACATTTGTTTAAAATCATTTCCATTTGCGAATTTTATTACTTTCACTATTTTTGTTATTGTCGAATTTAGGCTTTTGCCAAAATCCGTATCACATAACTATTGACAAAACTTCTGGATTGCCTTCTAATAGTGTGTTTGATATTTTTCAAGACAGCAAAGGCTTTATGTGGTTTGCGACAGGGAAAGGATTGTGCCGTTATGATGGAAATGATTTCAAAATATTTACTGCCGATTTTCAAACTTCTAAATCGGGTTCTTGTATTGCAGAAGATAAATACGGACGCATTTGGTATGAAAATTTTGATGGCTTTTTATATTATGTAGAAAAAGGTTGTTTAAAAGCATTGCCACAAGAAACTTCTCTTGGTTATTTTAGATTTGGAGTTGTTAATAACGAATTATTTTTAATCCAGCCAGATGCTATTTTGGTCTATGATTTAAAATCTTTAAAAGTAAAAGCAAAACATGCTCTTGGAGACAAAGAAATTCGTTTTTGTTATGCAACTAAAGATAAATTCTATGTTTTAGGTAATAACTTATATGAATTAGACCATAAAAATGAAATTAAAAAACATAGTCTACCTGAGAATTTTTATGCAGAAATTATTACTCCAATTATTAATACTTGGGAAGAAAAATTAATTATTAATTCAAAATCATCCGCTAACTATTATAGTTTTGAAAAAGGAAAATTTCATAAATATAAACTTAATAATCCGGCTGAATTTACTCAAAACACGGCAATAACAGATGATGCCATATGGATTTGCACTCCAAATGGTGTTTATAAAAATGATTTAGAATCAAACCAAAATAAAACCTATTTTACGGATCAAAACATATCTTTTGTATTCAAAGACAAACATAAAAATTATTGGGTTTCCACGCTAAATAAAGGGGTTTTATATATTCAAGATTTTTCAAACAATTATATCGATTTAAACCCGAGACCCAACTCTTTAGCAATGGGTAAAAACAAAATTTTTATAGGCGCCGAAAAAGATTTAGTCTACAAACTCGATTGCAACTCTTTACAAGTAGAAAAAATTTTTGAAACAGAAAGCAATCATTCCATCAGTCAAATATTTGCCGATACTATTAACGAAAATGTATTTTTTAATTCATTTAAATTTCACATTTTAGACAAAAATAACAACATCAAAAAAGAATATTCTATTGCTGTTAAAGATATTAAAAAAGTAGACGACAAATATTTTTCGTTTGCTGCAAGTGGCATTGTTGGGATTTTCTATATTGACAAAAATTTAAAAAGTAGTTGGGATGTAATCTTCGATAAAAACAAAGACAAAGGTGTTTCTGGATTCAATCAAGTTGCATTATTAATAAATACAAACGGAAAATCGACAGAGTACAACGAAATAAACAACACTATTTATTACGCTACCAATAATGGTTTAATTGCCATTACTAACGACGGGAAAAACAAAGAAATAAAATACAAAAATGAAACTTTATTTTTAATTCGTATTCAAAAATATAAGGATAACATAATTGGATTATCAACTGCAGAAAAATTATATACTATAAATTCAAAAAATGAGGTTTCTCTTTTTAAACTTCCCAATTTTATTGCAAAAGAAAAGTTTAATCGATTTTTTATTAGAAATAACTATTGCTATTTATTTACGGCAAACAGCATTTATGAGTATGATTTTAAAACGCATAACGCACAAAAAGTAATGTCTTTAAGCAATGATATCGAAGTTACTGATGTAGTGTTAAAAAATAATCAGCTTTTATTTGCTACTTCAAAAGGAATTGTAATTAAAAAAAGACAAGAAATTGCTTGTTTTCCAAAGCCTAAACTTATCATTAATGAAATTTTAGTGAACGGGAAACGTAAAGAAATAGACCAATTAAACGAACTAAATCCGGATGAAAATGATATAGCAATTCAATTTTCTACTTTATCTTTTGTTCCTAATGAAAATTACAGCGTTTCCTATAAAATAAATGATTCCAAATGGAAAACCTTAGATTATAAAGATAAAAACTTAAAGCTTTCTTCTTTATCTTCAGGAAATTACAAAATTCAGTTAATTATAAATTACAATACTACTAAAATTGATTTACAAACGATTCAATTTGAAATCAAAAAACCATTTTGGCTAAACACCTTCTTTTTAATTGGAATTGGAATACTGTTTTTAGTCTTAATTAATAGTTTTTACAAATGGCAAATTCGTAAAATAGAATACAAAAATAAGTTGCAATTAGAAAAAATAAATCTGGAAAAAAACTTAAATCAGTCAAAATTAAAAGCCATAAAATCACAGATGAATCCGCATTTTTTCTATAATGCATTAAATACAATTCAGTCTTTTATTTTATCAAACGACAAAAAACAAGCCGTAAATTATTTATCTAAATTTTCAAATTTAACGCGTACCATTTTAGAAATGACGGAAAAAGAAACAATTTCTATTGCCGAGGAAATAAAAACACTGAGTTTATATTTAGATATTGAAAAAGCACGTTTTGAAGAAGATTTTAGTTATCAAATTTTAATTGATAAACATATTGATTCAGAAAACATTAAAATCCCAACCATGCTTTTACAGCCTTATGTAGAAAATGCAGTTAAGCACGGTCTTTTACATAAACAAGGAGAAAAATTAGTTACCATTCAATTTGAAAAAGAAGCGGAACACATAAAAGTGTCTATAGATGATAATGGTATTGGACGTCAAAAAAGTACTGAATTAAATGCTATAAAAAACAAAAATCATAATTCGTTTGCTACAGAAGCTATGCAAAACAGAGTAGATTTACTTAATCAATACAATCAAAAAAATATTTCCATTTACTATATTGACAAAACAAACTTGAGCAACCAATCTATTGGTACAAAAGTTGTTTTTGAAATACCAATTACGTATTAAAATGAAGGCAATTATTATAGATGACGAAAAAAGAGCTCGAGTTTCATTAAACCTACTCATTCAGGAATATTGTCCCAATGTGAAAATAGTAGCCGAATGTGAAAATTTACCCGAAGGCGTAAAAGCCATTAGAAAACACAATCCAGATTTAGTGTTATTAGACATAGAAATGCCAGGTCATAGTGGTTTAGAATTATTAGATTTTTTTGATGAAAACGATGTGAATTTTTCTATAATCTTCACAACCGCTTATAACGAATATGCTTTGCAAGCTTTTAAGTTTTCTGCCATTGATTATTTATTAAAACCGATTAATCCTGAACAATTAGCTGATGCAATTACTCGATTAGAAAAACAAAAACAAAAGTTCGAAAATTTCAAAATATTAAAAGAAAATATTCAGCAAGATAATTTAACAAAAATTGCAGTGCCTTCTGGCAATACATTAATTTTTATTGATACAACAAAAATCTCATACATTAAAGGCGAAGGTGCCTATTCTGAAGTTTTTTGCACAACTGGCGCAAAAAATTTAGTAAGCAGAAACTTAAAAAATTTTGAAGACATTTTATGTTTAGACAAGCGTTTCATGCGTGTTCACAAATCGTACATTATTAATTTTGAACAAGTTATAGCTTACAACAAATCGGATGGTGGTAGTTTAGAATTAAGCACAGGAGTTCATGTACCGGTTTCACCCGATAGAGTACAACTTATTTTAGAACAAATTCAAATGGTAAAACGCTAATTTATTTCTGATTTAACCTAAAACCAACTTTTTCTAAATCTTCCCAAAAACTCGGATACGATTTTGAAACCACTTCTGCATCTTCAATTATAATAGGAATTTTTAGTGCCAGTGGAGCAAAAGCCATAGCCATTCTGTGGTCTTGATAAGTTGAGATTAAAATGTTTTCCTTAATTTTAGTAGAGGATTTTAAATGTAAAGAATCATTAGTTACTGAAACTGTCGCTCCTAATTTTGTTAGTTCCGTTTTTAAAGCTTCAAGTCTATCGGTTTCTTTGATTTTTAAAGTATGTAATCCCGATAAATCACAACCCATTCCCAATCCGAAACAAGTTACGGCAATGGTTTGAGCAATGTCTGGTGAAGATTGAAGATTAACGATTAACGATTTTTGATTTTTGAAGTTAACTTTTGAAATTGTTATTGAATTATGAGTATTAAAAGTAGTTTCAACACCAAAATCTTGATATATGTTTACCAAAGCACTATCGCCTTGCAAACTATCTTCTTTATAACTTGAAAGTGTAATTTGTGTACCAATTTCAGATAAAGCAACAATAGAAAACCAGTATGAAGCAGATGACCAATCGGATTCAACTGTAATTGATTTAAAAACCATCTCGACTTCGCTCGACTTGACAACAATTAAGTTATTTTCAAATGAAGTCTTTACTCCTATTTCATTCAATAAAGCCAAAGTCATTTTGATGTATGGAATTGAGGTTATTTCGCCTTCAAGTGTTAATTCTAAACCATTTTCTAATTTTGGAGCAATTAGTAACAATGCCGAAATATATTGACTACTTACATCTGCAGGAAGTGAAACTTTACTTTGAGTTAATTTTTTTCCTTTGATTTTTATTGGTGGAAAACCTTCATTTTCTTCATAACTAATTTCGGCTCCTAATTGATTTAAAGCGTCAACCAAAATTTTAATTGGGCGCTCTTTCATTCGAGTTGAACCTGTTAAAACGACTTCTTTTCCTTCTTGAATGGCAAAAAAAGCGGTAAGAAAACGCATAGCTGTTCCAGCGTGGTGAACGTCTATTGTTTTGGTGATGGGTGATGGGTGATGGGTGTTAGTTAATGCTTTTTGCATCACTTCAGAATCATCGGAATTGGAAGTGTTTTCCAAAACTAAATTTGGATATAATGCTTGCAACAGTAACAATCTATTAGTTTCTGATTTACTACCCGTGATTTTGATAGATGCTGGATGCTGGATGCTGGATGATTTAAGTAATAAATTCATTATTTGGTTACCATTTTTAATCCTACAATGGATAAAATTAATGTAGTGATGAAAAACACACGCCAAAAAGTAGCGGGTTCTTTAAAAACAATGATTCCTACTAAAACACTTCCTACGGCTCCAATCCCTGTCCAAACAGCATAAGCGGTTCCAATAGGTAATTCTTTAGTTGCTTTTACTAATAATAACATACTAATTGATAAACACACCAAAAAACAGCCGTACCAAAGTAAAGAAGTATTTCCAGAAGTTTCTTTTGCTTTTCCGAGGCAAGTGGCAAAACCTACTTCGAATAAACCTGCTATTATGAGTAAAATCCAGTTCATGTTTTAGAGTAAAAGGTTAAGGGCAAAAGGTAAAGGGTAAAAGAAAATTTAACATCAACAAGTAACCTTTTACCATTAACCCTTCACCTTTAACCTTATTTAAGTTTATCGTTATTATGATGACGGTCGTGGTCGCGTTTGGTTTTTAAATCCATTTTTTTGTCAAAAGCCGCTTGTAAATCTACACCTGTTTGGTTGGCTAAACATAAAACTACAAAAACCACATCGGCAAGCTCTTCGCCTAAATCTTTGTTTTTATCCGATTCTTTTTCTGATTGTTCGCCATAACGACGGGCGATAATTCGGGCCACTTCACCTACTTCTTCGGTAAGTTGGGCCATATTAGTTAGTTCATTGAAATAACGAACTCCGTGTTCCTTAATCCAATTATCAACTTCTTGTTGGGAGTTTTTTAGGTTCATTTACTCTTTATTTTTCGTATCAATTATAATTGTAACCGGCCCATCATTAACTAAAGCTACTTTCATATCAGCTCCAAATTGTCCGGTTTGTACTTTTTTGCCCAGTTCTATTTCCATCTGTTTTACAAAAGATTCATAAAGTGGAATGGCTATTTCGGGTTTTGAGGCTTTAATATAACTTGGTCTATTTCCTTTTTTGGTATGAGCATGTAATGTGAACTGACTGACAACAATCATTTCGCCATCAATATCTTTTAACGACAAATTCATTACTTGGTTTTCGCCTTCAAAAATTCTTAAATTGGCTATTTTAGAGGTTAACCAATTGATATCTTCTTGATTATCGGCATCTTCAATTCCAACTAAAACTAATAATCCTTTTTGAATTTGTGCAACAACTTCATTATCAATTGTAACTGATGATTGAGAAACTCTTTGAATTACTGCTTTCACTTCTTACTTGATTCTTTTTATTTTTTACTTCCTCGTTTCGTCACTTGCTCTTCTTTCGGCATCATAAATATCGGCACGATATTGTTCCTCATCTCCTTCTAAAATTTGGGTATAACTTTTATAACGCGACCATGAAATTTCGTCATTTTCTAATGCTTTTTTGATAGCGCAATGTGGTTCATCTTTATGCAAACAGTTATTGAATTTACATTGGTCTTTCAAAGCAAAAAATTCAGGAAAATAATCCCCAATTTCTTGTTTTTCCATATCAACAATTCCAAAACCACGAATTCCTGGCGTATCAATAATTTTGGCTCCAAAAGATAAATCAAACATTTCGGCAAACGTTGTGGTGTGTTTTCCTTGTGCGTGCGATGCTGAAATTTGCTTGGTTTTTAAATTTAACGAAGGTTCTAATGTGTTTACCAAAGTTGATTTCCCAACACCAGAATGTCCTGAAAACATAGAAACTTTATCTTTCATTAAAGCTTTTAGCTCGTCAATTCCTTTTCCGTCTTTAGCAGAAACGCGTAAACATTTATAGCCAATCTCGGTGTAAACGTGTTGTAAATATAATTGTTCGTCTAATGTTTGGTCATCAAACGTGTCTATTTTATTGAAGACAATTACAGCTTCAATTCCGTAAGCTTCTGCCGTGACTAAAAATCGGTCGATAAAACTTGTGGTTGTTGGCGGATTATTAATGGTTACCAATAAAAAAACCACATCAATATTAGAAGCAATAATATGCATTTGATGCGATAAGTTTACTGATTTTCTAACTATGTAATTTTTTCTATCATGAATTGAAGTGATTACTCCGGTGGTTTCATCTGTGGTATTTTCGATATCATAATCTACGATATCTCCAACGGCAATTGGATTGGTACTTTTAATACCTTTCATTCTAAATTTACCTTTTATACGGCACTCCAAAAAGTCACCATTTTCAGTTTTAACGGTGTACCAACTTCCAGTAGATTTATAAACGATTCCTGTCATGCAAAGTTTGAAGTTTGAAGTCAGCCTTTCGAAAAGTTTAGGATAACTTAAGTAATTATTCAACAAAGATAGTTTTTCTAGTTAAAATTTATTTATTAATCACTTTTTCTTGATGCGTTATACTTTCTTGATGAATCGCTTTAAACAACAACATCACAAATTCATTACTTAATCCTTTTTCTTCGCCTTCTAAAATCATTTTTCCTAAAATTTCATTCCATCTTTGATTTTGAAGAATTGCAACGTTTTTTTCTTTCTTCAATAAACCAATTTTATCGGCTACTTTCATTCGGTTACCCAAAATTTCTAACAGTTTTCCATCAAATTCATCAATTTGCATGCGGAGTTTTGCCATTTTCTGATTGTATTCGCTTTCATCATCTGAGACTTTTCTAACGCGTAAATTGATGAACATTTGTTTCAAAGTTGCTGGCGTTACTTGTTGGGCGGCATCGCTCCAAGCATTATCTGGGTCAATGTGGGTTTCAATAATTAATCCGTCGTAATTCAAATCTAAAGCTTGTTGCGACACTTCTTGAATCATATCTCGCTTTCCTGTAATGTGCGAAGGATCGCAAATCAGAGGCAAATCTGGGAAACGATTTTGTAAGTCAATCGCAATTTGCCACTCAGGATTATTGCGGTATTTTGTTTTTTCGTAAGTAGAAAATCCTCTATGAATTACACCTAATTTCTTAATATTCGCATTATATAATCGTTCTAAACCGCCAATCCATAAAGACAAATCGGGATTTACTGGGTTTTTTAATAAAACGATTTTATCAGTTCCTTGCAAAGCATCGGCAATTTCTTGAACAGCGAAAGGATTTACGGTAGTTCTTGCACCAATCCACAATACATCAATATCATGTTCAATGGCTAATTTTACGTGAGCTGCCGTAGCGACTTCCGTTGCCATTAACAAACCCGTTTCAGCTTTGGCTTTTTGCAACCATTTCAATCCGATTTCGCCCACGCCTTCAAATCCACCCGGACGCGTACGAGGTTTCCAAATTCCCGCACGGAAAATAGAAACATCAGAATTCTTTAATTCGTGTGCTATTTTTAAAACTTGATCTTCGGTTTCTGCACTACATGGCCCAGCAATAACTAATGGATGATTCAATTGAAAATCATCTAACCAAGTGCGTAATTCTTTTTTATTTTCCATAACCATATTTTCACTGTAAAATTACTATTTATTCTTAAATTATTATTGTTTACTTCTTTCATATTCACCCAAAACCTTGAAATGCGTTGTCATAATTTCCATTACTTTTTTCGCTCTTTCAAAATGTTTATATTTTTCAAAAACCACATCTACAAAAAAAGCATAGGTAAATGGTGTTTCGATAATAGGTAACGATTGAATTTTGGTTAGATTCAATTTGCAATTATTCATCACATTTAAAACCGTTGCCAACGAACCTGGCGTGTCATCCAACTCAAATTTCACTGAAGCTTTATTGATGAGTTCTTTCGGAATTTCCTTATTACTTGCTTTTAAAACCACAAAGCGTGTTTTATTACTTTTTACGGTATGAATTCCATCAGCGATAATTTCCAAATCATAAATATTAGCCGCAACTGGTCCAGCCAAAGCACCAATTCCTTTTAATTGATTTTCCTGAATTCGTTTTGCTGTTATTGCGGTATCCGAGCTTTCGACCAATTTAATATGCGGATATTGACTGAAGAAATTGGCACATTGCAACAAAGCAATTGGATGTGAATGTACTTCCTTAATATCTTCGATTGTTTGTCCTGGTAACACCATTAAATTCATATGAATATCTAAAAAGTGTTCTCCAATTATATGTAAATCGTATGAATCGATTAAAGCATAATTAGGTAGAATCGCTCCTGCAATTGAATTTTCAATCGCCATGATAGCTTTATCCGACTGCTTGTTTTTCAAACTATTGGCAACATCTCTAAATGTAACACATTCATCCAACCCAATCGCCTCACCAAAATAATGATGTGCCACTTGGTGATGAAACGACCCTTGAATTCCCTGAATTGCGACTTTAATTTCCATAGTTATGAGCAAAAAAAAATCCCGATTTGCATCGGGATTGTATGTTTATAAAAATAAATTTCTTTGATTTATATAATAGCACAACAATCCCTCATCTGTCTCCAGAAGAAATAAAAAGAATTGTTATAAAAAAATGTGCTATTGGTAAGCATTGTAACTTTGTTGTTATATTTGGCTAAAGTAATAAAAAAATGAAAACAAAATACTTTTTTAAATAAATTTGAGTTCTTTTAAAAAAAGTTACTTTTGCTAAAATTTACAAGGTATGTCGATAGAAGTTCAAAATATTTCAAAAAATTACGGAGACCAAAAAGCGTTAAACAACATTAGTTTTTCTGTAAAAAAAGGAGAAATCGTGGGTTTTTTAGGTCCAAATGGTGCCGGAAAATCAACTTTGATGAAAATTTTGACCACTTATTTATCAGCAGATAGCGGAACTGCAGTTGTGAACGAACACGATGTAACTTCGGAACAAAAAGAAGTGCAAAAATCGGTTGGTTATTTACCAGAACATAATCCGTTGTATTTAGATTTATATGTGAGAGAATATTTGGCTTTTAATGCCGATTTACATAAAGTTGCGAAATCGAGAATTGATGAAGTAATTGCTTTAACAGGATTAACCCCAGAAAGTCATAAAAAAATTGGAGAATTATCAAAAGGATACCGTCAACGTGTAGGATTAGCAACGGCTTTATTACACAATCCTGATGTAATGATTTTAGATGAACCCACTACAGGTTTAGACCCAAATCAGTTGGTTGAAATTCGTGATTTGATTAAAAACATTGGAAAAAATAAAACAGTTTTTCTTTCTACTCACATTATGCAAGAAGTAGAAGCTATTTGCGATAGAATTATCATCATTGATAAAGGAAAAATCGTTACCGATAAAAAACTAAATAATTTAGTTGCCGAAGAAGCCGAACAAATTATTGAAGTAGAATTTGATAAAAAAGTAGCTGAATCAGACTTTGTTGCATTACCAAATTTAAAATCGGCTAAAAATACACATGATTTAGTTTGGGAACTTACTTTTACTACAACATCAGATATGCGACCAGAGTTATTTGATTTTGCACAAGCCAATAATTTAAGAACACTACAAATTGTATTGAAAAGTAAAAACTTAGAGCAAATTTTCAGAGAAAAAACAGCGAAGAAGAAATAAAAAAATCTCCTTACAAATAAACCTGTAAGGAGATTTCAAAAAAGCTTTGACGATAATAAACTAATTCAACGTTGCCAAATACTTTTTTCTTAACTTGAAATAATCGTCATAAACTACAGAAAGCGCGTACGATGACAATTTTTCATCCAAAATAGAACTGTAAATAAAATCCTCTTCTGTGAAGCCATACTTTGAAATGGCATCTTTTATGTATTTTACAGCAGTTTCCTTTTTATTTTGATAGAAATAACAATTGGCTACTTCTATATAAACGTCTTTTAAATTTTCACCTTTTGACAATTTAATGTAATTTTCATACTCTTTAATTGCCTCAGTATAATTCTTCTTCTTTCCAAATTCTCTAGCGTTTGAAATTATTGAGTCTAATTCATTTGCAAAGTTTAACTGAGAAATGAATAAAATTACGAAAGTGTAGATAATTTTTTTCATATTGATTTGGATTTGGATTCATTATAAATTTACAATAAATATTTCAAACAAAAAAACATTATTTAAATCAAATCATAAATTTAACCAAATTATTCAATAGAGTTTTAACAAAATTAAAATATATTATTTACATAAAAATAGAATTTATAACATATTATGAAATTTAAATAGCCTTAATTTTCGATTTATTGAAATATTCGAAAAAATACACTTTTAAAAACTTCTTTTCATCTACCAATAAAAAAGCAGCCAATTGGCTGCTTTTTTATTGGTAGATGAATGATTAATAAATAGCTTTCAAATTATAAACCATTCCATTATCAAGTGTGACTTTTACTATTTTTAAATCTTTACTTTTTTGCAAATCATCTAAAATCATTTCTTGCGAATTAATATTATTATAATTTTTAATTTCTCTTCCTAAAACATCAAAAATAGTAACAGATTTTATTAGTTGATTTTGTGCTCTAATAATTAAATTATCATTATTAATTATAATTACTTGATTATTAATAAAATCATTATCAACATTACTTAATGTATTAGTGTATTTCAACAAAAATCTATTCTCATAAACACCTGCATTCGCAGTAAAGTAATACGGATTAGCTTTTAAATCATGCACTTGATTTAAGTCTTTATCTTCTAAATAAATTCCTTGGGTTGGATTTGTAAAAATACCATCTAATTGACCAATACCAATATGATAATCTCCAGTTACTGGAACAGTTATGCCGATTGGTACTATATCATTTTGATTTAATGGCGTTGCTCTTCCTTGTATTTTAAAGATATCAGTTCCAATTAAAGAAAATATATTTAATATTGGTTTTCTATCAGTAGTAGCATCATAATCTCTGTCTACACCATCAGTTGCACCATCTTTATAGGCAACTAGTGTTCGTAAATGTGTATTATTATCTTGTTCTACAATATCTAACCAAACACGCCCTTCATCTGCTGGAATTCTAAAGAAATGATCGTTGTCATATGAAGTGCTTCGCATTGCATTGGTGAAGGTTACCGTTTCTGTCGTAGAAGCAGTGTTAGACTTCATTAACACAAAGAACCCTTGTCCAGAGGCAATATTGCCATTAAATGAACCTGGACCAGTTGACTGACCCGATTTATTATAGGTGATATAATCTGTTGGTGAATAATTATACACAAAACTTCCGTAAAATGGGCTGGTAACAGCGCTACTTGGAAGTGTTCCGTGTGACCAAATATTTACAAATCCTTCAATATTTGAATTTGCATTTAAAAATGCATCTGCACTAATTGCTGACGGATATGGGTTACCAATTAAGTTAAAATTATCATCATTTTTAGTAGCATTTGCTGTAGCTGGATTAGCATCATTATCGTAATCTGGCCCATCATAAGTTCCTCTTGAAATTGGTGTTGTTATAGTTCCATTATTTGGAATACCCGTAAATGATGTATTAAATAACGCTGGTGTTGATGTAAAACCATCTGGAGATCTTACCGCATATCCTTTACCTACAACCATATTTTCCGAAGTAGGTTCCCAATTACCATAACCATTCATATTAGCTCCAATAGTTGCATCCCATTTTAACTCAGCGGCAATTGTAGTTAATGGAGAAATGTTATTTACATTAAAGTTAGTAACAGGAGATGACCAATACACATAATCTACATTTCGCAAAGATGATGTTCTTTTTAAAATCATTGTACCTGTTGTTGCCGTATTAGCCACATTATTTATCTGTATTAAACTTGCGTGATCTTCTAAAATTATATCACCTGCTAAATCTACTACATCAGTAGCTGTTAAAAAACCATCATTATTTATAGTTAAGTTAGCACCTGATTGTATTGTAATTTTATTAACAACAGCATTCACTCCGCCATTAATTACAGGATTATTAGGAGTAACAGGAATAATAACATCATCTAAAGCTGTTGGTATTTGATTTGCGCTCCAGTTTGTTAGAACTGTCCAATCTGAATTAGTAACACCAATCCAAGAATTGCCTCCTAAAACAGCTCCAGTTACAATGGTAATATAATTGCCATTTGGTAAAGTAACCCCATTAAAATTAACTTTTGTTCCAGTTAAACTTGTTGCATTTACCTCTGTAGCTCCAGAACTAAAATCTCCATCTGCATCAATTAGTAATTTAAAATCAGTTGCTGTAGTACCCGATACTGTAAGTCCATTAGTATCAAAACTTAAATCTACCGCACCAGGATCTCCTGTACGCTTCACGAACCATTCGCGGGTTATTCTACTTTGGCCAGCTGAGGGTACTTCGGTGGTTTGCTCTGTTAATGCTGCATTGTCATTCCCGATTATCAAATAGTCCCCATCATCCAGAGAAGAAGGATTACTTAGCACAATATTCCCTTTTCCACTTTGCCCAGTACCATCGCCACTGCCGGTATTCATACTGTTGGATTGCGGTTGGTTTAGTCCGCTGACATCGTCCCTGCCGATACCAAAAACATCAAATTTATAAGTAGCGTTGGAGTATATTGGTGTGCCGGCTGAGTTAACGAATAAAGCCGAATTCTGGTTATTTCCCAGTGATAATCCATATTTAAGAGCCAGGTAACTGTGTACTTTATTTCTATCACCCGGACTGAGGGAAGTTGGGTAAATTACCAACTCTGCAATAATGGCATGACCAAAATTATTTATAAAACGCCCAAACCTCAACGGATGATCTAAATTATCAGCATTATAGGCATTGGTGGCAGGATTCTGACTTTGAAAACCGTTTTTATTTAAGTCAAAAGATTCATTTGCGGGATTTGAACTAGTAGTGGCTACCATATCAAACAGCACCGTTTCGTTTTCGACTATGGCTGTTGGATAATCTACCCGACGACTTGAGTGTAAAAGTTGACCATCAGATTTTGCACCGAGTAAAACTACTCCTCCGCTATTTGATGGCAAAAGACCATTATCGATATTCCAGACAAACGTGTTGTTGGTACCGAGTTTTTTATAAACAATAAATTGAGAAACTTCTTTATCAGTAGCAGTAGGCAAAAAGGTTGGAAGTAAACCCGTTTGAATAAAATCGTTAACACCATCAAATTTGACTGATGGATTAAAATTAAGCATATCAGCACCTGAAGTAATGTGGGCTGGATGACTATCACCTGCTTGTGTTCCTAGGAGTTGAGCATCTGCGGTAGTACCCATTGAGCCCTTGTTCTCCCATTTTGACATAAACCCACCAGAAGCCGTTACACCTTCATCTGCTTTGTACCACAGGTTGGCACCTGATACACCACCAGGAGCGGGCGGCAGCGCCAAAGGTTCCGTTGAGCTGTTCACTGTGAAGGAATAATTTCCAGAAGTACCATTGAGCGCAGTAATCTCAAACGAGAAATAACTCACTGGACTGCCTATTCCTTCTGTATTGTAGGTCGCCGAACTGGAGGTGATTGAATGAGTTGATGATCCCCAATAGTCATTAGGATTACATAAGTCATTTACGATATCCTTTACAACCACCTGATACTGTGCTCCAGTTGGGTCATAATTATAGGTGATATTTATATTGATGCTTGCAGCATTGGGGTCGCTCACCTGAACGTACCACCAGTCCTTATCACTTGAACTGCTCAATGAACCTGTATAGGTAGTTACGGAATTCAAAACATTGGCGTTCGTACACAGGTCATTGGGCTCTAGTTCTGCCTGAGCGAAAAGAGGGGTTGTAAAAAGGAATGTAATCAAGCACAATACCCAACTTAGCTTGTAAAATTTTTTCATAATCGTATTTTTAAGCGTGTTATCTTTTTAAGTAGATACTTTCTATTATTATTTTTAAAAAATGAATAAACATAAATTACACTTACAAAAGTACGATTTTATAAGTAGTAAGATTTTATTTTTTCTTTTAGTGTACAAAGTTATTAAAAAAAAAAAAAAACTGCATTAAATTAATGTAAACAAGGCTATTTAAACACTATGTAATTTTTATTGTATCGTTTTTAAACAAAAAGCAACCTTTTGCAAATCTTCCCAAAAATGTGGATACGATTTTGAGACCACCTCCGCTTCTTCAATAGTAATTGGAACACGAAGTACAAGTGGCGCAAAAGCCATTGCCATTCTGTGGTCTTGATAGGTTGCGATTGACATATTTTCTTTAATTTGAGAAGAAGGTTTCAAATGTAATGATTCGCTAGTTACTGAAATTTCAGCACCTAATTTGGCCAACTCTGTTTTTAGAGCTTCAAGTCTATCCGTCTCTTTTATTTTTAAGGTATGCAAACCGTATAAATCACAAGCTAGTCCTAACCCAAAACAAGTTACAGCAATGGTTTGCGCAATGTCTGGCGAGTTGTTTAGTTGATAATTAACAGTTGGCACTTCGACAAGCTCAGTCTGACTTTTTACTTTTGAAATTGTAATAGTATTATTTTCGTTGAAAATAGTTTCAACACCAAAACCCTTGTAAACTTCCACCAAAACACTGTCGCCTTGTAAACTATTTTGTTTGTAACTGGAAAGAGCAATTTGGGTTCCAATTTCTGAAAGAGCGACAATAGAATACCAATACGACGCCGAACTCCAATCACTTTCAATGGTTATTGGGCTTTGGTTTATGGGTAATTTATGGTTGTTTACTTTAATTACATTATTTTCAAAAGAGGTTGTAACTCCTATTTCATTTAACAATGCCAATGTCATTTTGATGTAAGGAATGGAAGTGATTTCTCCTTCTAAATTAAGTTCTAATCCTTTTTCTAGTTTTGGTGCAATTAATAATAATGCCGAAATATATTGACTGCTAACATTTGCCAGGAGTGTAACTTTATGCTGTGTTAATTTTTTTCCTTTTATTTTAATGGGCGGAAAACCTTCTTTTTCTTCATACGAAATTTCTGCACCCAACTGAATTAAAGCATCAACCAAAATTTTAATAGGCCGCTCCTTCATTCTTGAGGAACCCGTTAATATGATTTCTCTATTTTCTTGAGTTGCGAAAAATGCAGTTAAAAAACGCATTGCTGTTCCGGCATGATGAACGTCTACGATTTGGGAATTGGGAATTGGGAATTGCGAGCTTTGTAATGCGTTCAACATCACTTCAGAATCATCGGAATTAGAGGTGTTTTCCAATATTAAATTGGGATACAGAGCCTGTAACAATAGTAATCTATTGGTTTCAGATTTTGAACCGGTTATTTTAATTTCAGAATTCTGATTTTTTATTTTTGATTTTTGAAGCGCTACGTTCACTTTATTTTAATTTTTCGTTGTTGTGGTGGCGGTCGTGATCGCGTTTGGTTTTTAGCTCCATTTTTTTATCGAAAGCCGATTGTAAATCGACCCCTGTTTGATTGGCTAAACATAAAACCACAAAAACAACATCAGCAAGTTCTTCGCCCAAGTCTTTGTTTTTATCGCTTTCCTTTTCACTTTGCTCGCCATAACGACGCGCAATAATTCGAGCCACTTCACCTACTTCTTCGGTAAGTTGGGCCATATTTGTTAGTTCATTGAAATAACGAACACCGTGTTCCTTAATCCAATTATCTACTTCTTGTTGGGAATTTTTCAGGTTCATTTATTCTTTATTTTTTGTATCAATTATAATAGTTACTGGTCCGTCATTAACTAAAGCTACTTTCATATCAGCTCCAAATTGACCGGTTTGTACTTTTTTACCTAATTCTATTTCCATTTGTTGCACGAAAGATTCGTAAAGCGGAATTGCAATTTCAGGTTTTGAAGCTTTGATATAACTTGGACGATTTCCTTTTTTGGTTAGCGCGTGTAATGTGAACTGACTTACCACAATTATCTCTCCATCCGCCTCTTTAATTGACAGGTTCATTATTTCATTTTCATCTGCAAAAATTCTCATGTTGACAATTTTAGAAGCCAACCAATTGATATCTTCTTGATTATCTGCACTTTCAACACCTACTAACACTAGAAGACCTTTTCCAATTGAAGCCACAACATCCGTTGCTATTGTTACACTTGCTTCGCTAACTCTTTGAATTACGACTTTCATTATTTAGGACTTTCGCGTTTCGTCACTTGCTTTTCTGTCTGCATCGTATAAATCAGCTCTGTATTGCTCTTCATCACCCTCTAGAATTTGAGTATAACTCTTATAACGCGACCATGCTATTTCATCTTTTTCTAACGCCTCTTTTACTGCGCATTTTGGTTCTTCTTTATGCAAACAATTATTGAATTTACATTTATCTTTCAAAGCAAAAAATTCAGGAAAATAGTCTCCAATTTCTTGTTTTTCCATATCTACTACGCCAAATCCACGTATCCCCGGTGTATCAATAATTTGTGCATCAAACGACAAATCGAACATCTCAGCAAAAGTAGTAGTGTGCTGTCCTTGTGAATGGGATTCTGAAATTTGTTTTGTTTTTAAATTTAAAGTAGGCTCCAATGCATTAACTAAGGTTGATTTGCCAACGCCCGAATGTCCTGAAAACATAGAAGTTTTACCCATCATCATTGCCTTCAGCTCATCTAAACCTTTTTTCTCTTGTGCCGAAACACGTAAACATTTATACCCAATTTCAGAGTAAACGTATTGTAAAAACAATTGTTCATCTACTGTTTCTTCCGAATAAGTATCAATTTTATTAAAAACCAAAACAGCTTCAATACCGTAAGCTTCTGCAGTTACCAAAAATCGATCAATAAAGCTAGTGGTTGTTGGCGGGTTGTTAATAGTGACCAACAAGAAAACGACATCAATATTCGATGCTATAATATGGGTTTGCTTTGACAAGTTTACCGATTTACGAACAATATAATTTTTTCGTTCGTGAATATTGGTGATAACCCCTGTGGTTTCATCTGTTGTATTTTCAATATCATAATCTACTACATCTCCTACAGCAATTGGATTAGTGCTTTTTATTCCTTTCATACGGAATTTTCCTTTTATTCTGCACTCTAAAAAACTACCATCTTGAGTTTTTACAGTATACCAACTTCCTGTAGATTTATAAACTATTCCTGTCATGTAGCAAAGATAACTTTTTTTAATTTTTTTCTTATATTTGTGAAGAACAATTAAGTTATTTTATTATGAAAAAAGTACTCTTTTTATTATCCTTTCTTTTTTTAGGTTTTTCAAGTTTAATGGCACAACAAGTAGAATATAAAGTTGTTACAAGTGTAGAATCTATTGTACCGAATGGAATAGGTAGGTCGCGAATGATTTCAGTTGAAGACGAACGCAATTACAAAGATTTTACTTCAGAACATGATGAAGGAAGAAACAAAAGTAACAGAGGTGACATTAGGGTTGATAAATTTGAAGAAACAAAACTTCTTAACTTTTACAACATAGGTGGAATACGATTTGAGAATATTGCCGCAAATGACGCATTAGTATCTTCTAAACTTTCAACCATGTCTGAAGAAGGCTGGGAGTTGGCTTTTGTAACAAGTGCAGTTGAAAGTGATGGTGGAAAAGACGACGGTAACGGAATTTTTATTACTCGTTATGTCTTTAAGAGAGTAAAAAAATAAAAAACTCGAAATGATCATGCCCCAAAAGTTTACACTATTGGGGCATTTTTTTTATTACTTAAACACCTTTTCTTGATGTTGTATGCTTTCTTGATGAATGGATTTGAATAATTGCAAAACAAATTCTTCACTTAATCCTTTTTCTTTCCCATCTATAATCATTTTACCTAAAATTTCGTTCCAACGTTTATTTTGTAAAATGGCTACATTTTTTTCCTTTTTCAATAACCCTATTTCATCGGCAATTTTCATTCTGCTTCCTATCAAATCTAAAATTTTTTCGTCGAAAACATCTATCTGCGCACGCAAGTTTGAAAGTTTTTTATTATAATCATCTGCTTCGTCTGTAATTTTTCTAACGCGTAAATCAACAAACATTTTCTTTAGCACATTTGGTGTAATTTGTTGTGCGGCATCGCTCCATGCGTTATCCGGATCAAAATGTGTCTCCACAATTAAACCATCAAAATTTAAATCTAAAGCGTGTTGCGAGACATCTTGAATCATATCTCTTCGTCCTGTAATATGAGAAGGGTCGCAAATAAGAGGCAAATTAGGGAAACGATTTTGTAAATCGATTGCAATTTGCCATTCAGGATTATTACGATATTTCGTTTTTTCATACGTTGAAAACCCCCTATGTATAACACCTAGTTTTTTAATATTGGCATTGTACAAGCGTTCTAATCCTCCAAGCCAAAGTGACAAATCGGGGTTAATAGGATTTTTTAATAATACAATTTTATCCGTTCCTTGTAATGCATCTGCAATTTCTTGAACAGCAAATGGATTTACCGCAGTTCTTGCACCTATCCATAAGACGTCGATATCATGCTCTAATGCTGATTTAACATGAGCTGCTGTAGCTACTTCTGTAGCCATTAACAAACCGGTTTCGGCTTTTGCTTTTTGCAACCACTTAAGTCCTATTGCTCCAACACCTTCAAAACCTCCAGGACGTGTTCTTGGCTTCCAAATTCCCGCCCTAAATATAGAAACATCAGAATCCTTTAATTCGTGTGCTATTTTTAAAACTTGTTCTTCTGTTTCTGCACTGCAAGGACCTGCTATTACTAGCGGATGATTTAAGTTAAATGCTGTTAACCAATTTCCTAAATTTATATTATTTTCCATAACTATATATACTCTACAAAATTACTATTTATTGTTTAAATTGTTGATATTCTCCCAAAACCTTAAAATGCGTTGTCATTATTTCTAATATTCTTTTTGCCTTTTCAAAATGTTTGTATTTTTCGAAAACCACATCCACAAAAAAGGCATAAGTAAAAGGCGTTTCTATAATAGGTAACGATTGAATTTTCGTTAGATTCAATTTGCAATTATTCAATACATTTAAAACTGTTGCTAAAGAACCTGGTGTATCGTCTAATTCAAATTTTATCGAAGCTTTATTAATCAGTTCTTTCGGAATTTCTTTATTAGATGCTTTTAAAACTACAAAACGCGTTTTATTGTTTTTTGCTGTGTGAATTCCATCTGCAATAATTTCTAAATTGTAAATTTCGGAAGCAACTGGTCCGGCAAGAGCTCCAATTCCTTTCAATTGATTTTCCTGAATTCGTTTAGCCGTAATAGCTGTATCAGAACTTTCCACCAATTTAATATTTGGATATTGACTAAAGAAATTCGCACATTGCAACAAGGCTATTGGATGCGAATGCACTTCTTTAATATCTTCAATTTTTTGACCTGGAAACGCTATCAAATTCATATGAATATCCAAAAAATACTCCCCAATAATATGTAAATCATTCGAATCGATTAAGGCATAATTGGGTAAAATAGTGCCTGCAATAGAATTTTCAATCGCCATGATGGCTTTATCTGACTGGTTATTTTTTAAACTATTAACTACATCTCTAAATGTAACACATTCAACCAAACCAATTGCTTCACTAAAATAACGACGTGCTACTTGGTGATGAAACGACCCTTGAATTCCCTGAATTGCGACTTTAATTTCCATAATATATGAGCAAAAAAAAATCCCGATTTTGCATCGGGATTGTATGTTTATAAAATAATTTTTTTTATTTATATAATAGCACAACAATCCCTCAACTGTCTCCAGAAGAAATAAAAAGAATTGTTAAAGAAAAATGTACTATTGTTAAGCATTTCGCTCTTTGTTATTTGATTCTGCTAAAGTAATAAAAAAAATGAAAACGAAATACTTTTTTAAATAAATTTGAGTTCTTTTAAAAAAAGTTACTTTTGCTAAAATTTACATCATATGTCGATAGAAGTTAAAAATATTTCCAAAAATTATGGTGCGCAAAAAGCATTAAATTCAATTTCTTTTTCTATAAAAAAAGGTGAAATTGTTGGTTTCCTTGGTCCAAATGGTGCAGGTAAATCCACTTTAATGAAAATTTTAACTACTTACATTACCGCCGATGAAGGTGAAGCTTTTGTAAATGAATACAATGTTGCAACAGCACAAAAAAAAGTACAAAAATCAGTTGGCTACTTAGCAGAGCACAATCCTTTATACTTAGATCTTTATGTACGGGAATACCTTAGTTTTAATGCTGATGTTTACAAAGTAGTTAAAAATAGAATTGAAGAAGTTATAGAATTAACAGGTTTATCACCAGAAGCCAACAAAAAAATAACCGAACTTTCTAAAGGATACCGACAAAGAGTAGGACTTGCAGCCGCCTTGCTACATGATCCGGAAGTCTTAATTTTAGATGAACCAACAACTGGTTTAGACCCTAACCAATTGGTTGAAATTAGAGATTTGATAAAAAATATAGGAAAAAACAAAACGGTGTTTCTTTCTACTCATATTATGCAAGAAGTTGAAGCTATTTGCGATAGAGTTATAATAATCAATAAAGGAGAAATAGTTGAAGACAAGAACTTAAAGAGCTTAGTTCAAGAACAAGTAGAACAAGTAATTGAAGTGGAGTTTGACGTAGAATTGGATGCCAATTTAATTAAATTTGAAAATTTAATTTTAGCCAATAAAACATCACCTACGACATTTACATTAACTTTTGAAACTACAGAAGATATGCGCTCTAGAGTTTTTGATTTTGCTCAAAATAATAATTTAAAAATTCTACAATTAAACTTAAAAAATAAAAATTTAGAAGAGATATTCAGAGAAAAAACGGCAAAAAAATAATCTAAGACATTTCCTTTAGATTATTTTTCCCAGTTGAAATATTATTGCTGCTTTCACTCTAAAGTTGCCAAATATTTCTTCTGTAATTTTTCTAAATCATTATACACTTTTGCTAATGCATAATCGGATAATTTAGCGTCAATGTTTTGATTGTATATAAAATCTTCTTCGGTTAAACCGTAAGATTCTATCGCTTTTACTATCGTTTTAACTGCACTATCTTTGTCTTCGTTTTTAAAATAACAATTAGCTAATTCGATATAAACATTTTTAAGCGCTATAACTTCTGTTACTTTTACATACTCTTTGTACATCTTAATAGCCATAGTATAATTATGTTTTAAACTATAGTTACGTGCAGCAATTAATAACGAATCATTTTCGTTTGCGAAGTTAAACTGGGCAACGAATATAATAATTAATGTAAATATTACTTTTTTCATATTCGATTGTTGATTGGTTTATACCTCCAATTTACAATTTTAAAATGAGTTAGAAAAAAAATAATTCAATCAAAAAATAATTTCAATTGAATTATTGATATATTTTCTACTTTATGCACTATTAAATTTTCATTAAAAACAGCATACTTAAAAAAAAGAAACATTTTTCCTTTATTTAAGATTCATTTTTTAAGAATAAAATAAAAATACCAGTATTAAAAAATTTCTTTAGCTATTGCTTTCACATTTTCGGCTTTTCCCATCGAATAATAATGCAATACTGGAATACCGGCTGCAACTAACTCTTTACTCTGATTAATACACCATTCTACACCAATTTGCTTTACTACTTCATTGTCTTTAGCTTTCACAACTTCCATAATTAAATCATCAGGCAATTCTAAACTAAAACGGTGCGGAATTAAATTCAATTGCTTTTTGGTAGAGATTGGTTTTAATCCTGGTATAATCGGAACGGTAATTCCGGCAGCTCTGCATTTGCCTACAAAATCGAAGAATTTTTTATTATCAAAAAACATTTGGGTGATGATATAATCGGCTCCGTTTTTTATTTTTTGTTTTACGAAATGGATATCACTGTCTAAACTTGGCGCTTCCATGTGTTTTTCTGGATAACCTGCCACTCCGATACAAAAATCGGTTTTAGTGGAATTTTGCAAATCTTCATCCAAATAAATTCCGTTATTTAAATTACTTATTTGTGTTACCAATTCACTAGCAAAAGCATTTCCTTCTTTTTCTGGCTTAAAATAAATTTCGCTTTTAACAGCATCTCCTCTAAGTGCTACGACATTATCAATACCTAAAAAATCTAAATCGATAAGTAAGTTTTCAGTATCTTCCTTAGTAAAACCACCACATAAAATATGCGGTATTGCATCTACATTGTATTTATTTTGTATTCCGGCACATATACCAACTGTACCTGGGCGCTTTTTTACTACTTTCTTTTGTAAAAGTCCATTTTCCAGTTCTTTAAATTCGTATTCTTCCCTGTGATATGTTACATCTATAAATGGTGGATTGAATTCCATTAAAGGATCTATTCCATCAAAAATGGATTGAATATTCTGTCCTTTTAAAGGAGGTAAAATCTCGAATGAAAACAAAGGCTTTCCGTTCGCGTTATCTATATGTTCAGTTACTTTCATATTTTTTTAGTTTCAGGTTTCAAGTTTCAGGTTAGTTGTAAAACTTGAAACAAATATTTAATCTGCTAAATTTGGTGTTAACCATTTTGTTGCTTCATCTACACTTATATCTCTTCTTTTGGCATAATCAACTACTTGGTCTGGTTTTATCTTACCTAATCCGAAATACTTACTGTTTGGATTCGCAAAATAATATCCTGACACTGATGCAGCTGGCCACATAGCCATACTCTCTGTTAAGGTTACTCCAATTTCATCTTCAACATTTAACACTTTCCAAATAGTTGGTTTTTCTAAATGATCCGGACAAGCAGGATAACCAGGAGCGGGACGAATTCCTTTATAATTTTCTTTAATTAATTCTTCATTCGACAAAACTTCATCTGAAGCATAACCCCAAATTTCTTTACGCACTTTTAAATGTAAATATTCAGCGAAAGCTTCCGCTAAACGATCGCCTAATGCCTGAATTAAAATGGCGTTATAATCGTCTAACTGATCCTTGTACTCTTTCGCTTTTTCTTCGACTCCAAAACCAGTCGAGACGCAGAAACATCCAACATAATCTTGTTTACCTGTTTCTTTTGGCGCTATAAAATCAGACAATGCAATATTTGGTGCTCCAGTAGTTTTTTGAGATTGTTGTCTTAAGGTTAAGAAAAACTCTTTACCATTAGCTGTAACAAACTCTATATCGTCGTGATTAACTGTATTTGCTGGGAAAATTCCGAGTACTCCTTTTGCTTTGAACCATTTTTGTGTTACAATTTGATACAACATACTTTTAGCATCTTCAAATAATGCAGTCGCTTGTTCTCCAACAACGGCATCGTTTAAAATTGCAGGGTATTTTCCATGTAATTCCCAAGATTGGAAAAATGGCGTCCAATCGATGAAATCGGTTAAATCCGCTAAATCTACATCTATTTTTTTTGTTCCAATAAAATTAGGCTTTATAGGCTCAAAGCTATCCCAATCTAACTGAAACTTATTGTTTCTGGCATCATTTATTGACAAGAAATTCTTTTCACGACTTCTACTTAAGTAACCTTCACGAAGCGCATCATACTCCTCACGAACTTTTTTAGCATAATCTAACTTTGTTTCGGGTTGCAATAAGTTACTCGCTACGGTTACTGCACGAGAAGCATCGTTTACATGAACAACAGTTTCGCTGTATGAAGGTGCAATTTTTACTGCAGTATGTGCTCTTGATGTTGTTGCACCACCAATCATTACTGGAATTTTGATGTTTAATTTGTCCATTTCTTTGGCCAAATAGACCATTTCGTCTAATGAAGGAGTAATCAAACCGCTTAATCCGATAATATCAACATTTTCTTTTATAGCTGCTTCAATAATTTTTTCAGGCGGAACCATAACACCTAAATCGATGATTTCGAAATTATTGCAGGCTAAAACTACTGAAACAATATTTTTTCCAATATCGTGTACATCGCCTTTAACAGTTGCCATTAACACTTTTCCAGCAGATGATGATTTACCGTCTTTTTCTGCTTCGATAAAGGGTAACAAATAGGCTACTGCCTTTTTCATTACACGTGCCGATTTTACCACTTGCGGTAAAAACATTTTACCCGAACCAAAAAGATCTCCAACTACATTCATTCCGGCCATTAAGTTAATTTCGATTACCTCAATAGGTCTTTTTACTTGTAGACGGGCTTCTTCTACATCTATTTCTATAAATTCATCTAATCCTTTTACTAAAGCGTGTGTTAAACGTTCCTGGATTGTACCACTTCTCCATTCTGCAATTGCCTTTTCATTTGAACGTACATCGCTTTTAAAACTTTCTGCTAGATCTAAAAGACGTTCGGTTGCATCTTCTCTTCTGTTTAACAAAACGTCTTCTACATGTTCTAAAAGCACTGAATCAATTTCATCGTAAATCTCTAACATTTCTGGATTTACAATTCCCATTGTCATGCCGTTTTTAATTGCATGATATAGAAAAGCAGAATGCATTGCTTCTCGCACTTTGTCATTCCCTCTAAATGAAAAGGAGACATTACTTACCCCTCCAGATACATTGGCATAAGGTAAATTTTCTCGAATCCATTTTGTAGCTCTAAAAAAATCTAATGCATTTAATTTATGTTCATCCATTCCTGTTGCAACAGGAAAAATATTAGGATCGAATATAATATCTTCCGCAGGGAAACCGACTTTATCAACTAGTATATCGTAGCTTCTTTTACAAATTTCAATTCTTCGGTCATAATTATCTGCCTGTCCTACTTCGTCAAAAGCCATTACAATTACGGCAGCTCCATATCGCTTAATTAATTTAGCATGATGAATAAAAGCAGCTTCTCCTTCTTTTAGAGAAATAGAGTTTACGACGCCTTTACCTTGAATTACTTTTAGACCTGCTTCTATAATTTCCCATTTTGAACTATCAATCATAACAGGAACTCTTGCAATGTCAGGTTCGGCTGCGATTAAATTCAGGAATTTAGTCATGGCATATACACCATCTAACATTCCTTCGTCCATATTTACATCGATAATTTGCGCTCCACCTTCTACTTGTTGCCTTGCTATATCGAGAGCTTCGTCGTACTTTTCTTCTTTAATTAATCGAAGAAATTTTCTAGAACCGGTAACATTTGTTCGTTCACCAACGTTAACAAAATTTGTCTCAGTAGTAACGATTAAGGGTTCTAAACCTGATAGTTTTAAATATTTATTGCTTTTAATCTCTGCCATTATATCGTTGCTTCAACTTGTTTAGGTTTAAACTCACTTGCTACCTCAGCAATTAATTTTATATGATCTGGCGTTGTACCGCAACAACCACCAATAATATTAACCAAATTTTCTTCTAAATATTCACGAATTAAGGCTTGCATTTCTTCTGGCGTTTGGTCATATTGTCCAAAAGCGTTTGGTAAGCCAGCATTCGGATGCGCTGAAATATTCAACTGTGTATTGTGACTCAAAGTTTTCAAATAAGGTTTTAATTGATCTGCTCCAAGCGCACAATTAAATCCAACACTCAACAATGGAATATGTGAAATAGAAATTAAAAATGCTTCAACTGTTTGTCCTGATAATGTTCTTCCTGAAGCATCGGTAATTGTACCTGAAACCATTACTGGAATGTCTATATTGCGCTCTTCTTTTACTTCTTCAATTGCAAATAAAGCTGCTTTTGCATTTAAAGTATCAAAAATTGTTTCTACCAAAAGTAAATCACATCCACCATCAATTAACGCTTCTACTTGTTGCTTATAGGTAATTTTTAAATCATCAAAATTAACCGCACGGAATCCTGGGTCATTTACATCGGGCGACATTGAAGCTGTTCGGTTAGTTGGTCCAATAGAACCCGCAACAAAACGAGGTTTATCTGTAAATTCATCAGCTACTTCACGTGCAATTTTAGCCGACTGAAAATTCAGTTCATAAACTAAATCTTCCATGTGGTAATCTGCCATTCCAATAGTAGTACTTGAAAAGGTGTTAGTCTCAACAATATCAGCACCCGCTTTAAAATACAGCCTATGCACCTCTTTTACCGCTAAAGGCTGTGTAAGTGACAATAAATCATTATTCCCTTTAAGTGGATGTGGAAAATCTTTAAAGCGTTCGCCTCTAAAATCTTCTTCTTCGAATTTATAACGTTGCAACATCGTTCCCATAGCTCCATCGAGCACGAGAATTCGTTTTTTGATTTCTTCTTGAATTTTTGACATATTTTTTTGTTACACAGAGTTACGCTAAGTTTTCACAGAGTTTCACAAAGTTTGTATTATTAATATGTTATCAAGAAATTGGAAAGAATTTCCTAACGTTATCTGCTTCCGATAAATCGGAATAGAATGTAGCACCTTCTACAAGTGTAGGGTTGCTAAGCTTTCGCAGGGTCTATTCCCTCCAGCTTTCGTGATAACAAACATTATGATTATGAACACTGCAAATGTAGTGACAAAATTGAAATAATGAAATATTTTCTTAAATTTAATTACAAATATATTTTTTTTAGATTTTTATCCTACCTTTAAACCAAAACACAGAATATCAATCTGTAAAATAAATTAAAACATTTTATTCTAACGCTTGCTTTAAGTCGTTAATTACATCTTGGACGGTCTCCAAACCAACAGAAACGCGCACCAAACCATCAGTAATGCTTACTGCCAAACGTTCCTCTTCTGTCAATTTACTATGCGTGGTAGAAGCTGGATGTGTTACAATCGAACGGGTATCACCTAGATTTGCAGACAAGGAACACAATTTGATTTTATCCAAGAATTTTCTTCCCGATTCAATTCCGCCTTTGATTTCGAAAGCTACGATGTTTCCTCCTAATTTCATTTGCTTTTTAGCGACTTCATATTGCGGATGCGATTTCAAAAATGGATATTTCACAGAAGCTACATTAGGATGATTTTCTAAAAATTCAGCCACTTTTAAAGCGTTTTCGCAATGTTTTTCAATACGAACCGGCAATGTTTCTAAACTTTTTGACAATACCCAAGCATTGAAAGGCGACAAAGCAGGTCCGGTATTTCGGGAAAATAAATAAATCTCACGAATTAAATCGGAACGACCAACGGTTACTCCGCCCAAAACACGACCTTGACCATCAATTAATTTAGTTGCCGAATGAATCACTAAATCGGCACCAAATTGAATTGGATTTTGAATATAAGGTGTTGCAAAACAGTTATCGATAATTAAAATCAAATTGTGCTTTTTGGCGATTTTTCCCAATAATTCTAAATCTAAAATATCAACCGCTGGATTCGTTGGTGATTCAGCGTAAAGGATTTTGGTATTTGGGTTTATGTAATTTTCAATCGTTTCTGGTTTGTTGACATCGAAATAGGAAGTCGTGATGTTCCATTTTGGAAAATATTTGATAAACAACGTATGTGTCGAACCAAAAACACTACTTGCAGAAACGATATGATCGCCGGAATTCAATAAAGCCGCAAAAGTAGAATACACCGCCGCCATTCCTGTTGCGAAAGCGTAGCCGTCTTCTGCTCCTTCCATTTGACAAATTTTCTCCACAAATTCGGATGTATTGGGATTGGAAAATCGGCTGTAAATATTGCGCTCTTTCTCCTCAGCAAAGGAAGCGCGCATATCCTCGGCATCTTCAAAAATAAAACTGGAAGTTAAATATAGTGGAACGGAATGTTCTAAATATTGCGTGCGTTCTAATTGCGTTCTGATAGCTTGGGTTTCTAATCCTAATTTTTGATTGCTCATTGTTTTGTATGTTGATTGTTTAATCCTTGAACTGATAAAGTGTAAAACCCACAAGACAAAAAATTTTGCAGGTTTTGAAGTTTGGGTGGTTATAATTTTTTTTCTGACAAGCGTAAAATGTCGCCAAAAACACCTCTTGCGGTTACCGAAGCTCCTGCTCCTGCTCCTTGAATTACGATAGGTTGTTCGCTATAAGATTCGGTATAAATTTCGAAAATAGAATCCGAACCTTTTAAAGAACCTAAAGCAGAATTGGCTGGAACCGAAATTAATTTTACTTCTAATTTTCCTTTGTCTTGTTGCAAATCGCCTGATAATTCACCAATATAACGCAGAACTTCATTTGGACCTTGAGCGTCTTTGATGTTTTGGTAAATTCCGTCTAATTCTGATAAACGTTTTAAGAAATCGGTTGCACTTCCTTCGCGTAAAGCTTCTGGAATTAAGTTTTGAATTTGAATTTCTTCGAATTCGTTTTGTAAGTCTAATTCACGTGCTAAGATTAGTAGTTTTCGACCAACATCGTTTCCGTTTAAATCTTCTCTTGGATCAGGTTCGGTGAAACCTTTGTCGATAGCTTCTTTTAAAACTTCGCTGAATTTCTTGTCTTCAACTGAAAAATTATTAAACAAATAACTCAATGTTCCAGAGAAAACACCTTTAATCTTAGTAATATTTTCACCTGATAAATGCAATAATTTTATTGTATCAATTAACGGCAAACCTGCACCAACATTGGTCTCGTATAAATATTCTTTTTGATTGTCTTTTAATACTTTTCGAAGTTTTTTATAGAAATCAAAACTTACAGTATTAGCCACTTTATTTGACGAAATTAAATCGAAACTATTTTCCGCTAATGAAATATAGTTTTCAATAAAAGTCGAACTTGCGGTGTTATCAATTGCGATTAAATTTTCTAAATGATGTTCTTTAGCATAAGCGATAATATCTTCAATATTGTATTCTTGACCTTTATCTTCTAGAGTAGCTTTCCAATTTTCGCTAATTCCGAATTTATTCAACAACACTTTCTTTGAATTCGCGATAGCAAATACATTTAACTTGATTCCTTTTCGTTTTTCGATGTTTTTACCCGATTCTAAAATTTGGGAAATCAAAGTTCCTCCAACCGTTCCGTGACCAAAAATAGCAATGTTGATTTTTTTTGCTACTCCAAAAACTTCACCATGAATTACATTCAATGCACGTTTAAACTCATCTTTACTTATAACCAAACTGATATTTCTTCCTGTAACGGTATTATTCAACAAAATTGGCGTGATTTTATTTCGGATTAAAGCCGTGTATGGTTTGTGGAAATTCGTTAAATCTTGCCCAATAATCGAAATCACCGCAATGTTATCATTTACCGAAATTTTATTGACATCTTTCGTGTAGAAATCGGTTTCAAATTCTTTTTCCAAACCAACTAATGCTTTCGAAGCCTTATCAGAACTCACCACTAAACCAATTCCTCTTTCCGAAGAACCTTGTGAAATAATACTCACACTAATATCGTTTTCAGCCATCACACGGAAAATTCTTGCATCAACACCTGTTTTTCCTAACAAACCTCTTCCTTCTAAATTAATCAGCGAAACATTCGTTAAAACCGAAAGTGATTTGATACCTTCATTGGTTTGCTCAGCAGTGATTAACGTTCCTTCATTTTCAGGATTGAAAGTGTTTAAAATTCGCAATGGGATATTTTTTTCTACCAAAGGAATAATGGTTTTGGCATGTAAAATTTGCGCTCCAAAATTTGCCAACTCATTCGCTTCATTGAAAGACAATCGCTCAATTTTTTTTGCATCAACTACTAAATCGGGATTAGCAGTGAAAATTCCGTCAACGTGAGTATAATTTTGAAATTCTTCTGCGTTTAGATAATTTGCTAATAAAGAAGCTGTGTAATTACTTCCGTTTCTTCCTAAAGTGGTTGTTTCGTTGTGTAATGTCGAACCAATAAATCCCGTTACAATATTAACTTTATCCGTATTTTTTTCGAAATAATCCAAGACATTTCGCTTTGAAACAGCATCAATTGGTTGCGCATTTCCAAAATTAATATCGGTTTTTATCAATTGGCGTGCATCTGTAAATTGCGCTTTGATGCTGTTTTCGTTTAAAACATTAGCCACGTATTTGGCTGATAAAATTTCGCCATATGCAATGACTTGGTCTTTGATTTTTTCGCTGTAATCTCCTAAAAGCGAAACGCCTTCTAGTAATTTCTGTAAAACCGAAAATTCTTCTTCGAAGATGTTTTCTTTCAAGCCTTCCAATTGGTATTTTTTGAATTGCTCAAAATCCGCTTGAAAATTGATGTTGGCTTGTGCTTTTTTTAATAAAATAACCAATTCGTCTGTAGCATTTCCTCTTGCCGAAACGACTACTGCGATAGGCTCGTTATTGAAATATTTTAGAGCAATCGTTTGAATTACTTTTTGCAATCCTTCTCCGTTTGCTAATGATTTTCCTCCAAATTTTAATATTTTCATTTGATTTCTAATTAAATATAGGTTTAAGTATGTTGTTTAATTGTTCAAATTCTATCAAGAAAGCATCGTGTCCATGAATGGATTTGATTTCGTGATAAAATGCATTGTTTTTGTAAATTTTAATTTCCTGAAAAGCCGTTTTGATTTCGTTTGCCGTAAAAAAATAATCAGTATCCACACTTATTAAATGAATGTTCGATGTGATATTTTTAATGACTTCCGATTTGCTGTTGTTCTTAAAAATATCCGTAGTTTTTAATAAATGATTCATGAGTTTGTAAGCCGAAAGCTGAAATCGATTTTGCAATTTTTCTCCGTGATGCAACAACCAACTTTCTACCTGAAACAACCCTTCCGAATTTTGCAATTTGGTGTGGAATTTTTCTTGTAGTGATTCAGGTGTTCGATACAATAACATGGCATGAATTCTAGCATCGTGAATTGGATTGTTGGAATTATTCAGAATCAAATCTTGAATTAACACATTTCCAATCAACCAATCAGAAGCTTTCCAATTTGTTGCAACCGGAATTAAATTTGCAATTGCTTTTGGTCGAATAGATGCCATTTCCCAAGCAATTGCTCCGCCTAAACTTCCACCAATCACTGCAAAAAGTTGATTGACTTTAAATGAATCGATTCCTTTCCAAAATAAATTAGCGACATCGTAAGTAGTGAAATCTTGATAATTTTCAATCAAATTTTCTGCATCTTGATAACCATTTCCAGGAATATTGAAAGCTAAAACCGCATATTTTTTGGTATCGATAATTTTATCATAACCAATTAACGATTGCCACCAACCGTTTTCACCAATAACTTGCGAATTTCCAGTTAAAGCATGATTAACTACCACCAAAGGAGCCGAACCAACCGGTTGCCCGAACAATTGATAGGACAAAATTACCTTCGATTGAACTACTCCATTTTGCAATGAAACGTTTTGGAAAACTATTTTTTGAATTTTACTCATCTTTCTTTTTAAAAAAAGACTGCCATTAGATTATTCTATCGGCAGTCTTCAAACAAACAAAAACCTAAACTAAATTTTGAACTGGCAATTTTTCGAAAACACTTTGTAAATCGGCTTTCAAGTCTTCAATATCTTCTAATCCAACTGATAAACGAATTAAATCTTTCGTTACTCCGGTTGTGATTTGTTGTACTTCTGACAATTGTTGGTGCGTTGTACTTGCTGGATGAATGATTAATGATTTCGTGTCACCAATATTCGCTAACAATGAGAAAAATTGAGTCTCATCAGCTACTTTTTTAGCCGCTTCATAACCTCCTTTTAATCCAAAAGTCACGATACCACTTTGTCCTTCTGGTAAATATTGTTGCGCTAAATCGTAATATTTTGAAGAAATTAATCCTGGATAATTTACCCAAGCTACTTCTGAACGTTTTTGCAACCATTTAGCTAATTCCAAAGCATTTTCACTGTGCTTTTTGATTCGGATAGCCAATGTTTCTAATCCTTGAATAATTTGAAATGCATTGAATGGACTCAAAGAAGCGCCTAGATCGCGTAAACCTTCGATTCTAACTTTCGCAATGAATGATGCAGCACCTAACACTTCATAGTATTTTAATCCGTGATAACCTGCAGAAGGTTCTGTGAATTCTGGAAATTTCCCGTTACTCCAATCGAAATTTCCTGCATCGATGATGACACCTCCAAGCGAAGTTCCGTTTCCACCGATGTATTTTGTTAACGAATGAATTACAATGTTTGCTCCGTGTTCGATTGGGTTCAGCAAAAAGGGTGTTGCCACTGTGTTATCTACAATAAAAGGCACTTTGTAGGTTTGTGCAGCTTTTGAAATGGCTTTTAAATCGAGTACATCTAATTTTGGATTTCCTAAACTTTCAGCGAAGAACACTCGGGTATTTTCTTGTGCTGCATTTAAGAAATTTTCAGGATTTGATGGATCTACGAAGGTTGTTGTGATGCCTAATCTTGGCAAAGTCACGTTTAATAAATTATAAGTTCCACCGTATAAACTGTTAGAAGCTACGATGTGGTCGCCAGCTTTTAATAAAGTTAACAAAGCGGTTGAGATAGCTGCTGTTCCTGAAGCGGTTACGACAGCACCGATTCCGCCTTCTAATTTGGCTAATCGTTGTTCTAAGATGTCGTTTGTTGGATTATTTAATCTTGTATAAATAAAACCAGCTTCGGCTAAACCAAAAAGATTGGCTGCGTGGTCTGAGTTATTAAAAACGTATGATGTGGTTTGGTAAATTGGAACAGCTCTTGTTCCTCCATTTTTAGTTACATCGTGTCCTGCGTGTAATGCGTTTGTTGCAAATTTATTTGTGCTCATGCTATTTTAAGTATTAAGATATTTGTATTAAGTATTAAGATTTTTTTTTTCGAAGTTTGCTTTTCAGCAACACATTCGACAACATCGTCTTGGATTGTAAATGGCTATTTTCATATATTATTTGTATTATTAGAAATAAAAAAACCTCTGCTTTCGACAGAGGTTATATTGAATTAATTTACTTTTAAAATTATGCAATAGGTTTCCTCTGCGGATTGTTCCACATCATCATACACATATTGCACATTGTAAAGTTCATTTTCTATTTCTTTTAGTTTGACAAGGCAAAATTAGATTTATTTTCTACAATAAAAAAATAAATAGATTATTTTTCTAAATTTTGCTATTTAAATCTATTATTATAGAAAAAATATCTTATTGAGAAGAAAATAAAAGTTTATAAATCTAAATTATTTCAAAATCTCAAACAATTTTTAAAAATACCCTAACACTAAACACTATAACTAAGAAAGATACAAATAACAAAGCTGCTTTCAGAGGCAATTTTCCTGCTAATTTTACCGCAATTGGCGAGGCAATAACCCCACCTAGAATAAGCCCTAAAACAATATACCAATGACTCACTCCTAAAGAGGTAAAAAACACTATTGAAGCAGCAAGTGTTACAAAAAACTCAGCCAAACTAACTGTTCCTACCACATATTTAGACTTTCTTCCTTTTGCCAATAATGTTGATGTGACTATTGGTCCCCAACCTCCTCCTCCAAAAGCATCCATAAATCCTCCGGTGAATCCTAACGCACCTAAAAATTTAATTTTCTTTTTGAACTGAAACTTTTTAAAAGCAATCACGATTAATCGTATACCAATAACGAAAGTATATGCAGATAAAATCAAATAGGCTAATTTTTCATATTCATTTCCTAAATACACTAAAAATAAAGCTCCTAAAACCGCACCAATTACTCCAAAAGAAGCCAACCAAAAAAGTAATTTCTTGTTTACATTTCCAAACTTGTAATGAGAGAAACCACTTATAGCACTAGAAAACATTTCTGCAGTATGAATACCTCCACTTATGGCGGGCAATTTAACGCCTAAAATCATCATACTCGTAGCACAAGTAACCCCATAACCTAAACCCACTGCTCCATCGATTAATTGGGCAACAAAACCAATCAAAAGCATATAATAAAACTCATTTGGTACCTGACTTAGTCCATTTTGAATATCAGAAAGTGAAACTAAAGTAGAACAACCATACCCAATAAAAAACATTAGAAAAGAAGTCGCCAATGTAAAGGCCAAACGTTTATACTTCTTGGTTTCTGTGCTTTTTTGAAAACCTTCTGTCAACTTATTTAAATCGGCTAATTTTTGACTAAAATTGCCTTTATGCTTGCTTCTAAAATCGTTTAAAATCGTTAAACTATCCTCAATATTATCGGGAATTACTTCTGTAAAATATTCTCGCATTCGCTTGGCAAGAACTGGCGATTTTCCGTTGGTTGAAATAGCTATTTTTAAACTTCCTTTATTTACAATCGAGCCCAAATAAAAATCACATAAAGCTGGTTGGTCGGCCGCATTTACTTTTATCCCTTTAGATTTGGCTAATTCACGCACTGCTAAATTCACCTCTGGTTTATCTGTGGTTATGATAACAAAATCTTTATTTAACAAATCGATTTCTTCAAACGGTCTTTCGTAAAAAGTAATATTTTGATGCTTGTTACCAATTTCAACTAATTTTGGATGAAAATAGGTAGCAACAACTGTAATTCTAATTTCAGGATTTTGCCTGAGTAACGTTTCGGTTTTTTCCAAACCAACATTTCCACCACCAACAATTAGAAAATGAGCGGTTTCGGTTTTTAGAAAAACTGGAAAAAGTGTATTCGTCATAATTAGTTCTGTTTAAGAAATGAAGTGAAAAATTGAAAATCGAATTATGTTTCTATCATAATAATCCGTTCCGCTTTTTTGTTGCTGAAACCAATTCATATAACCCACTTCAAAAGCTAAATTTGGAGTAACTACATAATTCAAACCCAAATAAATCCGGTTTTGATCAAAGGTGTTTTTTACTATTTGATTCCCAATGTTTAACATTACTTCATCTTTTATTTTTAGTATAATTTTATCTGATTCATCAACTCTTAGCAATGGATAATCGAAACCCAATTGATATCGGAAACGAAAATTTGAAAAAGCATATCCCGAAGTCAATTCTCCATTTACTTGATTGTGAAAAAAGCGGACTTCCAACTGATATTTGTGGTTCATTTTTAATAAACCAAAACTTTCAAAATTTACAAAACCAACACTTGGCCGAAGTTCTGGAACCATTAAATTTGATTTAGAATTTGGATTTTGTGGACTTTGTAAAAACAAAGTCATTCCTATTAATGTCGACCAATTATTTACTAGTCTCCTTTCGATATTAGCTCTAAAAACCAATTGATGTTGTGCCACTGGATTAATAAAATGACGCTCTTGGATTTCTGAATGGAGCTTCCAATTTGGACTCAATTGCAGCGTATTATAATAGCCGTACCAAATCAATTTTTGATGTTGTATCTTTTTCTGACCATAACTATTTTGAAAAAGCAGCACCGATAAAACCAATGCTACTTTTAAATGGTTTTTAATCTTTAAAAAAGATTCTAAAAGCAAAATCTCCAAATGTTTCATCAATTAATTTGTTAGCTACATAATTTGAAAACAAGCTATCAACTTCTTCTAAAATTTGACTTTCTGTTTGTTTTTCTTTGTATAAAAAGTTCAATCTTTCTCCATATCTATCGCCTCCCAACATAAAATTATATTGTCCTGGTCCCGTTCCTATAAATCCAAGCTCTGCTACATAAGGACGACCACAACCGTTTGGACAACCTGTCATTCGTATTGAAATTTCATCCTCAGTTAAACCATGTTTTTCTAATAAAGGTTCAATTTTAGTCACTAATTCTGGCAAATAGCGTTGCGCTTCTGCCAAGGCTAACGGACATGTTGGTAGAGCCACACAAGCCATCGAACTTTTTCGAAGTGCGCTTACTTGTTTTTCAATATCGTGAGCAACCAATAAAGCTTCAACTTTTGACTTATCGTCATTACTGATTTCTCCTAAAATTAGGTTTTGATTACCCGAAAAAATAAAGTTTGAAATTTTTAATTGTGCTAATTCATATAAAAATTGCTTTTGATAAGACTTCACTACTCCATGCTCTACAAACAATGTATAAAACCATTTACCTTGATGATTTTGTTCCCAACCGAAACGATCATTTCTTTCGGAAAATTTAAATGGTTGCGCTGGCAACAAATCAAATCCGATTCTACTTTCTAATTCTTTTTTAAATCCTTCTACCGTTAATTTATCAACTGTATATTTTAGTCGAGACAATTTTCTATCCACGCGATTTCCAAAATCTCGTTGTACTGTTAAAATCTCGTAAACCGCTTTCAATGTTTTTTCTTCCGTATCGGCAAACCCAATAATACTTCCCAAGCGCGCATATGTATTCGGATTTCCATGTGTTGTAGCTAATCCACCACCGATTGCAATATTGAATCCTTTTAATACATCATTTTCAATTACAGCAATTAATCCAATATCATTTGCAAAAACATCTACATCATTGCTAGGCGGAATAGCAATAGCAATTTTAAATTTTCTTGGTAAATATCTATCTTCATACAACGGATCGGCTTCTGCAGAACGTTCATAAATTTTTTCACCATCGATAAAAACCTCATAATATGATTGCGTTTTTGGCAATAATAACGTCGAGATTTTATCTGCATATTCGTAAATCTGTTGATGTATTGGAGAAATTTGCGGATGCGAACTCACAATTACATTTCTGTTGACATCGCCACAAGCAGCAATTGAATCCAATTTTGCGGTATTGAAAGCTTGAATCGTTGGTCTTAATTGATGTTTTAACAAACCGTGTAATTGTACCGTTTGCCTTGTCGTAATTTTCAACGTTCCCGTTCCGAATTGTTCCGAAATTTCATGAGTGGCTAACCATTGTTCTGCAGAAATTACGCCGCCTGAAATTCTTAAACGAATCATAAATGAATACAATTTATCTAGTTTTTTGGCCGCTCTTTCTGCTCTTCGGTCACGGTCGTCTTGCACGTACATACCGTGAAACTTCACTAAAGTTTCGTCGTCTGGTCGTACATTTCCTGTATGATTGTCTAAATCGATACTTTCTTTTAAAGTTCCTCTAAGACCATCACTTTTGGTCTTGATATATTCTACTGCTGATAATTTTTCGCTCATTTTATTTTGCTTTAGGCATATTGCTATTTAATACACGTCTTTTTGATATTTTCCTTGATTTTCTAAGTCTTCTAAAATTTGTTTGGCTTGTTCTTCTGAGATATTTCTCTCTTGAGCAATTACGGCAACAATAGCTTGTTCCACATCTTGACTCATTGGATTTTTTTGACCGCAGATGTAAATGCTTGCTCCGTTTTCTAACCAAGAATTAAATTCTGTTGCTTTTTCACGAATTCTGTCTTGTACATAAATTTTGCGTTCTTGGTCGCGAGAAAAAGCTGTATCTAATTTGGTCAGCACACCTGTGGTTAGCCATTCTTGAATTTCGGTTTGATAATAAAAATCGTAAACAAAATGTTGTTCACCGAAAAATAACCAGTTTTTTCCTTCTGCACCAACAACATCTCTTTCTGCTAAAAAACTTCTAAAGGGTGCAATTCCAGTTCCTGGACCAATCATAATAATATCCGTTTCTTCACTTGGCAGTCGGAAATTTTGATTTTTATGAATGTAGAATTCTAGTGATTCATCTATAGGGAAATCGGCTAAAAACTCTGATGCTAAACCCGATTTTATTTCCTCATCTACTTTAAATTTATTCAGATTTACAGTTAAATGTACTTGTCCGTCATGCGCTTCCGAAGACGAAGAAATGGAATACAATCTTGGTGCAATTGGCAAAAGCAAAGCAGTCACCTCATCTAATTTTACTTTTTTAGGTTGGTATTTATGAATCACATCTAACAAATTAGCTTTCTCTTCATTGATTTCAATTTCAAACAACTTTGAAAAAGCTTCTAGTGATTTTTTAGACAAACCTCGAATATTTTTATCCGCAAGAATTGAATAATTTTCTTCATTAAAATACGTTGCAATTGCTTTGATTTCTTCTTCTTTATTTTTCGGAACAATTCCCAAAGCATCGCCAGGTTCATAACTAATTTCGTCATCCGATTCAATTTCGATATGATAGGTTTCTTTGTTTGAACCTGTATCATTCAACACCACCTTGTGACTAATTTTTCCTGAATAATTTTTCTTTCCAGAAGAAACTATTGAACTTGTTGGTTTGACTTCATTCGTAACATTTGAACCAAAATTTTGAAGCACTTTTTGTAAATCTGATTCCCAAATTGAAACCGTTTCAGCAAAATCAACATCCGCTTTTACCAAGGGTAATAAACGATTTGCTCCTTTATCTGTTAAAACTTCATCTAACAAAACCCCTGCATTACAAAATAGCGGATAAGAAGAATCTCCAAGTCCTAAAACAGCGAAAGAAACTTTGCTTAAATTCGCATTTGTAGCTTTTAAATTCTCATAAAACGCAACGGCATTCTGAGGAAATTCGCCTTCACCTTGCGTACTCATGACAAACAACACTAGAGTTTCTTTCTCAAGTTTGTTAATATCAAATTGGAACACATCAATCGCTTTAGCTTGAATTTTATTCTTTTTGAAATTCGCTAATAAACTAGAAGCTACTTTTTTAGAATTTCCTGTTTCAGTTCCGTAAATAATTAACGGTTTTACAGTAACTGCAATTGGGTTTTCAATAGTTGGAACCGCATTTTTAATCAGATTTTTATCTAAAAACCCAGCTAAATAGCCTTTTGTCCAAATAATTTCTTCTGTTGATGCACTTTGCACCAATTGTTGTAATAGTGATAGTTTAGTTTCAGATAGCATTTTGGTAAATATTTTTATGATTATCGAAATAGGATTCAGATGAATTTTTCTCGGCAAACCAAGCAAAATCATGATGCAAATTCACTACTTTACCGATGATTAATAAAGTGGGAACATACTCGAATTCTGGTAAAGATTTACTTTGTATTTCTTCAAAAGAAAACACACTTGTTTTTTGATTTGGAGTTGTTGCTTGTTGCACTACAGCAATTCCTTTGGATGTATCAATTCCGAAATTTAAAAGCTGTTTTGTCAGCACATCTAATCGTTGACCGCTCATATAAAAAACCAAAGTATCTTCTGTTGTTGCCCAATCTTGCCATTGATTTTGCTTCACGGTGCTTAAATCATACAAGGTTAAAAAACGCACTCCTCTTGAATATTCTCTAGCTGTTAAAGGAATTCCTGTGTAAGAAGCCGCACCAAAAGCAGCTGAAATTCCCGGGATAATTTCATACGGAATATTATTGCTTTTCACTGCATGTAATTCATCTAATACATTAGAAAAGAGAGTAGCATCACCTCCTTTTAACCTTAACACTAGTTTATCTTGCAATGCAAACTCAACAATAAGTTCGTTAATATCTTTTTGAGGTGTCCAAATTCCTTTAGAGCATTGTTTGCCAACATAAATTACTTCCGCATCTTTGCGCGCATACTCTTCAATTAATTCAGGCGAAACCAATCTATCGGTTAAAACTACATCTGCTGTTTGCAAATATTTTAGTGCTTTCAGACTTATTAAATCGGGATCCCCTGGACCTGCTCCTGCTAAAATCACCTTTCCTTTTTTTGCTATTTGTATCATTGTATTTTTTTTGAAATTAGGCATAGAAATGGCTCCTCCGTGTTTAAATCGGAGTGAAATCTCTACAATAAATTACTGATTTTTAGAACAATCCTTCTATGGAAAGATATCGTTCTCCGGTATCGTAATTAAAGGTTAACACTACAGCATCATCAGGTAATGAGGCTACTTTTTTTGCTACTGCTGCCAGAGATGCTCCTGTGGAAATTCCTACTAAAATCCCTTCTTGTTTGGCAATATTTCTGGTGTATTCGAAGGATTCTTCTTTTGAAACTTGAATCACCTCATCGATTAAATTTCCGTGATAATTTTCGGGAATAAATCCAGCACCAATTCCTTGAAGCGGATGTGGTGAAGGACTTCCTCCACTCAAAACCGGTGATAATTCTGGTTCCACTGCAATTACTTTTACATTTGGAAATTTAGCCTTAACAACTGCAGCTACTCCAGAAATATGCCCACCAGTTCCTACACCAGTAATAATATAATCTAATCCATTTGGAAAATCGGCTAAAATTTCTTGAGCAGTTGTTTTTTGATGCACTTCAACATTTGCTGGATTTTTAAACTGTGAAGGCGACCATGCATTTGGTGTTTGAGAAACTAATTCCGCAGCTCTTTCAATGGCACCTTTCATACCTTTTTCACGAGGTGTTAAATCGAATTCGGCACCGTAAATCTCCATTAATTTTCTACGTTCTACACTCATCGATTCGGGCATTACTAAAATTACTTTATAGCCTTTCACAGCTGCTACTAATGCCAATCCAATTCCGGTGTTTCCAGAAGTTGGTTCAATAATCACGCTGTTTGAATTTAGTAATCCTTTTGCTTCAGCATCTTCAATCATTGCTAAGGCAATTCTGTCCTTTATACTGTTTCCTGGATTCGTGCGTTCTAATTTTATAAATACATTTTTATTAGCTCCGAAAAGCTTATTTATTTTTACAACTGGTGTATTTCCAATGGTTTCTAAGATATTATTTACTTTCATCTTACTAAGTTTTATTTTTTTAAATACTAAAATCGATAATGTTGTTGTACTCTATTTTTGTTTTCACGATGATTTCACTTTTATGATACACTAGCGACTGTGCAGGAATGGATTCGGTTATCCATACATTTCCGCCAATTATGGCTCCTTTTCCAATAGTTGTATTTCCTCCTAAAATTGTGGCATTGGCATAAATTATTACATCATCTTCAATCGTAGGATGTCTTTTTTCTTTTGCTTTCTCTTTACTAACACTTAATGCTCCAAGTGTTACACCTTGATAAATTTTAACATTGCTTCCTATTTTTGCTGTCTCACCAATTACAATTCCAGTTCCATGATCGATAAAGAAACACTTTCCAATATTGGCTCCAGGATGAATATCAATACCTGTTTTACTGTGTGCCAATTCTGAAAGTACTCTTGGCAAAATATTCACTTTATGCACCCATAAATTATTTGCAATTCGATAAACGAAAATGGCAAAAAAACCAGGATAAGCTAGAAGCACTTCGGCTCTTGATTTTGCAGCTGGATCAAAATCTAAAATTGCTTCTAAATCGGACAACAAATCGGAATGAATTGCAACTAAACTCTCGTAAAATCTATTTGTAAAATCTATTTCCGAAACAACTTCTGATTGCTTTAACAATGTTTGTAACTCATTTCTTAAAATCAATTCCTTTTCTTGAAACGTGTCATAGTCCAAACATTCTTCTTGTGTGCAAAACAACCATGCAAATAGATTTTCCAACCAATTTTCTGCTTTGGTTTTATCAAGAAAGTTTCGCTTTTCTTTTAAATTTCTTTGGAATAACAGTTCGCAATTGAAATTGGATTGATTCATATTCTTTTAATTTTCTAAAAACATTAAAGCGCCCACCGTATTAAATGTGGTTTCATCAATTAGAATAGCATTTCCAGATTTTGCATTTTTATCAAAAGCATCAAAAAACAAGGGTTGATTAGTTTTTAAAGTTATCTGAGCAATATCGTTTAATTTGATTTCTTCTGTTGGTGTGAATTGCCATTCATTAATATTCCATTTTTGATTTATCGATTGAATTTTTACTCTTACATTTTTAAATCGATGCTGTAGCAAATAGGTTTTCCCTAATTGAAGTTGGGCATTATCTAACCAAGAAATCCAAGTATTAATTTGATTGGATTCAGGTGGTAATTGATTTGATAATACAATTGTATCTCCTCGGCTGACATCAATATTATTATCAAAATGCAACACCACGTTATCTCCTGCTTTTGCTACATTGATTGTTTCTAAATTGTTTTCGATTTTTACAATTTTAGTTGTTATTCTTGCGGGTAAAATGGTTATCTCATCACCTACTTTGTAACTTCCGCTTAAAACTAAACCAGCATAACCTCGATAATCGTGATTTACTTCATCTTTTGGACGAATGACCCATTGCACCTGAAAACGAGATTCTAGATTTAATGTTGTTTCAATTTCTATATCTTCTAATGTTTCTAACAATGCTTTTCCTTGGTACCAAGACGTATTTTCAGATTTTGTTACGATATTATCTCCAACCAAAGCACTCACTGGTATGTAACTAATTTCGTTATAATTTAATTCTGATTTAATAGCCTCAAAATCAGCTTTAATTTGATTGAAAACCGCTTCAGAGTAGTTTAGTAAATCAATTTTATTCACTGCAATAATTACTTTCTTAAGTCCCATTAACGAGCCAATACTTGCATGTCGCTTGGTTTGTTCTGTAATCCCTTTTCTAGCATCGACAAGAATAATAATCAAATCAGAATTGGAAGCTCCCGTAATCATATTTCTCGTGTATTGTTCATGTCCTGGAGCATCCGCTATAATGAATTTTCTCTTTTTAGTAGAAAAGTATTTGTAAGCCACGTCAATTGTAATCCCTTGTTCACGTTCGGCACGAAGTCCATCGGTGATTAATGACAAATCGATATCAACACCTTCTTGTTTCGTTTGTTTTTGTAAAACCCCTAATTGATCCGTATGAATACTATCAGAATCATATAAAAGACGTCCGATTAAAGTACTTTTGCCATCGTCTACATTTCCTGCTGTTATAAATCTTAATGTGTTCATGTGTTTTTTGTTTCAAGTTTAAAAATATCCTTGTTTTTTTCTGTCTTCCATGGCTGCTTCTGAGAGTTGATCATCTAAACGAGTTTGTCCTCTTTCACTTATTCTAGTTTGAATAATATCATCAATAATGTCTTGAATAGTTGCTGCTTCGGAAGGAACTGCTGCCGTACATGTCATATCACCAACCGTTCTGTATCGTACTTTTTCAATTACCACTTCATCATCTTCTAAAGGTTGAATAAATTTGGATGTTGCTACCAATTTATCTTGATGAACAATACATTCTCTATCATGTGCAAAGTATAAACTTGGTAATTCAATGTTATATTTTTGAATGTAATTCCAAACATCTAATTCAGTCCAATTACTTATTGGAAAAACCCGAACATTATGTCCTTTTTGCACTTTTCCGTTTAAAATATCCCATAATTCGGGGCGCTGTAATTTTGGATCCCATTGTCCAAAATCATCCCTAACCGAAAAAATGCGTTCTTTGGCTCTTGCTTTTTCTTCATCTCTTCTTGCTCCACCTATACAAGCATCAAATTGATTTTCTTCAATCGCATCCAAAAGAGCATAGGTTTGTAATGCATTTCTAGATGGAAAACGACCTACCGTTTCTTGTAAATTGTATTTTTTAATACTATCTTCTACCGAAGCAACAATTAGTTTTTCACCAATTTTATTAGCTAAGTAATCTCTAAATTCAATTGCTTCAGGAAAATTATGTCCGGTATCAATATGCACTAAAGGAAACGGAAATTTTCCTGGTCGAAATGCTTTTAATGCTAAGTGCACCAAAACAATGGAATCTTTACCTCCGGAAAATAGTAATGCTGGTTTTTCAAATTGCGCCGCAGTTTCTCTAAGGATATAAATCGCTTCGTTTTCTAATTGTTCTAAATATTGATTTGTTATTGCCATTTTATTATTTTTCGGTTAGTAATTTATCTGTGTAAGCCACATTCTTTTTTTGTTTTATCTTCCCACCACCAACGTCCTGATCTAAAATCTTCCCCTGGTTTTAACGCTCTGGTACATGGAGCACAACCAATACTTACAAAGTTTTCATCGTGAAGCGTGTTGTATGGAACTCCAAATTTTTTTAAATACGTTACCACATCTTCTGTTGACCAATTGAGTAATGGATTGTATTTGTACAACTGCCTTTCTTCATCCCATTCTATTTTTTTTAAAGTATTTCTATTTTCCGATTGTTCTGCTCGTAAACCTGTAATCCAAATCTTAGCGCCTTTTAAAGCTCTTCCCAACGGCGCTACTTTTCTAATAAAACAACACTCTTTTCTTAATTCTATAGTATTATAAAAGGCATTAATTCCATTTTCATTTACGTAGTTTTCTACTTTTTCAGTATTGGGATAATAAGCTTTTATTTTTTTATTGTATTGAAGTAATGTTTTATCCCAAACCGCATAGGTTTCCGCAAAAAATCGTCCCGTGTCTAATGTAAATACTTCTATATTGTTTAAATTTTGAGAAAAAATTTCATGCGATATTACTTGATCTTCTATCCCAAAACTGGTCGAAAAAACTATCTTTTCATTAAAATTGTTAGCTAAAAAATCAAGTTCAAGCTCTAGATTATTAGTGGTTTCTAAAAACTTTATAAGCTTTGTATTCATAAATTTATTTTGAGATTAGACATAAAAAAACCTCTGCTTTCGACAGAGGTTATATTGAATTAATTTACTTTTAAAATTATGCAACAGGTTTCCTCTGCGGATTATTCCACATCATCATACACATATTGCACATTGTAAAGTTCATTTTCTTTTCTTTTAATTTGACAGGGCAAAATTAGATTTATTTTCTACAATAAAAAAATAAATAGATTATTTTTCTAAATTTTGTTGTTTAAATTAAATAAAATAGATTTATTTTAATTAAAAATGAATTATTAATGGAAAAATAATCTATAAAAAAGACGGTTTCATAATTCTTCAATTAATAAACTATAAAAAAAAGTGAACAACTATTTGGAATTCAATTTCATTTCATACATTTGCAAACGAAAACAAAGAGGAAAAATTTGAACTGATTGCAACCTCATTAAAAAAATGCTAAAGCAGTATTACTACTCCTTTACGCAATCTCTGCAATTATTTTTCCTCGCTAAATTTTAAAAAATAATTTATTATGGCTTATTTATTTACGTCAGAATCAGTGAGTGAAGGACATCCTGACAAAGTTGCGGATCAAATTTCAGACGCATTAATTGATAACTTTTTAGCATTTGACCCTGAGTCAAAAGTAGCTTGTGAAACATTAGTTACAACAGGTCAGGTAATTTTAGCTGGAGAAGTAAAATCAAACACTTATTTAGATGTACAAACTATCGCAAGAGATGTAATCAAGAAAATTGGTTACACGAAAAGCGAATATATGTTCGAAGCTAATTCTTGCGGAGTTTTATCTGCTATTCACGAACAATCTGCCGATATTAATCAAGGAGTTGACAGAGCAAGTAAAGAAGAGCAAGGCGCTGGTGACCAAGGAATGATGTTTGGTTATGCTACAAACGAAACTGCTGAGTTCATGCCGTTAGCATTGAAATTGTCTCATCAACTATTACAAGATTTAGCGGATTTAAGAAGAGAAAACAACGAAATCACTTACTTACGTCCAGACGCTAAATCTCAAGTTACTTTAGAATATTCTGATGATAACAAACCGGTTCGTATTGATGCTATTGTAGTTTCAACTCAACACGATGATTTTGCTGATGAACCAACGATGTTAGCAAAAATCAAAAAAGACATTATTGAAATTTTGATTCCAAGAGTAATTGCTAAAAATCCTCAATATGCTCATTTATTCAATGATGCAATTAAATACCACATTAACCCAACAGGAAAATTCGTAATTGGAGGACCTCACGGCGACACTGGTTTAACAGGTAGAAAAATTATCGTTGATACTTACGGTGGAAAAGGAGCTCACGGTGGTGGTGCATTCTCTGGAAAAGACCCATCAAAAGTAGACCGTTCTGCCGCTTATGCGACACGTCATATTGCTAAAAACATAGTGGCTGCTGGTGTAGCCGATGAAATCTTAGTACAAGTTTCTTATGCGATTGGAGTTGCTGAGCCAACATCAATCAACGTAAATACTTACGGAACTGCAAAAGTGAACTTAACAGACGGAGAAATCAGCAAAGTAGTGGAAAGCATTTTTGATATGCGTCCTTACTTTATTGAACAACGTTTAAAATTAAGAAATCCAATCTACAGCGAAACGGCTGCTTACGGACATATGGGAAGAACTCCTGAAACTGTAACTAAAACGTTTACAGCTCCAGGTGGTGAATCTAAAACATTAACAGTAGAATTGTTTACTTGGGAAAAATTAGATTTTGTTGACAAAGTAAAAGATGCATTTAAGATTTAATCATCTATAATTAATAAAAAAAGCCTGATTTTAATAAAAATCAGGCTTTTTTGTTACAAATCAAGTCTTTATAAGTTATATTTTAAACTCAGAATTACAAACCTTGGCTGCACTCTATAGCTTGAAAAACTACTCGTTCCTCCTAATTGACTAAAACTATTGGTATCTAACGATTTAGTATCTAATAAATTGGTTCCTGAAAGTTTCCATTCCCATTTGCTATTTTTCTTTTGATACATTAAACTTGCTGTTAAAAAATCATATTCACTATCAATTGTTTTGGCTTTATTTCTGTTGTGAAAATAAGAATATTCCGAAACGAAAGAAAATGCATCTAAGAAATAATATTCTAATGTTAAAGTAGGACTGTCTACATAAATCACATCTGAAAAGTTATCGTTAATTGTAAAATTATATCCTAAAGTTAAATTAGGTAATGTTTTATAATTCGTTGAAAAACTTAAGCTATAATTTTGAGCAATTGATTCAGTTGTTTGAATTTCAGAAGGATTGTTATCTGGATTAGTATCAGTATCTGGAAAAACAAGAATGTTGTTAAATTTAGACCAATTTGCTCCTACTCTTAAATTTGCTTTGTAATATTTTGCAAAGGAACGACCATAATTACCAATAGCAGAAAAAGTTTCTTCTGGAAAAGAAGAATTGATATTAACTGATGACGAAACTTGATTTACATCAAACAATAACGCTCTGTTTTTAATAGCTTCTAATTGTCTGGTATAAGTAATATTAGCAAAAATATTCTCAAAATTAAACATGTTGTATTTAAAATAACGCAATGAATGTACTTGAGATGTTGAATTTTGTAAAAATCTATTTCCGCTAAATAAACTGTTGTAATTTGAAAACACATAACCTTGTGCCAACTTATTAATATCGGTAAAATTGTTGGTTAACGAATAATTATAAGTTAATGTTTCCGATTTTTTAATTTGCCACAAAGCGTAAACATCAGGCAAAAATCTAGTGAATGATTGCTTGTTTGATGTTCCAAGTTGCTCATCATTCATATTGTATTGATGCACACTAAAACCAGGATTAAATGTAAATTTTCCTAACATGAATTTATAATGAACACCTAAAAACACATCGTTAAAAGCATAATTCACATCATTAATTTCTGAGCTATCCGTTAAATTATTTTGCGTTCTATTTTCCAAAATTTGGAATATAGAAGAATCAAAATTTTGATACGAATAGGTATTACCTAAAGTTAAATTGATATTACTTTTTGGAGTCAACATATAATAATAATCAAACTTTGAATCAAGTTTATTCGTTTGCACAAATCTTTTTTGAGAAACATCGTCTCTAATATTTGCCTGATCAATTGGATCTAATGGATTTCCTTCTGTTATATATGAAGGCAATAAAGCTCCAAATGGCAATACACTTAAATTAGCATTATAAAACGGATCTTCTTTTTGATACAAGTGTTGCATTTCAAAAGCAAATACATGTTTTTCATTTAAAGTGTAATAATAATTTAGATTTTGATTGATTGAAAATGGATTTTGATCTTTTCCTGTATAAATATCAGAAAGCCTGTCAGAAAACAGACTTGTATTTTCTTTTTGATCTGAAAGTTTAATTAACGCATCGTAATCGAAATGTGCTTTTGCTGATGGCACATAACTCGAGCTTAATTTAAATAATAATTGTTTGCTGTCTTGACGGGTAAATTCTTCTCGGTTTTCTGTTATGGTTTGAGAAGAACCATCTGGTAAATTATCTGTACGATTTGAAATAGTTGTAGTTTCAATTTCGGTTTTATTTCCTAATAAAATTCCAAAACCACTCAAAGTCCATGCTTTTGAAGGATTAAAACTAAAGTTAGCCGCTCCAAAAGTAGATTCAATATTAGCTGCTTGATTGTTACGAAGTCCCATAATTCCCAAGTCATTAGAAGCTACATTAAAAGAAGAACCACCTTTACGCATCATGTTTTTGAAACCACCCGTAAACTTGAAATAATCTTGAGCTGTTAATGGTAATTCACCAATATTATTCACATTAGCAATTACATTTAAACTGTATTTCGGACTATAGAAAAACAACTTCGGATTTACAATAAATCGGGTATCTTCCATTCCAACACCAATTCCTGCCATCATATCTCCGAACCAAAAATTCTTTTTCCCTTCTTTAAGTTTGATATTAATAGCTATACTTTCTTCATTATTTTCTAATCCTTTTAAATTAGAAACCTCGTTATAATTACGTAAAACTTGAATTTTATCTAAAGCGTCCGCTGGAATATTTTTGGTAGCTAACTTCGTGTCACCATCAAAGAAATCTTTTCCTTCCACCATTACTTTTTGAACCTTCTTACCTTCTACCTCAATTTCACCATCTTTATTTACTTCAACTCCTGGAAGCTTTTTCAATACATCTTCCAACTTTCGTTCTGTGCCATTAGTGAACGAATCTGAATTATAAATAATGGTATCGCCCGAAACACTCACTGGCATTTCATGTACGATTTCCACCTCGTTTAACTGAGTTCCTTCTTTTAAAACCACTGGATAATTCATTGTAGTTGTTCCAGTTGTAACCGATTTTTCAAACGTTTGAAAACCAATATAACTTACTTTAAGTGTATAAGCTGTGCTCGCTTTTAAATTTAAGATAAATTTTCCAGTTTCGTTTGTAATAGCATAAGCATCCATGGCTTTTGTTTGTTGGTTAATCGCCATAATATTAGCCATTTCCAAACCTATTCCTGTAGTATCTTTAACAGTTCCTTCAAAACGTATATTTTGAGAAAAGGCACTTGTAGTAAGTGCCATTATAAGGATAAAAAATATTTTTTTCATGTGATTTTTTTGAAAATTAACGTCCGCCACCCATTCTAAATCCACCTCGTTGACCGCCTGGACCTGAATTCATTTCACGCATTTCTTCCATTTTCTTTTTCACGGTTTCGTCGTATTCTTTTTGAGTTACTACTTTCCCTTTTGAAGCTGGTTTTATTTCAACTTTTTCTTTAGAATTTAAAACTATTTTAGAACATAAAAGTACTGTTTTACCATCGTTAACTTCTAAGATTAAACCAGGTAAACCCCAATAATTTTCTGGTCCTTGATTCACAGGAATTTCAGGACAATACCAAGCGGTAATCGTATTTTCTTTTGGCATTTCCCAATCATCTGTAAAATTTGTTTTTTTAGCTTTTGTAGTATCTTTTACCGTTTCAGCTTTTTTATCTCCTTCTTTTTCGTTGTTTCTATTTCTGAATCTAAAATTTCTAAAATCAGACTCGCTAACTTTTACAACAGCTGTTGCTTTAAAACAAGTATAATTACCAATTTGTTTTGATTCGCCTTCTAATTTCCAATCGTATTTAGGTAACGAATCTTTAATCAAAAACTCTTTCCCAAAAAACTCTTTATCTACAATAAATTGTTTGTCTTTTGCATTTTTATAATGAATTCCACCGCCGCCCATCATAGACATCATCATTCTTCCACCGCCTTGTTGTCCTGGTGCATCTAATTTTTCCTCTTCTTTGTAAATAGAAGCCGTTTTATCGAAATTTAAAATAAACGTTTTCTCAAACATTTTTTTCATACGCTCTTCTATTTGTTTTTGCATTTCGGGAGTGATCTCTCTGTTTCCAGCCATTCCTTTCATAAAATCGGCTGTACTGGTTTTAGATTCGTAAACCGCCATTCCTTGGAAATTCTGAGCATTTAGTAACCCAGAAATCATAAAAATCGAAGCAATAATAATTTTTTTCATTCTTTTCAGATGTTTTAGCTATATATATATAGACTACAAATAGTGCATTTTGTTACACAATTTAACTGCTATTTTTGTGTTAAAGTAGTATATTAGACCCTTATTTTCAGAAATAGTTTAACAATGCTGGTAAAAAAAACACTTTTTATATTAATTTTAAATTTGTTCTGCTTTTCATTGAAAGGTCAAGGAGTAATTGCTTTCACAAAACAAAATAGTATAAAAATAGAATGTGATGTTTTTTTAGGTTTTGATAATCAACAGAATAATTACAGTATTAAAAACAATATTTTAACTAAAAATAGCGAAACAATAACCTATCAATACAATAATTTAGGTTTAGGAAAAATTACTAGAGTTGACTTTCAAAACCCACTACAGATTGTCGTTTTTTATAAAAATTTCAACACGGTAGTGCTTTTAGACAATCAATTAAACGAAATCAAGAAAATCGATTTCAATTTAAAACCAACTCCCGTTTCACTTGAAGCTGTTGCTTTGTCTTCTCAAAATCAAATTTGGATTTACGATAGTATTTCATCTAAAATTGGATTGTACAATATAAACACTGACACTTTTAAATGGATTTCAACTATGCTTGAAAATCCAATTTCATTTTACGAATCCGATTATACTCATTTTTATTGGACCGATGTTAATTTGAATTTAAATCGGATTTCAATTTATGGCACGATTGAAAATTTAGGAATCCAACCGAAATCTGATGCATTTCAATTGACAAAAAACAACAATAGTATTTATCAATTAGAGAACAAAATATATTATTACGACATAACTTCTAAGAGTAGCAGTAAAATAGCAATTGATGAAAAAATCATTTCAAAATTTTTCTTTAGAGATGGAATTTTAGCTATTTTTACCCAAAATGAAATCACTAATTATAAAATAATTTTACCATAATGCACATAGCAGTCGCAGGAAACATCGGAGCAGGAAAAACAACACTTACTAAGTTATTGGCGAAACATTTTAAATGGGAACCGCACTTTGAAGATGTTGTAGATAATCCGTATTTAGATGATTTTTATCACCAAATGGAACGTTGGAGTTTTAACCTTCAAATTTACTTCTTGAATAGTCGTTTCCGCCAAGTGTTACAAATCCGTGAAAGTGGTAAAAACATTATTCAGGACCGAACCATTTATGAAGATGCATATATTTTCGCACCCAATCTTCATGCAATGGGATTGATGTCAAATAGAGATTACAACAATTACACTTCTCTTTTCGAATTGATGGAAAGTTTAGTAGGTTCGCCAGACTTATTGATTTATTTAAGAAGTTCAATTCCTAATTTAGTAAGTCAAATTCACAAAAGAGGAAGAGATTACGAAAACTCAATTTCTATTGATTACTTAAGTCGATTGAATGAAAGGTACGAAGCTTGGATTCAAACATACAACAAAGGAAAATTAGTAATTATTGATGTAGATAATTTTGATTTTGTAAACAATCCAGAAGATTTAGGAACCATTATCAATAAAATTGATGCAGAAATTAACGGATTATTTTAAAAACCTATGCCACTAGTAAATCCACTTCCGTCTAATCATGATGAAGAAACAAAAAAATTAGCTGAGTTTTTTAATGAAACCTTAGGCTTTTGTCCAAATTCTGTTTTAACGATGCAACATCGTCCTGCCATTTCTAAAGCCTTTATTCAATTGAATATGGCAGTAATGGAAAACAACGGAAATGTAACTTCTGCATTAAAAAGAATGATTGGTTGGGTAACAAGTAACGCTGCTGGGTGTAGATATTGTCAAGCACACACTATTAGAGCAGCGGAACGATATGGTGCAGAACAAGAAAAATTAGATAATATTTGGGAATTTAAAACACATTCTTCATTTTCAGATGCTGAAAGAGCTGCTTTAAATTTTGCTTTGGCTGCATCTGTTATTCCTAATGCTGTTGATGAAGTCATTAAAACAGAACTTTATAAGTATTGGACAGAAGGCGATATAGTAGAAATGCTTGGCGTAATTTCATTATTTGGATATCTTAACCGTTGGAATGATTCAATGGGAACTGTTGTAGAAGATGGAGCAATTGAAAGCGCAGAAAAATATTTAGGTAAAACTGGATGGGAAATCGGAAAACACCAATAAAAACAAAAATAATCCTCAACTGAAATTCATTTGAGGATTATTTTTATTCTAAAGTATCAAACAACGATTTCACTTTTATGTTTTGCACTGGTTTCGACAATATGATAATTCGCTTTTCATTTGGCAATAAATCAAAATAATTATCTTCAAAAAAAGTATCGTTTTCCGAAGACAAAAAAACATCCTTCGCTAAAACATCTGAAGAAATTTCAATCGTAACCTCGTCAATATATTTAATTTGAATATTTGGTTTTGATAATTTCAAATCTTTAGGTTTTTCGAAAAAGAAATTAGATTCCCAATGATTTTCATTTGAAATAAATTCCATTTTTAAATAAGAATTTTGCGTATCAAATTCCTTTAAAGAAGGAAAAGGCAATAATAGAGCTGACACATTTGAACTAGCATCTGATTTACAATACGAACTTCTTTGCCATAAAAGTTGCCCCTTAAAATTTCTAATTTCAGCTTTTAATTTACCTGCATAATTTTGAATCCCATCATTAATAACAAAAAACTTATAAATTCCACTATCCGTTATCTCGGCTGACAAAAGCAGGTTCTCAAAACTTCGCTTCGCCTGATAATGAAAGGCTTTCCAATTTCCGTAATAATCCAACGAACTCCAAGACGTAACTTGCCAACAATCATTGAATTGCCAATATAACGTTCCCATACAATATGATTTGGCTCTTCGATGGGCTTCAATGGCGGTTTTCATTCCACGAGCTTGCAATAATTGGGAAACATAAACATAATCTTCAATATCTTTTGGCACTATATAATCGCGCTCCATATATTCGTTTATGGTTTCGTAGCCTGTTGGATGTTTTTGATGATTTTTGAAGGCTTCGGAAGTAAAATTCAAATCTTCTTTACGCATTACTTTTCTCAACGTTTCTAAATTTGGCATGCCTTGAAAACCATATTCGCTCATAAATCTGCCTACTTTTTTCTCATAAATTTCAAACGGTTCTTTTCCCCACCAAACACCCCAATAGTGCGAATCGCCTTGCAGTAAACTTTCCTTTCTTCCCCAACCAATCGATGGCGAAGATGACCAATAAATGTTCTTTTCTTTCGAAAGTAAACTGTCTAAAGTCTGCGGAATCATTTCATGAAATACTTTTTTGTAGTCGTTCCAAATTTGAGTCGAATCGGCTTTGGAATAGTTGAATTGTTTTTGCCAACCCCAATTGTGCCAACCTTCGTCATTTTCGTTATTACCACACCAAATCGCAATACTTGGATGATTTTGTAAACGATTTACGTTATCAATTACTTCTTGTTTTACATTTTCAACAAATTTTTCATTGCCCGGATACATCGAACACGCAAACATAAAATCTTGCCAAACTAAAATTCCGCTGGCATCGCAAGCTTCATAAAACGCATCATCAAAATAAACGCCTCCGCCCCAAACACGAAGCATATTCATGTTCGCTTTTTTGGCATTTTCCACTAAAGAAAAATAAGTAGAATCCGAAACTCGTGGTAAAAAACTATCGGGCGGAACCACATTAGCACCTTTCATGAAAACCGATTTTCCATTTAACTTAAAGTAAAAACTTTTTCCAGATTGGTCTTTTTCCTGAATTAATTCGATAGTTCGCAAGCCAATATTTAGTTTTTTTGAATCCAAAAACTGCTTTTTCTGACTGATTTCGACAGTAAAAGGATATAAATTCGCATCACCTAAACCATTACACCACCACAATTTTGGATTCGTAATTTCATATTGCATTTTGATTGTATTCTTTCCTTTTTTAAGATTGAACGTTTCGATTTTTTCATTGATTTTTAACTGAATTGTTTTGACTTTGGAAACGTAAATTTCGGTTGTGAATTCTAAGATTGCTTTTTTGTCATTCAATTCAACTTGGCTGAATTTTATGTTTTCGATTTTAGCCGAATTCCAAAATTTCAATTGGACTTTTTTCCAAATTCCTGCCGTTACAAATCGTGGTCCCCAATCCCAACCGAATTGATATTGCGCTTTTCTAACAAAAACACGTTCTTTTTCTGGTAATGTATAAGATAATTTTGCTGCTGCTTCTTTCCCTTTTTGAACTGCGGAATGAAAAACAACTTTTAAATGATTGGCTCCAATTTTCAGACGTGATTTAGCAGAAATGGTCCATTTTCGGAACATATTATTAGCCTCTAAAATAACGTTCCCGTTTAAATAAACAGTAGCGTAGGTATCCAAACCTTCAAATTCTAAATCGATGTTTTGATTTTTTAATTCAGATTTTGATAAAGTAAAATATGTTTCGTATTCCCAATTTTCATTTTCAATCCATTGCAATTGCTTTTCATTGGTACCAAAAAAAGGATCAGGAATTAATTGATTTTGAAACAAATCGGTGTGAACGGTTCCGGGGATAGTTGCTTTGTGTTTTTTTACTTCGTTTTGCTTGTTGAATATCCAGTTTTCGGTTGACAAATTGCGGTAGGAAGTTTGTGCCGAAATGGAACAGCATAAGAAAATTAGAAGTAATGATATTTTTTTAAACATATAAGTCATATAAGTTGGAAAGTGAAAGCTTCAAATTAAAGAAGTTCATAAAAGTTTTTTTACACAAACTTGTCATTCCGTTAGGAATCTCTTTTAATAAACGATTTTTGAATTTAATTTTTTAATGATATAAGTTCATTTAAGATTGGAGTTTATTCTTTAGTTGTATTATTTCCTCTGGATTTGCAATTTCACTTCCATCGGTAATTGCAGATGAATGATACCAATTGGCTTTTACCGTTTCATTTAATTCTGAAATATTAGTCGAACGTAATCCACCACCAGGCATGATTTCGATGCGATTATTGGCTTGATTGACCAATTGTTTCAAAACTTCTTTTCCTTCTATGACATTTGGAAAAGTTCCAGAAGTTAGAATGGTTGAAAATCCACAAGAAATAACATCTTCTAAAACTTGTTTATAATCTGAAACTTCATCAAAAGCACGATGAAACGTACAAGAAAATGGTTTTGATAATTCCACTAAGACTTTATTTTGTTCGATATTTATCGTTTTATCATTCTTCAAAATCCCAAAAACAAATCCGTTAACCCCAAGTTTTTTGATGGTTTCGATTTCCAATTTCATTTGTTCAAATTCAACATCCGAGTAAACGAAACTTCCTCCTCTTGGACGAATCATTACATATAAATCGATATTCAAATGTTCGCGAGCTTGTTGAATGATTTCAATAGAAGGTGTTGTTCCACCAACTGACATGTCTGCGCACAATTCTACTCTATTAGCTCCAGCCTTTTGTGCTATTAGAGCAGATTCAATGTTAAAACAAGCTATTTCGATTCTTTTTAAATTCATAAATATGTTTTTAACCACATAGAAACATAGTTTCTTTTGGAATGTAATAAGTCGTTTCACTAACATAGGAAACATATACTTTGTGAATCCATAAATGGACTCTGTAAAACTTTTCTATCTATGTTTCTATGTGGTTAATAAAACTAAGTTTTTAAATAATAATTCGCATCTATTAATTTATTTCCTGTTGCGTCGTGAACGGCATAATTGAAACCACCTTGCACGCAATACGAACCATATTCACCTTTTTTATTCAAAGCGATGAATCCAACTTGAATGTCTTTTAGATTTTTTCCTCGGTTTTGAGTCAGTTTTACAATTCGCATCACGGCTTCTTCACAAGCCTTTTGTGGCGATTTCCCTTGACGCATCAATTCTACCACCAAATGACAACCTGTAATTCGGATGACTTCTTCTCCATGACCTGTTGCGGTTGCGGCACCAATTTCGTTATCCACATACAAACCTGCACCGATAATTGGAGAATCGCCTACTCTTCCATGCATTTTGAACGCCATACCGCTTGTAGTACACGCACCCGATAAATTGCCATGCGCATCTAACGCAATCATTCCAATGGTGTCGTGGTTTTCTATATTTGCTTTTGGTAAATATTCGCTGGTTTTTAGCCATTCTTTCCATTCTTTTTCGGAAGCTTCAACTAATAAATTCTCTTTTTTGAATCCTTGTGCAATGGCAAACTGCAATGCTCCTTCACCAACCAACATTACATGAGGCGTTTTTTCCATCACCATTCTTGCTACGGAAATGGGATGTTTGATGTGTTCCAAACAAGCCACCGAACCTATATTCGAAAATTCGTCCATGATACAAGCATCTAAGGTTACGCGACCATCTCTATCTGGACGACCGCCGTAACCCACACTTCTTTCATTTACATCGCCTTCTGGAATTTTTACTCCTGCTTCAACAGCATCTAAAGCGCGACCTTTATTTTTAAGTACTTCCCAAGCGGCTTCGTTAGCTTGCAAACCGAAATTCCATGTAGAAAGCACGATAGGTTTGTTAGTTTTTCCTGAATTGATATCCATTTCAGTTTCCTCAGATTTTCCATTGAAAGCCTGAAACGCTACGCCAGCAGTTGCCAATGCTGTTGTTTTTAAAAAATTTCTTCTGTTTGTCATTATTCTACACCTATTTCGTCTACAAATAACCAACTGTTAGAACCAGCTCCCGGTTTTCCATCTGCTATGATTCCATTGTTTTCTGCGATGACTTTTATAAATTGAACATTTTGTTTGTCAAATTCAATCACAATTTTTCCTTTGCTTTCTTTAATTTCTTTGGATGAAACAATCGTAATAGCATAGTAGTTTTCACCATCTTTTGAAACTGAAATTCCGATGCTTTTGGGATAATAAATCCAACTTCCTTTGGATGAAAGAGTATTGATACTGATTTTTGAAATCATTTCTGTTTTACCTAAATCGATGGTAGCGTTCATATCTTTTCCCCAGAAGCCTAACCAATCTCTTCCGAATTTAGAAGTGTTTCCTTTCATTCCATCTACCAAAGTAAAACTTCCACCGATGCCATAGTTTTCATGTGGTTGATGTACAAATTCAATCTTTTTTCCAGTTGATTTTGTGATGAAAAACGGTTGCTCGATGGTGGCACTTTTAGCTTTACCGTTTTCAAAATAAGCCGCTTTTATAGTTTGGTTCTTTGTAACTAGAATTGGTTTTTCATACGAAAACGAATTTGAATTTGGTTCCGAACCGTCAGTTGTGTATTTGATTCCGTTTGGATTTGCTGATTTTAATTCGAAAGCCACTCCGTTTTCAGCAGGTTGTACTTTAGAAGTTACTTCAAAAATGGCTTTGCTGTAATTGATTCCTTTTTTATCATAGATTTCAAAATGTGAAATCAATCTTTTTTCGAATTCTTTGTATTCTTTCGGATTTGATGTTCCCCAAACGACTTCTGAAAGCGCTGCTATTCTTGGGAAAAGCATATATTCAACATGTTCTGGTGTATTGATATATTCTGTCCAAAGATTGGCTTGTGCACCTAAAATATAGTTCGATTCTTCTGCAGAAAGTTCTTTTGGAATTGGATTGAAAGAATACACTTTTTCCACGTTTGTATAACCTCCAAAAGCGATCGGTTCGTTTTTAGGTTCGCCTTGATAATGATCAAAATAACAATGTGAACCTGGTGACATGACTACAAAATGTTTTTGTTTGGCTGCTGCAATTCCGCCTTCGGTGCCGCGCCAACTCATTACAGCTGCATTTGGTGCTAATCCACCTTCTAAAATTTCATCCCAACCGATGATTTTTCGACCTTTACTGTTGACAAATTTTTCGATTCTTTGAATGAAATAACTTTGTAATTCGTGTTCGTCTTTTAGATGTTCCTCTTTGATTCTTTTTTGACAATGCGGACAACTTTTCCAACGGACTTTTGGAGATTCATCACCACCAATGTGAATATATTCAGAAGGAAATAACGATATAACTTCTGTCAAAATATTTTCTAAAAAAGTAAACGTTTCGTCTTTCGGGCAAAAAACATCTTCTAAAACACCCCAAGTTTTTCCCACTTCAAAAGGTCCACCTGTACATGAAAATTCAGGATAAGAAGCTAAGGCTGCTAAAGCATGACCTGGCATTTCGATTTCGGGAACAATGGTGATGTGTCGCTCTTTTGCGTAAGCTACAATTTCTTTGATTTCTTCTTGCGTGTAAAATCCGCCATAGCGAATATTGTCGAAAGTTTGATCGGTGTAATGTCCAACCATGGAACCATTTCGCCATGCGCCGACTTCGGTTAATTTTGGATATTTTTTGATTTCGATGCGCCAACCTTGATCATCGGTTAAATGCCAATGAAAGGTATTCATTTTATACATTGCTAAATAATCAATGTATTTTTTGATAAATTCCTTAGGAAAGAAATGACGAGAAACATCTAAGTGCATACCGCGCCATTGGAATTTTGGTTGGTCAGAAATAGATAAATATGGAATTTTAATTTCACTCTTTTTTTCAAATGGAATTAATTGTAATAAGGTTTGGATTCCATAAAAATCACCAACATTATCAGCTTGAGCAATTGTTATATCATTTTTTTCTACTCTAAGAAAATATTGTCCTTTATTTCTATTAGTTGAACGATTACCTAATGAATCCGTTTTAATAATAACTCCTGGCAATAGTAAATAATAAAATCCAATTTTGCTTATTGAATTTGAGTTTAAAGAAATTTTTAACTGTAACCCAGTTCTATTTTTAATCTCTTTTTGAAGAAATTTTGCTTCAAAAGAATTTTCATCAGCCAAAATGACCGTTTCTTTATTTAAAACAAAATGTCCATTTTTGATTTCTACTGAATTCGGTTTCGGAATTATATTAAGAGTTTGTTGTGCAACGCAAATTACAGAAAAGAGCAACAACAAAGTCAGTATTTTATATTTCATTGGAGTTGTGTTTGTTTGGCTAAAATTAAATAAAAAAACCGCACATTGCTGTGCGGTTTTCATTATTTGTATAGAAAAAGATTATTTTCCTAGTTCAGCAATTTTTGCATCTACTTCTAAATCGTCTCCTTCAAAAACTTTTTCTTCGGTAGTTTCTTTACCATCAACCATTGTAGTTAAAATAACCGTCGCTTTTACTTTTCCGTCAGCATCTTTTACTTTAGTAACTTTAATGTCTTTGATTTCTGCTTTGTCATGATTGCAATTTGGTCCGTGAACATGAGCTGTTTCTCCAATATATTTTCCGTTTTCATCATACATTGACATACATTTTTCTTTGCATTCTTCTGAACATCCGTTTGCTTCACACATTTTTGCACATTCATCTTTTGTCATGGTTGCACATTTAGATAAATCGCATTTTCCTTCCGTACAAACCATTTCTTTTTTGTCTCCAGAACAACAAGCCCCTTTTTCAGTTGTAGCGCCGTGACCTCCTATGATTGGAGCGATTACAAGACCAATTAAACATGTTAATTTGATTAAGATATTCATTGATGGTCCAGAAGTATCTTTGAATGGATCTCCAACAGTATCTCCAGTTACAGCTGCTTTGTGTGCATCAGAACCTTTGTATGTCATTTCACCATTAATCATAACTCCAGCTTCGAAAGATTTTTTAGCGTTATCCCAAGCTCCACCAGCATTATTTTGGAACACTGCCCAAAGCACACCTGAAACCGTAACTCCAGCCATATAACCACCTAACATTTCAGCGATTAATTGGTTGTTATCTGCATAAACTAATTTACCTAATAAAACAATTGCAATTGGGAAACCAATCGTTAAAATTCCTGGCAACATCATTTCGCGTAAAGCGGCTTTTGTAGAAATTTCAACACATTTTCCGTATTCTGGCTTACCCGTTCCTTCCATGATACCTGGAATTTCTTTGAACTGACGACGTACTTCGTACACCATATCCATTGCTGCTTTTCCTACTGAATTCATAGCTAATGCAGAGAATACTACTGGAATCATACCTCCAACGAATAACATTGCTAATACTGGCGCTTTGAAAATATTGATTCCATCAATTCCTGTGAACGTTACATACGCAGCGAATAAAGCTAACGAAGTTAAAGCTGCTGAAGCGATTGCGAAACCTTTTCCAGTTGCAGCAGTTGTGTTACCAACTGAATCTAAAATATCTGTACGAGTACGAACTTCTTTTGGTAATTCACTCATTTCAGCGATTCCACCAGCGTTGTCAGAAATTGGTCCGAAAGCGTCGATTGCTAATTGCATAGCTGTTGTTGCCATCATAGCAGAAGCGGCTAAAGCTACTCCGTAAAAACCTGCTAAAGCATAAGTTGACCAAATTGCCGCAGCAAATAAAATTACTGTTGGGAAAGTTGAAATCATACCCGTTGCTAAACCAGCGATTACGTTAGTTCCAGCTCCAGTTGATGATTTTTGTACGATTGCTAATACTGGTTTTGTACCTAATCCTGTATAATATTCCGTTACTGATGAAATTGCTCCACCAACAAATAATCCAATTAAAGATGCATAGAAAACTCTCATTGAAGAAATCTCTTGAATTCCTTCACCAAAGAATGACATTTGCATCGTTTCTGGTAACATCATATCAATTAAGAAAAAACAAGCAATTGCCGTTAAAGCAATAGAAACCCAGTTTCCAACATTTAATGCTTTTTGAACTTGTGCTTCTTTAGCATCGTCGCTTGAAATTTTAACTAACATTGTTCCAATGATAGAAAATAAAATTCCAAAACCTGCGATTGCCATTGGTAATAAAATTGGTCCAATTCCGCCAAATGCGTCATCGATTTTACCACCCATATCTTTAATTACATAATTTCCTAAAACCATTGCCGCTAAAACGGTTGCTACATACGAACCAAATAAATCGGCACCCATACCAGCAACGTCACCAACGTTATCTCCAACGTTATCTGCAATTGTAGCAGGATTACGCGGGTCGTCTTCTGGAATTCCTGCTTCTACTTTCCCTACTAAGTCAGCACCTACATCGGCAGCTTTGGTGTAAATTCCTCCACCTACACGAGCAAACAAAGCGATAGATTCAGCACCTAATGAAAAACCAGCTAATGTTTCTAAAACGATAGTCATGTCATCTGTTGATGTCCATTCACCGTTCATGAAAAATCTAAAGAATATGATGAAGAATCCTGTCAATCCTAAAACAGCTAAACCAGCAACACCTAACCCCATTACTGTTCCACCACCAAAAGATACTTTTAATGCTTGTGGTAAACTTGTACGAGCCGCTTGCGTAGTTCTAACATTAGTTTTAGTAGCGATTTTCATTCCAATATTACCTGCATAAGCTGAAAATATTGCTCCGAAAATAAATGCAATTACGATTAACCAATGTGTTGTTGGAACAATAATTGAAATTCCGGCAAGAACCACACTTGCTCCAAGAACGAAAAACGTTAATAATTTGTATTCTGCTTTTAAAAAAGCTAATGCTCCTTCGTAGATGTAATCTGAAATTTCTTTCATTTTCCCATCTCCAGCGTCTTGTTTAAGAACCCAAGCGCGTTTGGCCGCCATAAATGCTAATCCTAATAGTGCCATGACTATTGGTACATAAATCATAATTGATTCCATAAAATATTAATTAGTTTGTTTTGATTGTTTATTTTATGGTAATATTAAGAAAATAAAACAAAAAAGGCAATATTTTTAAAAAAATACTGCCTTTTATTTATTTCAAAAAAAATTATTTAATGCCAAATAATCCTTCAGGTTTATTTTCGATTTCGTTGAAACGATTGGTACATTTCATCAAAATTTCTTTTGCTTCGTTTACATCTCCCCAACCTTCGACATCTACTTTTTTATTTTCTAAGTCTTTATATACTTGGAAAAAGTGCTCAATTTCTTTGATTAAGTGAGGATTTACATCACTTAAATCGTTTAATTTATTCCAAATTGGATCTGAAACTGGTACGCAAATCACTTTCTCATCTGGACCTTTATCATCTGCCATATGGAAAACACCAATTGGTTTTACTTCCATTACACAACCTGGGAAAGTTGGCTCGTTTACTAAAACTAAAACATCTAATGGATCACCATCTAATGCTAACGTTTCTGGAATAAATCCGTAATCAGCTGGATACATCATTGACGAAAATAACATTCTGTCAAAACGCATTCTTTTTAATTCAAAATCGTATTCGTATTTGTTTCTACTTCCTCTTGGAATCTCAATCAATACATCAAATGTAGTAATTTTATCTGCTGTCATTTTATCTTATGTTTTTAAAACGGGTGCAAAGTTACCACTATAAAACATGAGAAACAAAAGAGTTTTGCAAAAAAAGTATAGATTTTACAAAGATTTAATATGTGATTTTTCTGCCTCTTTTTTCAAGGTAATAGTGCCAAAGAAAATAAGTTGCTACTGAGCGATAGGGTTTCCATTTTTGAGCATAGATTTCCATTTCTTCTTTAGTATGAATATCAAAAAGTTCTTTCATAGTATTTACTACTGCAATATCACCAAGCGGAATAATATCAAGCGAATTTAAGCAAAACATCAAATAAATATCAATGGTCCAATTACCGATGCCTTTTATTTTAATGAGTTCTTCCCTAACTAATTCAGGAGTCTTATAGGCTAGACAATCTAAGTCTAATTCTTTTGACAAAATAGCTTGTGAAAGCGCTTTTATGTATTTTGTTTTTTGCCGACTTACCCCACAAGCACGAAAATTTTCTTCAGAAAAATGAATTACAACTTCAGGAAAAAAATTTGGGATTGCAGTAATTAATTTATTAAAAGTAGCCTTTGCAGAATCTATTGACACTTGTTGCTCTAAAATTAAAAGCACTAAAGTTCTAAAACCTTGTGGCCTTTTAGGTTGAACAGGAACTCCATATTGCTGACTTATTTGCTCAAAAACAGGGTCTTTTTTATATAAATATGCAATTGCTTCTTCCATTAGAAATAGAATCCAAACGAAGCTCTTATAGCAAATTTTCTAGCATCTGGCATCTCTAAATAGCTACCTCTCCATGCGAAATCGACGCGTAATACTTTGAAGATATTTCCAACACCTGCGTGATATTCCCAATAAACATCTTCTGGCGCAACATAATTTAACCCTGAAGCATTTAGCGTTTTGTTATTTTCTGAAACCCTACCATAAACCCCTTTGATTCCGACAATTTCACGCAAATTTAATTTTCTTAAATATGGAATTCTTGAAAATAACCTTCCATTAAAATGGTGCTCTAAATGCAATGAAGCGTATTCATCTGCAACAAAATCATAATAATCTAATAAATTATAAGTGCTTTCAATTACAAACCAAGATTGATTTCCGGGAATTACTCCCATTAAACCAAGCGGCACTTCGCCGAAGATTTTTCCTGTTTCAAATGTGGTAAACAACCTACCAAATCCACCAATTAATACTGGCTGTCGATAGAAAAACTGAAGTTTCTGATAATCAAAATCACTATCTAAAACTCCTTTTAAACCATTGCTATAACTTAAGAAAAATCTGGCATAGTTAAAATCAACATCTAAACGATCTACACCATATCCTACAGTTTTTCTTTTTGGAGTAAACTCGGCAACAAAGTTGATTTCAGATTGTTTTACTTGGCTTTTAATTTCAGTTTGAGTTAAATCTGTATAATAATCCAAACTAAACTCATTAGAAGCTGATTTTAAAGTTCGGTAAGTAAAATTCGTTTGAAAAGTGAAATTTTTAAAAGGCTCTATCTCAAAACCTAAAGTTGTTAAATTTACTGAGGTTAACTGATTATTTACCCCACTTGCAAACAATGCTGATGAAGCAAAACTTCTTCCTAAAACATCATTTGAAGTAGTTAAACTTACTCCCATTTGCTCTACATCACGACGATTTCCAATAGATAAAATTAATCTGTTATTTGGATTCACCATCCATCTACCAGAAATTCCGTACTTAAACTGATTGTCTGTAAAACCATAAGCGGTATATCCTTGAATTCTCCATTTATCATTAGAGCCAAAATAAGTTCTTCCGCCAACCCTTAATCGCTGTCCTTCAACATCATTATATCCATAAGTTGAAAATATTGGACCATAATCTAACTTAAGTTTTGGAATTTCAATGTAACCGCTTCCTAAGATTGAGGCTACATTGTATATTCTTTTAAAACGGGGCACTTCTTTTAAAGTATCAAGCATTTTATATATACCCGCTTCATTCTTATTTAATTCTTCAAAACGATTAGCTTGCCAAAATTCGTCTGATTTATCATAAATAGTATTATCATAAAAATTCACTTCCTTTTTATAAAATTTACCATCCTTTTTTACATTGAACTTGTGATTTTTAGCAAGCGTTGTTCTTTTCCCATACACTCCTCTAGATTCTTCTTTTTTAGAAATACTAAAATCAGACATCATGTAATCTCTTTTTAATAAAAAAACAGAATCGTTAACAACATCATATTCTTGTTCTATGTAAATTTCTTTTACCCAGTTTATATTAGCGCTTTTGCTAGCCTCTAAATTAATTTTCTTAATAGCAAAAGTGGTATCATTTACCCAAAAATCGCCTTTAAATGTTAGTTCGTTTTTACGTCTTGGATAGTAAACAATATTATAACACCATTTGTTATCAATAAACATACTATCGTTTAAAACATAATTATAAACATTGATTCCTGTTCTTGAAAGTGGACTCACGAAATCTTTGTCGAAAAATTTTAAATAGTTATCATAAATATCAAAATCAGCATATAAATCTTTAATAAAAGTATTTACACCATCTCCTGTACCAAATCCTGAATTTTTATTAGCTTTTGTAATTTCTTTAAATCTTTTATCTTCGTTATCGCCGTAAACTTCACTTAAGGTTTCGTTTATAAAAATTGGCAAATATGTTTTTCCAGAAATACTTGAAGTATCTATTTGGTCAAAAACAAATTCCATTCCTCTAAACATTTTATTACTCATAAAAGCAGAATCGATTGTATTTAAGTCAAATTCAACTTTTTCATACTTATCGTATTCGTATTGTTTAAACATTTTGAGTCCGTTCTTTCTTCTACGTTCCCAAATTTTTCGCAATATATCGATAGCTGGATTGTTCTTTTTTGACGTTTTACCTGTATAAATTACAACTTCCTTAAGCTCTGTACCCGACTTCAACTCTATTTTTAACCCCGAATTCAAACCAGGCATTAATGAAATTTCTTTCTTTTCGAATCCCACATAAGAAACTACTAAAGTGGAATAATTCTCTTTAGATTCAAAATAGAAATTCCCATTTTCATCAGTAATTACTCCTTCTTTCGAGTTTTTAAATATAACATTTGCAAAAGCTACAGGATCACCAAATTCGTCAGTTACTTTTCCACCAACCTTGGTTTGCCCAATAACTATTGAGCTTAGAAATAAAAAGAATAATACAATTTTTGTCTTCATAGAAAAAAAAAACTTCATCAGAAAGTTACTGATGAAGCTTCAAATATAATAAGTTAATTGTTATTTATACAAAACTTTTTTAACAGCTTTAATAACATCTTGCGCATTAGGCAACCATTCTTTTAATAAAGTTGGCGAATAAGGAGCCGGAGTATCAGCAGTTGTAATTCTTTGAACTGGAGCGTCTAAGTAATCAAATGCTTTTTCTTGTACCATATAAGTAATCTCAGAAGCAACTGAAGCAAATGGCCAAGCTTCTTCTAAAACTACTAATCTGTTGGTTTTTTTAACCGAATTTAAAATCGCATCGTAATCCATAGGACGAACCGTTCTTAAATCGATGATTTCACAAGAAATATTTTCTTTTGCTAATTCATCAGCAGCTAAGAAAGCTTCTTTAATAATTTTACCAAAAGAAACAATTGTTACATCTGTACCTTCTCTTTTAATATCTGCAACACCTAATGGAATTGTATATTCTCCTTCAGGAACTTCTCCTTTATCTCCATACATTTGTTCCGATTCCATGAAAATAACTGGATCGTTATCACGAATAGCTGATTTCAATAAACCTTTTGCGTCATATACTGTAGAAGGAACAACTACTTTTAAACCTGGAGTGTTAGCAAACCAGTTTTCAAAAGCTTGCGAGTGCGTTGCCCCTAATTGACCTGCAGAAGCTGTTGGACCTCTAAATACCATTGGCATTGGAAATTGTCCGGCAGACATTTGACGCATTTTTGCTGCGTTATTGATAATTTGGTCAATTCCTACTAAAGAGAAGTTGAACGTCATGAACTCTACAATAGGACGATTCCCATTCATAGCCGAACCTACAGCAATTCCTGCAAATCCTAACTCTGCGATTGGTGTATCAATTACACGTTTTGGTCCAAATTCATCTAGCATTCCTTTTGAAGCTTTGTAAGCTCCATTATATTCTGCTACCTCTTCACCCATTAAATATATTGATTCGTCGCGACGCATTTCTTCGCTCATCGCTTCACAAATAGCTTCTCTAAATTGTATCGTTCTCATGAAAATAGTAATTTCGTTGAATTATGATTTGCAAAAATAGTAAAAATATAATTATTCTAAATAGATATTAAAAAAAATGAAATCACTTTCTACTCAAACCTTTTAGTTGATAATATTTTCAATATAGAGTTAAAATAAACACATAATTTTATGTTATTCTTATAAAAATATTAATTTTTCCGAAAAATACATATTTATTATGCGTGCATAGTTTTTATTTGAAAATTATTTTGTATTTTTGGACTGAAAATAAACACTAACAAAATACATAAAAATGAAAATATTAGTTTGCATCAGTCACGTACCTGATACTACTTCAAAGATTAATTTTGTCAATGGTGACAGCGAGTTTGATACTAATGGCGTTCAATTTGTAATTAATCCTAATGATGAATTTGGTTTAACAAGAGCCATTTGGTTTAAAGAGCAACAAGGCGCAAATGTTACTGTTGTAAATGTTGGTGGAGCTGACGCTGAAGCAACTTTAAGAAAAGCATTAGCAATTGGCGCAGACGAAGCTATTCGTATTAATGCAAACCCAACAGACGGAATGTTTGTTGCAAAACAATTAGCTGAAGTTGTTAAAAACGGAGGTTATGATTTAGTAATTGCTGGAAAAGAATCGTTAGACTATAATGGTGGAATGGTTCCAGGAATGGTTGCTGGATTATTAGGTTTCAATTTCGTAAACGCTTGTGTTGGTATCGACGTAAATGGAAACGAAGCAAAAGTAACTAGAGAAATTGACGGTGGAAAAGAAACAATTTCTGCAGGTTTACCATTAATTATTGGTGGTCAAAAAGGTTTAGTAGAAGAAAAAGATTTACGTATTCCAAATATGAGAGGTATCATGATGGCTAGAACTAAAGCATTGACTTTAGTAGAACCAACAGGAGATGCAACTTCAACTAAAGCGGTTAAATTTGAAAAACCAGCTGCTAAATCAGCAGTTAAATTAGTAAATGCTGACAACTTAGATGAGTTAATTAACTTATTACATAACGAAGCGAAAGTTATCTAATTTCAAACCTAAAAATTAAAGAATCATGTCGATATTAATATATGCTGAATCAGCAGAAGGAAAAATTAAAAAAGTAGCATTCGAATTAGCTTCTTACGCAAAAAAAGTAGCTGCTTCAATGGGAACAACAGTTACTGCTGTAACTATTAACAACTCTGACAATAGCGCTTTAGCGGCTTACGGAGTAGACAAAGTATTAAACGTTTCTAACGATAAATTAAATAACTTTAGCGCAAAAGCGTATGCTGATGTAATTGCTCAAGCAGCTAAAAAAGAAGGAACTCAAATTGTATTGGTTTCTTCAACTACAGATAGTTTGTATTTAGCTCCTCTTGTAGCGGTAGCTTTAGAAGCAGGTTATGCTTCAAATGTTGTAGCGTTACCAGAAAGCACTTCGCCTTTCCAAGTAAAAAGAACTGCTTTTTCAAACAAAGCTTTCAATATTACTGAAATTTCAACTCCTGTAAAAGTATTGGGAATTGCTAAAAACTCTTTCGGATTATTAGAAAATGCAGCTGCTATGACTGAAGAAAGCTTCGCACCATCATTAAACGATGCTGATTTCGGAATCAAAGTAGAAAACGTAGAAAAGGTAACTGGAAAAGTAACTATCGCTGATGCTGAAATCGTAGTATCTGCTGGTCGCGGAATGAAAGGTCCAGAAAACTGGGGAATGATTGAAGAATTAGCTTCTGTTTTAGGTGCAGCAACAGCCTGTTCTAAACCAGTTTCTGACATTGGATGGAGACCTCACAGTGAGCACGTTGGACAAACTGGAAAACCAGTAGCTTCAAACTTATATATTGCAGTTGGAATCTCTGGAGCAATCCAACACATTGCAGGTATCAACTCTTCAAAAGTAAAAGTAGTTATCAATACAGATCCTGAAGCACCTTTCTTTAAAGTAGCTGATTATGGAGTTGTAGGTGATGCTTTCACTGTTGTGCCTCAATTAATTGAAAAATTAAAAGCATTTAAAGCTAGCAACTCATAACAAAATAGTTGTTCAAAAAAATATTATATTAAAATTAGAGTTATCTTTGTTTAGATAGCTCTTTTTTTTATTTTTGGGCAGCCCGATTGATAACGAATTAACGAAGTTATGGCTAACCGTTTTCTATTAGCCATTTTCTGACTTTGTGATGCTATTTGAAAATCCAAATCAAGGCATCAAAGAAATGATAATTTACAATTTGAAATGAGTTTAGTAAAATTAACTATAAAAGGTATTTCCTATAGCCAAACGCAAAACGGAGCTTATGCCTTAATCTTAAATGAAGTGGATGGTGATCGAAAACTACCCATTGTTATTGGTGCTTTTGAAGCGCAATCAATTGCTATTGCTTTAGAAAAAGAAATCAAGCCACCTCGCCCACTTACACACGATTTATTTAAAAGCTTTGCCGACCGATTTGATATCGTAGTAAAACAAGTGATTATTCACAAATTAGTTGACGGTGTTTTCTATTCGAGTATTATTTGCGAAAGAGACAAAATCGAAGAAATCATCGATGCCAGAACTTCTGATGCGATTGCGTTAGCGTTACGTTTTAATGCTCCTATTTTTACTTACAAAAACATCTTAGATAAAGCGGGGATTTACCTAAGCATCAACCCAGCTGAAAATGCAGAAAATCAGGAAAACGATGACATTCTTTCTACTCCAGAAACTTTTGGACAAGAAGATGCAATTGTTCCAGCTGACAGTTATTCAGGATATTCGCTAAAAGAATTATACGAAAAATTAGACGAAGCTGTGCAAAACGAAGACTACGAAAAAGCAGCAAAAATTAGAGATGAAATCTCAAAAAAAGAATCTTAAAACTATTTCAAAATGAATATAAAATTAAAATTAACAATTGTAAGTTTCTTACAATTATTTGTTTGGGGTGCATGGCTAACAACACTTGCAAGTTATGGATTCGGATTTAAACAATGGTCTGGAGCTGAGTTTGGAATAGTTTTTTCAACTTTAGGAATAGGTTCAATTATTATGCCTCCGATTTCCGGAATCATCGCAGATAAATATTTAAATCTTGAAAAATTATATGGAATTCATCATATTCTTTATGGAATAATTTTACTTTTTTTACCAGCTATTGATAGTCCTTCCACTTTCTTTTGGGTATTACTTATTGGAATGATGTTTTATATGCCAACCTTATCGTTGTCAAATTCGCTATCATACGCAGTTCTAAAAAAATTCAATTTTAATGTAGTAAAAGATTACCCTCCTATTCGCGTATGGGGAACTATTGGTTTCATTGTTGCGATGTGGTGTACTAACTTATTCAGTAATGTAAATCCGCCTTTTTCATTTGGAATTGCAATTGGAAAAGCAATTGCATCAATTACAAATATGCCAGTAGAATGTAATCAGTTTTATATTGCTTCATTTTTTGCATTTGTATTAGGAATTTTCTCTTTCACCTTACCAAAAATTGAACCAACAAAAGATGAAAGCACTAACAAAACATTCTCGCAAATTTTTGGTTTAGATGCTTTTAAATTATTCAAACAATCTAAAATGGCGATGTTTTTTGTGTTTAGTATGTTCTTGGGCGCTGCTTTACAATTAACAAACATGTATGGTGAAACTTATATTCACGATTTCAAAAACGTTCCAGAATATGCTAATACATTTGTTGTAAAATCAGCAAATATTGTCTTATCCATTTCTCAAATTTCTGAAACCATATTCATATTAGCTATACCTTTTTTCTTGAGACGATATGGAATCAAAAGAGTGATGCTTTTTAGTTTGATTGCTTGGGTTTTCCGTTTCGGATTCTTCGCTTTTGGCGATCCGATTGGAAGTTTATGGATGATTATTATGTCGAATATCGTTTATGGATTGGCATTCGACTTCTTTAATATTTCTGGTTCATTATTCGTAGAAACAACAACAGATTCTAAAATTCGTTCATCAGCACAAGGTCTATTTATGATGATGACAAACGGATTTGGGGCTATTTTAGGAAGTTTAGGAAGTGGGTTTTTAATAGATACTTATTTCACAACGCCAGCAGGAAAAGATTGGCATAACATTTGGCTAACTTTTGCTATATATGCGTTGATTATAACTATTGCATTCGCAATTTTATTCAAACATAAACACGACCCAAAAGACGTAGAAGCTTTTAATCATTAAATTAAAAACCCGACAGGTTTTAGAAACCTGTCGGGTTTAAACTGACTATATATGCAACAATATCACGATTTAGTAAAACACGTATTAGCAAACGGCAACCAAAAAGGCGACCGTACAGGAACTGGAACCTTAAGTGTTTTTGGTTACCAAATGCGTTTTGATTTAAGCGAAGGTTTCCCAATGGTAACCACTAAAAAATTACACTTAAAATCGATTATTTACGAATTGTTGTGGTTTTTAAATGGTGACACGAACATCAAATATTTACAAGAAAACGGTGTGAAAATTTGGGACGAATGGGCGGATGAAAATGGCGATTTAGGTCCGGTTTACGGACACCAATGGCGTAATTGGAACAGCGAAGAAATCGACCAAATTACCGAATTAATCGAAACGCTAAAAACCAATCCAAACAGCAGAAGAATGTTAGTTTCGGCTTGGAATCCAAGTGTTTTGCCTGATACTTCGGTTTCGTTTGCTGAAAATGTTGCCAATGGAAAAGCCGCTTTGCCTCCATGTCATGCTTTTTTTCAGTTTTATGTGGCGGATGGAAAATTAAGTTGCCAGTTGTACCAACGCAGTGCTGATATTTTCTTAGGCGTTCCGTTTAATATTGCGTCTTATGCTTTGTTTACGATGATGATTGCACAAGTTTGCGATTTACAAGTAGGCGAATTCATCCATACTTTTGGAGATGCGCACATTTACAACAACCACATGGAGCAGTTAGAGTTACAACTATCTCGCGAGTGCCGACCTTTACCAACGATGAAATTAAACCCAGAAATCAAAAATATTTTCGATTTCAAATTTGAAGATTTTACATTGGAAGGTTATGACCCGCACCCGCATATTAAAGGTGTTGTGGCGGTTTAAAAAAAATCAACAAACGCAACTAAGTAGCGCCAATCTACCCATATTTGGGTATGTATGCGAAACTTTATAGCCCATATATACAAGTTGTATGCAATTTTAGACAAAAACCCGATAATAAAAATTATGAACTATTGCTATTATATTGCTAAAAACTTAGCAAAAATCAAAAGGACTAAAGTTTCTGAGGTTGGAGATTTAGTTGCAGGAGAAAGAATAATAGCTTTTCCAACTAACTTACCTGTAATAATTGGTAAAGATTTGGAAGGACCATATTTAGAAATAAAGCACTTAATCAAATATTCAAAATTTTATAATTTTTTAAAAGTTAAAAATTCCAAACGTGCTGCTAAAATTATTAAACCAGAATATATCATAAAAACTGCGGATTTAGTTTCATCTCCAAAAGGTCAAACATATAGTTCTGATTTTATGCAAAGTTTTGTTCATTCTGTCTCTGGTACTTTCACAAATGAAAATGTAACAGGCATTCACTTTTATGATGAGTTAAAAGTAAGAGTAATTGAAGTTTTAGAAACTAATGAAAATGGAGTTTGGAAAGCTAAAATTGAAGCCTTCGATTATCGAACAAAAAAATGGAAAGAAAAAATTAAGCCAACTGATTTTTTTCCAAAAGATTGGGATAAAACTAAACTGCTTGAAGAAATAAACTTTGCAAATCAATATAAGAAATTAAAAGAAGGCACAAAAAAAATATTTGAAAGTATTACAAAGTCTGGCGTTAATGTTATCTTTATTGTGGATAATGAAAAAATAAAAACAGTTTATCCAATAATAAAATAAAAACTGCATAAAACAGGCGTTTGGCAAGATTGCGAATTTTGCAGTAAATTCAAGGTTACAATTTATAAAAAATTTTATCTTTAATAGAAAATAACATGAAAAAAATACCTATTTTTCTTTTTTTACTGTTTCAACTCTCATCATTTGGACAAGATAAAAATTACGAAAAACTATTTGATGACTGTAAAAAAACTTCCTCTCCTAATTCTTGCATTATGGAAGTAATTAGAACTGAAGTTCAATCAGAATATGAAAAATACAGAGAAGAAGCATCGATTTTATATGATTTACAACTTTTGAGAATAAAGTATACAGTTACCAAAGAAGGCAATATGGTAATTGAATCTATTGATGGTAAAATTGAAAATTTCAAACATAAAATTATTGAACTATTCAAAAAATTTCCAAAAGTTGAACCCATAACTGAAAACGGAAAACCTCGAGATGCTTTAATGACAACTTCATTTTATTTACACCCAAAAGAAAAATAACATGCTCACTATAATCGCAGCCGCATCTGAAAACAATGCTTTAGGGAAAGACAACCAATTGGTTTGGCATTTGCCAGATGATTTTAAGCGTTTTAAAACCATCACTTCTGGTCATTATATTGTGATGGGAAGAAAAACCTTTGAAAGTTTTCCAAAACCATTACCAAATCGTACACATATTATCATTACTAGACAAAAGGACTACGAAGCGCCAGAAGGTTGTTTGGTAGCAAGTAGTTTAAAAAAAGCGATTGATTTGTGTCCAAAAGAGGAAGAAGTTTTCATCATTGGCGGAGGCGAAATCTACAAACAATCTATCGATATCGCTCAAAAAATTGAATTAACAAGAGTGCATACAACCGCAGAAGCAGATACTTTTTTTCCAGAAATCGATACGGATAAATGGGAATTAGTTTTCGAAGAATTTCATTCAAAAGACGAAAAACACAATTACGATTTTACTTTTTTAACGTATGAAAAAAGGTAAAAGGTGAAGGGTTTGGGGTTAAAGGTTTTAAATTCGGTTTCAGATTAAAACTTAATTTTCAATTGACAAATTGCAATTGATTTTTGAAGTTGATTTTTGAAGTTGAAATTGAATTTTGCAATTGAATTTGATTTTTTATCAGTACTTTTGTATTCCTAAATTAAGAAAATGTCAAAAAATATAACACCATATAAAGATTCAGAATTAGGCAAAAAAGAACAAGTTGCTCAAATGTTTGACAACATTTCTGGTAACTATGATGGTCTTAATAAAGTAATTTCTTTTGGCACCGATGCAAAGTGGAAGCAAAAAATCCTAAAAATGGTGGCGGCAAAAAATCCAAAATCTATTTTAGATATTGCAACTGGAACAGGTGATTTAGCTATTTTATTTGCTGCAACTTCTGCAACTGAAATCATTGGTTTAGACATTTCACAAGGGATGTTAGACATTGGAAAGAAAAAAATTGAAGCGCAAAAGTTAGACTCAAAAATTCAAATGGTTTTAGGTGATGGAGAAAATATTCCATATCCTGATAATTATTTTGATGTAATTACCGTGGCTTATGGTGTTCGTAATTTTGAAAATCTTGAAAAAGGATTATCTGAAATCTTAAGAACATTAAAACCTAACGGACAATTTATCATTTTAGAAACTTCGGTTCCTACTAAATTTCCTTTCAAACAAGGTTATGCTTTTCATTCAAAATTTATTCTTCCATTAGTAGGTAAATTGTTTTCAAAAGATAAAGCAGCTTATTCTTATTTGTCAGATTCTGCTAACGAATTCCCTTTTGGAGAAGTATTGAACAATATTTTAAGAAAAATTGGGTTTATAGATGTAAAGCATCTACCTCAAACATTTGGAGTAGCTACCATTTATCAAGCATCTAAAAAATAATATGAAGAAGTTTTTATTTTTATTACTTTTTTCCCCAATCCTTTTTGCTCAGGAAGGCATGTTTAGCAAAGATCCAATTATCAACAAAGAAAATTGGAACAAACAGCGCGTTCACTGGGGTTATTATCTTGGGTTTAATAGTTTGGATTTTAAATTTGATTATTTATCGGTTACTCAAGACATAGAAGTTCAAAACTCAACAGGATTTAATGTTGGCTTAATTGGGAACTTAAGATTATCTGAATATTTAGATTTTCGTTTTGAACCTGGTTTATACATAACCCAAAGAAATCTTATATATCCAAATATAACAGACCCTGTAGAACGATTACGAGAGGTTAAATCGACTTATATTTTCTTTCCATTTTTACTAAAATACTCGGCTCTTCGCACAGGAAATATTAGACTCTATCTAGTAGGTGGATTATCGACTGCTCTTAATTTAGGCAGTAATGCTGAATCTCCTGATGATAATTTTAGAAATAGATTTAGAATGACAAAATGGTCTAATTTCTATGAAGTTGGTTTTGGAATAGATTTGTATTTTGAATATTTTGTGTTTTCTCCTTCCATACGAGGCGTTTTTAGTATGAAAGACGAATTAATTAGAGATAATGACCCAAATAGTCCATGGACGGGCAATGTTCAAGAAATGAAAACCCGTGGTTTCTTCATCAATTTTTCTTTCCACTAAGAATTAATTTCGTTTAAATTCGCTTAGAATAATAGCGGTTGCTGTTGCTACGTTTAAACTTTCTGTAATTTGAAGATTTCCAAAGCGAGGAATTGCAATTCGTTCAGAAACAAGCTTTTCAATAGATGGGGAAATTCCGTTTGCTTCATTTCCCATGATGATGATCCCTTTTTTAGGCAATTTTTCTTGATAAATATTCTTTCCATCCATAAAAGTGCCAAAAACAGGTAATTTAGTTTTCGTTAAAAACGTTTCTAAATTTCCATAAACAACATTCACTCTGCTAATAGAACCCATTGTAGCTTGAACCACTTTTGGATTATAAATATCGACCGATTCTTCAGAACAAAACAAGGTTTCAATTCCAAACCAATCGCACAAACGAATAATTGTTCCTAAATTTCCTGGATCGCGAACATCATCTAAAGCAACGATTAGTCCTTTTTCAACGAAATCTTTTGATTTTGAAATTTTGAAAACTGCTAAACAAGTATTTGGATTTGTTAAAGCACTAATTTTCTTCAAGTCGGCTTCAGAAATGGCATGAACTTTGATTTTTGAAACCGTAAGAAAATCTTGCTTTGTAGTAAACAATTCTTGCAATTCAAAGTTAGAATTTAACAATTCTTGAACTACCTTTACACCTTCGGCAATGAAAAGTTGTTCTTGTTTTCTATATTTTTTTTGTTGTAAACTTGTAATTAGTTTAATTTGGTTTTTACTAACCATAAAAATTGTATTTTTGACTAACTTTTAAAAAAGACCTTGAGAAATAATTTATCAAAAATAACATTATTATTTGTAATCGGAACAATAATTTATTCGTGTTCTATAGTTAAACGAGTGCCTGCAAACGAAAAATTATTAATTAAAAATGAAATTTACCTTAATGATAAAATTAACAAGGAAGATAGGGTAAATAATTTAGTGATTCAACAACCAAATACTAAATTTTTAAATTACCCTTTTGGACTTTTAATTTTTAACTTAGCCAAGAAAAATCCAGATTCTTCATACCAAGCTTGGCTAAATAAAAAACCCAACAGAATAAAAAACTTAAATCGTTTTTTATCTCCAAAACAAGTAAAAAGATTAGGTGAATCTTTTTTTGTAAGTGGTTTACCAAAATTTATGAAGAAAAATGGTGAAATACCTGTTTTAATTGATAAAAAAAGAACTCAAAAATCAACTGAGCGATTAAGCGGTTATTATTATAATAATGGATTTATAAGAAATAAAGTTACTAGCACTATTGATTCTGTTGGAGACAAAAAAGGAAAAGTAATTTATAAAATAGAAACTGGAAAACCCTATTTTTTAGATACTATTTCCAAATTCATAGAAACACCTGTTGTAGATAGTTTATATACTTTAGAAGAAAAAAACTCTTTTATAAAGAAAGGTGATCAATACAATTTTATTAATTTTGATAATGAACGAAAACGCATTACTCAACATTTAAGGAATAACGGAGTTTATCATTTTCAAGAAAGCAACATTAAATATGATGCCATTATAGACGACTCTATCCAAAAAATGAAAATCAATTTAAAAATTGAGGATCGTTTTGTAAAAAATGGCGATTCATTAGTTAAAAAGCCTTTCTCTGTATACAAAATTAGCCAAGTAAACATCTTTACAAATAATACATCTAAAAAAGCACAAAATCAGTTTAACGATAGTGCAACCTATAAAAATTTCAATATATATAGTCATGGAAAGTTGAAATATAAACCTAAAGCAATTACTAACGCTATTTTTATAGAAAAAGGAAAACTTTTTAATGATACCGACAGAGCACTTACTTCTAAATCTTTGAGTAATTTAAAAGTATTTAACTACCCAAATATTGAATATATAGAAGACCCTAGTGATAGCACTAATTCTTCATTAATTGCAAATATTTATTTAATAAGTAAAGAGAAATATGTGTGGCAACCTTCGGTCGATTTAACCACTTCAGACATACAAGAATTTGGAATAAGCGGAAGAATGTCTTTTATATGGAGAAATTTATTTAAAAGAGCTGAAATTTTTGAATTGTCAACTAAAGGCAATATTGGCTCATCAAAAGATTTAGCAAACCCTAACGATGTTTTTTTTAACATTTTAGAATATGGTGTTGAAGGTAAATTGAGTTTTCCGCGCATAATTTTTCCTCTTAACACTCACAAAATAATTAAAAAGGAAATGCTGCCTACAACTACAGCATCTATTGGCTTTACCAGTCAAAAAAACATTGGTTTAGACAAAGAAAACCTTACCGGAGTATTTAATTATAATTGGATTCCAAAAACAGGAAATACAATTCGTTTTGACCTAATTAACATTCAATTTATTAAAAATTTAAACCCCGAAAATTACTTTAATGTATATAGTTCTTCATATAATACACTTAATGATTTAGCACAAACTTACAATGTAGATCCAAACAATTTATTAGACGGAAATCTAACAAATCAAGGAGCTGTGAATTTTATTGAAGATGTTCAAAATAATGCAACAAGTTTAACTTCTAACGATGAAGAATATAAAATTATTAGAAGTATTGGAGAAAGACGCTTACGATTAATTGAAAACAACTTAATTGTATCATCAAGCCTAACGTTTTCAAGAAACACAAAAGCTAGCTTACTTGACAATAATTTTTACTCCATAAAATCTAAAATTGAAACTGCAGGAAATTTATTATCATTATTAGCTGGTACTAAAAATGAAGACTTAAATACAAATGGTAATAAAACCATGTTTGGAATTGAATATTCTCAATATATAAAAGGAGAAATTGATTTCATAAAACATTGGGATTTTGGAAAGAAAAACACATTAGCCATGAGAGCTTTTGCAGGATTAGCAATACCTTACGGCAATGCACAAACCATCCCTTTCCTAAGAAGTTATTTTTCTGGAGGCTCAAATGACAATAGGGGCTGGCAAGCTTATAGCTTAGGGCCAGGAAAAAGCGGTGGAATAAATGATTTTAATGAAGCTAATTTTAAATTGTCTTATAGCTTAGAATACCGATTTAGAGTTGGAGGCAATTTCCATAGTGCTTTTTTTGCTGACATTGGAAATATTTGGAATTTATTTGACAATATAACAGATAAAGATTACACTTTCAATGGATTTAGCTCTTTTGAAGATTTAGCAGTTGGCTCTGGCTTAGGTTTAAGGTACGATTTTAATTTCTTTGTTTTCCGCTTTGATTTAGGTTACAAAGCATATGATCCGGGGAGAGAAGTGGGCGACCGATGGATGAAAGGAGTTAACTTTAGTAAAACAGTACTAAATTTTGGAATTAATTATCCATTCTAATTTTTTAAATTATTATTTTTGCAAATTAAAATTAAAAACACACAACTATGAATCACAATATCAAACCAGGAGTTGCAACAGGCGACCAAGTACAAGAAATTTTCAACTATGCAAAACAAAAAGGCTTTGCTTTACCTGCTGTAAATGTTGTTGGATCAAGTACTATTAATGGAGTTATGGAAACTGCTGCAAAATTAAACGCACCAGTAATCATTCAATTTTCAAATGGTGGCGGACAATATAACGCAGGAAAAGGATTATCTAATGCTGGTGAAAAAGCAGCTATATTAGGTTCTATTGCAGGAGCTAAACATGTTCATACATTAGCTGAAGCATACGGAGCTACAGTTATTTTACATACAGACCATTGTGCAAAAAAATTATTACCTTGGATTGATGGTTTATTAGATGCTTCTGAAAAATTCTTTGCTGAAACTGGAAAACCACTTTTTAGTTCTCACATGATTGATTTATCTGAAGAACCAATTGAAGAAAACTTAGAAATTTCTAAAAAATATTTAGAAAGAATGAGTAAAATGGGAATGACATTAGAAATTGAACTTGGAATAACTGGTGGTGAAGAAGACGGTGTAGATAATTCTGACGTTGATAGTTCAAAATTATACACGCAGCCTGAAGAAGTTGCTTACGCATACGAAGAATTAATGAAAGTAAGTCCTAGATTTACAATTGCTGCTTCTTTTGGAAATGTTCATGGGGTATACAAACCAGGAAATGTAAAATTAACTCCAAAAATTCTTAAAAATTCGCAAGAATACGTTCAAAATAAATTCAATACAGGAAATAATCCAGTTGATTTTGTTTTCCACGGAGGTTCTGGCTCTACTTTAGAAGAAATTAGAGAAGCTATTGGATATGGAGTTATCAAAATGAATATTGACACCGATTTACAATTTGCTTTCACGGAAGGAATTCGTGATTATATGGTAAACAAAGTGGATTATTTAAGAACTCAAATTGGAAGCCCAGATGGAGCTGACAGTCCAAATAAAAAACACTACGATCCAAGAAAATGGACTCGTGAAGGAGAAGTTACGTTCAACACAAGATTAGAACAAGCTTTTGCCGATTTGAATAACGTAAACACTTTATAAAAGTTGTTTCAAGTTTCAGGTTTCAAGTTCTTAACCTGAAACTTGAAACATTATAACCTTAAACTAATAAAGAATGGCTTGGTTTAAAAGAAAAGAAAAAGGAATTACAACCGCAACTGAGGACAAAAAAGATGTTCCTAAAGGTTTATGGTATAAATCACCAACTGGAAAAATCATTGACCAAGATGAATTGGCAAGAAACCTATGGGTAAGTCCAGAAGACGATTATCACGTAAGAATTGGTAGTAAAGAATATTTTGAAATTTTATTCGACAACAACGAATTCAAAGAATTAGATGCAAATTTAACTTCAAAAGATCCATTAAAATTTGAAGACACTAAAAAATATAGTGATCGTTTGAAAGATGTAATGGATAAAACCAAACTAAAAGATGCTATCCGCACTGGTGTTGGTAAATCGAAAGGAAAAGACTTAGTCGTTTCTTGTATGGATTTCGCTTTCATTGGTGGTTCTATGGGAGCAGTTGTTGGTGAAAAAATTGCTAGAGCTATCGATTATTCTATCAAAAATAAAATCCCATTTGTACTGATTTCAAAATCTGGTGGAGCTCGTATGATGGAAGCCGCTTTCTCTTTAATGCAGTTAGCCAAAACATCTGCAAAACTAGCACAGTTAGCAGAAGAAAAAATTCCTTACATTTCGTTATGTACTGATCCTACAACAGGAGGAACTACTGCTTCATATGCCATGTTAGGAGATATCAATATCGGAGAACCAGGCGCTTTAATTGGCTTCGCAGGACCACGTATTGTAAGAGATACAACAGGTAAAGATTTACCAGAAGGTTTTCAAACTTCAGAATTCTTATTAGAGCATGGATTCTTAGATTTCATAGCTCACAGAAAAGAATTGAAAAATAAAATTAACTTGTATTTGGATTTAATTCAAAATCAAGAAATCAGATAAAAACAAAAATCCCGATATCACTATCGGGATTTTTTATGCTTAAAACTTAGCTCGTAAAGCCAAAACAAAATTCTTTCCTGGCGCTACAATTCCAGAACTATACGGACGATAACTTTGATCGGTTATGTTTTCTAAACCTGCGGTTACGGTAAAGTTTTCGGTAAGCTTATACATCGATTTTAAGTTTAAGGTATACCAACTCGGAGAATATGGATTTCCATTTTCATCAATGGCATAAATCTCTGGTTTCCCTTTTTCTTCTTCGGCTAAATTATCATATGAAACTTCATCGCTAAATTGCGCATTCAATTGTAAATCTAACTTAGAATTGGCATAACCCAAACGACCAATTCCAAAAAATGGCGCAGCATGACGAGACGGACTTTTCTCTCCGTTATCCAATTCTTCCTCTCCTTTTTGGAAATTCAAATCGCCATGAAAATAAAACCCAGCTGCTGATTTCACTTCAATTCCAGCTTGAATTCCGTATACTTTTGCATTCGCTGCATTTTGAATAGCTTGTACATTACTCAATTCGCCATCATAAATAATTTCGGTAGCGCCATTCAAAGTATAATCTCTTCTTACCATGGCATTTTCTAACAAAGTATAATAAGCAGAAACATCTACTTTTACATTTTTACCAAATAATTTCGCCACATTCAAATCTACATTATAAGCATATTCAGCTTTTAAATCAGGATTAGGAACTACTACCGAGCCCGGTTCTGAATCAAACACTTTTCCTAAATCATCTACATTTGGAGAACGGAAAGCCGTTGCTACATTAGAACTAATCACCCATTTTGCTGTTGGACGATACACTAAACCTAAACTACCAGTTAATGCACCGTCATTAATTTTTGCTTCAGTAAAAGGAAACGGATAAAAAGTAGTATCAAAATCGGCATCCAACACAAACTGATTGTATCGAAATCCCGCTTGAAGCAACATTTTTTCAGAAAATTTATATTGATCGTTGATGTAAATTCCATATGAATTCCATTTTGATTGTGGATATCTCGCTGGTCCTGTTTGACTTGTTCCTGTAACGATATTTTCATCAATTCCTTCGGATTTCACATCATTTGTTACGAATTCTACTCCATAAAAAAGAGCGTTTTTAGCACTCGTTTTCTTAGTAAAATCAGCATTCACAGAAACCGCATTTACTTTTTCGGTACGAATGGCACGATTTGGATTATTGAAATTGCGACTGATTCTACTTTCCTCAAAAAACTGATGCGCCACACGAATAGAAAGTTCATCATACGCTTTCGTAGGTTGTGTATTTGAAATTGACAAATTGTTCATAATCCATTTTTGTGGACCATAATCAAATTCGCCATAGCGTGGCATTCCTGAATTGGTATAACGAATATGTCTGTCGTAGCGAGAATAACTAGATGTTTCCGAAAAATGAAAACCATATTGAAAATCCCATTTTTCATTAGGTTGAAAACGCACTTTTTGCATCAAATTAATTTGAGAATACGCTGTTGGTTTTTGTACCAATGGATCATCATTCGTTACCACTATATCTACTCCATTTTGTCTTTGAACATAAAAAGGTCGTAAATATTCATCTGGTCCGTGACTTCCCATTTTTAAATCACCAAAGTCATTAGAGCTAATACTCGTAACCGAAGCCCATTTTTTCCAACCTACATTAGCATCAAAATGTCCGGTTTTCTCGTTGTTTACTGAAGAATATCGTGTGAAAGCGCTTCCTGAAACAAATGGTTTTTCTTCCGTTGTAAATTGCGGAGTTAATGTTTGAAAACTCATTACACCACCAATAGCATCACTTCCGTAAATAACAGAACTTGGCCCAAACAACACCTCTGATTTTTCAATAGCAAATGGATCTAACGAAATGACATTTTGAATATTTCCACCTCTAAAAATAGCGGTATTCATTCGAACACCATCAATAGCATATAGCAAACGATTAGTAGCAAAACCACGAATCATAGGACTTCCTCCACCCTGCTGACTTTTTTGCATGAACACTTTACCAGAAACCGTTAATAAATCGGCTGTCGTTTGCGGATTTTGCAATTGAATATCTTTTTTAGAAATAGAAGTGATTTTTGCCGGAATATCACGCGTGTGCTGTTTCCAACGATTAGCAGAAACAATTATTTCATCCATTGCTAATAACGAAGGTTGTAAACTCAATTGAAAAGAAGCTAATTCCAATTGATTATAACTCACAATTTGAGTTTCGTACCCTAAAGATTGGATGATAATTTTATTAAAACCTACAAAATCAGAAACATCAGCCTGCCCTTTGTTATTGGTAACAACGTAAACTTTCTTATCCTCAGAAGCAAGCGTAACCGATTCTAACGGCTCACCTGACTCTTTTTCTTTTATGGTTATTGTTTGAGAAAAACCAATAGCGGAAAATCCCAAAAGCAACCACAAAATATATTTTTTATACATTATGATTATTTTAGTTAAACAAATTTAATTTAATATCTATTAAACCAAATCCGATTTTGGAGGTGGCAAATCCATTTGAATAAACTTCGGTTTATGTAAATTACAAAAAGTGAAAATTTCGTTTTTTTGAAGTGATTGAATTAAGGGCTCCCAAGAAAATAAAGGTTGCAAATAAATCGATTTATAAAACTTATATACTAAATCTTGTTTTTCCTTAGACTTTGAATCATGCTGAAAAACACCAACTAACAGGTTATCTAATTGTTTATTTAATTTTGTTTCTTCAAAATCCCACCAACACCAATATTTGATAGAATCTTTTGAAACAATTTTATCCACAATATCATACATTTGATTATTGAATTCAAACTCTTTAGAATGTTTCCAATGTAGCTTAGTTGTGGTTTCTACTTTGGAAAATTTTAAAAGAACTAATTCACTTTTATCAATACCCGCAATCATTTTCCATTTTATTTCTTTTTTAACAGCACGCTTTCTTTGCTCCAACCATGAATAGGTTACAACAGCGGGTGCTATTAACATAAACAGCAAAACAATACTAATGATTTGTTTTTTCATTGGGAATACTAAACTCCCAAAGATAGAAAAAAAACAAAAGATTTACATCCCGCTTCTAATTGCCTCAACAGGATCTAACTTAGAAGCTGAAATAGCAGGAATAATTCCAGAAATTAATCCGATAAAAGCTGCTAATCCTGAACCCAATAACATATTGGCTGTACTTAAAACAAATTCGAAATCTAACGCCGAAGACAAGATTAAAGCAATAATCCAAACCAAAAACATTCCTACGATTCCTCCAATTAATGACAAAATAATAGCTTCAAACAAGAATTGAAATAAAATGAATTTATTTTTTGCACCTAATGCTTTTTGAATTCCAATTAAATTCGTTCTCTCTTTTACCGATACAAACATAATATTGGCAATACCAAAACCTCCTACTAAAAGAGAAAACGCACTGATAATCCAACCAATCATGTTCATTTGACCAATGATATTATCAATAAAATCGGTAAATCCGGAAAGCACATTCATGAAAAAATTATCAATTTCACCCGTTTTTACACCTCTAAAACTTCTTAATTTCTGACTTAATTCGGCTTTAAATTCTTCAATATCAATCCCTTTTTCAGGCTTAATCAACATAGCTGGAGTTAACATATCGCTATTATCGCCATACATTTTTCTTAGAAAATTTACAGGAAAAAATACAGCAATATCAGAACTATCTCCAAACATGCCTTGGCCTTGTTTCTTTAAAACGCCAATAACGGTAAATTTTTGACCATACAAACGAATTTTTTTACCAATTGGATCGCTATTTTCAAACAAACCTGTTGCTACTTCACTTCCAATAACAATTACTGGACTTCCAGAATTAGATTCTGATTCGTTGAATAATCGCCCTTTCTCAATTTTCACAGGTTCGATATCAAAAAATTCATGAGTTGATGGTTTTACGCGAATAGAATTCACCGTTTTAGAATCGTATTTTATGTTTTCGTTTCGTGTAAAAAGATTAAACGACATTTTATCAATTCCGTTTACGTTTCTTCTCAAATGTTCGTATTCTTCATAGGTTACATCTGGAAACTGTTGTCTTTTCCAACGAGGGACTTCAGAAGGACCAAATGAAAAACGCATTAAATAAATCGTATTCATATCCATATCACTCAAATCTTCCTTGATTTTTTTATCCATAGAATCTACCGCAGCTAACACCGCAATAATGGAAAAAATACCAATAGTAACACCTAACAACGACAAAAGGGTACGCAATTTATTGTTGCGCAACGCGTTGATGGCAAAACTGAAACTTTCTGAAAGTAATCGTATATATAAAAGCATAATACTGAGCTATAACTATAAGTAGAGCATTGAGCGAAAATGTTACAATTGGAGGGAATTTATTTATATTTGGGGAATCATTAATATTTCAATTCACAGTAAACATCTCTATGAAATTAAGAAATTTATTACAAAAAAGCCTTTTTAAATTATTTAATAAAATACTTCTATTGATTTACTTATCAATTTCTTTAATTTCATGCAATTATGAAATCGATATTGAATACATAAAAGAAAGAGAATGGATTGATGATAGGGGAAGAATGATTGGGTTTCACAATAAAATTTATTTTATTTCTAATGATACAATCTACAATTTTAAGAAAGAACCAAGATATATTATCAAATCCGTTAACAAATATTTTAATTTCTTAAAACTAAAAGATATAGAAACAAATAAAGTTTATGAATTTACTTCGACAGAAGAATATTCAAAATAAAATCTCCAAACGCTAGCGCGAGCGTCACGCTCGTGCCCACAAAGAAATTAAAAACAACCCTATGAGCAGAAAATACAAATTTGCAGAAAAAAACGGAGCTTATTTCGTTTCATTTGCTACTGTATATTGGATAGATGTTTTTACAAGAGTCGATTATTTTGACACTATAATTGAATCCTTAGATTATTGTAGAAAAAACAAAGGAATGGAAATTTATGGGTATTGTATTATGCCAAGTCACATTCATTTAATTTTTCGTTCTTCTTTAGGTGACCCATCAGGTTTAATGAGAGACTTCAAAGGTTTTACATCCAGAAAAATGCTGAAAACAATTGCAGAAAATCCTCAAGAAAGCAGAAAAGAATGGTTACTTTGTATGTTTGAAAAAGCTGGAAAGAAAAATAGTAATGTTGAAAAAAGTCAATTTTGGCAACAAAATAATCAACCTATTGAAATTTGGTCTTTAAAAGTATTTGAACAAAAATTGAATTATATTCACAACAATCCAGTAGAAACTGGATTTGTTACCGACCCAATTGATTGGAAATACAGTAGCGCTAGAAATTACGGAAATAATGATCAAACCGTTTTAGAAATTGACTTGAATTAGATTGTGGGCACGAGCGTGACGCTCGCGCTAGCAAAAGAATTATTTGAAAATTGATGTAACGCTAGCGACATTGAGTTTAAACTTAAACCTCAATAAAAATATAAAACAATAAAGTTTGACTATTTTAAGAAGTATAACTACTTTTGCACCACGAACCCGAGGCGAACCGAACTGTATGGAGCGAAGCGGAATAAAACAACAACATTTATCTGAGACTTATTCAGATACAACAACACAACACCATGAACACAACAAAAAAAATTGCTTCGGCATTGATTTCTGTATTTGACAAAAACGGTTTAGAACCTATTGTTAAAGCCCTTCACCAAAACAATGTAACCATTTATTCTACCGGCGGAACTGAAACTTTTATTAAAGATTTAGGTATTCCTGTTGTTGCTGTAGAAGATATTACGGCTTTCCCTGAAATTTTAGGAGGAAGAGTAAAAACCTTACATCCAAAAATCTTCGGTGGTATTTTAAACCGTCAAGACCATGCAGGTGATGTGGAACAAATGAAAGAATTCAATATTCCGCAAATCGATTTAGTGATTGTGGATTTGTATCCGTTTGAAAAAACAGTTGCTTCTGGTGCTAGCGAACAAGATATTATTGAAAAAATCGACATCGGTGGCATTTCTTTAATTAGAGCTGCTGCAAAAAATTTCAAAGACACGGTAATTGTTCCTTCAGTTGAGCAATATGCTCCATTTTTGAATTTCTACACCGAAAATAACGGCGCTACTACTTTAGAAAACAGAAAATTATTAGCTTCAAGAGCTTTTAATGTTTCTTCACATTATGATTCGGCTATTTTTAATTACTTCAATCAAGTTTTTGAAGAACCTGTTTTAAAAATTAGCGAGCAAAACGGAAATGTATTGCGTTATGGCGAAAATCCACATCAAAAAGGATTTTTCTATGGCGATTTCGATAAAATGTTCAGCAAAGTTCACGGAAAAGAATTGTCTTACAACAATTTATTAGACGTTGATGCTGCTGTGAATTTAATGAACGAATTCAAAAACGACAATCCAACTTTCGCGATATTAAAACACAATAACGCTTGTGGTTTAGCTACAAGAAATACGATGAAAGATGCGTATTTAGATGCTTTAGCAGGTGACCCAACTTCAGCTTTCGGTGGAGTTTTAATCGCAAATGGAAAAATTGATGTGGCTACAGCTAACGAAATCAACCAATTGTTTTGCGAAGTGGTAATTGCTCCAGCGTATGACCAAGAAGCGATTGACATTTTAGAAGAAAAGAAAAACAGAATTATCTTAATCCAAAACGAAGTGGAATTACCACAAACAACCGTTCGTACTTGTTTAAACGGAGTTTTAGTACAAGATAAAGACAATGTTACCGATTCAAAAGACCATTTAAAAACAGTTACAACAGCAGTTCCTACAGCAGAAGAAATCGAAGATTTATTGTTTGCTTCTAAAATTTGCAAACACACAAAATCGAACACGATTGTATTTGCAAAAAACAAACAATTGTGTGCTTCAGGAACCGGACAAACTTCAAGAGTAGACGCTTTACGTCATGCAATTGAAAAAGCAACTTCATTTGAATTTGATTTAACTGGAGCAGTTATGGCAAGTGATGCGTTCTTCCCTTTCCCAGACTGTGTAGAAATCGCAAACAAAGCCGGAATTACAGCAGTGATTCAACCAGGTGGCTCAATAAAAGACGAATTAAGTATTAATTACTGCAACGATAATAATATGGCTATGGTATTTACAGGAATACGCCATTTCAAACACTAGTTTTTTCAATAAAACAAAATAATTCAAACGCATTAAAATAATATTATTTTTAATGCGTTTTTATTTTAAATTATATCAGATAATTTTCATAATTTTGCTAGTTGAATACTATTATACAAAAAACGCTAAACCCTTCTCTTACTTATGGGATTTTTTGATTTCATGACCGAGGATATCGCAATCGACCTTGGTACCGCAAATACGCTAATCATTCACAACGATAAAGTTGTGATTGACAGTCCATCTATTGTTGCCAGAGACCGAATTACGGGCAAAATTATTGCCGTTGGTAAGGAAGCCAATATGATGCAAGGTAAAACGCATGAAAACATTAAAACCATTCGCCCATTGAAAGACGGAGTTATTGCTGATTTCGATGCTTCAGAGCAGATGATAAAAATGTTTATCAAAAGTATTCCTGCATTAAAGAAAAAATTATTTACACCAGCACTTCGTATGGTTATTTGTATTCCTTCTGGAATTACAGAAGTGGAAATGCGTGCGGTAAAAGAATCTGCTGAGCGTGTAAATGGTAAAGAAGTTTATTTGATTCATGAACCTATGGCGGCTGCAATTGGTATCGGTTTAGATATTATGCAACCAAAAGGAAACATGATTGTGGATATAGGTGGAGGAACAACAGAAATTGCAGTTATCGCATTAGGCGGAATTGTTTGCGATAAATCGGTTAAAATTGCTGGAGACGTTTTCACAAATGATATCATTTACTACATGAGAACGCAACACAATTTATTTGTTGGAGAAACTACCGCAGAAAAAGTAAAAATTCAAATTGGTGCCGCTACTGAAGATTTAGATAGTCCACCAGAAGATATGGCAGTAGATGGTAGAGATTTATTAACAGGAAAACCAAAACGTGTTGATGTATCATACCGAGAAATTGCAAAAGCATTAGACAAATCTATTCAACGTATTGAAGATGCGGTTATGGAAACCTTATCACAAACACCACCCGAATTATCTGCCGATATTTATAACACCGGTATTTACCTAGCAGGTGGAGGTTCGATGTTAAGAGGTTTAGACAAACGAATTTCAATGAAAACAGATTTACCTGTTTACATCGCAGAAGATCCTTTAAGAGCCGTTGTAAGAGGAACGGGAATGACCTTAAAGAATATCAACAAATACAAAGGAATCCTGATTAAATAAAAAATAATCCATGCAGCAAATAATTAATTTTATCATAAAAAACAGCTATCGATTGCTGTTTTTGCTGCTTTTGGGCATCTCATTTTCTTTGATTATAAAATCGCATTCCTACCACAGAAGTGAGTATGTAAATTCGGCTAACGCTGTTACAGGTGCTTACTATGAAAAAGTGAATGAAGTCAACGAATATTTAAGTCTAAAAGAAAAAAACAAAGACTTAGCATCTGAAAATGCTTTATTAAAAGAATTGCTTTTCAACAAAAAAGATACCATTTTAACTTCTAAAACGTTATTTAGAAACGACCTTAACAATTACAATGTTGTGGTAGCAAAAGTGGTGAAAAATTCATTTAACTCACGCGAGAACTACATTACTATCAATTCTGGAAAGAATTCCGGAATTGAAGTCGACATGGGAGTAGTAAACGACAAAGGAATTGTAGGTTTGATAGAGAAAACATCTACAAATTACGCTACTATTCAAAGTGTTTTGAACACCAAATCGAAGATTAATGCGAAGATTAAAAACTCGAATCACTTTGGTTCTCTTATTTGGGATGGACGCAATGTTGGCTTTGCTCAACTTATTGATGTACCTAGATTGGCTTCCTTAAAACATGGAGATTCTATCGTAACAGGTGGAAATTCAGACATTTTCCCAGAGAATATTCCAATTGGAAAAATTGATAAGATTTTTATTGATAAGAAAACAAATTATTATACTATCAATATTCGATTGTTCAACGACATGACATCGCTTGGCTATGTGTATGTAATTGAAAACAAAAGAAAAAAAGAAAAAAAACAATTAGAATTAGAAACCACAGCACCTAAAAAATAGTGAATAATAACATTTTAAATAGCATACGTTTTGTTGTTTTTTTACTTCTACAGATTTTAATATTCAATAATATTAATCTGTTTGGGTATTTAAACGCATATCCTTATGTGTTGTTTATTTTACTATATCCTGTTAATAGCAATAAAAGTGTTTTGTTATTGAGCAGTTTTACTATGGGAATACTTTTAGATATGTTTTGTAATTCAGGAGGAATTCACACAATGGCATCTTTGGTTTTAGCCTACATAAGACCATCACTTTTTAAATTTGCTTTTGGATTGAGTTATGAATATCAAACGGTAAAAATTGCTGATAAAATTTCGCCTGAGCGAATTACATTGTTGCTATTAGCTATTTTTATTCATCATTTCATCTTATTCTTTTTTGAATATTTCAGATTTGATTTGATATTTACTGTTTTATTACGAACACTATTTAGCACCCTATTTACGTTTATTACATGTTTGTTAACCATCTATTTAATCAAGCCAAGCAATAGACGATGAGAAAAGCTGTTTTACCTGCCGTAATCATTATTACTTCCATTCTTCTGATTGTACGAATTTTTTATCTTCAAGTAATTGATGAAAATCTAAAACTACAATCGGAAAATAATGCTATTAAAAAAGTATTTGATTTTCCAGAAAGAGGTTATATTTATGATCGTAATGGTAAACTATTAGTTGCCAATCAGCCTTCATATGATATCATGGTGGTTCCGAGAGAAATCAAAAATATTGATACCACCGAATTTTGCAATTTACTTCACATTACCAAAGATTATTTTATCAAAAAAATTGAAAAGGCAAATATTTATAGCCCAAGACTTCCTTCGGTTTTCTTGTCGCAATTAAACAAGGCAGAATATGCTGCTTTTCAGGAAAAAGAAAGAAAGTTTGAAGGGTTTTATACGCAAAAACGTGCATTAAGAGATTATCAAGTTAAAGAAGGTGCTAATATTTTCGGTTTTATTACTCAGGTTAATGAGGCTATTCTTAACAAAAACAAATACTACAATAGTGGTGATTTGATAGGAAAACAAGGTGTTGAACAAGAATATGAAGAAATTTTACGAGGAATTAAAGGGGTTAAATACTTACTTCGTGACAAACACAACAAAATTATTGGTCCTTACAAAAAAGGGCAATTTGACACCATTGCTCAACAAGGAAAGGATTTAACCTTAACAATTGATCATGAACTTCAAAAATACGGCACCGATTTAATGATTAATAAAAGAGGTGGAATTGTAGCTATCGAACCTAAAACTGGTGAGATTTTGGCTTTAGTTTCAGCTCCAACGTTCGATCCTGCTTTATTAGTTGGAAGACAACGTTCAAAAAACTATACCGCTTTATACAACGATTCGATTTCAAAACCATTGTACGATAGAGGTCTTCAAGCAACGTATCCTCCTGGTTCACCATTTAAAATCGTTACGGGATTAATTGGACTGCAAGAAGAGGTAATTGATGAACAAACTACTTTTTATTGTAATCATGGAGCTAATTTTGGACGTTTTATGAAATGTCACTGTGGTCTCCACAGCTTACAATTAAACAATGGAACTTATAAATCATGTAACAGTTATTTTGGAAACACCTACAAAAGAACCATTGAAAAATATAAAGATTCGTATTACAGCGTTGATAATTGGGCCAACCATGTGAAAAGTTTTGGATTAGGTCAATTTTTAGGAACCGATATGCCAATTGGTGCGAAAGGTTTGGTTCCAACGTCAAAAATGTATAAAAAAATGTACAATGGGGCTCCGATAAGAAGCTCATACATTATTTCTAATTCAATCGGACAAGGTGAAGTTTTAACTTCACCAATTCAATTAGCCAATATGATGGCAGTTGTTGCCAATCAAGGATATTATTATACACCACATATCGTTAAAAAGATAAAAGGACAACCTTTAGATAAAAAATTTACAACAAAGCATTATTCTACTATTGATAAGCAATATTTCCCTCCTATAATTCAAGGCTTGGCAGATGTTTACAATAACCCGATAGGAACTGCAGCAGGCTTAAGAGTACAAGGTCTTAATATTTGTGGGAAAACGGGAACTGCTGAAAACAAAATTAGAGTAGCTGGAAAAACCTATCAATTAAAAGATCACTCTATTTTTGTAGCCTTTGCACCGCAAGAAAACCCTAAGATAGCAATTGCGGTATTTATTGAAAATGGTTATTGGGGAAGTCGATGGGCTGGACCAATTGCTACTTTAATGGTTGAAAAATATGTAAATGGCAAAATCACTCGTAAAGATTTAGAAGATAGAATGCTAAATGGAAGTTTACTTTCAGAATATGAAAAAATTGAAAACATTATTTTTCAAAGAAAAGTAGATCCAACAAGAGTTAAAGATTCTTTGAACAAAGTCAATGTAGAAATTAGTGAAGCCAAAAAAGAAGAAGAGGAAAACTAGATGAAAAATCAAAGCGTAGGAAATAGAATCGATTATATCTCCATATTACTTTATATAGTATTAGTAATCATGGGCTGGATGACTATTTATTCCGCTTCTTTACCTTTAGAAGAAACTTCAATTTTTGATATTTCTCAAATTTATGGTAGACAAATGCTCTTCATTGGTTTGACCATTCCTCTTATTTTTATCATCTTATTCACCGATGCTAAAATTTTCGAACGTCTTTCCTTTGTGTTCTATGGTTTAGGAATTATATTATTACTTGGTTTATTTGTATTTGGAGTCACCAAAAAAGGACAAACCAACTGGTACCAATTTGGAGGCTTTGGTTTTCAACCTTCCGAATTCGTTAAAACGGCAACCGCTTTATTATTAGCAAAATACCTAAGTTATTCCCAAATTAATTTAAAGTATACCAAACATCAAATAATAGGTTTAGCAATTGTCTTTATACCTGTTTTGCTAATTCTAATGCAGCCCGATGCAGGTAGTGCCATGATTTTCATTTCGCTAATCTTTGTTTTAAACCGTGAAGGATTACCAAGTTGGTACTTTTTTTCGGGCATAATTGCTATTGCATTGTTCTTTCTATCATTAGTAATTCAACCTACTTATTTAATCGGGATTGTATTTATAATAATGGTAATTCATTACATATTTAATCGAAAAATTTCTAGAAATCCTATTGTTTACGGATTGCTATACTTAGTTATGGCTGGATTTGCGTTCTCGGTAAGTTATGTTTATGAAAGTGTTTTAGAACCACACCAAAAAGATCGTATCAATGTATTAATTGGTGATGATGTTGACATGAAACGTGAAGGTTATAACTTAAATCAATCGATGATTGCCATTGGTTCTGGTGGTTTAATGGGAAAAGGTTATCTAGAAGGCACACAAACTAAAGGAGGATTTGTACCCGAACAACATACTGACTACATTTTTACCACCGTAGGTGAAGAATGGGGGTTCATTGGAAGTATAACTGTAATCTTATTATTTGTTGCCTTATTTTTAAGAATTATCTACTTAGCCGAAAATCAAAAAACAAAATTCAGTAGGGTTTATGGTTATTGTGTTGCCACTTATTTATTTACGCACTTTTTTGTAAATATTGCTATGCTAATTAAATTATTTCCAACAATTGGAGTACCTCTACCCTTTTTCTCCTACGGAGGTTCCAGTTTATGGGCGTTTACGATATTACTTTTTATCTTTATTAAGCTAGATGCCAACAAAGTTAATGAGTGGTAATTTTAAAAACTCCACCCTTTATAATCTGACTTAGATTCTAATTGATTTTCGATTGTATCTTCTAAATTAGGATAAAAGTCAATCCCAGTCATTTTTTCAATTACGTCTACAGAAACTACAAACTCATATAAGGCTTGAACAGAATTTTCATGTGGTACTAAAAAACCAATCATTTTAGATCCATCTTTAGACAACAATATTTTATAAAAATAATTAGGAACTGAAACATCTTCTTTACCAATAGTTTTTAAATTATCACTCAAAACACCACCTGTTACAACAAAAAGCCCGTCATTTTTTACTGCCCAATATCTTACTTTCTCCTCTAAACGATTCCAAACACCCGAATTAAACTCATGTTCTTGCGGACTAATATTAGAAGTAAAAAAAGTTTCTGAATACTCATCAAATGATCCTTTTCTATCGCCTGCCGGACACAAATGACCTTTATCGTAACCTGATTTTTTATAATTTCTCCAATCAGCAGATTGTGTTTCCACCAATGGATCTTGTTCAAAAAAAGGTCTCTCAAAATAGGCATTAGTAATATCATCATTATCTAAATAATATGCTACCCATTCACTTTGTTCGTGTTCTTCAGAATAAGAAAAAGTATATGTTTGGTGTTTGTAAACCTGATTTGTAGTTGATGTGGGTAAAAAATCGAAATTTTCTGGTAATTCATTCTTAGAAATTTCATTTAAGGGCTTTTCTTTATAATCATTTTCTCTACAAGAAAAAAAATAAGAGATCAAAACGAAAAAAATAATTTTTCTAAACATATTGAGTACTTAAAAATTGAATCAAATATTTAACACAAATGCCCCAGAAGGGGCATTTGTGTTAATTCATACTTAATTTTTGATTAAAACTTTTTCCCTTAAAAAGTAATTTCATTTCAGAAATAATGTTTAACGTTTCATCAACATACACATCTTTTTGCAAATCTTCATGCCAACGCTCACGTTTTTGTTTTAACAAGGTATCTTTTTCAAATAATGCAACTTCATTTGGTAATGATTGAAATTGTAGCTTATTATTAAAATCAGATATTGCTTTAAATTTTTTAATTTTAGTATCGGCAATATCCATTTGTTTTTTAAACTCGTTTAAATTTAAACTAAATACATTTTCATCTTTACGTTCAAAAATCCATTTTGCATTTTCGTCTATTAACTTGAAATTTGGATTTGATTCAATTCTACGCTTTGAATTTGCAATGATATTTTCATAACTAACATTCATTGGATTGTATTTTGCAGCTTCAATTTTATCCCATGGCATAGCGCTTTCTTCATCGCGTTCTCCCATATCTAAGTATGAAAATCTATCTGGAAAAACAATATCGCTTTTTACTCCTTCCAATTGTGTAGAACCACCGTTAATTCTGTAAAATTTTTGAATTGTAGTTTTTAAAGCACCTAAATCGCCATACGAACTTCCTCTTACAAACTGATTCAAATCGATTACATTTTGAACGGTTCCTTTACCATAAGAATGCTTGCTACCTACAACAATTCCCCGCTTATAATCTTGAATTGCAGCTGCGAAAATTTCTGAAGCCGAAGCCGAGAAGTTATTGATCATTACCACAAGTGGTCCGTCATATTGTACTTTTTTATCTGGATCTGGTAAAATTTCAGGATTTCTTCCTGGTGCTTTTACTTGAACTACTGGTCCTTCTGGAATAAATAATCCAACCATTTTAACTACAGTTTCTAACGAACCTCCACCGTTATCGCGTAAATCCATTACAATTCCGTCTACATTTTGTTCTTTTAAACGCTCAATTTCGATAGCTACATCTTTAAATGCGTCTCTATTTTGTTTATTTTCAAAACTAATATAGAATTTTGGTAAATATATAATTCCGAATTTTTTTCCATCTTTTTCAACTACTGATGATTTTGCAAACGTTTCTTCGGTTTCAACTTCATCTCTAATAATAGAAATTACTTTTAAAGAACCATCTACTTTTTTAACCGTTAATCTAACTTCGGTTCCTTTAGGTCCTTTAATTTTCTTTACTACATCATCTAAACGCATTCCTGCAACATCAATTGGCTCTTCTTTTCCTTGTCCAACTTTTAAAATTAAATCACCTGCTTCTAACTCTTTACCTCTCCAAGCTGGTCCACCCGAAATTAGTTCAGAAATTTCAACTCCAGATTCTTTTTTTTGTAAACGAGCGCCAATTCCTTCAAAAGTTCCACTCATACTAATATCGAATTTTTCTTTGTCATCAGGAGAAAAATAGAAAGTATGCGGATCAAATCGTTCTACAATTGCGTTTAAAAATATTGAAAACCAATCATTTCTATCCAATTCTTTTTCAATAAAATCAAAATATTCATTTAATGATTTTAAAGAATTTTCACGAACTTCTTCTTCAATTTTATCAAAAGACTTTACTTCGTAAGCAGCATCTTTTTCTTTTTTGTCCTCTTCCAGTTTTTGTTTATCAGTAATAGAAGAAAGTGCTTGTAACTTTAATTGTTTTCTCCATCTATCATTTAGCTCTTTTTTGTTTTTTACGTAAGGAAGCTTCTCATAATCAACATTAATACTTTCATTCGCGTTAAAATCAAAAGGTTTATCTAATATATCCTTGTAAATAGCACGAGATTCTTTCATTCTTTGTAACAAACGCGAATTGGTAAGATTAAAGAAAGTCAAGTCTTTATTCTTAATCATATCATCAATTTGAGTTTCATATTTTTTAAACTCATCAATATCACTCTGCAAAAAGAAACGTTTAGTAGGATCAATCCCATCTAAATATTTCGCATAAACTTTCTTAGAAAAATCATCATTAATATCCACAGGACTATAATGACCTTTGCCTAATACAAAAGTTAATAATTCTAAAAGCAACTTATCTTTTTCGGGATCTTCTTCTTTTTCTTTTGGAATAAAACTCCATAAAACTGCAGATAAAGCAGTTACTATCAAAATAACCTTATAATTTCTTTTCATAAATTCCACAATTCTTTTCATTAAAAAATTTTCAACTAAATTACACAAAAAATCATGCCATAAGCTCGCAATTTACTATAAATTTTTGTTAAACCAATAAAAATAACAAATCAGAAAAAGGGTTTCGGTTTAAATTATTTAATTTAGCAAAAAATGTACAAAGAATGTCAAAACCACTTATACTTGTAACAAACGACGACAGCATTGTTGCGCCCGGAATTAGAGCTTTGATTGAAGTAATGAAAGAAATTGGCGAAGTTGTTGTTGTTGCTCCAGATAGTCCACAAAGCGCCATGGGACACGCAATTACCATTAACAATACTCTTAAACTCGAAAAAGTACATTTAGACAAAGAGCTTTCTCAAGAATACAGTTGTAGCGGAACTCCCGTAGATTGTGTAAAAATTGCCGTAAACGAAATCCTAAAAAGAAAACCCGATTTATGTGTTTCTGGAATTAATCATGGTTCCAATTCTTCCATCAATGTGATTTATTCAGGTACGATGAGCGCAGCTGTGGAAGCTGGAATTGAAGGCATTCCTGCTATCGGATTTTCGTTGTTAGATTATAGTTGGGATGCCGATTTTGAACAAATAAAAGCTCATGTTAGGCAAATTGCATCAGAAGTTTTGAAAAATGGTTTACCTGAAGGCGTAATTTTAAACGTTAATTTTCCGAAATTAAGCAAAGAAGAAATCAAAGGAGTAAAAATTTGTCGTCAAGCGAAAGCCATGTGGCAAGAGGAATTTGACAAAAGAACCAATCCGCAAGGAAAAGAATATTATTGGTTAACTGGCAAATTTGTTAATTTAGATAAAGGAACTGATACAGACGAATGGGCTTTAGAAAACGGTTACATTTCGATTGTACCAGTACAATTTGATTTAACAGCACATCATGCCATGCAACAATTGAATTCTTGGGAATTATAAAGAAAAAATAAATGAAATCACCACTAATAAAAATTTTGCGCAAGCAAATACCCATGATAAAAAAGGTGATAACATATGTTACCAATAAAAATATGATTTAAACATATGAAATATTACATCATAGCAGGAGAAGCTTCGGGCGATTTACATGGTTCAAATTTGATGAAAGCTTTGTATGAAAAAGATCCGTCAGCCGAAATTCGTTTTTGGGGTGGCGATTTGATGCAAAATGTTGGCGGAACTTTAGTAAAACACTATCGCGAATTGGCTTTTATGGGATTTATTGAAGTTATCATGAACCTAAAAACGATTTTGAACAACATCAAAATTTGCAAAAAAGACATTGAAGCCTTTCAACCTGATGCGATTATTTTTATCGATTATCCAGGATTTAATATGCGCATTGCAACTTGGGCAAAAGAACGAAATATTCCAACACATTATTACATTTCGCCTCAAATTTGGGCTTGGAAAGAAAATCGTATCAAAGCTATCAAGCGCGATGTGGATTTTATGTACGTGATTCTTCCATTTGAGAAAGATTTTTACGAGAAAAAACACAATTTTCCAGTTCATTTTGTTGGACATCCTTTAATTGATGCTATAGCAAGTAGAACTGAAGTTTCGGATGAAATTTTCAGACAAGAAAATCAGTTATCTGAAAAACCAATTATTGCTTTGTTACCGGGAAGTCGTAAGCAAGAAATTTCCAAAATGCTTTCGATTATGCTTTCGGTAACCAACGATTTTCCAGATTATCAGTTTGTAATTGCTGGCGCTCCAAGTCAGGAATATGAATTTTACAAAACGTTTTTGACCAATGAAAACGTGAAATTCATTTCTAATAAAACGTATGATTTATTGAGTCATTCGCACGCAGCTTTGGTAACTTCTGGAACTGCAACTTTAGAAACGGCTTTATTTAATGTACCTGAAGTGGTTTGTTATAAAGGAAGTTACATTTCGTACCAAATTGCCAAACGAATCATTACTTTAAAATACATTTCATTGGTTAATTTAATTATGGATAAAGAAGTAGTGAAAGAATTGATTCAGGAAGAATTGAATACGAAAAACTTAAAAATAGAATTGAATAAAATTCTAAATTCAGAAAGTCGTGCAGTGTTATTGAACAATTACTCCGAATTGAAACAAAAATTAGGAGGTGAAGGCGCAAGTAAAAAAACGGCTGAATTAATTGTGAATAGTTTTAGAAAATAAAACAAATAAGCATTGAAAGTATTCAAGTTTCCATTACTCACCATTACCATTAGTTTTGCAATAGGCATTATTGCAGCATACTATTTGCAATGGAGTTTTGCAACTCTTATTGTTTCATTGTTTTTGTGTTTAAGTATTTTTTGTTTTCTATTTTGGAAAAGTAAAAAAGCTTTGCTTCAAAATACTCTTTTTGGAATCACCACTTACCTACTCGCTTTTACTTTAGGAATGATGAGTTTTTATATTCATTCCGATTTAAATTCGAAGCAACATTACTCTAAAAAGTCATTTGAAGAAACGAATTCAATTCGTGCTATAGTTACAACTACATTAAAGCCAAATGAAAAATACAACAAATATTTTATAACACTCTCACATTTTAATGATTCAATAGCTTCTGGGAAAATATTAATTTATGTTCCAAAAGCAAACAATAAAACTTTACATTCAGGTGATGAAATTTGGTTAAGTAATGCCGTTTATCCTATTCCAAAAGCTTTTAATCCGTACCAATTTGATTATTCAAAATATTTAGAAAAGCAAAACGTATTTCATCAAATTTATGCGCGTGAAAATCAAATTAAAATCATTCAAACACATAAAACGATTGATTTTCACATTGAAAATTTAAGAAACAATTTGAGTAAAAGTTTTGAAATTCATCATTTTGAACCCAAAACCAAAGCCATTATTGATGCTTTAATTTTAGGTCAACGATTGGAATTAGACAAAGAAACCATTGCCGATTATTCCAATGCTGGTGTGATTCACATTTTAGCGATTTCGGGTTTGCATATTTCCATCATTTACTTCTTTATTGTGTTCTTATTGAAACCTTTAAAAAGAGTTCGTTTTGGCGCGGAAATTCAATTGTTAATTGTCTTGGGAGTTTTATGGTTGTTTGCTTTACTTACGGGTTTGCCAGCTTCGGTAACCAGAGCTGTGACATTGTTTAGTTTCATAAGTATTGGAAATTACTTTAATCAACCGAAGGCGATTTATAACGCTTTAGCAATTTCTGCTTTTCTTATTTTATTAGTAAAACCTAATTCCATTTTCGATATTGGCTTTCAATTGAGTTATGCAGCTGTTTTATCCATTGTTTTGTTTCAACCTTTTTATAAAAAGTTTTATTTTACCGAAAACAAAATCGGAATATACTTAACTGACATTGTTTTGGTTTCATTAGCGGCACAAATTGGTGTTTTGCCATTGAGTTTGTATTACTTTAATCAATTGCCATTGCTGTTCTTGTTAGCGAATTTGGTCATTATTCCGCTTTCTACAGCGGTTTTAGTTGGGGGACTAATTATTCTATTTTTCAATTTTGTTCTTCCTGATGTTGCTATTCTTCTTGGAAAATTATTATCATTAATAATCGATTTAATGAACGATTACATCCATTGGATTGCCCAAATCAAAAGCGGAATTATTACTAATATTTCGTTTTCAGGTTGGCTGACTTTTTCGATGTATTTAGTGATAATTGCTTTTGTGTATTGGCTTTATCATATAAAAAATAAAAACATAAAATATGTTTTAGTAACCATTTTAATTTTTCAATTGAGTTACATCAGTATAAAATGGAGCGAAAATAACAGTAGTGAATTGGTAATTTTCAATGAAAAATCAACTTTAATTGGAATTAAAAACCACAATAATGTAATTGCTTTTAGCGATATTCCGGAAAACCACAATACCACTTTACAACACTACACCCGAGGAACCTTTTCAGATTCGTTGCGCATTTTCCCATTGCAAAACACTATTCCGTTTAAAAGCAAAAGAATTTTAGTTATAGATAGTTTAGGAATTTATAAAACTTCAATTCATCCTGAAATTATTGTATTAACTCAAAACCCAAAAATTAATCTAACTCGATTGATAAATGAAGTAAACCCTAAATTAATTGTAGCGGATAAAAGCAACTACAAAAACACTATTAAACTTTGGGAAGCTACTTGTAGAAAAGAAAAAATCCCTTTCCATGCTATTGCCGAAAAGGGATTCTATAGATTGAAATAATTCTTATTTTTTCTGAATAATCTGATTGGCTCCGCTAAGCCAAGCTTGTGGACCTCCCGCTACATATCCCGTACTTCCTAAAGCGTTCAAATTTATCTTAGCTTCAGCGGTTTTTGTAGCACTTACAAACCAAACCGTTGGATAACCTCTAACTTGAAGCTGTTGTTGCAATTGTGCATTTTGCAATTTAACTTCTTCGGTTTGGTTATTTTTTCTTGGAAAATCCAATTCAACTAAAACAACATTTTCTTTTGCCCATTTGATAAATTCTGGCGTTTTGAAAACTTCTTTTTGCAAACGAATACACCATCCACACCAATCTGATCCTGTAAAGAACAAGAACATTGGTTTATTTTCTTTGATGGAAATATCGGTTGCTTTTGACATATCGGTATGCCAAGTTAATTCTTCTTGCGCTTGCATTGACATACTAGTCAAAGTTAAAAACGCTATTACTAAAATCTTCTTCATATTTTAAATTTTATAAAACAAAATTAAGCAAATTGGATGCCAAAAAAAGTTAACTACTTAACTTCTTGCATTAATTTTTTAACTAAAGGTGAAATAATTATAAGTAAAACTCCTAAAATAAGGGCATAAATAGCCAACTGTTTATAACCATCTGCGTACAAAACAAGTTTATCTAAGTTAGAAGCATTTTCAGAAGCTTCAGCAATATTTGCACCTAAAATCCCAGCAAAATATTGACCATATGCACTAGCTAAAAACCACATTCCCATCATAACTGCTTGAGTTTTTTTTGGTGATAATTTTGTCATGGCACTCATTCCAATAGGAGATAAACACAATTCACCAAATGTAATCACTAACCAACCTAAAGTAAATATCCCTAAAGATGTTTTTCCGTTTAAATCAGCGAAAAATTGTGTGTAATAGAATACCCAGAATCCTCCAGCTAAAAACAAAAAGGCTAAACCAAATTTAATAATGGTATTTGGCTCGATTTTTTTCTTTGCCATCCATAACCAAACCAAACCAACCAATGCCGCAAAACCAATAACAAATAATGAGTTAGCTGAATTATTAACCCCATTTGGACTTAATTCTACTCCTGCAATGGTATTATTCAAATTATTGGCAGCAAACAAACTTAATGAACCTCCACTTTGTTCAAAAAATGCCCAAAAGAAAATAGAGAAAATAATGAACACTAAAGCAGCCAAAAGTTTCTTGTTCTCTGAAACTGAAAAATTCTTCATTTCATAGAACAAATACAAGATAGAAGCTGGTCCGATAAACATCATAAAATAATCTGTATATTTTGTATTCGCAACCATGATGATAATGATTGGAATTACTAATAATGAACCTAAATAAGTTGCAATTTCCAATCCTTTACGTTTTGAAGTTGCTACTTCTTGTAAAGGAGAAAGTCCAATAGTACTTAATGTTTTTTGTGTTTGTGTAAACGTTAACAAACTAATAATCATTACAACAGCAGCAAATCCAAAACCAACATTCCATCTTAAATTTTCTGGGACAATAGATTGCCACATAGAACCTTCGGCAACAGCAATACAAACATAACCTCCTAACAAGGCTCCTAAATTAACTCCCATATAGAAAAATGAGAATCCGGCATCTCTTCTTGGATCACCTTCTTTGTATAGTTGACCTACCATTGATGAAATATTTGGCTTGAAAAAACCTGTTCCAACAATAGTAAAACTGATTCCAATGAAAAATAGGTTCTTTGGATCGATTGCCAAAATAATACTTCCCAAAATCATTAGAATTCCACCCCAAAAAAGTGACTTTCTTAATCCCAATATTTTATCCGCAAATAAACCTCCAATAAATGTAAAAGCATACACCCAAGCCTGAGTTGCTCCATATTGCAAATTAGCAGTTTTTTCATCCATAGCCAAATGACTTACCATGAAAACCACCAACATTCCACGCATTCCGTAGAAACAGAAACGCTCCCACATTTCGCTGAAGAATAAATACCAAAGTTGTTTTGGATATTTTCCTTTAAAATCTTGAATTTGTTCTATTGTTTGCATCTTAATGAATCCCTTTTTCTTGCATTACCTTGTTTAGTTGTTTCAATAAAATGAACATCAACATTGTAGCAAACATTAATAATCCGAAGTTAATCCAGAAGAAGTCTTGCTTGTCGTCATACGTATCCCAAAGACTCGCTAAAACCCCACTTAATTTATTTCCGATAGAAGTGGATAAGAACCAACCGCCCATCATTAATGAAGTAATGTTCGTTGGGCTCAATTTAGAAACTACCGATAATCCCATCGGACTTAAGAATAACTCTCCGATGGTGATAACTCCGTAATTAGCAACCAACCACCAAACACTTACTTTTTCAGAACCATTTGCTCCCATTTTTACAGCAGCAATCATTACTAAAACAGATAAAGCCGATATTAATAACCCGAAGGCGATTTTTGTTGGAGTTGAAGGTTCTTTCTTTCTGCTTCTTAAGAATGTAAAGAATGCTACTATCAAAGGTGTTAAAATAATCACCCAACCCGGATTTATGGATTGACTTAAATTGGTTGCCCAAAGCGATACTTTAGAACCTTCTTCAGGTAATTTATCTTTCGCAACGTTTCTAAAGTAAACTGGATAATCTACTGTTTTTTGAACTTCTCCATTTACTTTTTGAATACGGAAGCTCGCATCGTATAATTCAACTGTATCCTTTTTGTATTCTACTTCTTTGGCTAGTTTCAATCCGTTGAAAACCGTTTGAGTGTTTCCTGTGATTTCTCTATCTGTATAACGATCTGCCCAAGTGTTAAGTGCTGAACCATTCAATTTGAAAACACCCCAGAATAAAATTACCACTGCGAAAATGGTTAACAAAGCACCGATTGGCCTTTTGTCTTCCGCTTTAGCTTTGAAGTACAAACTTCCATAGAAGAAAATTACCGGAATACAAGCAAAAATAAAGGCATCGGTACTATCCGAACCAAAAATATAACCATTCGGATTTGCTTCAGAAGTCACTCCTTTTAACAACCAACCAATAATTCCAAAAACTGCTGATGGAACTAAAATAAACATCACAATTTTCCAGAAAGGCATGTCACCAGGCTGTACACCTTTTTTCTCGGTTTGATTTCCGTAGTGTTTTGTTCCCAATAAGAAAACAATTACACCAACGAACATTCCTACTCCAGCCGCCATGAAAGCATATTGCCAACCTAATAAAATTTGCAAAGCAGCTCCAAAGAAGTTACAAATGAACGCTCCAACATTAATCCCCATGTAGAAGATGTTGTACCCTTCGTCTTTTTTATCTTTGAATTTATCTTCGGTATAGAAATTACCTAAAAGTGTTGAGATATTTGGTTTGAAGAAACCGTTACCTACAATTACCAGTGTCATGGCAATGTAAAGCATCGTAATATCATGAATTCCCATCATGAAATAACCTGCTCCCATCATTAAACCACCAATAACGATTGATTTTTTGTAGCCCCAATATCTATCGGCAACTAAACCACCAATGAAAGGAGTTAGAAAGACCAAAGCGATAAAAGTTCCATATAAATCGGATGCTTCTTTCTCGGTCATGGCGAATCCGGCTTCTACATCTTTTAGATAAAGGGTAAAAATACCAATCATTAAATAGTAACCGAAACGTTCCCACATTTCAGATAAAAACAAGTAAGGCAATGCTTTAGGATGACTTTTCCACATAATTTATTGTATTAAAAAAACAAACCTACAAGGGTTTCTTGTAGGTTTGAAAGATATAAAAAATATTTATAATGACAATTAGGTCATCCCATTCATCATTTTTTTCAATCTTGGAGATAAAACAGCTAAAATAACAGCTGCAATTCCACATAAAACGACAAATACCATAAAGAATTCGTACAAGTTATGAATTTCAAAACCTGCAAAAGAAGTATACTCAACTGGTAATTGTTCCTTTTCAAATAAGGCAACCTGCTCTGGAGTTAAAGTCACTTTTTTGTCTAGAACATCTTGAAGATTTACTCCTATTACTTCGGCTTTCTGAAACTTATCACCTGTTGCAGGAATAATTGCTCCTAACGAACCCGCTAAAGCATAACCTGCAGCATTTGAGATAAAGAATACACCATACAATAATGAAGCAAAACGTTTTGGAGCTAATTTACCAACCAATGACAATCCGATTGGAGATAAACAAAGTTCTCCCATAGTTTGAATTAAGTATAACAACATTAACCATTTAATAGCTAATAAACCTGAGTTACCTAAATCTTTTACATTGTGTGCGATGATAAAATAACTTATTGCAATTAAAGCTAATCCCATTGCTTGTTTTAATGGCGATACTGGTTCTTTCCCTTTAGCTCTTAATTTATCCCACAATAAACTGAATGGTAATGCTAACATTACAACGAAAATACCATTAAAAATTTGCACCATTGATGGCGGCATATTCCATCCAAAAATATCTCTATCGGTTTGATTATCTGCAATAAAAGTTAACGAAGAACCCGCTTGCTCAAATGCTGCCCAGAAGAAAATAATAAAGAACGAAACAATATAAATTACCCAAATTCTTTGTCTTTCCACTTTATTTTCGGCAGAACTCATAATTAAGTAAGCTAAAGCAATACCAGCAGAATAAATAAATGGATAAATAATTCCTTTGATTAATTGACCCATTCCTACAGAAGAGAAACTAAATTCGCCAACTAATAAATATCTAAATATAAAAAATAAGGCTACAAACAATCCGAATGCAATTCCAATAGCTTTACCAGTGAATTTTGCTGTTTGCGTTTCACCTTCTTCAAAATCATCATTTACATTGTTCTTTGGTAAACCTCCAATTGGTCTTCCCTCTGGAGTAACAACATATTTATTCTTTAATACAAAGAAAGTTATTGTTCCAATTATCATCGCAATAGAAGCCGCTAAGAATCCCCATTTAAAAGCGAAAATATCTCTAACTCCTGTTTCTGCATCTTTAACATCACCAACCCAAGGACAAATAAATTGGCCTAAGAAGGCTCCAATGTTAATCCCCATGTAGAAAATAGTAAAAGCTGAATCTAATTTGTTTTTTTCTTGTTTTGGATACAAACTTCCCACCATTGATGAAATGTTTGGTTTAAAAAATCCATTACCAAAAATGATAATAAATAAGGCAATCCACATGAATAATTTTGCACTTCCTAAACTCGAATCAAAAGTTGATGCACTAATAAACAATAAGAATTGACCAATTGCCATTAAGGTTCCACCCAACATAATACTATATCTATTTCCGATATATTTATCTGAAATAAATCCTCCTAAAAGCGGAGTTAAATAACATAATGCTAAAAATCCACCATAAATAATGGCAGCATCTGCTTCTTTAATTAATAATGAATTCACCATGAACAATGTTAAGATTGCTCGCATTCCGTAGAAATTGAAACGTTCCCACATTTCGGTTCCAAATAAAACCCATAGTCCTTTTGGGTGGCTTTGTTTAGCTGCTACTTCACTCATATAAATTAGTTTTAGTTATTGGTTTATTATAATTTTTCTTTAATAAAATTTGTCATTTTAGTATACAATTGTAAGCGTGTTTTTCCACCGTAAATTCCGTGGTTTTTATCTGGATAAATTGCCCAATCGAATTGTTTGTTTGCTTGAACCAACGCTTCGACCATTTTCATGGTGTTTTGAACATGCACATTATCGTCAGCTGTTCCGTGAATTAACAAGAAGTTCCCTTTTAATTTACTTACATGATTGATTGGTGAATTATTATCGTAACCACTTGCGTTTTCTTGTGGAGTTTGCATGTAACGCTCAGTATAAATACTATCATAATATCTCCAAGAAGTTACTGGAGCTACTGCAATTGCCATTTTAAACACATCAGCACCTTGGAACAAACAGTTTGACGACATGAATCCGCCATAACTCCATCCAAAAATTCCGATTCTTGAAGCATCAACGTAGTTGTATTTTCCAATTACTTTTGCAGCATCGATTTGGTCTTCTACTTCGTATTTTCCTAATTCTTTTTGTGTGCACTTTTTGAAAGCGGCTCCTTTGAAACCTGTTCCTCTTCCGTCTACACATGCTACAATATAACCTTGTTGCGCTAACATCATAAACCAAAAATCATTAATCCCATTCCATTGATTTGCTACTTGCTGTGATCCTGGTCCTGAATATTGAAACATGAAAACTGGATATTTCTTAGTCACATCAAAGTTTTTTGGTTTAATCATCCAAGCGTTTAATTGCTGACCTTTTTCGGTAGTTAATACAAAAAACTCTTTTGGAGTAACATCATATTTTGCTAATTTAGTTTCAACCGCTTCATTAGAAACAATTGTTTTAACAACCGCTCCTGCTTTCGAATCGTTTAAAGTATACATTGGTGCTGAAGTTGCACTTGAATAAGTGTTTATAAAAAACTGGAAGTTAGGGCTAAATGTAGCTGAGTTTGTTCCGGTTTTTGATGATAATCTTGTTTTTGATTTCCCATCTACTTTAATAGCATAAACATCTCTGTTAATAGAACCATTTTCTACAGATTGATAATAAATCATTCCCGATTTTTCATCAAAACCATAATAATTGGTTACTTCCCAATTTCCTTTTGTTACTTGTTTTTTTAATTTACCTGATTTATCGTAGTGGTAAATATGATTGAATCCGTCTTTTTCTGATGTCCAAATAAAGCTGTTGTCTTTTAAGAACGTTAAGTTATCGGTTACATCAACATAGGCAGCGTCTTTTTCGTTCAAAACAATTTTTGTAGTTCCTGCATTAGCATCTACAAAATGTAAGTCTAAATTGTTTTGGTGGCGATTCATCACTTGAACGCTTAAAGTAGTCGCGTCATTCGTCCATTTGATTCTTGGGATGTAAAAATCTTTATAATCTCCTAAGTTAATTTTTTTAGTCGTTCCCGATTTTAAATCGAAAATATGTAACGAAACAATTGCGTTTTTTTCTCCGGCTTTTGGGTATTTGAAAACTGTTTGTGTTGGATATAAACCTTGATTATACATATCCATTGAAAATTCTGGAACTTCGGTTTCATCAAACTTAATGTAGGCGATTTTTGTTCCTGTCGCATTCCAATCATAAGCTTTTACGAATGCAAATTCTTCTTCATATACCCAATCCGTAATACCGTTGATGATTTTGTTTTTTTGACCATCTTGCGTGATTTGAATTGAAGCGCCTGAAATTAAATCATAAATATATAAGTTGTTTTCAAAGGCATACGAAATTTTAGTTCCGTCTGCGCTAAAAGTTGGTTCTTGAATTGCATTAGTTGTAAAACTACTTACTGTTTTTAAAGGAATATCATAGATAAAATATTCAGCTGTGAAAGAATGACGGAAAATAGGATTTGATTTGGTAGCAATTAAAATCTTTTTCTCGTTTTTGTCAAAAGTATAACTATCTATTGACGATACTTCTGAGTGATTTTTAGTATCAAAAAGTGTAATTACTTTTTCTAAAGTTGCAAAATCATACAAATCGATTTGATAACTTTTAGAATTTCTGTCGTAATTTAACACCGTATATTGGTTGGTGTTTTTCATGGCACTCAAGGCATCCATTCCTTTTGTTCTGAAGGCACCGCCCCAAATTTCTTCTAAAGTAATTTTTTGCTGAGCTACAACTGATAATGAGCTCACTACAAAAAGCAACACTGCTAAACTGTATTTTTTCATGATAAATATGTTCTTAAAGACCCCAATTTTAGTGAAAATATATGAATTAACCATAATTTTAACTTCATTTAATAAAGTTTTTGATTTTTAAAAAATATTTAACTACATTTATGTTTGAAATGGTAACATAAATAAATGGCAGTAACACTACAAAATGGATTCTTTTTTTTTTTCAGCTTAATAGCTGTTGCCAATATATATGTCTTTATTTATTTAATACTTCTTCTAACGGTTTTTAGTTTATTTTTCTATTTTCAGCTAAAATCATCCAATATCGATTTTAGAACTTTAAGAAATACTATAAATCATCATTCTAACACGCAATACAGATATTACTTTTTGTATCTCGGATTAATATTTCCGGTTGCCGAATTGTTTTATTTGATAATTAATGAATCGAAAAGTGTTAATTCATATTTTGAATTTCTAGTTGGTGCATTTTGTGTTTTCATATTTATAATAACTTCAAAAAAAGAAATAGCTAAATACAGTTATACCATTTTTAGAAATTGTTTTTACTTATTCTTTTTGTCAGTAATTTATGGCTTTTTCAAAGAGAGCATGAGTTTTTTTTTATTTTCAAAATATTTGTTATTACTATTTTTTGCATTTGCAATTTTTAAACGATTTACAACTTTTTTAATTTTTATTGGAATTAACTTCATCCTTTTATTCGTTCTTACTATTATAAAAAACGAAGAAACCTTAAACATTGTAACCCATACAAATGCTTTGTTTATTATTTTAATTATTCATTTAAGCCAAATAATCCAAAACATTAAAACAAATCAAAGACTAATTTTTACACATGACATTATAAACAATACAAACTCAATTATTATTGCTACTGATAATTTGGGAAACGTGCTTTATTGTAATGATTCAATAAAAAAAATATTAGGATACAATCCAGACGAAGTGTTAGGAAAGGCCTTTTGGCAATTAACCGAAGATGCTGAATTTGTAGCTGGCGACTACAACGATAAATTTAAAACAAATACAGTATATTTTAGAAAATTAAAATGCAAAAATGGCGAATATAAATTTATTCAATGGACCGATTTTAAACAAAAAAACGACACTTTCGTTGCTACAGGACAAGAAATAACCTCAAAAATTAGTTTGGAGAACAAGTATTCTAATTTAATTCAAAATGCTAAAGATATCATATATGAGAGTGACCGTTATGGGAATATCATTTACGCTAATAAATTTTCAATTCAAACATTAGGTTATGAATTAGAAGAACTTTTAGGGAGTCATTTTAGCGATTTCATTAGAGATGATTTTAAAAATACGGTGTCAAAATTTTATTCAGATTCAATCTCAGAAACTGATGAATTTGAAATATTAGAATTTCCAATAATAAAAAAAAATGGTGATGAAATTTGGGTATCTCAAAAAGTAACAATTAAAAGAGATGAGAATGATGTGGCATCTGGTTTTTCTTGTATTATTAGAGATATTACGACTACAAAACTTATTGAATTAGAAGAACACAAACGAATTGAAGAAATTAGTAGATTAAACTCTATTTCCAACAAACTATCAACTTTAAATTTCTTGAATTTTCCTGATTTTGAAACACTCTTAAAACATATTTGCAAAGAAACAGCGATTGGATTAAGGATTGATCGAGCTGCATTATGGGATTTTAATGAAGACCATATTAATTTGAAAAATATTTACGTTAAAAGTGAAGATAAACATTATGCAGACCTATCTATCCAAAAAAAAACTATCAGTAATTATATTTCAAATATCGAAACTGAACCAATGATTATTGCATCCAATGTATTCCATAGTGATTGTTTATCTGAATTTAAAACTGAATACTTTCCAAAATACGACATTAAATCATTATTAGATATACCTATCTACATTGGAGGGGAATTAAATAATATATTATGCCTTGAAGCTACTATTGAACATAGATATTGGACCAATGAAGATATTAATTTTGCAAAGACAGTAGCTGAAATAATTGCTCTTTCTATTGAAACAACTAGACGCAAAGAAGCTGAAAATCAAATTATATACAAAAACGAAATATTAACCGCAATTGCAAAGGTCACTAGTAACTTATTAATTCATAAAAACAAAGACAATATTTTTGATAAATCTATTGAACAAATTGGAAAAGTACTTAAAGTAGATCGTTTTTACTACTTCGAAAATAATGACAAAACTAATTTAGTAAGCCAAAGATTTGAATGGGTTTCTGACAATAACTTGACCGAAATTAACAATCCAAATCTTCAAAATATCCCTCATGAAGAGTTTTCAGATTTTATGCAAACTCTTTTAAGTAAAAAACCATTTATAAGCTTAATTAAAAATATAACTGATGGCGATTTAAAAGATTTACTAATTGCTCAAAACATTGTTTCTATCCTAATAATTCCTCTTTTTAATAAAGATACTTTTTTAGGTTTTATTGGTTTTGATGATTGCAAAAATGAACGCATCTGGACCGATGAGGAAATTAGTATTCTTCTTACACTTTCAAACAATATTTCTTCCACGATTATAAGAATTAACAATGAAAAAGCAATTGCTGAAAGTGAAGAAAAATTTAGACTTCTAGCAAATAATATCCCAGCTTCAGTTTTTTTAGTTAAATATGATGAATTGCGAACAAAAGTCTATCTAAATGACGAAATAGAAAAACTCACTGGCTATCATCGTGATGATTTTATGAGTAATAAGATTTCATTGCTTGAACTATATCACCCTGAAGAAAAAGATGAATTGAGAATTATTATTGACAAAGCATTACAGAAGAAACAACCATATAAAGCAACTTGCCGTATTCGAAAAAAAGATGGTTCCTATGTTTGGGTTGAAGAATACGGAGAAGGAATTGTTATTAATAACGAAATAAGTTATATTGAAGGTGTTTTAATTGATATTACGGAAAGAAAAATTGCCGAAGAAGCAATTATTGCAAAAGAATTAGCAGAATCGTCTAACAAAGCTAAATCTGAATTTTTAGCAAATATGAGTCATGAAATTAGAACACCATTAAACGGAATTATTGGGTTTAGCAATTTGTTATTAAACTCTAATTTAAGTGAAATTCAAAAACAACATATAGAAACCGTTAGTCAATCAGCCTCTACACTTTTAGATGTCGTAAACGATATATTAGATATTTCGAAAATCGAAGCTGGAAAATTAATTATTAATAAAGAAAAAACAAGTCTTCACAGCATCATAAATCAATGTGTTGATATGATGAAATTCATGGCTCATCAAAAAAACCTAGAATTAATTGTGAATATTCATAATGATGTCCATTGCGTTATATGGGTAGACGAAATTCGATTGAAACAAATATTACAAAACTTGCTAAATAATGCAATTAAATTTACACAAAATGGTCAAATTGAATTAGAAATTTCGACAGTAAATAGAAATAAAAACTCCACAAAAATCAAATTTAGCGTTAAAGATACGGGTATTGGAATAAAAAAAGAAAACAAGAAAAAAATCCTAGAAGCTTTTACTCAAGAAGACAATTCTACAACTCGAAATTATGGCGGAACCGGACTTGGGTTAACAATTACTAATAGCTTATTAAAACTAATGAATAGTAAATTAGAAATTGAAAGCAAACTAAATATAGGCTCAATTTTTAGTTTTGAATTAGACCTGCAATCAGAACTTTGTAGTCAGCACTTACAAATCAATAAGCTTCATTTTAAAAAAGCGCTGATTATTGAAGACAACCAGTTGGTGAACTCTATTTTAAAAAATATGCTAAAATCTTTTAATATAGAAACACAAATTTTTCAAAATAACACAGAAACCATTTCTGATTTTATTAAAGAAAACCAAATCGACTTACTACTTTTAGATTTAGAATATCTTTCCGAAGTCATTACAAATAAAATCATTGAAGAATTAAGTAATTCCATTTCCATAATTGTTATGCAAAATTCTAATTGCAATTTCAACGAAAACGGAAATAATGAAAAGGTTCAAAGCATAATCAAGCCTATAAAATACGATGCGCTACAAAATTATTTCAACCATAATTCTAAAAAACAAACTATTCCTACATTAAAAGAAACCATTCATTTAAACAAAATAAAAGTATTGATCGTAGATGACAACAAAATAAACATGCTTTTAACTAAAACACTCGTAAGAAATAAACTCCCTAATTGCACTATTTATGAAGCTAAAAATGGTAAGGAAGCAGTTGAAATAACCCAAACCAATAATCCTGATCTTATTTTTATGGATATTCAAATGCCAATTATGAATGGTTATGAAGCTACAACTGAAATAAGAAAAACAAATTCTAATACCATCATTATTGCCATTACTGCAGGTATAATAACCGGCGAAAAAGAAAAATGCTTAGAAGCCGGCATGAACGACTTTATCATAAAGCCAATCGACAAAAATTTATTTGAAACCACTTTAATTAAATGGACAAATAGTATTCCTAATTAATTCTATTAGTATCTTTGCCGTCTATTTGAACTTAATTCAGTTGCTATGAATCAAAATGTTAAAGGCTTTTCAAAATTATCTAAAAACGAAAAAATAAATTGGATTACCAATACGTACTTCATAAATCCAGAAGAAGCAAAACAAAGCATCTTACAATATTGGAATTCCGATGAAAATTTACAAAAACTGCATGACGAATTCATCGAAAACACTTTAACTAATTTTTATCTTCCATACGGAGTAGCTCCAAACTTCATCATCAACGGAAAAAGCTATACAATTCCAATGGCAATTGAAGAAAGCTCGGTGGTAGCTGCAGCTTCAAAAGCAGCAAAATTTTGGGGCGAACGCGGTGGTTTTAAAACAACTATTATCAATACTGAAAAAATTGGACAAGTTCATTTTATTTTCAATGGAAATGCTGAAAAACTAACCACTTTTTTCAACAAAATAAAACCAACTTTCTTCGATGAAACAAATGAAATTACCAAAAACATGCAAAAGCGTGGTGGCGGAATTTTAGACATCGAACTTAGAGATAAAACCAACGAAATTCCAAATTATTACCAATTACATGCTACTTTCAACACAAAAGATAGCATGGGTGCGAATTTCATCAATACCTGTCTAGAACAATTTGCCAAAACATTAGAAAATCAAGCACAAGAATATACTGATTTTACTTCGGATGAAAAAAACATTCAAATCGTAATGAGTATTCTGAGTAATTATGTACCCAATTGTGTTGTACGTGTAGAAGTTTCTTGTCCGATAAACCAACTTTCAGAAGATAAAAACATTGATTCAGCCGAATTTGCTCAAAAATTTGCAACCGCAGTTCGAATTGCAGAAGTAGAACCTTACAGAGCTGTCACTCACAACAAAGGCATCATGAACGGAATTGACGCAGTAGTTTTAGCAACAGGAAACGACTTCAGAGCCGTTGAAGCTGGAATTCACGCTTATGCCAGTAAATCAGGACAATATTCGAGTTTATCGCATGTAAAAATTGAAAACGATATTTTCACTTTTTGGATGGAAATTCCATTAGCATTAGGAACCGTTGGTGGACTAACTTCATTACATCCATTAGTAAAATTCTCAATGGAATTATTAGGAAAACCTTCTGCAGAAGAATTAATGCAAATTGTAGCAGCCGCTGGATTAGCTCAAAACTTTGCTGCATTACGCTCTTTAACTACAACTGGAATCCAACAAGGGCACATGAAAATGCACTTAATGAATATTTTAAACCAACACAAAGCTACCAAAGAAGAAAAGCAACAAGTATTAGATTATTTTAAAAATACTACCGTTTCTCATAGTTTGGTCGTAGATTATTTGGAAAAAATCAGAAGTTAATGGAAACCCAAACTTTTTACAGTAACGGAAAATTACTCATTACAGGCGAATACGTTGTTTTAGACGGTGCGAAAGCTTTAGCATTGCCTACAAAATTCGGACAAAGTTTAGTGATAAAACAAGGAACAAACAACCAAATCAAATGGACAAGTTTTGATGCTGATAAAAGTATTTGGTTTGAAGACTTAATTTCGTTTGAAGAAATAAAAGACAAAATTATTTCCGAGAGCAATTCTAATGTAAAAAACACTTTAATTGAAATTTTACATCAGGCTTTTATTCAAAATCCAACGTTTTTAGAAAAAGAAGGCTACAAAATTGAAACCCATTTAACTTTTCCAAGGCTTTGGGGTTTAGGAACTTCATCTACTCTGATAAATAGTATTGGTGATTGGCTAAATATTGATGCATTTGAATTATTGCAAAAAAGTTTTGGAGGAAGCGGTTATGACATTGCTTGTGCGAAATCGAATTCCCCTATTGTGTATCATTTAGAAAACGAAAAACCAAATTTCAAAGCGATTCATTTCAATCCAACTTTTAAGGAGAATATTCATTTTGTGTATTTGAATCAGAAGCAAAGTAGCAAACTAGCGATTGCTAACTACATGTCAAAACATCATAATGTGAATGCGGTGATTTCAAAAATCAACACCATAACTTACGACACCATAGATTGTAAAGAAGGAAAAGAATTTGCCAAACAAATGGAAAAGCATGAAATAATCATGAGTGATGTTTTAGAAATTGAAACCATTCAAGAGAAACTTTTCCCAGATTTTAAAGGTGTAATTAAAAGCTTAGGGGCTTGGGGAGGCGATTTTGTAATGGCAATTTCTAAAGACAATCCAAAAGACTATTTCAAAGAAAAAGGCTACTCAGTAGTACTTTCTTACGAAGAAATGATTTTATAAACTCCTTTTACAAATTAATATAAAACAAAAAACCCGAATATTGCTATTCGGGTTTTGTGGTACCTCCAGTACCATTAACTTTTAATTTGATTAATTTCAATTAATACTACTTAACAACAAAAACCCTTTAATTTATTAGGATTAAACCTCATTTAAACATTTTAAAATAAAATAATTTTAAATAACATTAAACTTTAAAACACCCTAATAAACACCCTATTCATATTTTTACTATATTTGTATATAGCTTTAATTATATGATTAAGACAATTGAAAACAGCAACGGGATAGTTAGGTTTGCCTTTAAAGACGCAATTAAAAATCTTGAAATCGAGAAGAAAAAAGACAGCTTAATTTTTCTCCATTTTTCTTATGGCGGAAACAGATTCAAATACTCAACAGGCTATAAGTCTTGTTTTTCCGATTGGGATTTTGATAAACAAAGAATAAAACAAACAAAATCTAATATCATAAATGCCATAGAAGTAAATGAGTTTTTAAGCAAGCTTGAAAATGTAATAAAGAAAGAATATTCAAGATTAATAGCAGAACAAGCAGTTGTAACAAATGTTACATTAAAACTTTTTTTAGATAATTATTTAAATAAAAACATTGTTATAGACAACTCTAAGCCTAAAACTTTTTTTGAATTTTCCGATGAATTTTTAGAATTAAAATCAAAGGAAATTAGTATAATTACAAAGCGTTCATACAAACAAACCTTACTTAAAGTTAAAAATTATGGAATAGAACACAATGAAAAAATCACTTTCAACACTTTCAATAAATCATTTGTATTAAATTTTATAGAATATTTACAAGAGAATGATTTTTCACATAATACTATTTCAAAACATTTAAAAAACCTAAAAACTTTTTTAATTGAGGCTAATCAAAAAAAATTAATCAATACTATTGATTTCAATGTTAAAGATTTCAACTTTACCCCTGAAGAAACAACGGCTATTTATCTATCAGAAAACGAATTAAATCAAATGCTTGAATTAGATTTGTCCGATAAAAAACATTACGAATTAGCTAGAGATATATTTTTAATTGGTTGCTATACAGGGCAAAGAATTTCAGATTACAATGGACTAACAGCATCATCAATTAAAAAAATTAATGGAAGAGATTTTTTTTCTATAAAACAAAAAAAGACAGGAGCTAGAGTAAACTGTCCTATTACAAAAGAAATCAAGCAAATAATGGATTTAAGACACAACGGCTTGCCACCAAAAAAAATCTTAGAAAAAGACTTAAATAAATACATTAAAAAAATTGGACAAGAACTTAAATTGAATCAAAAAATTGAGTGTATTAAAAGAAAAGGCGGAAAAGAAATTAAAGAATATATTTCTAAATCTGAACTAATACACTCTCATACCGCCAGAAGAAGTTTTTGCACAAATATGTATTTAAAGAAAATGCCTGTTTTTGATATTATGCATTTTTCAGGACATAAGACAGAACGGGAATTTTATAAATACATTAGAATTGCAGGAGAGCAGAGGGCTTCACATATTGTTGATAGCGGTTTTTTTAATATTTAAAATATAAAGTAACAACAATTATAAATGAAAACACCTGTGAATAATTTCTTCATTCAAAAATTTATAATAAACAAATCCTTCGTCAGTTTTAATAATTATAGGGGTTCTAAACCCAAGACCATCAATCATTTTATAGTTGATTTTAAGTATTTTATATATTAATTCAGCATCAGATTTTTCATCATCAACTAACCAAAATATATACTCATTAACAAAAAGTAAACTTTGTATCCAATTTAGATTTAAAGTATCATTAAGTTCTTTACCAACATCGTCACAAATCTCATATTTAACACCAACGGTTAATGGCATATACAAAATTGCAAAATCAACATTTTGAATCAAATTATTAACCACTAAGTAATTATTAATTATGAAATCACAATTAAATTCATATTTATTAAATCTAGAAATCACAAACAATTTTCCGTTTGTAATACCATCTAACTGAAACTTTTCAGTAAATTCTTCTAAAGTGTTGTTTATTTTTAACAAACTTTCAACCTTTATTACAAATTTACTATCTGAGCTTCTTAAAAAATCTGTATCAATATATTCTATCATGAATAAATTTTTATAAAAGATTAAAATCAATATGATTTTATTAAATAAAAACACAAAGTAATAAACGCATATTCAAGAAATATATTTTACCGTATAATTATAACAAGTTTACGGATTCCCGCATTTTAAATTCCTTTTATTAATTTATATTTGCTACAAACATTGAATAAATGACTGCCGAACAACTCAAAGAACTTGAAAACCGACTGTGGAAAACCGCCGACGATTTACGTGCCAATAGCAAACTAACTTCTTCAGAATATAGCTTTCCTGTTTTAGGGCTTATCTTTTTACGCCATGCGTACAACCGATTTGTAAAAGCTAAAGTAGAAATAGAAAAAACACTTCCTGTGCATCCTGTACGTGGAGTAAGACCTATCAATAAAGAAGACTTTTTAACCGCCAAAGCTATTTTTTTACCCGAAAAAGCACAATGGACTTATTTAGCTAATTTACCTGAAAGTGAAGATTTAGGCGAATGCATTAATGATGCCATGCGTAGTATTGAAAATGAATATGAAGTTTTAAGTGGTGTATTACCTAAAGAATACAGCTTGTTTGAAAAAGACCTAATGCAACGTTTAGTTCGTGTATTTAATGACGAATCTTTAAACGATGTTACAGGCGATGTTTTCGGTCGTATTTACGAGTATTTCTTAAACAAGTTTGCCATGAGTGGCGCTCAAGAAGGTGGCGAATTTTTCACACCTCCATCATTAGTAAATACTATTGTTAAGATTATAGAACCTAATCATGGAATAGTTGCCGATGTTGCTGTAGGTTCAGCAGGTATGTTTGTGCAAACCGCTCATTTTATTGAGGAAGAAGAAGGTGCAGATGCTACCAACCAAGTAACTTTTTACGGTCAAGAAAAAGCCGATACCAATACCAAACTTGCCAAAATGAACATGGCAGTGCATGGCTTAGAAGGTTCTATTTTGCAAGGAAATACCTTTTATGAAGACAAACACGATTTGTTAGGAAAGTGTGATTTCATTATGGCAAATCCTCCGTTTAATGTAGATGGAATTGATAAAAGCAAAGACAGTGTAAAAAAAGACCCTCGTTTGCCTTTTGGATTGCCTAAAAACGACAACGGAAACTATTTATGGATGCAGTATTTCTATTCGTTATTAAACGAAAAAGGGAGAGCAGGATTTGTCATGGCTTCTTCGGCTTCGGATGCAGGACATAGCGAAAAAGACATTCGTCAAAAATTAGTAGAAACAGGTGCGGTAGATGTAATGGTTTCTATTGGAACAAAATTCTTTTATACCCGTTCTTTGCCTTGTACACTTTGGTTTTACGACCGTGAAAAAGAAAACGACGCCCAAAGAGCTGATACAACTTTAATGCTCGATTTAAGAGACGTGTACCGAAAAGTTTCTTCCAGCTTACACGATTTCACAGATGAGCAATTAAACAATATACAGGCGTTAGTAGGGCTTTATAGAGGTTCAGACAAGTATTTTGTTCGTGCTTTGAAAAACTACGCTCAAAACGCCAATAAGGAACTAAATAAAGCACAAGCTTCGGCACAATTACTCTTAGAAAGTTATAACAATGCTATTTTGCCTTATGTAGAGAAATTAGCACCTAAAGAATTAGTTACCGTTTTTGACAAAGAACTACAAGCAGACGATTTAAAAACCATTACCAAACTTGCCAAAAACAAAACCGAATTTGAAGTGGCTTTTGAAAGTTGCTCTAAAAATAAAACCTTAGACAAGACCCAAACTACCGAACTTAAAAAAGCAAAGAAAGATTTTAATGCTACTATAAAAGCCTTAAACCATTTTTGCAAAGAAGCAGGAAAAGACAACGATTTACGTAAAAATAAAGATTGGAAAACCAATGTTTTAGAAGTAGTAAAAACTTTAGAAACCGAGTTTGAAGTGTTTAGCAATGCCATAGACCAAATAGTTTATTTTAATAGAGAAAGCCATTGGTTGTTAGACCGCTTTCCTGAAGGCGTTTATAAAGACAATGCAGGTTTAAACAAAGTAGTAAATCGAGAAGAAATTGCCCAAAATGATTATAGTCTTACCGCAGGGCGTTATGTAGGTGTAGCACCGCAAATAGATGATGATTATGATTACGAAGCCCGAATGGCAGAAATAAAAATAGAACTACAAAGTTTAAATGAAGAAGCCGTTACACTTGCCGAACAAATACAGTCTAATTTAAATGAATTGGGGTTATGAGTTGGGAAAATAAAACCTTAGGTGATTTATTAATTATCAAAGGCGGTAAAAGACTCCCAAAGGGCTGTGAATTTATAACAAAACCTAATAACCATCTATATATTAGGGCAAGAGATATTAAAGACGGTAAAATTGATGTTCAAGAACCTGCTTATATTGATGAGAATACTTTTATACAGATTTCAAATTATATAGTTAATAAAGATGATATTGTTATTACAATTGTTGGTGCAAATATTGGAGATATTGGAGAAATAACAGAAGAATTTGACGGATGCAATTTAACTGAAAATGCTGTTAAATTAATACCACATAACTTGAATGAACTCTATCCTAAATTTTTAAAATATTCAATATATGGCGATTATCAAAAAAACAAGTTCCAACAAATAGCATCAGGTTCGGCTCAAGGTAAACTTGGTATTTATAAAATTAAAACCTTTGAAATCGAAGTTCCCAAAATAGAAACCCAAAAACGCATTGCTTCTATTTTATCCAATTACGACGATTTATTAGAAAACAACCTGAAACGCATAAAGTTATTAGAAAAAACGGCACAGAATATTTACAAAGAATGGTTTGTTAATTTCCGTTTCCCTAATTATGAAAACACAGCTTTTGATAAAGAAAGTGGTTTGCCTGTGGGGTGGAGTAAACTGAAAGTAATTGATTTTTTTGACTTTGTGAAAGGAATTGAAGTTGGAAGCAAGAACTATCTTAATGATGAAGCAATTAATACAATACCTTTTTTAAGAGTTGGAGACATCAGCAAAAGAGATAGCGGTATTTTTGTTTATCAAGAACTTGTAAAAGACAAAACTGTTGACGTTAATGATATTTTAATATCATTTGACGGAAGTATAGGTAATATTGGATATGGTTTATTCGGTGCTTATTCCTCAGGATTGAGAAAGATTCTTGATAAGAATGATAGTTTTGGTAAAACTTTCAGTTTATGCCTTATGAAATCTGATGAAATTCAGCAAACAATTAAGGCTCATGCAAAAGGTTCAACAATTCTCCATGCAGGCTCATCTATTCAATATTTGGAATTTGTAAAGCCTTCAGATGAAATATTAAGAAAATACAAAAATCTCAACGAACCATTTTTTGATGAGATAATAAATCTAACTGTTCAAAACCAAAAACTCAAAGAAGCGCGAGATATACTGTTGCCGAGATTGATGAATAGAACGATAGAAGTGTAAGTAATTCTTGAAAAAATATGCAAATGAAAAATTTTGTTAAATACTTAAACAGACACGGTGTTTTTGTAATTCTTCCATTTTTTATGTATCTCATTTTTAGATTAATGTTAGTGGAAGAATGTAATGAATTTGAAAGATATGGTTTTGGTTTTTTCTTTTTTTTCTTTCTTATCATTAGTAACTTTTATTTTGTTCTATATCAAACAGAAAAAATTCACGAACACGAAGATAATAGTGGTGGACGTTTTAAATTTTTAGCTCATACATTAGGAATAATATTTTTTTTATCATTAACTTTTGCTTCTTACTATTGGTGCTTATTTGATTATAATAAATCAAGTTTTCTAAAAGTTAGTGAAGCAAATGAATATTTAGATTTCTTTTATTATAGTTTTGGTGTTTTTATAATGAATAATACAAGTGAAATTCAACCTAACAGTTTATATGCTAAATTATTTGTTGGAACAGAAATGTTGACAGCTTTTATAACTCTAATTTTAATTTTAGCAAATTATAAAGATTTGAAAGCCAAAAAGAGTCTGAGTTAAAAAGAAAGCGGAAAAGCAATTGAAGATATGATGATAAGATTATAAAACTTTATTAATAAAAAATCAAGCTAAAAATTGAAAATAATTTTATTATTTAAACCTATAGCTTAAAAATAATTTGCTTAATTCAAGTTATAACTTTAAATTTGTGTTATTATTTTAAAGCTAAAGATTGATGAAAAACACAAAACAACAATTGCTTTTAGAGCAAACCAACAAAAAAATAGCTACACTAAAGCCATTACAAGCGGTCGTGCCGCCACCAAAAGGTTGGGTAAATATGGTGCGTATTGCTTTAAAAATGTCGTTACGTCAATTAGGAAACCGCATGAATTTTTCGGCTCAAAACATCAAGCAAATAGAAGAACGAGAAGTAAATGGTACTATTTCTATTAATTCATTAAGAGAAGTGGCTAATGCTTTAGATATGCAGTTGGTGTATGGTTTTGTTTCAAAACACGAATCGTTAGAACAAATGATTGAAAAACGAGCAAAGGAGTTAGCAGTTGAAATTGTTATGCGTACAAATACTACAATGACTTTAGAAGACCAGCAAAATTCTAACGAACGCATACAAAAAGCTATTGCTCAAAAAACAGCAGAAATAAAACACGAAATGCCTAAGTATTTATGGGATTAAAAATAGAGTACATAGATGGGCAAACCGCATTAAGTGAGGAGGAAATGGAAGGACTAAAAATACCTTCTATTACTACTCGTGGCGAGTTAGACGAATTTGAGCAACTTAATATTGAAAAAGCAATTGAATGGACTTTTCGTTTAAAATTAAAACCCGAACAATTGTTTACCGAAAAGTTTGTACGAGATTTACATAAGAAAATGTATAACGATGTTTGGAAATGGGCAGGAAATTTTAGAAATTCGGAAAAGAATATTGGTATAAAAAGCTATCGTATAGGAATGGAATTAAAACAACTACTAGACGACGCTTTGTTTTGGTTTCAAAACAACACCTATTCAAAAGAAGAAATAGCTATTCGGTTTAAACATAGAATAGTAAGTATACATTGTTTTCCAAACGGAAACGGAAGACATTCTCGTTTAATAGCCGATTTAATTATGAGCAAATTATACGACGATAATTATTTTTCTTGGGGAAAAGGGAACTTAATAAAGGCAAACGAAACAAGAGAAAACTATATTAAAGCATTAAGAGAAGCCGACAATCAAAACTATCAACCATTGATAGACTTTGCAAAATCATAACTATGGGTAACAATTATTCAGAAGACCAATTAATAGAGCAAACTTGTATTGATATTTTTAAAAATCAATTACAGTGGGAAGTTGCTAATGTTTTTAAAGGCGAAACCTTTGGTGTAAATGGCACTTTAGGTAGAGAGTCAGAATCTGATGTTTTATTAAAAGCACGGTTTTTTGAAGCCATAAAAAAACTAAATCCAAACTTGCCACAACAAGCTTATGATTTAGCTTTTGAACTCATTAATGAAGATGATGTTACTAAGGCTATTGCCGAACAAAACCATGAAAAATATAATTTTTTAAAACAAGGAATCCCTGTCACTTTTAAAAACGACAAAGGAGAAATTATCCGAAACAAAAAAATAAAAGTTTTTGATTTTGAAAACCCACAAAACAACAATTTTATTGCTGTTCAACAATTATGGGTAGAAGGAAAATCTAAAAGAAGAAGAAGACCTGATATTGTAGGTTTTGTTAATGGAATTCCGTTGTTATTCATAGAATTAAAAGCACACCACAGAAAATTAAAAGTAGCTTTTGAAACCAACTTAAAAGACTATAAAGATGTAATTCCTAAAATGTTTCATACTAATGCTGTTATTATTTTAAGTAACGGTTTTGAAAGTACTATTGGAGCAATTACTTCAAAATTTGAACATTTTCACGAATGGAAAAGAATTGAAGAAAATGAGGAAGGAATTATTAGTTTGGATACTATCCTAAAAGGAGTTTGCGAAAAATCAAGATTTATAGACCTTTTTGAAAACTTTATTTTATTTGATAATTCAATAGGTTCAATAGTAAAGTTAGTGGCTCGTAACCATCAATTTATTGGTGTAAACAAAGCAGTTCAACATTTTAAAAAACAACAGGAAGACTACAAAAAAGGATTGTTAACTAAAGAAGAGGCGCAAAAGCTAGGTGTATTTTGGCACACACAAGGCTCAGGAAAAAGTTACTCTATGGTTTTTTTATGTCAAAAGATATTAAGAGAATTGGGCGGTGGTTATACCTTCCTTTTAATTACCGATAGAACCGAATTAGACAATCAAATATATGCTACATTCTCAGGAGTTGGAGCGGTCACAAATGCCAATGTAAAAGCTACTAGTGGAGATAATTTGAAAGAACTTTTAAAAGCAGATCAACGTTATATATTTTCATTGATCCATAAATTTAATTTTGATGAAGTAATTACAGAACGTGATAACATTATTGTAATTAGTGATGAAGCTCATAGAACACAAGGCGGTTCATTGGCAATGAATTTACGTCAAGCATTACCAAACGCTTCCTTCATTGGATTTACAGGAACGCCACTTTTCAAAGATGATGAATTAACAAAAAGAATTTTTGGAGATTATGTTTCTACTTACGACTTTAAACGATCAGTAGAAGACGGAGCTACTGTTCCATTATATTATGAAAACAGAGGAGAAAAACTTCGTTTAGATAATCCACAAATTAATGATCAAATTAGAGAGGCAATTGAGCAAGAAGAATTAGATGATGATCAAAGAGATAAATTGCAAAGATTATTTCAAAGAGAATATCCAATTTTAACGGCTGAAAAACGATTAAGAGCTATTGCAAAAGATGTTGTTTATCACTTCAATAACAGAGGTTATAAAGGAAAAGCATTATTTGTGGCTTTAGATAAAGTTACTGCTGTTAAAATGTATAATTACATTACGGAAGAATGGAATAATTACGTTTTAGAGAAAGAAAAAGAGATAAACAATATAACAGAACTGCAAGAGCAAATAGTTGCTCAAAATCAGTTAAAATGGACAAAAGAAACTGAAATTTCAGTTGTAGTAAGTGGTGAACAAAACGAAATAGATAAATTTAGAGGTTGGGGTTTAGATATAGAACCACACCGCCTAAAAATGAATACTCGAGACCTTGAAAAGGAATTTAAAGAAGAAGAAAATCCGTTTCGTTTAGCTATAGTTTGCGCCATGTGGATTACAGGTTTTGATGTAAAAAGTTTATCTACTTTGTATATTGATAAGCCTTTAAAATCCCACACTTTAATGCAAACCATTGCAAGAGCAAATAGAGTCCACGAAGGTAAAAACAACGGTTTAATTGTAGATTATATAGAAACCTACAAAGCTTTATTAGAAGCTTTAGCAGTATATGGCAGTAGCGGAGGAAAAGGTGAACCAAAACCTGGAGAGCCTGAAACACCAATAAAACCATTAGAAGATTTAGTAGCGGAGTTAGACGAAACTATAACAGCTACAGAATTATTCTTAAAAGATGAATGTAAGTTTGATTTAAAATTAATTATTGATGCTGAAGATAATTTATATCGAATTAAATACATTCAGGATGCTTACGATGCTATTTGTATAAGTGATGAAACAAGAAATAAATTTGGGGTATTGGCTAGAGAAGTATTTAAAAAATACAAAGCATTAATGCCTGATGAATCTATTTATTCTTTCAGAGATAAAAGAGACGCTATTAATGCAGTCTATTCTATGATGACCAAAAATATAGATGAGGCAGATATAACACCATTGATTGCTAAAATTCAAAATGTAGTAAATGAGTCTATAAACACTCTTGATATTTTAATGGAAAAGTCAGAGAGCTATGGAACAAAGATTGATTTAAGCGGTTTGGATTTTCAAAAAATACAAGAAGAGTTTTTAAAACCTGAAACAAGAAAAAATATCATGGTTCAGGAATTAAAAGACCGCATCAATAAAAAATTAGAAAAACTATTGGCACAAAATCCGTTGCGAGTTGATTTTTACGAAAAGTATCAAGAAATTATAGAACAATATAATTTAGGTAAAGAATATGCCTCAGTAAAAGAGCTATTTGACAAACTTATTAAACTATTTGGAGAACTTACTGAAGAAGAAAAAAGAGCTAAAAAAGAAGAACTTACAGAAGATGAATTAGCAGTTTTTGATTTATTAAATTCAGGGAAGAAAGTAACAGATAAAGAAAAAGTGCAATTAAGAGAAACAGCAATTAAATTATTAAATAGTTTAAAGGAAAATGAATTTAAAGTAACCCAATGGGCTTCAAAAACTCAGACTTCTTCGGCTGTAAAAAAGTCGATTAATAATTATCTATTTGAGCTGTTACCATATCCAACTTATGAAGATGGAGATATAGCAGTTAAAACAGAGCTTTTATTTGATTTCTTTAAAACGCAGTATGGGAATTTTAATAGTGTAGCTTAATTTATTAAGTATAAATAGTAGAATTAAAGAAAATAAATAGTTGTTGAGATGTGAAAATACTTAATTATCTAGCTATTACAAACCAAACAAATACAAGTATTTATTAAATAATTGACAGATTAACAGTTAAAATGTTGTGTAATTCGATTATTTTTACTATATTTGCAAAATAAATACAGTATCTAAAAACTGATTATATCAGTTAGAGTAGTGTTAACAACACTCACCAACCTGTTTATCTTGGGATTTAAAAGGTGGTTCAATGATGCGGACATTTAGTCAAATAAATCTTAAATACTATGAAAAATTACTTTCTCCGTAAAAGAATAAATAACAGTTTATTCTCAAATCTTACTATTTTAAAAACAAACTTGAAAGGTTTGTTTTTTTATTTTAATTCATTTGTACTTGAATGGTGTGAATTATTGTTTTTAAAATAACTTGACTTAAGTCAAAATTACACAACAAAACAATATTAATAAAACCTAACATTATATATGACAGAAGCAAATCCAAATATTTTAATTCAAATCAGTAAAAATGATTTAAAACAACTTATTCAAGAAGCAGTAAAAGAAGAAATGAGTAAGATTAATGATGCAATCAGATTGAATCCAAAAGAATCTGAAAGTAAATCAGATTTATTAACAAGGAAAGAAACCGCTGAACTTCTAAGTGTTTCGGAGACTACTTTATTTCTATGGAATAGAGATAAAAAATTAGAAAACAAGAAAATAGGCAATCGGGTTTATTATCTTAAAAGCGAAGTGATTTGCAAACTTAACTCAGTCGCATAAACTCTTTCTAGCCATTTTCAGGCGCAATTTCAATTAAATTATTAACCAATATTCAAGCGTTGTGAAACCCTCGCTAGGATAACTATTTTCAAAAATTAAAAAAATGAAATATTACATATTAAAACCAAAAAAACTGAACCTTGAAAATCTTGTAGATATATATCAACCTGATTTTAAATTTAACCTTGATAAAGCTTATTTAATTATCTATTTAGTTATTAAACTCTCCAATAAAAAGAACAATTCAAACGAAGTACGTTTAAGTTCAAAAATGTTGCAATCAATGATTGGGTACGATTATAACAAATACATTAAATTTTTATTAGAAAATTATTTAGGTCACGGAAACATACTTAAAGGATACAGATATTCTAAAGGCAGTACTTTTGGATATAAATTAACCGATTATTTTTTTAATAACGGTTTTGAGTTATATGAAATTAGCGATTACAAATTGATAAATAAATACAAATCAATATTTGTAAAAAATAAAATTAATGAGCAAGTTAGGAAACACTATTATTTCCTGTTGAAATTTTTCAAAAACAAAAAAATATCGGTTTATGAGCCGTTTCAAGCAATTGAGATGACAAACTCTTTTGAAACTAAAAAAGGTCTTAAAAACGCCCTAGAATTAGTAAATTTTATGAACGGTGAATTTAAGTTAACTCTAAAATCTCGTACCGATGGAAGAGTACATTCTAATTTAACAAGATTGTCAAAAAAATCAAGACAGTTTTTGCAGTACGAAGAGGAAAATTTATCCGAAATTGACATTTCCTCTGCAGTCCCATTTATTCTATATTTAGTTATGAGAATGTATCTAGATAACAACCTAACCTATCTAACTAATTTTTCTTATAGTAATTCTAATCTATTCATTTATATGTTGGATGAAGTTACGGGAGATATAGAAAAAACTGAGCTTAACGATTTTGGAGAGTCAATAATTAATGGGAAGTTGTATGAGCAATTTAGTGAACTGTTATTGAATCAAGATTTTTATGAATCAAAAGGAATAGAATTTAATAAAGTAATTAAATATTATCAATTTGCATTTAAAGAAATGTTTGGGTATTATTTTGATGGAGATTTAAAAGAATTAAAAGATTTAAAAAAATTTGCTAAAAGAAGATTTCTTTCAATGCTATTTGCAAAAACGAGTAAATATCATTTTGAACAGCTTGTTTTTAAAGAGTTATATCCAAGTATTCATAAATTTATTAATGAGTATAAAAATGCCAACCAATATAAAGATTCAGAAACAATGATATACAGCAAAAAAGAAAGACATAAAAAACTTTCTCATTTATGTTTTCAGTTTGAAGCAAAAGTTATGATTGATAATATTGCTAGAGAATTTGACGTAATGTATAAAGGAAAGGTTCCTGTTTACACAATACATGATTGTTTATTAACCACTTCTAGTAATGCAGAAGAATTAAAAACTTTTATGCAAAATAAATTTATTGAATTGTTTGGCATAGCACCTAATTTAACAATTGAATATCTTAATCCTTATAAACAAATAAAGCAAGCTAGCTAAAAACAAACCCGCCAATTAAAGCGGGTTTTTTTATTTCTTTTTCTTATCATCAAAAAATGAAGCAATTAAAATTAGAAGAAAAATAAAAAATCCAATTTTTATTAAATCAAAAAATCCAAATGGTTCTGAATCTTCTTCCTCCATTCTTAAATCAGTCAAAACACTTGCTTGCAAAAAAACATATAAAAAATAATTCATAATCTATTCTTTAACATAAACATAGCCATCTGGGTCTGCTCCAGAAGCAAAATTATCATAACTAAAAGAAGTACTACTCAATTTGTAAAAATAATGATACACAATAGTACTGCCAAAAGTATAATTCCACATATAAAACTCATTATTAGATTCCTGATTTACAATATATAAACTACTGTTTGCACAATATGAATCTTTTACACTTAAAGGCGTGCTAGCCAAATTACCATCACTTTGATAATCATAATAAACAACATCATTATTTGTTATTACTATTTTACTGTCAATATAAGTTTCCATTCCATTGCTATAATAATGCACCCATGAACCTAATAGCCAGCTAGGAGGGTTTAAACAACCACTAGAGGAGTTGTTATCGTCTGTGTTTGAACAACTAATTATTATAGTTGTGAGAAATATTATAGAAATAATTCTTATCATAAATTATATTTTAAAAATTAATTAGAATCTATTATTTTACGCCCTTTTACTACAACTCCATACCCGTTTTGGTCATAGTCCCAAGAATCTGTTATTTCTCCATCTCTTGAACAATCAATGTTCTCTAAATATTCCCAACTTTCATTTACCCATTCTGTATAGTTACTAGAAGGAGTTGATGTTTGCAATCTTTCATTGCAATTACAAGTATTAGTAGAATCATCTGACGAACACGATAAGACTAATAGATAAGCAAAAATAAAAATAACTTTTTTCGTAATATTTAAAATTATACGAGTTTATGAAGTGTTCAATCAGAATCCTTACGAAAATCCGTAAACACAAATTAATTTTACAAATATTAGTAAAAAAATTAATATAACACAAATATGTGTCTGTTTAATTTGTTTTATATGTTGAATTTTATTTCGTGGTAGAAAATGAAGAAAAAGAAATAATCAAAACTCTCGGAGGAAAAATAAGAAAACGCAGATTAGAACTAAATCTGTCGCAAGAACTATTATCTTTTGACTCAAACATACCAAGAAATCAGATAGAAAGGATTGAACGTGGAGAAATTAACACTTCAATAATCACTCTTTACAGATTGTGCAAAGTATTAAAAATAGATATGAGGGATTTATTCTAACCACTTTATGTGACTTACATAATAATAGAAAACAAAAATCCCAATTAAATACAAAGTTCCTTATTTAATAATAAAGAATAACAATCAAAAATATATAAGCGTATAACAGTCTTAATCTTCCATCCGAGTAGATTATACTAAAAATTGGTGATTTATGTACGCCCCCCTTAATGTGATAATTGGAAAAATCTAAAACTAAGTAACAAAATAAACAATTAGATTCAAATAGGTTTAATTAAAGCCTCATTGATTTTAAAAACACCCTGTGAAACACCCTAAAAACAAAAAACCCTTAAAAACTTAATGTTTCTAAGGGTTAAAAGTGGTACCTCCAGGGATCGAACCAGGGACACATGGATTTTCAGTCCATTGCTCTACCATCTGAGCTAAGGTACCTTTACAATTTAGAGCATTACTGCTTGCTGATTGCGGGTGCAAATATAGAACGATTTTTATATTTTCCAAAACAAATAATAAAAAAAATCAATTTGTATATTTGCACTTCATAAAACAAAACCATGATTTTAACAATCGATATTGGAAATTCAAGAATTAAAGTTGCTGTCTTTGAACACAATAAGCAACTTGACTTTTTTATTTTTGAAACAAATGAAGCGCTTAAAAACTTTGAAAATATTTTTCAAAAATATCCCAATCTTCAAAAAATCATCCTTTCTTCAGTTGGAAAACTAGATGAAGAAGTGATAGAATTTATTCAAAATCGATTCCCAACAGAAATTATTGACCACAAATCGAAGTTTCCTTTTACCAATTTATATGCAACCCCAGAAACTTTAGGAATTGACCGAATGGTTTTAGCCGCTGGCGCAACCTTAATGTATCCCAATCAAAATAGATTAATTATTGATGCCGGCACTTGTATTACTTACGATTTTGTAAATACTAAAAATCAATATTTAGGAGGCGCCATTTCACCTGGAATTAAAATTAGATACAAGAGTTTAAACAATTACACTTTAAAATTGCCATTATTATCGATAAGCGAAGATTTTAATCTTGTAGGAAATAGTACAAAAAACGCCATTCATAGTGGGATAATCAATGGTGTAATCTTTGAAATTGAAGGGTTTATTTCACAATATTCTCTTAAAAATCAAGATTTAACAATAATTTTAACAGGAGGAGACGCAGATTTTTTGGCTAAAAGATTAAAAAGCACCATATTTGCCAATTCAAATTTCTTATTAGAAAGTTTGAACTTATTATCACTATACATACATCAAAAATGATTAAAAAACTTATAGTATTAGCTAGTATATTTTTATCTATAAATTCTTGGGCTCAAGACAATACAGCATCACCTTATTCATATTATGGTCTTGGAGAAATCAAATTTAAAGGAACTGAAGAGATAAGATCCATAGGAGGTTTAGGTATTGTTGCTGACAGTATTCATTTAAATATTTTAAATCCGGCATCTTATTCAAAATTAAGGTTTAGCACATTTGCGATAGGATCTACATCTAATTTTACAACTTTTAAATCAGATAATGTAAGTGAAAAATCTCAACGCACTAATTTAAATTATATAGCAATTGGGTTTCCAGTAAAAAAGTTTGGCGTGTCTTTTGGCTTAATGCCTTATTCCGCTGTAGGATATAAAATTGAAAATACAGAATTTAATATTATTGACAACACAGAAAGAAACAAAAGATCTACTGGAAATGGAAACATTAATAGCCTTTTTGCGGGAACAGGATATACAATTAATAAAAATTTTAGTGTAGGAATTAACGTAAATTATAACTTTGGTGAGATAGAGTCACAATATGTAGAAAGTATTTATTCGCCTTTTATTTTACAATTAAGAAGTAGAGAGAAAAACATTTCTAACATAACAGGGCTTTCTTTTAACGCTGGCTTATTTTATAGCACAAAATTAAAAAATAATAAAAACTTATACGCAAGTTTTACATATAACCCTGAAACTAAATTAACTTCAAAAAATAGCAGAAACATTGCAACAATTATTTACAATGTTAATGGACAAGAACTAATAAGTAATCCTTCAGAAGATATCGCAGTTGATGACCAAAAACTAGTCATTCCTTCTAAATATAGTTTAGGTGGTGGAATTGGAGTTAAAAACAAATGGTTATTAGGAACTGAAATTACTTTTACTGAAAACAGCAAAACAACAAATCGTTTTGGTAAAATTGATGGTGTAACTTACGAAAATTCAGCAAGAATTGCATTTGGAGGATATTTTATTCCTAAATATGATTCATTTTCAAGTTACTTTAGTAGAATAACATACCGAGCTGGTTTTAGATATGAAAATAGTGGCTTAGTAATAAGAAATGAAAGCATAAACGATTATGGCATGAATTTTGGATTAGGCTTGCCAGTAGGATTATCAAAAATCAATTTAGGTTTTGAATATGGTAAAAAAGGAACCACCACTCAAAACTTAATTCAAGAAAACTATTTTAATATAAATGTAGGATTCTCGTTAAATGATTTATGGTTTAGAAAAAGAGAAATTAATTAATAATTTATAGTACCCGAAAAAATGAAAACGAAATTAACTTTACTATTTATAGCAGCAGCTAGTTTTTTTGTTCAAGCACAAAACACAGAAGCTTGTACTGAAACATTAAGCTTAATGGCTACTTCAGTTAAAGCTAAAGATGTAACAGCTTACGACTATTTAACTACTTTGAGAAAAGATTGTCCTTCTTTCCACAAAAGTATTTACTCTTTTGGCGAATTAGCTGTTAAAATGAAAATCGAAAAAGCAACAACACCTCAAGATAAAGAGAAATATGTTCGTGATTTATTAAAATTATACGATGAGCACGATCAACATTTTCCAGGTAATGGTGCTGGAAATAAAATGAAAAAGGGGTTAGCATTATTTGAAAATAAAATTGGTACTAATGATGAAGTATATCAATTATTGGATGATGCTTTTAAAACTGATTATGCAAATTTCAAATATGCAAAAGCAATGTATGTTTACTTTGAAATCTTAGTAAACAACCACAAAGCTAATAAAGGAGTTGAATTACAACAAGTATTTGATAAATATGACGATATTTCTAAAAAACTTGACGAAGAAGAAAAAGAATTATCAGAAGAGAATGATGGTTTCTTAACAAGAGAAGAAGCTGGACAAGTTTTATCTGACAAGGAAAAAACAAGAAAAGCAAGAATTGAAAACAGTTTAGAAATCTTTGGAAATGTTAGAAATGACATGGACAACATTGTTTTAGAATTGTCTACTTGTGAAAAACTTATTCCATTTTATCAAAAAGGATTTGAGTTGAATAAAACTAATGAGGAATGGTTAAAAAGAGCCGCTAGCCGTTTAGATGCAAAAGGATGTGATTCTGATCCAATATTTTCAAAAATATCAGAAGCGCTTTATAAATTAAATCCAAGTGCTGAAGCTGCGTATCAGTTAGGTGTAGTAGAAATTCAAAGAAAAAATACTACTAAAGCTTTAGATTATTTCAATCAAGCTGCTGACTTATTCACAGACAACACTAAAAAAGCAAATGTATATTACAGAATTGCGGTGATGTATAGCAAATCTAATAAAGTGCAATCACGTACTTATGCAAGAAAAGCATTAGCCGTAAAACCATCATTTGGTAAAGCCTATTTATTAATTGCTCAATTATACGGAAGTAGCATCAATGATTGTGGAAACGACCAATTTGAAAAAAGAGCGATGTACTGGTTAGCAGCACAATATTGCGACAAAGCTGGTGCAGTTGATTCATCAATCAAAGCAACAGCAAATAAAACAGCTGCAAGCTATAGAGCTGCCGCTCCTTCTAAAACAGAAATTTTTCAATCTGGAAAAGCAGGCCAAAGAATTGCTTTTAACTGTTGGGTTGGTGAGAGCATTGTAGTTCCAAGTTTATAAGATGAAGCTATTCATTAAAAATAACATTTTAAACATGGTCACGATATTTATCGTGACTATGTTTTTTTCATGTGAAAGCGACATCAAAAAGGTGCAACAACTTAGTGAAACAAGTTTTATACCTACTGGAGAAGCTGACACTTTAAATTTAAAATACACCGATTCTGGCAAAATCAAATCGATTTTGAAAAGTCCAAAAATGTTAGACTATAGTAATATTACCAATCCTTTTACAGAATTTCCAAAAGGCATTCACGTAACCTTATTTGACAACAAAGGAAACACCACTACGGTTGTTGCAGATTATGCTATTTCTTACAAGAAAACAGACATTATTGATCTGCAAGGAAATGTTGTCATAAGTTCGCAAAACAGTAAAAAACTAGAAACTTCTCAATTGTATTTTGACCAAAAAAATGAATGGTTCTTTACCGAAAAACATTTTAAATACACTGACGAAGCTGGTGGATATTTAGAAGGCCCTGGAGTAGATTTCAGTAAAGACTTCAAAATTTTTAACATGCAACAAAGTAGTGGAGAAGTAAACACTTCTGATAAATAATTGTTTTGCATTTTCCTTTTTATTACATTTGATAAAATTATTTTACCATGGCGTATTTAAAATTCATCCAATATATCTATTTAATTTTTGCAATTTTCTTCTTATACGATGCTTTTAGAAAATATCAAGAGGGAAAAGAATTAAGCGACATAGGCTTAAGCCTTGTTATTGCTGCAGTTGCACTTGGTATGTTTTTCTTTAGAAGACATTTTCACAACAAATACCAAAAAAAGTAAATCTTAAATGGAGATCGCCATTATTGTAATTTGTTTACTGCTTTCGGCTTTCTTTTCTGGAATGGAAATCGCTTATGTTTCTTCTAACAAAGTGTATTTATCCATTGAGAAAAGACAACAAAACTTTAATGCCTCTATCCTAAATAAACTTACCGAAAAACCTTCACAGTTTATCACATCAATGCTCGTTGGAAACAATGTAGTACTGGTAGTATATGGTATTTATTCAGGAGAATTAATCATAAATTGGCTCAAAGATTATTTCATATTTACAGCATTTTTTGGATTATTGCTTCAAACCTTAATTTCAACAGCAATCATCTTATTAACAGCCGAATTTCTTCCGAAAGTTTTCTTTCAAATTTATGCTAATTCCTTTATTAAGTTTTTTGCAGTTCCTAGCTATTTCTTTTACCAATTATTCTTTTGGCCAACAAAATTTATCATTTGGATTTCAGATATTATCTTAAGAACGTTCTTTAAAACTCCAGGCGATCAAGTCCAAGAATATTTCAGTAAAGTTGAATTAGGCAACTACATTACGGAACAAATGAACAATGTTTCGCATGATAATGAAATTGATTCTGAAATTCAAATCTTTCAAAACGCATTAGAATTTTCCGATTTGAAAGCGCGTGATATTATGACGCCAAGAACCGAAATTAGTGGCGTTGATATTTTAGATCCTATTACAGAATTGAAGGATTTATTTGTAAAAACGGGTTATTCCAAACTGCTTATTTATCAAAATTCTATTGATGATATTTTAGGTTATGTCCATTCTTTTGAATTGTTCAAAAAACCAAAAACGATTAAAAGTGTCATGATTCCTGTGGAATATATTCCAGAAACGATTTACATTAAAGACGCTTTAGATTTACTAACCAAAAAAAGAAAAAGTATCGCAGTTGTTTTGGATGAATATGGCGGAACATCTGGAATTATAACTGTGGAAGATATTATTGAACAACTTTTTGGAGAAATTGAAGACGAACACGATTTAGACGAAGAATTAATAGATGAAATCATAGAAGACGACTCCTATTTATTCTCTGCCCGATTAGAAGTTGAATTCTTAAATGAAAAATACAACTTGCAAATTCCAGAATCTGATTCGTACACTACTTTAGGTGGTTATATTGTAAATCATACCAAGGAAATTCCAACAAATGAAGAAAAAATCATCATAGAAAATTTCGAAATTATCATCCATTCGGCAAGTAATAAAAAAATCGAATTGGTTCGTTTTTCCATAAAAGAAGAAAAAAGATAAAAATCTTTAAAAAATTGAAGTAAAATATGACTTTACTATTTTATTATTAAATAGATAATTGTATTTTCGCCCTCTGAAAAAAATTAAACACAAATAAAAATGGCAGTTTTATCTAAAATTAGACAACGTTCATTCTTCCTAATTATTATCATTGCTTTAGCATTGTTTTCATTTGTATTAGCAGATGTTATTCAAAGCGGCACATTTAGCTCAGGAGCTAACGATGTAGGTTCGGTTAATGGCACAGACATTGAAGCACAACAATTTATGCAAAATGTTGCTATGATTGAAAAACAAGGACAAGGTACTAGCACAACTCAAGCTATGAATAGTGCTTGGGAACAAGAAGTTAGAAGAATTATCCTTACAGAAGAATTTGACAAATTAGGTTTAAAAATCGGTAGCGAACAATTAATCAACGTTATCAAACAAAATCCTAACTTAGCTCAAAATCCTCAATTTTTGAATGCTGCTGGTCAGTTTGACGAAAATAAATTCAAAGAATCTTTAAAAGGAATCAAAAACGCTCCAGACCAAACTCAATGGTTACAATGGAAAGAATTTGAAAAAAATATTGAAAGATATGCTGTTGAGCAAATGTATAACACTATGATTAAATCAGGTGTTTATACAACTAAAGCTGAAGGTAAATTCCAATACAAATTAGAAAACGATAAAGCAGATTTCGATTATGTAACGGTTGCTTTCTCAACTGTAAACGATGATCAAGTTAAGGTTACTGATGCTGAGATTATCGATTTCATGAAAAAATCTCCTAAAAAATACAAATCAGATAATACAACAAGTATTGACTTTGTATTAGTAGAAAACAAACCATCAAAAGAAGATGAGCAAGCTATGTTATCTTCAATTGGTGAAGTTAGAGTTAAATTTGATTCAGTTGCAAATGTTGGAGAATTTGTTAATGCAAACTCTGACATTAAATTTGATTCAACTTATTTAGCTAAAAAAGATTTACCTCTTGATTACCAAGAAGCATTATTCAACTTACCTGTTGGTGGAATTTACGGACCATACGTTTTCAATGGACACCAATGTATTTCTAAAATGATTGCTAAAAAAGGAAATGCAAGCGCAAAAGCAAGTCACATTTTATTAGCTTACAAAGGAGCTCCTCAGTCTACAGCAACTAGAACAAAAGAAGAAGCTCAAGCTTTAGCAAATGACTTATTAACTCAAGCAAAAGCTAATCCAGGAAACTTTGCTATGTTAGCGATGACAAACTCAGATGATCCAGGTTCTAAAAATAATGGTGGTGAGTATGACAATATTACTCCAGGTCAAATGGTTCCTCAATTTAATGATTATGTATTTAATAACGCTATTGGTTCAATTGGTGTTGTTGAAACTGACTATGGTTTCCACGTAATCAAAGTTATGGATAAATACAATGCAGTTTTAATGGGAACTGTTGCTCAAAAAATTCAACCATCTGAAGCTACAATTGATGGTATATACACAAAAGCAAGTCAATTAGAAGCAGATGCTAATGAAAATTCAGATTTTGCAGCTTTAGCTAAAAAATCAGGATTAGAAGTAATTCCAGCTACTAACTTAAAAGGATCTGACGAATACGTTCAAGGTGTAGGTTCTCAAAGAGAAATTATCAGATGGTCATTCAATAAAGATACTGAAGTAGGTGATGTTAGACGTTTTGAAGTTCCTCAAGGTTTTGTTATTGCAAAATTAAAAGATAGAAACGAAAGCGGTTTATTACCTATTGATATTGCAAAACAATCTGTTGAACCAATCATCAGAAATCAGAAAAAAGCTGAAATTATCAAGAAAAAAATGAGTGGTTCTTCATTAGAAGCAGTTGCTAAAGCATCTGGCGCTTCTGTTCAACCTGCTACTGGAGTTTCTTTAAAAATGCCAGTTCTTCCAAATATTGGTAACGAACCTAAAGTTGTTGGCAAAGCATTTGGTTTAGCTGCTGGTAAAACTTCAGAAGTTATTGAAGGAAATTCTGGTATGTTCATGGTAAGAGCTAAAGCAGTAACTAAAGCTCCAGAAGCTCCAAGTTACACTACTTACATTACACAAGATAGATCACAAAATCAATCTTATGCCATTTCTAAAGCGTACACCGCTTTAAAAGACAAAGCAGAAATTAAAGATAATAGAGCTAATTTCTAATATCGATTGACTAAAAATAAAAAAAGAGGCTGATTTTCATCAGCCTCTTTTTTTATTTCATTTGTTTGATAGCATAGGTTACAATTCCCCAAATTATCAACTCGTTTTCTTCTTCTATTTTTATGGGTTGATATTGTGGATTTTCGGGCATTAAATACACTTCGCCATTATCTTTCTTGATTCTTTTTACGGTAAACTCACCATCAATAAGGCAAACTGCTATAGCATTGTTCCTCGGTTCCAAACTTCTATCAATTACCAAAATATCTCCATCATCAATTCCTGCACCTATCATGGAATTTCCACTTGCCTTGGCATAAAAAGTGGCTTCTCTATTTTTGACTAACAGATGATCTAAACTTAATTTTAACTCCTCAAAATAAGCAGCTGGTGAAGGAAAACCTGCTTTTATTCCACCCGAAATAAAAGATGTTGGAATAGGATTTTCCAAATCGGGAATAAAGAATGTTATTTTAGGATTTACTTGCATTGCACTTCTATTAATTCGTTAAAGTTGGTTGTATATCGTTTCGACAAGTGATTTTGTTTCATTTTCCAAGTGCGTTTCAAATCTTGAGTTGCTAATCGAATTTTACGCTCTCCTACTTTCTCGTGATAAGCATCCATTACTTCCATTAGTTTTTGAAACTTTGGATTTTCATCATCAAATAAATGAAACTGCTTTTGGTTGGCTGGAATAATTTCGGTTACAATCACGCCTGCTTTTTTATAAATAGCGCCTTCTTCATATAATTCTTTCAACATTTTTACAGCCAAACCACTAATTGAAAAAGCAGTATTACTAGGAAAAGACAACGTTTGCAAACGATAAAAACTATATTTTGCTCCGTCTGCTTTGAATCTATCTTTGCTCAAATATAAAATCACACCATAACAACAGGAATTTTGCTTTCGCAACTTCTCAGAACAAACACTAGCAAAAGTGACTACGCGTTCTTTAAGTTCATTGAAGTCGGATATATCTTTTTCGAAACTACGAGTTACGGCTATATTTTTCTTAGCTTTTGGTTCTTCCATCTCTAACACGGATTTACCTTCTAATTCGTATTTTAAACGCATTCCTACCACTCCCATTTCTTTTCGAATAAACCATTCGTTGTGAGGCAAAGTAAAGTCGTAAGCGGTTAAAACTCCTTTCGCTTGCATTTTCTTTGTTAATCGGAAACCAATTCCCCAAACATCGCCAATTTTAGTCCATTTTAAGGCTTTGATTCGTTTCTCATCGGTATCGATTACATAAACCCCTTGTGTTCTTTCGTGAAATTTCTTCGCAATTTTATTCGCGATTTTAGATAATGCTTTGGTAGGCGCAAAACCAATTCCCGTAGGAATACTCAACCACTTTATGATACGTTGCCGAATTTGTAAACCATATTCATGATAATCAAAAATATCTTGACCTGAAAAATTCAAAAAAGCTTCATCAATACTATACACCTCAACATTTGGAGTAAAATGTTCTAGTGTTTTCATCACACGGTGACTCAAATCGCCATACAATGCGTAATTAGAAGAGAAAACTTGTATATTGTGCTGTTTAATTACATCTTGAACTTTGAATTCGGGCGCACCCATAGAAATTCCAAGAGCTTTAGCCTCATTACTACGCGAAATAATACAACCATCATTATTAGACAAAACAACGACAGGCTTACCATTCAAATGAGGCTGAAAAACACGTTCGCACGAAACGTAAAAGTTATTACAATCGACTAAAGCATACATCTTGTAAAGTTACTTCAACTTTCACAAAAAGAAAATCAGTCAATTGTTAATGTTAATAAATTTATCGCTTCAGAGAAAAATGCGCTTTAAAAATTTGTTTTGTCGTACCATTCTGAGGCAAGTACTCTACTGTAAACCAATAATCGGTAGATGGCAATGCTTCACCATTGTATGTTCCGTCCCAACCTGAACTCGCAGGCGACATTTGTTTTAAGAATTTTCCGTAACGATCAAAAATATTAATCACCGCATCTGGCTGATGACTTAAATCCCAAATGTTCCAATTGTCGTTAACTCCATCTCCATTTGGAGTGAAATAATTTGGATAATTGATGATGTAAATTGGACCTACAATTGTTGGAGAACATCCTCCTAAAATATCATAAATATTTACGTAGTATTCACCTGTTGGCAAATTAGTAAACACATTACTTGATTGATATTCGGTTACACTTCCATCCGGATAAACCAATTGATACAGATAATCTCCAAATCCACCCGTTAAATTTACAGTGATAAAGGTGTTATTTTCAAACGGAGTACTCACCGTAAAATCAGCAACAGCTGGACCTGACTGAGTAATAGTTACAGTAGTTGTGTTATAGTTACAATTGGCTCCTACATCTGGTGTAAGTTTTATAAATTCAACCGTATAAACACCTGCTTGCGAAGCGGTATAACTTGGTCCCGTTCCCATCAAAGTCCCATTTAAATACCAATTCACGGTAAAAAATGCAGGATTTAGACCAGAATTCATAGTAAATGTTCTTAATACATCACCCGTTTGAGAATCTACACAAATAATTCCTCCTTGAATCGGATTATCTAACAATGGATGAACTGTGAAAGTAAATGAAATTTCATCATTACAATTTGGATTACCAATAGCCGAAGCATACACATAATACGTATAGGTTCCTGGAGCTGAAATATTCAAATTCGTAATCAAATCAGCAGCATTTCCACCTGATTGTGAATAATAACCAATGTTATAAGTTGTTGTTGGCAATGTTGGCAACACATAGGTTCCGCATTCTTCATTATCGAAAACCAAGCCCAAAGTAGCTAAGTTAGGTGTTTCGGAAACTACAATATCAAAACTATCTTCTTGTGTACAAATAGTTCGATCTCCATTTACTGCGTACACATAAATTGTTGTAGTTGTATTTGGTGTATTAAAAATAGTTCCTGGCGGCACAGGATTTACTCCATTTGGATTATAAAAATATCCTATCGTATAATTAAAGGGTGTTGGCGCTACGTGTGTTAATGGTGGCAATTGATAATTATCAAACTCACATAATGGTGGAGCAATATAATCAGGCAAATTAATACCGCTGTATGTAATGGTAAAAGGACGATTGATTTCACAACCTGTTGTAGTATCAATATTATACAAATAGAAAGTTTGAGTAGTATCAAAAACTTGGGTTGAAGAAACCACTGTTCCTCCTCCACTTGGCCCACCAGGCGCCGTATAAACTGTTCCGTTTGTAATTGTTCCTATCGTATAAGGCAAGCATTCTGTTCTACCTGTAACGTTATCAGCAGGTGGAAATGGATCCAAAGAAATCGTAAAACTAGATTCGTTTTCGCAGTTATTAGCATCGGGTCCGTTGTAAATATAATAGGTTCCAGGCGATAAATTTAATCCTGTTAAATCAATTATTTCGCCAGCATTTAATTGTTGTTGGCCAATTACTGTTGGACCACCAGATAAAGTATAGTAGGTACTATTCGTTAAAACAGGTAAAACAAATTCACCACAATAAACATCACTTACGATTGTATCTACAGGTGGTAATGGATGAATTGTGATGTTATAATTCAAGTTAGAAGTACAATTAGGTAACGTTGTTGTATTTGTAAAATAATATACAACTTGTGAAGAAGTAATATTCAAATCTATAATTGGAGTGCCTCCACCATTAGGTGCTGTAAAATATCCTCCGAATGGAACGGCAGGCAATGTGTAAACACCACAACCTGAAACCGCAGTAAAAACAGAAGTATCTACCAAATCAATCAAAAATGGATTTTCTAAAGGACAACTTCCTGGCGCTCCTGAACTTGTTGTATGAGCCAACTGATTGTAAACGTAATACGTACCTGGGAAATTAGGTCCGGATACACTTATTACATCACCCGCAAATAAAGGAGTTCCTGAGCCATTTGGCCCAGAAAAATAATTACCATTTACTAATGCAGGTAAAATATAATTATCACAACTCACAACATCTGCAGGATCATTTGCTAATGGCAATGGATGAATGTAGAAAATAAATTGGTCATCTCTACAAAACACTCCATTTACTTCTGCATAATAATATAAAGTCTCTGTAAAAGTTGCGGCTGTTGTATTCAAATATTCTGTTCCTGCTGGAACAATAACTCCAGTTCCTGAAGGTCCTCCTGGTTGTGTGTAATAATTCCCAATATTTTCTGGTGGTGTAGGTACAATAAATCTACCACAATGGTCTAACTGTGGAACATATTCGTTAATTAAAGTCAGATTAAAACTCTCTTCATTTGTACAACCATTTGCATCTGGACCCGCAAAAATATAATACGTTCCTCCATCTACTAAAATATCTCCAATATTAAATTGTACTTGCCCAGGTGTTGTTGGTCCGCCTGGCAACAGATAATACGTTCCATTCACAATAACTGGCAATGTAAATTGACTACATTCAATTGGATCTGGAATATCATCTACAACTGGTAGCGGATTAACCGTAATCGTCAGAGAAGTAACATCAAAACAAATTGGATTTGAATTGTCTTGAATTCGGATTCCAACAGTAACTGTAGTCGTTCCGTTTGGAATTGTAATAAAAGTTATAGGATTTGTTCCCGAGGAAGCTTCTCCAACAGAATTATAATAAGTAACATTATAATTTGCTGGCGATTGACCATTCAACACTTCATCTGTCGTAGTCGTTGTAAACGTATAATTTGTTCCACCTTGTGTTTCACAAACTGAAATTGGACTTGGTGATGTTGCAACTACTACATCTGTTACAATTAAATCAAAAGGATATTCTGCATCACAAAAATTTCCTGAAATTGTATTGAATATTTTGATAAAGATTGTTTGTCCTCCAGAACTCGAGTAAGAAGTTAAATTTCCATTTGGAATTGGATTATTCGCTACAATATCAGCAGGCGTTTCATAATAAAAAACATCGTAAGTAGCCGAATCTATTCCTAAAGCTACTTCATCATTAGTTGTTAAATTGAAATTATAAGAAGCGGCACCCGTATTACAAGTTAATAAATTGGGAGGATTTGTAACTACTAAATCGGTAAACACAATAGTATCTGTAATCGTACATGTTCCTCTTACTGCTTCAACTGTATAAGTTCCAGCATGAGTAACGGTGTAAGAAGGATTCGTTACCCCAGGAATTGGAAATCCATTTTCATACCAAGTATAAGTAAATGTATTATCTAAATTAGTATTTAGTTGAACCGTATCTCCTGTACAAATAATTTGATCTGGACCCAAATCTAAAGTTGTTGAAAAACTTCCAGCAGCAATAAACACAGCAGAATCAAAACCCGAATTACCATAATCGCCAATTATTAAACGAATTCTATATGGCGTGTTTGGAACAACAACAGAAGAAGCATTCATTACTACTGTTTGTCCTCGCATATTAAGTGAAGAAGTTGGATTTGGCACATTATAAATTCCGAAAAAAGTTGGGTTTACAGAAGCACAACTATTATTAGGACTAGATGGGTCATTATAAATACTATTTCTTATCGTAGTAACAGAAACAGGTGTATTTGTTCCGGGAATTACAGCTAAATTATTTGAAACTCCTGAAGTTAAATTTGTTAATTCAAACGCAAAAACATCACTAAATTCGCATTGATAAAAACCGTACTCGTTTGAAGCAAATAAAAAGTTAAAACTAAAACTATTTGAAAGAGGAATAAAATCAAACTCTAAATATTCGGCATCTACTATTGGACTTGCACCACCATTGCTATCACTTAAACTCTGTAAAAATGGATCGCCAGGCGAATTAACACTGCTACTCAAATTAACACCGGTGTATGGACCTTGCGTATGAGTTGCAATGCCATTTCTAATTATAATTCCTTCCGAAATAGGAAAAGTAGAACCATTTTGATTAAAATAAGCAACAGACTGTGTGGAAGAAACCGATATATTAGAGACTTCAACACATGAATTTCCTAGTAACAAATCAACTAACTGAGCAGGCGAATTTGTAGTATTATCAACTGTTATAGCTTGTGAAAACAAACAATTTGAGTATATAAAGGCGGATATTAGTAGTAGATATTTCAAGATTCTATTAGATTATAAAACATTGATATAAATGTAATGAAAAAAGATAAAAACAGAATATTTTAAATTAAAAAAGTTTGAATGTTAATAAAAATTCAAACTTTTTTACAATTTATTGATTATTTGTTAATCATTTAATTTCAACACTGCCATAAACGCTTCTTGCGGAATTTCTACGTTTCCTACTTGGCGCATACGTTTTTTACCTTTTTTCTGTTTTTCTAATAATTTACGCTTACGAGAAATATCTCCACCATAACATTTAGCGGTAACATCTTTTCGTAAGGCTTTAATCGTTTCACGTGCTATTACTTTTGCCCCAATTGCTGCTTGAATAGGAATATCAAACTGTTGTCTTGGGATTAACTCTTTTAGTTTTTCACACATTTTTTTACCTATATAGTAAGCATTACTTTCATGAATTAATGCAGAAAGTGCATCTACTGGTTGTGCATTTAATAATACATCTAAACGAACTAATTTTGATTCACGCATTCCTATTGGATGATAATCAAAAGAAGCATATCCTTTAGAAACTGTTTTTAATCGGTCGTAAAAATCGAATACAATTTCCGCTAACGGCATATCAAAATTTAACTCAACACGCTCAGTTGTTAAATAGGTCTGATTAGTAATTTGACCACGTTTTTCAATACATAAACTCATTACGTTTCCAACAAAATCCGATTTTGTAATGATCGTTGCTTTGATATATGGCTCTTCTACTCTATCTAATTTAGATGGTTCAGGTAAATCAGAAGGATTATTTACAATTAAAATAGTATCCGGTTCTTTTTTAGTGTACGCATGATACGAAACGTTAGGAACAGTAGTAATTACGGTCATATCAAACTCACGCTCTAAACGCTCTTGGATAATTTCCATGTGAAGCATTCCTAAGAATCCACAACGGAAACCAAATCCTAATGCCGCCGAACTCTCCGCAGCAAACACTAAAGAAGCATCATTTAGCTGAAGTTTTTCCATTGAAGCGCGTAAATCTTCATAATCTTCTGTATCAACAGGGTAGATTCCCGCAAATACCATTGGTTTTACATCTTCAAAACCTGTAATCATATTGGTAGTTGGTGTTTTTGCATCGGTAATAGTATCTCCTACTTTTACCTCTTTAGCTTCTTTTATTCCAGAAACTAAATAACCAACATCACCAGTAGAAATAACACTTTTTGGAACTTGATTCAATTTCAATGTTCCTACTTCATCCGCAAAATACTCATTGCCAGTGGCCATGAATTTAATTTTTTGGCCTTTTTTAATTTCTCCATTAATTACACGAAAAATTACTTCAATTCCTCTAAATGGATTGTAATGTGAATCAAATATTAATGCTTGTAATGGCTCATCTTTATCTCCTTTAGGAGCAGGAATTTTCTCAATAATTGCAGCTAAAATGTTTTCAACTCCAAAACCTGTTTTTCCAGAAGCGTGAATAATATCTTCTAATTTACATCCTAATAAATCAATAATATCATCACTAACTTCTTCAGGATTAGCGCTTGGTAAATCAACTTTATTTAAAACCGGAATAATTTCCAAGTCATTCTCTAAAGCCAAATATAAATTTGAAATGGTTTGAGCTTGAATACTTTGTGCAGCATCTACAATTAATAACGCCCCTTCACAAGCTGCAATAGAACGCGAAACTTCGTAAGAAAAATCTACGTGACCTGGAGTGTCTATTAAGTTTAAAATATAATCTTCCCCTTTGTAGGTATATTCCATTTGAATAGCGTGACTTTTTATGGTAATACCACGTTCACGTTCCAAATCCATATTATCTAATAATTGCGCTTTTTCTTCACGAGCTGTTACGGTTTGTGTAGCTCCTAATAAACGATCAGCCAAAGTACTTTTGCCATGGTCGATGTGCGCAATAATGCAAAAATTTCTTATTTTCTTCATCTTCTAATGCTATCAATTTTTGTAAAATACAAGTGTATTTAATCTGCAAATATAAGCTAAAGTTTTGATTGTATATCAACAAAAAGCAACTCCAAATTTCAAAAAAGAATGCAAACCACATAGAAACATAGAATTTTAATAAAGGCTAGAGGAATTCATAGTATTTGCATACGCACATAGGCTGATGTAATCTTAAAAACCTACATAAACTATCTTAAAGCGAAGCTTCTATTTTTCAATCCAAATCAACTATGCTTCTATGTGGTAAAAACTTAAAAAAACAATAATTAAAAAATCTTGTCGTATTTTTGCAAAAAAATTGAAGCATTATGCCTAAAATTGGTAACATCATACTACCCGATTTTCCTTTATTATTAGCCCCAATGGAAGACGTGAGTGACCCACCATTTCGTCGTTTATGCAAATTACATGGCGCTGATTTAATGTATTCTGAATTTATTTCTTCGGAAGGATTAATTCGTGATGCTATGAAAAGTAAGCAAAAACTAGATATTTTTGATTACGAACGCCCCGTAGGAATTCAAATTTTTGGCGGCGACGAAGAAGCTATGGAAATGTCATCAAGAATTGTGGATGCTGTTCAACCTGATTTGGTAGACATCAATTTTGGTTGTCCTGTAAAGAAAGTAGTTTGTAAAGGTGCTGGAGCAGGCGTTTTAAAAGATGTAGATTTAATGGTGCGATTAACAAAAGCGGTTATTAAAGGCACTAGTTTGCCTGTTACCGTGAAAACACGCTTAGGTTGGGATGAAAGCTCTATAAACATTGATGAAGTTGCCGAACGTTTGCAAGACATTGGTGTGCAAGCCTTAACGGTTCATGCTAGAACACGTGCTCAAATGTACAAAGGTCATTCGGATTGGAGTCATATTGAACGAGTAAAAAATAATCCAAGAATTACAATGCCGATTTTTGGAAATGGCGATATCGATTCACCTGAAAAAGCATTGGAATACAAAAATAAATACGGTTTAGACGGTATGATGATTGGTCGTGCTGCGATTGGTTATCCGTGGATTTTTAATGAAATTAAACATTATTTTGCCACAGGAGAAAAATTAGCACCACCAAGTATGAATGACCGAATTGAAGCTGCAAGAAACCACTTAATTTGGAGTATCGAATGGAAAGGCGAACGTTTAGGCATCAACGAAATGCGTCGTCATTATACCAATTATTTCAAAGGCATTCACGGTTTTAAAGAATACAAACAAAAATTGGTTACCACAGATGGTATTAATCAATTATTAGATGTTTTTACGGAGATTGAGCAGGTGTATGCGGATTATGTTTTTGGAGAATTTAACTAAACCTAAAGATGAAAAAACTAATTAAAATTATTATTTATGTTATAATTATTATTTTCTCTTTAAAATTAATAATTGCCGTTGGAAATTATATTAAAATATCAAATTCCACGGAATATGTAATTGCAAAAAAATTCATCAAAGAAGATCCAAGTCTAAAATCTAAAATTGGTGAAGTTAAAGATTTTGGCTCGTTTCCAAAAGGAGGAATTCAATGGAAAAATGGTTTAAATTCAGCTCAAATAGAAACTAACGTGATAGGATCAAAAGGAGAAGCTTACGTTATCGCATTTATCAAAGAAAATCATGAAAAAAAGTGGATTTTAGACACATTGTTGATTTCAAAAATCGATAAATAACCTACCCATGATACACCCTAGAAAACACAATCTTCCCTTCTTTAATTTCTAAAACTTCGGCTACTAACATATCAGCTTCACCTGCTACTTGACGTGTGTATTCCATAAAAACTCGGTCAGTGTTAGCGGTTAACGAAGTTACTTTGTAATGAAGTGTTGGTAATCTATCAAAAGCATCTTGCCACCAAACGCGCATGGCTTCTTTTCCAATAATTAAACCATTAGTTTCAGGCTGACGAATTTTTAATTTCGGACTAAAATGTTGGGCATCGTCATCATACAACGCCAATAAGTTTTCTAAATTCTTTGAATTAAAAGCATCGAACCAGCGGATGGCAATTTGTTGTAATTGATTAGACATAGTAAAAATAGAGCCGCAAATTTTGGTTGCGGCTTATGAATTATTTTGTGTTTTTTATATTGATGATTTCTTGTTCTGTTAAGAATCTCCAATCACCTCTTGGTAAGTTTTTCTTAGTTAATCCTGCAAAAGTAACACGGTCTACTTTTAAAACGTCATATTTAAAATGTTCGAAAATTTTACGAACCACTTTTACGTTTGAAGTTTTCATTTTTATACCAATTTCGCTTTTTGGTTGGTCTTCAATATATGTTACTTCTTCAACAAAAACTTTATGCTCTTCAATTGTTAATCCATTTTGGATTTTTTCTAAATCTTCAAATTTTAAATTCTTATCTAAAGTTACCTGATACACTTTTGAAGAACGTTGATTAGGAACTGTAAATTTCTGAACAATTTCGGTATCATTTGTAAACAACAACAATCCTGTTGTTGTTTTATCCATTCTTCCAACAGGCATTAAGTTAGCTTTAGTAGCATTTCTTACTAAATCTAACACATTGGCAGAACCGGCAGAATCATCGCCAGCAGTTGAAAAGTTTTTAGGCTTATTTAATAAAATATATTCTTTCTTTTCAGGTGTAATATTCACACCATCAAACTGAACCGAATCTGTTAATTTAACTCGATAACCCATTTCGGTAATTACTTCACCGTTTACTTTTACATTTCCACTCTGAATGTAAATATCCGCATCTCTACGGCTACACATTCCCGAATTAGAAATGTAACGATTTAAACGAATTTCATCTGGATTAGAAGGTTTCTTTGGAGATTTTGGTGCCTTTGCAGCTTCTTGAGCAGCTTCAGGTTTTGTTGCGAATTTAGAAGGAGCCTTGCGAATTGGCGCATTACCTCTTGAATTGCTACCTTTTTTGTATCCTCCCTGCCTTGCAGAACCCGGACGGCTTTTATCGTTACCTTGACGTGACATAATTATAAACAAATTTTTGCAAAGATATAACTAATAAATTGAAACGACTACTTTAGTTTTTTAAATAACAAAAAGGAGTTGTGCCTAATGTAATTATTTAAAATTAAGGCGTTAAAATCAATTTTTTTCCGTGAATTAATACTGATGGCTCTATTAAAACGATACAGAAAACGCCTGCAACTATAATGAATTTCAGCAAAAAATGCAGCTTTAAATATTCTGATTTTGAGGTTGCTTTCCACAATTGCAATGCAAAAAACAATAAGGTAATTAGACTTAAATAAAAATAAATATCCATGTAACCCACATCGTAGATTTCAACAAGAAAGTAAACAGGAATTAAAGTTGAAATTGCTAAAATTGAAATGATTGATTTTGCCATTTTATCACCAAAAACAACGGGAATTGTTTTATAATCGGTTATTAAATCGCCTTCTACATTTTCTAAATCTTTAATTAATTCTCGAATTAATATTAATAAAAACAAAAACGTTGCATGCGCAAAAATGACTTCATAAAAGTTTTTGTAATACATTAAAATTCCAAAAAATGGCAAAACTGCTAATATTGAAGCAGTAAAGTTTCCAATCAAAAACATTTTTTTCAACTTGTGTGAATAAAACCAAATGAGAAAAATATAAGCTGAGAAAAATAAAACTGCTCGCCATGAAATGAAAAACATCAACAGAGCCACAATGAAATTAATCGTAAAATAAACTTTTAGCTTGGTTTCTTGGCGCACCAAACGGTCAATCATGGCTTTTTTAGGGCGATTAATTAAGTCTTTTTTGGCATCGTAAAAGTTATTGATAATATAACCCGAAGCTATAGTTAAAGTAGAAGCAACTACAATTAAAAACAAGCGCCAATCTAGAATAATATCTAATGCTCTTTTCTCGGGAGCCAAAATAAATATAGCGGAAAGATATTGAGCCAATGCAATCACCCAAATATTATATCCTCTAATCACAGAGAAAAAGCTGAAAATTTTAATAAGGACTAATTTGGACTTGCGAGTAAGCATTTCTTTTTGGGTTATGGGTTATGGGCGATAGGTAATGGAAAAAGACTTTAAAGTCGATGACCAATTACCGATGACCAATTACCATTCTAAAAATTATAAACTACTTCTAATTTATAGTCTTTTAATGACGCTTTTGCTTTGTCTAAATCTTGAGTAAACCCTAAAATATAACCGCCACCGCCAGAACCACATAATTTCAAATAGTAGTCGTTAGTATCGATTCCTTTTTGCCAAATTTGATGAAACTGCTCAGGAATCATTGGCTTGAAGTTGTTCAACACTACTTTTGATAATTGCTTGGTGTTTTCTAATAACGATTTTACGTCGCCATGCAAGAAATTTTCCACACAAGCATCGGTATATTTTATAAATTGTGATTTAAGCATAGTTCGGAAACCATTATCTTTTAAGTTTTCCATAAAGATAGAAACCATTGGAGCTGTTTCACCCACAATTCCTGAATCGATTAAGAAAACCGCACCTTTTCCTTGTGTGCTTTGTGTTGGAATTCCGGTTGCTTCAATATTATCTTTCGAGTTGATTAAAATAGGAATACTTAAATAACTGTTTAATGGATCTAAACCTGAACTTTTTCCATGAAAAAAAGATTCCATTTGAGAAAAAATCGTTTTTAATTGCAATAATTTTTCACGCGTTAAATTCTCTAAAACCGTGATTTTATCATTCGCATATTTATCGTAAATCGCTGCTACTAATGCTCCGCTACTTCCTACTCCGTATCCTTGTGGAATACTCGAGTCAAAATACATTCCGCTGTTTACGTCTTGTTGTAAAAACTCTAAATTGAAAGTAACCAATTCAGGTTGTTCTGCTTGCAATTGTTCTAAATAATCAACAAATTTCTTTAAACTTTCGTTTGATTTAATTGCACTTTCCGAAAGATTTTCATCTTTCTTTAAAGCACCATTATAGAAGTTATAAGGAATTGAAAGTCCTTTCGAATCTTGGATAATTCCATATTCTCCGAAAAGTAATATTTTTGAGTAAAAAAGTGGTCCTTTCATTTTTTAGTGTTCAGTTTACAGTTTATAGTAATCAGATTTTTAATTTCTTTGGGTTTTGTCTTGTGTCGAAAACAGCAACCACTACAATATGCTTTTCATTATAATGATAAAAAAGTGTATTCTGTTTTGTAACCACACACTTTCTAAATTTAACATTTTTACTTGAAACAGGAAATGATTCTGGACTTTTTGCTACAATTTTCAAAACTAAATGTAGCTTATTCACAAAATCATCTTTAACTTTCAAATTCCATTTTAACACCAAATATTCAAAAAGCTGATTCAATTCATTTTGAGCTCTTGGCGTTATTACAATTTCTCTCATTATTTCAAATGTGGCTTGATAAAATCTTCAAAAGAAGAAAACTCTCCCTTTTCATATTGCTCCATTGATTCGTTTAGAATGTTTTGTTGCTCTTCAGTTAAATCATCCCACCAATCTTTCTCTTCTTTTTGAAAAATTTTTCTAATAGCCTTTATTACTGAGGGATTTTCTGTTTCCATCAGCAATTTCATTAGCTCTAATTTTTCCAATCGAATGTCCATTTTCATCAAAATCTATGGTAAATATACAAATTATTTCAATCGATTTGCTCCTTTGCCGATTTCATCACAAATATAATGTCCTTTTTGACAAAACTCAACCAATTCATCTTGAATAAATTGCAATACTTTTTGTTTCACATTTTCAGGATACAAAACGTGCACATTTGCACCTGCATCTAAAGTAAAACAAACTGGAATTTGAGTCTCATTTCTGAATTTCCAAATTTTATTAATGATTTCTAAGGTGTTTGGTTTCATTAAAATAAAATAAGGCATTGAAGTCATCATCATAGCATGTAAAGTCAAGGCTTCGCTTTCTACAATTTTGATGAATTCTGCTATATTTCCAGTAGATAAAATTGCTTTTATACTTGATAAATTTTCGTGCGCTTGAGCAAAACGTCTTTCCGCATAGGGATGATTATGCATTAAATCGTGCCCAACCGTACTCGAAACTTGCTTTTCACCTTTATCGACTAACAAAATTGTGTCTTGATAGTTTTTAAAGTTGGAATGGATTTCTGAAAATTCCACACCAAACAAATCTGAACTACCATTAATTTCTGCATGATTGCCCCAAACCACTACTTCCCCTTTAATACTTCTACAAGCACTTCCACTTCCTAATCGAGCTAAAAAAGAAGCTTTTGAATATAAATATTCGTCAGAAATAGTTGGATTAATAGCTTTTTCCAAACTCATAATATTCATTGCTAAAGCTGCCATTCCGGATGCCGAAGAAGCAATTCCTGAACTGTGAGGAAACGTATTTTGAGTATCAATTTTGAAATGATATTCCTTCAAAAACGGACAATATTGCTCTATTCTTTCGAAGAACTTTTGAATTTTTGGTTTAAAATCTTCTTTTGGTTTTCCTTCAAATAACAAATCGAATGAAAAACTATTGCTATCCAATTTTTTTACTACTTCTAATTTCGTAATTGTTTTGCAATTGTTTAACGTAAAACTTATCGATGGATTTGCCGGAATTTGGTTTTCCTTTTTTCCCCAATATTTCACTAATGCAATATTACTAGGCGCACTCCATTCAAAATTAGCCGATTCAATGGAATTATATGTTGTTGAAATAAAATCTTTTTCGGTAAGCATGGCTTAAAATTTTGACAAAAATACCGATTTTGATTGATTTGTTCTCTTGATATTTCGTTAATTTGCCTTTAAAATTAAAATTATGAACAAATATCTCAAAATAATATATTGCGTTGCCATCTGTTTAGCTGTTGGTTACTTGTCGAGCAACGTAACGCAATCGAGCATTACCACTTGGTATCCAGAAATCAAAAAGCCTAGTTTTAATCCGCCAAATTGGGTTTTTGCACCCGTTTGGACGATGCTTTTCATTATGATGGGAATTGCTGCAGGAATGATTTGGAACAAACTAGAATCAAACAAAGAATTAGTAAAAAAAGGGTTGTTATTTTTTACTATTCAATTGCTTTTAAATGCCTTGTGGTCGTATTTATTCTTTGGATTGAACAATATTTTGTTGGCATTAATTGAAATTATATTGCTTTGGTTAATTATTTATGAAACCTATCATGTTTTCAAACAAATTGACAAAAAAGCATCCTATTTATTGATTCCGTATTTAGCTTGGGTAGGCTTTGCCACTATTTTAAATGGGAGTATTTATTGGCTGAATAGATAATTAATTTGTTTCAGCAATAGAATTTGCTACAATAAATCCGCCTGTCCATGCATTTTGGAAGTTGAATCCGCCTGTTATAGCATCTATGTTTAAAATTTCTCCTGCAAAATAAACATTTGGTAAAATTTTGCTTTCCATAGTTTTGAAATTCACTTCTTTTAAGTCAATTCCACCTGCGGTTACAAATTCTTCTTTGAAAGTGCTTTTTCCGTTTACGTGAAATTCGCCATTCGTAAGTTGTTCAATTAACGAATTCAATTGTTTTTTATTTATATCAGCCCATTTTAATTCGTCTGAAATTCCAGCTGCATTTACGAGGTTTTCCCAAAGGCGTTTTGGTAATTCAAAATGTGCGTATTTTGAAACTAATTTTTTGGCGTTTTCTTCTTTGATGTCTTTCAACAAATCTAACGCTTCTTCAAAAGTTGTTTCGTTTAACCAATTGACTTGAATAGCAAATTGATACTTTTTTTCAGCTAGTTCTCTTGCTCCCCAAGCTGAAAGTCTTAAAATTCCAGGTCCGCTCATGCCCCAATGCGTAATTAACAAAGGTCCAGACGCTTCTAGTTTGGATTTCTTAACCTTTACTGAAGCAACTGCAGAAAGCCCCATTAAATCTTTAATTCGTGGGTCTTTGATGTTAAAAGTAAACAACGAAGGAACTGGTTCGATGACCGAATGACCGAGATTTAGTAACAATTCCCAGATTTTTGGATTACTTCCAGAAGCCATTACTATTTTTTCGCAAGTAAAAACTTCTTGAGTTGTGGTTACTTTCCAATGCGAATCCGTTTTGTACAATTCCTGAACACTATGATTGGTTAAAACATCAATCTTCAGCTTTTTCACCGCTTCTTGAAAACAATCAATTATCGTTTGTGACGAATTAGAAACAGGAAACATCCTTCCATCGTCTTCAATTTTAAGTTCTACTCCATGTTTTTCGAACCATTCAATCGTATCACCTGAACAAAATTGATGAAATGGTCCTTTTAACTCGCGCTCGCCACGCGGATAAAATTTTACTAAATCATTTGGCACAAAACACGCATGTGTAACATTGCATCGCCCACCACCCGAAATGCGTACTTTTTCTAATACACTTTTTCCTCTTTCAAGAATAGCCACTTTTAAGTTTGGGTTTTTCTCTACAATGTTGATTGCAGTGAAAAATCCGGCAGCGCCACCGCCAATAATTATGATGTCGTATTTTGAGTTCAAATGATTTGTTTTAATTTTAAATAAAAGTAGTTATTTTAAAATAAAAAAGCTCCAACTTTCGTTAGAGCTTTTTGTGCGGGTAAAAGGACTCGAACCTTCACACCTTGCGGCACCAGATCCTAAGTCTGGCGTGTCTACCAATTTCACCATACCCGCGACAATTGGAGTGCAAATATAAGTAATTGCATTAAATATGCAAACACAAACCAAATTTATTTTAATAAAAAAACCTCTCATTTTGAGAGGTTTTTAATATGTTGCTAAATAGGATTATTAAGCTTCAAACGGAACTACAGATACATATGATTTGTTTTCCGCTTTTTTCTGGAATTTTACAACTCCATCAACTTTAGCATGTAAAGTATGATCTTTTCCCATGTAAACATTTTCACCTGGGTTGTGCTTAGAACCTCTTTGTCTAACAATGATGTTTCCAGCAATAGCAGCTTGACCACCATAAATCTTTACGCCTAAACGTTTCGATTCTGATTCTCTACCATTCTTCGAACTACCGACACCTTTCTTGTGAGCCATGATGTTATATTTTAAATGTTATTCTTCAGTTTTTGGTTTTTTAGTCGCTTTAGCTTTTGGCTTAACTTCTTCAGCAGTTTCAGTTACTTCAACTTCAACTTCTTTTTTAGCAGCTTTTTTCTTAGCTCCAGCAGCAACAATTCCTTCAATTAAAATTTGAGTGAATGATTGTCTGTGACCGTTTTTCTTTTTGTAACCTTTTCTTCTTTTCTTTTTGAAAACGATTACTTTATCACCTTTTAAGTGTTGTAACACTTTGGCTTCTACAGAAGCTCCTTCTACAGCTGGGGCGCCTAAAGTTACTGTTCCGTTTTCATCTAATAAAAGAACTTTGTCAAAAGAAACTTTAGTTCCTTCTTCTGAAGCTAAACGGTGAACATAAACCTTTTGGTCTTTGCTTACTTTGAATTGTTGCCCTGCTATCTCTACGATTGCGTACATAACAATGATTTTAGTTAAAAATTTTAAGGTTGCAAATATACAATAATTTCTAAACCAAACAACTATCTGTTCAATAAAAATAATAGAATTTATAATTTCGGTAAAATTTCTCGAATAAAATTTCAAATTATTGTAACAATATCTCGAAATTGCGTCTAATTAAAATTATATCAAACAAATTAATAACGTATGAAAAAATCTTTAATGGCTTTGGGTACTGCACTAATGCTTGGCGGAACTGCTTCTGCTCAAAAAGTAACATTCGAGGAATTTGATTTAGACAACGGATTACACGTTGTGCTTCATCAAGACAATTCTGCACCAGTGGTAATTACTTCTGTAATGTATCACGTAGGGGCTAAAGATGAACAACCTAACCGTACTGGTTTTGCTCACTTTTTTGAACACCTTTTATTTGAAGGAACAAAGAACATAGGTAAAGGCGAATGGTTTAAATTAGTTACAGCAAACGGAGGAAACAATAATGCTAATACTACTGATGACAGAACGTATTACTATGAAGTTTTCCCTTCAAATAACTTAGAATTAGCTATTTGGATGGAATCAGAACGATTAATGCATCCTGTAATTGACCAAAAAGGGGTTGATACACAAAACGAAGTAGTTAAAGAAGAAAAAAGATTACGTGTTGACAATCAGCCTTACGGAAACTTAATTAAGGCAGTTAAAGAAAACATGTTTAAAGTACATCCATACAAATGGACAACCATTGGAGAAATGGAGCATTTAGATGCAGCTACTTTAGAAGAATTCTTAGCTTTCAATAAAAAGTTCTATGTGCCAAACAATGCAGTTTTAGTAATTGCAGGTCAGTTTGACAAAACTCAAGCAAAAGAATGGGTAAAAAAATATTTTAGTCCAATTCCAAAAGGAGCTCCAGTAACTCGTAGTAAAGTAGAAGAAGCACCAATTACAAAAGAATTTAAAGCAACTTGGCAAGATCCAAACATTCAAATTCCAATGTTAGTGGCTTCTTACAGAACTCCTTCAATGAAAACACGTGATGCTAGAGTTTTAGATATGATTTCAGCTTACCTTTCTGATGGAAAAAGCTCTAAATTATACAAGAAAATTGTAGACGATAAAAAAATGGCATTACAAATTGGCGCTTTCAACTATAGTCAAGAAGATTACGGAATGTATTTAATCTATGGTTTACCAATGGGAGAAAATACTACGGAATCTATCTTAAAAGAAATTGATGAGGAAATCTTAAAAATGCAAAACGAATTAATTTCTGAGAAAGACTTCCAAAAACTTCAAAACAAATTTGAAAGCAACTACGTAAGTAATAATGCTTCTGTTGAAGGAATTGCTGATAATTTAGCAACTTACTATATGTTGTATGGCGATATCAATTTAATTAATACAGAAATTGAAATTTATCGTTCTATCACAAGAGAAGAAATTAGAGACATTGCAAAAAAATATCTAAACTCAAACCAAAGAATGATTTTAGATTATGTTCCTGCTAAAGACAAAGCTCAAAACTAAGATTTGAAGAATATGAAAAAATTTATATACATAGCAGCCAGTTTATTTTTAACAATAACTATGCAAGCACAAGATAGACCACAACCAAAGGCAGGGCCAGCACCTACTATTAACATCAACAAACCACAAAGTTTTGTGCTTAATAATGGTTTGAAAGTTTTAGTTGTAGAAAATCATAAATTACCTAGAGTTTCATTTAATTTAACATTAGACAATCCACCTTATGCAGAAGGCTCAAAAAAGGGAGTTTCGGATATCTTAGGTGCAATGATTGGAAATGGTACTCAAAATATTTCTAAAAACTCTTTCAATGAAGAAATTGACTTTTTAGGAGCTAATATTAATTTTTGGGATTCAGGGGCTTCTGCGAGTGGATTATCAAGATACTCAAAAAGAATTCTGGAATTGATGGCTGAAGGAGCTTTAAATCCATTGTTTGTTCAAGAAGAATTTGATAAAGAAAAAGCAAAAATAATCGAAGGTTTAAAATCTAACGAGAAAAGTGTAACGGCTATTGCTGGTAGAGTTGAAAATGTTTTAACCTATGGTAAAGATCATTATAAAGGAGAATTTACGAGTGAAGAAACTTTAAAAAATGTAACTTTAGAAGACATTGTTATTAACTACAATACCTATTTTGTTCCTGCAAATGCTTATTTGGTTATTGTTGGTGATGTTACTTTAAAGGAAGTAAAAAAAGAGGTTGAAAGACTTTTTGGTACATGGAAAAAAGCAAAAGCACCACACTTGACTTATTCAAACCCAAAAGATGTTCAATTTAGTCAAATTAATTTTATTGATGTGCCTAATGCTGTTCAATCTGAAATTGCTTTAGTAAACTTGTCTAATTTAAAAATGACAGACAAAGAATATTTCTCCGTTTTATTAGCTAACCAAATTTTAGGTGGCGGTGGTGAAGGGAGATTATTCTTAAACTTACGTGAAAAACATGGTTGGACTTATGGTGCTTATTCTTCTATAGGAGCAGGAAAATATATCAATAAATTCCGTTCAGGATCATCAGTTAGAAATGTAGTAACTGACAGTGCTATTGTTGAAGTTTTTAATGAGTTAAAAAGAATTAGAACTGAATTAGTTTCAGAAGAAGATTTAAAAAATGCTAAAGCAAAATATGTGGGTAACTTTGTTATGCAAATTGAAAAACCTGCTACTATTGCTGGATACGCATTAAATAAAGAAACTCAAGGTTTACCTGAAGATTTCTATGAAAACTACATTAAAAATATCAACGCAGTTACTGCAGAAGATATTAAAAATGCTGCTAATAAATATTTCTTATCTGATAAAACAAGAGTGGTTGTTGTAGGAAAAGCTACTGATGTTTTACCTGGATTAGAATCAATGAGTAAAAGAGAAAAATTACCTATTTTCTACTTTGACAAATATGGTAACCCAACAGAAAAACCAGAAGTTAAAAAACCTATTCCTGCAGGAGTTACAGCACAAACTGTTTTAAACAACTACATCAATGCAATTGGTGGAGAAAAAGCAGTTAAAAACGTAAAAACTTTAGCTGTCATGTCAGCTGGAACGGTTCAAGGTATGCCTTTAGATCTAACAGTAAAAACAGCTTCTAAAAAATTAGGTGTTGAAATGAAAGTTATGGGTAATTCTATGATGAAGCAGGTGGTTAATGAAAAAGAAGCATATATGATTCAACAAGGTCAAAGAAAAGATTTCAAAGATCAAGAATTGAAAGACATGCAGGCTTTAGCTGGAAACTTTAAAGAATTATCATTATTAACAGATAAAGATGTAACTTTAACTGGAATTGAAAGTATTAATGGTACTGATGCCTATGCTATTAAAAACGGAAAATCTACTTACTACTATGATGTAAAAACTGGATTTAAAGTGGCTGAAACTCAAGAATTAGAGCAAGGTGGTCAAAAAATGACGCAAACTACTTACTATCAAGATTACAAAGACGTAAAAGGATTAAAATTCCCTTACAAAACAATTATGAATGTTGGTATCGAAATCGAATTAATAACATCAGAAGTTAAAATTAACGAAGGTGTAACAGATGCAGATTTCAAATAATAAATAAACATGGAATTCAGGAAGCGCTCAAGAAATTGGGCGCTTTTTTTATTTTTTACTCGAAAAGTAAACCCCTATTAAAACAATTAAAGCACCAAGTAACTGAATGAACGATAGCGTTTCATTCATAAATAAATAGCCTAAAATAAAAGCAACAACGGGAATAATATAAGTTACCGAAGAAGCAAAAACAGGCGATGACAATTGAATCAATTTAAAGAATAAAATATTTGAAAATCCGGTACCAACAATACCTAAAATGGCAATAAAACCTAATGATGTTTGCACTTTAGTTGCAGGAATAATATCAAAAAATCCTGTAAAGTATAAAACGATTAAAGCCGGAATAAACATAATCACAAAATTTCCAGTACTAATAGTCAATGGTTTTAAATCGGATAAGTATTTTTTAATTAAGTTGACATTTATTCCATAAAAAATAGAAGCAATTACAATTAAGATAGCGTAATAATAGTTTTCAGTAGTGCTTTCTCCATCGCCAAACAATACAAGCAGCACGCAACCTATAAATCCAATAATAACTCCAAAAACTTGACTTCGTTGAACGCTCATTCCAAAAAAGAGCAATCCTGCCAATAAAGTGTTTAACGGAGTTAACGAATTTAAAATCGAACTGATAGAGCCATCAATTTTGGAAAGTGCAAAAGCAAACAAAAACGCTGGAATAAAGGTGCCACACAAAGCTGTTATTGCAATGTATTTCCATTTGTGTAATGGAATTTGAGGTATGTGTCTAAATCCAACAATAATCAAAAAAATAGCGGCAAACAAAATACGTAAGCTTCCTAGTTGAATCGAATTTACACCTTGTAAACCCAATTGCATCAAAATAAAAGAACTTCCCCAAACACAACCTAAAAAGCCTAATAAATACCATTTTGTTGAATTGTTTTCCATAGCGCTGTTTTGTTCGTCAAAATTCAGGCTTTATTTTTAAAATAGCACTATGAATTTTTGTAATTTTGCAAAGTCTTTATTCAGAGACTTTTAATTTAACATTTGTTCGTATGAAAAATTTAAAAAATATTGGTTTAGCGCTTTTAATGACGCTTTCATTAGCAAGTTGCAAACAAGAAAACAAAGAAGTTACAGTTGAAGAAACTAAAAAAGAAGTGGTTTCTGAAGCAGATTTAGCTAAAATGCAAACGGCAAGTTTTACTATCGACGGAATGACTTGTGCTATGGGTTGTGCTAAAACTATCGAAAACAAATTAGCTGGTCAAGAAGGTGTTGGGCAAGCGGTAGTTGATTTTGAAACTAAAATTGCAACCGTAAAATTCGATGCTGAAAAACAATCATTAGAATCGTTAACCAAAACCATTGAAGGCGTTGCTGGCGGTGATTCTTACAAAGTAACCGAATCTAAAAAAATGTAATAAAAAACGCCCTGAGAATTTCAGGGCGTTTTTTTTATTTCCATTCCAAAGTTTCCAAAATTCTTCGCATATCTTCTTTTAGATAATTTGCGGCTGGTAAAATAGAATCGAAATTTGGTTTTGCGTAAAAATAAACGCTTCCTACTATAAAGTTTTTGGTACTATCGGTAACGTAAAATTGAGCATTTGTTGCTGCGTTTCCGCCTACTTCATAAAACATTCCGTACACTTTTTTCTTGTCATTGATAAAAGGTTGTTCCACAATATCATCCGCTTTTACTACGTGATTGTAAGTTAATGTTTGAGCATCACGTAATAATTTATCTATGTCGTTATTAACTGGTTTGTGTGTTAAATAAATTGTTGCTTTCATCTTCGGATAATTAATTTCGAAAGCACATGATTTGCCTTTTATGTTGGCCAAATCATTTTTTTCAAAAGTAAAAGTACAATCCGAATTTAATTTAGAATATTTGGCTTTTGGATATTCCAAACTCAAATGTCCTTTTGGTTTTGGTAATGTTTCATCTCCACAAGAAACCAATCCAAAAAATAATCCCAAACAACTTAATTTTACTATATTTTGTATCATGATTCTTATAACGTAACTTTTATTTGTTTTATTCTTCTCTTATCTACATTTTCGATGGTAAAAATAAGATTATGAAACGTTATTTTCTGTCTTTTCTTTGGGAAATTTCCAGAAATCTCGAGTAAGAAACCAGCTAAAGTTTCGGCTTCCCCTTTTTTACTTTCAAATTCATTTTCATCAACATCTATTATTCGATAAAAATCTTTTAAGCTAATTTTACCTTCGAATAGAAAATTATTATCATCAATTTGAGAATAAATCAAATCTTCATCATCAAATTCATCGCTAATATCACCCACAATTTCTTCTAAAACATCTTCTAACGAAATAATTCCAGAAGTTCCTCCATATTCATCTACCACCACAGCTAAGTGGCTTTTCATTCCCTGAAAATCTTTCAATAAATCGTCTAATTTTTTATTTTCTGGAACAAAGAAGGGTTGACGAAGTAAATTTATCCAATCAAATGTATCACTATCAATGTGAGGAATTAAATCTTTGATAAATAAAATTCCCTCAATTTGGTCGATATTTTCTCTATAAACTGGAATTCGAGAATAGCCTTTTTCAACAATTTTTAGCATGATTTCTTCGAAAGTTTCTTCAATATTTAATGCAAAAACATCTATTCTCGGACTCATTACCTGACGAACTTCGGTGTTTCCGAAAGTTACAATGCCTTCCAAAATCTTCTGTTCACCATCAGTTGTGTCCGATTGTGAAGTCAATTCTAATGCTTGTGAAAGTTGGTTTACTGAAAAATTTCCTTTTTGTACATTCAGTTTCTTTTCAATAAAATGAATACTATTTCGCATAGGAACACTAATAGGCGATAATATTTTGTTTAGTATCGAAATAGGAATTGCTACTTTTTTAGCAAAGGTCATATTGTTTCTGTTGGCATAAATTTTAGGTAATACTTCTCCAAATAATAAAAGGAAAAATGTCACCACAACAACTTCTATAAATCGTGCAGCCCAGGATTCAATTCCATTAAAAAGTCGGCCGCTAAAAGAAGAGAAAAGAATTACAACAGCAATATTTACAAAATTATTAGCTACTAAAATAGTAGCAAGCAGTTTTTTTGGTTTTTCTAACAATCTGGAAATAAGAGTTCCTTTGTTGAAATCTTTATTTAAAATTTCATCTACATCTTTTTGCGACAAGGAAAAAAGGGCTACTTCAGAACCCGAAATAAAGGCTGAACAAGCAAGTAACAAAATTATTGCTAGTATTCCAAAAAGGAATTCAAAATCTATCGTGTGTAGTAAACTGGCAGGATCAGGATCCAAATTAAATCAATTTAGTTAAACATTAAAATCATCTGGTGCGCTACCTGTTGGCAAAGAAGACTTACTTAAATCAGTATCTTTTTTGGTAGTTAAGAAAGTAAATTCGGTCACCTGAATTTCAGTAGTGTATTTTGTTGCACCGTCTTCAGCTTGCCATTGACGCGATTTAATTCGTCCTTCGATATAAATTTTATCTCCTTTAGAAAGATATTTTTCACAAATTTCGGCTGCTTTATTACGAACGACAATGTTGTGCCATTCTGTAGAGGTTATTTTTTCTCCAGTAGTTTTATTGATATATACTTCGTTTGTCGCTAATGGAAAACGTCCGATGCAATTGCCTCCTTCGAAGTAATGCATTTTCACTTCGTCACCTAAATGACCTATCAATATTACCTTGTTTAATGTTCCGTTCATGGCTTGTAAATGTATTAGGGTTAATCAAAAATAGTAATTTAAAGTGAATTACAATAATTTGCAACCATAAAATTATGAATTACAATTGGAAAAGGTAATTTTTCTATTGCTGTAAAAGGTTTTGAATCAGGTAATTTCGATGAAAAACGAAGTTCAAAAAAACGAATATGTAAATGCTGGTGCGATAATTTATGAAGCGTGATTTCGTTTTGTAAAATCAAAATTTCTGAAGGTTTTTGATTGTAGAATTGCATTTTCGAAATCTGATCAATCGCATCTTTTTCAGACAATAAAAAGTCGGTTTCTAAAACTGGAAACTCGTATAAATTTTCCCAAATTCCTTTTCCTTCACGTTTTTGCACAATATAATTGGAATCCGAATCTTTTAAGATTAGATAATTCAAATAACGATTGGTTACTTTCGTTTTCTTAGACTTTACGGGTAATTCTGAAACTTTTTTATATTGAAGAGCCGCACAACTCGAATTTAAAACACAAGAATTACAGTCCGGATTTTTAGGCACGCATTGCAACGCACCAAACTCCATAATCGCTTGATTAAATACTGCAGGATTCTTTTTATCTAAAACTTCTTGCGCTAATTGCTGGAATTCTGTTTTAGTTTTTGGCAACGAAATATCGCTATCTAAATTAAAGTAACGACTCAAAACTCTGAAAACATTACCATCTAAAACAGCAACAGGCTCGTTGAACGAAAAAGAAGCAATAGCAGCAGCGGTATATTCACCAACTCCTTTTAACTTTAATAATTCTTTATAAGTAGGTGGAAATTCTCCATTTAATTCAAAAGCGATGTGTTTTGCGGTAGCATGTAAGTTTCTGGCTCTGGAATAATAACCTAGGCCTTGCCATAATTTTAAAACTTGTTCTTCATCGGCATTTGCTAGGTCAAAAATTGTTGGAAAAGCATCAACAAAAGACAAAAAATAAGGCAAACCTTGCGCCACACGCGTCTGTTGAAGCATGATTTCTGAGAGCCAAATCGGGTATGGATTTGACGTGTTTCGCCATGGTAAATCGCGCTTGTTCTGTAAATACCAATGAATTAAAGAGTTAGAAAATTCCATGATTTTTTATAAGGCAACAAAAATAAATCTTTAGTAATTAAAATTTAATCAATTAACGTTGAATTATTGTTTTTTTAATTCTTATATTTGCAAACTCAAAAAAATACACAAAATATAAATACGAAAGAAAATGACGAAAGCAGATATCGTAGCGAAAATTTCAGAGAAATTAGGACTTGAAAAAGGAGATGTTCAAGCAACAGTTGAGACTTTTATGGAAGAAGTGAAAAACTCGTTAGAAACTGGTGACAATGTTTATTTAAGAGGTTTTGGAAGTTTCATCATCAAAACTAGAGCTGAAAAAACAGGAAGAAACATTTCTAAAAATACTACAATTAAAATCCCTGCACACAACATTCCAGCATTTAAACCAGCTAAAGTGTTTGTAGAAAGCGTTAAAGAAAAAACAGAAGTTACAGTATAAAAACTATTTATTAATCTAAACACCAACATGTTATGCCAAGTGGTAAAAAAAGAAAAAGACATAAGGTAGCAACTCACAAACGTAAGAAAAGAGCGAGAGCAAACCGTCATAAAAAGAAAAAGTAGTTTAAAACTACTTTTTCTTTTTTAGAAAAAAGTTCATTGAAATTAATCAATTCAACATTGATTATCGGGAAAAATCCTGTAAAATTATTATTTAATCCATCTGTGAAAATGTTAGATGATGAATGTTAGATGATTGGATAAATTAAAAACCCAACATCAAAACACCCAACACCCAGCACAAACAGATAAAAATGTACTGCATGAACAAAGAGTTAATTATTCGATCAGGTTCAGACGCTGTAGATTTTGCCTTATTAAAAGATGGAAAACTAATTGAATTACACAAAGAAGAAGAAAAACAAAGCAATTTTGCGGTAGGTGATATTTTTATTGCCAAAATCCGTAAGCCAGTTGCTGGCTTAAATGCCGCTTTTGTGAATTTAGGTCATGAAAAAGATGCTTTTTTGCATTATCATGATTTAGGTCCAAATCTTCCTTCTTTAATGAAATTCATTAAACTTGTAAGCGCAGGTAAAATAAAAGATTATTCACTCAAAAATTTTCCTTTTGAAGCTGAAATCAACAAAGACGGATCAATTATGGATATTTTAAGTCCAAATCAGTCGATTTTAGTTCAAGTAGTAAAAGAACCAATCTCTACAAAAGGCCCCAGAATTAGTTCTGAGATTTCATTAGCTGGAAGATATGTGGTTTTAGTCCCTTTTTCAGACCGAGTTTCTGTTTCGCAAAAAATAGAATCGAGAGAAGAAAAAGACCGATTAAAACGACTGGTTCAATCTATTAAACCAAAAGGATTTGGGGTTATTGTGAGAACAGTAGCCGAAGGCAAAAAAGTAGCCGAACTTGATAAAGACCTACAAACACTGCTCGACCGTTGGTCGGCAATGAGCAGAAGGTTACAAACTGCTCATCATCCATCAAAAGTATTAGGAGAACTTAACAAAGCTTCTTCTATCTTAAGAGATGTATTTAATGATACCTTTACTGGTATTTATGTAGATGATGAAGATTTGTACCTAGAAACGAAGGAGTATTTGCAAGAAATAGCTCCGGATAAAGTGTCTATCGTAAAACACTATCAGTCTAAAGACTTACCTCTTTTTGAGAAGTATAATATTGAACGACAAATAAAAACGTCTTTTGGAAAAACAGTTTCCATGAGCAAAGGTGCTTATTTAATTATTGAACATACAGAAGCTTTACATGTTATAGACGTGAATAGTGGAAATCGTTCAAGCAAAGCAACTAGCCAAGAAGGTACTGCACTTGAAGTTAATATGATTGCCGCAGCAGAAATTGCTCGTCAATTGAGACTGAGAGACATGGGCGGAATTATTGTGGTGGATTTCATTGATATGCAAAATCCAGAAAACCGCAAAGTTTTATATGATTTCTTAAGAGAAGAAATGAGTGACGATAAGGCCAAGCATAAAATCTTGCCTCCTAGCAAATTTGGATTAATTCAAATTACTAGACAAAGAGTCAGACCTGAAGTTAATATTAAAACAAGAGAAGAAGACCCAAACAATGAACATGGGGAAATTGAAGCTCCAATTTTAATCGTTGACAAGATTGCAACTGACCTTGAACGCATTATAAAAGACCATAAAAAAGTTGTACTTAACGTACATCCGTTTGTGGCAGCATACCTTTCTAAAGGTTTTCCATCCTTACGTTCGAAATGGTTTTTCGAATATAAGAAATGGGTGAAAATTATACCTCGTGACGCTTACACGTATCTAGAATATCACTTCTTCGATAAAGAAGGAAATGAAATTATAGTAAAATAATATGGGATGTATCCTGTAAAAACAAAAACCGCCTTTCGAAAGATTGGTGGTTTTTTTGTGTTTACTCACTTTCAAATTCTATTTTTCGCCTAATTTCATTGCCAAAATCATCTACTACAGTAATTACATGAACTCCAGATGTAGCAAAAATGGGTTTTTCATGAAAGGTTTTTGTGGTTCCTACATATTTATCATCTAAATACCAAAACAATTCAGCATCGGAATTAGAATGTGCTACTTTGATAATGGCAGGTTGTAGTTTGCTTTCAAAATCCTTAGTCAATATGATTTTAGTATTCGCTTTGGGATAAATAAAATCCATACGTTTGTCTTGTAAAGCGTCTACACAATCACTTCTATACGGTGGTAAATTTTGATAATTTACATTCTTACTCTTATAATACCATTCCATAACCGGTGGTAAAACAAACCAAGATTTAGTTGTCATTTCATCAACACTTTCGCAATTACTATTTACTCTAAATTGCTGATGTTTATCTAAATGAATAATTTTATGATACGGACAATTATCTGTTTTTTTTGCTGTTTTTGGAATCCATTGCTTTACTTTAGGGCAATGGTCTTGCGCTAAATATCCAGAAGTTTTACAAATTTCAACGTCTTCTAAATCGTTATAAGGTTTTTCAAACCATTTCGATTTTGGAAGTAGTCTAAAAACATCAAACAAAATAGGAGCAGCACTATCAACTCCTGTTAATAATGGTCTTCCTTCTCCTGTGGCATTTCCAACCCAAATTCCCACTACGTAATCTTTAGTAATTCCAATTGCCCACGCGTCTCTGCTGCCAAAACTTGTTCCTGTTTTCCAAGCGATTTCTAATGAAGAATCATAGAATTTCCATGCTTCATCACCTTCAGGTCGGTTGACTTCTTTCATTGCATTAAATGTTTGCCAAATAGCGCCTGCGCCAAAAATGTTTTTCTGACGCGAACTTTTTCCAAAATCAGGTTGAAAATTGGCATCATAATTCAAATTCAGCAGCTCATTTTTACGATATTTCGATTCATTTTTATTGAAATAAGACAGCGTAGACGACATATAAGCATAGGCTTTACATAAATCCCACAAATTAGACTCGGCACCACCTAAAATCAATGATAAACCGTAATTTGAAGGTTGTCTATTGACGTTTCGCAATTTCAATTGTTGTAATTTTTCATAAAATTGATTTACCGAATAGTCTTGTAACATCAAAACAGACGGAATATTCAAAGAACGAGCTAACGCCCTGCTTGCTGGGACTGCTCCGTCATATGTTAAATTATAATTTTGTGGCGAATAGCCAGAAATTTGTGTTGGAATATCAGGAATTAAAGTTTCAGGTAAAATATAGCCATCATTTAACATTGAAGCATATAAATAGGGTTTTAAAATGCTTCCTGTACTTCTAGGTGCTTCAATAATATCAACGTCTTTTTGGTGGTCTTTATCTGTTGGACTATTTCCTACATAAGTAATAATATTTCTTGTTTTTACATCAACCACTAAAACCGAAATATTATACACCTGATTCTGTTTGTAGTAGTTATAATATTGCTTTACGATTTCGTTGGTACGCTCTTGCAAATCTAATTGAATCGTAGTTTTTGTTTTTTTCTCTGGATGATATTTTGAAATTTTTTGGACTAAGTGAGGAGCAATTTGAGGAACATCAAATGGCTTTTGAGGTAAACTTTCTTGTAATGATAATTCGTAAGTTGATTTGTCTATTACTTTATCGCTATATAATTTCTTTAGTAATCGATTACGTTTCGCTAATAATCGCTCTTGATTTTTTCCGGGATAAATTAAACTTGGTGCATTGGGTAAAACTGCTAAAGTAGCTGATTCAGCCCATGACAATTGATGTGGTTGCAATCCAAAATATTTCCATGAAGCCATTTCTAAACCTACTACGTTGCTTCCAAAAGGAGCATGCGCACAATACAATTCCAAAATCTTATCTTTCGAATGGCGAAATTCTAATCTAGTTGCGAGAATCATTTCGATTCCTTTTTCAAAATAGGAACGCGATTTTCCTTTTCGGTGTAAACGAATCACTTGTTGGGTTAGCGTACTTCCGCCTCGAACGACGCGATTTGCTTTTCTATTTTGCTTAAAAGCATGATACATGGAAATTGGGTTAAACCCAAAATGCTTATAAAAATGTTGGTCTTCAAAAGCAACAATACATTTTTGAAATTTATGCGGCACACTATCACTTTCCGGAAAACGCCATTGTCCATCGGAAGCAATTTTGGCTCCTAAAAGTTGTCCATCTTGACTTTCAATTACAGTGGAATAGTTGTTTTCGAAAAGTTGTCTTGGGAGTGAGAAATAATAAACCACCACAAGCAATACGCTCATGGCAGTTTTAATTTTATTATTTCTGATTTTAGTTTTTAATCGAGTAAACCAACTTACTCTTTCACTATTTGCACCCATTGTCCTTTGGTTCTTGCCAAGTAATTATTATCGTACATAGCTTCACATTGTATACCAGGTAAATAATATTTTCCTAAATAAGTTGCATTTAACAACATTGTAAATGTTTTGGTTTCGCCAGCTCTTATTCCAAAATAGAATTGTGTTCTATCATCACGAATATCTATGTAATCGGCTTTGTTTTCGGCATAACTTCCAAAATCGTTATAGCGTGAATTCATAATTTCAAATCCAGATGGAACTATTTGAGAAAGTGCTACATTTTCTAAAGATTCATCCGATTGATTTCTTATGGAAATTTGAGCAACAATTTCAGTTCCTTGTTTCACTGAATTTAAATCTAATGTATTTCCTTTTCTATCCTTATAAACAATAGTTGTTGCAATATTTTTCTGAATTTCTTTTTCCTCACCAATTGGTAAAATTCCACTATTCAATACACGAACATAAAGAGTGCCATTGTTTTTATTTTGAATCGTAACCGAATTTAAACCATTTTTCGTAACGATATTTCGATCTGCAAAACTTTTATTGGAGCTAATAACTTGCGGTTTTCCTGCAATTGAATACGTTATGTTAATTCCTTTTCCACCGTTTTTAAGCGCAAATTTTGACATCGCATACAATCCAAAAGCAGTAGTTTGTGTGCTCATGTATCGATTAGAAGATAAATCTTTAGCTAGTTTGTTAGCAATTTCATAAGCTTTGGTTTTATTGTCAACTAAAATATACGTTTCTAAAACCATCGCTCTATTTCGTTCTTCTGAACCGTAGTAATAATCCACATATCGTTTATCTTCTTGAACAGTTGTTGTTCCAATTAAAGATAAAGTGGCTTTCTTTTGACCTGCTAAAGCATACGCAGCAGCTAATCTTAATTTTGATTCGTTTGAAATTCCGGTAGTTTCTCTTAATCGGTTCATTGAACCCATATCGGCAGAACCTGCTAATGCTAAGGTGTATAAACGATACGCTTGAGCAAAATCGTTACGATATTGTGCGTTGAATCGCCATTTTTTAGCTTCGGATTGTTGGAACGAAATCCATTTATTTTTAAATCCGATTGGTAAAACATAACCTTTTTTCTCCGCTTCAATTAAGAAATGTCCTGCGTAAGATGTTGCCCAATCATCCACATAATTATTACCTTGCCAATAACTTAATCCGCCATTTGATAGTTGGAAATTTCCTAATTTTTGAATTCCTGCATTGATATTACGTTGAATTTCTGCTTTTTTGTTTGCATCAACATCCATAATATCCGCCAAATACAATTGTGGAAATACAGCCGAAGTCGTTTGTTCCACACAACCATGCGGATATTGAATTAAATAACTCAATCGACCATTGAAATTAATGGTTGGGAAAGACGAAACTTCTAATCTTGCTTTATTACTTCCTGCTACTCCAAATGTTTTCCAATTGATTGTTTTAGAACCGTTTGCCGGAATTACCATATCCACATAATCATTGGTAACCGGATTTGGATTTGTAATATCAACTTCTACCGCATAGGTTGATTTTTCTTTTCCTGATGTCGCAACGACTTCTATTTTTCCAATTCCAGTTGCGCTTCCAACTTCTAAATTAAAGTAGACCACTTTTTCATCTGGCGAACTGAAACTTACATTTTGAGTTGCATTTCCAATAATTCGTACTCCGTTATTTGTTTTTAATTGCACATTAACGTTTTTCACTTGATTTTCCATAGCGAAAACAGTTACAGGCAACATAATTCTTTCGTTTGGAGAAATTTTTCTTGGTACCGAAGCCAATACCATAACAGGTTTTCTAACAAACGAAGTTTTTTCTACACTTCCGTAAGCACTTGTTTTAGCATCTCCAGCTACAACCATTGTTCGCACTGAACCAACATAATTTGGTAAGGTAATCGTATGCGATTTGGTTTGCCCTTTTTCCAATTTGAATGGTCCTAAATAAATGACAACGGGTTTGAATCGGTTGGCTTTTTTAGCATTTCCACCTGCTAAATCTTGGTCACCACCAATACTAAAAATTTGATTGATTTTTCCACCATAAGCACCAATTACATCATCATAAACATCCCAAGTTTTTACACCAAGCGCTTGTCTTGAATAGAATTTTTCCCACGCATTCGGTGTTTTAAATCGGGTTAAATCCAACAAACCATCATCTACAATTGCAATGGTGTATGTCATTTCTTTGCCTGATTTTTCACTTACTTTTAAAGTTGTTTTTTGCTCCGGTTTTAAAACATCAGCAATAACAACTTGCGGTTCTAAAACGGTGTTTTTATTGATAACTTCTACTGGTAAAATTCCGTACATTCTAATTGGCGTATCGTTTATTGTAGAAGCGTGTGGTTTTAACAACGAAATATGAAAATACACATTTGGCGCCATATCACCTGTGATAGGAACTTCCACTTGCGTTTCACCTTTTTTAGTGGTTGCCCAAAGTGTTTTGATGACTTTCGAACCATTTTCAATTGAAATTAAAGCTCTTCCGCCTTCACTTGATGGGAAAGAAACGATAGCGTTTTCTCCAACATTATATTTCTCTTTATTAGTTGTAAATACCAACATATTTGCTGTTTCGCTACTTCCTTGACGTGATTTGCCTGACCAATACGGCCAATCGATATAGGAAGTTAAACTAGTTGCATGACCATCATTTGTATCTTCAACACGAATTAAATATCTTCCCCAATCGGCTTCTGGAACTTTTAATTGAAAACTTGCTTTTCCAGATGCATCAGTTGAAACGACGTAATTTTTATAAGCTGTTGTTACTTCTGAAGAATTATAACGTGATAAATCATCGCCATCAGAATTCCACCACCAACGCCATTCTACTTTATACACACGAACTTCTAAATTTTTAACCGATTTTGGTTTACCCAATTCATCTAAAGTCACGATATCATAACGATTAACTTTATCTGTTTCTAATAAACCATATTTATTTGGTTCTGGAGCTTTTATTCCAACATACGTTTTGAATGGAGAAAAGGTTGCGGTTGCTACATCGGTACTAAAATCACCTCCGTTTTCATAAGCCTTTGTTTGAAACACCATTTTCAGTTTTCCTGGTGCTTGACTTGTAATTTTTGGTTGAATATTTACTTTGGCTTTTCCGAATTCATCTACTTTTCCCGAAAAAACATTTACTTCTTCAGTATGAAATTTTCTAACGTCATCATCAAAATCATATTTTTCATACTTTCTGAATAAGGTTTTTTGGCCTAAGAATTTGGCTTGCATTTCAACTTTCAAATTTTTCGCAACAGCTCCGTGCAACCAAGCTACTTCTACTTCTGCTCCGTTTAGTCTATTACCAGAAAGTTGTTTATCAGCAAAACTATTTTTAATTTTTAAACGGTTTGGTTTGATAGTTTCAATCTTTATACTTTTATAAAAATGAACACCACCAACCGAAATTTTAGCTTCCCAATTTCCTGTTGGGTCGCTATCTTTTGTGGCTAATTTGAATTTATAATGGTTTAAAGCGTTATATTTTTGAACCATTTGATAACGCATTTTTCCTTGTGGATCGCTTAATTTAAATGTAATAGGATGCGATTTTTCTAATTTGCTCTCCAAATCATTCAACATGAAAGCTAAATGCAATGTATCGCCTGGACGCCAAACACCTCTTTCCCCATAAATAAAACCTTTTAAGCCTTTTTGCAATTCTTCGCCACCTACATCAAAATTACTTACCGATAAGGATTGCCCTTCATCTAGTTTTACATAAGTGGTGTTGTTATCTTTCGAAACAATTGCAAAAAAAGCATATTTTTTCAACTCGGTTTTTGCTATACCTTCGCTATCAGTTGTAATGGTTCCTAAAAGTTGTTGTTGGAAATTATACAATTCAATTTTTGCTGAAGCAACAGGTTGAGTTGAAACAATATTATTTACCGCAAAAACATACGAACCATTTTCGCTACGTTTTGCAATAACCCCTAAATCGGAGGCAATCACATTCGTAAATATAGTATTGTTATAGTAGTATGAATCGGTACAAGGATCCTCTCTATCGTACCAATTATAGCCTTCATAATAGTAATCATCATAATAATATTGATTACTTCTTACCTCGTCGTTTTGTTCTTGATTATTTTTATCTTCTTCTTCCACATAAGCAGAAGCGCATTTATATAACGAATATTTACGTTTATAGGAGATTTCGACACGATAAATAGCACCCGGATTTGGCGTGATTATTTTAGATAAATCAATTGCATATGCATTCCATTTACTAGAATTTTGCAATTTATTTTTATTTAAGGCAATGGTTTTTTTAACGATTGGTTGGGCTACTTTTCTTAAATTTTGACTTCCATTTAATTCGTTATCTTGAAGAAATTGTAAAATATTATTCTTGTAAATTTCATATACTTTTACATCAACGGCACTCAAGTTAACCGATTCGAAATTGATTTTCAAATTGTTTGAACTTGGTAAAATAGAACCGCTTTTTATAAAACGAACCGCTGGTTTTACTTGTTCGAAACTAACTTTTTCAGAAAAATTTTGTTTCATTTTGTAACCGTCTTCACTTTCAATTCCTTGGAAAATTTCAACTAAAAGTTCGCCTTTTAATGGTTCGTTGAAAAATACTTTTAGTAAATTTCCTGCTGTTGCAAAACGTAAATTTAGAGCTGATTCAACTTGAACTAATCCTGAGAAATCTTGGTCGCGGTTTAATGGATCTGAAAAGTTTAATAATAAAACTTGGTTGTTGTCTTTTTCAACTTCAGCAGAAACAATTTTAAAGTTGTTTTTTCCAGGTAAGTCGTAAAGCATTTCTCCTTTTTGATCGATATCAAAAGGAGTTCCGTCCCAAGAAATATTAATTTTACTATCTTCAACTTGTCTTTTAATGCTGTCGATTACAAATTTGTATTCCTTTTTATTGCTTAATTCTTTGATGAACTTAACCTTAACGGCTTTATCTTCTTGATTAACAGAGATAAGCTTTTTAGCAGTTTCAAAATCCAAATCATCACTAGATGTGATTATTCCATTTAAATATTGGTAATCTTTACTATAGGATTGTAAATCGTTTGTAGTAACCAAAAAATCTTGTTTAATGGTTTTTATAGTGAAATGAAAGTCTTTCAGTTCGCTAGAAACATTTGTTAATTTAGACAAATGCAATGAAATTTGATATTCTTTATTTTGGTCTAATTTTTTTTCTGGAATAAAAGCAATTGTGTTATTTGAAAGTGCAATTACTTTTCCGTCAACACTTGGGTTGATGCTAAACAAATTTTCATCTAACTCTTCGTTTGCTGTCCATTCTTTTTTGTCAAAAGCTAAAACTACTCTTATGTCGCTATTAGCAGAAACCAAGCCAGAACTAAAGTTTAAGATATATGCTTTAAAAAGAGAAAAATCAGAATTAAAATTTTTGGTACTTTTAGAACAAGAAGCGGCTACAATTACTATAAGAAGTAACTGGATGAAACGTATTTTTTTCATATAGAACAAAAATTAGAGCGTTATTTTATTTTTTATGCAACATCAAAAGATATACCAATTTACAAAATTTAAGTTACTTGGTTAATTATCTTTTGTTTTTAAAAAAAGACTTCATTAAATCGGCACATTCTTTTTCTAAAACGCCTGAAATTACTTGGGTTTTTGGGTGCAATTGTGTTTCCATTTTTTGAAATCCGCGATTTTCATCGGATGCACCAAAAACAATTTTGGAAATTTGTGACCAATACAAAGCACCGGCACACATTTGGCAAGGTTCTAAGGTAACATATAAAGTGCAGTCTTTTAAATATTTTCCGCCCAAGAAATTGGCAGCACTGGTTATGGCTTGCATTTCGGCATGAGCGGTAACATCATGCAATAATTCGGTTAAATTATGCGTGCGGGCAATTACTTTATTATCAATAACGATAACAGCTCCAACAGGAATTTCGCCTTTCTCAAAAGCAGTTTCTGCTTCTTGTAAGGCTTTCTTCATAAAATAGTCGTCGGTATACAAAGTAATCATAAAACAAAATTACGTTATTTTGGAACAATATTTGTATTGCTTTTGCAAACTATTACGCGATGAAGAAAATACACGTTACAATTCCAACTCCTTGTAATGAAAATTGGGACACCATGTTACCGGAAGAAAAAGGAAGATTTTGTCAATCATGTGCTAAAACCGTAATCGATTTTACTACTAATTCAACAGATGAAATAAACGACTATTTTTTAAAAAACAAAGGAACGAAAACTTGTGGGCGATTCAAAAAGGAACAATTAAAAGAGATTCAAATTGAAATTCCTAAAAATATAATTTATCAACAAACTTCTTTTAGAAATGTTTTTATGTTGGCTTTATTTATTTCAATGGGCACAACCCTTTTTAGCTGTAAAGATCACAATAATAAAATTCAACCTGTTAGTAAGATAGTGTTGGTTGATGATAGTTTATCTCTTTCTAACGACAGTTTAATTTCTCCAACTAATAATTTAGATACGATAAAGCATATTGAAGGACTTAAAGGGGCGAATAAAATTCAAAAACCTTTTCCCATATTAGTTGGTGTTGTTGAAGTGGAGCCTACTGTAATTGAAGAAGAGATTATGATGGGTGATGTAATTCAGGAACCAGTAGAAATAGATCCCAAAAAAGTATATAGCCTTTATGAAGTTGAAAAGAAACCAAAATTTCCAGGAGGCGAAACAAAATTTAATCACTATATAATTGAAAATTTATCGCTTACTGAATTTGTTGAACCTGAACTAATGCTTTTTCAATTTGTAATCACTACAGATGGGAAAATTGAGGATGCTAGAATAATGAAGGGAAAAAACAAAGAAGTAAATGACAAAGTTATCCATTTGTTGCAGAATTCACCTTTATGGACACCCGCAGAACTTAGAGGAGAAAAAGTTAAGGTAAAGGTTACATATCCTATTCGTATAAAATCGCAATAATCTAAAACAAAAGCTTAAATTTGCTTTTTATTATGAACGGCAAATTACTTTCAAAAATTAATAATCCTATCGATTTAAGGAAAATTCCTGAAAATCAATTGCCTCAATTAGCCAAAGAATTGAGAGACTTTATCATTGATATTGTTTCGAAAAAAGAAGGTCATTTGGGAGCAAGTTTAGGTGTTGTAGAATTAACGATTGCACTGCATTATGTTTTCAATACACCAGAAGATTTATTGGTTTGGGATGTAGGTCATCAAGCTTACGGACATAAAATCCTAACTGAAAGACGCGATATTTTTCACACAAATAGAGAATTGAACGGAATTTCGGGTTTTCCAAAGCGAAGTGAGAGTGTTTATGATACGTTTGGCGTTGGGCATTCTTCAACATCAATTTCGGCAGCTTTAGGAATGGCGTTGGCTTCTCGATTAAACGGAGAAATTGAAAAACAGCATATTGCCGTGATTGGCGATGCTTCGATTGCAAGCGGAATGGCTTTTGAAGGCTTAAATCATGCTGGAGTTACTGATGCGAATTTATTAGTAATTTTAAATGATAATGCCATTGGAATTGACCCGAGTATTGGTGCTTTGAAAAATTATTTGACAGCTGTTAAAGAGGGTAAAAATCCAAAACAAAATAACATCATCAAATCCTTGAATTTTGATTATTCGGGACCAATAAATGGACATGATTTGCCAAAATTGATTTCTGAATTAGAACGTTTGAAATCCGTAAAAGGCCCAAAATTCTTGCATGTAATTACCACCAAAGGCAAAGGATTACAATTGGCAGAAGAAGATCAAGTAAAATACCATGCGCCAGGAAAATTTGATGCTGAAACCGGAAAAATTCATCCAAAAGATGAATCGCATTTGCCACCAAAATTTCAAGATGTTTTCGGGCACACATTAGTGGAATTAGCTAATCAAAACGAAAAAATCATTGGAATAACTCCGGCTATGCCATCAGGAAGTTCTATGAAATATATGATGGAAGCTTTCCCAAAACGCGCAATTGATGTAGGAATTGCAGAGCAACACGCTGTTACTTTAGCTGCAGGGATGGCTACGCAAGGCATGGTAGTTTTTTGTAATATTTATTCAACTTTTTTACAACGTGCTTACGATCAAGTAATTCATGATGTAGCTTTGCAAAATTTACCTGTTATTTTTTGTTTAGACAGATCTGGATTAGTGGGTGAAGATGGCGCAACACATCATGGCGTTTTTGATATTGCTTATTTGAATTGTATCCCAAACCTAATTATTGCGGCTCCAAAAGACGAAATAGAGTTGCGAAATATCATGTTTACTGCTTCCAAAGGGTTAAATCATCCTATCGCAATTCGTTATCCAAGAGGAAGAGGTGAAATCGTAAATTGGAAACAACCTTTTGAAAAAATAGAAATTGGAAAAATTCATAAACTCAAGAAAGGAACAAAAGTGGCTATTTTATCCACAGGAACAATTGGAAATAATGTAACGAAAGCTTTAACTGAGGTTGAAAACATAAATTTATTTTCACATTATCATTTTCCATTTATAAAACCATTAAACATTGATGCTGTCAAATCTATCATAAATTCTCACGACCACATTATTACTATTGAAGACGGGGTGATTACTGGTGGTTTTGGAGCACAAATCAGTGCAATTATTGCAACAAATAGTTTAAACAAATCAATCATAAATCTCGGAATACCTGATTCATTTATAGAACATGGAACGGTTTTTGAGTTACAACAACTTTGCAAAATCGACGTTAAAAATATAATTCAACAATTAAATACCATATCAAATGTTTAAAAAAGGATTACTACTAGGATTGCTTGTTTTCGGAGTCCAATTAAATTATTCTCAAATTATTAGAACTAATCTGCCAGACACAGTTTCTAACTGGAAAAGTGAAAACAAAATAGGATTAGATGTTACACAAATTACTTTTGTTAATTGGAATGCAGGTGGTAATAATTCTATTTCTGGTTTGCTAAGAGGGCATTTTGTAAGAACTTATACTAAAGGAAATTTAAATTGGAAATCAGAATTAATAGGACGTTATGGTATTAATAAGCAAGAAAAACAAGATGCAAGAAAAACCGATGACCAATTTCAATTAAATTCCACATTTGGGTATAGAACAGATACTATATCTAATTGGTATTATGCTGGAAAGTTTAATTTTAATACACAATTTGCTAATGGTTATGCATATCCTAATGTAGAATTTGCAATTTCAAAACCTTTTGCACCAGCTTATATGTTTTTTGGTGTTGGAGCAGAATATTCAAGAAAAGACATAAACTTTAATTTATATTTATCTCCTCTTACCCAAAAAACAACGTTTGTATTTGATCAACGTTTGGCTAATCAGGGCGCTTTTGGAGTTGAAAAAGCGATATACGATGAATTTGGAAACCTTTTAAAAGAAGGTAAGAATATTAGAAATGAAACAGGTATTTTAATTACCAATCAATGGAAAAAGGAGGTTTTTAAAAATATTAATTTAGAGCATAGATTAGCTTTATACACTGATTACATAAATAATTTTGGTAATATTGATGTTGATTGGCAATTGCAAATAGAAATGACTGTTAATCAATATGTAAAAGCAAATATAGGTTCACATTTGATATATGATGATGATATTAAATCGAAAGAAGAGGAAAATGGGATTCAAGTTATTAAGGGACCTAAGATTCAATTAAAGCAATTACTAGGAATTGGTGTAGTTTATACGTTTTAACGCATTATAAACTTGAATACATAAATAACTTAATAGTTTGTTGAAAAAAATTAGTGACAGATTTTCAATCACCACAATTGCTTAATTTTCTATATCAAATTTAAATTCAAACTTTTTTTAATATTTATTTTCACTTTATGGATTTTAATACTAATTCATATAGAATTTAAAATAAAAAAAATCGGAACAGAGTTAACTCTGTTCCGATTATAATTTTAGACGAAATGCTTTTAAAAAATTGTTTAAAAGCATTTCATTCTAACAAGTTATTATTTAATCATTACTTTTTCAGAATAAGTTAAATTATCTCCTGCTAATTTAACTATATAAATTCCTGATTGTAATCCTGCTAAATTCATCATTTTTTCTGAAGCAAAATCACCTTTATTAGTTAATACTTTTCTTCCGTTGATATCAAAAATTTCAATATTTAAAGCTCCCGTATAGTTTGGAATAGCAATATTTAAAATTCCTTTAGAAGGATTTGGATAGATTTTAATTCCTTTTGAAACAGCAACATCATCTGAACTCAAAGTAGGTGCTGTAAATGAGCCAGAAAATATACCTCTACCATATGTCGCCGCATATACAGTATATGAAGCTGCAGGATATGAATTCGGATATCCAGTATTAACTTGCAAGTCTAAATCCATAACTTTGACATTACTCATACCATTGTAAGATTGGTTCCATGTTGGTGATACAGCACTAAAATTATTAGTATACCAAACCCCAAGTTCAGTAGCTATAATAACTTCTTCAGCATTTTTAGGGTTTTTCAAAATTGCTTTAACAGGCATGTCTGGAAGATTACCTTCTTTATTTACCCAAGTTGTTCCACCATTACTTGTATACCAAACACTAACAACGTTATAGTTATGCATTGTTACAAATATTTCATTTTCTGAAGACCCATATTCAATATCTGAAATACTACCTACAAAACTTGGCCCTGTAATATCAACCCATGTACCTGTTGTTGTTGTTGTTCCAATATAGGTATTTGCAGTAGGAATTCTAAATAACTTACCAAGTCTAGTACCAACTAAAAGAGTTGTAGATGTGGTTGTATAAGGAGAAACGGCAAATGCTGTTGGTGGTGCTGTTAAAAGCACATTCGATATACTTACTCTATTTACGATCCCTGATTTTATATTTCGATATCTTCTTATTTGATAAGTTGTACCATTTGAATAATCTGAATATAAAATATCTTGATTTGAATCCAAAACCATTGGAGCTATAAAGGCACCGTTATTACCATTGTTGTCGTTGTCTAAAGTTCTTGCAGTTACAGTTGAACCAGGAAGAGGTCTGATGTTTATATTTTCGTTGTAAACATAATTTGAAATATAATACTTGTCTGATCCTTGATCAAATAATGTGAAAGCACCATCTCCACCTTGTGAACGGACACTACCTCCTATTACTGGAGCTGCATTTGCAAAATATTGTGTCCCATTATCTTGAGCACCAGCAGCAAAATAATCACCTGCTAAAGTCAATCCGCTTACTGCCTGAGTAGGAGCCACACCAACACTATAAAACTGAGTTATATTTAATCCGTTATTTCTTGATGAAATAGCAGTGCTAGAAACCGAAGCACTAGATAAAGTTGAAGCATAATAAACTCCTCCATCATTTCCAAAAACAGCTTGATTTGAATTGCCTGGCCTAAAAACAATTGCATGTTGATCAGAGTGTACATTTGAAGGAGTAGCTGTAGTCCAACCAGAAATTGCTATCCAAGAAGTACCACTATCAGTTGATCTATGTAAATTAATTCCTCCTATATAAACTATAGCATCATTAGTAGGATCAACTGCAATTACTAAGTCATAAAAAGCTTGACCCCTACAGAAATCTGTGGCTGTAATATCTCCGTCAGAAGCAGGTTCTCCTAAAGTAGTTGGAGCTGTTGAAAATGCATTAGTTGTAAGAAATAAATTTGGCTCACCACTAGAGGTATCTTCACACAAAACATAAATTTTATTAGCATTAGTAGTTGAAACCGCTATTTGAGTTCTTCTTCCACCAGGTACTGTATACTTGTCTATAAAATTGACCCCATCAGTTGAAGAAAATATTTTTCCTCCTCCATCACCATAAACTAAACTTCTTGTTGTTGAAACCCAAATTGTATTGTCTGCACCAATTTCTATATCATTTGGGCAATGTTTATAACCATTTGCTGTTAAAGGAAGTAAAACCTCTGTCCATGTCGCCCCACCATCTACTGATTTAAATAAGCCAAAATTAGGACCACCTAAATATGTTGCAGAATTAGCTGCTGAATAAAAAGTATCCCCTGCTGCTACATAAATTTCAGATACACCACCATTGTTTCTAACTTTAATATCATTAATATGTTGTTGTCCAGGCACTAAATTACCAGTAAATGTACCAGGTCCTGTAGTCAAAGAACCAGAAACTGTACCACCTAAAACAGCCGCTTCTAAAATATCGCCATCTGTTTTAGAAATCATAACAGAAGGAATTGTAATTGTTGCGTCGGTACCGCCCATAGCCACAGGAGTACCATCGACATTGTTCATCATGATTACCCCGATAGCCCCAGCATTTTGAGCAGCTTTTACTTTTAATACAAATGAACAAGTCCCTCTTCTAATTAGAGCAATTTTTCCGTTTAAAGCTGCAGCATTTGTTAAAGCAGCTCCAGCGGTTGACGATTGACATGCATCATAAATAGGAGCAGTTCCATCAGTTGCTATCACTATATCTCCAATTATAGGGCTAGTAATTGGGGTACCAAATGCTGTTGTTGGATAACAAGGATAACTTCCTGCCACACCTGCTGGTGAATTAACTACTACGTTTGCAGATGATTCAAAAGTAGTTGCCCCGGTAATTCCTCCAAATATGTTAGTCCATGTTGTACCGCCATCTGTAGATTTCCATACTCCATTACCATTTACATCTCCTGCAACATAAGACTCTCCAGTTCCTACATAAAAAATATTACTATTATTTGGATCAACAGTTAATGTTGAAACTGCTAAATTTTCAGGAATATTTACTCTTGTCCATGCCGTATTTGTTGTAATATCATTATTTACCCATAATCCACCACTTACACCTCCAGCAAAAACTCTTTTAAATGTTGGATCATTAGGGTCAAACATAATAGCTCTTACTCTACCACCTACATTATTTGGACCTCTTTCCACCCAAGAATTATCAGAAGCATCACCAGGAGTCCTTCCAGATGCTAAAGCCTCTTCTCTTTCTCTTTTTAAATTGGCTCTAATTTGAACTAAATTTTCTGGAGTTGGTCTTCCCGTCTCAGGATTCATTGTCAACTCATACTCCATTTCATAGTATTTATTTGGAGGAATAGCCAATGCTTTTCTTTCTTTTTTTGAAAGTTGAAGCGATTTTTTGAATGGAGAATTAGCTAAATTTTTAGCGTGCTTTTTTCTAATCGATTTGACTTGTTTTTTAGTCAATGACTTGTTTACCGCGATAATTTCTTTTGCTTTATTCGTTTTCTCTTTATTCTTTTCAATATTAGTTTGACCAAAACTAAAAGAAAAAAAGAACAATGCACTAAACAAAAATAGTAATTGTTTTTTCATAGTTATATTTGGGTTAAATTTACTTTAATTTAAACAAAATTAGCGTTTTATACTAATTTTCAAAATTATTTAATACTTATTTTGTTTTTTTAACTTTTGTTTGCCTGAATTGTTTTGTAAAGTTCTAATGCTTTACCATCCGTTAATAATGAAACAAAGTGACAAATATGCAACAATCGGTCATATAAATTTTCTCTTTGAAACTGAAAACGCTCTGGCAATAATTTCAATAATAATTCATCATAATTAGATGCCGTTCCGTTTTCTTTTTTATTGTAGGCGGTACAAAAACTATCCAATAAATTATTGATAATTTTATAACCCATTACTTCTTTCTGAATTACTTCCTTACTTTGATATACGTTTTTTATACTGATTTGGATGATATCGTTCATTTGGGCTTTGTACTGACTTTTATCCATCAAAGCAAATGGGAAATCACCTGCCAAAATAGCTTTTTCGTTTTCCATAAAAACCGCTACAGCATCATTGATTAAACTTCCAATGGCTAAAGCTCTCAAATAACTAATTCTATCTTCTTTTGTAATTAATTCGTTGTATTTTTTGGTATCAATTCCGTTTTTAACTAGTTTAATTAAATATTCTAACGCATATTCTTCCTGAATTAAACCTAAATTAATTCCATCTTCAAAATCGATAATCGTGTAGCAAATATCATCAGCTGCTTCTACTAAGTAGGCTAATGGATGACGCTCAAAACCAATATCATTCCCTGATTTATTCGAAATTAAGCCTAATTCATTGGCAACCTCAACAAAGAACTCTTTATCTTGTTGAAAGAAACCATATTTTTTATCACAGATTTTCTGAGTTGGTTTTTGAGGCAAACTTTCTTTAGGATATTTCATAAACGCGCCCAAAGTAGCATACGAAATACGCAAACCGCCTTCAATTCCTTCGCGAGAAGATGCTAAAACTGAAAATCCGTTGGCATTTCCTTCAAAATCGATTAAATCTTGCCATTGTTTTTCGGTTAAATGCTCTTTGTATTGCAATCCGTTTCCAGTTTTGAAATATTCGCCAATGGCTTTTTCACCTGAATGTCCGAAAGGTGGATTTCCAATATCATGAGATAATGCCGCAGCGGCCACAATCGCACCGAAATCATTCGCTTGATAACCGTGCACTTCTTGTAAATGTGGATATTTAGCAATGATTTGCTTTCCTACTATACGTCCCAAAGAGCGACCAACCACAGAAACCTCCAAACTATGCGTTAGTCGGTTGTGTACGAAATCGGTTTTGGAAAGCGGAATGACTTGCGTTTTATCTTGCAAACTTCTAAAAGCGGCAGAAAAAATAATTCGGTCATAATCGACTTCAAAGCCTAAACGGGTGTCGTCTTGCTCTTTTCGTAAACGTTTACTGGTGTCGCCTTGTCTTTTTAACGATAATAGTTGTTCCCAATTCATCATGGAATATTAAAATTTAATTAAAGTGCTTTTTTCATGCAAATACTACTTTCAACACCAATATATTGTCCATAATTTGGGGTGATTTCAAAGTCAAAACTCTTATATAATGCAATTGCTTTTTCAAGTTTAAATGATGTTTCCAAGATACAACTTGTGAAACCTTCTTCTTTTGCCCAACATTCTAATTCGGACAAAATTTTGGATGCAATTCCTTTTCCTCTGGATTCTGGAACAACAAACATTCGCTTTAATTCTGCTACGTTGGGTTCGTATTCTTTGAATGCTCCACAACCTAAAGCAATGTCGTTTTCATAACAAACAACCACATTTTTAATATAAATTTGATTGAATTGTGCAAAAAAATCTTTTTCATCACCATCAATTTCTACCAAATATTCATCAAATAAATTTGTTAAATAATTGAAATCGGCGTCTTCGGAAGTGGTTCTTTTTAAAACAATCATTTGGATTATTCTTTTTCGTTTGCCAAAAAGAAATTTCTCGATTTTTTTGGATACTGGTTGTAACTTTTATCACTCGGATTTACGATAACCGATTTAATGTTGATTTCGTCTCCTACTTTGAAGTTTTTTTCTGTGTATTGGTAATCCAATAAATATTCGCCACAGAAATAGTTTCCTTCTGCGTCTTTTTCTATGATTCCTGTGTGAACGCCTTTTTTATCTTTTGACATAATCTGTTTATTTTTTTTCAAATGTACGAATTGGATTGTAATTATTTAAAAGAAAAACAGCCATTCGCCAAGGCGAACAACTGTTTTCTATATTCTATTTTCTTTGTTCTATTTTCTAAAATTAAGAACCACACATTTCGCAATCTTCTGGACCGGCATTTTTTGCCATTTCGATCATTGCTCTGTATTCTTCTGCTGTCATTTCAACAGGCTCACTTACTACGGCAATGCTTTCTGCTTTTTGAACTGGTTCTTGTATTTCAACTGGCGCTGCTACTTTATCATTATTTAAAGTAAACTTAATTGCATCTACCGCCGCTTTAGTTCTTAAATAGTACATTCCCGTTTTTAAACCTGATTTCCAAGCGTAGAAATGCATCGACGTTAATTTCGCATAATTCGCATCTTGCATAAACAAGTTCAACGATTGCGATTGGTCAATAAAATAACCTCTTTGACGACTCATATCGATAATATCTTTCATCGACATTTCCCAAACCGTTTTGTACAATTCTTTTAAGTCAGCCGGAACTTGTGGAATGTTTTGCACAGAACCATTATGACGCATGATTTCTTGTTTCAACGTTTCGTTCCACAAACCTCTTTCTACTAAATCATGTAATAAATGTTTGTTTACTACAATGAATTCTCCAGAAAGTACTCTTCTTGTATAAATATTAGAAGTATATGGTTCGAAAGCCTCATTATTTCCTAAAATTTGAGAAGTTGAGGCAGTTGGCATTGGCGCAACTAATAGTGAGTTTCTTACTCCGTTTGCCAATACTTCTTTTCTTAAACTTGCCCAATCCCAACGACCAGAAAGTTCTTCGTCTTTGATGTTCCAAAGGTTGTGTTGGAATTCTCCTTTAGAAATTGGCGAACCTTCGTAAGTTGAATATGGCCCTTCTTCTTTTGCCATTTCCATAGAAGCGGTTACGGCTGCAAAGTATAAAGTCTCGAAAATTTCTTGATTTAATTTTTTCGCTTCATCACTTGTAAAAGGCATTCTCAACATGATAAAAGCATCCGCTAAACCTTGTACTCCTAATCCAACTGGACGGTGTCGCATGTTTGAGTTTTCTGCTTCTATAACTGGATAGTAATTTCTGTCAATTACTTTATTTAAGTTGCGAGTTACACGTTTTGTTACGTTATATAACAATTCGTGATTGAATGCTCCGTTTTCAACAAACATTGGCAACGAAATAGACGCCAAGTTACACACTGCAATTTCATCTGCAGAAGTGTATTCCATGATTTCTGTACATAAATTAGACGAACGAATGGTTCCCAAATTCTTTTGGTTTGATTTTCTGTTCGCTGCATCTTTGTACAACATATATGGTGTTCCTGTTTCGATTTGAGATTCAAGAATTTTTTCCCAAAGTTCACGTGCTTTGATAGTTTTTCTACCTTTACCTTGTGCTTCGTACGAAGTATATAAAGCTTCAAACTCTTCTCCGTAAACATTATCTAATCCTGGACATTCGTTTGGACACATTAACGTCCAAGTCGTATCTTCTTCCACACGTTTCATGAACAAATCAGAAGTCCACATTGCGAAGAATAAATCTCTTGCACGCATTTCTTCTTTACCCGTATTCTTTTTCAAATCTAAAAATTCGAAAATATCAGCATGCCAAGTTTCTAAATAAATAGCGAAACTTCCTTTACGCTTTCCTCCACCTTGATCTACGTAACGAGCGGTATCATTGAAAACACGTAACATTGGAACAATTCCGTTTGAAGTTCCGTTAGTTCCACGAATGTATGAACCTGTTGCGCGAACATTGTGAATAGCTAAACCAATTCCTCCCGCTGATTGCGAGATTTTTGCTGTTTGTTTTAAGGTATCGTAAATTCCGTCAATACTATCATCTTTCATGGTTAATAAGAAACAAGATGACATTTGAGGTTTTGGAGTTCCTGCATTGAATAATGTTGGTGTAGCATGTGTAAAGAACTTTTTCGACATTAATTCGTAAGTTTCAATTACTGCTTCTAAATCATTCAAGTGAATTCCAACCGAAACACGCATTAACATATGTTGCGGACGTTCTACAATTTTTCCGTTAATTCTTAATAAATACGATCGCTCTAAGGTTTTAAAACCAAAGTAATCGTAATTAAAATCGCGAGTATATATAATATGAGAATCTAAAAATTCTGCATTTGCTTGAATTACTTCGTGTACCTCATCTGAAAGCAAAGGTGCTTCTTGATTAGTTCTTGGATTAACATAATGATACATTTCACTCATCGTTTCCGAGAATGACTTGTTCGTGTTTTTATGTAAGTTTGAAATAGCGATTCTTGCTGCTAATTGTGCATAATCTGGGTGAGCAATTGTCATAGAAGCCGCTGTTTCAGCTGCTAAATTATCTAATTCTGATGTAGTTACTCCGTCATACAATCCTTCAATTACACGCATGGCTACTTTAACAGCGTCTACTCTGTCATTTAAACCATAACATAGTTTTTTAATTCTATCTGTGATTTTGTCGAACATTACTGGCTCCTTATGGCCATCTCTTTTAACTACATACATACTTTTTTAGTTTTTTGAAATCAGACAATCCCTTCTCTGCTTTCTGGTTATTTGTAATCTTTTTTTGAATTGAGTTTTACTTCCTAATTCTAACGGAAATGTATTTATTTTTAGTACAACGATTAAAAATCAGCGTCGAAACTAATTTTGCTTGATTCTGAATCCGAATTCATTACACCTGCTTTTTGATATTCTGCGACACGTTTTTCGAAGAAATTCGTTTTTCCTTGTAACGAAATCATATCCATAAAATCAAATGGATTTGAAGCATTATATACTCTATCGCAACCTAATTCTACTAACAATCTATCCGTTACGAATTCTAAATATTGCGTCATTAAAGTAGCGTTCATTCCAATTAAACTTACTGGAAGCGACTCGGTAATGAATTTTCTTTCAATACGTAAAGCGTCTACGATAATTTCTGTAATTCTTTCTTTTGGTACTTTGTTTACGATGTGATTCGTATGTAAATGAACCGCAAAATCACAATGCATTCCTTCATCACGAGAAATTAATTCGTTTGAAAAAGTTAATCCTGGCATTAATCCACGTTTTTTTAACCAATAGATAGAACAAAACGAACCTGAGAAGAAAATTCCTTCCACAGCTGCGAAAGCAATTAATCTTTCTGCGAATGAATCCGATTCAATCCATTTTAAAGCCCACTCTGCTTTTTCTTTAATGGCTGGAAATACTTCAATGGCATGAAACAATTGATTTTTTTCTGCTTCGTCTTTTACATAGGTATCAATCAACAACGAATAGGTTTCGCTGTGAATGTTCTCCATCATAATTTGGAAACCGTAGAAGAATTTCGCTTCTGGATATTGCACTTCGTTAACGAAATTTTCCGCTAAGTTTTCGTTTACAATTCCGTCAGATGCAGCAAAAAATGCTAAAATATGTTTGATGAAATACTTTTCGTCTTCGTTTAATTTATTGTTCCAATCATTTAAATCGGTATGTAAATCTATTTCTTCTGCTGTCCAAATACACGCTTCTTGTTTTTTGTACCATTCCCATATATCTTGATGTTTGATAGGAAAGATTACAAATCGATCTTTGTTTTCTTGCAAAATAGGTTCCACTACAGCCATAGCTATTTGATTTTAAAAATGTTAATGATTGGTTAAATTGACTTATTTGGGGATTACAAAGTTTGTCATTTGAAACGAGAAATGAAAGTCAAACTTATTCACAATTGGAGTAAGTTTTTAACAAAGTTGAAAATTGTCAGTAAATTAATATAGGTTTTTAAAATATTGAAAATCAATAAGTTAAAAACAAATAAAACAACTGTTAAAACCTTGTAAGCGATTGATAAATCAACCTCTCACAACGATTTTTGAACTCTAAAAAATAGATTATTTTTTCAACTCTTTTGCTACTTTGTCTAATTCGTCAAACCATTGTTGTCCGAATTTTCTAACTAGTGCTTCTTTCACAAATTGATACACCGGAACTCCTAATTCTTCACCTAAAGCACAAGCATCTGAACAAATATGCCATTTGTGGTAATTTACTGCAGAAAAATCTGAATATTCTTTAATTCGGATAGGATATAAATGACAAGAAACTGGTTTTTTCCAATCTACAATTCCTTGATTGTAGGCTTGCTCGATTCCACAAAGGGCAGTTTTTCCATCAAAAATTACGTAGGCACAGTCTTTTCCGTCGATAAGTGGTGTTTCTAATTCGCCAAAATCGGAAACCACGTGCGTTCCTTGTTCTTCAATGGCTTTTATTCCTTCTGGACGAAGAAAGGGTTTTACTTTTGGAAAAATTTCAGCTAAAATTTTGGTTTCTTCCTCATCTAAAGGAGCACCCGCATCGCCATCCACACAACAAGCGCCTTTACAAGCTGACAAATTGCAAACGAATTCTTTTTCTAAGATTTCTTCGGAAACGATGGTTTTATTTAACTGAAACATATTGGGTTTATTTTAAAGTGCAAAGATAGCAAATGATTTAGGATTGATGATTAACGATTGATGATTTTTGAACATGTGTGATTTCTATTGATTTTTGAACTTGAACTTGTCTTTGCTCTTGAACTTCATATGATAATGTATCGTTAAATTAGAAACGTTCTTTATTCAATATCCTTATATTTGCACAAATATTCAACGTTTTATGGAATTCGGAATCAATTGGAAAGACATTTTTACCATCAGCATGATTTTATTTGCTGTGATTGATATTGTGGGAAGTATTCCAATTATTGTAGATTTACGTAGTAAAATGGGGCATATTCAATCGGAAAAAGCGACTATTGTTGCCGCTGTAATTATGATTGCCTTTTTATTTGTGGGAGAAGAAATTCTGAAATTAATTGGTATTGATGCGAATTCGTTTGCCGTTGCAGGTTCGTTTGTCTTGTTTTTCCTTGCTTTAGAAATGATTTTAGGCATTAGATTATATAAAGAAGACAATCCGAGTACAGCATCCATTGTTCCTATTGCGTTTCCTTTAATTGCTGGTGCTGGAACGATGACCACTATTTTGTCGCTTCGTGCTGCTTATGACAAAATAAACATTATTATTGCAATTGTTATCAATGTAGTTGTAGTCTATGGCGTGTTGAAATCATCAGGAAAAATTGAGCGTTTATTAGGTGTTAACGGATTAGGTGTTATTCGTAAAATATTTGGTGTTATTTTATTGGCGATTGCTGTAAAATTATTCGCCGCAAATGTTAAAGGATTATTTATTTAGAAATTTATTGAAATGAAAATATTTACTTACGTGGCAGTTGCCATTGCTTTAGCTTTAATTGTTTTTAATCTTTTTCAAATCGATTACAGTAATCCGTTTGAAGGAAATAGTACTATTGCCATCATTGGTGTTGTCGCTGGAATTTGCGCAATCTTATTATTGGTATTGTTGCGTTTTTCAAAAATGATTGAAGAGAAAACGAGACAATAATGGTCGACGTTTTAATCATTGGCGCTGGAGTTTCTGGCGTTTCGTGTGCTTTGATTTTGGGTTCAGCCCAAAACAAACCGTTTGCAATTGATAAAAAAATTGCAATTGTAGCCCACCAAAAAGCGTCTTCGTTACAAAACGCCATTTTTAATAACGCTTACGGAATTCCAGCAGGAAAATTAGGCAGTGAATTGTTGGATGAAAGCTTGGAACATTTGACCAAATCGTATCCGCACGTAGAACAAATTCACGGCGAAAAAGTACTTTCTATTTCAGGTGAAACTGGAAATTTTACTGTTACTACCAACAAATCTTCACTTCAAGCTAAAATTGTAGTGATTGCGATTGGTTCTGGAAATCCTTTTACAATTGAAGGTTTGGAATCGTTTGTAATGCCGCATCAAAAAGCCACTCCCGAAAAAAATAGAATTCAGTTAAAAAATAACGACCACTTGGTTACCGAAGGTATTTATGCTGCTGGTGTTTTAGCTGGACACAGAAGTCAGTTAAGTATCGCCGCAGGAAGTGGCGCTTCAGTAGCAACGGATATTTTAACGTTCTGGAATAATGGAAATCCTGTGCAAGTGCATGATGCTTTGGGAAAATAGATTTTTTTACTTACTCAACACCTTATTCACCATATTGTCTTTCTTCAAAATCAATTGGTAATAGTATTTTTCATCAAATAATTGATGTACAAATTCGGCATGTAAATAATGTAATACTTTATCTTTTTGAGAATCTAAATTAAAAAGCAAACCACTTTTTGCCAAATATTCTTTAAAATTATTAAAATAATTACCCAAACGGATTTCTTTTTCAAGACTATCGATTGAGATTTGTTCAAACTTTTTGCGGTTTTTGTCCAATTGTTCAAACACAAAATAATTCACCAAACCTGATTGCATAAACAAAGTCGTCGATTCTTCACCGTGTTTGCTTTCAAAAGGCACAAAAACATCTGGAATAATACCACCACCGCCATAAACCGTTCGTCCTTTTTTGGTTTTAAATTTTAAACTATCTGCGATTTTGGTTTTATCTTGTTCGTATAATTCGCCACTCTCAAAACGTTTTTCAAATTCGTTAAAGTAGTTTTCTGCTTTGTCTTCATAAGGCTTTTGAATGGAACGACCAGAAGGTGTGTAATATCTTGCAACAGTTAATCGCACCGCTGAACCATCGCCAAGAGGCATTTCGCGTTGCACCAAACCCTTTCCAAAAGAGCGTCTTCCCACAATTGTTCCTCTATCATTATCTTGAATGGCTCCCGCTAAAATTTCACTTGCCGAAGCGCTATTTTCGTTGATTAAAATAGTTACTTTTCCGTTTTCAAAAATCCCTTTTTCAGTAGCAAATGTGGTGTCGATTTTCCCTTTTTTATTTTTAGTTTTAACGATAAGTTCTTTGTTTTTTAAGAATTCATCTGCAATAGCAACCGCTGATTCTAAATAACCACCGCCGTTATCTCTAACATCAATAATAATGTGATTAGCGCCTTCATTTTTCAATTGGGTTAAACCCGATAAAAATTCGTCATAGGTTTTTTCTGCAAAGCGATTGATTTTGATGTAACCAGTTGTTTTATCGACCATTTGAGCTACATCAACACTTTTAATTGGAATAATATCGCGAGTAACGTTTACGGCAAATTTTTTCTTCTCGGATTTTCGATAAACCGTCAATTTTACATTAGAACCTTGTTCGCCTTTTAAGATGGAAAACAATGTATCGGTTTCTAATTTTTTATTATACAACTGTAATTTATCAGCAAATAATATGCGATCTCCCGATTTTAATCCTGCTTTTTCAGAAGGCCCGTTAGCAATAGGTTTTATTACAGCTAAGGAATCATTATACATGTAGAAATTCACTCCAATTCCTACGAAATCTCCACGCATACTTTGCTCCACAGCTTCCAATTCACTTTTAGGAATATAAACCGAATGTGGGTCCAATTTTTCAAGAATCCCGTTAACCGTTAAATCGACAATAGAATCAGTATTTAAACTATCGACGTATTCTCTTTCAATGAAATCGATTAGTTTATTGAGTTTGTTTTTGTTGGCATTCTTGCTTAAGAAAGCATTTTCGGTAGAAGGATTGAGTTTACTTCCCAATAACAAACCCGCCGCAACAGCTACAGCGATTACTATCGGAAAATATACTTTATTCATTTTCATTTTAGCCCAAATCTTCAATTAATTCAACCTCAACTCCTGCTTTTCTTAAAAAATCAACTCCTGAAGTATCTTTATATTCTTGATGATACACCACTCTTTTGATTCCTGATTGATGAATTAATTTACTACAATCTTTACAAGGTGAAAGTGTAATATATAATGTTGCATCTTCACAAGATTGTGTTGAACGCGCTACTTTTAAAATCGCATTTGCTTCGGCATGAAGTACGTACCATTTGGTTAGATTGTCTTCGTCTTCACAACAATTTTCAAATCCCGATGGTGTTCCGTTGTAACCATCTGAAATAATCATTTTATTTTTAACGATAATGGCACCAACTTTCTTTCTTTGGCAATAAGACAAATTACCCCATTCTTTGGCAATTCGTAAATAAGCTTTATCGTATTTTTCTTTTTTTACTTTGTTCATTATCGGTTCCAGATTTCGCTTTCAATAATCATTGGCAAAACTACGCCAATTATAAATGCTGACATAACTAAAGCCCAATCTCTTTTTGAAAAACGGAAAAAAGTTTGCACTACATACGAAATAATTAAAACTAAAAGAACTACAATTATTTGTGCAGCTTCAATTCCTAGTGCGAATTCTAAAAGTGGTAACAATTTATCGGAAGCATTTCCAGGTAAAATCGTTTTAAAGTAATTCGAAAATCCAAGTCCGTGAATGATTCCGAAAAACAAAGTAACGATAGCCACAAAAGTGATACTTTCATTTTTAGATGATTTCCCAGCGGTAAAAAGATGAAAAACAGCTGTAATTAAGATGGTTATTGGTATTAAAAATTCGACCAAACTGGCTTGAATTTTGACAACACCATAAACAGACAACAACAAAGCCAAAGTGTGGCCTAATGTAAACAATGAAACCAAAATGAAAACATTTTTCCAATCTTTAAAGGCATAAGGAATTACCAAAGCCATCAAAAACAAAACATGGTCGTATGCATTAATATCTAACACATGTTTAAGACCAATATTAAAATACATCCAAAATTCTGACATAGTTTTATTATTTATTAGGGGGAATTCAAACTTACGATTTATTTTTATATGTAAACCAATAATTAGTCATAAAAGCGTGTGAAATTGTTATAAAAAATAGATTTTTTGTGTAATTTTGCCGCAATAAAAAAACAAACAACATGTCAATTTCAGATTTATTCGATAGCGGTTTTAGAAATAGAAACAAAGGACACTTTTCAGCAATTGTTAGAGTTGCGTTATCAGACGGAACAATTACTCCTAATGAGAAACAATTCCTAGAGAAATTATCCATCAAATTAGAAATTTCTCATGCAGAATATGAAGAAATTTTAGAAAACCCTCTAAAATATCCAGTTAATCCTCCTTTAATGCACACGCACCGTTTAGAGCGTTTGTATGATTTAGCAAGAATGGTGTATGCCGACGATGTTTTAGGAGACAAACAACAAGATTTATTAACACGTTTTGCTTTAGCTTTAGGTTTTACAGCAGGAAACGTAGGTTATATCGTAGATAAAGCGTTAAAGTTAGTAGATATGAATGTAGATTTAGACACATTCACTTACGAAATGCAACACATGAACAGATAATCAAAACTGTTTTAAAATATAAAAAGCACAAATTCTAATGAGTTTGTGCTTTTGTGTTTTTATTATTTAAAGAATTTACTTAGCTTTCTCCATAAACTCTTCAGCTTTTTCTACCATGTTTTTACTTCCACAGAAAAATGGAACGCGTTGGTGTAATTCGGTTGGTTGAATTTCCATAATTCTTTTAAAACCATCTGAAGCTTTTCCTCCTGCTTGTTCGGCAATAAAAGCCATAGGATTACATTCGTACAACAAACGCAATTTACCATTTGGAGTTTTAGAAGTAGTTGGATATAAATAAATTCCTCCTTTAATCATGTTTCTATGAAAATCCGAAACTAAACTTCCGATATAACGAGAAGTATATGGTCTGTCACCTTCTTCTAACTGACAGTATTTTAAATAATTCTTTACTCCTTGTGGGAAATGAACGTAATTCCCTTCGTTAATTGAGTAAATTTTTCCGTCTTCTGAATATTTCATGTTTGGATGCGACAAATAGAACGTTCCAATTGCCGGATTTAATGTAAACCCGTTTACGCCATCGCCTGTTGTATAAACCAACATAGTTGATGTTCCATAAATTACATAACCTGCCGCTACTTGATTTACACCAGGTTGCAAGAAATCTTCAATAGTTACAGGAGTTCCTACCGGTGTAATTCTTCTGAAAACCGAAAAAATAGTTCCTACCGAAACATTTACATCAATATTAGATGAACCATCTAAAGGATCCATCAAAACCACATATTTGTTATTATGTGAATTATCTGAACCTGCAACGGTAATAAAATCATCATTTTCTTCTGAACCAATTCCACAAACGATTTCACGATTGATTAACGTTTGAATAAAAACCTCATTAGCGTAAACATCTAATTTTTGTTGGTCTTCGCCTTGAATGTTTTGTTCTCCTGCAGCGCCTACAATATCTACCAAACCAGCTTTATTCACTTTGTAATTTACTACTTTAGCGGCTAATCGTATTGAGTTTATAATACGCGATAATTCTCCTGTTGAATACTGAAACGAATTTTGATGTTCAATGATAAATTCGCCTAATGTGGTGTTTCTTTCTTCCATTACGAAAACGATGTAGTTGTGTATAGGGCACAAATATCGTGAATTTTGTTAAAAGAGTATATTAATTTGAAAAGATGTTTAAGTTAATTTTACTTTTGTAAAAAATTACTAAAAATGATTATTAGAAAAGCGACAAAAAAAGACATGCCATTTGTACTTGAATTAATTCAGGAATTAGCTATTTTTGAAAAAGAACCTACTGCAGTTGTAGTAACGGTAGATGATTTAATTCGTGATGGCTTTTCAGAAAATCCGCTTTTTCAATGCTTCGTTGCTGAAGAAGAAAATACTATTATTGGAATGGCTCTTTATTATTATCGCTATTCTACTTGGAAAGGAAAAACGATTCATTTAGAAGATTTAATTGTAAAAGCTGAAAATAGAGGAACAGGAGCTGGTTTTGCTTTATATAAAGAAATCATGAAACAAGGAAAAGCCGAAAATGTTCGCAGAATCGAATGGAATGTCTTAGATTGGAACACGCCAGCTATTGATTTCTATGAAAAATCGGGTGCGAAAGTTTTGGGCGATTGGCGAGTAGTTCATATGGATGAAAACGGAATTACTAATTTTTTAAACGAATAAATCATTTTTGGAACACCGATTTTAAAAATTTTAGAAATTTCTACAATCTGTGTTCCTAAATATAAACTCAACTAATTCTCAAGATGAAAATATTCAAATTCGGAGGTGCATCAGTTAAAGATGCCGAAGGCGTAAAAAACGTATTAGAAGTATTAAAAACAGTTGGATACGAGGATGTTCTTATTGTAATTTCTGCAATGGGAAAAACTACCAATGCTTTAGAATTGGTTATCAAAAATTATTTTGATAAATCTAATGAATTGAATGCCTCGCTTCAGGAAGTTAGAAAATACCACAATCAAATTTTATTAGACTTATTTGAAGACGAAGATCATGAAGTGTTTTTTGATGTAAACGCGCATTTTGACGATTTAGAATATTTTATTCGCAGTAATAAATCACCAAATTACAGTTTTGTTTACGACCAAGTGGTAAGTATTGGCGAAATAGTTTCAACCACAATTGTAAGTCATTATTTCAATTATAGCGGTTTAAAAAACAATTGGATTGATGTTCGACCTTTAATTAAAACCGACAACAATTACCGCGATGCGCAAGTAGATTGGGAAACTACTCAAAAATTGATTACAAAAGGTATAAAGAAAAAAACGTTAAACATTACACAAGGATTTTTAGGCTCAGATGAGAATAATTTTACCACGACTTTAGGACGTGAAGGTTCTGATTATACCGCAGCAATTTTTGCCTATTGTTTAGGTACCGAAAGCGTTACGATTTGGAAAGACGTTCCAGGAGTTTTAAATGCCGATCCAAGATATTTTGAAAATGCGGTGTTGCTGAACCAGATTTCCTATAGAGAAGCGATTGAGTTAGCATTTTACGGAGCATCCGTAATTCATCCAAAAACCTTACAGCCTTTACAGAAAAAGGAAATTCCGTTATTTGTAAAATCGTTTGTAAACCCAACATTACCTGGAACAAGTGTTTCAAGAGGAGCCGATTTAATTCCGCAAACTTCATGTTTCATCGTTAAGAAAAACCAATTACTTTTATCGTTATCGTCAATTGATTTCGATTTCATCATGGAAAATCATATCAGTGAGATTTTCGGTTTGTTCTCGAAACACAAAATCAAAGTGAATATGATTCAAAACACTGCAATTAGTTTCTCGGTTTGTATTGAAGACAAATACAACAACTTTGAAGAGTTGCGAAAAGTATTAGCTAAGAAATTCAAAGTTTCGTACAATGAAAATGTATCGCTTTACACCATCAGACATTTTGATGAAAACGCTTCAAAAGTGGTAGAAACAAATAAAACGATATTGTTACGTCAGATTTCGAGAGAAACGATGCAGGTGATTACGAAGGAGTAAAATGAAAGAAATATTAAAACGTTTAAATTGGAAAATTATCCTTGTTCACTTTATTGCAACATGGCTTTTTATTCATTCGTTTTACATTCTATCTTATTTACATGACATTGAATTCACAGAATTCATCATGAAAAACAAAAACGAAACACCCGTTTTTGAAAAAATCCCGTTTGATACAAAAAGAATGAGTAATTTTTTCATGATAACTGGAGTTTCAAAATTTATCGGTTTATTGGTCGCTTTTATAATTTCGTTAAGCATTTCAATTTACAGAAAATGGTTTTGGTTGAATTCTGTTTTAGTATTAATTATTGCTTTTGTATTTTTTAAATTAGACTTATTGTTTTGGGATTATCTAAAAATAATTTTTCGATTTATTGGAGGATTTATGCCAAATATAATTTTAGATTTTTTAGTTGATGGTTTAGTGCTGCTATTTTTGGGATTATTGGTTTTCTTCTCTAAAAAATCAACTCAACTAATAAATTCTGAAAAAAACATATAATTTACACACAATCTTGTCATTCCGAAGCATGAGGAATCTTATAATGAGATGTTTCCTTACGTCAACATGACAAGATTGTGTTTTTTACTTTTCGGGAAAATAACGCAAAACTTTCCAACAATAAATACTACTTTTGAAGATTCGGAGTTATAGTATTTATGCAAAAAATTGTTTTTTTAGCGGGATTTTTATTTTGTGTTTTGGGCGGTTTTGCTCAGGAGACGTTACAATCCTATCCAACTAAAAAAATTGCGTTTTCAAAAGACACCATTTCGATAGAGAAATTCAGTTTAAACAATTCTTTTTTTGAAATTAAAGACAAAAGCGGAACAGTCATTGACACCAGTTTTTACCAAGTAAATTTCCAAAAAGGAACCTTAGTTTTCACAAAAGAAATCACAACTTCCGATTCATTAGTGGTTCGCTATTCTAAATTTCCTGAATTTTTAACCAAAACCTATTCCATTTACGATGACGACAAAGTGGTTTCCAACGAAGCAGGAAAATTAGTCGTTTTCAAAAAAGACAAAAACACCAAATTCAAGCCTTTCGACGGATTGAATACTTCAGGAAGTATTACGCGTGGCGTTACGGTTGGAAACAATCAAAACACGGTAGTGAACTCGAATTTAGATTTGCAAATCACAGGAAAAATTTCGGATAAAGTCAGTTTGCGTGCATCTATTCAAGACAGTAATATTCCGTTGCAAGAAGGTGGTTATTCGCAAAAATTAGACGAATTTGACCAAATTTTCATCGAATTATTTTCGGATACATGGAACATTCGCGCGGGTGATTTATTTCTGGAAAATAGAAAATCAGCTTTCCTGAATTTCAACAAAAAAGTACAAGGTTTAGCCACTCGATTTACTTTTGGAACACCCGATAAAAAAACTGAAGTGGTTGCTTCTGGCGCTTTGGTTCGTGGACAATATGCAAGAAGCACATTTGTTGGTCAGGAAGGAAATCAGGGTCCGTATAAATTACGAGGAAATAATAATGAATTGTATGTTTTAGTTATTTCAGGTTCGGAACGCGTTTATGTGAACGGAATTTTGAAAACTCGTGGAGAAAACAACGATTATATCATCGATTACAACGCTGGAGAAATCATTTTTACTTCATTATTTCCCATTACTTCCGAAATGCGAATCAACGTAGAATACCAATACACCGATAGAAATTATACACGATTTATCACATATGGCGGTATTTCGCACGAGCGAGAAAATTGGCAAATTGGCGGTTATGTCTATTCGGAAAGTGATGTGAAAAATCAGCCTTTACAACAAAATTTGTCTTCGGAACAAGTTGATATTTTGCAAAACGCTGGTGATGATATTTCACAAATGAACGGACCTTCAGCTTATTTGGACACGTATTCCGAAAATAAAATTCTTTACAAAAAAGTGATTATTGGTGCGGTTGAAGTGTTTGAATATTCGAATAATCCTGATGACGAATTGTACAATGTGCGATTTTCATTGGTTGGAAATAATGAAGGAAATTACATTTTAGTCAACAATCAAGCCGTTGGAAAAATTTATGAGTATGTAGCACCAATTGCTGGAATTCCGCAAGGAAATTATGAACCAATTGTTCGTTTGATTGCACCTACAAAAATTCAAATGGCAACGGTTTTAGGGAAATACAATCCAAGCGAGAAAACACTTTTAGATTTTGAAGTAGCATTAAGCAACAACGATCAAAATTTATATTCGAATTTAGACGACAATAACAACAAAGGTTTTGCTGGAAAATTCAATGGAAAACAACGCCTTTTTGATGGAAAAACCAAAATTGATGCCTTTGCGAATTATCAGTTGCTGCAAGAAAATTTTAAAACCATTGAACGTTTGTACAACATTGAATTTAATAGAGATTGGAACATAACTTCCACTTTATTGGGTAATCAAAGCTTTTTGACTTCGGGACTGGATTTTAATTTCAATAACAAAGGAAAAGCGCTTTATCAGTTTGAAAATTTAGCTTTTGGCGAGGCTTTTTCTGGAAACAAACATACTTTATCAGGAAGATATGCTACCAAAAATTGGATGATTTGGAGTAATTCGAGCGTAATGAAAAGTGATTCCGAACTTTCAAATTCTTCATTTTCTAGAAGTGAAAATCGTTCATCGTATAAATTGGGTAAAAATTGGATTGGTGCCACGGTGAATTTGGAAAATAATTCGGAAAAACTGAAAGCAACCAATACATTTTCGGCGTTAAGCCAACGTTTTTTAGAATACGGCGCTTTTGTAGGAAGAGGCGATTCGACGAAGGTTTTTGTGGAATTGGGATTTTTACAACGCCAAAATGATAGTTTGCAAAACAACCGAATTGAGCGAGTAAATCATTCGAATTCCTACTACTTAAAATCGCAATTAATTAAAACCGAAAAGAGTAATTTGAGTGTGTTTTTGAATTATCGTACTTTAAAATATGAAGATTCAAACTTAAAAGATGAACCATCGTTGAATTCACGAATTTTGTATTCGGATAGATTTTTTGGACAATTGATTCAAACTACAACAGCTTATGAAACCAGTTCGGGAACGATTGCTCAGCAAGAATTCACCTATTTACAAGTAGAACCAGGACAAGGAGTTTACATGTGGAACGATTACAATAGCAATGGAATTCAGGAATTACAAGAGTTTGAAATCGCTCCATATTCAGATTTAGCGATTTATGTTCGGGTATTTTTACCTAATCAAGTTTTTGTGCGAACGCATCAAAATAAATTTTCGCAAGCGTTGAATTTCAATTTTAACCAATGGCAAAATGAAAAAGGTTTTAAGAAATTTGCTTCGCAATTTTACAATCAAACTTCGTTTTTAATTGATCGAAAAATAAAAAGAAATGGAGCTAATTTCGATTTGAATCCGTTTTCAAAAGAGGAAGATGAATTGATTGGTTTGAACACCAATTTTAGAAATAGTTTGTTTTTTAATCGTGGCAAACAACATCATTCAACCACTTATTCATTCTTGCTGAACGAAAGTCAGAATTTGCTTTCTGTGGGAAGTGTTGCTGCTAAAAATCAATCACATCAATTGCAATATCAGCATTTGGTAAAGAAAAGTTGGTTGTTTAATTTTTCAGGAAGCACCACTTCAACGGAATCTACTTCTGAGAATTATCCAAATAGAAATTTCGAGATTGATGGTTATCAAATTGAACCAAAAATTGGGTATTTATTTTCCAAAAATGCGAGTTGGGATATTTTTTACGAATTTCAACAAAAAGAAAATCAAATTGGTGCATTTGAAACCTTAAAACAAACCCGTTTAGGAACCTCATTTACCTTCAATAGCGAAAAAGGATTTAGCATGAATGGTGAGTTTTCGATGTATAATAATTCGTATGATGGAAATGCCTTGTCAGCAGTTGGTTTTCAAATGTTAGAAGGTTTACAACCTGGTAAAAATCAAACATGGCGCTTACTTTTACAGAAAAATTTGACACAATATTTAGACGTTAATATCAACTATCAAGGTCGAAATAGTGAAACCAGTAAAACAATTCACACAGGAAATATACAATTAAGAGCGTTTTTTTAGTTAATATTTAGATTAATTCTACATTTCTGCTTAATTTTACGAGCTAATTTGTCATCATTATTGCTATATGTTAGAAAAAATTTCAGTTTTACTTTTTATAATCATTTCAAATATAAGTTTCTCGCAACTCAGTAATAAACATTGGTTACCACCATTACATGCTAGAGATGGCGGTGTAGTAGCTGAGCATTATATTTATCTTTCAACCCCAGAAGCAACTCCATTTCAAGTAAATATTACAAATGGTGAAGGTACTCCTATAACTGGATCTCCATTTACAATTTCTCAAGGAAATCCAGTTCGTATTTTGATTGGTAATGGCCAAGGAACAACTATGTTTTCCTCGTTAGCTGATGTTGGCAATGTTAGATCACGTAAAGGTTTGATTTTAGAAGGAACAGGTGATTTTTATGTAAGTTTTAGAGTTAGATCAGAAAACCATGCCGAAACATTGGTTTCTAAAGGTAGAGCTGGTATAGGAAACAGTTTTAGAGCTGGTAGTCTGCCACAAGATTTTATAGGAAGTACCAGAAATTTTGTAACTAGTTTTATGGCTACTGAAGACAATACAATTGTAAATATTTCTGACTACAATACAAATGTAGAGTTCGTATCAGGAACTGGAAATATAACTTTAGACAACTTATCCTACAATTTAAATGCTGGAGAATCTGTAATATTATCTGGTTATACTGATGTCAATGCCAATCTAAATGGATTTGTAGGCGCGCTAATTACATCTGACAAGCCAATAGCTGTTAGCACTGGAAATGCTTTAGCTGGAATGGGTGATCAAAACCAGGGTCAAGATTTTAATTTAGACCAAATAGTTCCGATTGAGCAAGTTGGAACAGAATATATTGTAGTTAAAGGAAACGGAAGTGATTTAACAGAAAAACCATTAGTTATTGCAACAGAGAATAATACACAAATATTCATTAATGGAAGTGCAACACCACTTGTAACTTTAAATGAAGGAGAATATCATCTAGTACCTACTTCATTTTATCAAGGTATCGCAAACCAAAACATGTATATTACTAGTAACAAACCTATATATTTATATCAAATATTAGCAGGTGATATTAGTGATGCAACTTCTGGTTTAAATTTCATTCCTCCTTTAAGTTGTTTTTTTCAAAAAACAGTTGATTTAATTCCTGATGTTGATTCAATAGGAAACTATCCGTTTTCTAGTGAAATAATTGCATTAACGTATGCTTCTGCAACGTTAACAATAAATGGGATACCAACAACAGAAATGGCAGAACCTGTAATAGGAAACCCACAATGGGTAACATATACTATACGAGGAGTTGTTGGTAATGCTGTAATTCAATCAACAGGGCCATTAGCTGTAGGTGTTTTTGGTTTTAATTTTAATGCAGGATTTAGCGGATATTATTCAGGATTTGGAAGTGAGCCAAGAGATACAGAAACAACAATATGCTCAAATAGCGGACCTATCAGTTTACTTGATTTAATTGACGGAAATCCAGAACCTGGTGGAACTTGGTTACCTGCTTTAGCAAGTGGCACAGATATCTTTGACCCAAATATTGATACGGCAGGAATTTATAATTACAAATATACGGGTGATTGCGAATTAGTAGATGTAGACATCGACGTAACTATACAACAAGCAAATTTTGCTGGAAACAACAATACAATTACCATTTGTAACGATGCTCCAAGTTTTGATCTATTTAATTTGTTAGGAACTGGTGTAACACTAAACGGAACATGGTCACCAGCTTTAACTTCTGGAACAGGAATTTTTAATCCTGCTGTAGACAATAGCGGAACCTATACTTACACAATACATGCGGAAGATGCATGCGCAGAAATTTCTGCAAGTATAGTTGTAACGAATAACATAACCCCAACAATAATTCCTATAACCGATTTTCCTCTTTGTGATAATGATGCAGATGGAAGCGATACAAATGGAATTGTTACTTTTAACCTTACTTCTAAAACAAATGATATTTTAAATGGTCAAACAGGTGTTGTAGTAACTTATCATGATTTGGAGAGCGAAGCTATAGCAGGCACAAACTCAATCACATCAATTTACACAGCTAGCAGAACTATTTATGTAAGATTAAGAAATACTACAACAAATTGTTATAATACTACCTCTTTTAACTTAGTTGTAAATCCTTTGCCAGTTATTGCTTCTCCCATTATTTTAAAACAATGCGACACAGATACAGATGCCATTACATCTTTTAATTTAACTGAAGCGAATGGTAGAATTTCTTCACAACCAAATTTAGTATTTACATACCACACGAGTTTACCAAATGCAATTAGCGGAACAGCTCCAATAACTAACCCAACTGAATACATTTCAGCAAATAATGGAAGAGTTTGGGCTCGAATAGTTAATGAAAATGGCTGTGCTAGAACAAGTGAGGTTAATTTAGTTGTATCTACAACCGTAATTAATCTTCCTAATCCTTATGTTTTGCCAGCATGTGATGATTATATTGATGCTTCAGATCCAAATGCTGATGGTTTTGATTATTTCAATTTAAGTTCAATTGATTCCGTTATTACATCTCCTTTCCCAGCAGGTCAATCTTATACTGTTACATATTACGAAACAGAAAGCGATGCCTTACAAGAAATAAATGCAATTCCAAACATTACAAATTATAGAAACATCACTGCATTTGATCAAATCGTTTGGGTAAGAATTGACAGTAATTTAAATAACGATTGTGTAGGTCTTGGCCCGTTTTTACAATTAACTGTAAACCCTTTACCTATAATAGATTTAGGTGTTAATTTTACGTTATGCTTAGATCCAATTACAGGAATAGGTTCGCAAATTGTTGATGCTACACCAACTGTGCCCGGAAATTATTCCTACTCATGGACACCAGCAAATCCTAATGGTAACTCGCCTTTATTTGATATAACTGGTGCTGGAACCTACAGTGTAGTTGTTACAAATAACATTACGGGTTGTACAGAAACTGATAGTATAACTGCTACTTTTTCATCTGAGCCTGAAGATGCGTTTGCAACATTAATTACACCAGCATTCTCTATTGGTTTAGCTACAATTGAAGTTACGGTTGTAGGAGGTTTTGGTGTTTATGAATATAGTTTAGATGCTATTGACTGGCAATCAAGTCCTATTTTTACAGATTTACCAAACGGAAATTATTCAATTTTTGTGAGAGATATTCAAGGATGCGGAATGAAAATAACTGAAATTATCCAAACGATAACATACAACAATTATTTTACTCCAAATCAAGATGGTTATAATGATACTTGGAATATTTACTTACCTGCAACTTATGAAGGTGTAATTAATATTTACGATAGATATGGTAAATTACTAAAACAGATAAGCCCTTATAGCGAAGGCTGGGATGGAACTTATAATGGAAACCCATTACCATCAACCGATTATTGGTTTAAAGTAGAATACTTGGAAAACAACCAAAAGAAAGAATTTAAATCACATTTCAGTTTAAAAAGATAAAAATGGAATTAGGTTCAATTAAAACAGAAATAGTAAATAAAATTGCCAAAGTAACTTTTTCTCATCCAGCTAGCAACTCATTCCCAAGTTCATTACTACAAAAATTAACTGATGAATTAGAAGCGTTAAGTAAAAATGAAAACGTAACCATTGTTGTACTTCAAAGTGAAGGAACTGGAGCTTTTTGTGCTGGTGCATCTTTTGATGAATTAGTAGCTATCTCAAATTACAAAGAAGGAAGTAAATTCTTTTCTGGGTTTGCCAATGTGATTAATGCAATGCGAAAATGCTCTAAATTAATCATCGGAAGAATTCATGGAAAGGCCGTGGGTGGTGGCGTTGGATTAGCTTCTGCCTGTGATTATACTTTTGCAACCCAAAAAAGCGATATCAAATTATCTGAAATTGCAATTGGAATTGGTCCTTTCGTTATAGAACCAGCCGTAAGTAGAAAAATAGGAAAAACAGCATTAGCCGAAATGACATTAACTCCAACATTGTGGAAATCGGCAAATTGGGCAAAAGAAAAAGGACTATTCACAGAAGTTTTTGACTCAGTAGAAGACTTAGATCTACGATTAGAAAGTTACACCACAGAATTATCTCAATACAACAAAGAAGCATTAGCAGACATGAAAAAAGTGCTTTGGGAAGGCACAGATCATTGGGACAGTTTACTTTACGAAAGAGCGGCTATTTCTGGCAAATTAGTATTATCTGATTTTACAAAAAATGCATTAGAAAAATTTAAAAAATGAGAAGTTTAATCATTTTCCTTCAACAAGTTAACGTTGAACAAAAATTAAAAGAGGCTCCAGATAGTCAATATCAAATTGGTGTATTAATAGGGTCATTTGTACCATTCATTATATTAGCTGGAATTGCATATCTCCTATATTATAGAGCTAAAAAGAAAGAAATTAAATAAATTAAAAACCATGTCAAACATAAGAATTACGAAACAATTTAACTTTGAAACTGGTCATGCTTTGTATGGTTATGATGGAAAGTGTAAAAATGTGCACGGACATAGCTATAAATTATCTGTAACCGTGATTGGTAAACCAATAAAAGATAATTCCAATGTAAAATATGGAATGGTGATTGACTTTGGTGATTTGAAAAAAATTGTAAAAGAACAAATTGTAGATGTTTTTGATCATGCTACCGTTTTTAACAAAAATACACCTCACATTGAATTAGCTCATGAACTTAAATCGAGAGGACACGATGTTATTTTAGTAGATTATCAACCTACTAGCGAAAATATGGTTATTGATTTTTCAAATAAAATAAAGAATCTTTTACCAGAAAACATAAAATTACACTCGCTACGTTTACAAGAAACCGAAACATCTTTTGCAGAATGGTTTGCTATTGATAATGAATAAAAAAAGAACTCGAGTGAGTTCTTTTTTTATTAAAAACGATTATCACCATCTAGTATTCTTCCTAAGCCACCTAATAAACTTCCTTCTTCTCTACTTCCTCCATTTTGTGGTGCGCTTGCGTAAATTCTACCCGCTAATCTACTGAATGGTAATGATTGAACATATACTGTTCCAGGACCACGAAGTGTTGCAAAGAACACACCTTCTCCTCCAAAAATGGTATTTTTAATTCCGCCTACAAATTCAATATCGTAATCTACATCTTTGGTAAACCCTACTAAACACCCTGTATCTACTCGAAGTAATTCTCCTAATTGTAATTCTTTTTTTGCCAAAGTTCCGCCTGAATGCACAAATGCCATTCCGTCACCTTCTACTTTTTGCATAATAAAACCTTCTCCACCAAATAAACCCGTTCCGATTTTTTTGGTAAATTCAATTCCAACCGAAACGCCTTTTGCTGCGCATAAAAATGAATCTTTTTGACAAATAAATTTTCCTCCTAATTGTTGTAAATCTATTGGAACAATTTTACCAGGATAAGGTGATGCAAACGATACTTTTCGTTTTCCAAAATCTTGGTTTTGATAAGCTGTCATAAATAAACTCTCACCAGTTAAAACGCGCTTACCCGCCGATAACAACTTTCCAAAAATTCCTTGTTGTTGATCTTGACTACCATCGCCAAAAATAGTTTCCATTTTGATGCCGTTTTCCATCATCATAAAACTTCCGGCTTCGGCGACCACTACTTCTTGCGGATCTAATTCGATTTCAACATATTGCATTTCTTCACCATAAATATGGTAATCAATTTCGTGTGCTCTCATAATTTTTAGTTTTATTAATTAGTCGACATCACATTTAAAATGTTACTGTAAAAATAAAAAACCGAAAACAAGTATGCTTTCGGTTTTAACTTATAATCAGAAATGTCTTATTTCATCAACTCGGATAATTTTAAGGTTTTTCCACACATATCGGCTGTAATTTTAAAGATTACATCTCCTTTTTTTCCTTCGTTTGCCCAACGAACTTCTTTACCCACATTACAACCAATACTTGTTTTCGAACCTTTATTTAAAGAAACAAACCCTGTTCCGGTATGAATTGAAATTTTCTCTTTAGAGTCGTTAATAAGTGAGAAACTTTCGCCAAAAACTACTTCAGTATTTGACCTTTTATTTGAACTAATTTTTTCACTTGTTCCAAAAGAGGTTAACATTACAAAGCTTAAAGCTAAAATAGCTAATTTCATAGTATTACGTTTTAAATTATTAATTACTTGTTGATTTAAAAATTAAAAATGTCCTAAAACCGATTTCCGAATTAACGAATTAAATAATTTATATCCTAATAAACGTCTAATAAAACTCATAAAATTAGCATCAAACCCAATGGTATATCGCTTGAAATTTTTCTTTGGATTTTCAGCAATATTGAATAAAGTTTTAGTAATTATTGGAGTTAGATTGGTGTTTTTCTTTGTTTTTTTGTGTAAAATCGCAGTAACTTTATCCATTAATTTATTGTAGGAATCAATTTCAGTAGCGTTACATTTAGTAACATTTGATTGAAAAGAAGTAGGTGCATTTCCAAATTGAACCGTACTAACACTAATATTAAAATCTAAAAGCTCATACGCCATACATTCCGAAAAACTTTCAACCGCTTGCTTTGTGGAATGATAAAAACTACCCAATGGCAAGTTAACCAAACCCGCAATCGAAGAAATAGTGATAAACTGACCAAAATTCTGTTCTCTAAAAACGGGTATAAAAGCTCTACAAACTTTAACAGCTCCCAACCAATTAACATTAACGATGTTGTCTATTTTGCTATCTTCAGACAATTCTACAAAACTTCTATAGCCTAAGCCTGCATTATTTAAAACAACATCAATGGTTTTGTGTTCGTTTAAAATTTCACTTTTTGCTTTTGTAATACTCTCAGAAGAAGTCACATCGAGCTCATAGCAAAACACATTTGGAGTTGTTGCTAAATCTTCGGCCAAATCAATAGAAATCATCGTAGCAATAACTATCCAATTATTTTTTGCAAAATATAACGTTGTTTCTTTACCAATTCCGCTTGAAGCGCCTGTGATTACTAGTGTTTTTTTCAAGATATTTATTTTTAATAATCTAATTTTACAAAACCAATTTCTTTACTAATTCTTCCCTTTCTACGATTGATGTAGGAAGAAGAATTCGAGGCTTTATATTTTCTTGGATTAGGTAATATTGCCGCAATTCCCGCAGCTTCATAACGCGTTAAACTAGAAGCATCTTTTCGATACCAATGTTTGGCTGCGGCTTCTGCTCCGTATACGCCATCACCCATTTCAATACTATTCAAATAGACTTCCATGATACGTTTTTTACCCCAAATTAGTTCAATTAAAACGGTATAATACGCTTCTAAACCTTTTCGAAGATAACTTCTACCTTGCCACAAGAAAACATTTTTTGCTGTTTGCTGCGAAATGGTGCTTCCGCCTTTGAGTCTTTTTCCTTTAGAATTATTTTTGTATGCTTTTTGCATAGCTTCAAAATCAAAACCCCAATGTTCTAAAAAACGTCCGTCTTCACTAGCAATTACAGCTTTTTGAAGATTTAATGAAATTTCTTCTATTGGCACCCATTCGTGGCTACAAGTCATTTCCCTATTCTCTTTTTTATGTTCCATAGCACGAATTCCCATTAATGGTGTAAACGGAACTGGAACAAACTTGAATAACAAAACAACCGAAAAACTGATAATATTAAACCATAAAAAAAGTAACCAAAAGAAACGAAATATCTTTTGACCTGTGGTTCTTTTTTTTGCAGGTTTTTTTGCTGAAGTCTTTTTACTTGGAGTAGTTTTTTTTGCCATATATAAAAGCTTTGCTTTTTTAGTTTCAGGTTTAAAGTTTCAAGTTAAAATCTGAAACAATTTATATCAAATCTGCTAATTCTTGTCCAACTAAACTGCCTATGGCAACGCCCATTCCGCCCATTCTCACACCGCAATAAACATTATTTGAAAGTTGTTCTACAATAGGTTTTTTATGTGTTCCCACGCCCATAGTACCGCTCCATCTGTGCTCAATTTCGAACGTTTGATGTGGCAAAATTACTGTTTTTAACAACTCTTCCAAACGATTTTGAATCAATTCTGTGGTGTCGTGAGAAGTGGTTGTTTCCCCTTCGAAATCTAAATTTCTTCCGCCACCAAAGAGAATTCTATCGTTTATATTTCTAAAATAAAAATAGCCTTTGTCTAAATGAAAAGTGCCTTTAATATCTAAATTCGGAATTGGTTTTGTAATCAAAACTTGCGCTCTTGCAGGTTTTACTTGATTATTTGTGAGTTGTGATGCAAAACCATTTGTAGTGAATAATAATTTATTGGTTTTGAATGTAATTCCGTTGGTTTCAACCTCAACACCATCGTTTACTTCTTGAAAACTAGTTACGATTTGACTGTTTAAAATCAGGATGTCGTTTTGATGTGCTTTTTTCAACAAAGCTTGCATCATATTTCCGGTATCGATTTGTGCTTCAAAAGGATTGAAAATCAAATTTTCAAATATGCCACCAAAATTAAAACGATCTACTTCTTTCGAAAAGACATCGGTTTTAAAAAGTGGTTTAATGATATCGTTGATGAATGGAATTTTTTGAATGCACTCATTATAAAACGATTCGTCTTCTTTCAAAAATAATTCATAACCACCATAAGGTTTCAAATCAATTACAGCATCTCCGAGGTTTTTTCGAAGCAATTGTAAACCCGCATATCGTTTTTGAATCAGTTGAATAACTTCTTCTTCGGTATGGGTTTTTAAATCATCGATAATTTCGGAAATACTTCCAAAACAAGCAAAACCTGCATTTTTTGTACTCGCTCCTTGTGGCAAAATGCCTTTTTCGAGAACTAAAATTTTAGCCGTTGGAAATCGTTCACGCAAAGCTAATGCTGTATGCAAACCTACAATTCCACTACCTACGATAGTAAAATCTACGTTTGAAAACCAATTTTTTATTTCCCAATAACTGAGTTGCATATTGCTAGAATTTCAAAAAGTAAATGTAGTAATTTGTTTTTAGTTATACATTAAATCTCGTTATTTGCGTTATGATATTTAAAATCGAAAAATGAGAATTTATTTACTTTTAACAACATTGTTTGTTACCCAACTTTTTTCAGCACAAAATGTGACTAAAAAAATTACGCTAATTTTTAAAAAAAGTAATTATCATTTTGAAGAAACATCCGGATTTAAAAGAATGAATTCGTTAATTAATTATTCTGAATTTAATTCTTACAAGGAAACTTACCTATCGCCAAATAATAAAGAGAAAAACGATACAATAGAATTGAATATTGAATCGGACAAGATTTTTTTAATCCACAATTGGAAAGAATTGAACAAAAGTTCACGAGTTATTTTATATACCAATGACATAGTTGAAATTGATTATGAGAATGGTTATCCTAATTTCAAAATAGTAAACCGTGAAGTAAAACCGTATGATTTGAATTTAGAAAAGCAACTAAATCTTAGTTTTCCGATTGATAATTATGTCTTTTTTCAAAACAACAAAAGAAGTAGAAATTCAAAAGAAGAAAAGGAATATAAAATTGAACTTGATAACTTTCTTAAAAACTTCAAAGAAAAACTAGATTTACTTTTGCAAACGGGTGAAATTTCGAAAGAAACATATGAATGTCAAGTTAATTCTACAACATTTTACGTTTTAAATACCGATACTGACACTAACTTCGATGAATACAAAAAAGACTTGAACAAACCTGATATGATTTGGTTAAAACCATATCGTTTTTTCTTAGAATCCTATGTAAAAAAGGAATTTAAAATCAAGAAATACGAAAAAAAACTTAAAGATGTTGAACTAAAAACTGCTAATAACAAAACAAAAACCAAAGATATTAGCATGCAATATGAAGATCATGAAGACAGCTTTCTTCAAATTAAACAATCAGACTTGTTTTCTGCTAAAGCGAAAGAATATTTATTGTATGTCTATTTAAATAGAATAGCAAAATCTGAACCACAAAAGCTATCTACTTACATTGCAATCTTTAAAAAATATTCAAATGATACGAAATTAATAGAAGGTTTTGAAAATGCATTTTTAGTAGATATTGAAGCTTTAAAACAAAATACTTCTGAAGTCATTTTATATGATGAAAACAAAAAAGCAACTACCTTATCAGCCATTATTGAAGCTAATAAAGGCAAAATAATTTATATAGATTTTTGGGCCAGCTGGTGTGCACCTTGTAGAGCTGCTTTACCAAGTTCGAGAAAATTACATGCTGAATATACTAATGTGCTATTTTTATATTTATCAACAGATTCAAATTTTGAAGCATGGAAAAAAGCAAATCAATATGAAAAAATAACAGAGAATAGTTATTTCATCATAAACCCAAAAACTTCAGAATACTTAAAAAAACTGGCAATTGATTTTATTCCGAGATATGTGTTAATTAATTCCAATGGAGAAATATCAAATCCAAAAGCAGCTTCACCTGATTCTGAAAAAATAAAGCAAGAGTTTAATTCCTTACTACTAAGTAAATAATTAATATAATTAATCGTTAGGCTTTTTTCTCGCTTTAATTGCTTTCATAATCAATGGAAACGAGGTCACAGCAATTAAAATTAAAATTATAGTTTCAATATGTTTCTTTAAATCAATGCCAAATTCTTCATTAAATAAACCGTACAAATAATGTCCGGCAAAAATTAATAAAAACGACCATAATAGAGAACTCAACACATTGTAAAACATGAATTTACTTTTTGGCATATGTACAATTCCTGCAATAATAGGGACGAATGTTCTTACAATAGGTAAAAAACGAGCAAAAATTATGGCTTTACCACCATGTTTTTCAAAAAAAGCTTGCGATTCATACAAGTATTTTTTCTTAAAGAAAAAACTATCTTCTTTGTTATACAAAAACTGTCCGCTTCTTGAACCAAACCAATAGCCAAAAACATTACCCAAGGTTGCTGCTGTAGCAATTAATAAGGCTAAAATAGTTACGTTTGACAAATCACTTGGAATCATGAAAAACGTTTCAACTAACTCCCGACTGTAAATTCCTGATAGAAAAAGTAAACTATCACCGGGCAAAAAAAATCCAGCAAACAAACCTGTTTCTGCAAAAACAATAAATAAGACCATGTAAATTCCAACAGGAATTCCACCGATTTCCATTGTAATATAAAATTCGGGATTAAATAATTGGGTCCAATGGAAATCGTTCATATCTATGCTAATTTATTTACCGATTTTGCTACAACCATAGATACAGCGGCATCTCCTGTAACATTTACAGTAGTTCTACACATATCTAAAGGTCTATCAATTGCAAATATTAGAGCTAATCCAGCTTCAGGAATTCCAGCCTGAGCTAACACAATAACTAACATAACCATTCCTGCTCCAGGAACAGCAGCACTTCCTATAGACGCTAAAGTAGCAGTAACAATAATTCCTAATTGCACCCCTAAAGTTAAATCCATACCAAACGCTTGTGCAATAAAAACTGATGCAACTGCTTGGTATAAACTTGTGCCATCCATGTTAATTGTGGCTCCAATTGGCAATACAAAACTTGCTACTTCGTCATCCACTCCCAAATTATCTACAACTCGCTCCATAGTAACCGGTAATGTTGCTGCAGAAGAACTTGTAGAAAAGGCCAATAATTGAGCTGGTGCAATTCCGTTAAAGAAAAATTTAGAACTCTTTTTTGTTAGAACTTTTACTATTAGTAAATAGACTAAAATCATAATAGCCAATCCTATCAAGACGGTTAAACCATACATTCCTAATGCTTTGAATAAATCTAAACTCGGTGATTCGGCTACAATTGCAGCTAATAAAGCAAAAACCCCAAACGGAGAAAACAACATGATTAAATCAATCATTTTTAAAATCACTTCATTAAAACTATCAAAAAAATCTTTAACTGGTTTCGAATTTTCTTCCGGAATTAAAATCATAGCAATTCCAAAAATTACCGCAAAGAAAATAACTTGCAACATGTTTCCATTATCGCCAGAAGCTTTAATAATATTATCGGGAACTATATCAATTAAAGATTGTAAAGGCCCAACCTCTTTTTGCTTAGAAGCAGCTTCAATTTTAGTACTTGCGTCTAAAGTATAATTAGCAACTAATTCTGTTCTTGTTTGTTCTGAAATATAACTTCCTGGCTTGATAAGATTTACAATTACTAATCCGATAGAAACAGCTAAAATAGTAGTTAAAACATACATTCCAATAGTTCTTCCTCCCATTTTTGAGAGTTTTGAAATATCTTTTAAGTCGGAAATTCCTTTAATTAATGATGCTAAAATCAACGGAACAGCAATTAATTTTAATAAATTAATAAAAATGGTTCCAAATGGTTTTACCCAATCTACAATTACATCTTTTCCCCATTCAAATTGAATTAATAAAAACGCAAATAAAACCCCAAATACCATTCCGAGTAAAATTTGCCAATGTAATGCTAGTTTTTTCATTATTTACTTAATTTTTAAGATTGTGAAAATAGGCATATTTTTTTAAAAAATTACTACATTTAGCATGGTTTTAAAAATAACAGACATGAAAAATTACATTTTTCTCATTTTCAGTATTATAAGTATGAGTACATTAGCACAACAAAACTTTACTCCCGAAACCTTATGGCAATTAGGAAGAGTAACTCCTTTAGGAATTTCAAAAGATGGAAAACTATTGGTTTTCAAAGTGGGGACGCCTTCTGTGGAAGAAAACAAAATCAATTCGAAATATTATACTATTCCTGTTCAGGGAGGAACTGCTACTTTGGTGGAAGATTATAAATCATTATTAGCAGATAAAAACGTTTCTCCTGATGGAAAGCATTTATTATCTTCTCAAGAAGTAAAAGTAGAAAAGTTATTAGGAAAAGACCTTTACACAGAATTATCAAAAACTACCGCTCAAGTTTATACGGGTTTAGATTACCGTCATTGGGACACTTGGAACGACGGAACGCACAACCATGTTTTCTATTCGGAAAACAAAAAAGATGCTGTTGGAATTGATATTATGCCAAACGAACCGTTTGATGCACCTCAAAAACCTTTTGGTGGTGATGAAGATTTTATTTGGTCTCCAGACGGAACAAAAATCATATATGTTTGTAAAAAGAAAGTAGGAACTGCATACGCAACGAGCACCAATACTGATTTATACGAGTACGATTTAACTACAAAAACTACCAAAAACCTTACCGAGAGTAATTTGGGTTATGATATTGCTCCTCAATTTTCACCTAAAGGCGATTTAACTTGGTTACAAATGAAACGCGATGGCTATGAAGCCGATAAAAATAATATTATTGTTCGCCATAAAGGATTAGACATTAATTTAACTTTAGGATGGGATGGAACAGTAGATAGTTTTACTTGGAGTAACGATGGAAAAAAAGTATATTTCATTGCGGCAACAAAAGGTACTAAACAACTTTTTGAAGTTAATTTTCCTGGACTAACTAAAATTGCTGTTAGAGTAACACAATTAACCGATGGTGATTTTGACGTAAACGGAATTATTGGTTTTTCGGGAACTTCGGTTTTAGTAACTCGAAACGATATGAACCATGCGCCAGAAGTATATTCGTATGATTTAGCGAAGAAAACTTGGAAACAAATTACGAAAGTAAATAATGAAGCATACGCTAAAATTAATTCTTGCAAAACAGAAAAACGATGGGTTACAACTACCGATGGTAAAAAGATGTTGGTTTGGGTAATTTTACCTCCAAATTTCGATAAAACAAAAAAATACCCAACGCTTTTATACTGCCAAGGCGGACCACAAAGTGCACTAACACAATCGTATTCTTTCCGATGGAATTTCCAATTAATGGCTTCGCAAGGTTATGTAATTGTAGCGCCAAACCGAAGAGGAATGCCAGGACACGGAACAGCTTGGAACGAACAAATTTCAGGTGATTGGGGCGGACAAGTAATGGATGATTATTTAGCGGCTATTGATGATGTGGCTAAAGAATCGTACGTAGACAAAACACGTTTGGGAGCCGTTGGAGCGAGTTATGGTGGATATTCTGTTTTTTATTTAGCCGGAATTCACAAAAATCGTTTCAAAACATTTATTGCTCATGCTGGAATTTTCAATACAGAAAGTATGTATGGAACTACAGAAGAAGTTTTCTTTACAAATTGGGATTCAGGTGGCGCTTATTGGGAAAAAGATAATGCTACTGCTCAAAAAACGTATAACGAATTCAATCCAATTAAGTTAATCAACAACTGGAACACCCCAATTTTAATTATTCAAGGTGCAAAAGATTATCGTGTACCCATTGGACAAGGACAAGAAGCTTTTCAAGCCGCACAATTAAAAGGAATTAAAAGTAAATTTTTATTGTTCCCAGATGAAAACCATTGGGTATTAAAACCTCAAAATGCTTTGGTTTGGCAAAAAGAATTTTTTGGTTGGTTGAAAGAAACGCTTTAAAAGTTCAAGGGAAAGAGCAAGTTCTATTTTCAAATTGTTCTTGTTCTTGAATTTGATTTTTGACCTTGAAAATGATATCCTTCGAAAACATAGAACTCACCATCAAAACCTTTCATAAGCATGGCTTAACGAAAGAGGCAGCGCTATGGCTTTTAAAAGTATATAAATTAGAACATCCCAATTTTGCAGGTTTTGAATTTAGAGAAGTCGCAAAACCCGATTTTATTTTAATGACTGCCGAAGGTGAAATTGGAGGTAAACAAATCATACGCATTCCAGAAAACACGTTTGAATTTCCGTTGGTTTTGATGTTGAATTTATTGGCACATGAAATGATGCACGTAAAACAAAAAGCACCAGAAGTTGCTATGCAAGACAAAAACGAACGCGAATGGCAAGCCTATTACGAAATGTTGTTTCACCAAGAATTTCCTTTGATTCCGAAGGCTTCTGTGCATCATCAAAAGTTTTTTGCAGAAAAAGCGATGATTTATTACAATCGTTCTGAAAAAGAAGCCAATCCGTTGCGATTGAAATATGAAAATCAGAAAATAGAAATTGAGGAATTAATTAAAAGTTTAGGATAAAAAAAGCGATTTCAAATTGAAATCGCTTTTTTAGTTTTTATTCTTGAGGGTCTTTCATTACAAAAGATTCCATGAATTTTGTAGTGTAATTTCCGGCCACATAATCGGGTTCGTCCATTAATTGTCTGTGGAATGGAATGGTAGTTTTGATTCCTTCAATTACGAACTCATCTAAAGCACGCTTCATTTTATTGATAGCCTCTTCTCTAGTTTGAGCTGTTGTAATCAACTTAGCAATCATTGAATCATAATTTGGCGGAATTGTATATCCAGCATAAACGTGAGTATCTAAACGAACTCCATGACCTCCTGGCGCGTGTAAAACCGTAATTTTACCTGGCGAAGGGCGAAAGTCGTTGTAAGGATCTTCTGCATTAATACGACATTCAATTGAGTGTAATTGCGGAAAATAGTTTTTACCTGAAATTGGCACACCAGCCGCAACTAAAATTTGCTCACGAATTAAATCATAATCAACTACTTGCTCAGTAATTGGATGTTCTACTTGGATACGAGTATTCATTTCCATGAAGTAGAAATTTCTGTGCTTATCTACTAAAAATTCAACCGTTCCAGCACCTTCATATTTGATATATTCTGCCGCTTTAACAGCTGCTGTTCCCATTTTCTCACGTAATTCATCTGTCATAAATGGAGAAGGCGTTTCTTCTGTCAATTTTTGATGACGACGTTGAACTGAACAATCTCTTTCAGAAAGGTGACATGCTTTTCCATACGAATCTCCAACTACTTGAATTTCGATATGGCGAGGTTCTTCGATTAATTTTTCTAAGTACATGCCATCATTACCAAATGCTGCTGCAGACTCTTGACGAGCACCTTCCCACGCTTTTAATAAATCTTCTTTTTTCCAAACAGCACGCATTCCTTTTCCACCACCACCAGCAGTTGCTTTAAGCATAACTGGATAACCAAATTCATCGGCTAATTTTTCGGCTTCTTCATACGAATCTAAAATACCTACAGATCCTGGTACACATGGCACACCTGCTTCAATCATAGTTGATTTTGCTGATGCTTTGTCTCCCATACGGTCAATCATTTCTGGAGAAGCTCCAATAAATTTGATTCCATGTTCTTGACAAATTTTAGAAAACTTAGCATTTTCAGATAAGAATCCGTATCCTGGGTGAATAGCGTCTGCATTTGTAATTTCGGCAGCAGCTATAATGTTTGACATTTTTAAGTAGGATAAATTACTTGGAGGTGGTCCAATACAAACCGCTTCATCAGCAAATTTTACGTGCAAACTATCTGCGTCTGCTGTAGAATAAACTGCAACGGTTTTGATGCCCATTTCTCTACAAGTTCTAATTACACGTAGTGCAATTTCCCCTCTATTGGCAATTAATATTTTTTTAAACATGTTTTTTTAATTAGATAATTAGACAATGTGTCAATTAGACAATTATAAAGATAGATGTTCTACCTTCTTGTCATCCTGAGCTACGTCGAAGGGCTAACTTCTAACTTTATTAAGATGGATCAACTAAGAATAAAGGTTGATCAAATTCAACTGGAGAAGAATCATCTACTAAAATTTTCACGATTTTACCTGAAACTTCTGATTCGATTTCGTTGAATAATTTCATTGCTTCAATCACACAAAGAACATCTCCTTTTCCGATAGTTGAACCTACTTCCACAAACATTGGTTTGTCTGGAGCTGGTTTTCTATAGAACGTACCAATGATTGGTGATTTTACTGTAATATATTTTGCACTATCATCAGCTGCTGGAGCTGCTGGAGCATCAGTAACCGCAGGAGCCGCTACTACTTGAGGTGCAGCCATTTGAGGCGCAGCTTGCATTGGCATTTGTTGTACGTAAGTTGTAGTACTTTCTGTACCTTCAGTAGTTGTTTTTATGGTGATTTTAAAATCGTCCATTTCTAATTTAACTTCTGTAGCACCTGATTTAGCTACAAATTTGATTAGGTTTTGAATCTCTCTAATATCCATAATATTTGATTTAGTTTAGTTTGTTTTTGTTTTTAGTAAGCCCATTTTAAATAAATTGAACCCCAAGTAAATCCACCACCAAAAGCGGCGAATATGATATTATCTCCTTTTTTGAATTTATGTTCGAAATCAGCTAAAACTAATGGTAATGTTGCAGAAGTTGTATTACCATATTTTTGAATATTGATTAAAACTTTAGATTCGTCTACTCCCATTCTATTGGCGGTAGCATCAATAATTCTTCTATTTGCTTGATGAGCAACTAACCAATTTACGTCATCTTGACTTAAATTATTACGTTGCATAATTTGTTCACTTACATCTGCCATACCAGAAACTGCATATTTGAAAACAGTTTTTCCATCCTGATATACAAAATGTTGCTTGTTCTTAACAGTGTCCTCGTTTGGAGGCAAAATAGATCCTCCACTTTCAATTTTTAAAAATTCACGGCCAATTCCGTCACTTTTTAAAATTTCATCTTGAAGTCCTAATCCTTCAGTATTAGGTTCAAATAATACTGCACCAGCTCCATCTCCAAAGATGATACAAGTAGCTCTGTCAGTATAATCAATAATTGATGACATTTTATCGGCACCAATTAATAAAACTTTTTTGTATCTTCCAGACGCGATATAAGCTGCTGCTGTTGACATTCCATATAGGAAACTCGAACAAGCTGCTTGTAAATCATATGCAAAAGCATTTGTAGCACCAATTTGAGTAGCCACATAAACTCCTGTTGAAGCCACAGGCAAATCTGGTGTAGCAGTTGCCATAATCACTAAATCAATCTCTTTAGGATCTAAATTAGCTTTCTCTAATAAGTTTTGAGCGGCTTTAATTGCCATGAATGAAGTGCCTTGCCCTTCTTCTTTTAACAATCTTCTTTCCTTAATTCCGGTACGACTGGTAATCCATTCATCATTAGTATCTACTAATGTTTCCAATACTTGATTCGACAGAACAAAGTCGGGAACATAAGAACCTACTGCCGTAATTGCTGCTGTTATTTTATTCATCTTCGATTAATTTTTCCTTCTGAATTTTTAGAGTTCAAAAAGTGGTGGAAATTACAAAAAAAATTTCAAACGAATCCTATTCGTTTTTATTAATTTAAAACGAACGGGTACTTAACAAAAAAACCCTCACAATGTGAGAGTTTTCTCTATTTTTTCTGATGCAATTAAGCTACTGCTTCATTTTTATCAATTACAACTTGACCTCTGTAGTACATTTTACCTTCATGCCAGTAAGCTCTGTGGTATAAGTGTGCTTCACCAGTTATTGGACATGTTGCGATTTGAGCAACTGTCGCTTTGTAATGTGTTCTTCTTTTATCTCTTCTTGTAGACGACTGTCTTCTCTTAGGATGTGCCATTGTTCTATTTTATTTATCCGTTAATAGTTTTTTTAAATTCTCCCATCTAGGGTCAATATCATTATTTTGTTGTTCTTCTTTTTTTTTGTTTTCTCTTGGAGAAAGCGATTCCAATTTTTCAATTACATCCGTTAAAGAACCGTCTTTAACTCCTGGATGTACTCTTCGTAAAGGAACTGACAACACAATAGACTCGTATATATATTGTGCTACATTTACTTGAAATTCACCATGAGGCAAAATGAGCAACTCCTCATTCTCATCATTAAAGACATCTCCAAACTTAACTAAAAGTTTTAATTTTCCTTTAATTGGCAAATCGAACTCTTCTCCAGACACATCGCAAGGTACATTTACTGTTCCTTTGTGCTTAAAATCGAGTTCAAGCATTGTGCTTTTTTTCTCTAAAACAATATCTACTTTGACCGAAACGGCATTAAATTCGTCATAATCAAAGTTCTTAAAGAACGTATTATCCATTTGATAATCAAACTGATGCTTCCCTGTTTTTAATCCCACGAATGGTATTAAATATTCTTTTAAATCATTCATAACAACAGTTTTACCTTTTTAAAAGGTGTGCAAAGATATAAAATATTTATAAATTCAAACCAGTTGTGAACATTTTTTTGTTTATAACTGTTTTTCTTTTGTTTTTAAAGGGTTTTTAATCAGCTCTTGATAGTCATTTCTTTTGTTATAAATATCAATTGCTAAATAAACGGCCTCTTTAAATGACTCGTGATTAGCAACTCCTTTACCTGCAATTTCATATGCAGTCCCGTGATCGGGAGAAGTTCTAATTTTATTTAGTCCAGCCGTATAATTCACTCCGTTACCAAAAGACAACGTTTTAAAAGGAATTAATCCTTGATCATGATACGTTGCAATAACCGCATCGTATTTTTCATATTGTGCCGAACCAAAAAATCCGTCCGCTGGAAAAGGTCCGAAAACCATATTTCCCGCTTCAAATAATTTTTTTAATGCTGGTTTTATTATTTTTTCTTCCTCTTGACCAATTACGCCATTATCTCCAGAATGTGGATTTAGTCCTAAAACAGCCACTTTTGGTTTTTCAATTTCAAAATCTTGTTTTAAGGTTTGAATGATGGTTTTAATTTTACCCAAAATTAATTTTTCATTCAAATGTTTTGCTACTTCATTTACTGGAACGTGATCAGTAAGCAACCCAACACGTAAATCATCATGCACCATTAACATTAAAGCATCGCCTTCTAATTCTTTATCTAAATAATCCGTATGGCCTGGAAATTTAAATTCTTCTGATTGAATGTTATACTTATTAATAGGTGCAGTTACCAATACATCAACCAAACCTTCTTTCAGTGCTTTAGTAGCCGATACAAAAGATTTTATAGCATAACTTCCAACAACATCATCATTTTTTCCGAATTCTAAATTTACACCTTCACGCCAAACGTTCAATACATTAATTTTTCCAACAACTAATTGCTCTAATTTATCAATTCCATGAATAGCGACATCTAACTTTAATTCTTTCTTTATGAAAGAGACAATTTTTACATTAGCAAAAATTACAGGCGTACACAATTCTAACATTCGAGTATCTTCAAATGTTTTTAAAATAACCTCGCTTCCAATACCATTTAAATCTCCAATTGAAATTCCAACAATTATATTTTCTGCTTTTTTAACCATGACAAATGTGATTTATTGCTTACTTTTGATGTGCAAATTTAGTAAAATTAAATCAGTTATGTTTACCGGAATTATAGAAACGCTCGGAATTATAAAAGAAATCGAAAAAGATCAGGAAAACCTGCACTTAACAGTAGAATCAGAAATTACTCACGAATTAAAAATCGATCAAAGTGTGGCTCATAATGGCATTTGTTTAACAGTGGTAAAAATTGAAAACAAAAACTACACGATAACTGCGATTAAAGAAACAATTGACAAAACTTCTATTGGAAATTGGAAAACAGGCGATATTGTAAACTTAGAACGAGCGATGAAACTTGGAGACAGATTAGACGGACACATTGTTCAAGGACATGTTGACCAAACTGGAACTTGCACTAATATTAAGGAAGCAAACGGAAGTTGGGTTTTTACGTTTGAATATGATGCCACTTTAAACAATATTACCATTGAAAAAGGTTCGATTACGGTGAACGGAACAAGTTTGACCGTTGTGAATTCAGGATTAAACAACTTTAGTGTAGCCATTATACCCTACACATTTAAACATACAAATTTTAATACTTTTAAAATTGGAACGAAAGTAAATTTAGAATTTGATGTAATTGGTAAATATGTCAGTCGTTTAAACGAATTAAGAAAATAAAAAAAGGCTCTTATAAAGAGCCTTTTTTTGTAGATATATATTTTTTTGATAAACAATAACCAGAAACCAATGCCAAAACAAATAGTATAAGCAAACCCCCATCTAATGGTAAACCAGGTGGCGGTGGTGGTGTTGGCGGTGGTGGATCTGTTGGACCTGCAGCAAAAACACCTTGTACACTTAAAAGTACTACTAAAATTGTTATAATTCTATTCATAATTAATCTCATTGGGCGCAAAAGTATAATTTACTTCTTTCTTAAACTAAAAAAAATAGTAATTTAATAATATGTTAATATTAAACATAACATAATTAGAAAACACGAAAATATAAATATTTTTATACTTTACAAGCTATTTTTGAAAAAAAACTTAAAAAAAACTTAAAATTTAAAATTTGTAAGAATTTTTAACATAATTTATTTCAATAAAAGTGGTCCCACCTGGGCTCGAACCAGGGACCACCTGATTATGAGTCAGGTGCTCTAACCAACTGAGCTATAGGACCAATATTGAAGTTGCAATATTAACACTAATTTTAATGGCAACCAAATCTTTTTTAAAACTTTATTTTATTTCTTGGCAAAGCTCTATTAGCACACCATTAGTGCCTTTTGGATGTAAAAACGCAACCAATTTATTATCAGCACCTTTCTTAGGAATCTCATTCAAAACCACAAAACCTTCTTTTTTTAAACGAATAATTTCTTCATTAATATTATTTACATCAAAAGCGATGTGATGGATTCCTTCTCCTTTCTTTTCTATAAATTTAGCAATTGGACTTTCTGGATTAGTTGCTTCTAACAATTCTATTTTATTTGGTCCATTCATAAAAAAAGAAGTCTTAACTCCTTCACTAGCTACCTCTTCTTCTTTATATGGTGGTTGTCCAAATAATTTTTCAAACAAAGCATTAGACACTTTTAAACTATTTACCGCAATACCTATATGTTCAATTTTTCTCATTTTATTTAATTTTAATCGCGAACAAAGTTAACAAAAAACGACCAAGCAAGAAGTAAAGGCATTTATATATAGTTCCAAAAAAATACGCCTTGATTAATTTTTATGTATTTTTGCATCATGGAAACAAATAGACAAAAAAAAATAGGAGCACTTTTGCAAAACGACTTGGTTTCGATTTTGCAAGGGGAAATCCGTAAAAATAACATTAACAATTTAGTAATATCGGTTTCAAAAGTTAATGTAACCTCTGATTTATCAATTGCAAAAGTGCATTTAAGTGTATTCCCTACAGAGAAAGCGACAGAAATTTTAACAGCAATTAAAAGTAATGCTCCTCTTATTAAACACGATTTAGCTCAACGTGTAAAAAATCAATTGCGAAAAGTTCCGAATTTGATTTTCTATATTGATGATAGTTTAGATTACATTGAAAAAATTGACAAAGCCTTAACTGGCGATGAAAATCCTATTGAGAATCCAGATTTAATAGAAAAAAGAAAGAAATCCTAATTTGAACCTTTCCTTTTACATAGCCAAACGATATGCTGTAAGTTTCAGTAAAAACAAAGCAATTAACATTATCACTGGAATTGCTTCTGTTGGAATTATAGCTAGTACTATGGCGCTTTTCGTTTTTTTATCGGTATTTAGTGGATTAAAAGAATTTAGTTTAAATTTCGCTAATGTTTCTGATCCTGATTTACGAATTGAAACTACAACCGGTAAAACATTTTTGGTTAACCCAAAACAAGAAGAATTACTTCAAAAGAGCAACAATATTGCTTCCTTTAGTAAAATTATCGAAGAACGTGTTTATTTCATGTATAACAGCAAAGAATTAGTAGCACACATAAAAGGAGTAGACAATAATTTTATTCAAGTAACCCATTTTAATAATCATTTGTACGCTGGAGAATGGTTTGAAAATAATTCTGAAAACGTAGTTTTTGGGGCTGATATAAGTAGAAAATTAGGTTTAGGTTTATTTGATTATTCTAACGGCTTAGAAGCTTATGCTCCAAAACCTGGAAAAGGGAATATTGAAAATCCGAATGAAGCTTTTAATAAAGTTTTATTATTTCCTACTGGAATTTACTCTGTAAACGAGGAATTAGATGGTAAATATGTGTTTTGTTCTATTGATTTGGCCCAAAACTTTTTAGGCTTAAAAAACAATGAAATTACTAATCTTGAAATCAAATTAAAACCAACAGCCAAGGAAAATCAAGTTAGAGAAGAACTAACTTCAATTTTTGGCAAAACTATCAAAATAAAAAACAGAGCACAGCTTAATGACTCGCTCTACAAAATGCTACAATCTGAAAACTTATTCATTTACTTATTTAGCACACTAGTTGTTATACTCACACTTTTTTGCCTAGCAGGAGCAATTGTAATGATTATTATTGACAAGAGAGAAAATCTTAAAACATTATACAATATTGGCGTTGCACAAACATCAATTCGTACTATATTTTTTACTCAAGGGATAATTATTACCTTATTTGGTTTGATTATTGGTTTAGGATTAGCAATAGGAATAATTCTGCTTCAACAACATTTTTCATTTATTATGATTACTCCTACCATGCCCTATCCTGTTCTTTTTGAGTGGCAAAACATGGCAATTGTAATTATGACTATTGTTATACTCGGTTTAATTTCTTCATGGATTGCTTCGGGAACTGTCAATAAAAAATTATTTAAATAAAGATCTTTCGCTTTTTAAAATAAGCATTACTATAATTTACGAAAAATACGTAGGTTTGTAAAAAATCAAAGAAATTGAAAGTATATTTTGCATCCGATCAGCACTTTGGCGCACCAACACCAGAATTAAGTTTCCCAAGGGAACAAAAATTCATTCAATGGCTTGATGCTGTTAAACAAGATGCTGATGCGATTTTCTTATTGGGTGATTTATTCGATTTTTGGTTCGAATACAAAACCGTTGTTCCAAAAGGATTTGTAAGAGTTTTGGGGAAATTAGCCGAAATTAAAGATTCAGGCATTCCAATCTATTTTTTTGTAGGAAATCACGACTTATGGATGGGCGATTATTTTCAAAAAGAATTAAACATTCCGGTTTATCACGACAATCAAGAATTTACGTTTAATGGTAAAACCTTTTTAATTGGCCATGGTGACGGAAAAGGACCTGGTGATATGGGTTACAAACGAATGAAAAAAGTTTTCACAAATCCATTTTCAAAATGGTTATTTCGTTGGTTACATCCCGATATTGGTGTGAAATTAGCCCAATATTTATCGGTAAAAAACAAACTAATTTCAGGCGTAGAAGATGTAAAATATTTAGGCGAAGACAATGAATGGTTAGTACAATATTGCAAACGAAAATTAGAAACTAAAGAATATAATTTCTTCGTTTTTGGTCACCGCCATTTACCATTGGAAATTGAATTGACTGAAAATTCTAAATATGTAAACTTGGGTGATTGGATTGGTTATTTCACTTATGGTGTTTTCGATGGAGAAAAAATGGAACTGAAAAAATTTGAAAATTAAATTGTTTCCAAATCTTTTTCGATATCTAATTCTCTGAATTTTGGCGAAGCTACTGCGGTAACTCCCACAATTCCTAATGTCATCATACCACCAAAAACAACTGCTGGAACAACTCCCATGATTTTGGAAGCTAAACCACTTTCAAAAGCTCCTAATTCGTTAGACGAACCCACGAAAATAGAATTCACAGAAGACACACGTCCTCGCATATGGTCAGGCGTGTAAATTTGTAGAATAGTTTGACGAATAACTACTGAAATTCCATCGGTAACGCCACTTAAAAACAAGGCAACAACTGACAACCAAAAGTTGGTCGACAATCCAAAAACAATTATACAAATTCCAAATCCAAAAACAGCCAACAATAACTTTTTACCAGCTTTTTGATGTAATGGAATCGATGTCGCAATTAGCATTGTAAGCAATCCGCCGATAGCTGGAGCTGCTCTTAAAATTCCAAATCCTTCCGAACCCACTTTTAAAATATCTTGAGCAAAAATCGGTAACAATGCAACGGCTCCACCGAATAAAACTGCAAACATATCAAGCGAAATTGCATTCAAAATAGGTTTCGAATGAAAAACAAACGACAATCCTTCTTTCAAACTCTTAAAAATAGGTTCGCCAATTTTTGGATTTAAAATCGGCTTTCTTTCAATTTGTGTTAGCACTATTAAAGCCATTATCACACAAAAAACCACAAAAACCAATGACCAAAAAACACCAACCCAACCAATTGCAAATCCCGCCAAAGCTGGTCCGATTACAGCCGCCACTTGCCAAGTAGAACTACTCCATGTCGCCGCATTTGGTTGTTCTTTTTTAGGAATAATCAATCCCAATAAACTAAAAATTGAGGGAATTAAAAACGCACGAATAATTCCGCCCACAAAAACTAGAGCGTAAATTCCGTATAATATGGTGTCTTTTGAAAAAGAATCAATGAAATTCGGATGCACCAACAAACACAACAAAGCACTAATTGTTGCCAATCCAGAAAAACATTTGATTAACAAACCTTTCTTCTCATTTTGATCCACAATGTGTCCGGCAAACAATGCCATACTTATTGCAGGAATAATTTCCATTAAACCAATTAATCCTAATGATAATGGATCTTTTGTGATGCGATACACTTCCCATTCAATCAATACAAATTGCATCGACCAAGCCAATACAATAAACAAGCGCATGGCTAAAAACCAGCGAAATTCGGGAATTCGTAAAGATGAAAATGGGTCTTTTTTGGGTTTTGATGCCACGAATGAACTAATTATTAAATTTTACAAAAAAACTGAACAAACTGAACACTCGATACTGAACACTGAATACTTTATCTAATATCGCGCAATTGCAGTTGCAAAGTTACAGTATCTTTCCATTCATTTTCTTCCAAAGAGAAAATTGCATCAAATTTATTTTTGTTGGTAACCAAGTCTAATTTATTTCCCAATCCAAAACCTATCGCTCCAAAACTTTCCGAATTTTCTTGTTTTACAAATGCTTTCAAATGTTCGTTATCAGAACCTAATGCTTTTGCATAACCTGAATCGGTTACTCCTTTCGCTAAAAATAAAGGTGTCATATTTTCGGGTCCGAAAGGTTCAAATTGCTTCAATAAGCGCATTAATTTCGGATTGATTTCGGACAATTCGATTTCGGCATCGTATGAAATTTCTGGTGTCAATAAATCGGGATGAATGGTTTCTTGCACGACTTTTTCGAAAGCATTTTTGAAATTTTCGTAGTTCTCTTCTAAAAGCGTCATTCCAGCGGCATACATGTGACCACCAAATTGCTCCAAGTGTTCCGCACAAGCTTCCAACGCATTATACACATCAAAATCTTTTACTGAACGCGCCGAAGCGGCTAATTTTTCGCCACTTTTCGTAAAAACAATCGTCGGGCGATAGTAATTTTCTACCAATCGAGAAGCCACAATTCCGATAACGCCTTTATGCCAATTTTCTTGATATACGACAGTTGAAAATCGGTTTTGCTCGTTGTTTTCTTCGATTTGAAGTAAGGCTTCTTTCGTAATTTGTTTGTCTAATTCTTTTCTATCGGAATTATGTTGCTCGATTTCGGAGGCGAATTGCTCCGCTTGGTCTAAATCGTATTCGGTTAATAAAGCTACCGCTTCATTTCCATGTTTGATTCTTCCAGCAGCGTTGATTCTTGGTGCTACGATAAAAACTACATCCGTAATCGTCAAGACTTTTTTCTTTACATTTTGAATCAAGGCTTTTATTCCTGGTCGTGGATTCGAATTAATCACTTCCAAACCAAATTTTGCCAACACTCTATTCTCACCCGTAATCGAAACAATATCAGCCGCAATCGCAGTAGCAACTAAATCTAAATATTCCACTAAATCTTCAATGGTTTGGTTTCGATTTTCGGCTAAAGCCTGAATCAATTTAAATCCGACACCGCAACCGCATAATTCATCATACGGATACGAACAATCTTCTCGTTTTGGATCTAAAACTGCAACCGCATCGGGCAAAATATTGCCTGGTCGGTGATGGTCGCAAATAATAAAATCAATGTTTTTTGCTTTGGCGTAATTGACATGGTCAATCGATTTGATACCACAATCCAACGCAATAATTAAGGAAATATCGTTGTCTTCAGCATAATCAATCCCCATATAGGAAATGCCATAACCTTCTGCGTATCTATCGGGAATATAGGTCGCCACATTCGGATAAAAACTACGTAAATAACTCGAAACTAAAGAAACCGCAGTTGTTCCATCGACATCGTAATCACCGAAAACTAAGATATTTTCGTTGTTCGCAATGGCTTTTTCAATTCGAGCAACGGCTTTGTCCATATCTTTCATCAGATACGGATTGTGCAAATCGGCTAAAGTGGGACGGAAAAAGGTTTTGGCTTGTTCGAAGGTTTCGATTCCTCGTTGAACTAAAAGTGTCGCAATAATTTCATCGACTTGAAGTGCTTGCTGAATGGCTTGTACTTTTTCTGGATTTGGCTTAGATTTTGGATTCCAACGCATAGTTTTAAAAATTAGAATTTAGAAATTAGAATTCAGAATGCTAGTTTTGAATTCTGTTATTTTGGCTTATATTATTGAATGGCAAAGGTATAAATATTTTTTATTTCAGCCACAGATTGCATTGATTATAAGGATTAAATCCGTGAAAATCTGTGAAATCCGTGGCAAAAATTTATTGTTAATGATAAAAAATCGCTACCTCAACTTTTGCAAATTGACGAAACATTTCCATCACGCCACAATATTTTTCTACGGATAAATTCACCGCTTTTTCTAGCTTTTTCTCGTCTAAATTGTTGCCGTAAAAATGGTAATCAACTTTTACTGTGCGATAGATTTTAGGATGTTCTTCGGTTAATTCGCCTGAAGTTTCAATTTTGAAATCAGCTACTTCTAACTTCATTTTTCCCATTAAAGAAGCAACGTCTAAACCTGTGCAACCCGCTAAAGCAGATAACATCAACGCTTTTGGACGCAAGCCTTTTCCTTCGCCTCCATTTTCAGGACCGGCATCAATAGAAATGACATCGCCACTAGGGTTAGTGGACTCAAATTGCATTTTACCTTTCCAGGTGGTGGTTATGTTGTGTGTTTCCATTTAAAAAAATATTATGTAAAGAGATAATGACAATAAAGAAACCAAAAAAGATATAAAATTTAGATTAAATGATTTTAAGATATAACCCAAAAACAATCCAAGTAAAAGAAAAATTCCGCCATCAACGTAAGAATTAAAAACCTCACAAACTAAGTCTTTTGGAATTAATGGATTCGTTAAATTAAATTGTGTTTGTTTATAAATTAAAAAAACTCTTAGAACTAAAAAAAACAACAAAATAATCAATCCGTTATTAACTTTAATTAAAATATTATTTGTGTTTAATTTTTGATAAGTCATAACTAAATATTTTACTTCAAACTCTTCCCTCCCACAACCACAACAATTTCTCCTTTAGCTGGTTTAGCTTCAAAGTGCTTTAAAACTTCTTCAGCAGTTCCTCTTACGGTTTCTTCGTGTAATTTTGATAATTCCCTAGAAACCGAAACAGGTCTGTCGGTTCCGAAATATTGGACAAATTCGGCTAAGGTTTTGTTTAATTTGTGTGGCGAAACATAGAAAATCATCGTGCGATATTCTTCTTGTAAGGCTAAAAATCGGGTCTGTCTTCCTTTTTTATCGGGTAAAAATCCTTCGAAAACGAATTTATCATTAGGCAAACCGCTATTCACCAAAGCGGGTACAAAAGCAGTTGCTCCTGGCAAACATTCTACTTCTACTCCATTTTCTACACAAGCGCGTGTAAGCAAAAAACCTGGGTCGGAAATGGCTGGAGTTCCTGCATCGCTAATAAGAGCAATGGTTTCGCCTGCTTGTAATCGCTTGACCAAATTTTCAACGGTTTTGTGTTCGTTGTGCATGTGGTGGCTGTGCATGTGCGTAGCAATTTCGAAGTGTTTTAGCAATTTTCCACTGGTTCGCGTGTCTTCTGCTAAAATTAAATCGACTTCTTTCAGTACTTTAATCGCACGAAAAGTCATGTCTTCTAAATTGCCAATCGGCGTTGGAACGATATATAATTTACTCATTTAATTTTAAAAAAAAATACTATAAAAATGACCCTCTAAGAAACAAGCTACAATAACATTACAAAAGTCTAATTATGTTCAAAATTAATAAGATAAAAATGAAAAGTTGTTAAATACTATAGAAATTTTGTAGAAGCGTAATATTTTGGCTAATTTTCAACAAATTTTATCAAGATGAAGCAAATTACGCTACTGTTTTTATTGATTGTGCAATCTGCAATTGCTCAAAAAGATTTGTTTAATCAAGTGGAAGCAAAAAATATCGGACCAACCATCATGAGTGGTCGTGTGGTAGATTTGGCAGTAAATCCGAAAAACACAACCGAATTTTATGTCGCTTATGCTACAGGCGGACTTTGGTACACTAATAATAACGGAACTTCTTTTTTGCCTGTAATGGATTCGGCAGAAACTGTTAATTGTGGTTCGGTTACGGTAGATTGGAATTCGGGAACTATTTGGGTAGGAACAGGAGAAGTAAATGCTTCGCGTTCGTCTTATGCTGGAGTTGGTGTTTTGAAATCTTCGGATAAAGGAAAAACTTGGGAAAATTTAGGATTAAAAGATTCGCATCATATTAGTCGAATTTGGGTCAACCCAAGCAATTTGAATGAAATTGTAGTTGCGGCTGTTGGACATTTATATACAACTAATAAAGAACGTGGTATTTATAAATCAACTGATGGTGGAAAATCTTGGAAACAAACCTTGTTTGTAGCTGAAGATACTGGAATTATTGATTTAGCGGTTTCGAAAAATAATCCAAAAATCATGTTTGCGGCGTCTTGGCAAAAAGATAGAAAAGCGTGGCATTTTGATGGCGATGGAGAAAAATCGGGCATTTACAAAAGTGAAGACGGTGGAACGTCTTGGAAATTAGTCACTACAAAAGAAAGTGGATTTCCGGCTAATGAAGGTATAGGAAGAATTGGTTTGACGCTATTCAATGAAAACTTGATTTATGCGGTTTTGGACAATCAAAACAAACGACCAAAAACCGCTTCAAAAAATAAATTGACCACAATGTTATCAACTCCGGGAGCTGATTTCATGGAAATCTCGAATAAAGAGCTGAATATTGCTTTGAAAGAAAGTGGTTTCAGAGATAAATATCGAGCGGAAAACATTAAAAATTGGGTTGCTGATAATAACATGGAACCAAAAGAAGTTTTAGCCGTTTTATCTGATGCAAATAAAGCGTTATTTGAAACCGAAGTAATTGGTTGCGAAGTTTACAAATCGGAAGATGGCGGAAAATCTTGGAAAAAAGCGAATCAGAATTATATCGACGATATGTTTTATACCTACGGATATTATTTCGCGAACATTTCGGTAGATGAGAAAAATCAAAATCGTGTTTATATTGGTGGAGTTCCGTTATTGTTTTCTGAAGATGGTGGAAAAAACTTCGCAATGATTAGTAAAGAAAATGTGCACGCTGATCATCATGTAACTTGGGTCAATCCCGAAAATCCAAATCACATTATCAACGGAAACGATGGTGGTGTGAATATTTCGTATGACAACGGAGCACATTGGATCAAGTGTAATAATGAAGCATTAGGGCAATTATATGCAGTAAATGTAGATTATCAAGAAAATTATAATGTCTATGGCGGGATGCAAGATAACGGCGTTTGGTTTGGACCTAATAATTACTCACACAATGTAGCTTGGCATCAAGAAGGGAAATATCCGTATCAAGAGTTAATTGGTGGTGATGGTATGCAAATCCAAATTGATAGTCGTAATCCAGATGTAGTTTTTACAGGTTATCAATTTGGGAATTACTACAAAATCAATCAGAAAGAAGGTAAGTTTGATTACATCACGCCAAAAGCGCCAAAAGGAGAAAAACCATATCGTTTTAATTGGCAAACGCCGATTTTGTTATCATCGCACAATCAAGATATTTTGTATATGGGTTCTGAGTTTTTACACCGGTCAATGAATCAAGGCGAAACTTGGGAACGAATTTCGGGTGATTTAACCAATGGTGCAAAAGAAGGAAATGTAGCTTTTGGAACGTTGACAACTATTTCAGAAAGTAAATTCCAATTTGGATTACTTTACACAGGTTCAGATGATGGGAAAATTCATGTTTCGAAAGATGGTGGTGTTTCTTGGCAATTGATTTCGGGTAATTTACCACAAAATTTTTGGGTTTCAAGAGTTGTTGCTTCGTCTCACAAAAAAGAAAGAGTTTATGCCACTTTAAACGGATATAGAAATGATATTTTTGAAAGCTACGCTTATGTTTCGGAAGATTTTGGTGCGACTTGGACATCAATTTCAAACGGATTAACTAATGCTGTGAATGTAATTGTTGAAGATTCGGCAAACGAGAATATTTTATATGTGGGAACTGATAATGGTTTATTTATTTCGTTAGACAAAGGTGTAACTTGGCAAGATTTCTCCAACGGAATGCCAAAAGTTGCAGTTCATGATGCGGTAATTCAAACCAAAGCAAAAGAATTAATCGTGGGAACTCACGGTCGTTCGATTTATAAAATGGATATATCAAAAGTTCAGGAATTAACTAAAGATGTTTTAGCTAAAAACCTGCATTTATTTAATGTGAATGATAGAACAAAATCAGATCGTTGGGGAACTCAAAATTACGCTTGGGAAAAACCAAGTGAGCCTTCGCAAGAAATTTGGTTTTATTCAAATGTTGATGGAATTGTGAATGTTTCGATTGCGAATGAAGCAGGATCGGTAGTTCATACTCAAAAAGTGGAAGCTAAAAAAGGATTGAATTCGTTTGCATACGATTATTTGCTTTCAATAGAAGTTGCTGAAAAGTGGAATAAGAAAGACAAAAATATCAAAATTAAAGAAGCTGAAAACAAGAAGTTTTATTTGCCTGTTGGGAAATACAAAATGACAGTTTCAAAAGATAAAGTATCAGAAAGCAAATCATTTGAAGTTTCAGCTCCAAAAAAATAAAACATGAAAAATCTAATTCTGTATTTGGCGATAATTTTATCCATGTCTTCTATGGCTCAAGACAAAAAAGCCTATCAAATTTTTGATAAAAAAGGTAAAAAATCGTCCTATGAAAAAGTTTTGAAAGCCAGCGAAAAGACTGATGTAGTTTTATTTGGTGAAATTCACGACAATTCATTAGTCCATTGGTTGCAGCTAGAATTTACAAAAGATTTGGCTCAAAGAAAGTCATTAGTTTTAGGTGCCGAAATGCTTGAAGCTGATAATCAAAAGCAACTCGACCAATATCTAAAAGGCAAAATCAATCAAAAACAATTAGATTCTTCGGCTCGCCTTTGGAAAAATTATAAAACCGATTACAAGCCTTTAGTTGATTTTGCCAAAGAGAAAAAAATTAATTTTATCGCTACAAATGTGCCTCGAAGATACGCTTCGTTAGTATTTAAAAAAGATTTAGTGGCTTTGGATTCGCTTTCTGCTCAAGAAAAATCTTGGATTGCTCAGTTGCCAATAGCATTTGATATTAATTTACTAGGTTATAAAAGCATGATGAGTATGCAAGGCGGTCATGCTGGTGAGAAAATGCCAAAAGCGCAAGCGATAAAAGACGCTACAATGGCTTATTTTATCAATAAAAACAGAAAAGAAAACAGCATTTTTGTGCATTACAACGGCACCTATCATTCTGATAATTATGAAGGAATCAATTGGTATTTAAGAAAGTTAGATGCTGGCATAAAAATTGTGACAATTGCCATGGTGGAACAAAAAGATATTACAAAATTAGAAGCCGAACATTACAATAAAGCGGACTTTATTCTCGTTATAGATGAAGACGTAACAAAAACGTATTAAAATAGTCTTATTTTGAAACCAAACGTTAGGGTTTTGTTTAATGTTGGATTCCTGCTTTCCGTTATAGTCCCGATGAATCGGGAGCTATCACTCCAATCAGGGATAGAAAACAATCGATAGTATGAAAAAATTAGTAGTTTTATTCACTTTAATAGTTGGTGCATTTGCCTTTTTCTCTTGTGAGGATTCAGACGATGTATCGGATGAGCCGTATTTAATTGTTAAATTTCAATTTGATCCTAATCAAGTGCGATTGAATAATTTGGGTCAACCTGCTACTATTCCATCTGGTCACGCAGCACAATCACCTGATTTTAATAAAATTAGTGCTCATTATTTTGAGTTGGCACCCACGGCTTATACGCAGCTCGGTAATGGAGCTATTTTATATCACGCAGATGAAACAACTGTAGGTGGAGCTGTAGCTATCGATTTTAGCAAAGCTGTTGTGGTTGGCGAAGGCGAAGCATTTTTGAGAATTCCATTAAGTCAAGTAGCACAAGGAAATTATGAATACGTTCGCGTTTCTTTGGCTTACCAAGAATATACTATTTCTGTTAGAAATGCAGGGACTGATTATCTAGGGAAATTAGCAAGTTTTGTTGGATATAACTCATACATCACAACACATTCTATTGGTAATAACTCTTTTCCTGTTAATGCAAATCGACTACAAGGTTACTGGGCTTTTGCCTTGAATGATTTTCCTTATGCAACTTCGGGGCAAGCACCAGCTGGAGCTACAACGGTTCCAAACCCAATTGCGGCTACTTCTCCAATACCTACGGGCTCTTGTGTAGTAACAGGGAAATTTGCACAAAATCTTATCATTAATGGTAATGAAACGCGTGATGTAGTGATTACTTTATCACTTTCTTCTAATAACAGTTTTGAATGGCAAGAAGTAACTTCAGATGGTAAATATGAGCCTTCAATAGGTGAAAATGTGGTTGATATGGGTTTAAGAGGATTGATTCCTACTTACGTCAAATAAATATATTTGTTAAAATATTATTTATCGACATGATTTTAAGCATCTAAGTTGCTGATATTCAACGATAGTTAAATTCATTTTAAAATCATTATAAATTAGCTCAAAAAGGTTGTGGTTAATTTCAAATAGCCTTATTTTTGTTTGATTTTTTATTAAACTAGTACAATCAAATAAAAATTATGGCAAAATCGGCACTATTAAAGTCATCTATCGTTAAAAAATACTGGATGGCTCTTACAGGTTTATTTTTATGCTTGTTTTTGGCGGGGCATTTGGCAGGAAATCTTCAATTGATTTTTGGAACCAGTAAGCAATTTAATGAATATGCATTATTCATGACCACCAATCCGGCAGTTAAGTTACTTTCTTATCTTACTTACATTTCAATTTTATTCCATGCTATTGATGGAATCATGTTAACAATCCAAAACAAAAAGGCAAGACCAGTTGGTTATGCTAAAACAGATGGTTCTTCAAGCAGTTTAGCTTCAAGAAATATGGCAGTTTTAGGAACAGTTATTATGGTTTTTATTGCTACACACATGGTAAATTTTTGGGCAAAAATGCATTTTGACAAAAACATGCCGTTAGTTCAAAAAGAAATGGACAATGGTATGGGACAAAAACAAATTCAGTTAGTGGGAACAAAAGATTCTCAAATGCCTTACATGCAATTGGATCAAAGCGGAAAATTATCTAAAGAATTTTTTGAGACAATCAAAATGCAAACACAAGGGCAATACGATTTAGAAGTGCAAGACATGACTAAAATCGTAAACAAAAAAACAGGTGAAGTAGTTTTTGAAGGTTACAAAGATTTGTATAAATTAACTGTAGACTTTTTTAAAGATGCTAAATACGGATTGTTTTTTACAATCGGTTATGTTTTAGCAATGTTAGCTTTGGCATTTCACTTATGGCATGGTTTTCAAAGTGCTTTTCAATCGCTTGGAGCTACTAGTTCAAAATTAACACCAGCAATCAAGTTTTTCGGAAGAGCATTCGCAATTATAGTTCCACTATTATTTGCAATTATTCCAGTTATCTTACACTTTAAAAAATAATCAACATCAGTATATATTATGAAGTTAGATTCTAAAATACCAGCAGGTCTGTTAAAAGACAAATGGACCGATCATAAAAATCACTTGAAATTAGTTGCGCCAAACAATCGACCAAAAATCGATATTATTGTGGTAGGAACTGGTTTAGCAGGTGCTTCTGCTGCCGCTTCTCTTGGAGAAATGGGGTACAATGTTAAAGCATTCTGTTTTCAAGATTCTCCTCGTCGTGCGCACTCAATTGCGGCTCAAGGAGGTATCAATGCAGCAAAAAATTATCAAAATGATGGTGATAGTATTTACCGTCTTTTTTATGATACAATTAAAGGTGGTGACTACCGTGCGCGTGAAGCAAACGTTCACCGTTTAGCAGAAGTTTCAGGAAATATTATCGACCAATGTGTGGCGCAAGGAGTTCCTTTCGCACGCGAATATGGCGGAATGTTAGACAACCGTTCGTTTGGTGGAACGCAAGTACAACGTACTTTCTACGCTGCTGGACAAACAGGACAACAATTATTATTAGGAGCTTATTCTGCTTTATCAAGACAAATCGGGTTAGGTCGTGTAAAAATGTACAACCGTCACGAAATGTTAGATTTAGTAAAAGTTGACGGAAAAGCGCGTGGAATTATCGCTCGTAACTTAATTACAGGAGAAATCGAAAGACATTCAGCTCACGCTGTTGTTATAGCTTCTGGAGGTTACGGAAACGTATATTTCCTTTCTACAAACGCAATGGGAAGTAATGTAACTGCTGGATGGAAAGTTCATAAACAAGGAGCGTTATTCGCAAACCCATGTTATGTTCAAATTCATCCAACTTGTATTCCAGTTCACGGAACTAATCAGTCAAAATTAACGTTGATGTCTGAATCGTTACGTAACTCAGGACGTATTTGGGTTCCAAAGAAAAAAGAAGATGCTGAAGCAATTAGAGCTGGTAAATTAAAACCAACACAAATTGCTGAAGAAGATAGAGATTATTATTTAGAGAGAAAATATCCAGCTTTTGGAAATTTAGTTCCTCGTGATGTGGCTTCAAGAGCTGCAAAAGAAGTTTGTGATGCTGGACACGGTATTGAAGCAAATGACACTAACGAAGGAGTTTACTTAGATTTTTCTACAGAAATTCAAACAAAAGGAAAACAATCAGCGTACGCAAAAGGAAATCACAATCCTACTCCAGAAGAAATTACAGCTTTAGGAAAACAGTGGTTAGAAGAGAAATATGGTAACTTGTTTACGATGTATCAAAAAATCACGGATGAAAATCCTTATGAAACGCCTATGAAAATTTATCCAGCGGTTCACTATACAATGGGTGGTGTTTGGGTTGATTATAACTTACAATCTACAATTCCAGGTTGTTTTGTTGCTGGAGAAGCAAATTTCTCTGACCATGGAGCAAACCGATTAGGAGCTTCGGCTTTAATGCAAGGTTTAGCAGATGGATATTTCGTTTTACCTTACACAATTTCTAACTATTTAGCTGACGAAATTAGAACTGGAAAAATCGCAACAGATTCTCCAGAATTCTTAGAAGCAGAAGCTAGAGTTAAAGATTCAATTAGTAAATTCTTAAACAACAACGGTTCTAAATCGGTTGATTATTTCCATAAAAAATTAGGTTTAATTATGTGGAATAAAGTTGGAATGGGAAGAAATGAAGCTGGCTTAAAAGAAGCTATTGCAGAAATCGCTCAGTTAAAAGAAGATTTCTACAAAGATGTGTATGTTCCGGGTAGTGCAGATGAATTAAATCCTGAGTTAGAAAAAGCTTTAAGAGTCGCTGATTTTATTGATTTAGGTCAATTAATGGCAATGGATGCTTTACAACGTAAAGAGTCTTGTGGAGGTCATTTCCGTGAAGAATATCAAGATGCTGAAGGAGAAACATTACGTGATGATGAAAATTTCAAATTTGTTGGAGCTTGGGAATACAAAGGTGATGACATCAGTAAAGAAGAACTTCACAAAGAAGAATTGAAATACGAAGAAATTAAAATTGCAGCTAGAAATTACAAATAAAATATTATGAGTGCAGCAAAAAATATCAATATAAACCTTAAAATTTGGCGTCAAAAGAATGCTAGTTCTAAAGGTAGCATAGAAACTTATAAATTAGATAATGTTTCTACTGCAAGTTCGTTTTTGGAAATGTTAGACCAATTAAACGAGCAATTAATTAACGAAAGAAAAGAGCCAGTTGCCTTTGATCACGATTGTCGTGAAGGAATTTGTGGATCTTGTTCATTATACATTAATGGACGTGCTCACGGACCTGATACAGGAATTACAACATGTCAGTTACACATGAGAATGTTTAACGATGGTGATACGATTTTCATCGAGCCATGGAGAAGTAAAGCTTTCCCAGTAATCAAAGATTTAGTTGTTGATAGAACGGCTTTTGATAGAATTCAGCAAGCAGGTGGTTTCGTATCAGTAAACACATCTGGAAACACTATTGATGCTAACTCTATTCCAGTTCCTAAAGTAGATGCAGACAAAGCGTTTGAAGCAGCAGCTTGTATTGGATGTGGCGCATGTGTGGCTACTTGTAAAAATGGTTCTGCGATGTTATTCGTTGGAGCTAAAGTATCGCAATATGCTTTATTACCACAAGGTAAAGTAGAAGCTACGCAACGTGTGTTAAACATGGTACGCCAAATGGACGAAGAAGGTTTCGGAAATTGTACGAATACTGGAGCATGTGAAATCGAATGTCCAAAAGGTATTTCGTTAGAAAACATCGCTCGTATGAACAGAGAATTTTTAAAAGCATCTGTGAAGTAATTCATAGAATCTTCAAAATAATAAAGACGCATTCATTCATTTGGATGCGTTTTTTGGTACTTTTAATAAAAATTTTATCCAATGAAAATTGCGCTTTTTCAAACCAAATTAGCTTGGGAAAATCCAGAAATCAATCGAACATTTATTGAAGAATATTTCCTAAACGAAGATGAATCGTTTGATTTATTTGTCTTGCCTGAAATGTTTACTTCAGGTTTTACTATGAATCCATCTACTGTTGCGGAAACCATGGAAGGCGAAACAATGACTTGGTTAAAAGATTTAGCAAAAAAGAAAACCTGTGCCATAACAGGAAGTTTAGTAATCAAAGAAAATGATAATTTCTACAACCGAATGGTTTTTGTTTTTCCTTCTGGAGAAGTACAGTATTACAACAAACGACATTTATTCACCTTAGCTGGCGAGGAAAAAGTCTATACAAAAGGAACAGAAAAAGTTATCGTAAACTATAATAATTGGAACATTTGCCTACAAATTTGCTACGATTTGCGCTTTCCGGTTTTTGTTAGAAATGTTGAAAATTACGATTTGTTGTTGTACGTTGCCAATTGGCCAAAACTACGAATTAATGCATGGGACGCTCTTTTAAAAGCACGTGCCATAGAAAATATGTGTTACACCATTGGCGTCAATAGAGTAGGCGAAGATGCCAATAAATTAGAATATCCTGGACATTCTAAGGCAACTGATTTTTTAGGAAATACAATTGTGGATTGCGAAAATGAATTAGGGGTTTTTATCTTCGAATTAGATAAAAATGCCCAACAAGAAACCCGTCAAAAATTGAATTTTCTTAATGATAGAGATGATTTTAAAATCATCTAATCCAATATAAAATCTTGTTCAACATCCCAATTCGCCCTAACATCAATAAGCTTCGGAAAGTAAATTATTTCTTCGGCTTGTTTTTTAGCCAAGTAATTTCCTGTTGTCCATTCGTTGTCAGAGTTATCGTCGTAGATGATTCTAATGGTGTATAATCTTGGTTCAATGGTTTCAAAATACACACTTGTTTCTTTGTTTGAAGTTGTTTTGTATAAAACTTCATTTTTATCTAGCAGCTCTACTATAAAAGGAAAGCGTTTGATATTTGAGATGTTGATTTTTAAATTCCCATAATCGGAAAGTTGTTTGGTACTAAAATTATATTTTAGTGAATCGTTCCCTTTCTCATAAAAATCTTTGATAGCACCCGGAAGTAATTCCATGGTGTACTTTTCGTCTTCTTTCTTCTCAAAATCAAAAACAATTTCTTGTTCAAAATCAATATATTTTGATGTAAATTTTACAGTTGTAGAATCTTTACTTCGTAATACAATTTTAGATTCATCAATAGCAGTTATTGGAGTTGTTGATTTAAGAACAAAGGCATCTCTGAAGGCTAAAATATTTCCTGTTTTATTTTCAATATCAAGCGAATCTGCTTCTTTTAACGTTTTAAGTTTAGAAACGAATTTTTTAAAGTAGGTACCGTTAGTAACAGAAATTTGTAAAGAATCCATTTTTATATTGGGATAAAAAATCTGAACCGAATCTTTATCTTTTACAGGGAATTTTCCTATTTTAATTGGTACTTCGGTATTGCCATAAGAAGCGGTAACTTTAGTGTTTCTATAGTCGCCTTCGTATCCTAAGAAAAGTTTGTTGTTGCTTTCCTGTGTTGGTTTGTCTGCTTTAAAAGGTTGCTTTTCTTGAAACAATTCTAATTCAAACATGTCTGAAGTTGGAATCGTTATAGGAGAATCAATAAATCCAATTTTATCTGTTGCTGGATTGTATTTGTTGTTGCCAGCTTTGTCTTTCATGGCTACAATTTTATAAGAGCCTTCTTTTAAGTTTTCTAATGAAAAGACTTTTAAACTGTCTAGTGTATTGGTAATGTATAACGGAGTTTCTTTATAAACAGTTGAATCAGTAAATGTTTTTGCATCATAAAGCATAATCGAAACAAAACTATCAGGTTTTTGTTCGTAAGCATCTTTTACTTTTCCAACTACAGTTAAAGAATCCACATAATTTCCTGTCGAAAAAACATATTTGAATTGCGAATACGGATTTCCTTCATTATTATCGGTAATACTTTGTCCGAAATTAAAACTATATGTAGTGTTTTCTTGTAAAGTGTCTAAAATTTTAATTGAGATATATTTACTTGCGCTTCCTTGAGGAACAATTATAGGTTGTTTTTTCATTGGAGGCGAAATAATCAATTGTTTGTTGATGTCTTTAATTTTAATAAGTTCGTTAAAGCTAATCTTGATTTCGTTTCCTTTAAAATTTGTAGTAAAATTTTCAGGATTACTACTCGTAATTTTTGGAGCAATAGTATCTTTATCACCACCAGTAATTGTTCCACGCTTAGCGCAATTGGTTAATAATAAAAGACTTGCTAATAAAAAAGCTAGATATTTAAATTTTGTCATTTTTTCAAATAATGTGGTTACAAAATAACGACTATAATTAGTACAAACATACAATTTTTAGTAATTTTTATGATAGCGTGTATGCAATGGTTACGATACTAACTTTGCTGTTTGGAATTTTTAACAAAGCTTTGGCACAAGCTTCAAGTGTAGCGCCCGATGTCATTACATCGTCCACAAGCAAGAAATGTTTGTTGTGGTCAGCTTCGGTGAAATTTACATCAAACAAGGAATTGGCAATATCTTTTCTGTTTTCTTTGTCTTTCTTTGTTTGTGTTTTCGAATAGCGACTACGATATAAAAGATTTGGATTATAAGGAATTTTAAGTTCATTTGACAAAGCATCACAAAAAGTAGTAATCTGATTATAACCACGTTCTTCTAATCTTTTTTTATGTAATGGAACCGGAATTATTTCCGATACAGTTTGTATTTGACTAACAGATTCTAAATCTTTGGCATACCATTTTCCAAGCAAGGAGCCCACTTCTTGATGATTTTTATATTTTAAATTGTGAATTAAATTTTGAACAATACCTTTATGATGAAAATACAACATTGATGCACTAAATTCTATAGGAATTATGCCATAAAATTTTTTTGTTGTATCATTGCTCTCTAAAAGATGATGATTAGTAATAGGTAAATTATGATTGCATTCGCTACAAATAATTTTCTCATTATTGAGTAATAAAGCATTGCAACCTAAGCAAAGTTTTGGAAAAAGTAAGTTTATCAGATATTTAAGCATTTTATCGATTAATTATATCAACTTTAACAATTTTGAATAAATTTATAAAAAAGTTTATAAAATGACACTTAAAAAGAAAAAAATAGCTCAAATCAGCATCATATTATTGATGGTTTTGTCGTTGTTGCTAAGTGTTAAATTTTATAAAGTTTCGACTGATTTTGACAAATATGTTGAAAATTCTGATTTAGAACAAAAAGTTTTAGAGAGTCAATTGTCTGAAATACTATACAAATATGACTCAATTAGCATAAAAAGTAAAATAGATAGCCTTCGTTTTGAGGAACAATTAAAGTTAGCTCAAACAAATTTATTTGCACAAAAAAACGCAAAAATTAATTCTATAGATGATGCAATTGTAAATAATGCTAAAAATGAGCAAAGCAAAAAAGCAATTGGTCTTTCAGTCCTAAAAGCTGAACGCAATACAATATCAAAAATTAAAACTTCTCAATTAACAGCGCTAAATGTTACTGCTAAAGGTGTTAAAATTTATTCTGACTCATACAAAATGAGTGAGTCGAAAATTCAACAATTACGTGTTTGTTTTACTTTAGAAGAAAATCAAATGGCACATTCTGGTAATAAAACAGTTTATGTGCAAGTGGTAAACCCAAAGAATCAAATTATTTCCTCTGGTAATACTTTTATAGAATCAAGCAATAATACTAAATTACAATATAGCGCATCAGTTAATGCAAACTATCAAAAAAAGGATACTGATGTTTGTACCTATGTAGATTTAGAAAAAAACAAAACAATTAAAGGAAAATACAAAATCAATATCTACCACGATTTTGTTAAAATTGGCACAACCATTTTCGAATATTAATAATTCTTATTTTTATTCTTCAATTTCTTTTCTTTATTTCATTCCTATTTTTACTTTTGCAGTATGGCAAAACAAGATGATATTTTTAAAAATGTAGTTTCGCATGCAAAAGAATACGGATTTATATTTCCGTCAAGCGAAATTTACGATGGTTTAAGTGCAGTTTATGACTATGCACAAAACGGTGTAGAGTTAAAAAAGAACATCCGTGAATACTGGTGGCAATCTATGGTGCAAATGCACGAAAATATTGTAGGATTAGACGCTGCAATTTTGATGCATCCAACCACTTGGAAAGCTTCTGGTCACGTTGATGCTTTTAACGACCCATTAATCGATAATAAAGATTCTAAAAAAAGATACCGTGCCGATGTTTTAATTGAGGATTATGCCGAAAAATTAAATCAAAAAGCACAAAAAGAAATTGATAAAGCTCGTGAGCGTTTTGGTGCTTCATTTGATGAAGAGCAATACAAAACAACTAATCCACGTGTGATGGAATATTTGTCTAAAAAGAAGGAAATTCTGGAAAGAATGGCGCGTTCTTTAGAGACAGAAAACCTTGCAGATGTAAAAGCATTAATCGAAGAATTAGAAATTGCTTGTCCAGAAAGTGGTTCAAAAAACTGGACCGATGTGAAGCAATTCAACTTAATGTTCGGAACAAAATTAGGTGCTTCAGCTGAAAGCGCGATGGATTTATACCTTCGTCCAGAAACGGCTCAAGGGATTTTCGTAAACTTTTTAAACGTTCAAAAAACAGGCCGTATGAAAATTCCTTTCGGAATTGCTCAAACGGGTAAAGCGTTTAGAAACGAAATTGTAGCAAGGCAATTTATTTTCCGTATGCGCGAATTTGAACAAATGGAAATGCAGTTTTTCGTGAAACCAGGAGAAGAAATGAAATGGTACGAATACTGGAAAACAACACGTTTAAATTGGCATTTGTCGCTTGGTTTAGGGAAGGAAAATTACCGTTTCCACGACCACGAAAAATTAGCGCATTACGCAAATGCTGCTGCGGATATCGAATTCAACTTTCCATTCGGATTTAAAGAATTAGAAGGAATTCACTCAAGAACCGATTTCGATTTGAAAGCACACGAACAATTTTCGGGTAAAAAATTACAATATTTTGATAACGACACCAATTCGAACTATACGCCTTATGTGGTAGAAACTTCGGTTGGTTTAGACAGAATGTTCTTAGCAGTTTTTTCAAACTCCTTACAAGAAGAAGTTTTAGAAGATGGTTCAACAAGAACAGTTTTACGTTTGCCTTCGGTATTAGCGCCAACAAAAGCTGCCGTTTTACCATTAGTTAAAAAAGACGGCTTGCCAGAAATAGCTCGTAAAATCATCGATGATTTGAAATGGGATTTCAACGTAGCGTATGATGAAAAAGATGCGGTTGGAAGACGTTATAGAAGACAAGATGCATTAGGAACTCCATTCTGTATTACCGTAGATCATCAAACATTAGAAGATGAAACGGTAACGATTCGTCACAGAGATTCTATGCAACAAGACAGAGTGAAGATTTCAGTATTACGCGATATTATCAATAACGAAGTTTCAATGAGAAACTGGTTGATGAAAATGTAGTCGATAAGTAAAAAGTAAAAACCCCAAATTTCAATTAAATTTGGGGTTTTCTTATATTCTGAACACTAGAAACTGAGCACTGAACACTACTCACTTAAAGCATTCCAGCCTCTTGCTTTTAATTCAATCTTCGTATTCGCTCTTGTGATTAAATGATTTCCTTCGGTAGCGGCAACCATGTGTCCAATTACGGTGAAATTTGGATTGCCTTTGATTTTATCAAAATCTTCCATTTTAATGGTGAAAAGCAATTCGTAATCTTCGCCACCGCTTAATGCTACGGTTGTGATGTCTAAATTAAATTCTTCGCACACATTAATCAATTGTGGATCAACCGGAATTTTCTCTTCGTATAAATTACAACCTACATTGCTTTGTTTGCACAAATGTAAAATCTCAGACGATAAACCATCTGAAATATCAATCATTGAAGTTGGCTTGATTTCTAATTTTTCTAATAATTCTTTAATGTCGTTGCGAGCTTCTGGTTTTAATTGACGTTCGATTAAATACGTATAATCATCTAAAACAGGTTGGTTGTTTGGGTTGACTTGAAATACTTGTTTTTCGCGTTCCAATACTTGTAATCCCATATAAGCCGCACCAATGTCGCCCGAAACTACTAATAAATCATTTTCTTTCGCTCCGTTTCTATATACGATATCTTCTAAATTCGCTTCACCAATAGCGGTAATGCTAATGATTAATCCTTTTTGCGAAGATGTTGTGTCGCCACCAATCACGTCTACATTGTAAATTTTTGAGGCTAACGTAATTCCTTCAAATAATTCTTCCAAAGCTTCTAAAGGAAAACGATTCGAAACCGCTACCGAAACCGTAATTTGAGTCGGAGTAGCATTCATCGCACAAATGTCAGATACATTGGCAACAACCGCTTTGTATCCTAAGTGTTTTAACGGCATGTAAGCCAAATCAAAATGAACGCCTTCTACTAATAAATCAGTTGAAATTACTGCTTTTTTATCTCCAAAATCTAATACCGCAGCATCGTCTCCTATGCTTTTAAGTGTTGACTCGTGAGTAATGGTAAAGTTTTTAGTTAAGTGTTTAATTAAGCCAAATTCACCTAATTGCGACAAACTGGTTCTTGATTGGTCTTTATTTTCTAACATGGATTATTTTTTTTGCAAAAGTACGGTTTTATTGTTACACAAAGTAGCGCAAAGTTTTTTACAAAGTATCGCAAAGTAAATTTTTAAAATCTTCGAATCTACGGTTTAAAAGGGCGCTAAGTTTCGCTAAGTTTTACAAAGAACTTTATAAAGTTTTTTTAAATCTCGGTGTATCTCTAAGTTGCTCGGTGTATCTCTGTGTAATAACTTCTAACTTCCAGCTTCCAACTCATTCAACTTCTCATAAATTAGCCCAGTTTCATAGCCTTTACGAAGTAAGAAATCAACGAATTTTTTATTTCTTTTTTGACCTTTTTGTTCGGTGATGTTGCCCCAATGTTTTTCGGATAAACGATGAAAATTTTCTAAATAGGTTTCCTCTGGAATTTCTTTTAACGCAATTGTGATGATGCGAGACGAAATATTTCGAAATTTCAATTCGTTCACAATGCGATTTTTACCCCAAAATTTATAGTTATGCTTACCGCGAACAAAACTCTGTGCAAAACGTTCTTCGTTGATGAAATTATTTTCGATAAGATAAGTCAGAATTTCCTCTTTTTCAGAAGAATTAACCGAAAATGAATACAATTTTCCCTCCACTTCTTTATAACAGCGCTCTTGATAAGCACAGTAATATTCCATCTTGGTATAGATTTCTTTTAAGGAAAAAGCGGATTTATTAGTTTTCAATTCGTTAACAATTTAATAATGCAATAAATATTTCATAATCAAAAAATTATGATTTATCTTTGTAGGCTTTTTTTTAATCAAAGAAGGCGAAATTTAACCAAATCTAATATTTTCATTCAAAGTTATGAAATTAAAATTATTTATTGTTGCGTTATTTTGCTCGGTTGCGAGTTGGGGACAGATTTATCAGCATGATTTTGGAACAACCGCTATTGCAGCTCATCCTTACAATGTTGCGCCAGGAATTATTGATGCTAATTTATCAGTATCTTCATGGTCAAATAGCACTGGAGCATGGACATCTTTTGCAGGAAGTGCGGGTCAAGCAATTTCTTTAAATAATTCTTCAGGAACTCCAACTGTTACACTAACTTTTAATGTTGCAGGAGGTTATCAATTAGATGTAACTAGTTTTAGTTTTTGGACAAGAAGAAGCACTACTGGCGCTCAAAATTGGTCAATGACAATTAATGGAATAAGTGTTGGTGCAGGATCTGTCTCTACAGGAGGAGCTAATACAGGTACTGTTGTTGTGGGAAGTCCTGTTTTATCCCAAACGGGCACGATAACAGTTATTTTGTCCTTAAATGGAGCAACAGGATCTGGTACGTTTAGATTAGATGATTTCACTTTAAATGGTACAGTTACTCCAACAGCCGCTTCACCTGAAATCAACCTTCAAGGAAATAGTATAGATATAGTTAGTGGAGATGCAACGCCAGCTTTAGCAGATCATACTGATTTTGGTGCTGTTTCAACTGCTTCAGGAACAATTGTTAGAACATTTACGATACAAAATATAGGAACTGCTGCCTTAAACTTAACAGGAGTGAGTCCTTATGTGACTATTTCAGGAGCAAATGCAGCTGATTTTACAGTTACAGCAATTCCGTCTAATAGTATTGCGGTTTCAGGAAATACAACTTTTCAAGTAACTTTTGACCCATCTGCAGATGGTTTAAGAACGGCAACTATAAGCATTGCAAATAATGATAGTAATGAAAATCCATATACTTTCGCTATTCAAGGAAATGGAATAAGTGCGCCAGTAATTACAAGTTCTCTATCAGCATCGGGTAATCAAGGCTCTTCTTTTACTTATACAATTACAGCAACAAACTCCCCAACGAGTTATAATGCAACAGGATTGCCAGCTGGTTTGTCTATAGATACGGCAACAGGAATTATTACTGGAACGCCAACGGTTGCAGGAAGTTTTAATATTACTATTACAGCTACAAATGGAATAGGTGCTGATAACGAAACTTTAGTTTTGACTTTAGGAACAGGTCCTTGTTTAAGTGAAGCATTTGCAGTTAATACTTTGCCTTCTGGATGGATTCAAAATACTGTTACATTTACTTCTAATTATGCTGAATTTGGAGGTAATAATAGTGAATTAACTATGGTTTCGGTTTCAAATCCTCTTTCATTGACTTTTAATTTGGCTAGAACAACAAACGCCACTGCAAAAGATTTGATTGTGGAAGTCTCAACAACAAGTCAAGTAGCTGGCTTTACAACTGTTTCAACTTATAATCATGGAAATACAATTTCTGGAGGAGTTACAAACTGTACTATAGATTTATCAGCTTATACTTCATTTTCGACAGTTTATATAAAATTCAGAAAATCGTCAGGAACAACATCTCCATGGAGATTAGATGACATCCAAGTTTTCTGTGGAACACCAGCAGCAGTAGAAATGATTGTTTTGGGCAACGGAAATGAAATCGTAGATGGTGATATAACTCCAAATCTAACAGATGATACTGATTTTGGTTCAACTATAGTTGGAAATAGTAGTTCAACTATTTTTACTATCGAAAATTCGGGTATTGACCCTTTAGTATTAACAGCAGCTTCTCCATATGTTTCTATTTCGGGTGCAAATGCAGGGGATTTTAGTGTATCTATCATTCCAAGTGCTTCAATTGCAGCTTCAGGAACAACAACTTTTGAAATTACATTTCAACCTTCTGCTTCAGGATTAAGATCGGCAACATTAAGTATTGCAAACAATGATAGTGATGAAAATCCATATAATTTCAATATTCAAGGAAATGGAACTGTTTGTTCGCCTTCTACCTCGATAAGTTCAATAACACCTACATCAGGTCCGCCTGGAACTGTAATAACAATAAATGGAACTGGGTTTTCTTCTGCTACTTCAGTTTTGTTTGATTCTTTATTAGCTAGTTTTACAGTAGTCTCGAATACATTAATGGAAGTAATAGTTCCCAATAATGCTTCTATAGGTAGTATTTTTATTCAGGATACAGGAGGTTGTAGTTTGCCTTTATTAACTTTTTCAGTAATTAAAGAAGATGATTCATCTTGTGAAGGAACTCCAGCTACTACCGATTTAATTATTTACGATATTCATGATGAAAAAACGGGTTCAGGAGGATTCATAACTTTGTATAATGGAACAGCTGCTGTAGTTGATTTAACTAACTATAGCATTTGGAGAACAAGTAATCATGATGATGGAAATGAAGTAGATTACGCTACTTTAACAGGAACAATAGCGCCAGGAACTTTAGGGATTTTAAAAGTTTCAACTGGTAGTTGTGGCCCTGCATCTACAAACGGCACAATTGACAATGGATTTAATGAAAATGATGGAATTCAATTAAGAAATGCTGCAGGAACTGTAGTAATTGACGATGTAGATACTTACCCATTGGCTCCAGGATATTATATGGTTAGAGATGTTGGGGCTTTAAACGCAAGACCATCATACGTTGCAGCAGACTGGATTACAATACCATTAGCCGCTGGAGAATGTTATCCAAGTGCTGGTTTGCTTCTTCCTAATACAGGCGTACCACCAGTTGTAACTGCGCATCCAACATATACACCTTCTTGTAGTGCTACATCAGCGATTTTAACTACAGCTGGTACGGAAGGATTTGCAGGAGGAAATGCATTAACTTATCAATGGTATTTTGCGGCACCAGGTAGCGCAACTTGGACAGCTGTTACAAATGGAGGAATTTATAGTGGTGCAACTACTGCCTCTTTGTCAATTTCTTCAACTACAGGAATTATAAATTACCAATATTACTGTCAAATAAGAGAGAATACAGCCACTTGTTATAAAGCAAGTAATGCTGTGAAAATTACAGATACAAGTGCTACAACTTGGAATGGTACAACTTGGTCAAATGGAACTCCAGATTTAAGTAAATTAGCAATCATAAACGGTGACTATGATACAACATCTCATGGCGATTTCGAATGTTGTAGTTTATTTGTAAACCCAGGTTTTACATTAAATATTCAAACAGATGATTTTGTTTTAATTCAAAATGATATAACAAATAATGGCACTTTAAATATTTTAAATAACGGTTCATTAGTACAAGTAAACGATTTAGGTGTTAACACTGGAAACATTTCTTACCAAAGAATAGCATCGGTAAAACTTCAAGATTATGTGTATTGGTCGTCACCAGTAAGTGGTTTTGATGTGAATAGTATTTCACCATTAACACCAGCTTATTATCATTGGCAATGGAATCCAACTATTTTAAATCCAAATGGAGGAGAAGGAAATTGGGTAAATGCATCCACAACAATGTCGGGTGGTAATGGATATATAGTAAGAGCGCCAAATGGTTTTAGTAATACTGCAAATCAAAACTGGATAGCTACATTTAATAATGGCGTTCCAAATAATGGCGTTTATACTCCAACTATTGAAAGAGGATCAAATCTAAATGCAGGAACTGCTGGTCCAAATGGTGTAATGAGATTAGCTACAGATGATAACTGGAATTTACTAGGAAATCCGTATCCATCATCAATAAGCATTAATTCATTCTTAACCGCTAATACAGAACTTGATGGTTTCATAAGGCTTTGGACTCATGGTACATTGCCTAGTACAGCTATATTAGATCCTTTTTATGATAATTTCGTTTCAAATTATACCGCTGGAGATTATATTGCACTTAATGGTTCTGGAGCTACAAGCGGTCCTGGTGCGCCTGGTGTAATTGGAGCAGGACAAGGTTTCTTTGTTTTAATGAATCCAGGGACTCCGACTACATCATCCGCTTTGTTTAACAATGCAATGCGAAGTAAAAATTATTCAAATAGTCATTTTTATAGAAATGCAAATTCTACGAATGCGGGTCCTAGTGGCAACACCGAGCGTCATAGAATTTGGTTAGACTTAATAAGCCCAACAAATGAAACAACAAGAACTTTAGTGGCTTATGTAGAAGGCGCAACTGCCAGAAAAGATAGAATGTTTGATGCGTTTACAGATTATAAATTAGCTCAAAACTTCTATTCTTTAATTGATGATCAAGTTATGGCTATTCAAGGTAAAGGCTTGCCATTTGAACAAGAAGATAGAGTTCCATTAGGCGTTAAAACACCTTCAAATGGAATTTATAAAATTGCTATTGCGGCCGTTGATGGTTTATTTGAAAGTGGTCAAAACATTTATTTAGAAGATAAATCTTTAGGCGTTATTCATGATTTAAGACAAAATCCATATTCGTTTACTGGAACTTATGGAATTCTTAATGATAGATTTGTGTTACGTTACACTAACGAAACTTTAAGCAATGATGATTTTGAAAACAATTTTGATGTATTAATTTCTTCACATGATGCAATTAAAGTTTATTCAAATTCAACAACAATTCAAAGTGTTCAAATCCATAATGTTCTTGGTCAATTATTAATAACCGAGAGAAATGTTAACGCAAACACATTTGAATTAAATACACTACAAAAAAATAATGCTCCTTTGATTATTCAAGTTGTACTTACTAATGGTAAAAAAATAGCTAAGAAATTGATTTTCTAATAATTATAATTTATTTAAAAAAAGCGACTATAAATAGTCGCTTTTTTTGTTGATTTAATAGGGAATTAACAAAATCATTTTATATTTGTAATCCCAACAAATCTATAATAAAATGAAAAAAAGAATACTAATTGTATCTTTAGTGTTTTTATTTAAAAGCAATTTATGGTCTCAAAATAAATCAACTTCTCTAAACAAGGCAGATTTAGTAACGAACGTTAAAACATTAGAAAAAAACAAAACTTCCAATTTTTCAAACCATTTGAGTCAAGCCCGACAGTTTGCTCCAAATGGAGTTGTTCGTTGTGCAACAACAGAATACACAAAAAGTAAACAAGGAAAAGGATTAATGCCCTCTGATGAGGCTTTTGAGGCGTGGTTAGCGCCAAAAATTAACGAAATTAAACGATTACGTCAAACAGGTAGACTTCCAGGAGTTATTTCTATTCCAGTTGTAGTACATGTTATTCATAATGGTGACGCCATTGGAGTAAATGAAAATATAGCTAATGGACAAGTATTGTCTCAGATTCAAGTTTTCAATGAAGATTTCAGAAAAATTGCTGGATCACCAGGTGATGGAATTGGAGTTGACACTACAATTGAATTTTGTTTAGCTCAAATTGATCCCAACGGAAATCCTACAAACGGAATTGATAGAAGAAATCTTGGTACAGCATCTTTTAATGGCGCAGCTGTAGAAGCCGCAAAAGCTTCTACAATTTGGGATCCAACAAAATATTTGAATATGTGGACATTCAATTTTGGAGGAGATTTAGCAAGTGTTTTAGGGTATGCACAATTCCCAACAGGTTCTGGGTTACAAGGAATGCCAGAAGAGGATTGTATTACAGGAGAAGCGTCAACCGATGGAGTTGTTTGCGCTTATTCTACTTGGGGTTCTAGAACTTTATTCCCGGGAGGAAATTATGGAGGAACTTCTTACGATAAAGGAAGAACAATGACACACGAAGTAGGACATATGTTTGGATTACGCCATATTTGGGGTGATGGAGGATGTGGAGTTGATGACTTTTGTGCCGACACTCCTGTTGCAGGGGCAGCAAATTTTGGTTGTCCAATTGGTACTGATTCGTGTCCTGCAAATCCAGGAAATGATCAAATTCAAAATTACATGGATTATACAGATGATGCTTGTATGAGTATTTTTACACAAGATCAAAAAGACAGAATGTTAGCGGTATTAATGAATTCGCCTCGTAGAGATGATTTACTTGTTTCAACAGTGTGTAATCCAGTAGCAACGCCATTTATACAATTTAAAAGAACAGCTTGCGAGGTTAGAGCACCAAAAAGTGTTTTAGAAGGTAACGGATGTAGTTATGCAGAATATACAATTCCTTTAAATATTGATAGAGCACCTTCCCAAAATGCAGTTGTAACTTTTAGTATTGATGTAGCCTCTGTTGCAAATGCATCAGATATTCAAATAATCACCCCGACTGTAACCTTTAATTCAGGTGTCACAGCGGATCAAAATTTTGTATTTAGAGTTTTAAACGATGGTAATGTAGAGCCAGATGAGGAATTAATAATTTCTTTTACTGTTAACGCTAATGGAGGTAATGCCATTGCAAATCCTAATGAAGGAAATCTTTTTAAGATTACAATTGTTAATGATGACTTTGCTCCTACATTAACTCAAACGATTAATTTATTAACTGAAGATTTTGAAGACTTAACAGGTTGGTTATTAATAGATGGAGATGCTGATACTTGGGGTATTGTTAATGGAGCTGGAGGAATAGGAACAGCGCCTAATACAATTGTAGGAAGATGTGCTTATTCTGAAAAAAACAGAGCTTATCTAGGCGGAGGGGGAAATGCCACACCAAATAATTATTTGATTTCACCTCAAATAACAATTCCTGCAAGTGCCACTTCGGTTAGTATGTCCTATATATTTGCTGCATTTGGTGCAGATGCAGGAAATTATATTGTTTATTTTACAACAAATGCTACAACAGCAGCAAATATTACAGCAGGAACTACTTTACAAACATCGTCAACTATAGCCCAAAACACTTCCGTGCTAAGAACACATGATTTATCAGCTTTTATTGGTCAAACTGGGCATATCGTTTTTCGCCATACTAACAATAATGCAACTGATGGTTTATTACTTTTAGATAATTTAAATATCACTTCAGTAGTTGAAACCCCTGTTCAAACAGAGCTTAATGTAGCAACAGCTTATACGACTACATTAAAATCTAGCGGGCAATTATATGCTAAGGATAGTTCTACAGGAAGAATAATGTCTGGTATCAATGCAAGCACAAGTTTTGATTATGGCTGTACAACTGTTTATGTTGATAGAAGTAATACTTCAGTCGGAAGCCCAACGTCACCTTTTACAGATGCTATTGCGGCTAATGCAATTTTGTCTAAAACATTTAGAGTAATTCCTCAAAATGACAGCCCAACAGCAAGTTATTCTATTTCTTTTTATTATACAGAAGCGGAAGTGGCAGCATGGGAAACCGCAACTGGAAAATCAAGAAATGATTTATTTATTATTAAAGTTGTTAATAATCCTGTAAGTGTTGTAAATCAAGTAAATTTTGCTACTTATACTATCGAGTCACAACCGGTTACCATAAGCTCTTTTGGAACAAATGTTGTTTTTCAAGCAACCTTTACCTCTTCTTTATCAGGAGGATATACTTTAGGTCCTCAATCAGTTGTTAATTGTGGTGATGTTACTTCAACTTGGAATGGAACAACATGGAGTAATGGTGTGCCTTACGATAAGATAGTTGCGGTAATTAATGGAAATTATAATACAACAACAAATGGTAGTTTAACATGTTGTAGTTTAGTGGTGAATTTAGGAGCAGTTGCTACTATTGGCGGAAATACAAATATAACAGTTGGCGGAAATATTACAGTAGATGGTACTTTAAATGTATTGAATAATGGCTCATTAGTTCAAATTGATGATACAGCAGTTAATACGGGAAATATTTCTTACGAACGAAGCGTTTCAATTAGAATGAATGATTATGTTTATTGGTCATCGCCAATAAGTAACTTCAATGTAAATGCTATTTCTCCGTTAACGCCATCAGCAAATATCTTAAGATGGAATCCAACTATTGCAAATGCAAATTCAGGATTTGGGGATTGGGTTTCAGCTGCAAATGAAATAATGATGCCAGCTACTGGATATATCGTTAGAGGTCCAGATAATTTTACTAATACAGCGCAAAACTATACGGCGAATTTTGTTAGTGGAATACCAAATAACGGAGTAATTACAACAGCAATTTCTAGAGGAAATTTTACAGGAGGTTCATACAACGGAACTAACGGCGCACAAATTACAAGATTGGATGATAACTGGAATTTAGTCGGAAATCCTTATCCTTCGGCTATTCGTGCTTTAGATTTCTTAAATTTAAATACTAATATTGAAGGAGCTATACGTTTGTGGACACATGCTAATTTACCATCTTCTGCAATTTCTTCACCTTTTTATGGAACTACACAATCTAATTATACTCCTGCTGATTATATTACCTATAATGGTTTAGGAACAGTAAGTGGTCCACTAGGTTTTAATGGATATATTGCAGGCGGACAAGGTTTCTTTGTACAAATGAACGATGGAGCTGCAGCTACTCAAAATGTTACTTTTAATAATTCATTACGAAGCGCTTCTTATGCAAATAACCAGTTTTATAGAAATGCTCAAGGAGAAGAAAATCCTAGTGTGGTAGCAGCAAGAATTTGGTTAGATATCGTAGATAGTAGAAATAATTCTGATAGAACTTTAGTTGGTTATACTGAAGGAGCAACCGCAGGGAAAGACCGTCTTTATGATGCGATAACAGCTGCCGGACTTTCGATGAAAATTTATTCTGTATTGGAAGATAATTTACTAACTATCCAAGGAAAGTCGTATCCTATGGATACGAATGATAGAGTAGCTTTAGGAGTAAATATAACAACGGATGGTAATTACTCAATTGCAATTGCAGCATTAGATGGAGTTGCTTCTGACTTACCAATTTATTTAGAAGATAAAGTTTTAGGAATAATCCATGATTTAAGACAAAACCCTTATTCGTTTTCTGCATCAATGGGTAAATTTAATGATAGATTTGTTTTGCGATACAATAATGAAACGTTAGGAAATACTGACTTTGTTGCTAACGATGAGGTAATGGTGATTTCAAACAATACGATTCAAGTGGTTTCAAATACGACTTCAATAAGCAATGTGAAAATTTACAATGTGTTAGGTCAATTGCTTTTAGATTCAAACGAAGTAAGTGTTACTAAATTTGAAAATTCAAAAATTCAAAAAAACAACGTTGCTTTATTTGTTCAAGTAACGCTAGAAAACGGAGCTAAAGTAACTAAGAAAATAATTTTTTAAGTTCAAAATATATTTTAACTAAAAGCTCAATCGTTAAAGATTGGGCTTTTTTTATTTCATATGAAATCAATTTTGTATTTTTGAACTTTATCAAACAATCACAATGGACAATATAAAACAATACGTTCAAGAAAATAAAGAACGTTTTTTAAACGAGTTAATCGAACTTTTAAAAATACCATCAGTAAGTGCTGATAGCGCTTATGCTCACGATGTTGTATTGACAGCCGAAGCAGTTAAAGCAAGTCTAGAAAAAGCAGGTTGCGATTTTGTAGAACTTTGCGAAACGCCTGGTTACCCAATTGTTTACGGAGAAAAAATCATCGATAAAAATTTACCAACGGTTTTGGTTTACGGACATTACGATGTGCAACCACCAGATCCAATTGAATTATGGACATCGCCACCTTTTGAACCTATAATTAAAACGACAGAAATTCACCCAGAAGGAGCTATTTTTGCTCGTGGTGCTTGCGATGACAAAGGTCAAATGTACATGCACGTGAAAGCTTTTGAATACATGATTCAAAACAATTGCTTGCCATGTAACGTAAAATTCATGATTGAAGGCGAAGAAGAAGTTGGTTCAAAAAGTTTAGGATGGTTCGTAGAAAGAAATCAAGAAAAATTAGCGAATGATGTAATTTTGATTTCGGATACCGGAATGATTTCTAATCAACAACCATCAATCACAACAGGTTTGAGAGGTTTGAGTTATGTTGAAGTTGAAGTTACAGGTCCAAACAGAGATTTACACTCAGGTTTATACGGTGGAGCAGTTGCGAATCCAATTAACGTGTTAACCAAAATGATTGCTTCGTTACATGATGAAAACAATCATATTACGATTCCTGGTTTTTACGATAAAGTAGAAGAATTATCTGCTGCTGAAAGAGCTGAAATGGCAAAAGCACCGTTCTCATTAGAGAAATACAAAAAAGCCTTAGATATCGAAGATGTTCACGGTGAAACAGGTTATGTTACTAATGAAAGAAATTCTATTCGTCCAACATTAGACGTTAACGGAATTTGGGGTGGCTACACGGGTGAAGGAGCTAAAACAGTTATCGCAAGCAAAGCTTTTGCGAAAATTTCGATGCGTTTAGTGCCAAATCAAGATTGGGAAGAAATTACAGAATTGTTTAAAAAACATTTCGAAAGTATCGCTCCTAAATCAGTGAAAGTGGTAGTAAAACCGCATCATGGTGGACAAGGTTATGTAACGCCTATTGATAGCGTTGGTTATAGAGCTGCAAACAAAGCCTATACTGAAACTTTTGGTGTTCCTGCAATTCCTGTTCGTTCAGGCGGAAGTATTCCTATTGTGGCTTTATTTGAGAAGGAATTAAAGAGTAAAACTATTTTAATGGGATTTGGTTTAGATAGTGATGCGATTCACTCACCAAACGAACATTTTGGAGTTTTCAATTACTTAAAAGGAATTGAAACCATTCCACTATTCTACAAGTATTTCACAGAAATGAATAAATAAAAAAAATCCCGATTTTCATCGGGATTTTTTTTATTTCTATTTTCAAACAAATTAAAAAGTAAAAGTTTTAGCTGGAGCAAAATCATCTGAAAAAATCAATTGTGCACTTCCGCTTGGGGCATCATTTTTAGACTTCGGTAAAACAGAAGGATTTGAAGGATATTTGCCATTTTTATTTTCTAATTCTTTGAATTCTCCTTGGCTTTTTACCATAATCGTTGCCCATTCATTTGCACCTTTTTTCTCAATCCAAAGTGGTGTAGATGTAACAGTAAAATATGTAATTGTTTTCCAATTACTATCTATTAGTAAGATAGAACACCCTCCAGAGCCACAAAAATATGAAGAAATGAAATTTATAAAAATTTCATTTTTACCGTCATTATTTAGATCGATAACTTGAAACTGGAATTTTCTGTCGCTTTCTGTTAAATTTGCTAAATCATCTTTTAAGAAAACATTTGTTAGGAAGTTTTTAATTTGTCCTGCGATGGCTTCATCAGTAGTTCCTTCTGCAAATGATTGAAGTTCTGTTATTGAATCTGTTGCTGTTGAAAGGGTTTCGTTTTTAATTGAATCAATAGTTGGCTCTGTTTCTTTAACTGTTTCTTTAACTGTTTTTTCATCTTTACAACTAAACAATGCAATTGCACAAGCAATTACAAATAAAGAAGATTTAATTTTTTTCATGATATCCTTAATTTTTATAGTTTTAACAAATTTAACAAATTTCTATTGAAAAGTCTTCTTTTATAGGCAATTAAAATTTTTTATTCCAAACAATCCATTCATTATGTCCAAAACAATCCCATTCGGCTTTAGCCATATCAAATTTTGGGTCAATTAAAGTTTTTAGTTCTTTTCTGTTGATGCTGTTTTTGCAATCAATGTAAATTGCTATGGGTTTTCCTTTGTATTCTTTTTTAATTCGTTGGCAGTATTGCCAAATGAAATCGGGTTTTGTGGCTAAGTTTTGGGCTTGCTTATCGGTTAGGTTTTTACTGTAATCATAAAATGATTCATCACCAGTTTTTAAATCTTTAATACGAATAACAATGTAACCACTACGTTCTCTTAACATCATACGCCAGCTTAATCGATGACCTTCTTCTGTCCAAAGTACATCGCCTTCAATAAAATGATGACGTAACGGAAGTAAAAGCTGAATCACCAAATACGGAATCATCAAAAAGTAAACAATTTTTTTTCCGTAGAAATTTTGGTTTACATTTTCATTTTCAACACTTGGTTTCTTTTTAAGGAATATTCTCCTAATGGTTTCGGGTTCGTAAAAAAATAAAGCAAAAGTCAGTGCAAAAAAAGGGAAAATCCCAATTTCTAAAAATATCGCATTAAAAATATGAAAAGTTAATGACGCAATTAAAGCTATTATTCGGGTTCTTTTAAATAGCAATAGCGGTACAATTAACAAATCAAAAATAATTCCCATATAAGCAATAAACAGATAAAACCATTTTTGAAGAAATAGTTTTTTCAAGGCAATTATTTCAGTAGAACCAACTAATAAGTTTCGCGTAAAAGTGCCATCTAACCAATCAGGATAAAATTTAGCAAGAGAGGCATAAACATAAACAATCCCAACTTGAATTATGAATAAAAGACTTATCCAATAAGGCATTGTTTTTTCTTCTGAAATGCGATTTTGTTTTACATCTAATGAAGCATATCGATTTGCAGGAAGAAAAATAAGTAAAAAACTTATGAGAAGTAATAAATAGTAATGATTATTATAAGCAGATTTCTGCATGAAATACACGCCAGCCCACAAAATGGCATAGGAAATGATGGCAATTCGGTAACGATATCCTAGCATAATGGCTAGTCCGAAAAAGCCCATTAAAGAAAAGTAGCAATACATTCCAAAACCAGGCAAAGGTTGCAGCCATTCCAATCCAATAAATGAAAAAGTAAACTCAGGGTCTATTAAAACCCGTTTTACCCAACCTGTAAGTATAGCACCAAAACTTTCACAAGCAACTAATAACCCAAAAAATATTCGGAAAACAATTAACGGACTGTTATCTATTTCTCGAAATAGGTTTTTCATTTTAATTTTTGAATATAGTCAGTTGAAAATGATTTGTCGTTTTCAAGTTGGCTTTTTAATTCAGTAATTGAATCAAATTTATGCTCCTCTCGAATATGTTCTAAAAAGGAAATTTGTAAATTTTCCTGATAAATATTTTCATCTAAATTAAAAAAGTGAACTTCTATTGACTGCACATTTTCACCTAATGTTGGATTGTTTCCAATGTTCATCATACCATAATATAAATTGTTTTTTATCTTACTCGACACGATGTAAACTCCATTTTTTGGCAGCAATTTATAGTCTTCTATAATTTCAATATTGGCAGTTGGAAAGCCGATAGTTCTTCCTATTTTTTTACCTTCAATTACTTTTCCGGAGATAAAATAATTATATCCTAAATATTGATTTGCTCGTTTGATGTCACCGTCTAAAAGGGATTTTCTTATTTTTGTAGAACTAATAGCAATTTCATCAACTTCTTTTGCGCCTATCTGCTCGACCTCGAAATTGTATTTTTTCCCAAAGGCAATTAAATCATTTATGTCGGCAGTTCTGTTTTTCCCAAAACGATGATCATGGCCAATAATAATTTTGTGAATATTTAATTTGTCAACCAAAATTTCTTTAACAAATTCCTCAGCTGATAAATTAGAAAAAATCGTATCAAAAGGATGAATGATTAAGTTATCAATTCCGAATTTTTCTAACAAATTGGCTTTTTCATCAATAGTATTCAATAATTTGATAGATGAGTCTTGTTGTAATACCATTCTTGGATGAGGAAAAAATGTAAGCACAATGCTTTCGTAAAGGCCATTTTTGGTTGCTTTCTTCATTATATCTAAAATAGATTTATGCCCAAGATGAACCCCATCAAATGTACCTAGGGTAAGAATGTTTTTTTTTGTTGATTTAAAACAATATATAGATGAAAGTGAATTCAATTTTTTTTTACAAATCTACAAATTAGTATATAAAAAAAGAGGACTAACATAAAATTAGTCCTCTTTTTTTATATAAAACAATTTTCTCTTTAATTTTTAATAAATCTTAAAGTTTTTGTAGAACCTTCAATATTTACTTTTATAAAATACACTCCAGTTGAAAAATTTGAAGTAGTAATCATAAAGTTATTTGAAGATACTCTATCAGATTTAACTTCTTGTCCAAGATAATTTAAAATTTGATAATTTACATCTGAACCTAATTCCGATGGAATGTTAACATTTAAAATATCATTTGTAGGATTAGGGTAAATTGAAATAGCATTTAATGGATTAAAAGAATCTGATGTAAGAGTAGCATCAATACCAAAATAATAAACACCACCTAAACCACTTGAAGTTGAAGCTGAAAGTGTTACATTGCTTCCAAATGCTCCTAAAGAAGTTGTATAAGTTGAAGTTTCTCCACCTTTAAATACTTTAAGTGCCGTTCTGCTATTTCCTGTAGCAGTTTCCCATGCAGCAATTTCTGCTTCGGTAAAATAAAATTTAAATGAAGCATTACCAGAAGGGTTATTTGTTGTTGGTGTTACTGTAACTGTTTTAGCCATAACTTTCATGTTATTTGCTGTATTTGAACCATAATCAACTGCTGGAGCTCCAGCTGAAGTAACACTTCTACTTACAGAAACATTTACACAACCGTAATTGAAAGCATCAGCAGTACCATCAGCAATTACATCACCAGATGTTGCGTCTTTTGCATAAAATGTACCTGCAGAAGGAACAGTTGCTTGATAAGCTGTAGCTGTATTAACTTCTGCTTGTACTAATGTTGTCCCAGTACTCTCAATTAAAATATCATCTAACATGATCCAGTTCATATCAAAAGTGTTGTGATGTCTTATAACAAAATACACCGTTTGCCCATTGTAACTAGAAGGAACAGGAATACTAATTAAATTTCTTTGCGTTGGCCCAGCTAAAACTGAATTATTAATAATAGGAGTTATAGCATTTAATGAAGCCGTAGTTAACGTTGAAGGGTTTACAGTAGTTAAATAAACTGAATAACGCTCTAAATAAAAGGCCCCTCCTTGAGTAGTTCCAACATAAAAACTCAAATTAGAGTCTGTAGCTGGCATTGTAAAAGATGAAGTAGAGTATAAAATGTTATCAGGATTAAGAGCTGTAGATGGTGATATCCAAGATCTTGAAAAAGCAAAATTTGTATCAAAACCAATTGTATTTGCAGTAGCTCCAAAACCCCAATTATTAGTGTCTCCGTCTAAATCTTTAACACTCATAGATATTGTACCATCAAAATTTTCCGAGTAAACAGTCGTACTAAATCCAGCTGTAGGTGCCGTGTCATTATCTATAATTGTAATATTTAATGTTGAATAATCTGAAAGTATTGTTGCGTCTCCACCATTAGCGTTAACAACAGCTTGAAGTAATAATGTCTCTGATCCTTCAGAAATACCATCATTAAATATTCTTATAGTTAAATTTTGTGTTGCTGTAGAACCTGTATTAAAGGTAACAGTAGGTGTCATTATTTGATAATCTATCATGTTAGAAGCAGTACTTGCACCACTTATAGTAAAAGTCACAGAAGCATTTGCTGTTGGAGCTTTCATTATTTCTAAAGGAAAACTAACATCAGTAAAGCTACAATTAGTACCTTCTTGAACTAAATTTTCACATTTACCTAAACCTGGCTCAAATAATATTCCTGCACTAGGAACTGTATATTCAGTTGCTGAAAAAGAATTCCTTCTAGGTGAAACAGACATAACGGTTTGCATACGTGTCTTTTGATCATTTGTAAATGTATCCATGCAGGCATCATCAGTATAATCCATGTAGTTCTGAATCATATCGTTACCTGCAGCTGGGCAAGAGTTTGTTCCTGTAGGACATCCATAATTTGCAGCAGCAGCAGCAGGTGTATCTGCACAAAAATCATCTACCGCGCAGTTTCCATCTCCCCAAATATGTCTAAGACCTACCCAGTGACCAACTTCGTGTGTCATAGTTCTTCCTAAATTATAAGTACCGTTCATAGTAAATGTACCATCATCTTCTGCTATAGTTCCCATAGCATCAAAACCAGCTACAACTCCGTCTGTATTTGCAGAACCACCATTTACAGCTAATCCAGATAATCCTGAGCTACTTGGAAATTGAGCATATCCTAATAAACCTTCAAGACCACCACTCGCTAATGGCAATCCTCCTGGTCTAATAGTCCACATGTTTAAATACTTAGTAGGATCCCAAATAGTGTTCGTTTTCATAGTTTGAACATCAGCATTAGTTTCCCAATCAGGACCCCCTGCCCCATCAGCAACATTATTTGAGTAAGGAGTAATGTTGTGTCTAACTATTCCAGTTGTAGGATTTCCGAAAGGATCTCTTTTTGCTAAGAAAAAATTAATTTCACAATCTACAGCTAAGCCAGTTGAGTTTGCACCACCTGGTGTTCCCATCATTCTTCTGAAATCTTCATTCATTACTTTGATTTGAGAAGCTGCTTGTGCATCTGTAATGTTTTCTCCTGTTCCTAAACAATCTCCGTTATGAACAATATGTATAACAACTGGTATATTGTAAATAACTTGAGGAGCTCTTCCTGTTGCTCTATCGGCTTTAAATTGTTCAATTTTTGGAGCTAACCAAGCTTCAAATTCAGAAATAGTTTCTCTTGAAGGATATTGAGACTTTAAATAAGCTTCATATTCCATAGCAGAACATCTTGAAATCTCAGTAGAAGTAGTCTCCCCCGCAGAAAATCCTCTTCCAAATTTTTTAGCAGATTTTTCTATATTTTGAGAGTGTATAGAAAACACTCCCAGAAAAAAAACCGACAATAAAGTAATTTTTTTCATTTTATGTTTTAATTTGGTTAATATGCAAAAATAACAAAAATTCAGCATAAAAAATTTTTTTTTTAAAATTTTAAACATCAAATATTAAATTAACGATAATTAACACCTTAAATTCTTAATAAAAATTAGCGAAATATTACGGTATTAATTCAACTCTCCTAAAAAAAATACGTTTTTTCACAATAACCAATAAATAATATTATACATTTGTTAATTAATCTTTAATTTAACCTAAAAATGAAAAGAATTTTACTTTCAGGATTATTTCTTTTTTCTGGCGTATTAATGTTTTCTCAAAAAACAGCAAACAATGTCAGCTCAAGAAATAGTGAAACTTTCGAACAAGGTTTAGCAACTGCTAGAACTTTTGCTCCAAATGGCATAGTGAGATGTGCCACTACTGAGTACATGAAAAGTAAACAAGCTAGAGCTATTGCTCCAAAAGACGATGTGTTTGAAGCTTGGTTGGCTCCAAAAATTGAGGAAATCAAAAGAAAAAGAAGAGATGGTAGATTACCTTCTGTTATTCGAATTCCTGTTGTAGTTCACGTAATTCATAATGGAGACGCAATAGGCTCAGGAGAAAATATTTCAAACGCTCAAGTTTTATCTCAAATACAAGTTTTTAATGAAGATTTCAGAAAATTGCCAGGAACTCCCGGTGATGGAGCTGGAGTTGATACTACTATTGAGTTTTGTATGGCGCAAGTTGACCCAGCTGGGAATCCAACCAATGGAATTGACAGACAAAACTTAGGAACAGCCAATTTTAATGGTGCAGCTGTTGAAGCAGCTAAAGCAACTACAATTTGGGATCCAACTAAGTATTTAAACATGTGGACATTTAGATTTGGCGGTGATCTAAGTGGTGTTTTAGGGTATGCACAATTCCCAACTGGTTCTGGATTACAAGGTATGCCTGCTGAAGATTGCATTACAGGTGAAGCTTCTACAGATGGTGTTGTTTGTGCATTTGATACTTGGGGATCAAGTTCTTACGCATCTGGATCTTTTAATGCGCCTTATGACAAAGGAAGAACTATGACTCATGAAGTAGGACATATGTTTGGTTTACGCCATATTTGGGGTGATGGCGGTTGTGGAGTAGATGATTTTTGTGCAGATACTCCATTATCTGATGCTGCAAACTTTGGTTGCCCTACAACAAATAGCTGTACAGACACTCCTGTAGATGTTAATGATCAAGTTCAAAACTACATGGATTATACAGATGATACCTGTATGAGTATTTTTACACAAGATCAAAAAGATAGAATGTTAGCTGTGTTAATGAACTCACCACGTCGAGATGATTTATTAACATCAACTGTATGTGATGTTGTTGCAGCACCATATATTCAATTTAAAAGACAAGCGTGTGAACAAAGAGCAGCAAAATCTGTGATTGAAGGTAATGCTTGTTCAGGCACAATTTTTACAATCCCATTAAGTATAGATATTGCACCTTCAGCAGATGCAACAGTAACATTTGCTATTGATGGAGCTTCTACAGCAAATTTAAATGATATAGTTTTAACAACTCCGTCTGTAACATTTACTTCAGGTTCAACAGCCGATAGAAATTTAGAATTTTTAGTTCTTAATGATGGTGCTATAGAAGCGGACGAAGAATTAATTATAGCTTTTACGGTTTCTACTGGAGGAAATGCAATTATGAATCCAAACGGAAATACATTTAGCTTAACCATAACAAATGATGATTTAGCTGTAACCCCAACTATGTTACAAAGTCAAGTGTTTTACGATGGTTTCGAATCGTATACTGATTTTACATTAGGAAATGTAGGTGGTTGGACAACTTATGATTTAGATAATAATGCTACTTATACAGATGACACTTATGATTTCCCAAATGAAGGGTACACAGGATCATTTATAGTATTTAACCCATCTGCAACTACTCCAAGTGCTGCAGGACAAGGATATGATGCTCATTCTGGAAGTAAAGGGTATTATTGTTACAATGAAAGTGTTGCGCCTTACGCTAATAATGATTGGGCAATTACACCTCAAATAGCTTTAGGAACAAACTCTCAATTGAAATTTTGGGCTAAAAGTTTGACTACTAATTATAATGGTGGTGAAAGATTTAAAGTATTGATTTCAACTACGAATACTAATACGACTAGTTTCTCACTAATTTCTCCTTTCCCATATACAATTCCACCATTAACATGGACAGAATATACTTATGATCTATCTGCATATAACAATCAAAATGTATATATTGCTATTCAATGTGTATCTTCAGATGAGTTTGTGTTTATGTTAGACGATGTTCAGGTATTGAGCGATATTAATGTAGCTATTCAAACAGCTGTCGATATGGCAACTGCTGGTCAAAATAATGTTAAAGGTACTGGAATAACTAATTTTAGAGATAGTGCAACTTCAAATATTATTGGAACTATTCAAGTAAATGATAATTCTAACTACAATTGTACAGATATGTATGTTTCTTCTGCAGGAACTGGCGCAACACAATATGGTGCTTCTGCTAATGTTTTAGATTATAGAATGGACAAACAATTTACGGTGACTCCTATCGGAGTTATCTCTGGAAATGCAACAATTACATTCTACTTTACTGAAGCAGAAATTGCTGGATGGGAAGCTGCTACTGGAAATAACAGATCTTTATTACACGTAGTTAGAGATGGCTCAACAAGAGAAGTTCAACCAGTATCTATAGGTTCTTTTGGAGCATCAGGTGTTACATTAACAGCTACATTTACCACTGGAATTCAAGGAGTTTATTCGTTTGCAAGATTAGAAAGTTTACCAACTGAAAGTTTTGAATTATCAAACGTGAATTTATATCCTAATCCAAACAATGGTAGTTTCTCTGTTCAATTTACCCCAAGCGCTCAAAAACTTGCAATTACAGTATTTGATATGAGAGGACGTGTTATTTATAATAAAAATTATCAAAACAATGGATTGTTTAACGAAACTATTCAATTAGATAATGTTCAACAAGGAGTTTATTTAGTAAAAATTCAAGATGGTTCTAGAAGTTTAACTAAGAAAATTGTTGTAGAATAATTTAATATTATAAAATTTAATATTTAGGGAAAGACTAGTCTTTCCCTTTTTTTGTATTAAAATGTTTTTAATTTTTTTTTATTATATTTATACCATAATCTTTAAACTTAACCCTAATGAAAAAACTATTACTAATTGTTGTTTTGGTGTTTTATACTTTTGTTTTAAAGGCGCAAAGTAAATCTTTGTGGATGCAAATTGACGAAAATTCTATTAAGAATCAACCAAAAGTTAAGAGAGCTTCTTTTCCTCTAGAATATAAATTATGGAAATTGGATGTTCAAAATTTAAAAAATCAATTAATAAATGCCCCAGTAAGAGGTGAATTCAACGGAATTTCTAATGTGATTATTCAACTACCTAATTCAGATGGCCAACTAGAAAGTTTCCGAGTTTTGGAAACCTCTATCATGGAGCCAGGATTAGCGGTAAAATTTCCAACAATTAAATCTTATGTTGGTAAAGGAATTGATGATGTTACTGCTACCGCAAGATTTTCAGTTACAGAGTTTGGATTACATAGCATGACTTTGTCTGCTGGAAAAAGTACTGCTTTTATAGATCCTTACACAGAGGATAGACAGAATTATATAGTGTATAACAGAGCTAGTCTTGTAGGTGATGGACAGTCTTTTGAATGTTTAACAGATGAAGCTGCTCATTTACCCTCATTAGAAAACGATAGAAGAGCAAATGCTTTTTTCAGAGCCGATAGTGATGATAAAGTTTTAAGAACTTATCGCTTAGCTCAATCTTGTACAGCAGAATATGGTAATTTATTTAGAGGAAATACAGCAGATCCTATTGCTACTCAAAAAGGTAGAGTGCAAGCTCAAATGGCAATTACAATGACTCGTGTTAATGGCGTGTATGAGAATGATTTAGCTATTACTATGATTTTTGTTGCAAATAATGATGCTGTAATCTATATAGGTGCAACAAATTCTGATCCATGGAATGGGGAGTTTAATACTCAAACAGGTGTTACAATAGATGCTAATATTGGATTTAGCAATTATGATATAGGTCATAATTTTAATACTTCAGGAGGAGGAAATGCAGGTTGTATAGGTTGCGTTTGTGGACCCGATACAAATCCTGCTGGAAACCATAAGGGAACTGGATATACAGGGCGTTCTAATCCTACAGGAGATCCATTTGATATTGATTATGTTGCTCACGAAATGGGGCATCAATTTGGAGGGTTTCACACACAAAGTAGTTCAAACTGTCGATCAGGAAGTGGTGCTACTGAAGTAGAGCCAGGTTCAGGTTCAACAATTATGGCTTATGCGGGTATTTGTAATACTAATGTTCAAAGTAATAGTGATGCTTATTTTACTTATGTGAATATTAGAGATATTATGGAGAATGTGAAGTTTGGTATAAGCCAACCTACGCTACCACTGACAAATCTTTCGAATAATCCTCCCACGGCAAATGCAGGTAGAGATTATGTTATACCAAGGTCAACAGCATTTATGCTAGTAGGTCAAGGTTCGGATCCAGAAAATGATCCAATAACATTTACATGGGAACAAAACGATCCAGGAAATCCTAATTCAACAGCAGCTCCAATTTCGACAAGAGCTGTTGGTCCTATGTTTAGATCGATTTGGGGAACGGCTTCTAATACGAGAATAATGCCTAATATGTCTACTGTTTTAACAGGAGCAACTTCTAATACTTGGGAAGTTTGTCCTTCGATAGGTAGAGATTTAAATTTCTCATTAACTGTTCGTGATAATAATTCAGGAATTGGTCAAGCTGTAACAGATTTAATGAAAGTTACTGTTGATGGTGTTGCGGGACCATTTATTGTTAATGCACCAAACACAGCTGTTTCTTGGCCAGCAGGATCGAATCAATCAGTTATTTGGGATGTTGCTGGAACAGATGTTAATGGAATTAATGCGAAATTTGTAGATATTTTTTTGTCAACAGATGGAGGTACAACATTTCCAATTTTACTAGGAAGTAAAGTTCCTAATGATGGATCAGAAACTATCACAGTTCCAAATTTAGCTGGAACTACTAATAGAATTATGGTTAAAGGTTGGGATAACATCTTTTTTGATGTTTCTAACGCTAACTTTACAATTACTGCTCCATCAAGCACTATGGCAATTGCTTTTAATGGTGTTGAAGGAGAACAAAACAAAGTTATTTGTCAAGGAGCATCTGTTTCTTATACTATTAAATATGAAGCATTAGCAGGTTTTTCAGGAACAACAACTTTTAGTGCTTCAGGAAATCCTGTAGGGACAACAGTTTCATTTTCGCCAACATCAATTTCAGCGAATGGAAATGTTACTATGACAATTTCTAACACAACTGGTGTAACTCCAGGGTTTTATGGAATTACGGTTACAGCTACTTCTGGACCAGTTACTAAAACAGCGCCTTTCTACATAGATTTATTAAATTCCAATTTTGCGACAAGTTCTTTAACTTTTCCTGCAAACAATTCAGTTGGACAAGGAATTAGTTTGAATTTAACATGGGTAGCTGATAGTAATGCATCATCATATGATGTTCAGGTTGCTACAGATTTAGCATTTACAAATATTGTATCGAGTGGTAATGCAACAACAAATAGTTTTGCAGTTTCTGGGTTATCTCAAGGAACAACATATTATTGGAGAATTTTACCAAAAAACACGGCTTGTAGCGGTACATTTAGTCCGGAGTTTAGATTTACAACAGGTGTTGTAACTTGTCCTGGATCTACTTCTTCTACAAATGTTCCTATTAATATTCCTACTACAGCTAATGTGACTATTAATTCAACTTTAAATATTCCATCGGGTGGAACCATTAGCGATGTTAATATCACGATGAATGTTACGCACACATGGATTAATGATATGACGGCTACGCTGATATCTCCTTCTGGTACGCAAGTTCAATTATTTGCGCAACCATGTACTAGCGCAAGTATTAGTGATATAGTTGCGACTTTTGATGATTCTGGTACCAATGTGGTATGTGGTAATAATCCTGGGATTTCGGGCACAGTAAAATCGTCTCAATTGCTTTCTGCCTTTAATGGCGAAAGTTCTACTGGAACTTGGACTTTACGTATTTTGGATAGTTTTAATCAGGATGGTGGTTCATTAAATAGTTGGAGTTTGAATATTTGTACAATTCAACCATTGAGTTCTGAAGATAATGAGATTAAAATTTCTGATTTAGCAATTTATCCAAATCCTAATAACGGTAATTTTAATATTCAATTTACTTCTACTTCAAGTAATGAAATTAAAGTTAACGTTCATGATCTAAGAGGAAGAGAGATTTTTAACAAATCATATAATAATAATAATGGATTATTTAATGAATCATTACAATTAGAAAATGTACAATCGGGTGTTTATCTTGTAACTGTTCAGGATGGTGCCAGAAAAGAAGTTAAGAAAATTGTAGTTCAATAAAAACAATCTTAATATACTAAAAAGGGAAGCATATAGCTTCCCTTTTTTTATTTTCTATTAAATTCATTCATGGTATTATTTAATCCTGCTAACGCAAATGATTTTACTATCTCTGAACTTATTTCAAGACGCTCTTTTAGCTTTTCTTTTTCTTCTGCATCCCATTCGCCTAAAACATAGTTTACCTGTTGCCCTTTTTTAAAGGCGTCACTGATGCCAAATCTAAATCGCGGATATTCAGTCGAGTTTAATAATAATTGAATGTTCTTAAGTCCGTTATGACCGCCATCACTTCCTTTTGCTTTAATTCGGATAGTTCCAAAAGCTAAATTCAAATCATCGGTAATGACTAACATGTTTTCTTTCTCAATGTTTTCCTTTTCTAACCAATATTTAACCGCTTTCCCGCTCAAATTCATATAAGTGTTAGGTTTTAATAATAATAGCGTTCTTCCTTTAATTTTTAGTTCGGAAACTTCACCCAGTTTAACTGTTTGAAATGAAATTCCTTCCTGATTAGCAATGTAATCTAAAACTTTAAAACCTATATTATGTCGCGTATTTGCATATTCTGAGCCAATGTTTCCAAGCCCAACGATTAAGAATTTCTTCATTGGAATAGTGTCTTCTTGTTTGTTTTTCTTTAAAATGTTTAAAAACCAATTCATCACGTAAAAGTAGTGTAAAGTTTAGAAAGTTGAAAGCATAAAAAAAGCACCAGTAAAAACTGATGCTTCTTTTGTATAGTTTGTAAAGAAATTATTTTTTCTTTTTTGCTCCTTTTTCTGCTTTTGCAGCTTCTTGAGCAGCTTTCATTGCAGCACGAGAAATTCTTACTTGACAAACAACTGTGTTGTCTGGATGCATTAATTTAAAATTGTTTGCTTCTAATTTAGTTACATACAATTTATTACCCATTTGTAATTCTGAAATATTAGCTTCAACGAAGTCAGGTAAGTTTTTAGGTAAAGCTTTTACTTTTAAACGACGTTGGTTTAAACGTAAAACACCTCCTAATAAAACACCTGGAGAAGTTCCTGTAATTTTAACTGGCACTTCCATAACGATTTCTTTATCGTCACTTAATTGGAAGAAGTCAATGTGTAAAATTTTGTCAGAAACTGGGTGAAACTGAATGTCTTGCATAATTACATCGTAAGACGTTCCGTTTAACTCAACTACAACAGTGTGTGCGTTTGGAGTGTAAACCAAATCTTTAAATGCTCTTTCGTCTGCAACAAAATGAACTGGTTGATTTCCTCCGTAGATAACGCAAGGAACCATTCCAGCATCACGTACGGCTTTAGTTGCCTTTTTACCTACGTTTTCTCTTTCTGATCCTTTAATCGTAATTGATTTCATTGTAAAATATATATAATTAATAAATACTTATTTAGGTGGTTGTTCTTGATTACATCAAAAATTTACCACTAATAGAGTTGTTGTTTTGTACCATGTGCATTACTTCTGCAAATAATGGGGCACAACTTACCACTCTTATTTTCTTTGATTCTTTTCGTAACGGAATTGAATCGGTAACAATTAACTCTAATAATTGAGAGTTTTCTATTTTTTCGTATGCTTCACCTGATAAAATTGGGTGTGTACATATTGCTCTTACGCTTAATGCTCCTTTTTCCATCATGACATCAGCAGCTTTTGCTAATGTTCCTCCTGTGTCAATCATGTCATCAACTAAAATAACATTTCTGCCTTTTACATCTCCGATTAGCTCCATTGTGTCAATTACATTCGCTTTTTTTCTTTGCTTGTAACAAACTACAACGTCAGATTCTAAAAATTTAGAGTACGCATAAGCTCTTTTTGAACCTCCCATGTCTGGAGATGCGATAGTTAAATTTTCTAAATTTAAACTTCTCACATAAGGTAAAAAGATAGTAGAAGCAAAAAGGTGATCTACTGGTTTTTCAAAGAACCCTTGAATTTGATCAGCATGTAAATCCATGGTCATAATTCGGGTTGCTCCAGCTGTTTCTAATAGTTTTGCAACTAATTTTGCTCCAATTGGCACTCTTGGCTTATCTTTTCTGTCTTGTCTTGCCCAGCCGAAGTAAGGGATAACCGCTGTAATATGACGTGCTGATGCTCTTTTTGCTGCATCAATCATCAATAATAATTCCATTAAGTTGTCCGAACTTGGAAAAGTTGAACAAACAAGGAAAACGCGCAATCCTCTTATTGATTCTTCAAAAGAAGGCTGAAATTCGCCATCACTATATTTAGAGAACGTTACTTTACCTAGCGTAACACCATACTTTTCAGCAATTTGTTCAGCTAAATACACACTCTGAGAACATGCAAAAATTTTTGCTTCTGGTTCTTGATACAGCATGTTAATTTATTGTTTAGTAGTTAGTTAGTGTTGTGTCGTGTTAACGAGGTGCAAATTTAGAAATAAAATCGAACTCTGAAAGGATATTTTTAACTATTTTTTTATGAATTGCAGAAATATTTTTTAAATTTGCACCTACTTAATGATTTAACCATCATTTTCCATTGCCCGGATGGCGGAATTGGTAGACGCGCACGACTCAAACTCGTGTACTTAGGTGTGTGGGTTCGATTCCCACTCCGGGTACTTTAAAAATCCTTAATTAGCTTTAAATAAGATAGTTAAGGATTTTTTATTTTACAAGTTGTACGGTATTTGTATTGTGTTGTTTGATATTGTTTAATTTATTTACAAATAATATTTTGATTATATTAACTGACAGCTGTTTCAACAACAGCTAAGATGAAAAATATAATAACCAAGCTTATCAAAACATACGGCTTTTTTTCTCTTTTTTTTAGTTTATTGTTTAAATTAATATATAACAAGACACCAGATAAAAAAATTGGGATAACACTTCCTGCAATCCTTGAACCAGCATAATAGCCCCCATAATTAGCTGATAAAATTAATATTGTCAAAATAAAATAAAATATAGGTAATATAATAGAGATTAAAACAACTTTTAATTTGCTTTTTGGCTCATACTTATATGTTATTAGGTAGGCTATAAATAAGATTAAAAATGATATTTTCATATTATATTTGTTTAGTTATTTGTTGTAAATATTATTTATTACCTCTATCAATGATTTTTCTTTTTCAGTTTTTAAAGTAAAAAAACCTAAGTTTACAAAATAAATTATCACTACAACGAATAAATTGTACGTCTTCAAACTAAAGTGAACTTTTCCTAAGAGAGTATTTAGTTAATAATTCAAATTTAAGGATTTTGAAAACACTCTCTTAGTTTTGACTTAAATCAGTCCA
>NZ_WIBJ01000028.1:0-21496 GCF_009495755.1 Flavobacterium sp. LMO8 | reverse complement strand
TTTTGAAAACACTCTCTTAGTTTTGACTTAAATCAGTCCACTTTTTGCTGACGATTTACACGATATAAATTGAGTAAAACTGTGGTAAAAGAATGATTTGCATTTTCTTCAACCAAATCTTTTATATACATTAATGTTGAATTCCAAGGATGCGGATTCATAATGATATTAGAATATTTATAAGGTTTACCTTCATTACCATATAAAGCTGTTAGCCTAGGTTGCAAATGATTTTTGCCATAAACTGTAATAGTATCTTGTTGCCAAGGAGTGTTTTTGTTTAGTAAATTATAAAGTTCGTCGGCCTTTTCTTTTGAAAAAAAGGAAGGATAATATTCAAAAATAGCATCAGGTAAATCCAATATTATTTTTTCTTCAGGAAAAAGATTCAGCATAATTTAGAATTAAATAATTATGTGTAAATTTATTGATAACAAAAAAATATTTGGGTTTTTTTAAAGATAATTTTTTAAATCAACTTAAAATCTATATTTTTGGTAAACCAAATTGGTTAACCAGTACTTAATACCTTATTAAATAATGAAAATATTTCGCAATTTCTTACTATTTACTTTAACAATAACATTTATTGTTGTTTCATGTAAATCAACTAACAACCTTTCAAATACAGTAAAAAATGTTGCTGAATTTAATCAGGCCGTTACTAATGCAAAACCAGGAACTACTATTACTTTAGCAAATGGAGTTTGGGAAAATTCAGAATTGGTTTTCACAGGAAAAGGAACAAAAGAAAATCCTATTACTTTAACAGTACAAGATAAAGGACAAGTTGTTTTGTCGGGATTGTCTAATTTAAGAGTTTCTGGAGAATATTTAGTAGTTAAAGGATTAGTTTTTAAAAATGGTTATACACCTACTTCTGAAGTAATTTCTTTTAGAACATCCAGCGACAAATTAGCAAACAATTGTCGTTTAACCGAATGTGTTATTGATAATTATAGTAATCCTGAACGACACGAAAGCGATTATTGGATTGGAATTTATGGTAAAAACAACAGAATTGACCACAACCATATTGAAGGAAAAACAAATTTAGGAGTAACTATGGCTGTTCGATTGAATTCAGTGGAAAGTCAAGAAAATAACCATCAAATTGATCACAATTATTTTGGACCAAGACCTAATTTAGGTGCAAATGGTGGAGAAACCTTAAGAATTGGAACAAGTCACTATTCATTAACTAATTCTAAAACCATTGTAGAGTATAATTATTTTGACAGATGTAATGGTGAGCATGAAATTATTTCAAACAAATCATGTCAAAACACCTATAGATACAATACTTTTTTTGAATGTACTGGAACTTTAACCATGCGTCACGGAAGTCAAACTTTAGTAGACGGAAATGTTTTTATTGGTAACGGAAAACCAAGTACAGGTGGAATTAGAGTCATAAATGGACAACAAACTGTTATTAATAATTATTGTATTGGTCTAACTGGATATCGTTTTAGAGGTGCATTTGTGATTATGAATGGAGTTCCAAATTCTACAATAAATCGTTACCATCAAGCAAAAGATGCAGTTGTTGAAAATAACACTTTTATAAATTGTGATAACATTCAATTATGTGCCGGAAGTGATGACGAAAGAAGTGCAATTCCAGAAAATTGTAAAGTAGATAATAATATTTTCTATCATGATAAAATGGATAAGTTGTTTACTATTTATGATGATATTAGTGGAATTTCTTTTAATGATAATTTTATAAGCCCAAATGTAATTACTGGAATTCCAAAAGGTTTTTCTAAAGTAAACTTTACTTTAACTAAAGACAAAAACGGATTATTGATTCCGGATGCTCCTGAGTTGAAAAAGAAAGTAAGCATTAATCCAAATATTGCTTCAAAAGAAAACACTGGTGCTTCTTGGTATCCAAAAAAGGATAAAATTGTAGCTTTCCGCTCTGGAAAAACTATAAAAGTTGATGCTACAGAAAATTCACTTTTTGATGCAGTTGCAAATTCAAATCCTGGTGATGTAATAGAATTGATTTCTTCGGGAAATTATTTAACTACTAAAACTATTGATGTAAATCATACCATTTCAATCGTATCATATTTAGAGAAGAAACCAACATTATTTTTCGAAAAATCTTCTATGTTTGATATACTAAATGGAGGAAAATTAGAATTAGAAGGTTTGCATTTTGATGGTGAAGAAGCTCCAGATTATGCCGGAAATGCTGTAATTCGTACAAGCAAATATTCAATGAATCACAATTATAGTTTATTGATTAACTACTGTGAATTCGATAATTTAGATGTTAATCATACATTTGATGTGCTTCAAGTTTATAAAAATACATTTGCTGATACTATTTCAATTACAAACTCAAAATTCAAAACAGTTTCAGGAAACATTATGCTTTTGGATAAAGAAACGGATGACAAAGGAATTTACAATGCAGAATATGTGATTCTAAAAAACAACACATTTACAGATGTTCAAGGTGCAATTTTAGATTTATATCGCGGTGGAACTGACGAAAGTACTTTTGGACCTTTCCTAGAAATGAATCATAATGTTTTAGATAATGTTGGAAATGGAAAACGTAATAAAACGAATTCAAGTATCAATTTATATGGTGTTCAGGTGAATGAAATTCAGAATAACATCATCAATAAAAGTAAAGGATTTAAAATGTACTTAGTTGTTGGTGAGCCAATTGTTAATCTGTTTAATAATAATTTTTATCTTTCTGATAAATATATAATTACAGGTGATGAAAAATTCAACGAAAAAAACACGATGACTTTAAATCCAGAATTTCAAGATAACTCTTATTTATTGAAAGCTAGTTCACCTTTAGTTGGTAAAGGAACAGATGGTAAAAATTTAGGAATACTTTCAAAATAAACATATGCGATTTTTAAAAAAATATAGCTTTCTTTTTATTCTTTTTGCTTCATTTATTCAAGCTCAAGAGCATCCCAATTTAATTTTAACAAAAAAAGGAGTTCAAGAAATTAGACAACAATTAGGTAAAGTACCTCTTTTTGATGCAAGTTTGGCTGATGTAAAAGAAGAAGTTGATGCAGAAATGCTAAAACCAATCAGTGTGCCTATTCCAAAAGATATGGCTGGTGGTTTTACACACGAGCAACATAAAAAAAACTATTTAATTCTTCAAAAAGCTGGGGTTTTATATCAAATTTTGAATGAAGAAAAATATGCAATTTACGTTCGCGATGTATTATTGGAATATGCAAAAATGTATCCAAAACTTCCTCTTCATCCGCAAGAACGTTCGTATGCGCGTGGTAAAATATTCTGGCAATGCTTAAATGATTCCAATTGGATGGTTTATATGAGTCAAGCTTATGATTGCGTTTATGATTTTTTATCAAAAAAAGAACGCACTTGTTTAGAAAAAGATTTATTTAAACCAGCAGCCCACTTTTTATCTGTAGAATCACCACAGTTTTTTAATCGAATTCACAACCATAGTACTTGGGGGAATGTTGGTGTTGGAATGATTGGTTTGGTTATGAATGATAAAACCTATATCGATTACGCTTTAAACGGATTAAAAAAAGACGGAATTGCTGCAGATGCAAGAGATAACGATGGGGGATTAATTAAAAAACCTGGGCAAAAAACAGGATTTTTAGCCAATTTAGATGACCCATTTTCTCCAGACGGATATTATACAGAAGGACCCTATTACCAAAGATATGCTATGTATCCCTTTATGATTTTTGCAGAAGCTTTGCAGAATTCAAAACCAGAAATGAAGATTTTTGAGTATAAAAATGGAGTCTTGTTAAAATCAGTTTATGCTTTATTGAATCTTACGAATTCAGAAGGAGAATTTTTTCCTTTGAATGATGGACAAAAAGGAATGTCCTATTATTCACGCGAATTAGTTTCTGCTGTTGATATTGCTTATTATTATGGAAATCAAGATGCATCATTATTGTCTATTGCTAAAAAGCAAGATAGAGTTTCATTGGACAACACAGGATTAAAAGTTGCAATGGCTATTCGTGATGGATTAGATAAACCTTTTGAAAAGAAATCATTATTATTAACCGATGGTTCAGATGGAAAACAAGGTTCTGTTGGAATTATTCGTTCTAAAAAAGACAATAACGAATTCACTTTAGTGATGAAAAATACCTCGCAAGGATTAAGCCACGGACATTATGATAAAATGTCATTTTCGTACTATAATAATTCTAATGAAATTTTACAAGATTATGGTTTAGCTCGTTTTGTAAATGTGGAACAGAAAAATGGAGGGGGATATTTGAAAGAAAATAAGACATGGGCTAAACAAACTATAGCTCACAATACTTTAATTCAAGATGAAACTTCTCATTTTAACAATGATTTTGAAACTGGAAGTAAGCATTTTTCAGAATTGTTTTTGTTTGATGATTCTAATAAAAATGTTCAAATTGTAAGTGCCAAAGAAAACAATGCTTATCCAGATTCTCAATTGCATAGAACAATGGTCGTTTTAAATTTACCAAATTTCGAAAATCCAGTTTTGTTAGATATTTTTGATGTAAAGTCAAATGCAAAACATCAATACGATTTACCTTATTATTATAATGGACAATTTTTAGCAACCAATTTCAAATACGAATCTCCGAAAACTTTAGAACCCTTAGGTGCTAAAAACGGCTATCAACACTTGTGGAAAGAAGGGAGTGCCATTGTAAATGACAATAAAGCTCAATTTACATGGATGAATAATAATCAGTTTTATTCCTTAACGACAGCAACTTCTAAATCTGATGAAATTATTTTAGCGAGAACGGGAGCTAATGATCCTGAATTTAATTTAAGAAGAGATCCAACATTTATTATTCGAAAAAAAGATACTCAAAACGCAACATTTGTAACTGCAATTGAAACCCATGGGAGTTATAGTTATGTAACTGAGAGTGCTAAAAATGCTTACAGCAATATTCATAACTTAGAAATAGTATTTCAGGATGCTACATATATAGGTGTAAAAATTATAGATAAAAAAGGAGTAGAAACATTATTTATATTCAATTCAAAAAATAATGATGCTTCACAAAAAAATGAAATCACAATAAACAACAAAGTCTATAATTGGACGGGTACATATTATAAAACAAACATTGAATAATTAAAAAATGGAAAGATTTAGTCAAAAGTACATTATCACAAAAGAAATGGAATGGGAAAAATTGGGTGGAGGTGTTTCACGAAAATTTTTGGGTTATGATAATCAAATCATGATGGTGCAAGTTAAATTTGAAAAAGGTGCATTAGGTGCTCCACATCAACATTTTCATACACAAGCAACATATTGTGTTTCAGGTAAATTTGAATTTGAAATTGATGGAATTAAACAAATTGTTGAAGCTGGAGATGGAGTTTATATTCAACCAAATCTATTGCATAGTGCAGTTTGTATAGAAGAAGGAATGCTTATTGATACCTTTAGCCCAGTGAGAGAGGATTTTTTAAGTGGCGGAGCTGTATCTTATTTTGCGGATAAAGATTAAATAGTTTTATTTAGCAATTTATTTGAAGGCTAAAATTATAATAGAAAATATTTATAGGAGCTTAGGCTCCTTTTTTATACAACTTACTACAACGTTTGAGGATAATTTATCTAAAAATTACGCTTAAAATTATGATAAGTTAAAAAAAACATAAAAAAAAATACGATAAATGTTTTTATTTAGAAAAAATAACATATTTTTGGTTTTCCAATCTGGTAAACCAATTATTTGGGAAATAAAAAAAACAAATTAATTAAACTAACTGAATATGAATTTAAAAATTAAATTGACTTTAGTAGTAACTCTTTTATTTAACATGGCACTATTTGCACAAGATAGTTTTGTAGTAAAAGGAGTGGTTTCATCAAAGTCAGATGAATTGGTATTACCAGGAGCCAATGTATTAGTTCAAGGTACTAAAAACGGTGTAACAACAGATTTTGATGGTAATTATACAATTAAAGTTAAAAAAGGAGATATTTTACAATTTTCTTATATTGGATATGTGCCACAATTAATAATTGTGGGTGATCAAAAAGAAATTAATATTTCGCTAGTTGAAAATGTTAGTAAATTAGACGATATAGTTGTTATTGGATATGGAACCATTAAAAAAAGCCATTTAACAGGGTCTATTTCTAAAGTTATTAATGAAGATTTAGATCAGGTAGCTGTTTCTAGAGTAGATGATGCTTTAGTTGGTCAAGTTTCTGGGGTAAATGTTCAAGCAACTAATGGTGAGGCAGGTTCTGCACCAACCATACAAATTAGAGGTGTAGGGTCGTTAAACGGTGCAACTTCTCCACTTATTGTTGTAGATGGTTTGGTTGTAGATGATGATTATTTAGGGTCTTTAGATATGACAACTATAGAATCATTTGAAGTATTAAAAGATGCTGCTTCTTCTGCTATTTATGGGTCAAGAGGTAGTAATGGTATAATTATGATAACTACTAAACAAGGAGATGAAGGAAAAACAGTGTTTAAATACAATACATATACTGGTAGAAAAGAAGCAAGACAAAGTGATGCTTATCGTTTTTCTGTAGCAGAAACTGCAGCAAGAGAATTAGCTGCAACAGGAACAAATTCTGCAAAAACTCAGTACATGCAAAGAATTGGTGTTGATAATGACTGGCAAAATATTATTTTTAATGGAGGAAACATTGTAAGTCATGCTTTAAGTGCTAGAGGTGGAAATAAAACAACTAAATTTAGTACATCTTTAAATTATTTACATGATGAAGGGGTATTATTAACAGATGATTTTAAAAAATACGGACTTAATGTTAAAGTTGATACAAAAGTAAGTGAGAAGTTTTCTTTTGGGGCTAATTTATCTCCTTCATATACAAAACAAAGAAGATTTGATGGGTCAACTCATGATATTTTAAGACAACCATCTTGGTTACCATTATATTTAGATGAAAATACAATTCAGTTTGTAAATAGACTTTCTTATGGAGGAGCTTATGCTAATGCACAAATTGGGGATTATGCGCAACAAAGAATGTTTGATGATTATGATTTAGTAACAGGTATGCCAGTTGCTTCTGGTGGAACAGATATTAGCGATACTTCAAATACAAACCCTGGAGCTAAAGTTTTAGAGCGTTATAGAACCCAAAATAAATTAAAAATTTATGGAACTGTTTATGGAGAATATAAATTTAATAATAGATTAAAATTTAGAACTTCTTTTGGTGGTGATTTTCAAAATACAGATGCTAGAAGATGGCAAGGTGTTCTAGCAAGTAGAAATGGTGCAGCAGCAGCTCAATTAGATTTGAGTACTTTTAATAGAATACATTTAGTTACAGACAACTATTTTACATTTGATTTTAATAAAGGAAATCATGAATTGAATTTAGTTTTAGGTACATCAGCAGAAACCTGGAATTCTAGATATAATGAATCTACAGGTACAGGTTATACTTCAGATTTAATACAAACTATGTCTGCAGCTACATTATTTTCTGGAATAACTTCTGAAGAATATGATGAAAAATTCTTTTCGTTGTTTTTTAGAACAAACTACGCATACAAAGATAGATATTTAGCGTCTTTTAGTATTCGTAGAGATGCAAGTTCAGTATTTGGACCAAACAATAAATATGGTAACTTCCCTGCTGCATCATTAGGATGGATAATTAGTAGAGAAGATTTCTTAAAAGAAAGCGGATTGATTAGTTATTTAAAAGCGAGAGCAAGTTATGGTTTCTCCGGAAATAAAGATGTTCGTATTTCAAGTAATCAAATAAATTCATATCCTTATTTATCTTTATTAGAACCATCAACATATGTTGTTAATGGAAATATTGTAACTGGTTACAATCCTATTAATGCAGCTAATTCCGATTTAAAATGGGAAAGACTAAGAGAAGTAAACATTGGTTTAGATTTCGGATTATTAAAAAATAAGATAACAGGTAGTGTAGATGTATATCAAAGAAATAGTGATCAATTATTGTTAAACAATCCTGTTTCTTATACTACAGGTTTTAGTGATGCACTTGTAAATCTAGGAGAAGTACAAAATAGTGGAGTGGAATTTGAATTAAGAACTAGAAATATATCTAATGAAAATTTCAAATGGTCATCTACTTTAATAGCTTCACATAATAAAAATGAATTATTAAATTTTGGAGATTCAGATGGTCAAATTCAAAATGTTGATGATAAAAGAGCTTCAGAATGGATCAATTTAGTTGGAAATCCAATTTCATCTTTTTATGGATGGGTTGTAGATTCAGACATACCATTAGAATATATTAGTAATCCTTACTTTCCTGTAAATGCAGAAGCTCAAGATGTATATGTAAAAGATTTGAATGGAGATGGTATAATAGACGATGATGATAAAACCATACTAGGAAATCCTTATCCAGATTTAGTTTGGAGTATCACAAATGAATTTAAATACAAAAACTTTGATTTAAGTTTCATGTTCCAAGGAAGTCATGGTGCTGAAACAAGAAATATGGGAGATCAATATTTGTTTAATCACTTTAGTAGTGCTCAAGATTATATATCTTCAACTCCAAATCAAGGATTTATTAAACAAAAAATATTTACAAATGATATCATTCAAGATGCTTCATACATTGCATTAAGAAATGTTAATTTTGGATATAATTTTTCAAAAGATTTAATGGCTAAATTAGGTTTCTTAGGCGAAGCTAGATTGTATGTTGCTGCACAAAATTTGATGTATTTTACAGCAAATGGATATACAGGATTTAATCCAGAGTCTGTCGATACAACTTCGCCAACAACTTATGGATATCAAAGAGCAGGTGCACCAATATTTAGTACCGTTTCTTTGGGTGTAAATTTAGAATTTTAATATAAAAAACAATTAATATGAAAAATATATATAAAATAACATTATTATTAAGTTTTTTAATACTTGCCTCATGTGGTGATGAGTATTTAAATCCAGTGCCTAATTCAGTTATAAATTCAGCTAATTATTATACAACTGAAGAACAATTAGAAACAGCTATCATAAATATGTATGATGGTATCCAAGGTACAAATGTATTAGAAGATACAGATTCAGATAAAACACATTCAGTTCAATATGAATATTTTATTACTGAAATGCGTAGTGATAACACAAGAACTAAAGCTAGTGAAGGTGAAGCAGCTGAATTTGAAAATTATTCTATCCAAACAGGAAACGGAATAGTAGCAGATTATTATAAAAGTATGTATAACATTATTTTTAGAGCAAATGTTGTTTTAGAAAATTTAGGTGTTGCTTCTGAAGCAAATGCACCAAAATTTGAAGCTGAAGCAAAATTTGTTAGAGCTTATGCCTATTTTAATTTAGTAAGACTTTGGGGAGATGTTCCTTTAATTGATGAATTAATAAAAGTATCAAATACAGATAAGCAATTTACTCGAGTGCCTTCAAGTCAAATATATGACTTTATAGTAAGTGATTTACAAGTAGCAGCTTTAAATTTAGATAATACTCATATTTTTAGAGCATCTAAAAGAGCTGCACAAGCAATGCTTGCAAAAGTGTATTTAACAAGAGGTACAAACTATGTAGAAGCTCAACAATTATGTGAAGAAGTTATGATGAGTGGTGCAACATTGCAAATAAATTTTAAAGATATTTTCTATAACGAAGGAAATAACGAATTGCTTTTTGCTATTGGATATTTACCAGACAATGCATTAGATAGCCAAAATTTCTCAACAGAAATGTTAAACGCAGTAGGAAGACAAAGCGGTTTGAACTATGTAACCACTGAAGCTCGTGCAGCATTAGATGCAATGGGAGGTAACAGAACTTTATATTCGTATCGTCAAGATCCAACTCAACCGTCTCAATACCAAGTTGTTAAATTTTTGCCAAATGGTGACGCAAATTTAGGGATTGCACCAACCTCTAATGACCCTCGATCTGCAGGAAATGACTGGATAGTGCTTCGATATGCAGATGTATTGCTAATGCACGTAGAAGCTATCATGGCAGGACAAACTTCTACTTCTGCTCAAGCAGCTTTAGATTCTTTTGAACAAATACGTTTAAGAGCAGGACTTACAGGAGATGCTGATGGTGTAATCACAAAAGAAGAACTATTAGACGAAAGACGTGTAGAACTTGCATTTGAAAACCACAGATTTTTTGATCTAGTTCGTTTTGGAGTGGCTCAATCTACTTTATCAAGTTTTTCAACAGATAATGGTTATAGTTTTACAGCAACAGATCTTTTGTTGCCAATTCCTCAAAGAGAAATAAATTTAAGTAATGGGTTATTAACTCAAAATCCTGGTTATTAATAACAAAAAATAAATATCATGAAAAATATATTAAAATATAATAAATTAAGTCTTTTGACTTTATTGGGTGTTTTTTCAATAGCAATAATCTCTTGCGATTTTGAATATGATTTACCAGAAGCCAATAGTATAGCAGACCAAACTCCTCCTCAAGCCGATTTTCAATCGGCACAAGGTGTAGGAGTTGCAGAAGAATGGAAAGACTATACTTTTTCCAACCTTTCTACAAGTGCAACAACTTATCTTTGGGATTTTGGAGACGGAAACACTTCAACATCAGTAGATGCAATGAATACCTATCCTGGTGAAGGTACTTTTACGGTAACTTTAACAGCTTCTGATAATTTAGGAGTTACTAGTGTGGTTTCTAAAACAATTGAAATTGTTGAACCAGACGCTCCTTCTGCTATAATACCTGTTATTGGAGAAGCTGGTTTTGAAGATGGAGATGACTCTTGTGGAACTGCTGCTGATGGTAGAGATTGTTGGAGAATTTCTGGAGGAACTATTTTCGGAATTACTTCAAGCCCAGTAAATTCTGGTTCTCAAGGTGCAAAATTTGATGCAGGTTCTAATAGAGTTGGTTACCAAGCTTTAACTGTTTCTCCAAATACAGATTATACAGTAACTATTTATTATACCATTAAAACCGCTCCAACTGGTTCTGCTATGCGATTAGCAATATTGGGTAATGCTATTTCAAATGCTTCTGAAGCTGAAGCAGCAATTATTGCATCAGTAACAGGAAACGACCAAAGTGATGCAAATACTTATGTACCACTTTCTGTTACTTTTAATTCAGGTGCTTCAAATACTATAGCAATATGGATTGATAGTAATAATGTTGCAGAATCAAGAGTTGATGATGTATCGATTGTTGCTAACTAATATTACAAAAAACTTATGTATCCTACAAAAGCAAAACTTTTTTATTCCTTTTTAATATTAATTGTTTCTTTACATATAAGCTGCATTGCGCAGCAAACCAATTCATTGGATTCTGTTATAAAAGAGAAAAAAGACAAAAAGAAGAAAAAAAAGAAATTTAAAGTATCTGATATTGATTTAAGTCACTGGAGTGTAACAACTCCAGAGACTGATCCTAAAACCGGAAAAGTTACAAATGTAGAGCCACCAGAAATTTTAAATTATGCTACAAATGAAAAGTTGATTCCTTACATGTATAACGATTCAATATCAGGAGCTTTAGTTTTTTATGCTTTTCCTAGTGATGCTACAACAGCGAATACAAAATATTCACGTTCAGAATTAAGAGAACAAATGATTCCAGGTGATAATAATACAAACTGGACATTTAAGCAAGGTGGAACTATGAAAGGTGAACTTTCAATGGGTGAAGTCTCAAAAGATGCCAATGGTAAATACCATAAGGTTATTATTATGCAAATTCATGGTCGTTTAACAAATGAACAACGCGATTTAATAGGTCAAAAAGACAATAATGCTCCACCAATTTTAAAAATTTATTGGCAAGACGGAAAAATTAGAGTTAAGACTAAGGTTTTAAAAAATTTGGCTGCTACTGATGAAGAGTTATTACATGAAGACATGTGGGATGATGATAAAGGATTTAATTTTAATCAAGAAGTTGGTTTTGGTAGATTTGATTTAGAAGTTAAAGTTACAGAAGGTAAAATGGTAATTTCTTTAAATAATAATGAATTTCAAGTATATGAAAATATTCATATGCAAAGATGGGGAATTTTTGAAAATTATTTTAAAGCTGGCAACTATTTTCAGTCAAGAGATGAAGGTGCTTTTGCAAAAGTAAATTATTATAGTCTATCAGTTTCTCATTAAGATATTGAAATTAAGGTTTCTAAATGTAAATTTATAAACCTTAAATTTTTTCAACCCTTTTATAATATTTCTAATAATTATTTCTTATATTTAACCAATTAAAACTGGTTAACCAATCTGGTTTGAAATATTAAATTTTGATTATATGAAATTGGAAACTATTACTAATACAGAAAGTCTTGATGTTGAAAAAAATATCATAAAAAAAATAAAAGAGATTATAAATTATAAAAATCTTGAACCAGGTGATAAATTACCCTCTGAAAGAATGCTTGCAGAAAAATTTAATGTTAGTAGAAGTAATGTTAGAGATGCAATACACAAATTAGAATTTTATGGTATTCTAAAAACTATTCCACAAAGTGGAACTTTTGTTGCAAATATTGGAGTTATTGCAATGAATGGTATGATAGATGATATTCTTAGTTTAGAAGATCCTGATTTTAAATCACTTGTAGAAACAAGAATTCTATTGGAATTAAAAACGGTAAGATTAGCTGCGTTAAGAAGAACGGATGAAGATTTAGAACTTTTAGAATCGGCATTAAATGCTTATAAAGAAAAAGTTTATAAAAGTGAAGATGCTGTTCAAGAAGATTTGTTGTTTCATCTTGCAATTGCAAAAGCAAGTGGAAATAGTTCTATGAATGCTTTTATGTTAACTATTACTCCAGAAATAATTACCAATTTTAAAAAATATCATGTTTGTGATGACGACCAATCTATTTTGAGTATTAAAGAGCATGAAGAAATATTTCAAGCAATTAAAAATCAAGATACACAATTGGCCAAATCAAAAATGAAAGAGCACTTTAAAATATTATATCAATATTGTTATAATATATAAGTATAAATTTTATAACAACCTATAATTAAGTTGTTTAAAAAAAATAAAAAAATGAAAGTAAAAGGATTACGTTGGTGGGTAGTAGGATTAATTGCTTTAGCAACTGTTATAAATTATATTGATAGACAATCATTAGGAGTTCTTTGGCCAGAAATAGCAAAGGACCTTTATCCAGATAAAACAGATGATGAACGAAAAGAAATTTATGGATTAATTTCTACCATATTTATATTTTCTTATGCATTTGGACAAGCTATTTTTGGAAAGATATTCGATTGGGTTGGAACACGTTTGGGATTTGTTTTATCAATTGGAGTTTGGTCAATAGCAACAGCTTTTCATGCATTAGCACAAGGAATTTTAAGTTTTGGGATTTTTCGTGCCATTCTAGGAGTTGCAGAAGCGGGTAACTGGCCCGGAGCAGCTAAAGGAAATGCTGAGTGGTTTCCTTCAAATGAAAGGGCTTTTGCACAAGGATTATTCAATTCAGGTGCTGCAATTGGGGGTATAATCTCTATTCCATTAATTGCCTATTTAACAATTCATTTTAGTTGGAAAGCAATATTTGTTTTAGTTGGTTTGATTGGATTATTATGGTTAATCCCTTGGGTTTTTATTGTAAAAGCTCCACCAAAAACGCACTCTTGGATTACAGAAGAAGAACGAGAACATATTTTATGTGGTCAAAAAAAGAGAGACAATATTGAAAAAAATGATGAAGAGGAGTACAACCCTACAACAAAACAATTATTAAAACACAAAGAAAGTTGGGGTGTTATTATTGCTTCAGCAGTTATTGACCCAATTTGGTGGTTGTTTGTTATATGGATTCCAATATATTTAAATGAAGTTTATGGAATGGATGTAAAAGGAATTGGAATATATGGATGGGTACCTTACGTTGGAGCCATGTTGGGGGCATGGTTTGGTGGGCTTTTAGCTCAAAATAGATTAAAAGTAGGTTGGACAGTAAACAAAACAAGAAAGTTAGTAATTACAATAGGATGTTTAATTATGTTGCCCTCTTTATTAGCAATGTCAAATCCTGGTGAACCTGTTAATGCAGTTTTAATAATGGCTGTTATTCTTTTTGGATTTCAAACTGCTATTGGAAATGTTCAAACGTTACCAAGTGATTTATTTGGAAAGAAAACCGTAGGAACTTTGTCAGGTTTTGCAGGAATGGCTGCTAAATTAGGAGCAGTTGGATTAACAACTTTAGTCCCTATATTAACTTCTGGAGGTAATTACACACCTGTGTTTATTATTGGAGCAGCATTTGCTATTATAGCTTTATTAAGCATTTGGATTTTATGCCCAAATATAGAACCATTAAAACCAAAAAATTAAAATAATAATTAAATAAATTAATAATATAAATAGATTAAAATGAGTAATTTAAACGGAAAAGTTGCTATAATAACAGGAGCTACAGGAGGAATTGGTTATGAAGTAGCTAAAAGATTAGGTAATGATGGATTTACAGTTGTTTTAAACGGTATTGATGATACTGCTGGTGCAGAAAGAGTTGCAGAACTTACAAATGCAGGAATTAAAGCAGAATATTTAGGGTTTGATGTAACTAATGAAGATGCAGTAAACTCAAACATTAATAAAATTGGTGAAAAATACGGAAGAATTGATGTCCTTGTAAATAATGCTGGTGGTCTTGGTGGTAGATCAAGATTTGAAGAAATGACAACTGAATTTTACAGAAATGTTATGGCTTTAAACCTAGATTCAGTATTTTTTGCTTCAAGAGCAGCTATTCCATTCCTTAAAAAAGGTGAAAATGCTTCAATAATCAATTATACATCAAATGCTGGATGGAATGCAGGTGGACCTGGAGCTGGAATTTACGGAACATCTAAAGCTGGAGTTCATGCAATTACAAGAGCATTAGCTAAAGATTTAGCTGAATATAATATTAGAGTTAATGCTGTTTCTCCAGGAACAATTGATACTCCATTCCATGCTCAAATTAAAGCAACTAAACCAGAAGTTTTTGCTTCATGGAAAGATAACATCATGTTAGGAAGATTAGGTCAACCAGAAGAAGTTGCTTCAGTTGTTTCTTTCTTAGCAGGTAATGATGCCTCTTTCTTAACTGCTGAAACTATCCAAGTTGGTGGTGGACAAGCTTTAGGAATATAATAATTTAAAAAAATCTAATTAATTTTTTTGATTTTGAAACTGAAAATCAACTTTTTATTGTTCTTATTTTTTATAAGCATTTCTAGTTTTGGACAAGTTCAAGATACCGTAAAATATCCAAAAACATATACTGCTCAAAAAGATGTAGTGTATTCAAAAGTTGGAGATTGGGAAGGGAAATTAGATATATATCATCCAATAGATTCTACAAAACTATCACCGTTAGTAATTAATATTCACGGTGGTGGTTGGAATCACGGAAGTAAAGAGCAGCAAACAGGTTTTGGTTCTTTTTTTAAGAATGAATTTGCAGTTGCAAACATAGAATATCGTTTAGTGCATCAAGGAAAAGCTCCTTGTGCCATTGAAGACATAAGATGTGCATTACTATATTTAGTTAATAACGCAAAGAGTTTTCATATAGATACTTCTAAAATTGTAATAATGGGAAGTTCAGCAGGTGGACATTTGGCATTAATGGCTGGATTGCAAAATTTACATTCAAAATTTGATGTCAATTGTATTTCTGATCAAGCATTTAAAATTTTAGCTATTATAGATAAATACGGAATTACAGATTTAAGTTCAACAAATGTATTAACTTCCAAATCAGTAAAAAATTGGTTGGGTGATGAAAATCAAAATATAGAATTTATACAATCAGTTTCTCCTTTATATAATGTTAATGAAAATAGCCCAGCTACATTTATTGTTCACGGAAATGCAGATACAGTTGTACCATATTCACAATCAGAACAATTATTTAATAAATTAAAAAATTATAATGTTAAAACCGAATTCATAACTATTGAAAACGGTGGACACGGAAAATTTTCTAAAGAAGATAATAAAAGAATAAATGAGGCTATTTGGAAATTTTTAGATGAATTAGGAATATAATGGAAAATAAAAAAGTAGTAACATTTGGAGAAATATTACTCCGACTTTCACCTCCAAGTCATTTGAGATTATCTCAAGCTACTTCTTTTGATTTATATTATGGATGTGCAGAGGCAAATGTAGCTGCTTCTTTATCAAAATTTGGTTTGCCTATAAAATTTATAACTGCTGTTCCTGCAAATGAATTAGGAGAATCCTCCATAAAAATGTTACGTTCTTTTGGAATTGAAACCATTGCATTAGAGCAAGGAAAAAGACTAGGAATTTATTACTTTGAACAAGGTGCATCTGAAAGACCAGGAAAAGTAGTTTATGACCGAGAGGATTCTTCTTTTTCGACTTTACGAAAAGGAATGATTGATTGGAAATCAGTTTTTCAAGACGCTTTTTGGTTCCATTGGTCGGGAATCACACCATCTCTTTCATATGATTTAGCTGAATTGTGTGAAGAGGCTTTAGAAGTTGCTTCTCAAATGGGATTAACTATTTCAACCGATTTGAATTTCAGACCAACTCTTTGGAAATACGGAAAAGAAGCAAATGAAGTGATGCCAAATTTAGTTAAATATACAAATATCCTTCTAGGTGGAACCGATGAATCTGAAAAAGTATTAAGAATTAAAGTAGATGAAAACGATAGTAAAGAAGAGATTTACCAAAAATGGATGAAAGCATTTCCAAATCTAAAAAAAATAGTTTCCACTCGAAGAATTAAAGCAAATGCTTCTTCCAATGGATTAAGTGCTGTTTTTTGGGATGGAGAAAAAATATATAAATCACAAAAATATTATGTTTCACACATCATTGATAGAATTGGTGCAGGTGACGCATTTATGGCTGGAATAATTTATGGATTAATTTCTTGGCCAGATGATAGTCAAATGGCATTAGAATTTGCTGTTGCCGCTACCTGTTTAAAACATTCGATTTCAGGTGATGTGAATTTGTCCTCTGTTAATGAAATCAAATCATTAATGAGTGGTTTTGGTGGAGGAAGAGTTTCAAGATAAATAAAATATTAATAAAAATAAATAGAATTAAAATGTCAAAAAAAGTAGTAACATTTGGTGAAATAATGTTAAGATTAGCACCACAAGGTTTTTTAAGATTTTCGCAAGCAGACAACTTTGATGTCGTTTATGGAGGTGGAGAATCTAATGTAGCTGTTTCATTAGCAAATTATGGAATACCTGTTGATTTTGTAACCCGTTTGCCAAAAAATGATATTGGTCAATGTGCCATGATGGAAATGAGAAAACGTGGAGTTGGAGTGGATAAAATCGTTTGGGGTGGAGATCGATTAGGAATTTATTTCCTTGAAACAGGTGCCGTTAGTAGAGGAAGTAAAGTGGTTTATGATAGAGCACATTCTTCAATGGCTGAAATTCAATCAGGTATGATTAACTGGGAAGAAGTTTTTCAAGGAGCAGATTGGTTTCACTGGACTGGAATAACTCCTGCTATTTCTCAAAGTTCAGCTGATGTTTGTTTAGAAGCTGTAAAAGCAGCAAGCAAATTAGGTGTAAAAATTTCTACCGATTTGAATTATCGTGCCAAATTATGGAAATATTGTGATGCTGCAGCAAGAGAAAAAATAATGACCGAATTAACATCATACTGTGATGTGGTATTAGGAAACGAAGAAGATGCAGAAATGCACTTTGGAATTAAACCTGATGGAGCTGCCGTTCAAACACACGGACATGATGTAAAAGCAGAAGCCTTTTTATCGGTTTGTAAACAAATGATGGAAAAATTTCCAAGAGCTCAAAAAGTAATTACAACGCTTCGTGGTTCTATTTCAGCTTCTCATAACACTTGGGCTGGAGTTTTATATGATGGAAAACAAATGCTACAAACACGTCAATATCAAATTACTGATATCGTTGACAGAGTTGGTGGTGGTGATAGTTTTATGGGAGGATTAATTTATGGATTATTAACCTATCCAGATGATGACCAAAACGCTTTAGACTTTGCGGTTGCTGCTTCTTGTTTAAAACACACTATAAAAGGAGATGCTAATTTAGTAACTGTTGAAGAAGTTTCAAAACTAATGGGTGGAGACGCTTCAGGTAGAGTAGCAAGGTAATAATATGATAGTAGATACATTAAAAAACGCTTCAACTTATACCAATTTACATCCATTATTTGGAAAAGCATTTGATTACCTTAATAATAATGACATCAATCAGTTAGAAGATGGTGTTATTGCTATTGAAGAAGGATTAAAATTGATTGTAAGTACCAAAACTGGAAAAAGCTTGGAAGAAAGTTTAGCAAAATTTGAATGTCATGATAAAAATATTGATATTCAGTTTTGTGCAAAAGGAGTAGAAACCATTGCTTGGAAGCCAAGAGAAAAATGTGTAATCCCAAATGGAGATTATAACAACGAAAAAGATGTTCGTTTTTTTAACGATACACCAGACATGTCTTTTCAATTAACAGATAATCAATTTGTTATCTTTTATCCAAATGATGTTCATGCTCCAATGATTGGAGATGATATAATTAAAAAATTAGTTTTTAAAGTAAAAATTTAAACCATGAGTACAACACATAAAGCTTCAGAAGCAATAGTTAAACAAGGAATTTTGCCTTTGTATTTTAATGCAGATGAAACAGTTACTATAGAAATATTAAGAGCCATTTATAGAGCAGGAATAAAAGCAGTAGAATATACCAATCGTGGAGAAGCAGCATTAAGCAACTTTGCAAAAATGGTTGAAGTTCGTAATGCAGAAATGCCCGATTTATTATTAGGAATTGGAACGATAAAAAATTTAAATCAAGCTAAAGATTTTGAAAAAATTGGTGCTGATTTTTTTATCAGTCCAGGTTTTGTTCCAGAAGTTGCTGCCTATTTAATTGGAAAAGGATTGTTTTACAGTCCAGGTTGTATGACACCAACAGAAATTATTGCTGCAGAAAATGCTGGAGTAACTTTTATTAAATTATTCCCTGGAAATATGTTAGGTCCAGATTTTTTAAGTGGCATTAAATCACTTTTTCCAAAATTATTATTTATGCCAACAGGAGGTGTTGATACAAGTAAAGAAAATATTGAGGGTTGGTATAAAGCAGGAGTATCTGCAGTAGGAATGGGAAGTAAATTGATCAGCAACTCATTGATGACTGCTAAAGATTATGCAACTATTGAATTAGAAACTAAAAAAGTATTAGAAGTAATTCAATTAATTAAATAAAAAAAAAACTCATTTTTTTTTTCATATTTTTTTGTTTTACCATTTTGGATAACTGAATTAAATCATATTAAACTAATATTTATAAAAGTATTTTAAATGAAAAGTATTTTAAATGAAACATATTTTAATTTTAACATTAATTTTAATTTCAATCAAGGGATTTTCTCAAGTGGTTTTAAATGCAGATGGACCAGGAAATACATATTCCTTAATTAATTCTGTTTTAGCCCCTGGCTATAATGTGATTGAAGCACCTGATTGCAGTCACACCGCTTTCGGAGAACATATAGATGAAATATTTGATGCAGAATTAAACTCAAATGTTTTTCGTTTTTTCATTCATACTACTCCCGATAATGACAGATGCATTAATTTTGATAGACAAAGAAATGAAATAAAGACCTATGATCAATCTCCTGCAAATTTGTTAGGGATTCAAAATGAAACAGTAATTTATAAATGGAAGTTTAAATTAAAAACAGGATTTCAATCTTCAACTAATTTTACACATATTCATCAATTAAAATCTGTAGGAGGTTCTCTTGAAGATATGCCAATGTATACTTTAACTACAAGAAAAGGCACACCCGATAAATTGGAATTGAGATATGCCGAAACAAATACCCAAACTACATTAACACAAACAGATATTGCACCATTTTTAGGAACTTGGGTAGAAGTAACCGAAACCATAAAATATGGAACCGCAGGAACCTATTCTATTGTAATAAAAAAAGTAAGCGATATGAGTACCTTATTTTCTTATTCCAATAATTCAATAATTAACTGGAGATCAGGAGCAGATTTTGTGCGTCCAAAATGGGGTATTTATAGAAGCTTAAATAATGCACAAGATTTGAGAGATGAAGAAGTGTTGTTTGCTAATTTTAGTATTCAAGAAATACCAACACTTTCAATTGAGGAAGTAAATGAAAACGAGGAAAATCTTACTTATTATTTAAATAAAACTAATCAAACTTTACACCTAAAAAATGCTAAAAATTCATTTAAAAATGTGAAATTATACAGTAGTGATGGTAAATTAGTAAGCGTTAAATCTTTTGAAAAAGAAGTGAATGAGTATGACTTAGATATTTCCAACTTTCAAAATGGAGTTTATATTTTTTTAATTGAATATTCTAATTATAAAAGAAGTTCCAAGAAATTTTTAGTTTCTAAATAATATATTTAAAAATATAAAATATTTTTATCTAAATCTATATAACCTTCTGATGATTAATTCCAGAAGGTTATTTTTTAAATTTTAATTATGTTAAAAAAAGCTATTCTATATATGGTATTTAGTACTATATCCTTTGCATTATTAAATTTATTAGTAAAACATCTTAAAGGTTTTAATGCTTACGAACTAGTTTTTTTTAGGTCTATAGGTTCCTTATTTTTTACCTTTCCTTTTTTAATAAAAAATAAATTACCTATTTTAGGAAATAACCAAAAAATGCTTATTGGCAGAAGTGTAGTGGGCTTCCTTGCCATGTCATTTTTCTTTTTAGCCATTCATAATTTACCCATGGCATCAGCAGTATCCATAAGATATACAGCACCTATTTTTGCGGCTTTTTTTGCTATATTTTTATTAAAAGAAAAATTGTATGCTCTTCAAGTTTTATTTTTTATAATATCATTTTTGGGAGTAATTATTTTAAAAGGGTTTCAAACAGATATTAGTTTATTAGGACTTCTTTTTGCATTATTATCTGCAATTCTTACTGGTCTAGTTTTTATATATATTAGAAAAATAGGTAAATCTGAACATCCAGTAGTGGTAGTAAATTATTTTATGGTAGTTTCTACAATTTTAGGTGGACTTATGAGTATTTTTAATTGGAAAACACCACAAGGTATAGAATGGTTATGGATGTCGGCTATGGGAATTGTTGGTTACTTTGGTCAATATTTCATGACTAAAGCTTTACAAATTGTTGAATCTAATAAAATTGCATCTTTTTATTACTTAGAAGTTATTTTTACACTTCTTTTAGGATTATTTTTTATAAATGAATCCTATACATGGATAAGTGTTTTAGGAATAAGTTTAATTCTTATTGGCTTAATTTTAAATGTATTATATAGAAAAAGTAAACTTTAAAATTTAATGTAAATTAGCTAAAAAAAAAAACTTATGATAATAGATTTTATGCATTAAAACATCTTTGTATTATAAATAACATCTTTCATAAAAATATTCACAAAAAATTTCATAAAATGTTTTTTATGTTAAATTATTTTTTATATTT
>NZ_WIBJ01000027.1:116962-303527 GCF_009495755.1 Flavobacterium sp. LMO8 | reverse complement strand
AACGGTTAGTATAAGAGCAGTAGCGGTCTAAAAGCTACTACCTTTTCGAAAACAAGATACTTAATTAAAAGCAAAAAGCGGTTTGAGATTACTCCCAAACCGCTATTGCTTTTATACCTTGTTGGCAATAGTTTTTATTGATCAAAATCATATATTTTACCTATTTCAAAAACTCTGGATGCTTCACCGTCTTTTAATTTATATCCTATTTGACGTAAACCTCCTGTTGGATTGTTATTTGTATCACCCTCATTGTAAACTGGAAATCTTCTTACTAAAGTGGTCTCCATAATAGCAAATTCATCGTGCCCCATATAGCCACTGCTAGCTTCTTTGTTATCAAATAAGTCAGGGAAGTAAATTTGACTCATTGATTTTCTATTATTCACGGAATAACCAATGACGTTTCCATAACTACCACTTCCTGCTGAAACGATGTAAATCAAGATTTCTGGAGATCCATCCGAATTTAAATCTTCAATTTCTGCATTGGTAACTTGTCCTTCTATTTCAAGAGTTATTTTTTGATTATCTATTTCCAAACCTTCTGGTTGAATGGAAAGCTGCTGAATAGATCCTTCTCCACTCGCTTTTATTTCAAATGTTATGTTCTGTAAGCTCAAGGTTTTTTGAAATCCAATTTTTTGATCCTCAGCAATAGGCTTTTCCGTGCTTAAATCAGCGTTATTTTCGATTGGTTCTGAATTCTGTTTTTCCTTTTCGTTCTTACAGGCGATTATAGTTGATGCTACAACTAGGGTTATTAAGACTTTTTTTAAGTGTTTCATTTTTATTGTTTTTTAATTATTGCCAACTCGTTTATATGCGAAACTTTCCGACTACTTTTATACCGTGTAGGCAAGATTGGCGAAAGTTTTACATGTTTTTATTTCGTTTTTATAATTAATAACAAATATAAAAAAATATTTATAATTCATAAAACAAAAAAGGCTCACTTTCGTGAACCTATTTTTTCAATTCCAACATATTTCATTTTTCAAATCGTTATAACTTAACATTTCGTTTGTGTTTTCGAAGTTGAGAAGTAACAGCAATTCGTACAATTCCAATCGGTTAATAAGAATAATGAAATTGCTTTGCAATGTAGGAATAGGGATTTTCTTTTTGTAAATGGAGTGTTCGTATTCCTTTTTCCAATAGTCGATATCAATGCGTTTTAGGTAATTTGCAAACCCAATTAATTCATCTTCGGTAAGGCTAAAGTTTAGGTTGTTGAAGGTTAATTGGTAATTGCCACATCCTTTCAAGAAAATCAGCATACCGTTATGGGTTTGTTTTAAAATGGAATAATTGCAACACATCCTTTTATTTTTTATTTCGTTTTCCCCACCAAATAAAGAATCCGGTAACCGGTAATGACGCACAAACTAAACTAATTAGCAACGCTACAATCTTGCTCCAAATTCCAAAAATGGCGCCAATGTGAATATCGTAATTTGCAGCCACTGCTTTTTCACCTAAGTTTTTGTCTTTGTGCGAATGTTGGTGCAATAATTCTCCCGAATTTTCATCAAAAATCAAACTGTGATTCACATGATACGAGTAGGAGAGTTGCTTCACAAACACATCATAATTCGGATGTTCGTGGTCGTCTAAATGTTCGTAACCAAAATCCAAACTGTATTGAAACGCATCAGGATATAATTCCTCGACTTTTTTTCCAATTTTATCCAACGTATGTTCGTTTCGTATTTCGATAGGTGCTTTGGTTGTAATGTGCGAAAAATCAGGATACGTTGTGCTTCCGCCCGAAAATACAAAGTATAAAATCGCTTGAATGAAGAAAAACGCATAAAATAATCCCGTAAAGGCAACCACAAAAGCTAATGAAGAAACATAAAATCCTAAAACATTATGTAAGTCATAATTTTTACGTTTCCAACTTTTTACATTTTTCCATTTGAAAGCAAAGCGTTGTTTTCTGGCGTTTTTGTTTTTTGGCCACCACAAAATAATGCCCGAAATCAGCATGAAAACAAAAATCAATGTCGGAATACCACAAACATACGTTCCCCAATCGGTTTTCAGCATAAAACTAAAGTGAATCGATTTGATGATATTAAAAAAATCAGTCGTTTCATTATAAACACCACGAATTTCGCCCGTAAACGGATTCACATAAACCGATTTGTAAACTACATATTCTTCATAAAAATTCCAACCTTCTGGATTTCTTTCGTAGTAATAGAAAATGTAGCTTCGGCTTTTATCAATTGGAACCGTTACCCAGTGAATCGGATATTTTTCATTGGTAAACACATCTACTTTTTGCTCTAACACTTTAAGCGAAAGCGGTTGTTTGTTGGTGATATTCGATTCGTGATGATAAATAGCATCTTTTCGAAGGGAATTGGTGATTTCTTCTTGAAATACATAAATCGCACCCGTAATCGAAATGATAAAAACGATTAAACCGGTTGATAAACCTAACCAAAGATGTAGTTTTCGAATGCCTTTTTTGAAACTTGATTTTTGCATGTGACTACGATAAAAACTCCCCACCGAAATGAGGAGCTTACTTTAAACTAAACAGAAAATAAACTTAAAATTTGTATGTAACACCAGCCGTAATGCTTCGTAAACGTTGCGGAGTAACGGTTGACCAACCCGAATAATATTTTTCGTTTAATAAATTATTCAATTTTAAGGATACGTTAAACTTGTCGTTTTCATACGATAAAGCCGAATTTAAAACAGTGTAATCAGGTAAAGCGAAAGTTCCAGTAGTAGCTCTGTTCAAAGTTTTGTATTCGCTAGCATAGTTGCCACCAAAGCCAATTCCGAAACCTTTTAATTGTCCATTTGTTACGGTATAATTTGCCCAAAAATTTACTAACGTTTCTGGACCAGCTTCTTCAGGACGTAAGCCTAAATAACCATCGCCAGGAGATTCTTTCGTAACTTCTGCATCATTGTGACTGAAACCTGCAATAACATTTAATCCTTTAATTGGATTGGCAACAATGCTTACTTCAACACCTTTGCTCTCTACTTCACCACCTTGAATGGAGTTGTTGATGTTGTTTGGATCCGTAATTACGCGGTCTTTCACACGAATGTCATAATAACTTACCGATGCCGAAATAATGTCTTTGTACAAGCTTGTTTTCAAACCCACTTCAATTTGATTGGCTTGTTCTGGATCAAATTCTTTGGTTCTTGGATTGCTTCCGTCGATATCTGCAACCGTTGTTGGAGCTACGTTTTGGAATCCATTCATGTAATTACCAAAAACAGAAACTTTATTTTCTACGATTTGATAGACAGCCCCAAATTTTGGAGATAAAGCTACTTGTCCTTTTGTTTCTACGCCATCATATTGCGAAGTTTTTCCGTCAAAATAATCCAAACGTAAACTTGCCATAACCGATAATTTATTGGTAATATTCAATACATCTGAAACATAAGCACTCATAATTTCTTGGTTGGCTTCTGTGTTTCCTGCAAAACTTCCGGTTAAAAGAGCGTCAGTTCCTGCTTGCGTTAAAACTCCACTATCTGTTCCGTTAACTAATGAAACAACTCCGTTAGAAACCCAACCCGAACCACCGTTAATCAATCTCGAATTGTAATAATCCAATCCTGCAACCAAACGGTTTCTCATGTTTCCGATTTTAAAATCGCCTATGAAATTTTGTTGGATGTCAGTGGTGTAAAACGTTCCATCGGCTTTAGAAATGAATCTTGTGAATTCGTCGCCATTAGCAGAATCCCATAAATACTGATAATATCCGTTTGTTTTGGTAGAACTTTTAGATAAAACTGTTTGCGAAGTCCAATTGTTCGATAATTTATACAACGTTTGCATTTGCATATTGAACGAATTGTTGTTCATGGTTAAATCATTCGAAGTAAAAGATCTTTTGTAATTTCTGTCAAACAATTCCATTGAATCAAATGAAAGAGGAGCGTAACGACTCAAGAAAATCATGCTCGATTTTGCTGAGGTATTTTTGTAAAATTCTGTGTTTACTAAGAAAGTCAATTTATCACTAACTTCATATTTTATAGAAGGCGCTAAAAAGTAGTTATTCGAAAATCCAGCATCTTGAAACGATTCTTCTGTGGTGTAAGCGGAATTAATTCGAACAGCGGCTTTCTCATTAAGAGGAAGGTTTACATCTGCGGTAACACGATTGCTGCCATACGTTCCGTTGTTGTAGCTGATTTCACCACCAAACATTTGATGCGGTTTTTTAGTCACCACATTAATTAATCCACCATACGAAATAACGCTACTTCCAAACAATGTTCCAGATGGCCCTTTGATTACTTCAATGTTGTCGATGTTAATTGGGTCGATTGTTGTGTTGGTTAAGGATGGTAAACCGTTTGTCATCGTTGGTTGAACCGAAAAACCTCGCATGGAGTAATATTCTGCACCATCGCCATTACGACCAGTAGATTCCCAAAGTCTAGTTACACCAGTTGCATTTTTAAGCGCATCGTTAAAGTTGGTAACCACTTGTTCTTTTAAAAGATTAGCTGGAATTGAATTGTACACTTGCGGATTTTCGATATCCTTTAAAGGCATTTTAGAAACAGTAGTACTGCTTTCTTTTTTGTACTTGTTTTCTCTCGTGCCTTCAACGGTAACTTCTTTTAAAACTTTTGTTGAATCCGCTTTTTCTTGACTAAAACCTAGTAGCGATGACAACAAAAGTGTTGTTAATACTATTTTATTCATTTTTATTTAGATTAAATTAAAATAACGATACAAATGTAAAAAGTCAAAATGAATTCACAAAGTTTATTTAGATTAAATTTAAATAAAAATTTTAAAGATTTGATTTTCACGAGTAAAACTTTTAAACACTTAAATTTTTAAACTTTAAACTAAAATTGTAACTTTGCACTCCAAAATAAATAACAGTTATGTTAGATAGATTACAATATGTAAAACAACGTTTTGACGAAATTTCAGACTTAATTATTCAGCCTGATGTTATTGCCGATCAAAAGCGTTACGTACAACTTAATAAAGAATACAAAGACCTTAAAGGTTTAGTTGAAAAACGTGAAGAGTATATTACGCTTGACGGAAATATAAAAGAAGCGAATGAAATTATTGCTGATGGTTCTGATGCCGAAATGGTAGAAATGGCTAAAATGCAATTAGACGAAGCTAAAGAACGTTTGCCACAACTCGAAGAAGAAATCAAATTCATGTTGATTCCTAAAGATCCAGAAGATGCTAAAAACGTAATGGTGGAAATTCGTGCGGGTACTGGTGGAGATGAAGCTTCTATTTTTGCAGGAGATTTATTCCGTATGTATACTAAATATTGCGAAGCTCGCGGTTGGAGAACTTCTGTTGTAGACGTTAGTGAAGGAACATCTGGTGGTTTTAAAGAGGTAATTTTTGAAGTTACTGGTGAAGATGTATACGGAACATTAAAATTTGAAGCAGGAGTACACCGTGTGCAACGTGTGCCTCAAACAGAAACACAAGGTCGTGTGCATACTTCGGCTGCAACGGTAATGGTTTTACCAGAAGCAGAAGAGTTTGATGTACAAATTGATATGAACGATGTTCGTGTAGACTTTTTCTGTTCGTCTGGTCCTGGAGGTCAGTCGGTAAATACAACGAAATCTGCGGTTCGTTTAACGCACATTCCAACTGGATTGGTAGCGCAATGTCAGGATCAAAAATCGCAACATAAGAATAAAGATAAAGCAATGGAAGTATTGCGTTCTCGTTTGTACGAAAAAGAATTAGCCATCAAACAAGCAGAAGATGCTACAAAACGTTCTTCGCAAGTGAGTTCAGGTGACCGTTCGGCAAAAATTAGAACTTATAATTATTCACAAGGTCGTGTAACCGATCACAGAATTGGATTAGACGTTTTTGATATGGACGGTGTAATGAACGGAAAAATTCAAAAATTTGTTGACGAACTTCAGTTGGTAAACAACATGGAGAAATTAAAAGAGAACGAAGTTTTCTAAATGAAAGAAAATAGTAAATAGAATAAAGAGAAAAGATGCTAAACAATAATTTGTTTGGCATTTTTTTTAAATCCTTGCGAACTTTGTGAAAAACTTTGCGAACTTTGCGTTTAAACAACATCAACAACAAAATGACTACTGAACAACTAATTAATCAAATACAAACAAAAAAATCTTTTTTATGCATCGGTTTGGATGTCGATTTAAATAAAATTCCTCAACATTTACTACAAACCGAAGATCCAATTTTCGAATTCAACAAAGCCATTATCGATGCGACTCACGATTTATGTGTTTCCTACAAGCCAAATACTGCTTTTTACGAAGCTTATGGCATTAAAGGTTGGCAATCGCTAGAAAAAACAATCAATTATATCAACGAGAAATATCCAGAAATCTTCACTATTGCCGATGCAAAACGTGGTGATATTGGGAATACTTCTTCGATGTATGCTCGAGCTTTTTTCAATGATTTAAATTTTGATTCGGTAACGGTGGCGCCTTATATGGGAAAAGATTCGATAGAACCTTTTTTAGCTTTTGAGGACAAGCACACGATTATGTTGGCATTAACTTCAAATGAAGGAGCTTTTGATTTTCAAACCCAAAATTTAGAAGGAAAAGAGTTGTACAAAGTGGTTTTGGAAACTTCAAAATCTTGGAAAAACGCTCATAATTTAATGTACGTAGTGGGTGCAACTAAAGCCGAATATTTCACTGAAATAAGAAAAATTGTTCCTGATAGTTTCTTATTAGTTCCTGGTGTTGGCGCTCAAGGCGGAAGTTTAGCTGATGTTTGCAAATACGGAATGAGCAAAAATGTAGGTTTGTTAATCAATTCTTCAAGAGGGATTATTTACGCTTCAAACGGAACTGATTTCGCTGAAAAGGCTAGGGAAGAAGCGTTGAAATTGCAGTTAGAAATGGAACAAATTTTAAATTAACAAAAATGACTAAAAGAGATTTTTTTCGAATTATCATTAAATTATTCGGGTTGTATTCCTTAGTAATTTCCTTATTCACTTTTGTTCCTCAAAATATTTCTAATTTGTATATTTATAAAGAAGAGTTGTCTTTTTTATTTGTAATAATTGGATCTTTTTTATTATTGATTGCTTTATTTCTATTTTTATTATTTCAAACGGATTGGATTATTAATAAATTGAATCTAACAGCAAATTTTGACGATGACCAAATTATCTTGGGTCATTTAAATACTAATTCTATTTATACATTTGCTATTATACTTATTGGTGGTTTTATGGTTATTGATAATTTTCCAATCCTTTTAATGGATTTGATCAATGAATTTAAATTAAGAATATCTAATTATAGCATTCCCAACCATGATACGAATTATTTTTGGTTTGCAGTTAATTTTTTAAATGTAATCATTGGCTATTTGTTGGTAACCAATTGCAAGTCAATTGCAAAATTTTTGGATAAAAAATAAATCTGTATCTACTAATAATGACCAATTAGGAACTTCACATACACTCGAAAAACAACCCGTTCGTATCGTTTCTTTAGTGCCTTCACAAACCGAATTGTTATACGATTTAGGGTTAGAAGACAACATAGTTAGAATTACCAAATTCTGTGTGTATCAGACGCAAAATGTTAACGGATAAGAATTGTACAAAGTAGTGTTAGAAACGTCAAAACCTTGGAAAAACGCGCATAATTTAATGTATGTAGTTGGCGCAACAAAAGCCGGATATTTCACTGAAATTAGAAAAATAGTTCCTGATAGTTTCTTACTAGTTCCAGGTGTTGGCGCTCAAGGCGGAAGTTTAGCGGAGGTTTGTAAATACGGAATGAGTAAAAACGTAGGTTTGTTAATCAATTCTTCAAGGGGAATTATTTATGCTTCCAACGGAACAGATTTCGCTGCAAAGGCTAGGGAAGAAGCTTTGAAATTGCAATTAGAAATGGAAGAAATTTTATTTAATTTTTAATCATTTTTTGAGTGTTTATAATTCCATTTTCTGTTGTAATTTTTAATAAATAAATTCCATCACTTAAATCTTTAATATCAATTTCTTTCGAATTGTTTTGAATAGATTTTATTAATTTTCCTTGTAAATTATATATTGTTTTTTCTATAATTTCATTTGGAGTTGAAATTGTAATTATACTATTTGATGGATTTGGATAAATATTAAAAATGTTTTTTTCTGTTGTTGATATTGCTAAATTTGATACCGCCAAAACACCAATACTTGGATTTAAATAGCTACCACTACCAGTGATTTGAAGTTTTACAGCTTTTACTAGATAAAATTTTGGAACATTTGTAAAGTCTGGGTCAACGTAATTTAATGAAGTTATGGGTGCAGATGTTAATCTGATAAACGGACCGAATTCTGTAAATGCTTTATAAATATGGTAACCAATTATATCAGAATCTGTTGATGCAGTCCAAGTTAAATGTTCTCCACTTGAAAAAGTTTGAAGTACGTTATTTGGCGGAATGACTTGATTTAATCGTAATGTTGGATCTCCATTATATTGAAAATGAGTTCGCCCCCAATAATCAGGTGTGTCATATATTTGAGAAGGTTTTGAATATAAATTATTTGACAAATTATGATCCATTATTCGTTTACAACTCCAACCCATTGTTTCTCCCATACCAGGTTGATGGAATATGTTTATTCCAGTAGTTGTCCATAGAAGGCCTAAACATTTTGTTGATTTTGACAATAAGTATCTTATAAATCCTTGTCTATCATTGTTTTGAGCACCATCCCAAAATCCCCAATAACTTTGATCAGAACTATAAATAGTTGCATTCATTCCATAGGTTTCCCATTCGGTTGCATTTGGAGTCGTTTGATTTTGCATAAAAATTTGATATGGTCCATTTTGTTGTACCCATTGAGGGAAAGGCAAATTTCCAGAATATTCGTCAACATTATTAATGCCTGATATTGGTATTAAACTTCTATAAGAACCATCATTTGAATTATTGTATCCAAAGCGAAATGCTGTTTTATTTCCCATGTAAAAACCATCGGTTACGGTTCTATAATTATGTAATCTGTTTAAATAATTTGAAATCAATTGTATTTCTGTAAGGGAGGTATATGAAATATCTGCAAAATCTACTCTTCCAAAAGCCATTTCTAGTTGAGAAGGAATATAATCTTGGTCCCATTTAAAATCATTAGGTAAGTTAATAGCATTTACATCAATATTACCAGGATTAAAGGTTTGATTGTCGGTAAAAACCCCATCAATATCTGCATAGTAACAGTCAGCACCTCTTGCGCCTTTTCCACTATCATGGTCGTCTGGAGAAATTGCATTTAACCCAGAACGAGCAATTGGGATGTGACCTAGTAAGAATAAATGTTTTGGTTTATCAGTTGCTGGAGCATTGTTATATAAAGTTGTTATTGCATTTTTAACAGTTAAAATAGAAGCTTCTGTTTCCCAAGTTGTAGCTCTTTGAACATATAATTCCTCTACAAACCAACCTTCATAAGTTAAGTCTCTTTTAAGTTGTAATATTTCATTAGATAAACTAGATTGAAACGAATTATCTATTACTAAAATCATTCGGCCTTTATAATCTGTTTGATCGTATTTAATGCATGCAGTTACATAACCAGTTGCAATATCTGTTCCTGAATTCCTACTAACTTGATATTCAAAAGCATCGCCTAGAGAAACATTAGTATCTATCCAAGTTGATGTACTGGGAGGAATATTACTTGCAAGGGTTATCCAATCAGAGTTTAATCCATTAATAGGTCTTCTTTTAATTGTATAATTTTGAGTTGTATTTAATGCGCTATCATGTAAGTTGATGATTACTTGAATGGGACTTTCTTGAATACTTGCTGAAATTAAACAAACACGATTTCCTGTAGAATTGAAATTATAATAAAAATTAAATTGTCCGTATATTTGGCTAAAAATTAGGCAAAGAATAATTATAAATTTATTTTTCATTTTTTTTTAAAATTATAAAATATCATTTTGAATAGCAAATATTTAATTTATTTAAACACACAACAAATAGAGTTTTCTTTTGAAACCACACCATTGCGAATCGTTTCTCTAGTGCCTTCGCAAACCGAATTACTTTACGATTTAGGTTTGGAAGATAACATCGTTGGAATAACTAAATTCTGTGTGCATCCTGTTCATTTTAAAGCGACTAAAACTATTGTTGGCGGAACAAAAAACGTAAAATTCGATAAAATAAAAGCGCTTCAGCCTGATATTATCGTTTGTAATAAAGAGGAAAATACGAAAGAAATCGTTGAAGAATTATCCCAAATTTGTCCGGTTTGGGTAACCGATATTCTCACAATTGAAGACAATTTGCAAATGATTAATGATTTCGGACAACTCTTCAATAAGCGAACCAATGCGCAAAAATGGATAGACAAAATCAATTTTGTTTACCAAGATTTTCAGCAATTCATCAAAGACAAACCCATTAAAAAAGCCGCTTATTTTATTTGGGCAAAACCTCACATGGTCGCCGGAAGTCATACGTTTATCAATGAATTATTGAAATTAAATCATTTCGAGAATATTTACGTAGTAAAAGAAGGACGTTATCCAGAAGTCGAATTGAAGAAAATTCGTTTAGAAGGCGATCCTGATTATGTTTTTTTGTCTTCCGAACCTTTTCCGTTTACCGATGAACATGCTTTTGAAATTGGACGATTCACGCATCATGCCAAAACCGTTTTTGTTGATGGCGAAATGTTTTCTTGGTACGGTAGCCGATTGTTAAAAGCATTTGATTATTTCAAAAAACTACATACTAAAATTTAAAATATGTTCAATCGTAATTTTGTTGAAAAGCATTACATTTGGGCAAAATTACAATTTTGATTTCCTACACAATTTATAAAAACGAAACGAGTACAGAATGGGTGACTTTTGTTCATGGAGCGGGAGGAAGTTCGTCTGTGTGGTTCAAGCAAATTCGCGATTTTCAGAAGCATTTTAATGTCTTACTGTTGGATTTACGAGGTCATGGAGATTCAAAAGAGCAATTAAAATCGGCATTCAAGCAAAAATATACGTTTAAAGCTATTGCCGAAGACATTGTTGAGGTTATTGATTTTTTAAAAATTGAATCCTCGCATTTTGTTGGAATTTCGTTAGGATCTATTGTCATTCGTCAATTAGCAGAAATGCATCCCAATCGTGTCAAAAGCATGATTTTAGGTGGTGCGATTTTAAAAATGAATTTCCGTTCGCAAGTGTTAATGCGATTAGGAAATACGTTTAAATATGTGTTGCCGTATTTGGTGTTGTATAAGTTTTTTGCTTTTGTGATTATGCCTAAAAAGAACCACAAACAATCGCGTTTACTTTTTATCAACGAAGCTAAGAAATTGTACCAAAAAGAATTCATCAAATGGTTCAAACTCACCGCCGAAATTAATCCAGTGTTACGCTGGTTCCGACAAAAAGAACTAAATATCCCAACACTTTACGTTATGGGCGAAGAAGATTATATGTTTTTACCTTCGGTAAGGCAAGTTGTTGATAACCACGTTAAAACCGCCGAACTATTCATCATCAAAAACTGTGGACATGTTGTTAATGTGGAACAACCCGTAATTTTTAATGAAGCGGTGATTGGATATTTGAAGAAGAGGTAGGTGGATTATACTTTAAAAATGGCGAGTAGCCATAAACAGCTTTTTAACGTGTTGCCGCTTGTGGCAGTTGCGTAAATTTAAGACAAAAGATTACAAGTACAAAACTCCTTGTGGAATTTTCGGAGAAAATTCCGAACACACACCGAGCCTAGCAATTGCAACAAACGGCTGTTAGCAGTAGGCTTTATATGTTTTCCAAATATTTATAATTTAAATAACCAATTTGTGTATTAAATTCAACTTCACTTCCAATTTTTATTTCGTTCCATTTCTGTTCAGAAATTTTAAATCTAATTTCGTTATTCATATAGTTGATAAAAATCCAGTGAGTACCATTTCTCTTTCCGCCAGTGCTTTTACGTACGATTGTGTATTTTTCAACTATAACATTTTTATTTGAATATTCTCTGTTTATAAAACTTGTCAACGAAATACATAAAGCTGAAATTCCAAATATAAAACCAAAAATAACAGAATATCTTCTTCCGCTTTCATCAAAAATAGTTGGTTGTATTTTGTTTAATACCATTAATAAAATTATAGCTAATCCTATTCCGCTAAATCCAACTGTTTTCCAAATTTGGTTTTCTTCAAAAGTATTTTCAAGATTGTCCATTTCAAAAATTAAAAAGATAAGACTCAAAAAGAATAAATTCATTGAAATTGTTTGCCAAATTTTGTCTTTAAATTTTGGTTTTACTTCTCTTATAGTTTTTGCTGGAAAAAAAATATGAAGAATTTCTTCTGAATTACGCATTATTTTCACAAAACTATTTAAAACTATTAAAATTCCAATTATCGCAATAAATCTCAAATATGATTTTTCGTCAAAGACAGAATATATAAGTAATATTCCAATTAGAATTAAAATTAAATGAATTTGAAGAAATTTTCTCATTTATGTGACTTGGATTCAAAAGCTTACTGCTAACTAGTAAATATCATCAAATATATACAACTTTTTTGAGTTTTACTAATTCTATATTTATCTGAAGGGTATAAAAAATCCCCAATTGCTTGAGGATTTCGATTATTTTTTAGTTTTGCCTGAGTTGAACTTAAAACGTTCTATTGGGCTTTCGGGTTTTTGTTTTTTATCGGAAGGTTTACCTTGTCCAAAAGGTTTTTTAGCAGGTCCACTTTTTGGTTTAAACGATTTTTTTTCGCCTTCTTTTTTAAAATCGGGCTTTTTATCTTCTTTATAAAGTGGCGCTTTGTTTTTGGCTATTTGGTCTAAAACTTCTTTAGGATTTTTAGGATCTTCTTTAGTACCACGCAAATGAATGACTAATCCGTTTAAGAAATTACGCAACAATTGGTCGCCACATTCCATGAAATTTGGATGGTCTTCGCTTCTAAATACGTTTGCTAATTCACCTTTTGAAACTCTAAAATTAACCAAGTTTAAAATTTCAATAATTTGGTCATCACGTAATTGCAACGCTACGCGTAACTTTTTAAAAATATCGTTGTTATTCATTTGTATAAAATATTAGGTCAAAGATATCCAATTAAATTAAGATTTCTTATTTTTACTGCAAAGAAATAATTTATGGATACGCAACAAGAAAAACTAAGTCTATTACAAGAAATGATTGCTTTTGCTTTAATCGATGGCGAACTGCACGATAGAGAGTATGATTTTTTAGAAATGGTAGCCATGGAATTAGAAATAGAAAAGCCTGTTTTTCATAAATTATTTGAGAACAGAGGAGAAGTTACCGTAATAAAAGATGAGTTTCATAGAATTTGTCAGTTTTACCGTTTGGCGTTATTAATGCATTGCGATGGCGTTTTGCACGAAGCTGAACAAATTAAAATCAACGAAATCGGAATTAACATGGGATTGAATCCTTATGCCATGAAACGCGTATTGAATTTAATGAAAAACTCCCCAAACCGAATGGTAGAGGGAGATGTTTTATTGTCTGTTTTTACTGAACAGCATAATTAATTTGCTGGAACTTCGTCGAAATTTACCATCCAGTTTACACCAAATTTATCGGTAAACATTCCAAAATAAGCACCCCAAAATGTTTTTTCCATTGGCATAATAATGGTTCCGCCTACAGAAAGTCCGTTGAATAATTTATCGGCTTCTTCTTTGCTGCCGGCATTTATTGATACCGAGAAATTGTTTCCAAATGTAACATCGCCACTAAACGAAGTACTATCACTTGCCATTAAAATAGTTTCTTTACTAATAGGTAAGCTGACGTGCATAATACGATTGCTTTCTTCTTCACTTGGCGGAGAACAATTTTCATCGGCTGGCATGTCTTTAAATCTTCCCATATAGGTAAATTCGCCACCAAAAACCGATTTGTAAAAATTAAAAGCTTCTTCTGTATTACCATTAAAGGTAAGATATACGTTTACTGTTGCCATACTTTTTGTTTTAGATTGATTACTTAAAAGTACAAAATTTATTTTAAAACAATTATGCCCCAAACTGATTTTCGTTGGCTTTAATGTAATCTACGATTAAAGTTACGATGTCTTCTTCGGTTTCGTCTTCAAAGAATAATTCATCTAAGTCTTCCCAGCCAGAAATGATGTTTTCGTCTGCTTTTTCAATGAATTCGATTCTTTTTTCTACATCAAGAGAATAGGCTTTTGCAGGAAATAAACCCAATGCTTTTGAAATCAATTCAGCTGTTTTAACTGCTTTAATTTCTTTGTATGATGTGATAACTTCTTCTGCAAAATCTCCCGCTTCTGAACTGAAAAAGAATTGAAAACCGCCTTCTCCCATAGCACCTTCAAATAAATCTACAAAAACGAATACTTTTTCTTCATCGGTTAAAGATGAAAAATCTTCTGTTTCTTCCTTTTTCTGCCAAATGATTTCTCCAATAGCTTCAATGATTTTGATTTCGTCTTCTAATTTTAGAATGTTTGCAATTTTGCTCATAATTTCTTGATTAACGTTTTATATTCTTGTCATTCTGAACTTGTTTCAGAATCTAAACTCCTAGTTTATTAACTGAGAAGCTGAAACGAGTTCAGCTTGACAAATTTTTAGAGAAAAAATTACAATTTTTCTTGTAATGCTTTTATATCATCACGTAATTTGGCGGCTTGCATAAAGTCTAATTCTTTAGCGGCTTTCTCCATCATTTTACGCATGTCTCTTATTTTCTTTTCTATTTCGGGTTTTGATAAATACAAACTTTCTGGCTCAGCGGCTTTTAAAGCTTGATTTTCATAATATTGTGTCGATACCGAATTGTTTCCTAAGGCGCTTCCTAAACTTTTATTCAACGCTTTTGGCGCTAATCCGTGTTTGGTATTGTAATCAATTTGTTTTTGTCTTCTGTAGTTGGTTTCGTCAATCGTTTTTTGCATCGAATTCGTAATTTTATCCGCATACATAATGGCTTTTCCATTTACGTTACGCGCAGCTCGACCTACAGTTTGCGTTAACGAACGATGGCTTCTTAGGAAACCTTCTTTATCGGCATCTAAAATCGCAACTAATGAAACTTCAGGTAAATCTAAACCTTCACGCAATAAGTTGACACCAATTAGTACATCAAAAATACCTTTACGTAAATCTTGCATGATTTCCACACGTTCTAACGTATCTACATCCGAGTGAATATAACGACAACGAATCGCAACTTTAGTTAAATATTTCGCTAATTCTTCTGCCATACGTTTGGTTAAAGTGGTAACTAAAACACGTTCGTCGGCTTCGCAACGCAATTGAATTTCTTCAATTAAATCGTCAATTTGATTCGCACTCGGACGAATTTCAATAATTGGATCTAACAAACCAGTTGGGCGAATAACTTGTTCAACATAAACGCCTTCGGTTTTCTGTAATTCATAATCAGCAGGTGTTGCCGACACATAAATTACTTGATTTTGTAAGGCTTCAAATTCTTCAAATTTTAGTGGGCGATTGTCCATCGCAGCGGGTAATCTAAAACCATATTCTACTAAGTTTTCCTTACGACTTCTATCGCCACCATACATGGCATGTACTTGGGAAATCGTAACGTGACTTTCATCGACCACCATTAAGAAATCATCTGGAAAATAGTCCAATAAACAGAATGGTCTGGTTCCAGGTTCTCTTCCATCTAAATAACGAGAATAGTTTTCAATTCCAGAACAATAGCCTAATTCACGAATCATTTCTAAATCGAAATTGGTACGTTCTTCTAATCGTTTTGCTTCTAAGTGTTTACCAATTTCTTTGAAATAATCCACTTGTTTTACCAAATCTTGTTGGATAGCCCAAATCGCATTTTGCAACACATCAGGCGAAGTCACAAACATATTCGCAGGATAAATCGTTAGTTTTTCATACTTTTCAATGACTTGCGATGTTTTTGGATCATAGGCTTCAATTTCTTCGATTTCATCACCAAAGAAGTGGATTCGAAATGGTTCATCTCCATAACTTGGGAAGATTTCCACAATATCGCCTTTGATTCTGAAATTTCCTGCGGCAAAATCAGCTTCGGTTCTTGAATATAAACTTTGGACTAATTGATGTAATAATTTGGTACGAGAAATTTGCTGACCAGATTCTAAATTGATTACGTTTTTTTGAAACTCAACTGGATTTCCAATTCCGTACAAACAAGAAACGGAAGAAATTACTATAATATCTCTACGACCTGAAAGTAGGGCAGAAGTAGTACTTAAACGCAGTTTTTCTAATTCTTCGTTAATGGACAAATCTTTCTCAATATACGTTCCAGTAACTGGAATGAAAGCTTCAGGCTGATAATAATCGTAATACGATACAAAATACTGCACCGAATTATTGGGAAAAAACTGCTTGAATTCAGAATATAACTGTGCCGCCAATGTTTTATTATGCGCTAAAACTAAAGTTGGTCGTTGCACTTCTTGCACCACATTTGCCACTGTAAATGTTTTTCCTGAACCGGTTACACCCAACAATGTTTGGTACTTTTCACCATTTAAAATGCCTTTTGAAAGTTTTTCAATGGCTTGCGGTTGGTCACCAGTAGGTTTGTATTCGGATACGACTTGGAATTTCATTTATTACTTTAGTTGATTTTATATTAGAAATGCGCTAAGTAAAATCAGAAATTAAAACGTTATTAATGTAAAATTAAATTTGAAAGTTTATCATCTCTTTCGTAAATGTCCTCATACATAATTAATTCGTTGTTTTCGTTTACCCATGCAGTAAAATATCCAATAATTACAGGGATTTTATTTTTTAAAACATACGAGTTTTCTTTTCCAGTATGCATTGCTTTATTGATTTTTTCTTCGGTCCAATTTTTATCATCTTTTAAAATTGCAACAGCTAAATCTTTTGGTTTTCCTACTCTAATACATCCATGGCTAAATGCTCTACTTTCTTTGTTAAATAGACTTTTAGATGGAGTGTCATGTAAATAAATATTATTTGAATTTGGAAAAATAAATTTAACTAATCCTAATGAGTTGTGATCTCCAGGTGTTTGTCTTACACGACCATTATTCCATTCCATATGGTGTCTTGTAAGGTAATTTTGCCCTTCTTTTTTCATTCCAGGTTTTACCTCTTTATTGATAATACTTTGCGGAACATTCCAGTAAGGACTAAATACTATATAACTCATATTACCACTAAAAATAACTGTTTTAGAGGCGCTTTTTCCTACTACAACATTGCAATCAAAAGCAGTTTTGTTATTTTTTACATAATTTAAATGGTACGCTGGTATATTAACAAAAACATATTCTTTTCCATTCATTAATTCTGGATCTAACCATCTACAACGCTCCATATTTAATAATATTTTTTTTATTCGTTCTTTTGGAGAAACATTAAGGTCGTTAATTGTTTTTTGTGAAATTTTTGTACTATCAATTATTCGATTATGTCTTTTCTGAAAAGAAATAAGAGCTTTTTTTAAATCGTCATCAAAAAATGGGGTTTTATTATTCAATTTTAAATCACCAAGTAAATGAAGGTTATTCTTAATATCAAGAACAAATTTTGAAGAATCACCAAATTTAAGGTTAGTTAATTTTTTATCTTCTTTTGGTAATATTGCCCAGTTTCCATTTTTGTCAATTTCATTTAATCTATGTAATTGAAATTTAAGTTTATGATATTGAGGAATTACGGTATGTTTGTCTTCATCTAATAGTTTTGGATTGACTATTAAACTGTCTAAGAAATTTGTGAAATCAGTCTTTTTTCGGGGTAAAAGCCAACCTATTTTTTCAGTAATTTTTTCATCAATTCCTTTGAAGGCTTCTTCAACGTAGTGAAAATACATTGAAGAAATTAAAATGTCTTTTTCAACATCTGATAATTTAGATTCATCATCGTGTGAAAAAATTTGGTCAAATTCTTTAAAATGAGGAATTTCGATATTAATGCCATCTTCATTTAAATTTTGAATTTTATGATGTAAAACATTCGCAAATTCTTTTATACCATGTTCATTTTTCCAAATAATATTATTATTATGTTTTGCATAAATATTCTCTAATTCGGATTGGTATTTTTTTAAATCAGGAAATTTTAAAAAGAAATTAGGTAAATCAGTACTGTCAATTGAAATAATTTTAAAAGGCTCTTTACTGACAATAGGATTAGACTCTTTTTTACATGAAGAAAAGCATAAAAATGCTGAAAAAAGAATTAGGCTAAAGAAATTTTTCATAGAAATTAATTATTAATAAAATTCAAATTTAAGTAATTATTTTAATAGTATTACTAGTCACAACATTCCATTAACAACAAATCGCCTTTAGCGTGAGAAATGGAAACAATTCCGTCTTCGGTAACATGATTGCTGCTTCCGGTTTTGTATCCAATGGTTAGTGAATGATTTTCTAAAGGATAAAAAAGATTTTTTGAATAAATTCCAGTTACTTCTCCAATAGGAATTAATGATATTGTGGTGTTTTTAGTATACCATTTTTCAAAGTTATTCGGCAATAAAAAAATCTTAGAATGATCATCTAGTAACACTATTTTTAACTGTTTTCTGAATTTAGCAATACTTGTGATATTGGTAATAGTATGATCGGCGCGTTTTCCGGTTGCCCAAATAACATTTACCGCTGTATGACCTTTTTCAATAAGATAATCAAAGGCTTTTTCTAAATCGGTTTTGTCTTGATTTGGTGTGTGAACAATTTCTAACGGATATTGTTTTTCTAAAAAATATTCTGGATTAAAACCTCTGTCGAAATCACCCAATAACACGTCAACTTTGATTCCCAGTTCTAAAACACGTTCAATTGCCGAGTCTAAAACAATCACTAATGGCGACCATTCTAATAACTGACCTAATAATTCTTCACTACAAGAAGCTCCGTTAGCAATAATTAAAGCAGGTTCTTGGTCGTCGCGAACAATGTGATGTGATGACATTTTTTAGATTTATTGCCGTAAATATATCGTTAAAAAAAATTAAGTGCAAGAACAAGTGCAACTTCAATTTTCAATTTTGATATTTGTTCTTGCACTTAATTTTTTTTAATGAATTATTGTACTAAGTAATTTACCGTATCAATTTCAGATAAATGAAAATACCCTAAAGGGTAATTATTGTTATTTGTACTATTCGATATGTTTCCTCTAACTGTTGCAGGTGGAGTTGCAAATGGATTTCCAGAACCGCTTCCGGCAATTGCTATTAATTTATTCATGTAATTGTGGTAGCTTTTTGAAATGCCTTGAACACTTAAATCTAATGTAATTCCAGGTTCAGTTTCGCTACTTCCGTAAAACCCAAACATAATGTTGCCTTGGAAAAATTCGTCGCTGACAACACCAAATTCAGGAATTTGTTTGTTTGGATTTTTAACACCTAGCAAATAATAATTATCTTCAGAACCATTATCTTGGTAAAAGTATTTAATTTGAATTTCGTCTTCACCACTAATGCCAACAACAGTTTCTTGTTCTATATTAATGATGTCCGGAGTAGCAAATAATGCACTCGAAGCTGTATAAACAGCTTCTTCGTAAAGAATTTCTAATCGATATACTTCTCCAATTACTGGCAGAAAATTATCACAAACATAATCTCCTGTTGTAGGAACTTCAACAAAGTTGAATACTACATCAGAACTATTCGTAACGGTAACGATTGCTCCATTTGCAGGAAGAATATCATTGGTATAAAAATCATTCGTCAGACTTAATTTTATGGTTTGATTTTCGCCTGTGGTTCCTTTTTGCCATTTAATTATAGCATCAATAACTAATTTAGGTTCTGAGTTGTTCAAATCAATATCTACAACTTCTTCGCAACTTATTGATAAAATTGTTGTGAAAAATAAAATGTTATATAAAAGAATTTTTTTCATGGTTTTAAAATTTAAAATTATAAGAAACTGAAGGCACAATTCCGAAAATAGAAAGCTTCACCGCTTCATTTACTCCAGTTTCAGCATTTTGTCTAAAAGTTATTGAAGCAGCGTTATAGCGGCTGTATATATTGTAAATTCCAAAAACCCATTCGCCTTTGAATTTTCTGTTTTCAAACTTCTTAGGGGTTAAAGTTGCCGAAATATCCATTCGGTGATAGGCTGGTAGTCTGTCTTCGTTTCTTGAATTATAACTAGGAACAGTTACGCCTTGAAACACATATTTTCCTGTAGGATATGTCACAGGTTGTCCTGATTGAAGCGTAAAATTCGCTCCAAAACTCCATTTTTTATTCAATTTATAACTTCCTGTAACAGCTAAGTTATGAGTTTTGTCATATGCAGATCGATACCATTTTCCATTGTTAATACCAATTTCTGTTGGTGTTCTTCCAGGGGTTTGTTGTTCTGAACGAGATAACGTATATGAAATCCATCCGTTTAAGCGACCTTCGTTTTTACGAAACATCATTTCTAAACCATACGAACGCATTCTTCCGTTTAGAATTACTTGTTCTATGGCTTCATTGGCAATTAAATCGGCACCATCAATATAATCGATGCGGTTTTTTACTTTTTTGTAGTAGGTTTCTACTTCTAAAGTATAATCTCCATCTTTAAAATTTTTGAAATAGCCAATGGCAACTTGATCTGCTAATTGAGGTTTAATGTAATTATCACTTGGTGTCCAAACGTCTAATGGAGTTGGTGAAGCAGTGTTAGATACTAATTGCATGTATTGCACCATTCGATTATAACCCGCTTTTACCGATTGATCTTTATCAATTTCATAGGAAATCGTAAAACGAGGTTCAAAATTAGAATAATCAGCTATTTTTTCATTCGAACCAAAATATTTTGTGGAAGTTGGAGTTGCTTTTTCATAAATTTTCAATTCTTCATCATACAAAACTGGCTGATTGTCGTCGTAATAGTTGATTGTTGAAGCTCCAACTCGATAAAAAGAACTAAAACGAATTCCGTACATAACGGAAAGTTTATCGGTTAAATTTTGCTCAACTTCGGCATATAGTGCGTTTTCAAAAGCGTATTTTTTATCCAATTGTTTAAAGTTGATAGATGAATTTTCATCTAAAGGTTCAATGGTTCCGGGATTAATATCAAATTTTGTTACATTGATACCAAAATTAAATTTCACTTTATCGGATGCATAGTATTTAAAATCGTATTTCAAATTATAGTTTTGAATGGTTGATTCCCAATTGAATCCAATGAAATTTAATTCTAATCCGTAAAAATAGTTACTGTAAATAAGTGATAAATTAGAAAATAGTTTATCCGAAAATAAGTGATTCCAACGCATGTTAAGGGTTGAATTTCCATAGATGTTTCGGAATGATTCATTTAAGTTGAAAATATCACGACCAAAATATCCAGATAAGTATAAGTTGTTGTTTTCGTTGAGTTTGTAATTCAGCTTGGTGTTCAAATCATAAAAGTAAGCCGAGTTCTTATTATCAGTTAATTTTAAAAATAAGTGAGCATACGAACCTCTTCCCGCAATAAGAAAAGAGCCTTTGTCTTTTACAATTGGACCTTCAGCTAATAATCGGCTCGAAATTAATCCAATTCCACCATTCATGCTGAATTTATTGCTATTTCCGTCTTTTTGGTACACATCTAAAACTGATGCAGCTCTTCCTCCAAAACGAGACGGAATTCCACCTTTATACAATTTCAAATCTTTAATCGCATCCGCATTAAAAACTGAAAATAATCCAAAAACGTGTGAAGTATTATAAAGAGTAGCTTCATCTAAAAGTACTAAATTTTGATCGGCTCCACCACCACGAACATTGAATCCTGATTGACCTTCCCCAGCATTAGTAACACCTGGCAAAAACAAAAGCGATTTAATAATATCAACTTCACCCATTAAAACTGGCATCTGCTTAATGGTGCTAATAGCTAATTTATTAACACTCATTTCTGGTTTTTTGATATTGGTCTTATAGGCGTTTTCTGTAATGACAACTTCTTTAAGTTCTTGTTTACTTTCTTTTAAACTGAAATTTTTCTTTACATTTTGATTGATTTCCAGTTTTTCAGAAAAGGTTTCAAATCCAATATAGCTAATTTGAAGCGTGTAATTTGCTTTAGGTAATGTAATAGAATAGAAGCCGTATTCATTTGTATACGTTCCAATATTAAGCTCAGAAACATAAACCGAAACACCAATTAAAGTTTCATTATTATTGGCATCAGAAACAACTCCACTTAAGGTTACCTTTTCTTGTCCAAATCCCAAAAGTGAAAAAAAGAATAAAAACCAATAAAGTTTTTGTTGTAGTATCATTTCGGTATAGATTTTGTACTACAAATTTCACAAAAAAAAAGCATATTAGTTTAAAACAAATGTTAATTTGTAATCAAAAATCAATTATTGTTTTAATTTTACAAAATTCAATGATATCTCAATGAAGACCAAATTATTTACTTTACTTTTTATATTTCAATTTGTGTTGGTTTCAGCGCAAAAGGATTCTCCGTTTAAAACTTCTAAGTTAAAATTGAATTGGGATGAACCTGCAAAAGTTGAATCTCCTTCTAATACTAAATCGTTACCTTATAAAAGTATTTTTGATAAAAATGATGATTATTTAAAAAAATACTCGATTTTGAATCAGAAAAAAGGTGAAGAAAGTCTTTTAGTTAAAAAAAACGAATTTAAGAATCCAGGTGATGAGATTAAAAGAAAATTAAATAATCAAGATAAACAAATAAAGCCGGAATATAGAGCTAATCAGTTTTTAGGAGAATTTCGTGTAATGACTAAATTTGTTAAGGTTGTTTGTCGTGATCATGAATATCCAGATGGAGATAGGGTTAGATTATTAGTAAATGATAAGACTTTAATTTCTGAAATATTACTAGAAGCTGCTTCAAAAGAAATATATATTGATATATCGGAAGGATTCAATAAATTAGACTTTGTCGCTTTAAATCAGGGTTCTTCTGGTCCAAATACTGCTGCATTTAGTGTTTTTGATGATGCAGGAAACCTGATTACTTCAAACGAATGGAATTTAACTACAGGTATAAAAGCTTCGATAGTACTTATTAAAGAGGAGACTGAACAAGCTAAATAAATTATATATTTAAAATAAATAAAGCTCTGCATTGCAGAGCTTTGTGACCTCGACTGGATTCAAACCAGTAACCTTCTGAGCCGTAATCAGATGCGCTATTCAGTTGCGCCACGAGGCCATTTTTTGTGAGTGCAAATATAGGGATATTAATGTAAATCACAAATCTTAAATAGAAAAAATATAAATAAAAATATATTTAAAAACTATGTTGTTGATATTCAATATTTTTAAAAAGGAAAGATTTGCATTTAAATTGAAAAAAACCTTTTGAATTTATCAAAAGCACATCTTATTTATTATATTCAATTAATAATTGTTTGAAAAAAATGTAGGTTGAGTACTTGCATAAATATATAATGTCTTTTTAAAATATAAATTTTTACTCAACTACAATCTCAAAAGTTTTATCCCAATTTTTACCTGTTACAAAAACTGTTTTTGTTTTTGGGTTGTATGCAATTCCATTAAAGTAATCTAAGTCGGGATGTTGTGTAACTTTTCCTTTTAACTCGGCACAATTAATTACATTTTCTACACTTCCTGTTTTTGGGTCAATTATTGCTATTGCGTCTTTTTGATAAATGTTTGCCCAAATTTTTCCATTTATCCATTCTAATTCATTAACCGATTCAATTTTTGAACCATTTGTGTACACATTAAAATAATCTTCCACTTTTAAGGTTTCTGGATTTAAAATGTAGATTTTTTCAGTTCCATCACTCATATATAACTTTTCGCCATCATTTGTAAGTCCCCAACCTTCCATTTCATAAGTAAATGTTTTTTCCTTTTTAAAAGTATCAGCATTGTACACACAGCCTTCTTTATTTCTCCAAGTCAATTGATACACCTTATTATTTAAAATCGTTATTCCTTCTCCAAAAAAACGATCTTCAAGTTCAATTAATTTAAGTACTTTCCCTGTTTTGTAATCGGTTTTTCTTAAACTTGATTTTCCTTTTATTCCTGTTGAATTTCCAGCGCCATTTCCTGTTCCTTCAAACAAAGTATCGCGATAAAATTCAAAACCTTGTGTATAGGCTTTTATATCATGTGGATAGGTATTTAGAATTTTAAAGTTTAAAACTTTTGCTTCTACACTAGAAAAAATGGAAAAACCAGAAGTAACATCAATATTTTTTCCTTCAAAATAAACTAATGCTTTAATTGTTTGGTTACCTAGTTTTTGATTATTTAAAGCAAAAGGTAATTTTTCGTTTCCTTTTACCGAACCAATTTTAACTTCGTTAATGTAATATACTACAGAATCAATTGTTTTGTTTTCTTTGTTTTGAAGCACCAAATCAATACTTTCTTCTAGCTTAAGAATTGGTTTTATAGTAGGATTTTCAATCGAAAATAAATTTTTTAATGCATTTTCATCGTCTTTACATGAAGTAGAAATTAAACCTAAAACAATGAAAGCGAATAGCTTAACTTTTAACATGGTTGAAATATTTAATTACGTAAATATACAATGATTTTTTATACTCACAATTGCCTTGCAAAAATATAAAAAGATTGTATATTTGCAGCGGCAAGTCCTACACGACCAGCTCCTGCAGACTCCTCCAGGGTGGGAACACAGCAAAGGTATGTGGTTGTAGCGGTGCGATGTAGGTCGCTTGCCATTTTTTATTTCTTTTGAATTGTGGTCCCGTTTGTTCGGGATTTTTTATTTTTACACCAATTCTAATTCCTATGCACATCACTTGGCAAATTGTTCGTTTACAACTAAAAGAAACGTTTTCAATTAGTTATGGAAGCTACTCGTTTAGAGAAGCCTTAATTGTTTCGCTTTCCAAAAACGGAAAAACAGGTTATGGCGAATGCACAGCTATTGATTACTACGGAATTAACTTGAATGATTTCACTCAGAAATTAGCCGAAATTCAGGCTCAAATTGAAAAGCAAAATATAAAACATCCAACCGAATTTTATGCATTTTTGGAAAGTTTACAATTGCATTCTTTCTTACGTTCGGCTTTAGATTGTGCGTATTGGGATTTATTTGGGAAGTTAGAAAATAAGAGTTTCTTAGAATTAAATTCGATTGAAATACAACAATTACCCGAATCTTCCATCACCATAAGTGTTGCACCAATTAAAGAACAATTACAAAAAATTGTAAAATCAGATTGGAATAAATTCAAAGTAAAATGGAATCATTACGATGAAAAAGCATTGAATTTACTGCTGAATTGCGATAAAGAAATTGCTTTAGACGCCAACGGAAGTTTCTCTATTTCCGAATGTCAACAATTGGAAGAAAATCCGTTATCAGCTCAATTTACTTATATTGAACAACCCATGAAAACTGGGATTTCAAATTACAGTCATTTGAATGCTTCCAAATTTGCGAATTGGATGGCTGATGAGGATTGCCAAGAACAAACAAAACTTTCCGATTTAAAATCACATTATAAAACCATCAACATCAAACTAGTCAAAACAGGCGGATTAACTCCAGCTTTGGAACTAATTAAAGAAGCGAGAGCAAACGATTTCAAAATCATGATAGGTTGTATGACCGAATCTACCGTAGGAATTTCAGCTGGTTCTGTTTTGGTTCAGTTAGTAGATTATGTAGATTTAGATGGCGCGAATTTAATTGCCAACGATATCGCTTATGGAAGCACCATTGAAAAAGGAAAAGTGTTGCTTTCGGAGAAAGTTGGGCTAGGAATTTCCTTGAAATAATTTAAAGCCGTATTTTCGCAGTATAATTCACATTAAAATGAGTAAAGTAGTATTAATTACAGGTGGTTCATCAGGAATTGGAAAATCAATTGGCGAGTTTTTGCATCAAAAAGGTTTTGTAGTGTATGGCACAAGCCGAAATCCTGAAAAAATCACGAATTCGATATTTCCATTAGTAGCTTTGGATGTTCGCAATAAACAAAGTATTGTGAATTGTGTTGCTGAAGTGATTCAAAAATCTGGAAGATTAGATGTTGTAATTAATAATGCGGGAGTTGGAATTACAGGTCCAATTGAAGAAATCCCAACCGAAGAAATAAGAAATAATTTCGAAACGAATTTATTTGGACCAATCGAAGTTATGAAAGCGGTTTTGCCTCAAATGCGCGAACAAAAATCAGGTTTAATCATTAATATTACTTCGATTGCAGGTTATATGGGATTGCCTTATCGTGGGATTTATTCGGCTTCAAAAGGCGCTTTAGAATTAATTACGGAAGCGTTACGAATGGAAGTAAAATCCTTCGGAATCCAAATTACGAATGTCGCACCTGGTGATTTTGCGACGAATATTGCTGCAGGACGTTATCATGCGCCGGTTGTGAAAGGTTCAGCTTACGAAGTTCCTTACGGAAACACCTTAAAAGAAATGGATTCGCACGTTGACAGTGGTAGCAATCCAAACGAAATGGCAGAAGCTATTTTTGCTATTATTCAAACCGATAAACCAAAAATACATTATACAATTGGGGCTTTCATGCAAAAGTTTTCTATTGTTTTAAAACGTATTTTGCCTGATACGGTTTATGAAAAAATGTTGATGAATCATTATAAGCTTTAACAGCATCAAAATTCAATATCAAGTTCAATATCAATTGTTTAACTGAATTATTTTGTTTTTGAAATTGATTTTTGAAATTGTCATTGCCATTGCATTTTGATTTCTTACTTTTGCATTTCAAAACAACACACAATACTTTAAAATTTAAAAAGATGAAATTTTTTATTGACACAGCTAATTTAGAGCAAATTAAAGAAGCACAAGAATTAGGAATTTTAGATGGCGTTACTACAAACCCATCGTTAATGGCTAAAGAAGGCATTACAGGAAAAAACAATATCCTAAAACATTACGTAGACATTTGTAACATTGTTGACGGAGATGTAAGTGCAGAAGTAAATGCAATGGATTTAGAAGGTATGATTAGAGAAGGTGAGGAGTTAGCTGACTTACACGAACAAATCGTAGTGAAATTACCTATGACTAAAGAAGGTGTTAAAGCATGTAAATATTTCTCTGATAAAGGAATCAAAACTAATGTAACCTTAATTTTCTCTGCTGGACAAGCTTTATTAGCTGCAAAAGCGGGAGCAACGTATTGTTCGCCTTTCTTAGGAAGATTAGATGATGTTTCTACAGACGGTTTAAATTTAATTGATGAAATTCGTCAAATTTATGATAACTACGGATTTGAAACTCAAATTTTAGCTGCTTCTGTGCGTCATACAATGCATGTGATTAACTGTGCTAAAATTGGTGCTGATGTTATGACGGGACCTTTATCATCAATTACAGGATTATTAAAACATCCTTTAACAGATATCGGAATTGCTCAGTTTATTGCAGATTACGAAAAAGGAAATAAATAATTTCTTAACTAGATACAATCAAAAAGCGTTCTGAATTTCAGAACGCTTTTTGATTGTATTTTTGTTAATTCAAATTTTGTTCAAAATTCACATCAAATAAATTGGCAAAGCCGTTTTTAATGGTTCCATCTGCATTTAATATGATGATTCTGTGAATTTTAGTAATTACCCATTGTTTTCTTATCGTTTCAAAGTCAACAGCGTGTAATTCTTTTACACCTTCAAAATTGTATTTTTTTAAAGCGTTTTTCCAGTTGGCAATATTGTCATTCATATTAATGGCTATAAATTCATAGTTTGGATATTTTACTTGTAATTCCATTACTTTTCTGTGAGAAGCTGAAAAATGGGACTCTGCATGACTTGTCCAAAAGAATAAAACAGTTGGTTTCTTAATTAAAGTATTAATATCTAAAGCCTTATAAACAATATCAACTAATTCAATTTTAGGTAAACGATTACCCACTTTTAAATTTTGAACCGAATTATAAATTTCGGAAATTTCTTTTTTGTCTTTAGCATCATTTGTTAATTTTAAATAACGCTCAATGAACTTTTGGTTGTTGTACATGTTTTGATCTTCTAACAAGTACATCATCGCTACATTATTCAATACTACATTTTTAACTTTTTGATTTTTAATTAATGTATCAGTAATGTTTAATTTTTCAATATTATTTTCTAATGAATTTTCATTTAAATCTAAATGATCTTTTTGAAGTGCTACATTATTTAGCATAACACTAACATATTTAATGAATGGGGAATAGTTAGTTAAAAGGTCATTTTCAAAATCTACTTCTTTTCTATGATTGTAATAATTAGATGGCAATTTAGCTCTTATATTTTCCCCTGTTCTAAATTGGTGAGCATAAGGATAAATTTCTTTTTTAGTAATGTGATGAAAATCTAAACTTGCTTTCGCTACTAAATCAAAATTTTCATCCCATCCAATTTCTGCTTTGCGTTTTAAATAAAATGACTTACGAATGGCAAAACTCGAATCGATATTTTTAATAAAACTTCTAACATCATTATCAAAATTATCATACATTAATGAACGATCAGCTTCATTTTTTAGATACAATTCCATTAAAAAATTATTCTTTTCATCTCCACGACCACAAAACACTACTGAATTATCAAAATCAAGTGTATTTACTCGCATCATTAAACTATCATTCTTATCAAAATAGACATATTGATATTCTGGATTGTGTTTAAAAGTGTATAAACCAGGAGCTAACGAATCAAATTTATGGATAAAGCGATTGTTTTTGTCCAAATAAATAGTGTCAATCACTTCATCATCTTTTAAAAACAAAACAAATTTCTCTTGAGGATTTAAGACTTCCCCTCCAAAATAAGCCACATAATTATCTTCCTTAAAGACTCTTTTACAAGAAGTTAAAGTAGAGAAAAGGACGATAGACAGAGGCAAAAAATATTTTATGTAATTCTTAATCATTCAATTGATTATTGATTTCTGAACAAATGTATCAGTTATATTCAAATTTTGTTGTTAAGGTACAGTTAAAATAAACCTATATTAATTATAAATAATGTGTTCAAAAATCTACTATTTTTAGTACTTTTGCAACAGTTTTAAAAAAAAATACAAAAATGTTAACAGTTTCAAATTTATCGGTTCAATTTGGGAAACGAATTTTATTCGATGAAGTAAATACAACGTTCACACAAGGTAACTGCTACGGAATCATTGGAGCCAATGGTGCTGGGAAATCTACCTTCATGAAAATTATTGCAGGTGAAATGGAACCAACGTCTGGTAGAGTTATTCTTGAGCCAGGAAAACGTATGTCGGTTTTAAACCAAAATCACAATTTATTTGACGAACACACTGTTTTGGAAACAGTTTTAATGGGAAATAAAGTATTGCATGCTATTAAAACAGAAATGGATGGTTTGTATGCCGATTATACCGACGAAAATGCCAATAGAATTGGAGAATTGCAATTGCAGTTTGACGAAATGAACGGTTGGAATGCAGAAAGCGATGCTGCAACTATGCTATCTAACTTAGAAATTGGTGCTGAACATCATTATACTTTAATGGGCGATTTGGATGGAAAACTGAAAGTTCGTGTCTTATTAGCACAAGCTTTATTTGGAAATCCAGATGTGTTAATTATGGATGAGCCTACCAACGACTTGGATTTTGAAACCATTGGTTGGTTAGAGAATTTCTTAGCAAATTATGAAAATACGGTTTTAGTAGTTTCGCATGACCGTCACTTTTTAGATGCGGTTTGTACGCACGTTTCAGATATTGATTTCGGAAAAATTACACACTACTCTGGAAATTATACGTTTTGGTACGAATCTTCGCAATTAGCGGCTCGTCAAAAAGCACAACAAAATAAGAAAGCTGAAGAGAAAAAAGCTGAATTAGAAGAATTTATCCGTCGTTTTAGTGCGAATGTGGCAAAATCGAAACAAGCTACTTCTCGTAAAAAAATGATTGAAAAATTAAATTTAGACGAGATTAAACCTTCAAGCAGAAGATATCCAGCCATTATATTCGATGTAGAAAGAGAAGCAGGAGACCAAATTTTAAACGTGCAAAATTTAGCAGCTTCAGTTGATGGAGAAACTTTGTTTAAAAATGTAGATTTAAACATGGCAAAAGGTGATAAAATTGTAGTTTTTTCTAAAGATTCGAGAGCAACAACTGCTTTTTATGAAATCCTAAACAATAAAATGACTCCAGATTCAGGAACATTTGATTGGGGAATCACTACAACACAATCGTATTTACCAGTTGAAAACCATGAGTTTTTTGATGGTGTAGATTTAAACTTGGTAGATTGGTTACGTCAATGGGTAAAAACCGAAGAAGAACGCGATGAAGTTTATGTTCGTGGATTCTTAGGAAAAATGATTTTTTCTGGAGAAGAAGCATTGAAAAAATGTAACGTTTTATCAGGAGGAGAAAAAGTGCGTTGTATGTTGTCGCGTATGATGATGATAAGAGCTAACGTTTTAATGTTAGACGAGCCAACGAATCACTTAGACCTAGAATCGATTACCGCTTTTAATAATTCATTGAATAATTTCAAAGGTTCAGTATTATTTACTACGCATGACCACGAATTTGCGCAAACCGTAGGAAACAGAATCTTAGAATTAACACCAAATGGCGCCATCGACAGATACATGACATTTGATGAATATTTAGAAGATGATAAAATCAAAGAATTAAGACAAAAAATGTATTCTTAATATCATTCCCGTTGCTAGTTTTAGTAACGGGATTTTTTTTACAATACGATTGCTATTAGAAATATAAATTCTAAATTTGTACAAACAACACATCATGGGTCAAAAAGTTTTGCTCACTTCAAAAGAAGTACACATCATCTTGCATCGATTAGCTTGTCAACTAATTGAAAATCATTTAGATTTCTCAAATACCATCTTAATCGGTTTACAACCTCGAGGTAAATTTTTAGCCGAAAGAATCAAACAAATTTTAGAATCAGAATACCAAGTTTCCAACATTCAATTGGGATTTTTGGACATTACTTTCTTTCGCGATGATTTTAGAAGAGGCGAAAAACCATTAGAAGCCAATAAAACCCAAATTGATTTTTTAGTAGAAGATAAAAAAGTAGTTTTTATTGATGATGTTTTATATACCGGAAGAAGTATCAATGCTGCTTTAACAGCTATTCAATCTTTTGGAAGACCATCAGAAGTAGAATTACTGACTTTAATTGATAGAAGATTTAGCCGCCATTTACCTATTCAACCTGATTATAGAGGTAGACAAGTAGATGCTATAAATAATGAAAAAGTATTAGTAAAATGGCTTGAAAACGATGGAGAAGATGCTATTTACCTAATCACAAAATAAGTTTTTCATCCATCATCAATCAACTAACACCCAGCAACAACAAACACAACTACATATAAATGAAAGAATTATCAGTAAATCATTTAATCGGAATAAAACACATTACCAAACAAGATATCGATTTAATCTTCAAAACGGCTGACCATTTCAAAGAAGTAATCAATCGACCAATTAAAAAAGTACCCTCATTACGTGATGTTACGATTGCCAATATTTTCTTCGAAAACAGTACGAGAACTAAATTATCTTTCGAATTAGCTCAAAAACGACTTTCAGCAGATGTTATTAGTTTTTCGGCAGCACAATCTTCGGTTAAAAAAGGAGAAACTTTGATAGATACGGTGAACAACATTTTATCTATGAAAGTAGATATGGTAGTAATGCGTCACAGCAGTCCTGGAGCGGCTCACTTTTTATCTCAAAACGTTAGTGCAAGTATTGTAAATGCTGGAGATGGAGCACATGAACACCCAACACAAGCCTTATTAGATAGTTTTACGATTAGAGAAAAATTTGGAGATGTAGGCGGAAAGAAAATCGTAATTGTGGGTGATATTTTACATTCAAGAGTAGCATTATCCAATATCTTCGCTTTACAAATGCAAGGTGCGGAAGTTAAAGTTTGCGGACCAAAAACGTTGATTCCTAAATACATTGAATCTCTTGGAGTAACGGTTGAACCTAATCTTCGTAAAGCCTTAGAATGGTGTGATGTAGCCAATATGTTACGTGTTCAAAACGAACGTTTAGATGTGAGTTATTTTCCAACTACAAGAGAATATACACAACAATTCGGTGTTACCAAAGAATTATTAGATTCGCTAAATAAAGAAATCGTAATCATGCACCCAGGACCAATCAACAGAGGAGTTGAAATCACTTCAGATGTAGCCGATTCACAGCAATCCGTGATTTTGAATCAGGTGGAAAATGGAGTAGCGGTTCGTATGGCGGTGATTTATTTATTGGCGAGTAAGATTAAAAATTAGTATCTTAGCATAAAATCAGAAAATCATTTGAAATGGTTGAAATGAAGTATTTAAAATTTGAAATAAAAATTCATGATGATTTTTCTGAATATGAAGATATAAATTCAAATATTGAATGTTTAATAAATTGTAAAACTTTCAAAGAAGCAAAATTTATAGTAGAAAAATCAGTTAAAGATTATAATTGGAAACTTGGAAATTGTATTGATGAAAAAGTATTAATTTTTAACGAAATTGAAAACGATTTGCTTAAAGAACAATATTTAAGAGCAATTGAATTAGGTGAGAGTTACATAATAAATTCAAAACCAAATAGAAAATCCTAACCAAAATGAAAGTCGATCAAAAAGGACATACTACAATAATTAAAGATACACATAACAATGTGGAGGCTTTTGTGGAAAAAATAACAAATGAATATCACGCGTTTCAAAATCAAAACTTGATTTTAGATGTTACGCAAGATAAAGCCATTTCCAATGCCGATTTAGCTTATTTTAAAGAGTTGGCAAAAACGCATAAAAAAGCAAAAAAATCAATGATTATTGTTTCTGACGAAGTTGATTTTGATAAAGTTCCCAATTATTTAAACGTAGTTCCTTCCCTTTTAGAAGCCCACGACATGATTGAAATGGACGAAATTGAACGCGATTTAGGATTTTAATGATGGATGCTTGGTGATGGAAGTTGAAAGAAAAACTTGAAACCTGAAACTTGAAACTTTTTAACCTTGAAACTACAAATTCTCGGCTGTTACGCAGCTACTCCAAGAACTATAACAAATCCTACATCACAAGTTTTAGACATAAAAAACCATTTATTTCTAATCGATTGTGGAGAAGGAACACAAGTGCAATTACGAAAACACAAAATCAAGTTTTCTCGCATTAATCATATTTTTATTTCGCATTTACATGGCGATCATTTTTATGGATTAATCGGTTTGATTTCGACATTTATGTTATTAAATCGTGAAAATGATTTGCATGTTTATGGACCAAAAGGAATCAAAGAAATTATTTTGTTGCAATTGCGTGCTTCGGGTTCGTTTACGGGTTATAATTTGTATTTCCACGAATTAGAATCCAAAGAAAGTGAAGTGATTTTTGAAGATGAAACCGTAATTGTAAAAACTATTCCGTTAAATCATCGTGTATATACGAATGGATTTTTGTTTCAAGAAAAGTTAGGAAAACGCCATTTGAATATCGAAGCAGTTGCCAAATACAAAATTGAAAAAGTGTATTTCGATAAAATTAAATCCGGTGGTAATGTAACCTTAGATTCGGGTGAAGTGATTGCTAATGAATTACTTTCGTTTCCGCCAGATGCTCCTATGAGTTATGCTTTTTGTAGCGATACTTTGTATGACGAATCCATTGTTCCGATAATTAAAGATGTAGATGTTTTATATCATGAATCTACTTTTTTAGATTCGGAAATGCAATATACTGAGAAAACGAAGCACGCAACAGCAAAAGAAGCTGCTCAAATTGCGAAATTAGCTAACGTAAAACAACTGATTTTAGGACATTATTCCACAAGATATGGTTCCATTGAACCTTTTAAAACAGAAGCGCAAACTATTTTCGAAAATGTGCTTTTGGCAGACGATGGGAGAGAATTTGAGTTCTAATTTTTTAAACACATAGACACATTAGAAAAGTATTAATTATAGAAAACTTAGAACGTTTCACTTTACAAAGCAAACATAGAATAATTCGTGATAATTCGTGAAATTTGTGTTTTCTTAATTTTTTAGATTAAACTTATGATACAAACAGTAATTTTCGATATGGATGGCGTAATTGTAGATACTGAACCGGTACATCATTATGCGTATCATCAGCATTTTAAAGAATTAAATATTGAAGTAACGGATGAAATGTATACTACTTTTACGGGGAATTCAACACGAAATGTGTTCCAAAGAATAAAAGAATATTTCGGCTTATCGCATGAGGTGGAAGATTTAATTCAACGGAAGCGTTCTATTTTTAACGAATCTTTTGACACCAAAGAAGATTTGTATTTAATCGATGGAGTTGAGGATTTAATTAAGGATTTACATGCAAATGGAATCCAATTGATTGTGGCTTCTTCGGCGTCAAACGTTACGATTCATCGTGTTTTTACTCGTTTTAATTTGCATCAATATTTTACGCACATTGTTTCGGGTGAAGATTTTCCGAAGTCAAAACCACATCCAGCTATTTTTGAGCATGCTGCGAGTTTATCGATTGCTCCAAAAGAAAATTGTATCGTAATTGAAGACAGCACCAACGGAATTCAAGCCGCAGTTTCAGCTGGAATTTTTTGTGTGGGTTACAATAGTTTTCATTCAAAAGACCAAGATTTATCAAAAGCAAATGTGGTGATTCAGCACTTTAACGAATTGAATTTTGAGAAAGTTCGAGATTTTAAATCTGTATGTAAATAACTTCTTTTGTAATTTTTTTTAAAAAGTGTTCTTTATAAGTAAAAAAAAAACACCTCCTTGGAGGTGCTTTTGTGGGGAGAGCAGGATTCGAACCTGCGAAGATGTAATCAGCGGATTTACAGTCCGCCCTCGTTGGCCGCTTGAGTATCTCCCCAAGCCATCTTGCTTATTTGACTAAGCGGTTGCAAATATAGAATTGTTTTTTGTTCCTGCAAAGATATTTTCTACTATTTTACAGACTATTTTATAACTTTCTGTAAATGAAAAACATAAAAAAATCTTCCGAAGAAGATTTTTTAAAATATATTTTGTGTTGGGATTATTTAACTCCTAAAAGTTCTTTTACTTTTACTTTTAAGGCATCACCTCTAAGATCTTTTGCAACAATATTTCCTTTAGCATCTAAAATAAAAGTTGCTGGAATTGATTGCACGTTGTATTGTTTTGCAATTGGTTCATCCCAAAATTTAAGATTTGATACATGTGACCAAGTTAATTTATCTTTTACAATAGCTTCTTTCCATTTTGTTGCGTCTTTATCTAAAGAAACTCCAATAATATTTAATCCTTGCGCATGAAATTCATTGTATAAAGCTACAACACTTGGATTTTCTTTTCTACATGGTCCACACCAAGAAGCCCAAAAATCAATAATCGTAACTTTTCCTAAAGATTCTTTTAAAGAAATTGATTTCCCGTCAGGAGATGTAGCAGAGAAGTTTGGTGCTTGTTTTCCAACTGAAATATCAGATAAGCCTATTAGGTTTTCTTTAATTTCTTTTCCTTTTTTAGATTGTTTTAATTCTAGACTTAGACTTTCAAAAAAAGCCATTATTTCATTTGTAGTTAGATATTGTCTCATTAAGAGATTTTCAAGTAATAATAATGACAAAAATGCATTAGGATTTTCTTTGATAAAGTTTTTTGATATATTATTCATTTCATTCTGAAAACTACCGTGTTCTTTAATAAGCATATTTACTGTTGCGGTATCATTATTTTTTTTAGCAGCATTCATTCTTGCTAAATTATTTTTTTCATAATTATTTCTTTTCTTTACAATAACTAAAGATTTATCGTTAAATTCTTGAAATTTATCATTGTTTAAAGTGCCCCCGATTTTGTTGTTCTGTATTGAATCAATAAAAATTGTAAAATTTATAGTTCCATTCTCTAAAATAAATGGAATTGAAAATTTTTCGTTTTCAATTCGAAGAAATCCTAAATCTTTGTCAATAACTTTTCCCTTCAATTCAAATTTACCATTTTCAATTACACCTGTATCAATGCTTTTTTGCCCATTATTAGTTTGAATTTCAATATAAACTTTCTTACCGTTTTCAACTCCATTAGCGATTCCAGACAAAAGATATTCGTTATTGTTTAAATTATTACAAGCGATAGTTAATATAGCTGCTGTAAGTATAAATACTATTTTTTTCATTTTATTAAATTTAATTTTCGCAAATGTATTTAAAATAAATCAGTTACAAAACATAAATAAATGTTAGAATAGTTATAAAAACATGGTTTTTAAGTTTTGTAAATCAAAAATATAGTTGTAATTTTGCGCACCTTTTGGCGGATAGCGTTTCCATTAGGTATCAATCATTTATGTAAAACACTGCTGTTGTTTTCTATTCGCATTAAGAAACGCTGGAGACACGGCATACAAATTTTTTAATCAGCATGTCTGAAATTAACAAAACACAAGAAGAGTTTTTAGCGAATTTTAACTGGCATAACTTCCAAGAAGGAATTGATCCAGTAGATGAAAAAAACTTACAAGAATTCGAAGAATTAGTAACTAAAACATTCATCGCTACTGATCAAGAAGAAGTTGTAGAAGGAGTTGTAGTTAGAATTACTGAAAGAGACGCAATCGTTGATATCAACGCTAAATCTGAAGGTGTTATTTCTTTAAACGAATTCCGTTACAATCCTAACTTAAAAGTTGGTGATAAAGTAGAAGTATTAATCGACGTTCGTGAAGACAAAACAGGTCAGTTAGTATTATCTCACAGAAAAGCTAGAACTATCAAAGCATGGGATAGAGTTATTTCTGCTAACGAAACAGGAGAAATCGTTAACGGTTTCGTTAAATGTAGAACTAAAGGTGGTATGATTGTAGATGTTTTTGGAATTGAAGCATTCTTACCAGGATCACAAATTGATGTGAAACCTATCCGTGATTACGATCAATATGTGAACAAAACTATGGAATTTAAAGTTGTGAAAATCAACCACGAATTCAAAAACGTAGTAGTATCTCACAAAGCTCTTATTGAAGCTGATATTGAAGTACAGAAAAAAGAAATCATTGGTCAATTAGAAAAAGGACAAGTATTAGAAGGTGTTGTTAAAAACATTACTTCTTATGGTGTGTTTATTGATTTAGGTGGTGTAGATGGATTAATCCATATTACAGACTTATCTTGGTCAAGAATTAATCACCCAAGCGAAGTTCTTGAATTAGACCAAAAATTAAACGTTGTAATCCTTGATTTCGATGATGAGAAAACAAGAATCCAATTAGGTTTAAAACAATTAAATGCTCATCCTTGGGATGCTTTAGGAACTGAATTAAAAGTTGGTGATAAAGTTAAAGGAAAAGTTGTTGTTTTAGCTGATTACGGTGCTTTCATCGAAGTTGCTGAAGGTGTAGAAGGTTTAATCCACGTTTCTGAAATGTCTTGGTCAACTCACTTAAGAAGTGCTCAAGATTTTATGAAAATTGGTGATGTAGTTGAAGCAGTTGTTTTAACTTTAGACAGAGACGAAAGAAAAATGTCTTTAGGTATCAAACAAATGACGCAAGATCCATGGACTGATATCACGGCTAAATACCCAGTAGGTTCTAAACACACTGGAATTGTTAGAAACTTTACTAACTTCGGAATTTTCGTAGAGTTAGAAGAAGGTATCGACGGTTTAGTATATATTTCAGATTTATCTTGGACTAAGAAAATCAAACACCCATCTGAATTTGTTAACGTTGGTGAAAAATTAGACGTTGTTGTGTTAGAATTAGATGTTGAAGGACGTAAATTATCTTTAGGTCACAAACAAACTACTGCTAATCCATGGGATAAATATGAAGATGCATTCGCTGTTGGAACAATCCACAACGGAGCAATTTCTGAAATCGTTGACAAAGGAGCTACTGTAGAATTTGGTGATGATATCGTTGCTTTCATTCCTACACGTCACTTAGAAAAAGAAGACGGTAAAAAATTGAAAAAAGGAGATACTGCTGACTTCAAAGTTATTGAGTTCAATAAAGAATTCAAAAGAGTAGTAGCTTCTCATACAGCTATCTTCAGAGAAGAAGAAGAGAAAAACGTTAAAACTGCAGTTGAAACTACATCAAATAATACAGCTCAGACATCTACATTAGGTGATAACAACGATATTCTTGCTGAATTAAAAGCTAAAATGGAAAAAGGAGGTAAATAATCTCACTTTTTTGTCACACTGAGCTTGTCGAAGTGTTATAAAACTAATCCCGAAAGAAATTTCGGGATTTTTTATTGTGTATTATATTTGTTTATCGTAATATTGCAATATAATAATTTATAAAATTATGGGAGCATCTAAATCAGAATCCTTTTCAATGGAACAAAACGAAATGGCAACATTATTCAAAGCCTTGTCACATCCGGCTCGAATTGCAATTGTGGATTATCTATTGACTGTTGATACTTGTATTTGTAGCGATATTGTAAACGAATTACCATTAGCGCAACCTACGATTTCGCAACATCTAAAAGAATTAAAAAACGCTAATATCATCAAAGGAACTATCGAAGGAACTGCAATCTGTTATTGTATTAATCCAGATACTATTGATAAAATAGAAAATCACTTTGGTATGATTCGTCATAAGCTAAAAAATAAATGTTGCTAATTTTCGGTTGTCACCCTGAGCGAAGTCGAAGGAACTTTAGTCTTAATACTTAATTCTACAATCTTAAAACAAAAAAAAATGAAACTATCAGAAATCAAATCCGAATTAAAAAAGCTTTCTCAAATAGCTTTTCAATTGCCAAATGGCGATTTAGTACCAAATCATTTTCATGTAACCGAAGTTGGTAAAATCACTAAACATTTCATCGATTGCGGTGGAGTTGTTCGTACAGAAGAAGTAGCGAATTTTCAACTTTGGGAAGCCAATGATTATGATCATAGATTACATCCTGAAAAATTGGTACATATTATTGAATTATCTGAGCAAAAACTTCAAATTCCAGATTTAGAAATTGAAGTCGAATATCAAATGAAAGAAACCATCGGAAAATTCAGTTTAGATTTTGACGGAACTAATTTCCAATTAAAGTCAAAATTGACCGATTGTTTAGCAAAAGACAACTGCGGCATTCCACCAGAAAAAATGAAAGTTAAAATAGGAGAGTGGAAACCAAAAGAAACATCTTGTTGTTCACCAGATTCAGGTTGTTGTTAATTTTTTATTCTAAAAGTAGCTATTCACTAATTACTTTTCACTAATTACTCAATTAAATATGTCAGAAAAAAAACAACATTGGGAAACTGTTTTTACAACAAAAGCAGAAAACGAAGTAAGTTGGTATCAAAACGAACCGAAGACTTCAATTCAATTAATTCAAGCTTGTAAAGTAGCTAAAGAGGCCAAAATCATTGATATTGGAGGAGGTGACAGCTATTTAATCGATAGTTTGTTGGATTTAGGTTACACAAATTTATTCTTGTTAGATATTTCAGCTGCTGCTATTGAGCGTGCTAAAAATCGGTTAGGAGATAAAGCTAAGAATGTCACTTTTATAGTTTCCGATAGTTTGCATTTTCAATCAGATGAAAAATTTGATGTTTGGCACGATAGAGCTTCTTTTCATTTTTTTACTGAAGCAATTGATATCGAGCAATATAGAAATAATGTTGTTGCAAACATCAATCAAAATGCGCATTTAATCATCGGAACTTTCTCGGAAGACGGTCCTTTAAAATGTAGTGGTTTACCAATAACACAATATTCGGTTGAAAAAATGGAAGCAGTTTTTAGCGAAGATTTCGAATTAGAAAATTGCTTTACCGAAGACCACGAGACACCTTTTGATACCGTTCAGAATTTCATTTTTTGTCATTATAAAAAGAGATAATATGTTAGAAAATTTATCAAGAACCATCGAAATTATCAAGAATATTTCAGTTTCAGAAGAACGAAAAGAAGTTTTAAAACCATTAGCTGATTACATTCAAAACAAAGTCAATGCCAACGAAGAAATTCGATTGAATTTCATTTGTACGCACAATTCCAGAAGAAGTCATTTGTCTCAAATTTGGGCGCAAACGATGGCATTTCAATTCGGAATCAAGAATGTATTTTGCTATTCTGGTGGAACAGAAGCTACTGCTATGTTTCCAAAAGTAGGCGAAACGTTAGTAAATCAAGGATTTCAAATTCAAAAATTAAGTGAAGCTGAAAATCCAGTTTACGCAATAAAATTCGATGACAATCAACATCCAATTATTTGTTTTTCAAAAGCGTATTTTGATGATTTTAATCCGAAAACTAACTTTGGAGCGATCATGACTTGTAATAATGCCGACGAAGGTTGTCCAATGGTTTTTGGTGCAGAAGCTAGATTTCCAATCAAATACGACGATCCAAAAGCCTTTGATGGAACCGATGTAATGAACGAAAAATACGCAGAACGTAGTTTGCAAATTGTAAGTGAAATGTATTTTGTGTTTTCACAAATAAAATAAGAATATGAAAAAACGATTAGGATTTTTAGACCGCTATTTAACTTTATGGATTTTCTTAGCGATGTTAATTGGAGTAGGAATTGGATATTTTATTCCAAATTCTGCCGATTTTATCAATTCATTTTCATCTGGAACAACGAATGTTCCGTTGGCAATTGGCTTGATTTTGATGATGTATCCGCCATTAACTAAAATTGATTTTTCAAAAGTGCCACAAATGTTTGAAAAGCCAAAGTTATTATCAGCTTCGTTTTTCATCACTTGGATTGTCGGACCATTTTTAATGTTTTTATTGGCGACTTTCTTTTTGAAAGACTATCCAGAATACATGATGGGATTAATCATCATAGGAATTGCACCTTGTATTGCAATGGTAATCGTTTGGAATGAATTAGCCGAAGGAAATCGCGAATTAACTGCTGGTTTAATCGGAATCAATAGTTTGTTACAGGTGTTTTTCTTTAGTTTGTATGCCTATTTTTATTTAGAAATAATGTTACCTTTATTCGGAATTAAAGGTTTAGAACTCAATATCACGATTGCCGAAATCGCTCAAACGGTTGGAATTTATTTAGGAATTCCTTTTGCAATGGCTGTAATAAGTCGTTATGCAATTAAAAAGTATATAGGATATAAGTTTTTCAATCAGCAATTCATTCCTTTTGTTTCGCCAATTACGTTGATTGCTTTGCTTTTTACCATTCTTGTCATGTTCAGTTTGAAAGGCGAAATGATTGTTGATTTACCAATGGATGTGTTTAGAATTGCTATTCCATTAGTCATTTTCTTCGGAATTATGTTTTTCTTAATGTTCTTTGTAGCTAAAAAAATTGGAGCTGATTATAGAGATGCGGTTGCTTTATCCTTTACCGCTTCAGGTAATAATTTTGAATTAGCTATTGCAGTTTCAATTGGAGTTTTCGGAATTAATAGTGGACAAGCGTTTGCAGGTGTAATTGGTCCATTAGTGGAAGTACCTGCTTTGATAATTTTAGTGAATGTGGCATTTTGGTTGAGAAAGAAATATTTTAAATAAAAAAAACGCTCTTAAATAGAGCGTTTTTCGTTTTATTCTTTAACCACTTTTATAGTTTTCTGTTGCGAATCGTTTTCTAATACAATTAAGTAAATTCCGCTTTCTAAATTACTTAGATCTAAAGTATTGGAAGTTGCATTTTCAAAAGTTTTAGTATCAATTAATTGTCCTAATACACTATAAATACTAACATTAGTTAAACTGATATTATCTAAATGTAAAACATCTTTAACTGGATTTGGATAAAATACAAATGACTCAAAACTAGTATCATTATTACTTAAAGTAGTAGTGATATTAAATTGATATGGAGTTTCATAATTTGTACTGGTTGGACTTGTACTCGTTAGCCTCAAGAAATAATCTCCAGGCGTAAGAGTTCTTGTAAAACTTAAAGTATTTCCACTATTATTTTGAGAAGTGCCAACAGCCGTTCCTGAAGAATTTAATATGGTTCCATTCATAGATGAAGTTACAATACTATTTATAGTAACTACTGCATTTACATTGTCAGTTATTGTGAATTTGAAATAATCATTGTCAGCACCTGTTGGATTTTGAACAGTTGTATAGCCTATATAATTGTTGTTTGTTAGAATTCCGTATGCTAGTTCTTTAACATTTGGTTCGTCTAAACCTTGCATAATTTGATAGTAATATCCAGGTAATTCAGTATGATTTTCCAATATATCATATCCGGAATTAAAATAAAATAATTTAGCGGGATAAGTAAGAGACGGATAATAATGATTAAAATTTGATGAAGGCTCTTCCACAACACCATCGGTTGTAATGTTTCCGCCTAATGCATTCGTAATTCTTCCAATGACACAAGAAAAATCAATTAAGTTATCAATTGGTTTTTGGTTCAACCCTTGAATTGATTCTCCGATAACTCCATTACAGTTAACATCAAAATTGTAAAAATCATCACCAGTTAAATGTTCGTTCATATTTGACGAATTGTTTACTTCCATACCGCCAAATAAAAAACGTCCTTGGTCACTGCTGAAGTAATAGGTAGTTTTTAAATCGCGTATTGCCTCAGAACGTGTCTGAATTCCAGCAAACCAGCCTAGTCCAATATCGCTAGCATTACTTCCGCCATGAGGAGTTCCAACGGTTAATAATTTAGCTACGTGATGTTGATTATCTGCTTGCCAATTATAAGAATTTTGGATATATTCTCTTGAGGCTAATCCTCCCATACTATGGCCTACTAAAATTACTTTATCTTTCCCTGTAAGTTCCAATACTCTTTGAACAGCTACTTTAACAGCAGCACCTTGTTTCGCTACAGCAGCTTGGTTGCTTAATACTGTTGTTCCTACCACACCATTTGGATTTACATTAAAATTTACATAATAGTAATCACCGTTTTGTGTAAGTGATTCAAAAGCGGCAATATCAGCACCTACCGTAGGGTAAAAGTTTTTATTTGTAGTAGCATTATTGTTATCAGCATTCAAACAAAAATCGAATCGACCTCCAAAGGTAAAGCCATATTGTGTGTCAAAATAATCTGTTGATGTGTTCCAAGTTTCCGAACTCGAATTTAATCCGTGAATTAAAATGATAGGATATGGTAACTTGCTTTCAAAAACTCGATTTAAAGTATTGACAATTGGAGTTTTTAAAGGGAAAATACTATCGTTTCTATATTCGAAATATTCAAATTCGGCTGGTCTAGGTTTGAATTCGATTCTCTCATTTTGAGAAAATCCTATTGAAGAAATCAATAATAAGGTAAATAAAGCAAACGATGTAATTTTATTCATACACATTATTTTTAATTTAATAATATGCAATATATAAATAAATTGTTAAATTACTATGAATGCATATAATTTTTACGTGATTTATGTGTTTAAATGAAAAAAGCTCTATGTTTACAATATAAAGCTAGTTAATTTATCATTTTCAAAAAAGTGTTTTATTTGTCAATAGAACCTAAAACACGTTTCATAAAATCATTTAAAGCTGTTTTTTTATCAACTCCATTTTTGATAGCTTGATTTACTTCTAAAGCACCATACATATTAGAAATTAATTCAGCAATTACATCTAATTCTTCATCTTTTAGAGACGAAACTTCGCATAGATTTTCTAATACTTCAATAGTTTCTATTATATAGTCCTGATCGTTGTCTTCAATAAATTGAGTTAACTGTTTTATTACGGGTAATTTCATTTCTATTTTTGTTTCAAGTTTAAGGTTTCAGGTTGTTTTAGTTGTATTCATAAACTTGGAACCTGAAACTTTTAATTAAAGTACTTCATTAACCAATTCCGCTAAAACTTCCGCTTTATTAGTTTGCGTTTGATTTACTAATACACCATTTTTAAAAGTTGCAAACGTAGGTAAATTATCCACTTTTGCTAATTTTCTTGATTCAGGAAATTTTTCAGCATCTACCATTACAAAAGAAACTGCATCATTTTGTGAAGCCATCATTTTGAATTTTGGTTTCATAATGCGGCAATTTCCACACCATGATGCTGAATATTGTACAACAACCGTTTCGTTTGAAGCAACAATTTCCGCTAAATTATCTTGTTCTATTTCTGTAAACATAGTTTATAAATTTCAATTACAAGGGCAAGAACAAGTTCAAAATTAATATAAGTAAAAATTTGAACTTGAACTTGAACTTGAATTTGTTATTGAATTAGTGAGAAGCTAAATAAGCAGCTGTAGATTTTCTATCAGCACTCATTGCTTCTTTTCCTTCTTCCCAGTTAGCTGGACAAACTTCACCTTTAGTTTGAACGTGAGTATAAGCATCAATTAATCTTAAGTACTCATTTACGTTTCTTCCTAATGGCATATCATTAACGCTTTCGTGGAATACTTTTCCATCTTCGTCAATTAAATAAGTAGCTCTAAAAGTCACGTTTGAACCTTCTAAGATTTCATCGTTAACATCTTCATTGTAAACCCATTCTGCATCTAAAATATCTAAAGCAGCAGCTAAGTTTCTTGTTGTGTCAGCTAAAAGTGGGTAAGTTACACCTTCAATTCCACCGTTGTCTTTAGCTGTATTTAACCAAGCAAAGTGTACTTCGTTTGTATCGCAAGAAGCACCAATTACCATTGTATTTCTTTTTTCAAATTCTTGTAAAGCTGCTTGAAAAGCGTGTAATTCTGTTGGGCATACGAAAGTAAAATCTTTTGGATACCAAAATAAAACTACTTTTTTCTTGTTGTTCACCGCTTCTTCTAAAACGTTGATTCTTAAATTATCTCCCATGAAAGAGATTGCGTCTACTGTAATGTTTGGGAATTTTTTTCCAACTAATGCCATGATTTTGTATTTAAAATTATTGTTATTTTTCTGAGTGCGAAATTACAAATAGTAACAACAAAAAAACATGATATTTATTATATTTTTAAATATTGTGATAGATAAAAATTATGGAAGATTTTTCTATCAAAATTTAAAACAATAAAATAAAAAAACCACCTGAAATTAGGTGGTTTTAGTGAGTTCTATATTGAGATTATTTTAAATCAAATCGGTCAGCATTCATTACTTTTGTCCAAACGTTAATGAAATCATTTACGAATTTCTCTTTGTTATCGTCTTGTGCATACACTTCAGCATAAGCACGAAGAATGGAATTCGATCCAAAGATTAAATCCACGCGAGTTGCTGTCCATTTGGTAACTCCTGTTTTTCTGTTTAAGATGTTGTAAAGATTATCTCCAACAGGTTTCCAAGAATAGTTCATATCGGTTAAATTCACAAAGAAATCATTTGTAAGAACACCTTCTTTATCGGTGAAAACACCATGTTTGGTTCCTCCAAAGTTTGTTCCTAAAACACGCATTCCTCCAATTAAAGCCGTCATTTCTGAGGCGGTTAAACCTAAAAGTTGCGCTTTGTCTAACATTAATTCTTCTGGTTCCACAACATATTTCGCTTTCATGAAGTTTCTAAACGCATCGTTTGTTGGCTCTAATACTTCAAATGATTCGGCATCGGTCATTTCTTGTGAAGCATCACCTCTTCCTGCATGAAATGGAACTTTAACGTTAAATCCTCCTTCTTTTGCAGCTTGTTCGATTGCGGCACTTCCTCCTAAAACGATTAAATCTGCTAAACTTACTTTTTTAGCTAAACCAGCTTGGATTTCTACTAATTTATTTAAAACTTTTTGTAATCTTTCTGGTTCGTTGGCTACCCAATTTTTTTGTGGTTCTAATCGGATTCTTGCTCCGTTTGCACCACCTCTAAAATCGGAACCTCTGAAAGTTCTGGTACTGTCCCAAGCGGTATTTATTAGTTCGGTTCTTGTTAATCCTGAATTTAATAATTTTACTTTCAAATCTTCGATTTCAGAATCTGATAACGTGTAATCTACTGTTGGAATTGGATCTTGCCAAATTAATTCTTCTTTTGGAGCATCAGCACCTAAATAACGAGAACTTGGACCTAAATCTCTATGCGTTAATTTAAACCAAGCTCTTGCAAAAACATCTGAAAAATAAGCTGGATCTTTGTAAAAACGCTCTGATATTTCGCGGTAAGCAGGATCCATTTTCATTGCCATATCCGCATCTGTCATAATCGGATTTCTTTTTACTGAAGGATTGTGAGCATCAATAGGTTTGTCTTCTTCTTTAATATTAATCGGTTCCCATTGATTAGCACCAGCTGGACTTTTCTTTAATTCCCAATCATAATTCAACAACAAGTGGAAATATTCGTTGTCCCAGCGTGTAGGGTTAGTTGTCCAAGAACCTTCTAAACCACTTGTTATAGCATTTGCACCACCACCTTTTGGGTTTAACCAACCAAAACCTTGGTTTTCAATAGCACCTGCCTCTGGTTCTGAACCTAATGTTGAAGCATCGCCATTTCCATGAGCTTTTCCTACGGTGTGACCTCCAGCGGTTAAAGCAACAGTTTCTTCATCGTTCATTGCCATTCTTTGGAAAGTGATACGAACGTCATGAGCGGTTTTTAGTGGATCAGGTTGTCCGTCAACACCTTCTGGGTTTACGTAGATTAATCCCATCATTACGGCTGCTAACGGATTTTCTAAATCTCTTTCTCCTGAATAGCGAGTTCCTTCTCCTCCAGATTTTGCTAACCATTCTCTTTCTGCTCCCCAATAAATATCTTTTTCAGGATGCCAAATATCTTCGCGACCACCAGCGAATCCGAATGTTTTTAATCCCATCGATTCGTAGGCCATATTTCCGGCTAAAATCATTAAATCTGCCCAAGAAATTTTATTTCCATATTTCTTTTTGATAGGCCATAATAATCTTCGTGCTTTATCTAAGTTTCCATTATCAGGCCAACTGTTTAATGGAGCAAATCTCAAATTTCCTGTTCCAGAACCACCACGACCATCTGAAATACGATAAGTTCCTGCAGAATGCCAAGCCATACGTATAAATAATCCACCATAATGACCCCAATCAGCTGGCCACCAATCTTGGCTTTCAGTCATTAAGTGTTTTAAATCAGTTTTTAAGGCTTCTAAATCTAATTTTTTGAATTTCTCTGCATAATTGAAGTTTTCTCCTAATGGATTGGTTTTGGTGTCATGTTGGTGCAAAATATCCAAATTCAATGATTTTGGCCACCAATCGTGGTTTTTTACACCATCACTTAATCCTTTTTGGTTTTGATGAAAAGGGCATTTACTAATGTCGTTTGTGTTTTCCATATTCAATAATTTTAATTTATGATTGTAAGTGTTTCATTTCTAATTCCCTACACTTGCTAATTTACAAATAAAAAAACCATTACTTGATTTAAGTAATGGTTAAATTTTATTTAAAAATAGATTTTATTGATAGTTTGTTTACTCTTTTATACTTGAAACTAATTGTTTGATTTTGATATTGAATGCAGCAAACAGTAAAGTTGTTATTGGGCTCAACCAATTAAAAATTGCATAAATAAAATATTCTCCAACACCTACACCAAGAACACCACTTTGGTATGCACCACAAGTATTCCATGGAATTAAAACAGAAGTTACTGTTCCAGAATCTTCTAATGTTCGGCTTAAGTTTTCGGGAGCTAACCCTTTATCTTCATATGCTTTTTTAAACATTTTACCTGGAATTACAAGAGCTAAATATTGATCGGAAGCTACTATGTTTAATCCTAAACAACTAACGACTGTACTTACGAATAATCCAAAAGCCGAAGTAGCAAACGATAATAATACCGAAGTTATTCTTGCTAAAGCTCCAATGCCGTCCATTATTCCGCCAAAAATCATGGCAGAAATGATTAATAATATGGTCCACAACATTCCAATCATTCCTTTAGAACTAAATAATTCATTTAATTTTTCATTAGAAGTCGAAATTGAAGTTTCATTAAAAATAGCGTTAAATAGCGCAGTTACTTTTGAATCTGATAAAGAATTTATGATTTCTGGTTGAAAAAATAAGGCAAAAATAAGTGCTAATACGATTCCAGTTCCTAAAGCAATTAATGGTTTTGTTTTTAGTAAAATTAGACCAATTACAACTCCTGGAACAATAAAAAGAATCGGAGAAATATTAAAAGTTGTTTTTATGGTATTTAATATTTCGGAAACATCTGAATTTCCATTTGTTTCAATTGTTAAACTTATAATGATAAAAACTATTAAAGTAACTAAATAGGTTGGTACAGTTGTTAAAGTCATGTATCTAATGTGCGTAAACAAATCTGTTCCTGCCATAGCTGGTGCTAAATTTGTAGTATCGCTCAAAGGAGAAAGTTTGTCTCCAAAATAAGCTCCCGAAATTACAGCTCCTGCAATCATTCCCACTGGAATACCTAAAGCAGTTCCAATTCCAATTAGAGCAATACCAACGGTTGCCGAAGTTGTCCATGAACTTCCTGTTGCAATTGAAATTATAGAACAAATAATTAAAGTAGCCGGTAAAAAAATGGTTGGATTCAAAACTTGTAATCCATAATATACCATGGCTGGAATAATTCCACTGATTAGCCAACTTCCGGCTAAAGCTCCAACAAGTAGTAGAATTAAAATTGGAACAAAAACACTTTTTAAGTTATGCCAAATTTCTTTTACCATTGTATTGGCTGAAACTTTGTTTAAAAACCCCATTATTGCTGCCACAATTCCAGAAACAACTAATATAATTTGATTTGAGTAAGCTCCAAAAAGTTCGCCTTCAGCAAAGAATATATTATAAGCTAAAAAAAGCATTAAGAAAACTACAGGAATTAGAGCTTCCCAAATGTTTAGTTCTTTGTTTTTATTGATTTTTGTATCCATTTAGATTTGTTTGAGCTTGCAATATAGAAAAATCAAATTTTACAACAAAGCTCGTTAGAATAAAAAAATCCGATTAGTAATGAATCGGATTCTATTGAATTTATTTGGAGTGAATTATAAAATACCTAATTCTATCATACATTGTTTCATCATTTCATAGGTTCTTTCAATATCGTTATCTAAACCAATTGAAAAACGAATTAATCCATCTGTTAAGCCCATTTCTGCTTGTTCTTCTAATGGAATTTCTGATGAAGTTGAAGTTCCAGGAGCACTGAATAACGTTTTGTAAAAACCTAAACTTACCGCTAAATATCCTAAATTTCTCTCTTGCATTAATTCCATTAAAGCGTTGGCTTTGTCTAAAGTTCCCACGTCAATTGTCATCATTCCTCCAAAACCATATTCTGGATTAATCATGGCTTTGTAAATTTCATGGCTTGGGTGACTTGCTAAACCTGGATATACAGTTTTAATTCCGTCAGCTTCAAATTTGTTAGCCAAATACATCGCGTTGTGGCTGTGTTGTTTCATTCTGATGTGTAAGGTTCTCATGTTTTTCATCACAGAAGCCGAACGCAAACTATCCATTGTTGGACCCAAAAGCATGCTTGCTCCGTCGTTTACATTTTTTAAACTGTTGATGAATTCTTGAGAAGCACAGGTTACACCGCCGACTGTATCGCTACTTCCGTTGATGTATTTTGTTAATGAATGAATTACGATATCTGCACCTAATTTCGCTGGAGCAACTGATAAAGGAGAAAACGTATTATCAACTACTAACTTAATATTGTGTTTTTTAGCAATTTTTGCTAATGAAGCAATATCAGCAACTTCTAATAATGGATTACTTACGGTTTCGCAGTATAAAACTTTTGTATTTGGATTAATAGCAGCTTCAACTACGTCTAATTTTGTAATGTCAACAAATGTAGTTTTGATGCCCATTCTTGGAACGAAATTTTTCAAGAAAGCATAAGTTCCACCATAAATAGTTCTACTTGAAACAATATGATCACCGTTTCCGCATAATTGTAAAAGAGTAGGAGTGATAGCACCCATTCCAGAAGCTGAAACATTTGCAGATTCTGTTCCTTCCATAGCAGCCAAAGCTCTATCTAAATATAAGTTGCTCGGAGAAGAATGGCGAGAATATAAATAACAGCCTTCTGCATTTCCTTCAAAAGTGTCAAACATCGTTTTAGCAGATAGAAATGTATAGGTTGAACTATCAGATATTGAAGGATTGACTCCTCCAAATTCGCCAAAATATTGTAAATCTTGAATTCTATCGGCTGGATTAAATTTTTCCATTATTTTTAAGTTTTGTTGTAAATATAAAATCAAAATTACATAAATTTAATTTATTAGTCAATTAAATGTTTAAATTTTAGATTTTTTATCTGTTGTATTTTTATAGTGTAGTTTTAATTTCACTTTTTTTTTCATTTTACTTACATTTGCCGACAACAAACAACAACCAAACAACACAACTAACAATGGATGCTATTGATAAAAAATTATTAGGATTACTCCAAAACGACACCAAGAAGACAACGAAGGAACTTTCTATGGTTTTAAATCTTTCTGTAACTGCAGTTTATGAACGAATTAAAAAACTAGAAAGAGAAGGTGTTATTAGTAAATATGTGGCAATTTTAGACAGAATTAAGGTAGAAAAAGCCTTTGTCGTTTTTTGTCATATTAAATTAATACAGCACACTAAAGATTTCGTAACTACGTTTGAAAATGAAGTAGTAAAATTAAATGAAGTTTTAGAATGTTTTCACGTGAGTGGAGATTACGACTATATTTTAAAAGTATGTGTAAAAGATATGGAGGAGTATCGAGAATTTATGGTTACTAAATTAACGGCTTTACAGCATATTGGAAGTACGCATAGTTCCTTTATGATTGGTGAAGTTAAAAACACCACAGCTTTTACTTTATAAAAAGCTATAATAATTTACCAAAAATCTAACAAAGAATTAATTCAAAAAGCGTTACTTTTGTATCCGAATTTAAGTCAAACAACAAACTTTATATAAAATCATGAGTCAATTTGATGTAACCATTATCGGTTCTGGACCTGGAGGATATGTTTCAGCAATCCGTTGTGCCCAATTAGGTTTTAAAACTGCTATTATTGAAAAATATTCTACTCTAGGAGGAACGTGTTTAAACGTAGGATGTATTCCTTCTAAAGCATTATTAGCTTCCTCGCATCATTATGAAGAGTTGCAACACTTTGCAGACCACGGAATTGAAGTTTTGGGCGATGTTAAAGTGAATTTAGAAAAAATGATTGCTCGTAAACAAGCAGTGGTAGATCAAACTTCAGGTGGTGTAAAATTCTTAATGGATAAAAACAACATCACTGTTTTCAATGGAGTAGGTTCGTTTGAAAGCGCTACTTCTGTAAAAGTGACTAAAGAAGATGGTTCTTCGGAAATCATTGAATCAAAAAATATTATTATTGCTACAGGTTCTAAACCATCTAGCTTACCATTTATCAAATTAGATAAAGAAAGAATCATCACTTCTACTGAAGCATTGAAACTGAAAGAAGTTCCAAAACACTTAGTAATTATTGGTGGTGGTGTAATCGGAATCGAATTAGGTCAAGTGTATTTACGTTTAGGAGCACAAGTTTCTGTAGTAGAATTTATGGACAGAATTATTCCAGGAATGGACGCTGCTTTGTCAAAAGAATTGACTAAAGTGTTGAAAAAACAAGGAATGAAATTCTACACGTCTCATAAAGTGCAATCAGTTGAAAGAGCTGGAGATGTTGTAACGGTAAAAGCAGAAAACGCTAAAGGAGAAATCATCACATTAGAAGGTGATTATTCATTAGTTTCTGTTGGTCGTCGTCCTTATACAGATGGTTTAAACGCTGAAAAAGCAGGCGTAAAAGTTACAGAAAGAGGTCAAATCGAAGTAAACGATCATTTACAAACTTCGGCTTCAAATATTTATGCAATTGGTGACGTAGTTCGTGGAGCGATGTTAGCACACAAAGCGGAAGAAGAAGGAGTTATGGTAGCTGAAATTTTAGCTGGTCAAAAACCGCATATCGATTATAATTTAATTCCTGGTGTTGTTTACACTTGGCCAGAAGTTGCCGCTGTTGGAAAAACAGAAGAGCAATTGAAAGCGGAAGGTGTAGCTTACAAAGCAGGAAGTTTCCCATTCAAAGCCTTAGGAAGAGCTAGAGCAGGAGGAGATACAGACGGTTTTGTAAAAATCTTAGCCGATGCAAAAACGGATGAAGTTTTAGGAGTCCACATGATTGGAGCAAGATGTGCTGATTTAATTGCAGAAGCTGTTACAGCAATGGAATTCAGAGCAAGTGCAGAAGATATTTCAAGAATGTCACATGCACACCCAACTTTTGCAGAAGCTATCAAAGAAGCAGCATTAGCAGCTACAGATAATAGAGCATTACACGTGTAATTGATAATTCACAATAAATGAAAATCCCAAATTCAATTGAGTTTGGGATTTTTTGTTTATACTTTAAAATTGGCGAGTAGCCATAATAACAGCTAACCAACGTTGCTACGAGTTATTTATAAATTCTAAAGTTAATGACATCTTCGTGTTCAGTTGTATATATACTGTCTCCATCATTTTCGAATTTCACTACTTTAACTTTGAAATAAGCTGTTTTAGGAACTTGATCTTTACCAAATCTGAAATAAGTCCTTCCATCTTGTTCTATTACTTCAATGTTATTTATTGGTTCAAAATTCAAATTGTCAATACTCAATTTTAATCCTACAGACCATTTGTTATTTGGTAGGTCTTGAAATGTGAAATAATAAAAATCCTCGTCAAACATTAATTTAGGAACTTCCGTAAATCCAATCATAAACCATATTGGCTTTACAAATGGAGAATTATTAAATTCCTCAAGTGTAAGAGGTTCTTTAAGTAGTTGCCATTTTATGTCTTCTGGATAATGAGTAATTATCAATAGCTCAGGTTTTATATTGAAATAGAATTCAGAAGTTTCTTTTTCCTCCGAAGTTCCCCAAGTTGTGTCAACTAAAATCCATTTATCATTTAGTTTGATAGCGTTCCAAGCGTGTCTAAAGTCATCATCTGTTTCTAATTCAATATAGTGGTTTATTTCATCCCGAATGTGTCCAGATATAACAACAGCTTCAATGTCAATTTCATTCATAAACCATTTAAAGAGATTAGCATAACCAGCGCAAACCCCTTTTCTGTTTTTGTAAACATCGTATTCGTTTTGTTTTTCTAAAAATTCTTGAATGGTAATAGTTTTAGCTAAAATTTTTTCAAATAATTCATTGTCATATTCTATGTTAGAACCAATCCAATAATAAAAGAATTTCGCAAGTTCATTTTTATCATTAATATGCATTTTTGCATAATCTGTTAAGCCATTAATATCAAGATTCAAATCATTCGTTTTTTCAACTAATGATTTAATTTTTTCATTTTGGGAAAAACCATAATTAACAAATATTAAAAGGAAAAATGTTGTAAAAAATTTTTTATTCATAATTGGTGGCAACTATTATATATGCTTGACAAAATCAGACTTATCTATCCTATTTGAGTGTATATATATGACAAATGTCAATTTTATCTTTTCAAAAATAATAAAAAAATCTCATACAATATTCTAAACAAAAAACCATCAGTTTCCTGATGGTTTATTTCTTACTTTTTCAAAAACTTTTTATATCCTATGAATCCGAAAATACCTATCAAAACAAATGGCCAAAGCACTACAACAAACGAAATAATATGTTCCAACATAAACCAACCTGTTTTTATACTGTCCCAAATTTGTAACCCAATATTTGGTCGGTACGCGTTGATGCTTTTTTCATTAGCCACCATTTCTTGTTTAATGCTTTCGTCTTGGTAAATGTTTAGTGTTATAGTACTAAAGTTTACTTGGTCTTGTAACGATAAATTCTGCAATTTTGAAGTTTCATTTTGCTCTTTTTTAGCATCTAAAGTTTCTTCTGCTTTTACAACTTGATTTAGTTTCTTTCCTCTGGAATCAATTGCATTTTCTAAACGTTTTTCAGAAGAATTACTTCTTTTTTGAGCTAATTCATTCGATAACATTTGTAACGAAACATCATCAGCTTTGATAATGCGATAATCCAAAAAATGAATTTGCTTCGCAATGGTTTTAATAACCATATCCATTTTGGTATTCGGAACACGAATCGTGATGTTATTGTCTACTTTATATTTGGTTGTTACTAACGTGCTATCCTGACTCACTTTGGTTCGGTCTTCGCTGTGAATGTTGCTTTGAAGATTGGTATACGTTACAAATCCACCAAATTTCGTTGTCGCATCTTCAATCGCATAAGTCGATTTGGCGACATTCTTGACTTTAAATTTCACATCGGCTGTTCGAACAAATTTTCGATTACTGCTTTTGTTTTCAACGGCCGCCGAAGAGGAAACAACGATAGTGCTATCGGTTGCAGCTTCTTCCATGTAAGCAGCATTTTCTTTTGAAGCCGATTCTTTACAAGATAAGACTATGCCAAGAGCTAGCAAAGTCAATACGATTTTGGTGTTTTTGTTCATAAAAATTCATTTTAAAGTTATTGATTAATTGTTTTTAATACGTGTAGTTTTAGAATCGATACAAATGAATTTTTAATGGGTTAGTTGTAGATGCAAGAATAAAAACCGTGCCAAATTTTAACATTTGAACCATTTTCCAACAACTATTTTTTTGTTGTACTTTTACAAAGTAAATTTTCCAATTTGAGAACAGTAATTACAAAAGATATTTCACATTTTACGGACTTTAAAAATCAGCTTTTACATTGGGCCAACCAACATAGAGAAGTTGTTTTTTTAGATTCGAATCAGTATCATCAAAAGTATTCGAGTTACGATGCGGTTTTGGCTGTTGATGCTTTTACTTCGATTAAAACCGATTACGAAAATGCGTTTCAAGATTTGTATCAATACCAAAGTCAAACGAAAGATTGGTTGTTTGGTTATTTATCTTACGATTTAAAAAACGATACCGAAGATTTACATTCCAACAATTTTGATGGATTAGATTTTCCCGATTTGTTTTTCTTTCAACCTAAAAAGTTGTTTTTAATCAAAGAAAATCAAGTTGAAATCCAATATTTACGAATGTGCGATGACGAAATAGAAACTGATTTCAACGATATAGTTTTGTCAAAACTTTGCGACTCTGCGACTTTGCGAGAAATTACAATAAATCAGAGAATCTCAAAAGAAAATTACCTTTCCAAAGTTTCCAAAATGCTCGAACACATTCACCGTGGCGACATTTACGAAGCGAATTTTTGCATGGAATTTTATGCTGAAAATGCTCAAATTGAACCTTTAGAAATCTATCAAAAACTAAATGCAATTTCGGAACCACCATTTGCAGTGTATTTCAAAAATAATTTTCAGTATTTACTTTCCGCTTCACCTGAACGTTATTTGCGAAAAGAAGGAAATAAAGTCATTTCCCAACCTATAAAAGGAACGGCAAGAAGAAGTTTCGATTCAGAACAAGACGAACAATTAAAATCTGATTTAGCTCAAAACGAAAAAGAGCGTTCTGAAAACATCATGATTGTCGATTTAGTTCGAAACGATTTATCGCATACCGCTACAAAAGGAAGTGTTCAAGTAGAAGAATTGTGCCAAATTTATACGTTTAAGCAAGTCCACCAAATGATTTCAACAATCGTTTCCGAAGTAGAAAATACAACTTCACCAATTGAAATTCTGAGAACTACTTTTCCAATGGGAAGCATGACTGGTGCACCCAAAATTTCAGCTATGCAAATCATTGAAGAATTGGAAGAAACCAAACGAGGATTATACAGTGGAGCATTAGGTTATTTCACTCCAACTGGCGATTTCGATTTTAATGTGGTGATTCGAAGTATTTTGTATAATTCGGAAAAACAATATGTATCTTTTTCTGTTGGAAGTGCTATTACTTCTCAAGCTATTCCAGAAATGGAGTATGAAGAGTGTTTGCTAAAGGCAAAAGCAATGTTTGAGGTTTTAAAATAAAATAGTATGAAAAAAATATTCGTTGTTTTAATTGTTGTTACTATTCTTTTTTCATGTAAATCTTCTATTTCAGAAGTAAATCATATAATTGATAAAGAATTCGAGATTTATAAAGTTGCCAATTCAAAAGCTACTTTGGTATTGTTTCCTTGTTTTCCTTGTAATATTGAAAATACAAAAAATGAATTTCCTATCATAGAAGAAGCTAATAAGAAAGGAGTTTCTGTTATTTTAATGAATTATAATTTTAAACTTTATTTAAAAGATATTGAATTACAAAATTTGTCCATTCGCTTTAATTCAATTTTTAAAAACAATAAATTAAGTACCGATAATGTTTATATTGGTGGATTTTCAGGCGGTGGAAATGTTACTTTGTTACTAAGTAATTATTTGATTAAAGAAGAAAATTCAATTCAACCAAAAGGAGTTTTTATTGTTGATTCACCTGTTGATTTATTAGGTTTGTATAAAGTTGCAGAAAAGAATATTATTTCAAGTTTTTCTAGTGAATCTGTTCAGGAAGCAAATTGGATAATTGATACATTTAATTCAGAGTTTGGTAATCCAAAAGATTCCATTTCATTATATAAAAAACTATCGCCTTACACTCTAGAAACCAATACTATTTCTAATGTAGAAAATCTTAAAAATTTAAAAATCAGACTATACACTGAACCTGATTTTGATTGGTGGTTAAAAAATCGGAAAAACCAAAAAGATGAGATTAATTCTTATTTTATTGAACAACTTTATAATGATTTAAAAATTAAAGGTTTCCAAAAAATCGAATTAATTAACACTAAAAACAAAGGCTATAGAGCTGATGGCACAAGACATCCACATTCTTGGGCTATTGTAGATAAAGAGAATTTACTCAATTGGGTATTAGAGAAAAATTAATTCCTTATTTTTGGTCATGCTAATAAAATTCACAAAACATATTCAATCCCATTTTTCTTTTTTGCAAAGAGACAAATTTTATATTGCAGTAAGTGGCGGAATAGATAGCATGGTTTTATTGCATTTGTTTCAACATTTTCAGTTTTCGTTTGGTGTTTTACATTGTAATTTTAAATTACGTGGCGAAGAAAGCGATGCTGATATGCGTTTTATTCATGATTATTGTGAAGAAAATAACATTCAGTTGCGTATTGGTTTTTTTGAAACGGAAATGATTGCAAAAGAGCTTAAAGAATCCATACAAGTTACCGCTAGAAAATTAAGATACAACTGGTTTTATGAGCAAATGGTAGAAAATGATGTACAGTTTGTAGCAACAGCGCATCATTTAGATGATAGCTTGGAAACGTTTTTAATTAATTTGTCAAGAGGAACAGGAATTGATGGCTTAACAGGAATTCCAGAAATTAACGACCAAATAATAAGACCATTATTACCATTTTCAAGAGAAGAAATTGAACAGTATGCAAAAGTAAATAATATTCAATGGCGAGAAGATGCTAGCAATGCAACTACTAAATATTTGCGAAACAAATTACGACACGATGTTGTTCCTATTTTAAAAGAAATAAATCCCGAATTTTTGTCTTCATTTCAAAAAACTATTAGTCATTTGAATGATACAAAAGGAATGGCTGATGATGCTTCGTATATTGTGTACAAAGAAGTGGCAACTGAAATTGAAGATACCATTAATTTTGATTTGAATAAATTACTCCAAATTCCAAATTATAAAACCTATTTGCATTCCTTTTTAAAACAATATGATTTTACAGCGTGGAATGATATTTATGATTTAGTTACAGCACAATCCGGAAAGCAAGTGTTTTCTAATACGCATGTTTTATTAAAAGATCGTAATAAATTGATTCTTTCTGAAAGAAAAGCTGCAAGTAATAATGAAGTTTATTTTATTGATTCGATTGAAAGTAAAGTTAATATTCCCTTAAAACTTTCCTTTACAAGGTTTTCAGGGGGTAAAAATGTAAATGCAAATTGTATATTTGTAGACAAGGATAAAATTAAATTTCCGCTTACAATTAGAAAATGGCAAGATGGCGATTATTTTTATCCTTTTGGAATGACAGGAAAAAAGAAATTAAGCAAATATTTTAAAGATGAAAAATTTTCGCTTTTAGACAAAGAAAATCAATGGCTTTTATGTTCTGCAGACCAAATTGTTTGGGTTATAGGCAAACGAGCTGATAATCGCTTTAAAACACAAAAAACAACACAAAATATTATTAAAATAGAAGTTAAATAATGAGAAAACTTACCTACATTTTATTGTTATTCGCCTTTTTTGCTCAAGGTCAAATTATAAATCCAGTAAAATGGAAAACCAAAGTGGTTCAAAAATCGGAAACCGAATTTGAGTTAGTAATGGATGCTACTATCGAAAACGAGTGGCATATGTATTCGCAATTTACTCCAGAAAACGGACCACTTCCAACTGTTTTTGATTATAAAAATGCAAAAGGAAATTTTACCCTCGTTGGAAAAACTAAGGAAAGTGCATACAAAAAAGTATTTAATGATATTTTTGAAGTCGACGAATATTATTTTGCAAATACGGCTCAGTTTAAGCAAATCATAAAAGTTACAAACGCTCAACTCAAAGAAGTTAAGGTATACGTTGAATATCAGGTATGTAAAGAACAATGTATCCAGCAAGATGCTACGTTTACTTTTAAATTACCAGAAATAAAACCAATTGTTGCAGATTCACAATCAGTTGAAACACCTTTATCAGAAGTAAATACAACAGATTCAACATCTATAAATAAAGAAAATAGTAGTATTGAAAATTCAGAAGACAGCAAAGAAGTTGTTGTAAATGAGACTAATTCGGAAGAAAAAGAAGAAGAAAAAAGCTTGTGGGGAATTTTTATTTTAGCCTTTTTAGGTGGTTTTGCAGCTTTGCTTACGCCTTGTGTATTTCCAATGATACCAATGACGGTAAGTTTCTTTACGAAACAAAGTAAAACCAAAGCCGCAGGAATAAAAAATGCCTTTATATATGGAATTTCAATAATTGTTATTTACGTAGGTTTAGGAATGATAATAACAGCTTTATTTGGAATTGATTCCTTAAACGCTTTATCAACTAATGTATGGTTTAATGTTATTTTCTTTGTTATTTTAATTGTTTTTGCGGCTTCATTTTTAGGCGCATTTGAAATTGTTTTACCAAATTCATTTTTAAATAAAATTGATAGACAAGCAGATAGAGGTGGAATCATCGGAATTTTCTTTATGGCATTAGCTTTAGCAGTTGTTTCGTTTTCTTGTACAGGACCAATTGTAGGTTCGTTATTAGGAGAATCAGCAAGACAAGGTGGAATAGGACCAATTGTAGGAATGTTAGGTTTTTCATCTGCAATTGCATTACCATTTATGTTGTTTGCTATGTTCCCAGGCTGGATGAATTCATTACCAAAATCGGGTGGATGGTTAAACACTGTTAAAGTTTCTTTAGGATTTTTAGAATTAGCGTTTGCATTTAAGTTTTTATCGAATGCCGATTTAGTTTTACAAACGCATTTATTAGAAAGAGAAGTGTTTTTAGCAATTTGGATTGCTGTTTTTGGAGCTTGGGCATTGTATCTTTTTGGAAAACTTATATTACCTCATGATAGTCCAATGACACATATTTCAGTGGGACGATTATTTGTTGCTTTATTTGTAACAACGTTTACCATTTATTTAATTCCTGGATTATGGGGCGCACCTTTAAAAATATTGAGTGGCTTTACACCGCCAATGACTTATAGTGAAAGTCCTTATGGAGTTGGCTACCAAAATACAGTTAGTTCTGGAGTTTCATCTGAATCTGCTTTACCAGAAAATGCGCATATTGGCCCATTAGGCATAACGGCATTTCATGATTATGAAGAAGGTTTAGCTTATGCAAAAAAAGTAAACAAACCTGTTTTATTAGATTTCACAGGACATGCATGTGCCAATTGTAGAAAAATGGAAGAAAATGTGTGGTCTGATGCTGAAATTTTAAAGATTTTAAAAAATGAAATTGTATTGATTTCATTGTATGGTGATGACCAACGCGAATTACCAAAAGAAGAACAATTCGTTTCTAAATCAGGAAGTGAAGTTACTACTATTGGTAAAAAATGGAGAGAGTATCAAATTGAACGATATAACATTAATGCCCAACCTTATTATGTGGTTTTAGATACAGAAGGTAAGGATATTTCAAAACCAGTAGGTTATACACCTAATGTTGAAGAATATAAAACGTGGTTACAAGAAGGTATTACTAATTTTAAAAAGTAATAGCTCTAATTTAAGAATCTAATAAAAAACGTCCTAATCTAATAATTGATTTAGGACGTTTTTTATTTACTCTATAACTTTCTCAATATAATCAGAATTTAAAAGATATAATGCGCCCATATATTGTAAGCTAAACGAAATCAAATCGCCTACTTTATATTTGTTTTTAGAAGTGCTTATGTCAATAACAGTCATATCTGAACTTGAATCTATTATTACAATATTAGGATCATTTGGAATTAGATATTGAGGTTGCATGTCTAACAACCCAAAATCTAAAATAGCACGCAACGAAGTTTCGCTCAAATCTACATTTTCATTTACTTCAAAAGTATTTCCAGCAACATTTTCACCTAATTCTCCCGTTGGGTTATTTGGTTTTTCAGTTATTTCAATGATTTCGGCATAGAGTTTAAAAACATCATGATGCATGCCTTCAATGGTTTCACCTGTAAATAAATCTTTTCCAAAAAATAACGCTTCTCCAATTCTAAAATGATTAACAGCCATTGGTCTGGCATTCTTTAATAGTAAAGGAACAGCAACTGAAGTTCCGCCTGAAACCCAAGGAATTTTTACATTAAATTTAGCTTCAATCAATTGTTTGTACAAGCTCAATTGAATTAATTTATCCTGAGTAGGCATAACACCACTCAAACAATTTAAATTGGTACCAATGCCTCTTATTTCGATATTTGGCAAACTAAAAACTTGTTCGTAAAACGATATTAATTCTTCTCCTAATACGCCTTCACGCAAATCACCCATTTCAATCATAATAATTATTTTATGGGTTTTTTCTTGTCTTTTAGCTTCTTCAGATAATAATTTAATGGTATAGATTTCAGTATTAAAACTTACATCGGCAAATTCAACTATTTTTTTAATGTTTAGTTTTGATGGAGGTTTTATGTATACGGTTTGAATCTCTGGATTTAGTTTTTTTATCTTTTTTAAATTACTAATTCTAGAGTCGTGCATTTCTGTAACGCCCAGATCTAATAGTTCTTTTAAATAAATGGTATTTCCGCACAGAATCTTAGTTACAATTCCCCATTGGATGTTTCGTTCTTTAAATAGTGTATTTAAGAAGTTATAATTATGTTGTAATTTGGTTTTATATAATTTTAAAAAAGCCATATTTATTTTGTTAAACGCATTTCTAAATACTTGTTTGTAAAACCTAGTTTTTCATAAAGCAATTTTGCTGGATTGTTTGGTTCAACATGTAATGCAATATTTCCTTCAACAGATGCTATTGCTTTTTGCATCAGCTGTTTTCCATATCCTTTTCCTCTTTGGCTGTTATCTACAGCAATATAAACTAATATGTTTTCAGGAATATAATCTTTCATTCCGGTGTTGTTTAATATAACGATCCCAACGATTTTATTTTCATCAGTTCCAATTATAATTTGACCTCCTTTTTGTGGATGCATAACATAGTCGATACACTTTTGAATATCTTCTTTGGTATCGCCATATTCTTCTAAATGAATAAATAAAAAATGAACGATTTTTTCATCTGAAAATTCGTCTAAATTTCCGGTTGCAGCATTAATAATTGTAAAATTCATATCAATATAAATTTATCCGTAAAACTTTACGAATGTTAGTATAAATAGACCAAATTGGATTTTCCAAGAGGCTTTCAGTTCAAACTGAAAATATCGATTGATAAAAAGAAAGGCAAGGCCTTAAATTGTCTAGATTTAGACAAAAGAAATCAAATAACAAGTTACAAATTTACTTATTTTAAAGTAGAATCCCTAATTTAAAGGGATATATGGATTTTATAAAATTAGGTTAGCTATTAATTTTTTTAAATATTTTTATATATTTGCATCTATATAAGCCATTTAAAAAATTATAAGCCATGTTAGTAAAAGTATTCGGAAGCGCCGTTTTTGGCGTTGAGGCCACTACAATCACAGTAGAAGTAAACACAGAAAAAGGAATCGGTTATCATTTAGTTGGTCTTCCAGATTCGGCCATAAAAGAAAGCAGTTTTCGTATTGCTGCAGCACTTAAAAACAATTCCTATCATTTTCCCGGTAAAAAAATCATTGTAAATATGGCACCTGCCGATTTACGAAAAGAAGGTTCTGCCTATGATTTAACCATTGCGGTTGGAATCTTAGCTGCTTCTTCCCAAATTACCTCTAAAGAAATCGAAAATTACATCATTATGGGCGAATTATCGCTCGATGGAACTCTGCAACCCATTAAAGGAGCGTTGTCTATCGCTATTAAAGCTAAAGAAGAAGGTTTTAAAGGGATTATGATACCCATTCAAAACGTTAAAGAAGCGGCAATAGTTGAAAATATTGATGTTTACGGAATTTCAAATGTAACCGAAGTTATCGATTTTTTTGAAGGAAAAGGAAATTTAGAACCTACAAGAATTGATACAACTGAAGAGTTTTCAAAGACTTTAAATTTTCCTGAACATGATTTTGCCGATGTCAAAGGTCAAGAAGGAATTAAACGTTGCATGGAGATTGCGGCAGCAGGTGGTCACAATATTATTTTAATTGGTCCGCCAGGTTCAGGAAAAACGATGTTAGCAAAGCGTTTGCCAAGTATTTTACCACCAATGACGATTCGAGAAGCCTTGGAAACCACAAAAATTCATTCAGTAGCTGGAAAAACTAAAGATGTAGGTTTGATGGCACAACGACCATTTCGAAGTCCGCATCACACGGCGAGTTCGGTTTCTTTAGTTGGTGGAGGAAGTTATCCGCAACCAGGCGAAATTTCATTAGCGCATAATGGCGTTCTATTCTTAGATGAATTGCCTGAATTTAAACGAGAAGTATTAGAAGTCATGCGTCAACCATTAGAAGATAGGGAAGTGACGATTTCAAGAGCGAAATTTACAATTACTTATCCGTCATCTTTTATGTTGGTGGCAAGTATGAATCCGAGTCCAGGAGGTTATTTTAACGATCCAAATGCTCCTGTGAGTTCATCTCCACAAGAAATGCAACGTTATTTGAGTAAAATTTCGGGACCTTTATTAGATAGAATTGATATTCATATAGAAGTTACACCAGTTCCGTTTGAAAAACTAACCGAAACTCGAAAAGCAGAAAGTAGTGTGTCTATTAGAGAACGTGTAACTAAAGCACGACAAATTCAATCGCAGCGATTTGAAAACTTTGAGCATATTCATTACAATGCGCAAATGAGTAGCAAACTTATTCGCGAATTTTGTGTTTTAGATGAGGTTTCGTTACAATTACTAAAAACGGCAATGGAACGATTAAACTTATCTGCAAGAGCGTATGATAGAATTTTAAAAGTTGCAAGAACAATTGCTGATTTAGAAAATTCTGAACGTATTCAATCGCATCATATTGCCGAGGCGATTCAGTATAGAAGTTTGGATAGAGAAGGTTGGTTAGGATAAATTTAACCGTGTTTTTTCCAATATTTTTTGCCGTAGCTACAGAAAATTTCTTGTCCTGATTTGATTTTTTTTGTAGCTATGATACAAATATTTTCATATTCATCTAATGCAATTTTGCAATTATTTTTAAATTCTAATTTAGTAAAAGCTTCAGCATCATTTGCATATTTTGCAAAACATTCAACGTTCATTGAATCTAAAATAGAACCATCTAACCTATTTATAAAATACCGGTCATTATTTTCAGAAACTCTTTTTTGAGCTTCTTTTTCAGTTAAAATTTCGCCTTTAAAAAGTGAAATAATTTCGTTTGGATAAATATCAATTGCTGTATATAAACCTTTTCCAGCATTTGAAATTTGGGAATCTTGAATATACAAATAATCAGATTCAGGAGCATCTATTGAATTGGTTGATTTTTTCAGAAAATAAATATTTAAGTAATTCTTCAAATATAATTAAAGAAACTAATAAACCATTTAATCGATAAATTTATAATAACGAGCTCCTTTTAAAACAGGATTGTTATTTTCGATATAATCTAACACAAATTCATTTTTTGCGTTTAGAAGCGCTGATTTTATTTCTTTTTTATGCAGTTTTTCATACGTTTCAAAATCAATTTCAGTTCTGCTATTTAACGTTTCAAAAAGTGCTGTTTTTAAAATTGTTTCTTTCCAGTTGGGTTGAATTTCAGCTTCAAACACTTTTGATTTTGAACCACTTCCATAAGCAATAAAGCCTACTTTTTTATGATTTAGTTCTTTATTTTCCTTTGCCGAATAATACAAACCTGAAAGTAATCCTAAGAATATTGAGCCTGTGTAAATATTGCCAACTTCGCCAGATGCAATTTCGCTTGGATAAATTTTATTTTCTACAAGTGAAAGATATTCGTTCGATTTTGCCAACGATTTAATTTTATCTTTTAATTCCAAACCAGTTTGATTTTCAATTAAATGTTGGTTTTCTTTGGCAAAAATTTCAATAAAAGTTCTTCTACCTTGAAAGCAATAGGGTAGATGCATAAAAATTTGCTCCCAGTTCGAATAGATTTTTGTTTGTTGATTGCTTTCTTTTTTAAAGTTTTCGTAGGCTTCTGAAATTCGGTTGATATAACATGTGTTCGAATATTGGCCATCAAAAACGGGTTGGTCTTTAACAATTGTAATTTCAGCTTCTAAAACATCAAACCAATTTTCGTTTTTAGAGTTTCCTGTAATCGCTTCTTTTTGGATGGATTGTTTTGGTTTAAAAAAATCAAAAACTCCAGAAGTTGCAACACCCGTTTCTTTTGAAAAAGCTAAAATTTTTGGTTGGGCAGAAATTAGCATGGCAATTGCTCCGGCACCTTGTGTATATTCACCTGTAGAATTTAAGTCATATTTTGCAAAATCGGTTGCTACTACAATTGCTTTTTTGGTAGGATTTAATCGAATATAATCGACACAAGATTGTAAAGCATCTACAGCGCCTATGCAAGCAAAAGTTAAATCTACAACATCGCAATTTAGTAAAGTACTTTTACCAAATTTAGTTTCAATTAAGCTTAAAATGTATGAGGCAACGGGTTTTGAATTATCTATGCCACTTTCTGTACCAATATAAATTTTTGCAATTTCATTTAGGTTAATTTTTTCTTGTTCAATTAACTTTAAAACTGCATTTGTTCCTAATGTTACTACATCTTGATTAACATCTAAAAAACTCATTTTTTGTAAACCTAAACCTTTTGTAAGTTTTTCTGGTTCAATATTTCTTTGAGTTGCTAATGTTTGAATGGGTAAATATAAATTTGGAACACTAAATTGGATGGCATCTATTCCTACTAACATAATTAAAATAAAAAAGTGAAATCAAATTTACGTTGATTCCACTTTATATAAAATTCAATAGGAACGATTTATTAAAATTTAAGTAAAACGATGATTAAATTATGTATTTAAAAATTCTAAATCGTTTTAGTGTAACAATTTGTTATAATTCCTCTGCAAAAGTATCGCCTAATCTAATATCTCCCGATTTAAAACCTTTCATAAACCATTTCATTCGTTGTTCAGAAGTTCCGTGAGTGAACGAATCGGGAACAACATGACCTTGCATTTTAGATTGAATAGCATCATCACCAACAGCATGAGCAGCACTTAAGGCTTCTTCAATATCACCAACTTCTAAATATTTTTGGTTGTAATGCGCCCATAATCCACCGTAAAAATCAGCTTGTAATTCTAAACAAACGGATAATTTATTAGCTTCGGCTTCACTTTTTGTTTGTTGTAATTTTCTAACTTTTCCAGAAGTTCCCAGAATTGTTTGAACATGATGACCCACTTCGTGAGCTACTACGTAAGCTATAGCAAAATCACCACCTTTAGCGCCAAAACGAGTGCGAAGTTCTTCAAAAAAGGCTAAATCCATATACACTTTTTTATCGCCAGGACAATAAAAGGGTCCAGAAGCTGAACTTGCGCCTCCACAAGCAGTTTCTACTGAACCTGTGAATAAAACCATTTTCGGTTGTTCGTAAGTTCCAAGATTATTTTCTTCAAATATTTTGGTCCAAATATCCTCAGTATCTGCAAAAACGGTTGAAACAAATTCGCCCATTTCTTTTTCTTCAGGGGTAAGCTCTCTTTGTTCAACTTGTTCTGTTTGTTGAGCGCCTTGACTTTGCTGAATGGTATCAACAAATGGAGCTGCTTCCGGGAAAAACATTTTTACAAGAAAAAATACAATTGCAATAGCACCTCCACCAGCTATTACTTTTCCACCGCCCGACATTCCTCTTCTGTCTTCTACGTTGTCACTTTGACGTCTACCTTTCCATTTCATAAACTATTTTTTTTTGTTTTATCAAATATATTAAAAAAAAATATTTAATTGATTGAATTGATTTTTTCTGTACAATTTTAAATTGAATTCCAAATAACATCTTTTGGAGTTTTTGCTACAAAAGTTAAAACTTCTTTTGATACAGGATGCGTTAGAATTAATTTACTGGCATGAAGATGAATGCCACCATCTGGATTACTTCTATCAAAACCATATTTTAAATCACCTTTGATTGGGCAACCAATGGCTTGTAATTGCGCTCTAATTTGATGATGTCTTCCCGTATGCAAATCAATTTCCAACACAAAATAATTATCTAATTTTTTAATAATTTGATAACTTAAACTGGCTTTTTTGCTTTCAGGAACTTCTTTTAAATGTGCTTTTGAAGTATTATTTTTAGTATTTCGTTTTAAGAAATGAACTAAAGTATCTTTTTCTTTTGGTGGACAATTTTTAACGACTGCCCTATATGTTTTTTGTGTTTCTCTATTTTTAAAAGTTTCGTTCAAACGAGTAAGTGCTTTCGATGTTTTAGCAAAAATGACAATTCCAGTAGTAGGTCTGTCTAAACGATGTACCACTCCTAAAAAAACATCTCCGGGTTTATTATATTTTTCTTTGATGTATTCTTTTACTACATCTGAAAGTGGTTTGTCTCCTGTTTTATCTCCTTGCACAATATCGCCAACACGCTTATTTATTACAATAATATGATTGTCTTCGTGAAGAATTTGAAGATTATTTTTTGTAGAAATTTCTTTAGTAGACACAATTAATATTGTTCGTTAGCATTCGGAAAATCTTTCGATTTCACATCGTTAACATATTGTCCAATCGCATTTGTCATTTGATCGTATAAATCTAAATAACGACGTAAGAATCTTGGACTAAATTCGTTATTCATGCCTAACATATCATGAATTACCAATACTTGTCCGTCAACGCCACTACCAGCACCAATTCCAATTACAGGAATTGAAATACTTTTAGCCACTTTTTCTGCCAATGCAGCAGGAATTTTTTCTAAAACTAAAGCAAAGCAACCCAATTTTTCAAGCATTTTTGCATCTTCTAACAGCTTTTCTGCTTCTGCATCTTCTTTTGCTCTAACCGTGTATGTTCCGAATTTATAAATAGATTGTGGTGTTAATCCTAAATGTCCCATTACTGGAATTCCGGCATTTAATATTTTTTTAATAGAAGCTGCAATTTCGCTTCCACCTTCTAATTTTACAGCATGTCCGCCAGATTCTTTCATAATTCTGATGGAAGAACGTAAAGCTTCTTTGGAGTCAGATTGGTAACTCCCGAAAGGCAAATCAACCACAACTAATGCTCTTTCACAAGCTCTCACCACACTTGATGCGTGGTAAATCATTTGGTCAAGTGTAATAGGAAGTGTAGTTTCATGTCCTGCCATCACATTACTTGCCGAATCGCCTACTAAAATAACATCAACACCAGCTGAATCTACAATTTTTGCCATTGTAAAATCATATGAAGTAAGCATGGAGATTTTTTCTCCATTTTCCTTCATTTCAATAAGTGTTTTTGTTGTGATTCTTTTGTAATCTTTCTTAGCTACTGACATGGTAATATTGTTTTATGTAACAAAATTAGTTTTTATATACTAATAATAAAAAACAATTTATGAAGAATTTACTTTTTATTCTATTATTTGTGACTATTCAACCAATTATGTCTCAAGAGTCAAGTCCAAAAAAAGTAGTGGATGATTTTTTTGCTTCTTTTCATACTAAAGATACTACCGCATTAAAATTACTTTGTCATCCCGAAATAGTAATGAAAACAATTGCCAATACTAAAGAAGGAAATAAGCTTGTTTCAGAAGAGTTTGATGATTTCTTAAAATCAATTGCAACTATTCCTGCTAATTTGAAGATTTTTGAAAAACTTATCGATTATAAAGTAGAAATCGACGGCAATTTAGCACATGTTTGGACACCATATGAGTTTTATGTAAATGATAAGCTAAGTCACATTGGTGCAAACGCTTTTACCTTGTATAACGACAATGGGAAATGGCAAATTATTCATTTAATTGATACCCGAAGAAAGAAATAATTTATCTGAAAAATATGCCACCAAAGTTCCAATTAAATAACAAAGTATATCCAACCAAAGAAAACCTTGACCCAAAACGTAATGTCCTAAAGTAGTTTTTCGAACGGCAATTAACCAATCGATTTGAACCAGTTGTAAGACTTCAATACAAAAACAAAAAAGTAAACTTATTAGGAATGTTTTGTGTGTTTTTAAGTTTATAAAAAGGAATCGCAATCCAAAATAAATCAAAACAGCATACAAAACATCTCCTATAAATAAAGGAGCATTTGCTATTTTTCTTGAGAGTATTCCAAGAATCATAACCGATAAAGTAAGAATAAAATAATTTAATCGATTACTTTTCATTAACAATCAGCCATATTTACCGTTACAGCTAAACCACCTTCAGAAGTTTCTTTGTATTTAGAATTCATGTCTTTTGCAGTTTGCCACATTGTATTGATTACTTTGTCCAATGGCACTTTTGCGTTTAAAGCATCGGTTTCTAAGGCTAATTCGGCTGCGTTGATGGCTTTTATTGCACCCATAGTATTTCTTTCAATACATGGAATTTGTACTAAGCCACCAATTGGATCGCAAGTTAAGCCTAAGTGATGTTCCATTGCAATTTCGGCTGCCATTGTAACTTGAGCTGGAGTTCCGCCCATCAATTCACACAAGGCTGCTGCTGCCATAGCACTGGAAACACCAATTTCTGCCTGACAACCACCCATAGCTGCTGAAATAGTTGCGCCTTTTTTGAATATAGAACCAATTTCACCCGCCACCATTAAAAATTGTTTGATTTCTTTTTCGCTCGCTTCGTGATTTTCGATTACCAAATAATACATCAAAACCGCTGGAATTACTCCCGCACTTCCATTAGTTGGAGCGGTAACTACACGACCTAACGAAGCGTTTACTTCATTTACTGCCAATGCAAAACAACTTACCCATTTTAAAATCTGACGGAATTTAACTTCGGTTTGTCTGATGATTTGCAACCACGAATATGGGTCTTCATAAGGTAAAACGCCAATTAAATTTTTGTGCATGTCGTATGCTCTTCGTCGTACATTTAAACCACCAGGAAGAATTCCTTCTGAGTGACAACCAATGTACATACATTCTAACATCGTATCCCAAATGCGAAGTAATTCGTTGTGAATTTCTTCTTCGCTACGCATGGTTTTCTCGTTTTCGTAAATGATTTCAGAAATCTTCTTATTTTCTTGAGCACAGAAAGCTAAAAGTTCATCTGCTTTTTCAACTGGGAATGGAAAAGTATGTAAAATTTCTTCTTTATGATGGTCTTCTTTTTCTTTTACAACAAATCCGCCACCAATAGAATAATAGGTTTCCGAAAAAGTTTCGGTATCAGTTTTGGCAGTAAAAGTTAATCCGTTGGCATGAAAAGGTAAAAAGTTTCTATTGAAAACAATATCGGTTTCAAAGCAAAACGGAATTAAAATTTCATTTCCCAAGAAAATTTCTTTCTTGTTTTTAATAGCCGAAATAATCACATCAATACTTTCCACAGGAATATATTCAGGATCAGCACCACTTAAACCTAACATTACAGCTAAATCTGTTGCATGACCTTTTCCAGTTAATGATAAAGAACCATACAAATCTACTTTGACACCAATTACGGTATCAATTAAATTACGTTCGCGCAATTCCTTTAAAAATTGTTCGGCAGCACGCCATGGTCCAAGGGTGTGTGAACTCGAAGGACCCACACCAATCTTTAACATATCAAAAACAGAAATACATTCCATTACTCAAACGATTTAGTTTACAAATATAATCTTAAAAAATAATAATAAACAACACATAAATAGCCTCAATTGTTATAATTCGTTTGAATTAATAACATAAAATCGGGATTTGATTTCCTTCTTTTTTAGTTCTTTTGCAAAAAAAAAGTGATGCCAATAAATAAATATTTTTTATCTGCTTTATCTGCCTTTATTATTTGGGGATTTTTTAGTTTGGCTTTGAAACCACTTACTAATTATGCTTCGTTAGATATTTTATTCTTTCGAGTTTTTATTGCAACCGTTTTTTTATTGGGAATTAATTTAATGTTTAGAAAATCAGTTGTTGTTGAAGCGAAGAAAACATTCAAAGAACTTTCAAATAAAAAACAAAAATCAGCAGTAATTATGACGGTTGTTGGCGGACTTTTGTTAGTCTTGAATTGGTTTTTGTTTATTTATGCAGTTAACCATGTGAGTTTGCAATCGGCTTCGTTTGCTTATATCATTTGTCCAATTCTAACTACTGTTTTAGCTTTTATATTATTGAAAGAAAGAATCGATGTTTGGCAATGGATTGCAGTAGGATTGTGCGTAATTAGTTGTTTTATATTGTCTTATGGAAATTTGCAAGACTTGATTTATAGCGTAATCATCGCTTTAAGTTTTGGATTCTATTTGGTTTCCCAAAGAAAGAATAGTGATTTTGATAAATTCTTGATATTAACTATTCAAATGGTTATTTCTTCAGTTATTTTATTGCCGTTTTATCCAAGTTTTGGCGGCGCTGTTCCAACAGAATTTTTATTTTATTTACTACTATTAATTATTGTAATTGTCTTCACTATTATTCCATTGTTCCTGAATTTGTATGCATTAAAAGGATTGAATTCTTCAACTGTTGGGATTTTGATGTACACTAATCCGTTGATTCATTTCTTTTTAGCGATTTTCTATTTTAAAGAATCGGTTTCGGTTGCCCAAATTGTTTCTTATTCCTTGATTTTGATTTCTATCGTGGTTTTTAATGTCGCTAATTTTAAAAACCTAAGACAGAATAGACTCAAATAATCACCATAAAACGACATTTTGTCAGTTTTAAAAACCTGACAAAAGCTGTTTTCTGTCAATTTTCCTGTTTTTTCGTAATGGCACAATCATTGAATTAGAGTCATCGAGTTTAAAATTGAAATTTAAAATCTAACAAGTATAAAAATGAGCAAAATTATTGGAATCGACTTAGGAACAACCAACTCATGTGTGGCTGTAATGGAAGGTGGAGAACCTGTTGTAATTGCAAACGCAGAAGGTAAAAGAACAACACCATCTGTAATTGCATTTGTAGAAGGTGGAGAAATTAAAGTTGGAGATCCGGCAAAAAGACAAGCAGTAACTAACCCAACAAAAACGATTGCTTCGGTAAAACGTTTTATGGGTAACAAGTATACTGAAAGTGCAAAAGAAGCTTCAACAGTAGCTTACAAAGTGGTTAAAGGTGATAACGATACACCTCGTGTTGATATCGATGGTCGTTTATATACACCACAAGAATTGTCTGCAATGACACTTCAAAAAATGAAAAAAACAGCTGAAGATTATTTAGGTCATTCAGTTTCTGAAGCAGTTATTACTGTTCCAGCTTACTTTAACGATGCGCAACGTCAGGCTACGAAAGAAGCAGGTGAAATTGCAGGTTTAAAAGTAATGCGTATCATCAATGAGCCTACAGCAGCAGCTTTAGCTTATGGATTAGACAAACAAGGTAAAGACCAAAAAATCGCAGTTTACGATTTAGGTGGAGGTACTTTTGATATTTCTATCTTAGAATTAGGAGACGGAGTTTTCGAAGTATTATCTACAAACGGAGATACACACTTAGGTGGAGATGATTTTGACCAAGTAATTATCGATTGGTTAGCGAACGATTTCAATGCTGCTGAAGGTGTTGATTTACGTAAAGACCCAATGGCATTACAACGTTTAAAAGAAGCAGCTGAAAAAGCTAAAATTGAATTATCAGCTTCTGCTCAAACAGAAATCAACTTACCATACGTAACAGCTACGGCTTCTGGACCAAAACACTTAGTTCAAACGTTAACAAGAGCAAAATTCGAACAATTAGCTGAAACTTTAGTAAAACGTTCTATGGAACCAGTTGCTAAAGCGTTAAAAGATGCTGGTTTATCAGTTTCTGATATTGACGAAGTTATTTTAGTAGGAGGTTCAACTCGTATCCCAGTTATCCAAGAGCAAGTTGAGAAATTCTTCAATAAAAAACCATCAAAAGGAGTAAATCCTGATGAAGTAGTAGCAATTGGAGCTGCTATTCAAGGTGGAGTTTTAACTGGTGAAGTAAAAGACGTATTATTATTAGACGTTACACCACTTTCATTAGGAATTGAAACAATGGGTGGTGTTATGACAACTCTTATTGAGTCAAATACAACTATTCCAACAAAAAAATCACAGATTTTCTCTACTGCTGCAGATAATCAACCAACAGTTGAACTACATGTTTTACAAGGAGCAAGACCAATGGCTGCTGACAATAAAACAATTGGACGTTTTAATTTAGATGGTATTCCACCAGCACCAAGAGGAGTTCCTCAAATTGAAGTAACTTTTGATATTGATGCGAATGGTATCATCAAAGTTTCTGCTACTGATAAAGGAACAGGAAAATCACATGATATTCGTATTGAAGCTTCTTCAGGATTAACATCAGAAGAAATTGAAAAAATGAAAAAAGATGCTGAAATGAATGCTGAAGCAGACAAATTAGCTAAAGAAAGAGTAGAAAAAATTAATGAAGCTGATTCGATGATTTTCCAAACAGAAAGTCAATTAAAAGAAATTGGTGATAAATTAACTGCTGAGCACAAAACTGCTATCGAATACGCTCTAACTGAGTTGAAAATGGCTCACGAAAATCAAGATTTAGAAGCTATTCAAAAAGGTTTAGACAACGTAAATGCAGCTTGGAAAACAGCTACAGAAGAAATGTATAAATCACAAGAGCAAGGAGCTTCTCAAGCTGAGCCACAAGCGGCTGCTTCAGGAGATCAAACGCAAGATGTAGATTTCGAAGAAGTGAAATAATTTTCAAATCGAAAATATTTTTAAAACCGAATCATTTCTGATTCGGTTTTTTTTTTGTTCTTTTGTAAGAAATAGTTACAAATATGAAAAAACTTTACACATTTACGTTTTTATTTATATCAGGATTAATTAGTTCGCAAATTACTAGTTGTTTTAATGCAACTCCTGTATGTGCTAATGGAAGTTTAATTTCTAATACTACAGGGGAATTCCATCTGAGGGAAATATTATTTGTTTAGGATCTACGCCAAATCCTAAATGGTATATTTTTAAATCAGGATTAAGCGGTGCTATCGACTTACAACTTAGTCAAGGAAATAACTCACCATTATATAACAATCAAGATGTTGATTTTATTCTATGGGGACCATTTGATCATTTACCAGATTGTACTTCAGAGCTTTATGGTTATCCAAGTGGGAATACATCAATTATTAATAATGTTTTAGATTGTAGTTACTCAGGTTCTACAACTGAATTGGTTAATGTTTCAAATGCACCAAGTGGTAAGTTTTATGTAATTATGTCAACAAATTTTTCTGGTCAATCTGGAAGTATTTTAGTGCAACAAACCAATCAAGGTCAAGTAGGAGCGGGGTCATTGATTTGTGATTATGTTATTATAGATGATCAGCCATCAGACAGAACTTTTAATGTAAATGGAGCGACTTCTTTTTCAGTAAGTACATTAAATGCAAGTTCGTATAGATGGCAGATGAGTATTGATGGTGCAAATTGGACTGATTTATCAGACGGAGGTACCATGCCAGGTATTTCAGGAGCTTTTACAAATACATTAAATCTTACTAATGTTCCATCAACTTATGATGGCTATTATTTTAGAGTGTCATCATCAAACGCAGGCGATTCTGTATATTCAAAAATATCTCAACTAAATTCTACTTTGTCTCAATCAAATTTTGATAATGAATTATTTTCTGTTTATTATGATATAAATTCGGATGCAATTGTCATTCAAAATAATGATGAAACACTCGCTAAATTTTCTTATAAATTGTATGATTTAAACGGAAGAGTACTTGCTACTGGAGAAATAGATTCTCAAATTAGAAATCTTTCTACTTCAAATTATCAATCTGGTGTATATTTATTAGAGGTGTTTGATCAAGATAAAAGATTAATAAAAAAGATAATTAAAAATTAAATAAAAAAACCGAATCAGCAATGATTCGGTTTTTTTGTTTCATAAAATTCAATCGTATCTATTTTTTTGTATATTGGTAACTTAAATTTATTAACCTAAACTATTATGAAAAAACTATTTTTACTACTAATTATATTAGTGTCAACAATTGGATTCGCTCAAAAAGGAAAAACTAAATCAAAAGCAGCAGCTACTAAAAATGTAGTTTTAACTAAAGTTGATCACATTACTGCAGAAATTATTTCTGAAAAATCAGGAAAACGTATTGTCCTTTTTGTTAAAAACAACGATAAAAATGATACACTAGAAGTAAAAAAGTTAGATAAAGCAGATTTTAAACCTACAAATTTTACAGTAAAAAGCTTTACAACGCAAGGAAAAAAGTTTTATCATGTAAATTGGAAAGAGGAAATAAAAGTAGATACAAAATTAAAAAAAGAGACAGGTATTGTTACTGAAGACCAATTGTGGGATATAGAAACAAAAACGTTATTATTAGGAAACATTCATAAAACATCTCATATAAAAGAAACAATTTTCTTAGATAAAAACAAAACCGCTTCTCACGATGTAGAAAAAAATAGAAGTGAAGGTTTTGAATTTACGCTAAACCATGATGGAAGTTTCGTAATGAAAACTAAAACACAAAACAGTACTTATGTTTATCATGCAGCTTCAAGTAAATATGAATTAAAAGGAGCTCCAAAAACTTCTGGAGGGAAAAAGAAAAAATAATATGCATGCATAGTATTTGATTTTTTCTTATATTTGAACATTAATTCAAATAAAATGGAAAAACAATCGTTGACTTCGCTTATACAAATTACACATCCAGTAATTATAGCTCCTATGTTTTTAGTGTCGAATACTAAAATGGTAATTGAAGGAATGAAAAGTGGCGTTGCAGGTTGTATTCCAGCATTGAATTATAGAACTTTAGAGGAATTAAAATCCGCAATTGTAGAATTAAAAGAGGCGAAAGTTCCAGGAGGAAGTTTTGGATTTAATTTGATTGTTAACAAGTCTAATGTAAAATACAAAGAGCAATTGCGTATTTTGTGTGAAGAAAAAGTAGATTTTATTCTGACTTCGTTAGGTTCGCCAGAAGAAACTATTAATGAAGCACATAAAGTTGGTATTAAGGTTTTTTGTGATGTTACCGATTTAGCTTTCGCCAAAAAAGTAGGAAGTTTAGGTGCTGATGCATTAGTAGCAGTTAACAATCAAGCTGGTGGTCACAGAGGAAATATCAGTCCAGAAGAATTAATAAAATCTTTAAACGAAAATACTTCTTTACCAGTAATTTCCGCTGGTGGAGTAGGAAGTAAGACCGATTTAGATAAGATGTTAGGTTTTGGAGCCGTTGGTGTTTCTGTAGGAAGTCCGTTTATAGCTTCAATTGAATCTGGGGTTTCTCAAGAATATAAGCAAGCATGTGTAGACTATGGTGCGAAAGATATCGTAATGACCGAACGTATTTCTGGAACACCTTGTACCGTAATCAATACGCCTTATGTGCAAAAAGTAGGAACCAAACAAACTTGGCTTGAAACGCTACTTAACAAAAGCAAAAGCATGAAAAAATGGGTCAAAATGATTCGTTTCTACATCGGAATGAAAGCTACTGAAAAAGCTGCTACTCAAGTAACCTATAAAACCGTTTGGGTAGCTGGACCAAGTATTGAAAATACAAAGGCTATTTTACCTGTGAAAGAAATTGTACGAAGAATTATATATTAATATAAAGTTATATCAATTTTAGGACATAATTTTTTTTTAAATTTAAAGACTGTTAATAGTAACCCAATAACGATAAGCAATAATTGCTTTTTGCCATTTTTTAGCTTTGATAGGATCTAAACCTTGTTTAGTAAAACTAGGTAAAAGTGCTTTATTAAGTTTGGCAAGTAATTTATACATGGTTTAATTTTTGGCAAATATATAAAAATAAAGAATCCCGAGTCAATCGGGATTTTTTACTTTATTTTAGTTTTTAAGTTCTCTTGCGGGTTCTTTTTGAACTAATTTTATTAACCAAAGTCCTAATAAAACACTAATTATTCCAAGTGTTCCCATGAAAAACCAATTTAATTGATAACCCTGATTGTCAATAATTGTCATTCCCATTTTTGCACTCAGAATATGAGCTAAACTGTAACTCATGGTAAAAATTGCCATATAACGTCCTTCGTGACCTTTTGGTGCACGGCTCATAGCAAACGAATTTGAAAATGGAAACGCAAACATTTCGGCAAACGTCATGAATAACATCATTACAATTAAAATTCCAACCCAATTGTTTACCAATAATAAATAGATGCTAATTGCCATTAATAATCCACCTAAATTAATAACTTTTAGTTTGTTGATTTTGTGTTTTTCAATATAACTCACAATTGGCATTTCTAAAAAGAAAACTAAAATACCATTAAAAGTAAGGAGTAAACCGGTTTGAAATTCTGATAAATTAAATTGTTCTTTGTGATACAACGGAATTGTCGTAAACAATTGAAAAAACATAATCCCCGAAATCAAGCAAATAGTCAAAAAAATCCAAAACGGACCATCTTTAAAAACTGAATGTGTAAAAACTTCGTCTGGATTTGTTTTATCTATAAATTTCGATTTTTTCTTTTCTTTTACTTTCCACCAAAAAATTAAAATAGCTAAAATACAACTTGCTCCATCAACCCAAAAAAGTCCTTTATAACCTAAACTCATAATTAATAATCCGCCCAAAGCTGGTCCAGCCGCAAAACCTAAATTAATAGCTAATCGTACTAAAGTTAAAGCACGCGTTCTGTTTTCTGGTTTGGCATAAGCACCTAAAGATACAAACATGGCCGGTCGAAACATATCAGCAATTACCATAATAATAAAAATGGCAATCAACAACCCATGATAACTTGTTATAGTTTGCAATACAAAAAATCCGATTCCACTGCTAAGTAAGCTAAAAATCATTATTTTGTAGAAGCCAATTTTGTCCGATAATTTTCCGCCTAACCACGAACCTAACATCGATCCTAAACCAAAACTCACCATAATCCAACCCACTTGGCTGTACGAAAAATGCAAATCTTCCTTCAAATATTTAGATAAAAAAGGAAGTACCATTGTTCCAGCACGATTGATGAAAGTGATAAGAGTAAGTATCCAAATTTCGCGAGAAAATCCTCTGAAATTGTCGATATATTTGTTGAAAGCGCGCTGTAACATATCTAAAGTTGAATTGCAAATTTACGAAAGCTAACACGATTAAAATGTTATAGAAATTATATATTTTTGTAAAAATTACTTCCAATGAAAAAAATCATTCTTTTCCTTTTATGCACTTCTATTACTTTTGCTCAAAAAGACTTGTCTTCGGCTGAAAAATTTCAAATCGAACTGAATAAAAGTTATGCAGATTCATTGAAAAGCCCTTTGAATAAAGAGGATTTAAAGCAATTTAAAGGTTTGGAATTCTTTTCGATAAATGAAAAATATATTGTTGAAGCAACTTTTATTAGAACCAAAAAGGAAAAGCCTTTTGGCATGAAAACAACAACTTCAAGAACTCCATTGTACAAAAAATATGGTGAATTGCATTTCAAAATTGATGGTAAAGCACTTAAACTAAATGTGTATCAAAATATAAATTTGAAGAAAAAACCGGGTTATGAAGATTATTTATTTCTACCATTTTCTGATTTAACTTGCGGAAAAGAAAGCTACATCGGTGGAAGGTATGTTGACATGAAAATTCAAAAAGGTAAAAAATGGACCATCGATTTCAATAAAGCTTACAATCCTTATTGTGCCTATAATTACGAATATTCGTGTCCGATTGTTCCTTTAGAGAACGATTTGGATATTGAGATTAATGCTGGTGTAAAGAAATTTCATGACTAAATACATCAATTTACATACACACAAATTTTCTAATCTTTCGGACGTGATTGAAGTTGTCAATCAATATCCGTGGGAATTTGACGCTTCAATTCCTAATTACTCTATTGGAATTCATCCTTGGTATATCGATGAGAATCGTTTAGAATCAGATTTAGAAATCATCAAAGAAAAATTACAATTGTCTGAATGTTTAGCACTTGGTGAATGTGGTTTAGACAAACGTATTGAAATTCCAATGGACATACAAATTTCTGTTTTTAAGAAGCAATTAGAAATAGTTAAGGAAACTAACAAACCAATTGTTTTACATTGTGTTGCGGCTTATGATGAAGTTATTGCTATCAAGAAAGAAATGAAAATAGAAAATCCAATGATTATTCATGGCTTTTCAAAAAACGAACAAGTGGCGAAATCACTTTTGAATAATGGTTTTTATCTTTCGTTTGGAAAATACTTACTTCGTAATCCAGATTTAGAAAAAGTATTTACCTTTGCACCCGAAAATCAAGTTTTATTAGAAACCGATACGATTGAAGAATCCATTTATGAAGTGTATAAAAAAGCAGCTTTAATAAAAGGAATTTCGATAGAGGAGATGAAAGCTATCATTTTCAATAATTTTTCAAAGATTTTCAGTTAAACAATTAATCAATTTAACGATTCAACACTATTATGGCAAAGTGGAAAGAACGCGCAGTTTTATTATTTAAAGAAGAAGGAATTCAAAAACTTGAAAACGCTAATGTTTTGGTTGTTGGATTGGGTGGAGTAGGAAGTTTTGCTGCCGAATTTTTAGCTCGTGCAGGAGTAGGGAAGATGACCATTGTAGATGGCGATGTGGTTGATATTACCAATATTAATCGTCAATTACCTGCTTTACATAGCACTGTAGGTGAACCAAAAGTAAAAATTGTAGGTGATCGTTTGATGGACATTAATCCAGAATTGAAATTAACCCGTATTGAAGAATTTTTGTCTCCAGAGCGCGCTTATGAATTGGTGTCATCTGAATTTGACTATGTTTTAGATTGCATCGATAGTTTAACACCAAAAATCAATTTAATTATAGCTTGTAAACGCAAAAAGGTAAAAGTCATCAGCAACATGGGAGCAGGTGGTAAGTTTGAAGCCGAAAAAGTTCGTGTGAAAGATATCAGCAAAACAGATTATTGTCCTTTAGCGAAACAAGTGAGAAAACGATTAAAATTAGAAGGAATTTCGAGTGGTGTTAAAGTAGTTTACTCTTTTGAAAGACCCGATTACGATAGTGTAAAAATGACGGATGGATCTAATTTCAAAAAGTCTTTTTATGGAACTAACAGTTGGATGCCAGCGCTTTTTGGATTACACGCTGCCGAAACAGTTGTTAAACATTTGATTGGAAAAGTAAAAAACTAAAAAATCCCGATGAAAATCGGGATTTTTTGTTTCTATATTTTTTATTCTGTAGGATTTGTTGTTGTATTTTCTGTGGGTGTTGTAATTCCTTCTTCAGTTGCTACTGGTTTTGGTTTAGGTACATACACTCTTTTTTTAATTGGAATAAAAATTTCAGTTACCCATTTTGAAGGTTTACGTTCTTTTGGCAAACTTATTTTGTAAACTTCAATGTTAGTACCTTCTAAATCCTCAATTAGTTTTTTCTTTTTAATATAAGTTAAAGTTTTGTCCCAAGCTTCTTGATTGTGTGAATAATCACCTGTTAAAGTCGTTTTTATTGCTAAAAATTCATCAAAATGTCCTCCTGATATTTCACTTCCTGGAGTTGTTAAAATTTCTTCTTCAACTGGTACACACATTGAAAAAATGGTAGTTTTGTTTTTCTTATCCCAAGTATCATAAGTAATAAATGGAAGACCTGTAATTATAATGTCGTTTTTCTCAACAAATGCCATCATGTTTTGCAACATAGTTTTTGAAACTTTCTGAAAATCGGCAAACGAGCAAGTGTCTATTTGTTGAATATAATTTGTAGCGTGTTTCGTAACTAAACCGTGTATTTTGATATTGTAAGTAGTTAACTCCTTAACTAAGTAAGTGTCAATATTGTTTAATCCGTCTTCTAATTTATCTCCTAATACATTATCAACGCCACCTTGTAAAACACTTAATAATTTTAATTCAAAATCTAATTTTCCTTTTAATTCCCAAGTAACTAATGCTCCTTTTTTGGTTTTTTGAAAACGCATGAAAGATTCGTTTTTCTCACCTGAAACGGTAATGTTTTGTAAAATGGTATCTCCTGGAATTAATTTTAGATTTTTAAAAACCGCATTGTCTTTATCCCAAGGATTCCAATCGATTAAAGAAGTGCTATCGGAAACAAAATTATAAACAATATCTTTTGAAGCTTTTATTTCTTTAGAACGAACCACTCTATAGTCGCTCTGCTGAGTAGCAACAAAGACGACGAAGGCCACACTAAATAGAAGCAATAAAAGAAGTATGTATTTTAAAATTCTCATATGGGCATGAATATGTTTTTCAAAAGTAAGAAAATTAATCTTTCATTAGTACTTTAATTAAAAAGAGTAAACCAATGAAGCCTAAAAATCCAATAAATACCCAATACGTTCCTTTATAAAACGGTTTCATTTGTCTTAAATCTTTACGGTATACTAATATCATTGTAGTTACAAAAGCAATTATAAAGAAAATAGCAAAGTAGATTTGTCCTGTTGAAAACATATTGAAAATTTTTACAAAAATAAGAATTTAATACTATCTAATTTTTTAATTTAGAGAAATTTATAAGGTCAATTATGCAAAAACAATTAAAAGCAGTAAGAATTTTTCACGAAACCTATGGTTTAGGAGTAAGTGAAGAAATGAAAGCCGATTTAGGTACTTTAAAAAATGAACTTCGATTCAACTTAATGAAAGAGGAAAATGAAGAATATTTAGAAGCCGTTCAAAACAATGATATCGTTGAAATTGCAGATGCTCTAGGCGATATGTTATATATTTTGTGTGGTACTATTTTAGAACACGGATTACAACATAAAATTGAAGAAGTGTTTGATGAAATTCAACGTTCTAATATGAGCAAACTTGGAGAAGATGGAAAACCTATTTACAGAGAAGACGGAAAAGTAATGAAAGGTCCAAATTACTTCAAACCTAATTTTGAGGAAATTTTAAAATAAAAAAAGGCGATTTCAATTTTGAAATCGCCTTTTTTAAATATTTCTAAATTCTTAAATCTTAACAGTCCAACCGAAAGTGTCTTCTGCTAATTTATATTGAATGTTGGTAAGTTTTTCTTTAATTTCAAGCGCCATTGAATTTTCTAATTTTGGTAATTCATAGTATTCACCTAAATAAGAAAAACCTACGATTGGATTAATAACAGCCGCAGTTCCAGCACCAAAGATTTCTTTTAATGAACCGTCTTTTGCAGCAGCCACTAATTCCTCAACTAAAACAGAACGTACTTCTACATTAATATTTTCTCTTTGCGCTAATTCGATAACACTTTTACGAGTAACACCATCTAAAATTCTTTCACTTGTTGGTGCAGTAAAAATAGTATCATTAATTCTAAAGAAAACATTCATGGTTCCTGCTTCCTCTAATTTTGTATGTGTAGCATCGTCTGTCCAAATGATTTGTTGGAAACCTTGCTCGTTTGCTAATTTTGTTGGGTAAAACTGTGCAGAGTAATTTCCAGCAGCTTTAGCAGCACCAATTCCTCCGTTAGCCGCTCTACTGAAATGTTCCGCAATAAGTACTCTAACTTCACCAGAATAATAAGCACGAGCTGGCGATAATATAATCATAAAACGGTATTCTTGAGAAGGTGCCGCAATTACACCATGTCCGGTTGCAATCATAAAAGGACGAATATATAAGGTATTTCCTTTTCCTTTTTTAACCCATTCTTTCTCGATTTCTAATAAACGGTGCAAACCTCCTAAGAAAACATCTTCAGGAACTTCTGGCATTGCCATTCTGGTAGCACTTTTATTGAAACGGTGATAATTTTCATCAGGTCTAAACAACCAAACATCATCTTGCTCATCTTTATAAGCTTTCATTCCTTCAAAAATAGCTTGCCCATAGTGGAACACTTTTGCAGAAGGATCAATCATGAAAGGCGCGTATGGTTCTATAACAGGTTTTTGCCACGCTCCGTCTACATAATCACATACTAACATATGGTCTGTAAAAACATTACCAAAGGTTAGGTTTTCAAAATCAACCTCGTTGATTTTTGAATGAGGAGCCGAAATAATTTCAATTTCGTTTAAAGTTTTTAATTCCATTTGGGTCAAACTGTTATAATTTATAGTTTTGTAAAATCAACAAAAAAAATGTCAATTTTTACGTATTCGTTGCAAATTTACTAAAAAAAAGAAGTTTTATTTTTACTTACCAAAAAATAATTATCAACAACTGACAAAATTTTATCTTGATAAAAACTTTAAATTGATTTTAAATCAACAAAATAAATAAGAAATCTTCTTTTCGTTAACTTCTTTTACAAGAGATGAAACTTTCTTTTTTGATGCTCCGAAAATATAAAAAATATCGTTATTTTTGTTGAAATTATTCACAATTAAAATGAAAAAAATACTTACTCTATCACTTCTAACTATTGCATTTGTTAGTTGTGAACAAAAAAAAGAAACTACACCAGAAATTACTAAGGTAGATTATGCTGTTTTTGGAGATTCAATTTCATCTGAAGGCGCTTTATCGAATGCAGAAATGATGGAAAAATTCAAATCTTTAAAAGAAGGTGATACTTTAGAAGTAAAATTCAAATCAGGTATTAACGAAGTTTGTCAAAAGAAAGGTTGTTGGATGACATTAGATTTAGCAGATGATAAAGAAGCTTTTGTAAAATTTAAAGACTATGGTTTCTTCGTTCCAAAAAATGCTCAAGAAAAAGAAGTTATTGTAAACGGAAAAGCATTTGTAAGCGTTGAAAGTGTTGATGTTTTAAAACATTATGCAAAAGACGCAGGAAAATCGCAAGCAGCAATTGACAGTATTGTAGAGCCAAAAGTAACGTACTCGTTTATGGCAAATGGTGTTTTAATTGCTAAATAATGAAACAGATAATTCTACTATTTTCTTTTGCTATTTTGTCGATTTCTTGTGATAAGAAAGTGGATGAAAAAGTAACTGATAAAGAAGCTTGTGAAACCGATTCAAAGGTAAATAAAGACGGATTTGAAATGTACGAAATGTCAGAAATGGCAGCTCTTATGGAACAAATGTATGTGGATAATGAACGTTTGAAAGAACGCATTATGAAAGGCGATACGATTGGTAAATTTCCACAACATTTTATTCGTATTCATAAAGCAGTAATGACGGATGAAACCGATAAAGATGCTTTTTTCGATGAACAAGCGGCTAAATTTATCAAAGCGCAAGAATTGATTTATCAAGATCCAAAAAATGCTAAGGAACATTTTAATAATGGAATCGATGCTTGTATCAAGTGCCACGAAGTAAAATGTGGCGGTCCTATTCCAAAAATTAAGAAATTGTATATTGAGTAAAACTTGATATAGTTTTGAAAGGGTTGTTTAAAGTTATTTGGTTTGTCATTCTGAACTCGTTTCAGAATCTTAAAAAAGAGAAGCTGAAATGAATTCAGCTTGACAAAACACTTTAAACAACCTTTTTTATATTTTAAATTCCATGAAAAGAGAAATTATTATCACAGATGACGGTTCAACCACAATCCGAATTCCAGATTGGGATGAGAACTATCATTCTACTCATGGAGCTATTCAGGAAGCCAAACATGTTTTTATTAAGAATGGATTGGATTTGTTTCAAAATCAGGATTCGATTTCCATATTAGAGATTGGTTTTGGAACTGGTTTGAATGCTTTCATTACTTTTTTGGAAACTATAAATAAAGAAAAAGTTAATTACGTTGGAGTAGAAGCGTACCCGATTTCATCTGAAGAAATAGCGCAAATGAATTATGTTTCTGAACTTAAAGCCGAAAAGTATCAGGTGATTTTTGATAGAATACATTCTTGTGATTGGGAAATCCAACAAACGATTAATGAAAACTTTTTTTTAACTAAGAGAAACCAGTTTTTTCAAGATATCGAAGATAAAAACCAATATGATTTAATTTATTTTGATGCTTTCGGATTTCCATTACAACCCGAATTGTGGAGTGAAATCATTTTTAAGAAAATGTACGATGCACTTTTACCCAAAGGAACTCTTGTTACTTATGCATGCCGTTCATCTATTAAGAACGCGATGCTAAGTGTCGGATTTTCAATTGAAAAACTACCTGGAGCTCCAGGAAAACGTGAAATGTTACGAGCTACAAAAAATGTATGATTTTTACTCTAAAGTAAGAATTTAATAAAATTTTAGCATTTTTTTTAACAACTACATCGTTTTCGAAACATTTTTTTAGTTATCTTTACGACAAGTTCTTACCCCCAGTCTAACCTTTTATTTAGAAAAAGTATGCCCAGACCGATGTTTTCTTACACCAAGTCAATTTTGGAGAGAGTGAGTTTTGATGCGAAACTATTTTGTAAAGAATTAGAGAAAGCAGTACGAATATTGCTTCCTTATGAAATAGATCAATTGAGAGAGTGGCTTTTACAGTTTACAGAAGAAAAGCCAGAATTAAGACAATGTTTAATTTATATCAACTAATAATATAAAGTCCCGATAATTTCGGGACTTTTTCTATGGTATAAAATTAAATTTATTTTGTCTTTGGACTTATAATTTCTACATCACTAAATGCGATAGCCCCTCGAACAACGCCCGATATTGTATCTCGTAAGGCGTTAATAATATGAATTTTTAATTCGTTTTTTGGATAAATTAAACTCACTTCTCTAGCAGGTTTTGGATCTTTAAATGGTTTTAGTTTTTCTTTGTTCTTCTCATTCAAATCTAAAGTATGTAAATAAGGAAGCAAAGTAGTTCCTAAACCTTCATCTGCTAATTTGATAAGCGTTTCAAAACTTCCGCTTTCTAATTGAAAATGACTATCCGCTATAAATTTATTGTTTTTACATAAGTTAAGAATTCCGTTTCTGAAACAATGTCCGTCTTGTAAAATTAAAATTTTGTCCAAGTCTAAATCGGAAATTTCAATTTCTTTTTTATCAATTGAAGGATGATTTGAAGGCACATAAGCCACAAAAGGTTCATAATATAAAACGATTTCCTTTAAATTATCTTCTTCTAACGGAGTTGCAGCAATAGCACAATCTAAATGACCATTTTTTAATTTTTTGATAATGTCTTCTGTCGTTTGTTCTTCAATAATCAAATTGACTTTTGGATATTTTTTAATGAAATTATTCAAAAACATAGGAAGTAATGTTGGCATTACTGTTGGAATTATCCCCACTTTAAATTCGCCACCAATATAGCCTTTTTGTTGGTCTACAATATCTTTAATTCTTCCAGCTTCGTTTACGATGTTTTTTGCTTGGTTAACTATTTTCTCACCAACTTCTGTTAAAAGAATAGGTTTTTTGCTTCTATCAAAAATCAAAATATCTAACTCATCTTCTAATTTTTGAATTTGCATGCTCAAAGTAGGCTGCGTTACAAAACACTTTTCGGCAGCTAATGTGAAATTTTTGTATTCGGCAACAGCCAAAACGTAATATAATTGAGTAATTGTCATAACATTGGTAAATTTGATACAAATATAAAAACTATCAATTAAATTTATAGGAAAAGGGTGTGAAATTTTGAAAGGGTTAATTAAATTAGAGAATTATTTTGTAGATTTTTTATAAAAAAATTAAGAAATGTTTCGGTTTGAAATAGTATATTCGCAATATGAAATTATTAGTAAATATCTTTTTATTTATTTTCATTACTTTTTTAGCTACTCCAACTTTAATTGGAATGGTAGATAAAGAAGCAGATACCTCTTATTTTTACACGATGTGTGAAGAAGAGGAAAACCATTCGCCATTTAATGAAATTAAAACGGTACCCACTACTAATTATTCAGTTGTTCATTTTTCATTCGGTGAATTAGCAAAACTTAATGTTCTAATGGAACATGATTTGTTGAGTTTTGACAATTTGGCACATCAAATTTTCTCTCCACCTCCCAATTTAATATAATACATTTTAAATTTTTAGCGCTTCAGTCTTTGAAGTGTAGTATTAATGTATTTATATTATTTTATGAATAATCATTCTATTTTTTCCAATGTAAGAGGAGATCTTGCAGCTGGACTTGTTGTATTTTTAGTGGCTTTGCCATTGTGTTTAGGAATTGCATTAGCATCTGGTGCGCCTTTATTTTCAGGAATTGTTTCAGGTGTAATTGGAGGTATTGTTGTTGGTTTTTTGAGTAATTCAGCTCTTAGCGTTACTGGTCCTGCGGCTGGTTTAACAGCTATTGTTTTATCTGCAATTACCGATTTAGGAGGTTTTGATATTTTTTTAGTTGCTGTAATTTTAGCTGGATTAATTCAAATTGTATTAGGTTTTTTAAGAGCGGGTAGTTTTTCTAATTACTTCCCTACAAGTGTTATCGAAGGAATGTTGGCTGCTATTGGTATCATCATTATTCTAAAACAAATTCCCCATGCTTTTGGTCACGATGTGGATAATGAAGGAGATTTTTTCTACATCGAAAAATCAGGTCATACTACTTTTGATACGCTGATAGAATCGATAAATTATATTCATACTGGAGCATTAATTATTGCACTATTATCATTAGCCATTTTAATTACTTGGGAAAAAGTTCCCGCTCTTAAAAAGATAAAAGTAGTTCCAGGAGCTTTAGTTGTAGTAGTAGTAAGTATTTTATTGAATGAGTTTTTTATTCAATCAGGTTCAAGTTTAGCGATTGTTACCCAAAATCATTTGGTGAGTTTACCTTCGTTTACCGAAATTAGTAATGGATTTGCATTGCCAAATTTCACATCATTAACAAATGAAAAAGTTTGGATTGTAGCTGTAACAATAGCAGTTGTAGCTTCAATTGAAACGTTACTGTGTATTGAAGCAACTGATAAATTAGATCCATACAAAAGATTTACAGATACTAATAGAGAATTAAAAGCTCAAGGTATTGGTAACATGTTAAGCGGTTTATTAGGAGGATTGCCAATGACCTCTGTTGTAGTTCGTTCTTCGGCTAATATAAATTCTGGTGGTAGAACAAAATTCTCAACTATTTTTCATGGAATTCTTTTAATTGTATTTGCACTTTCAATTCCTTTTATCTTAAATAAAATTCCACTAGCTGCTTTAGCAGCGGTTTTATTAATGGTTGGATATAAATTAGCAAAACCAAGTGTGTTTGTTCATTTATGGAATAACGGATATTCGCAATTTATTCCTTTTGTAGTAACTGTAATTGCTGTAGTTCGTATTGATTTACTAAAAGGTGTTGGAATTGGTTTAGCAGTAAGTATCATTTTTATTTTATACCAAAATTTAAAAATTGCTTACTCGTTTAAAAAAGAATCTTTCCATGATGGAGATGTTATCACAATTAAACTAGCTCAAGAAGTTTCATTTTTGAATAAAGCTGCTATAAAAAATACTTTAGGTAATATTCCAAAAGGTTCTAGATTAATTATTGATGCATCAAACACAAATTACATCGATTTTGATGTGGTTGAATTGATAAAGGATTTTAGGAATGTAAAAGCGGAAGACAAAAAAATAGATCTAACTTTAAAAGGATTTAAAGAACAATATGATTTAGATAATACAGAATTCAAACACGTAAAAATTAAAGATTCTAAAGAAGAAATAAAATAATATGAAAGCACATAATAAAGAAACACAAGCACAAATGACTCCTCGTAAAGCATTACAATTTTTACAAGAGGGAAATGATCGTTTTATTAATAACTTAAAAGCTAACAGAAACTTATTAGAACAAGCAAATGAAACTCGTGATGGTCAATGGCCATTTGCAACGATTTTAAGTTGTATTGATAGTAGAACTTCTGCAGAATTAATTTTTGATCAAGGATTAGGGGATGTTTTTTCAGTAAGAATTGCGGGAAATATAGTAAATACGGATATTTTAGGAAGTATGGAATTTGCTTGTAAAGTAGCTGGTTCTAAATTAATTGTAGTGTTAGGACATTCAAAATGTGGTGCCGTAAAAGGAGCTTGTGACCATGTTGAAATGGGTAATTTAACAGAGCTATTATCTAAAATTCAACCTTCTGTTTACCAAGAAAATGAAACTACTGATAATAGAACTTCAAAGAACAGTGATTTCGTTGAAAATGTAGCTGAAATCAATGTAAAACGTAGCGTAAAAAATATTATTGAAAGAAGTTTTGTTTTAGAACAAATGTTAGAAGAAGGTCAAATCGGAATTGTTGGAGCTATGCACGATATCGAAACGGGAAAAGTAATTTTCTATGATGATGTAATGTATATCAAAGATAGTTTAAATCCTGAATTCACTGTTGCAGCATTAAGACATTAAATTTAATTTTTATTATAATTATAAAAAGCTATCATTTCTCCCAAGTTTAAAACTGAATTGATAGCTTTTTTATTTTATTCTATATACACAAAACTAATGAGTGATTTTTACAAAAAAATATTAGACAATAACAAAAAATGGGTTGAAAATAAGTTAGCCATTAATTCAGCGTATTTTAAAAATTTGGCAGATGGACAAAGCCCACCTTTGTTATGGATTGGATGCTCTGATAGCCGAGTTCCTGCAAATGAAATTATAGGAGCAGAACCTGGTGAAGTTTTTGTTCACAGGAATATTGCTAACATGGTCGTTCATACCGATATGAATATGTTGAGTGTTCTTGATTATGCTGTTAATGCTTTGAAAGTTAAGCATATAATAGTTTGTGGACATTATGGTTGTGGAGGAGTTAAAGCAGCAATGGGAAATACTTCTATCGGAATTATTGACAATTGGATTCGTCATATTAAAGATGTTTATCGTTTTCACCAAGAAGAATTAGATGCTATTGATAACGAAAAAGAGCGTTTTAACAAATTCGTAGAAATAAACGTGAAAGAACAAGTCATGGATTTAGCCAAAACATCAATTGTTCAAAATGCTTGGAAAAGCGGACAAGAATTGTACCTACACGGTTGGGTGTATGGTTTAAATGATGGTTATGTAACCGATTTAGGTGTTAATTTTAGTTGTGATAAAGATTTAGATGATGTGTATCAGTTGAAGTTTTAATCCTCTAAATTTTCATTAAAAGCCGAAGGCAATAACTGCGGAATAAATTTTATCAAAATAGGCAATAACAAGCCGCCACCAGGAAGTAAAAAAATAGTCAACGATGGAATGGTTTTACATACATCTAGCAACTGTTTTTTTACTTTCTTTTTTTCTTCTTTGCTCAAATCTTTTCGGGTTGATTTGGCTAAAATTTGCATTAATTCGCCACTTTCTTTGATTTCTTTAGTTAATCTGTCTTTGTTTCGAATGATAAGTTTGGTTACATTTTTATTGGCTTGGTCGTAAAAATGTTTTATAGGATTCGAATAATTAAAAAACGGAATTTCAGCTTTATATTTTTCAATAAATTCATTGATTTCTTTTTTACTTTTTTCAAGTAAACTAGATTCTAATTTTAATTCCAAACTCAAAATTTTTAAGAAATTTTCCTCATTAGATTCTAATTTTTCATCACTCCAAAGCGCCATTTGTGCAATATCCAATAAATACAACTTTTCCAATAACGAAGTATGACGCATCAAATTAATTTCATTTAATTCGATGTTTTCGATAGTATTGAATTTGGTATAACGAATCGAATTTTCGAACAATTTCACCAGTAATTCATCGTATTTCGATTTTCGCTCTTTAATTTTTAAAGCCAACGAAACAATCTTAATACAATCAGATTCTACATTTTTTAGATAATCAGTTGGCAATGTTTCGTTTTTTAAAAAATGTTCGAAAGCCAAAACATCAATAAACAAAAGCGCATTGGTAATTATGTGCGAAAAATTTTTGCTAATTGTATTGTTATTCGTTTGAATTCGGTCGTCAATTACTTTTTCTAAACGCGAACTATATGAACCTTCAGGAAGTAATTTTTTGATGAAATTCAGGTTTTCAGGCTGAATGATTTTGTAAAATTGGTAAACCGAATTAATGAAATCTTCTTTTGTTCCGTTTGGTTTTTCAATGCGATACAATGAAAAAAGTGTGTTTAAAAACCCAACTTTCGTTACTTCATCATACGACCATTTTGTTGTATCGATTTGATTTTGAAGTTGAAAGCGCACTACATAACCATAAATAAAACCGGTTGCTCTACAATCTTCATAAAAAGACAAGATATTTCCTTGAAAATCAACAAAATTATTATTGTTTTCAGCAAAAAACTTGTCAATCCAACCGTTTGCAGATGGGTTTATCATTTTTCTATAATTTCTCTTTTAAGTATTTTCCTGTTACCGATTTTTTGTTTTTAGCCACTTCTTCTGGTGTACCAAAAGCCATTAATTTTCCTCCATTTTCACCACCTTCTGGACCAATATCCAAAATATAATCGGCACATTTGATTAAATCTAAATTGTGTTCAATCACGATAATCGAATGACCTTTTTCTAACAAAGCATCAAACGAAGCTAACAATTTTTTGATATCGTGAAAATGCAATCCCGTAGTAGGTTCGTCAAAAACAAACAACGCTTTATCTTTAATTGTTCCTTTCACTAAGAATGAAGCCAATTTAATACGTTGTGCCTCGCCACCAGAAAGAGTAGAAGACGATTGTCCCAATTGTACATAACCTAAACCAACATCTTGTAAAGGTTGTAATTTTTGCGTAATTTTTGTCTGTTTTTGTTCGGTAAAGAAATTTAAAGCTTCATCAATTGTCATTTTTAAAATGTCATTAATGTTTTTTCCTTCGAAAGTAACTTCTAACACCTCTTTTTTGAAACGTTTTCCATTACAAACTTCACATTCTAAGTGAACATCTGCCATAAATTGCATTTCGATGGTTACTTCGCCATCGCCTTTACAAACCTCACATCTTCCTCCATCAACATTGAAAGAGAAGTGTTTCGCTTGATAATTTCGTAATTTAGAAACATTTTGTTTCGCAAATAAATCACGAATATCATCATACGCTTTAATATAAGTAACTGGATTCGAACGCGAACTTCTTCCAATTGGATTTTGATCTACGTATTCGATATGTTTGATGTGTGAAAAACTTCCGGCTAATTCGGTAAATTGACCTGCTTTTTCTCCAACACCTTCTAATTTCTTTTGAATGGCTGGAAACAAAATTTTCTTTACCAACGTACTTTTTCCACTTCCTGAAACACCTGTAATTACGGTTAAACATTCCAAAGGGAAAGTAAAATTTTCATTCTTTAAGTTATTTTCTCTTGCTCCAATAACTTCAATATGATTTTTGAATTTTCTTCTGGTTTTTGGAACCGAAATTTCTTCTTTTCCATTCAAATATTTTGCTGTAAGCGAATCAAATTTTAGGATTTCGTCGTAGGTTCCTTGTGCTACTAATTCACCACCATGTGTTCCTGCTTCTGGACCGATATCAATAATCATGTCGGCAGCTTTCATAATATCTTCGTCGTGTTCTACTACAATTACGGTGTTGCCTAAATCACGTAAATCTTTCAATACTTCGATTAATCTTTCGGTATCTTTTGGATGTAAACCGATACTTGGTTCGTCTAAAATGTACATCGAACCCACCAAACTACTTCCTAAAGAAGTCGCTAAGTTAATTCGCTGTGATTCACCTCCAGAAAGCGAATTAGAATTTCGATTTAATGTCAAATAACTCAATCCTACATTGAATAAAAAGTCCAAACGATTGTTGATTTCGATTAACAAACGTTTGGCAACTTTAGCATCGTATTCGTTTAACTCTAATTTTTTAAAGAAATCAATCAAGTTTACAATTGGCAAATCCACTAAATCAGAAATCGTTTTTCCTCCAACCGAAATGTAATTAGCTTCAGGACGTAATCGTTTGCCTTTACAAGTAGTACATTTTGTCTTTCCGCGATATCTCGAAAGTAAAACGCGGTTTTGAATTTTATAATTTTTCTCTTCCAATTCCGAAAAGAAGTCGTTTAATCCAGTAAAATAGGAATTACCATCCCAAATCAACTGCTTTTGATCGTCTGAAAGTTCAAAAAAAGGTTTGTGTATTGGAAAATCAAATTTATAAGCATTGTTTACCAATTGGTCGCGGTACCAACTCATACTTTCGCCACGCCAAGGAAATACAGCATTTTCATAAACGGATAGAGCGGTATTTGGAATCACTAAATCCTCATCAATTCCGATAACACTTCCGTAGCCTTCGCATGTTGGACAAGCTCCGTAAGGATTATTAAAACTAAACAAATGAATATTAGGTTCTAAAAATGTAATACCATCTAATTCAAAATTAGAACTAAATTCCAAGCGTTTTTTGGTATCTACTTCTTGCAAATAACAAACACCTTTTCCTTCATAAAAAGCCGTTTGAACTGCATCGGCTAAACGATTGAAAAATTCTTCTTCTTCCTTTACAACAATACGGTCAATGATTAGTAGAATATCTTTGTTGTCCAGTTGATGTTGGTCAATTGTATCTAAACGCACCATTTCGTTATCCACTAAAATACGAGCAAAACCTTGTTGTAATAAGACTTTTAGTTTGTCTTCCAAAGCTCTTCCTTCTTCTAAATGAATTGGAGAAAGTAATAACCATTTGCTATCAATTGGAAATTCTTTGATGTCATTAATTACATCAGAAACGGTATCTTTTTTTACTTCTTTACCAGAGATAGGCGAGTAGGTTTTTCCAATTCGTGCAAAAAGAAGTTTTAAATAATCATAAATTTCGGTAGAAGTTCCAACGGTTGAACGGGCGTTGCTCGTATTTACTTTTTGTTCAATGGCAATCGCAGGAGCAATTCCTTTTATGTATTCTACTTTTGGTTTGTCTAATCTTCCAAGGAATTGTCGTGCGTATGAAGATAGACTTTCAACATATCTGCGTTGACCTTCTGCATACAAAGTATCAAAAGCCAAACTCGATTTTCCAGAACCTGAAAGACCAGTAATTACTACTAATTTGTTTCGTGGTATAGCAACATCTAAATTTTTAAGGTTGTGTAATTGAGCACCTTTTATTAGAATGTTTTTTTTGGGTTCTAAAGTTGAAAAATCGGGTTGTATCATTATGGGTTTTAATAGAAACGCAAAGATAATTATTCTAAATTAAGTTATAGCTTATCTTTTATTTTTAGAATCAAAATTTATTAAAAAATGCCAAAAGAAAACGTTATAGTTAAATTTATTTTTATTTTAATAACTATACAATAACTATACAAATTTGATTTTTTGTTACTTTTATATTTATTAAAGCTTTGATTATTAATTATTTGTGATTTGATATAAAAAAATAAAAAAAGTTGAATTATAAAGAAGTTGTATAGTTTGTATATATGAATTGAGAATTGTTTAAAAAATATATCAATTAAATTTACAATTGTTATTATTTAACTAATTAAAATTAGATATTATGAAAAAAATTACTTTTTTATTATCATTAATGACTTGTACGCTTGGTTTTGCTCAGAACCTTGTTACTAATGGTGATTTTCAAACGGGTACTGCAGCTCCTTGGTACAACAATGCTGCGAATGTAGTTGATTTAGGTGGAGGAAATTTTGTAAACGAGGCTAATGTTCTTGGGGCAGGTAATCCATGGGATGTAAATTTAAGTCAAGATATCGTATTAGAAGATGGCAAAACGTACAGATTTACATTTGATGCATTTACTGACGCAACTACAGGTTCAAGATCAATTGTAGCTGGTTTAGGTCAAAATAACGCTCCTTACGCTTCTTTGACTTTTAATCCTACATTAACTCCTACTCTTCAAACTTTTTCTTACGACATTACTATTAATTATGGAGATGCTGTAACAGATAGAGTAATATTTGATTTAGGTGCTGCTGTAGGTTTTGTATTTATTGACAATGTTTCTGTTGTTGAAGTAATGCCATTACTTTTAGGATTTGAAGTTGCTGAATCAGGATCTGTAGGTGCTGAATTTGGAGGTATGGCTGTTCCAGTTGTTGAAGATGGAACAGGATCTAATACTTCTAAAGTACTTAAAATTGTAGGTAACCCTGCAACAGATGTTTGGCAAGGTGTTAATTTAACTTTAACTTCATTGGCTGGTTTGGCTACAACACAGACTATGACAATGGATGTATTATCAGCTGATCCTATTACATTTTTAGTAAAAGCTACTGGTGGTTCTGGTAGTGCTACAACAGTTGCTGCTGCTGTAACTCACCCTGGAGGTAATACATGGCAAACACTTTCTTTTACTTTTAATACATCATTAGATGGTCAAGCTGCTTTAGCAGATGGAACGTATTCTGGTTTTGTAATTCATACTTATTGGGCAACTGGTGAAACATCATTTTTTCCAAATGTAACTAAACCTGCGAGAACTTTTTACATTGACAATATTAGAGGTCCTCTTGGTACTCCTCCTGTAATTCCTACTCCAACTGTAGCTGCTCCAACTCCTCCAGCTAGACCTGTAGGTGATGTAGTGTCTATTTATAGTGATGCTTATGCTCCTATTACTTTTGATAATTTTGACGCAGGATGGTGCGGTGGTGCTGCTACAACTGAGGTTCAAATTGTAGGAGATAATACATTGAAAAAGAATTCGGGTGTTGTATGTCATGGAATTGAATTTCAGTCAAATAAATTAGATTTATCAACATTTACGCATATTCATTTTGATTTTTATATTACTGATACTGACTTAACAGGTGATGTATTTAATGTTAAATTAGTAGATTTTGGTGGTGGTGCTGCAGAAGCTTCTGCATTAGAGATTAATATTAATGGAGGTAGTACACCACAGTTAGTAGCTAATCAATGGGTTTCTGTTGATGTGCCTATTACTGCACTAGGTGGAGTTGTAGCTAATAATTTAACAAGAACAGATGTTGCTCAAATCGGTATTACAACTGCAATGGTTAGCAATGTTTGGTATGACAACATTTATTTACACAAAAACACTATTTTATCTTCTGATAATTTTAATGTTACAAAAGTTAAATTGTATCCAAATCCAACTTCAAATATTTTAAATATTGAGGCAGGCGCAAATATTCAGTCAATTGCGGTTTATAACGTTTTAGGTCAAGAAGTTATGAATAGAGAAGCTAATGATTCAACAATTAGTCTTGATGTTTCTAGCCTTAATGCAGGTGTTTATGTAATCAAAACTATGATTGATGGAAATGTTTCATCTACAAAATTCATTAAAGAATAATTTTCTTTAAATAATTTATATAAGACTGTCAGAAATGGCAGTCTTTTTTTTATTTCATTTTTTTTTAAAATTAATATTATATATCTTTAGTTTCTAATATCATTGAAAATGCAATTTCTTAAAAATCAAATCAAATTTTTGACAATTTTATTTTCTTTAGTTTGTTCAGCACAACAATTACCTCCAATTGTTAAGTATTCTAAAGATATCTATAATGCAGGGATTCAGAATTGGATGATTTCTCAAGATAATCATCGGTTTATGTATTTTGCAAATAATGAAGGTTTACTTGAGTTTAACGGCTCAAAATGGATTTTAAATCCTTCTCCAAATCAGACAATTATTCGTTCAGTTAAGTGTATAAACGATAAGATTTATACGGGTTCTTTTATGGAATTTGGTTATTGGCAACGTGCTGTAAATGGACAATTGTTTTATACTTCGCTTAGCAATTCAATTAAAGATAAAATTAATGAAGATGAACAATTTTGGGGTATTTTTCCATTTGATAATTGGATACTTTTTCAATCGTTAGAAAAAATTTATGCCTACAATACTAAAACAAAATCTTTTACAATTGTTGATCCAAAAAGCACCATATTAAAGGCTTTTAAAACGGCTAACGGGATTTATTTTCAAACCACAAATGGATTATATGAAATTGACCAAGGTAAAAGTAAGTTGTTTTTAAGTAATGAAATTATTAATAAAAATAAACTTATCAATATTTTTGATGCTAACGACGGTTTGGTTTTAGTAACCCAAAAGCAAGGAATTTTCAATTTTAAAAATGGCGTTTTAAGTAAGTTTTCTACCAATATCGATGCTGAAATTCAACAAAGTAATATTTACAGTAGTCAATTATTATCAGACCAAAGTATAGCTTTAGGTTCCATCTCAAACGGAATATTTATCTTATCTAAAGAAGGCAAACTCATCTATCATATAACGCAAAATTCAGGATTAAGTAATAACACTGCACTTTCTCTTTTTGAGGATATTGATAAAAATCTTTGGATTGGACTAGATAACGGAATCAATTGTATCAATCTTAAATCGCCAATAAAAAGTTATATAGATAATACCGGAATTTTAGGAACTACTTATGCTTCAATAACTCATAATAATAAATTATACATTGGAACCAATCAAGGTTTGTTCTGTAAAGACTTGAATTCTACCTCTAAATTTGAATTTGTTCAAAATACAAAAGGACAAGTTTGGTCTTTGTTTTCTTATCAAAACACGCTTTTTTGCGGACATGATTCGGGAACATTTATTATTAATGATAAAAATGCAACTCCTATTTTTACAGCTTCTGGGACTTGGAAATTTGTACCTTTTGGAAATACAAATTACATTTTACAAGGAAATTACAATGGAATTACTGTTTTAGAGAAAAAGAATAATACTTGGGTTTATAAAAACAAAATAAAAGGATTTAATTATTCTTCTAAACATTTTGAGATTTTAAACACAAATGAAATTTATGTAAGTCACGAATATAAAGGCGTTTATAAATTTAAAGTAGATAATTCTCTCCTAAATGCTTCTGATATTATTAAATTTGATAACCTTACAAAAAGTAAAAACGCAGCCTTAGCCAAGTACAATAATCAAATTTATTATGCTTCCAAGGATGGTATTTTTAAAATGAATAATGCCACAAAGATTTTTGAGAAAGACAAATCACTGAGTGCAATATTTCAAAATGACGAATATGTAACTGGGAAAATGATTGTAGATAAATCAAACAAATTATGGTTTTTTACTAAAAATTATATTCACTATTATTCTTCTGGGAAATTATCTCCTGAGTTAAAGAAAAATAGTTTACCAATTCCTTCGTCTTTAACCAATTCAATGCCTGGTTATGAAAATATTCTACAATTAGGTGATGAAACGTATTTAATTGGTACGACAGATGGTTATTATGTCTTAAAAAACAATGAGTTCAAATTTGGTAATCACAAAGTTTCGCTTTTCGGAATTTCTAATAATGTCATCAATTCAAAATCAACAAACATATCATTAACCGAAAAAAGTACTTTTAATCATGATGAAAATAACATTTCGTTTAATTATACCGTTCCAGAATACTATAAATACATTAATGCAGAATACCAGTATAAATTAGAAGGACTTCATGACGAATGGAGTGAGTGGTCTTTTAATTCTCAAGTCGTTTTTGAAAATTTACCAGCTGGAGATTATGTTTTTAGTGTTAGAGCTAAAGTAGCAAATTCTGTAACAGACAATATTGCTATCTATTCTTTTGTGATTAAGAACCCATGGTATGCTAACAATTGGGCCATAATGTTCTACATTATTTTATTGATAGTTTTAGGATATTATATTCATAAGTTTTATACCATTTATCACGAAAAAAGACATCAACGCATTATTGCTGAAAATAATATTTTATTAGAATTAAAGGAATTAGAGAATGAACAGCAAATAATGAAAATTAAAAATGAACAGCTTACTCAAGATGTAGACAAAAAGAACAAGGAACTTGCTGTTTCTACAATGAATCTTATCAAGAAAACAGAACTTTTAAACATTATTAAAGGAGATTTAAAAAACTCAACAGATAGCACATCAAATAGAAGTATTAAATCTGTGATTTCTACTATAAATAAAAATGTGAAAGAAGAAAATACTTGGAATATTTTCAAAGAAGCATTTGATAGTGCCGATAATAATTTCTTGAAGAAAGTTAAAGAAAATCATCCTAGTCTAACTCCAAATGATTTACGTTTGTGTGCCTATTTACGACTGAATTTATCTTCAAAAGAAATAGCACCTTTACTTAATATTTCAGTACGTAGTATCGAAATTAAGCGATATCGTTTGCGAAAGAAAATAAATCTCCCTCATGAAATGGGACTTGTGGAATACTTATTAGCTATATAATGTCCTAAAAGCGCTTTTTTCTTACCTATACATTACCTATACAAACATTCTTTAACTGATATTTTAAGATATTATCAAAATCTTTTTTTATTCAGTTAAAACGATGTTTTATTGGCATTTTTCAATGCCTCCCGAGTCTTTTTTACGATGTATATTTTTTGTTGAGGTTAATTTTATCAATAATGTAATTATTACTCACTATTTTTATGAAATCATTAACAAAACCAATTTTTAATACGATTATTAATTATTTAAATCCAAACAGCAAATGAAAAAAATTATTCTGATACTAATTTTTTGTTATTCATTTACTACCTATCCACAATCTGGAAAAGTTGTAGTTGAAAATAATAATTCGGAATTGAAACTTAAAGTAGACGGTAAAGATTTTATGGTAAACGGAATGAATTGGGATTATTTTCCAATCGGTACAAATTACTCATACAGTCTTTGGAATCAATCAGACGATTTTATTCGTCAGGCTTTAGATGATGAAATGGGATTACTTCAAAACATGGGTGTGAATACTATCCGTGTTTATTCGGGTATTCCAAAAAAATGGATTGAATACATTTATACAAATTATGGTATTTACACCATGTTGAATCACTCATTTGGTCGTTATGGTTTAACAATTGATGGTGTATGGAAACCAAATACCGAATATTCTGATGCTAAAACTCGAGAGCTTCTTCTTAAAGAAGTAACTCAAATGGCTACAGATTATAAAGATACTAAAGGGCTTCTTTTATTTCTTTTAGGAAATGAGAATAACTACGGTTTATTTTGGGATGGAGCTGAAACAGAAAATATTCCAGTAAACGATAGAAAATCTACAATTAGAGCTCGTTCTTTGTACAAATTGTTTAATGAAGCTGTTGTAGCAATGAAAGCGATAGACACAAATCATCCAATGGCAATTTGTAATGGTGATTTACTTTTTCTTGACATAATTGCTCAAGAATGTAAAGATGTTGACATCTTTGGAACAAATGTATACCGTGGTGTTTCTTTTGGTGATTTATTTGAAAGAGTTAAGAAAGAATACGGTAAACCAGTTTTATTTACAGAGTTTGGTTCTGATGCTTTCAATGTTTTAACGAATCAAGAAGATCAAAATGCACAAGCTTTTTACTTAAAAGGAAATTGGAAAGAAATTTATGAAAATGCTGCAGGATTAGGCAAATCTGGAAACTCAATAGGTGGATTTACATTTCAATTTAGCGATGGTTGGTGGAAATACGGACAAACTAAAAATTTAGATGTTCACGATTCAAACGCTTCTTGGTCTAATGGCGGTTATCAAAAAGATTTCGCTGAAGGCCAAAATAATATGAACGAAGAGTGGTTTGGAATCTGTGCTAAAGGTCCAACTAATGAAAAAGGTCATTATCAATTATATCCAAGAGCAGCTTACTATGTTTTAAAGGATATTCATAAATTAAATCCATTCAAAGAAGGTGTAAACACTCAAATGGTGAATACTCATTTTGGTCAAGCCAATTTAATGGATGCTGCTTTAAGAGCTAGAGGAGATAAAGCAGCTTTATCTGCAAATGATGGAGGAATGATTAAATTAAGCAATCTTAGAGCAGAATTTACGACATTCAATACGGGCGGAAGTTTGATTACAACTCCAAAATCTGATGATCCTGATACCAACGGATATCCAAATAGATTAGGTTTTGATCACATGCAATCATATTTTATTGGTGTAGAAGGAAATCCATCAGCTAATATGAAAGCTAATGTGAATTTCAATATTTTAGGGCATGTTGCTGAAAATCCAATTAATGAGATTTTCTATGAAAATAGAGGCAGAGCACAAACAGTTCTTACAAACGAAGGAGAAGTTTTATCTACAGATGTAAACCGAGTTCAAATTTACAACGCATCCTACAAATGGACAGCTAAAGATTTTGAATTAAGAGGTTTTTACAGAACAGGACACTACCATTGGGGTTATGAAGGCGATTTCTTCGGATTATATCCAGAAGCAAATTATGGTCCAAACTTAGATATTTACAATGGAGAAACTCTAGGTTTTGAGATTGATGGTAGAGGAAGTTTAGACGGATTAAAAGCTGCTTTTGGACCTCAATTATGGTGGGGTGCCAATCCAGCTTACTTATTAAAATACAACACAAAAATTGGGAAATTTAATTTTGCTACTGTTTATCATGAAGATATTAATCAAGCAGAAGTTTCTGAATCGGTCTCATCTATTGCATTTCCAATACCAAAAACTAGAAGAGCTACAGCATATCTTCAAACTAAATTAGGAAATTTAGGAATTGAATTAGGAGGTATTTGGGCAGGTCAACCACTAAATGGAAGAGAATTCCAAATGATGGATGGCGATGTTGTAAAAGTTGATAAAATAAACAATAAAGATAATTGGGGGGGAAAAGCAAAACTTACTTTCTCTAAAGGAAGATTCAACGCATACACGCAAGGAGCTATTCATGGTTTAGTTGCAAACGGAGGTGCAGATAATACGCAAACGTTTACAGGTTGGAGATTGAAAGATACAGGAAGTGGAAACCAAATGAACTTCTTAGCTGGTTTTACGTATAATGTAAATTCTAATTTACAAATTGCACCAAACTTCTTATGGCAAAAGCCTTTAGTAGAAGCAATGCCAAACGGTGTTGATGCTCCAGGAAGATTAAGAAATATTTTAGATGACCCATTTATCGTAAGAGCTAACCGTGAAACTGTTGGAGGAGAGTTATTATTAACTTACGACCCTACACCAGGAACATGGATGTACGAATGGAACAATGACATGGTAGAAGATGCAAAATTTGCATTCAGTACAGGATTTGTTTACCGTCATTTACCAACAACTATGGATGCTGCTATCGGGTTTTTATCAAATAGATCTTCTTTTGCATTTGAGCGCTCAGCTCCAGCACAAGATTTATGGGAATCAAACACAAGAATTGTTTCAAAAATTTCACCTGATTTAGGAATTATAGCTAACCTATACTTTGGTAATGGTCAAGCCAATGGTGATTCAGAAAGAACAATCAATAGAGCAGGTGGAGATGTTAGAGCTATTTACAAAAAAGTAAAAGTAGTTTCTTCTCTTAAATTTAACGATTGGGGACCATTCGATTATCACAGAGATTTTAACTTAACATACCCAGTTCAAAGTTCTATCGATATTTCAACTTCTGTTGGAAAACCAAGTTGGTTCATTTTACCAGACACAAGAATTGGTATCATGGGAATTTGGCGTTCATTAGACCAATATTCACCAAGATACTCACCAACAGCAGTTCCAGAAAACACATTCCCGCCAGAACCAGTTTTAAGCCCGGTTGGTTTTGGAAACGGTACAGAATGGGAAATTAGAACATACATTCACATTAATATTGGAAAATAATAAAAAAAAGATTGAAGATATGAAAAACTCAAAGTTTAATTTTTTAGCAAGTTTTTTACTTCTAGGAACGATTGCAATTATCAATACTAGTTGTGAAAGAGAATTGTCTGATGATGCTACCGAAGCAACTTTTCCTAAAATTGCAGAAATCTTCACAGATGATTTTGTAGCCATGGGGTCTAATTTTTACTTCCCTTATGGTGGCTCAAAAGCTACAGCTTGGTCTGTAGATAGAGAGGAAGGTTATAATAGTAATGCCTCAATGCGATTTGATGTGCCTAATGTAACTGATCCAGAAGGGAATTATGCAGGTGCTATTTTTAAAATGGATGGAGCTGGTCGTAATTTAACCGAATACGATGCTTTAACTTTTTACATAAAAGCATCGCAAGGGGTAACTATTGCCGAGTTAGGTTTTGGAGAAGATTTTGACCAAAACAAGTATATGGCTACCATTACAAACGTGAGTGTTGGTACAAATTGGTCTAAAGTAATTATTCCAATTCCAGATGCATCAAAACTTTTACAAGAAAGAGGAATGTTTCGATATGCTGCAGGAACTCAAGGAACAAACGGTTTGGGTTATACCTTTTGGATTGATGATTTAAAATTTGAAAAACTAGGTACAATAAGAACTATTGGAGCAGCTATTATGAACGGAAATAATTCTTCGGTAAATACATTTGTTGGGGTCAATTCAAATGTTACAGGAATCATTTCTACTTTTAATTTACCAAATGGTATAAACCAAATTGTAAATTTAAGTACAGCTTATTTTGAGTTTACTTCATCTAACCCTACGGTAGCTTCAGTTGATTCTAATGGTTTAGTAACTTCTTTAAGTGCAGGTACAAGTGTAATTACAGCAACTATAAACGGTGTTCAAGCAAACGGAAGTTTAACTATAAATTGTTCAGGTAACTTTACTCATGCACCAACACCTACAAGAAGTCAAGCCAATGTAATTTCGATATTTTCAGATGCATATAACAACGTACCAGTAAATTATTATAATGGATATTGGGCACCTTGGCAAACCACAGTTTCAAGTGATTTTACCGTGGCCAACGATAATATTTTAAATTATACCATTTTTAATTTTGTTGGTATAGAATTTAGCGCGCCAACTGTAAATGCAACTTCTATGACGCATTTCCACATGGATGCTTTTATTCCAGGAACAATTGCTCCAGGTAGACAATTAAGAGTTATTGTTGTTGATTTTGGTGCAGATGGTGCTTTTGGAGGTGGCGATGATACAAGACATTCTACAACATTTACCGCTCCATTTTTAGTATCGCAAAATTGGATGTCAATTGATATTCCTTTCTCGGCAATGCCAGGTTTAGCAAGTAGAAGTAATGTTGCACAAATTATTCTTGAAGGTGGTGATAGTTCTGTAATTTATGTAGATAACGTTTATTTCTACAACTAATATCATTAAGTAATAAAATTAAAAGAAACAATTATGATTTTAAAATATAGTACAATCAAATCTTTAACATTATTTACTTCAATAGTTGTAATTATGGCATGTTCATCAGATGAAAAACAAACAGTTACCACTATGAATAATCTTGTATTCCAAGATGAATTTAATGACGACGGTGCACCAAATAGTGCTAATTGGAGTTATAATATCGGAACAGGAAGCAACGGTTGGGGAAATAATGAATTGCAATATTACACAGACCGACCTGAAAATGTTGTAGTAGAAGATGGTATGCTAAAAATTACAGCCCGTAGAGAATTATATATGGGTTCTAATTATACTTCTGCAAGAATTTTGACAAAAGGAAAAGTTGAACAAAAGTATGGTAGAATAGAAGCCAGAATTAAATTGCCTCTAGGTCGCGGTTTATGGCCAGCATTTTGGATGTTAGGAGCTAATTCAGACACGGTTTCTTGGCCACAATGTGGAGAAATTGATATCATGGAATACTTAGGAAATAATCCAACTACAGTTTTAGGAACAGTTCACGGACCAGGCTATTCTGCAGGAGAATCGATTTCTAAAAGTTATACATTACCTAATAGTCGTTTTGATACTGATTTCCACATTTTTGGAATTGAATGGGGTGAAGATTACATCAATTATTATATAGATGATAAACTTTACAATCAAATAACACCAGAAGATGTTCCTGGAGAATGGGTTTTCGACCAACCTTTTTACATTATTTTAAATATGGCTGTGGGAGGAAATTTACCAGGTTCACCAAATACAGAAACAGCTTTCCCACAAACTATGCTTGTTGATTACATAAGAATATATCAATAGTAGAATTAAATAAATTAAAGATAAAACCAATTCAGAATTAAATATTAGACTTTTCGCCAGAGAAGTCTAATATTGATTTTGTTATGGATTTAAAAATGCAACAACCAAATCATGAGTAAAAGCGCTGAAACTTTTGTTGATACTGAAACGAAAACCGAAAACAAATCGGTTTCAATGGATATTGTTACAATCGAAGGAGAAAAATTTTATAAAATTTCAAATAACGATGCAATGCGCCCATTTTTTATGAGCATTGTTTCCGATTCTAATCATTGGATGTTTATTTCAAGCAATGGCGGATTAACTGCTGGAAGAAAAAACGCCGAATTTGCACTTTTTCCGTATTATACCGATGATAAAATCACAGAATCTGCTGATATTACAGGAAGTAAAACTATTTTTCAAATTTCGTTCAACAATCAAACTCTAATTTGGGAACCTTTTTCAGAACGTTTTACAGGTAAATACAATATCAGTAGAAATTTATACAAAAACTTCTATGGTAATAAAATCATTTTCGAAGAAGTAAATCATGACTTAGAACTTACGTTTAGTTACGAATGGAATTCAAGTAATAAATTCGGTTTTGTAAAAAAATCGAAATTTCATAATCATTCGAATAACCAGTATCAAATTTCAGTTTTAGACGGAATACAAAATATTATGCCACATGGTGTAAGTAGCGATTTGCAAGCTTCAACAAGTAATTTAGTTGATGCCTACAAACGAAGCGAATTACATCAAAACAGCGGATTAGGAATTTTTGCATTAAGTGCCATAATTGTTGATAAAGCCGAACCAAGTGAAGCTTTAAAAGCCAATGTAGTTTATGCTTTAGGTTTCGAAAACCCATCTTATTTAGTGTCTTCTTTACAAGTAAATAATTTCAGAAGAGGAAATTCAATTCTGCAAGAAGATGATATTAAAGGCGAAAAAGGCGCTTACTTCATCAATACAACATTTAATTTAAATCAAAATTCAGATAAAAATTGGATAATTGTTGCCAATGTGAATCAGAATCATGCAGATATCGTTCAATTGATTGAAACTATTGCTAACGATAAAACTTTAGAAAATCAAATTAAAGAAGATATCCATCTTGGAACTCAAAAATTGATTGAAATTAACGCTTCATCTGACGCGCTTCAAGCTACTGAATATAATTTAAGAGATACAAGACATTTTTCCAATACGCTTTTCAACATCATGCGAGGCGGAATTTTCGACTACAATTACCAAATTGAAAAACAAGATTTTGTATTGTATATCAAGAAAGCAAACAAAGTTGTCTTTGAAAAATTAGTTAATAAAATCAATCAATTACCCGAAACGTTTTCACTTCAAGATTTAAAAGAATTTGCGAAACAACAAAACAATTTAGATTTTGAACGTCTAAGTTTTGAATATTTACCTTTAAAATTTAGTAGAAGACACGGAGATCCAAGCCGACCTTGGAATAAGTTTTCTATCAATACGACCAATGAAATTGATGGTTCTAAAATATTAGATTACGAAGGAAATTGGCGTGATATTTTCCAAAACTGGGAAGCATTAGCACATTCGTTTCCAGAGTTTATCGATAACATGATTCATAAATTCTTGAATGCTTCCACTTTTGATGGATACAATCCGTATCGTGTTACCAAAGATGGTTTCGATTGGGAAGCGATTGAGCCTGATAATCCTTGGTCATACATCGGATATTGGGGAGATCACCAAATCATTTATTTGCTGAAGTTTTTAGAATTCTGTGAAAAATACGCTCCAGGAAAATTAAACAATTATTTTGAAACGGATTGTTTCGTGTATGCAGCCGTTCCATACATCATTAAACCATATGATGAAATTCTAAAAAATCCAAAAGATACCATAGAATATAGTAATTCGTGGGAAAAATTAATCAACGATAGAAAACAACAAATGGGAGCCGATGGTGCTTTGTTACACAGTAACGATAAGAGCATTTATCATGTGAATTTCATCGAAAAAATATTGGCTACAGTTTTATCTAAAATGTCCAATTTTATTCCAGAAGCCGGCATTTGGATGAACACACAACGACCAGAATGGAACGACGCTAATAACGCTTTAGTAGGTAACGGAGTTTCGATGGTAACGTTGTATTATTTAAGAAGATTCTTGAAGTTTTTCGAACAATTATTAGACAATTCTAACTTAGAAAATATAAAAATTTCTAATGAAATGGTCGAATTCTATCATGAAGTTAGAGAATGTTTGTTAGAAAACGAACACCTCCTTTCAGGAAAAATCGATGATGTTACCCGAAAGGCAATTTTAGACCGATTAGGAAAAGCAACTTCAGATTACCGTTACCAAATTTACAACAGCGGATTTTGGGGTAAAAAGCGTACGCATTCAATGCAAGGTTTGAAAAACTTCACTAAAGTAAGTTTGAAATTTATCGAACATTCCATTGAAGCTAATAAACGATCTGATGCTTTATATCACGCTTACAATTTAATGACGATTGAAAACAACAATTCGATTTCAATTTCTTATTTAAGTGAAATGTTAGAAGGTCAAGTTGCTGTTTTGAGTTCTGGTTATTTATCATCAAAAGAAAATCTAAAAGTTTTAGACGCATTAAAAGCAAGTAAATTGTTTAGACACGATCAGTACAGTTATTTATTATATCCGAATAAAGAATTACCAAAATTCATCGAAAAAAATACCATTTCAAAAGAAGCGGTTTCTAAATCAGAATTATTACAAAGTTTATTAGCGAATAAAAACGCTCAAATCATCAATCAAGACATTTTAGGAAATTACCATTTTAATGGAAACTTTCACAATGCCAACGATTTGAAAAAGGCGTTAGCAGAAGTAAAACAAAATACCACTTTTAAAGCATTAGCTGAAAAAGAAGAAAATATTGTTTTAGAAATCTTTGAAGAAGTGTTTAATCACAAAGCGTTCACAGGTCGTTCTGGTACTTTCTATGGATATGAAGGTTTAGGTTCGATTTATTGGCACATGGTTTCCAAACTGCAATTAGCCGTTCAAGAATGTTGCCTAAAAGCCATAGAAGAAAACGAATCTCCAGAAGTTATCGGACGTTTATTAGAACATTATTACGAAATAAACGAAGGAATTGGCGTGCACAAATCGCCAACACTTTACGGTGCTTTCCCAACCGATGCCTATTCGCACACACCAGCTGGAAAAGGTGCACAACAACCCGGAATGACAGGTCAAGTTAAAGAAGATATTTTAAGTCGTTTTGGAGAATTAGGAGTATTCATTAAAGATGGTGTTTTAAAATTCAATCCTTGCTTATTACGAAAAGATGAGTTTTTAACTAAATCCAAATCGTTCGAATATGTAAACGTTCATTTCGAACACAAAACGATTGAGTTAACCGAAAATTCATTGGCGTTTACGTTCTGCCAAATTCCAGTAATATATCAATTGTCAGAGACATCGTCTATCGAAATTTTTGATAATCAAGGAAACTCAAAAACTATCAATCAATTAATATTAGATGCTAAAACAAGTCAAGATGTATTTAGTCGAAATGGTGTGATTGAGAAACTAATTGTAAACGTGGTTGCTGCCAACTTAAAATAAGAAGGATTGCGATATGAAAATCAAAACAAACATAGCACTTTTCCAACTTTCAAAAGTCTTTCTTTTGATGGGAAGTTTGTGTTTGCTGTTTTCATGTAATTCCAAATCAGAAAGCCAAGAAATGAACGCAAAATCTATAGAAATAACGGCAAAAGAGCTATTAGGAAATCCAAATTACCAAGCCATTTGTTATGGCGGTTATCGCAAGAATACGCGCGAAATTGAACCTACAATTGCAGAAATTAAAGAAGATTTAAAAATTTTAGCCGCATTAAATATCAAAATAGTTAGAACGTATAATGTTCATTATAAAGAAGTTTCGAATTTATTAGAAGCCATTACCCAACTAAAAAACGAAGATTCTAATTTCGAAATGTATGTCATGCTTGGAGCTTGGATTGATTGCAAAAACGCTTGGACAGAATTAGAACCAATTCACAATGAAGAAAGTGATAGAAATGCTATCGAGATTGCAGAAGCGGTTCGTTTAACCAATGCGTATCCAGAAATTATAAAAATTATTGCTGTTGGAAATGAAGCTATGGTGAATTGGGCTACCAGTTATTATGTTACGCCCAACATCATTTTGAAATGGGTGAATCATTTACAAGAGTTGAAAAAACAAAACAAATTAGCAAAAGATATTTGGATTACAAGTTCCGATGATTTTGCTTCATGGGGTGGAGGCGATACAAGTTACCACACTAAAGATTTAGAAGAAATCATAAAAGCGGTTGATTATGTTTCGATGCATACGTATCCGTATCACAACACGCATTACAATCCAGATTTTTGGCAAACTTCCAGCAATGAAAATCATTTTGATGAATTGCAAAAGGTCGATACAGCAATGGTTCGCACGCAATTATTCGCTCAAAAACAGTATGAAAATGTAAAAGCTTACGTGCATTCCATTAGTCCAAACAAACCAATTCATATTGGAGAAACGGGTTGGGCTTCAAGTTCCGACGGACATTATGGATTTCATGGTTCAAAAGCTTCAGACGAATATAAACAAGCTTTGTATTATCAAAGCATGCGAGCTTGGACGAATAAAGAAAATATCACTTGTTTCTACTTCGAGGCTTTTGACGAACCTTGGAAAGATAGTTCCAATAAAAATGGCTCTGAAAATCATTTCGGAATTTTTACAGTAGATGGAAAAGCAAAATTCGCCTTGTGGAATTTAGTAGATGAAAAGGTGTTTTCTAATTTAAAACGAGATGGGAAAACCATTGAAAAAACGTATTCAGGTAATAAAGAATTGTTAATGAAAAGCGTTTTAGCACCACCAAAAAAAGGGTAAAATGAAAGTAGTTCACTACATAGTAAGTTTTTTAATTCTTGTAACAATGATGAATTGTAAAGGAGTCAATAGTGCATTGGAAGTAACCGTTTACGAAACTTCTGAAAGTGGTCATGCTTTGAAGAAAATAAATGAATTTTCTACATCGGAAAATAAAGTTGTGATTCATCTTAATACAGAAGAGAAGTTTCAAACGATTACAGGTTTTGGAGGTTCTTTTACTGAAGCTTCGGCTCATTTATTGAATAAATTGAGCAAAGAAAACAGAAAGAAAATCTTAGAGGCTTACTTCAGCGAAAATGGAGCCAATTACTCACTAACAAGAACAACTATAGCTTCTTGCGATTTCTCTTTAAAGAATTATACTTACGCCAAAGTAGAAAACGACTTAGCCTTAGAACATTTCACTATCGAAGACGACAAAGACGATATTATTCCTATGATTTTAGAAGCAAAAGCGATTTCTAAAGAAGGATTTAATATTATCGCGTCTCCTTGGTCTTGTCCTCCTTGGATGAAAGACAACAAAAGTTATGTGGGTGGAAAATTGTTACCAGAATATAACGACACTTTCGCTTTGTATTTTTCAAAATATTTGGAAGCATATAAAAAAGAAGGTATAAATATTTGGGGTGTAACCGTTATTAACGAACCTCATGGCAATGGAAATAACTGGGAAAGTACTTTATTTTCTCCAGAGGAAATGACATTGTTCGTTCAAAATCATCTTGGGCCAAAATTAGAAAGAGATGGTTGGAACTCTATTAAAATTTTAGGGTATGACCAAAATAGAGCGGGCTTACAAGAATGGGTCGATTCCATGTACAAAGACGAGAAAACCTCAAAATATTTTTCAGGTACTGCTATTCATTGGTACGAGAGCACTTATGAAGTTTTTCCAGAAGCGTTACGATATGCTTACAAAAAAGCACCCAATAAACATTTAATTCAAACAGAAGCTTGTGTAGATTCAGAAGTGCCACATTGGCAAGATGATGCTTGGTATTGGAAAAAAGAAGCAACCGATTGGGGTTGGGATTGGGCAAGTGAGAAAGACAAATATTTACATCCAAAATACGCACCAGTTAATCGCTACGCAGAAGACATCATCGGTTGTTTGAATAACCAAGTTGATGGTTGGGTAGATTGGAACATGGTTTTAGACAGACAAGGTGGCCCAAATTGGTTCAAAAATTGGTGTGTGGCTCCTATAATTGTAGATGATAAAAATGATGAGGTGTATTTTACACCCTTGTATTATGTAATGTCGCATTTCAGTAAATTCATGCGCCCTGGAGCAATAAAAATTGGTTGCGAAGTCAATAACAAAGACTTAAAGGTTACCGCAGTTCAAAATCCAGATCAATCAATTGCTTTAGTCATTTTTAATCCAACGGAACAATCTCATTCGATAGCAATCAACTTAAATAATAGTAAAAAAACTGTTACCATTGCTAGAAAAGCTTTGCAAACGATTTTAATTAAATAAAAAATATAGTTATGAAAGAAATTATTCCTACAACATATAGAAATAGAGTGTCTTTTGTTCAAAAAATGGCATTTGGTTCAGGGCATTTAATTAATAATTTAATACCGGGATTACTGGGTGTATTTGTTGTTTTTTTAAAATCACCTGAAGGTTTTGCAATGAACACAATTTTAGCAGGATTAATTGTTGGTATTCCAAGAATATTCGATGCACTTACAGATCCTATTATGGGTTATATTTCAGACAATACAACTTCAAAATACGGAAGAAGAAGACCATATATATTTTTAGGTTCAATATTTACAGGAATAATTTTTATAATTCTTTGGCAAATTCATGATACAAATCCAGAAATGTATAATTTTTGGTATTTACTTATTTTTTCAATATTGTTAATCTTTGGAAATACAATATTCTCTACGCCCTTAATTGCATTAGGTTATGAAATGACTTCAGATTATAAAGAAAGAACAAAATTAATGGGATTTGCAAATACAATAGGTCAATTTGCTTGGATGATTGTTCCCTTTTTGTATGTGTTAATTCCTGATAAAGATTTATTTACAAGTCAAGCTCAAGGTGTAAGAATTATTGCTTTAGTAGGAGGAATTATCATAATAGTATTGGGAATTTTACCAGCAATTTTTTGTAAAGGAATTGATGATAGTAAAATTGAAGGAAGAGAGCAAATAACATTAAAAAATGTATTTTTAAGTGGTGCTAAAATATTTTACAATATAAAGCAGATTTTAAAAAACAAACCTTTTGTAAAATTATGTTTAGCAACTTTTTTAGTTTTTAATGGTTTTCAAATTGTTGCAGAATTTGGGGTTTTTATTATAAATTATTACATGTTTAATGGCGATTGGGGAGCCTCAAAATGGTGGATAGCAATTTTTCCAGCGGTTACCGCATTTTATACTGCATTTATTGCAATTCCAATTATAAATTATATGGCTAATAAATTAGGTAAAAGAAAGGCTTTTATCTATGCAACAGCAATTTCGATTTTTGGGTATGTTTTAAAATGGTGGGGATTTGATCCAGAAAATCCTTACATGTTATTTTTACCGATACCATTGATGGCATTCGGAATGGGATGTTTATTTACACTTATGATGAGTATGACTGCTGATGTATGTGATTTAGATGAATTAGAAAATGGAATGCCAAGAAAAGAAGGTACTTTTGGTGCGGTTTATTGGTGGATGATTAAAGTTGGTCAAGGTATTGCTTTGGTTTTTTCAGGTATTATTTTAAGCGTTTTAGGCTATGATCCTAAAGCTTCTACACAGACAGCAGAAGCATTAACAGGTATGCGAATTACAGATATTGTGCTACCAGTTTTAACGGCTGCTTTAGCTATTTGGGTGATGTGGTCATATAGTTTAGATGAAAAAAGAGCTAAAGAAATTAAAGATGAGTTAGAAAGTAGAAGAGGTGTACTTTAAAATTATCTAAAAATTCATAATATTATGTCATTCAGAACTGATTATATTTTACATGCCCAACATTTTGATGCTGCTCAAGCAGATTTCAAAAATGGCTTTGATTTTACAACACATTCTCCTGAAGATCTTCACACTTTTTATGCAAAAATTTTACAAAGTGGCATGCACGGACTTTGCTTTAGTATGTACGAGGATGGTCAAAAACCAGGTGACCACATTTCAGAAGAGCAAGTGAGAAGACGATTGAAAATCATGGCGCCTTACACTAAATGGGTGCGTTCTTTTTCGTGTATCGAAGGAAACGAATTTGTTCCAAAAATAGCTCGCGAATTTGGCATGAAAACTTTAGTAGGTGCTTGGTTAGGTGATGATGCAGAAAAAAATGAAAAAGAAATCGAAGCCTTAATTCAGTTAGCAAAAGAAGGCTTTGTTGATATAGCCGCTGTAGGAAACGAAGTAATGTACCGAAAAGATTTATCGGAAGATGAATTATTATCCTTTATTCATAAAGTAAGAAAAGAAATTCCTGCTCATATTCCAGTAGGTTATGTAGATGCGTATTATGAATTTACAATAAAACCTCGAATCACTGAAGCTTGCGATGTTATTTTAACCAATTGTTATCCGTATTGGGAAGGAAGTACTATTGATTATTCATTGGCACATATGAAAAGTATGTATTACCAAGCTTTAGATGCTGGAAAAGGTAAAAAAGTAATTATAACAGAAACCGGTTGGCCAAGTCAAGGTGAAAGTTTTAAGGATTCTCACCCTTCTAAAGAAAATGCAATGAAGTATTTCATAAATACGCAACATTGGTCTAAGGAATCTAATATAGATATTTTTTATTTTTCTTCTTTTGATGAGTCATGGAAAGTTGGAGCAGAAGGTGAAGTAGGCGCTTATTGGGGTATTTGGGATAAAAACGAGAAATTAAAGTATAATGATAAATAAAATCACAAGAAGTCTATTTTTTCTATTATTTGTTAACATCAGCTTTGCTCAAGTAGATGTGGTCTATAATGATTTGGTATGGTCTGATGAATTTGATGCAAACGGAGCAATAAATGCAACAAATTGGTTTCATCAAACACAGATACCTTCAGGAGGTAGTTGGTATAATGGTGAAGATCAGCATTATACAAATGAAATAACTAATTCTTATGTAAATGGAGGTTTTTTAAATATCGTAGCTAAAAAAGAACCATACACAAGTCAAGGTGTTACAAAACAATATACTTCGGCACGATTAAATTCTAAATTTGCCTTTAAATATGGTAGAGTAGATGTTAGAGCTAAATTACCTATAGAAGCTGGTACTTGGCCTGCTATTTGGATGCTTGGAAAAAATATAAATGAACCTGGCGGGTTTTTTAATGCTACACATGGAACAACAAGTTGGCCAGCTTGTGGTGAAATTGATATTATGGAGCATGGAATTACGCCTTCACAGAATATAAATTATATACAAAGTGCCCTTCATACACCTTCTTCATTTGGTAACACTGTTAATCATGGCGGAACATTAGCAAATAATTTAGGAACAGATTTTCACGTTTATTCTATGAATTGGTCGCCAAATCAAATTACTTTTTTATTAGATGGTGTTGCTTTTTACACCTATAATCCCGCTGTAAAAACGTTAAGCAATTGGCCTTTTGATTTGGAACAATATCTTTTATTAAATATTGCAATGGGAGGTGTTGCAGGAACAATTGACCCAAGTTTTACCCAAAGTGCAATGGTAATTGATTACGTTAGAGTGTATCAAAATATTACTGTTGATACACAAATTCCAACAAATTTTACAGCAACTGTTGGTAATGTAACCAGTTCATCGGTTGAATTATTATTAAATGCAAACGACGATTCAGGATCAGTAGTTTATGATGTAGCTTATGGTAGTCTTACCAATTCAACTATAGGTACGTCTGGTGTTCAAAAATCGTTTGTTATTACTGGTTTATCGCCAAATACAAACTATACTTTTTCTGTAGCAGCAAGTGATGTTACAGGAAATGAAGCATCCAATAATTCAATTATACTTAACGCAACAACTTTAGGTGTAACAGCTTGTTCGGGTTCTGATTCAGTAGCACAACAAGGAACTTTTTCTATTGGTTATAATTATGAATTTGAAACCATTGGTACCGATGTAAAAATCACTTTCGAAATGTTGGATACTGATAGAGTAGGGTTAGTTGCTATTTTATGGAAACAATCTCCTTTTACAGAAACACAAATGACCTATGTATCGGGAAGAATTTTCACACACACCATAACTGGGCAAACTATTGGAGCTACAATTAATTATGCAGTTAAATTTGCTTATGCTAATGGTTTTTCTGTAACACGATATATTTCTTATGTGGTAGGCAGTAATTGTGCTTTAAATCAGGATAGTTTTAATGAATTTACCGATTTTACCTACAGTAATCCTGCTAATAATTATATTACAATAAATACTACTTCCCAGATTGATAAAGTTGAAATTTATAATCTTCTTGGAAATAAAATAATAAGTCAATCTACAAATACGAATGAAATTGAAGTAGCTAGCCTTTCAGATGGAGTTTATTTAATGGTAGTTTATTCAGGGAATAGAAAAGGTATTAAGAAGGTGATAATAAATTAGAGTCATCTTTAAAAATCATGTAAATCACCTTCAAAATTATTACTTTTTGAAGGTGATTTATTATTTTATTGCTTTAAAAGTGTTAAATTTTTAGTTTAAATTTGTTTATTAAATAAAAATTATGTTAAATTTGGCTTAATTAATCTTATAAACAACATTGCCTATACAAACAATTACTTTTTAGACCCCGAACTTTAATTAACTAAAAGGTATTGTTATGGCTAATCTTGTACTTCCAGATGCAGTGTTGGTGAAGAGTTATATAAGCGGAGATGAATCTGCTTTAGCTTCATTAATTGAAAGACATCAATCTAAAATCTACGGATTTATTTACTCCAAAATTGGTGATAGAGATTTATCTGACGATATTTTTCAAGATACCTTTATTAAAGTTATAAAAACTTTAAAGACGAGTTCGTATAACGAAGAAGGAAAATTTTTGCCTTGGGTAATGCGTATTGCTCATAATTTAGTTGTAGACCATTTTAGAAAAGCAAAGAAAATGCCTTTTCAACGTGAAACGGAAGAATATTCTATCTTCAATTATATGACCGATAACAGTTTGAATATTGAAGGACAAATTATATCGGAACAAGTAGAATCGGATTTAGCTAAACTTTTGGACGAACTTCCTGCAGATCAAAAAGAAGTTTTGGTAATGCGTATGTATCAAGATTTAAGTTTTAAGGAAATAGCTGATTTAACGGGAGTTAGTATTAATACTGCATTAGGAAGAATGCGTTACGCTTTATTAAATTTGAGAAAAATTATTGAAAAAAATCAAATTATTTTGACTAACTAATACTAAAAGTAAAATATTGTCGTTATAGATTTATAAACCAAATCATAATAAATGGCAAAACTTTACTCTAAGAAAAAATTAGCAACTCAAAAAATGTTACCTAAAAAAGAAACGATTTCGTTTTTACTCAACTATTCAAAGGCTTTGAGTATACATAAGGTTGGCAAATCAAGTTTTGAAATTATTGCTAATTAAGGAAAATGCCTCAAAGATATTTGAGGCATTTTTTTATTAGCTTTTAACAGCTATCATTGAAATTTCGATATTTACGTTTTTTGGTAAACACGCTACTTGTACGGTTTCTCTTGCTGGAGCAGTGGATTCGTCAAAATAACTTCCGTAAACCTTGTTAATTCTTACAAAATCGTTCATGTTCATGATGAAGATTGTAGTTTTAATTACGTTTTCAAATGTCATATTGGCAGCAGCTAAAACGGCTTTCATGTTTTCCATTATTTGTTTGGTTTCAGTTTCAATATCATCTAAAACCAATTCCATAGTGGCTGGGTTTAAAGCAATTTGCCCAGAAGTATATAAAGTGTTACCTACTAATACCGCTTGGTTATATGGACCAATAGGAGCAGGTGCTTTGTCTGTAAAAATAATTTTTTTCATAAAAACTGATTTAACTATTATCTAAAAACGCGATCTGGTAATTGGCGTTTTTCATATTTAATATCACTAAATATAGAAGAAGAAATTCCGATAAAGAATCCCCAATAGGTGTTTTGTCCAAAAGGTACCCAGTTAAAACTCATTCTCCAACTTTCTAAATCGCGCTCAAAACGTAATTGTGTAAACGTAACACCTTTTTGTTTAAAATCATATCCAGAAGAAAAACCAACTTTCCAGCGTGGTGCTAAATCGAAATTTCCAGACATCATAAGTGAATGTGATGATATTTCTTCTTGTCGATTTGAATTGTTATATGTAATTGAATACGCTAATCTTAAATCCCACGGAATTTTATAATTATACCATTCTAAATCTTTGTTATTAAGTTTTTCTTCATTTTCATCAAATAAACTCTGACGCGAATCGCTTAAATCAACTCCTCTACCAAATAAATCATCGTTGCGTCCTCCATTAAGTTCATTTTGTTGGGTTTCTTTTTTGTTTTTTCCAAAATCTTTACTTGAAAAATTATAATTGATAGTCATATTTGCTCTTGGTAAACGAAATAAACTTCCACCATTGTCCATATTTAATTTATCAATTCTTCTACCCGCATTATCAATTGCAAATGCATCTAAAGTAGCTGCAAAGTTAACGTTCATTTTCTGTTTAAAAAGTTGAGTTCCTCCAGAAACTGAAATTTCAGACCATTTTAATGAATCGGCAGCAATGTCATAACCTATTCCAAAATTTAAGTTATTTAATAACATTACTTTTTTTGCTTCCCCTTTTTTGCTTTCTTCGTCTCTAACTTTAGCTTCGAAAGTGTTACTCAAAGAAAAATTCATACGATTGGATAATCTGTTTGATGGAGAACCAAAAAGACCTCCTTCAAATTTAGAATAATTGCTAAAATTTATTCCTGTTGCGTCTAAGGCATAAGTTTCAAAATACTGATCAAAGCTTGGTGTTAATCCATAACTTATATTTGGTCGCATTACATGACGAATGGCTTGAATTCTCTTATCTTCTCCAAAATTAAATGTACCGTAAATAGTGGTTCCAATTCCCGCATTAAAATTATATGTTCTAAAAGATTCAAAACCATTTTCATCAGTTATAATAACTTTATTTTCGGTTGAACTAAAATCTTTTTTAATAGTGTTTAAAACCCATGTTTCATTATAAGTAGCTCCAGCTGATACACTAAAAAATTTGAAAATTTTAAAATTGGTATTAATTGGAATGGTGTGTTGTAAACCCGATCGTGCATCTCTGAACATTTGAGGCTTAAAAAATAATGAATCCTGAGTTCTAATGCGGTTTTCACCTCTAACATTATATTGAAGATTTATATTTTTGAAAAATCCCTTTTTAACACCATCTTTAGGTGCAAAAGGAAAAATACGGTCAACGCTTGCTTGAATTGTAGGTAAGGTCATATCAATTTCCTCAGTATTTGTATTTTGAGAATGTGTTGCAGAAATTGACATATTAACTTGTGGAACCGAACGAAAAGTTTTAGAATAGGATACTGAAGAGCTTAAATTATTATTTAAACCAGAGCCAACGTTATTCATGTTTACCGATTGTCTAAAATATTGACTACTTCCTAAATTTACAGAAGCAGAAAAACGTGAATCGGCAGAAGCTTTTGGATCTTGTGAATGCGACCACTGGATGTTGTACTGTTTAGATTTAACATAATCGGGAAAACCTTTTTCGCTTTGAATGTTATTTTCAAATCTGAAATTAATTCGGCCATTAAATTTGTAACGCTTAGCATAGCTACTTTCTGCACGTAAACCATAACTACCATTTGTGTAGTAATCTCCTAAAACTGCTAAATCATAATAATCACTTAACGCAAAGTAATATCCACCATTTTGTAAAAAATAGCCTTGCCTGTTATTTTGCCCTGGTGTTGGCATAATAAATCCGGAAGTGCTTTTTTCAGACATTGGAAAATAAGCAAAAGGTAAACCAATAGGTGTAGGAACATCCATAATTACCATGTTCGTTAATCCTGCAACTACTTTTTTCTTAGGTACAAATTTTACTTTTCTAACTAAAAAATAATATTCCGGATCGTCAATGTTTTTTGAAGTGGTCATTCGAGCATTCTTCATAAAATAAACCGAATCATTTTCTTTTTTAGAAATTTCGGCTTTTATGAATAATTCGCCTTGTTGCGTTCTCGAATTCCAAACTTTAGCTCTTTTTGATTTGGTATGAAAAATAATTGAATCGGGTTCAACCACATTTTCCCCTTGTTTAAAAACGGGTCGTTGAATATAATTTCCAGCAGAATCTTTTAATCTTCCAGCAAAAACAAGATTTTTTTCATAATCTAAAACAATTCTTCCTGCTTTAAGTTCAAAATCGGTATAATAGATTTCGGCTTCGTCATGAAGTGTAACAGTTTTTTTCTTTTGATCTAGTTTTTCATATTCTTTGGCTTTCATGTTTACAACACCGTCTAAGAAAGGTTTTTTCTTTTTTGAAGTATCAACAGAAGTAGTGGCAGAATCTTTTACTTTTTCAAGATCCGATTTCGTTATTGTAACGGTGCCAGGAATTGGATTTTCTTGAGAAAAAATAGTAGTGGTTCCTACTATGAGAAAAATTACTGAAAAAACGATATGAAATAACTTTGTATGCAATGCTTTTAATAGTATTTTTGTAAAAATTTGGCTCACTTTTTGAAGTGTCAAACTTACATATATTTTTTTGCAAAAATAATGTTTTAATAAAATTATAACTTATAAACTTATCAATTGTTTTATGCCATCTAAAAAAAACACTAAATACCTGTTATTATTGATTTTATTTTTCACTTATAGTTTTACTTTTAGTCAAAACGCAACTAAATTTAAAGTGGTTTTAGATGCCGGTCATGGAGGAGAAGATCCTGGAGCATTAAAAAACGGAATAAAGGAGAAGGATGTGGTTTTACATGTAGTGCTTAAAATTGGTAAAATTCTAGAAAAATATAAAGACATTGAAGTAATTTATACTCGTAAAACAGATATTTTTATTGGTTTAAGAGAACGTGCTAATATTGCAAATAAAGCAAAAGCTAATTTGTTTATTTCAGTTCATTGTAACGGTGTTAAAAGTACGGCTGCAAGAGGAACAGAGACTTTTGTTATGGGAATGTCGAGAACCGATACGAATTTAGATATCGCTAAAAAAGAAAATGGTGTTATCTTTCTAGAGAAAGATTATAACGAAAAATATAAAGGATTTGATCCCAATAATCCGGAAACACTATTAGGTTTAAAAATATTACAAGAAGAATTTTTAGACCAAAGTATTAGTTTAGCATCTGAAATTGAAAAGAACTTTGTTAAAGATAATAATCGTTTTTCAAGAGGAGTTAAACAGCAACCAATTTGGGTACTAGATGCAACCGTAATGCCGGGAGTATTAATTGAGTTAGGTTTTGTAACGCATCCTGTTGAAGGTAAATACTTAAATTCTGAAAAAGGTAAAGAAGAAATGTCGGAATCCATTTCAAATGCTATTGTATCTTATAAAAACAATTACTTTAATGGAGTAGTTGCTGAAAGAGAAACGGTTGAAAATGCAACGCCTACAAAAGCAGATTTAAATTTTGAAAATAATAATTCGGATAATTCAAATAAAGAAAAATCAAACAAGACATATTATAAAGTTCAAATTTCAGCTGGAACAAAAAAACTGGATACAAAACCTTCAAATTTTAAAGGGTTAAAAAATATTACAGTTGAAAAAGATAAAAAATTATACAAGTATTTTTACGGAGAAGAAACAGATTTAGTTGCTTGTACGAAAAAATTAGAAGAAGCAAAGAAAAAAGGATATACTTCGGCTTACATAGTAACATTTACAAACTAAAAAGGAAAGCGTATGTTTAAGAGAATTGTATTTGTAGCCATTGCAATGCATTTTTTATCAGGATATAGTCAAGGTCAAAAGTTTAAAGTAGTTTTAGATGCTGGTCATGGTGGAAAAGATTATGGAGCCGTATATCATGGCAACATAGAAAAAAATATTGCTTTGCAAACCACGCTTCGTGTTGGAGCTATTTTAGAAAAAGATCCTCAAATTGATGTGGTATATACACGTAAATCAGATGTTTTTATCGAGTTACAACAGCGTGCTAATATTGCCAATAAATCGAAAGGAAGTATTTTTGTTTCGATGCATTGTAATGCGAATAAAAACCAAGCCGCTTCAGGGAATGAAACCTATGTAATGGGTATTACTCGTAATGCATCCAATTTAGAAGTAGCTAAAAATGAGAACGAAGTAGTTACTTTGGAAACCAATTATAAGATTAAGTATGATGGTTTTGATCCAAATTCACCAGAATCGGTGATTGGAATTTCTATTCTTCAAGAAGAGCACTTAGATCAAAGTATTGAGCTCGCTGGAAGAGTGCAAGAGTTTTTTACAAAAAAAACAGACAATAAAAACCGTGGCGTAAAGCAAGCGGGGTTCTTAGTATTGAGACAAATTACAATGCCAAGAGTGTTAATAGAAATGGGATTTGTTTCAAATAAAGAAGAAGGAGAATTTTTAAATTCCGAAGAAGGTCAAGATAAATTAGCAGAAGCTATTGCAAGTGCAATTTTAGATTATAAAAACGAATTTTTTAATCCGTCAAATAACGACAATATTAAAGAAGATATAAAAGTAGTTGAACAGAAAGCAGAAACTATAGTAAAAGAAACTCCTAAAACGGTAAAATCTCCTGAAAAAGGAATTATTTTTAAAGTTCAAATTTCTGCAAGCACTAAGGAATTATCTACTGCTCCTTCAAACTTTAAAGGATTGAGTCCAATTTCATTAGAACAAGTAGGAAATCTTTATAAATATTATTACGCTTCAGAAAAAAATTATGAAGTAGCTAAGCAAAAATTAGTTGAAGCCAAACAAAAAGGATATAATACAGCGTTTATAGTAGCTTATAAAGATGGAATAAAAATAAGCATTACCGATGCAATAAAATAAAATAAAAGTTTAATTTTGTTAAAAATTATAATGCTTTGAAACTAACAAAAGAAATCAAAACCGCAATCCTAGTAATTGTATCTATATTTTTATTTATTTGGGGATATAATTTTTTAAAAGGAAAAGACTTATTTGAAAGTAGCACTAGAGTTTATGTTGTTTATGACAATGTAGCAGGACTTGTTAATTCTGCTCCGGTTACATTAAATGGATTAGCTATTGGTAAAGTGAATTCAATTGATATTCAACCTGATGGAAAGTTGCTAGTAGAAATGCAAATAACTACTGATTTTCCAATTTCTAAATCTAGTGTAGCTGAAATATACGATTCTGGTTTAGTGGGTGGAAGACAAATTGCAATTAAACCCAATTTTCAAGATAAAAATTATATTAAATCAGGCGATTACTTAAAAGCAAGTAGTAAATTAGGATTAACAGATGCATTGGCTCAACAATTAGAACCTTTACAATACAAAGTTCAAAAATTGTTAGATAACGCTGATGTTTTATTTACAAACGTAAACGAAATTTTAGACGAAAAAACAAAACAAAATTTAAAGAGTAGTATTTCTGAATTGCACAAAACTCTTTCTGAATTTAGTGAAGTTTCAAAGAACCTTAATGGTTTAGTTACTGAAAACAAACCTAAATTAAATTCGATGATTACAAATTTTGATAAAACATCATCTAATTTAGAAAAAATGTCTGATTCACTTGCAAAAGCTAACTTGGGTCAAACCGTTAAAAATTTAGAAAAAACATTAGCAAGTGTTGATAAAATAATGGGTGACATTGAAAAAGGAAATGGAACCATGGGTAAACTAATGAAAGACGAAACGATGTATAATAATTTCTCTAAAGCTTCAAACGAACTAGAATTATTGTTACAAGATTTACGTTTAAACCCAACACGCTATGTTAATGTTTCTCTTTTTGGAAAGAAAAATAAACCTTATGTAGCTCCAGTAAACGATTCAATAAAAAAGTAATTTTTATACGATGCAATTTTTAGATAATATTTTCTTCGCATTGCTTTTAGCAATTGGTATTGGTTATTTTGCAATTAATGTAAAAAAACTAATTCGCAATATAAAATTAGGACAAGATGTAGATAGAAGTGATAATTCTTCCGAACGTTGGAAGAACATGACTATGGTTGCTCTAGGACAATCAAAAATGATAAAACGTCCAATAGCTGGGTTTTTACACATCATAGTTTATGTTGGATTTGTAATTATCAATATTGAAGTTATTGAAATTATCATCGATGGATTATTTGGAACTCACCGAGTATTATCTTTTATGGGTGTTTTTTATAATATTTTAATTGGTTCATTCGAAATTCTTGCTTTTTTAGTTTTAGTTGCAGTTGTAATATTTTGGATTAGAAGAAATGTTACAAAATTGTCTCGTTTTACAAGTTCAGAATTAAATGGAAAACCTAAAAATGACGCTAATTACATTTTATATTTTGAAATGGTATTGATGACGTTGTTTTTAGTTATGAATGCAGCTGATTTTCATTTGCAAAATTTAGGTATTGGTCATTATAACAGTGTAGGTAGTTTTCCAATATCACAGTTTATTGCCCCAATTTTCAACGGAATGAGCGAAGGTTCAGTAGTTATTATTGAAAGAGTCGCTTGGTGGTTACACATTGCAGGAATTTTAGTTTTCTTAAATTACTTATATTTCTCAAAACATTTACACATTTTACTAGCTTTCCCAAATACTTTCTTTGCTGATTTAAATGCTAAAGGGAAATTAAATAATTTAGAAAGTGTTACAAACGAAGTAAAATTAATGATTGATCCAAGTGCTGATCCTTTTGCAGCGCCTGCAAATCCTGATGCTGTTCCAGCTAAGTTTGGTGCCTCTGATGTTCAAGATTTAAATTGGGTACAATTATTAAATGCGTATAGTTGTACCGAGTGTGGTCGTTGTACATCTTCTTGTCCAGCTAACCAAACAGGTAAAAAATTATCTCCTAGAAAGATTATGATGGACACTCGTGATCGTTTAGAGGAAGTAGGAAGAAATATCGATTTAAATAAAGGGGTATTTGTTGATGATGGAAAATCATTATTAAACGATTACATTACTCCAGAAGAATTATGGGCTTGTACAACTTGTAATGCTTGTGTGGAAGAATGTCCTATTAATATTAGTCCGTTATCAATTATTATCGATATGCGTCGTTATTTAGTAATGGAACAAAGTGCTGCACCAATGGAATTAAACAATATGATGAGTAATATTGAAAACAATGGAGCGCCTTGGCCATACAATCAAATGGATCGTTTAAATTGGGTAAACGAATAGTAAAAATAAAATTTGCTATTTAGAGAGTCATTTCTAAATATTGATTTAAAATATAAAACATTATGTCAGAAAATTTAATTGTACCAACAATGGCCGAAATGATGGCCGAAGGAAAACAACCTGAAATTCTTTTTTGGGTAGGTTCTGCTGGTAGTTTCGATGACAGAGCAAAAAAAATCTCAAGAGCTTTCGTTAAAATTTTAAATAAAGCAAATGTAAATTTTGCTGTTTTAGGAACTGAAGAAAGTTGTACAGGAGATGTTGCAAAAAGAGCAGGAAATGAATTTTTATTTCAAATGCAAGCACTTATGAATATTGAGTTACTTAATGCTTATGAAGTAAAAAAAATTGTAACATGCGATCCTCATTCTTTTAATTGTTTAAAAAATGAATATCCTAGTTTAGGTGGGAACTATGACGTTTTACATCACACACAATTTATTCAACAGCTTTTAAAAGAAGGGCGTATAAGCTTTAATAAAGACACTTACAAAGGTAGCCGTATTACATTTCATGATCCATGTTATTTAGGTAGAGCTAATAATGAATATCAAGCTCCTAGAGAAATATTGTCTCAAACAAATGCCGAAATTGTTGAGATGAAACGTAGCAAAAGTTCTGCGCTATGTTGTGGTGCTGGAGGTGCTCAAATGTTTAAAGAGCCTGAAAAAGGGAATATGGATATTAATGTATTAAGAACTCAAGATGCTCTTGAAACCACACCCAATATCATCGCTACAGGTTGCCCTTATTGCAATACAATGATGACCGATGGAGTAAAATTTGCACACAAAGAAAATGATGTTAAAGTGTTAGATATTGCTGAAATAATTGCTAATGCTCAAGACTTATAAAATTATGTTCGTACCTTTTGATACATTACCTGGAGAATCTAAAATTTGGATTTATCAATCAAATAGAAAATTTTCAGATGAAGAAATTCAAGAAATTGAAGCTGAATTAAAATTCTTTACAGAAAACTGGATTTCGCACGGACATCCTCTTGAAGCTTCTTTCGAAACGCGCTACAATCGTTTTATTATAATTGCTGTAAATCAAAATGTGCAAGTGGCTACAGGTTGTTCTATTGATGCATCTGTTCAAATTATTCAAAATTTAGAGCAAAAATATAATGTTGATTTATTGGATAAAATGAATGTAACATTTAAAATAGGTGATCACGTTGCCTTTAAACCACTTATCGAATTTAAAAAAATGGCGAAAGAAAAAGCTGTTTCTGAAAATACGATAGTATTTAATAATCTATTAAATACATTAGGAGAATTAAATGATTTCTGGGAAGTTCCTGCAAATGAAAGTTGGCATAATCGATTTTTCTAGTACATAATTTTATAATAAACTTACTTGTAAAACATTATGGATAGCGATATTTTTTTATTAAATATATCAGGACAAGATAAACCAGGATTAACATCTTCATTAACAGCAGTTTTAGCAGAATATGATGCAAATGTTCTAGATATTGGTCAAGCCAATATTCACGATACACTTTCATTGGGTATTTTGTTTCAAATTAAATCGGGAAAAAAATCAGCTGCCGTTTTAAAAGATATTTTATTCAAATCATATGAATTAGGTATTAAAGCCAAATTCAAACCAATTCCTCATGAAGAGTACGAAAAATGGGTAAAACTTCAAGGAAAAGACCGTTATATCGTAACCCTTTTGGGTGAAAAATTAACTGCCGAACAAATCTCAGAAGTTACTAAAGTTATTTCGGAAAAAAACTTGAATATCGATGCAATTAAACGATTAACAGGAAGAGTTTCTTTGGTTAAAGAAGATGATTATCCAAGATCTTCTATTCAATTATCCATTCGTGGTGAAATTAAAAACAAGTCTGAATTTACTGAAAAATTCATGGCAATTTCGTCCGAATTAAATTTAGATATCGCCTTTCAAGAAGACAATATTTTTAGAAGAAACCGCCGTTTGGTTTGCTTTGACATGGATTCTACTTTAATTCAAACCGAAGTAATTGACGAATTGGCAGAATTAGCTGGTGTTGGAGAACAAGTTAAAGCTATCACTGAATCTGCTATGCAAGGTGAAATCGATTTTCAAGAAAGTTTTAAACAAAGAATGTCTCTTTTAAAAGGTTTGAAAGAAGAAGTTTTAGAAGAAGTTGCCATTAATTTGCCCATCACAAAAGGAGCAAGGAGATTAATTGATACTTTAAAATCGTATGGTTTTAAAACCGCCATTCTTTCTGGTGGATTTACTTATTTTGGAAAATATTTACAAAAAGAATTAGGAATCGACTACGTTTATGCTAACGAATTAGAAATCAAAGACGGTGTTCTTACCGGAGGTTATCTTGGTGAAATAGTAGATGGAAATAAAAAAGCCGAATATCTAAAAGAAATCGCTCTTAGAGAAGGAATTGATATCAACCAAACCATTGCTGTTGGTGATGGTGCTAACGATTTACCTATGTTAAACCTTGCTGGTTTAGGGATAGCTTTTCATGCAAAACCTAAAGTAAAAGACAACGCTCAAAGTTCTATATCGAGCATCGGATTAGATGGCGTTTTATATTTATTAGGCTATCACGATCGTCATATCGATTTGATTGATTAGTTAAGTACATCTTCCAAATTAAGTTTAGAAACTTACGTTAACAACTTTCTTCATAAAATAAACCTAAAACACTTTATTTTAAAGTCAAGATGTAGTATTTTGGCATGGATTTAGTTCTAAGTTATAAAATCAAACTAAAATTTATGCAAAGAGTTCTCACACTACTGTTTTCGGTAGTTTTTATACATATATCATTTTCTCAAAATAAAGCTAAACCTGTTTTAAATGCTAAAAAAGTAGTTTCTCAACAAGTTTGGGTTGATAGTATTTACAACCAATTTTCGTTCGAAGAAAAAGTAGGGCAGTTGTTTATGGTTGCCGCTTATTCCAATAAAGATGAAGCACACAATAAATCAATCGATAAATTAGTTGAAGAATATAAAATTGGAGGATTAATTTTCTTTCAAGGCGGACCAGTACGTCAGGCAAAATTAACAAATCGTTATCAAGCCAAATCAAAAGTTCCTTTGTTTATCGGAATTGACGCCGAATGGGGTTTGAGTATGCGATTAGATTCTACGTATCGTTATCCTTGGAACATGACGCTTGGTGCTGTTCAAGATATGAAATTGATTGAAAAAGCCGGAAATCAAATGGCGAAACAATCAAAACGAATGGGAATTCATTTCAACTTTGCGCCTGTTGTGGATATCAATACCAATCCAAAAAATCCAATCATCGGAAATCGTTCCTTTGGAGAAATAAAAGAAAATGTTACTTCTAGAGCCATTGCTTTAATGAAAGGTTTACAAGACGAAGGCGTTTTTGCTACAGCTAAGCATTTTCCAGGTCATGGCGACACTTCAACCGATTCACATCATACATTACCGGTTGTAAATTTTGAAAGAAATCGATTAGATGAAATCGAACTTTTTCCTTATAAAGAATTGATTAAAAAAGGATTAGCTAGTGTAATGGTAGCGCATTTGAATGTGCCAAGTATCGAACCAAGAGCGAATTATCCAACATCCATTTCATATCCAGTAGTAACTGATATCTTAAAAAAAGAATTACAATTTGAAGGCTTAATTTTTACAGATGCCTTAAATATGAAGGGCGCAAGTAATTTTAAAAAACCGGGCGATATTGATTTAGAAGCTTTTTTAGCTGGTAATGATGTATTGTTATTTGCTGAAAATGTTCCCGTTGCGATTAAAAAATTCAAAGAAACTTTCGATGCTGGAATTATTACAGAAGAACGTTTGATGTATTCTGTTAAAAAGATTTTGGCGTATAAATACAAAGCGAACTTAAATAACTACCAACCAATCGTTTTAGATAATTTATACCAAGATTTGAATGTTGTCGAATTTGACGCTTTGAATTATAAATTATATGAAAATGCTGTAACGGTAATTAAAAATCACGATAAATTAGTTCCGGTTCGAGATATTGAAAAAGAGAAAATCGCTTATATTAAATTAGGAAACGATAAATCAGATACCTTTTTAACAAATTTGAGAAATTACGCATCTGTTAGTGAAATTACCAATAAAAATTTAGATTCTGTATTGGTGCAATTACAAGATTTTACTAAAGTAATTATTGGGTATCACAAACAAGATGGTGCTTGGAGAAATCACAATATGAATTTCAAAGAAATGTTGTGGATTAACCAAATTGCCAAACAAAATGATGTGATTTTAACCTGTTTTACTAAGCCTTATTCTTTAACGAATTTAAAAAACTTCGAAGAAATAGAAACAATTGTTTTAGCGTATCAAAACAATGATATTGCACAAACCATTGCACCTCAAATCATTTTCGGAGCGATTGGAGCAAAAGGGAAATTACCTGTTTCAATTGATGACGAATTCAAAGTAAATGAAGGAATTGAAACGTTAGAAATCAAGCGTTTAGGATTTGAAATTCCAGAAAATGTTGGAATGAATTCTAAAATATTGACTAAAATCGATTCTATTGCTAACTATGCCATTTCTAAAAAAATGACACCTGGAATTCAAGTAGTTGTAGCTCGAAAAGGGAAAGTAATTTATCAGAAATCATTCGGAAACCATACGTATGAAACGAATCAGAAAGTAACTAATACGGATGTTTATGATATAGCTTCTTTGACAAAAATTGTTGCTACTTTACCGAATGTAATGCAAGAATTCGATAAAGGTCACTTAACATTGGAAACAAAATTACGTACCATGTTACCTGCGGCGAAAAATTCAAATAAAGCTAACGCAACGGTTTTAGATATGCTAACACATCAAGCCCGTTTTCAGCCATGGATTCCTTTTTATAAAGCTACTTTGGACAGTTTAAATCGACCGAGTACACATTATTATAGAAGTGTGTTTTCTGAAGATTTTCCAATTCATGTAGCTGATAAATTATATTTGAGAAAAGATTATAACGATACGATTGTTAAAACGATTTTAGACAGCGAGTTGTTACCTAAAAAGCAATACAAATATAGTGATTTTACCTTTATTCTTTTTAAAGAATATTTGGAAATACACAATAAAAAATCACTTGAAGATATAGCGCATGCTAACTTTTTTGAACCTTTAGGAGCGAATTCTATCATGTACAATCCGTTACGAAAATTGAATGCTAACCGAGTTATTCCAACAGAAAATGACAATTATTTCAGACATCAAGTAGTGCAAGGTTATGTTCACGACATGGCAGCTGCGATGCAAGGAGGAATTTCAGGTCATGCTGGTTTGTTTGCCAATGCCTTGGATGTGGCTAAAGTAATGCAAATGTATCTACAAAAAGGAAGTTACGGAGGAAGAACATATATTTCCGAAAACACTTTTAACATATTCAATACATGCTATTTTTGTAAAGAAGGGAATAGAAGAGGTGTTGGTTTTGATAAACCACAATTAGGGAATGAAGGCCCAACATGTGGATGTGTTTCACTAACAAGTTTCGGACATACAGGGTTTACAGGTACCATGACTTGGGCCGACCCAGAAAAAGAAATTGTTTATGTTTTCTTATCCAACAGAACGTATCCTGATTCTAACGCCTCGAATAAATTATCAAAAGAAAATATAAGAGAGAATATTCAAAGGGTAATTTACGAAGCGATTATTGAGTAATTTTTGTAAATTTAGTTCTCTAATTTCAACAAACTAATCATGACCTCAGAAGCAACAACAGTAGACCAATACATCAACGAAGCTCCAGAAGATAGAAGAGAAGCGTTGCAAAAATTAAGAAATGTTATTTTAAAAAATCTTCCCGAAGGCTTTCAAGAAGGCATGGGTTATGGTATGGCTGGTTATGTGGTACCACATTCGATTTATCCAAAAGGTTATCATTGTGATCCTAAGCAAGCTTTACCTTTTATGGGATTTGCGAGTCAAAAAAATAGCATCAATTTTTATCACATGGGCATTTATGCTAAACCTGAATTATACGATTGGTTTGTTACCGAATATCCAAAACACTCGAAACAAAAATTAGATATTGGTAAAAGTTGTTTGCGCATCAAAAAGCCTGAAAATATTCCTTTTGAATTAATTGGTGAATTGGTAAAAAAAGTCACAGTTGAAGATTGGATTGCGACATACGAAGCTGTGTTTAAAAAATAATTTTAACAAATGTTTTATAATTGCCAATTCTAGAAGTGGTAATTTTATTTCAAAATTTACGTAAATGAAAATTGCTATTGTTTGTTATCCTACATTTGGAGGAAGTGGTGTTGTGGCAACTGAATTGGGTTTAGAATTAGCCAAAAGAGGTCATCAAATACATTTTATCACTTACAGTCAACCCGTTCGATTGGCTTTGTTGAATCCGAATGTACATTATCATGAAGTTCACGTTCCAGAATATCCGTTGTTTCATTATCAGCCATATGAATTAGCGCTATCGAGTAAATTAGTGGATATGGTAAAATTGTACAAAATTGATGTTTTACACGTACATTATGCAATACCACATGCGTATGCCGGTTATATGGCTAAGCAAATGTTAGCGGATGAAGGTATTCATATTCCAATGGTAACTACATTGCACGGAACCGATATTACTTTGGTTGGAAATCATCCATTTTACAAACCAGCAGTAAGTTTTAGCATCAATAAATCTGATGTGGTTACGAGCGTTTCACAAAGTTTAAAAGATGATACCTATCGATTGTTTGATATAAAAAATGAAATTGAAGTTATCCCAAATTTCATTGAATTAAATAAAGATAAATTAAAAGAGAGTATTCCGTGCCATCGTTCTTTAATGGCAAATGAAGAAGAAAAAATTATCACACATATTTCCAATTTCAGAAAAGTAAAGCGAATAGATGACATTGTCCGTATCTTTTATGAAATTCAGAAAGAAGTGCCTTCCAAACTAATGATGGTAGGAGAAGGGCCAGAGAAAGAAGGCGCAGAGCAATTATGTGAACAATTGGGAATCCAAAACAAAGTAATTTTCTTTGGAAACAGTAATGAAATTGATAAGATTTTATGCTTCTCAGATTTATTTTTATTACCATCAGAAACCGAAAGTTTTGGATTAGCCGCTTTAGAAGCTATGGCGTGTGGAGTTCCAGTAATTTCAAGTAATTCAGGTGGATTGCCTGAAGTGAATAAGGATGGTTTTTCAGGATATTTAAGTGATGTTGGTGATGTTACTAAAATGAGTCGAGATGCAATTACTTTGCTTCAAGATGAAAATAAGTTGGCTCAATTTAAAGTCAATGCTTTAGAAACGGCAAAATTATTTGATATTCAAAATATAATGCCTTTATACGAACAAGTTTATTTTAAAGCTTTAAATTCAAAATAATGATTAAATTTTTTCCTTTATTTTTTCTAATGTTATCATGTAGTAGCAATGCTCCAAAAGAAATTTTCGATATTACTTACACCCTTATTTTTAAAAGTGAAATGGGTGGAACTGAAAAATCGGGACATGTTTTAATTCAAAATAATGAAACTTATATTCAATTTATAGAATCTCTTAAACTTGATGAATCGGAGTACGCTAATTTTTTAAAAGTTGATTTTAAGAAAAAAGATGTATTAGTTTTATATCAAGGACAAAAAAGTTCTGGAGGTTATGCAATTGACATTGAATCTTTAAAAAACGAAAATCACACAATAATTGTAAAGAAGAAAGAAGTAGCTCCTAAAAAAGGTGAAATAACTACTTCAGTACTTACTTCACCTTATTGTATTGCTTTAATTCCAAAGTGTAAAAATGTAGTTATTGAATAAATATTTACTCTTTTTTTCTTTTTAATTTAATTTGTTTTATAAGTTCCTTATTAAAATCTTCCTCAGCTTTTTTAAGTTTGATGATTTTCTTGGCGCTAATTACACTTTGTAAATCTTTGATGAACTTCTTTTTTAAATTGAATAAATCTTCTTCAATTTTTTCCATTTGTATTAATGAATTAGAAGCATCTTTTTCACTTAGTTTATCAACATTTCCAGGTTTGAATCGGTCTAAAATGGCTCTCATTTTTTCATGACGTAGTTCCGATTGTTTTTCATCGAATGCATTATAAATAGGCCAAAATTTTTGAGCTTCATCTGTAGTCAAATCTAATTGCTCTGTAATGTATGCTACTTTTAGTGCTTTTACTTTCTCTCTTTTTTCTTTAAAACCTTGAGAGAATGATAATGATGTAACTAAAAGAAATATAATTGGAAATAAGATTTTCGTATTCATAATGGGTAAATTTTATTCGTTAATGTAATATTCTATGTTTTCCGACTCGGAAAGATAATCTTCAACAGCATCTGGGTTTGATTCGCTTAAAGATAAATTTTTCTCTAATGCTATAATATCGTCATCGGTTAAGTGTTTTGATAATTCTGTTATTCCAATATTTTGCTGTTGTGCTAAATAATTTTCAATAGTAGAAGCGTCTAAATTGCTTTCACTTGCCATATTAAAATAAACAGGAATTGCAATCGCAAGTAAAAATACGGCAGCAATAGCACTAATCCAAACTTGTTTTCTGTAGAATAAGGAAACCACTTTCGTTTCTTTCTCTACCGGAATTTGTGCCATCATTTTAGCTTCAAATTGCTCAAAGAAATTTTCTGGAACTTTAAATCCCGATTTTATTTCGTTTTTATTTTCTAAGTCAAAAGGTTTCATATCTATTGGACAAAAATTTTGTGTAAAGGTTTAATTAGTATGTAAAAATTCTTCAATTTTCTTTGCGGCTATATGGTAACTTGCTTTTAAAGCACCCACCGAAGTATTTAAAATTTCGGACATTTCTTCGTATTTAATTTCTTCAAAATAGCGCATTTTAAATACCATTTGTTGTTTATCAGGTAATTTTGCAATTGCTTTTTGTAATTTTAATTGGATGTCATCTCCATCAAAAAAAACATCACTTTCTAATTTATTAATGGCTTTTTGTTGGGCTTCTTCGTTTGAAATGCCTTGTTTTTTTGCTCGTTGTTGCATAAAAGTAATGGCTTCATTCGTAGCAATTCGGTACATCCAAGAATACAATTTACTATCTCCTTTAAAATTTTTAAGATTACCAAATACTTTTATAAACGTGTTTTGCAACACATCATCGGCATCATCATGATTTAAAACCATGTTTCTAATGTGATAATACAATGGTTTTTGATACAATTGCAGGAGCTTTCGAAACGCTTCATTTTGCGTTTTCGGGTTTAATAATTCGGAGATGAAAGCTTTTTCGTCTTGCAAAATGCGATATTTGTTTATAAGACTAAAGATATTCAAAAAGGTTTAATTTTAATTTTTGTTTTAGTAAAAAAACAAGTTTCCCTTTGTAACTTTGCTTTGCATAAACTACGAGAGTTAATAATATGAAAGATTTAAGCAATTATAGAAAATCATACGAAAAGAGCGAATTACTGGAAAACCAAATTCCGGAAGATCCAGTTAACTTATTTCATAAATGGTTTTATGAAGCCGAAAATTTAAACGCTGCAGAGGAAGTAAACGCCATGACCGTTACGACAATTGGTTTAGATGGTTTTCCGAAAGCGCGCGTGGTATTGCTTAAAAAATTCAATGAAGAAGGTTTTATTTTTTATACCAATTATAATTCGGAAAAAGGGAAAGCAATTTTAAATAATCCTAATGTGTGTTTGTCTTTCTTTTGGCCAACAGTTGAACGTCAGATTATTATAAAAGGAATTGCTGAAAAAACAGCTGATAATATTTCCGATAATTATTTTGCTTCGCGTCCTGATGGAAGTAAGCTAGGAGCAATTGTTTCGCCTCAAAGTGAAGTAATTCCGAATCGTGAGTTTTTAGAAGACAACTTAAAACAATTAGAAAAAGAGTGGGAGGGAAAAGAAATTTTGCGTCCGGCACATTGGGGAGGCTTTTTAGTGCGACCAGTAGAAGTGGAGTTTTGGCAAGGAAGACCTAATCGTTTGCATGACAGAATTCGCTATCAATTAACTAATGAATACGATTGGAAAATACAACGATTATCGCCTTGATAATCAATATTTTAGTTTTTTTAAACAAAATCCTGAGTTTAATAGCTTGGGATTTTTTTATTTCTGTAAGTAAAATTGTAAGTAATTGATATCCAAATGTTTAAAAAGTTAAAATTTAATGTATTTCATCGATTTTTTTTGCACGTTACCGATGTTTTTGTACATTTGTCCTGTTAATCAATCACTTAATCGATTTTTAGGAATGATTAACACAACAACTAAAAAAAACTCACTACTCATGAAAAAATTAATGATTACTCTTTTTGCCCTAACAATTGGATTATCATCTTTAACATCTTGTTCGTCTGATAGCGAAACTGTAAACGAACCAAAAGAAACAGCTAAAAGCTATACACATAGCATACTAGAATTAGAATTATTAGACGAAGTTAATGCTTACAGAGTTTCATTAGGTTTAAATCCGTTAGAAATTATTGAACATATATCATACAAATCTTCAGAGCATAATGATTACATGTTGGCTAATCAAATAGTAACTCATGAAGGTTTTGATCAAAGAAAATCAAATTTACAAGAAGTATTAGGTGCTTACCGAGTAGGAGAAAATGTAGCTTTTGCTTATTCTTCTGTACAAGCAACTGTTACAGCATGGGTAAACAGCACAGGTCATAAAGCTAATTTAGAAGGAGATTACACTCATTTTGGAGCTGCAATTAAAATGGATGATCAAGGTAGAAAATACTACACTAATATGTTTATTAAGAAATAAGGATTTCATGTTTGTTTATAGAAAAAGCAGCTATTTTATAATGAATTAGCTGCTTTTTTGTTCTTGTAATATTAAATAATTTAAAAGAAATTTAAAACTCAAATTGTTTTCTATGCTTTATTTATTTTTCATAAACTGATTTATGTTTTCAATCAGAACGAATGATATTTTCCACCCTATAGTGTGTTTTTTTTGTTTTTGTTTTGTGGGCACGGAATGCAACTCTGCGCTATGGGAGTTTATTAGTTTAATTTCGTAATTTCTTTAATGTCTTCATTACTATAATAAAACCTGCTTTTTTTTCCACTATTATGTACAATTTCTATAGTGATTTTATCAAAGTTTAAATTAGTGTTATTTTTCATTAAAATATCATAATATAATATTACAATTTCGTTTGAATATTTATTAATATTTTCAAAATTATTATCTAGAAAATCACTTTTGATAAGGGTTAGTTTATAATTTTCTTTTATTCCATTATTCTTTATGGGTATTAATTTGATTATCATTTCTTTAGGATGATATTTACGAGTTATTTGTCTACCATCATATTCATTTTGCTGATTTATTGATTTATCAGAATTATTACTTTGTTTTGTATCTTCTTCAAGTAATTGGTCGATTTTTGGTTTCCATATTTCTACTCTTTCTTGAGTTGAATATTCTCCAGAGTAAATTTCATCTTCGAACCTTTGTAGTTCTTGATATATCCTATTGCCTATATTTTCCAAATCCGCAAATGTGGTTTTAGGATTATGTCTAATTTTATCAATTTCTGAATTAAATTTTCGTGCATAAACTTCATAAAGATCAAAGCGTAACTTTTGAAATTGTTTAACAGCTTCAATATTAAAGTTTGTTGAGTCCTTTACCCAAGAACGGTTTTTATCAAAATATGCACGAACATTAGCTTTTTCAATATTCTCTACGTATAAATTTAAGCCATGAAAATCAACAATTTTTAATTGACTATCAGCTTTTGGCTTTTGTTGATAATCTGAAAAATTAATATTTACATCTTTTGACCAGTAGATTACATGTTGATTGAAGAAATATTGAGTTATATGATGTCGAAAATGGAAGTATAATACTCCAATTATGATTAATAGAATAATAATTAATATTTTTTTTCTCATTTTAAATTTTCTCGATTTATAAAATTAACACTAACTAATAAATATCATCTAAAAGATATCTTTAAGATACGCTAATATATAAAAAAATCCTCACAATTTCTTGGGAGGATTTAGGATATAAGATAGAAAAAGGATTACTCAGCGCTTTCTTGCATTGTGTGATATACGTTCATTACGTCATCGTCTTCTTCAATTTTTTCTAATAGTTTTTCAACATCAGCTACTTGATCTGGTGTTAATTCTTTTGTTATTTGTGGTATTCTTTCAAATCCAGAAGATAAGATTTCTAATCCACGAGTTTCTAATTCTTTTTGGATAGTTCCAAAGCGTTCAAAAGGAGCGTACATTAAAATTCCGTCTTCGTCAGCAAAGATTTCTTCTACACCAAAATCAATCATTTCTAATTCTAATTCTTCCACATCTTGTCCTTCTGCTGGAATTCTAAAATTACACGTATGATCAAACATAAATTCTACCGAACCTTGTGTTCCAAACGTTCCGTTGCATTTATTGAAATAACTTCTAATATTAGCAACGGTTCTGTTGTTGTTATCCGTAGCGGTTTCAATTAAAATTGCAATTCCGTGTGGTGCATAGCCTTCAAATAATACTTCTTTAAAGTTAGCCGTGTCTTTATCCGATGCTTTTTTAATAGCGCGTTCTACGTTATCTTTAGGCATATTCGCAGCCTTCGCATTCTGAATAACCGCTCTTAAACGTGAGTTGGTTTCAGGATTTGGTCCGCCTTCTTTAACGGCCATTACAATATCTTTTCCTATACGTGTAAACGTTTTAGCCATTGCTGACCAACGTTTCATTTTACGGGCTTTTCTAAATTCAAACGCTCTTCCCATTTCTATATAATTTCAATGTTCTTAATTCGTTGTTCAAAATTTCGATGCAAAAATAATAATTTCAAATTCAAGTTCAAGTTCAATTTTCAAATTTGTAATTGATCTTGTCATTGTTCTTGCCCTTGACTATTTCTTGTAAAAAGGCATTTTAACCACTTTCGCCTTAATATCTTTATTTCTAATTCTAATATAAATTTCAGAATCTGGAGTTGCTAATTCTGTTGGAACATATCCCATTCCGATAGCAATTCCCATAGAAGGTGATTGTGTTCCAGAAGTTACGATTCCAACTACATTTCCGTTTGCATCAGCAATTTCGTAATCGTGACGAGGAATTCCTCTTTCTACCATTTCGAAACCAACTAATTTACGAGAAACACCAGCTTCTTTTTGTTTCTTTAAGTTTTCGGAATTGGTAAATTCTTTATCGAATTTCGTAATCCATCCTAAACCAGCTTCTAATGGAGAAGTCGTATCGTTAATATCGTTTCCGTATAAACAGAATCCCATTTCTAAACGTAACGTATCACGCGCTGCTAATCCAATTGGTTTGATTCCGAAAGCTGCTCCAGCTTCAAAAACTTTGTTCCAAATGTATTCAGCATCTTCGTTTTTGAAGTAAATTTCAAATCCTCCCGAACCTGTATAACCTGTAGCAGAAACAATTACATCGCTTTTCCCAGCAAATTCACCAATTTGAAATGTGTAATATCCCATATTCGTTAAATCGATAGAAGTCAATGATTGCATAGCTTCTGCAGCTTTTGGTCCTTGAATAGCTAATAATGAATAGCCTTCAGAAAGATTTTGCATATCCACACCTAAATCATTGTGCGAAGAAATCCAATTCCAATCTTTTTCAATGTTAGAAGCATTAACCACCAACATATAATGGTTATCAGCAATTTTATAAACGATTAAATCGTCAACAATTCCACCTTCGTTATTTGGTAAACAAGAATATTGAGCTTTTCCATCAACTAATTTAGAAGCGTCATTTGAAGTTACTTTCTGAATTAAAGCCAACGCATTTTCTCCTTTTAAGAAAAATTCTCCCATGTGAGAAACGTCAAAAACACCTACGCCATTTCTAACGATTTCGTGTTCTGCATTTACTCCTTCATATTGTACAGGCATATTGTATCCTGCAAACGGAACCATTTTAGCTCCTAAACTTTCGTGAATGTGCGTTAACGCTGTATTTTTCATGATTTGATGTTGTATTATTAGAGAGCGCTAATTTATTGAAAATTCTTAAAAATGCACCCAGAATTCCCTTAAAATTTGAGCGATATTTATTTTTTATTAATAATGCTGATAAATCTTGCATTTTAACAATTGTTTGCGGAATTTTGGACTTTTAAAATTAACCAAATGGAAACTACACATTATATAAGTTCAGATTTATTGTCTATCGACATGATTAACGAGATTGTTTTTCAAGGAAAACAGTTGGCATTATCAGAGGAAGCTATTGTAAACATTGAGAAATGTAGAAAATACTTAGACGATAAAATGAAATCAAACTCAGATCCAATTTACGGAATTAACACTGGTTTTGGTTCGTTATGTAATGTGAAGATTTCGAATGAAAATTTATCAAAATTGCAAGAGAATTTGGTAAAATCGCACGCTTGCGGAACAGGGGAGGAAGTACCTCATGAAATTGTAAAAATCATGTTGTTATTGAAAATCCAATCGTTAAGCTACGGACATTCAGGTGTTCAATTAGTAACCGTGCAACGTTTGATTGATTTTTACAACAATGATATTTTTCCAGTAATTTATACTCAAGGTTCGTTAGGTGCTTCGGGTGATTTAGCTCCGTTAGCACATTTATCATTACCATTGTTAGGAGAAGGTGAAGTGTATTTAGATGGTTTCAGACAACCTTCATCAAAAGTATTAGAGAAATTTGGTTGGGAACCAATCGTTTTACAATCGAAAGAAGGATTGGCTTTATTGAACGGAACGCAATTCATGAGTGCTTACGGGGTTTATTGCTTGATTAAAGCTGAGAAAATTTCGTATTTAGCTGATGTCATCGGAGCAGTTTCATTAGAAGGTTTTGATGGAAGATTAGAGCCTTTTACAGATTTGATTCACTTAGTTCGTCCTCATAAAGGGCAAATTCAAACCGCTGAAAGAATGCGCGATTTGTTGGAAGATAGCGAAATCATTGCGCAACCAAAAGTTCACGTTCAAGATCCTTATTCATTTAGATGTATTCCACAAGTACATGGCGCTTCGAAAGATACAATTGATTATGTGAAGAAAGTATTCCGTACTGAAATCAATTCGGTGACCGATAATCCAAATATTTTCGTTGGAGAAGATTTGATTATTTCGGGAGGAAACTTCCACGGACAACCTTTAGCTTTAGCCTTAGATTTCTTAGGAATAGCGTTATCAGAATTAGGAAGTATTTCGGAAAGAAGAACGTATCAATTGATTTCTGGATTAAGAGGTTTACCAGCGTTTTTAGTAAACGATCCAGGATTGAATTCAGGTTTCATGATTCCACAATATACAGCGGCAAGTATCGCGAGTCAAAACAAACAATTGGCAACTCCAGCAAGTATTGATAGTATTGTTTCTTCAAACGGACAAGAAGATCACGTGAGTATGGGAGCAAACGCGGCAACTAAAACGTTACATATTGTTGAAAACGTAGAACGTATTTTAGGAATTGAATTATTAAACGGTTCGCAAGCTTTAGAATTCAGAAGACCATTACAATCGAGTGAGTTTATTGAAAGTTTTGTTAAATCGTATAGAGAAGATGTTCCGTTTGTATCAGAAGACAGAATTTTACATTACGATATTGAAAAATCAGTTTCGTTTTTGAATAGCTTTCAAATAGAAATGGAAGATTAATACAAAGTATATAAAATTAAAAGCTCAAGATAATCTTGAGCTTTTTTTATAAAAATAGAATTGTAATAATTGCAATAATTGCAGGGAGTGCTTGCACATAAAATATTTTCTTAGAAGCGGAATAAGCTCCAAAAATTCCCGCAACAGCAACACAACAAAGAAAAAATAAAGCGATGTTTTTACTCCAGTTTTCATCGGAAATAGCCAAAGACCAAAGTAAGCCTGCAGATAAGAATCCGTTATACAAACCTTGATTAGCGGCTAAAACTTTTGTTTTTTCGAATAAATCTTCGGGAATGGTTCGGAATACTTTTTTAGCTGCAGTTGTCCATGCAAACATTTCTAGCCATAGAAAATACAGGTGAAATAAGGCTATAATTACGATGAATATTTTACTAATGAAATGCATAATTTAGTCGTTTTTATTAAAAGTACGCTCAATTCTCTTGTCTGGAATTAACCAAATTAGAGCCACCAAAATATAAATAGTTCCTGAAATTTCAACTGAATATTTGGTTAGGAAAACAGCAATCAAATATAAAACTACTGATAATTTTCCTTTGTAATCTTTTCCAATTGCTTTTGAAAGAGCTGAATCTTTTCCGTGGTCAATTAAAATTAATCGTTGCAGAATAAAGTAGGCGAAAGCGTTCATTAACAATACAATTCCGTATAGCATCATTGGGAAAGAAGCAAAGTGATGTTCACCAATCCAAGCTGTTGTAAAAGGAATTAAAGACAACCAAAACAATAAATGCAAGTTTGCCCAAAGTATTTTTCCATTTACATTTTTAAGTGAATGAATTAAATGATGGTGATTGTTCCAATAAATTCCAACATAAATAAAACTTAATATATAACTTAGAAACTTATGCGATAATTTAGTAACGGCTTCAAAGGTAGTATCATCCGGAACTTTAAATTCCAAGACCATAATAGTAATTATAATGGCTAAAACGCCGTCGCTAAAAGCTTCTAATCGGTTTTTGTTCATTTTGTATTTTTTATTACAACAACAATCAATGTTATAATTGCAGAAACTTCTGTAAGCATTCCAATGACTAATGCTACGTTTGCACCAGGCCAATGCATAATCTTAAATAAAGAACCAATTATTGTAATTGCCATTCCTAAAAGGAATAAAACCAACGGAACTGTATATTGCTTTTTCATATTATTTCCACTTAAAGTTTTTCTCAATTGCTTTAATCATTTCGCCTGCAATGTCTTTTTGAGTAGCGCCTTCAATTCCTTCAAGACCTGGAGATGAATTTACTTCTAACAATAAAGGTCCTTTTGACGAACGAATAATATCAACTCCGGCTACTTTTAAATTCATAGCTTTTGCTGCTTTGATGGCAATTTTCTTTTCGTCAGAAGTAATTTTAACCACAGAAGCAGTTCCGCCCATATGAATATTCGCTCTGAATTCTCCTGGCGCAGCTTCTCGTTGCATAGCAGCAACGACTTTTCCGTCTACCACAAAGAGTCTCAAGTCTTTACCATTGGCTTCTTTAATGAATTCTTGTACTAAAATATTAGCATTTAAACTCTTGAAAGCATTTATTACTGATTCGGCTGCTTTTTTGGTTTCTGCTAAAACAACTCCTTTTCCTTGTGTTCCTTCTAATAATTTTACAATTAAAGGTGAACCACCCACCATTTTAATTAAATCGTCAGTATCTAAAGGCGAATTGGCAAATCCAGTAGTTGGAATGTCTACTCCGTTATTCAACAATAATTGTAATGAAAACAGTTTATCTCTAGATTGAGTAATCGCAGAAGCATTGTTCAAAGCAAATACTTTTAAAGCTTCAAATTGACGGGTTAACGCACAACCATAATAGGTCATACTTGGTCGAATTCTTGGAATTACAGCATCAAAATCGTTTAAAACTTTTCCACCACGGTAATGAATTTCTGGTGTGTCTGCGTCTAATTTCATGTAGCAGTATTTCAAATTTAAAAAGTGCATTTCGTGCCCTCTTAATTCGCCTGCTTCTAAAATTCGTTTGTTACTGTATAATTCGGGATTACTTGCTAATAAACCAATTTTTAATCCTTTTTTTGTTTCATTTGTAGCGTAGTAGTATTCTTTAAGTTTTTCAGTAGTTGGTTGTCCTAATAAATATCGTTGTTCAGGATCGACCAAAACACGGCCCGACATCGCTTCACGACCTAATAACATTCGGAAACCCATTGAGTCACGATTGGTTAAAGTTACCTCGATATCCCAAGTTTTTCCTCCAATTTCTAGTTTGGTTTTGATCACATAACGTTGTTCTCGGTAGCCACTAGAGCTTTTAACAACACGTTTGTCTACCAAAGGAGCTTCACAATGAATTACTGCTTTAGCGTTATTTTGAATAGGGTTGATGTCGAATTTAACCCAATTTTCACTGTCTTTTTCAAAAGTAACAATATTGATAGCATGAAGAGCAGAAGTTTTTGCTCCTGAGTCAACACGTGCTTTAATTGTTGGGATTCCTAAAGTAGGGAAGGAACACCATTCTTCGCTACCTACAATAACTTTGTCTAACATTTTTAAACGAATAAATTAAGAATCTAATGTAGTATTTTTTTTAATATAATTTTAAAATTGCATAAAATAAAAAAACCAAGCTATGAGCTTGGTTCTTCTAATTTTTTAATTTCTATTTTGAGTTCTTGAGCCGTTTCATCTAAGTCCATGAAAATTTGATCGCCTTCATGAATTTTTTGAGTAATAATCTCTTCAGCTAGAGCATCTTCAACATATTTTTGAATGGCTCTTTTTAACGGACGCGCTCCAAATTGCTTATCAAAACCTTTTTCAGCAATGTAATCTTTGGCTGCTTCAGAAAGTTTTAAAGTGTAACCTAAATCTTTAACTCTTAAATATAATTTATCCATTTCGATATCAATAATTTTATCAATATCTTCTTTTTCAAGAGCATTGAAGACAATTACATCATCAATACGGTTTAAAAACTCAGGAGCAAATGCTTTTTTCAAAGCATTTTCGATAATTCCTTTTGAATGTTCTTCTGTTTGTGCTTGTTTTGAAGCTGTTCCAAATCCAACTCCGGTTCCAAAGTCTTTCAATTGACGAGCACCAACGTTAGAAGTCATAATGATAATCGTATTTCTAAAATCTATTTTTCTTCCTAAACTATCAGTTAAATGTCCGTCATCCAAAACTTGAAGCATCATGTTAAATACATCTGGATGTGCTTTTTCGATTTCGTCTAGAAGTACTACGCAATATGGTTTTCTTCGAACTTTTTCAGTTAATTGACCACCTTCTTCATATCCTACATATCCTGGAGGTGCTCCAACTAATCTTGAAATTGCAAATTTTTCCATGTACTCACTCATGTCGATGCGAACCAAAGCGTCTTCAGAATCAAACAATTCTTTTGCTATCACTTTTGCTAATTGTGTTTTTCCAACACCAGTTTGACCTAAGAAAATAAACGAACCAATTGGCTTGTTTGGATCTTTCAATCCAGCACGATTTCTTTGGATTGATTTTGCGATTTTTAACACCGCTTCATCTTGCCCAATTACCTTACCTTTAATTAGTTCAGGTAAGTGAGCTAATTTATTACTTTCAGTTTGAGCAATACGATTTACAGGAATTCCTGTCATCATCGAAACCACATCGGCAACGTTATCTTCTGTAACGGTAACTTTGTTGTTTTTAGAATCTTCTTCCCATTGTTCTTGTGCAATAGCTAAATCTTTTTCGATGCGTTTTTCATCATCACGAAGTTTAGCTGCTTCCTCATATTTCTGTTTTTTAACAACCGTATTTTTCAGTTCACGCACTTCTTCTAACTGACGTTCTAATTCCAAAATTTGTTTTGGAACATCAATATTGATAATATGAACACGAGAACCGGCTTCATCTAAAGCATCAATAGCCTTGTCTGGAAGAAAACGATCTGTCATATAACGATTTGTTAATTTTACACACGCTTCAATTGCTTCAGGAGTGTAAATTACATTGTGGTGATCTTCGTATTTTGGTTTGATGTTATTTAAAATCGTAATTGTTTCTTCAACAGATGTTGGTTCTACAATTACTTTTTGAAAACGTCTTTCTAATGCGCCATCTTTTTCAATATATTGACGGTATTCATCTAAAGTAGTAGCTCCAACACATTGAATTTCACCTCTAGCTAAAGCAGGTTTGAACATGTTAGAAGCGTCAAGCGAACCAGTTGCGCCACCTGCGCCAACAATAGTGTGAATTTCGTCAATGAATAAAATGATATCGTCATTTTTCTCTAATTCATTCATAACGGCTTTCATTCTTTCTTCGAATTGTCCGCGGTATTTTGTGCCAGCAACTAAACTTGCTAAATCAAGCGTAACCACGCGTTTATTGAATAAATTTCGAGATACTTTTTTCTTAATAATTCGTAAAGCCAAACCTTCAGCGATTGCTGATTTTCCAACTCCAGGTTCTCCAATCAAAAGTGGGTTGTTTTTCTTTCTACGACTTAAAATTTGAGACACACGCTCGATTTCTTTTTCACGTCCCACAACTGGGTCAAGTTTTCCTTCTTCTGCCATTTCCGTTAAGTCACGACCGAAGTTATCTAAAACTGGAGTTTTTGATTTTTTATTGGTTTTTCCACCTGAGGGAGGATTGTTAAATGAGCTTTCTTTTAAACTGTCATCTTGTCCTGAATCGTCATTGAATGACTCGGCTTTCGGTAAGTTTTCTAAATAATCGTCTTCGTTTGTCATCATGGCTGTATACTGTTCTTTAACGGTTTCGTAATCGATTTTTAATTTGCCCATCAATTTAGTTGTTGGGTCGTTTTCATTGCGTAAAATGCATAGCAATAGGTGAGCGGTACTTATCTCAGAGTTGTTAAAAAGTTTCGCTTCTAAAAAAGTAGTCTTCAATGCACGCTCGGCTTGGCGCGTAAGATGCAAGTTTTTCTTTTCAATATTTTGAATGCCATTAGGGTTAGCAGGGCTTAATATCTCTACTTTTTTTCTTAAGTGAGATAAGTCCACAGCTAAATTATTCAAGATATTAATTGCTTTTCCATTGCCATCTCGAAGTATTCCTAGCATTAAGTGTTCGGTACCAATAAAGTCGTGACCTAATCGTAAAGCTTCTTCTTTACTGTAGGTAATTACGTCTTTAACTCTCGGTGAAAAATTATCGTCCATAGCATTAGTAATATAAGTAAAAGTACAAAATTCTATAAGGAAATACAAAAATCATACCTTATAAAAAGTACAGATAGGCTAAATGACAAAAAATATTTGAAAAATGAAAGTTTCTTCTATGTGAATTATAAGCAATTTGTAAACAAAATTGTTAATAAATAGTCGAAATTAGTGGTTCAAAATTTGTGTTAAAAGTTCAGAAAGCCGTATATTGGCACGTTTTAGTACTAATATATAATTTTAATGTAAATACTTATGTCAGAAGGAGAAAAGTTAATTCCTATTAACATAGAGGAAGAAATGAAATCAGCTTACATCGATTATTCGATGTCTGTTATTGTATCAAGAGCACTTCCTGATGTTAGAGATGGTTTAAAGCCTGTTCACCGAAGAGTACTTTATGGTATGTATGATTTGGGAGTTAACTCAAGATCTGCCCACAAAAAATCGGCGAGAATTGTAGGAGAGGTTTTAGGAAAGTATCACCCACATGGAGATTCCTCAGTTTACGACGCTATGGTACGTATGGCTCAGGAATGGAGTATGCGTTATTTATTGGTTGACGGTCAAGGTAACTTTGGTTCTGTCGATGGAGATAGTCCAGCAGCAATGCGTTATACGGAAGCCAGAATGAAAAAGATTTCGGAAGAAATGTTGGCAGATATAGATAAAGAAACAGTTGATTTCCAATTAAACTTTGACGATACATTACAAGAGCCAACGGTTATGCCAACTAAAATACCAACTTTGTTAGTAAACGGAGCTTCGGGTATTGCGGTAGGTATGGCTACAAATATGGCACCACACAACTTAACTGAAGTTGTTGATGGTATTTTGGCTTATATTGATAACAATGATATTGAAATTGATGAGTTAATAAATCATATCAAAGCTCCTGATTTCCCTACTGGAGGAATTATTTATGGTTACGAAGGTGTAAGAGAAGCATTCAAAACAGGTAGAGGTCGTATTGTAATGCGTGCTAAAGTTGGTTTTGAAGAAGTGAATGGAAAAGAAGCTATCATTGTAACTGAAATTCCTTATCAAGTAAATAAGGCAAATATGATTAAACATACTGCCGATTTAGTTAACGATAAGAAAATTGAAGGTATATCAAATATTCGTGATGAATCGGATAGAAATGGTATGCGTGTGGTGTATGAATTAAAACGTGATGCGGTTCCAAACGTAGTTTTAAATACACTTTATAAATATACTCAATTACAAGCTTCGTTCAGTGTAAATAATATTGCATTGGTTAAAGGGCGTCCGCAAATGTTGAATCTTAAAGATTTGATTTATCATTTCGTAGAACACCGTCATGATGTTGTAGTTCGTAGGGCTCAATATGATTTAAGAAAAGCAGAAGAAAGAGCTCATATCTTGGAAGGATTAATCATTGCTTCTGATAATATAGATGAAGTAATCAAAATCATTAGAGCTTCTAAGGATGGTGATGAAGCTAGAACAAAATTAATTGAACGCTTCAAGTTATCGGAAATTCAAGCACGTGCTATCGTTGAAATGCGTTTAAGACAATTAACAGGTCTTGAGCAAGATAAATTACGCGCTGAATACGAAGAAATCATGAAACTGATTGCTTATTTGAAAGAATTATTGGCAAGCAAAGAAATGAGAATGCAAGTAATTAAAGACGAATTAGTAGAAATCAGAGATAAATATGGAGATGAGCGTCGTTCGCAAATCGAATATTCTGGTGGCGATGTTAGTATTGAAGATTTAATTGCAGATGAAAGTGTAGTAATTACTATTTCTCATGCAGGATATATCAAACGTACTTCATTATCAGAATACAAAACACAAAATAGAGGAGGAGTTGGACAAAAATCAGCTGGAACAAGAGATCAAGATTTCTTAGAGCATTTATTTGTGGCAACAAATCATCAATATTTAATGTATTTCACGCAAAAAGGTAAGTGTTACTGGATGCGTGTATACGAAATTCCTGAAGGAACTAAAGCAAGTAAAGGTCGTGCTATTCAAAACTTAATCAACATAGAAAGTGATGATAAAGTAAAAGCATTTATTTGCACACAAGACTTAAAAGACCAAGACTACATTAAGAGCCACAATTTAATTATGGTAACGAAACAAGGTCAAGTTAAGAAAACATCTTTAGAGAAATATTCTAAGCCTCGTGTAAACGGTGTTGCAGCTATTACAATTAAAGAAGGCGATGAATTATTAGGTGCAAAATTAACTAACGGTTCAAGTCAAGTATTAATTGCTGGAAAATCGGGTAAAATGGTTCGTTTTGAAGAAGAAAAAACGCGACCAATGGGTAGAACTGCATCTGGAGTTAGAGGAATTACATTAGCTGATGAGAATGATGAAGTAATTGGAATTGTGACAGTAAACAAAGAAGATGTGAACGAAACACAAATTTTAGTAGTTACTGAAAACGGTTACGGAAAACGTACTAAATTAGTTGAAGAAGATGGAGTAGATGTATACCGAATTACTAATCGTGGTGGAAAAGGTGTAAAAACATTAAACATTACTGAAAAAACGGGTGCTTTAATTGCCATCAACAATGTAACAGACGACGATGATTTAATGATTATTAATAAATCGGGGTTAACTATTAGAATGATGGTTTCTGATTTAAGAGTAATGGGTAGAGCAACTCAAGGTGTTAAATTGATTAACATTAAAGGTAATGATTCTATTGCAGCAGTTACAAAAGTACTTCGTGAAGAGGAAGAAATTGTTTTAGACGAAAATGGAGAAATTTCAGATGCTGAAACAAGCACAGACATTGATTCATCAGAAGAAGAAACACAAGAATAAAAAAGTATAAGGCCCAAATTTATTTTGGGCTTTTGTTTAACCCAGATTTTAAAACAATGAAAAAATTACTATTAAGTGCAACGCTTTTATTGTCAGTTGCCACATTTGCTCAAAAAGATGAGCTAAAAACATTAAAGAAAATTTATAGTAAAGAAACTATATCTGATAAAGACATAGCTGCATACAAAACAGCAAGTGATGCTTTAGAAACTTCTGCAACAGAAGAGTCAGATAAAGTATATGCTAAATTTTACAAAACGATGTATCCAACAATTGTTTTAGCTTCTAAAGGTGATAAAGCAACGATACAAGATCAGATGGGATTGTATAATCCTGAATTCATTAAGCAATATGGAGTTGTAATAGATGAAACAATTGCATTCGAAAAAAAGTCAGGAAAAAAGATTTACACAGATGAACTAATTGAAGAGAAAAAAGGTTTTAAAGAAACATTAAATGCTTTAGCGGGAAGTTTAAACAATGCTTCAAAATTAAAAGAATCATCTGCCATTTTTTATAGTTTATATCTTTTTGATCCAAAAGGAGAAGGAAAAGCTTTAAACAATGCTGCAATTTTAGCTGTAAATTCAAAAGAATATAAATCAGCTGAAAAATTGTACGAAGAATTGGCTAATAGTGATTACATGAAATCAGGAATGTATTATTATGCTACTAATAAAGCAAATGGGAATGAGGAAGAAATTGGTTCCAGAGAAGAAAGAACAAAATACATTTCTATGGGATTATATGAAAAACCAAGAGATGTAAAAGTAAGTAGAACTAAACCAGATGTGTTAAAAATTCTAGCTATTTTGTATACTCAAAATGGAAATATGGATAAAGCTAAAGCAACTTATGCAGAAGCTAGAAAATTATCTCCAAATGATGAAGAGTTAAAAAATGGAGAATTTAATATCTATTTTAACTCAGGATATTCAGGTTTGGCGGAAGATGATAAATTGGTAACAGAAATCAACAATTCAAGAGCAGATAAAAAAAAGTATGATGAATTGATGCAAAAGAGAAAAGAAATGTTTGCTAAATCATTGCCAGATTTTGAAAAAGCATATTCTATCAATCCAAATGATGCAAATACAAAAAGCATTTTAAAATTGACATACGAAATAATTGGTCAGCCTGAAAAAGCAAAAGCTATCAACTAAAACAAAATATCCCGATTTTCATCGGGATTTTTTTATATTATTTTTTTAATAACTCTCAGTTTGTGGGTGTGTCGATTGACTTCTGCATTGTAAATTCCTAAATGGTCTAAACGGTCAATTCGTACTTTTCCTGATGCGTGAATGATGTAGTTGTTTTCCATCATAATTCCAACGTGAATGATATTACCTTCTTCGTTATCGAAAAAGGCTAAATCGCCTGGTTCACTTTCTTCAATAAAACTTAAAGCTTCTCCTTGAGTGGCTTGTTGTGAAGCATCTCTTAAAAGTGAATAACCGTTTAATTTATAAACCATTTGAGTAAAACCTGAACAATCAATTCCAAATGGCGTTTTTCCTCCCCATAAATAAGGTGCATTCAAATACATGAAAGCGGTTTTAATCAATTCAGATTTCTTTTTTTGACCGCAGACTTTAATGCCTTCAAAATTGTATTTATTGGTGTTAATTTCTTCATTATCTAAAAATGATAGCGAAGCACCCAGTGTTATCGAAGTTAATTGATTATTTGGAGCGGTAATATATTCAACCAAATCAGCATTTAAAACAATAGGAGTATCGTTTAAAATGTTGTAATATTCTTCTGAAATAGCTTGATATTGTTTAGAGTCAATCCACCCAATGTAATTATCAAATGCCAATTCTACCTGCACCCATTTGGCAGTCATTTCAATAATTTTAAAGTGCTCGCCAAATAGTAATTGCGAAACTTGTTCGCTTCGGTCACTGGCTTCCGCTCTTACGGGTACTATGGCTAAATTACAAATTCCAAACATGTTGGTCTGAATAAAAAATGGTGAATTAAGAATTTAATTACAAATGTAATTAAATTTCAAAATTCACCATTAATAAATGTTAAAAATTACGCTCTTTCAATAACAATTGCAGAAGCACCACCACCACCATTACAGATAGCAGCTGCACCAATTTTAGCATTGTTTTGGTTTAAAACACTGATTAAAGTAACGATAATTCTAGCTCCAGAACATCCCAGAGGATGACCTAAAGAAACAGCTCCACCGTTTACATTGATTTTATCATTGTCTAATCCTAAGATTTGTGCATTAGCTAATCCAACCACAGCGAAAGCTTCATTGAATTCAAAGAAATCAACATCAGCAACTGTTAAACCAGCTTTGTCTAATGCTTTTGGTAATGCTTTTGCAGGCGCAGTTGTAAACCATTTTGGTTCTTGAGCAGCATCAGCGTATGATTTAATGTAAGCTAAAGGAGTTAATCCTAATGATTGTGCTTTTTCTTCGCTCATTAATACTAAAGCTGCAGCTCCGTCATTAATAGTGGAAGCATTTGCAGCAGTTACCGTTCCTTCTTTAGTAAATACAGCAGCCAAAGATGGAATTTTATCTAATTTTACATTAGTGAATTCTTCGTCTTTAGAAACTATGATAGCGTCACCTCTTCTTTGAGGAACTTCAACAGGAACAATTTCTGCATCAAACTTACCAGCTTCCCACGCAGCCGCAGAACGCTCATACGATTGAATTGCGAAGTTATCTTGATCTTCTCTTGTAATGTTATATTCAGACGCACATAAGTCAGCAGAAACGCCCATAGCGTTATTATCGTATGCATCTGTTAAGCCGTCCTTTTGCATTCCGTCTACTAATGAAGTTGGACCGAATTTTACGCCATTTCTTAAATGAACATAATGCGGAATTAAACTCATGTTTTCCATACCACCTGCCACTACGATTTCAGCATCTCCGGCAATAATAGCTTGAGCTCCTTGCATAACAGCTTTCATACCACTCGCACAAACTTTATTTATGGTAGTACAAGCTACATTTTCAGATAAACCAGCATATAAAACGGCTTGTCTTGCAGGAGCTTGGCCGTTTCCAGCTTGAACTACATTACCCATTAATACTTCGTCAACTAATTTAGGGTCTAAATTGATTTTATTTAAAGCGCCTTTGATGGCAGCAGCACCTAACTTAGTTGCAGGTACACTAGATAAAGCTCCCATGAAACTTCCAATTGGAGTTCTTACGGCAGAAACGATAACTACTTTTTTGTTCATGATAGAATGGTTTTTTATTTGAATTGCGAAATTACTATTTTTATTCGAATTTTGATAAAGAAAACACTATAATTCTTCCTTAAAAAGGAAATGAAATTGATTTTTAATAATTAAAATGGATTTCTACTATTTAGACTTTATTTTTGATTTTCTATGAAATGCGAATTATTCCTAAATTTTTAATCATTGTTATTGTATTGACTATTAGTGCTTTTAAAATTTATATTAAAAAAATATTAAAAAATCTCTAATAATAGTTGTATATTAACGAATGAAAACATACATTTGCAACCGCAAAAAAGATAAGTTCTTACAGAATAATAGGAGAGGTGCCGGAGTGGTAACGGAGCAGATTGCTAATCTGTCGACGGGTAACCGTCGCCAGGGTTCGAATCCCTGTCTCTCCGCTTTTTTTTGTTTTTGCGGGGTGTAGCGTAGCCCGGTTATCGCGCCTGCTTTGGGAGCAGGAGGCCGCAGGTTCGAATCCTGCCACCCCGACGATAATAAAATAGGTTGCGTAGCTCAGCTGGATAGAGCAACTCACTTCTAATGAGTAGGTCCCAGGTTCGAATCCTGGCGCGATCACAAAAAGCCTTGCAAACGCAAGGCTTTTTTGTTTTTTGTAGTTTCCTGAAATGTTTTTTTATTTTGGTTAAAAGTTTGGTATATTTGGTGTTATAAACAAGTTGTGCTTAATGTAAAATGGAGACGACCCTATTAATATTAACAAGTTTAAGCTTCCTGATTTTTTGGATAGTGACAGTTGTATTTTATACTCCTGCCTGTTTTAACTTACGGACAATGATGGATTCGATCGACAAGGACGGGGAACTAACAAAAACACATGCGCCGACAAGTTGGTATTTGACTAACTTTCACACTTTGGACTGTTGGATAATTGGAATTCCAAAAGCTGACAAGTACTTGAAATATGAAAAACTTAAACGGACAACGGATAGAATTAGAAAATGTCGAAAAATAATGGCTTACACTGCACCGATAATGATAGTGTGTGTATTCATATTATTGATGACAGTAGAATGAATGAGAAAAAAAACTAAGCACAACATCGGCTATAGCAAATGCGGGCTGAATGCTTAAAAATGAAGACATTGCAACTAAACAACATTCCGCTGGCGGACAAAGATTTGGTTTTAAAATCCCGCACTTGCCATAGACAGGGACGTTAAATACCTACTCCACACACTTCAAAAACTGCATAAAATAACTATCGGGTTTAGAAGTTGTTTTTAAAGTTTCTGAGTTTAATTCGTTTTTTAGTACGTAATCTTTTGTTTCTCCTGCAAATTGAATTCGCATTAAACTAATTGGACTATTTTTTAATTCTTCGTAATTGGTTTTTGTGAAGTAAAAATAACCATCTAAAACACGCATGTTATTTTTTTCTTTTGTATCAAATATCAAAACACTACAAGCTTCTTCATCTGAACTAATAAGGTTTATGATTTTTCCATTCATTAATTGTAAGATGATTTTTGAATTTTTAGCAATACAATTGGTTTTAATAAAATCTTTACTTTTTTGCAATTGTTGAATACTTAGCATTGGCGTTCCATTGTCGTTTAAAAGTGCAAAGAATAAGTATTCATTAGTGTTTCCAAATATTTTTTCGTGTACTAGAACATTTGGTAATACTTTTAACGAAGTAGAATCGGTTTTTTCTTCAATGTCGTAAATGCAGTCTTTCTTTTGAGCGTTAACACTTAACGTAAGTAACAATAGCAGCGATAAAAGGTGTTTCATTTGGATTATAATTTGGTGCAAAGTAAAATTATTTTTTCATTATTTACATTCGTGGTAAAAAAAGCAAAAATTGTTCCACCATCTGTAATTTTGTATTTTTTCTTAATTTCTTCAGGTTTTATGGGGAAATTTCGTGTGGAAACATTCATTTTTTTACCTTGAATATGTTGCGAAATTTCTTTTTTCTGAAACGGAACAATGGCATCAATTTGAAACTTTCTTCCAGGAAAATCGATAAGTTCATCCGAAGTATATAAATGCGAATGTTGGTGCAATTTTTCAACAGCAAACAATTCGGAAACGGCTTCAAATCCGCCAGATTTCATTAAAGATGCATTGGGTTCGTACAGATATTTTTTTGGTAAACTATAACGCGCTGAGTACGATTTTGAGCTTTCAATTTTGGTAATCGTTTGTTTTTCTTTCTCAAGATTCACGGCAATGATTTCAGGTGCTTCATTGCATTTTTTCTCTATTTTCCAAAGCAACTCTTTTACTTCGTTATCCACAGCTACGATGTGAATTTCCGAAACATTTTTCAATTCCAATAATCCAGCATGAAGATCTAAAATAGGAGCAGTTTTGATTAAAATAGTATCGGCAAATTGGTAATAAAAATCTTGTAAGTCAACAACATTTGGTAAACAATCGGCTAGCATGAAGACTTTGCCTTTCGCATCATTTCTTCTGGAAGGATCAATGTAAATACAGTCGAACTTTTGGATTTCGACAAGCTCAATCTGACGTTTTTTTAGAAATTCAGTGCTATCGCCTTGATAACATTCGATATTAGAAACTTTTAGAACTTCAAAGTTATGTGTTACAATTTTAGATAAATCAGCATTTAATTCGCAATGAATAACCGATTTAAATTGTTTGGCAAAATAGTAGTCGTCAATACCATATCCGCCTGTGCAATCGATTAATTTTTCACCTGAAACTAATGAAGCTTTATATTTTGCTGTAGTTTCTGAAGATGTTTGTTCGATAGATATTTTTTCAGGATAAATAATATTTTCAGAAGAAAACCAAGTTGGAAGTTTGTCTTTCGCTTTCTTTTTTGCAATAATTTGATTGATGATAACCGAATAATTTTCTTCAGGAAAAGGGTTTTTCTTTAAAGCCAACTTCGAACTATCCGAATTTAGATTTTGGTTGATGAAATTCTGTATTTCAGTATGTAAAAGAAATTCTAAATTCAAAACTATAAGTTTTTGGTAAGGACTTTAATGATTCTGTTATCAGGTAAAAATTCTTTGCCAATTACTTTTAACGAAGTGTAAAAAGGAACAGCGATAATCATTCCGGTAATACCGAATAAAATTCCAGCAATTAAAATCACTAAAAAGATTTCTAAAGGATGTGAATTAGTGCTTTTTGAAAAAATCAATGGCGAACTCACATTGTTATCAATCAATTGCACCACAAACATTCCTATTAAAACGTAAATAGTAGTTGGTAAAGTTTCGGAAGCAAAATCGGCACCAGTTCCTATACTATTAATCATAATTAGAAGTCCGGCTACAAAAGTGGCGATGATTGGTCCAACATAGGGAACAATGTTAAAAACTGCGCATAAAAGTGCAATTATTAAGGCGTTTTCTACTCCGAAAATCAAAAAGACGATAAAATATAAAACTAAGATGATGAACAATTGCAATAACAATCCTAAGAAATATTTGGATAGCATTTCGTTGATTTTCTCAACAGAATTTAAAACTTTTTCTTTTTGATTTACAGGTAAAATATTTTTAAATGCTAATGAAAAGGAGCTTCTTTCTTTAAGTATAAAAAATGAGATGAATAAAACCGATGCCAATCCCATTCCGATATTACCAATGGTAATAATGATATTATTTAAGAAATTGGGAATAAATTCAAAATTGGAAAAAGAAGTAAGATTAGAACTTTTAGCAATTTGTTGTAAATCGATATTGTGAGAACTTAAATATACTGTGACATCATTTAGTAAAGTATTGTAATTATTTTCAAGAGAATTAATATCTAAAAGCGATAAATTTTCGCCTTGTGAAATAATTAATGGAACAAATAATAAAAAAATTCCCGCAATTAAAAAAATAACTAATAATAAAGAAACAACTACAGCCAATGTATTTCTATATTTGAGCTTTCTTCTTAAAAATAATACTAAAGGGTAAAGTAAAAGTGAAAAGATAACCGAAACTATGCAGTAAACAATAACGGTTGCTACTTTGTACAAGAAAAATAAAAGAAGTAAAATAGATGCCATTATAGCAACTGCTCTTACAATTCCGAGGGATAATTCTTTTGAAGTCATTTACTAATTTTTAAAAACGTAATTGATAATATTGGCTCCCATTTTTAATGCTTTTTCTCGGGTTGATTGGGGATTATTATGCACTTCGGTATCTTCCCAACCATCACCTAAGTCAGTTTCGAAAGTGTAAAGCAAAACGATTCTACCATCAATAAAAATTCCGAAAGCTTGAGGTTTTTGATTGTCGTGTTCGTGAATTTTAGGTAACCCACCAGGAAATGAAAAAGGTTCTTGAAATAAAATGTGATAGGAAGGAATTTCAGTCAATGGATTATCAGGGAATATCTTTTTAATTTCTTTTCGAATAAATTCGTTCATTCCGTAATTATCATCAATATGTAAAAAACCACCTGAAGTAAGGTAGTTTCTTAGATTAATTATATCATTAGCGCTAAAGACTACATTTCCATGACCGGTCATGTGAACAAATGGATAGGAAAATATTTCAGCACTTCCTACTTCAACCGTTGCAATTTTAGTATTTAAATTGGTCTTGATATTCTGATTGCAAAATTTAGCTAAATTAGGTAAAGAAGTCGGATTTGCATACCAATCACCACCACCAGAATATTTAGCAACAGCGATTTCTTGAGTAAATCCCAAATTCCAAACTAATAAAATTCCGAAAGTTAAAAGTTTATTCATTTATAAGTGCAATTGTATGACAAGCTACTAAAGCTGCAGTTTCAGTTCGTAATCTTGTGTTTCCCAAAGTTACAGGAATAAAATTATTTTCAATAGACAAATTTATTTCTTTTGTAGAAAAATCGCCTTCTGGACCAATTAAGATAGTTACTTTATTATTTTTATTAACTTCATTTTTAAACGATTTCTTATCTGTTTCTTCGCAATGTGCGATGAATTTTTGTCCGTCGATATTTGATTTTACAAATTGTGTAAGAGAAACAGGTTCGTTAATCTTAGGTAAATAATAATGTAACGATTGTTTCATGGCAGCCTGAATAATTTTTTCCGCTCGATCAATTTTATATACTTTTCTTTCCGAATGATCGCAAATAATTGGTGTGATTTCATGAATACCAATTTCGGTTGCTTTTTCTAAAAACCACTCTAAACGGTCGTTCATTTTAGTTGGAGCTACAGCAATATGTGTGTAAAAAGAATCTGGTTCTTTGAAGGTTTCTTTGATGATTTTCACTTCACATTTTTTTTCTGAAGCTAAAATAATTTTAGATTCAAATAAAAAACCTAATCCATTAGTAATAAATATTTTATCACTTTCTTTTTTACGTAAAACTTTAACGATGTGCTTGCTTTCTTCTTTGTCGAAAAAGAAGTTTGAATCACCTTTTTTTATGTCTGAATTATAGAATAATTGCATAAGATTAAAATTCAATTCGTGCTTTAGATGTTATTTCAGCGTTACTAAAATTTTCTTCTAAAAAGTTATAATAACCTACAATTCCAATCATTGCTGCGTTATCGGTTGTGTATTCAAATTTAGGAATGTACGTTTTCCAACCGTATTTTTTTTCTGCTCCTTTCAATGTAGTTCTAATTCCAGAATTTGCCGAAACACCACCACCAATTGCAATCTGATTAATTCCAGTTTCAGCAACCGCTAATTTCAGCTTATCCATTAAAATATTGATAATGGTGTGTTGAATTGAAGCACAAATATCCGCTTTATTTTCTTCAATAAAATTGGGATTCAAAGCCACATTTTTCTGAACGAAATACAAGATTTGAGTTTTTAATCCGCTAAAACTAAAATTCAATCCTTCAACTTTTGGTTTGGTAAACGGAAACGCTTTCGGATTTCCTTCTTGAGCAAATTTATCTACTAAAGGTCCTCCAGGATAGGGAAGTCCTAAAATTTTGGCACTTTTATCAAATGCTTCACCAACAGCATCATCGGTAGTTTCGCCAATAATTTCCATATCAAAAAAGCTATTCACTTTTACAATTTGTGTATGTCCACCAGAAATAGTTAAGGCAATAAAGGGAAATGTGGGTTTTTTAAAACCTTCTTCGGCAATAAAATGGGCTAAAATATGCGCTTTCATATGGTTAATTGCAATCAACGGAATGTCTAACGCCATACTCATCGATTTCGCAAAAGACCCACCGACCAATAGCGAACCCATTAATCCAGGACCTTGTGTAAAAGCTATACAGTTCAAGTCGTTTTTTGTAATTCCGGCTTTTTTAATAGCAACATCAACAACTGGTACAATATTTTGTTGGTGGGCTCTTGAAGCCAACTCAGGAACGACGCCACCATATTCTTCATGAATTGCCTGGCGCGCCACAATATTTGATAATACTACATCGTTACAAAGTACGGCAGCAGCAGTGTCATCACATGAACTTTCGATAGCTAAAGTATAAATTTTTCTTTCTGACATTTTAGGCATGAAATTTGAACTAAAGATATTATAATTATCTTACAAAATTCCCTATTTTTGTTGAGTTATACCATAAAGGGATATTTTGACGCAAATTTAAAACAAAAAAACGTATCAAAAAATTTAAAAAAATACTATTTCGAACTTTGATTGCAATATTATTGCTTCTATTGTTATTGGGTATTCTTTTATCTTTACCCTTTGTGCAAACAGCTCTTGGGAAATACGCAACTGATAGTTTAAATAAATCATTTGGAACTAACATTTCAATAGGGAAAGTTGCTATGACGCCTTTTGGCAGTGTAAAACTGGGTAATGTTTTGGTTTTAGACCATCATAAGGATACTTTGTTTTATATCAAGAAATTAAATACTTCAATTTTAAGTTTTAAGAAAATTTATGATCCAGGCCATCCTTATTTGAAAAATTTGGTGTTGCATGGTATGGATGTTCGAATTGTAAATTACAAAAATGAAGATTATACCAACTTAGATAAATTTATTGAAGCGTTTGACGATGGTTCGCCTTCTTCAGGGAAATTTAGAATGAAAGCTAATAAAATGACGGTTTATAATAGTCGTTTTCAATATATTGATTACAATCTTCAAACGCCAAAAATGCTCGATTTTACCAAGTTGAATGCAAATATTGAAGATTTTTTTATTAAAGGTGCAAATGTTACTACTTATATTGATAAGTTATCCTTTAAAGATCATAGAGGATTAGTAGTTGAAAATATTACATCTGATTTTACTTATACAAAAAAGAACATTTTATTAGATGGCTTATCGATGAAAACGCCTCAATCGGAAATGAAAGGTAGAGTAGAGTTGAAATATGATAGAAAAGATTTCTCTGATTTTAATAACAAAGTAATTTTTGATGTTCAATTTGATAAAGCTTCAATTGCATCAAACGATTTGAATTATTTTTACAACGAATTTGGAAAAAATAATGTTTTCTATGTAGACACGCATTTGGTTGGAACATTAAACAACTTCACTACTCATAATTTAAAATTAGCTGATAAAAATCAATCGGAGATTATTGGAACTGCAAACTTTAGAAATCTTTTTGGCAAAGGCAATCAAGAGTTTTATATGAAGGGAAGCTTTGATAGAGTTTCTTCAAATTACGAAAATTTAAAATCAATTCTTCCGCGAATTTTGGGTAGTAATTTGCCATCGGTTTTAGCCAAATTAGGAAATGTAAATATTGCGGGAGATGTTGAACTAACACAAAAGTATGTTAACGCTGATGTTAGTATGTTATCCCAATTAGGTTATCTTGAAGGTGACTTAGCTATGCAAAATATCAATAACATAGATAATGCTTCGTATCAAGGAAATATAAAATTAGATGCTTTTGATTTAGGAACACTTTTAAGTCAGAAAGATATTGGAAAAGCAACTCTAGATTTAAATGTTGATGGTAAAGGGTTTACCCAAAAACTTCTAAACACAGCTATAAAAGGTAAAATAGAAAAGTTTTATTACAACGGATATAACTATCAAAATATTACGGTGGATGGAAGTATGAAAATGCCTTATTATAAAGGATATTTCAATAGCAATGATCCTAATTTAAAAATGGATTTTAATGGTATCATAGATTTGAGTTTAAAAGCTAAAAATTACGATTTCAAGGCACAAATTGACTACGCAGATTTACACATTTTAAATTTTTATAAAACAGATTCAGTTTCAATATTTAAAGGAAACATTGAATTCAAAGCAAACGGAAATTCAATTGATGATTTAGCAGGAATTTTACATATTAAAAATGTATCGTATCAAAATAGTAAGAATTCATATTTTTTTAATGATTTTGAAATTACTTCATCATTTGATAAAGAGAAAGTAAGAACAATTGAAGTGAATTCTCCAGATATCATAACCGGAACAATTGTAGGGAAATATAAAGTAAATCAAGTGCAAAAGATTGTTGAAAATGCACTTGGAAGTTTGTATGCTAATTATACTCCAAATAAATTACTAAAAGGTCAGTTTTTAAATTTCGATATTACAATACATGATAAAATCGTTGAAGTTTTTATTCCGGAAATCAAAATTTCAGAAAACACAAAAGCTAAAGGTAAAATAAATGGAGATGAAGGTAAATTCTTGTTTGACTTTACTTGTCCTAATATAGTTGCTTATGATAACACAATTAATAATATCAATATTGAAATTAATAATAAAAATCCTTTATATAACGCCTATATTACAGTTGATACAATTAAAAACAGTAAATATAAAATTGCAGATTTTGATTTAATAAATGTTACGTTAAATGACACTTTATTTGTAAGGTCTGAATTTAAAGGTGGACCAAAGACTGAAGATGCTTATGATTTAAACCTTTATCATACCATTAATAAAGAAAAGCAATCAATTTTAGGTTTTAAAAAATCAGAAGTTAAGTTTAAAGATTATTTATGGTTTATAAATGAAAACGAAACAGATAACAACAAGGTTGTGTTTGACAAGGATTTTAAAAATTTTGATTTTGAAAAACTTACTTTATCTCATAATCATCAAAATATAGATTTTTTTGGATCCATGAGAGGAACAAATTATAAAGATTTTAATCTTACATTTAAAGATGTTGATTTAAATAAAATAACACCATCGTTAGATAGTTTGTCATTAGGAGGAAAAATAAATGGAATGATTACGTATAAGCAAGATGATAATAAATATTCTCCAATTTCCAATTTAACAATAGACAGTTTAGCTGTTAACCAATTTTTATTAGGTGATTTAGATTTTAAAATTGAAGGCAATGAAAACTTTAATCAATTTAAAATTAATTCTAGTTTAGAACAAGGAGATATTGAACGGTTTTTTCTTGATGGAAACATTAATTTTGAAGGCGAACAATCAACTTTAGAACTAGAAGCCGGTTTTGATAAATTTGATTTAGCTCCCTTTGGTACCTTATTAAATGGAGTATTATCTGATGTTAGAGGAAATGCAACAGGTAGAACAACTATAGGAGGTTCTTTTACAAATCCTGAAATGGATGGACGACTCTATTTAAATGATGCAGGTATTAAAGTACCTTATCTAAATGTTGACTATGCGCTTGAAAAAAATGCAATTATTGATTTGACTGAGCATCAGTTTAGTTTAAGAAAAATAGAAATTACTGATACAAAATATAATACAAAAGGAATTTTTGATGGTACCATTCGTCATGAAAAACTAGGAGATTGGGATTTAGATTTGCATTTAATATCCGATAATATATTAGCACTTAATACTGAGGATTCTGAAGATGCGTATTATTATGGTACAGCTTTTATGAAAGGAAAAGCAAGTATTATGGGGTCTATTGATGCTTTGGTTATTAATGTTGCAGGTGAATCAGAAAAAGGCACTTCAATAAAGATTCCTGTTAATGATGATGAAGATCTTGGGAACAATTCTTTTATTAATTTTATGACAGTCGAAGAATATCAAAAATCTTTAATTAATAAAATTGTAAATGAAGATAAATATCAAGGTTTAGAACTCGATTTTAATTTTGATATTGATACAGATACAGATATTGAAATCATTTTAAATAGAGAAACTGGTCACGCTATGAAAGGAAAGGGTGTAGGTTCAATGCAAATGAATATTAATACACTTGGAAAATTTGAAATGTTTGGTGATTTTATAGTTCAGGAGGGGCAATATAATTTTAAATATGGTGGTGTTATAGATAAAAAATTTAATGTTGAAAAAGGCGGTACTATTCGTTGGGATGGACAACCAATGAATGCTGTTTTAGATTTAAAAGCTACATATAAAACTCAAGCTAATCCTTCTGTACTTGTAGAAAGTGCCTCTATTAATAGAAAGGTAGATACTAATGTTTCCATATTGTTAAATGGAAATTTAAGTAACCCTCAGCCTAATTTTAATATAGATTTTCCTACTGTAAGTACGGTTCTTAAAAGTGAAATAGATTATAAATTACAGGATAAGGATACAAGACAAACTCAAGCGTTTGCATTATTGGCAACAGGTTCGTTTATTACAGCCGAATCTACGGGTAATTCAGCTTATGGTTCATTAATTGAAGGAGCTAGCTCTATTATTAATGATATTTTTGCAGATGAGGATAGTAAATTACAACTCGGATTTGATTACTCACAAGGAGATAGATTAACTGAAGTTTCAGATAGGGTTGGTGTTACAATGAATACAAGGATTAATGATAAAATTTCTATTAATGGTAAACTTGGTGTACCGGTTGGAGGTGTAACTGAGTCAGTCATTGTAGGTAATTTAGAAATTTTAATTCAGTTAAATGAAGATGGTTCACTAAATGCTCACGTTTTTAATAGAGAGAATGATATTAACTATGTAGGTGACGGTATTCGTTATACACAAGGGCTTGGAATTACATATAATGTTGAATTCAATACATTTAAAGAAATGTTGCGAAAGATATTCAATAGTAACAAAAAGAAAAAAAATTCGTCAAAATCTAAAGATGACTTACCAGATTCAGAATTTCCACCTGAATTTTTGGATTTAATTAATCAAAGAAAAACAAAATCTTCAGATGCAATTATTGAAGATGCAATAAAAGTTCCTGAAATCGATTAATTCGTATATATTTAGCAATAAAAACAAAAAGTTATTAACGAAAACGTTTGATTTTGCAGGTATTATTAAATACTAAGCAAAAAAAGGCGTTTTTTTATTTTTCGTTTTATAATTTTACATAAACAATCAAATAATATGTCAGCAAAGATTAAAAGAGTTGGTGTTTTAACTTCTGGAGGAGATTCTCCTGGAATGAATGCTGCAATTCGTGCAGTAGTAAGAGCATGTGCTTATTATAATGTAGAGTGTGTAGGTATTTATAGAGGCTACCAAGGCATGATTGAAGGAGATTTTAAAGAAATGGGGCCAAGAGATGTAAAAAATATCATTAATAAAGGTGGTACTATTTTAAAATCAGCTCGATCAGCCGATTTTAGAACAAAAGAAGGAAGGCAAAAAGCGTATGAAAATTTAGTAGCGGCAGGAATTGATTCATTTGTTGTAATAGGTGGTGATGGCTCTTTTACAGGAGCTGAAATTTTTAATGAAGAATATAAATTTCCAGTTATAGGAATACCAGGAACTATAGATAATGATATTTATGGTACAAGTCACACCTTAGGATATGACACTGCTCTAAATACTGTTATTGATGCAATTGATAAAATTAGAGATACTGCAAATTCGCACAATCGATTATTTTTTGTTGAAGTAATGGGTAGAGATGCTGGGCATATTGCTTTAAATGCAGGAATTGGGGCAGGGGCTGAAGAAATAATAATTCCAGAAGAAGCTTTTGGGTTAGATCGTTTGGTTGAATCCTTAAAAAGAAGTAAAGAATCAGGTAAAACTTCAAGTATTGTTGTAGTCTCTGAAGGTGATAAAATAGGTAAAAACGTATTCGAGTTAAAAGATTATATAGAAGAAAATATGCCAGAATATGATGTTAGAGTTTCAGTTCTAGGTCATATGCAACGTGGTGGTTCACCATCATGTTTTGATCGTGTATTAGCATCAAGATTAGGAGTAAAAGCTATAGAAACGTTACTGGAAGGAAAATCGAATTTAATGGTAGGATTATATCAAGATAAAGTAATTTTAACTCCATTAGATCAAGCAATTAAAGGACAAAGCGAAATCGATATGGAACTAGTTAAAGTTTCAGATATTGTTTCATCATAAACACAAATAAAATCAAGAAAAAAATGTCAAAAGTAAAATTAGGAATTAACGGATTTGGAAGAATTGGAAGAATTGTTTTTAGAGAAACTTTTAATAGAGATAATGTAGAAGTAGTTGCTATTAACGATTTATTAGATGTTGATCATTTAGCATATTTACTTAAATATGATTCTGTTCACGGAAGATTTAATGGTACAGTAGAAGTTAAAGAAGGAAAATTATACGTTAACGATAAATTTATTAGGGTTACAGCTGAAAGAGATCCAAAATTAATCCAATGGGATGATGCTTCAGTTGATGTAGATGTGGTAGCAGAATGTACAGGTTTCTTTACTACAATTGAAACAGCTAGTGCCCATATTGATGGAGGAGCAAAAAAAGTAGTTATATCAGCTCCATCAGCTGATGCACCAATGTTTGTTATGGGAGTTAACCATGAAAAAGCTACAGCAGCAGATAAAGTTGTGTCTAACGCTTCATGTACTACAAACTGTTTAGCTCCATTAGCTAAAGTAATTAATGATAATTTTGGTATTGTTGAAGGTTTAATGACAACTGTTCATGCTACTACTTCTACACAAATGACTTGTGACGGACCTTCACGTAAAGACTGGAGAGGTGGACGTGCAGCTTCTTGTAATATTATACCATCTTCAACTGGTGCTGCAAAAGCTGTTGGACAAGTTATTCCAGAACTTAATGGTAAATTAACTGGAATGTCTATGCGAGTTCCAACTGTTGATGTTTCTGTTGTTGATTTAACTTTTAAAACGGCAAAAGAAACGTCTTATGAAGAAATTATGAAAGTGCTTAAATTAGCTTCTGAAACATCTATGAAAGGTATTTTAGGATACACAGAAGATTTAGTTGTTTCTCAAGATTTTATTTCTGATTCTAGAACTTCAATTGTTGATGCTAAAGCTGGAATTGGTTTAAATTCATCTTTCTTTAAAGTTGTATCTTGGTATGATAATGAATATGGTTATTCAAGTAAATTAATCGACTTATCAGTACACGTAGCTGGTTTAAAATAATATGTATATATTAAAAAATCCCGTGACATCTTATGTATACGGGATTTTTGTTACCTAACAAAATCAAAACCCAATGAAATTACTAGTTGACAGTGGATCTACCAAAGCCGATTGGATTGCAATTGATGATTCAGGAAAAGTACTATTCACAACACAAACTTTAGGTTTAAATCCAGAAGTTTTAGATAAAGAAGAAATCATCAATCGTTTAGAAGATAAATTTGATATTTCTCACAACAAAGACAAAGCCGCACATTTATTCTTTTATGGAGCAGGTTGTGGAACTGATAGAATGAAAAATTTTCTTTCAGAAGTTTTTCAAAATTATTTTAAAAATGCAGTAATTGTAGTTCATGAAGACACCTTTGCAGCAGTATATGCCACTACACCTAAAGACGAAGAAGCAATTGTTTGTATTTTAGGAACAGGCTCAAATTGTAGTTATTTTGATGGTAAAGTTTTACATCAAAAAGTACAATCATTAGGTTATATTGCAATGGATGACGGTTCTGGAAACCGATTTGGAAGACACTTGTTAAGAAAATACTATTTTAATTCTATGCCTGAAGATTTGGCTAAAGAATTTCAAGAAGAATATAATGTTGATGCAGATTATATTAAGCATAACTTATACAAAGAAGCTAATCCAAATGCGTACTTAGCTACTTTAGCAAAATTTATAATCAAACATAAAGAACATCCATATTGTAAAAAGATTATAAAAAATGAACTTAAAAAATTCACCAAAAATTACATCATGCAATATGAAAATTGTAAAGAAGTACCAGTGCATTTTATCGGCTCAATTGCATTTTATTTAAAAGATGAATTGTCAGAAATTCTTAATAAATATGATATTAAAATTGGAAACGTATTAAGAAGACCTATTGATGGATTAATTGCTTATCATGTTTTAAATAAATAACTATTATAAAAACTCATTTCAACTATTTTTGAAATGAGTTTTTTTTATTTTCTTAAAATCTTTTCCATGGTTTTTCCTTTGGCTAATTCGTCAATTAACTTATCTAAATAACGCACTTTTTTCATTAATTGGCCTTCAATTTCTTCAATGCGATAGCCACAAATAACACCAGTAATTTTTGAAACGTTTTCGTTTAATTTAGGTGCTTGCTCAAAAAAGGTTTCAAAGTCAACTTTAGTATCAATTTGGTGTTGTAAGCTTTCAATTGTGTAACCTGTTAACCAACAAATAATTTCATCGACTTCTGCTTTTGTACGATTTTTTCTCTCTACTTTGTTTATGTAATGAGGATAAACACCAGCAAAGATCATATGATTTATACTTCTTGCTGCCATTTATTTTTTAAGTTCATTAATAACACTTTTTCTCCCAATCGTCTTCGTAATAATATCTTTTTCTAAATTCCAACTACGAGCCGGAGAGTATTCACGTCCGTACCAAATGATCTGCAAGTGTAGTTCATTCCAACATGCTTCTGGGAAAATACGTTTGGCATCTTTTTCTGTTTGTTGTACGTTTTTACCATTAGTTAATCCCCATCGATACATTAATCTATGAATGTGTGTATCTACTGGAAAAGCAGGAACTCCAAACGCTTGACTCATCACCACACTCGCTGTTTTATGTCCTACTGCTGGTAAAGACTCTAAAGCTTCAAAACTTTGAGGCACTTCGCCATTGTATTTGTCAATTAAAATTTCTGATAAACCATGAATTCCCTTTGATTTCATAGGCGATAAGCCACACGGGCGAATAATTTCCTTAATTTCTTCCACTGTCATTTTTACCATATCATACGGATTATCTGCTTTTGCGAACAAAATTGGAGTAATTTGATTCACGCGAACATCCGTACATTGTGCCGAAAGCAACACAGCGATTAGTAAAGTATAAGGATCTTTATGGTCTAAAGGAATTGGAATTTCAGGATATAATTCATTTAACGTATTTATAACAAATGTTACCTTCTCGCTTTTGGTCATTTTTAACTAAATTTGATTCGTAAAGTTATAAAGTAAAAGCGCAATATCAAAATTCAATTTTATTGATGAGTTCTTTCCCTTTTAACCTTATAAACTGATAACCTTTTAAACCATAAATAAATGACAACATTAAAAACAGGAGATAAAGCACCTAATTTTTCAGGTTTTGACCAAAGTGGAACTTCACATAAATTAGCCGATTATAAAGGAAAAAAATTAGTAGTTTTCTTTTATCCAAAAGCAAGTACACCAGGTTGTACTACAGAAGCTTGTGATTTGAGAGATAATTACGCTCGTTTTCAGGCTAATAATTACGCTTTGTTAGGCGTGAGTGCGGATAGTGCAAAAGCACAAGCGAAGTTTATAGAAAAATATGATTTGCCTTTTCCTTTGTTAGCTGATGAAGATAAATCGGTTATTCAAGCGTTTGGTGTTTGGGGACCAAAGAAATTTATGGGAAGAGAATATGATGGTATTCACCGAACCACTTTTGTAATTGATGAAAACGGAATTATTGAAGAAGTAATTTCGGATGTAAAAACGAAAGCCCATGCTGCTCAGATTTTAAAATAATAAAAAACCATTCGCCTAAACGAATGGTTTTTTTAAACAAACTAAACCAATTAATTGCTGTATTAAAAAGCGTATTTATTTTCGCTAATAATTTTTGCAGCAATTTTTTCACGAAGACCAATTACATTTGGCATATTCGTATATTTTGTAAAACGTTTTAATCCCATTAACAGCATACGTTGTTCGTCGCCTTCAGCAAAAGAAACAATTCCTTCTTTTCCTTTTTGGTTCACGATATCTACGGCATGATATAAGTATAATTTTGCCATAGCAATTTGCTCCTGAACTTTGTCTTCGCCTTCTTTTTTAGCTAATTTTTCAGTTCTAAGAATTGTACTTTCAGCCATATAGATTTCGATTAAGATATCTGAAGCCGCCATTAACAATTGTTGGTGTGATTCTAATTCTGGGCCGTATTTTTGAACTGCAGCACCTGCAACCATTAAGAATACTTTTTTCAATTTGGCAATCATTTCTTTTTCTTCAGCAAATAATTCTGAATAATCTGGAATGCCGAAAGAAGGAATTCCCATTAATTCTTCAGCCACAGCCATTGCCGGACCTAATAAATCGACGTGACCTTTCATCGCTTTTTTTACTAACATTCCAACAGATAACATTCTGTTGATTTCATTAGTTCCTTCGTAAATTCTGGCAATACGAGCATCTCTCCAAGCACTTTCCATTGGTGCATCTTCAGAGAATCCCATTCCACCAAAAATTTGAATTCCTTCATCTGTACACGCTTGAACATCTTCAGAAACTGCTACTTTTAAAATGGAACATTCGATTGCGAATTCTTCAACCCCTTTTAATTCAGCTTCTTGGTGTGAATTTCCTTCACTAACTCTAATATTGATTCTGTTTTCAATATCTGATGCAGCTCTGTAAGTAGCACTTTCTCCTGCATAAGCATTTGTTGCCATTTCAGCAATTTTAGCTTGAATTGCTCCAAAACTTGAAATTGGAACGTTAAATTGAAGTCTTTCATTAGCATAATTTACACCTGTAGATATGGTTCTACGTTGTGCTTCTAAACAAGCTGCTGCTAATTTAATACGACCAACATTTAAAGCATTCATCGCAATTTTGAAACCTTCGCCACGACCTGCCAACATATTTTCTACAGGAACTTTTGTTTCGTTAAAGAAAACTTGACGCGTAGAAGAGGAGCGAATTCCTAATTTGTGCTCTTCATCACCCATTGAAATTCCGTTTGAAGGATCATTTTCAACGATGAAACCTGTTATGTTTTTATCGTCTTCAATACGAGCGAAAACAATCATTACGTTACAAAAACCAGCATTTGAAATCCACATTTTTCCACCAGTGATTTTATAATGTGTTCCATCTTCTGAAAGAACGGCTTTTGTTTTTCCTGAATTTGCATCAGAACCTGCGCCTGGTTCAGTTAAACAATAAGCTCCAAACCATTCGCCAGAAGCTAATTTTGGTACATATTTTTGTTTTTGTTCTTCTGTTCCGTATAAAGTAATTGGCATCGTTCCAATTCCAGTGTGTGCTCCAAAAGCTGTTGAAAACGAACCAGTTGCTCCTGAAATATAATCACAAACTAAAACGGTGTTTACGAATCCCATTTCCATTCCGCCATAAGCAGCAGGAACGGCAACACTTAAGTAACCTAATTCTCCAGCCTTACGCATGATGTCTTCGGTTAAAGCGTAATCTTTCTTTTCGAAGCGTTCTTTGTTTGGCCAAATTTCTTTGTCTACGAATTCGATTACGGAATCACGCATCATAACTTGTTCTTCATTGAAGTCTTCTGGAGTGAAGATGTCTTCGCATTTTGTTTCTTTTACAAGGAATTGTCCTCCTCTGATGATATCTGACATAACTTTTATTTTTTAGAGAAAAGAAAATTTTAATTTCTTTTCATTATTGGTTAATTATTTTTTGGAACACAGATTGAAGAAATGAATAAAATTTTAAAATTTCTCTAATTTTTCTAATCTGTGTTCCTTGTTTTTTTATTTCAAGAATTCAAATACTCCAGCTGCACCTTGACCTGTTCCAACACACATTGAAACGATTCCGTATTTGCTGTTTCTCAGGCGCATTTCGTCAAACAATTGAACTGATAGTTTAGCACCAGTACAACCTAGTGGGTGACCTAAAGCAATGGCTCCACCATTCACGTTTACGATTTCAGGATTTAAACCTAATTCTCTGACAACAGCTAAAGATTGTGCTGCGAAAGCTTCGTTTAACTCAATTAAATCGATTTGGTCTTGTTTTAATCCCGCTTGTTTTAATGCTTTTGGAATTGCAGTAACTGGACCAATTCCCATAATTCTTGGTTCTACACCTGAAGCAGCATAGCTTACCATTCTTGCGATTGGTTCTAGGTTTAATTCTTTAACCATTTCTTCGCTCATGATTAAAACGAAAGCTGCACCATCACTCATTTGTGAAGAGTTTCCAGCGGTAACCGAACCATCAGCAGCGAATACTGGTCGTAATCCTGCTAAAGCTTCTACCGAAGTTCCAGCTCTTGGACCTTCGTCTTTATTTACTACATAAGATTTGGTTTCTTTTTTACCGTTTTCATTAATAAACGTTTGTTCAACCGTGATAGGCGCAATCTGTTTGTCGAATTTCCCTTCTGCTTGCGCTTTCAACGCTTTCATGTGTGATTGATAAGCAAACTCATCTTGGTCAGCACGAGAAACATTGAATTGTTTTGCAACTGCTTCAGCTGTTAAACCCATTCCCCAGTAATAATCTTCGTGACCTGCAGCGGCAACTTTGTAGTCTGGTGTTGGTTTGTAACCTCCCATTGGAATATAACTCATACTTTCAGCTCCACCAGCAATAATACAATCTGCCATTCCTGATTGAATTTTAGCGGTTGCCATTGCAATAGTTTCTACTCCAGAAGCACAATATCTGTTTACAGTAACTCCAGGAACATCTGTGATTTTTAATCCCATTAATGAAATTAAACGCCCAACGTTTAAACCTTGTTCTGCTTCTGGCATGGCGTTTCCTACCATGACATCATCAATACGTGTTTTGTCGAAATCAGGCAACTCTTTCATCATGTGTTCGATGGTTTCTGCTGCTAATTCATCAGGTCTTTTGAATCGGAATAAACCTTTTGGAGCTTTTCCAACTGCTGTTCTAAATCCTTTTACTATATATGCTGTTCTCATTTCTTAGTTTCTTAATGGTTTCCCTTTGGTTAACATGTACTGAATTCTTTCTAAAGATTTTCTTTCTCCAGTTAATGATAAAAATGCTTCTCTTTCTAAATCCAATAAATATTGTTCAGAAACTAAAGTTGCTTCTGATAAATCGCCACCAGCCATAACATAAGCCAGTTTGTTTGCAATTTTCTTATCGTGTTCAGAAATGTATTTACCCGCTTCCATTTGGTCAGTTCCTACTAAGAACATACCTAAAGCTTGTTTACCTAATACTTTGATATCTTTTCTTCTTACTGGTTGTGTGTAACCTTGCTCTGCCATTTGTAATGCTACTTGTTTAGCTGTTGCAATTTGGCGGTCTTTGTTTACGACAACAATATCTCTTCCTTTTTGTAAAACTCCGGTATCAAAGCCTTCGTAAGCTGAAGTAGCTACTTTTGCCATTCCTACAGTTAAGAAATATTCTTGAAGCACATTTAACTCAACATCATTTTTACGGAATAAATCAGATGCTCTTAAAGCCATTTCTTTAGAACCACCACCACCAGGAATTACTCCAACACCAAATTCTACTAATCCGATGTAGGTTTCTGCTGCGGCAACCGCTCTATCTGCGTGCATAGTTAATTCGCAACCACCACCTAATGTCATTCCGTGTGGAGCTGCGATAACTGGAATAGCTGAATAACGACAACGCATCATTGTGTCTTGGAACATTTTGATTGCCATGTTTAATTCGTCATATTCTTGCTCAACAGCCATCATGAAAATCATTCCTAAATTGGCTCCAACAGAGAAATTAGCGCCTTGATTTCCAATTACTAAACCATTGTAATCTTTTTCAGCAATGTCAATAGCTTTGTTAATTCCTTGTAAAACACCAGCGCCAATAGAATTCATTTTAGATGTAAATTCTAAATTGATGATTCCATCACCTAAATCGGTAATGATTGCATCGCTGTTGTTCCATATTTTTTTGCTTTCGCGAATGTTATTTAAGATAATGAAAGCATCCTGACCAGGAACTTTCTCCACTTTTTTGTTGGTGATAGAGTAGAAGTGCGTTGCTCCATCTTTAATAGAATAGAAAGTAGTGTTTCCAGAAGCTAACATATCCGTTACCCAAGAAGCAGGTTGATAACCTTCCGCTTTCATTAATTCGATTCCTTTTTCAACTCCGATAGCATCCCAAATTTCGAATGGGCCGTTTTCCCAACCGAAACCAGCTTTCATAGCATCGTCGATTTTGTAGAACGCGTCTGTGATTTCAGGAATTCTGTTTGAACAGTATTGGAACATAGAAGCAAAGTTTTTTCTGTAAAAATCGCCTGCTTTGTCTTTTCCAGTCACTAAAATTTTGAATCTATCGATTGGTTTTTCAATCGTTTTGGTTAACTCTAAAGTAGCGAATGATGCTTTTTTATTGGCTCTATATTCTAATGTATCTAAATCTAAGGTTAGGATGTCTTTACCTTCTTTTTTGTAGAAACCTTGTCCAGTTTTGCTTCCTAACCATTTGTTTTCCATCATTTTGTTAACAAATTCAGGAAGTTTGAATAATTCATGCGCTTCGTCGTTTGGACAATTTTCATAAATTCCATTAGCCACATGAACTAAAGTATCTAAACCAACTACATCAACCGTTCTAAAAGTAGCTGATTTTGGACGACCAATAACTGGTCCCGTTAATTTATCCACTTCTTCAACGGTTAAGCCCATTTCTTTTACTTGGTGAAATAAGCTTTGAATTCCGAAGATTCCAATTCTATTTCCGATAAAAGCTGGAGTATCTTTTGCTACAACTGAAGTTTTTCCTAAGAATTTTTCACCATAACCATTCAAGAAATCTAATACTTCATTAGAGGTTTTTGGACCTGGAATGATTTCAAATAATTTTAAGTAACGTGCTGGATTGAAAAAGTGCGTTCCACAGAAATGTTGTTGAAAATCGTCGCTTCTTCCTTCGCTCATGAATTGAATTGGAATACCAGACGTATTTGATGTTACTAAAGTTCCTGGTTTTCTGTATTTGTCAACTTGTTCGAAAACAATTTTCTTGATGTCTAAACGTTCTACAACCACTTCGATAACCCAATCGGCAGTTGCAATTTTTGACATATCATCTGTAGTGTTACCTGTTGTAATTCTTGATGCAAAACTTGGATGATAAATAGGAGAAGGTTTTGATTTTAAAGCGTTAGCTAAATGATCATTCACTAATCGGTTTCTAACGGCTTTACTCTCTAAAGTCAATCCTTTTTTCTGTTCGGCTTCGGTTAGTTCGTTTGGCGCGATGTCTAATAATAAGACTTCTACACCAATATTAGCAAAATGGCAAGCGATACCACTTCCCATAATTCCGGAACCAATAACAGCAACTTTTTTAATATTACGTTTCATGTTTATAGGTTTGTTGTTTTATTTGTCGTTATAGATTTTTTTGTCTGCAATCAATTCGTTGATGATTTCGGCAACTTCCATAAAGTGTTGTAATTTTTCTTCACTAATATGTTGCTTTACGGTTTCATTAAAACGAAGTACGGTTTCTTTCGAAAGTTCTCTTTTTTCTTTTCCTTCTTTAGTTAATTGAATAATTACGCCTCTTCCGTCAGTTGGATTTTTTTTACGAGTAATTAATCCTCTTTCTTCCATTGACTTTAGCGTTCTAGTTAAGCTTGTTGCTTCCATACCCATTTTTGGACCTAATGTTGTAGAAGGAGAACCTTTTTCTCTATCGATACTTAAAAGAGCAAATCCAGTAGCCATTGTGGCACTGTATTTTGCAGCTTCTTCGTTGTACATCCTGGCAACTGCTTGCCAAGTTGCTCTGAGTATATAGTCTATTGTTTTATCTTTCATAGAATTACTATCTAAACTTTTTCAAATATAAAAAAAAATACTATGCATGCATAGTATTTTTGACATTTTTTTTTAAATTTAACATTTTAAAATAGCAAAACCCACGAAATGTGGGTTTTAGCATTTCTATCCGTAAATTTTTTGATATAAGTCGTTATATTTTTCTTTAATGATTTTTCGTTTTAATTTCATAGTAGGAGTAAGATGTCCATCAACGATAGACCAAACATCTGGAGTAAGCTCGAAACGTTTTACTTTTTCCCAATTACCAAATTTCTCATTAGCAACATCAATTTCTTCTTGGATTCTATCAATGACCATTTTACTATTACATAATTCCTCATTAGTAGCAAAACTAGCATTGTTATTACGAGTTGCCCATTCTCTAACAAATTCAAAATTAGGTTGAATGAAAGCGGCTGGCATTTTTTCGCCATCACCAATAACCATGATTTGTTCAATAAATCTAGATTGTTTGAAAGTGTTCTCTAAAATTTGAGGTGCTACGTATTTTCCACCTGAAGTTTTGAACATTTCTTTTTTACGATCGGTAATTTTTAGGAAACCATCTGAATCAATTTCACCGATATCACCTGTATGGAAGTAACCATCTTTTAATACTTCAGCAGTTTGAGTTTCATCTTTGTAGTATCCCATCATTACATTTGGACCTTTACATAAGATTTCTCCATCTTCAGCTATTTTAACTTCAACTCCGTCTAATACTTTTCCAACAGATCCTACTCTGAAACCACCATTTCTCATATCGTTTACAGAAATTACAGGAGAAGTTTCAGTTAAACCATAACCTTCCATAACTGGAATATTAGCAGCGCAGAAAACTTTTGTTAATCTACTTTGTAACGCAGCACTTCCTGAAACTAGTAATTCTAATTCGCCACCTAAACCTTCTTGCCATTTAGAGAATATTAATTTTCGAGCAATTTTAAGTTTAAATTCGTAAAAAGCACCGTTTTGTTTATAAGGTTTGTAGTCCATGCCTAAATTTAATGCCCAGAAGAAAAGTGCTTTTTTGATTCCAGTTAGATCGGCACCTTTAGCATAAATTTTATCGTACACTTTTTCTAATAAACGAGGAACAACCGACATTACATGTGGTTTTACTTCTTTTAAGTTGTCCGAAATTTTCTCTATACTTTCGGCGAAATAGATCGATATACCATAATATTGGTACAAATACGTTAGCATTCTTTCGAAGATATGACAAATAGGTAAGAAACTTAAAGCTCTTGTATCTCCAGCTCTCAATGGAACTCTTGGAGCACTCATTAAAACATCGGAAACAATATTTTGATGCGTTAACATTACACCTTTTGGTCTTCCTGTAGTTCCAGAAGTATAAATAATAGTAGCTAAATCTGTAGTTAAGACTTGATTTTTTCTATCTTCAACAACATCTTGATTTGCTGCATCAGCACCCAGTTCTATTATTTCTTTCCAACTTTTGCATCCAGCAATATCATTATAAGAATAGACTTCTTTTAATGAAGGAACATTAGCTTTAATACTTTGCAATTTTTCATACACTTCATCATCAGAAACAAAAACATACTGCGATTCTGAGTGATTTAAAATATATTCATAATCTTCGGCTGAAATTGTTGGATACATAGGAACTGTTTGTGCTCCTGTTTGTAAAACTCCAATATCTGTAATGTGCCATTCCGTTCTATTATTAGACGAAATGATAGCAATTTTATCATTTTTATTTACGCCTAATCGAAGCAAACCTCTAGAAATGGCGTTGGCTTTGTCTAAATATTCTTGAGTAGATGTTTTAATCCATTCTCCGTCATATTTAGTAACTAAAGCATCTTTTAAATTATACTTTTCTAATTGATAGTAAGGAAAGTCGAATAAGCGTGTAATATTGTTCATAATTCGCAATTATTAATTGATGCAAATTAAGAAAATATAATTAATTAAGCAATTTTTTATTGATATGATAATGATATCGTATTAACTTATTGATTTGTAATTTATTATGCATGCATAACAATTATTTGTATCCAATTTATTATTTGTAAATTTGCAATATCTTACCTTAGTTTAATTAATATATGAAGAATTTTTTCCGAATAGAAGAATACAAGACATTACTTTACAGAATTCTTTTAGTATACTTTTTTTATTTTATAGCTCGAGTTTTGTTTCTAATTTACAACTTCAGTCTTTTAAAAGTTACTAGTATTTCTGAGTTTTTTAATTTAGTATACCAAGGTTTGGCATTTGATACTACGGCTATTTTGTATATCAATGCTTTGTTTATCTTATTTTCTATTTTACCTTTTTGGAAAAATACAAAACCAGGATATCAAAAATTTATATTTTATCTTTATTTTATTACCAATTTAATAGCTTATGCTACAAATTTCATTGATTTTATTTATTATAAATTTATATACGCAAGAACAACTATTGCTGTTTTAGATTCTTTAAAAGATGAAAATAATCTGGGAAGTATGTTTTTTAGATTTTTAGTGAGCTATTGGCATGTTTTTGCATTGTTTTTCTTTACATCTTGCTTATGGATTTATTTGTACAAAAAAGTTAGAGTACAACATAAAGAAATTCAATATTCTAAAATTAAATATTTTACTTTTTCTAAAATAGGTGTTGTTTTAATTCTTTTGTTAATGGTAGGTGGAATTAGAGGAGATTTCAAAAAGAGTACAAGACCATTAAACATGATTGACGCAAACAGAAATGTTACAAAAGTTGAGCATGCTGATGTCATTTTAAATACTCCTTTTGCTATCATTAGAACATTAGGAAAAACAAGTTTTAAAGAGACTAATTTTAATATTTCTGATGAAATTGTAAATCAATATATAAAACCTATTAAGGTTTATACTACAAAAGAAAATTCACAGCCTAATATCGTTTTGTTTATTACAGAAAGTTATGGAAGAGAATATTGGGGAGCTTTTAATGAAGAAAAGCAAATTCCTAATTATGTAAGTTATACACCATTTCTTGATGGGCTAGCCAAGAAAAGTTTGATTTTTACTGATGTTTATGCAAATGGTAGTAAATCTATTCATGGAATGTCTTCTGTATTAGCAGGAATTCCATCATTTAAAGATGCATACACATCTTCACCATATGCAAAACAAAAAGTAGAATCTTTAGTTTCAATTTTAAAAAGTCAAGGTTACGATACTTCTTTCTTTCATGGAGCGCCTAATGGTTCTATGGGTTTTCAAGGATTTGGTAATATTTTAGGATTTGATCATTATTATGGTAAAACAGAATATAACAACGATAATAATTTTGATGGTGTTTGGGGAATTTGGGATGAACCATTTTTTCAATTCATGAAACAAACTATGGATAAAAAGAAAGGTCCTTTTTTCAGTACCATTTTTACGGTTTCTTCTCATGAACCATACATTGTTCCTAAGAAATATGAAAATAAGTTTCCAAAAGGAGATTTACCTATTCATCAATGTGTTGGTTATACCGATATGGCATTTGAAAAATTCTTTGAGGAAGCTAAAAAAGAACCTTGGTTTGAAAACACTATTTTTATTATTACTGCAGACCATTGTAATCAAACATTTTATCCAGAATATAAAAAAGTGGTGAATCGTTCTGCTATTCCATTATTAATTTATTATCCAAAAAAGAATTTAATAGGTAAAAGAACAGATATTGTACAGCACATAGATATTTATCCAACAATATTAGATATGATCGGATATAATAAACCTTTCAGAAGTTGGGGTAGAAGTTTAGTTAGTAATACAAATGAAACACCATATGTAATTAATTATTTTTCTAATCAATATCAATTTCAAAGTGGAAATTATATTTGTACATTTGATGGAAAGAAAGCTACAGGTTTTTACGATATTTCAGATAAAGGTTTGGAAAAAAATTTAATTAGTAAAAGAAATTCAGAAATGAATACTTTAGAATTAAAATGCAAAGCATTTTTACAAGATTATTTTAATAGAATCGTTAATAAAAAATTATAATTACAAAATGAAAAAAAGAATTGGAATATTATTATTTTTCGTAGTATTAGTTGGGGTTGGTGCCTATGTGTTTCAAATGCATATCAATCATAATTTCGAAACGATTTCTGATGGAAAAGTATATAAATCTGGGGTTATACCTCCAAATGAAATTGAAAATTATGTTAAAAAATATAAAATTAAAAGTATAGTAGATTTACGTTTTCCTGGTACAGAAGATAAAATTAATAATCCTGAAGTTCCTGAGGAATTAAAATCTGAACGAGCTGCAGTCGCTAAGATTAAAGGTGTAAATTACTTTAATAACGGATCAAAGCAAGTTCCAGAAAAACATAATTTAGATTATTTTTTTAAGATTATGGATAATCCAGATAATTATCCGGTACTTATTCATTGTTATCATGGTGTGGGAAGAGCCGAAATGTATTCTGCTATTTACAGAATTGAATATGAAAATATGGATAAAGAGCAAGCAAGAAAAAAAACAAGATGGATTACGAAATGGAGTCCTTTTGATATAGGTAAACCTAAAGGAGATTTTCTTAATTCCTATATTAGTAGAAATGATTCTATTAAATAAGTATAAAAAAACAGCCTTCTTAAGAAGGCTGTTTTTTTATACTTATTATTTTATTTTTTATTTTCAATCCATTTTCTAGCATTTACAAACGCTTCTAGCCATGGAGAAACTTCGTCTTTTTGTCCGCGTTCTGGATAATGTGCCCAGTTCCAAGGGAAAGTTGAACGCTCAATGTGTGGCATCATTACTAAGTGTCTTCCAGTTGTATCGCACATCATAGCTGTGTTGAAATCAGAACCATTTGGATTTGCTGGATAACCTTCGTAAGCATATTTAGCTACAATGTTATATTTTTCTTCTGAATATGGTAATTTGAATTTTCCTTCTCCGTGCGAAATCCATACTCCTAAAGTTGTTCCTTCTAACGTTGATAACATCACTGAATTATTCTTTTGAACCGTTACCGAAGTAAAGCCACTTTCGTGTTTGTTTGAAGTATTGTGATGCATTTTTCCATGAACTTCGTGTTCTGGATTAATCAATTCTAATTCCATAAGTAACTGACAACCATTACAAATCCCGACTGAAAGTGTGTCTTCTCTTTTGAAGAAGTTTTTCAACGCTGTATTGGCTTTTTCGTTGTATAAAAACGCTCCAGCCCAACCTTTTGCCGAACCTAAAACATCCGAATTCGAAAATCCTCCAACTGCTCCAATGAATTGAATGTCTTCCAAAGTTTCTCTTCCCGAAATTAAATCGGTCATGTGAACATCTTTTACATCAAAACCGGCTAAGAACATAGCATTTGCCATTTCACGTTCCGAGTTACTTCCTTTTTCGCGAATGATTGCTGCTTTTGGCTTCTCGACTACGCTCGAAATGACAGGTAATTTACCAGTAAAATGCGATGGGAAAGTAAATTGTAATTTCTGATTTTTATAATTATCAAAACGTGCCTGAGCCATTCCATTTTTAGATTGTTTCGAATCTAATAAGAAAGACGTTTTGTACCAAGTATCTCTTAAAGTTGAAATACTAAATGTTAAACTATCTTCACCATTAATAACGGTAAACGCATCACCATCTGTAGCTGAACCAATTTTGAAAATCTCGATATTATGTTGTGCGAAAGTTACTTCCACTTCAGCATTCGCTTGGAAAACAACTCCGATATTCTCATTAAATAAGGCTTTAACCGTATCTTTTTCACCTAAAGAAGTCAAGTCGATTAAGGCTCCTAATTTATCATCTGCAAAACACATTTCTAATAAAGTCGTGATTAAACCACCGCTTCCAATATCATGTCCTGCTTTAATTTTTCTGTCTTTGATTAAATCTTGTAAAACGTTGAATGCTTTTTTGAAGAATTCTGAATTTTGAATCGTTGGAACGTCATTTCCAATTTTATTCAAAACTTGAGCGAATGAACTTCCACCTAATTTAAACGAATCTTGCGATAAGTTGATGTAGTAAATGTTGCCACCGTTTCTTTGTAAAACAGGTTCAACGACTTTAGTAATATTTGAACAATTTCCAGCTGCTGAAATAATAACCGTTCCTGGTGCAATTACTTCATCATTTGGATATTTTTGCTTCATTGAAAGCGAATCTTTTCCTGTTGGAATATTGATTCCCAATTCAATAGCAAAATCCGAACAACCTTTCACTGCTTCATATAAACGAGCGTCTTCTCCTTCATTTTTACAAGCCCACATCCAGTTAGCTGATAAGGAAACCGATTTCATTCCTTCTTTTAATGGTGCCCAAACTAAATTTGATAAAGCTTCACCAATCGCAGTTCTTGAGCCCGCAACTGGATTAACTAAAGCCGAAATAGGTGAGTGCCCAATCGATGTAGCAATTCCTTCTTTTCCTTTGAAATCCAATGCCATTACACCGACATTGTTTAAAGGTAATTGTAATGGTCCAACACATTGCTGTTTTGCAACGCGTCCGCCTACACAACGGTCAACTTTGTTTGTTAACCAATCTTTACAAGCTACTGCTTCCAATTGTAAAACTTGACTTAAGTAGCTTCCTATATTTTCTTTTGAATATTCTAAATCTGAATAGTTGGTGGCAACGGTTTTATCCGTCATAATCGTTTTTGGCGAACTTCCGAAGAAATCTTCTAAAGCATAATCCATTGGTTTTACACCAGTCGATTTTGATTCAAAAGTAAATCTATGGTCGTTAGTTACGTCACCCACTTGATACATTGGGGAACGCTCTCTATCGGCAATTCGTTGTAATGTTTCAATGTCCTTTTCACCAATAACTAATCCCATTCTTTCTTGCGATTCGTTTCCGATGATTTCTTTAGCTGAAAGTGTTGGGTCACCAACAGGTAATTTATCTAAATCGATTAATCCTCCTGTTTCTTCTACTAATTCCGATAAACAATTCAAATGTCCGCCTGCTCCATGATCGTGAATCGAAACAATTGGATTGTTATCACTTTCTACCAAACCACGAATAGCATTAGCAGCACGTTTTTGCATTTCTGGATTCGAACGTTGGATAGCATTTAATTCAATTCCTGAACCAAAAGCACCTGTGTCTGCAGAAGAAACCGCAGCACCGCCCATTCCAATTCTATAATTTTCTCCACCTAAAATAACGATTTTATCGCCAGCCGTAGGTTTCTTTTTAATCGCTTGATCTAATTTTCCGTATCCAATTCCACCTGCTTGCATGATTACTTTATCGTAACCAATTTTACGATTGTTTTCTTCGTGCTCGAAAGTTAAAATAGAACCTGTAATTAAAGGTTGTCCAAATTTATTTCCAAAATCAGAAGCACCGTTCGAAGCTTTAATTAAAATATCCATTGGTGTTTGGTACAACCAAGGTCTTTCTGCCATTCCGTTTTCCCATGGACGTTTGTCATCTTGAGCGGAGTCGAAAGGTGCTAAACGAGAGTAAGAAGTCATGTAAACTGCAGTTCCTGCTAAGGGTAACGAACCTTGTCCTCCCGCTAAACGGTCACGAATTTCTCCTCCTGAACCGGTTGCAGCTCCGTTGAATGGCTCAACTGTGGTTGGGAAGTTGTGTGTTTCTGCTTTTAGAGAAAGTACAGAATCAAATTCTTTTTCTTGGTAGAAATCAGGTTTGTCAGCACTTTTTGGAGCAAATTGCGTTACTTTCGGTCCTTTAACAAAAGCTACGTTATCTTTATAAGCTGAAACTATATCGTTTGGATTGGTTTCTGATGTTTTCTTAATTAATTTGAATAAAGAAGTTGGTTTTTCTTCGCCATCTATAACAAATGTTCCGTTGAAAATTTTGTGACGGCAGTGTTCTGAATTCGCTTGAGAGAAAGCAAAAATTTCAGAATCGGTTAACTTTCTTCCTAATTTAGTGGATAGATTATTTAGATATTCCACTTCTTCTGGACTCAATGCTAAACCTTCTGATTTATTATACCCATCAATATCTTCAATATTCAAAATTGGTTCTGGTTGGATATTAATCGTATAAATGTCTTGATTTAATTCCGAATACTTTTGCGAAAGCATTGGGTCGAAATCGTTAAAATCAGCAGCTACTTTTTCAAATTCCTCGATACGAATGATGCCAGAAATCCCCATGTTTTGAGTAATTTCTACCGCATTTGTACTCCAAGGCGTAACCATAGCGGCACGAGGTCCAACAAAAAAATCCGACAATACGGATTTTTCTATTTTATGTGCATTGCCAAAAAGCCAATTTAATTTGTTGATGTCTTCAGTCGATAAGTCGTTTTGCGTTTGTACCGCAAAAACGGTGTTGGATTGGTTTCCGAAGAAATGAATCATTGTAGTTATGTTTTAATGAACAAGTCAAGACTTGTTTGAATGTTTTGTGTTGTTGTTTGAAAGTGCAAATTTATTGCAAAAAGTTAGAAGTTCAAAGTTTTAAGAGTTTTTAAAAATAAAAAAAGCTGTTCTTTTTGAACAGCTGTAAGATTTTATTATTTAAGTCTTGTAACACCTATATTAATAAATTTTGCATCTAATGGAGTTCCGTTATTATTTAATACATACCTAATTTTGATAATATCACCTGTATTTGCTGTTATTCCCGTTGATCCACTAAAACCAAATTCATCTGTAGTGATGTTGTTAACGATTCCTCTTGCTAAATAATTATATAAAACACCATTTACATAAACAGCAATAATATGCTTAATATTTCCTGGAGGTAAATTTGATGTTGACAATCCTGAAACAATTGAATAAACTCCAGTTTTTAATATTTGAATGGTACCGTCGCCAATAACACTAAAAGTAGTAGGGTCTGTTTGAATGATGCTACTTGCATTTATAGGTATATCAAAATATGTATTATTGGAAGTAGCTAATACATTATTACCAGGTGTAAATTCTTTATTTAATAATATAATGTCATTATTTACATAAAACATACTTTTCCATCCTATATTTGTTTTTACATACATAGCATCTTCGGTTGTATTATATATCATAGAACCGTCTAAAGGAGAGGGGATTGCATTCATTTGTGCCGTACTCATTCTTGGCGGAACAAACGTTTTGGCGTTACTTTCTAATTCAAGTAAAGAACTACTATTAGGAGTTATGGTTCCAATTGCAACTTGCGCATGATTTTTTATTGAAGAAATCAATAAAATTAACAACACTAATATCTTTTTCATTATTTAAGTTTAGTAATATTATAGGATATAAGGGCAATATTTTTATTTACATTATTTTCATTTAAAAAATATCTTAAATCAAATACATCATTTATAGAGGCATTAATTATTATAATGCCATTTCCTCCCCAAAAATCAGTTGAAGGCATTGTGAAACTTGTGTTTGAAAGTATTCCACAAGGAATTCCATTTTTATATAATTTAAGATAAAATTTTCGGTTACCACTAGCTAAATTACTTGTGCTTATAGTGGCAGAAAACACATATATTCCTGATTTTAAAATAGTGATATTACCATCACTATTAACCGAATATACAGATGATTCATTTTCAATGATATGAGAAGCATTTAATGGTATTTGGAATTCACTTACTAAAGATGTTGGAAAAATCCCAGTACTTCTTCTTAAAAGTAAAGTAGGAGTTCTATTACTTATAAATTCAATCCAATTTCCATTAATATATACGAAAGGTGTTTCTAAAGTTGTATTGAATACAAAGGAACCTTCAAGAGGAGAACTTATTAAGTTCATTTCTGTAGTGGTAACTCGTGGGGGAACAAAAGTTTTATTGGTACTTTCAAGTTGTAATAAAGCATCATCGTCTATAAAAGTAGTACCAATACCTACTTGTGAATATGAAGTTGCAAAAAAACAAAAAAACAAAACAAATAATTTCATTAAAATATTTTTTGAAATATTTAAAACTATTAGAAAAAAAATTTTAAAATATTAAATATCAGATAGTTTGATTTTGCAAAATTATGTAATTATTTTGATTTATTTTATTTTATTGAAAATTTTAATATTTAATTAAATGTTGTCCAATTGTAAGCACCAATATCTGTAGTTCCAATTCTTGGATTGTTTAAAATATCATTGAACGTTGAATAAGAGTTGTCAGCCACGCCTTTTGCAGCAGAATCTTCTCCAATAATTAATTCATTATTTCTAGCGTCTTTAAAATCTGGATTATTAACAGTTGAATTGGTAGCAATTAAGCAAGTATCATAAAGCGTAGCATTAGAAAAATCATAGAGCGGATTATTCGTAAATTGATTACTAAAATCAGCAAATTTGATTAAGCAATGGTCAAAATTGTAAACAAAAGTCGTTCCTTCTTTTTTCAGGTTAATGGCTAAATTACTAGAAGAATGAATAATACAATTTTTGAAATTCGCTTTGGTAAGTGCATAAATCGCATTTCCATCATAATCGTCTAATAAAACTGCTGTATGTGTTGGACTTGGCCAATAATTTGCAAAGGTACAATGTGTAAATTCATAATTTCCGCCAAAACTTCCTGCAAAAGAAGCTTGACCGCAATTATTGATAACCATGTTTCTTCCTTCAATGTTACCGGTACGAGCTAAAAGTCCAACATTAGCACAATTATAAATTTGAGTGTTTTCGATATCTAAAGTTGGAGTAGGAGTTCCATCGTTTCCAGTAACTAAAAGCCCAACTGTAGCATTTTTGATAGTTAGATTTTTGATTTGATTGTTTGTACTACCTTGTGTGAGCCAAATCGTTCCCCATTGACCTGGAACTTCTGCAAAATCGGGTTCTAAACGATCGCCTTCAAAGATGACTTCATTTTCTAAAGCTGCGGTTGTTGAACTTGTCCCATTCACATGAATCGAAGCATTATTAGCAACGATTAACCCCGATTCTGCATGAAAGTGAATTCTTGCTCCAGCATCTACAACAAGAGTTTTGTTTGAAGGAACAGCCGCATAACCATAAATGACATAAGGTTTGGTATTGGTCCAATGTAATTCGTTTCCATTGATTGGATTCGTTTCTTCCAAAAATCTACCACGAATCGTAATAGGATTTCCGTCTCCATCAACACCTAAGTTTAGTTCATCATAAGTATAGGATTCATCAGGATTTTGAACTCTTCCAGGATAAATAAAATAAGCATCTTGAATTAGAGTAACCAATTCCACTTTTTGGTGATTTGGATTAGATTCATCACCAAATAAAATTTTATCAGTATAGAGAAAATCAGTAGGATTTGCATCGGCAACTTCGGCAGTAACGGAAACAAAAATGTACATACTATCTTTTGCCAAGATTTCTACATTTTCAAATACTTGACCTGCCATTCCATCTACCATTAAACGGTATTTTGATGCTGTTCCTTCTTTTAATCTAAGTGATGGAATTGAAATGTTTTTATCACTTCGGTTATATACTTTTAAGGTGTAAGTACTTGAACCAATGTCAGTAAAAACAGTATCTAAATAAACGGTGTCTTTAGAAAATTCCAAACCACCAGTTCTTGATTCAAAATCAAAATCGTTTCGGCATGAAGTTAATGAAACGGCAAAACCTATAAGTAATAAAAGTAATAAACGACGCATGTAGTGTTAATTTTGGTAAATGTAATTATTAATTTAAATTTTTGAAAATAAACTTTTCGTTTTAACCACATAGAAACATAGATAACCTTTTTGACTGAGTTCATTTTAGTTCAAATATTGAATAGCATAGCGCTATGTTTCCTAATGTTAAGTTTGAAGGCCTTTAAATTCAATTTTAGGACTATGTATCTATGTGGTAATTATTTTGTTTTAGTCAATTTTAGTTACGTACAAATATTTATAAAACGTTAAATAACATGAAATATTCTATTCGGAATGCTTAATTTTACAAAAAATAAAGTTATGATGTTTGATAGAGAAAAAATGCTGCAATTGTGTAACGATTGGAGCAAAAATACTTTAATGAATACCTTAGAAATAGTTTACACCGATGCAGGTGAAGATTTCCTAACCGCTACAATGCCTGTTAATCCAAGAGTGCATCAACCTATGGGATTATTGCATGGAGGAGCAACAGTAGCTTTAGCAGAAAGTGTTGGAAGTGCAGCTTCAATAATGTTTATTAATCCAGAAAAACAAGAAATTCGTGGCATTGAAATTTCGGCAAATCATTTGAAAAGCAAACGAGAAGGAATTGTTACAGCTACTGCTAAAATTGTTCATAAAGGAGCAAGTATACATTTGTGGGAAATTAGAATTGTTGATGAACAAGGAAAATTGATTTCGCTTTGTAAATTGACAAATATGATACTTTCAAGAAGACAATAATGCAAGTTTTCGAAGAAATACAAGCTTTATTATTGCAACATAAAACGTTTGTGTGTTATGTAAAACCAAATGAAATAGTTTGGAATTTACTTTCACAAGAAAATGATGGAATTATTGAATTTTCAGGTCAAGCCGGATTTGTATTTATACCTTTTCATGAAGGAAAACAAATCGTAATTCCGTTTGAAGGGAATAAGTTCTCGCAAGGAAATCTTGAAAAATTGGAGCAAAAATCAGCTGAAAATTTCACTACTCAAACGAATCAAAAATCAGCTTTTGAAGATTTAGTTTCCAAAGGAATTTCCACTATTCAAAATGATGAATTTGATAAAGTAGTTTTGTCTCGTAAAATAGTTTTAAATGAGCAAATTTCAATTATAGAAACGTTTCAGAACTTGATTTCGACGTATCCAACGGCTTTTCGCTATTTGTTTTTTCATCCCAAAATTGGTTTATGGATGGGAGCAACGCCTGAACAATTTGTGAAAATCAATCAAAATCACTTTGAAACTGTTGCTTTGGCGGGAACGCAATTGTATTCAGAAAATGTAATTTGGGCAACCAAAGAAATAGAAGAACAGCAATTTGTAACGGATTATATTGTATCTAAAGTAAAAGATAAAGTAAATAACCTTATTGTTTCTGATATTAAAACAGTTAAAGCTGGAAATTTAGTACATTTAAAATCGTTTATTTCAGGAGAATTAACTGCTGATTTTCAGGCGAATGCTTTAATAAAAACCTTACATCCAACTCCAGCAGTTTGTGGTTTACCCAAAGAAAATGCCATCGATTTTATTCTGAAAAATGAAGGATATAATCGAAAATATTATGCTGGTTTTTTAGGCGAATACAATAAAGACAATCAAACCGATTTATTTGTAAATTTACGCTGTTTAGAACTAGAAAATGATGTGGTAAATATTTACGTAGGTTGTGGCATCACAAAAGACAGCAACCCTGAAAAGGAATTCATTGAAACCGAGAATAAATCCATGACAATGCGAAATGTTTTAGTTTCAAAATAAAATGTAAACACATAGGCACATAGAAAAATTTGAAAGGCATTGTATTTTAAATAGTTTGCATAGAAATGCTATGCTATGCAGACTATGTTAAGTGAAACGACTAAAATAAACACAAAGAAAATCTATGATTCTATGTGTTTAAAAAATATAAAAGTTTAAAAATGAAATTAGACATATTAGCTTTTGGAGCGCATCCAGATGATGTAGAATTAGGTTGTAGTGGCACCATTGCCAAAGAAGTTAGCCTTGGTATGAAAGTCGGGATTATCGATTTAACTCGTGGCGAACTTGGCACTCGTGGTTCGGTTGAAATTCGTAATTCGGAATCGGCAAAAGCTTCTGAAATTTTAGGTGTTTCTGTTCGTAAAAATTTAGATATGCGTGATGGTTTCTTCGTAAACGATGAAGCACATCAAACAAAAGTAATTGAAATGATTCGTAAATACCGTCCTGAAATCGTGTTGTGTAATGCAATTGCTGATAGACATATAGATCACGGAAAAGGAAGTAAATTGGTTAGTGATGCTTGTTTTTTATCAGGTTTGGTTAAAATTGAAACCGAATTAAACGGAGAAAAACAACAAGCTTGGCGACCAAAAGTAGTCTACCATTACATTCAATGGCAAAACATCGAACCTGATTTTGTGGTTGATATTTCAGGATTTATGGATAAAAAAATGGAATCAGTGTTGGCGTACGGTTCACAATTTTATGATCCAAACTCCAAAGAGCCAGTTACGCCAATTACTTCAAAAACATTTTTAGATAGTGTAAAATATCGTGCTGAAGACCTTGGAAGGCTAATTGGAGTAGAATATGCTGAAGGTTTTACTGTAGAAAGATATTTGGCAGTCAATAGCTTAGGAGATTTAAAGTAAAATAGTCGTAAAAAAGTAAAAAAAATCTTTGCAAGATAGAAGTAAACCCCTATATTTGCACTCGCAAAACAAATGGTGATTGTAGCTCAGTTGGTTAGAGCGTCGGATTGTGGTTCCGAAGGTCGCGGGTTCGAGACCCGTCTTTCACCCTTAACATTGGAAAGCTTCGAGGGAACTCGAAGCTTTTTTTATTATTAATCTCAAATTAATAACATGTATTTTTTAAATTAATAATATAATTTAAAACTTGTCTTTATTCAGGCTCTGAAGAATGCAGACTAAATAGGGCCTGTAAATTAAATTTTGGTGTATAAAAAAATCCCACATTTCTGTAGGATTTAATTTGGTGGGCGATGAGGGGTTCGAACCCCCGACCCCCTCGGTGTAAACGAGGTGCTCTGAACCA
>NZ_WIBJ01000027.1:0-116810 GCF_009495755.1 Flavobacterium sp. LMO8 | reverse complement strand
CCCCGACCCCCTCGGTGTAAACGAGGTGCTCTGAACCAGCTGAGCTAATCGCCCCAATAAATTGCTTTACTTCCGTATTGCGAGTGCAAATATACAAGTAATATTTATATCTCCAAGTAATTTTAAATAAAAATTACTTTTTTTCAATCTTTTCTAATAGGACTTTATTTGTGTAATTGACCATTGTAATGGTAATTTCTTCATTTTTAGAAGTTTTACCTTCAATAATATATATTTTACCTTTTTTATATGGTTCGTTACTTTTTCCAAAATCAACATCGCCATAACGTAAACTATTACGAATATCTTCTAAGTTGACCCATTTCGCATCTAAAGATTTTTGGGCTAGAGAATCAATTTCTAATGATTTGCTGCGTAAATCTTTTAATACACGACAATTTGGTAAATAACAAAATTCTACCCCTTTGTCATCGGCTTTTGCTTTTAAAAACCACATAACAAAAACGCCTCCTAAAAATAATCCAAATAAATAATACGCTAAACGAAACTGAAACTTCATAAAAAAATAATTTGTGCAAATTTAGTTTAAATTATATACATACTCCCTAGTTTTAATTTTAAAAAACAATCAAATTGATGTCGCGATACTCTAAATTAAACCAATCAGCAATAGCTTTATTAGTAAGTAGCCCGTGATAACTATATATACCATTTTTTAAACCTCTATTACAACGTATAGCAGATTCAATTCCTCCATCTTCAGCAATATGTAATAAAAACGGAGATATTATGTTGCTGATAGATAAAGATGCTGTTTTTGAATAGCGCGAAGGGATATTGGGTACACAATAATGAATAACTCCGTTTTTAATAAATGTAGGTTTTTCATGGGTGGTTACTTCAGAGGTTTCGAAACAACCTCCCGTATCAATACTTACATCCACTATAACAGCACCCTTTTTCATGTGTTCTACCATCGTTTCAGTTACAACAACTGGAGCTCTATTTTTTCCTTTCATTGCCCCAATAGCCACATCACAGCGACGAAGAGCCTTTAAAAGTGATTTTTCCTGAATGGTAGAAGTAAAAATTCTTTGATTTAAGGTGTTTTGTAAACGACGTAATTTGGTAATCGAATTATCAAAAACTTTTACATGAGCGCCTAATCCTAAAGCTGTTCGTGCGGCATATTCCGCTACAGTTCCAGCGCCAATGATAACCACTTTTGTAGGCGGAACACCTGTAATATTTCCAAATAATAATCCTTTTCCAATGTTTTCGCCAATCATTAATTCCGAAGCAATTAAAACTGAAGCAGTTCCCGCAATTTCAGATAAAGATTTTACTGCTGGATACGAACCATCTTCGTCTTTTATGAATTCAAATGCTAAAGCTGTAATTTTTTTGACTGCTAAAGCTTCAAAATATTCTTTTTTCTGAGTTTTTAATTGAATTGCAGAAATCACAATTGTTTGAGGATTCATCATTTCTAGTTCGGCTAGAGTAGGTGGTTCTACTTTTAAAATCATGGGGCAACCCAAAACTTTTTTAGTATCTTGCGTAATCTCGGCACCTGCGTCGCTGTATTCTTTGTCGGCATAACTTGAAGTTTCTCCAGCTCCTGATTCTAACATTACACGATGACCATGCGAAACTAATGAAGAAACTGCATCAGGCGTTAAGCAAATTCTTCTTTCTTGATAGGAGGTTTCTTTTGGAATTCCTATGAATAATTCGCTTTTATGACGCGCTACTTCAAGTTTTTCTTCTTGTGGAAGTAATTGTGAAGCAGAAAAAGGAGTGTATATCGACATTACTTTTGATTTTGTGGTACCAATTTAGGAATAATTTTAAACTTGAGAAAATAGAATAAAGAAAAAAGAAAATAGATTTTAATTCTTTAATATTAATTCTCTTTTTCCGTCTGTCATTACTTTTATTGAAATACTGGCGTGATCTATTGGAATTAAATTAGGTGTTTTTTCTGGCCATTCAATGAAGCACCAATTGTCAGAATAGAAATATTCGTCTAATCCCATATCATAACCTTCTTCTTCTGAATTTAATCGATACAAATCGAAATGATATACGATTTCGCCTTCAAACGTTCGGTATTCATTTACCAAAGAAAAGGTTGGACTACTCGAATTATCTTTTACACCTAATTCTTTCACCAATTCTTTAATTAAAGTAGTTTTTCCAGCACCCATTTGAGCATGAAACGTAATGACTTTTTTTAAGGAAGGCGTGGCTAATATTTGCTTGGCAACGTTTGTGATTTCGTCTAATGAAAAAATTATCGTCATACTTATTTATAACTTTACTGAACACTTATAACTAAACACTCCTAACGCGGCTCTAAAACTAAAAACGGAATTACCATTTCTTCTAATGAAATTCCTCCGTGTTGATAGGTATTTCGGTAATAACTCACATAATGATTGTAGTTATTAACGTATGCCAAAAATAAATCGTTTTTCGCAAAAATAAAAGAGCTACTCATGTTTAGTGCAGGCAATCCAATTTTTTTCGGATCTTTCACAGCATAAACGTCTTTATCTTCGTAGGTTAAGCTTCTTCCGGTTTTGTAGCGAAGATTCAAACTCGTGTTTTTATCGCCAATTACTTTCGACGGATTTTTACAATTGATAGTTCCGTGGTCAGTTGTTATAATTAGTTTAAAACCAAGTTGTTGTGCTTGTTGAATCATATCCAAAAGCGGAGAATTCTTAAACCAACTTGCCGTTAAGGAACGATAAGCCTTATCATTAGAAGCTAATTCTTTCACTACATCCATTTCGGTTTTAGCGTGCGATAACATGTCTACGAAATTGTAAACAATTGTTGTCAAATCATTGTTTTTCAGTGATTTGAAATTATCAGCTAATTTTTTTCCCGAAGCAAAATTGGTGATTTTATAATATTCTTGCTTGATGTTTAATCCCAAACGTTTTAATTGTTCCGTTAAAAATTCGCCTTCGTATAGATTTTTTCCACCTTCATCAGGGTCGTTTTTCCAATATTGTGGAAATTTCTTTTCCATATCCAATGGTGTCAATCCAGAAAATATTGCATTTCGAGCATATTGCGTTGCCGTTGGTAGAATAGAGAAGTAGCTCACTTCTTTTTCTAATTTGTAGTGATTGTTTACAACACTTTCAAACGCTTTCCATTGGTCGTAACGTAAGTTATCAATAACAACGAATAAAATTGGTTTATCTTTTTTACGGATTTCTGGAGAAACTAGTTCACCAAAAATTTCATGAGAAAGTATTGGTTTATCTGCTTTTGGTTGGAACCAATCTTCGTAATTACGTTCGATGAATTTTCCAAATTGCATGTTAGCTTCAGCTTTTTGACTTTCCAAAATTTCCACCATACTTTGGTCTTCAATATTTTCCAACTCTAACTCCCAAAATAATAGTTTTTTATACAATTCAACCCAATCTTCATAGGTACGAACCATCGCCATATCCATCGCAATTTTTCGGAATTCTTTTTGATAATCTAAAGTTGTTTTTTCCGAAATCAATCGCGAATGGTCTAAATTCTTCTTCAAACTCAATAAAATCTGATTCGGATTTACAGGTTTTATCAAATAATCGGCAATTTTAGAACCGATGGCTTCTTCCATAATATATTCCTCTTCACTTTTGGTAATCATAATCACCGGAACCGAAGATTTCTTTTCTTTTAATTCAGATAAGGTTTCTAAACCACTTAAACCTGGCATGTTTTCATCTAAAAATACCACATCAAAATTATTTTCTTCGAACAAATCAATGGCATCTTGTCCGTTATTGCAAGTGGTTACGTTGTAATTCTTCTTCTCTAAAAAAAGGATATGTGGTTTTAATAAATCAATTTCATCATCAACCCAAAGGATTTTTATCTGGCTCATTTCTTCTTAATTTGTGTGCAAGTTAGTATTTATTAAACGACCATTGTATTAAATTTAGTATAAAATTTCCCATTAGTTTTAAACAATTCTTTTTGTAAAAAATCGCTACATTTGTTACTCAAAATTTATACTTGTGAGCCAAACCAACAAACTCAAAATATTCAACGATCCAATTTATGGTTTTATTACCATTCCTAATTCTTTAATTTACGATTTAATTCAGCATCCTTATTTTCAACGTTTGCGAAGAATTTCCCAAATGGGAATGTCTTATTTGGTTTATCCTGGAGCGCATCATACGCGTTTTCATCATGCGTTGGGTTGTATGCATATTATGCAAAAAGCGGTTCAAACCTTGCAATTTAAAGGTGTTGCAATTTCGGAAGAAGAAGAAAATGCGTTGTATATTGCTATTTTGTTGCATGATATTGGTCACGGTCCATACAGTCACGCTATGGAACACAGTATTGTGGAAGAAGTGCATCACGAAGAATTATCGTTGTTGTTCATGGAGCAATTGAATAAAGAATTTGAAGGAAAATTAGCTTTAGCTATTCAAGTTTTTAAAGGGGAATATCATAGGAAATTCATGTTACAGTTGATTTCAAGTCAGTTGGATATGGATCGAATGGATTATCTAAAACGCGATAGCTTTTACAGTGGAGTAGCAGAAGGAAATATCAACAGCGAACGTTTAATCCAAATGATGAACGTGCAAGATGATTATTTAGTTATCGAAGAAAAAGGAATTTACTCAGTAGAAAAGTTTTTGGTTGCCCGAAGATTGATGTATTGGCAAGCCTATTTACACAAAACGAGCGTTGTTGCGGAATTAATCTTGACTAAAATTCTAAAACGTGCTAAAGAATTAACTCAAAAAGGAAATGTTTTACCTTGTAGTGAATCGTTACAGTTTTTCTTGCAAAACAAAATTTCTTTGACTGATTTTGACAAAAGTGTCTTAGATAAGTTTTCGTATTTGGATGATTATGATGTTTTAGGTGCGATTAAAGCTTGGCAATTTCATGATGATTTTGTGTTGCAATCTTTATGTAGAATGATATTAAATCGTGATTTACTAAAGATTCAAATGACCGATGATAAACCAAACAAAGATAATCTGTTAGACATTAAAAATAAATATATTTCTCTTGCAAAAATTTCCGATAAAGAAGCGGATTATTTTGTATTCAAAGGCAAGTTGAAAAATCAAGCGTATAGCAAATCAAGTGAGCCAATTCGCATTTTGAAAAAAGATAAAACAATTGAAGATGTAGTAGAAGCTTCAGATCAATTGCATTTAAAAGCATTATCGAAACCAGTAACAAAATATTTCATATGTTTTCCAAAAGTGGTCTTAGAATCTTAACTTTTTAATTTAATTTCATATTTTTGCCAAGATGAAGTGGAATCAATACGTTGTATTAAATGAAAATGAGTATTTTTATATCCCCAAAATCTATCTAGTATGGATAGTAATAAAATTTTAAAATGAAGTTTACAGCAGCGCAAATAGCAGGTATTTTAGAAGGTGAAGTAGTTGGTAATCCAGATGCAGAAGTTTTTAAATTGTCTAAAATAGAAGAAGGAACAGAAGGGTCTTTGACGTTTTTGGCCAATCCAAAATATATCAATTACATTTATTCGACTCAAGCAACCGTAACAATTGTTAACAATACTTTTGAGCCTGAACAAGAAATAACAACTACTTTAATTAAAGTTGAAGATGCTTATAAATCATTTTCGAAGTTGTTAGAATATTATAATCAAGTCAAATTGATGAAATCTGGAATAGAACAACCCTCTGTAATTTCAGAAGGTGTAACCTATGGTCCTGATTTATATTTAGGAAGTTTTTGTTATGTAGGTAAAAATGTAGTTATCGGGAAAAATGTGAAAATTTATCCTAATAGTTTTATTGGAGATAATGTAACTATTGGCGACGATTGTGTCTTTTTTGCTGGCGTTAGAATTTATTCTGAAACAGAAATTGGAAATAATTGTATCATTCATTCAGGAACAATTATTGGTTCTGACGGATTTGGTTTTGCACCTCAAGAAGATGGAACGTTTGTAAAAGTACCTCAAATTGGTAATGTTATTATTGAAGATAATGTTGAAATAGGTTCATGTTCAACCATTGATAGAGCAACTTTGGGGTCAACAATTATTAAAAAAGGAGTAAAATTAGATAATCAAATTCAAGTTGCACATAATGTTGAAATAGGAGAAAACACTGTTGTTGCTGCCCAAACAGGAATTGCTGGTTCAACAAAAATTGGTAATAATTGTCTAATAGGTGGTCAAGTAGGAATAGTTGGACATATTACCATTGGTAATGGTGTTAAAATTCAAGCACAATCTGGAATTGGTAAAAGTCTAGGTGATGGAGAAGTTGTTCAAGGAAGTCCTGCTTTTAACTATGGTGATTTTGCTAAGTCATTTGTTCATTTTAAAAATCTTCCAAAGATTGTAGCTGATTTTGAAAATTTAAAAAAACAATAATTCAAAAAATAATTTATAATCATGGTTAAACAAAAAACCATCGCAAACGAAATTTCTTTAAAAGGAGTAGGGCTTCATACAGGTCAAGAAGTAATAATGACATTTAAACCAGCTCCTGTAAACAACGGATTTACATTTGTACGTGTAGATTTAGAAGGTCAACCTATCATTGAAGCTGATGCAAATTATGTTGTAAATACGCAACGAGGAACTAATTTAGAAAAATTAGGAGTAATGATTCAAACACCAGAGCATGTTTTAGCAGCGCTTGTAGGTTGTGATTTGGATAATGTTATTATAGAATTAAATGCTTCAGAATTACCAATTATGGATGGTTCTTCAAAATATTTTGTAGAAGCTATTGAAAAAACAGGAATACTTGAACAAGAAACCGCTAGAAAAATATATGTAGTTAAAGAAGTTATTTCTTATCTTGATGAAGCTACCGGTAGCGAAATAACGGTTATTCCTTCAGATGAATATTGTGTAACAGCTATGGTTGATTTTGGCACGAAAGTATTAGGTACTCAAAATGCCAATATGAAAGGTATTAAAGATTTTAAATCTGAAATAGCTGATTGTAGAACTTTTAGTTTCTTACATGAATTAGAAGCGTTGTTAAACAATGGATTAATTAAAGGAGGCGATTTAAATAATGCTATTGTTTATGTAGATAAAGAAATTTCTACAGAAACAATGGAAAATTTAAAGAAAGCATTCAATAAAGAAACTATTTCTGTAAAACCTAACGGAATTTTAGATAACCTTACTTTGCATTTTCCTAATGAAGCAGCTCGACACAAGTTGCTGGATGTTGTAGGAGATTTATCTTTAATAGGAACACGAATTCAAGGAAAAGTAATAGCAAATAAACCAGGACATTTTGTTAATACACAATTTGCAAAGAAAATGGCTAAAATTATTAAGTTGGAAGAGCGTAATAACGTGCCACAATATGATATTAATAAGGAGCCAGTACTAGATATTCATGGAATAATGAATTTATTACCACACCGTCCACCATTTTTATTAGTTGATAAAATTTTAGAATTATCAGACACTCATGTGGTAGGTTTAAAAAATGTTACAATGAATGAAGATTTCTTTGTTGGACATTTTCCTGGGGCACCTGTAATGCCCGGAGTTTTACAAATTGAAGCTATGGCTCAAACAGGTGGTATTTTAATTTTAAGCACTGTTCCAGATCCAGAAAATTACTTAACGTATTTCATGAAAATTGACAATGTTAAGTTCAAAAATAAAGTGTTACCAGGTGATACCTTATTCTTTAAATGTGATTTAATTTCACCAATTAGAAGAGGAATTTGTCACATGCAGGCCTATGCATATGCAAACGGAAAATTAGTTTCAGAAGCCGAATTAATGGCACAAATTGTTAAAGTAAAATAGTAAAAACAGAAGTAATTAGAATGTTAGTATTAGTTAAATTATTTAAAACTAATCACTATTTATTAATTACTTATAACTAAATAAATATGAATCAACCATTAGCTTATGTGCACCCAGGTGCTAAAATAGCAAGAAACGTAGTAATAGATCCTTTTACTACCATTCATAACAATGTTGAAATAGGTGAAGGAACTTGGATTGGTTCAAATGTTACCATTATGGAAGGCGCTCGCATTGGTAAAAATTGTAATATTTTTCCTGGCGCAGTAATTTCTGCTGTTCCACAGGATTTAAAATTTGGTGGTGAAGATTCTTTAGCGGTTATTGGAGATAATACTACTATTAGAGAATGTGTAACTATTAATAGAGGTACAATTGCTTCTGGACAGACTGTTATCGGAAAAAATTGTTTAATTATGGCAACAGCACATATTGCACACGATTGTCATATTGGTGATAATGCCATTATTGTTAATGGTGTGGCATTAGCTGGTCATGTAACAGTGGGTAATTTTGCCATTATTGGAGGTTTAGCCGCAGTGCATCAATTTATTTCAATTGGAGATCATGCTATGATTTCTGGCGGTTCATTGGTAAGAAAAGATGTTCCACCTTTTACAAAAGCAGCAAAAGAGCCTCTATCGTATGTAGGAATCAACTCAGTAGGATTAAGAAGAAGAGGATTTTCAACAGATAAAATCAGAGAAATTCAAGATATCTACAGAATTTTATATCAAAAAAACTATAACACTTCTCAAGCTGTAAGCATCATTGAAGCTGAAATGGAAGCTACGACAGAAAGAGATGAAATTTTAGACTTCATCAGAAATTCTTCTCGTGGAATCATGAAAGGTTATACCAGTTCAATGTAATTAAATTAAGAAAAAGAATAAATCAATAAACATCAAATAAAAACAAAATGGCAAGTACATCAGATATTAGAAACGGATTATGTATCAAATACAATAACGATATTTATAAAATTATCGAATTTCTTCATGTAAAACCAGGTAAAGGACCAGCTTTCGTGAGAACAAAATTAAAATCGTTAACAAACGGAAAAGTATTAGATAACACATTTTCTGCTGGACACAAAATTGATGAAGTACGTGTTGAAACACATACATTCCAATATTTATATGCTGAAGGAGATCAATTTCACTTCATGAACAACGAATCATTTGAACAAATTACCTTAGACAAAAAAGTATTAGATGCTCCAGATTTATTAAAAGAAGGAACAAATGTAATGATTCAGATTAATGCTGAAACTGAAGCGCCTTTATCAGTTGATATGCCAGCTTCTATCGTTTTAGAAGTTACCTATGCAGAACCAGGTGTAAAAGGAAATACAGCTACAAATGCTACAAAACCAGCAACTGTTGAAACAGGAGCTACTGTAAATGTTCCGTTGTTTATCAATGAAGGTGATAAAATCAAAATTGATACAGCAACAGGAAACTACATGGAAAGAGTTAAAGAATAGTTTTCAGTTTACAGCCTCAGTTGGAAGATTCCAATAAAAACTGAAAAACTGCGACTGTAAACTGTAGCTTAACACAAATCACTATTAAATGAAATTTCCAAAAGTTTATCTTCTAAAAGATATTGCCCAAATTATCAATTGTAATTTTGTGGGTGATGCCGATTTTCCAGTTTACGGTATGAATGAAATTCATGTTGTGGAACCTGGTGATATTGTATTCGTAGATCATCCAAAATATTATGACAAAGCACTTCAATCAGCAGCCACTATTGTTTTAATCAACAAAGAAGTGGAATGTCCAGAAGGAAAAGCGTTGTTGATTTCAGATGATCCTTTTAGAGATTTTAATAAACTTACCAAACATTTCAGACCATTTCAAGCTTCGAATGCTGCAATTTCTGATTCAGCTAAAATTGGAGAAGGAACAGTTATTCAGCCAAATTGTTACATTGGACATAACGTTCAAATTGGTAAAAATTGCTTAATTCATGCTAATGTTACGATTTACGATAACACCGTTATTGGTGATAACGTAATGATTCACGCAGGAACCATTTTAGGAGCTGATGCTTTTTACTATAAAAAACGTCCAGAAGGTTTTGACCAATTGTTATCAGGTGGGCGAGTAGTAATTGAAGATAATGTTGGAATCGGTGCACTATGTACGATTGACAAAGGAGTTACTGGCGATACGACTATCGGAGCTGGAACTAAAATTGACAATCAAGTACATGTGGGACACGATACTGTGATTGGAAAAAAATGTTTGATTGCTTCACAAACAGGAATTGCTGGTTGTGTTGTTATTGAAGACGAAGTAACGCTTTGGGGTCAAGTTGGTACTACAAGTGGTATTACTATTGGAACAAAAGCCGTAGTAATGGGTCAAACAGGAGTTACGAAATCAATTGAAGGTGGAAAAACTTACTTTGGTACACCAATTGAAGAATCTCGTGAAAAATTAAAGCAACTAGCAAATGTTAAACGTATTCCAGAAATCATTGAAAAATTAAAACAAAATGACAAATAGAGAGAAAATTGAATTTTTGTATAAAGAAGACGGAATTAGAGATAAATTTTTTTTAGAATCTTTAATTAATGATGATTTTAAGTTAGAATGGGATAGTTCTTCTGGAAATTCTATTTTAAATAAAAATTTTATTTTAAATCTAAGTGAGGTTTTAAAAACGAACTATGATATGTCTTATTTTGAGATTTCTCACCTTATAGAAGAAAACAATCAAATAGTTGTTAAGTATAACCATAAAGTTACTACAATTGAAAATCCTAAAGAAATTATGTTAATTGCTAAAGTTGTGGCAATTTGGACATTTCAAGAAGGAAAAATCATTGATGGATATCTAATTAGCAAACCTAATTAAAAAAATACCATAAAAATTACGTGATTATTTGGTAAAAAACTTACTTTTGCATCACAAATTTAAACACAATTTAATTCATATATCATGAGCGTTTTAGTAAATAAAAATTCAAAAATAATTGTACAAGGATTTACAGGTAGCGAAGGAACTTTCCACGCTTCTCAAATGATCGAGTACGGAACAAATGTTGTAGGTGGTGTTACTCCAGGAAAAGGTGGTTCAACTCATTTAGACAGACCGGTTTTTAACACAGTTAAAGATGCTGTTGAAAAAGCTGGAGCTGATACTTCAATTATTTTTGTTCCACCAGCATTTGCTGCTGATGCAATTATGGAAGCTGCTGAAGCTGGAATCAAAGTAATCATTTGTATTACAGAAGGTATTCCAGTTGCGGACATGATTAAAGCGTATGATTATATTAAAGGAAGAGATTGTAGATTAGTTGGTCCTAACTGTCCAGGTGTAATTACCCCAGAAGAAGCTAAAGTTGGTATTATGCCAGGTTTCGTTTTCAAAAAAGGAACAGTTGGTATCGTGTCTAAATCAGGTACTTTAACTTACGAAGCTGCTGACCAAGTAGTAAAACAAGGCTTAGGAATTACTACAGCTATCGGAATTGGTGGTGACCCAATCATTGGAACAACGACTAAAGAAGCAGTAGAATTATTAATGAACGATCCAGAAACTGAAATCATCATCATGATTGGTGAAATTGGAGGTCAATTAGAAGCAGATGCTGCTAAATGGGTGAAAGCTGACGGTAACCGCAAACCAGTTGTTGGATTTATCGCAGGTGAAACAGCTCCAAAAGGAAGAACAATGGGACATGCAGGTGCAATTGTTGGTGGTGCTGATGATACAGCTGAAGCTAAAAAACGCATCATGAGAGAAAACGGAATTCATGTCGTTGATTCTCCAGCTGAAATAGGAAAGAAAGTTAAAGAAGTTTTAGGTTAATCTTAAACTATCAGATAAAAAAAAGCGAAACAAATGTTTCGCTTTTTTTTATTCTTCAATTTCTTCATTTTGCTCATTTTCCTTTTTCAACGCTTTCTTCTTATTCTTTTTTAACTTTTTAAGAAAACCATCAATAGAAACATTTAGTTTTGTAACAAGTACAATTCTATCATTTTTTTGCGGATTCACTTTATCGTCATAAAAACCTGAAAGCCCTACTGTAGTACCATACTTCAATCTGTATTCTCCACCAATAGAATAACGCATTCTATTCCATTTTAAATAAGGCTGACTGTCCATTTTCAAAAATATTTCAGAAGCAATAAATACTGAAGCTTTCGTATTTGGAATATCATAATCTAAACTTATTTCTTCTCTAAGCATATGAACGGGTTCTTTATAATACTGCATAAAGTCCGAATCAAAACTATTAGTAGAAAATTGATATTTTGATGTTATAGCCGCTTTAAAGTCGTTCCATTTTTTATTGTATTTAATTCCAACAAAAAAACGATGGTTGTCTTCTTCAAAAGAAGTTGTGAATCTATAACCGCCTAAAACATTTAATCGTTTTGTAAAATCGTATTTTAAACCAATTTCTCCTGCACTTGATCTAAACTCTGCAAAATCATTCTGTAATGAATATCTATATTCACCTGAAATTTTTAATTTTTTAGTAATTTTATAATCTACCGAAGAAATAAACCTTCCTTGCGTGTCAGTATAACTTTGACTATAAATTATAGAAGTAAAGAAAATTAAAAAAAAGCCAATAATTTTCTTATTAATCATCATTATCAGTTGAATTTGGTACTAAATTTAAACTTTCTTTAGAAAAATAATAAGCTTTAATTTGAGCAACATCTTTTAAATAATCTATTGTAAGCACTTCTACTTTATGAATATTTAAACCAGTTCTAAATTTTAAATCATCTAATAATAATAGCTTATTGTCTGGTTTTATTAACTCTACATTATCATAAACAATTAATTTTGAATTTTCGTTTTTAAGAAAATCTAAACGTTCAAGTAAGAATGTTAATAATAGAATTACAGCGTTACATATAATTAATAGAGTAAAACCATCTTCAACAGAAGCTAACGAATTGATCATTCCAAGTGCTACACAGCCAAAGAAGTAACCCATATCTTTAATTGAAATTGCAATAGTTCTATATCTTATAATTGAAAACATTGCAAATAGACCAAAAGCAAACCCAATTTTAATTTTTACTGCTCCAAGCAAACTACAAATCATGAAATTAACAACGTTGAATAAAACGAAGTTAAAAATGAAGTCTTTGTTTTTATGTTTTGGATAATAAATGAATCCTACTAATATAATAATTGCAATAAAGTCTACTAAAGCTCTATTAGAAAAATCACTTATACTAAATGCTGATGTTACTAGTTCTTCGTTTTCCATTAGGTTAAATTATTTATTCTTTTGATTATGGGTAAAAAATTATTTTTTTTAATTTCGGGCATTAAGGACACTACACCATATATATACTTACTTATACTTTGTTGTCTAATTGTATTCTCTTTAAAGTAAGTAGTTATTGGAGATGCAATAGATGTTTTAGATTGTTTAACTTCTACAATAGCTACATTATCTAATTTAATTTCATGATCACCATCTTGAAAATGTAGGTTTAAATCGATTGTAACACGTTCTGTAAAGTTTTTATTAACTAATGTAATTCTACTAAAATTGTTTTTTAAAATTAACTTAATATCAGATATCTCTTTACGAATGAAGCTTTGAATTACTTCTTTTCTATCTGCATTAATTTCAGAAATAATATTAGGCAAACGCTCTCTAAATTTGTTTGTTCTAGATACTTTCTCTTTTTTCTTAATTTCAAAAAAACAAAGATTAGACTCTACATATCTTCTGCTCCTTACTTTAATTCTTTTAGCATATCCATTATGATGATCTCTAAAAAATAATAGATTTGGGGTGTCAAAATAATTATTTTCATAGGTAAAAACTCTCATTCCGTCTATTTCAAGCACGTTATAGTTGTCTACTAAACAGGGAAGAATATTATTTAAACCTTCTTCTGTTAAAGTATACTTACTATCAACTCTGTTAAGTAATGAAACAGAATCTAGTTCTCTTAAAGAAACTGGACTAATTGAATTTAAATTGCTTTTAAAATTTTTAAACATCTTTTATTAAAATGTAATTATTAAATCTTCCATTGTAACAGAAGAATTTTTTGAAGAAATTTCTACAGTTTGCAAAACATAGGTTTGATCCCAACTACAAGAATCACAATCACCAAAAACCCAAATATCATAAGTTCCTTTTTGTAAATATTCAAATCTAAAAGTTCCATCATATGAAGTATCTATATCATCAAATGGAGTTGAGCTTCCATGAACACCAATATAAACTTTTGCTCCACCTAGGTAATTTTCACTAACTAATACTCCGTTTGAGTTATAATCTTTTCCGTATACTTTTCCGGTAATTGTAGCTAATCCGCCATAGCCTTCATCTTTAGAACATGAAAAGAATAAAGATGTAATTGCAATAATAATTAATAATTTATGTTTCATTTTAATTAGTGTTTAATGATTTTTATGTTAGTATTTGAATTGATAACTACTAAGTACATTCCGTTTGAGTAACCTGAAAAATCTAAATTCAATAAATTAGAATTTTCATATTTATTAGAATATAAAAGTTGACCTTGTAAATTATAAACTTCCACTTTTTCAATATTAAATTGACTGTTTTCAATAGTTAAATTTCCAGAAGTAGGGTTAGGGTATGTTTTTAATGATTGATTGAATACTTCACTTGAAATAGATAATGATTCATTATTAGCATTAAAAGTAGGGGCTTGAATTACAAAGTTTCCAGTTCCATTTGGATTTCTTGCATAACCCATATTTGCAGTTTGAGCTCCAAAATCTACAGTGTCTACAACTGTTCCATCAGAATAAGAAAGTACGCAACTTTCTCCAGCCGCAGAAAATTTAAAGTCAGCATGAATTCCATCTTGAGTTAAATCTTGATCAGCCCAAACAATTAAATAACTGTTTGGTGCAATAGTAAGTCCTAAAGGAAATTGCCATTTTGTAGGGTTTGTTGTATCATCACTAGCATATAAATAATCTAAACTTAATGTAGTTGATGAATTATTATATAACTCAAACCAATCGCTATAATCTCCATGTGGATCTGTAACCGTACTTGTATTTTGAGCCATTAACTCATTAATAACTAAATCACCAGGAGTAATAGTTGGGTATGTACCTGTAACTGTATAAAACTCATGTTCAGCTCTAGCTGGAGAAAATATTCCAACATTAGTGTTTTCTGCATAAAAATAATATTGAGTAGAAATAGTTGTTATAGGCATACTTGCGCCATAAACGCCATCTCCAGAAGCACCATCATTATGTGCACCATCATCATACATTTGAACTTTTGTAAAAATTTCATTTTTTTCTGTTCTATACCCTAAATACACATAATTTGTATTAGAAACAGTTGCAGTAACGTTTACAGATGTTCCAATTGCTGGTGCTGTATTTGATAAAGTAAGATTAGAAATTCCAGGTTGTGTAGCTGTAAAATCTGATAAAGCTGTCAAATACGAATATCTTGCAGACATTAATCCATTGATACCAGGTGCAGTATTCATAGTAACTGTAACATCTGTAGAGTTAAGATTATTTGTAAAGTTTGAAGTAGTTTGATAACTAAATTTATTTACATCCGTTGAAACAGCAGTACTAATTAAAGTTTGCATTGCTTGTGCATCTGTTAAAAAATATTCTGAACCATTTGTTGCAACTACTTCTGCTAACATAGTTTTATAATGTGCTAAATATCTTTTTTTATATGTTGGTATAGCTAATAATTTATTTACTAATGGCCAAGCAGTTTCTGTAAGGTGTGTTGTGTGTGATAATTGTTTTTTTTGAGTAGTTGTTAAAGTTCCACCACCTGGTCCACCACCTGGTCCACCAGTACTTGAGCCAGTACTTCCGAAAACTCCAAAATTCATATTTAAATCCCAAATTACTGGATTAAACTGCCCATTATTAGATTTATATAAATAATAATTTTGTTTAAATTGACCTATATAACTATCAAGATTAACAAATAAATTATGAAAAGCCAAAAACCACATCGTTCTATCAATATCTAAAACGGCTTCAATATTTGCTGTATTAGTAGAAGTGGTTGTAGATAATACATTTGTTAAGGTAATTAAATCATCCCAACCTGTGTCAGATTTCATATCATATGCAGTTTCGTAACTTGTACTACTAGTTCCTAAATAGGCTAAATTAGGTAAATTTGTAGTGGTTGGTCCTGCACCTGCTGGTGGACTACAATCAAAAAACGCATTTGTTTTTGAACCAAAACGATTATAAACAAATTTTTTAGAAATAGATTCAACATTTGTATATAAACCTATATAAGTACCATTTACATATACTTTAGCATAATTAGCCAATGGAACATCCATATAGTTTCCTAAAATTTTATAACCTAAAGTTTCCCTAACAAAAGTAGGATCAAATATTACATTATTTAGTTTAATATCTGTGTAGCCTTCATGGTTTTGATCTACGTAGGTATCTAATTCCAAATGCCAAGGATTTTTTACTTGACTAGCATTATATGAACTATTTCCTTTATATTTTGCACCAACAGAATTATAAACAACACCGTTTATAGAAACAGACTGTGCTTCAATATAAGCATCAGAAGCTTCTGCAGCATCTAGCAAAGCATCCCAGTTGCTTTGAGCAAAAGTAATTTCGATAGTTTGTATTGTGTTTAAATCATAAAAAGTTTGCCCAAACGATAAGCAAGAGCAAAAGAACATGAATAGTGTAATTTTTTTCATTTTAATAATTTTAAGTCTTATATAGTTTAGACGAAACTTTAATTTAATTCTTGCGCTAAATAATTAATATTATAGTAATTTTATCTTTACATTTTAATTAAATAGCTGATATTCAGTTGTTAAAGTAAATTAAGTAGTTTTAAATAAATTGTATTAGAATAGAAAAGAGGTTTGTTTCAATTGAAACAAACCTCTATAGCAATAAAATCTACTAAAACCTACTTGCTAATAATTACTTTATGTGTTTTTACATCTTTTCCTGAAGATATTTTAATTTAATTCTGGAGTAAATAAATATTTTTTATTTTCTTGGTTTATCATTTTTGTTATTTCGCATTCCAGGTGGTGGTCCATTTGGCCTTTTTTCTGAAAACGCACCTTTTAAACATCTACCAATATAAGGGTAACTCATTGTTGCAAAATAAACATAATTACCATTTAACATTGTTCCGTTACATTCATCTAAATCTCCTGAACCTTCTATATATTCCCAATCAGAAACAAATATTCCATTTGGATCAGTGTTTTCTATATTTTTGGTAGTTGATTGTTTAGGATTAGAATAGGTGCAAAATTCACCTGTTCTTGGATTTTTAGACAATCTAAAACTTGGTTTATAGTTTTCTGATTTTGAATAATAAATTGGAAACCCATCATTTGCATATCCTATTAAAATTAAATCTTCTCCATTATCTAGCTGAACAATTAACTCTAAAGGAATTCCATGATAATGATAAGCACCAGTTGGCTGCACATGAGCATTATTAAAGTCTAAACCTAAATTGAATTCGTCTTGTTTTGCTTCTATCCTATAAGTTTCTCCTGTTTCACATTCAAAACGTTCTGCGGTTTCTGGTTCAAATTTAATTCCATTTACAGCAACACCAAATTCTCTTGCCCATTTAGCATGCCCAGTTAGAACAGGGTTTAATGGAAAAGTATAAGTAAGTTTTTGTTCTGAGATTGTATTTGGATTTCCTTCATTTGGAAACGAACCTGTTTTATGATTAGGTAAACTATTGGTTTTTAAAATTCTTTTTTCATTTGAAATAGTCATAGAAGTCTTTGTTCCAAAATCTGAATTATTAATAGTGTAAGCTTTAGTAAAATCTATAGCTTTTATGTCTTGATTAGTATTTAGTTCTTTTTGAGATTTACATCCAACAAAAACTGTTCCTATAAAAAGTAGGTTAAAAAAAATTGATTTCGTTTTCATTTATTATTAAGTGTTTTGATGTCAGCCAATTCAATTAGCTAGACGATATTTTAATTTAACTCTTGCTCAAAAGCATTTTTTTTATTCAAATATCAAAAGAGTAAAGTATTTACCTTTTAGGCGGCCCTTTTCTTTCTGGTTTTGGCGCTTTTTTTAGTTCTTCTTTAGTTATGAAACCGTCTTTATTAGTATCAATTTTAGAGAAGTCGTCTTTTAGTGGACCTTTTACTTCTTTTTTGGATAATTTAGCATCCTTATTACTATCCATTTGCGTAAACAATTCATCTACTGTTGGCACTTTTCGTTCTTCTCTTTTTTCTTGCGCACAAGAACTAAATGAGATAATAAACAAACCGAATAATAAAGCAATTTGTTTCATACTATATTGTTTTTGAGTTATATAATATTAGACGACGATAATTTTTATTTCTTGTACAGAAAATTAATATTTTAAGTAACTTTAGTTTTTCATTCACAATAAAACATTGATAATAAGTTCGTAAAGTCAATTAAATAGCTTGAAAAAAATTGTACTAGAATAAAAAAGAGGTTCGTTTCAGTATAAAAACAAACCTCTTTTAAAATAATAAAATCTAATTTAAAATTGTATTATATGAGAAACTAATAAACTTATTTATCATTTTTGTGATTTATAAGAGGAGGAGCAAAAATGCTTGATAAATCTAATATTAATTTATTGTAATTATCTAATTGTTCAGGTTTACAAAGTTTTTTTATTTCTAAAAAATGATCAAAATGAACTTGTTCTACTTCTGAAGTATATTTATTTAAAATAGTTAAAATAGAGTCTTTTTTAGAATCATTTTCTTTAGACGCTAATTCTAAGTATAATCTATTTTTAGTTTCATTAATTTTTTGATCTAAGTCATTAATTTGACTACTATGTTTATCAATTAACTTTTTATATTCTATAATTTGTTGTTCATCAAAATCTAGTATATCAATTACAATTTCACTAGGGCTATGTTTTGGCCTACCATCTGGTCTGGGTCCTTTAAAAAACAAAAACGATAGCGTTATAATGTTTATAAGAAACAAGGCTATAACTGCAAAAGTTAATAATTTACTTTTTGTCATCTTATTTTTAATATAATTGATTATTAACAGTATCAACTAATGAGCTGATGTTGTTGTTATTCTGTTTGCTTGTATTACTTTTTTGAATTAAATAAGTAGTATTTAAAGAAATAAGCACTACAACTGATGCAGCCACTAACCATTTAACATAAGTTTCAACAGGCTTTTGATCGTTTATTCTCGATTGAATTTTAGAAAATAACTGATCGTTTGGGCTTACTTTAGTAATTCCATCTGTACTATTCAATACATTTTCAATCCATTTATCTTTTTCCATTGTAATTGAGTTTTTACTTCTATTATTTTAGACGAAAGTTTTTATTTATTCTTGCGGTATTCTTCAAATTTATTTGATAATTTTTCTTTTAACTCTTTTTTTGCTCTAAAAATTAAAGATTCAACTGCAGAGATACTTATTTCCATAATTTCTGAAACTTCAGGATTACTCAATCCATCAACTTTTGAAAGAATAAATGCTGTTTTTTGATTTTCTGGCAAAGTATTAATCACTAAAAATAAAACTTTTGCATCTTCTTGTTGTTCTAGGAGTATTCCGGGATGTTCAAAATTAGAAACATTTGTTAATTCAAACTCATTCTGACTCTTTTTCCCAAAGATAAAAAATCTCTTTTTACTGTTTTTCTTTTTAATAAAATCTAAAGATTGATTAATTGTAATTCGGTATAACCATGTTTTAATAGAGGAATTTTCTTTAAAATCAGATAACGATTCGTTTACTTTTAAAAAGACATCTTGCGAAATTTCTTCAGCATCTTCAATGTTTTGTGCATAATTAAGCGCAACGTTATATACCAAAAGATGGTACTCGTTGTAAACCGAATTAAAATTACGTTTTATTTGCGTCATTAATTATGCATTGTACTTTAGACCAAAACTAATAAAAAAGGTTTAATCTAAAACTTACTTTTTTTAAAAGATTAAAATATTCCTATATTTGAACTTTAATTGAAACAAACCAAACGTATATAAATTTATTATGAAACTATTAGAAGGTAAAGTTGCTATTATAACAGGTGCCAGTAGAGGTATTGGTAAAGGTATTGCTGAAGTTTTTGCTCAGCAAGGTGCTAATGTTGCATTTACATACAGTTCGTCTGTAGAATCAGCGACAGCTTTAGAAAACGAATTAAATGCTTTAGGTGTTAAAGCTAAAGGTTATAAATCAAACGCTGCTGATTTTAACGAAGCTCAAAAATTAATTGATGATGTTATTACCGATTTTGGTACTATTGATATCTTAATTAATAATGCAGGTGTTACAAAAGACAACTTGTTAATGAGAATGAGTGAGGAAGATTTTGATGCGGTTATTGAAATCAACTTAAAGTCAGTATTTAACATGACTAAAGCAGTACAGAAAATTATGCTGAAAAACCGTAAAGGTTCTATCATTAATATGAGTAGTGTAGTAGGAGTAAAAGGTAATGCTGGCCAAGCTAATTATGCGGCTTCAAAAGCAGGTATGATTGGTTTTACTAAATCTATCGCATTAGAATTAGGTTCTAGAAACATTCGTTCTAACGCTATTGCTCCAGGTTTTATTGAAACTGAAATGACAGCAAAATTAAACGAAGATACGGTTAAAGGTTGGAGAGAATCTATTCCGTTAAAAAGAGGTGGAACTCCTGAAGATATTGCAAATGTGTGTGTGTTCTTAGCTTCTGACATGAGTGCTTATGTAACTGGACAAGTTATTAATGTTGATGGGGGAATGCTTACTTAAGAGTAATTAGTGATTAGTGAATAGTAATTAGATGGCTATTCACTAATTACTATTCACTAATCACTAATTAAAATGACAACAATCACAATTTTACTTCTTATCATATCAGTACTAATTGCTGCTGGATTGTCGTTTTATCACTATTTGTATAAAGTCAAAAATCAGTCAAAATTGTACTGGTTTTTGGCTTTTTTGCGTTTTGTTAGTCTGTTTTCTATCTTTCTATTATTGATTAATCCCATTATCAGTCGAAAAATTACAGAAACCAAGAAAACTCCTTTGCCAATTGTTATTGACAATTCTAAATCAATTTCCGAATTAAATGCAAAAAATGAAGCGTCAGAATTATATCAAAAAATAGCTGACAATAAGGCTATTAATGAGAAATATGATGTGCAATTGTTTTCATTTGATGACGAATTTCAATCATTAGAACAATTAGATTTTAAAGGAAATCAATCGCATATTGATGGTGTTGCCAAAAACTTAAAGCAATTATATAGAAACACCAATTATCCAGTGGTTTTGTTTACCGATGGAAATCAAACCATGGGGAATGATTATGTATTTAGTTTTCAAGAAAACACAAGTGTTTTGCCTGTTATTTTAGGAGATACGACAACTGTTTTTGATTTAAAAATCAATCAGATCAACGTTAACAAATACGCTTTTTTAAAAAATAAATTTCCAGTTGAAGTATTTTTGCAATACAATGGAAATCAAACAATTTCAACCACTTTTGCTATTCAGAATGGAAATCAAACGATTCATAAACAAACCGTTAGTTTTTCGAAAGATAAAAGAGCACAGTCTATTTCTGTTTTATTAAATGCAGACAAGGTTGGAATTGCCAAATATAAAGCGGTGATTTCTTCTAACATAAAAGAGAAAAATACGGTTAACAATACCAAAAATTTTGCAGTTGAAGTAATTGACCAACGTAGTGAAATTGCTTTAATTTCTGCAATAAATCATCCAGATTTAGGAGCTTTAAAACGAAGTATTGAAACCAATCAGCAACGTAAAGTTTCAATCCTAAAACCTGAGGAAGTAAAGTCATTACAGAATTATAATATTTTGATTTTATATCAACCAATTACTTCTTTTAAAGCTATTTTTGAGCAAAATAAAGTTGCCCAAATCAATACATTTATTATCACTGGAACTGCAACTGATTTTAACTTTTTAAATCAAGTTCAAAACGATTTATTATTTAAAATGTCGGCGCAAAAGGAAGATTATTTGGCAACTTTTGATTCAAATTTTAATTTGTTTTCGCAAACCAATATTGGTTTTGAAAATTTTCCACCTTTAGAACATAAATTTGGAACTATTGTTGCAAAAAGCAATGTAAATACGCTACTTTCGGCACGAATTCGAAATGTGCAATTGCAAAATCCGTTATTGACTTTTACTGAAAATGGTAGTAAAAGAAACGCTTATTTATTAGGTGAAAACATCTGGAAATGGCGTTTAGAAAACAATTTAAACAAAAAATCTTTTGAAGATTTTGATTTGTTTACCGATAAAATCATTCAGTTTTTAGTAACAAATGCTTCAAAAAAGAATTTAAATGTTACTTATGAAAGTTTTTATAATTCGGGCGAAAGCATTGAAATTACAGCTGGATATTTCAATAAAAACTACGAATTTGACGATAAAGCACAACTAACAATTAAAGTTGTAAATTCTAAAACAAAAGCGTCTAAAAAATACGATTTACTAAAAGCTACCAATTCCTATAAAGTAAATTTAGATGGTTTAGAAGCAGGAAATTATTCTTTTAAAGTAACAGAAAAGCAATCAAATACAAGTTTTTCGGGAAGTTTTGAAGTCTTGGATTTTGAAATTGAAAAACAATTCGTAAATCCAGATAAATCGCGATTAGAGCAATTGGCTTCAAATACTGATGGAACCGTTTTTTATCCAAATCAAATAGAAAATCTAATCAAATCGTTACTTGAAAACGAAAATTATATTCCAACCCAAAAAGAAAGCATTAAAAAATCACCACTTATCGATTGGATTTGGTTATTAATTTTAGCAATAATAACTTTGGCTACAGAATGGTTCATAAGAAAATACAATGGTTTACTGTAACTTAATTTTGGCTTAATTTATAATAACTAAAATACCAATCAACCTTATTTCTCGTTACATTTGATGTAAATTAAATTCAAATGAAAAAATTATTTCTATTTTTTGCTTTAGCAATAACAAATTTTGCTATTTCTCAAGACTGGCAAACCAATTTTGAAGAAGCAAAAAAAATGGCTTCTGAACAAGATAAAAATGTAATTATTGTTTTTTCTGGCTCAGATTGGTGTGCGCCTTGTATCAAATTAGATAAAAATATTTGGCAATCAGAAGCATTTAAAAACGAAGCAAAAGAACAATGGGTTTTAGTAAAAGCTAATTTTCCAAGAAAAAAAGCTAACGAATTACCAAAAGAACAAACAGAACATAACAGAAAATTAGCCGAAAAATATAATCTTGAAGGCAGTTTTCCATTGGTTGTTGTTTTGGATAAAAACGGGAAAGTATTAGGGAAAATGGGGTTCAAGAACGTTTCTCCTGAAGAATACATTAAAATGATTCACGCTTTAGAGAAAAAATGAAATCAATAATAATTTTTTTATTCACTTTATCAATAAGTAATTCATTCGGGCAACAAATTTTCAAGAAAAAACAAAATTTGTTAGGAAGTCCGTTTGAAATTACGATTGTTGCTACAGATTCAATTCAGGGAAATCAATACACTGATTTGGCTTTGAACGAAGTAAAACGAATTGAAAATCTAATTTCGGATTGGATTCCAACGACTCAAATTTCAAAAGTGAATCAAAATGCTGGAATTACACCAGTTAAAGTGGATAAAGAAGTGTATGATTTGGTTGAAAGAGCAACAAAAATTTCAAAATTAACTTCTGGAGCATTTGATATTAGCTATGCTTCTATGGATAAAATTTGGAAATTTGATGGAAGTATGACAACAATGCCAAGTCCAGAAGCTATTAAAAAATCAGTCGAAAGAGTGGGTTATCAAAACATCATTCTAAATCCAAAAGACACTACAATTTTCCTTAAGGACAAAGGAATGAAATTGGGACTTGGTGGAATTGGTCAAGGATATATTGCAGATAAAATCAAAGTTTTATTGCAAGAAAAAGATTGTAAAAGTGGAATAGTCAACGTTTCTGGCGACATCAATACTTGGGGAAAACAGCCTAATGGTGAATCTTGGACTGTTGGAATTATTAACCCAATGAATAAAAACAAAGTGTTTGCTACATTTCCATTAGATGATAGTGCAGTCGAAACCTCAGGAAGTTATGAAAAGTTTGTTACGTTCAACGGAAAACGATATTCACATATTATCGATCCAAGAACGGGTTATCCTGCAAGCGGAATTGTTAGTGTTTCCGTTTTTGCAAAACAAACCGAATTAGCAGATGCTTTAGCCACCGGAATTTTTGTTTTAGGAGTAGAAGTAGGTTTAGATTTAATCAATCAATTAAACGGAATAGGTTGCATTATTGTTGATGATAAAGGTAAAATTCACGTTTCAAAAAATATAGACATTAAAAAATATCAGTAAATGAAAAAAATAATTTTAGTATTAATAGTTGTTTTTTCAGCTATTTCATGCAACACCGTAAAAGAATACGACAAACAATATATCAACGATCCTGAAATGAAACTTTCAGCGAGAAGTTCTGAACGCTATGAAACTACATTTCAAGTATATAGAGAAGCTGCTTCTGGAGCAAATGGAGGAAAAACAGGTGGAGGTTGTGGTTGTAATTAGGAAATTAATTTTATGAAAAAAATAAGCTTAATAATTTTGTTTTTTACAACTACAATAGGTTTTTCTCAAGAGAAAGATTCTACTGATGTAACTTACAAAAAACGTGTTTTGGAATCTATCGAAGTAGATTTTTTAGCGAGTTACTATAAACAAGATGGAGTACATTCTTCTGTTTCTGGAGGTATGGGTTCAGAAAAATTAACAGATTTAGCATCTAATATAGTTGTTGCTATTCCTCTTAATGATGATGATGTATTAACTGTAGATTTAGGAATTTCAGCATATACTTCTGCATCTTCAAGTAACATTAATCCTTTTAATTCTTCTGGTGCTTCTGGTGGAGACGATGATGATGACGATGACAGAAGAGCACCATTCGACGGTCCTTATGGAACACCTTGGCAAGCATCATCTGGAGCTTCTGCTCAAGATGCTTTAACGGCTGTAGTTGTAAATTATAGCCATAGTAGTGATGACCGTAATTTTATTTGGAATGCAGATGTTGCTTTTTCAAATGAATATGATTACACATCTATTGGTTTTGGTGGAGGAATAAGCAAATTATTTAATAACAAGAATTCTGAAATTTCGGTAAAAGGAAATGTATATTTGGATCAATGGCGACCAATTTATGCAACTGAATTACATGAATATGCAAAATATGGCAATACGTTTCAAAATAATGGTTTTTTTAGCGGAGTAACAATTTTAGATCAAAATGGAAATGCTTCAACAGCTTATTTACCATCTGATTTTACAACTTGGAACTCCACTAATAGAAATTCATATGCTGCTTCTTTTGTTTTTTCACAAGTAGCAACTAAGAAAATGCAATTCTCATTATTTTTTGATATCCTACACCAAGAAGGAATGTTATCAACACCTTATCACAGAGTATATTTTGCAGATAAAGCAAATTACTACATAGGACAAGCTCAATATATTCCAGTTTATGAAACTACTCAAAATGAAGGCGTTTATCAATTAGCAGATGATATTGAGCGTTTACCAAATACTCGTTTTAAAATTCCTGTTGGAGCGCGTTTAAATTATTATTTGAATGAACGATTAACAGTAAGAACATATTTTAGATACTATTGGGATGATTGGGGAATTACTTCAAATACAGCAAGTATAGAATTACCTTTTAAATTATCTGAAAAGTTCACCGTTTTTCCTTCTTACAGATATTATACGCAAGAAAAATCAAAATATTTTGCTCCATTTGAAACACACTTATCAACTGAAAAATTCTATACATCAGATTACGATTTGTCTACTTTTGATGCACATCAATATGGTTTTGGCATAAACTATACCGATATTTTTACTAATGCAAAAATTTGGAAATTTGGATTAAAAAATATGGATTTACGATTTAATCATTACGATAGAAATGACGGTTTAAATGCTAACATTATTACTTTCGGAATTAAATTTGTTCAACAATAATTTGTTATTATGCACATTCTAATTGTTGAAGACGAAAAAGGTATAGTAGATTTTCTAAAGCAAGGTTTAGAAGAAGAAAATTATACCATATCAACAGCCTTTGATGGTGTAGAAGGTTTAAAAAAAGCTATAGAATTGCCTGTTGATTTAATCTTGTTAGATTGGATGTTGCCAAAAATGCAAGGAATTGAAGTATGCAAAAACATTCGAAATGAAAAAACAAATTTGCCTATTATTTTTTTAACGGCTAAAGACACGGTTCAAGAAACCATCGAAGGCTTAAAAGCTGGTGCAAATGATTATATCAAAAAACCATTTTCGTTTGAAGAACTTTTAGAGCGTATTAAAATTCATTTTAGAACAAAAGATGATGCCAAAATACTAACTTTGGGAAATATTACATTAGATAAATCGAAATTTCAGGTTTTTGTTGATAATAGCGAAATTTCTCTAACACAACGCGAATTTGAACTATTAGAATATTTAATAAAAAATAAAGGAACCGTTTGTACAAGAAATAAAATCATTGAAGATGTTTGGGACATTCATTTTGAATACGATACAGGTGTTATTGATGTTTTTATGAATGCAATTCGAAAAAAGTTAAATCTCACAAAAGACCAAGATTTGATAAAAACAATCCGCGGAGTTGGATATATAGCAAATGACTAATTTTTTTTCATTTTCATTTAAAAACAGAATTGCTTTCAACTATATCTTGAGCAGTTCAATACTTATTGCAATTGTTTTTCTTTCTATTTTTAATATTGTAAAATATAGTGTAAACCAACACGTTAATGAAGAAATTCACGAAGAATTACACAAACATTTAGACGATGTTTCTACCGATTCTAACGACACCTATTTAATTCAGGTAGATCAATGGAGAGCACGCGAACACAATTCTATCAGTGTAAATCCTGTTTTTGTGGAGTTTTATGACACAAATAAGCAACTCATAGACAAATCTCCAAATTTAAAAAATACAGATATTTCGTTATTAGATAGTACTAAAAATGATAAATTTACCGATACTAAATTAAACGGAATTCCGGTTCGGCAAATTCAAACTCCAATTATAAATAAAGAAAAAGTTGTTGGCTATTTGGTTGTTGCTATGTCTTTAGAAGATTTTGAGATTGTTAAAATTCTTAAAAAAATCTTATTAATTACATATCCTTTAATTTTATTTCTACTATTTTTAATAGCAAGATTTTTTGCAGGAAAAAGCATTAAACCTGTGAGTACAATTATTGATACTTCAAGTCAAATTACAAAAGACAACTTAAAAACACGTATTCCGCTTCCTGTAAACAAAGACGAATTGTATGTTTTATCGCAAAACATCAACAATCTCTTAGATAGAGTGGAAAATGCAATTGAGCGAGAAAAGCAATTTACTTCTGATGCTTCACACGAATTACGAACGCCGTTAGCTGTAATGAAAGGGACAATGGAAGTTTTAATTAGAAAACCAAGAAACCAAGAAGAATATGAGGAAAAAATTAATTTTTGTATATCAGAAGTTGATCGTTTGAATCATATGGTAGATCAATTATTACTTTTGGCAAGATTTGAAAACCAAAAGCAAAATATTAAAAACGAAACCATTTATTTGAACGCAATAATTTTAGATAATTTAACGCGTTTTTCTCAAAAAATAGAGCATAAAAAACTCAAAGTAATTACAAATTTTTCAGAAGATTTTTATGTTCAATCAGATAGTTATTTGGTTTCAATTATAATAAGTAACTTGATTTCAAACGCTTTAAAATATTCAAATAATAACGAGGTTGTAACCATAATTTTAATCAATGAAGGCAATCAAATTAACTTTAAAATTTCAAATAATGGAATTGGAATTGCTCCAACTGATATAGCTAAAATATTCAATTCATTTTATCGCTCTGATGTAACAAATCAATCTGAAGTTAAAGGCACAGGTTTAGGACTTTCGATTGTAAAAAGACTTTGTGATTTACTAAAATTTGAAATCTCAGTAGAAAGCAAATTACACCAAAGCACCACTTTTGTTTTAAGTTTCCTTTAGCCAAACTTAAGTAGTTCTTAAGTTTTTTCCTATTTATATTCTTTACATTTGTATTGTAGTTTTTAGTATCTTTATAAGATGCTCAAATTGTGTAAAATGAACAAATTAATTGCTTATTTTCTTATTTCGATATTTATGTGTGCAAACACATCAGTCGGGCAATTTTTAAAAGTTCCAAATTTAATAGAACATTTCAACGAACATAAAAATGAATTAACTACAAATTCAATTTCATTTATTGATTATATTGTTTCGCATTATTCTAAAAATGCCGATAACAATCAAGATCACGAAGATTTACCCTTTAAAACATTGGATAATTCGTCAAGCACATTATTTGCATTTTCTATAATTACCTATCAAATTCAAGTTGTAAAATCTATAATTTCTACTCAAAAGAAATTCTTTTATAATAAATCTTTTAAATCCAATTTGGTTGCTTCAATTTGGTTGCCTCCTAAATTATTCTAATATTTTTGTTTTAATAATTGATTCATTTATGATGATTCAATCATGTTTATTCTAAAAAGATAAATATCATTTCATATATTAAAATTTACTAAAATGTTAGAAAAAATTATAGCCTTCAGTCTAAAAAATAAACTCATAATTCTTTTATTTACAATTGGTGTTGTTGGATTTGGTTTGTTTTCAGTTTTCCAAATTTCAATTGGAGCTGTGCCTGATGTTACTAATAATCAGGTACAAGTAATTACAACATCTCGCAATCTTTCTACTCAAGATATCGAACAATATATTACCTATCCCGTAGAAATTGAAATGGCGAATTTGCCTGGTGTAACCGAAATACGTTCCATTTCAAAATTCGGATTATCTGTGGTAACCATTGTTTTTGAAGAAGAAATCGGAACGTATTTACCCAGACAATTAATCGCGGAAAAAATTAAAACCGCGACAGAAAAAATTCCAGAAGGCTTTGGAACACCAGAAATGGGACCAATTACCACTGGTTTAGGCGAAATCTATCAATATACTTTAGAAGTAAAACCCGAATTCAAAAATCAATATTCGGTTACCGATTTGCGAACCATTCAAGATTGGGTCGTAAAAAGACAATTATCAGGAATCAAAGGAGTAGTTGAAATCAATACTTGGGGTGGCTATTTAAAACAATATGAAATAGCTATCAATCCAGCAAGTTTAAAGGCAATGAACATTTCTACAACTGATGTTTTTACAGCTTTAGAAAAAAACAATAGCATTGCTGGTGGTTCGTATATTGAAAAAACTAATCAAAGCTATTTCATTCGTGGCGAAGGAAAAGTAAATTCCGCTCAAGATATTGAAAACATTGTCGTTAAAAACGATTCTGGTTTGCCAATTTATATTAAAGATATCGCTAAAGTACAATTTGGTCATGCCAATCGTTTTGGTGCGATTACTGGAAATGGAGAAGGTGAGAAGGTTTTAGGTCAAGTAATGATGCTAAAAGGAGGCAATTCAAAACAAGTAATTGAAGATGTAAAACATAGAGTTACTGAAATTGAAAAAACACTACCAGAAGGCGTTTACATCAATGGATTTTTAGAACGAAGTGAATTAGTAGGAAAAACTACGTTTACTGTTGCTGAAAACTTGATTTTAGGTTGTTTAATCGTAATTTTTGTTGTGGTTTTATTGTTAGGAAATTGGCGTTCAGGATTAGTTGTGGCTTCCGTTATTCCACTTTGTTTATTATTTGCAATATCCTTTATGAATATTTTTGGAATTGATGCCAATTTAATGAGTTTAGGGGCGATAGATTTCGGAATTATAATCGACGGAGCCGTAATTATCGTTGAATTCATTGCTTTTCAAATTGCTCATAAATCCAGACATTTAGTCGGTTTAGCCAAAGAAGAGTGTCAGTTAGAAATTGACCAAATTACCTATAAAAGTGCATCTAAAATGATGAATTCGGCTATTTTTGGGCAGTTAATCATTCTTATAGTATTTATTCCAATTCTTTCTTTATCAGGTGTAGAAGGAAAAATGTTCAAACCTATGGCAATGACATTTAGTTTTGCTTTAGTTGGTGCGATGTTATTCTGTTTTACTTACGTTCCTGTTGCGGCTTCATTGTTTTTAAAACCGCAAGAAGAAAACCCAAAATCAATTTCAAATCGTTTAATTAATAAATTGAATTCTTGGTATTTACCTGTGATTACTTGGGCTTTAGGCAATACTAAAAAAGTACTTTATGGAGCTGTTGGTTTATTGTTTTTAGCTATTGGATTGTTTGCAACTATGGGAGGAGAATTTATTCCAACATTAGACGAAGGTGATTTTGTAATTCAACCCGTTTTAAAAACAGGAACATCACTCTCTAAGACCATTGAAACTACGACTAAAATTGAAAAAATAATTCTTAAAAATTTCCCAGAAGTTTCTCAAGTAGTCAGTAGAATTGGTGCTGCGGAAGTGCCAACCGATCCAATGAGTATGGAAGAAAGTGATATTATCGTAAAATTAAAACCAAAATCAGAATGGGTTTCTGCCGATTCCAAAGATGAATTAGCAGATAAAATAAAAGCGGCTTTAGAAGAGAAAATTCCAAACATGGAAATCGAATTTACACAACCTATTGAAATGCGTTTCAACGAATTAATTTCAGGTTCTCGTTCCGATGTTGCCATTAAAATTTTTGGTGAAGATTTAGATATTTTAGCCAAAAAAGCACACGAAATCGAAAAAGCAATTAAAAATGTGGAAGGTGCATCGGATATTATCATCGAAAAAACGGAAGGTTTGCCTCAAATGTTCGTCCAATACGACCGAAGTAAAATTGCTCGTTATGGCTTAAATATTGCCGATTTAAACGAAATGATTGCTTTAGGATTCGCTGGAAAAACCGTTGGAAACGTTTTTGAAGGCGAAAAACGTTTTGATATGGTCATTCGATTAGATAAAACCAACAGAACCGATATTGAAGACTTGCGAAATCTATATGTTTCCACTCCAAATGGCGAGCAAATTCCATTAAGAGAATTAGCTGTTATCGAGTATACAGAAGGTCCAGCTAAAATTTCAAGAGACAATACCAATCGAAGAATTATTGTAGGAATCAACGTAAGAAACCGCGATTTACAGAGTGTTGTGGATGATGTTAAGCAAATTATTGATACTGAAATTGATTTGCCAACTGGCTATCGCGTTAACTATGGCGGACAATTTGAAAACTTACAAAGTGCAAAAGCCCGATTGTTAATTGCCGTGCCAATTGCCTTATTTTTAATATTTATTTTGTTGCATTTTGCTTTTGGATCTATTAAAGAAGCTTTAACGGTGTATTCAGCAATTCCTTTATCGGCAGTTGGTGGCGTGTTGTATTTATGGATACGAGATTTACCATTTAGTATTTCGGCAGGTGTTGGATTTATTGCATTATTCGGAATTGCAGTGCTAAACGGAATCGTACTAATTGAACATTTTAAAGAATTGAAACACAGTGGTATGAAAGATATGAACGAACTAATTTTAAAAGGAACCACCGATAGACTTCGCCCAGTTTTATTAACTGCCGCTGCAGCTGCTTTAGGGTTTTTGCCAATGGCAATTTCATCATCGGCAGGAGCTGAGGTACAACGCCCATTAGCTACCGTAGTTATTGGTGGATTGTTCACCGCAACACTTTTAACCATGATTGTTTTACCTATTTTATTCAAAGTTTTTGATGAGAAAGAATTCAAAAAACCAAAATTCAAAAAACACCTAAACGGAACTTATATTTTGATATTTTTATTGGGTACAAGTTTTGGTTTTGCTCAAGAAAATAATGCGGAATTAGATTCAATTATGGCTAAAGCATTACAAAACAATAAATTAGTAAAAGCTGGACAATTGCAAATTGATAAAGCAAATGCAAACGTAAAAACTGCTTATTCTTTTGATAAAACGAATGTATATTATAGCTATGACCAAAATAATTTAGCGCTAAATAACGAACCCTTAAAAGTATTTGGAGTGCAGCAATCATTTGCTTTTCCAACAGTTTATGGTGCTCAAAAAAAGGTATATAAAGCCGAATTAGAAAGTCAAAAGGCTTCTTTCGAATTGCAAAAAAACAAACTCAAATTAGAAGTTTCAAAAGTATATCATCAAATTGTATATGTGCAACATCAGGAAAAATTATATAAATATTTAGATAGTTTGTACCAAAATTTCTCTAAAGCAAGCGACCGAAGATTTGAATTAGGAGAAACCAATTACTTGGAAAAAATAACCGCAGAAGCTAAATTTAGACAAATTAGAACCAAACTTTCGCAATTAGATAAAGAGAAAAAAGCGCAATTAGAATTATTGCAAGCTTTAGTACAAGCGGAGGAAAAAATTAAAGTAAAAACGAATGAGATTAAACCTATCAATAATGCGTTAAACACTTCAAGTAAAGAATTGTATAGTTCTTATTTAGAAATTGTTACAAATAAATATAAATCTAATGAACAACTCCAAAAACAGAATTGGTTACCCGATTTAAACGTGGAATATTTTAAAGGAAGAAATAGCGGAATTTCGCAATCTTTATATGGATTTCAAGTAGGTGTTGCTGTTCCAATATTGTTTAATGGGAATGTTGCTAAATCTAAAGTTGCCAAATTAGAAACACAAGCTTGGGAACAACAAAAACAACATGAGTTAATTAAAATTGATGCACATATCAACCAGAAAAACAGTGAATTAGAACAATACAACCAAGCCATCGATTACTATAATCAATACGGAAAAAAAGTTTCTCAAGAGATTATTAAAGTAGCTAACATGAGTTACAAACATGGTGAAATTGATTTTTTTCAATTCATACAAAGTTTAGAAAATGCAACCACTATTCAAGTTGATTATTTAGATGCCCTAAACCAATACAACAAAACACAATTAGACTTACAATATATTAACATACAATAATTTACAAATGAAAAAACTATTTTACATAGCAACAATAGCATCACTTTTATTTTCATGCAAACAAGAAATTGCAGAAGAAAAAGTAGTTGATGACGGATTGATTTCGGTGACTGAAGCCCAATTTCAATCGTCAAAAATGGAAATAGGTTCACCAATGGAACAAGATTTCGAAGTTACAGTCAAATCATCTGGAAAAATTGATGTTCCACCACAATATCGAGCTAAAGTAACCACATTTTTAGGCGGTTATGTTAAAGCTACCAAATTATTAGTTGGTGATAAAGTTGCAAAAGGACAAGCTTTGATTACCTTAGAAAACACCGATTATTTGGATTTACAAAAGGATTATGTAGAAGTTGCCGAGCAAATTAACTATTTGAAATCAGAATTTGAGCGCCAGAAAACGTTGTACAATGAAAAAATCACTTCACAAAAAAACTATCTAAAAGCAGAAAGCGATTACCGCCAAGCAAAAGGAATGTATCAAGGCTTAGGCGAAAAATTAGTGTTGTTAAACATCAATCCAGCTAATGTTGAGCGTGGAAAATTTACTTCACAAATTACAATTTCTGCACCAATTTCTGGTGATGTAACAGTAATGAATGCAAATGTTGGCATGTTTATGTCACCATCAGATGTTATTTTAGAAATTGTAGACACCAATTATTTACACCTGAATTTAAGCATTTTTGAAAAAGACATTTTACATGTAAAACAAGGTCAAAAAATCACTTTTAAAGTACCCGAAGCAAGTAAAGAACAATTCAGTTCTAACGTACAATTAGTCGGAAAATCGATAGAAAGTAAAAATAGAACGATTTCGGTTTTTGGCACTTTATCACTTGATATAAAAGGAAAATTGTTATCTGGAATGTTTGTAGAGGCTAACATAATTACAGCTGCTAAAAAAGGATTTGGAGTTCCATCTGATGCAATCATTACAGAAAATGACAAACATTATGTATTGGTTTTAAACAGTAAAACATCAGATTATAAATTCAAAAAAGTTGCTGTTACGGTAGGTGAAAAATCAGAAAAATTCATTGAAATTATGCTTGATGATACTATTAACGCTCAAACAAAATTACTAACAAAAGGAGTATTCGAATTAACTAATTAAAAATAGAGATTATGAATCAAGCACATTTGCACATGGTTTTTAATCATTTTCCAATCATTGGATTATTTTTTGGCATAGGAATTTTAGCCTTTGGGATTTTTAAAAAGCACACCATTTTGGTTAATACGGCTTATGTAATGTTCATTTTTTGTATGATTATGGCAAAAGCAACCATGATGACAGGAGAAGGAGCAGAAGAAATTGTTGAAGAATTAGGCACTTCACACGAAATCATTCACGAACATGAAGAAATCGCTGAAACCTTTATGAAAGTACTTTATGTATTAGGAATTCTTTCTATTTTAGGATTAGTTGCTAACATTAAAAAACACGGAAAAGCTTCAATTGTTTCTTATGTTGTTATAATTTTAGCCATTGGTTCAGCCGTTTTGTCTAAAAATGTTGGCACTTCTGGAGGTGAAATTCGTCATACTGAAATCAGAGAAAATGCTAATAATAGCAAAGCTTCAATAGAAAATAGAGAGCAAGAATTAGACAACGATGATCATTAAACAAAAAATAAATTTTCAAAAACTTTTGTTTATTCGAAAAATTAGTTGTTATATTTGCGGTGTTAAATAATAACAGAAATTATGTTTTTAAATCAATTACATCATCATCATCATACCTCCGCTCAAGCGAAGTAATGATGTTATGTAATTAATCCATATAAATCAGAAACCCGTTTGAGTACATCAAGCGGGTTTTTTGTTGTTAAGCATTTTTTAAAATCCCTTGGTGTACTTTTTTTAAATAAAAAACAAAAAAATGAACACATTAAAAATTGCTATTCAAAAATCAGGTCGCCTTCACGATGAAAGTATTCAAATCTTAAAAGATTGTGGAATTTCAGTGTACAATGGAAACGACCAACTCAAAGTTACCGCTTCCAATTTTCCTTTAGAAGTGTATTATTTACGTAATTCCGATATTCCTCAATATTTGATTGATGGCGTAGTTGATATTGCGATTGTAGGAGATAATCTTTTGGTTGAAAAAGGTCAAAATATTCAAATTGCAGAAAAATTAGGTTTTTCCAAATGTAAAGTTTCTGTTGCTGTTCCAAAAGGTTTTAATTATACTTCAATTCAAGATTTAAACGGATTAAGAGTTGCCACTTCCTATCCAAAAACGGTTGTGGATTACTTTTCTTCGAAAGGAATTTCCGTTGATATTCACCAAATCTCAGGTTCAGTTGAAATTGCCCCAAATATCGGATTGTCTGATGCCATTGTAGACATCGTTTCCAGCGGAAGCACTTTATTTAAAAACGGCTTAAAAGAAGTAGAAGTAATCTTAAAAAGCGAAGCCGTTTTAGCGGTTTCTCCACAAATTTCAGAAGAAGCAAAGCAATTAGTTTCGAAACTTCAATTTAGAATCCAATCCGTTTTACGTTCCAGAAAATCAAAATATATTTTGATGAATGTACCCAATGACAAAATTTCTGAAATCAGTACAATTCTTCCTGTTTTAAAAAGTCCAACCGTTATGCCTTTAGCAGAAGAAGGTTGGAGTAGTGTTCACTCCGTAATTGATGAAGATAAATTTTGGGAAGTCATTGACCAATTAAAAGAAGCCGGAGCAGAAGGAATTTTAGTTTGCCCAATTGAAAAAATGGTTTTATAGAAGAAAATAGAATAAAGAAATTAGAATAAAGAATCATGAAAAAAATATTCAACCCACAACCCGAAACTTGGTCAGAAATTTGCAAAAGACCAACGCAAACCTTCACAGATGTAGAAGAAACAGTGAAGCAAATTTTCAAAGAGGTGCAACAAAAAGGAGACAAAGCCATTGCAAAATATGCGTCTTTCTTTGATGGTGTAAATTTAGAAAATATTCAAGTAACTCCAGAAGAAATTGAAATCGCTAAAAAAGAAGTTTCAAATGAGTTAAAAGAAGCCATTCAATTAGCAAAATCAAATATTGAACAATTTCATTCAGCCCAAAAAACGGATAAAATTGTAGTTGAAACTACTATCGGAGTTACATGTTGGCAAGAAAAACGTCCAATTCAAAAAGTTGGTTTATACATTCCAGGCGGAACGGCTCCTTTGTTTTCAACGGTTTTAATGTTGGCTGTTCCTTCAAAATTAGCAGGTTGTAAAGAAATTATTATGTGTACGCCTTCTGATAAAAACGGAAAAATAAATGCTGCAATTTTGTATGCTGCTGATTTATGTGGTGTAACTAAAATCTATAAAGTAGGCGGAATTCAAGCAATTGCCGGAATGACTTTCGGAACAGAAACCATTCCACAAGTGTATAAAATTTTCGGGCCTGGAAATCAATTTGTAACTATTGCCAAACAATTTGCTTCTCAAAATGGAGTAGCGATTGATATGCCAGCAGGACCAAGTGAGTTGTTAGTTTATGCTGATGAAACCGCTATTCCAAGCTTCGTAGCTTCCGATTTATTAAGTCAAGCTGAACATGGAAAAGACAGCCAAGTGATTTTGGTTACCACCAATAAAAATGTTTTAAACGATGTAGAAGAAGAAGTCTATAAGCAATTGAAAGAACTTCCAAGACAAGAAATTGCTCAAGTAGCTATTAATAATTCCAAATTAATCTTCGTTGAAAACGAAAAAACAGCTTTATCGTTAATAAACGAATACGGTCCAGAACATTTCATCGTTTGTTCAAAAAACGAAGATTATTTTGTGGACGGAATTCAAAATGCGGGTTCGATTTTCATTGGAAATTTCACTCCAGAAAGTGCAGGAGATTACGCTTCAGGAACCAATCACACTTTACCTACAAACGGTTATTCTAAAAGTTATAGTGGTGTAAACTTAGATAGTTTTCTAAAAGCTATGACCTTTCAAAAAATATCAGAAACAGGTATTCAAAACATCGGAAAAGCAATAGAAACTATGGCAGAAGCAGAAGGTTTACAAGCACATAAAAACGCAGTTACATTAAGACTAAAAAATAATTAAAATTGTCATTTCGACCAAAGGGAGAAATCACATAATAAAAGATAAAAAAAATATGAATATTGATTCATTAATCCGAGAAAACGTCAAAAAACTGAACCCATATTCTTCTGCACGCGATGAATTTGAACAGTTTACAAGACAAATGATATATTTAGATGCAAATGAAAATCCATTTACAAATGGTATAAATCGTTATCCTGATCCACAACAAAAAGATTTAAAAGCGATAATTGCAGCTAAAAAAGAAATTTATAGTGAAAATATTTTGTTAGGAAACGGTAGTGATGAAGTTTTAGATTTGATTTTCAGAGCCTTCTGTGAGTCAAATCGAGATAATATCATCACATTACCTCCAACATACGGAATGTATGGCGTTTTGGCTAATATCAATGCTATCGAAAACCGCGAAGTAATACTTAATGACGAATTTCAGCCGAATGTAGATGCAATTTTGAATGCAGTTGACGCCAATACAAAAATCATCTTTTTGTGTTCGCCCAATAATCCAACAGGAAATTCATTTTCAGACGAATCTATCATTAGAATTCTAAATAATTTTAATGGTTTAGTTGTTTTAGATGAAGCCTACATAGATTTTTCGGAACACAAAAGTTGGTTAAACGAATTGAACGATTTTCCAAATTTAATCATTACACAAACTTTATCAAAAGCGTATGCAATGGCTGGTTTACGAATTGGAATTTTGTACGCTTCAAAGCCTATCATTGCAGTGCTAAACAAAATAAAGCCACCATATAATGTAAATATTCTTTCACAAGAAACTGCTGAAAAAAAATTATTGCAAAGCACATTAAAAGCACAAGTAAGAAAAATTTTAGTTGAAAAAGAAAAATTGATTGTTGCTTTAAAATCAACTAAATTTATAGAAAAAATATTTCCTTCTGATGCGAATTTTATTTTAGTAAAAGTAGATGATGCGAACTTTAGATACCAACAATTTTTAGAAAATGGAGTAGTAGTTCGCAACAGAAGTAATCAACCTTTATGCGAAAATTGTTTGAGAATTACAATAGGAAATAAAGAAGAAAACGAACGAGTAATTGAATTATTTAAATCTATCAATAATGGCTAAAAAAGTATTATTCATCGACCGCGATGGAACAATTATAAAAGAAACTATCGACGAACAAATTGATGGTTTTGATAAAATGATTTTCTACCCAAAATGTCTTTCGTTCTTGAGTAAAATTGCGAAAGAATTAGATTATGAATTGGTAATGATTACCAACCAAGATGGTTTAGGAACAGATAAATTTCCTGAAGAAACCTTTTGGCCAGTTCATAATTTTATCATGAAAACCTATGAAAACGAAGGTGTTTTTTTTGATAAGGTTTTCTTAGACAGAACTTTTCCTCATGAAAATGCGAACACTCGTAAACCTGGAACTGGATTATTAACTGCTTATTTTTCTGAGGATTATGATTTAGAAAATTCATTTGTGATTGGTGATCGATTAACTGATGTGGAATTGGCTAAAAATTTAGGTTCAAAAGCAATTTTTATCAACGACAATACTAATTTAGGAACTACAGAAATCTCGGTTAAACAAGAAGAATTACAACCTACCATTGCTTTCGAAACAAACGATTGGCAACAGATTTATGAGTTTCTAAAATTAAAAAACAGAACTGCTTCAATTTACCGAAAAACAAACGAAACAGAAATTGGTATAACACTTAATTTAGATGGAACAGGAAAAAGTAAAATCAATACCGGAATTCCTTTTTTTGACCATATGTTAGACCAATTAGCTCGTCACGGACAAATGGATTTAGAAATTGCTGTAATTGGCGATTTAGAAGTAGACGAACACCACACTATTGAGGATACCGCTATAGCTTTAGGAGAAGTTTTTGCAAAAGCGTTAGGTAACAAATTAGGTATCGAACGTTACGGATTTTGTTTACCAATGGACGATTGTTTAGCGCAAGTAGCGATTGATTTTGGGGGAAGAAACTGGTTAGTTTGGGAAGCCGAATTTAAACGTGAAATGATTGGTCAAATGCCAACGGAAATGTTTTTTCACTTCTTCAAATCGTTCACAGATGGTGCGAAAGCGAATTTAAACATCAAAGCAGAAGGAACAAACGAACACCACAAAATTGAAGCGATTTTTAAAGCCTTCGCAAAAGCCATAAAAGCTGCTGTAAAACGCGATGCAGAAAAAATGATATTACCCTCAACTAAAGGAATGTTGTAAAATAAGCCACAGATTAAATAGATTAACACGGATTACAAAATCCTGAAAATCCTTTAATCCGTGGCAAAAAATAAAAAAATGAAAATAGCTATTATAGATTACGGAGCCGGAAATGTACAAAGTGTTTTATTCGCTATAGAACGACTTGGTTTTGAAGGAAATGTTACGAATGATTGGAACACCATAAAATCGGCTGATAAAGTTATTTTTCCTGGTGTAGGTGAGGCGAGTAGTGCCATGAAAATGTTACAAGAAAGTGGTTTAGATGTATTAATTCCAACCTTAAAACAACCGGTTTTAGGAATTTGTTTGGGTATGCAATTGATGTGTAAATATACGGAAGAAGGTAATACGAATGGATTAGGAATTTTTGATGTCAATGTGGTGAAATTCTCAAACGAGGTAAAAGTCCCTCAAATGGGCTGGAATACGATTTACAATCTGAAATCGCCATTATTTGCTGGAATCAAAGAAAATGAATTCATGTATTTGGTGCACAGTTATTATGCGTCTTTATCTGAAAATACAATTGCTACCACGAATTATGAACAAGAATACAGCACAGCATTACAACGCAATAATTTCTTCGGAGTACAATTTCACCCAGAAAAGAGTGGAATCTTTGGAGAACAAATTTTGAAAAACTTTTTAAACTTATAATTGGAGCTTAAAATTGCTCTTGAAATTCAACTTTATATGAGAATAATTCCAGCAATAGATATCATCGACGGAAAATGCGTCCGACTTTCCAAAGGCGATTACGATACGAAGAAAATATACAACGAAAATCCGTTAGAAGTGGCCAAATCATTTGAAGCACACGGAATTCAGTATTTGCATTTGGTTGATTTAGACGGAGCCAAATCAAGTCGAATTGTAAATTATAAAGTATTAGAACAAATAGCTTCAAAAACCAATCTAAAAATCGACTTTGGCGGTGGTTTAAAATCGGATGACGATTTAAAAATTGCTTTTGAAAGTGGTGCCCGTCAAATCACGGGTGGAAGTATTGCCATCAAACAACCAGAGGTTTTCAAAAGTTGGATTCAGCAATACGGAACAGATAAAATCATTTTAGGGGCTGATGCTATGAATGAAAAAGTAGCGATTTCAGGGTGGTTAGAAGAATCTAAAGAAGAAGTTATTCCGTTTATTCAAAACTATCAACAAGAAGGTATTCAATATGTGATTTGTACAGATATTTCAAAAGACGGTATGCTAGAAGGCCCAAGTTTTGAATTATACCAAAGAATTTTAGAACAAACTAAAGATTTAAAACTGATTGCTTCTGGAGGAATTTCCACTTTTGATGAGCTTCCTAAGTTAGCTGAATTAGGTTGTGAAGGAACTATAATTGGAAAGGCTATTTACGAAAACAGAATCAGCTTAAAGCAATTGGAAAATTACATTTTAAACAACTAAAAAATGCTAACAAAAAGAATCATTCCCTGCTTAGACATAAAAAACGGTCGAACCGTTAAAGGTGTTAATTTTGTGGATTTAAAAGATGCCGGTGATCCGGTGGAATTGGCAAAGAAATATGCAGAAACAGGTGCTGACGAACTAGTTTTCTTAGATATTTCAGCCACAGAAGAACGTCGCGCAACATTAATCGATCTGGTTCGAAAGGTTGCTGCTACGATTAATATTCCGTTTACGGTTGGTGGTGGTATTTCAACTGTAGCAGATGTAGATGTACTACTTCGCAATGGAGCAGATAAAATTTCGATTAATTCCTCAGCTGTTAAAAATCCAAATTTGATTAATGAAATTGCTGCAAAATATGGAAGTCAGTGCGTGGTGGTTGCCATAGATGCCAAACAAATTGATGGAGATTGGATAGTACATTTAGTTGGCGGAAAAGTACCTACGGAATTAAATTTATTCGATTGGGCAAAAGAAGTAGAGCAACGTGGCGCTGGAGAAATTCTATTCACCTCGATGAACAATGACGGAACCAAAAACGGTTTTGCAAATGAAGCTTTAGCTAAATTATCCGAAATCGTAAACATTCCCATTATAGCTTCTGGTGGTGCGGGAACAATGGAACATTTCGCGGAAACATTTATCACCGGAAAAGCTGATGCCGCATTAGCAGCTAGTGTTTTTCACTATCAAGAAATCGAAATTCCAGAATTAAAACAGTTTTTAAAGAATCAAAATATTGCAATTAGAGTGTAACTTTTATGAACTTAAAGACCAACTCAATTTAACGAATCAACTTATATGACTTATATGTTTAAAAATAAAACTATGAATATCAATTTCAACAAAACACCAGACAACCTTATCCCAGCCATTATCCAAGACAGCGAAACTAAAAATGTTTTAATGTTAGGCTATATGAATCAAGAAGCTCTTGACCAAACTTTGGCTACCAATAAAGTAACTTTCTTCAGTCGAACTAAAAACCGATTATGGACAAAAGGCGAGGAGAGTGGCAACTTCTTAGAACTAGTTTCAATTAAAGAAGATTGCGATAATGATACGCTTTTAGTAAAAGTAAAACCCGCTGGTCCAACTTGTCACACAGGTTTAGATACATGTTGGCAAGAAACTAATAATCAAGAATTTGGGTTTTTATCAAAATTAGAAAATACTATTACAAAACGCAAAGAAAATGCCGATGCTGAAAAGAGTTATGTAGCCTCATTATTTGCAAAAGGCATTAACAAAATTGCTCAAAAAGTAGGCGAGGAAGCAGTTGAAGTAGTCATTGAAGCCAAAGACAACAATGACGATTTATTCCTATCAGAAAGTGCCGATTTATTGTTTCACTACTTAATTTTATTGCAAGCGAAAGGTTTTCAGTTGCAAGATGTAGTGGAAGTTTTGAAAGGAAGGGAGAAGTAATCAAAAACAAAAATCAATTATAATTTTCACATATTTTTCGACATTGTTCTGTTGTCTTTATAATTGATTTTTTTGGTAATTTCAACCATTTTTCAATTTCAGATTTATTATTTATATACATATTATAAGTTTTAGTATTTTTTAATTTCACCAATTCTATTTCATTTTTTTCATTTTTTATTAGTTTTTCTTTGAGCTCAATAAGATTTTCACGAGTATATTTTAACCAATCCATATTAGCAAATTGAATATTTGAATTTTTTAAAATATAGAGTTTTAAAATATCTTCTTGCCAAGCATAACTTAGCTGATTATCGCAATCAATAATTACGCAAGTTTCTTTTGGTAAATTCTCTAAAAATGGAATTAATTCATTTTTCCAAGTTGCATTTCCACTTATTCCTCCCCATATTTTATATTCTAATGGATTTTCTGAAATTTTTCTGATTGGTAAACCAGAAAAATAAGGTCGATATGATTTGTCCAAAATTTTCAATCCTTCATTATCCTTAACAACGGAATAGATAAATTCAAAAAAACTATCGATTAATTTTAATTCTGAATGATATTTTTTTGATTGTAGATTAATATTTCTTGTGATTAGTTTAGAAGTAGTTCCATTTTTATTAAAAAAATTAATAGAAAATCCGCCTCCATCCATAGCTTGTTCAGATTTATGAATAATTGAATCTGGAATGTTTAAATTTATTTCGCCTTTAAACTTAATGAATTGCTCGTTATTAAATTTATAAGTTTTATCTGAAATTATATGATATGAATTATCAGATATTTTATATTTCATAATACACTTTACTTCATTATTTTTAAAGTCAATTTGGTATTCTGTATCTGGATATTTGAAATAATTAAATTCAATAATTACTTTCTCTAGAATATCATTTTGAGCATTTAAAATGCTATTAAATAAAATGAAGAAAAAAATGAATAGCTTTTTCATTAATTTAATATGGTTTTAATTGTAATTATGTATGAAGTAATTTTCCTCAAATATATCCAAATTTCTCCAAAAATTCTTACCTTTAAAATAAAAATTCAAGATGCGATTTCATACCAGAAAATGGGTAAAACCCGAAGATTTGAATGCCAACGGAACTTTATTCGGTGGTAAATTATTGGCTTGGATAGACGAAGAAGCTGCTTTGTATTCGATTGTACAATTGGAAAATCCGAAAGTGGTAACCAAGTTTATGAGTGAAATTAATTTCATGAGTGCCGCCAAACAAGGCGATATTGTTGAGATTGGTTTAGATGTGGCGCATTTTGGGAAATCGTCGTTAGTATTGAAATGTGAAGTTCGTAATATGATGACCCGTGAAAAAATAATCACGATTGATAACATTACGATGGTAAACTTAGGTGAAGATGGAAAACCAAAACCACATGGCAAAACCCAAATCGAATTTATTGAAGATCGATTGAAAAAATAATTATCTCGTGTTGTCAAGCTGAACTCGTTTCGGCTTCTAATCAATCATTAAAAAATTCTGAAATCGGAGATTCAACGAAGTTAAACAAGTTCAGAATGACAAAATTGCTATATAACTATGATAAATAAATCAACCTTAGAATTCTTAACGCAACTAAATGAAAACAACGACCGAGATTGGTTTGCGGCGAATAAAAAAGCCTTTGAAATCGAACAAAAGTTAGCCAAATCGTTTTTTACAACGGTTGGTGAGCAATTGGGAAAGATTGATAGTATTGAACGTATTCAAATTTTTAGAATTTATCGCGATGTGCGTTTTTCTAAAGACAAAGCACCTTATAAAAATCATTTTAGCGTTGGGTTCACCCGAACAAAACCCATGCTTCGTGGCGGTTACTATTTACACATTGAACCTGGAGGAAGTTTTGTAGGTGGCGGTTTTTGGGAACCAAATGCTGTCGATTTGAATCGCATTCGTAAAGAATTTGAAATGGATGATGAAGAAATCAGGACTATCATAGCTGATGAAACATTCAAGAAATTCTTTGGAGAATTGAAAGGTGAGGAGTTAAAAACTGCTCCAAAAGGTTTCGATAAAACGCATCCAGCGATTGATTTGATTCGTAAAAAACAATATTTATTGACTCGAAACTTTTCGGACAAAGAAGTGTTGGCTCCTAATTTTCAAGAAGAAGTTTTAGCTACTTTTCAAGCCATGCGACCATTCTTCGATTATATGAGCGATGTTTTGAGTACGGATTTGAATGGAGAGTCTTTGTATAATTAGTCAGTTTTTCAATGTGCCGATGTGTCAATTTTATTCTTTTCATTGGCACATTGACTTATTGTCTTATTGCCAAATTAAATAATTTGAATATGGCTTTTTAAACGTTCAATTAGTAAATTCATCATGCGTTTATTTAAGTTAGATGAATTTTGAATGTATTCTTTATATTCGGAAATCGTAAACATTCCAATGATAATGCCTTTTAATGAATTTCTAAACTTGATATCACGCTGAATGGCATTTTCAATATAAACCAATTTCTTTTCGGGTGTTAATGAGAAAAAGGCGTTTTTTTGTTTGATAGCATAATTTCTAAAAACTTCGATAAATAAATCATTCTGAAACTTTAAAATTGGGCGAAGAGTTTGGTTTTGAAACTTTTCTTCAGAGCTCGAATTTTCAAAAATGGTTCCGATAGATTCACCTCTAATTTCTAAAATAGCTTCGTCTTTAGTTTTCATGATGTTTTTCTTTATAGTTGTTTAAAGTTAAAAAAAATAACCTCCAATTTCTTGAAGGTTATTTTAAGTTATTAAGAATCAGTTGTTAATTACTTTGTTTGTTTGGAGTACTTATAAATTCAAACACTTCTAAATCAAAATAGGGTAAAGAAGCAATTAAATGGTCAAAAATATCAGCCATAATGTGCTCATAATTTAACCAAGTTTTATCTTTTGAAAAACAGTAGATTTCTAAAGGAATGCCTTTTTCTGTTGGTTGTAAATGTCGAACCATCAAATGCATGTCTTTGTTAATTCCTGGATGTGATAAGATGTATTGATTTATATATTTTCGGAATAAACCTAAATTTGTCAAATTTCTTCCGTTTACAATAACACATTTATTGATTCTGTTGTTGGTATTGTATTTATCAATATCAGCTTGGCGGTGTTCAATATAAGCTGTTAAGTATTGTATTTTCTTAAAATTTTCCAACTCATCTGTTTGGATAAAACGAACCGAATTGGCTTTAATTAAAATATGACGTTTAATTCTTCTTCCATTAGAATCTAACATACCACGCCAGTTTTTAAAACTATCCGATATTAAGCTGTATGTAGGAATGGTGGTGGTTGTATTGTCAAAATTTCGAACTTTTACCGTTGCTAAATTGATTTCGATAACATCACCATCAGCACCAAATTTATCCATTGTAATCCAATCGCCAATACGAACCATATCATTTACAGAAACCGAAATACTAGCTACAAAACCCAGAATAGTATCTTTAAAAATAAGGAAAATTAAGGCTGAAATGGCTCCGAAAGTAGTTACTAATGTTTTTACATTGGTATCAAACATTATCAATACAAAGGAAGTAATTCCGAAAATCCATAAAACAATCATAATTACTTGAATGTAGCTATCAATAGGTTTGTCGCTAAAACGCGGCTTTTGTTTTAAATAATCTCTAAGCGAATTGAAAATACTTCGGGTAATCCAAAGCGATAAGATAATAATATAAATTTTAATTCCTTTTTCAAAAATATATTCCCAATAGGTAAAACTTTTTAAAATAACAGGAACAGTTTTGTAAATAAAAAGTAAAGGAACTAAATGTGCTAAATATTTGGCCGTTTTATTAGCCACAAGAAAATCATCAAAAGACGATTTTGTTCTAGCAGCTACAATTGCCAAGAAAATAATGAAGAGCTTTTTGAAAAGATAGTCTAAAATATAAGCAACAACTATAAGAACAACAATATTGATAGCCAAATTCAAATAAGAAGAAAGCGCATCGCTAAAATCGAAACTTTTAAAAATATCGTATGCCCAATTAAAGATTTTCATTATGTATTTTGAAGGTGTTTTTTCTCAATATAAAACGTTCCAAATGGAATTATTGAAGCTAAACAAACAATTGCGAATGTTTTAAAATTCCATTTTTGTTCATTTTTGATTAAAAAAGCAAAAGCAATGTACAAAATAAAAAGAATTCCATGAGCCATTCCAATGTTTTTTACATAAATATCATCTCCACCAATATATTTCATTGGCATAGCAAAAAATAATAAACCGATTAATGAAAGTCCTTCTAATAATGCGATTGATCTAAATGATTTTATCATGATAGTGCAGAGTAAATTACAAATCCGTAAATTATGAATCGGAAGAAACGCAACAAGGCAAACAAAAAGAAATGTTTTCTCGAATAGTTTATCATACCTGCAGCCAAACAAGCAATTGCAAAAGGTAAAGGTAATAAAGCGCCAACTGCGATTAAAAATCCGCCCCATTTTTGCATATTAATAATGTGTTTCGACATTTTTCCATACAAATACTTATTAATTGAAGGAATTGCAACAATTGCCATTCCCATAAAATAAGCAATTACACCGCCTAAATATGATAAAAAAGCTAAAATAGATAGATAGAGTAGTGGTGATTCGGTGTTTTTTGTCCAAGCAATAAAAATATCGGGTGGAATTAATCCTAAAACGCTTTCAGAAGCAAGGAATACACTAAAAATAAATAAATCGCTGAAGTTTTGAGTAATATATACTAAGCCTTCATTCAAATTAATTACTTTATAATTAACATAGAAAAGAATAGCAACAATAACAGCTGTTGGCAATATAGCTCCTTTAACACCTTGCCATATGAAAGAATAGAAACCAGTATATTTATAGTATTGATGTAGTAGTTTTACTTTCGATTTTTTTACTTTAGACATTGGGAATTTATATTTTAAACAAAATTAGTTGGTTTACTAATATAATAGCGTTAAGAAAAACAAAAAAATCGGTAAATTTATTTACCGATTTGTATTATGTAAAATAGAATTTAGAACCTAGTAAGCTAAAAAAGCTTTGTTATATTCTTTTAAGTCCAATACATTATTTTTCTTTTCTAAATCAGTTAACAATGATAGGAAATAATTAAAACTTTCTACATTATTTTCATCTGAAATTTTTACTTCTAATTCAGTATCTTTACTGTCAATTGGTTCATCATCTGGAATACCAATAAAAAATCCATTGTTATTTTCTAAATGTTCGTAGGCTAAACGTAATGCTTTAGTCACAACCGGATTATTTAATTCTAAAGTAATTTCTCTAAGTTTTTTTAAATCGGTAACAATTTCAGAAATTTCAAAATTATCTTTAAATAATTCTTTCTGAATCTTTTCGATTAATTTAAGGGCTTGTTTGTTTTCCATGATTCGTAATAATATAGAATGCAAATCTAAACTTTCTGATAGTTTTACACAAACGTTTTGATTAGTATTTTAACATAAAAATTAATATATTTAAATGACTTATAATATACATTATGTAAAATAGAAAATTTAAACAATTACTTCTATAAGCCAATCAAACTTCGTATCTTCGTTTAATAAATTAAGAATGTTTATGAAAAACCCTATTGCAGAACGCATCACCGATTTTTTAAAGCATTATCCGCCCTTTTCAAGTTTGTCATATCTGAACTTGTTAGAGATTGCTAAAACATGTCAAGTGATTTACTTGGAAAAAAATCAAACTTTATTTAAAATTAACGATGCTACGCATTCCTTTTTTTATGTAGTAGCCTCTGGAGCAATTGGTTTGTCGGTAACATCTGATGCGGATGATGTTTTAATTGATAAATGTGACGAAGGCGATATTTTAGGTTTACGTCCGATTTTTGCCAAGAATAATTATTTAATGACTGCTAAAGCTCGTGAAGAAAGTATAATCTATGCAATACCCATTGAAGTTTTCAAACCTTATGTAGCGTCTAATCCTGATGTCTTGAGTTTTTTATTAGAAAGTTTTGCTTCCAACACAAGGAACCCTTACGATAAAACACACAAAGGGAAATTGATTTCAGAAAATGTTATTTATAATGACCAAAATGCTGAAATTCAATACTATCAACCTATAAAATATACGGCAAATCCAGTAACTGCTTCTCCTAATGATATTGTGAAATTTGTTGCTCAAACAATGGCAAGCAGTAAAATTGGTAGTATGATTATTCATGAAAATCGTAAACCAATCGGAATTGTAACCGATAAAGATTTGTGTTCTAAAATCGCAACTGGACTTTACTCAATTAATGTTACGATTGATAAAATTATGTCAGCACCTGTAATTACAGTGGCTGATAATCTTTCTATTGCCGAAGCACAAATTATGATGTTGAAACACAATGTTTCACATTTATGTGTAACCCAAGACGGTACAAATGACTCTGAAATTACTGGAATTATTACTGAACATGACATTGTAGTAGCTCAGGCTAACAATCCAGGTGTGCTTTTAAAACAATCAAAACGTGCGCTAAAACCAGCTGATTTAAAAGAAGTTAGAGAAAAATTAACCGATTTAGTTCAACATTCTCTAGATAAAAATGTACCGATTAACCATATTACTTCTATTGTAGGTGAAATTAATTTAGCCATTACAAAAAGAGCTATTGAGCTAGCGATAGAAAAAACAGGAACTCCTCCTCCAGCCCAGTTTGCTTGGATGAATATGGGAAGTCAAGGTAGAAAAGAGCAGCTTTTGTTAACGGATCAAGATAATGCCATTGTTTTTGAAGATGTTCCTGAAGAACAATACGATACTGTCAAAAAATATTTCTTAGAATTAGCAGAAAAAGTAACCAAAACTTTGAACAAAGTGGGTTACGAATATTGCCCTGCCGAAATGATTGCTAGCAACCCTCTTTGGTGTAAATCTGTTACCGATTGGAAACACCAATTTAAAGGATGGGTTACCGCTCCTGGTGAAAAAGGAATTCTAATGTGTACAATTTTCTTTGATTATGATTTTGCTTATGGAAATGAAGATTTAGTAGATGACATTAGTAATACGATTTATGAAGAGACTAATGATAATCAATTGTTTTTTGCGTATTTAGGTGCTGATGCTTTGAAAAATCCACCACCATTAGGGTTTTTCCGTCAGTTCTTAGTGGAAAGTGATGGTGAGCATAAAGATACTTTCGATTTAAAGGGAAGAGCTTTAATGCCATTGATTGATGCTGCTCGAATTTTATCGCTAAGTAAAGGAATTAAAAATGTTGCCAATACAATTTCAAGATATGCTAAACTAGCCGATTTAGAACCTCAAAATGCTCCAGTGTATGAAGCTTGCGCAGATGCTTTTGCCGAATTATTGAAGTTTAGAACCGAAGAAGGTTTGAAAAATGAATCAGATGGTAGATATTTGAATTTAAATGAGTTATCTAAGTTAGATAAAGTAAAACTTAAAAATGATTTCCAACCTATAAACGATATTCAAGAAATAATTAAAAACCGCTTTCAATTAACTTATTTTACTTAAAATATGGCTTTTAATTGGTTCAAGAAAATAGTAAAAGATTATCCTAAATTTTGGGAAACTTATCTTAGTTATTTTGACGAAAATCAAAGTAAAGAGAAACGTTACGTAGTTTTTGATTGTGAAACAACAGGTTTAGACTATAAATCAGATCGAATTTTATCCATTGGAGCGGTTGCAATTCAAAACGACCAAATTTTAGTTGGTGATTTTATGGAAGTTTTTTTACATCATGAAATCTTTAAACCAGAATCTGTTCCAATTCATGGAATTTTAAGAGAAGGAAAAGAAGAAAAAATTGTTGAAGCTGAAGCTGTTATTCGATTTTTAGATTTTATTAAAGATGCAACTTTAGTGGGACATCACGTTGCTTTTGACATTGAAATGATTAATCAAGCTTTAGACCGTTTAGATGTTGGTACTCTCAAAAATGAAGTAATGGATACTGATGTAATGTATCAGAAACTAAAATATTTACCTTTTGAACATCATTCTTCTTTAGATGAATTGTGTGATATTTATAAAATCAAAAAATCAGACCGACATACTGCAAGTGGTGATGCTTTTATAACTGGCTTACTCTTTTTAAAATTATTAAGAAAACTTAATTTGTAACGTTTTTGATTGAAAAAAATTACAAAAAATATTTTTTAAATTAGAAATTTTATTAAATTTGTATCTTAAATTTATTTAATTAAAAACAAACAACTCATGAAAAATTTAAAATCAATCTCGGCTTATCTAATTTTAGGATTACTTTTTTATATCCCAAGTTTTAGTCAAAATTACAATACCCCACGTGGTATGGAAGATTTAATTGAAATGAAAGGTGCTTATCTTGATAGTGAAATGCAAAGTAGAGGATTTAGCTTCATTGCTACATCAAAATCTGGAAACGATAGTTATCAAAACTGGTATAATTCACAAAAAGATGAGTGTTTATCAGTTAGAATTTCTGATGGACGAGTAAAATCTATTGTTAAAAATAGTATTAATTTTGACTGTCAATCTCATCAGGAATCATCTTATGGGTACAATCATAAGTACAATCATAAGTATAATAATAATAATAATAATAATAATAGTAACAATTATTCAAATAGATACAACAGCAATTCGTATATTGTAACTGTATATAGAGATAAAAACTTTACTGGAGTAAATAGTGAATTAAGCCCAGGTTATCATAATTTTAGAGATTTAGGAGTAGGAAATGATCAAATTACATCAATAAAAATACCAAGAGGTTATTCGGTAACTGTTTATACTGAAGCAAATTTTAAAGGTAGAAGCAAAACTTACACTAAAGATGTTGCTTATCTTGGTGATTTTAATGATAGAATATCTAGCATATTAGTTTACAAAAATTAATAAAGAATAAAATATTATATAAGTTTTATAAAAAAATGAGCTTTATTTTAATAAAGCTCATTTTTTTATCTAGTTTAAATAAAAGCATTTAATCTATATTATAATATTGTTAAAAACTAAAAATGAGATTTATAAATAATATTTTTATTGAATTAAACAATAATTATAATCAGTTCTTTACAAGTTTAATAAAAGTCAAATATTATTTTATAAAAATATTACTATTTGGAAAAGTATAAACTTAATAAAACTAAAAAACTAAAGCTTGCCGTTCTTAATTTCTTCCACTATTTCAGGATTCAACAAAGTGGAAATATCTCCAAAATTAGAGAAGTCTCCTTCAGCAATTTTTCTTAATATTCTACGCATGATTTTACCTGAACGTGTTTTAGGTAAACCACTTACGAACTGAATTTTATCTAATTTCGCAATTGGTCCTATTTGATCAGATATTAACTGATTAATTTCTTTTCTCAAATTATCTTGATTTCTAGACTCCCCAGTTTCTTTAAGAATCACATAGCCATATAAGGCATTTCCTTTAACTTCATGTGGGAAGCCAACAATTGCACTCTCTGCAACAGCTGGGTGTTCATTAATTGCATCCTCTATTGGAGCAGTTCCTAAATTATGTCCCGAAACAATAATAACATCGTCTACTCTACCGGTAATTCTGTAATAACCAACTTCATCTCGCAAAGCACCATCACCAGTGAAATATTTACCTGGGAATGCAGTAAAATAGGTTTCTTTATAACGTTGATGATCACCCCAAATGGTTCTTGCCATTGACGGCCAAGGGAATTTAATACACAAAGCTCCTGTTACTTGATTCCCTTCAATTTCATTACGTAACTCATCCATTAAAACAGGTTGAATTCCTGGTAACGGTAACGACGCATAAGTTGGTTTTGTTGGTGTTACAAACGGAATTGGCGAAATCATAATTCCTCCCGTTTCGGTTTGCCACCAAGTATCTACTAATGGGCAACGCTTTCCTCCTACGTGGTCGTTATACCAGTGCCAAGCTTCTTCATTAATAGGCTCACCAACAGAACCAATTACTTTTAATGAACTTAATGGGAATTTTTGAACAAAATCTAAACTTTCTTTTGCCAAGGCACGAATAGCTGTTGGTGCGGTATAAAATTGTGTGATTTTGTGTTTTTCAATTACTTCCCAAAAACGACTAAAATCTGGATAAGATGGAACTCCTTCAAAAATTACAGTCGTAGCGCCATTTAAAAGAGGTCCATATAAAATATATGAATGTCCTGTAATCCAACCGATATCTGCTGTACACCAATACACATCATTTTCTTCGTAATTGAAAACGTTTTTAAAAGTGTAAGCTGTGTAAACCATATAACCAGCAGTTGAATGTACCATTCCTTTAGGTTTTCCAGTTGAACCAGAAGTATATAGTATAAATAACGGATCTTCTGCATCCATAATTTCAGCTACATTATTTCCTAAAGCGGCATCTAATAACGGTTGTAACCATAAATCTCTTCCTTCTTTCATGGTTACTGCTGTATTGGTTCTATTCACCACCAAAACAGTTTCTACACAAGGGCATTTGTCTAAAGCTTCGTCAACAATTCCTTTTAAATCGATTGATTTATTACCTCTATAACTTCCGTCAGATGTAATCACCATTTTACACTCGCTATCATTAATACGACTTGCAACCGCTGAAGATGAAAAACCAGCGAAAACAACTGAATGTATAGCTCCAATTCGAGCACAAGCCAAAACAGCTACGGCTAATTCGGGAATCATTGGCAAATAAATACAAACTCTATCGCCTTTTTTGATGCCTTGATCGCGCAAAACATTAGCCATTTTAGATACACGAACGTATAATTCGTTGTAAGAAATATGTTGTGCTGCTTCGCTTGGATCGTTTGGTTCAAAAATGATAGCGGTTTTATCGCCTCTCTTTGCTAAATGTCTGTCTATACAGTTTTTAGTAATGTTTACTTTAGCATTCAAGAACCATTTAAAGTTGGCTTCTTGCATATCTACTTCAAATACTTTATCCCATTTTTGGTACCAAGTAAAGTTTTCATCAGCAATACGATCCCAAAATTTTCTTGGCTCTCTTACTGATTTCTTATACATTTTGAAGTAGTTTTCTAAATCGTGTATTTTATAATAACTCATTGTTTAATTTTAATTTATAAAATTAAAACTTCTCGATTAAATTAATGCTACTTTTTAAACAATTAATCTATTTTTTACTAAAACGTTATAGTTTATACTCATATTTTTTATTTAATTTGTAGAAACAACACAAAACCATGCAATTCGACATACAAAATACTGAATCTTCCGCTTTATATAAGCTATTAACAGGAACTGTTATTCCAAGACCTATTGGTTGGATTTCAACAATTGATGCTAATGGAATCAATAACCTTGCACCTTTTTCTTTCTTTAATGTTGTGAGCGAAGATCCTCCTCATGTTATGTTTTCAACCGTTAGAACTGGAAATAAAAACAAAGACACCTTAAATAATATATTAGACAACAAACAATTCGTTGTCAATTTAGTTACAGAGGAAGTAGTAGAACAAATGAACACTTCTTCTCAAAGTGTGGCTTCAGATATAGATGAATTCGAATTAGCTGGCGTTACTCCTATTGATTCCCTTTATATTAAGCCAAAACGAGTAAAAGAAAGCTTAGTTCATTTTGAATGTGAAATGGTGCATCATTATTTCATCGAAAATCATCAAAATGGTGGTGCTTGTATTATTATTGGAAAAATCATCACGATTCATATTGATGATTCTATTCTAATGGAAAATCATAGAATTAACTCAGATACATACAAACCTGTGGCACGTTTAGCAGGTTCTAATTATAGTAAATTAGGAAAAATTTTCTCAATTAAAAGACAATAAAATTAACATAGTAAAGACAATATCTTAGTGTCTTTGCGCCTTTGCGAGCAACAAAATGAAAATAACAGTTATAGGTGGTGGTCCAGGCGGACTTTACTTTTCGATATTAACTAAAAAAGCAATGCCACATTGCCAAATCGATATTTATGAACGCAATAAACCCGATGATAGTTTTGGTTTTGGTGTGGTTTTTTCAGACGAAACCTTAGGTGAATTCCTAAAACGCGATATGCAATCCTATGAACTAATTCGAAGCAAATTTGCCTATTGGGACGATATTATCGTTGCTCGTAATGGCGAATCTGTTAATATTGCTGGAAATGGCTTTTGTGGTTGTTCTAGAAAAACGCTTTTACAATTATTACAACAAAGATGTGTTGAAGAAGGCGTAAATCTGCATTTCGAACAAAATGTAGATGATTTATCTCGATTTGCGGATTCGGATATTATATTAGCTTCTGACGGAATTGCAAGTGCCATACGAACAAAACATCAGAATGAATTTGGAACTAAAATCGAATTAAAGAAAAACCGATTTGTTTGGTTAGGTTCGACAAAACCTTTAGATGCCTTCACTTATTTCTTTAGAAGTACACCTCACGGAACCATTGTTGCGCACTCCTATCAATATGAAGAAGGCATGAGTACGTGGATTTTTGAATGTAGCGATGAAACGTGGCAAAAACACGGTTTTGAAGTGACTAACGAAGAAGATACTATGATAAAAATCGCTGGAATCTTCAAAGAAGAATTAGACGGACATCCTTTGATTTCAAATAAATCACATTGGCGTAAATTTCCTCATGTAACGAATGAAAAATGGTATCACAACAATATTGTTTTACTTGGAGATGCCAAAGCTACAGCCCACTACTCTATTGGTTCAGGAACAAAATTAGCTATGGATTGTGCCATCGGATTATCGGATGCCGTAATTGCTAATCCAAATAACGTTCAAGCCGCTTTTGAGCAATATGATAAAACCAGAAGAAATACGGTAGAAATGATTCAGTATGCAGCAATCGTTTCTTTAGATTGGTTCGAAAATATGGATCGTCATATGCAACATTTCTTCCAACAATTTGCTTTTGGATGCATGACACGTTCTAAAAAAGTGACGTATGAAAATTTACGTTTAAGAGATAATTCGTTTACGGATAAAGTTTTAGAAGAATTCAATGACAATTACAATGTCAATATCAAAAATCAATCAGCAGCTTTTTCAAAATTCAAATTAAGAAACTTAGAACTCCAAAATCGCATCGTTATGGCGCCAATGGGACAATATTCCGCTACAGACGGATTGGTTTCGGATTGGCATTTGGTGCATTACGGAAGTAGAGCTACTGGTGGCGTGGGATTAATCATTACCGAAATGACTGCCATTTCCGAAACCGGAAGAATTACTGAAGGTTGTGCCGGAATTTACAATACAGAGCAACTGAATCAATGGAAAAAAATTACCGATTTCATTCATAATAATACCGATACAAAAATCGGAATTCAATTAGGGCATTCCGGAAGAAAAGGTGCTACTAAAAAACCTTGGGAAGGCAATGGACCAATGGAAACACCTTGGGATTTAATTTCTGCTTCCCCTATTCCATTTAATGAAAATTTCGCCATTCCAAAAGAAATGACTTTGGAAGATATGGAAGAAATCAAAGCACAATTTGTTCAAGCAGCTAAAAACGCAGACGAAGCTGGGTTTGATATGATTGAATTACAAGCGCATCATGGCTTTTTATTGGCCTCTTTCTTATCGCCATTAACAAACATTCGTACCGATGAATTTGGTGGAAACATCGAAAATCGTTTGAAATATCCTTTGGAAGTATTTAAAGCAATTCGAGAAGTATTTCCAACGGATAAGCCAATTTCAGTTCGTATTTCAGCTACTGATTGGGCAGAAAACGGAATTTCGGAACAAGAAGTTATCACTATCGCAACTGCTTTCAAATCTGCTGGAGCTGACATAATCAATGTTTCAACAGGAAATACTGTCGCAGGTCAAAAACCACTAACGGGAAGAATGTGGCAAACTCCTTTTTCAGATGCTGTTCGAAATACCGTTCATATTCAAACTATAACTGCTGGATATATTCAAGATATTGATCAAATCAATACGATTCTATTAAACGGAAGAGCCGATTTAGTCGCTTTGGGACGACCATTATTGTTAGATGCTAATTTCGTTAGAAACGCACAAGCTTACGAACAATTTCAAGCGAATGATATCCCAAATCCATATAAAATGGGCGTTTCACATTTATATCCACTAAAAGCTTCGGAAAGAAAACAAGTGGAAGGCATGAAAAAAGCGTTGAAACCTAAAAGTAACAAGAAGTAATTATGAAAAAAATAATTATTCTTACTTTTATATTTATTAGTATTCTAAGTTTTGGGCAAACTGAAGAAACTATTATAAGTGGTGATACAAAATTGCATTACAAATCCTTTGGAAAAGGAAAACCCATACTGATTATAAATGGTGGACCTGGAATGAATTCTGATGGTTTTGCTTTCATTGCAGAAGAAATTTCAAAATTTGGTTACCAAACCATTATATATGATCAAAGAGGAACAGGAAAATCAACTCTTCATAATGTGAATTCTGAAACAATAACTATGGATTTAATGGTTGATGATATTGAAATTTTAAGAAAACATCTAAAAATTCAAAAATGGACAATTTTTGGACATTCGTTTGGAGGAATTTTGGGAACTTATTACGCCTTTAAACATCCAGAAGCTATTGATAAACTAATTTTATCTTCTTCTGGAGGTGTCAACCTGAAGTTTTTAGAATATGTTTCTGAAAGAATGAATAACAACCTCACAAAATCTGAAAATGATAGTTTAGCTCTAATTCAAGAAAAATTTAATTCAGGTGATAGAACTAAAGAGTTGTTAGAAGCAAGAGCAAATATTATTGCTAATGCTTATGTTTACGATAAAACCAATGCGTCAATTATAGCAAAACGATTAACTCAAATTAATTTTGAAATTAATAGTTTAGTATTTGAAAATTTACAAAAAATCAAGTTTGATTGTAGTAAAGAATTTAAAAAATTCAAAAATCCAGTTCTCGTCATTCAAGGCAAAAACGACATAATTTCAACTGAAACTGCCAAAGAAATAAACGCTACTTTTCCAAATTCAGATTTAATTATTTTAGATAAATGCGCCCATTATGGATGGCTTGATTCTAAAGAAATTTATTTAAATTCAATTCAAGAATTTTTAAAGAAATGAAAAATTACGAAGATAATTTCGCTCACAATAGCTTACCTACTCTGGAATTACAACCAGAATATACTTTTTTGGATTTACCACAATTCCAACAACCTGAAATACTGAATTGTGTAGAAAGATTGTTAGATAGCCATATTCGAGAAGGTCGTGGAAATAACATTTGTATTCGCACGTTTGAGGAAACTTGGACGTATCAAGATTTATTTGAAAAAGTGAATCAAATTGCACATGTTTTGGTAGATGATTTAGGATTACAATCTGGTAATCGCGTTTTGATTCGTTCAGCAAATAATCCAATGATGGTAGCGTGTTGGTTTGCGATTTTAAAAACGGGAGGAATTGTTGTGGCAACCATGCCATTGCTTCGTTCTAAAGAATTGACTACAATTATCGATTGTGCTGAAATTTCGCATGTGTTGTGCGATAAGGAATTGGAAGAAGAAATCCATTTGGTTAAGTCAAATTTCCTAAAACAAACGTGTTTTTATGGAAATTCACAATTAGAAGAATTAATGGCTTCTAAACCCAAAACTTTCGACAATTATCATTCAAAATCGGATTCGGTAGCATTGATTGGTTTCACTTCTGGAACTACTGGTTTACCCAAAATGACAGCCCATTATCATCGTGATTTATTGAATATTTGTGAAGCGTTTCCTCAATATTCACTAAAACCTACTCCAAATGATATTTTTACAGGAAGTCCGCCATTAGGATTTACTTTTGGTTTAGGCGGATTGGTTTTGTTTCCAATGTATTTTGGAGCTTCAACATTTCTTATCGAAAAACCAAGTCCGGATTTGTTATTGAAAGCGATTCAAGATTTTAAAATTACGATTTGCTTCACTGCTCCTACTGCTTGGCGCATCATAACAACAAAAGTTCAGGAGTACGATATTTCTAGTTTAAGAAAATGTGTTTCTGCTGGTGAAACGTTACCGTTTAAAGTTTGGCAAGATTGGTTTGACGCAACAGGCTTAAAAATATTTGACGGAATCGGTGCTACCGAGATGTTGCATATTTTTATTTCATCTAATGAAGAAAACATGAAACCCGGCTCAACTGGCAAAGCGATTACAGGTTACGAAGCCAAGATCATAGACAAACAAGGTAACGAATTACCAAGAAACGAGGCCGGAAGATTAGCAGTAAGAGGAATTACAGGATGCAAATACCTAAACCGAGAAGAAAAACAAAGAGAATACGTAGAAAACGGTTGGAACATCACAGGCGATATTTTTCGTCAAGATGAAGAAGGGTATTTTCATTTTGTGGCACGTGGCGATGATATGATTATTTCTTCTGGCTATAATATTGCGGCAATTGAAGTAGAATCCGTACTTTTAACGCACGAAGATATTTTGGAATGTGCCGTGGTTGGCTTACCCGATGAAGAACGAGGAATGTTAGTTTGTGCGCATATTGTGTTACATGATATCACTAAAGCATCAGATGTAATGAAGAACCGTATTCAACAATGGTTCAAAGAAGTAGCTGCCCCGTATAAATATCCAAGAGTAATTAATTTCGTGGAATGTTTACCAAAAACGGAAACTGGAAAAATACAACGATTTAAGTTGAAATAAGTATTAAGATTTAAGAATTAAGTATCAAGACATATATAATGAGTCAATTCACAAAACAAGAAAAAGTACGTTTCCAACATGTTGATTATGCTGGAATTGTCTTCTATCCAAGATTTTTAGAAATGCTAAATTGTCTAGTAGAAGATTGGTTTGAAGAAGCCTTAGATCGTCCTTTTTCAAAAATGCACGAAACTAATGGGATTCCGACGGTTGATTTAAAAATTCAATTCAAAAATGCAGCAAGATTGGGAGAAATCTTTACCAAAAAACTTTGGGTAAAAGAATTAAAAAACTCATCCATACTCTGCGGTTTTCAATTTGTAAATGAATCAGAAATTACCGTTTTAGAAGGCGAAGTAACATTGGTAAACGTAGCCTTCAATATAGAAAGAAACGACATCAAAGCAGAACCATTTAGTGATGAAATGAAAGAGAAAATCAAAATATATTTAAATTCATAAAAAACTTAGTGAAACTCTGTGTAACAAAATAAACTATGGAATTCAAAAAATTCAAAGCCGCAACCGTTCAAACTTCTCCTGTATTTCTTAATGTAGAAAAAACAGTAGACAAAGCCATTTCTTTCATTAAAGAAGCTAGTAATAACGGAGCAAAATTAATCGCTTTTCCAGAAGTTTTTATCGCTGGATATCCTTATTGGAATTGGATTATGACTCCTGTTCAAGGCAGTAAATGGTATGAAGAATTGTATAAAAATTCGGTTGACGTAGCAGGTCCAGAAATCAAGAAACTTTGCTTAGCTGCCAAAGACAATGATATTCACATTGTGATGGGTATCAACGAACGAGGGAAAAGCTATGGCGAAATTTACAATACCAATTTAATCATCGACAACAAAGGCGTTATCGTTGGAAAACACAGAAAGTTAGTCCCAACATGGGCGGAAAAACTAACCTGGTCTTCCGGTGATGGTTCATCCTTAAAAGTGTACAATACAGAAATTGGTCCCATCGGAACCTTAGCTTGTGGCGAAAACACAAATACATTAGCGCGTTTTACGCTACTTTCTCAAGGCGAATTGATTCATATTGCGAATTACATTTCACTTCCTGTAGCGCCACCTGATTACGATATGGCGGAGGCGATTAAAATTCGTGCCGCAGCGCATTCGTTTGAAGGGAAATTATTTACGATTGTTTCTTGTTCGACTATTTCGCAAGAAATCAAAGATACTTTACGTGCTGATGTTCCTAATGTTGATGAATTGTTAGATAGAAAAAGTTCGGCTTTCTCTGGATTTATAGGTCCAAATGGCGCTGTCATAGGACAACCACTAATCGACGAAGAAGGAATGGTGTATGCTGAAATTGATTTAGCAAAATGCATCCAACCCAAACAAATGCACGATATTTTAGGTCATTACAACCGATTTGATATTTTCGATTTACGTGTAAACACAGCTCCGACTCGAAAAATCACGTTTATTGATAATCACGAAGAGTTTAATAAAAAATAGTATTAAGACTAGAGAATTAAGTATTAAGACAACTTACTATGGAAACAAATAATTTTTCAGACGACCAATACGGAAGAGCAAGAGTTCAAGATTCCGATGAACTAAAAGCCTATTATAAAGAATTAGAAACCCTTGGCGCTGGTGCCTTATGGACAGTCGCTAATGATATTGAACCTTGGGAACCACGTTCTTCTTCGGTTCCTATGTTATGGAAATATGACGATTTACGTGAATTAGTACTAAAATCATCCGAATTAGTAACACCAGAACAAGCTGGAAGACGCGTGGTTTATTTAGTAAACGACAAACGCAAAGATGTTTCGGCTGCTGTGGGTTGGTTATACACTGGAATTCAAGTAACCCGACCTGGCGAATTTACTTCGGCTCATCGTCATCGTGCTTCTGCCCTACGTTTTATTATGGAAGGTGAAAAAGGTTATACGGTGGTAGATGGCAATAAAATCATGCTAGAAGTGAATGATTTTGTGATTACCCCAAATTCCACTTGGCATGAGCATGGTGTGGAAGAAGGTGGAAAAACCTGTATTTGGCAAGACGGTTTGGATATTCCGTTAGTGAATGCTTTGGAAGCGAATGATTATGCGGTTTATGATGGCAAGCAAGAATTGGTAAAACCATTAAACTTCTCGCCTATTACTTATGGTTGTGCAGGATTGATTCCAGCAGATAAAACTTGGGATAAACCGTATTCTCCACTATTCAAATATTCTTGGAAAAACGTTTATCCAGCCTTATTAGAAGCACAAAAAGTCAATGAAGTTAATCCGTTTGATGGCATTTTTATGCAATATTCGAATCCATTAACTGGCGGACACGTAATGCAAACTATGGGAGCAGCGATGCAATTATTACCAGCAGGCTTCAAAGGAAAAGCACATAAACATACAGGTTCTTTTGTTTACCAATGCGCCAAAGGAAAAGGTTATTCAATTATTAATGGAGAACGTTTCGATTGGAAAGAACGAGATATTTTTTGTGTTCCAAGTTGGGCTTGGCATGAGCATCATAACTTATCTGAAACTGAAGATGCTTGCTTATTCAATTTCAACGATTTACCAGTGATTGAGAAATTAGGATTATTTCAAGGAAGAGAATTAACAGAAAACAACGGACATCAATCGATATAGTACAGACAAGGCATTGCCTTGTCTCAACGTTTAAGCATTTTATAACAAATAATAAAATATGAAACTACTTACTTACAAATGTACAGACGTTGCAATGCAACGTGTCAACAATGAGCCACGTTTAGGCTTCATTCATAACAACCAAGTCATCGATATGCAGGATTTTGGGGATGTTTCCAATTTTCCGTTACCTAATGATATGTTGGAATTAATTGATATGGGATTTGAAATTATTCCAGAAATCTCAGAAATGATTGCGGAAACACCTGAGAATTTCTTCGAAGAAATCGCTTATGAAATGGACGAAGTAACGATTTTGGCTCCCATCGAAAAACCAAGAAAAAACATCATTGGAATTGGGTTGAATTATACAGAACACGTAGCAGAAAGCGCTCGTACTTTAGACACAACTGGAAAGCTTCCAACAAAACCTATTATCTTCTCAAAACCACCAACAACGGTTACTGCTACAAATACTGAAATTATCAAAAATACCAAGTTGACTTTGCAATTAGATTGGGAATGTGAATTAGCTGTAATTATCTCAAAGAAAGGCAAATACGTGTCAAAATCTGAAGCATTAGATTATGTTTTTGGATATACTGTTATCAACGACATTTCTGCTCGTGATTGTCGAAGAGAAGGACAATGGATTGTTTCTAAAGGACAAGATACTTTTGCTCCAATGGGACCCGTTATCGTAACAAAAGACGAAATCGAAAATCCACACAACTTGAATTTATCATTAAAAGTAAACGGAGTTGAAAAACAAAATTCGAATACCAAATTCATGCTTTTCAATATCAACGACTTAATTGAAGATTTAAGTACCGTTTTCACTATAGAAGCTGGCGACATCATCGCAACAGGAACTCCAGCAGGCGTTGGCGCAGGTCGCGACCCACAAGAATGGATGTACGATGGAGATGTGGTGGAAGCTACAGTTGAAGGAATTGGTACAATAGTAAATACAATTAAAGAATTATAGATTTAGTGTTCAGTAAACAGTTTTAAGTGTTCAGTTTTTGAGCAACTTTTAAACTTTTTAACCTTAAACTTTTAAACATGAAATTTAGAATAGGCCAAATAGTTCCATCCTCAAACGTAACGATGGAAACCGAAATACCAGCAATTTTCCGTTCTCGTGAAACCATTTTACCAGAACGTTTCACTTTTCACAGCAGCAGAATGCGTATGAAAAAAGTAACCAAAGAAGAATTGGAAGCTATGGATGCGATGAGTTTAAAATGCGCACAAGAACTTTCTGACGCTCACGTAGATGTAATGGGTTATGCATGTTTAGTAGCAATTATGAGTATGGGACGCGGTTATCATTGCGTTTCGGAAGTAAATTTACATCAAGAAACGGTGGCGAATGACTTCCCTACTCCTATTGTAACTTCGGCTGGTGCTTTGATTAACGGATTAAAGGTTTTAGGTGCGAAACAAATTTCAATTATTACACCTTATATGCGACCGTTAACGGATATGGTGGTCGATTATATCGAAAATCAAGGTATTAAAGTGAAACAAAGTATTGCTTTAGAAATTCCAGACAATTTAGAAGTTGCGGCTCAAAATCCAATGAATTTATTAGAAATTTACAAACAATTGGATTTAACTGATGTGGATGTATTAGTTGCTTCGGCTTGTGTGCAAATGCCATCATTAGAAGCGATTGATTTAATTCAAGCGGAATGTGGAATTCCTGTGACTTCAGCTGCCGTTTGTACGACCTATGAAATGATGAAAAAATTAGGAATCGAAGCCAAATCAGCTATTGGAGGCGAATTATTGAGTGGGAAGTATTAATTAAATTGCGCTTTACATTTCCCACACAACGCCAATTTCGCATTATCAATAGTTTTCACGCTTTCCACAGCATCAGTCATAACGCAAGTTATATCAGGACAATGGGGTAATCCTAAATTATGTCCAAATTCATGAACCGCAACTTTTTTAAAACGTGTAAAATGTGTTTTTGAATTGGGATGCTTAATTCGAAAAGTTGAAACAATACAACTATTTCCAGGGCAATAGGCCAAACCCATAATTCCCCAATCCGCATATTTGTAGGTTGGGGTTTTTATTTTTCCCCACTTGTCTTTTTTGGTAACCGAAATATCTTTAGTGGTTAATCCTAAAACAAAATCTAACGAATCTACTTTATTCTTTTTCTGTAAATTAATCATTTTATCTGCACGATAACGTGGTGATTTCACTTCTGTAAAAGCTTCTTTATATAATTCTTTAGCAGGAAGAATAACCGTTTTAATCTTATAAAAATCGGCAATTGTCTTAGCGATAGTGTCAGTTTTATCTTCTGGAAATATGCCATAAGGTTGAATGCCAACGGTTAACTTTTGGGTTTTGTTAGATTGGCAAGAAAATAAAAACAAGACAATTAAAAAGAGAACTATTCGCATAAAATAAAATATTACTTTAAAACGAAAACCCCTGAAATTTAGTATTCCAAGGGTTAAAGATTAACATAAAAAATTAACTCTAAAAATACTGAACTATATAAAAGTAGATTGGCATTCCAATCGTAATATTTACAGGAAATGTTATTGCTAATGCCATGGGTAAAAACAACCCAGGATTGGCTTTTGGAACTGTTATTTTCATAGCCGCAGGAACAGCAATGTAAGAAGCACTCGCGGCAAGTATTGCAAAAATGAAGCGATTGGAAACATCATCTGTTACAAAACCACTCAACCAAGCAAAAACACTACCATTTACTAACGGAATCAATAAAGCAAAAGCAAAGGGAAACCAACCATGAGCAAAGAAAGATTTTAATTTTTTACCACTCGTAATTCCCATATCCAATAAGAAAATAGCTAAAAATCCTTTAAATAAATCGTTCGTAAAAGGCTGAATTCCTTGTGCATCTTTAGCACTTGTTAAATAACCGATAACCAAACTTCCCAAAATCAACAATACACTTCCATTCGTAAAGGAATGGCGTAAAATTTCAGTTTTATTGATTTTTTGACTTTTTTCTTTATTAAAAATCGAAATTAATACTAATCCTACAATAATGGCAGGCGATTCCATTATAGCCATAATAGCTACCATATAGCCATGCAACTCTAATTGATGGGATTCCAAATATGAAACCGCTGTTACAAAAGTTACCGCACTAATCGAACCGTAAGCAGCAGCAATGGCTCCGGCATCAAACACATTTAATTTACGTTTTAAAATGAAAAAAGTGTACAACGGAATTAATATCGCAATCGAAATCCCGAATAACATCGACCAAATAATTTCACTGTTAATTGTTTCATGTGACAATTCTTGACCTCCTTTAAATCCGATAGCAAAAAGCAAGTATAAAGAAATGAACTTAGAAGAATTGTTAGGAATTTCTAAATCACTTTTTAACAATACTGCAATAATTCCTAAGATAAAATAAAGTAAAGATGGGTTAGTTAAATTTTCAAATAATAAGCTGAAATCCATTTTGTTTAGTTATGATGTTAATTGTGTGTTTATTTTTTTTGAAGCGCGTTCTAATCTATCGTTGATAGAAACTCCTAAACCATATTCAGGTAAACGCTCTGCAATAATTAAATCCAAATTCATTTTATCCAATTGATGCATCGCACTATATAATTTACTAGCCGCCATTTTTAAATCACTTTCCCCTGATAAAACGATTTGAGAATTCGAATCAAAATCAGGTAAATATGAATTAAAAAGAAGCAATCCAATCTTCTTACCCGTATACCAATCCAATTCTTCATGAACATTTCGAGTTAGAATAAAATCGGTTTTTGGAGCGTAATGTTTCATTAACATTCCGGGTGCGATTGGTTTTTTATCTTTTTTGTTTAACAGTGTCACACTTCCAGATACTTTTTCAATTTCTTCCAATGCTAATGCTCCCAAGCGATACACTACTACTCTATTATTTTCAAATCCAATAATCGTTGATTCTATTCCTGCCGAACATTCGCCGCCTTCCAAAACCATATTGATTTGATTTCCAAAGTAATTTTCAACATGTTCAGCGCTTGTTGGACTTATACTCGTAAAAGGATTCGCACTTGGAGCAACCAAAGGAAAATCAATAGCATTAAGAAGTTCTAAAGCTACAGGATGATTCGGAACCCGAACCGCTACCGTATCTTGATTAGCAGTAACCAAATCCGGAATGTAATGTTGTTTTTTTAAAATTAAAGTTAATGGTCCAGGCCAAAAAGCATTAGCTAATTCATAAGCTATTGGTGGAATTTCTGTAGCAACTTGTTTTAAATCTTCAATTCCTTTAATATGAACAATTAAGGGATTAAAAGTAGGGCGTTTTTTAACTTCAAATATATTGTGAATGGCTTCTGTGTTAAAAGCATTTCCTGCCAATCCATAAACGGTTTCGGTTGGAAAACCTATAATACCATTATCGTTAAGATGCTGAGCAGCTAAATTTATGTCTTTACTTATCATTTCTTTTAGGGGTTACAAAAATCGCAATACATGGGATCTTCTGTTTGCTTTCCATTAGGATAGAAAACTTTAGATTCATAATAGCAATGTTGGCACTGGTAAATATGAGCTGATGTAGAACGAGTCGGCATAGAGCAACTACTACATAATAAACCGGATTCGGCACCAACCACGCCAAAGCCGGGGAAAAGGCATTTGGGGCAAACCGAGTGCACTTTTTTAATTAACTTTAAACTAACTTCCTTTATAATTTTAATACGAGTTGGATTGAACATAGCACGCATATCCGTTTCTATAAAACACGAATTACTCGAAACAACTATTTCATTATATATCTTTTCAACCGAATCATAATCAGTAATTCCTTTGTAAATTTTAGTCCAATTTTCAATAGCATTCTTCAAAATAACAGCATGCGAAGGAAATTGAACTTTATCTAAAAATGCTTTTAATTCTTCCTTTGTATGAATTTCAGAACTATCAAAATTGGTATCCATACTCAATACTCGTTCAACAATTTCGAGATTATGTTTTTGGTCTACCAGCATGATTAATTCGTCATTAGCAGGTGCAAAAAACACAGTAGGATGATTTCCAAATGAACCTTCGGTTGCTATTGCCAAATCAAAACCTTCTGATTTCATACCTTCCCAACATTTATTTCTGAGCGTTGTTAAAGCATCATCTTTTCGAACAACTTCTCCCGAAAATGTACCTAAACTATCCGTATCAAAGTTATTCGAAACAAAACATGTTACTCCGAGAGCTTCTTCTAATAAAGGAGCTAAAACTTCTTCCTTTTGATGTTTCGTTACGATAAGCAAACGTCGACCAGAAAAAAAATCAGGTTTAGTCTTCATAATCGATTTCGATGAACGATTTTATTTTAAGTTTTCTATTATGTGCTTTCGCCTCTTCTAAAATTTCAGAAATATGAGCTACACTTTCTCTTAATTGATCAATTCGATGGATAGCTTTTTCATCATCTTCTCCAAAACGAATTTGTGAGCTAAAATTTTGAACCTTATTAAAATTGATGTTTTTATTGCACATATCCATTAAGATTTCACGCGCTTCAAACGAATTAAATTCACCATTAATCAAATTAATTTTCTTCAAGGTTTCCATAAGTAATGTCTGTTAAATTATGTATTAAACGAATTATGGTTAGCAGTACTAAAATGGCTAATCCAGCATAAAGTTCTTGGTAGATAATCTCAGGTGATGCCATCATTTTAAAAATTAATAGTGCTTCAATTGCTACACAGAGTATCAAAACTATTTGTATTATTATTTTTTTCATCGTTAGGATTTTTACCTTATGATTTAATTTCAGATGCAAATTTTAGAATTATAATTCATATATTTTTATTTATCTTTGTAATACATTATATAAAATATTTTTATGAACTATACTTTAAATCAATTACGAATATTCTTAAAAGTTGTACAAAATCAGAGTGTTACTAAGGCTTCAGAAGAGTTGCATTTGACCCAGCCAGCGGTATCAATTCAATTGAAAAATTTTCAGGATCAATTTGAAATTCCTTTAACTGAAGTTGTGGGTAGAAAAATTTATGTAACCGATTTTGGTAAAGAAATTGCAGAAGCAGCCGAACAAATATTACAACAAGTCAATACTATCGATTATAAAACCTTGGCTTATAAAGGACAGCTTTTTGGGAAAATAAAAATCTCGGTTGTATCAACAGGTAAATATGTAATGCCTTACTTCTTAGCTGATTTTTTAAAAATGCATCCTGGAGTAGAATTAGAAATGGATGTAACCAATAAAAATAAAGTAGTTAAAAGTATGCAAAACAATGAAGTAGATTTTGCTTTGGTTTCGATACTTCCCGATAAAATGAAAGTAGAAAAAATAGATTTGATGCAAAACAAGTTGTTTTTAGTTGGGAATATGGAAGAAGATTTTACCAAGAAAAAGAAAATCGAAGATATACTTGAAAATCGTCCTTTGCTATTTAGAGAAAGTGGTTCTGGAACACGCCAAACCATGGAACGTTTCATTGTACAACAAGATTTTAAGATTAATAAACGAATGGAATTAACTTCAAACGAAGCAATAAAACAAGCTATTTTAGCAGGATTAGGTTATTCAATTATGCCCTTAATTGGTATTCGTAAAGAGATACAAAACAAGGACTTACAAATTATCCCCTTAAAAGGATTACCCATAAAAACCGACTGGAGTTTGATTTGGGTAAAAGGTAAAAACCACAACCCAGCCGCCCTAGCCTATTTGGATTATTTAAAAAAGGAAAAAGAAGCGATAATCCACTCCAAATTTAGCTGGTATGAGACGATGTAAAATTAAAAAAAGACACCCGAAAGTGTCTTTTTTTTATAATATTTATTGTTCAAATTAATAAGCCAATAGCTCTTTTAATTCTTTTTCAAATCTAACTTTAGGTAAATATTGATCTTCTAATGATTTCATAAATGGAATAGGTGATTCTAAACTTCCAACTCTTCTAACTGGAGCATCTAAATATTCAAAACAGTTTTCCATAATCATTGCTGAAATATCACTAGCCACACCACCAAATAAAGTATCTTCTTGTAAAATGATTACTTTATTTGTTTTTTTAACAGAAATGTAAATTGTCTCCCAATCCATTGGTTGTAAAGTTCTTAAATCCAATAAATCTGCTTTAATTTCTTGATTTTTAGCTAAAGTTTCTAAAGCCCAATGAACTCCAGCTCCAAACGAAATAATGGTTACATCATTTCCTTCTTTAATCAATGACGCTTTTCCGAATGGTAAGGTGTAGTAATCTTTTGGCACATCTTGATACACACTTCTATACAATTGCTTATGCTCGAAGAATAATACGGGATTTGGATCGTTAATAGCGGTATTTAATAAACCTTTGGCATCATAAGGAAATGCTGGATACACCACTTTCAATCCCGGAGTTTTAGTAAACCAAGCTTCGTTAGTTTGTGAATGGAAAGGTCCCGCTTGCGTTCCTCCACCACAAGGCATACGCACCACTACATCTGACTTTTCTAACCATCTGTAATGTTGCTTAGCTAATAAGTTTACGATTGGGTTAAAACCTGTAGAAACGAAATCTGCAAATTGCATTTCCATTACCGCTTTATATCCATTTATTGATAATCCGTTAGCCGCTGAAACTACAGCACTTTCACAGATTGGTGTATTTCTAACTCTTTCTTTTCCAAATTGAGCTACGAATCCGTCTGTAATTTTGAAAGCTCCGCCATATTCGGCGATATCTTGTCCCATGATAACTAAATTCTCATGGCGTTCCATCGACTGACGTAAACCATTAGAAATAGCATCAATCACACGGATATTTTCTACTTCTGAAGAAGGATTGAATGCTTCAAATTCGTAAGGTTTATAAACATCACCTAATTCCTCTTCCAAAGAAGCTACAATTTCTGGTTCTTCTTGAACTTTTGCCCAATCTCTATCGATTTCTTTCTTAATTTCAGCTCTAATAGCGTCATCATCTTCGTCTGATAAAACCGCTGTAGCTTTTAAGTAATTTCTATAATTCTCCACTGGATCTTTCACCGCCCACATGTCCATCAATTCTTGCGGAACGTATTTTGTACCACTAGCTTCTTCATGCCCACGCATTCTAAACGTTTTGAACTCTAACAACACTGGACGCGGATTTTCAATCATAGAAGCTTTTAATTCCGAAATCAAATGCACAACTTCTAATAAGTTATTTCCATCTACAATGTGGCTTTCCATTCCGTAACCTACACCTTTATCAGCTAAATTCTCACAACGGTATTGTTCGTTTGTTGGTGTTGATAATCCGTAACCATTATTTTCAATCACGAATAAAACCGGTAATTCCCAAACCGCAGCAATATTCAACGCTTCGTGAAAATCTCCTTCCGAAGTAGCACCTTCACCTGTAAATACAGCGGTTACTTTTCCGTTTTTTCTTAGTTTATTGGCTAATGCGATTCCGTCAGCAATCCCTAATTGAGGACCTAAATGCGAAATCATTCCAATAATTTTATATTCTTGGGTTCCAAAGTGGAAACTTCTATCACGTCCTTTTGTAAATCCGTTTTTCTTTCCTTGCCATTGCGAAAATAAACGGTGCAATGGAATATCACGAGTAGTAAAAACACCTAAATTACGGTGCATGGGTAAAATATATTCATCTTTATCCAAAACCGAAGTTATCCCAACAGAAATAGCTTCTTGTCCAATTCCAGAAAACCATTTCGAAACTTTTCCTTGTCGGATTAGAATCAACATTTTCTCTTCAATCAAACGCGGTTTTAAGATTTTCTTGTATAAATCAAGCAGTTGCGAATTCGATAACTCTTTTCTTTCAAAGTTCATAATGATGGAACAATTAAATTTTGCTCAAAAGTAATAAAAATAACATTTTGAAATCAAATTGTTATAAAAAAAGATGAATCAAATTTCAAGGTCAAGAACAAGGTCAAGTTCAAATTAAAAGTCAACTCTCAATTTCCCAATCACCATATCACCCATCACCAATTGTTAACAACTTTCCACTTTCACAATTAAAATAAATAATTACCTTTGTATTTACTTGGGTTAAAGCCCATTTGATTTATTAACAACAAAGCTTAAGTATGCAACAAATTCCTAGTGTTGACTTACGTGATTTCCTGTCGGATGATCCGGCACGTAAACAAAAATTTGTAAATGAAATCGGAAAAGCCTACGAAGAAATCGGATTCGTAGCATTAAAAGGTCATTTTTTAGATGACAAATTAGTTGAAGGATTGTATTCAGAAGTGAGAAACTTCTTTACACTTCCTTTAGAAACCAAAGCAAAATACGAAATCCCAGGTATTGGCGGACAACGTGGTTATGTTTCTTTCGGTAAAGAACATGCTAAAGGTCGCTCTGCTGGAGATTTAAAAGAGTTTTGGCATTTTGGACAATATGTTAGCGAAGGCTCAAAGTACGCTGGCGAATATCCAGATAACGTGGAAGTAACGGAATTACCTAAATTCAATGAAGTAGGTAAAGAAGCCTACCAAATGTTAGAAAAAACAGGTGTTTATGTGTTAAGAGCGTTAGCACTTTACATTGGTTTAGACGAATTCTACTTTGACAAATACATCAAAGATGGAAATAGTATTTTACGTCCAATCCACTACCCACCAATTACTGACGAGCCTCAAGATGGTGCCGTTCGTGCAGCAGCACATGGTGACATTAACTTGATTACCTTATTAATGGGAGCTCAAGGAAAAGGATTACAAGTACAAAATCACAACGGAGAATGGATTGATGCTATGGCACAACCAGACGAATTGATGATTAACGTAGGTGATATGTTATCAAGACATACCAACAACAAGTTGAAATCAACGATTCACCAAGTGGTAAATCCACCAAGAGAATTGTGGGGTTCTTCTCGTTATTCAATTCCTTTCTTCATGCACCCAGTAAGCGATATGAGTTTAAATTGCTTACCAGAATGTATCGATGAAAACAATCCCAAATTATACGAAGATATCACCGCTGGTGAGTTCTTGCATGAGCGTTTGGTAGAATTAGGATTGATTAAGAAATAAATAATTTTATAATAGATAGAAAAGGCATTAAGTTTTCTTGATGTCTTTTTTGTTTTTTATAAAATCTAACATAAAACAAAGTAACTTTGTTATTGTAGAACTTGTTAACTTATTAAAAATGGATTTAAGCGAACAATTAAAAAAACTATTCCCTAACCACGAAGTTTCTAACGAACCAGAAGCTATCGAGGAAACTCCTCATGAATTATTCGTTCAAAAAGAACCGATGATTTGCAAATATGAGAAACGTAAAGGGAAACCAACCACGATAATTTCAGGATATGAAGGCGAAGATGAAGATTTTAAAATCTTAGCGAAGGAAATCAAAAGCAAATTAGCGGTTGGTGGTACTTTTAAAGACGGCGAAATCATCATACAAGGTGATTATCGTGATAAAATCATGAAAATTCTACAAGACAAAGGATTCAAAACAAAACGCGTAGGCGGATAAATTTGTTTCAAGTTTCAAGTTCAAAGTTAAGAACCTGAAACCTGAAACTTTAAACTAAAAAATAAATGATAGCAGCATCAGAATTAATATTAAATCCAGACGGAAGTGTATATCACATTAATTTAAAACCTGGACAAATCGCTAACGATATTATCTTCGTTGGGGATCAAAACCGTGTTGAAAAAATCACAAAACACTTTGATTCTATTGAGTTTACTACTCAAAAACGTGAATTTAAAACCCAAACTGGAACTTATAAAGGCAAAAGAATTACGGTTATGTCAACTGGAATTGGTCCAGACAACATCGACATCGTAATGAATGAATTAGACGCTTTGGTAAACGTTGATTTAGAAACCAGAACGGTTAAAAAAGAATTAACTTCATTGAACATTGTTCGTATCGGAACTTCAGGTTCGTTACAAGCTGATATTCCATGTGATAGTTTTGTAATGAGTCAATATGGCTTAGGTTTGGATAACATGCTTCGCTCCTATTTAATTGACGATATTTCAGAAACCGAAATGGAAGAAGCTTTTATCAAACAAACGAATTGGGACATGAGAAAAGGTCGTCCATACGTAATTGCAGGAAGTAAAACTTTAGAGCAAAAATTAGAAAGCGATAAAATTTTCAAAGGATTCACCGGAACAGCTGGTGGTTTTTATGGGCCACAAGGTCGTATAGTGCGTTTAGGAATTCAAGATCCTGAATTAAATTCTAAAATGGATAGTTTCAATTTTAACGGAACTCGAATGACTAATTTAGAAATGGAAACTGGAGCTATTTATGGTTTAGGAAAACTATTAGGTCACAATTGTTTATCATTAAATGCTATCATCGCCAACCGCGCAACTGGAACTTTCAGTGAAGACCCATATAAAGCTGTAGATGAATTAATTGAATACACTTTAAATAAGTTGTCAGAATAACCAAAACTTCAATATTCGTTGTTCAAAATTGGCTATTCCAAGTTTAAACGTTGAATATCGAATAACGAATATTGAATGATGAAATTATAAAATGAACTTAATACTAGAAACACCCCGATTAATTCTAAGAGAAATGCGTCATGAAGATGCAAATTCGTTATTTGAAATGGATTGCAATCCTAATGTTCATAAATATCTATGGCAAAAACCAGTTGTTCATATTGATGAAGTTCATGCTTACATTGATATGGTTAGACAACAATACATCAATAATGGAATCGGGCGTTTTGTAGCTATTACTAAAGACACGAATGAACTAATCGGTTGGACAGGGATTAAATTTGTAAACGACCATGTTGAAAACGGAAATACCAATTTCTATGATTACGGTTATCGTTTAAATGAAAAATTTTGGAACAAAGGTTTCGCTACGGAAGCTTCAATTGCTTGGTTAGAACATGGTTTCAATCAAATGAAAATCCAAGAAATGAATGCTTACACACATGCTGAAAACGGTGCTTCTAATCATGTTTTGCAAAAAGTAGGTTTCAATTTTATCGAGGATTATCCTGATGAAAATGGAGTAACTTGGAAATGGTGGCAGATAGAAAATTTAGAATTTAGAAATCAGAATTTAGAACGTTAAAATGAATTTTGAAGAATTAATAAATAAAGTAAAAAACCTTCCCTATGGCAGAAATGCTAATAGGCACGATTTTTCTTTAGTACTTTCTGAAAACAAAGGAACTTGCAGTTCTAAACACGCTTTCTTAAAGGATTTTGCGGATAAAAATGAGATTGAAAATGTAAAGTTGTACATTGGAATTTTTAAAATGGACGAAGTAAATACACCAAAATTAGGCGATTTACTCTCAAAAAATAATATCAATTACATTCCTGAAGCACATTGTTATTTGAAAATTAATCAAATTCCAGTTGATGCTACTACCTCAGATTCTTTCTATGATAAAATTAAGCAGGATATTATGGAAGAAATCGAAATAACTCCTAATCAAGTAAGTGATTTTAAAGTGGAATATCACAAAGCTTTTTTGAAAAAATGGATAAAAGAAAGCAATCAAAATAATACCTTTGAAGAAATTTGGAAAATTACAGAGCAATGTATTTCAAAATTGTCTGAATAAATTTTCATCCATTTTTTAGATTTTTAAATTATTTCGATTTTTTAGATTAATAACTATGAAAACAATCAAAATAGTAGGCGTTCCAGAGCATTTTAACTTACCTTGGCACATGTGCATTGAAGATGGCGAATTTGAAGCCGTTGGAATCGATTTACAATGGACAGATGTTCCAGAAGGAACAGGTAAAATGTGTCAAATGTTGCGCGATGGCGAAACCGATATTGCCGTAATTCTTACCGAAGGAATCATCAAAGATATCGCCGTTGGAAATCCGAGTAAGATTGTGCAAGTTTATGTACAAAGTCCTTTGATTTGGGGAATTCACGTTGCGGCTAATTCAAATTATAAAACTCTTTCCGATTTAGAACATAAAAAAGTAGCGATTTCTCGCATGGGCTCCGGTTCACATTTGATGAGTATTGTGAATGCACAAAACCAGAATTGGAATACCGAAAACTTACAATTTGAAATCGTAAATACCATTGATGGTGCTGTTGAAAGTCTTACTTCAGGAAAATCTGATTATTTTATGTGGGAACGTTTTATGACACAACCTTTGGTTGATAAAGGAATTTTCAGAAGAATAGCCGATTGCCCTACTCCTTGGCCTTGTTTTGTGATTGCGGTTCGCAATGAAGTTTTGGAAAACCATCCAGAAGTTATCGAACAAATTTTAGACATTATTAATACTACAACTGAAGAGTTTAAGCTAATTCCAAGTATTGACAGAACTTTAGCTTCAAAATACAATCAAAAAGTAGAAGCGATTCAAGAATGGCTGAAATTAACGCGTTGGTCTCAAAAGCAAATGAGTGCTCCAACATTAGATAAAATAATGGAACAACTTTTGAAGCTTCAAATTATCGATAAAAAATTGCCAAAAGAATCGATACTTAAATAATTCCGTATTTTTATCGTTTTAAACGAAATGACAATTAAAATCCCAACTATCGCTGAACTAAAAGAAAAGCTTTCTTTACCAAAGCCATGGGATAATGCTGTCATTTTTATTTTAAATATTTTAATTGCTATTCCTCTATTTTTAATTGCACATCAAAACCTAATTGATTTTGAATGGCCAATACACTTTGATAGAATTCTAATCGGTATTTTTATAATTATTGGCATACAATTGCTACTTCGTATAGTAAAAACAATTATCATTCTTATAATTTTCATTTATTTATTAGCATTATTATATGGAACCGTTTTTGGAAACTATGGCTTTAAACGTGTTTTTGACGACTATCGCTTTATGATGTATGCTATGAGCGAAAATCCAAATCCTCAAGATTTAATTATTGCCAAATTACTTCCGTTTCCTAACAAATCAAAAATTATTGATGCAGTAGATTTTTCTAATCCAAAGGTTCGAAATTTTGCTCTTTCGGCAACAACAAAACATTTTAAAGAATATAAAGAATCGGGCGAAAAAAGAAGAATGATTCAATGTTTTGCCGTTTTTAAAGAAATAAGAAACCGATGGAATTATGTTAACGATCCAAAAGGAACCGAATATATTGCTAGCGCCTCTGAAAGTTTACAACACTTTTCTGGTGATTGTGATGACCATGCGATATTGATGTCGGCTTGTATCAAAGCAATTGGAGGAACCCCCAGAATTATTCATACAGGTGGTCATTTATATCCGGAGATGCTAATTGGTACAAAAAAAGATTTAGAAACAGCCATTTATCTTATAAAAGAAGAACTTTTTAAGCAAGAATGCCAAAACCAACAAATTCATTATCACATTGATGAAAGAGATCAGATTTGGCTCAATTTAGACTACACAGCAACTTATCCTGGCGGACGATTTATGAGCGAAGAAATTTTGGGTGCCTTAACTTTTAATTAATTATTTTTATATATTTACATAAATATATAAGTAATTTATGAAAAAAATATTTTGTTTATTAATTGTCTTTTTATCACTTAGTGTATTTGCACAAAAAAATAAACAGACTACATCTGATAGTATTTCTTCTCCAATTTTTGCAAAAAAAAATGAAATTAAAATAGACGTTTTGAATTTCATTGGTAATGGAAGATTAGGAATTTCATACGAACGATTTTTGAATAACAATTTTTCTATCGGAATTTCTGGTTTAACTTTTAATAAAGCCAGTAAAGTTGATAATTTTATTAATGATGATACTCGAACCATGATTGAATATCAAATAATTCCTTATGTTCGATATGCAATGTCAAAAAGTGCATCAAACTTATACTATATCGAAACGTTTGCAAACATTAATGGAGGACAATTTAAAGAACTAACTACATTAAATACAGGAGGTATTGATTATATTTTAGTAACAAAAAATGATTATAATGATTTAGCATTAGGTGCTTCAATTGGATATAAATTATATTTTAAAGAATGTTTTGTTCTTGATTTAACAGTTGGAATTGGTAAAAACTTATTTAATAATAATAGTCCGTCTACTATTTCTCGTTTAGGATTAAATTTAGGGTATCGTTTCTAAAAACAAAGAATTATGAAAAAAATTATTTACTTCAGTTTTGCATTAATTATTTCTATTTTATTTTCTAGTTGTACTGAAAATGATGATGAATTTTTTGCTACAAAATCTGTAACTGTTAATAACCTAATTGAAGTTGAAACTTCTAGTAATATATTATCTGTTTCTTGTAATTTTGATAGAATTCTAAATGTTGGAAATGTAAATCCTTTAGACTTATATTTAACAACTGAATCGCGTTATTTTTTCTTTAATTTTTCATTACAAAAACTTAATGAATCAGGTACTTGGACTTACGTTTTTCCAGAAAACATTTCAGAAAATGAGGGAGATAATGTTTATGGAAATTATATTTCAGCAATACAAGAGTTAAATTCTTTAGATGCGCATTACGAATATGACACAGATTTCATATTAGATCCAGGTGAATATAGAATTGAAGTTGAGCCAAGACTAGTGTCAACAAACTCTCAAAATGCAGTTAGTATTGCTATCAAAACATCAACTATTGGTGCTGTTGGAAACGTTTTAGAATTTACTATTAATTAATATTGTCATTAACTCTTGATAAAGATTTAAAAAAAATCTACCACTCAATCTCACTCTTCCCTTTTTCGCGTAAATAGGCATTTGTGAATTTAAAATGATTGTTTCCAAACCACATGCCTCTGTTGGCACTTAAAGGTGATGGATGTCCACTTTCTAAAACCAAATGTTTTTTTCTGTCGATTAGTTTTCCTTTTTTCTGAGCGAAACTTCCCCAAAGTAAAAAAACCACATTTTCAGATTGTTCGTTAATCAAATCAATTACAGCATCAGTAAAAACGTTCCATTTTAAGTGTTTGTGGCTGTTGGCTTCGTCTTTCCTAACGGTTAAACCTGCATTTAATAATAAAACGCCTTGCTTTGCCCAACGTTCTAAATTTCCTGATGTTGGAAAAAGAATTCTATCGTATTCTGAATTAATTTCCGTATAAATATTTTTTAATGATGGAGGAATTGTCACACCATCATTTACCGAAAAACACAAACCATTCGCCTCACCTGTTCCATGATAAGGATCTTGTCCAATAATCACCACTTTCGTATCTTGAAAATCAAATTGCTCAAAGGCTGAAAAAATCAATTCTTTTGGTGGAAAACAAGTCGTTGAAGAATATTCTTGCTCTACTTGTTGCATTAATTCAACAAAATACGGCTTCTGAAATTCAGTTGCTAATAAGCCTTGCCAAGTCTGATTTTTGATAAACATTTTATAATTTTTACCAAAAATATAAATTTCTGTTGCAATATGGATTTATTACTTTGTAACTTTGACCTAACAGAAAAAGAGAAATGATTTCAATTACCCAAAAAACGCTACAAGATTTAGAATTTAATACCGTTTTAGAAACGATTGCCAGCCGCTGCAACACTGATATTGGTGAAGCAAAAGCAATGGCTATAACTCCGTTTAAAAATAAAGAAGAATTGCTTATTAATTTAAAGCAAACTTCTGAATATTTGTCTTCGTTTTCTAACAATAATGCCATACCGAATCACGGATTTGAAAACATTAACTACGAACTAAAATTCTTAGCCATTGAAGATAGTTTCTTAGAAGTTGGAAGTTTTAAAAAGATTTCGAATCTATCGGAAACCGCAATTACTTTGATTCAGTTTTTAAAGAAATTTGAAGACTATTATCCAAATCTGTATCAAAAAGCTTCCCAAATTGACATTGTAAAACTGATTTTGCAACGCATAGATGAAGTGGTAGATAAATTCGGAATCATCAAAGACAACGCTTCTCCTGATTTGATTGAGATTCGTCGCAATATAAATATGGTTAGAGGTAAAATTAACCAAAGTTTTGGCATGGCTTTGAGCCAATATAATTCGCTAGGTTACTTAGATGATATTAAAGAAACGGTTGTTGAAAATCGTAGAGTTTTAGCGGTTTTAGCCATGTATCGAAGAAAAGTAAAAGGTTCTATTTTAGGGAATTCCAAAACAGGAAGTATCGCTTATATCGAACCCGAAGCAGCTCAACGTTATTCGCGTGAATTAAACAATCTAGAGTTTGAAGAACGGGAAGAAATCATGCGAATTTTGAAACGTTTAACCAATGAAATTCGTCCGTTTACTGAAACGATTGCGGCTTATCAAGACTTTTTGAGTGATATTGATGTCATTGCAGCTAAAGCCAAATACGCCTATAAAATCAATGGAATCCTTCCGAATATTATCGAAGAAAAGCGATTGTTTTTTAGAGAAGCCTTTCATCCTATTTTGTATTTAAACAATAAAGAAAAGAAAGCCGTTACCTATCCACAAACTATCGAATTACATAACGAAAGTCGCATTATTGTGATTTCTGGACCTAATGCTGGTGGAAAAACAATTTCATTAAAAACTGTTGGATTACTGCAATTGATGTTGCAAAGTGGTATGCTAATTCCGGTTCATGAACGAAGTGAAACCTTTCTTTTTGATAGAATTTTAACAGATATTGGCGATAATCAATCTATTGAAAATCATTTAAGTACCTACAGCTACCGATTAAAAAACATGAACTATTTTTTAAAGAAATGTAACGAAAAAACATTATTTTTAATTGATGAGTTTGGAACAGGTTCCGACCCTGAATTAGGAGGTGCTTTGGCAGAAACATTCTTAGAAGAATTTTATGCTCGTGAAGCATTCGGAATTATTACAACGCATTACAGCAATTTAAAAATATTAGCAAACGAATTACCTTTCGCTTCCAATGCCAACATGATGTTTGATGAGAAATCATTAGAACCTATGTACAAATTGATTTTGGGTCAAGCAGGAAGTTCGTTTACATTTGAAGTAGCACAAAAAAATGGCATTCCATTTGGATTGATAAACCGTGCCAAAAAGAAAATTGAAGGTGGAAAAGTACGATTTGATAAAACAATTGCAACACTTCAGAAAGAACGCTCTAAATTGGAAAAAACCTCTTTAAATTTAAAAGAAGAAGAAACTAAAGCGCGTGAAGAAAGTAAGAAAATGGAAACCATCAATGCCAAAATTCAGGATAAATTAGAACGTTATCAAGAATTGTACGATGCGAATCAGCGTTTGATTTACATTGGGCAAAAAATTGATGATATTTCGGAAAGTTACTTCAACAATAAAGACAAAAAAACGCTAATTGGTGAGTTTTTGAAAATGGTTGAAATCGAAAATTCGAAACGAAAAAAACTTTCGGTAAAAGAAAAGAAAGTTAAAGAAGTCATCCAGAAAAAAGTAGAAGAAGAAGTTAAGGTGATTGTGGAGGAAATTCGTGTGGTTAAGAAAGAGAAGAAAATTAAAGCCAAAATTGAAGAAGAAAACAAACCAAAAGTTACGCTAAAAGTGGGCGACAGAGTTCGCATGATAGATGGAAAAGCGATTGGAACCATTGATGTAATCGAAAAAACAAAAGCAACAGTGAATTACGGAATTTTTACTTCAAAAGTAAGTTTAGAGCAATTAGAATACGTGCAACCTGCATAGAATTTACAAGCAAATTATGGAAATACAAGATTTACCACAAGATAAAAAAATCATATTGTTTGATGGTGTATGTAATTTATGCGATTCATCAGTTCAATATGTGATTCAACATGATAAAAAAGATGTTTTTAGATTTGTGTCACTTCAATCGGAATTAGGACAAAAAATTTTAAAGCATATAGGAATTAATCCTATTCATACCGATAGTATTGTTTTGTATGAACCTGGAATTTCATACTATTACAAATCAACAGCAGCTTTACATATTGCTAAAGGATTAAGTGGAATTTTTACTCTGGCAACTGTTTTTACAATATTGCCAACGGGTTTAAGAGACTTTGTTTATGATTATGTAGCAAAAAACAGATACAAATGGTATGGTAAAAAAGAAGCTTGTATGATTCCTACACCCGAATTAAAAGCTAAGTTCTTAGAATAAGTTTATATGATAATTATCAGGTTATAAACTATTGTTAAATTATATCTTTGTTTAAATTCTAACTTTTGTAACTATGGCAAATTTATTATTACCCCTTTATTCGCATGGCAATGGTACATTCATTATGATTATCGTTTTTGCACTTGTATGCTTTGGCTTGATTGGCGCAATTATGTTAATGATGAATAGTGATAAAAAGAAAAAAAACGACCAGTAATTGCTGGTCGTTTTTCTTTATGAATATATTTTGTTCTGTAAATAATAATCTGCAATTACTAAAGCAGCCATTGCCTCAACAATGGGAACGGCTCTTGGAACAACACATGGATCATGACGTCCTTTTCCTTGTTGGTCTATAATTTTGCCTTGATTGGTTAAAACTTCTTGTTTTTGAATTAATGTCGCCACTGGTTTGAAAGCAACTCTAAAATAAATATCCATTCCGTTTGAAATTCCACCTTGAATTCCACCTGAAAGATTACTTTTTGTAGTTCCATCTGGATTATATGAATCGTTATGCTCGCTACCTTTCATTTTTGCACCACAAAATCCGCTACCAAATTCAAATCCTTTTACTGCATTGATAGAAAGCATTGCTTTTCCAAGTTCTGCATGTAATTTATCAAAAACTGGTTCGCCTAAACCTATTGGTACATTATGAATTACACAAGTAATTGTTCCACCAACAGTATCTCCTTGTTTCTTGATTTCTTTGATATAGTTTTCCATTCGTTCAGCAGAAGCTGTATCAGGACAACGAACCGCATTACTTTCAATCTTTGATAAATCTAAATCTTGATAAGGTTTATCAATAAAAATTTCTCCAACAGAAGAAACAAAAGCGTTTATTTTGATTTCAGGAATAATTTGCTTTGCAATCGCACCACCTACTACTCTACTTGCTGTTTCCCGTGCCGAACTTCTGCCTCCACCACGATAATCTCGAATACCATATTTTTTTTCATATACATAATCGGCATGGCTTGGTCGGTATGAATCTTTAATGTGCGAATAATCATCCGATTTTTGATTCGTATTGGGAATTATAAATCCTATGGGAGTTCCTGTAGTTTTCCCTTTAAAGATTCCAGATAAAAATTGAACTTCATCTTCTTCTTTTCTTTGGGTAACTATACTTGATTGACCCGGTTTTCTACGTTGCATTTCTTCTTGAATAAAAGCAAAATCTAATTGAATTCCTGCCGGACAACCATCAATTATTCCTCCCAAAGCTTCTCCGTGAGATTCACCAAAAGTGGTTAATTTCAATAATTTACCAAACGTATTTCCTGCCATAGTTTTATTTTTTTAAGATTTACAAATTTAGCATTTTTAGGCAACTAATTTCTTTCAAATTGTAAAAAACTAAAAATCAATTAAAGAGTTTTTATATATTAGCATAATTAAAATCGGTTTTTATGAAAAAAGTACAATTAGTTTTTGGTTTACTATTTATTTTTATTATGTTTTCTTGTTCTAATGATGATTCAGATTCGGAAAATACAAACAATTTTTCTACTCCATTAACTGTTGGGAGTTATTGGACATATGATGTAGAAGGGCAAGCTGGAAGCAGTAGAGATTCCTTATTTATAGATTCTGAAACAACAATTAGTAGTAATACTTATAAAGTTTTTAAAACTAGAGATGATGTTGCTACAGGATTTTATTCCACTTCACTCAGAAATAATGCTGTAAGAGAATCTAATGGGATTTTATTATTAACTGGAGAGTTAGCTATTTCCGCAGGCGAAACATTACCAATTGATTTAGATTTAACATTGAATGATTTCGTAATTTTTAATAAAAATGTTTCAAATAATCAGGCGTTAAATTCTTCGCCTAAAACTGGAACCTTAAACGAAACAATCAATGGTTATCCACTTACAATTAATTATTCTTTACAATCTTATGGAGGTGAAACCCTTGCATCCTATACATCTAATGGAATAACTTATTCAAATGTAAAATCAACTAAAATTAAATTGAATGTTAGTATAACAACCGTAATTACAGTTTTAGGATCGCCACAAACAATTACTGCTTTAACGGCTCAAGATGTATTAGTTTCAACACAATATTTAGCTGACGGAATTGGTGTTGTGTATGCTAATACAGTTACTTCATACAATCTAAATAGCTTTATTGCTGGTGAACTTGGAATTCCTACTTCTGATTCTCAAACACAGGAAGAATTTTTAGACACATATCTTATAAACTGATAAATATGAGCTTTTGGCATGAATTTTGTTCAACAGTAGTAATATTTGAAAAAATAGATTTATATGAAAAAAGTTATTTTATCAGCTATTATGCTACTAAGTTTAGCATTTAGTTCACAAGCACAAGACATTTCTAAAAATGCACTAGGATTACGTATTGGTGACAATGATGGCTTTGGAGGAGAAATTTCGTATCAAAGAGGTTTAGATGATAATAATCGTTTAGAATTTGACTTAGGTTGGAGAAACAGTAAGTACGTTGACGCCATTAAATTAGTTGGTTTGTATCAATGGGTTTGGAATATTGAAGGTGGATTTAACTGGTATGCTGGAGCTGGTGCTGGTGCAGGAAGTTGGAGCTATAACAAAAATGGTGTGAGTGATAGCGGTGTATTCATATTAGCTACAGGTGATATTGGAATTGAATATAATTTAAAAGAGATTCCTCTACAATTATCTTTAGATTTTAGACCAGAAATTTATTTAAATAATAACAGTGATAACCAGTTTAGAGAAAATAATTTTGGACCTGATTTAGGATTAGGTGTTAGGTATAAATTTTAAAAGACTAAATAAAATAAATCTATTTGTTTTAAAATTGGAGTTATTGTATTTCAAATCGAACCAACTTATTTCTTCCGGTTGCATAAAACACTTTTTCTGATTCAAATCTAAAAGTAAAAAAATCTTTATCATCAGAGAATTTTGTCCAACTTTTACCAAAATCAGCCGAATAAAACATTCCAGTTCCACCAACAGAAATCAACTGTTTTCCTTTGCTATTTGGTACAAATTGCACACACGAAGCGTAACCAAAAGCTTCATTTTCGGCAATTAATTTCCAAGTTTTTCCACCATTTTTAGTAATGGCTTTGTTGGCCCAATTTTGGTCTTGTTTCATGTAATTTCCACCTGCAATAATTCCGATTTTTTCATTGTAAAAGTCCGCAGTAAAAATTCCGGTCATTTCCTCACCTTGAACAATAGGTGTTTCATATACTTTCCAAGTTGCACCAAAATCTTTAGAAACAAAAACACGAGATTTCTTTCCACCCGAAACCATAAAAATCGATTTTCCTTTTATAGTTAAATTCGTATTACTAGTTGCAAAAGCGGCTTCACCTTCTGAAATTTTTGGTAAAACATCACAATTTATTTTTTGCCAAGTTTTGCCTCCATCATTAGTTTTTATAAATGCTAAACAATTTTTAATTGGATCACCCATGGCAAATCCGTTTAGTTCATCCACAAATTGCATACTATCATAAAACACTTTTTCGTGTTCCTCTTTATAAACAACAGTTTCTTCCAACGTTTTTTTATCAATACGAATCAACATAGCTGGATTCCCAACAGCTAAAATAAAAATAGCTTCTTTAGTTCCTGCAATGCTTCTAAATTCGGTAGTTCGGTCAACCGATTGTATATCTTTTAAAATTGTGGTATCTTTTTTCTTATCGTAAAATCCGTAACGACCTTTATCCATTCCCATCCACAATTTTTCATCGTCAACAAAAATGGCTCTGCAACTTAATTTAGTTTCGAGAATAACTTCCGATTTAAATTTTCCGCTTTGAGCAACTGATGAAATACTTAAAAAAAACAGAAATGCAATTATTGTCTTCATTGGATTGGTTTTATTTTCAAATATAATGGAAATGTTTCAAAGCAAAAATATATTTTATAAATCATTGATTATCAACATCTTGAATCGTTATGAAAAACTTTGGCATAGTAATTGAATTATGAAATATAAAAATAAGAACCCTTAAACGAAAATATTATGAAAACTAAATTGATACATCTGAGCTTACTGGCTTCATTGACGATAGGTTCACTTTTTGCTCAAGAAAAAACTACGGTTACAGCAAAAAATTCGGATATCAGCGACAACTTAGATTTAAGAGCGGTTGCAACTGTTTTTGGTGATGCAAAAGACTTGGAAGATTTTGAAAGAAGATTGAACGATCCAAAAACACAAATTTCAAACTTAGATTTGAATAACGACAATTATGTTGATTATTTAAGAGTTATTGAAACAGTTGAAGGAAATGTACACTTAGTTGTAGTGCAAGCGGTTTTAGAAAAAGATGTTTTTCAAGATGTAGCTACCATTGAAGTAGATCGCGATAGTAATAACCGTGTTCAAGTTCAGGTTGTTGGTGACGTTTACATGTATGGTACGAATTATATTTACGAACCAGTTTATGTTCATACTCCTATAGTTTATAATACATTTTGGGTAGGAAACTATCGTCCGTATTATTCATCTTGGTATTGGGGTTATTATCCTAGTTATTATAGCTATTGGAATCCATTCCCAATTTTTAGATACAGAAATCACATTCATGTTCATATCAATTTTGGTCATAGTTATCATTATGTTTCACACAGAAGATGTGCTTCAGTTTATAACAACTATTATGGAAGAAGAGGAAATGGTTACGAAAGATTGCATCCAAATCGTTCATTCGCACATAGAAACTCAGGATATTCAAACCGACATGAATTAGATTCAAGAAGAAATATCACGACACCAAGAAACAGAAGTGAAATAAACAGAAACAACACTAGAACTGCTACTAATGAAACACGTGGAAATAGAGAAACAAGAGCTACTCCAACTCCCTCAAGAACAAGGTCTGAAGGTTTAAGAGGTAACTCAGGAACAAGAGTAGCTACTGAAACTAGAACAAGAAACGAAGGTTCACGTTCAAACGGAAATAGACAATATACTGAGAACAGAAACAATTCATCTAGAGAAAGAAATACAACTGTAAATACTAATGTAAATAGGGCTAATTCTGAAGCAAGAGGAAATATGTCAAGAGGAAACTCTCAATCTAGAAGTAGCGCTCCTAGAGGCGATTCAAACTCTAGAGGTTCGGGTTCAAGAGCTGGTGGAAGAGGATAAATATTAAAGCTGTCAAATTTGGCAGCTTTTTTTATTTTTATTCGTATCTTTGCAGGCTGATTTAAAATAAAAAATGAGATTACACAGAAATTTAGTATTCACAACAATCGATTCGCTTATGGCGATTTTTAACGAAGGTGAATACGCTGATAAAGTGGTTGCTAGAGCACTTAAAAAAGACAAGCGTTGGGGAAGTAGCGATAGAAAATTCGTTGCAGAAACCATTTATGAAATTGTAAGATGGAAACGTTTATATGTTGAAATTGCAGAAGTAAAAGAACCATTTGAAAGAGACAATGTTTGGAGAATTTTTGCAGTTTGGGCTGTATTAAGAGGTTACACCCTACCCGATTGGAAATATTTTGAAGAAACTCCTGTAAGAAGAATCAAAGGAAAATTTGACGAATTAACAAAAACTAGAAAATTCAAAGAATCTATTCCAGATTGGATGGATGAATTAGGTGTTAAGGAATTGGGTGAAGAAACTTGGTCAAAAGAAATTGCTGCTCAAAATAAACAAGCAAAGGTTATTTTAAGAGTAAATCGTCTAAAAACCACTAAAGAAAAATTAAGAGCCATTTTAATGGACTTGAATATTGAAACCGAGTTTCATAAAGAGTATCCAGACGCTTTAATTTTAACCGAAAGAGCTAATGTATTTTTAACAGACGCTTTTAAAGACGGTTTGTTTGAAGTACAAGATGCTTCTTCTCAATTAGTGGCCTATTTCTTAGATGTTCAGCCAGGAATGCGAGTTGTGGATACTTGTGCTGGTGCTGGTGGTAAAACCTTGCATTTGGCTTCTTTAATGGAAAACAAAGGACAATTAATTGCTATGGATTTATATGAAAGTAAATTAAAGCAATTAAAAATTAGAGCTAAAAGAAATGGCGCTTTCAATATTGAACCTAGAGTAATTGAAAGTACTAAAACTATAAAAAAATTACACGAAAAAGCGGATAGAGTTTTAATCGATGCGCCTTGTAGTGGATTAGGAGTTTTAAAAAGAAACCCGGATAGCAAATGGAAATTACAACCTGAATTTATTGATAACATTCGTAAAGTTCAGGCAGAAGTATTAGAAAATTACTCAAAAATTGTAAAACCAGGCGGAAAATTAGTGTATGCAACTTGTTCGGTGTTACCATCTGAAAATCAAGAACAAATTAAGCATTTCTTAAGTACCGAAATTGGAAAAGAGTTTACTTTTGTTAAAGACCAAAAAGTATTAGCAAGTGAAAGCGGTTTCGACGGATTTTACATGGCATTATTAGAAAGAAAAAACAAATAGTTTATGAAAAAGAACTTTACCTTATTAGCATTTTTATTGTGTTCAGTTATTGGATTTACACAAATTCCTGTAGGATATTATAGTACTGCAACTGGAAGTGGTTACACTTTAAAAACACAGTTATTTAACATTATAAATGGTCATACTGATCAAGGTTATGCTGGTTTATATGTAACCTATACAACTTCTGATATTGATTCGTATTACGAAAATGATGGAACCATGTTAGATATGTACACTGAAAATCCTACTGGACCAGAATGCGCTTTTACTTATGGTACAAACCAAGATGATGGTTCTGGAGGAACATCAGAATGTCAAAAGTACAATAGAGAACATATTATTCCTCAATCTGTATTTAGTTCAGCTACACCAATGTATTCAGATGCCCATTTTGTTGTTCCATCTGATAAATATATAAATGGACAAAGAGGAAATGATCCTTTTGGTAGAGTAAATGTAGCTTCTAACACCTATACAAATGGTTCAAAAAAAGGGAATAATTTAAATTCTGGTTATTCTGCTGGATATTCTAGTGTTGTATTTGAACCTATAAATGAGTTCAAAGGTGATATTGCTAGAATGTTTTTCTATTTTGCAACAAGATATGAAGATCAAGTAGCTGGTTGGTCTTATGTCATGTTTAATGGTACTTCTAATCAAGTTTTTAATAATACTTTTTTAAATATTCTAATTACATGGCATTTAAATGACCCTGTTAGTCAGAGAGAAATTGATAGAAATAATGCTATCTATGCAAGACAAAATAACAGAAATCCATTTATTGACAATCCTGATTATGTTTGCCAAATATACCCAACACAATGTGCTACACTTTCAACAGAAAGTTTTGTTTTAGAAAATTCAATTTCAATTTATCCAAATCCAGCAATCAATAACGAAATTACAATTTCATCTGAAACCGAATTAAAATCGATTGTTTTATACAACATCAACGGACAAATTATTCAAGAAATTAAAAACCCTACACGAGTTGATAATTCTTACAAAGTAAATAATTTATCAAGTGGGTTTTATTTAGTTCAAATGGCTTCTGAAAATGGAGTAGCAACTAAGAAAGTTATTGTAAATTAAAAAAACCTTAAATAAATTTAATACAAAAAATCCGCTCTTTAGTGGATTTTTTGTATTTAGCTCTATAACAATTAAATACTAAACACATAATAATATATCTTACTTTTAAGCTAAAAACCATCACATTATATAATATTGATATAAAAATCTTCTTTATTTATTATAAAGATATGTTAAATTCATTATACATACAAACATCTCATATTTACTCAATTTCAATATTTAAAAACTACTTTACCTAGTATTTAATCTAAGTTTTTTAACTTTTTTTTTAAAATATTGCAATTAAATAATATAATTTTAAAACTTTAACAAAAATTTATTAAACATTTGTACATACAAATAAAATTATTACTACATTTGTGCATACAAATTTTACAACAGCAAATGAGAATAGAAGAAATCATAAAACCGAATACTCCAATGGCAATGGAAAAGAAAACATTACTTAACGTGATGTATACTCAAAATGTCATATCGGAAAAGTTTAATGAGATATTAAAACCATTTGACCTTTCACCTGAACAATTTAATGTCTTGCGCATCTTAAGAGGTCAGAAAGGAAAGCCTGCTAATATGTGTATGATACAAGAACGCATGATTGCGAAAACCAGTAACACCACACGTTTAGTAGACAAATTGTTATTAAAAGAATTAGTGCTTAGAGAAGTTTGCCCTATCAATCGTCGTAAAATGGAAATTACCATTACCGAGAAAGGTTTGGAACTTTTATTACAATTAGATCCAATGGTGGAAGCTCACGAGAAATCTTTTTCTCAAAATTTGACCGTTGCAGAATTAGAATTATTAAACGAATTGCTTGAAAAATTTAGAAATTAAAACCCAAAAATTATTATGAGTCATTTTATAGAAAACCAAAAATGGCGCTATGCCACCAAAAAATTTGATGCAGCAAAAAAAATATCTGCTGCTGATTTTGAAACATTAAAAGAAGCAATCCAATTGAGTTCTTCTTCTTATGGTTTACAGTTATACAAAGTATTCATCATCGAAAATCCAGAAGTTAGAACCAAGTTACAACCGGCTTCTTGGGGACAATCGCAAATTGTAGATGCTTCTCACCTATTGGTATTCGCTAACATTGTAGATGTACAAGAAAATCACATTGATGAATATGTACAAAACATTGCAATTACAAGAGGTTTGTCAGTTGACGATTTAAAAGGATATTCAGATTTTATGAAATCGAAAATTGTTTCTTTACCAGTAGACCAAAAATCAGTTTGGACATCAAAACAAACCTATTTAGCTTTAGCTAACTTAATGAATGCTGCTGCTGAATTAAAAATCGATGTTACGCCGATGGAAGGATTTGAACCAGAAAAATACAATGAAATTTTAGGTTTCAATGCATTAGGATTAAACGCTTCGTTAGTAGCAGCTGTTGGATACCGCCATGAAGAAGATGCAACACAACACTATGCAAAAGTGAGAAAACCAAAACAAGAATTATTTACTATTATTTAATAAATTAATTAACATTTAAAACAATTTTAAACATGAAAAATTTCAAATCAATTGCTTTAGCTCTAGTAGCTTTCGTATCATTTGCAGCTAATGCACAATCAAAAAAAGTGGATGTATCTAAAAGTAAAATCAACTGGGTAGGTAAAAAAGTAACTGGTGCACACGAAGGTACAATTGCTTTAAAAGAAGGTGCTATAGTATTTAAAGGGAAAAAAGTAGTAAACGGAAACTTTACTGTTGATATGACAACCATCAATACTACTGATTTAGAAGGAAAAGGAAAAGCTAATTTAGATGGGCACTTAAAATCAGATGATTTCTTTGGAGTTGAAAAATTCCCAACAGCTACTTTAGTATTCAAAACTATTGGAGAAAAAAGCAATGGAGTTTATGCTGTAACTGCTGATTTAACTATCAAAGGAATCACTAACCCAATCAAATTTGAATTAACCGTTGATGGGAATACTGCTTCAACTACATTAAAAGTGGATAGAACTAAATACGATATAAAATATGGTTCAGGAAGTTTCTTCTCAGACTTAGGAGATAAAACTATTTATGACGATTTCGAATTAACTGTTAAGTTAGTATTTTAATTTGGAAAGCTTAAATAACAATAATACTTATTACGTAATAATCCTAAATATGTAATTTAAAACTTTCTATTTCATACATAAATCACAACCTAAAACTGTGTAAGTTAAAACGATTCTTAAAATCATTATTAACTTACACAGTTTATATTAATATCAAAAGTCTAATCTTAAAAAAATATAGAATTATTTTTTTTTATAACTTTCTTCTTTCCTTCTCTTTCTTAATTAATGTTAACTCTCTACTGGTTTGTCCAGCAACTGAAGTATTTTCTTCTGCTCTTCTAATTAAATAAGGCATCACATCTCTTACTGGACCAAAAGGTAAATATTTAGCAACATTATATCCATTTTCAGCCAAATTAAAACTGATGTTATCACTCATTCCTAATAATTGACCGAAAAAGATACGTTTATCATTTTTATCAATTCCTTTTTCAGCCATTAATTGCATTAACTTATATGAACTTTCTTCATTGTGAGTTCCTGCAAAAATTGCCATTTTATCAATATTTTCAATCATGTATAAAACTGCTGCATCATAATTAATATCTGTAGCTTCTTTAGAAACACAAATTGGCGATTTCAATCCACGTTCAGCAGCTCTATCATTTTCTTTTTCCATATAAGCGCCACGAACTAATTTCATTCCAATGTAGAAACCTTCCGATTTTGCTTGTTCGTGTAAACTTTTCAAGTAATCTAATCTGTCCCAACGGTACATTTGTAACGTATTGAAAACAATAGCTTTTTGTTTGTTGTATTTGCACATCATATCAGCAACCATAGCATCTGCAGCATCTTGCATCCAACTTTCCTCTGCGTCAATTAATAATAAAACATCTTTTTCATGTGCAGTTTTACAAGCCAAATCAAAACGAGCAATTACACGATTCCATTCTTGTTGTTCCGCTTCTGTTAAAACTGCCTTCTCTCCTACTTTTTCATATAAATCTAAACGACCGAAACCTGTTGGTTTAAAAACAGCAAAAGGAATAGCTTCACGTTCTCTTGCAAATTCAATTGTTTTTAAAGTCATTTCTAAAGCAGCATCAAATTGTGCTTCTTCTTCTTTTCCTTCAACAGAATAATCCAAAACCGAAGAAACTCCTTTGGTAAACATATTATCTACCACTTTTAGACAATCTACTTCATTAACTCCACCACAAAAATGATCAAAAACGGTTGAACGAATCAATCCTTCAACAGGTAAATGGGCTTTAAGAGCGAAATTTGTAACGGCAGTACCTATTTTAACAAGTGGCTGACTTGCAATTAGTTTGAAAAGAAAATAAGCTCTTTCTAATTCGGTATCACTTTTTAAAGAAAAAGCAACTTGTGTATTGTCAAATATTATATTCATGATATTTTTGATAAAAAGCGACACAAATATACATCAGTTTTTACGAATTTTAAATAAAAAATGCCTTATTTTGCAATAAAATTCAAGCTTTTTACATGCAAACAATTACAGCCAACAATTATAGTGTTTACTTTGATTCTAAAGGATATGAAACTTTGGTAGAAATGCTAAAACCATCTCATTATTCTAAGATTTTTATTTTAGTTGACGAAAATACTTCTAAGTATTGTTTACCACATTTATTAAACAATTTGGCAACTGAAATTGAAATTGAAATCATCGAATTAGAGGTTGGCGAAATTCATAAAAATATTGCTACTTGCACAGAAGTTTGGGGAGCCTTGTCGGATTTAGGTGGCGATAGAAAAAGCATTCTAATTAATTTAGGTGGTGGCGTAATTTCTGATTTAGGCGGATTTGTCGCTTGTACTTTTAAAAGAGGAATAGATTTTATTAATATTCCAACATCTTTACTTTCCATGGTTGATGCTTCAATTGGAGGAAAAAATGGTGTCGATTTAGGAAATTTAAAAAATCAAATTGGAATCATTCGAGAACCTAAAGCTGTGATTGTTGATACGCAATTTTTAAGTACGTTACCTCAAAACGAAATGCGTTCTGGCTTGGCTGAAATGTTAAAACACGGATTGATTTTTGATAAAAAATATTGGGATAAATTTAAAGACTTAAAAAGCTTAAATACAGATAATTTAAACGAATTAATTCATCAATCTATTCAAATAAAAAACACTATTGTTTGTGAAGATTTAACCGAGAATGGAATTAGAAAATCATTAAATTTTGGTCATACTTTAGGTCATGCAATCGAAAGTTATTTCTTAGAAAATGACAACAAAACAAGTTTACTTCATGGCGAAGCTATAGCGGTTGGAATGATATTAGAAAGCTTTATTTCCAGAGAAAAAGAATTATTGACAAACGAAGAATATCAAGAAATCAAATACATCATCAATGATATTTTTGAACGAATTGAATTCTCACAAATTGATATCAAAAAAATAATTGAACTGCTGATTTTTGACAAGAAAAATGAGTTTGGAAAAGTGCAATTTGCATTACTTGACGGAATTGGGAAAATTAAAATCAATCAAGAATCAGATAACGAATTGATTTACAAAGCTTTTGAAGATTATTCCGTGTAATTATTTTTTTATTTTTTCTTTATTTTTTAGCCATTTTATTTTTTAACTTTGCCCTAATGAAAGAAAACAAAAAACAATCTAATTTCAACAGAACACTCGATAATAGAAATGCTGACATCTCTATAATTGAGCGATTCTTTTTTTCTATTTTTAGTTTTCATATTATTGATTTGTTTGAAATATCAAAGGCTTTTAGTGAAAAATTACTAATTCGCTTTGCCAATATTAGGGTTTGAAAATTGTGATTAAAAATCAATTTGTAACTTTTTTAATTTAATCCAAATTTTCAAAATGAACACAAGATATTACGACTTAATCAATCAAACTTTTTACTTTCCTCAAGAAGAATTTACTTTAAATAAAGACACTTTACAATTTCATGGTATCGATTTAATGAAATTAGTTGAAGAATACGGTACTCCTCTTAAGTTTACTTATTTGCCTAAAATTTCACAAAATATTAATCGTGCGAAAATGTGGTTTAGAAATGCCATGGAAAAACACGATTATGATGCTAAATATTATTATTGCTATTGTACAAAAAGTTCTCATTTTGAGTTTATTTTAAATGAAGCTTTAAAAAACAATATTCACATTGAAACTTCATCTGCTTTCGACATTAATATTGTAGAAACTTTAATGGAAGAAGGCAAAATCAATAAAAATACATTTGTAGTTTGTAATGGTTTTAAACGTGATCAATATGTAACTAATATTGCACGATTAATCAACAACGGACATAAAAATACCATTCCTGTAATTGATAATTTTGAAGAATTAGATTTATTACAAGAACAAATTGACGGTAAATTTAAAATCGGAATTCGTATTGCTGCGGAAGAAGAACCAAAATTTGAGTTCTATACTTCTCGTTTAGGAATTGGATATAAAGATATTGTTCCATTTTACCGTAAGCAAATATCTGAAAATAAGAAAGTTGAGTTAAAAATGCTTCACTTTTTTATTAATGCTGGTATTCGTGATACTGCGTATTATTGGAACGAATTATTAAAATGTATGAAAGTGTACATTGCTTTGAAAAAAGAATGTCCAACTTTAGACAGTTTGAATATAGGAGGCGGTTTCCCTATTAAAAATTCGTTAGCATTTGATTATGATTACCAATATATGGTCGACGAAATCTTAAATCAAATCAAAATTGCTTGTGACGAAGCCGAAGTTCCTGTTCCCCATATTTTTACAGAGTTTGGTTCGTTTACTGTTGGGGAGGCTGGCGGTGCGTTGTACCAAGTTTTATACCAAAAGAAACAAAATGACCGTGAAAACTGGAACATGATTGATTCTTCTTTCATTACAACACTTCCAGATACTTGGGCAATCAATAAACGCTTTGTAATGATAGCCGTAAACCGATGGAATGATACTTACGAACGGGTGTTATTAGGCGGATTGACTTGTGATGGCGACGATTATTACAATTCAGAGCAACACATGAATGCGGTTTATTTACCAAAATACAACAAAGAAAAACCTTTATATATCGGATTCTTTAACACAGGAGCGTATCAAGAAACAATTGGTGGTTTTGGCGGGTTAAGTCACTGTATTTTACCACAACCAAAACACATTTTAATTGATAAAGATAAAAACGGAATTATTGCTACCGAAGTTTTTTCGGAACAACAAAAAGCAGAAGACGTTTTAGAAATTTTAGGTTACAAGAAAAGAACAATAAAATAAGAAATAATGAGCAAAGGACCAGTTAGTCAGTTTATAGAAAAACATTATCTTCACTTTAACTCTGCCGCTTTAGTAGATGCAGCAAAAGGGTATGAAGAACATTTATTAGACAACGGAAAAATGATGATTACTTTAGCAGGTGCCATGAGTACAGCTGAATTAGGAAAATCATTAGCCGAAATGATTCGTCAAGATAAAGTACATATCATTTCTTGTACTGGAGCTAATTTAGAAGAGGATATCATGAACTTGGTAGCTCATAATTCATACAAAAGAGTTCCAAATTACAGAGATTTATCTCCACAAGAAGAATGGGATTTATTAGAAAACCATTACAACCGTGTAACAGATACTTGTATTCCGGAAGAAGAAGCATTTAGAAGATTACAATCGCATTTATTTGATATTTGGAACAATGCAGATTCTAAAGGAGAACGTTATTTTCCACATGAATTTATGTACCAAATGATTAATTCAGGCGTATTAAAACAATATTATGAAATTGATCCTGCTGATTCTTGGATGGTTGCCGCAGCTGAAAAGAATTTACCAATTGTAGTTCCAGGATGGGAAGATAGTACAATGGGTAACATTTTCTCTTCTTACTGTATTAAAGGTGAATTCAAAGCTACTACAATGAAAAGCGGAATTGAATACATGATGTGGTTAGCCGATTGGTATCCAAAAAATTGTGCAGGAAAAGGAATTGGTTTCTTCCAAATTGGAGGAGGAATTGCAGGAGATTTCCCAATTTGTGTTGTTCCAATGTTATATCAAGATATGGAAATGCATGATGTGCCGTTTTGGAGCTATTTCTGTCAAATTTCTGACTCAACAACAAGTTATGGTTCGTACTCTGGAGCAGTTCCAAACGAAAAAATTACTTGGGGTAAATTAGATATTCATACACCCAAATTCATCGTAGAGTCTGACGCTACGATAGTTGCTCCATTAATGTTTGCTTACATTTTAGGCTGGTAATTTTTTTTAAAAAAATAGTTCAAATTGTTTGAAAATATAGTTTTAGGATAGTACATTTGACCAAAATACAAGATTAAAACCTACCCAATGAAAAGAGTTATTGTTGATTACGCAAAATTAACAAATGAAATCTTAACCTTACTAGTTGAGAAATTTCCTGACGGATATGATGATTCGGATATTATTCGTTTTAAAAACGCTAAGAATGAAACAATTGAGGCAGTTGAAGTACGAACTGAAGACACTATTTTTTTAGTAAAAGTTAGTACAAAACTATCTGACCGAATTGAAAACTATGACGAAGACGACATTATTGAAGATGATGTGGTAGTTGTACCAGATGAAAAAATCGGAAGTCTTAAAGATTTAGATATTGAAGAAGATGACGACGACGATGACATTTCAAATGATTCAGACGATATTGTAGATTCTGATGAAGATTCAGACGACGAGGACGACGAAGATTAATACATAAAAAAGGGATTCAAAATTTGAATCCCTTTTTTTATAAATAACGTTCTAAAATTACATTCTTGTGATGCAATTCATGACCTAGCGCTATGTATCCAATAGCTCTAACAGATACACTGCCATTTGAAGCTGTTCCTAAACTTAGTAAATCTTCACTAGAAAAAGTTTCAAATAGACTTATTGTAGCATTTCGAACACTTTCATATTCCGCTAACAAACTTTCGTATTCTCTATTATTGGCATTAGCAGTGATAACATAGTCATTCTCTTCAAAACCATGCAAAGCTGTTTTGTCATTTCTTGCAATTCGCAAAGCGCGGTAAGCAAATATTCGTTCAGCATCAATTAAGTGCAGGATAATATCTTTTACTGTCCACTTCCCTTCTGCATAACGATATTCATGTTTAAAAACTGGAATCGAGTTAAAGAAATGTAGTATTTCTTCTTTTTGTTGTACTAAACCTTTAACTATATCTTGTTCTGGAACTAATTTGATATAATTCTCGTAATATGGAGCAAATTCGTTTGGTTGTAAATTTTTCATAACAATAAAAGATATAAAAAAAGCCTCATTAAGAGGCTTCGTATTTTACAATTCTTTAAAAATCGTATGCATTAAACGTTTTTTATCGTTGATGCTTTCTTCTAAAGAAATCATGGTTTCAGTTCTGTAAACACCTTCTATATCATCAATCATGAAGATAACTTCTTTAGCGTGTTTAGTGTCTTTAGCTCTAATTTTACAGAAAATATTGAATTTTCCTGTAGTTACATGAGCAACTGTTACGAATGGAATCTGATTGATACGCTCTAAAACGAATTTAGTTTGAGACGTGTTGTGCAAGAAAACTCCAACATAAGCAATGAAAGAATAACCTAATTTTTCATAATCTAATGTCAACGAAGAACCTTGAATGATTCCTGCATCTTCCATTTTTTTCACCCTAACATGCACCGTTCCTGCAGAAATTAATAATTTTTTTGCAATATCTGTAAAAGGAACTCTCGTGTTATCAATCAACATGTCCAAAATTTGATGATCTACTTCATCTAAACGAAACTTACTCATAAGTCTTATAATAATTGTTAATTTTTTAATTTTTATTCAAATATAATACTAATTAATTACAACACCGTTCAGAAACTCTGTTAAATTATTAATATAAAAATTAGCTTTTTCTCCTAAAACAGGAAAATTCATCCCATTTGATGAAAACAAACCATTATTACAATTATATTCTTGATGCCCTTTAAAATCCTGTAAATCATCAATTTTAGTGATAATTGCAATAAATTTTAATTTTCCATCTTGAATTTCTTCATTATATTGAGCAGCAAAGTTAATTATTTTTTCTTCATTATTATCAATAATTTTGACATTTTTATAAATAAAGTCATAAAAACATTCGTTATTTTGAGAAATATTCAAATAATTAATCAAATTGTTATCAACTATAACGTTTTCGTAACTCACATTAAATGAACTTAAAAATGCAATAAAAATATATTTACGAACTTTATCTCTATCGTAATCATTTGCATAATGTCCGGCTTCAAATAAAATAGTTGGTGTATTTTGAGTGGTGAAATAGTCACCCGTACAATTAACATTATAACTATCATCAAAACGCCCTATTTGATTTGGTATATAAAGTTGTAACGCTTTATACATCTTGTTTATTATATGAATTGCTTTTAAACGAACATCATTATATTCTCGCTCTGCATTGTAAGCTGGCGATAAAAAAGAAATAGTTGCAGGTAAATTAAAGCCTTCTGTACCAAAAAGAGTTCTTTGGTCGTGTAAATTATAACAATAATCAGGCTGGAAATCAGTATAAACCTTCCTTAAAACCTGCATTTCAGGTTGAGAAGCGTTAAAAGCATCTCTGTTTAAATCTACTTTGTTAGCATTTTCTCTAGTATAAAAGAAAGCTCCATCAGGATTTAACATAGGAATACATAGCAAAGTATATTCTGATTTGATTCTTTTTGCAATTTTGTTATCCGATTGTAAAAAATTAAAAAAATCAAACAACCCTTTTGTAGTCGTAGATTCGTTTCCATGCATTTGCGACCACATTAAAATTTTGATTCTTCCTGTTCCAATTTTAACTTGATAAATTGCTCGTTCTTGAACTGATTTTCCAATTTGAGTAATTTCAAAATCTGAATTTAAAGATTCTAATAACGGCAAAATAGAATCTAAATAGATATACTTTCCTTTGAGTTTTGATTCTAAATATTGAGTTGCTAATTGTAAATAATCCATGGCTTTCTTTTGATTTACAAATGTAAACAACTTATTTTTTACATTTGTAAACATATAAATATACGACATAATTTACTTTTGTAAACCGTTTAATTACTACTTACATTAACTTCTAATGTATTAATTCACAATATTAAACAGATTAGTTTTTTAATGTTTTATTACTTGTTAATCAATAAGTTAAGTGTGTTTAAATGAAGTTTAAATTTAATAAACACACTGCTATTTACATCTGTAAACTTGTGTATTCCATCTAGATTGTTTACATTTGTAACGTGTTGAACAAAAACAACTATTTACAATGGTAAACATTGATGATTTTATTAAACGGTTAGAAATCATACTCGATTATTACAATTTATCGGCTTCTGCATTTGCGGATAAAATCAATGTGCAACGTTCTAGTTTGTCTCACCTACTCTCGGGTAGAAATAAACCTAGCTTGGATTTTATTATCAAAGTAATTGAGGTTTTTCCTGAAGTAGATTTGTATTGGATTTTAAATGGAAAAGGAAATTTTCCGAAATCAGAAAATAGTTTAATTCCTTTAATCGATTCTGAAAAAAATAATCCATCATTATTGAAACCTGATTCTTCAATTTCTGAACCTGATTTATTTTCGACTACAGAAAAAGGAACAACTTCTACTCTTTCAGAAAGTAATCCTGTAGAATCGATTAAAACAGAAAATAATTCTCCTGAAGAAATAGAGCACATTGTAGTGTTTTTTAAAAACGGGACTTTCAAAAACTATAAACCATAAAAAAACTCTGAATTTCTCCAGAGTTCTTAAATAATTAAATAACTAACCTTTATCTTCGGTGTAAATAAACTGCTGTTACTCCTGCTTCTGCTCTACTCATTTGAGGTGTTGCATCTGCTGACATTGTTGGGAAAGCAAATTTTAAAACTAAACCGCCTGAATTCAAGCGTTCTGCTACATAAATTGCATTTGTTACGTGGTCATAAGCAACATCGACAGGGTTTCCTAACATAGAATTAGGTCCGTACACTCTAATTTGATTGTTCATAGCAATTGTTCCCAAATTATTCGTCATGTTTAGTACAGAAGTAAAGTTATTAATAACCACTAAACCACCGTCGGTTGCGCTTGAAGCTAATCCTACATCAGATAAAACCATTACATTATCTTGCGGAGAATAAGTAATTCCGTGTGTTCTAACTAAGCCTTCAATAGTCACTCTTTTTGAAGCTGTAATTGCTCCAGTAGCATTAGAAAAGAAATTATTATATACAACTAAATCGCTAGTATTATCAGCAATAGCATACATGGTAGTTCCATCTAAATGGATTCCCCAAAGTTTGATATCTACAGTGTATGTATTTAAAAGTGTAAATCCAGTTGTATTTCTTTGGTATACATAAAATTTGCTGATATTTCCATTACCAGCATTTTGATCTTGAGCTACCACCACTTTATCTTCTGAAACTGCAATTTCACGAGCATTTGTAAAATCAGCTGAAGAAGAAAAAGATAAATCTAATGTTGTAGCAGAAGAAATGATGGCATTTCTTAATCTATTGTAAGCTTCTACTCTATTATTAGTTCTTGAAGCTAAAACTACTTGATCTTTAAATGTATCATAATAAACACCATCTGCATCTGTTGAACTTATAGTAAAACTTTTTGCTGTAGGTGTTGTTGCTAATAAATCGGTAAATGAAATTTGTCCCGAAGTATTACTAGTAGTTATCAGTTTTAATTCCTGAGGCGGAGTTGGAGTTTGGTCAATTGGTTCTGGTTCTGGAGTAACCATTGAAGAATCGTCGTCATTACAAGAAGTAAATATAACGGCTACTAAAGCTAGAGGTAAAAATAGTTTTTTCATTTGTTAAAAGTTTTGATTTCTTCTATCTACGAAAAACTATTCTTCTTGGTTTTATTTTGAGTAAAATTTATTTTATCTTCTTAATTATAAACACTTTAAACAGATTATTCCTTTGGAACATAACTCAATTCTGGAACTTTTCCAATGACTCCTTTATAATACGATTCTAAAAATTTAATATCTGCTTCGATATTTCCGGTTAGATAAAAAGGTTCGTGATATACTACTTCTTTTCTCCCGTAATCAAAAGCTACTGGAACAATTGGTACATTTGCTTTTAAAGCCATGTAATAAAACCCCGTTTTCCATTCGGTAACTTTTTTTCGAGTTCCCTCAGGAGCTATTGCTAATCTGAATACTTCTTTTTCTTGAAATATTTTGGCAATGGTATCCACTTTATTCTCGTTTTTTTGACGATTTAAAGGTGTTCCTCCTGTCCAAGTGAAAAAATAATTAAACGGAAACACGAATAATTCTTTTTTAGCCACATAATTAATTTCGATATTTAGAATACCTCGTGAAAAAATCCCAAGGAAAAAATCCCACCAACTCGTGTGTGGAACAGCAATTATTACACATTTTTTTACAATTGGAGCTATTGATCCAACTACTTTCCAGCCAAAAATTTTGTAGAAAATAAATTTGTATATAATTTGTTTCATGGGATAGATTTTGAGACAAAAATAAAATTATATTTACGATTACAAACAAAATTACATGATTAAGCGCTTATTGAGTTTTTTATTACCCGTAAAAATTCATCAAAAGAAATCGGTTTATAGTAAATATCTGGAAGTTACCTGGAATAATGGGTATTTAGTTTTAGATTCGGAGAATACCAATTATTCTTTTGGAAGTTTGCAGCGCGTATTAAAAAAAGGATTGAAATACATAGGATATGAGCGAATTAAAGGCTTTCAATCAGTTTTAGTACTTGGTGTTGCTGGTGGAAGTGTAATCGAAACACTTAAAAAAGACATAAAATTTCAAGGTAAAATTACAGGCGTTGAAATTGATGCAGCTGTAGTTGAATTAGCAAAGAAATATTTTGGACTAGAAAATTATGATAACGTTTCAATTGTGATTGGCGATGCTTTTGAATTTGTTTTAAAAACCAAAGAAAAATACGATTTAATCATAATTGATATCTTTCAAGATACCACAATGCCGAATTTTTTATTTGAAGATTTCTTTATCAATCGTATTAATTTTTTACTTAATGTAAATGGATTTATTTTATTTAATACCATGGTTTTAGATTATCAAGATAGAAGAAGAAATGCTACCTACAAAAGTAAATTTGATAACAATTATTCGGTTCGACTATATCCAAAAATTGAAGTGCATAACGAATTATTTACCATTAAAAAATTAGCCTAATGAACTTTTTAAAGAAATTATTAGTTGGAAAAGTAAATCGTAATTACGTACCCAAATTCAACCCAATTCAAAAACGAATTTTGAATATACGATCCATTTGGAACAATGACCATCAAGACGATAATGGGATAGAAAAAATTGTGCGTTTGTTTTTATCGTGTTCTCAGTTATTATTTCCTGGTATTTATATCAAATATTTAGCTTCCAAAAAAGGATTTGAATATGAAGATTTAGTTATGGATATTTACGTATTGGCAAAAGTTTTGTTTCCAATTGTGATTTTAAAAAATGGTTTACAATATGAAACCTATGCCATTTATATCCTTATTTATGTTCTTTTAGAAACTGTTTTATACATTCCAACATTAATCTTTGCTTCTGACTTGTTTTCAAGACCTAGATCTTATAAGCGCTCTATGTTATTACTGTTTTTCAATTATATTGAAATTGTCGTTTCATTTGCAGTTTTGTATACTGTTGGAGATAATATGAATAAACCTTTTGAACATTGGTTTGACTCTGTTTATTTCAGTATTATAAGTTCAAATTCAATTGGTTACGGAGACTATTATCCCGTAACAACTTTTGGTAAAGTATTAGTTAGCTTACAAGCGATGTTCTTTTTATCTTTTGTTATCTTGTTTTTGAATTTTTTCTCAACAAAAGTAAAAAGCAAAGGTTATTTTGACGACGAAGAAATTTAAGATAGTAACTTTTTTGCCTTCTCTAAGTCTTCTGGTGTATCAATTCCTATGCTCCCGTGCGAAGTTTCCACCATTTTGATACGTTTTCCATATTCTAAGTAGCGAAGTTGTTCTAATTTTTCGGAAGCTTCTAAAGATAGCATTGGTAAACGGTAAAAATCCATCAAAGCTTCTTTTCTGAAAGCATAAATTCCGATGTGTTTCATATAACGAACACCCACATTTTCTTCCCTAGGAAACGGAATAACGGAACGCGAAAAGTATAACGCAAAACCTTGTTGATCCGTAATAACTTTTACGTTATTCGGATTAATAATTTCCTCTTTATCAGTAATTTGAAACATTAACGAACCCAAATCGACTTTCTTTTCGGTGTCTTTTTTAAAGACTTCTATTAATTCTTCTAAAGGCTTTTTATTGATAAATGGTTCGTCGCCTTGTACGTTAATTACAACGTCAACATCCATATTTTCAACAGCTTCTGCAATTCTGTCGCTTCCACTTTCGTGTTCTTTAATTGACATGATAGCTTTTCCTCCATTCGAAATAATTTCGTTGTAAATCAAATCAGAATCCGTTACTACAAAAACATCATCAAATAAATCGGTCGAAATAGCTGCTTCATAAGTACGAAGAATTACGGTTTTACCTCCCAAATCTTGCATTAATTTTGCAGGGAAACGTGTGGAAGCATATCGAGCGGGAATTACAGCTATTATTTTCATGTTTGATTTTGTTTAATTACAAAAGTATTAATTTTCGAAAAACTCATCCTTAAATCCGATTAAATATAATTTTTCTTCAGCACGAGTGATGGCCGTGTATAACCAACGTACATAATCGACATCGATTCCATCTGGTAAATAAGGTTGTTCTACAAAAACGGTTTTCCATTGGCCTCCTTGCGATTTATGACAGGTAATAGCATACGAAAATTTCACCTGAAGTGCATTGAAATACAAATTTTCTTTTACTTTTTGAAGCTTTTTATATTGTTGGCGTTCTTCTTCATAATCCAACAACACTTCTTGATACAATTTATTTGATTCTTCATACGTTAACGAAGGCGATTCGCTCATAATTGTATCTAACATAATAACCGTGTCAAATGGAATTTGGTTAGGATAATCAACCATTCTAACTTTTACAGTGGCGAATTTGAATCCGTATAACTCTTGAATTTTTCTGATTTCTAAAATTTCTATGATATCGCCATTAGCAATAAAACCAGCTTCTGACTCTTCCTTCAGCCAGAAATAATTATTTTTCACTACCATTAAATAATCTCCAGTAGAAATTTCGCTTTCCTTGGATAAAATGGAAGCTCTAATTTGTTGGTTGTATTGATTCGCTCTTTTATTCGAACGCAAAATAAAAACGGTATCTTCAATACTATAATTATCATACGCTTGATGAATGGCATCTTGTATATCATAACCGTCTTGCAAGCGCACAATATCTTTAAATCCTTTTAGCTTAAATTGAAACGTATCGATAAAATGCGAATGTAATAATTCACGTAATTCAGTGGCATTATACAAAATTCCAGAATGTTCAGCCTGACGCATTACTTCATCTAATTCAATATGATGTACATTTTTTTGATAGTGAAGTGAAAGCGAATCAATATCCAAAGCTGGACTAACAGTCATATTTACTGGAGGTAACTGAGCGGTATCACCTATTAAAAGTAACTTACAATTTTTCCCAGCTTCCACATAAAAAAACAAATCATCTAACAAGGAACCATTCTCATATAATTTAGAATCCTGATTGGTATCTGAAATCATAGAAGACTCGTCTACTATAAAAAGGGTGTTCTTAAATTTATTTTGTTGTAAAGTAAAACTCACTCCTCCCGTTTTATTTTTTTTAGGATAATAAATTCGCTTATGGATTGTAAATGCTGGCTTTCCAGAATAATTACTAATCACTTTTGCTGCTCTTCCTGTTGGAGCTAACAACACTGCTTTCATATTAACATCGCCCAAATTATTAATAACCGTAGAAATTATGGTTGTTTTACCCGTTCCGGCATAACCTTTGAGAACAAAAATATCATCAGACGTTGAATTCAAAATGAAATCAGCTATTTTCTGAAAAAAAACATCCTGTTTTTGTGTGGGTTGATGCGGAAAATTATTTTGTAATAAATTGTAAAACAGCTTATAAGTCATAAAAATGGATTTGGCCAATATTAATTTTTCAAATATACTGATGATTTTTACAAGAAATTCTTTTGTGTAGAAAAAAAAATTGTAGATTTGCGTACCTATTTAACTAAAAATAAATTATTCAAATGTTAGAAATTGCTATTTATTTAGTCGTATTGATTGTTTTAATCTTTGCATTGGTTAAACTAATTGATAAATTTGTTACACCTGGAAATAAATTAATATTCACTGTTTTACTTTGGGGTCTTTCTCTGTTTTTAGGATATTTAATATACGCTTCAGTTATGAAGCCTATTGAATTTAAACAAGAAAAAGAAGCTCGTTACGAAGTAGCTGTAAAAACAATGCTTGATATTAAAAAACTTCAAACAGGTTATAAATCGGTTAACGGAAAATATGCTGATACATTTGAAGAGCTAATTAAATTTGTTGAAAACGGACAATTTGAAATTGTTTCTAGAAAAGATACTTCTGTTATCGATGCTGCAAAAAATGCTGCTTTCGGAATTACTGTTGGTGCTGACGGAGTTGGAGGTTTCTATAAAGACGAAGTAATTATTACTAAATTAGGAGCTGTTAAAGTAAAAGATTCATTATTCAAAAACTCTGATCGTTATAAAAGATTAAACGTTGTTAAAGTTGGTACTGTTGAAGTTCCTGTAGTTATGAAAACTAATGTGGTTCCAAGAAACGATATGAATATTTCTGTTTTCCAAGCTACAATTGACAAAAACGCTTTATTAAAAGATTTAGATCAAGAATTGGTAAAACAAGAAAACAAAGTTGAATCTATTGACGAAATTAATGGTCCTCAAATTATTTTAGGTTCATTAGAAGAGGTTTCCCTTACTGGTAACTGGCCAAAGAAATATGGTAATAACGAATAACGACATTACTCAAAAAACATATAAAAAGTTGTCCATTCAGGTTTCCTTGAGTGGACTTTCTTTTTGTGTCTTTGATTTAATATTAAATAAAGTTCTTAACTCTACCTCTATTCTTTTTGAAAAGAACAAAGTTGTTGAAGAACAATTGTGGCGTACTTTTGTTGATTATCCTATCCTTACAAAATCATATGATGAAGTCATGGTTGTACATGATAATAATCTGAATGCATTTGTACCTACTTCATTATTTGATGCTAATTTTTTAGCGAGTTATCTGCAATACAATACCAAAGTTTTTGAAACCGATTTTTTTACTTACGATGTTGTTTTTCCCTACGAAATGAATAACATTCACGTACCTTTCGTTAATATCAACAACTTCTTATTAGATCAATATGAAACTTTTGAATACCAAAATGCGAATTCTATTTTGGTAAAACAACTACTCGATTCATCCAAAAATAAAGAAGAAAAGCAAGTCTTTGTTCACGTTCAAAGAGAACACTTTGAACTAATTGTAGTTAAAAATCAACAATTGATTCTTTTCAACTCATTTCAATACAAAACACCAGAAGATTTTATTTACTATATTTTGTTCACTTGCGAGCAAATACAACTGAATCCTGAAACTATTTTGGTTCAAATATTAGGAAATTGTTCTGAAGATGATGCTTGCTTTAAAATAGCTTTTCAATACATTAGAAATTGTAGTTTATTAGATGTTTCTAATAAAGCTAACATTTTAGACATAACTCCTACTACTTTAAGAAATCACTTTATATTATACCATTCATGAGAATTATCTCCGGAAAACACAAAGGGCGTAGATTAGTTGCACCTAAAAATTTACCTGTTCGCCCTACAACCGATATGTGTAAAGAATCGTTATTTAATATTTTGAATAACTATTTTAATTTTCATGGATTAAAAGTACTCGACTTGTTTGCTGGAACTGGAAATATCAGTTACGAATTTGCTTCTCGTGGTGCAGGACCTATAACTAGTGTTGATGGCGATATGGGTTGTGTAAATTTCATTAAAAAAACTTCAACCGATTTAGATTTAGATATCAGTGTTATTAAAAGTGATGTTTTCAAGTTTTTAGAAAAAAGTAAAGCAAGTTATGATATCATCTTTGCTGATCCGCCTTATGATTTAGGTCAGGAAAATTTTGAGAAAATCATTCAGCTTATTTTCGAAAACGAAATTTTAGACGAAGAAGGTATGTTGATTGTAGAACATTCTAAACATACTAAACTAGAACACCTAACAAATTTCTCTTTTTCAAAAAGTTATGGTGGTTCGGTATTTTCTTTTTACGAATTTGAAAGCGACGAAGAAGAAGATATTGAAGAAGAAGACGAAGGATAAAATTTTGCAATATGTTAAAGAATAATAAATTAAGAGCTAGAAATTTAATCATAATATTTTCAATAATATTTATTTTAAATATCATTGCTATTATTTCTGATTTAATGCAATATTCAATGCTAAATTCCTTAGAGGGTTTTACTATAGAAGAAGCTGAAGCAAATGATTCAAGACAATCTATTGTTGGAATAGTAATGTTTAGTGCATATGTGTTTTGCTATTTTTTTTTTATCCTTTGGTTTAGAAGAGCTTATTACAATTTACACCAAGTAGTAAAACATCTTGAACATACCGAAGGTTGGGCAGCAGGTGCATGGTTTGTTCCTATTCTAAACTTTTTTAGACCATATCAAATAATGAGAGAACTTTATGTAGAGTCTGAAAAATATATCTTAAAAATTAAACCAAATTACACTAAAAAATTAAATGTAACTTTTGTTGGCCTTTGGTGGACATTATGGATAATTGCTTCTTTCCTAGAAAGAATTGGCATGAGATTAAATTTAAAAGCTGAAACTTTAGACGAAATTATAAATGCAACTACAATAAACTTAATAAATGAAATCTTTACTATTCCACTTTGTTTAGTAATTATAAAAATAATTAGAGATTATAGTATTGTAGAAAATGAAATATTTGAAATAGAAAAATCAAAAAGTACAATTGTTTCAAGTGAACCTATTACATTAATTGAAGAATAAAAAAAAGCAGACCTATAAGCCGGATTCTGTCTCCGATAAATCGGAGCCTTATCATTTATCTAGATTACGCATTACTACGTAACTCAAGCTGTCTACCCTTCAACATCGAACGAGTCGCCCTTATTCTGATTACTCAGAAACTGCTGATATACTTGACATTTCACCGCATAGAGTTTACCTGGTTTCACTACAGCTTTACCTGTACATACTTTCTGTTGCACTTGTCCTCGCCTTTCAACGGACGGGCGTTACCCGCTATGCTACTCTTTGGTGTCCGGACTTTCCTCCCATGAATAAACACGGACGATAAGGCGGTCTGCGGTGCAAATGTATCAATTAGGAATCAAATAACACGAATTAATCCCAACTTTTAAACACATAAAGTTTTAAACTTTTAAACTTTTACTTACATTTGTGATTCAATAGAATTTATGGAACAATTTATCGTATCGGCTCGTAAATATCGTCCGCAAACATTTAAAGATGTTGTGGGGCAACAAGCTATTACGAATACTTTATTAAATGCCATTGAAACCAATCACTTAGCACAAGCCTTATTATTTACTGGACCTCGTGGTGTGGGCAAAACAACTTGTGCTAGAATTCTAGCTCGAAAAATCAATCAAGAAGGTTATGATGACCCGTATGAAGATTTTTCGTTTAATGTATTTGAATTAGATGCGGCTTCTAACAATGGTGTAGATGATATCCGAAGTATTATCGACCAAGTGAGAATACCTCCACAAACCGGAAAATATAAGGTTTATATTATTGACGAGGTGCACATGCTTTCGCAAGCGGCTTTTAATGCTTTCCTAAAAACATTAGAAGAACCACCTAAACATGCTATTTTTATTTTAGCTACGACCGAAAAACATAAAATTATTCCAACAATTTTATCGCGTTGTCAAATATTTGATTTCAAAAGAATTACGGTTAAAGATGCGAAAGAACATTTAGCCGAAATTGCTAAAGAACAAGGCGTTGCTTACGAAGATGATGCTTTGCATATTATTGCTCAAAAAGCAGATGGTGCTATGCGTGATGCTTTGTCTATTTTTGACAGAGTAGTTTCATATTGTGGAAAAAACCTTACCAGACAAGCGGTTACCGAAAATTTAAACGTATTAGATTTTGAATATTACATCAGAATCACCGATTTAATTTTAGAAAATAAAATTCCAGATTTATTAGTTGCTTACAATGATATTTTAGCAAAAGGTTTTGATGGACATCATTTTATTGCAGGATTGGCTTCACATTTTAGAGATTTATTAGTTTGTAAAAACCCTGCCACTTTACCTTTATTGGAAGCAGGCGAACAAGCCCAAGCATTATATGCAGCTCAATCACACAAAGCCATGCACGATTTCTTGATAAAAGGAATTGAATTGGCAAACGAATGCGATTTGAAATTTAAAGTCAGCCAAAATCAGCGACTTTTAGTTGAACTTTGTTTGATGCAATTAGCCTCTATCACTTTTGATGGAGAAAAAAAAAAGTAGCTAAATATATCATTCCGGCTACTTATTACAAGAACAACTCCTACTCTATTACTGAAGTTCCAACTATTAAAGCGCAAATTCCAACTGAGGAATCAAAACCTGTTGTAGTTGCTGAAACAGTTGTGAAAGAACCTGAAGTTGCAGAAATTCCTCAAGTTCAAAATGAAGTAATTGCTCCAATTGTTCCAGAAATTCCTAAACCCGTTTTAACAAATTTAAATCCGACAGGAACAAAAGTTTCGGCACTTTCATTAGCTAGTATTAAAGCGAAAAAAGAGTTAGAAGCGCAGCAACAAACCTTTCAAAAACATAGAGAAGAATTACCTTCGGAAGTTTTTAACGAAACCGATATGTTATTGCAATGGAATAAATTTGCTCAAAAGATGACAGATAGCGGAAAACGTTTATTAGCTACTTACATGCAAATGAACGATCCAACCTTAGACGGAACCACCATTACTTTAGAACTTCCAAATCAAAGTACGAAAGAGGAATTTTTATCAGGTTGTCATGAATTAATGGGTTATTTACGTGGTAAATTACACAACCACGACATTAGTATTGAAGTAATTGTAAATGAAACCGTTGAAAACAAATATGCCTTTACACCACAAGAAAAATTTGAACGTTTAAAACAAATTAATCCTACTATTGAATTGTTGAGAAAGACGTTTGATTTGGATGTTTAGATTATCTTAATTACTTATAGTTTTCTTTATGTTTTTCATGAGCTAAAATAATCTCTTCATAAAGTTGTTCTATACTACAATCAAGTAATGCATTTGAAATTATTATACTTCTCTTATAATTCCAATTGTGCATAAGAACAAGAAAGTTTTCAAGTATATTCATTTTTCGATTTTTAATAAAATTTTCATCTACAAAGATTTGAATACTTTTTCTCTTAAATTTTTCAATTCTTAAAATAGTATTCCATTCTACTTTACCAAAAGATTCATATTTTGAATTATCTATTAAAAATTCATCTGTTATAATTATAGCATACTTTCTTGAAAATAAAGTTAATATGGAATAAAATAAAGCTAAAAAATATATCATTCCAATAACACCTAATATTTGAATAATTATCACTTTAGTAAAAACATTTCTTATAAAAAATTCAGGTTTTAATAAGAAATAAAATGAACTTAAGAACAATAATAGAGTAATAAAAGCTCCTAATAATATTTTTACTTTTCTAAATTTAATTTTCTTTATCATAAGATTTTATAAATCCCGTTAGGGATGAAATATTGGTAACGAAACCACTGACACATGCTCAAAATCCCGTAGGGATGACATTAAATAGGTTCTTTAAAAATATAACGTTCATCATACTCCACTTCAAAAGCTTCTAAAAATTCTAAATATTCTTCTTGAAATGATTTCGTTTTATGACGTTCTTCTTGATTCTGAATATAATTGATTACATTTTGAACATGTGATTTGGAATACGAAAATGCTCCGTAACCTTCTTGCCATTCAAATTTTACCTTCAAAAACTTTTTTTCGTTAACCCATTTGGAGGAATTGGCTTTAATGATTTGCATTAATTCGGAAATGGATTGTGTTGGACGCATTCCGATTAGAATATGAATATGGTCTGACATTCCGTTAATTGCTAATAATTTATGATTATTTGCTTTGATAATTCCTGTGATATATTGGTATAGTTCATCTTTGAATGATAAATGAATTAATCCGTTTCGATATTTTACCGCAAAAACAAATTGGATGTGAATTTGTGTGTATGTGTTTGCCATAAATCAATATTATTTTCGATTGTTGTCCAAAATCTACCAATATGTCGTCCCTACGGGACTCGGTTAACCAATTATTATTTTTTCTACCGAGATGGCGTCCCTACGGGACTTGTATTGATTTCTATATTTTTTTCTACCGATATGTCGTCCCGATGGGACTAATTATATCTTCCCATAATACATCGCTTTCACGATACCATCGGATAATCCAATTTTTGGTACATAAATATTTCTTGCTCCGCTCCATTTCATGGCGTTTAGATAAATACGTGTTGCTGGAATAATTACATCGGCGCGGTCTGGGTTTAAACCTAAATCGGCAATACGTTGTTCGTATGTCATGCTGTTCAACTTTTGATATTGGGATTGCACATACATATAAGACAGCGGTTTGTCTTGGTTTTTCTCCGATAATTTAAATAATTTATTGATGTTTCCACCAGAACCAATTAGTGTAATATTTTCGAAAGGTTCTACGTTGGCTTTAATCCATTTTTCCATTTCTTGCCAAACGATATCGTTTACCATTTCATTTAACAAACGAACGGTTCCGTTTTTAAACGATTTAGCAGCAATAATTTTTCCTTCAAAAAACAGAGAAAATTCAGTGCTTCCACCACCAACATCTACATATAAATACGCTTTATCAGAAGTTATAAATTGTTTTAAATCGGAAGCCGCAATAATAGCTGCTTCTTTTTTGCCATCAATAATATCAATTTTAATATCGGCTTTTTTCTTGATGATTTCGGCAACTTCTTTTCCATTATACGCTTCTCGCATAGCTGAAGTGGCACAAGCACGGTATTGTTCTACTTTGTGAACTTTCATTAATAATTTGAAAGCTTTCATGGCATCTACCATTCGGTCGATATTTTCTAACGAAATTTCACCAACCGTAAACGCATCTTGCCCCAAACGAATGGGAACACGAACTAAGGAACTTTTATTGAATTGAGGAGCGCAACCTTCTTGCTCTACGATATTAGTTACCAACAACCTCATGGCATTGGAACCGATATCGATAGCCGCATATTTTTTTATTGTAATCATCTATCTTTTATTATTGCAACTCTTCAGCAATTACATCTAGTTTGTTTTGGTAATAATTGTACATTTCTTGTTGGGCTCTGAACGGTTTTTCATCGCCTCGTTTTCTGTACTGATTTAGTAAATCGGCTGAATGAATTCGAGCTTTTACATTGGCTTTCCAACCTATTTCGAATGTTTCAATTAGTTCTTTTTTTATTTCAAGATCGTAAATAGGACAGGTTACTTCTACCCTTGCATCTAAATTTCGGGTCATAAAATCGGCTGATGAAATAAAAACTTCAGGGTCGCCAGAGTTTCCGAAAATATAAATTCGGGAATGCTCTAAATAATTATCTACGATACTAATCGCTTCAATATTTTCGCTTAATCCTTTTACACAGGGAATCAAACAGCAAATTCCTCTTATGATCAATTGAACTTTTACTCCAGCTTTACTAGCTTCATACAATTTATCCGTCATTTTAAAATCGGATATACTGTTCATTTTCAATTTAATATAGGCTTCTTTTCCTGAAAGAGAATTTATAATTTCTCTATCGATTAACTTGTTAAAACGAGTTCGTGTATAATGAGGCGAAACTATAAAATGTTTGTATCGATGCACTCGATAATTCACATCAAAGAAATCGAAAATCTTTGCAGCGTCTTTTAAAATTTCAACATTACTTGTAAAAAGCGTAACATCGGTATACACTTTTGCTGAATTTTCATTGAAGTTACCTGTTGAAACTAATCCGTAACGCTTAACTCTTCCATCTTCAATGCGTTCAATAACACAAATTTTACTGTGAACTTTTAAACCTTTAACACCAAAAATCAATTCGATTCCTTCGGTTTGCATTTGTTCGGAATACGAAATATTACTTTCTTCATCAAAACGCGCTTGCAATTCGATTTGAACGGTTACTTTTTTTCCGTTTTTAGCAGCGTTTATTAAAGAACTTACAATTTGAGAATTCTTTGCCAAACGATACAAGGTTATTTTTATGGAAGCTACTTTTGGATCTAAAGCGGCTTCACGCAAAAATTTTATAATATAAGAAAAAGACTGATAGGGTGCGTAAAGCAAATAATCTTTCTTTTTAATTCGCTCTAAAATACTTCCTTCCAACGATAATCCAGGAACAGGTAATGGTAAATTTTCTCTGTATAATAAATCATATCGACCTAAATTTGGAAAGTTCATATAATCTCTACGATTGTGATATCTTCCACCAGGAATAATACTGTCAGAACTTAAAATGTTCATTCCTTTTAGGAAAAATTCTAAAGTATCCTTTCCAATGGCTTGATCATAAACAAAACGAACGGGTTCTCCAACTCTTCGTTCTTTAACCGAATTAGAAATTTTTTCCATTAAACTTTTACTCAAATCACTATCGAATTCTAACTGAGCATCACGTGTAATTTTAATCATATGAGCTGAAATATCATCACAATCGAATATGTTAAAAATACTTTCTAAGTTAAGTCGAATGACATCATCTAATAAAATAATATACTGTTTTTCTGTGTTTGTAGGCAAAACAACAAATCGATTTATAGTATGAGGAATTTCGATAACTGCATATCTAATTTCTTTATTTGATGCATCAGCAGAACGCATTGTTAACTTAATTGCTAAATAACCTGAAGTGTCTTTTAAAAGCGGAAATTCTTCTAAGTCATTTAACATGATGGTAACTACAGCCGGACTTACTTTTTGAATAAAATAATCGTGTATGAACGTTTCTTGCTCTTTAGTTACTTGCTTTTCGTTAATAATATAGATATTCTCATTTTCTAGCTTTTTTTCGATTTCGCTTAATATGCGCAAACTTTCCGATTGTTGTTCAATAACGATATCGGTAATTTCTTTAAGTAATTGTTCTGCTGGAACACCTAGAATTTTTTCTGTTTCATTAGTTTCTAGGCTCATACGGCGAATGGCTGCGTAACGAACTCTGAAAAATTCATCTAAATTGTTGGAGAAAATTCCAAGAAAACGAAATCTATCTAATAAAGGTACGTTCTCATCATTAGCTTCTTGAAGTACTCTTGCGTTAAAGGTTAACCAACTTTTTTCTCTATCGGTATAGTTATTTGTAGGATTGTTCATTTTTAAACTGGCTTGGAAATAATGTTGCTTTAGTTTGTCCTTTAGATATGTTACTCCAATCATCGGTATCGAATTGCAAAGCAACTACTCCAGATGTTGGCACATTATCTATATAAAGGTCACCAAATTTATTAACAAATTTTGTAATAGCTTCATTATGTCCGAAAAGAATTAGGCTATCATATGAATTTTCACATTTTTTTATGTTTTTTTCTAAACTCTTAGCATCAAAAGTGTACAAATCCTCTGAAAAACAAATCGTTTCTAGAGGAACAGACAAGTATTGTGAAAAAATAAAAGCCGTTTCTTGTGTTCGTTTTGCTTTACTGCACCAAACAATGTAAGAAGGAGGTAAAATTTTTGGTGTTTTAGAAGCGATTAAATGCGCATCACGAACACCTCGTTGAGAGATAGATCTATCAATATCTTGAACTGGAGCATCCCAACTAGATTTAGAATGTCTAATAAGTATTAAATTTTTCATAGTTATTAGTTTAGAAAATTAAATTACTCAATTTTTTTGAATTATAAGTTAAAGCTTTTGCCAATTTTAAGTTAGTTAATAGATTTTTTTTAACACTTTATCGAAAATACAAGCCTAACTATAGCTAACTATAAGTTTTTGAGTAAATTAGCATCAATAAACTTCTACAAAAGTTACCCAAATATGAACTTTAATTACTTAATAAAAGTAATAGATATGTGATAAAAAAGTTAAATTAAATTATTTAAAAAAAGATTTGTTTTTTTTACTCCCCTAAATATCCCTTTAAAACAACTTACTGTAATTATTAATTTTTAAAATTATTATTATGGAAAGTTTTACAATACTCAAGTATAAAATACATTTTTTATGCTTTTTTTTTCTCTTCGTATTTAAACTTAATGCACAAGTTGTTCACAACTATCAAAATATAAGTATTCAATCTAATCAAAACATTAAAAATAAGATTGAGTCGATTATAAATTCTAAAAATATATTTTTAGTTGATTCAAATTCTTTATCCAGAATCAGGTATGCTAATACTGAAATAATAGATATTAGATACAATAATTTAAATCAGTTAAGTTTAGTTGATACCACACAGTTACAAAATTTAAAATATTGCATTTTAAGAATTCAAAGCATTCCAAATCCAATAGATTTAAATCAATTAAATACTTTAACTAATTTAGAAGTAATTCACATTATAATAGAAACAGATTTTTTAGAAAATCCTTCTTTTATAAATCTTATTAATCAGAATATAATTATAACCTACGTAATAAGTATTCCACAATAAATTTCAAGTTATGAATACAAAAAATTACTCAAAAGATGTTAATTTTAGTGGAAAGACTTTAATTTTAATAATTCTACTTTCACTAAGTTTTACAATACATTCTCAGGTTAGAGTAAATTTTACTCCCAGAGAAGCAATTGTAAGTCCATCAACTAGTATTTATAATATTAAAGGGGATTTTACTATTATAGGAAACACAAATTTAACTCTTAATAGTTATGATATAAATGAATTGAACAGTAATAATAATATGATATATGTTGATGTAGATAATGATTCAAACACATTTAACTCTTCAAGCGCAAATTTGACTTTTTCTACAGAAAATGGAGCTATTCCAGAATGTTCAAAAATTGTTTTTGCAGGTTTATATTGGACAGGAAGAGCATCAGATGGAGCAAATAGCCCAGATACTTTTAACGTTACCAAAAATACTGTTACCAAAACGTTTAATAAAAGAAAAGTCCAGTTAAAAGGTCCATCAGCAGGAACATATACTGAAATTACGGCAGGAACTAATGATATTTATTATCCACAGAACAATGATGGTTTTATGTATTCTGCATTTGCAGAAATTACAGAATACGTAAAAACCAATGGTTTAGGACAATATACTGTTGCAGACATTGCTCTTGTAGAAGGAAATGGTGGTGGAACAGGTTATTATGGAGGATGGGGAATTATTGTTGTTTATGAAAACTCTAAAATGAAGTGGCGAGATATTACCATTTTTGATGGTCATGCTTATGTGCAGGGAAATACTACGGTAAGTCATCAATTACCAATTTCTGGATTTAATGCTGTTCAAACTGGTCAAGTAAATATTAAAATCGGTTTAATGGCTGGTGAAGGAGATAGAAATATTAGTGGAGATTATTTCAATATACTTAGATCAAGTGATAATAATTGGCAAGCCTTAAATCATTCAGACAACTCAACAACTAATTTTTTCAATTCCTCAATCCAAACCGGTGGTAATACAAGAAGTCCCAATCTTGTCAACAATACTGGATTAGATATTTCAATGTTTAATATTCCTAATCCAGGAAATACAGTAATAGCAAATAATCAAACATCTACCACACTAAGATATGGCTCAACGCAAGACACTTATGTTATTTTTATGGCTGCTATGGCTGTTGATGCATATATTCCAGATCCAGAAGGTGTTATGTCTTTAGTTACAATAAATGGACTACCTGCAACTAGCACAACTACAGTAACACCCGGGCAAGAAATTGAATACTCAATAAAAATTTTAAATGAAGGTACTGAAAACATAAATAATGCACAAATTAAAATTCAATTACCTTACTCAACAACATTTGTGAATGGAAGTCAATCGGGCATAATAAATTTTAGTCCATTACCTACTCCAAACAATCTCTATTTTAACCCAACTGATGGTCCTTCTGGGAGTTTGATTTGGGATATTGGGACACTTCCTGTTCCTAGCACTCCAACAACCATTTTAGGAGAGCTAATATATAAAGTTAGGATTACCGAAGACTGTTTTCTTTTAAAGAATCCAAATTGTGTTCCTTCTGCATCATTATATGGTTTTATAAACGGTGTTGGTGCTGTAAGCGGTATTCAAATTATTAATAAACCATTTATTCAAGGATACGTTAGCAGTGGATTATGTTTAGGAGACCCAATTTTAGATCCAATTACAACTACAATTGATGCAACAAACTTTATTAATCAAAACTGTCAAAACACGAATACAGAACTGGTTTTTAATTATTGTAGTCCAATATCTCAAGTTCCATTCAATTCAATTGCATCAAATTATCCTATCGGAACACAATTTTATAATAGTTATCCTGTAAATGTAAATACAATTGAATATACAAGTTCAAATCCATTTCCAAATGCACTTGGAAGTTTCGATTACTATGCCGTACCACCAAATGCTAATGGTTGTTATTATACTTTACAAATTATTATTGTAGAAAATCCAACAATTACATCTCCTCAATCTGTTAATTTAAATGGATGTAATACCTCGACACTTAATCCTTTAGTATATAGTGAAACACCTGTTAATATTAGCCTTCAAGATTTTATTAATGCAGGTGGTAACGTATCAAACAATCAATTAAATTATAACATATCTTATGTTGATACTACAAATGGCAATTGTCCTCAAGTTGTAACAAGAACATTTACAATAAATACAGCATGTAGCACTCAAACAATTATACAAACCATTACTATCATTGACGATACTGATCCAACAATCACCACTCAAGCTGCAAATTTAGAAGTGCAATGTGATGGTGCTGGAAATACCGCTCAACTTAACGCTTGGTTAGCTTCCAATGGTGGTGCTGTAGCTTCGGATGTTTGTTCGAATGTGACT
>NZ_WIBJ01000026.1:1158-1544 GCF_009495755.1 Flavobacterium sp. LMO8 | reverse complement strand
AAGTAAATTGGTTCTAAAATAACTTCCTTCTCTGTAATGATTGGCATGATTGGAGTTAATAAAGCTTCTACTATAACTTGCTCATTTTCTGCTTTAGCTACTTCAAATACACCACTTTCATAACCTGATTTTGATACTTGAGCGCTGTAAGCTGTATTACATAGCACACCTGTTAAGGTTTCTCCGTTTAATGCTGTGGTTTGATTTGAAACTGTTTTTTGTTTCTCATCTACTAACATAACAGTAGCTCCTTCAATCACATTTCCTGTTTTAGCGTCTTTTACTCGCACTAATGCTTGTACATTACAAATCGGATCTGCCTTGTAGATATTGTCTACTCCATCTCTATTACTTGAGAAGAATCCAACTTTCTTGGTAGCGTTGTA
>NZ_WIBJ01000026.1:0-1108 GCF_009495755.1 Flavobacterium sp. LMO8 | reverse complement strand
GGAAGTGGTTTTGCATTTGACCATGTGTCTCCAGATTTGGTAGCTTTATAAAGGTAAATTTTACCAAATTTTGCTTTTTTGGCTTTGTCTTTTACATATTCTTTTTCATTAAAACTTTCGCTACCGTAGTACATCGTGTTTCCATCACTTGTAATACTTACAGGTCCGTCGTGCCATTTGGTATTAATGTTGTCTACCGCTACAGCATCGCTAATGGTTCCATTTGCGTTGTAAGTGGCTTTGTAGATGTCTAAATAAGGCTCTTCGTTGAAGTTACTGTTTCTTTTTGAGGTGTTTCTTGCACTTGCAAAATACACATGGTTATCATTGGTTAGTACGGCACCAAAATCGGTTTTATCGCTACTTACGTCTGATTTTGCAATGTCGTATAATTTGGTTTGACCTTTTAATTCTGGAAGGTAATTAGGATTACTCTTAAATGTTTTGGCTCTTTGGTCGTTTGGTGCCAATTGTGCAAATTGTTGCATTTGTTTGTCAGCTTCCTTAAAGTTACCTTCTGCTTTTAACATTTGAGCATATTTGTAGTATGTTTCGGCATCTTGCTTTTGCTCTACTACTTTTGCGTACCATTTTGATGCTTCTTTCGTATTGAAAACATTATAGTAGCTTTCTGCCAATTGTTTGTAAACGTAGTTATCGGCTTTACTACCTTCGGCTAATTTTAAATATTCTTTAGCTGCATCTACATATTCGTATCTATCGAATAATTTGTCTGCTGTTTTGGTGTATTGATTTTGTGCACTAAGTAATCCACTTACCATCACAAAACTTAATGTTACATATAAATTTCTCATTGTACTTTAGTCGGTTTAGGTTAGAAGAATCTTGGTGAACTTGATACTTTTTTCGGGAAGTTCAAATCAAACAATAATATAATCTCGTGTGAAGATGGGGTGGTTACATTCAAATCGGATACGATGTGATCGTAAGCATAACCTAATTTTATATTTGGTGTAATAGCATAATTAACCATTGCTCCAAAACTGTCTTCTAATCGATAGGTTCCACCGATTTCAAATTTCTCATTAAACAAGAAATTGGCTGAAACATCCCATGATGTTGGCGCTTCAAAGGCCGATTTCATCAT
>NZ_WIBJ01000025.1 GCF_009495755.1 Flavobacterium sp. LMO8 | reverse complement strand
TTAGATTTTTTAAAATTGGAATATTTACAAGTTCCTAAAGTTCGAAGATATTACAAAACAACAAACTCAAGACATTGGATGAATCGCTATCCAAATTTAATTAGCAATTTAGTACTTAACAGATCTGAGCAAGTTTGGGTTGCTGATATAACTTATTTACGAACAAAAGAGAAAACATATTATTTGCATTTACTCACAGATGCTTGTTCCAAGAAAATTGTTGGTTATCAACTATCAGATAATTTAATGAGTTCAACTACAGTAAAAGCTTTAGAAATGGCTTTTATTGACAGAAAAACTAAAAATCAACTCATTCACCATTCTGATAGAGGTTTACAATATTGCAGTAACGAGTATACCGATTTGTTAAAGAAAAACAATATTAGAATACATATATCAATTAATATGATAACTCCAAACCAAGCACATCAACAAAAAACAATCCATTTAAAACAATGGAAAAAAATAAATCGTAACAGAATTAATTCTGTTACGATTTAACTATATTTGAATTATTAACGAGTCAACCTTTTATAGGACAACTCATTGATTTATCTTGATTAATTCTATTTCAAATATCAAATCAGTATTTGGTGGAATAACACCGCCAGCACCTCTTTCGCCATAAGCTAAATTGGATGGAATGTAAAATTTGTATTTTGCTCCTTCTTTCATTAATTGAACGCCTTCTGTCCAACCTTTGATTACTTGGTTCAAACCAAAATCAATAGTTTCGCCTCTTTGAACACTGCTGTCAAATACTTTTCCATCTAAAAGCATTCCTGTATAATGTACTTTAACATTACTTGTTGCAACTGGTTTGTTTCCGGTACCTTCTTGTAATACAATGTATTTTAAACCACTTGGAGTTGATGCTGCATTTGCAAATTCTTTTAACGCTTTTTCTTTAGCTTCTTTTTGTTTTTCAGCGGCTAATTTATCCGCAGCTTCTTTGTTTATGAAATAGTCAGCAAATACTTTTTCAGCTTTGAATTTTTTTGCTTCTTTTCCAACTCTAATAATTTTCACAGATGTAATAACATCATCTTTAACTATTTTGTCTACAATTTCTAATCCACTTACTACATGTCCAAAAACGGTATGTTTTCCGTCTAGCCAAGGAGTTGCTTTATGAGTAATGAAGAACTGACTTCCATTAGTAGCAGGTCCAGCATTAGCCATAGATAAAATTCCTTTTCCTGAGTGTTTTAAATCGGCAACAATTTCATCATCAAATTTATAACCTGGTCCGCTAGCACCAGTTCCATCAGGACAACCGCCTTGAATCATGAAATCAGCAATTACTCTGTGAAATTTTAATCCGTTATAGTATGGTTTTCCTTTATATTTCGCATCAGCTTTAGTATTTTTTCCTTCTGCTAAGGAAATGAAATTTGCAACAGTTACTGGTGTTTTCTTGAATTCCAATTCAACTACAATTTTTCCTTTTGTTGTATTGAATTCGGCAAAAATTCCGTCTTGTTTTTTATTTTGCGCAACTCCGAAAGTTATACAGCTTAAGGCAATCAGTACTATTTTAAAAATCTTTCTCATTTTGTAATTATTTTAGTTTGTTGGTTTATTTTCTAAAAGTTCTACTTCAAATATAATGTTAGCGTTTGGTGGAATTACATCTCCAGCACCTTGTTGTCCATAGCCTAAATTTGAAGGAATATATAACATCAATTTATCTCCATAATTCATCATATTAATTCCTTCAATGAATCCTGGAATAAATTGTAAATTACCTATAGTTGATGGCATTGGCGCATAGACACCTTGTTGTGCTTTTTGATCATTATATTTTCCATACAATTTTGCTACATCTTCATAGTTTGTGTCAAAAAGCTCACCATTCTCTAAAAAGCCAGCATAATATATAGAAACTTGGGTTCCATTTGTTGGTTTTTTATTGGCCCCTTTTTTAATAACTTGATATATTAATCCAGATGCTGTCTTTGTTCCAGTAGCTTTTAACGTAGTAATTTCTTTGACTTTGTTTTCGATAATTAGCTTCGCTTTTTCTTCAGTTTCCTTAATTTCTTTAGATACAGAAGAATAGTAGTTTTTAAAAATCTTAACAGCATCAAATTTCTTTGCCGCATTACCAATTCTGATAATAGTTATTTTCTCGATTACATCATCTGTTTCTATAGTGTTGATTATTTCTAATCCTTCTACCACTTCTCCAAAAACAGTATGCATGTTGTCTAACCAAGGAGTTTCTTTATGTGTAATATAGAATTGACTGCCGTTTGTACTTGGTCCGGCATTTGCCATTGATAAAATCCCTGCTTTTGAGTGTTTTAAATCAGGATGAAATTCATCTTTAAATTTATAACCTGGTCCACCTGAACCATCTCCATTCGGGTCGCCACCTTGAATCATAAAATCAGCAATAACGCGGTGAAATTTTAATCCGTCATAAAATGGTTTTCCTTTGAATTCTTCAATTACGAATGGGTTTTTTCCTTCTGCTAAAGTCACAAAATTAGCAACCGTATTCGGAACTTTTTCAAATTCTAATTTTACAATCATGTTCCCTTTTGCAGTTTCAATATTAGCATATAAACCTTCTTTAAGGTTGTCGTATGATTTTGAACAAGAAGCAAAAAATGTAGCAATGCTTAATAATAAAATGGAAGTAATTTTCATTGGGTATTAGTTTTTAGCTTGAGTATCTACTTTAATATCGTTTAAACTTACGGTACAAATTAGAGGTTCGTTTGTGCCAATTTTTTTATCATCTCCATGATAACCATACGCCATGTGCGATGGAAATAAGAAAGTAACAGTTTCGCCTTTTTTCATTAATTTAATTCCGTCACGCAATCCCATCATTATGTTTTCTTTGTCTACGTAATACACTTGAGGTTTTGTATCGGCAATCGTGTAGATAATTCTACTTTTTAAATCTTTAATTTCATAATCAAAAAAAGCAATGTCACCTCTTTTAGGAGTTGCTGTTACTTCCTCTACTTTGGTTTCATATTTGTACCAATATCCTTTGTTTGAAGCTATGTAAGATTTAAGTGAGTCGTTTTTTATAATTTCAGCAATTAAATCTTCTTCATCTGCAATTAAAATTTTGTTGCGCTCAATAGATTCTTTTATGAAAGTTCCTGAAGTGTGAGAAATAGGTTTTCTTGCTTGTTGCTTTTGTGAACAACTGGCTAAGAAAATTATTGCTCCAAAAAGGAATAGGTTTTGAATTTTCATAATTATTTTTTTTCTTCTGCTAAAATAGCAATAAATTGTTGTATCGTTTCGTCTAAACTTGAAAAAGATTTACCTCCAGCGGCATTGATATGTCCACCGCCATTGAAATGATTTCGAGCAAATTGATTGACATCAAAATCACCTTGAGATCGGAAAGAAATTTTTATAATTCCTTCTTCTCTATTTTCTATAAAAATCACAGCAAAATCTATACCTTTTATACTTAATCCATAATTCACGATGCCTTCTGTGTCTCCTTTTTGATGACCAAATTCGTTTAATTCATCTTGAGTTAGTGTAATATAAGTTGTTTTGTATTCGGGAAGCATTTTCAAATTCTGAAGTGCTCTTCCTAAAATCAATAATCGGTTATATGTTGAGTTTTCAAATAATAAGTTATGTATTTCGCTATTGTTGATGCCTTTATCTATTAAATTAGCGACACATTTGTGAGTAGCGCTCGTCGTTTTAGGAAAGCGGAAACTTCCAGAATCGGTAACAATTCCAGTATATAAACAAGTAGCTACGGTTTTGTTGATTAAATTTTCTAAGCCTAATTGATGAATAAAATCATACACCATTTCACAAGTAGATCCGTAATTGGTGTCTGAAAAAGTATAGGTAGCATAACCATCAGGTGCTTGATGATGGTCAATCATTACACTTGTAGCGGTTAGTGTTTTTAATACATTTTCCATTTGGTCACCCGTTCTGTGTAATGCATTAAAATCTAAAGTAAAAATCAATTCCGATTTTTCTAAAATAGCTTTGCAAGTATCAAAACTGCGTTCAAATAGTAGTACTTTATTGCTTTCTGGTAACCAAGCTAAAAAATCTGGAAATTCATTTGGAGCAATAACTGTAACTTCGTGGTTAAGCTGTTTCAATGTGTGATATAATCCCAAAGTAGAGCCCATAGCATCTCCGTCAGGGTTTCTATGAGGTATAATTGATATTTTTTTTGGTGTAGCTAAAAGTGATTTTATAGCTTCAATTTCGTGTATTTGCATCATACTGCGAATATATTATTTTGTAAGCTATTCTGCAATTATTATGTCTAACGTTTTAATGTAAAGTGTCCTTTTATCGATTTGCCATTAGTTAGTTTGATTTCAAACCAATAATCACTTGCAGGTAGAAGATTTCCATTAAAAGTTCCGTTCCAGCCTTCGCTTACTCCTGAAATTTGTTTTAATAATTTACCATAACGATCAAAAACAGTGATAACACTATTTTCTAAATTTCGTTTTTCTAGATTTTTAATATACCAAGTGTCGTTGTATCCATCATTATTTGGTGTGAAATATTTCGGATAATCTAAGATGTAAAACGTTTCGAAAACGATACCACAACCTTTTTTATCTTGAATATAAATCGTGTATTCGCCTGCATTTAGATTGTTGAAAATATTAGAATCTTGATAATTAACACCATCTAATGAATATTCATAATCACCTAAACTTGAAGCAACAACTTGAATAATTGCTGAGTTGTTTTCTTGAAAATCGTTAATAATTATGTTTTCAATCGTTGCAATTCCTGAAGCTGTAACGGTAAATGTTTTGGTTTTAGGGCAATTTAAGGTATTGGTTACGGTTACTTCATATATTCCTCCTAAGTTTACTGTAATTTGTTGGGTAAACTGCGGTGGAATTGTATTCCATTCGTAAGTTGAAAATCCGCTTCCAGCATCTAAAGTTAAGATAGAATCTTCGCAAAGACCAATAGTTTCATTAACTAAAATTTCATCAAAAGTGTTTACCCTTAAATTTACAGGATAATCCGAATAACAACCTTGAACATTCATGATTCTTGCATAAATAGTTTGATTGTTTGGAATTGTATTGGTGTAATTTGTTGGTAAAGCTGTTGTGCTCGTAGGTATTTCGAAAAATGAAACAACATAGCCTACTGGAAGATTGGTAAATAATAGATTTTTAATGTCATCTAAATTAAATATTGTTTTTCCATCTTGATTAGCATCGGCATCACATTCTGTAAATAAATCTTGATTGATTACTAACAATTCAGCGTATTCGATTTTTAGTATTTGGGAAGGAGGAGAACATGGGGAAGTGCCAAAATAAATTTCTATCGTATAATCTCCCGCTGATGTAATAGTATAAGTCGAATTTATTGCGCCGGAAATTTGATTCCCATTTTGAAACCATTGGTAATCAGTAGCACCAACTTGAGTTGCATCAACAGTTAAAGTTTCGCCAGGACAAAGTGGATTTCCTGTTGCAATTAAGCGGTCGTCGCCTAAGTCAATTCCAAAATTAAAACTACCACCACCAAGGAAAATAGCCGAATCAAAGCGATGATTTCCTTCGTCTGCAATAACCAATTTTATGTGATAAGTTTCACCGGGAATAACAGTTGATTGTGCGGTTAATATTTTAGTTTGTCCATTGTAATTTGTTGGATGTACAGTTCCATTAAATGCATCAAAATAAGTTTCGTTTGCAGGGGGACAAATAGTTCCTGAGCCTCTAACCGTATTTACTTTTACTGGAGTTGTAGTTCCTGGAATTAATGCTAAGTTTTCATAATTTGGATCACTACTTTTTTTTAGTAAAAAGGCAAAACCATCAGTGAAATTACACTGATTTGACATTGGATTTGATAAGTATTGCTCAGATGAAAAAATATAATCAAAACTTATTGTATTTCCCAAGGGAATAAAATCAAATTCTAAAATCGTAGCATTGAAAGTATTACTTAATCCTAAAGCATCGTTTAAGTCTGGATCGCCATTCCAGCCCATTCCGCCACCATCATCAGATAGATAAGAATTTGGGCCTGGTGCATTATTTATTTTTCCTGTTGAAAGAATAATTCCGTTTTGAAAAGGGAAAGTTGTTCCAGATGCATCAAAATAACCAAAGCTTTTTTCTCCAGTACCAAAATTTCCTCCTGAAACACTCACGTTAAAAACATTAGCGCAAGTACTGTTAATTAAAATATCTTCAACTAAATCTTGTGGTGTGTATCCTTCGTCGACTGAAATATTTTGCGCTTTTCCGGATTGGAATCCCAATGCGAAAAGTAATGCAAAGAAGGTTTGTTTTATAAAATTCATAGCATCTGCAAAGATACTATAAGTCACGCTTTTTAAGAATATAATAAGATGTTAAAATAAATATAAAAGTCCAAGCAAGAACTATTCCTACAAATATTGGTTGTACTTGATAATCTTTTTCAATTGTTGCACCAACTGTATTTGAAACGGACTTTACAAAATTTAATCGAGAAAAAGGTTCTACAATTAAATTAGACATCGATTCTAAAGGTAAAACATCTTTTATCCAGTCAATCACTTCAGTATTTTTATCTTGAGGTTTGTAGCCTAAAATTTCGTATTTTAAAATGGCATGTCCAACATTTTCTCCTAAAAACCAAACAAATATAAAGCCTAATGTAAATGCAGAGCGCTTGATTAAAAGTGCTAAAAATAAACAAAAAGAGAAGAAAGCCACATGTTTTAAAAAGTAGGCAAACAAATAGCTCATATCAGAAAAAATTATACTCATTTCTGTATATGATGAATATTTTAAACCTAATAGCAAACTAATTCCAAATACAAATAATGTTGAAATTAATGAAAATAAAATGATGGTGTAGAATTTTGAAAGTAAAAATTCTTTTTTAGACATTCCATCAATTAAATTTTGTTTTAGAGTTCCATAACTAAATTCATTCGCCACCATTGATACTATAATGACAGCTAAAAATAGTTTAAACCAAGAGGCTACAAAAGTTGTAAAATGCCAGATGTATGGAAAATTGAAAAAGCCACTTTTTGCTGCTTCAAATTTAAAAAATCCAAAATCGAATTCAATTAATGCAATACTTGCTAATAAAAATAAAGATAAAAAGTAGATGATGCTTAAGGCACGACTGGCTTTATTTAACCAAATTTTTTGTAATTCTATTGTGAGTAATCGTTTCATTTTAAAGGTGTTAGTTTGTTAGTTTTAAGAACTGTTCTTCTAAACTTGTTCTGCGTTTTAATAAATGCGTTAAAACAATATTTTTGTTGAATAGATATTGGTTCAACTCTCCAGCTTCTAAAGTAGCTTTTAAATAAACTAAAGCTTTTCCATCTTGAATTTCAATTTTATCGACCGATGGATGTTGAGAAACTGCCTGAATCATATCATCAAAATTATCAGCTTGTAGTTCGAAAAATCCTTCGTTGGCTAACATTCCATCAACTGTGCCTTGATAAAGTGTTACTCCATAGCGTAAAACGATTACGTGAGAACATACTTTTTCAACTTCATCTAACAAATGCGAAGCTAAAAGAATAGTTGTGCCTTGGTTTGCAATAATTTTAATTAAATCTCTAATTTGACGAATTCCTTGCGGATCTAATCCGTTTGTAGGTTCATCTAAAATTAAAATTTCTGGATCATTCAATAGGGCAGAAGCAATAGCTAAACGTTGTTTCATTCCTAAAGAAAATGTTTTGAATTTACTCTCTTTTCGGTCAAATAAACCCACTAATTCCAGTTTTTCATTGACTTTGTCAAATGGAATGTTTTTGATTTTACAAACTAATTTTAAGTTTTCCTCAGCCGTCATGTACGGATAAAAATTAGGTCTTTCAATAATAGCACCTACTTTTTTTAAGGCATCATGAGTAGAAAGGCTGCCATCAAACCATTCAAAATCGCCTGAAGTTTTATTGACAACGTTTAGTACAATTCCTAAAGTAGTTGATTTTCCTGAGCCATTTGGACCAAGAATTCCATAAACATTTCCTTTTTTTATTTCAAGGGAAACATTGTTTACAGCATGTACTTTTCTGAATTTTTTATGAAGATTCGAGATTTTTAAAATGGTTTCCAAGTTTGTTCGTTTTTTGATTTATAAATAAGACGAACGGATGTTGTATTTGTTACTAACTTTAAAATATAAAACATAAAAAATCCCTAACATTATGGCTTAGTTAGGGATTTTAAGTAAACTTGGAGCAAAATTAATATTGTATAAAGTTGTTGATTTTTACATTTTTAGCTTTTAAATCGTGCATTAAATTGTATAAACCAAAAAATGTTCTGTTAATATAAATGAAATGTTTTGAACCTCGATTTCCATTCATATTTCTTAATTCGGTGCTTTTTGAATAGCGTTCACCTAAGTCGGCAATTTGACCAAAGAATTCATCATCAGAAAAATCAAATTCTTCTACATGAAATGGTCTTGCAAATAAGCTTAATAATTCGTGAAACATGGCTGTGAAAAATTCGGTTTCTTCTTTTGAATCGTCTGTTCTTAATATTTCTAATTCGTATAATTTTGATTTGAAAAATTCTGGATTGGCTAAATTTTCTTTCTTCGCCAATTCAAAATAAGGAACATAAAAATCATTTGGGACTTCTTTGATACAACCAAAATCTAATGCGATTAATTTGGTATCTTTCGTAATTAAGAAGTTTCCAGGATGCGGATCGGCGTGGACTTTTCGTAAATTATGCATTTGGAACATATAAAAATCCCAAAGTGTTTGTCCTAAAATATTCGACTTCTCAGTATCAGTATTATGAGCGGTGAATTCTGATAAATGTTCGCCTGTCATCCAATCCATAGTAATTATTTTTTCCGATGACCATTCTGGATAATACTTTGGAAAAATCAAATTTGGAATAGTGGCACAGGCCTCAGCCATTTCAATACTTTGTTTGACTTCGTTGATGTAATTGGTTTCTTCAATCAATTTATCTTCAACTTCTTTGAAATACTTGTCGGAATCTTTTCCTTTGATATTAAACATCTTTATAGCAATTGGCTTTACCATCGCCAAATCAGAACTAATACTTTCTGCCACTCCAGGATATTGAATTTTCACAGCAAGATTTTTCCCATCCTTGCTCGCTTGGTGTACTTGACCAATGCTCGCAGCGTTTATTGAAGTGGCATTAAAAGTGTCAAATATTTCGTTTGGCTGTTTACCAAAGTAATTTTTAAAGGTTTTGTTTACCAAAGGTGGCGACAACGGTGGAACCGAAAATTGTGCCAATGAAAATTTCTCCACATAAGCACGAGGCAAAATACTTTTGTCCATGCTTAGCATTTGAGCAACTTTCAAAGCGCTTCCTTTCATTTGTTTTAATCCGTCGTAAATGTCAGAAGCATTATTAATGTTTAGATTTTCTTTGGCTTCGGCTTCGGTTTTGGTGATTTTATCTCCGTAATATTTTATGTAATTTACACCAACTTTTGCTCCAGTTTGAATCAGTTTGGATGCTCTCTGAATTTTTGATGTTGGAATACTATCGATTGTTTTCATATGGTTTTAGCTTACATTTTAAATGAGGCTTTTTCTTGCCACATGAATTTTCCGAAGTCAATTAAACTTTTCAAAGGAGCAATATCCATTAAATCAAAACTGGTATTGACTGATTTTTCAATAAAAATATCTGTTTTTTCAAAAGATAGCGAAGTGTCTTCTATCCAAAATTTTAATGTAAATAAAAATTGTAACCAAGCCATTTCACTCATGGTTTTTTCTTGAAATTCGATTAACTTTTCTTGTTTTAAATCGATTTTTTCAATTTCTAAAGTATCAAAGAATTGCTTAAAGTGTTTTCTTAAATCTGTTAATTTAGAAAGGCTTTTTAATTTGTTTTTATCTTCTTTTAAAAGTGCAACCGTGAAACTTCTGTTTGCGGTTAACATTTCGAAATAAGTGAAATAAAAACTCAATAATTTAGTTCTTGCATCATACGATTCGAAATCTTCGCTTTTTTCTAATAATGCAATTGTTTGCTGGAATAATGAAGTGAAAAAGGTTTTTTCAATTTGTTCAAAAGATGAAAAATTAGCATAAAAAACAGTTTCTTCAAAGTTGTATTGCTTCGCGAATTTATATACCGAATGTGGCGCTTTGTTATTTTCTAAAAAATAATCAATGTAGAAACCTAAAATATCTTGATTAGTAATCTCTTTCTTCTTTGCCATGACTTTTAAAATTTTATCAAAGATAAAGAATGTTTAATTTATAATCAAAAAAGTTAAACAGATATTTTGTTAAAGTTCTTTCAAAAAAAACCTCAAGTACAAGGTTGTAATTGAGGTTTAATATTTTGGATGTAAATGTCTTATGATTTCTGTTCTTTATTAAAGTAAACCAAGTAATAATACATTTGCTTTTCTTCGTCCCAACCTTTTTCAACAAATTTCTCCGCACTTTCTGGGTTGATAAAATCTAATTTGATTTGGATATTCGTGTCCAATTGAATCGTGTTTTTTAACGTACGACGCACATCAGTAACGGCAGCATTCGCAATTGGAAAACTTGAAACGTCTTCGATGCTATATTTGGCACCTTTATCTACTTTATAATTTTTGAATTCTGGAATGAATTCAGGATTTTGCATTACTTCATTTAAGAAAGCCGTTTCTTCAAACTCATCATTTTTTGCAAAGTGATTGATTGCACGGTTCATAAACAATACTTCTTGTTGTTTGTCTTCGGCTGGTAAAACTACTTCTTTAGCGAATTCTTGACAGAATTTCAAGTATTTCTTCGTCATGAAGTTTTCATCTTGAAATGCATCAACTGATAAAAAATGCTCTAACCAATAACGCGCGTCGTAACGGTTGCTATCTACGGTTAAAATTTTGTAACCTTCTTCTTTTTTATAGTTAAAAATGATACAACCTTTGTCTAATTTATTCAAGTTGATTCCTTGTTGTAAAATCATTTCTAAGTTGCTTTCTTTTTCTTCAAATTGTAAGAAATCGGTTTGTACTTCACTTTTGAAAACACCAATAGCATCAACAACATTGTTATCGATAGAAACGTGTGTAAAATAAGCTACATACACTTCTCCATTTTTAATATGCGGATGATTGGATTGTTCAAAAAGGTGTTTGGTGATTTTTTTAGAAACGTTGTGAATTTCGCTTGGGTTATTAAAAACTTCTGAAGCAAAATTGTACATTTCATTATATTCTAAATCTACTTCGTGAGCAAACTGAAAGTAATTTTCTTCTTTTTCACGAAATGGTTTAAAGAAAAATTCTTTTAATAAAGGCATGATTTCATCATTCAACCCGTATGGATTTTCCGACAAGAAGATAGCTTCATTTCTGCTTTTGTTTCCTACGCGGTGAATTGATAAATTCTCAATATGTGCGTTAAATAAGTTTATCATTTTTTAATTTAAGTTTTGCCCCTCCCAACCTCCCCAAAAGGGAGGAGTTAGAAACGTTGTATTTAATTTCACCTAAAATTCCCCCTTTGGGGGTTAGGGGGCTAATTCCAATTTTCTTCAAATCCCATGTCTTCAAAACTATCGTCTCCATCAAACATGTCGAAGTCATCATCATCTAAATCATCTTCAAATTCGCCAAACATATCTTCGTCAGATAAATCTCCTCGCATGCCACTTTGTAAAGCTTCTGCAGGAAGTTCGCCGTGTGAAAACAATAAAGCAGGATATGTTTCTCCAATTTGTTTATCTTCTTCAATAGCAGCTAATTCTAAGAAAAATGTCCACATAGAAAATAAATCGTACACATATACTAACTTAGTGTTTTGTTCGTGAACTAAATCGTCTAATCTATATTCAGCCATAGTTTTGATTTCGCCAGGAATATCACCTGTATCAAACAACGGAATTCCATCTTCTTCATGCCAAGACCAATCGTTTGCACATGTATAAAAAGCGCCTACTTCTGTTCCGTCAAAACCAAATGCATTGATTAAAGCATTGTGTAAATCTTCTAATGAATTGTCGCTTTCGATGGCAATATCTCTAAAAATATCTTCTTCAGCATCGAGAATAGCTCTGAATTTATAAATCATAATCGTTGAAATTTTAAGAACTGCAAAAGTAATTATTATTTACGAGAAACTTTTTTGCTTTTGCGAATTGTTGATAAGATTTTAAAATATAGATAACGAGGTTTCAGTCGTTAATCGTTCTAAGGTTTCTAATCCATAAAACGAATTTCCTTTTTTGTTTAATTTCGGACTCCAAACCGCTACGGTGTAATGATTTGGGAAAACAGCAACCACGCCACCACCAACACCACTTTTTCCTGGAAGTCCAACTTTAAACGTAAATTCGCCAGCTTGATCGTAAAAACCGCACATTTGCATTAAAGCATTCATACGTTTGCATTTGCTGGTAGATAGGAATTTTTTATCGCTTTTTGGAATTACGCCATTATTAGCGAAAACTTGAAAGCATTTCGCCAAATCAACGCAGCTCATTTCAATAGAACATTGATGATAATAAAAGTCTAAAACCGCTTCGGGTTCGTTTTTGATGTTCCCAAAGGATTTTATAAAATTCACTAAAGCCGCATTTCTGTAGCCAAATGCTTTTTCAGATTGCGCTACATTTTCGTTGTAATTGATATTTGGATTTTCAGTTAGTTCTCGAACGAAATCAAGTAGGAATGCTTTTGGATTTTCAAAATGTTCTAACATTAAATCGGCAATAACTAAAGCTCCAGCATTGATAAATGGATTTCTTGGAATACCATTTTCATTTTCCAATTGTACTAATGAATTAAACGAATTTCCCGAAGGTTCATAACCTACGCGTTTCCATAAATCGTTTCCAATTTTAGAAAAAATAAGCGAAGTTGTAATGACTTTTGAAATACTCTGAATCGAAAATTTCTCTAAAGCATCACCTTTTGTAAACACGTTTTGATGTTTATCAACTAATGCAATTCCGTATTTATTAGCATCAACTTTTGCTAATTCTGGAATGTAATCGGCTCCTTTTCCGGTGTTTTCAATTTGGATAACTTCGTTATATATTCCGTCTAAAATATCTTGAAATGCCATAAATCTAATTTTGGTAAAAGTAATTAAATTCGGGAAAGATACAATTCATCCTCAAAAAATGACAGTTGGGTTAGTTTCAATTTTATGGGTGCGATTTCTGTTGCAACTTTGCTTCATCAAAATCAACAAAAATGAAATCAATTCTAACTTTATTAATCGTATTAACTTCACTAATATCTTTTGGGCAAACCGAAATCAAAGGACAAATTATTGACGAACAGGGAATGCCATTTTCTGGTGCCAATGTTTTTGTAATTGGTACTTATGATGGTACAACATCTAACGAAAATGGAAATTTTAGTTTCACAACAACTGCTTCTGGAAATCAGAAATTACAAATTAGTTTTTTGTCGTATGAAACGATAATTTATGATTTTGTGGTTGAAACGTTTCAATCAAAAGTTTTTACAATTAAAGAAAGTCTCAATACTTTAAATGCTGTAGAAGTTACTGCAGGAACTTTTAAAGCAGGCGATAATAGTAAAGCAACAGCTCTTAAAGCGATGGATATTGTAACAACAGCTGGTTCGGCTGGAAACATTATTTCAGCTTTAGAAACTTTGCCAGGAACACAAACGATTGGTGAAAACGGAAGATTATTTGTTCGCGGTGGAGAAGCAGACGAAACCCAGACCTATGTAGACGGAATTCGCGTTGGACAACCTTATGGAGCAAGTGCCAATAATGTGCCAACAAGAGGTAGATTTTCGCCTTTTTTGTTTAGTGGAATTACATTTTCTACTGGAGGTTATAGTGCGGAATTTGGTGATGCTTTATCGAGTGTTTTGTTGCTAAATACTATTGATGAACCCACTCAAAATCAAACGGATATTTCAATTATGACGGTTGGTGTTGGATTAGGAAAAACTAAAAAATGGGAGAAAAGTTCGTTTACATTTAATACAAGTTACATCAATTTAGCGCCGTATCAATTAGTTGTTCCGCAGAATTTAGATTGGAATAAACCTTATGAAACCTTGGCAGGAGAAAGTGTTTTTCGATATAAATTTAAAAACGGAATTTTGAAAGTCTATGGAGCTTTCGATTATTCTACATTTGATTTGAATCAGAAAGATGTAAATTTTGATGAGAAAATTCGTTTTGATTTGCAAAACAATAATTTCTATTTCAATACTTCATATAAAGGTTATTTGAACGATAATTTACAACTTCAAACTGGATTTAGTTATGGTTATGCCCAAAATAAAATCGGAATTTCAGCGGATAAAGTTGCAAATAACGAACGCACATTACATACCAAATTCAAATTAAGAAACTCATTCTCAAACCGATTCAAATTGAGTGTTGGTGCCGATTTGTTTCACACTAATTTTGATGAAAATTTCAATGTTTTCGGTTATGGTTATCAAAATAATTCAATTGCATTTTTCTCTGAAGCGGAAGTTTTATTGTCGAGAAAAGTAGCTTTTAATGTTGGATTACGTTCTTCAAACGCTTCGATTGTTGATGAATTTAAGGTCGAACCAAGAATTTCTTTCGCTTATAAAGTAGCTGAAAATAGTCAGTTTTCAATGGCTTATGGAAATTTCAATCAAACCGCAAAACAAGATTATTTGAAATTCAACTCTAATTTAGATTACGAAACCACTTCGCATTACATTTTGAATTATATGTACAACAAACAAGGAAGAATGTTTCGTGTGGAAGCATATTTTAAGGATTATAAAAATTTAGTAAAATATGATGGAACGCAAGCAAATTTTGACAGCAATTACAATAATGATGGTTTTGGTTATGCAAAAGGTTTGGATTTGTTTTGGAGAGACAGTAAAACCATCAAGAATTTAGATTATTGGATTTCGTATTCGTTTATTGATTCGGAACGCGATTTTAGAAATTATGAAACTCAAGTTACGCCTTCGTTTGTTGCGAATCATAATTTTTCATTGGTTACTAAGTATTTTGTAAGTAAATGGAAATCTCAAATTAGTGCAACGTATTCTTACAATTCAGGAAGACCTTATGATAACCCAAATGTAACTGAATTTATGTCTAAAAAAACAAAGTCATTTAACAATTTAAGCTTTAGTTGGGCTTATTTGTTATCGCAACAAAGAATATTATTTTTCTCTGTAACCAATGTTTTAGGAACCGAAAATATATTTGGTTATCAATATGCAATTACGCCAACTATTTCAGGACAATTTCAGCGTCAAGCTATTACACAAGCTGCCGATCGATTCATTTTTGTGGGTTTATTTTGGACCATTAGCGACAATAAGAAGACGAATAATTTGGATAATTTGTAGGCTGGATGATGGAAGTTGGAAGATGAAAGAAAACAAATTATTACTTAAATCTACAATTCATCATTAAAAATCAACAGTTCGGTAAGTATAAGTTTTAAAAGAATAAAATCTGATGGAAATTTGAATCATCAAAATAAAACAAAACAACATCAAAATCAATTTCAATAACAAATTCAACACTAAAACAATAGAAATCATGACAAAAATTATCACTATCATCGCATTATTTGTAGCTTCAGTAGTAAGTGCTCAAGGACAATTTGAACAAGGAATGGGTAAAGCATTACAAACTTGGAAAGAAGGAAAACCTGCAGAAGCGGTTGCACAATTAGAGCGAATTGCCTCGGTTGAAAAAACAAATTGGTTACCCAATTATTATATCGCATTAATAAACACTACACAAGCTTTTCAAGAAAAAGACAAAAACAAAATGTTATCGTTAATTGAATCAGCTCAAAAAGCACAAGATGTTTGTAACGAGTTAGCAATGGACAATCCAGAAGTTTTAGTTATGCAAGCTATGATTCACACGGCTTTTATTGTTTATGATCCAATGACAAACGGACAAAAATTATCGGGTGATGTAATGTACATTTTAAATAAAGCTTACAAAATTGCTCCTGAAAATCCGAGAGTTGTGTTTCAAAAAGCTTCGTTTGAAATTGGGATGGCACAATATTTCGGTCAAGATACGAAACCAATGTGTGCTCAAATTGAAAAATCTATCGAACTTTTTGCTACTTTTAAACCTGAAACAGCTTTTCATCCAAGTTGGGGATTAGATAGAGCACAAGAAGCTGTAAAAGCTTGTAAATAAAATTTTTATATGAAATATTCAAGAGAAATAGTTAAAGCTGTATTGATTGGAATTGTAATTTTTGCAATACTTCAAGGCGTAAATATTGTAATCAATAGAAGTTTACCAAGTCTTCTTTCATTAAAATGGAATTTCATTTTTACGATGTTATACAGTGTAGTACTTTATTTTGCCAATGCTTTAATTTTTATTCAATTAGATAAATATTTTGAAAAGAATCGATTTCATTTAAAACGATTGGTAATCGGATTTTTAGCTTCGTTTTTTGTTTCGGGATTGGCTATTTTCTTTTTGCGAATGTTGGAAGATGTTGGGTTTGAAAATAAAACGATTCAAGAGTTTATTCAAAACGAAATGCCTGCTAATTATGTTGTTGCAATGGTGATTACAATTATTGTTTCGTTAGTTGTGCACTTGGTTTATTTCTACAAAGCCTATCAAGAAAACAAATTAAAAGAACAAAAAATAATTGCTGGAACGGCTTCGGCACAATTTGAAAGTTTAAAAAATCAAATCGATCCACATTTTCTTTTTAATAGTTTGAATGTATTGAGTTCCTTGATTGAAGAAAATCCTGAAAATGCTCAAAAATTCACGACTTCGCTATCAAAGATTTATCGTTATGTTTTGGAGCAAAAAGATAAAGAATTGGTTTCGGTGGCAGAAGAGTTACAATTTGCTAAAACCTATATGAATTTACTAAAAATGCGATTTGAAAACAGCATCACATTTGAAATTCCAGAAGGTTTTGATAATGATGAAGCAAAAGTAGTTCCGTTGTCGTTACAATTATTATTAGAAAACTGTATAAAACACAATGTTGTTAGCGAAGCAAAACCGCTTCATGTAAAAATTAGTATCGAAAATAATCAGTTGGTTGTAATAAATAATCTTCAAAAGAAAGAAGTGTTATCAGACCGAAAAGGCGTCGGATTGCAAAATATCGTTAATCGATACTCTATATTAACAAAAAGAACTGTTTTGGTAGAAGAAAATGAGCAAGAATTCAAGGTTTTTCTACCTATTTTAACCAAACAAATTACCATCATGGAAACACAAAATATATACAACGAAAACTTAGCTTATCAACGAGCAAAAGATAAAGTAGAACAATTAAAAGGATTTTATGGCAATTTAATTTCGTATTGCATTGTAATTCCGGTTTTGATAATTATTAATTTACAATCTTCAAATAATTTTCAATGGTTTTGGTTCCCAATGTTAGGTTGGGGAATGGGATTAATATTCCACGCTTTAGAAACTTTTGGTTACGGGAAATCATGGGAAGAGCGTAAAATAAACGAATTGATGAATAAAGACGACAACTCTAAAAACTGGAAGTAATCATGGAAGCAAATCAATTTGACATAGAAAAATACAATAAAGCAAAAGAAAGAGTAAAAGAATTAAAAGGTTTTTACGGACATTTAGCAAGTTATGTAGTTGTTATTCCCGTTTTGATTTTTATTAACTTATATTTTTCGCCTAAACACATTTGGTTTTATTGGCCTATGTTAGGCTGGGGAATCGGTTTGTTTTTTCATGCTGTTGGCGTTTTTAATATTATTCCGTTTTTTGGAAAAGATTGGGACGATAAGAAAATTAAAGAGATAATGGAAAAAGAAAAAAATACAAAATGGGAATAATTTTATTTCCAATTAAAAAATAGAAATCATGAACACACAAGACGAAATCAAATATCAAAAAGCGTTAAAAAGAGTTAAAAAAATTAAAGGCTTTTACACACACGCAATTGTATATGTTTTTGTTAACATTATGATCGTTTTTCTTAATGTTAAAAACTTAGATCCTGGAGAAACTTATTTTCAGTTTAAGAATTTTTTGACTGCATTTTTCTGGGGAATTGGTTTGTTAGCTCATGGACTTTCGGTTTTTGTACCTAATTGGATTATGGGACAAAACTGGGAAGAGCGTAAGATTAAAGAATTCATGGAGAAAGAAAAGAACAATCAAAATCAATGGAATTAGTATGAATATCATCATTATTGAAGACGAAAAACCAGCAGCACGATTGTTGCAACGCAAAGTAGAAAAATTAGGTTTGCAAGTGAATACCATGTTGCATTCTGTGGAAGAAGCTATTTCATGGTTTCAAAATAATCCGCATCCTGATTTGATTTTTTTAGACATTCAATTGTCTGATGGTTTGTCGTTTGAGATATTTGAGCAAATCGATATTAAAAGTGCCGTGATTTTCACAACCGCTTATGATGAATATGCTTTGAGAGCTTTCAAATTGAATAGTATTGATTATTTGTTGAAACCTATTGATGAAGAAGAACTTTCAATTGCAATTTCAAAATTCAAAAATCAATTTCAAAAAAATACGATTTCGAGTTTAGATTTTGAAGCGATTAAGCGAATGTTAGTCAATCCAGTGGAAAAAGAATATAAAAAGCGATTTTCAGTAAAAATTGGACAACAATTAAAAGTGATTTCCATTGATGAAGTCGAATGTTTTTACAGCGAAAACAAAGGAACATATATTCATACTTTAGACAATAGGGATTATTTAATTGACTCGACTTTAGAAGTTATAGAAACTGAAATCAATCCAAAAGATTTTTATCGCGTAAGCCGAAAATTCATTGTTCCGTTGAAAGCGGTAAAGGAAATTCAAGTCTATTCTAATTCAAGATTAAAAATTATTTTACCAACTTACAAAGACGATGAGGTTATTGTAGCTCGAGAACGTGTTGGGGATTTTAAAGAGTGGATTGGTTAATGAATATAAGTTTTTCTAATCCCAATTAGAACAAATATCAAAAAAGAATAAATAATAAAAAATGGAGCAATGAATTCGATCCATCCTATAGGTAACATGAAGGCAATAATCAACAATTGAAAGCCTAATCCATAAAGCGAAAGTAATGTCATAAACCAATTTGGAAATGTTTTTACTTTATAGGCTTCTGCATCTAAAAAGTGAATGATTTTGTCAAAAACACCATAAACAATGGTATAAATCCAAAATAAAACATTAACTGCTTTTTGTGTTTCACCTGGTAATGCCTTTGGAGTTTTGTATTCAAAAATTTTACTTGTATTATCGCCACCAACCGATTTATTTCTTAAAATTACATAGTAATAATTGTAAAGTGTTCCTTGTAATTGAATGCCAACAAAAGCAAGTAAAGCAAACCAAATTGTTGTTTTTGAAACATAACAAATTGTCATAAGAAAAAGAAAGTTCAAGAAAATATCAAACACACTATCCAAATATCTACCTACATATGATGGTGTGTTTTTCAATCGAGCTAATTCACCATCAGCAGCATCAATACCAGATTTTAAGATGATAAAAATAGCAGCTGAAAAATAGAACTCATTTAAAATACAATATATAGCAAGTAAGCCAGAAAACCCAAATAAAAGTGTTACATGTATTGGTGTAAATCGAGTTTCTTTTAATTGAAGAGCGAAAAACCTACCAAAAGATCTTCCGTAGTCAGATAAATCTAAAAATTTATCCGAAGCATTTAATTTTGACATTTAAAGTTAATAACAAAGAACTGTGACAATATAGTCGGAATTATTTATTTTGAAAATCGATGCAAAGAAAATGTCATAGCAGTCAATAAAAAGAACGCCATAATTTGATGTGCTAATCCTAACCAAAGTGGCACATGGAATAACAAAGTAAAAATTCCTAAAATGAATTGAATAAACACAAAAACTAACAACGTTTTAACTCCGTTATCTTGTGTTTTGTCTAATACAAATTTTCTACTTTTAATGAATATGAAAACAATCATTCCAACCACAACATAAGCAAAGGTTCGGTGTATGAATTGAACACCACTTTTACCTTCTGTGAATGCTAAAAGTAAATTCGATTGTTCTAATTGAATGCTTTCATGGAATAATTGTCCATCGCTCATTAAAGGCCAATGATTGTGAATTAATCCTGCATTTAATCCTGCAACAAATCCGCCATAAATAATTTGGATAATTAGAATTACCAAAGCAATGCGAGCAATTTTTCGTAATTCTAAAACTGGTAATTTTCTTTCTGGATAAATTAAATCTAAGGCAACCCAAAGTGTGTAAGCAAACGTAATAAAAGCAAACGTTAAGTGAATGGCTAATCTGAAGTGACTCACATCAGGCATGTCTTTTAATCCACTGGCTACCATGAACCAACCTAAAAACCCTTGAAAAGCGCCCATTCCTAATAAAATCAAGCATTTTTTTATGGTTTCGTTATCTAATTGTTTTTTGATTAAGAAATAAATGAAAGGAATAATGAAAACCACACCAATAATACGACCAATAAAACGGTGAAACCATTCCCAAAAGAAGATAAATTTATAATCGTCTAATTGAAAATCTTTGAATTGATTTACTTTTTGGTATTCTGGAAATTTCTTGTATTCTTCAAAAGCTTCCACCCATTTTTCTTCCGACATAGGAGGGAAGGTATCATTGATTAAATGCCAATCGGTCATCGATAAACCTGAATTGGTAAGACGAGTAATTCCTCCCACAGTTACCATGATAAATAATAAAATACATCCCGAAAGTAGCCAGTAAATAACTGATTTATTAGTTTTCATATTTCTTGATATTCAAAAGTACTTCAAATTTACATATTACTCATTTGAAAATTGCTTTAACAACTTATAAATTATTTATATAAATTTAAGAATTAATTTTTCACTATTTTTTTTGTAAAACTTCCATTAGCATTCTCCAATTGTAAATAGTAAAAACCTTTGGCTAATGTGGAACAATCAATGTTAATTTTTGAATCTTCTTTTCGAATTTTCATCTCAATTTTATTTCCTAAAACATCAAATAATCTAATGTTTTTAATGTTAGCGTTTTCAATTATTAAAACATCTTGGATAGGATTTGGGTAAAAAATAATTTTACTACTTGTTTCATTTGGTAATCCCAAATTTGTAATAGATATATTTTGACTGCTTTGGTTTGATATTCCACATTTAGTTACAGTTAAAGTTACTGTAAAATTACCAGTTGAAGTAAAAATATGTGTAGGATTTTCTTCAGATGAGGTGTTTCCATCACCAAAATCCCAAGCATAGGTTGTTGCATTTTGAGACGTATTTGTAAAAGAAAATGTATTTGAATTTTCTGAAAATGTAAAACCTGAAATAGTGTCATAATTTCCAATAAACCAATTGTTTAAATTGTTAAAAACAACTGTTTTTACGGCTTGTTTAATATTGTTTGCATCTGTAACAGATAAACTACTATTAAATGATATTAGTGTTGGGTCTTTTCTAAAAATTGTAGTATAAAAAGTTACTGCTGCCGCATAACTTCCGGCTAAAGATGGGTGACTATTATCTGAAGTATATAATTCAATTTCAGGGTTTGAAGTTCTTAAGTATCTCCAAACAGCACCGGCAGGAGCCATAATTGCTTCATTATCAGTTGTCATTGTAGTATATCTTTCTAATAATAAATCATCCATTCCTTCATAAGTACAAACGGGTGGCCAACTTGCACAATTTGAACTATCACCATTTTTTCTGCCCCATGTTAAATAAAAAATAGTTTCAGCACATGGATTATATTGTTCTATTACGTTATTTAGTTGTGTAGCAAATGGAAATACTTGGGTTTGAACAGTTGCTAATGTAAATGATGGTAATTGACTTTGTTCTTGTAAGACAACAAAATCACAATTTCCTTGCATAATCTTATTCAGTGAAGTTGTATTTGAACTATGACCTTGTAAAGTATAACCTCCAGGTGTGTTACTGTCGAATATAATATCATCATTTGTTGAGTTTGCAACACTTTTTATTAGAGAAGGTAAATTATTTACTCCTGTGTAACTATTACCTAGAAATAAAACATTTTTAGTAGTCTGACTAAACGAAAAGGTGCATATGAAAACGAGTAAAATTACTTTTAATTTCATAAACTATATTTTTTTTAACCCTAATTTTTCAGCTCTTTTCAAGACAAACTCTTTTGCAAGTTCATATTCATTTGGAATTTCACCTTCTAAAATAGCTTCTTTAACAGCTTCTTTTAGAATTCCAATTTCTCTACAAGGTTTTAATCCGAATAGCTCCATAATTTCTTCGCCAGATATAGGTGGTTGAAAAACACGAACTCGGTCTTTTTCTTCCACTTCCACAATTTTTTGTTTTACAATGTCGAAGTTCTTATGGTATTTTTGAAACTTCTTTGGATTTTTTGTGGTGATGTCTGCTTTACACAAGGTCATCAAACTATCAATATCTTCTCCTGCATCGAAAACCAAACGACGAACTGCACTATCGGTAACAATATCTTCCGCAATTACAATTGGGCGTGAACTCATCATGACCATTTTTTGAACGAATTTCATTTTATGGTTCAAAGGCATGTGTAAACGCTCAAATATTTTTTTGACCATTTTTCCACCTAAAAATTCATGACCGTGAAACGTCCAACCTTGTTTTTTGTTGAATCTTTTAGTTGGTGCTTTGCCTATATCGTGCAATAATGCCGACCAGCGTAACCAAACATCATCGGTGTTTCGGCAAATATTATCTACTACTTCTAAGGTGTGATAAAAATTATTTTTGTGTGTATGTCCTTCAACTTCTTCAACATTATTCAACGCGGTTAGTTCAGGTAAAATAATTTCTAATAAACCGGTTTGATACAAGTGTAAAAATCCTATTGATGGTTTTTCTGAAGCTAAAATTTTATGCAATTCATCAACAATTCGTTCTCCAGAAATGATGTTGATTCGGTCTTTATTGTTAGAAATCGCTTCTAAAGATTCAGATTCAATTTCGAAATTCAATTGGGTAGCAAAACGAATGGCACGCATCATTCGTAAAGGATCATCAGAATAGGTAATATCTGGATTTAAAGGTGTTTTGATAATTTTATTTTTCAAATCTTCCACACCGTTAAAAGGATCAACTAAATCGCCAAAGTTTTCAGAATTCAATGAAAAAGCCAAAGCATTTATAGTGAAATCTCTTCGTTCTTGATCATCTTTTAACGTGCCGTTTTCTACTAAAGGATTTCGGCTGTCATGAGTATATGATTCTTTTCTAGCGCCAACAAACTCCACATCAATGTCATCATAACGCAACATGGCTGTTCCATAGTTTTTAAAAACTTGTACTTTTGGATGAAAGGGAATCAATTCAGAGACTTTTATAGCCAATTCAATTCCGCTACCAACAGCAACGATATCGATGTCTTTTTTATGGTCTCGTTCCAGTAAAATATCGCGTACAAAACCACCAATTACGTAGCATTCCAAGTTAAGTTCTTGCGCTGCTTGCGAAATGATTTTGAATATATTGTGTTCTATATGTTGTTTGTAATTCATGCTTTTTGTTTCAAGTTTCAAGTTCAAAGTTTCAAGTTGTTGGATACTTTGTTCTCAAAACGAAATTATTTGCGAATCACTTTTACTTGGCTATCTAAACCTAATTTAATTATTGTAGAAGGATTTTTGCAAACTTTATCGTGGTGCAAATTTACTACATAGTCGACACCTTTTATAATTTCGGGACTAATTTCTTTGAAAGTTTTTGGTGTAAACATTCCTGATATATTTGCGGAAGTAGAAACCAATGGTTTTTTCATGCGTTCCATTAGTTTGAAGCAGAAAGGTTCCGTAACAATTCGAACACCTAAAGTATTATCTTCAGCTACTATATTTTTGGCGATATTTCGAGGATTGTCTAAAATTAAAGTCGTTGGTCGTTCTGATAAATCTAAAATTTGCCAAGCCACTTCTGGAATTTCTTTGAAAACGTTGTACATCATACGTTCGCCATTCATTAAAATAATCATGCTTTTGGTTTCTTCACGTTGTTTTAAAGCATAGATTTTTTTGACAGCTTCTTCGTTAGTAGCATCACAACCAATTCCCCAAACCGTATCGGTAGGATATAAAATGATGCCTCCGTTTTTGATTACTTCGAATGCGTTGTGTACTTCGGTATTAATGTCCATTATAATAATTAATTAGGTAGTTTGAAATAGTCACCTATTGTGTAATTCATTTCGTAAGGGGTAAGTTCTATTGTTCCATTTCCTGGATAAAATGTTAATTCTCCAAATATGATTTTGTTTTCAATTACATATAAATCAACTCGAACAAAAGGAAAATCTTGTGATAATTTTTGAACAATTTCTTTCATTTCTTCAAATTTGATCGGTTTATCGATTTTACCTGGATGAATAATTTTGTTTTTGGTACAAAAGGAAAGTTTATTCCAATTTGTGTCGTAATAACATCTATAATTATTTGTTTTTCGTTCTAAGTCAATTTGTATGAATTTAATTTCGCCATTAAAACAAAAAAATTTATAATCATTAATTACTTCTTTGTCAAATTCTTTAAGAAATTTTTCAGCAATTATTATTGGTTTTATTCCTTTATATGCCCATTCTTTTCCTTTATTATAGAAATTTTTATTTTGCCACTTTTTAATAATTCTTTTGGTGTAATTAATATCTAACATTGATTTTTCTTTTACACAAATATTAAATCCACTTCCATGAACACATTTTAAAACAAATTTTTCGGGAAGTTTGTCAAAATCAATTTCTTTCGGACTTTCATATACTCCATATAATTCATTAAGATATTTCTTTCCAATTTTTACTTCAACATATTCTCTAACATGAAATTTATCTACAAGTTTTTTTAGAATTGGGTTTTTGTAGTATAATTTATACCATTGAATTTTTTCAGTAAAAGTTATTGGATTTTTTAAGTTTAATTTTTTTTCCAATGCATATTCATATTGGATGGCAATAAAAATGCTTGGCGGTAAAAACTTAAAATTTTTTAATAATCTTAAAATTATTCTTTTATATTTTTTCATGAAAATTAAATGATTGTAAATATAAACTATTTTTTAATTAAATAATCTAGTATAAATTAAATAACGGAACTATATTTGTTTAAATTTTTTTAAAAATGAAGTTAATTCAGTTAACGGCCTCATTAGGTTGGAGAGGTCACGAGCAAAAAATAATTTATTTATACGAAGCATTCAAAGAATATGGCTATGTAGAAGATCAATGGATTGTGTGTCCTGAAAATTCTGAAGTTCATAAAGTTGCTATAGAAAAAGGAATGAATGTTATTTCGTTTCCATATAAGTCTGAATATGATTTTAAATTTGCTAAACAATTTGCTAAAATCTCAAAGGATAAAAATGCAGATGTTATTTTTATTCATAATAGTCAATCTCATACTATGGCAGTTCTTTCTGCTTTTTTTTATGGATTGAAAACACCTTTAGTTTTATGTAGAACTTTAATTAGACGTGTAGATACGAATTTGCTTAGAAAATGGAAATATAACTATAGTGGAATTAAGAAAATAATTTGTGTTTCTGGGCCAGTTGTAGATGTTTTAAAATTTGCTGTCAAAGATCATTCTAAGCTTTGTGTTGTTGGAAGCGTTACGGATATTAAAAAGTTTAGCAAACAGAATAAATCAGGAATATTACATAAAGAGTTTAATATACCAGACGATTATAAAATTATTGGAAATATTGCTGAGTTCACTGGATTTAAAGATCATAAAACATGGGTAAATACTGTTGCAGAATTGGTTAAACGTGGGATAAAAGCAAAATATATTTTAATAGGAAAAGGTTCTTTAGAAATGGAAGTTAGAGATCAAGTAGCTTCTTTAGGATTGCAAAATGATATAATTTTCGCCGGTTTTAGAAAAGATATTCCAGAAATTTTGCCAGAGTTTGATTTGTTCTTATTTACTTCTAATAATGAACCAACTGGTGGTGTTCTTTTAGAATCGTATGCTTGTAGAGTTCCAATTGTAGCTGCAAAAGCTGGAGGAATTCCAGAAGTAGTTATAGATAATGAGACAGGATTATTAGCTGAAGTAGGAAATCCTATCTCATTTGCTGATAAAGTGGAACAAATGTTATATGATGAACATTTGCAAATGAAATGCACAACAAATGGTCATCAATTTTTAATAGACAATTTTACAAAAGAGGTAATCGCAAAAAAAATGTTTGCAGAATTAAATGAAGTTGTTGTTTCAAACTAAAGATAATATGTTTTTTTTACAAAGGAAATTAGTTAAATCTTATATTGGAATCCTAAAATTAATAGGAGCAAGTGATTTTAAAATCACAATTTATCAATATTATTTAAAAAATGGAGTAAAGCCAGATTTAGTTAATCCAAAAGAGTTTATGGAGAAATTACTTTGGCTAAAGCTTAATTTATATACTGAGCAATATGGTAAGTTTGCTGATAAATATGAGGTAAGAAACTACGTTGAAGAAAAAATTGGTAAATCTTATTTAAGCGACATTTTTGGTGTTTATGTATCGGTTTCAGATATAAATTTTATTGATTTACCAAATCAGTTTGTTTTAAAAGGTACACACGGTTCTGGGTATAATATAATTGTTAAAGACAAATCTAAATTAAATATTGAGCATACTAAGAAAAAATTAAATGCGTTTTTAGCTGAAAATTATTATTATAAGTTTTGTGAAAAAATTTATAAAGATTTGAAGCCTAAAATATTAGTAGAAAAATATATTTCTGAAATTGATAATGATGAATTAATAGATTATAAGTTTCACTGTTTCCATGGTAAACCTACGTATGTCTATGTTCAAAAAAATAAATCTAAAGATATAAGAAAGAGTTTTTATGATTTAGAATGGAATCAAATTTTACCTGAAGATTACATTTCTTCATTTTATGAGGCGGATTTTAAAAAACCAGATAATTTTGATGAAATGATTATGGTTGCTGAAAAATTATCTGAGGGGTTTGTTTTCTTAAGGGTTGATTTATATTCAATTGGAAATAAAATTATATTTGGTGAACTAACCTTCTTTTCCAATGGCGGATTGGTTAGAAGTTCAATCGAAAGATTTAATAAAGAGTTTGGTGATTTAATGCATTTGCCTCAATAATTTATTTAATACAGTTTAAATTATTTTTTTAATTTAAACTGTATTAATCCCCAATTTACTTCTAAACCGTTTTTTGTATTTTGAATTCCTAGAATATCTCTTACACCATCATAAATAATATCGTCAGTAGCTTTGTCTAAACCAAAGAATAATCTAAAGAAAATTATCATATCACTTTTGTTTTCAAATAGAAATGGATATTGGTTGTATTTACATTCTATAATTTTATTTTGTATAGTAGGATAATTAATAAAATAATCTTCAAAGAAAAAATTTCCTTGGTGTCCTAATGAATTATATTCATTAACAAATTGATTTAAAAAAACATCTACAGAAGTTCCCTTTTTTACATCTGCAAAAATAAATTCTCCATCATTTTTAATTATTCTCAAAGATTCTTCTACAAATAAAGGGACATTATTTAAATGATGCATACCGCTAAGTGAAAAAATACAATCAAAAGTATTTGATTCAAACGGTAGATTTTCAGGATTAGCAAGTTTAATTTCGTTATTAGTAAATCCTTCCGAAAAATCACAAGAAGTTAAATTAATATGTTTAGGTAAGAAATTTTTTAAGTAAGCCCCTCCAGATGGAATATCTAAAATTTCAATCGCTTTTGAAAAATCAGTTGTACCTATTAAGCTATTAAATTCATATATTCTTGCTTTAGGGTATTTCTGCATTGCAAAATGGTAATCGTTTGCTCTTTTTTGAAATATTAACCTATAATCGTTCATGGTTTTAGTTTGTTTTAATAAAATGCAAAGGTATAACTTTGTATTGATTTTACTTAATTTAAAAAAATAATTACAAATTTAAATTGTTAAAAACTTTCTCCGAAAATTTGTAGTTTATTTCTCGACACTCATCTAAAAGCCCTCATAAATTATTTCTTTATTTAAATTACTTAAAGTATCTTCAAAATTTGAAATAATTGGTTTGTATTTAAAATCGTAAAATTTAGATGAATTAGGAATTGTAATTACCTTTTTTTCATAATCATTGCTCAATACATGGTGTGGTAACTATCAGTAATTATGTTTTTTGGTCTTCCAATAAAATTTATTAAATCTTCAAAATTTGTAGAATTTGACAATGTTGCAAAATTCTTAAATTTGTCATTTATGCTGCCTTTTTTATAGTATCCTTATGTAATACTATACCTATTTCTTTATTGTTGTCAATTTTTAAATCAAAAATTGGATGTAAACAACTTACACATGGAACATATTCTCCAGGCATACTATAATCTCTTGTTCCTACCAATCCAAATTTGTTGATGTCTATGTTGTATTTTGAAACTTTACCATAGGTTTTTGGCGATTTTTCGTTGTGACCAACACCCCAAAGCACTATTTTTTTTTCTTTATTGGTAAGTTTTTCAAACATTTTCATTTGTAAGGCAAATCCTTCTCTATTTAACAAACCTCCACCACCAAGAATTATGGAACGATTTGAAATTTCATTTATAAAATGCGTGCGAATTGTTTTATCTTCACTTTTGTAATCAAAAATATCTAAACTTTTTCCTTTTAAAACATCAAAATAATTGATGAGGAGCACAATAAAAATCCCCTACATTATTCAAGTTTATTCTGTGAATATTTACAACATCAATGTTTTGTTGATCTTTTTCTAAAATAGAATGGATAACATTTCTTTTTGTAATATTTCTTTTTATAGATTTGAATATATTCATTTAAGTTTTTTTTATTATACAAATCTATAAAATAATTTATATTTGAACGTAAATAGCCAACATTGTTTTATTTTCGCACTATGAAAAGTATTTTTAATCCCGATTTCGAAAAAAGAAATGAAGTTGTCTATAATTGCATAGTTAATTATTACCGCCAAGGAACTTTTATCTATGAAGGAAACAGAAATAGTTTAAAAATTTTTGAAATAGACAATTTAACGATTTGTGTTAAAGCATTTAAAAAGCCTCATATTTTTAATAAAATAATTTATACTTATTTCAGAAAAAGTAAAGCAAAACGTTCTTTTGAATTTGCGAATATTTTGTTACAAAAAGGAATTGGTACTCCAATACCAATAGCTTATTATGAAAATTTTGATACAATTGGATTAAATGAAAGCTATTATGTTTGTGAGTTTTTAAAAACCGACTTTAGATTTCGTGAATTATTAGATATTGATGATGAGGTAAAAAAAACAGCAATTTTAAAACAGTTTGTTGCTTTTACTTATAAATTACATCAATCAAATATTGAATTTATCGATCATTCTTCAGGCAATACTCTGATAAAAGATTTAGGAGATGGAAATTATGATTTTTATTTAGTTGATTTGAACAGAACCAATTTTAATAAAAAAATGACTTTTATTGAACGAATGAATAATTTTTCTAAACTTACTTCCAGAAAGGATATTGTACAAATAATGAGTGAAGAATATGCAAAATTGTCTGGAGAAAATAATGAGTTAGTCTTTGATGAAATGTGGAATGCTACTCAAAAATTTCAACAACAACATTTTAGAAAAAAAAGACTTAAAAAGAAATTAAAGTTCTGGAAAAAGTAGTATTTTCACTTTTTATAATATTAGATGAAATTATCTGTAATAATTACAACATACAATTCGGAAGATTGGTTACGTAAAGTGCTAATTGGTTACAGTGTTCAAACTGAAACAGATTTTGAATTAGTAATTGCAGATGATGGTTCTACTATAAAAACCCAACAAATTATTGAAAGTTTTTCTTCTAAATTTAAATACCCAATTTTACATGTATGGCAAGAGGATAATGGATTTCGTAAATCTGAAATTTTAAATAAAGCAATTTTAAAAGCTACTGCTGATTATCTTCTTTTTACCGATGGTGATTGTATTCCAAGAGAAAACTTTGTAAAAGCACATTTAAAACACCAACAAAAAGGATATTTTTTATCAGGTGGATATTTTAAATTACCTTTGCATCTATCTACTTTTATTTCTGAAAATGATATCATAAATCAAAATTGTTTTTCGATTAAATGGTTGGTTAGTAATGGATTAAATTTTAGTTTTAAAGTATCTAAGCTTTCAAAGAATAAATATTTTGCAAGTTTTATGAATTGGGTCACAACAACTAAGAAAACTTTTAACGGACATAATTCTTCTGTTTTTAAAGAAGATTTATTAGCTATCAATGGTTTTAATCAAGATATGCATTACGGCGGATTGGATAGAGAAGTGGGTGAGCGTTTGTTTAATCTAGGAATCTTAGCAAAACAAATAAGATACGACGCAATTTGCTTACATTTGCATCATGAAAGAGGATATGCAGATCAAGAAAAAATTGCCGCAAATATAGAAATTAGACGTTTTAATATAAAACATAATATCATTAGAATTAAAAACGGAATTGTTTCAGAATAAACCGTTTCTAAAAAATATAAAGAATGAAAATAACAGTAGTAGTAAGTACTTATAATGCAGAGGAATGGCTTGAAAAGGTCCTTATAGGTTATAGCGTACAAACTTATAAAGATTTTGAATTAATAATTGCCGATGATGGTTCTCGACCTTCAACAAAAGAATTAATAGATTCTTATGCTAAAGATTATCCAGTTCCAGTACGTCATTTATGGCATGAAGATTTAGGGTACAGAAGACAAGAAATTTTAAATGTTGCCATTGTAGAAGCTGCTAATGAATATATTATCATGACTGATGGTGATTGTATTCCAAGAGCTGATTTCGTAGAAGTGCACGCGAAACAAGCAGAAAAAGGAAAATTTTTATCGGGAGGATATTGCAAACTTCCAATGAAAACAAGTAAAGATATTACAAGAGATGATATTGTTTCACAAAGATGTTTTGATGTGAAATGGTTAAATAAAATTGAAAAATTAGATTTTTCTAATTCGTTAAAATTAGGATCTGACGGAATCATTGCTAAGTTTTTAGACATTATTTCGCCTACAACACCTTCTTTTAACAATTGTAATTCTTCTGGATTTAAAGATGATATGATTGCAATCAACGGTTATGATGAAAGAATGAAATACGGTGGACCGGATAGAGAATTTGGAGAACGTTTAGAGAATTATGGAGTTAAAGGGAAACAAATTCGCCACAAAGCGATTGTTTTACACTTAGATCATGCACGTGGATATAAAACACCAGAATCGTTAGCCGCTAATTTAGCTATTAGAAAAGAAGTGCGCGATAAAAAAATTAAATGGACACCTTTCGGAATTAAGAGAGAAGAAAAATAATAAGTATGCGAATATTAGTAACAGGAGCTGCAGGATTTATAGCATCACACTTATGTGAAAAATTAGTAGCATTAGGTCATGAAGTAGTAGGATTAGATAATTTTAACGATTATTATAGTCCAGCTTTAAAGGAAATGAATGCTAAAGATATAGAAGTAAAAGGAGTTTCTATCTTTAGAGTAGATTTAAACGATGACTTGTCAAAAGTATTCGAAAAACCATATGATTATATCTATCATTTGGCTGCCCAACCTGGAATTTCATCCGATACTACTTTAGAGGAATATGTTAGAAATAACATTTATGCTACTCAAAATTTATTAGATACAGTTTTAGCTTATAATCCTAATCTAAAATCGTTTGTAAATATTGCTACTTCATCTGTATATGGAATTGAAGCTACAGTAGATGAAAAGATTTCGGCACAACCTGTTTCTTTTTATGGTTCTACAAAATTAGCAGCCGAACAATTGGTATTAGGGTTACAACGTTTAGGGAAATTAAAAGCATGTTCCATTCGATTGTATTCGGTTTTTGGGCCAAGAGAACGTCCAGAAAAATTATACACGAAATTAATTGAAAACCTATACAACGATAAACCTTTTCCATTATTTGAAGGTAGCGTTAAACACGAAAGAAGTTTTACCTATGTTGGTGATATTGTAGAAGGATTAGCAGCTATAATAGGAAAAGAAGATGTAGTGAATGGCGAAATCATCAACTTAGGTACTGATGAAGTGAATACTACGCAAGACGGAATTAATGCAGTAGAGCAAATCATGCATAAAACCTTAATTATTGATAACAAACCTCCAAGAAAAGGCGATCAGCAACGTACAGCAGCAGTTATTGATAAAGCTAGAAAATTATTAAATTACGAACCTAAAGTAACCTTAAAACAAGGACTTGAAGAACAAGTAAAATGGTATAAAGAGAAGTTTATTGACTAATCTTTTTTACAAATCGTTGTAATTTTTCGGTAAACAATTCGGGATTCAATTTATCATACCACTCCAAAGCTTTTTCTTTAAAGTTTTTGGGGTGTTTGTTTTTATATAAGTCTGGAAAATAATCGGATAAGTGAACAATTTCGTGTAAACCTGTTTCTTCAAAAATATTCCAAGATGTTCTGTTTATCCAAGGGGCATAAATAGTAAAAGTAGGAATGTTTAAGGCTTTAGACATATTAGTGGCACCGCCTTCATTTCCTACCAAAGCATCACATTGCGATAATACAGCTAAGAATCCGCGTAATCCTTTTACATAAAAATCAAATATAATTTTAGATTGTGCATTGGCATCACACAAATCAAAAATTGCTTTGGCTTCCTCTTGTTGGTTTGGCATATAATTAAAAACCAATTGCACATCAACAGTTGCGGCTATTTTATTCAAAACGGTTGCCATAGAAGCATCAGGTAAACTTTTGTTTTTACCACTTCCTAAAACACTAATCATTACAATTTTTTTCGTAACGTCTAATTGACTTATAATTTGATTTTTAGCGTTTTCAATTTCAGATGGAGTCAAATGAATTTTTGGAAAAATTTGCGGAATTTCTTTTTTGATAGCCGTTTTGGCTAATAAAATTCGGAAAGCATTCGCTGTTCCATTGCATTCTGTGTCTGGAATAACGGTTTCTGTTAAGAAGAGTTTAGAATACCATTTATAGGTTCCAATTCTTTTTTTTGCACCACTTAAATACGTTGGAATTAAACTTTGAAATTTTCCGTAAACGTCAATGACCGTATCGTATTTTTCTAGTTTTAATTCGATTCCTAATCTAAATAATCCACTTAAGCCTTTGTATTTTTCTTCTTCAAAAAACAAGACTTTGTCAATAAAAGGATTGTTTTCTATAACCGGGAAAGTGTTTTTTTGAATCAAATAATGTACTTCACAGTTTGGATGCTGTTTTTTAATAGCTTCACAAATGACAGTACTTGCCAGTACGTCACCAATCATTTTAATTTGTATGACAAGTACTTTCATTAATCTAAACCGCTACGTTATATTCTCTCAATGCATCATTCAACGAAGTTTTTAAATCCGTTGAAGGTTTTCTTTGACCAATGATAATTGCACACGGTACTTGATAATCACCAGCTGGGAATTTTTTTGTATAACTTCCAGGAATTACAACCGAACGTGCTGGTACAACTCCTTTGTATTCGATAGGCTCATCACCTGTAACATCAATAATTTTGGTAGAGCCTGTTAAGCATACATTTGCTCCTAAAACAGCTTCTTTTCCTACATGAACACCTTCGACCACAATACATCTTGAACCGATGAATGCGCCATCTTCAATTATTACGGGAGCTGCTTGCAATGGTTCTAAAACACCACCAATTCCAACACCACCTGAAAGATGAACATGTTTTCCAATTTGTGCACAACTTCCCACAGTTGCCCAAGTATCTACCATCGTACCTTCATCTACGTAAGCACCAATGTTTACATAACTTGGCATCAAAATTACTCCCGAAGAAATATAAGCACCATATCTTGCCACTGCATTCGGAACTACACGAATTCCTTTTTCTGCATAATTGCGTTTCAACAACATTTTATCGTGATATTCAAAAATACCCGATTCCCAAGTTTCCATTTTTTGAATAGGGAAGTACATCACCACTGCTTTTTTGACCCATTCGTTTACTTGCCAACCATTTTCAACTGGTTCAGCTACACGAAGTTTTCCATTATCTAATAATTCAATAACTTCTCTTATGGCTTTTTGAGTTGAGTCTTCTTGAAGCAAAGTTCTATTTTCCCAAGCTTGTTCTATTGTAGATTGTAAACTATTCATTTTTTTTTCTGCAAATATAAAATCTTTTGTAAAAATTACAGAATTATTACAGCTCAATCCATTACAAAATAAAATATTTTACGTTTTTTTTAAAAAATATTGAAGCAAATTGAAATAGTTATTAACGATAACGTTTTCTTTATCATATTTATTTAAAATCGTTATTAATTGGTTAAATTCAATGAAATATCTTTGTGCTTTTAATTTACAAAACATTTAATTATGGAAGTTAAAGCGGATATTGTATTAGTGGGTTCAGGAATAATGAGTGCTACATTAGGTACGTTGTTAAAACAATTACAACCCAATATTTCGATTGAAATTTTTGAGAAATTAGATGCTGCCTCAACTGAAAGTTCCGATGCTTGGAATAATGCAGGAACAGGGCATTCTGCTTTTTGCGAATTAAATTATACTCCACAAGATAGTAAGGGCAATGTAAATATTTCAAAAGCCATACAAATTGCAGAACAATTTGAAGTTTCGAGACAATTTTGGTCTTTTTTAGTTAAAGAAGACCTTATCAAAACTCCAGAAAAATTTATTAAAACGGTTCCTCATTTAAGTTTTGTTTGGGGAAAAAATAATGTTTCTTTTTTAAAGAAAAGATATAAGTTGATGACAGAGTGTTCTTTGTTTAAAGAAATGAAATTTTCTGTTGATCATAAAGAATTAAAGGAATGGATGCCACTTGTAATGGAAGGAAGAAATGAAGACGAACAAGTTGCAGGAACATTTATGAAGAGGGGTACCGATGTGAATTTTGGTAACTTGACTCGTCAAATGTTTAGATATCTACAAAATCAAGAAAATATCAACATGTATTTTCAGCATGAAGTATCTAAATTAAAAAAGAACAAAGATAACGAATGGGTTGTTAAAGTTAAAGATTTAAATACTGGAAAGACCCGAAAAATTATAACTAAATTTATTTTTATTGGTGCTGGAGGCGGTTCATTACCCCTTTTAGAGAAATCTCAAATATTTGAAGGAAAAGGTTTTGGTGGATTTCCTGTAAGTGGGCAATGGTTGCGATGCACAAATGAAGAAATTATTAATAAGCATCATGCAAAAGTGTATGGTAAAGCTGCAATTGGAGCACCTCCAATGTCTGTCCCTCATTTAGATACTCGAGTTATTAGTGGAAAGCAAGAATTGTTATTTGGCCCTTATGCCGGATTTACAACAAAATTTTTAAAGAAAGGTTCTTATTTTGATTTATTAAAATCTATAAAGACAAGTAATCTTTGGCCAATGTTATATGCTGGTGCACACAATATACCGTTAACTAAGTACTTAATTGAGCAAGTAATGCAATCACATGAAGAGCGTGTTGAGGCATTAAAAGAATATTTTCCAAATGCAAAAGCGGAAGATTGGGTATTAGAACATGCTGGAAAAAGAGTACAAATTATTAAGAAAGACGAAAACGGAAAAGGTGTTTTACAGTTTGGAACTGAAATTGTGTCGTCTGCAGATTGTTCAATTGCTGCATTATTAGGAGCTTCTCCAGGTGCTTCAACTGCCGTATCTGTTATGATTGAATTGTTAGAGAGATGTTTTTGTAAACAAATGAGTTCAGAAGAATGGCAATCCAAAATCAAACAAATGATTCCTTCATATGGAGAACAATTAAATGAAAACGAATCTCTATTTGAACAAGTTAAGACTCATGCAGCGAAAATATTACAATTAGAAGAATAAAAAATATAAAAGTATACTATGATTTTATTACTACTAATTTAGATTTTAGTAGTTGTGATTTTAAATATTTCTAAAAAAGCATGTGCATTTGGAATTTTGGAATTCTTTTTGATTTAATAAATAAATCGTAAATTTACATGAATCACAAAAAGCAAACAACATGAAAAAAAGTATTCTAATTTTAGGAATAATAGCTTTCAGTTTTATTTCTTGCAAAATAGCAACTGGAAAAGTGAAAGAAGAAACAAAAACTGAAGAAGTTGTTAATTTAGAACTTAAAAATTCTAAATGGCGCTTGCTTAAAATGAACGGTAAAGTAGTAAAGAAAGATCCAAATATTGAAAAAGAATACGGAATTACATTCAATCCAGAAGGAAGATTTTCCGCTTATGCAGGTTGTAACAGTATGGCAGGAAGTTTTGAATTACAGGAAGATGTAAGTCGTATTAAATTCTCAAAAGTAGCTTCAACAATGATGGCTTGTCAAGATATGGAAACCGAACAAGAATTAGCCAAAATTTTAGAAATGACTGATAATTATAATTTCGATGGTAAAACGCTAAAACTAAATAAAGCTCGAATGGCTCCTTTAGCCGAATTTGAAATTATCAGATAAATGACCGTATATTTGTTGAAAATAAACAACAATGCGAATTTTAGCCATAGATTACGGAATCAAACGAACAGGAATTGCCGTTACCGATGAAATCCAGATGATAGCTTTTGGGCTAACCACAATTCCATCCGAAACGGCAATTGCGTTTTTAAAAGATTATTTTTCGAAAGAGAAAGTAGCTTGTGTAATTGTTGGCGAACCCAAACAAATGGACGGAACACCATCACAAAGTGCTGAAATTATCAATGCTTTTGTTACTAAATTCCAAGCAGCTTTTCCAGAAATCCCAGTTAATAGAGTAGATGAACGTTTTACTTCTAAAATGGCGTTTAAAACCATGATTGATAGCGGTTTAAATAAAAAACAACGCCAAAATAAAGCCATGGTTGACGAAATTGCCGCAACAATTATACTTCAAGATTATTTACGTTATAAAAAATAGTACTTTTGCATTTTATTGCTGGGTGATGGAAGATGGAAGTTTTAACCTGAAACTTGAAACTTGAAACCTGAAACTTGAAACAAAAAAATAAATTATGATTTTACCAATATACGGATACGGAGAACCAGTTTTACGCAAAGTTTGTGAGGACATTACTCCTGAATATCCGAATCTTAAAGAAACAATAGCTAATATGTATGACACTATGTATCATGCGCATGGCGTTGGTTTGGCTGCTCCACAAGTTGGTATGCCAATTCGTTTGTTTATTGTAGATACCGAACCTTTTAGCGATAGTGATGACGTTTCTAAAGAAGAAGCAGCTTTAATGAAAGAGTTCAAAAAAACGTTCATTAATGCAAAAATCATCAAAGAAGAAGGCGATATTTGGGGATTCAACGAAGGTTGTTTAAGTATTCCAGATGTGCGTGAAGATGTTTTTCGTCATGATACGATTACGATTGAATATTTTGACGAAGATTTCAATAAGAAGACAGAAGTATATGATGGTTTAATCGCGCGTGTTATCCAACATGAGTACGATCACATCGAAGGAATTTTATTTACCGATCACTTGTCGATGTTGAAAAAGAAGTTAATTGGGAAAAAATTGCAAAACATTATGGATGGTAAAGCAAGACCCGATTATAAAATGAAATACGTAAACAAAAAAGGACGTTAATTAGAGATTAGTGAATAGTGAAAAGTAAATAGCTATTTTAACTAAACTTTTTACTTTTTACGTTTCACTTTTTACTTTAAAATAATATATTTGCCAACCTTAATAATTAAGAAACATGAGCATTCAAAAAATATTAGCTATTTCTGGGAAACCAGGTTTATATGAATTAAAAATTCAAACACGTACAGGATTTGTTGCCGAATCATTATTAGACGGAAAAAAAATAACTGTAGGAATGAGAGCTAACGTAAGTTTGTTATCAGAAATTGCAGTATACACGTATTCAGAAGAAGTACGTTTAGCAGAAGTTTTCAAAGCAATTGCTACCAAAGAAAACGACGGTTTAGCAATGTCTCACAAAGAAGACGATGCAAAATTAAAAGCATACTTCAGAGAAATTTTACCAGAATTTGATGAAGACAGAGTATATACGTCTGACATCAAAAAAATCTTAAACTGGTACAATTTGTTACAACCTAAAGGTTTCGTTTCATTAGAAGCGTTATCTAAAGAAGTTAAAGAAGAAGAAACTCCAGCTGCTGAATAAGCTTTGGAAAAATTATACTTTAAAATCCTGCGTTTTCCACGTGGGATTTTTTATTTTTACAGAAGCAAGAACAAGTGCAAAAATCAAATTCAATTTCAAGAACAATTTCAAACTTGAAGCCTGAAACAAAAAACAACATCATGAACACACGCCAACAACAACTTCAAGCTTTCAACCGACTTTTAGATATCATGGACGATTTACGCGAAAAATGTCCGTGGGATAAAAAGCAAACATTTGAAAGTCTACGTCATTTAACGATTGAAGAAACCTATGAATTAGGCGATGCCATTTTAGATAATGACTTGCAGGAAATCAAGAAAGAGTTGGGCGATGTATTGTTGCACATTGTGTTTTATGCAAAAATTGGAAGCGAAACCAATGCGTTTGATATTGGCGATGTAACGAATTCCATTTGCGATAAATTAATCGATCGCCATCCGCATATTTATGGCGATGTTGAAGTGGCTGACGAAGAAGAAGTAAAGCAAAATTGGGAAAAACTAAAACTAAAAGAAGGCAAAAAATCAGTTTTGGAAGGTGTGCCGAAAAGTTTACCTGCGTTAGTAAAAGCAAGTCGCATTCAAGATAAAGTAAAAGGCGTAGGATTTGATTGGGAAGAACCGCACCAAGTTTGGGACAAAGTGCAAGAAGAACTAAACGAACTCCAAGTTGAGGTACAAGCTGGCAATCAAGACAAAATAGAAGCCGAATTTGGCGATGTTTTATTCTCCATGATAAATTATGCTCGATTCTTAAAAGTAAACCCAGAAGACGCTTTAGAACGCACGAATAAGAAATTCATCAAACGTTTCCAATATCTAGAAAGCAAAGCCACCGAATTAAGCAAACCTTTAATGGACATGACGTTAGCAGAAATGAATGTTTTTTGGGAAGAAGCGAAGAAGTTGTAGTATTCAGTGGTCAGTGTTTAGTGTTTAGTGTTCAGTGTTTAGTGTTCAGTGTTTAGTTTAAACGTTTAGTTTGTCATGCTGTTAAGCATCTTTTGTTTAAATACATAGGCACAATAGAAATACGTTGTCTATAATTTTAGTCCGAAGCTTTGGATGTTGCACTTTGCAAAGAACACATTAGCGATTCGATAATTTAAAAATTTAATCATGTATTACGCAGTAATTTTTACTTCTACAAGAACCGAAGTAGAAGCCGGTTATGCCGAAATGGCAACAAAAATGGTGGAATTAGCCAAAGCTCAACCTGGATTTATAGGTATGGATAGCGCACGAAGCGAAATTGGAATTACCGTTTCGTATTGGGAAAGCTTGAAAGCCATAAAAAACTGGAAAGAAAATATGGAACATTTAGAAGCGCAAGAAAAAGGCAAAACTATTTGGTACAAAAATTATAAAGTGAGAATTGCAAAAGTAGAACGAGAATACGAGTTTTAAAATAAAAATGAAATTCTGAGTCTTTATGTTTTTTTGTTTCCAATGTTAAGTTTTTCGTTGAAATGAAAACTTAACATTGACTTATGGTTTTAATGTTTATTTTTGTTAACAATTAATTTACATTACAATAACAATAATTAAACATATATAAAATGATAAAAGATAACAAAGAAATTACTAATTCTGACGCTTCAGATATAAAAGAAATTGTAACACCCTTAAATGAAGCGGCTAAAAAAGCACCTGTAAAAAGAACAACTACTCCAAAAGTGCCTGTTAAAAAAGTAGTAGAAAAAGTTGAAAAACCAATTGTTGCTGTTAAAGAACCTCAAATAAAGTTGGTTAATCCAATAACTCCAGAAGTAAAAAAAGCTCCAGTAGCAAAAACAACGGTTGAAGAACCAATTACTGAGATTGTTTCTCCAAAAGAGAAAAAAGAAAAAAGTAAAAAACTTAAAAATAAATCTAAAAAAGACAAAATGAGTAAGAAAGACGAAGAAAAAGCAAAAGAGAAAAAAGCGAAGAAGAAAGCAAAATTAAAAGCAAAAAAGAAAGCGAAAAAGAAAAAAGCACTTCAAAAAGCAAAAAAACAGAAAGCAAAAGACAAAAAGAAAAAGTCAAAAGCAAAAAAGAAGAATAAAAAGTAATTACAAGAAATCCCGAGTGTGAGCTCGGGATTTTTTAATTTTAATGTTCTTTAATTTTTTCTACCGTTGTATCTAAAACACGTTGGATTTTTTCTAATGCATCATAAAAAGCTTTTTCTGGGCTATCGGAAGTTGCGGTAACGGCTATCGGTTGTTTTTTTTCTACTTTGGCTTCAATGACACATTTTTTGTCGTTTGGAGTAGATTTATTTCCGTTTTCATCGGTAATGTGAACTTCAACTCGGGTTACAATTTCGTCAAATCGTGCTAATTCATTTTTAATTTCGTTGGTAAAGAATTCTGAAAAACGGCTTCCGCCTTCAATATTTTTGTCGGTGTGAATTTGAACTAACATAGCGTTAAGGGATTAAATTAATAATTACTTAAAGTTACGAATATTCTTTCAGTTTTACAAATTCAATTGCGTTAAAAAAGTCATAATGCTAATCTTCTACATATTCCAAAATATCACCCGGCTGACAATCTAACACTTTACAAATAGCTTCCAGCGTACTGAAACGTATGGCTTTTGCTTTTCCGGTTTTCAAAATCGATAAATTAGCCAACGTAATATCTACCTTTTCCGAAAGTTCGTTGAGTGACATTTTGCGTTTCGCCATCATCACATCTAAGTTTACTACAATTGCCATACGTTATACGGTTAAGTCGTTTTCGTTTTGAATATCGATCCCTTTTTTAAAGATAATCGCGATAATATAGATAACACCTCCCATTAAAATAAAAGCCCCGCTGTCTGCCCAAAATTGGTTTAAGTTATAGGGAACAAAACCGTGATGCTTTAAACCATTGACTATCTGTCTGGCAATGTGACTTAATATTCCAATCGATAAGGTGAAATAACTAATAAGTAAAATTTGTTTTGCCACAAAAGTGTTGAACGGTTTTGATAAATCCATTTTGTGCATAAGATGAATTACGGCATAAAATAGTACCGCTTTTAAAATAGAAATGATAAGTATAAAGCTATAAACACCATAAAAAGTTAATTTACTCTCGTTATACATAGCCATTAAGTCTAACTTTTGATACAGATTTTGAATAATTTCTGGATTATAATGGCTGAAAAAGAAATTAACAAGTAAGCCTCCCGCTTCAATAGACAAGCCCACAAAAATAAGCCAAGCTATAGCATATAAGAACCAAAATACGAAGTTGTTTGTTTTTGACATAACTACAAAGTTTAAAATTACATTACAAATTTCAATAAAAATTTATTGAAAAACAATAAAAAATTAGTTATTTTAGATAAATATTTTTAAAAATGTTGTGTCTACTGGGCTTTGGGAATAAAAAAACTCCCAAAAATTAACTTTGGGAGTTTCATTTTACTATCAATGTAATTATTATTCTTTTTTACTTCCGCTAATCACTCTTGAAATCAATCCTTTTTGGTTGGTAAATTCAGCAAATAAAACACCACCAAAATGCAATACCATAAATCCAAGTAAATAGTATAACGAAAGTACGTGTATTTCTTCCATTGGGTCTTTTAGATTTTTAGGGCCAAATTCAATAAACAAACCAGTAATTAATGAAATAGAAGTACATATATAAAATACAATATAAACCCAAAATTGAAATTTGGTTTTTGCATCTAATCCAACTTTAAAAGGAGAAGAAAATTTCATTTCTCCAAAAAATGGCACTGCTAAACGAATACAATACAATCCGGTTAATACATAACCAAAATAAATATGCCAGTTCCACATGGGTTTTCTAATTTTTTTAGCCAATACAATAGCATCATCTTGCGATAAAGGAGCATAACCATTATCTGCTAAAAACGCCTGAATTATTCCAGCCACATGATTTTTTTCCATCCATGTCTTGCGTAAAAAAATAGTCAGCAACAACAAAAGAAAAGTAAAAGCTATCAACCAATGTAAAATACGGTAGACTTTAGAATAATTTCGGGTTTCCATAATATAAGGTTTAATGTTACCCAAATGTAGGGAATAGTTTTAAAGTTTTAAACTATTTTATTGAAACAAAAAAGGCATTTAACTTTTGTTAACTTTGCGAAAATCCTTTGCGTCTTTGCGTTTAAATTACTTAATCACCAAATCATATTTTTTCAAAAGTCCAGCTAAATTATCTGAAGAAAAAACAGCGCGTTTTAGTTTGTTTTTTTCAGGGTCAATGATGAAATCATAACTCGTTGAAAAATCGGTTTTGTGAGCTGTTGTGCCTATGAAAACAGCATGTCTTAAATTGCAATTGTCAAACATGGCTTCCGATAAATCACTTTCCATAAAATCAACAGCAATCATACTGCAATTGATGAATTGCATTTTCTTCAGTTTCAAACTGTAGAATTGTGCGTAATCAAGTAAGCTGTCTTTGAAGTGAAACTCATATAAAATTTGATCCGTCATAGCAAAATTCACCGAAGTAAAATCGCATTTCGTAAACCAAACATCACGCAAAGACACATGGTTAATCTTTGTACCTCTAAAATTACAATCGATAAAGTTGCAATCTATAAATGTTACCGCAATAAACGAACACGCTCTAAAATCGCAATTCGTAAACGTGCAATTCTCGTATTCTTTGTATTTTACATCGCTTTCAGCATAAGTAATATCAGAGAAATTTTGGTCGATAATGTAATCTGCGTGCATGGTTTTAGTTTAGAAATGTAAAACTACTTTAATTTTTTATCGATTCAAAAAGAAACTTATGTCTTTAAAAAAACTATATTCGTGAAAATTTTGGGGATGTAGCTCAGTTGGCTAGAGTGCTTGACTGGCAGTCAAGAGGTCGTGGGTTCGAGCCCCATCTTCTCCACAAGAATCCTGTTTCGGCAGGATTTTTTGTTTTAAAACCCTTCAAAAACGCCCAATCCAAATAAAGCAAAATCGTATTTTACAGGATCCTTCGGGTCGAGTTTTCTTAAATTTTCATCCAATTCCGCTAAAGCTTTGGCATCGTTTTGTTTGCGACTTAGCAATTCTAATTTCCGAGCCACATTTCCTGAATGCACATCCAACGGACAAGATAGTTTTGAAGGAGAAATGTTTTTCCAAATGCCTAAATCGACACCTTTATTGTCTTGTCTGCAATTCCATCTAAGCCACATGTTTATTCTCTTGCTTGATGAATTTTTACTTGGGTCTGAAACGTGTTTTTGAGTTCTAGTTAGATGTGGTATTTCAAAAAATATTTTTTTGAATTCTGTAATTGAATTCTGCATAGAATCCTCTTCTTGGTATTTGTCAAAAACCGCTTCTAATCCACTATGGTTTTGATAGATGTGTTGTAAACCTTTAATGAATCCCACAAAATCTTTTCCGTTAAAAGTACGATGAACGAAATTTTCTAACGCTTCTAATTGCGTTTCCGAATGATTCATGACAAAATCGTAAGGCGAATTTCCCATCAAATCCACCATCTTCTTGGCGTTGTTGATAATCATTTTTCGATTTCCCCAAGCGATAGTAGCCGCAAGAAATCCTGCAATTTCAATATCTTCTTTCACCGAATACAAATGTGGAATCTGAATCGGATCGCTTTCAATGAAATTAGGATTGTTGTATAATTCAACTTTTTCGTCTAGAAAATCTTTTAACTCGGATTGTGTCATGTTTTTTAACATATAAGTCATATAAGTTCTGAAAAAACTTAAATGTACTTTTAATAACTTTTCAAAGTTCATTTAAGCTTATGTGACTTATATGTTTATCAATTTAGATACTTACAATATTCCCATCCACCATCGTTAGTTTTCTATCTGCCATGTTGGCTAATTCTTCGTTATGAGTAACGATTACGAAGGTTTGTCCAAATTCATCACGCAATTTGAAGAACAAATCGTGTAAGTTTTCGGCTGTATGTGTATCTAAATTTCCAGATGGTTCATCGGCAAAAATAACCGCAGGCTTATTGATTAAAGCTCTGGCAACCGCAACACGTTGTTGTTCTCCGCCTGAAAGTTCGCTTGGTTTGTGATGCGTTCTTTCGCCTAAACCTAAATAAGAAAGGAGTTTTTTAGCTTCGCTTTCCACTTCTTTTTTATCGCGATTGGCTATAAATCCGGGGATACAAACATTTTCTAATGCTGTAAATTCAGGTAATAATTGGTGAAACTGAAAAATGAAACCTAAATGTTGGTTTCTAAATTTAGAAAGTTCTTTGTCTTTTAAATTCAAAACCGATGCTCCATTGATTTCTAAAATCGTATCATTTTGCTTAGCAGGTAAATCTAAAGTACCTAAAATTTGTAGCAAAGTCGTTTTTCCTGCTCCCGAAGCACCCACAATAGAAACGATTTCTCCTTTTTTGATGTGCAAATTCACTCCTTTTAAAACATGAAGCGAATCGTAATATTTATGTAGACTTTTAGCTGTAATCATAATGGAACATTTCTACAAAGAAACAAAGATTTTTTGCGAATAAAAAAACTATTCTAAATCTATTCACGTATCTCAAATAATAAAGTTTAGTTAAAATAGTTTTTATGTTTAATTTTTGTTTAAATTTGTTAAACAAAATAAACGAATGTAATTTATGAAAAATAGTTTAAAAGGGTTATCGTTAGTTTTGGGTTTGTTTTTTGGTTCATGTACCGCTAAAGAAAAACCAATCGTAAAAGAAGAATTTAAAGAACCTGTTAAAACAAAAGTGAAAGAAGGTATGGAAGTTGCAACATTTGCTGGAGGCTGTTTTTGGTGTACCGAAGCAGTATTCCTTGAAATAAAAGGAGTAGAGAAAGTGGTTTCGGGATATATTGGAGGAAAGACTAAAAATCCAACCTACAAGGATATTTGTACGGGAGAAACAGGTCATGCAGAAGCGATTCAAATTACTTTTAATCCGAATGAAGTTGCCTATGAAGATTTATTAGAAGTTTTCTTTGCAACTCACGATCCAACAACATTAAATCGTCAAGGTGCTGATGTGGGAACGCAATACAGAAGTGAGATTTTCTATCATTCGGAAGCTCAAAAAGCGAAAGCAGAAAACTATATTCAATTATTAGAAAAAGAAAAGTTATACGATAAGAAGATTGTAACGAAAGTCTCTTCGGCTACTGTTTTTTATAATGCAGAAGAGTATCACCAGAATTATTACAATCAAAACTCGAGTCAAGGATATTGTCAAATGGTGATTGCACCAAAATTAGAAAAATTACGCAAGTATTATAAATCGAAATTAAAATAGAAGGGGAAAATTGCTATGAACACTACTATTGAAAAAGAAATATTCGACATTATTGGTGACAATCATCAAATGACATCTGCAGAAACGCCTTTACGACCAGATGCTTTTTATAAATCAGATGCTCAAAAAATGGAAGTTATTGAACACCATTTTGAAATCATCATGAAAGAGTTAGGTTTGGACTTAACTGATGACAGTTTGCAAGGAACGCCGCATCGTGTGGCAAAAATGTTTGTGCAAGAAATATTTTCAGGGTTGAATCCTGCGAATAAGCCAAAGATTTCGGTTTTTGATAATTCGTATCAGTATGATAAAATGTTGGTGGAAGCGAATATCAGTTTCAACTCAACTTGCGAGCATCACTTTTTGCCGATTGTTGGAAAAGCGCATATTGGTTATGTTTCTTCGGGAAAAGTAATTGGTTTATCTAAACTGAATCGTATTGTAGATTATTATGCGAAACGCCCACAAGTACAAGAACGAATGATTATGCAAATTTTCAACGAACTGAAAACGGTTTTAGAAACTGATAATGTGATTGTGGTGATGGAAGCAACGCATTTATGTGTTTCGAGTCGTGGCATTAAAGACGAAAGCAGTTATACATCAACTTTGCAGTATGGTGGTGTTTTTAATCAGAAAGAATTCCGTGACGATTTTTATAAAATGATTCACAAAGAATAATTTGGCATCTATTTTGTATATTCGTAATAGAATTTACAAAATAAGAAATGATAGAAAAAGCAATTAATAATCCAGTTCAACCCGTAAAAAGCGATAAAACTTCGAAATTAATTTTGAGTTTGTTGTTTGATGGAATAGGAATGTTGTCTTATGTAGTTCCTGTATTTGCAGAAGTAACCGATTTAGTTTGGGCACCTATTTCAGGAATATTATTAATAACAATGTATAAAGGAACTATTGGGAAATTAGCCGGAGTTTTTGGCTTTATTGAAGAGTTGGTTCCGTTTATAGACTTTGTACCAACATTTACCATAACTTGGTTTTACACATACGTCATCAAAGACGGAAAAGGACAAAATTAAAAAAGGAGCTTTATTGCTCCTTTTTTAATTTTGAATCTACATATTCTCCTATAAAACCTAATTTCATTCTATCTAGCATTTTCTTTTCAAATTCCCAAAAGAATGCAAATTGTCCAAAGATGGCTCCAATAAAGACTAACATTACTTGATAAACAGGAAAAATAATTAATAGTCTTAAAGGCCAATATAACCAAAGAGATAAATTTTCTTTTGTAATTCCTAACGCAGAAGTTACAGGTTTGGATAAATAAGCAGCTGTTGAGCCAGTAATAGCAAATACTATAAAAATGATAACCAATTGCCAATTTGAGGTTACATTCCAACGTTTTTTTAGTTTGTTCATAAATTAAATTCTTGGAGAATAGCCTCCTAATTGTTGTTTGTAGGTTAATTGAAAATATATCAAATAGTTATAAAGCATATAATTTACTTCGTAACCGTAATTTGTGCTTGTGTCATAATCAATTCGCATTTCATATAAATCACGATTATATTGATTTGGTAATTGAAATCTTCTGTTCCATTCTAAAACCCAAATTATATTCCGAGCTTCCATATAAGCCTGAGAGTAATAATTTCTGGGTTTTGCAAAGGTATTAAACCAATTGGTAAAACCAGGATCAATTATAATTATATCATATTCTAATTCTTTGTTTGATATACGAATTGTATCGCTTTCTAGTTTTGGTTTATCATCAAAACTTTTTTTATCCTGCGAAACATTACATGCAAATAGAAAAGAAAAAACAGCAAATAAAACAACAAGAATTCGTTTCATAGCAAATTAGTTTTAAAAATATAAAGATAAAAAAAAGCACCGACATTGCCGATGCTTTTAACTATTATATAAAAGATATTACTTTCCGAATAATTTTCCTAAAAGGCCACCTAATCCGCCTTTTTTTGTAACGGCAGACATTGCATCACCCATATCAACTTTTCCATCGTTATTTTGATCTAAACCAAATTGACCTCCGTATTTAGTAACAGCATCCATTAATCCGCCACCATTTCCACCAGAAATTGCACTTACTAAGTCGTTCATGTTAAATCCAGGTTGGTTTGGATCTTTAGCTTTATTAACTAATCCTCCTAAAATTTGAGGAATTAAGCCACTAGCAACACTTCCAGCAGCATCAGATGATAAACCAAATTTTTCACCTAAGTTTCCAGTAACTTTTTCAGACAATTGTTTTACAACTGAGTTGTTTCCATCAATTGGGTTTTTTCCAGTTAACATTCCTGTTAAATCACCAATGTTACCATTAGCAACCATATCTTGTAAACCCGAAAGGATAGAGCCTCCGGCTTCTTGCATTACAGCATCATTTTGTTCATTTGGCACTGCTGGATTGTTTACGACAGCTTCGCCACCAAATTGATTTACTAATTCTGAGAGTTGATCAAACATATTTTTTTGATTTTAGTTGGACAACTAAGGTACAAAAATTAATTGTTTTTTAAAAGGCTTATAATTTGTTCTGCTAGTTCAGTTCCAATTCTATCTTGAGCTTCACCAGTTGCTGCTCCAATATGTGGAGTTAAAGAAATTTTTGGATGCATTAAAATTTGAATTTCAGGATTTGGCTCGTTTTCAAAAACATCTAATCCTGCAAATAATACTTTGTTATTATCTAATGCTGTTAATAATGCAACTTCATCAATTACTCCACCTCGTGCACAGTTAACAATTCCTACTCCGTCTTTTAAAATTTCAAATTCTTCTTTGCCAATTACATAACCATCTTGAGCAGGGACATGTAAAGTAATAAAATCTGAATGTTTAAAAATATCTTCTAAAGGCTCAGTTATAATATCAACATTAATAAACTGACCGTTGTAAAAATCAACTCTAATTACAGCTTCATTTACATATTTATCTGCAGCAATAACTTTCATGCCAAGTCCTAAGGCCATTTTAGCAACAGCTTGACCAATTCTTCCAAAGCCAATAATACCTAATGTTTTTCCTCTTAATTCAATTCCATTAGCATAAGCTTTTTTTAATCCGTCAAAATTAGTATCACCTTCTAATGGCATGTTTCTATTGGCATCATGTAAAAAACGAACACCCGTAAATAGGTGTGCAAATACTAATTCTGCAACGCTTTCAGATGAAGAAGCAGGCGTATTAATTACATGTAATCCTTTGCTACGAGCATAATCAACATCTATATTATCCATTCCTACTCCACCACGACCAATGATTTTTAATCCTGGACAAGCATCAATAATATCCTGACGAACTTTAGTTGCACTACGTACTAAAATTACTTTTACATCATGTTCGTTTATGTAGTTAGCAACTTGCTCTTGTGCTACTTTTGTTGTAATTACTTCAAATCCACCTTTTTCTAAAGCTTTTATTCCGCTTTTAGAAATTCCGTCGTTTGCTAAAACTTTCATTTTTTAATGTTTATGAGTTTATAGTTTAGAAGTTTAAAAGAAAATCTAAACCGTAATTTTTATTAAATATTTTTCTCTAATTCTTGCATTACATCAACTAAAACTTGAACGCTTTCTAATGGTAAAGCATTGTACATTGAAGCTCTATATCCACCAACAGAACGATGTCCTGGTAATCCAGAAATTCCAGCCGCTTTCCACATAGCATCAAATTTTTCTTGATGTGCATCATCATTTAATAAGAAAGTTACATTCATGTTACTTCTATCTTCTTTAACTGCTGCGCCTTTAAATAATGGATTTCTATCGATTTCAGTGTAAAGTAAATTTGCTTTTGCTTCGTTGATTTTTTCAATTGCAGCAATTCCACCTATTTTTTTCAACCATTGTAACGTTAAAAGAGAAGCATATACTGGGAATACAGGTGGCGTATTGTACATACTTTCTTTATCTACATGCTGTTTATAATCTAAAATACTTGGTATTGTTCTACCCGTTTTTCCTAAGATTTCAGTTTTTACAACCACTAATGTTGCACCTGCTGGACCCATGTTTTTTTGTGCTCCGGCATAAATTAAATCAAATTTTGAAAAATCTAATACACGTGAAAAAATATCTGAACTCATATCACACACTAAAGGAACATTTACTTCAGGAAACGATTTCATTTGGGTTCCAAAAATAGTATTGTTACTAGTACAGTGAAAATAATCAGCATCAGCAGGGATAGTATATCCTTTTGGAATATGATTGTAATTTTCTGATTTTGAAGAGGCAACTACAACTGTTTCTCCAAAATGTTTGGCTTCTTTAATTGCTCCACTAGCCCAAGTTCCTGTATCTAAGTAAGCTGCTTTTCCGTCAACTTTCATTAAATTATAAGGTACCATTAAAAATTCTAAACTGGCTCCACCACCTAAAAATAATACTTCGTATCCTTTGCCTTCTAAGTTTAAAAGCTCTAAAACTAAAGCTCTAGCTTCGTCCATAACGGCTACGAAATCTTTACTTCGGTGAGAAATTTCTAAAATAGATAATCCTGAATTATTGAAATCTAAAATAGCTTGTGCCGATTTTTCGAATACTTCTTGTGGTAGTATACAAGGACCTGCACTGTAGTTGTGTTTTTTCATTGTAGTTGTAGTTATTTTATTTAAAAAAGCAAATTTCGGAATTCTTAAACAAATAACTTAAAACAATTTACTAATAATTATAAGAGGTTATTAACAAAAACGTTTTCGCAATTTTATTTCTTCTTTTTTAACGTTTTACGATTGGAATTCACTTTTGCTTCCAAATTAAAATTGGGTTCGTGTTTGTGTATTTCTTTTTCTTTTTGAATTTTGATGATTTTTGAAATTTTCATATTACAAACTATTTAAAAATGCCAATGTATCTACATTATCCGCATAATCCCAAAGTTTTGGTTGTTGGGTTAGACCAAAAGCTATAGAATTTGGAATTAAATTATTAGAAACCACACATTGAATTTGTTCTGAATCATTTTCTAATCGACTTTTGATGTCTTCTAAACTTTCATAGAATTCATAAAACACAGACGAAATAGGCGAGGAGTAGCTTGAATCTTCTTTAATCGTTAAAAACTCATTATCCAATAATTGGAAATTACTCATCAAGAAAACCGCTTTGTTGTAATCGTAATTGTTCGCGTATTTTTCATACTGTATGACATCACGATATTCGTACATAGCTTTAAAGAAATTATCAAAATTGTACCCTTTTGGAACAAAAAGTTTAGAAACATTTCTGCATCCCAAACCAAAATATCTAAAAATATCTTCACCTAAACCTACTAAATCTTCATGCGATTCCGTTCCATTTAATACGGCAACCGAATTTCTGTTTTTACGAATGATACTTGGTTTGTCTTTGAAATAATATTCAAAATAACGAGCTGTGTTGTTGCTTCCGGTGGCAATTACAGCATCAAAACCTTCTAATTTTCCTTCAACAAACGTTATTTTTGAGTTAAGTTTTGGTTGAACTGCAATTAAATAATTCGCTAAAAATTTTAATAAATGTTGGTCGTTTGATGAGGTTTTTACCAATACATCATGACCAGAAATCAACACCGATAGAAAATCATGAAAACCCACTAACGGGATATTTCCTGCTAAAATTAAGCCTACTTTTTTAGGTTCAATTTTTGAGAAATCATAGTTGGAAAGCCACTTATTTAGGTTGTCTTCTGTTAAGGCTTTTGCCCAAGATTGTATGCTAAACAAAACGTGTTCAGGTGTAAACCAACCGTTGTGAGATTGCGAAAGTGCAATCAAATTTTTAAAGCCATCAAAGAACAAATCGTTGTGTAAAATCGATGCCGATTTAACGTTTCCTTCTTCAGAAAATTGACGTAAGAAATTCCCTAATTCAACAAAACTCGATTTTATTTCAAATTGTAACATTTGTAACTTGTTTTTATTTAGTATACGTTGTATTTTTGCACAAAGATAGGAAGTGAAAAGGCATTAGCCAAAAGTTTGAATTAATAAGACTAGCAACTTTTAAATAATTCAACTTATAAACAATTAAACTTAAAGTAATGGCAATTATTATAACTGACGAATGTATCAACTGCGGAGCTTGCGAGCCTGAATGTCCAAATACAGCAATTTATGAAGGTGCAGATGATTGGAGATGGAAAGATGGTACAAAATTAAGCGGTAAAGTAATTTTACCAGATGGAACAGAAGTTGATTCAGATGCAGCACAAACGCCTGTTTCAGATGATATTTATTATATCGTTCCAGGTAAATGTACCGAATGTAAAGGATTTCATGAAGAACCACAATGTGCAGCGGTTTGTCCAGTAGATTGTTGTGTGCCAGATGATAATCATGTAGAAAGCGAAGAAACATTGTTAAACAGACAATCGTTTTTACATAATGAATAAAATTTTTCCCGATTTATTTCGGGATTTTTTTTGTCTTTTTTGATTTTATTATTTTTTTCGATTAATAGAAGTATATTTGCACACTTTTAAAAATTACATTCAGAATGAAACGCTTTGCGTTACATATCACTTAAAAAAAATATCAAATAGATATGAAAGCAGGAATTGTAGGATTACCAAATGTTGGAAAATCAACTTTATTTAATTGTTTGTCAAACGCTAAAGCGCAAAGTGCGAACTTTCCGTTTTGTACTATTGAGCCAAATATTGGTGTGGTAAACGTTCCAGATCCACGTATTGCTCGTTTAGAGGAATTGGTTAAACCTGAGCGTGTTCAAATGGCGACAGTAGATATCGTAGATATTGCAGGTTTGGTAAAAGGAGCAAGTAAAGGAGAAGGTTTAGGAAATCAATTCTTAGGAAACATTAGAGAATGTAATGCCATTATTCACGTTTTACGTTGTTTTGATAACGATAACATTGTTCACGTTGATGGAAATGTAAATCCAATTCGCGATAAAGAAACCATTGATATCGAATTGCAATTAAAAGACTTAGAAACAGTTGAAAAACGTTTGGAAAAAACCAATCGTGCAGCAAAAACTGGAAACAAAGAAGCACAAGCTGAAAAAGCATTGTTAGATAGAATTCGTCAGACTTTGATGGAAGCAAAATCGGCTCGTACTGTGGTTCCTCAAAATCAAGATGAGGTGGATATGATGGAAGAATTCCAACTAATCACTACAAAACCAGTTTTATATGTTTGTAATGTTGACGAAGCTTCAGCTGTAAACGGAAACAAATATGTAGACCAAGTTCGTGAATTAGTAAAAGACGAGCAAGCAGAAGTAATCATTCTTTCAGTAGGAGCAGAAGCAGATATTACCGAATTAGAAAGCTACGAAGAGCGTCAAGTATTCTTAGAAGATATGGGATTAACTGAGCCAGGTTCGGCAGTGTTAATTCGTGCCGCCTACAAATTATTAAAATTGCAAACGTATTTCACGGCTGGAGTTAAAGAAGTTCGCGCTTGGACTATTAACATCGGAGATACAGCACCAAAAGCAGCTGGAGTTATCCATACCGATTTTGAAAAAGGATTCATCCGTGCCGAAGTGATTGCATTTGAAGATTTCTCAAACTACGGTTCAGAAGCTAAAGTAAAAGAAGCTGGAAAGTTAAGAGTAGAAGGAAAAGAATACATCGTAAAAGATGGCGATGTGATGCATTTCCGTTTTAATGTATAATGTTGAGAATATAGAAAACAGAATATAGAAAATAGACAAAACCGTTGAAGCAATTCAGCGGTTTTTTTGTGGCACAACATTTGTATTTGCAAAATAAAACAAACTATTAAACTACCATGAAAAATCTTCTAATCCTTTTAGTAGCAACCCTTTTTTTTACTTCGTGTAAGAAATCTGCTTTAAATAATAGTTTTATCTATTTTTCGGAAGCCCAGCCCACAAATGTTGATGCTATAACCGAATTTCCTAAAAAGTTTGTAGGGAGCTATGCTATGGATTATTCTCACCGATTAGTTATTGCGCCAAAATATATATGCATCAACGAAATTGAAACCATAACTGCTTTAAAAGCTGAATTAGATTCTATTCCCGAATTTGAATTGCGCAATAATCAAGTTTTTGATAAATCAGAAAATAAAAGTTATAAAACATTTATTAAAGGCGATACAGTTGCTTTTGAAGTAGAACGTTTGGATACCATTTTTTCCTTTGCCGAAAACGAAATCGCTAAAGAATATAAATCTTCTTTGGTTTTGAATAAAAAAGTGGATGAAAATTATGTGACAAGCATTATTAAAGTTTCGAGTTTAGGGATGAAACATATTCAACTTGGAACCAAAAAAGATTTTACAAAATTAAAGGATGAATTAAAAATTCCTTTTGTAACCGAAATGAAAGAAAACGACACACTTCACGTAGTTTTAACACCTTCTCGTGCCGATTTTAGAAAGTTATTACGAAAAGAAGGATTTGAGTACGAAAGTAATTACTTGTTTAAATAAGAAGCTATGAAAATCATTAAAAAGGATAAATAAAAGTGTATTTTTTTGTTTTTAAAAACATTGTCCGACTATAATAATTTTGTCATTGTTAATTTCAACAAAATGAGTTGATTGAATAGTATATGTTTTTCGTTCAATGGTTTTGAATAATTTATCATAAATAATACGGTCTAAGTAATCTTTTATAATTTGTTCTAAACCTGAATTGTGATACAAAACTTCTTTCAATTCTTTATAATTAATTTCTTTAAAAGAAGATGAGTCGTTATACAAATCGTCATCTTCTTTTATTTCATTTTTTAAAATATTGTATTCTTCCTGTATTAATTTTGTAAACTCTTCAAACGAAAGCTCTAAAACAAAGTCAGTAAATTGATTTTCAATTTGATTGATTCTTCCAAAATTTAGGCCGTCGTTATATGATACGTCATATAAAGGAATAACTTTATTATTTATTTTTATTTTCACTATCTTGGAGTGTCACATGAGTAACCTTCTTTATTTCTTACATAGGCCATAGCATCAAAATCATAACCTGCATATTTAAAACCTACGGTGTAAACTCTAAATTTTCCACATTCTTTAAAAAAGGTTAATTTATATCCTTTTCTGTTTTTGCTAGCAACTCTACCTATCGCCAATTCTTCTGTATCTTCTGCAAATTGCAAATGTTGCGTAGGACCAGCAGCATTCCATTTTTGATATTTATTTTGCCAAGTGACAACATAGGCAGGACCTGATGGACCAACGTTTTCTGTTTTTTTATTAAAGCCATAAAAAAGGATTGCTAATAAAAGGGAACTTGTAATAATAATTATTTTTTTCATTCTTTTCTAGTATGGTGTATTATTTAAAAATTTGTTCAAAATCTTCTTTGTCATTTAATTAATATTAGTTAGATTTTAATAATTTACTATCTTTATAATATTCAGTTCTAACTAATTTGCCAGTTAATTTATCATATATTTTTATGTTTTCTTCGTTTGTGGAATAGTTTTTCGTATTAACACGAATTGTTTCAGGAATGCCTAAACCCCCTTTTTTTTCTTCCGTTTCAGTCCAAATTCCAATTTTTTCTCCTTTTTTAAAAGAACCTTTGTTTAGTATTTTTCCATCTTTATTGAAGTGCTCAAATTCGCCTTCTTCAACACCATTAATAAAATTACCTGAAAACTCTATTTTACCATTTTCAAAGAAATCTAAAAACTGACCGTTTTCTGTACCTTCTGAATAATTTGCAATAGATTTTACTTTGCCACTTTTGTAATACGAGATATGCTCTCCATCTGGTTCATCGTTAAGATAACTGCCTTTGGATTGTGTTTTACCATTTTCATAGTAATAAATTTCTTCACCATTCAATTCATCATTTTTAAAGTTTTCAATTTTTAAAACTTTATTTTCTTTGTATGTTGTCCACTTTCCAGTTTTTTCGTCACTTTTATATGAGCCTTCTTGATAAAGTATTAGATTATTCTTTGAATAACCAAAGTAAATTTTCCACAATCCTTCTTTTTCATTATTGATTTTTTTTCCGATAGAAAATGTTCCTTTTTCAACAATTGTATCATTTTTTATTTCTTGTGCTGAGCTATAAAAAGCTGAAATAAAAATTAGTAAATATGTTATTTTTGCTGTTTTCATATGTTATTTGTTTTAATTAGACTTATATTCATCATTATTCCATTGACCGTTTTTATAAGTTCCATCTTTAGAAATATAGAGTCCTTCTCCACTTTTTTTGTTGTTTATCCAATTTCCAATGTAAGCCTCTAATGAAGGTCCTGGATTGTACATTATAGCTCCAAACCCATAAAATGTTCCATTTTTAAATTCTCCGCAATAAACAGAACCCGAATTAAAATAAAATGAACCAATTCCTTCTAATTGCTTATTTTTCCATGTGCCAAAATAAACTGCTCCATCATCAAATACAAAAATTCCATATCCGTTAACACAATCTCCTGATATACAACCCTTTTTTGACAAATCTATATTCGCTATTCCAGCTACAGCACCTTGAATTTGGTCTTTTACAAAAGTTCCATCTTTAAAATACCCTTTATTTACTTGACCATCTTTAAAAGCAACTCCAATTCCTTGGCTCTTATTCCAATTCCAACTGCCAAAGTATACATATCCATTTGACTTTAGATAAATTCCTATTCCATGATAATATCCTCTTGAAGTTTCTCCAATATAACGGTCACCAGATGTATAGTTAATAATTTGCGCGACACCTTCTAATGCTTTTTCTTTCCAAATACCTTTAAATACTTTTCCTTTTTCGTTAACATATACTCCATAACCATTTTCACAATCACCTTCGATACAACCTGTTTTGGATAAGTCATATTCTAAGTTATAATCATCTGCAGATTGGGCATTTAAATCAATTGTTAAAACAAAACAAACTAATAATAAAAATAATTTTTTCATATTTAATCTTTTTTTAGTTATCTAATTCTGGTTTTTAGGATATTCAAGCATTACTTTTCGTAAAATAAATTCACTTTCTTCGCTAAAATCATCTTCTAAATACTTATTTGCTATTTCAGCTAAATCGTTTTGCGAAATTGAATACTGATTGCATTTTTCTTGAATTTCCTTATCATATACTTGTTTTTTGCCGAGTAAAATTCTGGCTTTATTATCAAGGATTAAACCAATTATACCCAAAAGAGCATAATCAGCTGTTTCGTATTCCTGTAATTTTATTTTATCGTATTCTGAAATTTTCGCATCATTAGCATATAACTTTTTTAGCCATTCCATTACATCAGATTCGGAATTATTTTTAAGAAACGTTTCTATCATAAAATTTATTATAAAGCATTTTATTTCATCTTAAATGCACCGCTATCAATCAATTGCTGCCCGGATTTACCACCAAGGTCAACTACATCTATGCGAATACCTTTGAGTGTATTTGCTATTCCAGTTCCTGTTGCAATTCTTTTATCGATATAATCAACAAGAGTTTCTGGTTTACCATCCACCATTTCAACGGCATTGAAATCAATTTCAAACTCTTCATCATCAAATAAAACATCATCGTATAGATCAATAATTCCCCTAAAAAGTGCATATTTAAAAAAATGCCTTTCTCGACTAGTTGTACTTTTTGGATCTTTGGCACAAATCATTTTGTTTTTATACCGATTTAAAAATCCATAAAACTTTTTATTGAAATCTTTATCGTTTATATCTAGTCCTATTTGATTTGCAATTTTTTCTTTGAATTTTCCTGCATTAAAACCTTCTCTTAATGAAGCTTCAAGATATGCACAAGCAGCACTCGCCGCATTTTTAATTTGCTCAGGTGTGTATTCCTGCACTGGGTTTTGGTATAAGGCTTGCGTAGGATAAAGTGCTATGAACTCTTCTATATATTCTTTTAGTTTACAGCCACAGTCGTTAGGGTTGTTTTCAACAGAGGCAAGCGCTGTTTGTAGGTTTTGTAGAAGTGCGCTATTGTGAAATTGCAACGTATAAGGTTTTTCTTTCAGGTTTATGGCTCTAACAAAAAAGGTAAAGAAAAGTAAAATAAATAGTAATAATACTTGTTTTTTTTTCATATCTGTTTAAAATTTAAGTTAATAATTTTCAAATGCTGTGGTATTATTTCATCTTAAATGCACCGCTATCAATCAATTGCTGACCGGTTTTACCACCAAGGTCAACAACATCCATTCGAATGCCCTTCAATGTATTTGAGCTGGCGTCACCAGAAGCAATTTTTTTGTCAATATAATCAACGAGGGTTTCAGGCTTGCCGTTTACAATTTCTAAAGCGTTAAAATCTATCTCAAACTCTTCATCATCAAATAAAACGTCGTCATAGAGGTCGATTATGCCTCTAAAAATTGCATATTTAAAGATATGCATTTCTCGACTAGTTGTACTTTTTGGATCCTTGGCACAAATCATTTTATTTTTGTTTTGATTTAAAAAATCTGAAAGTATTGAGTTAATGTCCTCATTGTTTGGATTGACTCCGATTTGTGTTGCAATTTCTTCTTTAAGTTTACTAGCATTAAATCCTTTTGTAACAGAATGTTCTAAATAATAACAAGCAGCTTTCGCAGCATTTATAATTTGCTCAGGGGTGTATTCCTGCACTGGGTTTTGGTATAAGGCTTGTGTAGGATAAAGTGCTATAAACTCTTCTATATATTCTTTTAGTTTACAGCCACAGTCGTTAGGGTTGTTTTCAACAGAAGCAAGCGCTGTTTGCAGGTTTTGTAGTAAAATAATGTGCGGTGCTTGGTTTGCTTTCGTGGGTGTAGTTGCTTGCATGCTACTAAAAGTGGCAAGTCCAAGTATAATAAATAAAATTTTAAGTGTTTTCATTGTCTTGATTTTCTAATAATTTATTCTTCAATCCATTCTTTTTGCACATAAGCAGGGTAGGGTAATGCTTCTTGGGTTTTGTATTTGAATTCGCTGCGTTCTTCGCCAGTTAGCCAATCTACCCAACCCCAATTATCGTCTCTTAAACAAGCGAGTTTAATTACATTATTATGATCGTATAATTTGTAATCGTCATACATACAAGAAACCGATTGTTTGGTTTGTTCGCCATAGCTAAATTTAGATAAGTAGAAGCCAATTTTACCATTTTGAGTTACAGCGGTAAATTTTCCATTCCATGAGAAGAATGTTATATCATCGTAGTTTGCAGGAATTAATGTTTTAATTTCCGCGCCCTCTAAATCTTGATACATTCCCCATTTTTTGGTGTTTTTATTTCTGCCTTTAAAAACGCCATCTCCGTTGCCCGAATCAAATAGAATTACATCGCACTCTAGTTGTTTTTTTGCTCTTTTAATTATGGCAATTTCCCAAGGAGAAACATTTTGAAGTGGCACTTCATCAGGTGTTTTGTATATGCAGTCTATAATAATTTCTTGCTCAAACCAATCGGCTAATCCCCAAAGATTATTCTCTTTAACCAGTGTGTAATATGCTTCTTTTTTTTTTATGAGAATTTTAGAAAATTTGCATTCTACTTTATTTGCTGCATTTTCAATTTCATACGGATTTAGAAGTATTCCGTATTTATTTTTGTTTTTTACAATAGCAAAAGGTTTATCGTCAAACCAACCTAAGGAGTCAAATTTGGGTTGAATAATTGTGTTTATTTCGATATTATCTTTATCATATGCAGAAATAGCATACAATCCCCACTTTTTGTTTTTATAAATTTTAGCTACTTCGTCACCTCCAAAATAGCCCCATTCAATTTTTTTTGCTTTCAATTTTTTCAAGATTTCTGTATTGAAATTTTCTTGGCAGAATATAAATCCAGAATACAGAGTCAACAAAAATAAAATTTTGATTTTAAAAGAGTTTGTCATATTTTATTACGTTTTTAATCAATAAACTATATCAAATATAAAAAAAAACAATTTAAATATAAAAAAACAACTTGTCAATAACTTCTCAATAACTTCTCAAATTGATACTTTTAAAATTTCGAGATATATGTTATATTGCACAAAATCCAAATTCTGTCTATGTTAGAGCAAAATCAATATACCGAAGACAATATACGTTCCCTCGATTGGAAAGAACATATTCGTATGCGTCCTGGTATGTATATCGGAAAGCTAGGTGATGGTTCGTCACCAGATGATGGTATTTATATTCTGTTAAAGGAAGTTATGGACAACTGTATCGATGAATTCGTTATGGGTGCAGGTAAAACTATTGAGGTAACAATCAAAGATAAATTGGTAACCGTTCGCGATTATGGTCGAGGCATTCCGTTAGGAAAAGTCGTTGATGTAGTTTCCAAAATGAATACAGGTGGAAAATACGATTCCAAAGCCTTCAAAAAATCCGTAGGTTTAAATGGTGTCGGAACAAAAGCCGTAAATGCACTTTCCAATTATTTCCGAGTAGAATCGGTACGTGATAACCAACAAAAAGCAGCGGAATTCTCTGCCGGAAATCTAACCTTAGAAGAAGACGTTCAAGAAACAACCAAGCGTAAAGGAACCAAAGTTTCGTTTATTGCTGATGAGGCGATTTTCAAGAACTACAAATACCGTAATGAGTACATCATCAAGATGCTCAAAAATTACTGTTATCTAAATACGGGATTAGTCATTTATTACAATGGTGAAAAGTATTTTTCAGATAACGGTTTAAAAGATTTATTAGAAGAAGCCATTCACGAAGACGATATGGTGTATCCAACGATTCATTTGTTGGGCGACGATATCGAAGTGGCTATTACACACAGTAAATCGCAATATTCAGAAGAATATCATTCGTTTGTTAACGGACAAAATACTACGCAAGGAGGAACGCATTTAGGTGCTTTTCGTGAGGCGATTGTAAAAACCATCAAAGAGTTTTACAACAAACCTTTTGAAGCTTCGGATATTCGTAAATCTATTGTTTCCGCTATTGCTGTTAAAGTGGAAGAACCTGTTTTCGAATCGCAAACTAAAACCAAATTAGGTTCTACCGATATTGGTCCGAATGGACCTTCGGTTCGTTCATTTGTAAATGATTTCATCAAAACGAAGTTAGATAATTTTTTACATAAAAATCCAGAAGTTGCCGATGCGTTATTGCGTAAGATTTTACAAGCTGAACGAGAACGTAAAGAACTTTCAGGTATTAGAAAATTAGCCAAAGACCGAGCTAAAAAAGCCAGTCTTCACAATAAAAAATTACGCGATTGTCGTGTGCATTTAACCGATGCTAAAAACCCAAGAAGTTTAGAAAGTACTCTTTTTATTACCGAGGGAGATTCGGCTTCGGGTTCCATTACTAAAAGTCGTGATGTGAATACACAAGCGGTGTTCAGTTTACGTGGTAAGCCTTTGAATTCTTATGGAATGACCAAGAAAATTGTGTATGAAAACGAGGAATTCAATTTATTACAAGCCGCATTAAACATCGAGGAAGACATGGGCGATTTGCGTTACAACAATATCGTAATTGCAACCGATGCCGATGTCGATGGTATGCACATTCGCTTGTTGTTGATTACGTTTTTCTTGCAGTTTTTCCCTGAGTTGATTAAAGACGGCCATTTGTATATTTTACAAACGCCTTTGTTCCGTGTGCGAAATAAAAAAGAAACGATTTATTGCTACAGCGAAGAAGAACGCGTAAACGCCATTGAAAAACTAAAACCAAAACCAGAAATCACACGATTCAAAGGATTAGGAGAAATTTCGCCAGATGAGTTCAAGCATTTCATCGGTCAAGACATTCGATTAGATCCAGTCATGTTAGATAAAGCCACTTCAATTGAAACCTTGTTAGAGTTTTACATGGGTAAAAACACCCCTGACCGACAAGAGTTTATTATCAATAATTTGAAAGTAGAGTTGGATGTAGTGGAGAAAAATTAGTGTTCAGTGTTCAGTTTATAGTGAGCAGTGATTTTGAATTTAAAAAAGTATACTGAAAATAATTCAGCATAAAAATGAAAGACGAAGAAGAAGATAACATTATTCCAAACGAAGACGAAAATTTCGAGAACCAAGACCAATCCACTAACGAGGAAGGTTTTGACGATATTCGTGTTTCAACGGGACATCATTTTTACGAAAACAACGAAAACCCAGAAGACACCATTACCAAAGTTACAGGAATGTACAAAGATTGGTTTTTGGACTATGCTTCGTATGTAATTCTAGAACGTGCAGTTCCTGCGATTGAAGATGGGTTTAAACCCGTGCAACGTCGTATTATGCACTCCATGAAAGAGTTAGATGACGGTCGTTACAATAAAGTGGCGAATATCGTGGGTCACACCATGCAGTATCACCCTCACGGAGATGCGAGTATTGGCGATGCCATGGTGCAAATTGGACAAAAAGACCTAATCATCGACATGCAAGGAAACTGGGGAAATATCTTAACAGGAGATAGTGCCGCAGCTTCCCGTTACATCGAAGCCCGAATTTCAAAATTTGGTCACGATGTGTTGTATTCGCCAAAAATTACCGAATGGGGAATGTCATACGATGGTCGTCGTGCCGAACCAATTAATCTTCCGGTAAAGTTTCCTTTGTTGTTAGCGCAAGGAGCAGAAGGTATTGCCGTAGGTTTATCGACCAAAGTGTTACCTCACAATTTTAACGAATTAATAGATTCTTCTATAAAAATATTAAAAGGGAAACCTTTTACCTTATTTCCTGATTTTCCAACCGCAGGTATTGCTGATGTTTCCAATTATAATGATGGATTACGTGGTGGACGTGTGCGTGTGCGTGCAAAAATCGGTCAATTAGACAAACAAACTTTGGTGATTACCCAAATTCCGTTTTCAACCAATACGTCAACATTGATTGATAGTATTTTGAAAGCCAACGAAAAAGGGAAAATCAAAATCAAGAAAATTGAAGACAATACAGCTGCTGAGGTTGAAATTTTAATTCATTTGCCGGCAGGTGTTTCTCCAGATAAAATGATTGATGCTTTGTATGCTTTTACAGCTTGTGAAACATCAGTTGCTCCATTAGGATGTGTAATTGAGAATAACAAACCATTGTTTATTGGGGTTTCGGATATGCTGAAGATTTCGACCAATAGAACGGTTGATTTGCTAAAACGCGAATTAGAAATTCAGTTAGACGAATTAGAAAATAAATGGCATTTCTCTACGTTAGAAAAGATTTTCATTCGTGAGGAAATGTACATCGACTTCAAATTGTATTCCGACAGAGAATCGTTGTATAAATATATGTATGACCGATTTGAGCCGTTTTTAAAATCATTTGTTCGTGAAATTAACGATGATGATTTGCAAAAATTGACGCAAATTCCAATGATTCGTATCACGCGTTTCGACTCGGATAAAGCGGATGAAGCGATTTCGAAATTGGAAGCCGAAATGGAACAAGTGAAGTATCATTTGGATCATATTATTGATTATACCATTGATTTCTTCCAAAAACTAAAAGACAAATACGGAAAAGGGCGCGAACGTCAAACCGAATTAAGAAGTTTTGATACTATTGAAGCTACAAAAGTGGTTTTACGAAACACAAAACTTTATGTAAATCGTGAAGAAGGTTTCTTTGGAACCGGTTTAAAGAAAGACGAATACGTTGCTGATTGTTCAGATATTGATGATGTAATTGTTTTCCTTCGCGATGGAAAAATGATGGTGGCAAAAGTAGATGATAAAAAATTCGTTGGAAAAGATATTATTCACATCGCGGTTTTTGATAAAAACGACAAACGAACCATTTACAACATGATGTATCGTGATGGTAAAAACGGTTCGACTTTCATCAAACGTTTCAATGTTTCAGGTGTGACTCGTGATAAATTTTACGATTTAACACAAGAAAAGCCAGGTTCAATGGTGTCGTATTTTTCAGCGAATCCAAATGGAGAAGCAGAAGTAGTTACGATTTTATTACGTCAAGTAGGAAGCGTGAAAAAACTGAAATGGGATGTCGATTTCTCGGATATTGCAATCAAAGGAAGAGCTTCACGTGGAAATACTGTAACCAAATATCCAATCAAAAAAATCGAGTTAAAAGAGAAAGGAATTTCAACTTTGCGACCAAGAAAAGTTTGGTTTGATGATACTGTACAACGCTTAAACGTAGATGGAAGAGGTGAGTTGTTAGGCGAATTCCGTCCAAATGATCGCTTGTTGATTGTAAATCAATCCGGAAAATTGAAAACCATTATTCCAGAATTGACAACACATTTCGACGAAGACATGATTGTGTTGGAAAAATGGAATCCAAATAAACCTGTTTCGTGTATTTATTATTGTGGCGACAAAGACCGTTATTTTGTAAAACGTTTCTTGGTTGAAAACGAAAATAAAGAGGAAATTTTCATCACCGAACACGAAAAATCGCAATTAGAAATTGTTTCTACTGATTGGCGTCCAGTTGCTGAAGTCATTTTTGCCAAAGTAAAAGGAGTTCAGAAAGAAAATCAAACAATTGATTTAGAACAATTTATTGCGGTTAAAGGAATCAAGGCTTTGGGTAACCAATTAACTACAGATAAACTGAAACAAATCAATTTATTAGATCCGTTGCCTTACGAAGAAGTGTTGGATGAACCTGAAGCTATAAATTCTTCACAATCGGAGGAATCGGATGGTGTAGATATTCAAGACTTTAATATAGAGTTAGACGATGATGGTCAAATCACGTTGAGCTTAGATTAATAAGTGATAATAAAAAAAATGTCCCTAAATTTTAGGGACATTTTTTATAATTAATTTTTCTTACGCATTTTCATATTGATGAATTCTACAGCTAAAGAGAACGCAATTGCAAAGTACAAATATCCTTTTGGAACAGCACCAACATGTTGCCCAGCTAATTCAGCATGAGATAAGTGCATACTTTCGGTAATTAGCATGAATCCGATTAAGATTAAGAAAGCTAATCCTAAAATTTGGATAGATGGATTGGCATTAACGAAATTTCCAACAGGGACAGCAAATAACATCATGACTCCTACAGAAATTACTACTGCTGTAATCATAATTACTAATGCACCTTCTATGCCGTTTGTCATACCTACGGCAGTTAAGATACTATCTACAGAGAAAATGATATCAATTAATAAAATTTGACCAATCACACTTGCAAATGATTTGGTTGCCGTAGTTTTCATTTCTTTTTCTTCTTCGCCTTTGTGGTCAACTTTTTCGTGAATTTCTTTGGTGCTTTTATAAATTAAAAACAATCCTCCAAGTAGTAATATCAATGCTTGACCAGTAATTTCAGCAGAGAACCAACCAAAATCAAAGCTAAACCATGGCGCTTTCATAGCAATTAAAATTGTAATTCCAAAAAGTAAGGCTATTCGCATGAACATGGCTAAAAATAATCCAATTCGGGTTGCTCTTTTACGTTTTTCTTGAGGTAATTTTCCGGTAACAATTGAAATAAAAATGATGTTATCGATACCTAAAATGATTTCTAAAAAAGTTAAAGTTAAAAGTGCTATCCAAGCATCTGGGTTTAAGAAAACTTCCATTTATGTTATAGTTTAAAACTTGTTATACGTTATTAATTTTGTTTTGTTACAGTACCACGTTGCTTTTTTGAATCGCCAACAAATGAATATTCAAAAGTGTATGAGTTTCCGTTTGTTGTCAAAATTTTCATTTGAACCGCTTTTTTCTCTTCCCTGTTTTTTGGATGTACGTTTTGCATTATATATTCGCAATCGTTCGTCCATCGTACTTTAAAAGTATCTATTTTACCTTCGTATGTTTCTATCTGAATCGAATCGTTTCGCTCAAAAGTACTGGTATATTTTTTACCTTCAATTTCAGTTTTTGAAGTAAATTTACCGGTTTTAAAATCAGTACAATTTCGTTCTTGATTGTAGCAAGAAGTTAGCAAAGTGATTAGTAAAAAACTGCAAATAGAATATTGTAAGTTGAATTTCATATTTGATTTTTGATATTGAATTTGTTATTGCCCTTGTTTATCTCCATCAAACATACTTTTTACCAAAGTTGTAATTCCTTTAAAAATTAAAAGCATAGCAGCTAATGCAATTATGATTCCTAATCCTAAAACATAAGGATACAATGGGCTTTCTTGGTTTTTAAAAGCACTATTTATAATTATTGGCCCAAGAAATAATAAAGGCAAAGCGCCTGAAAGGTATTTTACTCCTTTTGCTAATATGTTTTTATCGGTTGCCATTAGAAATTGATTCGAAGTCCAACACCATTAGAATTATTTACAATATTTAATTCAAAATTATCGCCTAATGTTTTTTGTTGTTCTTGTAAACCGCTATTATATGTATCAATACTTTTCTCAATCATTTTCTTTCTTCCAGATAAAATAGGGATTGAAACTGCCATTAATCCAACACCAGCATATGTAATTGCTGAAGGATATTTTTTATTCTCAGATGTTAATCCCATTACTAAATCGGCAACAGTTCCTCCAATTCCTAATCCTAAAATAAAGCCTCCAAGCGATTCTTTAGTTTTTGCCTTTTTGAATAAATGCAACGCTTTTAAATCGGTTTTCATGATATTTTTGGTTTCAAATGAAGATAATTGCTCTCCATCTTGAAAGATTTTGCCGTTTGTATACTCTAATTTTTGAGCAAAAGATATTGAAAAACCTAATATTGCTACGATTAAAAAGAATTGTTTCATGATGTTTTTATTTGTTGTTATTATAAAATTCTACTGCATTTCTAACACTTCCATGTGTGGTTAATAATTGATTGGCTTCTTCATAACTTACTGGAATTTCCTCCATTATCATTCTCGTGCCTCTATCAATTAATTTGGTGTTGCTCAATTGCATATCGACCATTTTGTTGCCTTTTACTTTGCCTAATTGAATCATAGTTGCAGTCGAAATCATATTCAAAACCAACTTCTGAGCCGTTCCAGCTTTCATGCGTGAACTTCCTGTTACAAATTCAGGTCCAACTACCACATCTATCGGAAATTGTGCTGTTTTTGATAAAGGACTTTTGGCATTGCAACTTATACTTCCGGTGCTGATGTTATTTTGATTGCACATTTCCAATCCACCAATTACATAAGGTGTCGTTCCTGAAGCTGCAATTCCAACAACTATATCATTTTCATTGATGTTCCAATGTTGTAAATCTTTCCAAGCTTGTTCTCTGTCGTCTTCGGCAAATTCTACTGCTTTTCTAATCGCAGTATCACCACCAGCAATAATTCCAATAACCAAATCAAACGGAACTCCAAACGTAGGCGGACATTCTGAAGCATCTACAATTCCTAAACGTCCTGAAGTTCCTGCTCCAATGTAAAACAAACGACCACCTTGTTTCATTTTCGAAACGATTTCAGTCACTAATTTTTCAATTTGTGGCAATGCTTTTTCTACAGCTAACGGAACTGTTTTGTCTTCGTTGTTGATATTCGTCAACAAATCAGTAACCGACATTTTTTCTAAATGTTCGTATTTGGAAGCTTGTTCAGTGGTTTTGGTAAAGTTCATGTTTTATAGTTACAAAGTAGCTAAGTTACAAAGTTATTTTCAAATGTTTTGAATTGGTCAACGATTAATGAGAATGTCCCATTTCAATAATGTAAGCCAAAACAAAACCAAAGACAATCATGGTAATTTTTGCTAAATTGAATTTGTGACCTTCGTTGCTTTCAAAAATGATAGTAGACGAAATGTGAAATAAAATCCCAACTACCACAGCCGAAATTTCTTTAGAGTAATGTTGGGCAAAATGCATTTTTTCCGCTAATAAAGTTCCAAGCGGTGTCATTAATGCGAAGGAAAACATAAAAGCAAAAATCATCATTTTATTCATCTTCGCATTGACGAAAAATAAAGTCAAAATAATTGCGATAGGGAAGTGGTGAACCGCAATTCCGTAGGCTAAATTGTTGTTTTCGTGAATTGGAAAACCTTCTAACAAGGCGTGAATACACAAACTAATAAACAACAACCACGGAATGTGATGCAATTCGTTATGTTCATCGGTGTGTACGTGAACGTGACCATGTTCAGCACCTTTTGAGAAAAATTCCAATAAGATTTGGAACAAAATACCAATCATGATAAATACACCAACCGGTAATGTGGCATGCGCTTCTTCTCCTTCGTGATTGTGATTATGTCCTTCGCTAAATAATTCGGGAAGTAAGTGTAAAACAGTAAGCGAAAGTAAAAACGCACCACTAAATGCCAACAATAACTTGATGTTTTTTTTCTTTTGAGGTTTTAAAAACAAAGCGATTAAAAACCCTAAAATAACGGCTGAAAAGGTGATGATATATTGCATTATTTAAAAATCATAATTAAACGTTCAGATTGTGTTTTAAAGAATTTTCGCAATTTATAATCGCCAAAAATATCCAAAAGATAAATGCCAGCTTCTTCCATCATTTTTTCAAAATCTTCTAAACGAAGTGCTTGCACTTTTTCGGTGAAATGAAACTTTTCACCTTTATCTTCAAAATCAATTTCTTTATAAATATGTCCGTCTTTCAAATAACGTTTGATGTGAAAATCAATCCCGTCTACCGATTTTACTTCATCTGCAACCAAATTTTCCAAAACATAATCCACATTCATAAAATCGATTACTGCAAAACCTGTTTCAGTTAAACTATTGTGAATGGCTTTGATGGTTTTGTAATTGTCGGCATCGTCTTCAAAATAACCAAAACTGGTGAATAAATTGAAAATAGCATCGTACTTTTCGTTACACGTTTCGCGCATATCGTGCACTTTGAAATGCAGTTTTTCATTCGCAAATTCAGATGCTTCTTTAATACTGTTTTCAGATAAATCAGCACCAGTAACATCAAAACCTAACGAATTTAAGTAAATCGCATGACGACCTTTTCCACAAGCTAAATCTAAGATTTTAGCGTCTTCTGGAAGGTTTAAATAATGCGTCAAATTATCCATTAACAATTGCGCTTCTTCGTCGTTGCGTTCCTTATATAAAATGTGATAATATTCGGTATCAAACCAAGATTCGAACCAATTTTCCGATACAGGCTTTTGAATTTCTGACATTTATTCTTTTTCTGGCAAATTAATCTTGCAAATTTAATGTATTTTTGCAAAAGAATACCTTAATTATTGCTATTGCAATTGTTTTTTGCAATTGAACTTGAAATTTAAGAATGGAAAATTATAAAATGACTGCCAAAACCTTCTTTGGTTTTGAAGAAATATTAGCTAGAGAATTGCAAATTCTTGGCGCACAACAAGTGGAAATCGGTACACGTGTGGTGAGTTTTAAAGGCGATAAAGGATTTATGTACAAAGCCAATTTGGCGCTTCGTACGGCTTTAAAAATCTTAAAACCTATCAAAACCTTTAAAGCGCATAACGACAAAGCCTTGTATGAAGGTATTAGAGCGATTGATTGGTCGGATTATTTGACTGAACACAATACGTTTTTAGTAGATACTACGTTGCATTCTGAAAACTTCAATCACAGTCAGTTTGTGGCTTTGAAAACCAAAGATGCGATTGTGGATCAATTTAGAGATTTGAACGGAAAGCGTCCAAGTATTGATAAAGATTTTCCAGATTTACAAATTCATGTGCATATTGATAGAGATAATGTGACGGTTTCCTTAGATTCTTCGGGTGCTTCGTTGCATCATAGAGGTTATCGTACGGCTACGAATATTGCTCCAATAAACGAAGTTTTAGCAGCAGGAATGTTGATTTTATCGGGTTGGGAAGGGAAAAGCCATTTCCTAGACCCAATGTGTGGTTCAGGAACTATTTTGGCAGAAGCTGCAATGATTGCTTGTAACGTACCAGCGAATATTAATCGTAAGGAATTTGGTTTTGAAAAATGGAAAGATTGGGATGCGGAATTATTTGATAATATTATGGAATCGTTATTAAAGAAAACACGCGAATTTCATTATACGATTACAGGCTATGACAAAGCGCCAAGTGCGGTTGCTAAAGCAAAAGACAATGTTAGAAACGCCAATTTAGACGAATATATTACGATTACCAACGAAAACTTCTTCGATTCTAAAAAAGAAACCGAAGGACCATTATACATGGTATTCAATCCGCCTTATGGTGAGCGTTTGGATATAGATATGGAGCGTTTTTACAGAGAAATTGGTGACACTTTAAAACAAAATTATCCAAATACCAACGCTTGGTTCATCACAGCCAATTTAGAAGCTTTGAAATTCGTAGGCTTAAAACCAAGTAGAAAAATTAAACTTTTCAATGGAAAGCTTGAAGCACGTTTGGTGAAATACGAAATGTACGAAGGCAGTAAGAAAGGAAAGTATATGAATACTGAAGAGTAACATTTTTTGTCATTCTGAACTCGTTTCAGCTTCTTTAGATAGATTCTGAAACGAGTTCAGAATGACAGATACGTTTTCGATTCAACAATTTATCGATTTAACAATTAAACATTATAAACAATGAGCAAAAAAGTAAAATCATTCTTATATAACTTCTTAGGATTTGTCGTGATTTATTTACCAACATTATATTTGGTAGATGAATTTACGCATTTGAATGGACTTTGGATACCAATGACCGCTTTTATGGTAGCTTTAATTTTAGCTCCTAAGTTCCAAGCGATTAAAACCCACAACGGTGAAAAAATCTACATGAAGTGGTTTTTTATTAAAGGTGTGAAAGAAATTGAATAGTAAAAAAAACTAATAAGGGAAGTGATTTTATTTGTTTTTAATAAAAAATTAAATTTTAATACCAGGAGGCAAAAGCTCTCGATATTTTCTGTTTTTTCTAAAGAAACTTATGAACTTTGCGTGCGTTGGCACCACTTTTAGTTTTCGTTCTTCAGCTAGTTCTAGTACGGTTTTAATAAATTCATGATGCAACTCTTCATCTTCATTATTGTTATTGCAAAATTTGGTTAAAAACAGTTTGCGTTCTTGTACAGAGTACTCAATTGCAACCAAACCAGTTTCTGTAATAATTTCAAATTGTCTTAAAAGTTCATTATCTTTGATTTCCATGAAAACTTCAATTAGAGTGCAAATTTACGAAACTTTTTTAATATAATGGTAATGAGTAAGATTCCAGTTTATTTCATGCCAGGTTTGGCGGCAAGTCCAACAATTTTTGAAAACATAAAATTACCAGAAGACCAATTTGAAATGCATTTTTTGGAATGGTTTTTGCCCAATGATAAAGAAAGTATCGAAAGTTACGCGCTCCGAATGACTGAGAAAATTCAAGATGAAAATCCGGTTTTAGTTGGAGTTTCTTTTGGTGGTGTTTTAGTTCAGGAAATGGCAAAGCATATTAAAACGCGAAAAGTAATCATTATTTCAAGCGTTAAATCAAATACCGAATTTCCTCCTCGTTTTAAAGTCGCGAAGACGACAAAAGCGTATAAGTTAATTCCAACCCAACTCTTGGCAGATATTGAAAAATTGGTTAAATATGCATTTGGTGATAATATTGTAGCCAAACGATTGAAGTTATATGAAAAATATCTATCGGTTCGAGATAAGAAATATTTAGATTGGGCAATTGAGACTATATTGTGTTGGAAACAAAAAGAGGTAAACGAAACCGTAATTCATATTCATGGTGATGCAGATGAAGTTTTTCCAATAAAACACATTCTAAACTGTATTGTGATTAAAGGCGGAACACATATTATGATAATTAATAAGTTCAAGTGGTTGAACGAAAAATTGCCTAAATTAATTCTAAACGAATAAAGATGAAAAAGTATATGACGAAGAAGGGCGTAATTATTGGAATGGTTGCTGCATTGGCAAGTTTCCTTATTTATGGAGTAGTTTCAGATAAAGCAAAGTTTTCTCCTGTAGGATATAATTTGAAAATGGATTTTTCTGGAGAGGAGGTACCAACATTCATTGCTGATGTTCAGGAGCGTTTGGATAAAGAAATGATTACCAATATGAATTATCATACCAATACTACTTTGGTTATCAAACGTGCGAATAAAGTTTTTCCTATTATTGAACCTATTTTAACAAAATATGGAATTCCCGATGATTTTAAATATTTGGCAGTAATTGAAAGTAGTCTGGTAAATGCTGTTTCGCCCGCTGGAGCAAGAGGGGTTTGGCAATTTATGCCTGCAACTGCAAAAGAAATTGGTATGGAGGTTCGCGCTGATGTAGACGAGCGTTATCATTTGGAAAAATCTACTGAAGCAGCTTGTAAATATTTATTAAGTGCTAAAGAAAAATTTGGTTCTTGGACATTAGCTGCAGCTTCTTATAATGGTGGAATGGCAGGAATTAGTAATAAAATGAAAGAACAACAAGTAGATAATTACTATGATTTATTGCTTACAGAAGAAACTTCGCGTTATGTTTTCCGAATTTTAGCTCTGAAAGAAATTATGAAAAATTCAGATAAATACGGATTTAAAATCCCTAATGAAGCGTTATATTACGCTATTCCAACTAAAAAAATTGTAATTGATACAACAATAACTGATTTAGCAAAATTTGCCAAAACACAAGGTGTGAATTATAAGATTTTAAAAATTCACAATCCTTGGTTGCGAGATAAAAAATTAACGGTTACAACAGGTAAAAAATATGAAATCGAAATCCCAACTTCAGGATATAACAAACAATAAGCGCCCAATGGATATTCAAGTAGTTCTATCTTTAGTATTAATAGGTGTTTTAGCAGGAATCTTAAGCGGATTGGTTGGAGTAGGAGGCGGTGTAGTTATGGTGCCTTTGTTGGTTTTACTTTTAGGATTTAATCAACATCAAGCACAGGGAACTAGTTTAGCGGTTTTAGTCGTTCCTGTTACAGCAGTTGCGGTTTATACTTACTATAAAGAAGGTCACATAGATTGGCGTTATGCTGCAATTATTGCAGTATTTTTTGTAATTGGTGGTTTTTTTGGAAGTAAAATAGCTATTGGATTAGATCAAAAAATGTTAAAGAAAATATTTGGTGTTATCTTGCTTTTGATCGCTGGAAAAATGCTTTTAGAAAAATAAAAAATCCACATAGAAAGTCAGTTGTATTGTAATTAAAGGATGAGACTATGAAAACATTGTAATGTCTCTAAACTGTTTTCTATGTGGAAGAAAATAAAATTATTAATGCGTAGCTAATCTTGTTTCGTTTAAACTATTGGCAACCAATAATGAATTTATGTCTGTATTCAAAGCTGTCAAACAATTATCAAATGAACTTTTAAAATCTATTTTATACAATGGTTTTGAGCTTCTTTTTTTAATAGAAACTACGGTTTTTGTAGCATCTAAATAATAAGATGTTGGAAATCCTAGTGTTTTTTTTAATAGTTTTATGGCTAATTGATCTTTGGTATAGCATTCATGAGCATAGCAAACTTCAATTTGATTATTAAATTTTTGAGCTATCTTTTTCATATTTTGCTTTTTATCCCAAAAAATAACAACAATTTTAATTTTTCCTTTATAGTCTTGTGCCATTTTATTCAATGCCGAAATTTCTCCTTTTTCAATAACACACCATGAGGCATAAGTAAAAATTAAACTTGGAATTTTAATTGAACTCAATTGTAATCTCTTTTTTCCAATTCTTTTAAACGAAAAATCATCGAATTTTGTTCCAATTAATGTATTAGAAACTAATGAGTCATATAGAAATGTAGCTTTTGAGTATTCTTTTTTTGAATAAGCTTTGTTGCTATAGCTAATATATTGTTTAATATTTTTTTTAATAGCTGTTGAGAATGTAACAATAGAATCTTTTGTTGCAAAACAACTCAAAGAATAAAATATTAATAGCGGAAGTAAGTATAATTTTTTCATAGCTTTTATATTTTTCCAACATAAAGTTATGAAATCTAATTAGTTAACTATTTAAAACTCGTTCAAAAGCACAAAATACTCGTTAAATCAACAAAAAAAGCACCTTTTAAGGTGCTTTTGTGTGTTGAAAATGAAATAGTTACATTTTTTTCATTTGTTCTTTCATCATTTTAATCTGATCTTTTAGCATATTTTGCTTGTCTAATTTTTTGGCTTCATTCAATAAATTAGTAGCTTCAATTTTTCTTCTACGTGTCATTGCAATTCCTGCTAATTGTAATTTTGCCAAAGCTAAATCTTGATCCATTGATAATCCTAATGAAATAGCTTTTTTGAAATATTTTTCAGCTTCGTTTAAATTTGTTTGCGAAACCATTAATCCGTGAAGGTAATTAAAATAACCCTGTTGTTTTTGTACTAAAGCAGCTTCAGGGTTTTTAATGTAAGACAACCATTTTTGTGCGCCAGGGAAATCTTGTTTTCTTAATTTTAAAAACGCCAATAAAATAAACTCATTTTTAAAGTATAAGAAAATAAAAATAGTAGAGAATAACAACAAAAAGATACCATTTCCGATATTACTTTCTGTAAATTGATAAATTCCAAATGCTATAATTAAAGCGGCAAGAACTAATTTGATATTTTTATGAAACATTATAGTGTATATTTGTTGACTGCAAAGATAATAAAATGAATTAAAAATATTTTTAAAAAAGTACTTGCGAATGAAAAAAGTCTTTGTATATTTGCACTCGGTTTTCAGGATAGGAAACCTATGAGTTTTAAAAAAGATTTTTATTTATAGATTTTAAAAGATACTACAATGAGTAAGAGAACGTTTCAACCATCAAAAAGAAAAAGAAGAAATAAGCACGGTTTCATGGATAGAATGGCTTCTGCTAATGGAAGAAAAGTGCTTGCTCGTAGAAGAGCTAAAGGAAGACATAAGTTAACTGTTTCTTGCGAACCAAGACACAAAAAATAATGTTTTAGCTTAAAACAATATATCAGCCGTTACTTTTATTAGTAGCGGCTTTTTTTTAAACTGTTTATAAAATTTGAATAAGTTTTGATGTTCAATTTAATGCAACTCTTTGGAAATTAGTAATTTTATAATCGAAATATAACTACAACCCACAACAACACCCGAGGCGCGCCGAACTGAATGGAGCGTAGCGGAATTAAAACAACAAAAAATGCCTAAAGACACAACAATCAAATCGGTATTAATTATTGGATCAGGACCTATTGTTATTGGTCAAGCTTGCGAATTTGACTACGCAGGTTCTCAATCGGCTCGTTCACTTCGTGAAGAAGGAATTGAAGTTATCTTAATTAACTCGAATCCTGCAACCATCATGACCGACCCATCAATGGCCGATCATGTTTACTTAAAACCGCTTACTACAAAATCAATCATCGAAATCTTAAAAGCACATCCGCAAATTGATGCTGTTTTACCAACAATGGGAGGTCAAACTGCACTTAATTTAGCGATTGAAGCAGATGAAAAAGGAATTTGGAAAGATTTTGGAGTGCGTTTAATTGGTGTAGATATCAATGCCATCAATATTACCGAAGATAGAGAACAATTCAAAAATCTATTAAATAAAATCGGAATTCCGCAAGCACCTGCTAAAACGGCTAATTCTTTCTTACAAGGAAAAGAAATAGCTCAGGAATTTGGTTTTCCATTAGTAATCCGTCCTTCGTTTACTTTAGGAGGAACTGGAGCAGCAATTGTTTACAAAAAAGAAGATTTTGACGGTGCCTTAACCTATGGTTTAGAAGCATCACCAATTCACGAAGTATTGATTGACAAGGCTTTAATGGGTTGGAAAGAATATGAGTTGGAATTATTACGCGATAGTAATGACAACGTGGTTATTATCTGTACGATTGAAAATATGGACCCAATGGGAATTCATACTGGTGATTCGATTACAGTTGCGCCAGCTATGACATTATCAGATACCACATTCCAAAAAATGCGTGATATGGCGATTTTAATGATGCGCTCTATCGGAAATTTTGCTGGAGGTTGTAACGTTCAATTTGCCGTTTCACCTGATGATAAAGAAGATATTGTAGCGATTGAAATCAATCCTCGTGTATCGCGTTCTTCGGCATTAGCGTCAAAAGCTACGGGTTACCCAATTGCTAAAATCGCATCGAAATTAGCTTTAGGATACAACTTAGATGAGTTACAAAATCAAATTACAAAATCAACTTCGGCTTTATTTGAACCAACGTTAGATTATGTAATCGTAAAAATACCAAGATGGAACTTCGACAAATTTGAAGGTTCAGACCGTACGTTAGGACTTCAAATGAAATCGGTAGGGGAAGTAATGGGAATTGGACGTTCGTTCCAAGAAGCGCTTCATAAGGCTACTCAGTCGTTAGAAATCAAACGCAACGGGTTAGGTGCAGATGGAAAAGGTTATAAAAACTACGAACAAATTATCGAAAAATTAACTTTCGCGAGTTGGGACCGTGTTTTCGTAATCTATGATGCAATTGCAATGGGAATTCCATTAAGCAGAATTCATGAGATTACTAAAATAGACATGTGGTTCTTAAAGCAATATGAAGAATTATTTCACTTAGAAAGAGAAATTTCGAATTATAAAGTTGATACGTTACCAAGAGAATTGCTTTTAGAAGCAAAACAAAAAGGCTACGGTGACCGTCAAATTGCTCATATGATGGGTTGTTTGGAAAGTCAAGTTCACAAATTGCGTGAAGAGCAAAATATCAAACGTGTTTATAAATTAGTAGATACGTGTGCGGCAGAATTTAAAGCAGTTACACCTTATTTCTACTCGACTTTTGAAGCCGAAATTGAAAAAGCAGACGGAACTAAATACGTTCACAACGAAAGTATAGTTACTGATAAGAAAAAAGTAGTAGTTTTAGGTTCGGGACCAAATAGAATTGGACAAGGAATTGAATTCGACTATTCTTGTGTTCATGGGGTTTTAGCTGCTAAAGAATGTGGTTATGAGACTATCATGATTAACTGTAATCCAGAAACGGTTTCTACCGATTTTGATACGGCAGACAAATTATATTTCGAACCTGTTTTTTGGGAGCATATTTACGACATTATCCAACACGAAAAACCAGAAGGTGTAATTGTTCAGTTGGGTGGACAAACAGCTTTAAAATTAGCTGAAAAATTAGCCAAATACGGAATCAAAATTTTAGGAACTTCATTCGATGCTTTGGATTTAGCGGAAGATAGAGGACGTTTCTCAGATTTGTTAACCAAATTAAACATTCCATTTCCTAAGTTTGGAATTGCAGAAAGTGCGGAAGAAGCTTCGGTATTAGCAGATTCGTTAGACTTCCCATTATTAGTTCGTCCTTCGTATGTATTAGGTGGACAAGGAATGAAAATCGTAATCAACAAACAAGAATTAGAAGAACACGTAATTGATTTATTAAAATCGATTCCAGGAAATAAATTACTGTTAGACCATTATTTAGATGGCGCTATCGAAGCAGAAGCAGACGCCATTTGTGATGCTGATGGAAATGTGTACATCATAGGAATTATGGAGCACATTGAGCCTTGTGGAGTACACTCGGGTGATAGTAATGCGACTTTGCCACCATTTAACTTGGGTGAATTTGTAATGCAACAAATTAAAGACCACACGGAAAAAATCGCAAGAGCTCTACAAACAGTAGGTTTAATCAATATTCAGTTTGCGATAAAAGACGATACAGTTTATATTATTGAAGCCAATCCAAGAGCTTCTCGTACGGTGCCGTTTATTGCAAAAGCATATGGCGAACCGTATGTAAATTATGCCACAAAAGTAATGTTAGGTCACAATAAAGTAACCGATTTTGATTTCAATCCACAATTAAAAGGATATGCGATTAAGCAACCGGTATTCTCTTTCAGTAAATTTCCAAATGTAAACAAAGCATTAGGACCAGAAATGAAATCAACCGGAGAAAGCATCTTATTCATAGACGATTTAAAAGACGATCAATTCTATGATTTGTATGCTCGAAGAAAAATGTACTTAACAAAGTAATATGCCATCCAATTTTACAAAAACTAACATGGCTGTACCTAATAATGAAGGATAGATATCTTGTTTTTGAGTCGTCCTAAAATAGGTTGACAAATTTTACAATAAATTAATTAAAACCAGTGACGTTAACTTCACTGGTTTTTTCGTATACAAAGTTAGGTGTTTTCATATTTAAACTAAAATGAGGTCTTTTAGTGTTGTCTCGTCCTGAAAAAAGTTGACTAAATATTACTTAATATGTCAACAAAAAAGAAAATTTCAAAAATTCCGAGTACCCCACAAATTTATAACGAAGCATTTAAACGTCAAGTTGTAAGTGAATTTGAAAGGGGTTTATTCACAAAAGCCGAGCTTCGAAGACGCTACACTATTTTAGGTAGTAGTTGTATACCAAGATGGAAAAAAAAATATGGTAAATTTACCTATGAAGATAAATTAACTATTGGTCGTCCTATGAAAGATCCTCAACAACAGTGTATAAAAGAGTTAGAAGCTCAATTGGCAAAAAAAGAAGAATAATTAAAAGTATTCAAACGATTTATTGAAATAACCGAACGTGAACTTAAAGTTGATATTGTAAAAAAGTCTGGTTCTAAGCAGTCGAAGAAATAAATGTAAATAGTTCATTAACTACTTATGAGTTATGCGAACTATTTGGATACACAAAACAAGCATTTTACAAGCGAAAGTCAAAGGTAAAAGGACCTAAATACAATTCAGAATTATTACGAAGTTTAGTAGTTAATATTCGTAAGCAATTACCCCGAACAGGTGGTAAAAAACTTCATGTAATGTTACAGGATGAATTTATAAAATATGATATATCAATTGGTCGAGATAATTTTTTAGATTTTTTAAAATTGGAATATTTACAAGTTCCTAAAGTTCGAAGATATTACAAAACAACAAACTCAAGACATTGGATGAATCGCTATCCAAATTTAATTAGCAATTTAGTACTTAACAGATCTGAGCAAGTTTGGGTTGCTGATATAACTTATTTACGAACAAAAGAGAAAACATATTATTTGCATTTACTCACAGATGCTTGTTCCAAGAAAATTGTTGGTTATCAACTATCAGATAATTTAATGAGTTCAACTACAGTAAAAGCTTTAGAAATGGCTTTTATTGACAGAAAAACTAAAAATCAACTCATTCACCATTCTGATAGAGGTTTACAATATTGCAGTAACGAGTATACCGATTTGTTAAAGAAAAACAATATTAGAATACATATATCAATTAATATGATAACTCCAAACCAAGCACATCAACAAAAAACAATCCATTTAAAACAATGGAAAAAAATAAATCGTAACAGAATTAATTCTGTTACGATTTAACTATATTTGAATTATTAACGAGTCAACCTTTTATAGGACAACTCA
>NZ_WIBJ01000024.1 GCF_009495755.1 Flavobacterium sp. LMO8 | reverse complement strand
TTTTTTTAAAGTTTAACCACTAAGGACACAAGGAAAGTACTAAGCACACAAAAGGGGATTGTTTGAATGGTGAATAACGATTAACGAATATTGAATAGTGAAGTTTTTAAATACTGTGGCTACATCCCCCTAACCCCTTCGAAGAGGGAATTTCTTCTACAGAAGTATTGGTTTATTTTGAATGGAGAAGATTAATACTATATATAGAATGGTTTCAGGTTTCAGGTTGTGAGCTTAACTGCGTTAAGCTACAGCCTGCTGCGCAGGAGATTCCTATTCTGCGGAATGACAGCTCGCGTGGCGAGGGATTAGTGCTCGCTTTGCGAGCCAGTGGAATGGTTATCTGGAATGCAAAACGTCTTGTATAGCCCCGATGGGAGTGGAAATCCTTTTTTTGCTTTATTTCGACTTCGATCTATTTGACTAAGCAAAAAAAGATTGTAGCACACAGCGGAACGGATAGTTTTATGGAATGTGAAACGGCTGCTTCAAATCTTTTTTAACATTATACCTTATATATATTGTATGGATTTTATTAATGGTTTATATTTGCAACTTATAAATTTTAAAAAATGATAAAAGTTACTTTACCCGACGGGTCGGTTAAGGAGATGGCTCAAGGAGTTACTCCAATGGATGTTGCGAAAAGCATTAGTGAAGGTTTGGCTAGAAATGTGATTTCGGCTTCCTATAATGGTACCACTATTGAAACGACGACGACCTTAACGACGGACGGTACACTTATATTATATACTTGGAATGACAAAGAAGGTAAGAAAGCTTTTTGGCATTCGACTTCACACGTGATGGCGCAAACATTGGAAGAAATGTTTCCTGGTATCAAATTAACGCTTGGACCTGCGATTGATAATGGTTTCTATTATGACGTAGATTTTGGTGATAAAAAAATTACGGATGCCGATTTTAAAAAGATTGAAGATCGTATTTTAGAAATTTCGAGAGAGAAGCACGAATTTAAAATGCGTCCGGTTTCAAAATCGGAAGCATTAGAAGTTTATAAAAATAACGAGTACAAAACAGAATTGATTTCGAATTTAGAAGACGGAACAATTACGTTCTGCGATCATTCTAATTTCTTTGATTTGTGTCGTGGTGGTCATATTCCGAATACAGGAATTATCAAAGCGATGAAAATTTTATCGGTTGCTGGTGCTTACTGGAGAGGTGATGAAAAGAACAAGCAGTTAACTCGTGTTTACGGAATTTCGTTCCCGAAACAAAAAGACTTAACCGATTACCTTGAATTATTAGAAGAAGCAAAACGTCGCGATCATAGAAAATTAGGAAAAGAATTGGATTTATTCCATTTTTCTCCAAAAGTGGGTCAGGGTCTACCATTATGGTTGCCAAAAGGGGCTGCTTTACGCGATAGATTAGAGCAATTTTTGAAAAAAGCACAGAAAAAAGCAGGTTACGAGCAAGTAGTAACTCCTCATATTGGAATGAAAGACTTGTATGTGACTTCTGGACACTATGCTAAATATGGTGCGGATAGTTTTCAACCAATTCATACGCCAGCAGAAGGCGAAGAGTTCTTGTTAAAACCAATGAACTGTCCACACCACTGTGAGATTTATAATGCAAGACCTTGGTCATACAAAGATTTACCAAAGCGTTATGCTGAATTTGGAACAGTTTATCGTTACGAGCAATCAGGTGAATTGCATGGATTGACTCGTGTTAGAGGATTTACTCAAGATGATGCGCATATTTTCTGCACGCCTGATCAATTGGATGCTGAGTTTAAAAATGTTATCGACTTGGTATTGTATGTTTTTGGTTCGTTAGGATTTGAAAACTTTACAGCACAAGTTTCGGTTCGTGATTTAGATAATCCGGATAAATATATAGGTAGCGTTGAAAACTGGGAAAAAGCTGAAAATGCGATTATCAGTGCCGCGAAAGATAAAGGATTAAATTATGTGATTGAATCTGGCGAAGCGGCTTTCTATGGTCCGAAATTGGATTTCATGGTAAAAGATGCTTTAGGAAGAAGTTGGCAATTAGGAACCATTCAGGTAGATTACAATTTACCAGAGCGTTTTGAATTGTCTTATAAAGGTGCAGATGACAAGTTACATCGCCCTGTTATGATTCACCGAGCGCCTTTTGGCTCGATGGAACGTTTTATCGCTATTTTATTGGAACACACGGCAGGAAATTTCCCAATTTGGTTGATGCCTGAGCAAGCTATAATCTTGTCTTTGAGTGAGAAATATGAAAATTATGCGAAAAAAGTTTTAGATTTGCTAGAAAATCACGAAATTCGCGCCCTAATTGACAACCGAAATGAAACAATCGGGAAGAAAATTAGAGAAGCGGAGATGAACAAATACCCGTTTATGCTGATTGTTGGCGAGGAAGAAGAGAAAAACGGAACCATTTCTGTGAGACAACGCGGACAAGAAGGAAAAGGAAATATATCGGTAACTATTGAGCAATTTGCAGCAATGATTAACGAAGAAATAAACAAAACATTAAAACAATTTTAAGTTTAACTAAAATTTTACAGCCATAGCAATTAGAAACAACAGAGGTTTTCAACCTCGCGAAGAGAAAAAAGCAGCACACCGCATCAACAATTTGATTCGTGTTCCTGAAGTACGTTTAGTAGGCGAAAATATTGAGCCTGGAGTTTACAAAATAGCGGAAGCCCTTCGCTTAGCTGAAGAGCAGGAAGTTGATTTGGTAGAAATTTCTCCAAATGCTGAACCACCGGTTTGTAAGTTGATGGATTATGGTAAATTTTTGTACCAACAAAAGAAGAGAGATAAAGAACTTAAAGCTAAATCAACTCAAATCGTTGTGAAGGAGATTCGTTTTGGACCTCAAACTGATGAGCATGATTATGAATTTAAGAAAAAAAATGCCCTTAAATTTTTACAAGATGGTGCTAAATTAAAAGCATTTGTATTCTTTAAAGGACGTTCTATTATCTACAAAGAGCAAGGGCAAATTTTATTATTACGTTTGGCTCAAGAATTGGAAGAGTTTGGAAAAGTAGAAGCGATGCCAGTTTTAGAAGGAAAACGTATGATTATGTACATTGCTCCGAAAAAGAAAAAGTAAGCAGTTAGCAGTCGCAGTATTCAGTAATTACGCAGTAACCTGAAAACCGAACTGAAAACTAAAAAATAATAAGTAAGATAGATTATAAATACAGGAAGAAAATGCCTAAAATGAAAACAAAATCTAGTGCTAAGAAACGATTCAAAGTTACTGGTTCTGGAAAGATCAAAAGAAAACACGCTTTTAAAAGTCATATTTTGACTAAAAAATCTAAAAAGCGTAAATTAGCTTTAACTCACTCTGCTTTGGTTCACAAAACAGATGAGAGAAGCATTAAACAACAATTGAATATTATTTAGCCCCACCCC
>NZ_WIBJ01000023.1 GCF_009495755.1 Flavobacterium sp. LMO8 | reverse complement strand
GTTTGTACAACTGAGATGGCTGTAGCTGGAGTTGTTGAACTTACTGTTGCTGTTGCTGTTGATAACATAGGATCTGATGAACATGTTGTTAACGTATTAGTAGCAATGACACTGTAGGTTCCTACTGCATCAACTACTAATGTTGAACTAGTTGCACCCAAAATAGTATCTCCATTACTATCAAACCATTCAAAGTCATAGTCAACATCATTTAATCCTGTGTTTAATGTGTAGGTTTGGAATACTTGACCATCTGGAGTTATACAAATATTGCCATCTTTTAACACAGGTATAGGAGATGGATTTACATTTACTCGGTAATCTGTATATCCGCCTTGACAATCTCCTAAACTTGACCAAACTCGATAAATAACATAACCATCAGTTGCATCTATTGTGGTTAACACATCATTTATAGTTATTGGTGCTACTCCTGTTCCTGAAAGTGCTCCTGATACATTATCAAACGTTAATACATCCCACGTTAATTCGGTTCCTGCTATAAGTGGAGAAACATTAACTATTAAATCCGTATTTTCTCCACTACAAATTGTTTTAATTGGAGATAGAACTGGCAACCCTGGATTTGGATTTACAGTAATCAATTCACTCTGAAGTGTATTGCCTGGACATCCATTACGTACAGAACTTACTACAAAATAAATTGTTCCTGCAACTAACGGATTACTTGTTATAACTTGTAAATCTATAGCAGTAGCTGTGGAAGTTGATGTAATAGTACCCGAAGTTACACCTCCTAAAACCGTAACTCCATTTGTAATAGCTGTCCAAGTATAAGTTATTCCACTTATATTACCAACAATATCAACATGAACATTATTTGTAGAATTTGTTGAAGAACAAACAGAATTGTCAGCTACTGTAACACTTCTAATCTCAGGATTTGGATTTACAGTAATAGTAATTGGATTTGATGGTATTCCATCACATCCATTAGCTCTTGGAATAATTATTATCGTTATAGTTCCAACATTCTCTGAATCTGTTAATGTTGCTATTTGATTAATGTTAGTCTCATCACCACTAGTTACAAAAGTACTTGTGATATTAGATATCGTTGCGCTCCAACTATAAGTTGTGTTTGGTAAATTACTACTTAAAACAAAATCTAATGGGCTACCATCACAAATGGTATCAGTTACTGTGTATGACAAAGTTGGACGAGGAGTAATTGAAATCGAACCCGATGCATTAGCTTGGGGATTACAACCTCCAGAAGTAGAGATAATATAATTATAAATGCCTCCATTGCTTACAGATCCTGAAATTGTTAACAAACCAGTTGATACATTATAACTATGTGAAACACCAGTAGGCAGACCTGTAACAACAACTCCAGTAGCCGTTCCTACAATTTGATATTGTATTGGAACAATTGAAACACCTGCACATATAGTTTGAACATCAGTACCTAAAGGTGAAACCAATGAAATTGTAGTATCAGCAAATAAAGTAACAGTCGAACTTAAAACAATATTAGATGAACAAATTCCATCAAATACACTTATTGTATTTATTGTTGTACTTCCAGTTACACCTGGTACATTAACAACTCCTACACCTGATGAATTAATTGCAACTGTTTCAACTGGATTTCCATCAACACTATAATCTATCTGAGTATTTGGAGTAGCGCTAATAGTAAATGTAGCAGCTGAACCAATACATATAGGACCATTATTAATAATATTGAAAATTGAAGGTTGTGGTAATCTCGGTACGATAGTAAAAATTGCCGAATTTACTGATGTACAACTTCCGTTAGACGCTGCTACTTCGTAATTAGTTGCAAACGACATACCCGAA
>NZ_WIBJ01000022.1 GCF_009495755.1 Flavobacterium sp. LMO8 | reverse complement strand
CGTTACCTGCAAGCTGAAAAATGAGAATCCGAAACAACATACTAATAATAATGATTTTGCTTTTTTGCTCTTGCAATGAGAAAGCTGAAAAGCAAAAACCTGAACTGAATTCGGAACCAAGCATTGAAACTAAAACTGAATTAAAAAAGGAATCGGAATTAGAGGTTGACTACTCATTATCTGCTGAACTTTTTGCAAAAGACGTTTTGAAAGAAAATTATAGAGAACACTCTTTTGAGGCAACAGATTTGAATAAACCAAAACATACTGAAATTTTTGACAACGTTGGACTTAAAGATATAATTGCTTATTCAAATAAAAACTATCCGAAAAATAGTGAACCAAATTATTACGAGCATTTTATTCTTTTTGTCGCGAACTATCAGAGCGAATTGAATGCATTAAAAACTTTTGCTCTTATAGAAATGACTTCTAAAGAAAAACCAGCTGAATATTTATTGACTAATAAAAAATTTGTTCAGAGAATTAATGCACTTAAAATCGGAACAAAACCAGGCGGAATGATAATCCAAAAAGGAAATCAAATATTTAGTTTAGTAAAGACTTGTCGAGAAACACCTATAGGTGGAACTTGGAGTAATTATGAAAAGAAATTTATCAAATATTTGACAAAACAAGGAGACGAAGAATTTAAGGTTTTGAATTCTAATTGCGGAATGGATAAATATGAATTAAAAACAATACAAGCCAGCAGGTAACAATGTATAACCGCAATTACGGCGGATTCGACTACGTCCGAATCCACTCGGAATTGCTAAGGTCTGTGCCAAACCGAAAATAATCGCTAATTTAACCCGTAACTGACGGTTATACGAGACCGTTGTAGTGCATTTAAGAAAAACTTGAAGTCGAAGTAAAAATATGATTGTATTTGAAATTATTGGAGATATTTTAGCTCGAATTTTCGTTGAGATAATATTCGAAGGAATCATTGTTGGAACTTATAGACTTCTAAAAAAAGGTGTTGAGTGGATTAAAGTGAAGATTTTTGGATTTCAACCCAAACCAATTGACCCGCAAAAAGCACGCGAAAAAAAATTACTCTATAAGAATATTGAGTTGACCGAAAATCTGAATTCTGTTCTGAAAGCAGGACAAAACGGAGCAATCTTGGAAGTAATCAATCAGGATAAAGTTTTTGCAGAATTTTACGACAGAATAGGAAATCAAATAGAATGGAATAATAAACTTGTATTTGAAATTAAAATGAATCAATTCAAACTAAAAAAATAAAAAAACGCACTACAACAATGTATATAAAAAATAGGCGAAATAGTGCAAAATTCAAAGCTTTTGGCTCGTATCAAAAGTTGTGCTTAACCGAAAGTTTTGTGCTTCGAAATCGCCTACTTTTCATATACTAACCGTTATGTGGCATTTTTCGCCTCGCGTTTTTTGAGACGAATAATAAAAACCGGAACTTTTCGTTTACTATAAAACATTTACAATGGAAAAATATTTTATCAAATCGATTACAGTTTTTTGTTTCCTAATCTTTATTGTTTCTTGCGACAGACCAATATGTAAAAATACAAATCCAATATTCGATAAATTCTCACCCGACAGAAAAGAATATAAAGATGAATTGGTTAAGAAGTTAGAGAAAATTGACAAAACCAAACTGACATATTGGATGGAAAGTTATCAAGAAATTGGCAAGTCACAATTTATCTACGTCAATATTCAAGGCGATGGATTGTGCGCTAAAATTGTCTTGACAATAGAATCATCTAAAAAAGGAATTGAAGGAATACTTAAAAATAAAGGCGACGGTTATATCGGTGCCGAACTGGAAAATCTAAAGTTTGAAATTAAAAAAGATAGCACGTCAACAGAATTTGTGTTTAAAGAAATTAGTGGAATTGTTGACTAAAAAAACGCCACATAACAGCTGTTTTGATATAGTGGGGTTTTAGTGGAATTACCGTTTCGCATCAATTTTTCTGCAAAGCAGAAAGTTGAAAAGTTACGAATTCCCCACCATCTCAAAGCAGCGGGACGTTGTATACAATATATTTTCCGAACTTACGCTGAAAGCTTCTCTCCTATTTTTTCTGAATAATTATTACCGAAAATCTTGCGTGAAAATTTAAAACCGAACCGAACTTTGTCGATAAATTTTGTGTTGAAATTACGTTTTCGGGAAAATTCGCTGTGAAACTAAAACCTGAAACTAAACGTTGTGTGAAAATATGCTTTGCGTGACAATCCAAACTTTGTGGATAAACGTTGCGTTGAGTTTTTAAGTTCCGAAAATATTATACTGTATACAACAGCGGTTTAAAAATATGGCTGGTTTTGGATTTTCCTGCGGAAAATCCGCTGTTGAATGGAATGTTTTGTTATATTTGTAATGGCTTGGTGTTGAATTTACGCCACAATTTTTAAGC
>NZ_WIBJ01000021.1 GCF_009495755.1 Flavobacterium sp. LMO8 | reverse complement strand
CAAAACTCCTCGTGGAATTTTCGGAGAAAATTCCGAACACAAGCCAAGCCTAGCAATTGCTACAAACGGCTGTTGCCAGTAGTTTTTACTTTACAGTAAATTTTTTTTCGAAAGGGATTTCAAATTCTCCATCTCTTTCATAATATTTTAAAATTCCGTTTATTTTATAATTACCTTTCTCTAATGTGTTAAATTCTATATTTGCAAAAGAATAGTTATCATTTAGATTGTAAGAGATTTGTTTGTTTATATTATCTTTTTTTATTGATTTAATGTAAATATGTCTATTTTCAGGAAATCTTTGTCCATATTTAGATGAAAGTATTAAAACGTTTTTATTATCATTTTTTCTAAATTCAATATTATCAATTTTAAAATATGATATACTTTCATTTATAGAAGTAATTAAGCTATTATATTCAAAAGCATAACTCATTGCAATTATGATTTCATTTTTAATAAAGTTTAATTGTAATTCATTAGACTTAGAATTTAGACTTTCAATTTTAGAAATCTGAAATTCATTTCTATTATTAACAATTTCTGGAATTTTCACTAGAAATTGATCTCTATTAATTTTTATTTTTTTTATATTTCCCGATCTGTTTAAAATAGCATTGTCAATCTCTATTATTAATGATTGGAAAATAGAGTCTATTTTTTCTAATTCAATATTTTTTCTTGAAGGTTGGTCACTAATTAAATTATAATATTTTGCTTTATTATGATTTAAAATTCTTTGGTTAAATTCAAAATTATTGGTTAAAAATTTATTCAATTCTGAATTTTCTTTTTTTTCGTCGTTACAAGAATAAAATATGTTTATTAATAATAAAATAAATAAAAATTTAATTTTCATATCAGTGCGTTCAAAATTACTGGTAACGTTTTGCAGCTTAAAAATTGTGGCGTAAATTCAACACCAAGCCATTACAAATATAACAAAACATTCCATTCAACAGCGGATTTTCCGCAGGAAAATCCAAAACCAGCCATATTTTTAAACCGCTGTTGTATACAGTATAATATTTTCGGAACTTAAAAACTCAACGCAACGTTTATCCACAAAGTTTGGATTGTCACGCAAAGCATATTTTCACACAACGTTTAGTTTCAGGTTTTAGTTTCACAGCGAATTTTCCCGAAAACGTAATTTCAACACAAAATTTATCGACAAAGTTCGGTTCGGTTTTAAATTTTCACGCAAGATTTTCGGTAATAATTATTCAGAAAAAATAGGAGAGAAGCTTTCAGCGTAAGTTCGGAAAATATATTGTATACAACGT
>NZ_WIBJ01000020.1 GCF_009495755.1 Flavobacterium sp. LMO8 | reverse complement strand
TCTGTTACGATTTAACTATATTTGAATTATTAACGAGTCAACCTTTTATAGGACAACTCAATTTAAAGATTTGTTGTTTGTAAAAGTATTATTAAATTATAGTTTAAAATTCAAAACACTTAATTAATATTTAAATAGTTTTATAGTATTTTTTATACAATAAAAGGGCTTATACAATTATAAGCCCTTTCTTTTATTTTCCTATAATATGAATTTCTGTAAATTCTTTTGAAACAATCATTGTATTTAGTTTATCTAAATTCTTTAAATCAAATGTTTCATTGTCAATTTCAATTTTATCAATTTTAAATGGAATGCCTATTAATTTAATTTCAAAAGTTTCATACGAAGTTTCATATTTTCCTAATTTAAATTGTTGAATAGTAAGGGAATCTTTCTTCCCTACTAATGAAAAATTTCTCAAACTAAAACGGCCTTTTTTATAATCGTATCCATCATGAGCATCTTCATAAACTTGTGATTTTAATTTACCTTCTTTGAAATACACATCTAATTTTAATTGCGTTATCTCTTTTTCACCAACATATTGTTGAATAGGATATTTTGGAATTACAGCTCCTTCTTTAACAAATATAGGCATACTGTCTAAATCAGCATCCACCCACATTTCTTGTTCACCTTCAATAATTTCATTAGTCCAGAAATTATACCATTTACCTCTCGGAATATACATTCTTCTTCCTTTTGCATTTGGTTCCGCAATAGGACAAGCTAATATTTTCTCACCAAAGACAAATTCGTCATTTCTATAATGGGTGTGGTCATCTTCTTGGTCGTAGAGGACAAGTGATTTCAAAATAGGAATACCTTCTTCGGCATATCTCCAAAAAGCGGTGTATAAATAAGGTAATAATTGATAACGAATTTCAATAAATTTTCTAACCACGTCTGTAACCGTTTTATCAAATGTCCATGGCTCTTGATGTCCGTGATCACCTGATGAATGTGTTCTACAAAATGGGTGAAAAATTCCTAACTGAATCCAACGCGCATATAATTCGCCATTTGGTTGTTCTGCAAACCCTCCAATGTCTGATCCAATAAATGAAAATCCAGACATACACATTCTTTGTGCTTGTATGTTAGCAATATTTAAATGATCCCATGTTGCTACATTGTCACCTGTCCAAGACGATGTGTAACGTTGTGTTCCTGAATATGCCGACCTTGTAATGGCAAATGGTCTCTTAGGATATGAAAACTTTTTTATGCCCTGATACGTTGCTCTAGCCATTTGCATTCCGTATACGTTATGTGCTTTTCTATGACTGCATGGATTTCCATCATAATCATGACGTACATCATCTGGAAATGTTTTCCCAGGTACATCCATTACAGCAGGTTCATTCATATCATTCCAAACACCGGCTACTCCAATATCTTCAATTAATTCTTTGAATAAATTTGACCACCATTCTCGTACTTCTGGATTTGTGAAATCGGGAAAATAACATTCACCAGGCCAAACTTTTCCTTTCATATAAGGACCATCTGCACGTTTACAGAAATAGTCCTTATCAAGTGCTTCTTTAAAAACACTATATTCCATGTCAATTTTAATTCCTGGATCAATAATTACAATGGTTTTGAATCCATCATCTGCTAATTCTTTTACCATTCTTTTTGGATCCGGAAAATATTCTTTATTCCATGTAAAACAGCGGAATCCTTCCATGTAATCAATATCTAAATAAATGGCATCACATGGAATTTGTAACTCTCTAAATTTAGCTGTTATTTCTTTTACGTTAGATTCTGGATAATAACTCCATTTACATTGATGATAACCTAATGCCCAAAGTGGTGGCATTTCGTTAGGTTTACCTGTTAAATCCGTATAGTTTGCAACTACATCCGACATTTCAGGACCATAAATAAAGTAATAGTTCATTTCGCCTCCTTGTGCCCAAAAACTAGTGACGTTTCTTCTTTCATGACAAAAATCGAAATAAGAACGAAATGTATTATCAAAAAATATTCCGTACGATTTTTTATTGTGAAGTCCAATATAGAAAGGAATTGCCTTATAAATTGGATCAGTTTCACGACCAAAAGCATACGAATCTGTTGCCCAATTTTCAAAACGTTTCCCTTTTAAGTTAATATGTACTGGCTTATCGCCTAGACCATAATAACTTTCAGAATTTTGTGCCGCTTTTGACATTTTTACAATGTTTCCACCATATTCATAACTTTCTTCCCAATGGAAGCCTAGTTCGTCATCGCAGATAAGTGTTTTATCTTTAGCATCATACATAATGGTATGCATATCGCTTTTTCGAATATGACATATTAATTTTTCTGTTTCAATGATGTATTTTTCATTGTCTTCAGTTATTTCTAATTTGTTGTATCCAATACTTGCATACTTTGTAATTGCGTATGAAAAATCTTTTTCAAAAATAGAATTTGTGGTGTAACGAAATCGAATAACGCTATCTCTTACAATTGTAACTTGTAATACTACATTGTTTTCAGAAGTAAAATAAAGTCTGTCGACATCTTTTTTATAAGCAATTATTTTTGAAGGAAATAAGTTGCCTTTTTGTTCAAGTTCGGTATTTAAAATCATAAATCAATCCTCATTTTAATTGGTTGTAAACCTAATAATTTTATTTTTTTTAGGCTCATTATTTTTACTAATAATTATACTTTTATTTTCTTGAATTAATAAAAGTTCATGCTTTTTTTAAATTATAATTAGTTTGTTATTTATAACCTAAAACGATTATTCCTAAAGGAGGTAATGTTAATTCTAGCGAATTTTCTTTTCCGTTCCATGATTCTTTTTTAGAATTTAGAGCGTTTGAATTTGTAATTCCAGAACCACCATACTTTATAGCATCACTATTAAAAATTTCGTTTAATGTTCCTGCTTTGTGTAATCCTATTTTATAATTATTCAAAACAGTTGGGGTGAAATTACAAACTACAATTACATCGTCTTTTGTTTGATATCCTTTACGAATAAATGAAATTACCGAGTTTTGATGATCATCATAACTGATCCATTCAAAACCATCGTTACTAAAGCCTTTTTCATATAGTGAAGGTGTATTTCTGTAGAATGAATTTAAATCTTTTATGAAATTTTGAGTGTTTTTATGAGGTTCAAAATCTAATAAATTCCAATCCAAACTTTTTTCAAAGTTCCATTCTTCATATTGACCAAATTCACTACCCATAAAGTTTAATTTAGTTCCAGGATGTGTAAACATGTATCCAAAAAGTAATCTTAAATTTGAAAAGCGTTGCCACTCATCACCAGGCATTCTGCCAATAATTGAATTTTTTCCATAAACTACTTCATCATGTGAAAGCGGTAACATGAAATTTTCAGTAAACGCATAAGCCAAGCTAAAAGTAATATCGTTTTGATGGTATTTTCTATGAATAGGGTCTTTTTTAAAATACTCTAGCGTATCGTGCATCCAACCCATCATCCATTTCATTCCAAATCCTAAACCTCCTAAAAAAACGGGTTTAGAAACGCCACTGAAAGCTGTTGATTCTTCGGCGATTGTTTGTACATCTTGAAATGATTGATAAATTTCAACATTTAATTCTTTAAGAAATGATATTGTATCTAAGTTTTCATTACCTCCAAATTCATTCGGATCCCACTCGCCAGCTTCTCTAGAATAATCTAAATACAACATGGAAGCTACAGCATCTACTCGTAATCCGTCGATGTGGTATTGGTCTAACCAAAATATTGCGTTACTGATTAAAAATGAGCGTACTTCATTACGACCATAGTTGAAAATTAAACTTTTCCAATCTTGGTGGTAGCCTTTTTTTCGATCAGGATGTTCGTAAAGGTTTGAACCATCAAAAAAACCTAATCCATGCTCATCTTCTGGAAAATGTGAAGGTACCCAATCTAGAATGATACCGATGCCATTTTGATGCAATTGATCGACCAAATATTTAAATTCTTCTGGATATCCAAATCGTGAAGTAGGAGCAAAGTAACCTGTAATTTGGTATCCCCATGATGGATCATAAGGATATTCCATTATTGGCATTAATTCTACATGAGTATAGTTCATTTCTTTTAAATAATTGACTAAATCGGTAGCCAATTCAACATATGAGAGAGAACGATTTTCCTCAATAACTTTTTTCCATGAACTTAAATGTACTTCATATACCGAATATGGAGCGTCTAAAGCATTATGTTTTTTTCTGGTTTCAAGCCATTTTGAGTCTTTCCATTCGTACTTATCATCCCAAATTACAGATGCAGTTTTTGGAGGATGTTCGCATCTTCTTGCGTATGGATCTGCTTTTTCTGTAATAACATTATTGATGTTTGAATGGATTTTATATTTGTAGAGATTTCCTTTTCCAACATGAGGAATAAAACCTTCCCAAATGCCCGAAGAGTCCCATCTAACGTTGAGTTTAAATTCGCCGTCTGTCCAATAATTAAAATCTCCAATTACACATACTTGCTTAGCAGAAGGCGCCCATACAGCAAAATATGTTCCTTTTACACCATTAACTGTTGTAATATGCGAGCCCATTTTTTCGTATAAACGATAATGTTTTCCACTTTTAAAAAGATCAATATCAAAATCGGTAAAAAGACTATAGGGAATAATGTTTGCCATACGTTATATTGTGAATCCTGAAGGAATTACAGCTCCTTTTTTTATTACCACTATTCCATCTTTAACTACGTAAGTACTTGTTTCTGTATCTTCTAAATGAGTTCCTCCTATAATTTTAACATCATCACCTATTCTACAATTTTTATCTAAAATGGCATTGTTAATTACACAACGCTCTCCAATTCCTAAAAGTGTTTTAATATGATTTTTTTCAATTTCTTCTAATGATTCGTAGAAGTCTGATCCCATCATATAAGTGTTAGTTATTATAGAACCAGACCCAATTCTTGATCGAATACCAATAACTGAATGCTCTATTCTTTCAGCTTGAATAATACAACCTTCAGCTACAACTGATCTATCTAGCAAAGTACCCGAATATTTTGTAGTTGGAAGCATTCTTGCTCTTGTATAAATTCCATTGTCAACGTCGTACAAATTAAATTTTGGAATATCATCGGTTAATCCAATGTTGGCTTCAAAGAACGAATCAATATTTCCAATATCAGTCCAGTATCCTTCATATTGATAACTAAAAACACGATTTGTATTTATTGAAGAGGGTATTATTTCGCCACCAAAATCATTTGTTTCTTTGTTTTTCATTAATTCTTCCAAAAGTTCTCTGTTGAAAATGTAAATTCCCATTGAGGCAAGATAATTTTTACCTTCTGATTTCATTTCAGCACTAGTTTCAGAAGTCCAATTTGGTAATAAATCAGCAGCAGGTTTTTCAATAAATGCTGTAATTTTATCTTCATGATCTGTTTTTAAAATTCCAAATGATGGTGCATCTTTTGCATTTACAGGAATTGTAGCAATGGTAATTTCGGCATTACTATTCTTATGTGCTTCAATCATTTTAGCAAAATCCATTTGATACAGCTGGTCTCCTGATAAAATTAAAGCATATTTAAAATCATGACTTAAAAAATGATGCATGCTTTGTCGAACAGCATCTGCAGTTCCTTGGAACCAAGTTTTGTTTTCTGGTGTTTGCTCTGCTGCTAATACATCAACAAAAGCAGAACTAAAAAAGCTAAAACTATAGGTGTTTTTAATATGTCGATTTAAAGAAGCAGAATTAAATTGAGTCAGTACAAAAATTCGTTTGATATCTGAATTAATGCAATTTGAAATAGGAATATCAACTAATCTATATTTTCCTGCAATGGGAACTGCTGGTTTTGAACGATCTTTTGTAAGAGGATAAAGCCTAGAACCTTGACCGCCTCCTAGAATAATTGAGAGAACATCTTTGTTAATCATGGTTTGTTGTTTTGTTGTGTTATAATGATTTGTATAGTTTAGTGTATTCTTTTGCAGAAACAAACCATGAGTGGTCTATTTCTACTATTTGTTTTCTAATGTCTGAGAATTTTGTTTTTTTACTATATAATTTTTTAGCTCGAATAATCGCATCAACAATTTGATTGACTTCAACCTCTTCGTGTAAAATTCCAAAACCGTCATTATCAATATCAATTATGGTATCTTTTAATCCACCAATGTTTCTTACTATAGGGATAGCACCATAGCGTAATGCATACATTTGATTTAATCCACAAGGCTCTACTCTTGAAGGCATTAAAAGGAAATCGGCTCCAGCATAAATTATGTGTGATAGTTTTTCGTCATAACCAATAAATGCATTATAATTTCCACTATAATCAGACACAAGTGCATTTAATTCTACTTCATTTTCTTTGTTTCCAGAACCTAATACTAACACAGAAATATCTCTATTTTTTAAAACCTCTTTAAAAACTTCGGGTAATAAATCACTTCCTTTTTCATGAACTAATCTGCCAATAAAAGCAAATAAAGGTTTGGATGCATCTAAATTAAAAGTTTTACATAAATAATTTTTATTTGCATCCCTTCCAGATTTTATGGTTCTGCTTTTGTATTTTTTTACAATAAATGCATCATTTTCAGGGTTCCAAACTTCGGCATCAATTCCGTTTAAAATTCCTTTGCATTTTGATGTCTCATGGCTCAATAAACTTTCCAATCCGTTTGCGCTTTGTTTTAATTCTTCCATGTAACTTGGTGAAACTGTGGTAACTGCCCAGGCACATTTAATTCCTGCAGCCAAAGGATTAATTTGGTAGTTCCAATCAAGTAATCCAAAATGATCTAAATTGAATTCAGGTAAATAATTTACTTTTTCATGAGAAAACCAACCCTGATATTGAGCGTTATGTATTGTTAAGATTACCGGAATTGTATTTAATGTTTCATAATTAAATGATTCTTGAAGCATGAATGGAATTAATCCAGTATGATGGTCATGACAATGAATAATGTTTGGCTTTTTATTCCAAGTTAAAATCCAATCTAAAGTAGCAATTTGAAAAGCTAAAAAACGATCGGTGTCATCTGAAGAATAGACATATTCATTAAATAATAATTCAGGAACATCTATAAAAAAAACTTCAAAATCTAATGAATTTTCTTGAAGTTGTAAAACACGATATTTGTAATTGTTAACTCCTAATTGTAATTCTGATTCAAACAAAATTTTGAATTCGTTATTTTGAGTAAATTTTAAATTATAAAAAGGGATTATTACTTGAGATGAATTGCTTGAAGTGTTTTGATATTTTGGTAATGCTCCAACAACATCTGCAAGACCACCAACTTTTGCAATAGGATAACATTCAGCGCTTATATGTGTTATTTTCATTATCTTAGTTAAATTAGTTCAAAAGATATGAAAAAATAGTGTACAAAATTTAGTATGGTTTATTTTTTTGGATTATGTAATAATACTCTTTTTTAAAAGTAAAAAAGTATAATAAATGTGTTGAATTGACGTTATTTTTATAAAATATATAAATATGAAAAAAACTTTGCTTTTATTTTTTGTTGCATTTTTGTTTTCTTGTAACCAATCTGATGGTTTAAGACAATATTATGATGATTTTGAAATGAATCGTTGGGCTTCTTCTGATGTTAGGGAGTTTAATTTTGAAATTAAATCAGATAAATCTTATTTGATAGAATTACAATTTTCACATGTTTATGATTATCAATTTGCAGAAGTTCCATTAAAAATAGAGATAATATCTCCAGACGGAAATAGTGTAGAAGAAGTAGTGTTACATATCAAAGATAATTCAGGTAAACATCTTGCAGATTGTACAGGAGATTATTGTGATCTTTTTTATAAGTTTAAATCTCGCGAATTTAAAAAAGGGTTGTATTCAATTAAAATAACAAACATGTTTTCAGGTCCTTATTTACCGAATGTTCTGGGTGTTGGAGTTGAATTAAAAAGTTTTAACTAATTTACTAAAAAAAATGCGACTCTAATCAGTCGCATTTTTTTAGTTATCTATAGTTGGTTTGGCTTTCCATACAAAGTAAAATCCAATAAGGATAAAAGGAATACTCAGCCATTGACCTGTTAAAAGTGCATTAAAAATAGGATATTGTTCAAAACCACCTTGGCTTTCTTTAACAAATTCCACCACAAATCGAATCGACCAAAGTAAGATTAAAAACAATCCAAATAAATAACCGGCTTTGTTTCTAGCTTCTGTTTTCCAATATAAAAACATCAAAATAGCGAATACAAAAACATAACAAATAGCTTCGTATAATTGTGCTGGATGTTTTGGTGTTACAGCAGCTAATAATTCTGCAAATTGTGGGTTGGTTTCTATGGCTTTGTAAGCTTCGTTAACATCGCCAATTTGCGTTTGCTCCATTGCTTCTCTTCCATTAAATTTATCTCTCAAAAACTTAATTCCTAAAGCAGAAGTAGTTTCTGTACCAACGATTTCCGAGTTGAAAAAATTCCCTAAACGAATGAAAATAGCACCTAAAGAAACAGGAATTACAATTCGATCTAAAATCCATAAAAACGAACGTTTGATAACTTTTCGCTGAATATAAAACATAGTAACAATAATGCTAATAGCTGCACCATGACTCGCTAATCCTGCAAAACCTGTAAAATGTAATGTAGGTTTAGTGCTAATTGGTAATAAAATACTCAAAGGATCTTCGTGAAATAGCTCCGATTGATAGAATAAAACATGTCCTAATCGAGCGCCTAACATTGTTGCTACCAAAGTATACACAAAAAGTTTATCTAAAGATTCCACAGATTCGTTTTCTCTAAGAAAAATAGGTTTCATTACATACCAACCTAATCCAAAGGCTAAAACCCATGATAGGCTGTAAAAACGTAACATGAAAATTCCTAAATCAATCCCCTCTGCAGGATTCCAAACCATATTTAGTGCGTGAATCATAATTTTTGTTTCTGATTAAAGCGTAAAAATAAATATTATTATTGGGAAACATGTTAAAATTCCGATAAGAAATTTTTTCAAGAGCAATGTCAATTTCAAAAATCAACTTCAAACTTGAAACCTGAAACTTGAAAAAATAATCAGGAACACAGATCGAAGAAATGTAAATAATTTAAAAAATTAGAAAAATGAAACGCTCTGTGTTGCTCTATTCAACACAATCAAGATCAAAAAAAGCTCCGTGAAGCTCTGTGTAAAAAATCAAGGAACCGGATCATAACCACTTCTTCCCCATGGATGGCAACTAAAAATGCGTTTCAAAGCTAACCAACCACCTTTAAATAAACCATGTTTCTGTAACGCTTGAATCGTATAAGTCGAACACGTAGGTTCAAAACGACATGCGGCTGGTGTAAAAGGAGAAATCCCAACCTGATAAAATCGCACCAATAAAACAAATGGATAAACGAACCATTGTTTTAGTGTTTTTGGATATTTCGATTGGTGTTGGCTACACATGATTATTGATTAAAAAAAAGAACCTCAATTGAGATTCTTTGTATTGTTAAAAGGTAAAACTAGTTCCTTCTTTTCCGTCTTTTAATTGGATTCCTAAAGCTAATAATTGGTCGCGAATTTGATCCGATAAAGCAAAGTTTTTGTTCGCTCTAGCTTCGTTTCGCATTCCAATTAACATTTCAACTACACCACTTAACTTTTCAGTGGTATTTGAATTTCCAGAAGCTTCATTGCTAATTCCTAATACATCAAATAAGAAACTTGAAATGGTAGTTTCTAAAAGTTGAATATCTGCAGCAGTTAACGATTCTTTTCCGTCGTTTACCAAATTGATAAAACGCGCACCTTCAAATAATTGTGCGATTAAAATTGGAGTGTTAAAATCGTCATTCATCGCATCATAACAACTTTGTTTCCAACTTGCAATATCTAAAGTAGAAGTAGTGCTAGCTTTCAACATCGGAATTAATTTATACGATTCCATTAAACGAGAATATCCTTTTTCGCTTGCTAACATCGCATCGTTTGAAATGTCTAAAACACTTCTGTAATGCGCTTGTAAGAAACAAAAACGAACAATATTAGGTTGAAATGGTTTTTCAAAAAACGTATTTTCACCTGTAACCAATTCCATCGGAAGAATATAATTTCCAGTCGATTTACTCATACGTAAACCATTCATTGTTAACATATTGGTATGCATCCAAAAATTCACTGGCGAATGACCATTACACGCTTTTCCTTGTGCTACTTCACATTCATGATGTGGGAATTTCAAATCCATTCCACCACCGTGAATATCAAAAGTTTCGCCCAAGTATTTCGTACTCATTGCGGTACACTCTAAATGCCAACCTGGAAAACCTTCACCCCAAGGCGAGTTCCAACGCATAATATGTGCTGGAGATGCACTTTTCCAAAGCGCAAAATCTTGCGGATTTTTCTTTTCGTTTTGTCCGTCTAAGTCGCGCGTATTTGCGAAAAGTTCTTCGATGTTACGGTTACTCAATTCGCCATAATTCATGCCTTTTTGGTTGTAAGTAAACACATCAAAATAAACCGAACCATTGCTTTCGTAAGCAAATCCAGTATCAATTAATTTTTGAGTTAACTCAATTTGCTCTAAAATATGTCCAGTTGCTGTTGGTTCAATCGTAGGTGGAAGAAAATTAAACGTATCTAAAACCTTGTGAAAATCCACCGTATATTTCTTTACGATTTCCATAGGTTCTAATTTCTCCAAGCGCGATTGTTTTACAAAACGGTCGTTATCTACATCTCCATCATCGGTTAAATGTCCAGCATCGGTAATGTTTCTAACATATCTAACTTTATAATCTAAGTGTTGTAAATAACGGAAAATCACATCAAAACTCATAAACGTACGCACGTTTCCTAAATGCACATTACTGTAAACCGTAGGACCGCAAACATACATACCAATATTTCCCTCATGAATAGGAGTAAAGACCGATTTTTCGCCCGAAAGTGTATTGTATATTTGTAACGATTGATTTTTATATAATTCCATTATTGATATTTTTTTGAAGCTATTCCTGCTATTCATTACAAGTCCTCGCATAAAAACTTGTTTTTTTACGTTTTAAAAAGTGCTTCTTGGGTCGCATTTTTAAAACAACAAAAACTACATTTTTATTGCTTCGTGCTTTTCATTACTATCAGGGCTATTGTTTAGTTTTCAGTTGACAATCTCAGTTTTCAGTTGTAAATTATTGTTTCAGGTTTTTTGATTTTGTCATTCCGAGCTTGCAAGGAATCTCCTAATCTTAGGCAGCCGCTAAACGAAGTTTAGCCAACCCCTTTACCCTTAACCTTTCGTCTTTAAGCCAAACTAAAACTGCGTATCCAATTTAATATAATCCAAAAACTCTCTTCTTACTTTGTCTTCTTTGAATTTTCCGCCAAATTCAGCTGTAACTGTACTACTTTCAATGTCGCGAATTCCTCTAGAGTTTACACATAAGTGTTTGGCATCAATAACGCATGCTACGTCTACAGTTCCTAAAACGTTTTGTAGTTCTTGAACAATTTGAATCGTAAGGCGCTCTTGAACTTGAGGTCTTTTTGCAAAATAATCTACAATTCGATTCATTTTAGATAAACCAACTACTGTTCCGTTTGAAATATAAGCTACATGGGCACGACCTACTATAGGTAACAAGTGGTGTTCGCAAGTAGAATAAACAACAATGTTTTTTTCTACTAACATTTCATTGTATTTATATTTATTGTCAAATGTAGAAGAACTTGGTTTTTTTACAGGATTTAGTCCACCAAAAATTTCTTTTACAAACATTTTTGCAACACGATTTGGAGTACCTTTTAAACTATCATCAGTTAAATCTAAACCAAGAGTATTTAATATGTTTTCAACGTCTTTTTTTATCAATTCAATTTTGGTATCATCAGAAATAGAAAAAGCGTCATTCCTTAATGGTGTTTGAGCATTAGTGCCAATATGGTTGTTTCCAATTTCATCCGAAAAATCTTCGTTTTGTGTCATCGTACTATTAAATTTTCTTCAATTTTAAAGTTGTGCAAAGATAAATAATAAACTTTAAAAATAATTTTTTTGTGTTAATTATTAAAAAAAAAAGTACTTAAGTTTAAAATTTTGTTAAATTTGTGTTTCTATAAACTAACTATCAAACTATAAAAAATGAAAAAAGTATTACTTTTAAGTATCTTTTTGTTTTTTCAATATGGTTTTTCTCAAACTATATTAGATAAAAATGATGCTATTTTTAAAGGGGTTAAAATCGAAAATCTTCAAGACCCTAAATTTGATTATATCAATAACGCAAAAATTTCTTGGGATTTTTCAACACTTGATTTAAGTAATAAAAATGTTTCTATTGAAGTTGTGACTATTTATGATTGTTTTAATGGAGAAAATGCTTCAGACTATAAAGAAACAATTCAAGTTTTAAATAAAGAAAACTTTGTTAAAAAAGGAAGTCGAGAATTAATTCATTTAGAATTAATGACTAAGTGTTTTAAATGGAGATTAGTTTTGGTTGAAAATAACCAAACTAAATTTTCGGATTGGTCTTATTTCTCATTTCTAAAATAATCAGATTATGAAATTACTTTATAAAATAATATTTTTATTAAGCGTTAGTTTTTCGTTTGGTCAATCTTCTACTTGTGAAAATGCAGCAGCAATGTGTTCAGGTAATCAAGGACCATTCAATAATACTACAGGTGTTCCAAGTTTTGGTAGTTTAGGCTGTCTTGGTAGTACACCCAATCCAGCATGGTTCTATATGCAAGTAGGAACATCTGGAAATATGGATTTTACATTATTCCAAACTTCAAATGCTTCTGGTAATGGTATTGATGTAGACTTTATCTTATGGGGTCCATTTAATTCATTGTCTGGAATTTGTAATAATTTAGCATTGTATTCTCCTGGTTATACAGGGGCAAATAATGTTATAGATTGTAGTTATTCTGCTTCAGCCACTGAACAAGTTAATATTACAGGTGCAGTTTCTGGACAATATTATATGTTATTAGTTACCAATTTCTCGGGTCAAGCTGGAACTTATTCATTAAATCAAACAGGAGGAACAGGTACATTAAGCTGTGATATTGTTTGTGGTGTAAACTTGGGGCCAGATAGAATTTTATGTGGTGCTGCTACAGACGTAACTTTAACAGCGAGTTTTTTGCAAGCGCCGTCTTTACCAGGTTCTCCAGTATATAGTTGGTATTTAGGTGGGGTATTTCAATATACAACGCCTACAAATACTACAACGGTAAATCAAAATGGTACTTGGTCTGTAAGTGTTACAAGACCAGGATGTTCAGATGTAGCCACAGATGATGTTTTAGTTAATATTATTGGGGCTGTACCTTTTAATAATACAGGGCCTATTGTGGCCACACCTGGCGAATGTAATCCTGTAATTGATTTGACATCTTATGAAGTGGCTTGGGTTACTCCATATGATCCAGCAAGTTTTACTTTTGTATATTATGACGAAAATGCCAATGTAATTACTGATCCAACAACTTTTTCGCCAACCGCTACTACATTTATAGGTGTTCAAGTTGTTGCTGGTCCTTGTGATATTCTTGAGTTAGTTGATGTTATTGTAGATTGTGTTCCATCTACTTGTACTATAGATTTAACTTCGCCAGTAGGTTCTGATTCGCAAGTATTGTGTGCAGGTTTAGCTATTTCTAATATAACTTATGATACAACAGGTACAGTAACCGATGTTACTGCAACTGGTTTGCCAACTGGTTTGTCTACTAATTTCGCAGGTAACACATTTACTATCAGTGGTACGCCTACTCAAACAGGAACATATAATTACACTCTTACAACTGTTGGATGTACACCAGTTGCAACAGCAACAGGAACTATTACAATTATAGAAGTTCCAAATACTCCAACAATAAATTCAATTGCTCCTACATGTACATTAGAAGGTTCAAGTGAAGTTTCAAATTATGATTTTGCTGTTAATTATATTTTTACACCAACAGGTCCAGTGGTTAACTCTGGTGGTTTTATAACAGGAATGGTTACTGGAACTAGCTATACTTTAGTTGCAAGTAACGGAACCTGTTCTTCAGCTTCATCTGTTACTTTTAGTAATGATCCTGTAGGTGCTTCAATTACAATACCTAATATTGTAGTTACTCCACCAACTTGTACATTAAATGGTTTTGCAACTATTTTAAATTATGATGGAGCTTTAAGCTATGTATTTACCCCAGTTGGGCCAATTGTTGACGCAACGGGCTTAATTTCAGGAATGACATTAGGTACAAGTTATGTTGTTTTAGCTTCGGATGGAGTTTGTTTTTCTTTAGATTCGTCTCCTTTTGCAATAGATGGTATTTTACCAATACCATTAATTCCAACTATTTCATTAACACCACCAACATGTTCATCTGATGGATTAAGTGCAGTTGCTAATTATGATCCAGGTGTTGTTTATGATTTTACTCCTTCGGGTCCAATTGTTGGAATGGATGGGTCAATTTCTAACATGACAGTTGGTATTTCTTATACAGTTATTGCTAATAATGGAACTTGTGTATCTTCAGATTCTGTTTCATTTATGAATAATCCAGTATTGTTAATACCAAATCAGCCTTTAATATCTATTACGGCTTCAACCTGCTCGTCTAATGAAGTTGCTACAATTTCAAACTATGATGCAAGCATGTCTTACACTTTTACACCAACTGGACCAACAGTTGGAGTAGGGGGAATAATTTCAGGAATGACAGTGGGTACGAGTTATTCAGTTACAGCTTCAAATGCTAGTTGTACTTCTTTAAGTTCAGCATCATTTAGTATTAATGCAATGTTAGTTACTCCACCAGTTCCAACAATTACTTCTTTAGCACCTACTTGTGTTGTTGATGGATCTAGTTCAATTTCTAATTATGATGGAAGTTTAACTTATACTTTTTCACCAGTTGGTCCAGCTGTTGGATTAGGAGGTGCAATTACAGGAATGATTACAGGGACAAACTATACTGTTGTTGCAAGTAATACTTCATGTACGTCTGCTTCCTCATTAACTTTTAATAATGCAGCTCAATTATCAATTCCAGTCACTCCAATAATTTCAATTTCAGCATCAACTTGTTCAACTGATGGTGTTGCTACTATAACTAATTATGTTCCTGGGTTAATATATGTGTTTTCACCTTCAGGACCATCAGTAAACGCTGCAGGCGTTGTATCAGGAATGACTGTAGGTACTAATTATGTAGTTGCTGCTAGTAACGGAAGTTGTGCTTCAACGGATTCAGCTTCATTTAATATCAATGCTATGTTAATTGCGCCTGCAACTCCTACTTTGAGTACAGTTGCTCCTACTTGTACTGCTAACGGATCGAGTTCGATTTCAAACTACAATGCAACATTAACTTATACATTTACGCCTTCAGGTCCAACAATTGATGCTGCTGGAACAATTATAGGAATGACAACAGGAACAAGTTATACTGTTGTTTCTAATGATGGAACTTGTTCTTCAGCTACTTCTGCATTATTTGTAAATGTAGCACAATTAAGTAGTCCAGTTGCTCCATCTTTATCAGTTGTAAATCCATTAGTTTGTTCAGGTGAAAGAGCAATTTTTCAAATAGACGGGACTCCTAATAATATTGTTACTTTTTCAATTAATGGAGGAAGTAATCAAACTATTACTTTAAATTCAAGTGGACTTGGTATAGTAGAGTTTGTAACTTCAAATGTTACTGTAGAAATTGAATTATCAAACATTAATAATGGAGATTGTTCATTAGCTCTTTCTAATATGGCTACCGTTAATGTTCAGTTTTGTTCTATTCCAAAAGGGATCTCTCCAAATGGAGATGGATTAAACGATAGTTGGGATTTATCAAATTATGATATTAGTAAAGTAGAAATTTTCAACAGATACGGAACAAAAGTTTATTCTAAATCAAATTATCAAAATGAGTGGTTTGGATTGTCTGATAGCGGTAAAGAATTGCCAGACGGAACATACTATTTTGTAATAGATTTTACAGATTTAGAAACCCAAACAGGTTGGATATACATTAACAGAGAGCGTAAATAATTAGAAAGTTAATATAAGCTTAGCTTATTATAAAATAAATTAAAAATAATGAAGAAACTATTTTTAGTAACTTTAGGAGTAATCGCCTTTACGGCTGAACTACATGCCCAGCAAGACCCACACTACACCCAATACATGTACAACATGAGTGTAATGAATCCGGCATATGCTGGTAGCAAAGAGAATTTATCATTAGGATTATTATATAGAAAGCAATGGGTTGAGATAGAAGATGCGCCGACAACAGCGACTTTTTTTGGACATGCTCCAGTGGGTAAGAATGTTGGAATGGGATTATCGGTTATCTCGGATAAAATTGGACCGGTAGAGGAGAATAATGTGTATGCAGATTTCTCTTATACATTAAATTTAGGAGGCGAACACAAATTGGCTTTTGGATTAAAAACAGGATTAACCTTGCATAAAGTAAGTTTGTTTGATGATGTTTATCCAACGTTGCCAGATGCTAGTGATCCTGC
>NZ_WIBJ01000019.1 GCF_009495755.1 Flavobacterium sp. LMO8 | reverse complement strand
CAACGTTCTGAGGCTTAAAAATGTGGCTAAAACCCAACACCAAGCCTTCACAAATATACACAAAACTTTAAATTTAGCAACTGCGCCATTTCAAAAATTCCCGAAACTAGCCATATTTTTAAACCGCTGTTGTGTGCTGCATGATATTTTCGGAACTTAAAAAAACTCAACACAAAGTTTTTCGGCAAAGTTTGGGTTGTCACGCAAAGCATATTTTCACGCAAAGTTTAGTTTCAGTTTTTAATTTCACAACGGATTTTCCCGAAAACGTAATTTCAGCACAAAGTTTATCGACAAAGTTTGGTTCGGTTTTCAATTGTCACGCAAGATTTTTCGGTAACAATTTTAATTAATTTCTTTCGGAAAAAATAGGAGAGAAGCTTTCGGCGTAAGTTCGGAAAATATGTTGCACACAACGGTTCTCGGCTTTGCTTTGTTGCGGAAAAGTAAGCCAAAATTATTGAATTAAAAACAAAATTAAAAAATACAAACCGAACATTGGTTAAGCACTAAACCGCAATAGAGCAAAACCGATGTTATAAAACGTTTTTATTATGATAACATTTATGCTTATTATTTTTCTTTCTGCTGTAATTAGTAGAATTATTCCATTAACGAAAAAAGAAAATTATGATTTTGCTACAATTTCTGTTGCTATTTGCTATGTTATAGCTTATATAATTCTTTTAAGACATTTTGTGTCCTTAAATGTTTTATAACGTGTTGCCGCTTGTGGCAGTTGCGTAAATTTAAGACAAAAGATTACAAGTACAAAACTCCTCGTGGAATTTTCGGAGAAAATTCCGAACACAAGCCTAGCCTAGCATTTGCTACAAACGGCTGTTATAAACAGTTTTTTACATAAAACCTCTAAATTCATAGTTTACTATTTTCCATTTTCTATTTATTTTTTCAAGAATATAATATCCTTTATTTCCAGATAAACTTCCTGTTATAAATGTACAATAAACAATTGCTTTTTTTTTGTCAGATGAAATTAAAGGGAAAGAAATAAATGATAAGGGTTTGATTTTTATATTTTTGCCAAATGAGGTTTTGTGAATTTTTTTTATTCTCGTGTCGTTAGTTTTTTCTAACAAGTCACTATTCCCATAATAATTCACTTTTATTTTCTCGAATTTGAATGTTGCAGTGTCATTTGGAAATTTTGAATTAATACATTCAAAAAATAAATCTTTCTCGGTTATTGTATCATATTTTTTTGAACATTCCTCAAATATTTTACTTAAATCAAATTTTTTCCACTCAGTTTGGTTTAAATCATAAATTAATTCTTGATTATGGAATTTATAAAAAACATTAATTGTATCATTTTTATAAACATCTACAACTAATTTAATGATATCTTTTGCATCATTTTCTGATTGTGAAAATGAAACCAAATAGGTTAAAGCGAATATTATAAGGTATAGTTTTTTCAAAATTGTTTATAACGTTATGAGGCTTGCTCTCAGTGGCGTTGAATCAACACCAAGCCATTACAAATGTAACAAAACATTCCATTCAGCAGCGGATTTTCCGTAGGAAAATCCGGAAGTAGCCATTGAAGCAAACCGCTGTTGTGCATAGCTTTTTTTACCACTCCCAATTTTCAAGAGTTTTTGTTTTGTGGTCAAACCAAGGGCGAAAAATAAATTTCTGCTCAATTTCTTTATTATCACTTTTAATAATGTCAAATTTTAAATTTTTTAAATTTTCCATTAATGTTTTAATACATGTATTGTATTCTTTAATTCCCCAAAAATCTTTTATTTTATTTCGGTTTTTATATTCTGCTGATTTTACACTTTTAATTGTACCATTTTTTCCAATAGTTATTATATATTTTTCACTACCACATCCACACTCATCATCTAATTCTTCCCAATTTAAATGCTTTATTTTTTCAAAAACTATATTTCTCAATGTGTCATTTAACTTTCTATTTATTCTATTTGGGTCATCAATATAATTTTCAACATTTAGTGTTTTTTTTAATTTTCCCTTTTTAAAAATAAGTGAAATCTCTTTTTCATAAGTTTTTTTAAAAACTCCATCCCAACTTAATAACTCCCCATTTTTAATATTTATATTCCCATTAAACCAATCAATATATACTTTTCCATTCTTAAATTTTGAACCAAAAATTGTATTTATATTATCATTTGATTTTTTTAAGTCAATTTTTCCTTTTTCATAAAAAATCTCACCGCAACCAATAATATTTACAAGAAATAAACTATCATTTTCTATTTTATATATTGCTTGATAACCTCTCCAACAGTTCATAGAAGCACCGTCTCGAAAACTTAAACCAAATAAATCACCTTGTTTTTTAAAATCGTTTTTATTTAAATATTCTTCTAATATTAAATTATAAATATTAATAGTGTCATTTTTATATATCAACAAATCTGGCAATTGTGGACTACATATTCCAAATTGACTAATAAATATTAATAATAAAATAATTTTTCTTTTCAGCACGATTTTATAAAGTTATGCACAACGTGTTGCCGCTTGTGGCAGTTGCGTAAATTTATAACAAAAGATTACAAGTACAAAACTCCTCGTGGAATTTTCGGAGAAAATTCCGAACACAAACCAAGCCTAGCAATTGCAACAAACGGCTGTTAGCAATAGTTTTATAATTTAGTTGTAAATGGATTTTCTCCAACTTTTTTCATAGTGCTATAATCATCAGCATTTCCATTTTCCACTTTAATCCACAAAGTATCTTTTGTATTATTTAGCTTATATTGGTAATTTAAGACATCTTTTAAAATAGTATCTTTAAGTATAATTTGCTTTAGACAAATTTTACTTCCATCTACATACCATTTGGAATTAGTACGCATTTCTCCTCCGAAAGATTCCGTTATGACAGAATCTTTGTAAAAAGTTAATACAACTGGAGTATGATGAGTTTCATATGATTCCCAAATTCCAATTAAATCCGTTTTCGGTTCATTTGTTTTACACCCAATCAGAGTTGTGATTCCAATTGTCAATATGATTATTTTCGTAAGTTTCATTAAATTATTGCTAACGTTATGTGGCTTGCTCTAAGTGGCGTTGAACCAACACCAAGCCATTACAAATATAACAAAACATTCCATTCAGCAGCGGATTTTCCGTAGGAAAATCCGGAACTAGCCATTGAAGCAAACCGCTGTTATCTCTATAATAATTCCGCAAGTACCCTTTTGCACTTAAAATACTGTATTTATTGACTTTATAAAAAATGCTAAAGCAAATTTAAGCATACAAAAGCATCAAAATACTTGATTTGTTGTACCAATTGTTGTACCTTAGTACTCCGTTGCACTAGAATGAAACACTAGTAAAATCAATACTTTCACTCGTTTGCACCGCTTTACAAATATAGTATAACATTTCTAATATTCTATAATTATGGCATCCATTAAATTAATACTACGCACCAATCAGAAAGATCAAACAGGTAAAAGCCCTTTGTACATTAGAATTATAAAAGATAGAAAAACGAAATTTATCACTGCCGGACTCAAGCTTAAAGAAAGTGATTGGGATGAAGCAAAGCAGAGAGTTAAGAAAAGCTATCCTAATAGCGCGCGAATGAATGCAGCACTTGCTCAAAAAATTGCTGATGCTGAAGGACAAATTGCCGATATGGAACGTAAAGTAAAAACCGTTTCCATTAAAAAACTAAAGGAAGCCATAAAAGGAAAAGAAGTACCAAATTTCTTCGAGTATTCCAGAAAACATTGTGAACGAATCAGAAACAACGTTTCCATTTCAACCTATAAAAATTACCATGCCTATTTAGATAAGTTTGAAAAATGGGTAGGTACTAAGGAAGTTTATTTTGATGACATTACAGTTTCATTATTGATGGATTACATGAGTTATCTAAGCAACGAACTAAAAAACGGAAATACAACACAACGTTATTCCATCATGATATTGGCGATTATGTTCAAAGAAGCTATCAAAGAAGATTTAATTCCCGAATACATGTATCCGTTTAGTAAGTTGAAATTAAAGAAAGACCCAAGCAGAAGACAATTTTTAAAGAAAGAGCAATTTGAGGCGATTATCAATTATAAACTAGATGAAAAATCAAAATCGAGTGTATTTCGCGATATGTTTATCTTTTCAATTTTCGCAGGAGGTTTACGATTCAGTGATGTATTAGAATTTCAAGTAAAACACTTCAATGAAGAAGAAAGAAGAATACAAAAAGTAATTCGCAAAACAGGAAGAATGCATCAGTTTAAAATAGGTCAGTTAGCATTGGACATCATCAATAAATACAAAAAGGAAAATGCAGAACAAGACGACTTTATATTCCCTGTAATCACAAATAAAGAGCTGTATTTAAAGAACGATGAATACCGTTATACTTTTATAGAAAGTGCCAATAAAGCAGCTAATTTTCAATTACAGCGCATAGCAAAGAAATTAGAAATTCCAGTAAAAGTAACATTCCACATAAGCCGCCATACCTTTGCAACAAACGCATTAAATAATGGAATGCGAATAGAGCACGTTTCAAAACTAATGGACCACCGTGATATCAGCACAACCCAGGTATATGCCAAAATCATTTCGGAAGAATTAGACAAAGCGGTTGACAACTACATCTACTAAAACAGAACGAGAGTAATTTTTTTAAAAAACTACTCTCGTTTTCTTTTTCAAGGGTAAATTTTACTCTTTTTTACTCCTGAATTACAAAACCCTAGCAAATCCAAGCCTTCGCAATTTTGTTAAAAACTTGTGCGAAAATCAACGCAAAGTGGTACTGAATTTGTTCTAATTTTAGGCATCCAAAAAATCAGTTTACACCAAAAATCATATTGAAATTTAGATGAAGTATAGTCGAACTTCATGCTTAAATTAGATTGTAATAAACAGATTTTAAACAGGATTACCCAAAATACCAATAATGAACAAATTTAACACCGGCAAAAAACGTGAACTTAAAAGGGCAAAACATCAAAAAATCATTGTTCTCAGAATGGAGAACCATCGACACAGCACAAAGTGCAGCTTCTATTTTTGACATTACTCACGACCAGGAACCCACACTGGAAAACTATTGTATTGCTTTACTCGAAAAAGTATTTACAATTCCACAATCCCAACTACCCGAATTCATTAACTACCAACTCCAACTTGCCCAAGACGGAAACACTTGGTTAAACAAATTCGAAAAATTATTAGCCAACAATGAAGAACTATTCTTTAGCCAAAAGGCATTGAGTAGATTCAATAAATTGTACAACATCATCGAGAAAAAACGAACAGAACTGCAATCTTCGAGCGTAAAAGAAACCAAACAAATTACTCCGAAAAGGTTAATCAATGCCGAATCGGAAGATCGTTATTTTTCATTTTTTGAAATCAAACATCAGGTCGAAAAAATGGAATCGTTCAATGAGCAAATCTTGTTTTTAAACGAAGAAAATTTCGAATACCGACAAGCCGACATAATTTCAATCAACAACAAGCTGCAAGCTTATGACCAGCAATGCGTTCAATTCATTGAAAAATTACAAACGCTTCGTAAAATGCGTTCGGAAATTGAGAAGGAAAAAGAACTAGAACTGGAGAAAAAACTAATCATTAAAAAACTGAAATTCAACGGAAATCTAAACCAATTAGTAGATATATTCTACCAACTAAGTCGTGAACTATTTGTTGATGGAAAATCTTTTATTGATGCTTCCAATGGCGAAATCGTAAATATGATCGTCAATAACTTTATCGATAAGGACAACAACGAAATAAGTCCCCAAACAGTCGAAACCATCCTCAAACCATCACGAGGCGACAAACGACCAAAAACACACAAACGAATAGACCTCGACAACTTCCTCTAAAAAATAATAGTCCCTTGGGACCCGATTGGGACTAAGGGACTTTTTTTTACTTCACAATTTTGCTCCATAAACTTTTAAAAACTACGAAAATGGAAGCAATTATTTTAACAAAAGACCAGTACAATGACTTAATGGCAAAATTAGACGCAATTCAAAGCCAACTAAACACCAAGCCAGACCCAAAGAAAGAAACCTTCTTAGACAATCAAGAATTCATCATGCTCATGAAAATCTCCAAACGCACAGCACAAACCTGGAGAGATGAAGGCAAAATCTCATTCAGTCAAGTTGGAAGTAAAATCTACTACAAACTTTCTGATGTTGAAAAACTACTACAAGAACACTACAACAAATCATTCAAAGGTAAATAGTATGAGAAAATGTAATGGAACATGCGAAGTCTGTGATTGCAATCACAACAACATTTCCCATCCTCTGGAGGGGTGCCCATCGGGCGGGGTGGTTAAAACAACTTGAAACTTTAAACTTGAAACAAAAATGACAATCAGTATATTCAAAAACTTCAACGAAGTAATAGAACACAAAACAATTCCCGAAATCCTGCACGAAATCAAAACAGGAAAGTACAGACCAGGGATAACGTATTTGCGTAAATCATTAGCCGAAAACAAACTAGAAGCCTATGAAAAAGCCAAAAAATCATTACCTGCATTCACACCTTCAGGAAAATTTGTGGGTGGAAGAAAAATGGAATTTCTGGAAGCATACTCCAATTTCATTATCCTAGACATCGATAAATTAAGTCAAACCGATTTACAAAACGCAAAACATAAAGCTAACCAATCTGAATACACCTATGCAAGTTTCATAAGTCCATCAGGTAATGGATTAAAAATTTTAGTAAAAGTAAACACCAAAAAAGAAGACCATAAAGAAACCTTTTTGGCCATCCAAAAACACTATGAAACCCTATTAAACCATGAAATAGACAAATCCGGAAAAGACATAACCCGACTATGTTTCTACTCATTCGATGATAACCTCTATCAAAACGAAGCTGCAAAGACATTTGTCACATCGAGCGAAGTCGAGATGCTGTCATCCCGAGCGGAGTCGAGGGGCGAGATGAGTTTAAGTGCAACAAACTCAAACCAATCTAGTCAAGCTGAGCCTGTCGTAGCTTCAACAACCTTGAACTTGAAACTTGAAACTTCAAACAGCGAAGGCATCTACAACCACTGCATCCGTTTCACCGAAAAAAAAGTGCAATACGCGACAGGTAGCCGAAACGTATTCGTACACCAACTCGCGTGCAACCTAAACCGAAAAGGCATTTCATTAAACGAAGCACTAAGCTTCATACTAACAGACTTTGGCTATGATGAAAAAGAAGTAACACAAACCGTTCACAGCGCCTACGGAAACATTCACGAATTTGGCAAAGATGAAAATTTTGAAACTACCAGAAACACTAAAAACAACAAAAAAAAATCAGACAATCAAAACCTGTCACCTCGAGCGGAGTCGAGAGGCGACTTCTATGACGAAGACGACGAAGACAAACCAAAACCAACCCAAATCGACCGCTTAGAACTATTCCTATCAACAAGATATGTATTTCGGCACAACATGGTTTCAGGCAAATTAGAGTTTCAGTATTTCGGCAAAAAGAAATGGCATGTAATGAACGACTTCATTGAAAACTCAATGCTTCGCGAATGTTTAAAAGGAAGAATCAAAACAAACCTTTCTTCTTTGCGTAACCTATTGTATTCCGATTTCTGTGAATTGTACAATCCATTTGAAGATTACTTTTACAATCTACCATCTTATGATGAAAAAACAGATTATATTTTAGAATTGGCAAATACGATAACCACTACAAAACAAGAACTTTGGCAAGAGTGTTTTAAAAAATGGATGGTAGCAATGGTAGGTTGTGTATTGGATGACAAAGTAATCAATCACACCGTAATTGTATTCAGTGGAAAACAAGGATTAGGAAAAACAACTTGGGTAGAAAAACTAGTGCCTAGAAAGTTAAAAGAGTATTTATTCTCTGGAACCATAAACCCAAACAACAAAGACACTTTAGTGCAGCTTTCAGAATGTATGTTAATCAACCTGGACGAATTAGAAAACCTAAACCGTTCCGAAATTGGAAGCTTAAAAGAAATTATTACAAAGACACAAATCAGAATGAGAAAAGCCTATGGACACAACAACGAAACCATGCCAAGACGCGCATCATTCGCAGGAAGTGTCAACACAGCACAATTCTTAAACGACAGTACAGGAAGCAGAAGATTTCTTTGTTTTGAAGTTGAAAACATCCAATACCAACACGAAATCAACATTGACAATGTATTATCACAAGCTTTGTATTTATTCAAAACTGGATTCAGACATTGGTTCGACCAAGAAGAAATCAAAAACATCACCGAAAACAACGAACAATACCAACTACGAAGCCCAGAAGAAGAATTGCTTTTAACATGGTTTGAACCTTGTGAAAAAGAAAAGGCAAACGCATTCTTAAACGCTTCTCAAATAGCAACAAAACTAGCAGAAAAGGCAAAAATCAATATCAATGATGGAACTATAAATAAACTTGGAAAAGCATTAAAAAAACACAACTTCACAAGACTAAAGAAAAACGGAATATTTGTTTATGCTTTAATTGAAAACACTTACGAAGAAGTAGATAATAGAAACAAAATTGTTGATAAAAATTGAACCTGTACTAACATAAATAATGTGTGGCTAAAGTATATAATTAGCCACATTTTTTTCAAAAATTCACAACTCATATCTCACAACTCATAACTCATAACTTTGCTTTCTTTTACATTATTTTCATAGGGTAAGCAGGGTAACCAAAAAGTAACACAAACATTTTTTATTTTTTTAATTTTCATATTTTAAGGTAACATTTGAACAATTTAAAGTAAATCAATAAAATGGAAAGTTTTGTTTGCACTCAAAAAGCCATATAAATCAGTTTTTTACAAACTAAAAAAATAAAATATCTTTTTTACAAAATTAGGGTACCAACGTTACCCTAATTTTTTTTTGCGCTTTTTTTCTTCTTTTTTCGTCCGTATACGGTTATCCTCATTTTTCTTTCGTTTGCTTTTTCGTATGTTTGTATTATTGCATTGAATTAATTAAAAAAAGCTTCATATTTTTTTTTATTTAATCTTTTAAACTATTAATTTATCTCTACTTTATAAAATATGGAAGGCACTTCATTAGACATTACAGACGACCTTATTAAAAAGCTCAAAGAAATTATCCCTGCTGCTTTTTCAGATGATAAAATCAATGTAGAACAGTTGAGACAAATTTTGGGAGAAGCTGTTAATACTGACACAGAAAGATACCATCTGAATTGGGCAGGTAAAAATGATGCATACAAAAACTTACAAACTCCAACAGTTGCAACTTTGCTTCCGCAGCCTGAAAAATCTATGAACTGGGATTTTGCAAACCACACTTTTATAGAAGGTGAAAATCTTGAAGTTCTTAAAGTGTTACAAAAATCCTATTATGGGAAAGTAAGGGTTGTGTATATAGATCCTCCATATAACACAGGTTCAGACAGCTTTATTTATCCTGATAAATTTTCAGAAACTAAAGAGGAATATTTGAAAAGGGTTAGCGAAAAGGATGAAGAAGGGTATTTGATGAAAGAAGGATTTTTTCGTCCTAATAGGAAAGAAAATGGACAGTTTCATTCCAATTGGCTATCTATGATGCTTCCAAGATTATTTCTTGCAAGAAATCTTATGCACGAAGATGGTTACATTTTTGTTTCAATAGACGACAATGAAGTTTCTTCTTTGAAGCTATTAATGGATGAAGTTTTTGGAGAAGAAAATTTTAGAAATATTCTCTTAGTAAGGCGATACGATAAAAATATAAATACCCAATTTTTAGATGAAGGTCTGAAGTCTTTTAACACAGGAGCTGAATATGTTTTGATTTATTCAAAAACTGCTACTTCAAGAATGAATCCTGTTTTTAGAGAGGCATCTGAAGAAAGAAAAGCACAAGGATATTGGAAGGGATTTTGGAATGATGCTGAAAGAAAAACTATGCAATATGAACTACTTGGTGTTGATATTTCTATTGGTCAATGGAAATGGAAAGAGGATGTAGCAAAAGTGGCAGTAGCAAATTATGATGAATACGTTGAAAAATTTTCTGATACCATAAGTCTTGAAGAATATTGGAAGAATACAGGCTCAAAGAAAAAATTTATTCGTAGGAAACCTGAAGGTAAAGGGATGAATAAAGGTGTGGAACATTGGATTGCACCTAATGATAAAATATTGAGAAATACTCTTTGGCAAGATGTATTTGCATCTAAAGTTCCTCGGGGTTTTGATGTTCCTTTTAATAATCCCAAAAATCCCGAACTAATCAAATTACTTATTGAAATAGCAATAGGTGATTTGACACAAGGTATTGTATTAGACTTCTTTGGTGGTAGTGGTACAACTGCACACGCAGTTTTAGATTATAACAAAGAAAAAGACACAAATTTGCAATTCATTACAGTTCAATTACCCGAGCAAATAAGCGAAAAAGACGAAGCCTTTTCAAAAGGACATAGGGTTATATCTGATGTTACTAGGCAAAGGATACAAGATGTAATAAATAAAAGCACTACAAAAAAAGCTAACACACTTGACTTTAATGAGGATGTTGAACCAATAGGTTTTAAATCATTTGTGTTGAGCCAATCAAACTTTAAAATATGGAGGGGTGATTTAATACAATCAGAGGAAGATTTAGTTGTTCAAACAAATCTCTTCCAGCAGCCTATAAAGGGTAATCCCATTTCATTGAATTTGCTTTGGGAGTTGATTATTAAAAATGGATTTCCTTTTACTGTTGACATAAATGTTCATAATGTTGATAATTCCAATTTCTATTCTATTTCTGAAAATCGCCTTATTATAGTTTTAGATAAATATTCTTCTGAAATTCAAAAGGAAATATTAAAACTTAAACCTAAAAATATATTATGCCTTGATTCCTTATTTAATAGCGATGATTGTTTAAAAACAAACGCAATATTAAAACTTGAACAAGAAGGTATAGAATTTCATTCAATATAAACTTTCATTATGAAAATATCTATTCAAAATATTAAATGTAGAGATATTGATTCTTATAAAGAGTCAAATAGGCTTAATCCTTTTTTGGTTGTTAAGTATCAATTTTTTTATGAAAGTGAGCCTTTTGATAAGGTAATTCTTAATAAGATTACAGAAGCAGGTGTGCATTTAGCCAATTCAGTAAATGATAAAGCAGCAAACGATTCTACTACAAGCCGTTCATCAAATAGAAAGCTTAGTAATGCAATTGCTGGAATATTAGCTGAGTATTGTTGGAAGAACTTTCTAAACTCCGTTTCATTAAATTTATTAGTAAAGGAAACGGAATTTAAAGAAGCTGCATCTCAAATAGATTTAGAAACAATTAAAACCAAAAAAACAATAGAGGTTCGTTCTTCATTTCCACGAAATGGTATTGAATTTGCGATTTGCAGCCCAAGACATGAGTTTGACATATTAGGACCATATAAAAATGACTACAAGCCAGACGAACCACAAAAGGATATTTATTTAAGAACTCTTTTTCACGTTCCTACACCAATAAGTTTTTTGGAGGAATATAAAAAGGATGGTTTTGTTGCTTATCTAACTGGAGGTGCAACTTGGGAAATGATGGCAAGTGATGAAATAGCAATTGAAAAGAATTTAATACCCGAGGATGATATCAATGAAACGGAAACTGAATCAACATATAGGGTTGTGCCATTTAGCAGGGCAATGGATTGTAATGCCATTTACAAAGAAATTAATAATATATGTGAAAATAATTAAAATCAACAATCTGATAGATGAAATTACAATTCGATAAAAACCAAGCCTATCAGCTTGAAGCCATACAATCTATAGTTGATTTATTTGAAGGGCAAACTTTGAATACTTCAGACTTTGAATTTTCTTTTTCCGATAAGGAGAAAGATAGTTTACAATTTACCGAAACAGGTGTTGCAAATAATCTTGTTTTGTCAGAAGAAGCCTTATTAGTAAATCTTAATAAAACGCAAATAAAAAACGAACTTCGGGTAGATGAAGTTTCAAATGGAATAGAAAAATTGTGGTACAATGATGATGCTAAAATAAAAGGATTTGTTGAAGAAAAATCAGTTGTTACTAATTTTCCTAATTATTCAATAGAAATGGAAACCGGTACAGGTAAAACTTATGTTTACCTGCGTACTATTTACCAATTAAACAAGGTGTATGGATTCAAGAAATTTGTAATAGTAGTGCCTTCAGTTGCCATACGTGAAGGTGTTTTGAAAAGCCTTCAAATCACATTCGAACACTTACAAGAAATTTATGAAAACCAGCCTGCCGAATACAAGGTTTACGATTCTGGTAGATTAAACGAGTTGGGCAATTTTGCCAAAAGCAATGCTATACAAATTTTGGTTATAAATATTGATTCATTTACTAAAGATGCCAACGTAATTAACCAGGTTAGAGAATCAGGAGTAAAGCCAATAGAATACATTCAAAAGAGCAATCCAATAGTAATTATTGACGAACCACAAAATATGGAAACGGATATTCGTAAAAAAGCGATTACCAACCTAAATCCATTATTTACACTTCGCTATTCAGCTACACACAAAAACCATTACAATCTTGTATACAAATTAGACCCTGTAAAAGCTTATGATTTAGGCTTAGTAAAGCAAATAGAAGTTGATTCAGTAATTGCCAAAAATGATAGTTCTGGTGCTTTTATAAGTGTAGATAGTTTCAAAGTAGCCAAGCAATCCATTACAGCCAAACTTTCCATTTTCGTAAACGAAAAAGGAGGTATAGTAAAAAAACAAGTTACCGCCAAAATTGGTGATGATTTGCATAAACTCTCTAACGGTTGGGATATTTACAAAGAAGGTTATGTAATAAATGAATTAGATGCTGAAAATGATTTCATTGAATTTTCGAGTGGTAAAATTGTTTACAAAGGGCAAGCTGTTGGAGGTTTAACCGACCAGATATTAAAAGAAATGGTCGATGCTACAGTAGAGAACCATTTTAAGAAAGAAAAAGAATTAAGAAGCAAAGGAATTAAAGTTTTATCAATCTTCTTTATTGATAGAGTTGCCAATTATCGAAGTTATGATGAACAGGGTAATGCAAGTAAAGGTAAGTTTGCAGTTTGGTTTGAAGAGAGTTATACAAAGTGGCAAAATATGCCAGCTTACAGTGGTTTGTTTTTATACACAGCCGAAGAAGTACACAACGGCTATTTTAGCCAAGATAAAGGCAAATTGAAAGATACTAAGGAAGGTAAGTCTACTAAAGCAGATGATGAAACCTTTAAGCTAATAATGCAAGATAAAGAAAGGTTATTAGATACAGCAACACCACTTCGTTTTATTTTCAGCCATTCGGCACTTCGTGAAGGTTGGGATAACCCAAATGTATTTCAAATATGCACACTAAACGAAACCAAATCTGATATTAAGAAAAGGCAAGAAATAGGCAGAGGGCTTCGACTCTGCGTAGACCAAACAGGAGAAAGAAATTTGGAAAGGGCAGTAAACCGCCTTACAGTAATTGCAAATGAAGCTTATGATAGTTTTTCAAAAGCATTACAAAAAGAAATTGAGGAAGATTGTGGAGTGAAGTTTGAAGGGCGTATTAAAAATGCAAGACTCAGAGAAAAAGTAAAGCTAAAAGATAAGTGGTTAGATGATACTTTATTTAAAGAGTTGTGGGATAAAATCAAACACAAAACCGAGTACAAAGTAGATTACAACACAAGCCAATTAGTTTCCAATTGTGTAACTGCATTGCAAGCAATGCCTACAATTGAAAAACCAGTCATTTACCGTGAAAAAAATATTGCAAAATTCATTAGAGATGCAAAAGGCAATTTGATTGAATTAGGAGGAGAACAAAAAGGCAGTAAAGAGAGAATTGTAAAGGATGCCAATTATGAAATTCCTGATTTTGTTGCTTACATACAATCTAAAACTGAACTAACTAGAGATACCATTACTCAAATTGTATTGCAGAGTAATAGGTTAGTTGAAATTTTCAACAATCCTCAATTATTTATGGATAGTGTTGTTCGAATTATCAAATATGAATTTGACCGAATCAAAATAAATGGTATCCAATACGAACAAATTGCTGGTCAAGTATATGAAATGAAATTGTTTGAAACTGCCGAAATAGAACAGTATTTAGAAAACCTTATAGCAGTAAAAAAACAGCATAAAACATTATACAACTTCATTGCTATTGATTCACTTAGCACACCTGAAAAGAAGTTTGCAGAAGATTGCGATTCAAGGGATGATATACTGTTTTACGTAAAGCTACCAAAAACATTTCAAATAAAAACTCCAATAGGTCCATATAACCCTGATTGGGCTTTAGTCAAAAAAGAAGAAGGCGAAGAAACCAAAATATATTTTGTTGCCGAAACCAAAGACCCGAAAGCAGCAAAAGATAAAACACTTTTGAGAGATAGCGAAATAATGAAAATAGCTTGTGCTGAAAAGCATTTTGAAGTAATCGAAAATGTGCATTATCAAGTAGTAGGTTCAGTAAGTGATTTAAAGATTTAATTTATTTTTTTTTAATTTTAAAATAAAAAATAAAAATGACACTTTATAGAATTGATAAAAAATTAGAATACATAAAAGAAAATCCATTTAAATTGGAAAAGGATTTACAAGACCTATCAGAAAAAAATCTTAAAACTATTTTTGGGTTAGATTTTGTAAAATCTGAATTTGCTTTAAATAATTTTCGTATAGATACATTAGCTTTTGATGTTGAAGCTAATGCTTTTGTAATTATAGAATACAAAAGAGATAAGAATTTCAGTGTAATAGATCAGGGATATGCTTACCTCTCATTAATGCTTAATAACAAAGCCGATTTTATACTTGAATTTAATGAAAATAATAATAAATCATTAAAAAGAACTGATGTAGATTGGTCGCAATCAAGGGTACTTTTTGTTTCAACTGCATTTACGAATTATCAACGTGAAGCAATAAATTTTAAAGATTTGCCAATTGAATTATGGGAAGTAAAAAGATTTGAGAATAATACCATATCATACGAACAAATTCAAAAAGCTGGTGCACAGGAAAGTATTAAAACAATTTCTAAAAACGACCAAACTATTGATAATGTAGCAAAAGAAATAAAAGTATATTCTGAGGAAGAACATTTAGAGAATGTATCAGATGAGATAGTAGAGCTATATGAGAAATTTAAAAATGCAATACTAAATTTTGAAAATATAGAATTGAAACCTAAAAAGAAATATATTGCTTTTGTATCAGGTAAAAATGTTGTTGATATTCATCCTCAGAAAAAAGCATTGAAAATGTGGTTAAATTTAAACATTGGTGAACTTGATGATAATAAATTGATCGCAAGAGATGTTTCAAAAACTGGCCATTGGGGTAATGGTGACTATGAAATTCAAATTAGTTCAGATGATGAATTTGAATATATTTTAAGCTTAATAAGACAATCATTTAATAGAAATAAGAAATAGGCTTTTTTGTTATTTATCAATTACCAAATAGATTTTTTTTTAAAACTAATCAAAAGCCATTACCTCATTCAGCTGCACAAAAATCGCTCCTAGTCCAAGTATTCCTAGCATCAATTCTTTGTTTGCTTCATTTCGTTAATTATTATTTTTTTCAACATTGTTATTTTCTAAAATATTACTTACCTAATTTTGTGGTATGATGAAGTTAAGAAGTTTACACAGCACAACAATATTTGAATTTTATGCTCCTGATTTTTCAACAGAATTAGTCTTACCATTTGTTGATGTGGGTATAAGTGCAGGTTTTCCTTCACCTGCTGATGATTTTATTGAATTAACCATCGATTTAAATAAGCATCTAATCAAACATAAAGACAGTACTTTCTTTGCTAAAGTAAAAGGGCATTCCATGAAAAACGCAGGTATTTTTGATGGTGATTTATTAGTAATAGACAAAAGCTTAACTCCACAAGATGGTAAAATAGCTATTTGCCAAATTGATGGTGAATTTACAGTTAAGAGAATTAAAATAGAAAAAGATATTGTTTGGTTAATAGCCGAGAATGAAGATTACGAGCCTATAAAAGTAACCGAAGAAAACGAACTAATGATTTGGGGTATTGTAATTCATAGTATAAAATCGTTCTAATGAAATCAATTTTCGAATATATTCTATTAAGTTTGCTTACAATCTTTGTAATATACATTTTTATTAAATTCATAAGTTCAAGACCAAGGGACAAATACCATAACGATAGTTGGAAAAATAGAAATAAATAAATGTTTGCCTTAGTAGATTGCAATAACTTTTACGCCTCTTGCCAAAGAGTATTCGAGCCACATTTAATTGGAAAACCAGTAGTAATACTTTCCAATAATGATGGTTGTGTTATTGCGCGTTCTAACGAAGCTAAAGCATTAGGAATTCCAATGGGAGCTCCTGCATTCGAATTCAAAAAACTATTCGAAGATAACAATGTATTTGTTTATTCCTCAAACTATGCCTTGTATGGTGACATGAGCAGTAGAGTAATGAACATACTTTCAACTTTTACACCCGATATTGAAGTATATAGTATTGATGAAGCTTTTCTAAAGTTTGAAGGATTTGAATTCTTTAACCTGGAAGAATACGGAATAATAATTCAAAAGACTGTAACTAAAAATACAGGAATTCCCATAAGTGTAGGATTTGCACCAACAAAAGCACTAGCGAAAGTAGCCAATAAAATAGCAAAGAAGTTCCCAGAAAGAACAAAAAGCGTCTATGTAATAGACAATGAGGAAAAGAGAATAAAAGCTCTTAAATGGACTAAAATTGAAGATGTTTGGGGTATTGGTAGAAAACACGCTAAACGCTTACGGGCAGTTAATGTTTTCAATGCTTATCAATTCACACAGTTACACGATGATTGGGTAAGAAAAGAAATGGCAGTTGTAGGATTGAGATTAAAACATGAATTAGAAGGCAAACCAACATTGGATTTAGAAACTCCAAAGAGTAAAAAAATGATTGCTACAACTAGATCATTTGAAAAACCAATGACAAAATTGGAAGATATTTCAGAACGCATTGCTACGTTCACAACTTCCTGTTCCGAAAAACTAAGAAGACAAAACAGCCATTGCAACATGATAATGGTTTTTCTTCACACCAACTATTTCAGAAAGGACCAACCACAATATTCAAGAAACATAGTAATCAATACCAATTTTCCAACAAACTCCACAATCGAGTTAAACAAGTACGCTCAAATTGGATTAAAAGCAATTTTCAAAGAAGGTTATAATTACAAAAAAGCAGGCGTAATAGTAATGGGTTTAACTCCTAATGACCAAACCCAATTATCCCTTTTCAACACCTCAAATCCAAAACATCAACCTCTAATGTCAGTAGTTGATAAACTTAATAGAGCCTACGGCAAAAACAAAATCAAGTTCGCCAATCAATCTCTTGGTAGACAATGGAAAATGAAACAAGAAAAATTATCAAAATCTTATACTACTAGGATTGACGAAATCATTACAATTAAAATTTAAAAGAATCTTTATATTTGAAAATAAAACAAATCCATACAAAACTTTCGCATATTATGTCAAAATAGTATAAACGTAGTCTGAAAGTTCAGCATATATAGAAGTTAACTGCAATTTTAAAGAAAATGAGCGAACAAAAAGAAACATTCAGAGATACACTCTTAAAAGGAGAATTCGTTGATGTTTATTTCAAACAGGTTGTCCCAGTTATTAATGAATGTTTTTCAAGAGCTTTGAAAACAAAGGAATATGATTTTTTCTTGGAGGGCGACGAGAAAGAACAAAAAATTAAAAAGCTCTTTAACTATTTTAATCAACTAAATAATGTAGTTGAAGATTTAGAGAAAACTTTAGTGTTTATTAAAATCCCTGACCATTCAAAAATTTCAGAGTCATTTCCTGAATTTGAAAATACTGAGACTTACTATAATTACTTTATTGAGAATTATATAATTAGAATTAATTCATTATCTGATATTCTAGGTAAGATTTTAAATCTCTTATATATGACAGAAATTGATAAACCTAATCTTTATTTATTCCGTAATAAAATTCATAAAGAATTTCCTGAGCTAAATACAAAGATTTTGGCTTTGGCGGAAAAAATTAAAATAACAAAAGATAAACGACACGAAAAACTTCACGAAGGCTCAACTGAATTTGAATATTTAAAAAGTGTAGTTTTTTGGAATGATTTACATACATTGATGAAAGAAGAAGCTCCGGCAATATTAAAAAAAACAACTCAAGAAGGTTTAGATCAAATGGCAAAAAATATTTCTGCAGAGATTGAAGAATATGTTATTTTAGTAAGAGATATATTGAATATTTCAGTAGTTAAACTTAATGAATACTTAGTCTAATACAAAAACTTCCGAGTTATTGCGCGAATGCTTTCGCGTAATAACATGAAAATTTCAAAACCTTGGCAAACAGATTAGTAAAGATATATTTATTCTTAAATTAAAAATGTTGAATATATTTGAAGATATTTACTAGTTAGCAGTATTTTTTTGACCACAATTTATTAAAATAAAAATATTATGGAAAAAGAAAGTAGTAATAATAGTTTCAACCAATCTATTTATTCCATTTATGATGAACTACAAAAAGAATTATCTTCTATCATATCAATTTTTTTTGAAATTAAATATGACAAAAAAATCATTCAAATTCTTCCTAATAAATTCAATTTAAGTGGATTATTAATTGAATGCGAATTAAAAAATGATGAGAATTTAATAACTATTGAATTTCCAAAAGTCAAAATTTTCAATGGAGAAATATTTTTAAATATTGAAAAATCTGACAAGAAAATAGGACAATATTTATATTTTAAATTTTTAGATGAAAAATTTAATCATTCTGCTTTTTGTAGACAAATCGGTGATAAAATAGAAGCATTTACTAAACTTTACAGCTCTTTAATTCTTGAAAATTTTAATCAAATTAGAAATAATTATTTCTCAAATAAGAATAGACAATTATATCAATATGAAATTGACTTTTTTATAAAACCATATGTTTTATTAAAATGTGAAACATCAGTAGAAATTTCTAATTATGGTTACAAGCCAGGTGAAGGTAGAAATTATATTCATTCTTATAGCATAAAATATTTTGATATACACAAATTTGATAACAAAAAAGTTATTAATTTTTTACAATCTATAAACGATTCAAATCCAAAAGACAGAGACAAAGAATATCTCGAAATGAACGCAAGTGACTATAGTGGTTTACTACAAAAAGAATATTATGATTTAGAACTATCAAAGAAAATAAATCATTACATCAATCTCAATAAAGAACATGACGACAATTTCGATTTTCAAAAAATAAAATATGACCCAATTATAAAAAAGAATCGAAATAATTTTAAAATATTCGAATGTATCATATTGACATTTGTTATTACAACATTCAATATTGAAAAAATTGAGTTATTTTTGAAATCATCACAATCAAAAAATAGAAGTTATCAAAACATTTCTTTATTATCTCAGTTCTTTCTAAACACTAGATATATGTCTTCCATGCTAATTGCTGATTTTTTTCATTTTAGAGAAAAAATCATAAGTGAATTAAGGTCAAAAAATTTCAATGGTGATGAATCTTATAATGAAGTTTTATCTTCATTTAAATTAATTGGTGGTACAGATGAAGACTTAGAAAAGATAATATACTTTTACTTAAATTATACTTCAAAATATGATGAAAATATCGATTTCAATCACATTGCACTTATTTTCTACAATTATTTTAAAGTAGAAAACTACTGTTAACAGCGTTTTGCAATAAATGCGTGTTTTAAGCATTATTTTAAAGTTCGTTTTTAATTTAAAGTTTTGGTTATATTTGTAATGGCTTGGTCTTGGTTCATCTCCACTTTTCAAAGCTGCAAAATATTGATAATCAAAACATTTGCTTCCATTCCAAACAAACAAAACTAGCTTTAGAAGTCGAAAACAGATTTAAAGCAACAATAGAAAAAAAAGAACTTTTCAATCCTTCTAATGATATAAATGGTTTTTATTTTGGAATAAATCCAGTTATCACAGATGAAAACCCTAATCTTATTAAGCATTATAATTGGGGTTTAATTCCTTCCTGGTCTAAAGATGAAGATATCAAAAAACTAACATTAAAAGCACGAATAGAAACAATAGAAGGAAAACCATCATTCAAAAATTCTATCAATAAAAGATGTCTAGTAATAGCAAATGGTTTCTATGAATGGCAATGGCAAGACAGTAAAGGCAAAAATAAAATCAAGTACGAAATAGGTATTGGTAATGATGATTTATTCGCTTTCGCAGGCATCTATTCACAATGGGTTAATCAAAACACGGGTGAAATTAAAGATACATATTCCATCGTTACCACACAAGCCGATCAACTAATTGCAGAAATCCATAACACCAAGAAAAGAATGCCAATAATTATGAAGCCAGAAGACGAATCCAAATGGTTACAACACGAACCAATCAATAACTTTGCTTATCCCAATGAAGTAAATTTAGTAGCTAAAGCATTTCCCTCAGATATTTTATCGCTTTGGTAGTAATATCACATTGTTACTTTTTTTAGTTGTTACAATATGTATTTCTTTAAGTTTATTTAACCCAACAAATTTCTTGTGATATTGTTTTTTTACACTAAATTTGAATAAATCAAAGCAATTAAAAGTAAAACAATGCTAAAAAAAATACTCTTTCTATTAGTCCCAACATTATTCTATGCCCAAATTCCAGCGTATTATGCTTCAATTGATTTTAGTCAAGAAGGTGATTATTTAAAAAACCAATTAACTACACTTATAACAAACACACATACAACAAACCTACCCTATACAGCAACAGGTATTACAGATACTTGGGATGCTTTATATCAAACCGATTTAAACCCTAGTAATACAAACAATGTACTTTTAGTTTATGGTTGGAATGATACTGATGCTGATATCACAAACGATTATTCGAGAGCTCAAACATCTTCTTGTCATACTTCTTCTTGTAGTGGTTTATGGGTAAGAGAGCATGTTTATCCACGTTCCCTTGGCACCCCAAATCTTGGCTTTGAATTTGCAGGTGCAGATGCGCATCACTTACGTTCTATTGATAGTGATAGGAACAATTCAAGAAGTAATAGAAAATTTGAAGAGGGTAGTGGGATTAATATGTCATACATTACACTAGCAGGGAATTGGTACCCAGGTAATGAATGGAAAGGTGATGTAGCTAGAATGATTATGTACATGTATGTTCGCTATCCATCGCAATGTTTACCAAACAATGTTGGTGTTGGTAGTACATCATATTCCAATTATGGTGATATGCCAAACGTATTCTTAGATTGGAATGCACAAGATCCAGTTTCACAATATGAATTGAATAGAAACAATATTCTAAACACCATACAAGGCAACAGAAATCCTTTCATAGACAACCCATTTCTAGCAACTATCATTTGGAATGGTCCACAAGCAACAGATACTTGGGGTGTATTATCAACGGATGATTATACACTATCAAACAATCTTATTTATCAAACAATTACAAAGGATTATATCTACATAAATAATGTAGATAATAAGCAATATAACTATTCCGTTTACAACACTCTAGGTCAATTAATAAATACCAATACTACAACAAATACAATAGATTTATCAGGCAATTCAAAAGGCATCTACTTTATTATACTACAGTCAGAGAATAAAACTAAATCTTATAAAGTAATTTTAAATTAGGTATTAAAGTCTTAAGCTTTATTTATTTCTATTTTTATTAGTTATTGCTCCAAAGTCTAATATTTCTAATGTGTTTTTAATATTTTGCATATCAATCTATATGATGATATGTATTCAATGTCATCATTCAAATATTGCCTCATTCTATTCAACTCTCTTTCGACAATTTTGTTTTTACATTGAGACAAAATAGAACCACTAAAAAAATTAAAATCCATATAATTTCTTCTACTAGAATCAATCAACTTTTGTAAGGGATAGTTATAATCTTTTTTTGGTCGACCTAGGTTGCGTTTTTTTATTGGTAAGTCAATATGGATTACTCCATCTTCATCTATATTAAATAATGGTTTCAAGTTACTAGTTTTATTATCATAAACAATAAATCTTCTGGTAAAAACCTCTTCACAACTATTAATTTGCTCATTTAAAGATGAAACTAAGTCATCAATGAACTGTTCATAAACAATTCTATATCTTCTATGAACACTTCTTTTTTCATAGATTTTTAAAATTGAATCCTTTTCGTATAAATACGTATTCTCAAGAAAGGGTTTATATTTTTGATCTAATAAACAAACTAAACTTTCAAATTTTATAATATAAACCTTGTCTTTAATTTTTGTTAGTTCACTTTTATGCTTATTTACAACAGATTTTAATTTTTCAATAATTATATCTAACCATGTATTTAAAAAAATTGTATGTCTATTCAAAATATCTTCAACATTATATTTAACTGTTTCAAATTCAAAGTTCTTTTCTTGATGATATCTTAGATATTCTATTTTACCATGATGAGAATCATATGAAAATAATGTAGAGGATACTAATTTACCTGTTTTATCTCTCCTGATAGGATGTCCCACCAATTCATTCCTAATTTCCCTATTTATCGAATAATTAACATCTTTCTTTAAATCTCCTTTGTTAAATCCAGTCGCAAACAATCTTAAAAGTTCATCAATAAAATCTTGCTGTACATACAAAGTCTGTAGTAAACTAACATGATATGAAAATACACCAGTGAGTGCATTGCTACTAACAGGCTCTTTGAGCATATCCAAAGTATCATGAAAATAACCCATTAAATCACCGAAGTAATTAGTCTTAGCTTCTTTATCAAATTTTATCTCACTCTGACAATATGGATAATCCCATATATTATAATTCCAAACGTCACGAATAGTATCAAGTTTTTTATATATTTCTTCCATAGTTTTGTAAAGCTAAGGAAATTATCTAAAAAGTAAATATTTTACCTAATTATGAACTAATAAGTCTTTATTGGATTGTAAGAAGCGAACCGCTCGGGCATTCTTGGTTTCCATTTTCCCGCTATCCGTTAAACACGGTATCACTTCTATCGGGGCTAGATAGAAAGCAAATGGCTTTCTTGTTTTCAATGTTTTAATTAGGAACGCTTCGCTAAGTTGTTTGCGCCCACCCAGTCCAACGCTCCCCACCGCACTAGTGGTATTTTGTGTGTTTTTTGCAATTGTTTTACCCAAAGTAAGTCAATAAAAAAAGGCTCCCTGTTTTCCCAACCCCTCGCGCACAGTCCGCCTTTTTTTATCCACTTACAACCAATCCAAAAACAAACGCTAAAAACACACAAAAACCACTCCCAAGCTATTATTACATAATAAACCTTATAATTCATTCCCAACACCCCACGCAGTCCCCCTGAAAGTTATAAGGGTTATTATGTAAAATATCCGCTCCCAGCCGCACCCACCCGAAAAAGAATAGGAACGCTACCGCTAACGTAATTTTCATTGTTTTTTGAAGATGCTTCCCATTTCCATCAGAAGTTAACTGCTAACTGAAAACTGCGACTGCTAACTAAACTATCAAGCATCCTCAAAAATCAAACTACCACAAGAGTGTGTTTTTCATTTTTCTCATCTTCACAAAGAAACATTGTCAAACCGAGCGTAGTCGAGGTCGTCTAGCAAAAAAAAGAAAACCACACCCTTGTTTACCAGTCCCGATTGAACACCCCTAAAACCCCATTTCATAAGAACATTAGGGGTAAACATTTTTACAAAAAAAAGGATAAAAAAGAAGCCAAAGGTTTGTTCCGGGTATTCAAAAAAGCAAGTTCAAGCCTCCGGTTCCGGATAAAATCTCCACCCATACATTTTCAATACCACCACATCCACTTAGCGTTTCCACAGACGCATATGGGTAGTATTTTACCCGTAAAACTTGCTTTTTTGAAACCCTCCACAAGGCAAGACGGCTTTCTTTTTTTTCCTTTTTTCTTTTGCAAAAATGTGTGTGGGGCATCTCGGTTTTCATTCACATTTCGGGCAACCAAGGAGGAAAGACGAAGGAAGTTAACTTGTTAAATCCTTGTACTATGGACACTATTTTTATTAAAACCCACCAACCTGGGGCGCACTATGCCAAACCGCACTTTTTCGTATTATCAAAAGGACTAAATAGCGGAAAACCTAACAATGAACCTTTTACAAACAGCTTTGTACTAATCTTCCAAACCGAAGCTCAAAAAGAGGACATTTTTTGGATAGCCATGAGCCTATGGAAATCCAAATTCTGGATGCCTTTTCTTCGCGGTTCGGTTATTCCGTTCTTATCCCTGTATGAATTCAAAAAAGAGTTCAATCCAAAAGCAACCCGATTAATGCGTGAACATGAGCTGCACCATAAAAACATCCAAGCACTCAAGTTGCTGCAAGAACAAGAAGCACATCACGCAAAAAACATCCACCTAATCAACGAAATCCGTAACGCCATCTTACTCCGTTACAGAAACAAATAACACAAACCTGGCCCCGTAGGGCTAGGTTTTTTTATTTCAAGAAATTTCCCCAAACAATCCCTATCCCGAAGCAAAACAATACATAACCGCAATATAAACGCACCAATTAAATAAAATTGGAAAAAGCGAAGCAATTGGGTATAAAGCAAAAAAAAGCCCCTGAAATAGGAGCTTTTGATTGCGATTTTTAAGCAAATTTAGTTTTATTGAACCCTGTCTTCCTGTGGAACTCTCGGTTCTTCGTCATCTTGTACAGCGGTTTGCGATACTGCTGACAAAACACCACCGGCCAAAACCAAATAACCTGCAGCTGCAACTAATCCAGCCGGCAATGCAATTGGTGAAGCGATGATAGTTCCTCCAACAGTTGCTAAGGCTAAACCAATTGTTCTCAATACTTTGAAAAACTTTGGTGTTGGAGCTTTCACTCTTTGAACGATATTCATTTCATTACTTTTCATGTTCGTGATTTTTAAAGATGGATAATTCTAATTTTTGAACTCGGTGTTCTAAATAATCTACTTTTTGGTTCAGTAAATCACTGCTACTTTTAAACTCGGTTTTGATTAATAATGCCATGGTTTTTACTTCAACAAGGTCTTTTTCCATTCTTTTGAAATCTGTGTGCAATTGTTTGATAAAATAGGCTACAACCGATAATAATAAGCTTATTAAACTTCCAAAAAGTACCATTAATTGTGGAGCTTGTTCCATGGCATTACAAGTTTAAAATTGGAAATTGTTTTCGATACTAATCTTGTTTGCTTTGTTCTTTGCTAATGCAACTAGCTTAGGATAAATCATTTGGTAAGCCATAACACTTTGCGTAACTCGGTAATCGCCCTGGATAAGTTGGAACCCAAATCCACAAAGCGGACATCCTGCGGTATCTTCAATCGTATTTCCTGTATGGATATACACATAACTGAAATTTGGTAAACCTGTAATTTCAATCATACCTTGGTGAACTTTTCCAAATGCTTTTTTGTAGTTGACATTTTTTGCACCCCAAGTATTAAGCTGCAATGAATAGGTTCCAGTAGGTATGGCAGTATGTTCCTTGATTTTTTCAGTTCGTATTTTATCCTCAAGTAAATAACATTGAAATACTCCGTTGATATATAATTGGCTTAATGTACTTTGTTTGCCCTGTGCTACGCGAATGATTTTTGTTTCCATGGGAATTGAATTAGTAAGTTAAAACAAAAAATCCCCCAGAGTTGCTGAGGGATTTGTAAGTAGGATTCTTAAAATGCGTCCTCAATTTTCAAGCAGTTACCTGTTGCAAATAAGTAATAGTTTGAACCTACTTTTTGGTAGAACTCAATTCCAATACCTTGAAGAACGGTAACATCTGTTGATGGCGTGATACCATTTGGCAAAGTTGCTGTAATGGTAGTTGCAGTTGCAGGAGCATACAAATCCAAGAAAGTGCTGAATTGAACATCACTCACTTCATTCTGTGCTGTGTCAATAGGATCATAACTATTCGTTACAGCATTGTAAGCAAAGTCACTCACTACAGAAAGAGTATTAATCAATCTAAAGTGGGTAGCACCTGCAGGTGCATTAATCAAATTCGCTGGATTAAACGCAGGAATTACAAAATCAGCAGTGTTTCTTGCTGGGTCATGCGTAACACTGTAAGGAGCATTGAAAATACCATTTAAGGAAGTGTTTTTGTCAAACTCAAAACCTACCAAGTAATTTCTTTGAGAGGTAATCTCAATTTTACGATACCCTCTGGCTTCGGTTTGGTCTTCCAAATTGATTTTCTTCATAATAGCTGTTAAACGTCCTGCTACTTGCGTATCAGACATTTGCTTCACGATTTGTGATAAACCAGTTCTAACTGATTTTCCTGCTTTAGCACAAGCACCAAACTCGTTCATGTTCTCACGAGTTCTTTCAAATTCTGGAGCTGATAAAACTTGCTCCCCTGAAGGTCCACCTACCATTCCGGCAAAGTACCCTTCTTGTCCTTTAATTTTAAAGTGGCGAACATCTCCAAGAGTTCCCACATACTTTAAAACGCCTTTCTGTCTAGCCATTTTGTAAAGATTTTAGAAGTTAATATTTAAGTGAAATTTTATACTCAAATATCATTCATTATCTTTGATTTACAATAACTTAAAATACTGAAAATCAATGCAATACAACGCAAAAGCACCCTATTTAGTGGAAACCCATTGGCAAATAGATGAAGTCTTAGATGGAGACAGCATAATCATTATCAACCTTTTCACTCGTTTGCGAAAAGAGATACGACTATATGGTTTAGATGCACCAGAAGTAAAGTACAATAGAAAGATGAAAGAGGACGAACAGAAAACACGTTTAGCAGCCCAATTTTTAATCCAATTAGGATTGGAAGCCTTGCATTATGTTTTGGAAGTAGCACCGCCTAAAACGGTTGTAACGATAATTACAGAACAGGATAACTTTTACGATTATTGGAACCGACAATTAGGATATGTAATCTTGCCAGGAGGGGAGTGCTTGAATGATTTGCTTTTGATCAATGGATTTGCAAAAGCAACAGACGAATATTATTGTGGACGATTAGCCGAGTTTCAAAAAATGAATCGCAAAGCACAACTTAAAAAAAGAGGTATTTACAAGCATGTAAAAAAGTTCTGATTTGTTGTACTTATGTTGTACTAATGGATGTTTGAAAACTAAAAATATCAATAAATATAGTACTTTACAGGCGTAATGGAGCTAAACCGCTGTTAGCAATAGTATTAATTATAGTCTTCGATTTTAATTTCAGCAACTTCTAATATCAATTGTATTGTTTCAATAAAGTTCTTAAGATTACTGTTGATTTGGTTTTTATGAACACTCCATAATTCAAACTTTATAGAATTAAAAAAAAACGTGCCAAATTCAAGTTCTGAAGTTGAACCGTCCAAACCTGAAACAAAATTTTCAACTAAATCTGAATTATTTATTTTGCATATAGATTGTATAATTTTATTAAAATCTTCTTCACTTATCTCAGTTTTCTTTTTCTTTTTTTTGGTATGTTCAAAATATTTGGCTTCTAATTCATACGTTGTTTTATTATATGTTCGGTTTTCATAAATTGAAATTTCAACTTCAGAAAAAGCTACAATAGAAACATTATATTTAAAATTGACGAAATCTATATTTCTGCTTTTTTGAGCAATAGAACTAAATGATATAAATAATATTAATAATAAAATTTTTAGTTTCATAGTTGTTGATTTGTAGATAGTTTTCAAATATTATTGCTAACGTCCCGCTGCTTTGAGATGGCTGGAAGTTCGTAATCGCTCAGTTTTCGGCTTAACGAAAACTTGATGCGAAACGGTAATTCCACTAAATTCCAGCTATATCAAAACAGCTGTTACCAGTAGTTGCTATTCAGGATATGTGCCTCCGTTAATAATCCAATTTTCTACTTTTTTCTTTCTAATCATTTTCGATTCATTGTCAACTCCATATCTATAATCAAAATAATTAAAATCTTTTGGAAAGTCTGTTTTTCTTGCGATTATAGAATTTGGAAACCTAACTCTGTATGTATTATATTCTCTAACGTTTTGATTATAATTGTCTAAACTCAAATTTATTTTTTCATTTAGTGTTGAGTTTAAACTGTCCGACATAACGAATTGATTTATTTTGTATTCATTAAATTCAAGTTCTTTTGAACATTCAGTCAAAGCAATAGATTTAGCCTTATTCCAATAAAATTTCAGACTATCGTTTTTAAAATTCTGCTTTGATAATTCTGCGTTTCTTTCTTTTAAATTTTCTGTATAATTAGTCCAACTCTGTTTTACGTTGCTTTTTGAACTTTCCAAGTTATTTATGACACTATTTTTAAATAATAGATATCCAATGAAACTTATTCCAATAAATATCATCAATGTGATTAAACAACCTTTTAGAAATTTCATTTTATGTTTTTTACGTTTTTTTTCGGTGCAATTACTGGTAACGTGTTGCAGCTAAAAGAAGTGGCGACGAGCCAAAACCAAGCCAAAACAAATATAACGCATACTTTTGAATTTTCGGAGAAAATTCGGAAGTATGCCCTTGCCTAAGCCATTACTTTTAACTGCTGTTAGTGGTCGTTGCTTTTACTTAACATTGAAGTTAAGCGTAAAATAAACTTTTCTTTCGTCATACTTTTTATTTGGTCTCAATTCCTTTGTAATTTCCAAAATATATCCAGTTACGTTTTTCACTCCTTTATTTCTGAAGGTTTGAGTATATTCTAGCTTATTGTCTACGAAATATAGCGTATCTAATTTTTTATTTTCTAAATCGCAGTATTCGATATTATTTTCTTTACATAATAAAATTCCACTTACTGTATTTTTTAAAAAGGGCTTGTAAAAAAATGTAATTTTTGACTCTTCTAATGGATTTAAGATACTTTTTTCAATTTTAATTTCATAGGAGTTTCCTTTGCTTTTTATCGTGTCTCTTTTTTCATTAAAATACCAACCTTGATTTAAATATTCTTTTCCGCAAATATTCACATATTCCAATGTTTTTTCCAGTTTTCCTTTTTTGTAAAAACTTCTTTTTATTATTCCGTTCTGCTTTTCAGTTTTTGTACTTATATCAATTATTTTTTCACTTTCATCTTTACAAGAAAGATTTGAAATCATAACAATCAATAAGGTAAATAAGATTGGGTTCTTCATAATTGGATTCGTTCGGCAATGACCACTAACGTTTCGGGGCTTTGCGTTCGGGCGGGAAATCGAAGCACAAAAGCTGATATTATTACTAATGTTCAATTGAAAATCTGCCGTTGAATTTTGCACTTCAGCCCGCCTGACGCAAAACCCTTGTTAGGCGTTCGTTTTTTCTATCTGTTTGTTGTTTCTACTCCATTCACTCCACGAACCGACATATAGCTTTGGGGTTTCCATTTCAGCATATGTCAGTGCTAATAAAGTATGACAAGCTGTTACTCCTGAACCACAATGAACTATAATGTTTCCAATGCTAATATCTCCAAATATTGTTTCATATTTATTTTTTAGTTCGTTGGGTTTAAGGAATAATCCGTTCTGGTCTATATTTTCCGTAAATGGAACATTTATTGCACCTGGAATATGTCCTGCAATTAAATCGATTGGTTCGGTTATTCCGTCATATCGTTCTTTGTCCCGAACATCAACTACTAAATAATTAGGATTTTGCGATACGCTTTCTACCTCATCAATTTCGATTGTTGGTAAATTCCATTGGTTAAACTGATATAGTTCTGAATTTCTTTTAATGTTTTCGGTTTTCGAACTCAATGGAAAATGTAATTCTTTAGCCGTCTTTAATCCACCATTTAATACTTGTACTTTTTCGTGTCCAATTGATTTTAGCATCCACCAAAATCTTGCAGAAGCATTTGAACCATTTTTATCGTCATAAATAATAATATGCTTGTCGTTGGAAATGCCAAAATCTGACAAAGTTTTTGCAAAATTTTCTATTTTAGGTAATGGGTGGCGTCCTCCGTCCGAAAAATCAGTTTTAATATCTGCCAATTGAGAATTTAAGTCAATAAAAAAAGCACCTTCTAAATGTTCTGTTTCGTAGTTAGCTTTAGCATTTTTACCGTTGCTAACATCGAAAGTCATCACATCAGGATTTTTGTATATTTTCAGTAATTCGTCCACTTCTATTATTGGTGATATTTTCATTTTTTCTTTAAATTTCTATTTCTGACCGTGGTTGTGCAAAATGACGCCTAAC
>NZ_WIBJ01000018.1 GCF_009495755.1 Flavobacterium sp. LMO8 | reverse complement strand
CTTATGATGGAACAACAGCGAAAGTATATAAAAATGGTGTTTTATTTAGTTCAGGTGTAAAAGCTTTTAATACAATAAATAATTTAAATTATTTTAAACTTGGATTAACAGAAAGTAATGGTTATAACTATTTTAATGGCGCAATTGACGACCTAAAAATTTACAATTGGGCTTTAAACGCAACAGAAATTTCTAGCTTATACACTAACAACACTTTGACTTCAGAGAATTTTAATTTAAACAACCTAGAAGTTGCTTTATATCCTAATCCTGTAAACGATATTTTAAACATTGAAACAGCATTAGATATTCAAACTGTAGAAATTTATAACATTCAAGGGCAAAAAGTATTGTCTTCTAATCAAAAACAAATCAATGTTTCAGATTTAGCTGCAGGAATGTACATGGTTCGTATTCAAGATGCAGATAATAACATTGCAACTAAGAAAATAGTAATTAAATAATAAATTATGAAGCAATCAAAATTAGAAGAATACAAATTAGAGTTGTTATTGTTTGTTTTATATACTTCTCTATTTACATTCGTTTTTAATTTGTTTTTTTAATAATAAGGAAGCACTCTTAGGAGTGCTTTTTTTATTTTATGCTTTCGTTAACTGAAAACGGGGTTTGGTAAACTCACTATTAAAAAGATAATTTCACTCAAGTATTTTTGTTTCAAACTTTTAAAACTATAATATTATGAAAACAAGATTACTATTATTTTTCTTTTTTGTATTTTCTTTTGGAAATGCGCAAATCAATGTGGTTGAAGGATTTGAATCTGGAGCTATTCCAGCTGGTTGGGGCTCAATAGGTTTTTCTTTATATAATAGTTCGCCCGCTGCTTGTAACGGGAATTTTTCATTTTACGGAGCTTTAAGTGCAAGTTCTACTTTTCGTCAACTTACTACCTCGTCTTATATATCTGATGGGGGTCAGATTAATGTGTCTTTTAATTATAAAAGGACTATTGGAGCTTTTGTTGGAATTTTTAGGATTTATTATGAAGTTAACGGAAGTGGAACATGGACAGAAGTTATAAATACATCTTCTTTTAGTACAAGTTGTGTGCCGTTAAATGGGTACATTTCTACTGGTGTTATTCCAGCAGGAAGCTCAGTAAAATTTAGAATGCAAATTAATAGAACAAGCGGCGATACAACTACTTTTATTGACGATTTTAGTGCGGTTCAAACAGGTTCTTTACCAACAGGTACCATAGCAGAATATAATTTTGATAATACATATAATAATATTTTAGGGGCTAATCCATTTCAAGCAAATGCAAATACTACATTTACAACAGACAGACATGGAAATATATCAGGAGCACTTAGAATAATTAATCAAGGAACATTTGCAACTATTTTAGGACTACCTTACAACTCTACAAGTAGAACAATTTCTGTGTGGGCAAAATCGAATGTTCTTAATAGTCAAATTAATTATGTGTTTCATTATGGAAATTCAGCAAATGGCAACGGACTAGCTTTTAGACCAACAACAACACTTTACTTTGCTAATGCAGGAGCTAATTTAGAAACAGCAGATACAAATACAAACAATACTTGGATACATTATGTTTGTACTTATGATGGAACAACAGCGAAAGTATATAAAAATGGTGTTTTATTTAGTTCAGGTGTAA
>NZ_WIBJ01000017.1 GCF_009495755.1 Flavobacterium sp. LMO8 | reverse complement strand
CGTTGTGTGCAACATATTTTCCGAACTTACGCCGAAAGCTTCTCTCCTATTTTTTCCGAAAGAAATTAATTAAAATTGTTACCGAAAAATCTTGCGTGACAATTGAAAACCGAACCAAACTTTGTCGATAAACTTTGTGCTGAAATTACGTTTTCGGGAAAATCCGTTGTGAAATTAAAAACTGAAACTAAACTTTGCGTGAAAATATGCTTTGCGTGACAACCCAAACTTTGCCGAAAAACTTTGTGTTGAGTTTTTTTAAGTTCCGAAAATATCATGCAGCACACAACAGCGGTTTAAAAATATGGCTAGTTTCGGGAATTTTTGAAATGGCGCAGTTGCTAAATTTAAAGTTTTGTGTATATTTGTGAAGGCTTGGTGTTGGGTTTTAGCCACATTTTTAAGCCTCAGAACGTTGGCAGTAATTTTTAGACAAAAAGGAAGAGTTTAAGTACTCAATTGAAATTATTAATTTGAACATAAAAACATGAAAAAAGACAAGATTATATCAAAAACAGAAGATTTAGTTTATTTAATCTTATCAATTCTTGCTATTTTATTTATCATTATTGAAACAGTAGATTTGTTTTATGTTTTTTATAAAGAGGTAAGTAGATTTTCATTTTCAAGTGAAAGACCATTGGGTCTTTCTGGTGTTCCAATCTTCTTTAATATTTTAATTACTCTTGAAATATTAGAGACATTTAAATATCATCACAATACCATATTAAGTAAAGTGAAAATTATTTTACTAGTTGCTATCACGGCAATAGTAAGAAAAGTTATCACCTTGGATATTAAGCACTCAGAACACCTTATACTTATTGGTATTGCCGTATTAATACTTTCTTTTTGTATAGGATATTATTTTTTATCGAAGAAAGAAAATGTTAAATAGTATTAAAATATTTATCTTTAAAACTAGTGAAAATGAAAAATAAATTTAAAAAATTAATTGCCATTCATTTGGCATTACTAATGGTTAGTACTAGTGCATATCCTTGCACAGGAATTACTCTAAAATCTACTGACGGAGGTGTCGTTGTTTCCCGCACCGTTGAGTGGGCGCTAAACGATGCCCAGCATAACAAGATTTTAGTTGTACCTCGTAATAAACAATTCGTTGGTCAAACACCCGAGGGATATAACGGTAAAAAATGGAAGGGGAATTATGGATTTGTAACCCTTACAGCTTATGGTCAGCCATATGGTCCTGATGGTTTAAATGAAGAAGGACTATACGTGGGAGTATATTATCTGCCTGACTTTGCTGAATACGCTATTTACGATAGTACAAAAGCTGAAAATTCAATGAGCGTAGGAGATTTAATGCAATGGATGTTGTCATCGTTTAAAACAGTAGATGAAATTATTGACAATTTAAATAATGTTATTGTCGTAAATGTAGACAATAAAGAATTTGGCGGTGCAGCACTTCCTTTTCATTTCAAAATTGTTGACCCAAGTGGTAACAGCAAAATAATCGAAATAGTTAACAATGGTGAAGTAAAGGTTTATGACCCGTATATTGGTGTAATTACAAATTCTCCTACTTATGATTGGCATTTAATTAATCAAAGAAATTATCTTAGTCTTTCAACAAATCCGAATAGTCAAATGAGCTTTGATGGTTACAATTTAAAGCCATTGGGCGGAGGTTCCGGATTGATTGGCTTGCCAGGTGATTTCACTCCACCATCAAGATTTGTTAGAGCAGCTGCATTTACTGCTTCATGTCGTCCTTTAGAAACAACCCTTGATGCCGTTTTCGAATCGTTTAGAATATTGGATAACTTCAACATTCCATTAGGAGCTCAAGTGCCAAAAGAACATTTACCTACTGATATAGTTAGTGCAACTCAAGTAACTTCTGCATCTGATTTAAAAAACAAAGTGTATTATTATCATACAATGTGGAATAGGCAGATTAGAAAAATTGACTTAAACACAATTGATTTTGCTACAGTAAAAGAGCAAATAATTGATGATGATGAATTGAAAACAAATACTGTTAAAGATGTAACACCCAAATTAAATAGTAAAAAGAAATAAAACTACTGCCAACAATGTATATAAAAAATAGGCGAAACAGTAGTAAAATCAAGGCTTTTGCCTCGTATCAAAATTTGTGTTTAACCGAAAGTTTCGTGCTTCGTAATCGCCTACTTTTCATATACTAACCGTTGGCAGAAATGCCCAGAAATCGAAAAGAAAACTATAAATTAAAAATCACATTGTCAATTAAAAAACAATAAGAATCACATAGTATCGATAAATTTTTCAAATTAATAAATTTAATTAAAAGACATAAAATAGATTTTATTTTAAATCGCCAAATTATATATTTAATCAAAAAGTTGCATTTGTAACTTAAATTCAGCAATTAAAATCTAACAATATTAAATAAATAAAGAATGAAAATAAAAGTATTTATAGTTTTTACATGGTTTATTCTTAATCCAATTTACGGACAAATAAACTTTGATGAAAAAGTCAACATTTATGATGTTGATTCGTTAAGTAATAATGTTATCTATGACGATTTTGATAATGATAATGATATTGACTTAATAAAATATGTTACCTCTAACGACAGAAATGTTTTGCTTCAAAAAAATGAAAACGGCGATTTAAATGCGACATTACCAAAGTTTATATCGAACGGTGTAAGTCCAATTATCTCCTTGGATATAAATAATGATAGCTATCCGGATTTAATTACTTATCATTCATTCACCACCATTGGCGTTTTAATTAATTTACAAAATGACACTTTTGGTAATGAACAAACGTTGATAAATTTTTCTGGCTCGTATACTATATCACCAATTAAATTCGATTATAACAGCGATGGATTTATTGACTTAATCGTTAGGGATAATCAGGATAACGCCTATGTGCTACTAAACAATCAGAATGGTGGTTTTTTATCTCAACAATTTTTATTTGCATTGGGTAGTCCTTTTACCTCCATTTACAAAATTGATGATTTTGATAATGATGGGGATTTTGACTTATATATTTTGGGTAATCCTAACTTGAAAATCTACATAAACAATAATGGAAACTTCGTTAATCCACCTGCACTGAATATAGCCGCTGCACCTTTTAAGGAATTTGGAATACTCGATGTAAACGGAAACGGATATAAAGATATCTTATATTGGAAAAATGGTGCGCTTTGGGTTAAATATTTTGGCTTAAATACAACTACTAATCAAATTGTGGTTTTAAATGACCTGCCTGCTATACAAAATATCCCATTTTACACTAATTCCAATAATAGTCGCTCTGTGTATATAAAAAGTATAAGTCCAGGCATCTACGATGTATACGTTGCTTTAGAATCAACACAAAATCAATCCAATATTCATAAATTCACTATTAATAATGGAGTTTTTAGTACGGCAGAAATTGTGTTACCTAACTTTAACATCAATGTATTTACCCTAAATAATTATATATTTTCAGACCTTAACAATAGTGGAAATGTTGATTTCTTATTTTCTTCAAATTTCAATTCCCAAAATATGCTCCTTGTAAATTATGATATTGATAATTTATCTGACAAGACAATCTGTTATCAACAAACTATTCACACAGATAATTTCACTGTAATTGATATGAATGGCGATGGTGAAGAGGATGTTTGTATCGGGCAACAAAACGGATTAGGTTATTACAAAAAGATGGTTAATAATCAACATAGTGCTATAAAAAATATAATAGGTGTAATGTCGAACCCGAATGCAGCTTCGTTCACTTTGAATTATATCATGGATTTTGATAATGATGGTTTGGGTGATGTGATTGATTATAGCGATTCTGGTATGTACGCAAAAGTTTTTAAGAATTTAGGAAACGATAATTTTTTATATGTACAAAGCATCTCGATTCCTGTTTTAACATCAGGAATGTATTTTGCAGATATTGACAACGACGGGTTTAAGGATTTGCTTTTTCAAAAAAATCCTTTTACAACTGGAAATGAACTCATGTGGTCAAAAAACAACAATGGTAGTAACTTTGGAAACGTTCAACCAATATCTTTTAATTATCCAAATACTATTGAAACCACTTCTCTGGCTTTTGGTGATATTAATAATAACGGTACTTCTGATATACTAATGCTAAGTAATTATTATTCTAATAATTCATTCAATTATGAAATAATTTTAATTGAAAATCAGAATGGTATTTTCTCAGCTACAAGTATAGCAACTTTAATAGACAATTATAGTGGTGGAAATATTAAAATAAAAGATATAGATCAGGATGGCGATTTAGATTTTTTTGTTTTCGACATAAATTTAAAACCTTTTTTATTCTATAGAAATGATGGACAAAATAATTTTTTCAAAATTATTATTGAGAACATAAACATTCATGATATAGAGTTTGACGATAACGATGGAGATGGGAAATATGAAATCTATGCAACGAATTATAACTCAAACTCCTACTCAAGCGATATTTTTTATTATAAAACATCCAACTTTACAAATTTTGCAAAATTTCAAATCGACTCATTCGAAACATACCATCAATCAAGAGGAGATCTATTATTATTTGATTATAATGGTGATAATAAAAAAGATTTATTTGTCAATAAACCAAATTTTGTTAGTGGTCAGGTATCTGTTTACATCAATGCTTCAAATACGCTTACTGTAAATGAAATTACTAATGGTTTAAATTTAAAGATTTATCCTAATCCATTTACGGATACTATTAATTGGACTGGCGAAAATAATGTAAGTTACAAATTGCAATTATTTACATTTGATGGTAAATTTATACATGAAGAGAAAACTTTAAATAATAAAATTGATTTTTCATTTTTAGAAAGAGGAATTTATTTATTAGTTATTGAAAACCTGAATTTGCATTCTAAAAGTACTTACAAAATAATTAAAGAATAAAATACAAATAACTACAATTTTGTTTTTAAATTTTAGGTGCAAAATTTTAATTAAAAATCTAAATTATACAAAAGCACTATCTGCCAACAGCGGTTTTAAGAAATTGGTCTTTTTGGGCTTAATTTAAAGTGTGTTTTGTACTTTTGATTTTCGATGTTTAATCGAAAGTTTCAGGTTTACAAATCCCCAACTTCTTAAAGCCGCAAAACGTTAGGGGCAAGTTGGCTGAACGAAACGGATAAGACAAAAAAGTTCATATAAAAACAAAAAGCGATGGACAAAAAATTAAAAAAAATAATACAGATTTTCATTTTACTCATCCTGCCAATAGCATTGTATGCCCAAAAAGATGTGACACAATTTCTTGACATTCCTGTTGATGGATTCAAACCCGAAATGATAAAGAAATTGAAAACTAAAGGATATACAATTAACCGATATAGTGAAGATATTTTAGATGGCGAATTTAATGGGACAGATGTTAATATAGGTATTGCTACAAATAATAACAAAGTGTGGCGAATTGCTGTTATGGATGCCAATTACACAGATGAAACAAATATTAAAATCAGATTTAATAATCTTATCCAGCAATTTATGAATAATGAAAGATATGTTGCTGAACCAGATTCAATAATCGCCAAATACACTATACCTAAAGAAGAAGATATATCCTATGAGATTACAGTCAATAAAAAAAGGTACCAAGCTGTATTTTATCAAAAATCTGTGGAATTTGACACTTTGACTAATGACGAGATACGTAAAATTTTTAAAGAAAAAGATAATAGTGAAACAAGAAATGCTGTAGAAGAGTTAATTGAAGGAAACACAGAAAATGAGGAAATAATATTAGAAATAATTAGAAAAACTTTTAATAGATTAAACAGCTTAAATAAATCAGTTTGGTTTATGATTGATGAAAAATACGGAGAATATCGCATTCTAATGTTTTATGAAAATGAGTATAACAAAGCTAATGGAAGTGGACTATAAAAATAAACCGTTAGACTATTAAGAAATAGAAAATATAAAACCTGCCCCTAACAACGGCTATAATTCATTGCTTCTGACTTTCCTCTCGGAAAGTCCTCGCAAATTTGCTATCTTCGGTTTACGGCGGAAAATCCTTGCGGATTTTTACGCAACGAAACCATAGCCAAACACGTTATAGCGCATTTAAACAGACAATAACATAATGAAGATAACATCATATATATTAACAATTTTAATTCAGTTTTTATCACTCTTGACACTTAAACTACTTGACAATTTTTATTTAGTAATATTAATATTTATTACTTGTCTTGTAAGTGGACTTTTAATAAAAACTAATAATTCGACAAAATCAAAAACAAAGGAAATTGGATGGGGTTTATTATTCGGTTCATTAACCTCATTAGCTTTGACAATATTATTCATTATTTGGTTGTCTTTTAACTTTCCCAAATAGAAATGAAGTAAGAAATTAATCAAATAAAATCTTGGTCGGAATATTGGAAAATATTTGACAAATTAATTGATTTACTAAAATCAGACGAAAGAATAGACATTATCTATGAATTTAAAGAGGCACAGAAGCATGTCAACGGATTAACAGATGGTTGGTATGAATTAATGTTAGCATTTAAAAAATCATTAAACGCCAACAAACAGTATATGACAGAATAACAAAATTACATTGCCGACTTTTTATTAACCACTCTAAGCAAATTGTTAACGAACAGATGAGAAAAAAACGCACTATAACAGCGGTTTAAAAATATGGCTAGTTTCGGGATTTTTTGAAATGGCGCAGTTGCTCAATTTAAAGTTTTGTGTATATTTGTGTTGGCTTGGTGCTGGTTTTCGCCACATTTTTAAGCCGCGAAACGTTGGCAATAATTAAATATGATAAAAATGAAAGCATCCACTGTATTGATTTTAATCCTTTCTCTACTCATTTTTGACTCATGCAAAAATCAGCCGGAAAATAAAATAACAAAAGAAAAAGCAGCACCTGCAGAATTGGAATCTGAACAGAATAAAACATCAGCAAGCATAGAATTCCCAATTATAGAAACCAATTTGACACCCTCCGAAAGAAAAATTAAGATTGAAGGCGTATTAGGAAAGATAAATGAGCGATTACCTGAATTTGAAAAAAAATCTAAATCATTGACTTTAAATGAAGTTCAAAATACTCCCGTGGATATTTGGTATCAAAATGGAATACCCATAAAAATTGAGCACGGAGTCACGGATGATTCGGGAGAATTCAGTGGTAAATTTACCTATTATTTGAGCCAAGGAAAAATATGGTATTCAGAACAAATATACGCTCGATACTTATTTGAAAATGATGCATTAAAATATTGGATGGATGAGGGATGGAATATAAATGAAATCCCATCTGAGGCTATGAAGACTCGAGGAGATGATTTAACCAGAATAATTAGTTATTTGGTGGATGAGATGAAAAAACAACAATAAAATAAACATTAGGGGAGAGCTACTGCTCATAAACAAACCGTTGGCAATAATTAAAAAACAATAAAAATGAAACACTTAAAAAAAGTCTTAATAACCCTAGTTGTAGCATCAACTATAATCGCCTGTAAGAACGAAAAGGAAAAACAGAATTCAGAACCAATCGAAAATAACGCTGATTTAAGCACGGAAAAGCCTATTGCTGAGGATCAAAAAATTGGATTTCAAAAAACCTTGAGCTTACAGAACATAACATTTGAAATAAAAGCGAGTGGAGAAGGATCTATTCAGCAGCTTTCCATTCAACCAGAAGGTTTGGAAATAGATAATCAAAAAATAACTCTTGAAATAGAAGGACAAGTTACCAATGCAGAAATTGAAGATTTAAATTCGGATGGATCTCCAGAAATCTTGATTTACATCGTTTCAGCAGGAAGTGGTAGTTATGGAAACGTCATTGGTTATTCCGTGAATAATAGAAAATCAATGAGTCAAATTTACTTCCCTGACTTATTTGATAACAAAGAAGCTAGCAGTGGCTATATGGGGCACGATGAATTTGCTATTATGGAGACCACTTTAGTAAGAAGATTTCCAGTTTACAATGAGGGTGATACAAATAACAATCCAACAGGAGGTTTACGTCAAATAGGATATAAATTAAAAGACGGTGAAGCATCCAGAGTTTTTGAAATAGGTAAAATATATGATTTTGATCAATAAAAACTATTGCCAACAAGGTATAAAAGCAATAGCGGTTTGGGAGTAATCTCAAACCGCTTTTTGCTTTTAATTAAGTATCTTGTTTTCGAAAAGGTAGTAGCTTTTAGACCGCTACTGCTCTTATACTAACCGTT
>NZ_WIBJ01000016.1 GCF_009495755.1 Flavobacterium sp. LMO8 | reverse complement strand
TACTAGTATTTTGCTCAATATATTATTTTGCCACTTTTTTATTAATAATAGTACCATCTTCCAAAGTTATTCTAATACTATATAATTTAGTATCTTCATTCAAAGGTAACGAAAATTCTTTTTGGTTTATATTTATACTATTATGTTTTAAAGCATCTGTATTCATTGAGTAAATATCAAAAACCTGAATACTACTAATATTATTTTTTTCAGAAACTACTTTTAAAACTTTATCATTTGAAATCCAAACCTTAACTAATGAATCTTCTTTTTTATGCTTTGATACAGACACATTATTTGAAAATAATAAATTAAAACGATTTTCTACAATTGTTTCTAAAGAAGTAAAAGAATATGATGATTGGCTTAAATTATGAACAATTCCCAATTGTGTATCTTCTAAGTAAACAGTTTGTGAATTAAAAACACCTCCTTTTTTAGGAATACTTATAGTAAATAGTTGGTTTTGACCTGTTATATTCGTAATTCCTAAAGGCATAACTTTACTTGTTTCAAAGGCATCTTGCACATCAATCAGTAAATCCTCAGTTGTAGATTGGGTGTAAAAATTATATTTTCTACCTGCAATCGTAACAACATCTTCTGTAGGCAAATAACCTGCATTTCCTGAAGGTTTAAAGTAAATCCCTATTTGAGCCGTAAAATCATTTGCATCTGTAAGATTTACCCATAATTTATCACCTGTAATTTGGTTTGTATTGGTTTGATTTACTCTACTACTTTCCATTCTAGAAAAAGTAATATTAGGTTCGGTAGTACGCATGTAATTTCTAAATTGTATGTTTCCTGCCGTAATAATTTCTTCTTGTGGATGAATTGTTGCAGGATTAACAGGTGCTACTTCTGCCGCTATAGGTGCATTTGCAAATCCGCTAAAATCTTTATAGGCTCTTACGAAAAACGATTGTCCTGATGCCAAAATACTACCGCCTGCGAATACTGCGTTATTTTCTATATTTAGAGACATATCTTGTGTGTAAACCGAATAGTTAGCCGCTGTATAATTTAACCCATTAGGGCCTTGATAGGTGCTATTTGGGTCATCTGGTGTGGTAACACGCGTCCAGATGTAAGCGATAGGTTCTATAACCGTATTATTTTCAGCAAAAAACTTATCTAAATCTATAGCACTTGGATAAGGGTTGCCTATTAAATTAGCATTTCTACCACTTAAAGAGTTGTTTTTAAATACAGGCACCTCTACAATACCGTTGTTCATTTCTCCTGTAAACGTAATGGTATAATTAAGGTCTGTTGCTGCAGGAACAGGAGGCCAAGTAGCATAACCACGCCCTGGAATCATTAGGGCATTTTGCTCTAAAGCAGTATCACTTGGGTCATAATCGTCATAATTATCATCATAACCATCAACATCGCCTACAATTGTTGAAAAACGCTTATAGATGTCACAAAATTTATGATTTTGAAACAAATAAAAACGGGTAGGATTAAACATTCCAGTTCCTGAACCAAAATTAAAAATTTGGTTTAACCTTGGGTTAGCTGTATTGTTTGATAAAGGCGAAGACAGGTACACATAATCATAAGGGCCACTTAAATTAACTGTTTGTTTAGTAGCCGTTAATACGCTATTAGTTCCTAAATTAACCAATTCCGTTCCACAACCAAACCCTTCTGTTGGTGTATAGTAACAATCGCGAACCATTACCAAAGACCCTTCGTTTTCAACAATTAATCGCCCAATATTTGGGTCAATAGTTACACTAGTTTGTACTTTTACATTTGTGCTTGAAGCAATTATTAGTGTTGTAAGCTGATTAACAAACAAACTACATGCTTCAAAACTGCCCTCAGTTCCAGTATTGTAACTTGCAAAAACACTAGTCTCTCGCGAACGATCTGGGTTACTCTCAAGAGGATCAAGAAGACCTAAATCATCCCAACCTGAAAGAGTCCATCTCAATTCATCAGTAAAATGTCTTCCTAATTCCCCATTAGTTAAAGTACCTTGTGCTACTTCAAAACTATCGTCATAAATACCTAGAGTTGAAATACCATAACGGTTAAATCCTACCCAATCTTGTTCGTCGTAATCTACACGAGGGAAACCCATAGGTGTACAACTCATACGTACTAAAGATTTATAACTTTCTTGTGTGTATTCTTTAAATAACAAATTACTTGCCGTGTTATCGCCTAAAACATCAACTCTATCGTTATAAGCATTGGCACCATTACTGGTTGAAATAATAATAACATCGTAAATACCATCATATCCTTGAAAAGTATTAAATATTGTTGCGGTTGGTATAATATAAGCAGGGTTTGCTAATGCTGGAGATTTAAACACTTTTACTCCATTAGCAGCAATAGTACCACCTGTTGCTAAATCTATTGATGCTGTTGGTGTGCTTAAATTAGCTGGCGTACCATTGCCATCATACCAAACTAAATAGTATTGTCCTGCGTTTATGGTTTGCGTATTGCTAGCATTTTTTATTTCTACAGCTTTGTCTTTACCACCACCCACATAAACTTGTGAGATGTAAGGAGCTTGGCATGAAATAACTTCAATAGTGTCGGTTATAACTATTTCAGGGCAAGCTACTGGACTTGGAATAGTATAAGTAATTGTATGTGTTCCTACTCCAGCAATACTAGGATTAAAAATATAAGTAGTGCCATTAAAACTTACACCTGCGCCAGTAAAAACTCCTTCTGGAACGCCATTAGTAAGCATAGTATTTAAGTTAATAGGGGTGCTAGAATTACTACAAATCGTTTCTGGTTGTATATCTAAAATAGGATTGAAAACACGTTGTAAACTAACATTATCAACAATACAATACTGTCCATTATTGGTAGCTGCTGTTAAAGTAAAAGCTGCATTACTAATACTACCTATATAAAGAAATTGTTGCCCTCCAACACCAGAATTAAACGTTATAGAAAATTCATCCCAAACATTAAAATTTGTTAATTCATTATCATCATTAATTAAAATGCCTGTAGGATCAATTCCTAAATTAAGATTTCCATTTATATAATTTGCAGGATTACTAAAGTTTGCAGGCAAAATAGTTGATGAAAGATAAGCTTGTATGGTTGGTCTACCACTCCTAAAAACAGTGTGATTTACTCTCGCAACATTAAATGTCAAAGTATAATTAGTATTAGCTAATAAAGGGCTGGTTAATGTAGTTGCCATAACTTCACCATTATTAAATAGAGGAGCAACAGGTTGTCTGAAAATAAACCCTGCATATGCCTGTCCTCCGTTTGGAGTAGTAGTCGTATTCATAGCTATTAATCCACCTGGAATATCTGTTTGTCCCCAAGGACTATTTGCATGATAATAGTCACAAGTCCCGTCTGCAGATTCCCATTGACAAACCTTTGAGTCAAATTGTCCAAATAAATTAGGTATACTGTTATTTATTTCAAAACCACCATTCAAAATTAAGTCACATTCAATTGGTGTTACAGGGCAATTTGCACGAAAATAAATAAAAACATAGGTAATATTTCCCCTCATTCCAGTTAAGCTATTATAAGGTACATAGCTAATTAAGTGAAAGCCAGCTTCTGAAGAAGTTATGTCAACAGGAGTTGATGCATCTCCACTTAAAGTAGAAAAAATAGTTCCACTATGAGTTAAATCTTTTAAACATTCAAAACGTAAATTATTTCCTTTATCATTAATTAATAAATTAGTTATTTGTAATGGTTCATTAGTATTACCATAATATGTATAATTCCCACTTGAATTGAAACCATCGTTAATCCCTGCAACTATATTACCTATAACACTTTGATTATAATTAACATAAGACAAGTTAGAAATTGTTCCATAAGAGCTATTAAAAGAGTAGCCAATGTCATTTAATATATTTCTTTCTTCATTTGAAAGATGTCTTTTTGTAGTTCCTTTTCCAAAATTACTTTGCATTAAATAGTAGTTTGAAATAGGGTTACAATTTTCATTTAATAAATTAAAACTATTTTCATTATTATAACAGTTTGGTGTATACAACTCTAAATTGCTTGTTCCCGAAAATTTAACTGCAGTGTTACAAGCACTAAAATTTAATGGTGCAGCACAATTATTATATAAATTATTAATTGTTCCCGAAAATGTATAACCGTTTAATGAATTGCAGCCGTTATTTGTTATTAAATTTTGATTGCTTCCGTTTTTTAAAAACGTATCAAATCTTGAGTAATAATTAAAATTTGCATCTAGTTTTGAACCACCATTGTTCGAAATTAAACTTGAAAAACCTAAAGCATGCACAGCTTCTCTTAACACATAAGAATACAGGTCATATTCTTTTTTTGAAGCGTTAGTATTTAAATTTGAATTCCATTTTACTCCATTAAATTTAAAATGCTAGAGTTGCGTGATAAAAATTTGCTTGGTCAATAATGGCATTTTGCGATGTGTTTTTGTAAGCGTCTACACCACTTAAAATAGTTTTCCATAATTGATTGTCTGAAATATCAGCAGCATTATTGTTTTTTGGGACATTATAGTAAGATGTTCCGTAACTTATATCAAAATTTTGAGCATTAGGAATTTCATCGATATCTCTAATCCAAATTTTTATTTTTGATGTATTACCTGAATTTTTTAATGGACTATCTATGAAATTTGACAATTCATTGAAAACAGTACAAACCACATTACGTCTTTCAATATGATTTGGATTGTTTGGTAAATTCATTCCAGATCCTTTCTCAAAGTAAATTTCAAAAATACCCGATGTACAAAGTAGTTCGCTAGTAAGAATTTTTGTACTGTCAATTACACTAATTTTTGGTGCAATTAAAACATCTTTTAATTTAAAATGATTTCCATAATTATCGAAAACATTTTCTAACAAACCATTAGGAGTGTAATAATTTTCAGTTTCTGAAAGCGATTGAGCATTGTTTGTAAAACCAATCAGAAACATTAATAATAATAGTAATTTTTTCATACTAGGTAAATTATAAATTTTGACAAAGCAAAAAAAAAACGATTTAACAAAATTTTTGGAATATTTTTTCTTGAAATTAAAATACTCTATTTTTATTTACAATTAACTAAACTAATTAGTATTTTTGAAAATATTTTTAAACTATGATGCTCATTCGCTACTTATCGCAAATAGGAAAATATTTTATCATGTTGAAAGAAATTTTCAACAAGCCAACTAAATGGTCGGTAATGAAACAATTAATCCTTAAAGAAATTGATGACTTGATCATAGGATCTCTAGGAATTGTGGCGTTTATTTCATTTTTCGTTGGAGGGGTTGTGGCTATTCAAACAGCATTAAACTTAACGAATCCGTTAATTCCAAAATATTTAATTGGTTTTGCAACACGTCAATCGGTGGTTTTAGAATTTGCACCTACTTTTATTTCCATCATTATGGCAGGAAAAATGGGTTCATTCATCACTTCAAGTATTGGAACCATGCGTGTTACCGAACAAATTGATGCATTAGAAGTTATGGGAGTTAACTCATTAAACTACTTAATTTTCCCTAAAATAATTGCACTACTTTTATATCCATTTGTAATTGGATTGAGTATGTTTTTAGGTATTTTTGGCGGTTGGATGGCAGCTGTTTATGGTGGTTTTACCAGCAGTCCAGAATTTATTACAGGCTTACAAACAGAATTTATTCCGTTTCATATTGCTTATGCGTTTATAAAAACATTTACTTTTGCTTTACTTTTGGCAACAATTCCTTCATTTCATGGCTATTACATGAAAGGTGGTGCATTAGAAGTAGGTAAAGCGAGTACAGTTTCTTTCGTTTGGACATCTGTAGTTATTATTTTAATGAACTTTATATTAACCCAACTCTTATTAAGCCAATGATTGAAGTAAAAAACATCGTAAAAAAGTTTGGCGAACAAACCGTTTTAAAAGGTGTTTCGACTCGTTTTGAAGCTGGGATGACTAATTTAATTATTGGACAAAGCGGTTCGGGTAAAACAGTTTTTTTAAAATCACTACTAGGTATTCACACTCCAGATAGTGGCACCATTTCTTTTGACGGCAGAATTTACTCTGAACTTTCAAGTGATGAAAAAAGAGCTTTACGAACAGAAATCGGAATGGTTTTTCAAGGAAGCGCTCTTTTTGATAGCATGACAGTTGAAGAAAACATTGGTTTTCCTCTTAAAATGTTTACCAATAAAACACCTGCCGAAATAAAAGAACGTGTAGATTTTGTAATAGACAGAGTACAATTATTAAATGCAAATTTAAAACGTCCGTCTGAAATTTCGGGTGGTATGCAAAAACGTGTAGCAATTGCAAGAGCCATTGTTAACAATCCGAAATATCTTTTTTGCGATGAACCAAACTCGGGCTTAGACCCAAAAACGGCTATTGTAATTGATAATTTGATTCAAGAAATTACGCATGAATATAATATTACAACTGTAATAAATACTCATGATATGAATTCGGTTATGGAAATTGGGCAAAAAATTATTTTCTTAAAAAACGGTTTACTTGAGTGGGAAGGAACAAACAAAGAAATTTTTAAGACCGATAACGAAGCTGTTACCGATTTTGTTTATTCTTCTGAATTATTCAAACGTGTTAGAAAAATGTATTTGGAAGACGATACTATTGAATAGCTTGAACTTTCAATTTCGAATTTTCTGTTTTTACACGTAACCAATTTTGAATTTGATTATTTTCAGATTCAACGTTTTCTGTTTCATCTTTCCATTTAATATAGAATGTAGGGATTGTATCGATTAAATTAAAATTAGATTTTAAAATTCGACCATAAGAAACCTCAACTATATTAGTGTCTATAGCATGAATTTCTTTACTAATACTTTCAAAAACTGCAGCTATAGGATATTGATTATTTGCGATTTTTTGAGAAGTCAGTAAGATTTTTTCATCGTTATTCAGTTTCTTGTTCCCTTCTGATTCTTGGTAATTTTTAATTACATTTATCTTCACATTATCGTAACCCTTATATTTTAATAAAGATTTTAAACTTGTCAAATCTTTCTCGTTGATTTTGTTGCCAATAATAGCAAACGAAATTTCTTGCTTAGAATAATCTTTTTCAATATCAAAAACTAACACTCCATTTTTCTCTTTTTGGTCTTGTATAAAATGACTTATCGTTTGATTAAAATCGGATTGTTTATAAAGTTTATAAAAGAAGAAAACACTTGGAACTAAAATCACAAAAGCTGAAATATAAATAACATTCGAAATTATTTTTTTCCTTTTAGAATCTAAATATTGTTCGAAAGGAAACTTTAAAAATCGAACAATTATAAAAGTCGCAGTAGCAATAAATATTGTGTTTATAGAGAATAAAAACATAGCTCCACCAAAAAAATGCCATTTTCCAGTAGCTAAACCAAATCCTGCTGTACAAAGTGGCGGCATTAATGCTGTAGCAATTGCTACTCCAGAAATTGTAGTTATCGCTTTAGACCTTCTACTAAAAGCAATAATTAATGCTAAACCTCCGGCAAATGCTATTATAACATCACGTACATCCGGACCAGTTCTTGCAATTAATTCGGGAGTTTCGTTTTGAAAAACTGGAATACTAAAATACAAAAATGATGTAATTAAACTTAGTCCAACCATAATTCCGAAATTTTTTACTGCTTTACGAAGTAAAAAAATATCGTTAATTCCTAATGACAATCCAATTCCCATGATTGGACCCATAAGTGGAGAAATAAGCATCGCACCAATAACAACAGCTGTAGAACTCGTATTTAATCCTGCAGATGCAATCAATATTGAAAATATCAAAACCCAAGCTGTTTGTCCTTTAATGGGAACTCCTGCTTTAATATCCTCAATAGTAGCGTTTACGTCAGTATCATCAATAATATTAAAGGTTTCTTTTAAAAAAAACTTGATAGTCCTAATTAAATCTGTTGATTTTTCTTCGTTAACATCCATAAATTAATCTTTTAGTTTTGATACTATTTTCTTAATATCTTGTTCTTTATTTTTAGGATAAATTAGCAATACATTTTCTCTATCAACAATAATATAATCATTCAAACCATCAATAACTACTAATTTTTTAGAATCTGTTCTAACAATATTATGCACTGAATTTTCTACTACTAAATCTGCATTAACTACTGCATTAAAGTTTTCATCTTTTGGTAATTTATCGTACAATGAACCCCAAGTCCCCAAATCATTCCAGTCAAATGTAGCCGATAAAACATAAACATTATTTGCTTTTTCTAAAATGGCGTAATCAATTGAAATATTCTCAGCTAAAGGATAATTTTCACTTATAAACGCTTTTTCATCAGGTGTATTCAACAAATCAAAACCTTTATAAAAATGGGCATACATTTCAGGTTGAAACTTTTGAAAAGCATTTAAAATAGAATTAACACTCCAAGCAAAAATACCGGCATTCCACAAAAAATTTCTGCTTTGAATAAATTTCTGAGCCGTTCTGTAATCTGGTTTTTCACGAAATTGAACCACTTTTTTAATTGGACGTGTATCTAATTTATCAAACTCAATATAACCATAACCTGTATTTGGAAAAGTTGGTAAAATACCTAATGTCATTAACGAATCTTGATATTCACAAAAATTAAAAGTATTTTGAATATTGGCAATAAACTGCATTTCATCCTCAATCCAATGATCACTTGGCGCTACTAAAATTAGTGCATTCGGATCTTTTTTCTTGATTTTTAGTGAAGCATACAATATACATGGAGCTGTATTTCTCATTGCTGGTTCTAAAACAACTTGATCGGGTTTAATTTGAGGTAATTGTTCTAAAACAATATCATTATAAGCTTCATTTGTTAAAATTAAGATATTTTCATTAGGCATAATTTGTGCTAATCGCGAAAATGTTTTTTGAATTAGCGTTTCACCGGTTCCTAACATATCGTGAAATTGCTTAGGAAATTCGGTTGTACTCACAGGCCAAAACCGAGAACCTACTCCACCAGCCATTAATATTGCGTAATAATTTTTGTTCATTTTTGAAAGATTGTTATGTTGCTTATCTAATTTGGCAACAATTCTACTTCAGCATTAGGTTGAAACAAATACAAGCGTCCAGAACTTATTTCTAAACATTCATATCGTTTTACGCGTAATGCTATTTTCTTAAAAATTTTCCCATTGTGAATTCTAAAATGACTTCCCATTGGAATTTCAAAGATATAATTTTTATCGGTTTCTTTTTGGTCAAATTGTTTTAACGCAATCGCTAATTTTGCATCTGTATCGCTACTTGCTTTTGGATTTCTAAAATGTTTAGCTAAAAGTGGTAAAATTTGATTTGGAAATATTTCTGGACGAATAAAAGGCACCATCAAACGTTGAAAAGTGAGTTTCCATTGTTCACCGTGTGGTTTTATGTTTCGACCGTACTTTTCAAAAGCTACCAAATGCGAAATCTCATGAATTAATGTAATTAAAAACCGGTATTTATTCAAACTCGCATTTACCGTAATTAAATGATACCCTTGCGCATCTTTTCGATAATCGCCATGACGAGTTTGACGTTCATTGACGATTTTAAGATGCACATGATTTGCTTTGATTAACTCAAAACAATGATGAACAGCGTGTTCTGGGAGGTATTTTTGTAAAACTTCGCTCATTATTTTTTATTCTCTGAGCTTTTAGACTTTAACATCAGCTTTGCATTCGAACTTGTAACCACTTTTTGACCCGTTTTAGCTTCCAATTCTTTTCTTGCAACATTCGCAACATTTCCACCTTGCTTAGCAACGTTTATATTATCTTCGAATGTGTCTGGATTTACTGCTTTTGAAATATCTTTTGTAGACGCTTCGGCTAACATATTTAAAATCAATTCGGTATTGGTCATGTTATCACGAAGATTCTCCTTTTTCAAACCTTTCAAAATTTTATATTCTTTAGTGGTTTTTCCCGACCAAGATTGAGTAATGATATCGGTTAAAATAGCAAATTGTTGCCCTTCTTTAATTCCTCTGCCTTTCCACTCATCAGTTAATTCCTTACGAATTTCGATGCTTTTTAATCGCTGGTTAATCCAATTTTCGGAATATCCTAATTGTAAATATTGTTCTAAAGCTCTATCAATAGTTAGCTCGGGATCTTGCATTTCATCTAATCTTTCAGATGCAATTTGAGCCAGCCACAATTTAAAAGGTTCTGCTTTTGGTGATGGAATCGATTGAATTAATCTAAAAAGTTGCTCTGTATCTGCAACATCTGTTTTATAAAATTTTCCATCTGAAGACTGCATTTTCAGTTGACTACAATTTGTAGCCAACTGACTTCCTTCTTTTTTTAGTCGAAGTTTTAAAACACTCCAATACTTTCTTGGATTAACACTTTCTGTTAAAACTTCAATCACATCAATAATTGAAATATACCATTTTTCTTGTTCTGCATCCCAAGTGGTTCTTACTTTTTTGTCTTCAAATAGCTGAATGGCGTTTACTTTTGTCATGGTTATATAAATTTAAATGAAATTACAATTTACGAAAATTATGGCGTAGTTGATGAAACTTGCAACACTTTTCCGTTGTAATATTTATTTCCAGTTAAGGCAAAATTGAAAATATAATCTCCCATTTCTTTAGCTGAAAGTGATGCTTCGTAACCTGGAAACGCTTCTTGTAACATTTCAGTATTTACAGCGCCAAGTGCTAAAACATTAAAAGCAATACCTTGTTCTTTGTATTCTTCGGCTAACAATTCTGACAACGTAATTACCGCTCCTTTACTTGATGAATAAGCAGCTAAACCAGCGAATTTCATGCTTCCTTGAATGCCACCCATCGAACTAATCGTCACTACATGACTTCCTTTTTCCATGAAAGGAATACAGATTTTTGTTAATTCAGCCACTGCAAAAACATTGACTTTGTAGATATTTTGAAATTCCTCTGAAGTAATTTGCGTGAATGGTTTATGCAACAAACTTCCAGCATTATGAATTAAAACATCTACTTTTTTCCAAGTTTGATTGATGAAATTTTCAACTTGAAGTAATTCTTCTGGATTTGAAATATCAATTGACAAACACGTAATGTTTGGATTTTCGATTAATTCTTTTGGTGTTTTTCGGGAAATGGCCAACACTTGATGTCCAGCATTTGCAAATTGCAAGGCTAATTCGTAACCAATTCCGCGAGAAGTTCCCGTTATGATGATGTTTTTATTTTTCATTTAATTTGATTTCCTTTTTAGGTGCATTAATCATTTTTTCTAAAACCGGAATTGTTTTCGAAATTACATTAGCCATGTGTTTTGTATCCATCAATTCAAATTCATCATCAGGTTGGTGATAAAATTGAAAATTTTCAAAATCAAATGTTGAAACCGTTTGTGCTGGCACTTCAAATTCTGTAAAAAACGGATAATTATCAGAAGCTCTAAATAACATATACTTGGTTTCTATTGGCAAATAACCCACTAATTTTTCTCCTGCATATTCATTCATTTTTGTAGCCATATTACTTCTACCAAAACCTGTTAAATAAAAATCCATGCCTTTATCTTTCATTGGAACACCAATCATTTCAAAATTGAACATGAAATACAAATCCATATTTTGCTCTTTCAATTTAGCTGCTATATATTTCGAACCTAAAAGTCCTTTTTCTTCTGCAGAAAAGAATACAAAAAGAATACTACGCTTGTTGTTTTTAAACTTTGCGAAATATTTGGCAACTTCAGTTACTGCCGTAGTTCCGGTTGCGTTATCATTTGCTCCGTTTCCAATATTATCACCATTAACCGCTGCAATTTTCCCAATATGATCATAATGTGCACCAATAATTACAAATTCATTTTTTAATTTTTTATCCGTTCCTTCGATGTAACCAACCACATTGTAAGAGGTTTTATCGTAATTTGATAACGTATCTCGATAGGTTTTAAAATACGGCTTGATTCCGTTTTCTTTTAATAAATTTTCAATATAAATCGAAGCTTTTTCTATTCCTTCACTACCCGAATCTCTTCCTTCTAATTCATCGGAAGCTAAATAAGATAGTGTTTTAATAACATTTTCTTCTGAAACTTTGTAGGAAACAGGACTGGTTTGATTTGTTTTTTCAGGTTGTGGTTTTGATGCACATGAAAACAATACGAATATCAATAAAAATAAGTAATAGCGCATAAATTTAGTTTTTAGTAAAAATAAAAAAATCCCGATTTAAATCGGGATTTTGTATGATAAATTTAACAGTTATTAGGCTAACATAGTTACTGGATTTTCCATAAACGCTTTGAACGTTTGTAAGAATTGAGCTCCTGTTGCTCCGTCAACTGTTCTGTGATCGCAAGCTAAAGTAACTGTCATAGTGTTTCCAACTACGATTTGACCGTTTTTAACTACTGGTTTTTCAATAATTGCTCCAACAGATAAAATAGCCGAATTTGGTTGATTGATAATAGAAGTAAAGGACTGAATTCCGAACATTCCTAAATTAGAAATAGTGAACGTACTTCCTTCCATTTCGGCAGGTTGAATTTTCTTAGATTTTGCTTTTCCAGCTAAGTCTTTTACGTTAGCACCAATTTGAGTTAAACTCATTTGGTCTGTAAATTTCAATACTGGAACCATTAATCCGTCTTCAACTGCTACTGCTACACCAATATTCACGTGGTGATTGATTACCATTGCATCTTCTCTCCATTGTGAATTTACTTGTGGATGTTTTTTCAATGCCATCGCACTCGCTTTGATTACCATATCGTTGAAAGAAACTTTCGTTTCTGGCAATCCGTTAATCATATTTCTTGAAGCAATCGCATTGTCCATATCCAACTCGATAGTTAAATAATAATGCGGTGCTGTAAATTTAGATTCTGATAATCGTCTCGCAATGGTTTTACGCATTTGCGAATTTTTGATTTCTTCTTGGAATACTTCTCCTGCTGGAACAAATGGTTTCACTGCAGCAACTGCATTTGTAGCTTCAGCAACGGATTGAGCTGGAGTTGCAACTGCTGATGGTGAGAAATTCTCAACATCCGATTTTACAATTCTTCCATTTTCTCCTGAACCTTTTACTTGAGACAAGTTGATGCCTCTATCTTGAGCAATTTTTTTAGCTAATGGAGAAGCGAAAACTCTAACTTCAGAGTTAGAAGTTGGAAGTTGGGAGTTGGAAGTAGCTTCCGTTTGTGCGACTACTTTTTCCTCTGATTTTGGTTCAGAAGTTTCGGAATCAACAACTGTACCTACTTTATAATTAGCTGCAATTCCTGAAACATCAGTTCCTGCTGGTCCTAAAATGGCTAAAATAGTATCAACTGGGGCAGAATCACCTTCTTGCACTCCGATATATAATAAAGTTCCTGCATTGAAAGACTCGAATTCCATTGTAGCTTTATCCGTTTCGATTTCAGCTAAAATGTCACCTTCTTTTACAGTATCTCCTACTTTCTTTAACCAAGTCGCAACCGTTCCTGTTGTCATGGTATCAGACAAACGAGGCATGGTTACTACTTTTACATTAGCCGGTATCTCGACTGCTGCAGAAGTTGGTTTTGTTTCTTCAACTACTTTTTCTTCTTTCGTTTCAGTAGCAGTTCCGCCACTTAATAAAGCTGAAATATCTTCATCTTCTTTTCCAATGATAGCCAATAAAGAATCCACTGGAGCCGATTGTCCTTCTTGAATTCCGATGTGTAATAAAACACCATCATAGAAAGCTTCGAATTCCATTGTTGCTTTATCGGTTTCGATTTCGGCAAGAATATCACCAGTTTTGATTGTATCACCCACTTTTTTCAACCACGATGCAACAACTCCTTCAGTCATTGTATCACTCAAACGGGGCATAGTAATAATTTGTGCCATATTCTTATAATTTATGTGGAATAAATGGATAATTTTCTTGTTCGTAAACTACATCATATAATTGTTGAGCTTCAGGGAACGGAGAATCTTCAGCGAATTTTTCACATTCAGCAACCAAATCAGCCACTCTTTTATCTATGACTTCAATTTCAGCTTCAGTAGCGTAGTTGTTTTCTTTGATAATATCTAAAACCTGAGTAATTGGATCAATTTTTTTGTACTCCTCTACTTCATCTTTCGTTCTATATAACTGCGCATCAGACATTGAGTGTCCTCTGTAACGGTATGTTTTCATTTCTAAGAAAGTTGGCCCATCTCCGCGACGCGCTCTTTCCATTGCTTCATGCATTGCTTCAGCAACTTTTACAGGGTTCATTCCGTCAACTGGTCCGCATGGCATTTCGTAACCTAAACCAAGTTTCCAAATATCGGTATGATTAGCTGTTCTTTCTACAGAAGTTCCCATAGCATAACCATTATTTTCAACGATAAAAACAACTGGTAATTTCCACAACATAGCCATATTGAAAGCTTCGTGTAAAGAACCTTGACGTGCCGCACCATCTCCAAAATAAGTTAAAGTAACTCCACCAGTTTCAAAATATTTGTCAGCAAAAGCCATACCTGCTCCAACTGGAATTTGAGCTCCTACGATACCATGTCCTCCATAAAAACCATGTTCTTTAGAAAAAATATGCATAGAACCTCCCATACCTTTAGAAGTACCTGTTACTTTACCATACAATTCAGCCATAATTCTTCTAGGATCTACTCCCATTCCAATAGGCTGAACGTGATTACGATATGCTGTAATCATTTTATCTTTAGACAAGTCCATAGCATGTAAAGCTCCAGCCAAAACAGCTTCTTGTCCATTATATAAATGTAAAAAACCTCTAACTTTTTGTTGGATATAAACTGCTGCAAGTTTATCTTCAAATTTTCTCCAAAATAGCATATCTTCATACCATTTTAGGTAAACTTCTCTTGTAATTGGCTTCATTTTAGTTTGTTTTTATAATACTATATAAATTGTAAAAAATCTATTTCTCATTTACAATTTTCCGAACTGCAAAAATACTACATAGAACCTGATTGAAAAAATTATATTCTATGATTTTTCTAAATTTTATAACAAAATCGTAAAAAAAAGTTACGAAATCGTTATAGATGATTCTTATCAAAAACTAAAGGCAAAATATTTTTCAGTGAATCTGATTTGTAAATATCTCCTTTTGCACCCATAAAGAAAATCACAATAGGAATATCTTGTTTGAATTCGTATTCTGCAATAGCTTGTCTACAACTTCCGCAAGGTGGAATTGGCTCTTCTAAATCTCTGTCTTGTGGTGATGCTGTTATGAACATTTTTACAATTTTTGCATTTGGATAAGTTGCTCCTGCATAATAAATAGCTACTCGTTCTGCACACAACCCTGAAGGATAAGCTGCATTTTCTTGATTTGAACCTTGAACTACTATTCCGTTATCTAATAAAATAGCTGCTCCAACTGTAAATTTTGAATAAGGCGCATAAGCCTTGCTTCTTGCTTCAAAAGCTTGTACCATCAATTCGATTTCTTGTTGTGACAATTCTTCTTTTGAAAGTATCGAAATGGTAGTGTTTATAGAAATTTGCTTCATATGTGAGGAAAAAAAATCCAAATTCTAAAATAAGAATTTGGATTGTTAATTTATTTATTTATTTATTTTAAAGTTCTTCATATTTATCTCCGAAATTAAAAGTAAGAGAAAAACGTAATGTATTTTCTAATGGGTTTCTAACTTTAGATGCAGAGAACAAATAAGAAACATCGATTTTTACAATGTTATATTTAAAACCAGCTCCTAAAGTGAAAAATTTTCTAGCACCTTTTGTTTCATGCTCGTTAAAATAACCCATTCTAATTGCAAATGATTCTTGATACCAATACTCAGCACCTAAAGCCCATGTAAACTCTCTTAATTCCTCAGAAAAACCATCCGGCGCATCACCAAAAGATTTTATCATTCCTGAGAACCATGGCGTTGAACGATAATCAGCTCCAGCAAGAGCAAAATCTTGACTATCAATATCACCATCTTCATCTTCATCTCCTACTTCAGGTGGCGTTGGCACCATAAGTTTAGTTACTTCTCCAGTTACACCAATTTTATTGTATTCGTCAAATATAAAATCAAACCCTGCCCCCAAACGCATGTTAGCTGGCATAAAATTATCATTAAATTCGTCATTATCATAACTTATTTTAGGACCCATATTTTGAAAATTGAATCCCGCTCTCCATCTTCCATTAAAATCATCATAGGCAATTTCTTCTGATTGATAATAACCTGCTATATCAACTCCAAAAGTAGACGCAGCACTTGCATCTGTAGTGGCATCAGCAATTTTTAGATTTGATCTTACAAAGCGACCTCCAACAGCCATTGAAAAACGATCACTTAATTTTAAAGAATAAGACAAGTCTACAGCTAATTCATTTGGATTAACAGTTCTTGGTATTTCGTTTGGGTCACCCGTTTCTCTTAATTCAATGTCTCCTAAACCAAAATAACGGAATGAACCCGCAAAGGCGCTCCTTTCATTAATTCTGTTATAATAAGTAAGCTGCCCTAGTGATATATCATTTGCTATACTAGTTAAGTAAGGTGTGTAACTTACCGAAAACCCTTGTTTATCTAAAGAAAAAGCGTACTTAGCTGGATTAAATTGTTGCGAAAAAGCATCTGCAGAAGAAGCCACTCCCATGTCTGCCATACCAGCTGACCTAGCATCTGAAGCAATTAACAAAAAAGGGACTCCTGAAGTAATAACTCTATTATCTTCTTGCGCTTTTGCATATTGGCTAGCTATTAAAAACGTTACTAATAAAGCAATTTTGTTCATTTTTATAAATAATATTAATTAGACAAATATAGTATTTTATTACAGGATTACAAGTTTCTCATATTTTTCCACTGATTTACCTGAAGAAACTGATCGAATTGTTAATTTATAAACATAAACACCCTTTCCAATTTTATCTCCAAAATCATCTCTTCCGTCCCATGTAATTTCTCTACACAGAAATCCGTCAGTTACAACTTGTTGATTTATTGTTTTTACCAATTTTCCAGAAATCGTTAAAATTTGAACCTGTACATCTAAAGGTTCAAATGGCATATTATGATTGAACCAAAACTCTGTGTAACTTACAAATGGGTTTGGATAGTTCAGCACCTTATCAATTCGCAATCCATCATCTGAACAAATCGCATTAAATTGAATTTCTGCAGTTACTAGGTTATTATACACATCCCATGCTTTAAACAAAATTGTATGCATTCCTGGAGTTAAATCTCTAAAAGGAAAACGAACAAAACCTCTAGTATAATCATCATTTTCAGTTTCGTAATACTCATTTAACACGTATGGATTTGATTCATCCCCATCTAAAATTGCTACAATATCGTGTCCTATTCCACTTGCTGTATTAATACCGTTTTCATCTTGTAAAAAAGCCAACAAAATAGGAGAACAGTTGGTGATTCCACCCGAAACAAAACCTTCATCATTCATATGCAACCTAACCGCTGGAGGATTTGTATCACTTACTGCATTTACGTTAACGCCTCCTATTTGGATTGTTCTATCATAACCCGTTTGGTCTTCCAAATTAGGCAAATTACGTTTTGCATAAAAGCTAATTTTACCATTTCCAACTGGAATTCTAATATCTTGCGGCACAACGAAACTAAATTCAAATTGTCCGTTTACTACTGATGCATTACCTCTAAAAACAGTTTCACCTAAAGTTGTAAAATTCATAACTACAAGTCCACTTCCATTAGTAACACCATTGTTTCCTAGAGTTCTTCTATTAATATCTTTATCAAAAATTTGAACTGCTAAATCACCATTATAACCCGACATCAAAACATCATTTTCATCTCTAACTTCTCCAGTTATTTTTGTTAAACTCAAGGCTTGAAGAACAGGTAATGGCTGATTTATAGGGATATCATTTACTTTTGTTAGCACAACTTTTGGTTTTGGAATCGCTAATTTTAATGCTGGATCACCAATAAAGGAAACTACTCGTCTGTTATCTGAACCTGTTGCAACTTTAGTCAAACGCAATGCCTCCGCAATAGTTGGATATTCTGTCAATCCATAGGCATATAAATCTTGACTAAATCTATCATTCATAGCCCTACCTGTGGTAACCCCTATCTGTCTGGTTGTTGCAATCATAGCAATTGCTCCACCTTTTTTATTCCAATACATATATTCCCCTCCTGTAAAACGGTTGGGATCATCAAAACGCGTAAACTCACAAGTTATTGTGATAAATAGCGGATAGCGATAGCGATTCGTTAGGTTCTGAGCATCTAATTTTTCAAACAAACGTTCTCTAGCTAGAGCCTCTTCATTTCCGTGTCCAAAATAATTAAACACTAAAGCCCCCTGTTCTAAAGCGTCTAAGAAATCACTTTTGGCTTCAGGATAACGTTCTCCTCCAGCTGCTACTTGTTGAATATAAGCATCAGTATGAATTTTTTTTACATTTACAAAGGGTTTCTGAGCCGTTAAAATATCAGCCATCCCATCTAAATCAAATTGTAATCCAGAATCTGATAAATCATCGGCATCATCCGAATAAACTACATAATTATTTCGCCATCTACCATATGATTTTTCATCATGGTATTCAATTACTTTGTCGACCATTTCTTTAGCTTGGCCAATATCTGAAACCAACATACGACCAACAGCCACATCAATACCATCCAAAGTACCGCTTAACATTTGCCCCTCTCCATTATCCATTAATCCAAAAAAATCATCCGACATAAAAGATGAATAAAGCGACATATTAGAAATGTTATTTACATCAGATGACAAAGGATTAAATCCGTGAAAAATCGGAACAATATTGGTGTTATTAAAAAGCCTGTTTTTATAATCGTAAGAAGCGTCTCCAAAAAGATTAACATATTTAACTCTTTTATCAGGAGTTGATGCATTCCAATATACATATTTCACAAGATTACGAATAGCTGCAACATCTTGTTTACCTGAAGAAAACTCTTGATAGATTTGTTCCAAAGTAACTACACGAACACTTAATCCCGAGTTGTTTCTATGAAAATCAGCCAATCGTTCGGCTTGAGCCACCAAAAACTGCGGTGTAATAATTAAGTAATCAATGTCTTGAAAATTACCTTGATTATCTTTAAAAATAGTTCCTTTTATATTTTGATTTTGAACAACACTATTACCTTCTTTCAAAGGAGCGTAAGTATCAGAAAAATCAACTGCCATGTATTTTTTTTGAGTTCCCAGAGTTACTTTAAATGAAAAAGTAGCTCCTGAATTATTTTGATATGTGGTTACATTATGCAAATCCGTTACATCCCAAACCTGTGAGATATTTATTGCATTTGTTATATCATATTGACCAATTCCAATATTTGTTAGCTCTTGATTATTAAAAAAAGTAAATTGCTTTCCATAACCTACTAGATTACGTTTCGAGCTGATTTTAATAAAATCCAAATAACCGTTTGAACTTGGAACACCACCATTATTATATGTCAATTTAACACTAACCGAATTTGAGGTAAGGGAAACATCTCTGTTGATAGCTGACTCATATCCTTCAATACCACTAAAAGCTACTAATGTAGGAAAATTGAGCGTCCCAATATCCTGATTATTGATATTAAAATTAAAAGAAGAGTTTCCAAAAGATTTAGAGGCCGTATTGATATAAAAATTAACAGGAACCGAGGTATCAATATTTGGAAGAGTAAATTCAAATGTTTGTTCGTTGGTAATATTGAATTGTTCGCCAAACCATCTTCTGCCCACTTTTCCTACATTAACTAAATCATTTTCATAATATAGAAGATCATCAAATTTTGAAAAAAAACGTGTTGCAGTACCAGAAGGCTCTACAGCTGATTGAATTCTTTTTCCTGCACCACCAGAAGATGTAACATAATAATACGATTTATCAGAAAATAAATTCACACTTGTTAAACTTTCGGTATTCCAAGTATCAACCCCTTCCGCATAGAACAAAATATAATCAGTATTATCAAAAACACCATCATCTTCACCAACAAACTGAACTGCATTTTCAACCAAATCATCAGCATAAGGCAACGAATTATTCAATGGTAACATACGACCTCCATTTCCAAATATTTTAATATTTCTTGGATCAACGTTTACATTAAATCCTAAACTTTGAAGAAAATTTTTAGAAACTTTATATATACCCGATTTTTCTACATAAAAACGATACCAACTTCCAGATGTCAAAACAGAATTAGATATCGATTCCACAACATTAGGATTTTGATTTCTTCCTGATAATGAATTTTGGAATGAATAATCAAAGGAAAGTACTTTTTTAAACACATTTCCTTCTCTTATAATAGGAGACACGAGTATTATACCTTTATAATCCTCACGAATACGGACAACTTCTAAAGAGCATTCAAACTTGTTTGGAACAAGCGATTTATTAAGATCATATAATTGAGCTTCCGTAATTGTTTGGTAAACAACATTAGAAATAACCAAGCTAGAAGTATTTGTGCTAGAACCAACTGAAATCAATTTTTTGTACTGGATTTTCTTTAAAGAAATGTCGATATTGTAAAACTCTGAATCAAATTGTGGCACTTTTATAGAAGTTTCCCCAATATTAAAATCCACAATAGAATTCCAATCAATAGAAACTTTTCCCGATTGCTGAGAAAAAGCAAACGTAAATCCAAACAGTAGTAAAAATAAAATAGTCTTTTTCATTAGCAATAAAACGTGTTTAACACATATATATTACAAAGAGAAAAAAATAATTTATTTTATTCTAATTTTTTACAATAAAACTTAATATAAATCGTTGTAAGAGAAAGGAATTTAACACAACATTAATTTTTTTTTACAAAAATTTAAAAACATGTTGCATTTTAATTCATAATTATTATCTTGCGACACGAAATTTATTACCTACTAAAGTATGAAAATTAAGAAAATTATGGCTTTAAAAGTGTTAGTAGTATTAGCACTGGCATTAGGCTTTACAGGTTGTAGCAAAAAAGGAAGCACAAAAGGTGGTTCTACAGCTACAGGATGGAAAATCAATGATAAAAAAGGTGGATTCCAGTTTAACGACAAGTTTAAACAACAAGAAACACCTCCAGGGATGATTTCTATTGAGGGAGGTACTTTTACAATGGGTAAAGTACAAGACGATGTAATGCATGATTGGAATAACTCTCCAAATCAACAACACGTGCAGTCATTCTTTATGGATGAAACAGAAGTTACCAATAAAATGTATTCTGAATATTTATTTTGGGTGAAAACTGTATTTCCTCCAACAGAAGAAAACTACAAACATATTTATAATGGTGCAATTCCAGATACTTTAGTTTGGAGAAATCGTTTAGGATACAATGAAACTATGACCAACAACTACTTAAGACATCCTGCATACGCAGATTACCCAGTAGTTGGTGTTAACTGGATTCAGGCAACTGAATTTAGCAAATGGAGAACTGATCGTGTAAATGAAAACATTTTAGAACGTGAAGGTTATCTTAAAAAAGACAATAAAATTAAACTAGGTTCTGACGTAACTGCTGAAAATTCATTCAGCACTGAAACTTACATCAATACTCCATCAAAAGCATTTGGCGGTAATGAAGAGGTTGTGTTGAAAAAAGAAATGGGAAAAGGTAGAAGACAAGCTGCTGATACTGCTAAAAACGTTTACGCCCAAAGAAGTTCTGGATTAATTTTACCTGAATACAGACTTCCTACTGAAGCTGAATGGGAATATGCAGCAACAGCGTTAGTTGGAAATAGAGAATATAACATCTACAAAGGACAAAAGAAATATCCTTGGAGTGGGCAGTATACTCGTTCATCAAAAAGACAATACAGAGGAGACCAATTAGCTAACTTTAAACAAGGAAAAGGAGACTACGGAGGAATTGCTGGATGGTCTGACGATGGTGCGGATATTACTAATAAAGTAAAAAGTTATGCTCCAAACGATTTCGGATTATACGACATGGCAGGTAACGTAGCTGAGTGGGTACAAGACGTTTATAGACCAATGGTAGATGATGAAGCAAATGACTTTAACTACTTTAGAGGTAACGTTTATACAAAAAATAAAATTGGTGAAGACGGAGTTGTTGAATTAGTAACTTCTGAAAACATTACTTACGACACATTAAGTAATGGTAGAATTATGGCTAGAAATTTCCCTGGTCAAATTGCACAAGTTCCTGTTGATGAGAACGAAACATACTTAAGAACACAATTTTCAACTTCTGATAACAGAAACTACAGAGATGGAGATAGACAATCTACTCGTTTCTATAAATTTGGAGACTCTGAAGAAGAACAAGAAGGTGGAGAGGAAAAATATAGAATGTATGAATCTCCTAAACATTCGATTAGTACAGATAGTATTGGAAATATGACTAAAAAACACGATAAATCTCACAAAAGAACTACTCTTGTAGATGACAATGTTAGAGTTTATAAAGGTGGATCATGGAGAGATAGAGCATATTGGTTAGATCCTGCTTCTAGAAGATTCTTCCCTCAAGATATGGCAACTGATTACATCGGATTTAGATGTGCAATGTCTAAAGTAGGCCCTAAGTCTAATAAAAAGACTCCTAGAGGAAATCCAAAAAAATAATTTTCATATAAAATACTTTAAAAAGCCCTTTCAAACGAAAGGGCTTTTTTTTATCTTCGTTACGATTTAAAATAACTCATATGATTACAATAGCAAATTTTCATTCTTTGTTTTTAAACTGCACAAGTGTTTCGATAGATACTCGAAAAATTGAGAAAAACTCTTTATTTGTTGCTATAAAAGGTCAAAATTTCGATGCAAACACATTTACCAAGGAAGCTTTGGAAAAAGGGGCTAAATATGCGGTTATAGATAATCCAAACTATTTTATTGATGAACGCACTATATTAGTAGAAGATTCTCTTCATTCCCTACAAGAGCTAGCTAAATTTCATAGAAACTACTTAGGTTTACCAATTATAGCCTTAACAGGAAGCAATGGAAAAACTACAACCAAAGAACTAATACACGCTGTACTTTCAAAAAAATACAATACACGGGCAACTATCGGAAATTTGAATAATCATATTGGAGTCCCACTTACTCTATTACGTTTTACAAAAGAAACAGAAATTGGAATTGTTGAAATGGGGGCTAATCATCAAAAGGAAATTGAGTTCTTGTGTGGAATTGCGCAACCTGATTATGGTTATATTACAAATTTTGGAAAAGCACACTTAGAAGGATTTGGAGGAGTCGATGGCGTAATCAAGGGAAAAAGTGAAATGTATGACTACCTTAGAAACTATAAAAAAATTGCTTTTATTAATTTAGATGACACCATACAAAAAGAAAAAGGAATTAGAATAAAACAATTCAATTTTGGTTTAAACGAGTCACATGTTGATGTAAAAATCGATAAGATAGAAGCAAATCCAATGGTAAAAATATTCTTCAATAACTTAACAATTAACTCACATCTTATTGGTATTTACAACGCTAATAATATCAATGCAGCTATTACAATAGGAAAATATTTCAAAATATCAGAAAACCAGATTAAAGAGGCAATTGAAAATTATATTCCCGAAAACAACCGCTCGCAATTGATACAAAAAAATGGCAACGAAATAATATTAGATGCTTATAATGCAAATCCCAGCAGTATGTTAGCAGCGATAACCAATTTTATTCAATTAGAAAGCAATCATAAAATTGCTGTCTTAGGCGACATGTTTGAATTAGGCGAAGAAAGTCTTCCTGAACATAAAAAAATAATAGCATTATTAGTTTCAGAAACTAATATAACTACATATTTTATTGGAAAGGATTTTTATGCTAATCAAGTTCAAAATCCACATATTAAATTCTTTGAAGATTTTGAAAGTTTTGCAACATTTTTAAATGTAAACCAGCCAAAAGAAAGTTTAATTTTAATCAAAGGCTCAAGAGGAATGACATTAGAAAAAACTTTAGAACTGATATAAAATAAAAAAAGCACTCCATTTGAAGTGCTTTTTTTTATTTGTGGGCGATGAGGGGTTCGAACCCCCGACCCCCTCGGTGTAAACGAGGTGCTCTGAACCAGCTGAGCTAATCGCCCCAATAAGATGCTTTACTATTACCGTATTGCGAGTGCAAATATACACTGAATATTTATAATTGCAAGTGTTTTTGAAAAAAAATTACACAATTTCCGCCACTACAAAAGTACTACCGCCAATGTAAATAAAATCGGAATCATTAGCCAAATTCAATACCTCAGCATAAGCTTCTGATACCGAATCAAATACTTCACCAAACAATTCAAATTCAGTTGCTTTTTTCTGTAAAATTTCTGGACTTAGTCCTCTTGGAACATTTGGTTTACAGAAATAATAGTTGGCTCTTTTTGGAAATAAGGGCAAAATATAATCTAAATCTTTATCATTTACTACACCTAAAACGATGTAAAGCGATTCGAAATGATGTTTTTGAATTTGATTCAACACTATTTTTAATCCGTGACTGTTATGAGCTGTATCGCAAACCGTAAAGGGTTTTTGATTTAAAATTTGCCATCTACCAAGTAATCCTGTATTTTGAACTACATTTTTTAATCCTAACTTAATATGATTTTCTTCGATATTAAATTGTGATTGCAATAATTCGATAACTTGAAGAACCGCTTTCTTATTATGAACTTGATAGTCTCCCAATAAAGCACATTCGTAAGTAACTTCTGAATTATCTTGAGCAAAATATATCTGTGCGTTTTCTGATTTTGCTTTAGCGATAAAAACAGGTTTTGTTTCTTCTGAATACTCTCCAATTACAACAGGAACATTTGATTTTATAATTCCAGCTTTTTCAGCGGCTATTTTTGGCAAGGTATCACCTAAAAATTGGGTATGATCAAAACCTATGTTGGTTATCACAGAAACTAAAGGTGTAATAACATTGGTAGAATCTAATCTTCCTCCCATTCCAACTTCAATCACAGCTATATCAACTTGCTCTTTTGCAAAATAATCAAAGGTTAAACCAACGGTCATTTCGAAAAAACTTAATTGATTGGCTTCGAAAAACGATTTATTTTGGACTACAAAATCGACCACAAAATCTTCGGAAATCATTTCGCCATTAATACGAATGCGCTCCCGAAAGTCTTTTAAATGAGGCGAAGTATATAATCCCACTTTATAACCTGCTTCTTGCAAAATTGAAGCAATCATAGATGATGTAGAACCTTTTCCATTAGTTCCAGCTACGTGAATGGATTTGAATTTAGTTTCGGGATGTTGCAAATGTTCTACCAAAAACAAAGTATTGGTCAAATCTTTCTTATAGGCTGAAGCGCCTTGCGTTTGAAACATAGGTAACTGGTTAAATAACCATATTGTTGTTTCTTGATAAGTCATTTTGAATGGGATAACAAAGAATTATTCTCCTACTTGGAAATTCACTACCACAAAACCAATTTGCGTTTCGGGTGCGTTAGCATCGGGTTGCCATTTAAAAGTTTTAGCAGTTTCCAATGCTGGATTTACTAAACAAGGATTAGTATTAGTAGTTCCTTGAGAACGTTCTGCTTTGATTACATTTCCTTGACGGCTTACCCAAATTTTCACTACAACTTTCCCTGATTCATTACAATCTTGAACTCTTTTGCTGTTTCCAGATAATTTTCTACCAGCTAATCCCCAACCAGTTCCTTTTCCTGTTCCAATTCCGTCGCCTGAGCCACTTCCGTAAAAACTGTTTGCATACAAACTTCCGTTTGGATTCCCTTTATCGCCACCTTCAGCATCATCTCCATGACCTGATTGTAAAGTTCCATCTTGTTTGGGGCTTTTTATAATACTGTTTAAAGCACTATTATTTGGTTTTGTTGGTTTGGTTTCTATTGGCTTGGTTACAGGTTTCGTTTCAGAAGGTTTTGTAACCGGTTTTTTTACATCATTTTTTGGCAAAGTAACCGGCGCTTCTTCATCTTGTGTCAACACATCATCTTCTTCTGCTGAAACAGGTTCTGACTTTGCTTGATCAGGCGACATTTGCACGGGTTCAGTTGGTTGAATTTCTCCACTACCTGTTTCGCTAGTTCCAAAGTTAACAGCGATTCCGTTTTCTGGCGGTGGATCCATATAAGTTAATCCGAGAATAGCGAACAACAGAAAAAGTATCACAAAAATAACTGTTGTTATTGTGAATGATTTTTTCTCTTCTGGTGTTTCTAAAAATTTCATTTTTTATTTATTTTGGATTTACCGCAATAACCATTTTTATTTGATTTCGATAGGCTATTTCCATAACCTTAACCACTTTTTCATGTGGAACCGATTTTTCAGCTCTTAAAACAATAGCTTTATTTTCAGAATTTGCCATTAAAGCCATTAATTGATTTTCTAAATCGGCTTCGTTAATTTGATCTTTATCGATGAAAAAATTCAAATCTTTATCAATACTCACCGAAGTACTTTTATTACTATCTGTTTTCCCTTTTGCTTTTGGCAACACTAAATCTAATGCATTAGTAGTTACCATAGTGGAAGTTAGCATGAAAAAGATAAGCAACAAAAACACGATGTCGGTCATTGACGACATGTTGAATTCTGTTGAAACTTTATTTCTTGTTTTACCTAACTTCATTATACTGGTTCGTTTAATAAATCTAAGAAATCAACTGCGTTTGCTTCCATTTGATTCACCACTTTGTTGGTTTTTACTACTAAGTGATTGTATCCAACATAAGCAATAATCCCTACAACTAAACCAACAACTGTCGTAGTCATTGCAGTGTAAATACCTTCAGCTAATGCACCCACTTCGATTTGTCCGCCACCACTTGCCATTTTATGAAATGCAAGAATCATACCAAGAACTGTTCCAAGAAAACCTACCATTGGACCAGCACCTGAAATAGTTGCTAACATACTCGTGTTTTTTTCCAGCTTGTATAACTCTAAGTTACCTGCATTTTCAATAGCCGTGTTAATATCTTCTAATGGTTTTCCAATACGAGAAATTCCTTTTTCGATTAATCGAGCTACTGGAGAATTGGTTTGAGCACACAACATTTTAGCAGCATCAATTTTTCCTGACATAATATTCATCTTAATATTATTCATAAAACTTGCATCAATTTTAGACGCTTTATTGATTGCCATCAATCGTTCAAAATATAAAAAAAGAGCAGCAAAAAGCAAGGTAAACAATACAATCATTATCACCTGACCTCCTATTCCACCACTGGTTAATAAACTCCAAATGGATAAGATTTGCTCTGTTGGTTGTGCTTCTGTTGCCACTTGACTGGCTACTGCTAAACTATCGGCTTGAAGAAATAAACTCATAGTAATTACTTAATTTGTATTAAAAACGTATTTAAATTTCAAATATTGTTAATGAACATTTAATATAAAATCTCTTAGAATAATGAAAACTGCACTACCTGCTAAAAAACCAAGTAATGCTAAACCACCTATTTTCTTAAGATACCAAAAGAAATCTATTTTTTCCATTCCCATTGCCACAACTCCAGCGGCAGAACCTATGACTAAAATACTTCCACCTGTTCCAGCAGAGTAAGCTATAAAATGCCATTCTGAAGCATCTAACTCCATAGAGAACATTCCAATACTCGCTGCCACTAAGGGTACGTTATCAATAACTGCAGATCCAACTCCTAATAGCAATACTACTAAATCAGACAAAACAGTTGTACCATGTTCTGTTCCTAACATTGGAACACCTTTTTCTAATACACCCGCAAATTCATACAACATCCCCAAAGATTCTAAAGCAGCAACTGCCATTAAAATACCTAAGAAAAATAATATACTTGGCATTTCAATTTTTGAAAGCGACTTGTGTACAGGACTATGTTGTGGATCATTAACTCCATGTCCCGATGTAGCTCCGGCAATAGTAAATTGATTGTTACTCAAATATTCCGCTACCGCAGAAATGATAGCTAATGATAACATCATACCAACATAAGGTGGTAAATGAGTAAATGTTTTAAAAATAGGCACAAATAATATTCCTCCCAATCCTAAATAAAACATAGTCGTACCATATTTTGATTTAGGAGCAACATCTTCTTCCAATTCACTATCAATTTGGCCGTTAAAAATTTTCATTCTGGACGCAATTACAGAAGGAATAGCATAACAAGCTATAGAAGGCAATAAAACGTGATATACTAATTGAGCTGGTGTCACTTTGTTAGCAATCCAAAGCATGGTCGTTGTAACATCTCCTATTGGAGACCAAGCACCACCTGCATTAGCCGCTATTACAATAAGTCCTGCAAACCAAAGACGAATTTCTTTGTCTTTGATAATTTTTTGAAGGATAGTAATTAAAACAATTGTAGCCGTCAAGTTGTCGATAATTGCAGATAAAACAAAAGCTAAAGTGGTAAATAACCACAAAAGTTTAGTTTTACTTTTGGTCTTGATAAAAGTCTTAATCGTTGAAAAACCATCAAAATAATCAATAATTTCAACAATAGTCATTGCTCCCATTAAGAAGAACAAAATTTCAGCTGTTTTTCCTAAATGGTGTAATAAAACGCTTTCCATATGATGGCTTTCTTTTCCAACACCTGGAATAATTTCAAAAACCTCCATGTGGTTTACTGCTATTAATGCCCACAAAATCGCCATCATTCCTAAAGCAGGAATCAATTTATCAACTTTTACGCTATGTTCAAAAGCAATCCCTAAATATCCTAAAATAAAGATTGCAATAATTACTATTTCCATTTGTATAAGATTAAACTAGTTGTTTTAAAGCGATTTCAAAAGCAGTTGCACTAATATTCTTTTTATCAGCATTTAAAGCATGTGCTTTTTGAATTGCATTTTTTATTGTGTTTGAAGTATCTGAGAAAATAGCTTCGTCTGTCATTTGTACTTTTTTCTCCATGAAATAAGCAAAAACTCTTGCCATTCCGCAATTTGCGATGAAGTCAGGAATTAAACTTACTTTTTTATCCGTTTCTTCCATAATTGGTCCAAAGAAAATTGCTGCATCCGCAAACGGAACATTTGCACCACTTGAAATCACTTCTAATCCAGAAGCAATCATACTTTCCACTTGGTCTTTAGTAACCAATCGTGAAGCAGCACAAGGAGCAAATACTTGAGCTCTCATAGACCAAATCTTATCATTAATTTCTGCAAAAGGAATCATGTTATCTGCAACTAATTTATTTCCATCTTTTTTAAGAAATAAATCTCTAATTTCTTCGAATGAGAATCCGCTTTCGTTAATAACACCACCATCTCTATCGATGATTCCAACTACTTTAGCACCCATTTGAGCTAAATAAAAAGCAGCTGCAGAACCTACATTTCCGAAACCTTGAACAATAGCTTTTTTACCAACAATTGTTCCTCCATAAATATCATAGTAATGACGAGCCGCCTCGGCAACACCATAACCTGTAATCATATCAGCTACTGTATATTTTCTATTGACATCAGGAGAGAAATTTGGATTTTCAATCACTTTAATAACTCCTTGGCGTAATTGTCCAATTCTATTGATTTTATCAGCTTCTGTTGGTTTAAAGTGACCGTTAAAAACACCTTCTTGTGGATGCCAAACACCACAATCTTCAGTCATTGGGATTACTTCGTGAATTTCATCTACATTCAAATCGCCACCAGTTCCGTAGTAATTTTTTAACAATGGAGAAACTGCTTTATACCATCTTTCTAAAACACCTTTTTTTCTTGGATCGTTTGGATCAAAATTAATGCCTGATTTAGCACCACCAATTGCTGGTCCTGAAACAGAAAACTTTACTTCCATAGTTTTTGCTAAGGAAAGCACTTCATTCATATCTAATCCTTTACGCATGCGTGTTCCTCCACCAGCAGCACCTCCTCTTAATGAGTTGATTACAGTCCATCCTTCTGCATCCGTTTCTGGATCTTTCCAATTAAATACTATTTCTGGTTCTTTATTTTCAAATTTTTGCAATAAATCTTTCATTGTGTTGGTTAAAATTTTGTTGGTTTTACAAATATACATATTCTGTTTAAGCACAGAAGCCAAAAATACTTTTTTTAGTTTTTTATAACATTTACATAAAAACGACTCCTGATGAATGATTTTTGTTTGCACCTGTTACTGAAGACAATACATTAATTTCGTTTCTTAATTTTAATACCCCTAAAAATCCAAAAATCAAAGCTTCCTTAAATTGAATCGTCTTATCATCTGGAATCACAATATCAGTTGTAGGTAAATAATTACGTAATCTATCTATCAAAAATCGATTATATGCTCCTCCACCAGTTATGAATAATTTTGAATTTGGTTTTGAACAAATCTTCACAATTTGAAGAGCAATATGTTCTACAAAAGTTCGAAGTTTATCTTTCGCATCAATTTCATAAGAACGCATTAAAGGAAAAATTTCCGCATTTACGAATTCCATTCCAAGAGATTTCGGGTACAGCGCTTTGTAAAAATCTAAATCATTTAATTTCTGCAATAAATCTTGATTAACATTTCCTGCTTTAGCCAAATTTCCAGCATCGTCATAAGGAAACCCTAATTCGTTGGCATAAAAATTCAAAACGGTATTCACAGGCGAAATATCAAATGCAATTCGATTTCCATTTTCATCAAACGACACATTCGAAAATCCACCTAAATTTAAACAATAATCATATTCAGAAAAAAGCAATTCATCTCCTATCGGAACCAATGGTGCACCTTGACCTTCTAATTGCACATCTTGCACTCTAAAATCGCAAACAATCGATTGATTAACTAAATCTCGAATCATCGGAAGATTTCCAATTTGAAGTGTAAATCCGTTTTGAGGTTGGTGCAAAATAGTATGCCCATGACTACAAACGGCATCAATTTCGGTAAGATTATGTTTGGAAATAAAATCAGAAATTATTGAAGCTAATAACTTAGTGTAAGATAAATTCAATTCTTCTAATTCAGATGGATTGAATTTAATCGCATTTTTTAATTTGTTAAGCCATTCTTCAGAATAAGAAACGGTTTCAGATTGAAAAATTTCAAACGTCCAACAGTCTGAATAATTGAATTTTATGTAAGCTAAATCGACTCCATCTAACGATGTGCCCGACATAACTCCTATAACGTTGTAGTTTTCTTTAAACATGGGTTAAAATTACAAATTGTTATTGAAAATTTGCTAATTAATCTTTACATTTGGTTCCTGAAATTACAAAATAATCAAACATTACATCTAAATAATATGGATTTTAAATTAACCGAAGAGCATTTAATGATTCAGCAAGCTGCTAGAGATTTTGCTCAATCAGAATTATTACCTGGAGTTATTGAAAGAGATGAACATTCAAAATTCCCAACAGAACAAGTAAAAATGATGGGAGAACTTGGGTTCTTAGGAATGATGGTTGATCCAAAATACGGAGGCGCTGGATTGGATAGCGTATCTTACGTTTTAGCAATGGAAGAAATTGCAAAAGTAGATGCTTCTGCGGCTGTTATTATGTCGGTAAACAACTCATTAGTTTGTGCTGGGTTAGAAAAATATGGCTCGGAAGAACAAAAAACAAAATACTTAACTCCGTTAGCGAAAGGTGAAGTAATCGGAGCTTTCTGTTTATCAGAGCCAGAAGCAGGTTCAGATGCTACATCACAAAGAACAACTGCTATTGATATGGGCGACCATTATTTAGTAAACGGAACTAAAAACTGGATTACAAACGGAGGAACAGCTTCTACTTATTTAGTAATTGCTCAAACAGACGCTTCAAAAGGACACAAAGGAATTAACGTTCTTATTGTTGAAAAAGGAATGCCAGGTTTTGAAGTTGGCCCAAAAGAAAAGAAAATGGGAATCCGTGGATCTGATACACATACTTTATTATTTAATGATGTAAAAGTTCCTAAAGAAAATAGAATTGGAGATGACGGATTTGGTTTTTCTTTTGCTATGTCAACATTAAACGGAGGAAGAATCGGAATTGCCTCTCAAGCTTTAGGAATTGCACAAGGTGCTTATGAATTGGCATTAAAATATTCTCAAGAGCGTGTAGCTTTTGGAAAACCAATTTTCAATCACCAAGCTATTGCTTTCAAATTAGCTGATATGCATGTTAAAATCACATGTGCTAGATTATTAATTCACAAAGCAGCAACAGAAAGAGATAACGGTGAAGATATTGCTCATTCAGGTGCTATGGCAAAACTATACGCATCTGAGATTGCCTTAGAAGTAGCAAATGAAGCGGTACAAATTCACGGCGGAAATGGATACGTAAGCGAATATCACGTAGAAAGAATGATGCGTGATTCTAAAATTACACAGATTTACGAAGGAACTTCTGAAATTCAAAGAATTGTAATTTCGAGAGGTTTAGTGAAATAGTTAAAATAAATAGTTCATTAAAGGAGTTCAGCGATTAAGTTGAACTCCTTTTTTTATTACCTTTAAAATAAAAAATGTTGTTTGAAAATTGGAAAGAAAATTTAGAACCATTAATTAACAAATACAGAGGGAGAAAACATCCTTTAAACTACAACAACACCTATCAATTACTGATAATGGTAATTTTGTCTACTCAAGATTCTGATACTAATACTAACAATATTACTATTCCCTTTTTTGAAAAATATCCTAATCTGGAAAGCATTTCAAATTCAAGTATTGAAGAAATTACGTTGTATTTTACAAAAGTTAAAAATTATCCTACAAAGACAAATTGGATAATTGAATTAGCAAAATTATTAAAAACTGACAGCAATATTCCAACAAACTTAACAGATTTAGTCGCTTTAAAAGGGATTGGAAGAAAATCCGCGAATGTAATATTAAGAGAAACCAATCAAAAGACAGAAGGTATTATAGTTGATTTACACGTTATTAGAGTAGTTCCAAGAATTGGTTTAACACCAAGATATGAAGATGGAAATAAAATCGAAAAACTATTAATGCAACAACTTCCATATGTGATTTGGAACGAAATTGGAATGGCTTTCTCCTTTTTAGGTAGAGAAATTTGTCGACCAACCAATCCTAAATGTGATGATTGTCCGATAAATAAGCATTGCTACTATTTTAAAAATTTACACCAATAAAAAACCACCTCAATTCATGTGGTTTTTATATTTAGAGTCCCTTAGGGACGGCATATTGGTA
>NZ_WIBJ01000015.1 GCF_009495755.1 Flavobacterium sp. LMO8 | reverse complement strand
ATACAAATGTTAATAATCATATTGACATTAATGTATTTTAAAAAATATATTTAAAAAATGAAAAAAATAGTTTATAGTTTACTGTTAATTAGTTCGATAGCTTTTGCTCAAACCGGCACGAGCGATAGCGAACTGGCGAAGCAAAAACAAGTTGGCGATTTTACCAAAGTAACCGCTTTTGATAAAATTGATGTAAACTTAGTAGCTTCATCTGAAAATAAAATTGTTTTAACTGGAGCTAATTCGCAAGAAGTAGAAGTAGTTAACAAAAATGGTGAATTAAAAATCAGAATGCCTTTAACTAAAATGTTAAGTGGAGACGATGTTTCCGCTACGGTTTATTATAAAAAATTAGATGCTGTTGAAGCAAATGAAGGAAGTAGAATTGCTTCAAAAGATGAAATTTCAGCGATTAATTTTGATATTATTTGTAAGGAAGGTTCTGAAATTAAACTAATTAATTTACAAGCTGATAGATTGCAAGTAAGAACTTCTGCAGGAAGTATTGTTACCATTAAAGGAAATGTAAAAAATCAAGATATTTTATCCAATTCTGGTGGAAAATACGATGGTCAAGATTGTAAAACGCAACAAACAGTAGTTACAGTAAACGCTGGTGGAATAGCTCACGTATATGCAACTGATTTAGTCGATGCTAAAACAAGAGCAGGTGGTGAAATAAAAATCTACGGTAAACCAAAACAAATCAACGAAAAGAAAATAGCTGGAGGAACTATCGAACAAGCGAAGTAATTTGATAATAATTTCTTAACTTCGTAGTTCCAACTTTTAACTTCGTACTTTGTACTTACACGATATACTTACCGCAATTCCTTGGGGACTTTTGTTAGCTTTTTCAATTGGTCCTGGTTTTTTTGTTTTACTTGAAACCAGTATTACCAAAGGTTTTAGAGCGGCATTTACTTTTGATTTAGGAATTGTTTTTAGTGATATTATTTTCATTTTAATAGCTTATTTAAGTACCAATCAACTTTTAGAACAATTAAAAGATAATCCAACTCTTTTTGTTATTGGCGGAATTATCATGTTGGCTTACGGATTAATTTCGTTTATTCAACTCAAAAGAAATTTCAAAAAGCAAACAGAAATTGAGCAAGACGATGATAATATTCCAAAGAAAAATTACTTTGCTTTATTTTTTAAAGGTTTTTTATTGAATTTTATCAATATTGGTGTTTTAGGTTTTTGGATGATGATTATCATTACATATGGACCTCAAATGGAAATGAACACTTCACGAATTTCTGTCTTTTTCGCCTCAATTTTAGTATTTTATTTATTGTTTGATGTGGCTAAGATATTATTAGCAAAACAATTGAAGCACAAATTAATTCCAGCAAATATTTACAAAATCAAACGAGTGATTAGTATGGTAATTCTAATTTTTGGTTTGTTTTTTATCCTACAAGGTTTCTTCCCAAAAGAAAAAGAAATGATAACGAATAAGTTGTTACCTGATACAACCGTTAGTGAGTAATATTTTTAATGTTTGTCATCCTGAACTCGTTTCAGGATCTAATTTTTAAACCTATGAAATACATTTTATTCTTCTTGTTTTCTCTATCAATTTACGCTCAAGACACCATTCCAGCTTCAAAAAGTGTTGTTGCTTTAGATAAAATGAATGTGGTTTATCGTGGTGTTCCAAATCCTATTTCAATTGCTGTAAATGGGGCAAAATCATATCTTGTTTATGGAAAAGGTGTATCAAAAAAAGAGGACGGAAGTTATGTTCTTCGTCCCGGTTCTGGAAATGAAACCATAGTATTTGTTGAAATAGAAAATTTTAATGGTTATAAAGTTATTGAGGAACATGTTTTTAGGGTTATAAATTCATCTGCACCAAAAGGAACATTAAACGGTTATTATACTAATAGAGGAGAGTTGCTATTTACTTTAAATGAGTTAAAAAGCGCTATTGTTGGTGTAAATTTTATAGAATATTTTGGAAATGAAATTGAAGTAAAACAATTTAATATAAAAATTCCTAATCAACCAACGATTACAGTCTCAGGAAATACTTTTTCAGAAGAAATTGTTAATCTTTTTAAAAAAGTTAAAAAGAATGATGTGATAATCATTTTTGATATTAAAGGTGTATACGCAGGAAAATATGACGGTTTAATAAAAAAACCAGCACCTATAACTTTTAGAATTGTAAAAGAATAAAAAAACCTCCTAATTTCTTAGAAGGTTTTAGAGGCATCGCCCGGATTCGAACCGGGGTAGACGGTTTTGCAGACCGCTGCCTAGCCGCTCGGCCACGACGCCATTAGTTGAACGGACTGCAAATGTATATAAAAAGTTTAAAGTTTAAAAGTTTAAAGTTTAAAAGTTTACCATTTTACCTTATTTTTTAGTTGAAAAAATAAACATTAAAAATCATTATAGACTTAATTTTTTAACTGCCAACTATTTACTGAACACTGAATACTAATTTCTAAACTCTTCCATTTCAATAGTCACCGCTTCTACATCACCACCAATTGGAGGATTTAGTTTTGAAACCGCTAATTTTATTCGAGAAATTGACGGAATTTCCGCAAAACATCTGGTAATAATGCGTTGGGCAACATGTTCTAATAATTTAGAACGAATCGCCATTTCTTCCACTACAATTTTATTTAATAACACATAATCAACCGTATCAGCTAATTCATCGGTTTGAGAAGACTTACGTAAATCGGTTTTAATTTCTAAATCTACACTATAATCCGAGCCAATTTTTCCTTCTTCTATCAAACAACCATGATAAGAGAATGTTCTGATATTTTGTAATTTAATAGTTCCCATAAATTTTTAGTTTCAAGTTTGAGGTTTTTTTGGTTTCAAGTTGTTTTTCTTTATTCAAAGTTACATAAAACCTGAAACTTTTAAACTTGAAACCTGAAACATTTTCTATCTTTGCATAAATTTTTGATACTATGTCAACAGAAGAAAAATCATTGAATTTTATAGAACAAATCATTGAAGAAGATTTAAAAAATGGTTTGTCAGCAGATAAATTACGTTTTCGTTTTCCACCAGAACCAAATGGGTATTTGCATGTAGGTCATGCCAGTGCTATTTGTTTAAATTTTGGTTTAGGAATCGATTATAAAGCGCCAGTAAATCTTCGTTTCGACGATACTAACCCTTCTAAAGAAGAGCAAGAATATGTTGACGCTATTAAGCGCGATGTAGAATGGCTTGGTTTTCAATGGGATAAAGAATGTTATGCTTCTGATTATTTCCAACAATTGTATGATTGGGCAGTGGAATTAATCAAAAAAGATAAAGCGTATGTAGATAGCCAAACTTCGGAAGAAATGGCGCAACAAAAAGGAACTCCAACGCAACCAGGAACCGATTCTCCTTACAGAAATCGTTCTATCGAAGAAAATTTAGACTTATTTACTCGCATGAAAAACGGAGAATTCGAAAAAGGAACTCACGTTTTACGTGCTAAAATTTCGATGGGTGCTAACAATATGTTGATGCGTGATCCTATTATTTATCGTATCATGCACGCACATCACCACAGAACAGGAAACGATTGGTGTATTTATCCAATGTATGACTGGGCACATGGTGAAAGTGATTATTTAGAACAAATTTCGCATTCATTTTGTACGTTAGAATTCTTACCTCACCGTGAATTATATGATTGGTTCTTGAATCAAATTTATGACCCAACAAAGGTGCGACCAAAACAAAGAGAATTCGCGCGTAGAAATTTATCACATACTGTTGTTTCTAAACGTAAATTATTGCAGTTAGTTGAAGAAAAGCATGTTACAGGTTGGGATGATCCGCGTATGAGTACGATTTCTGGTATGAGAAGACGTGGTTATACACCAAATTCTATTGTAAATTTTGCTAACACAATCGGAATTGCAAAACGCGATAATTTGATTGATGTTTCGCTTTTAGAATTCTGTGTTCGTGAAGATTTGAATAAAGTTGCACCTCGTGTAATGGCAGTTTTAGATCCTGTGAAATTAGTAATTACGAATTATCCTGAAGGTCAAGAAGAATGGTTAGAAGCCGAAAATAATCCGGAAGAAGAAGTAATGACATACAGAAAAGTGCCATTTTCTAAAGAATTATATATCGAAAGAGAAGATTTTCAAGAAGAAGCACATAAGAAATTTTTCCGATTAACTTTAGGAACTGAAGTACGTTTAAAAAATGCGTATATCATTAAAGGTGAATCAGTTGTAAAAGATGAAAACGGAAAAATCACAGAAATTCACGCTACTTACGACGTAGATTCTAAATCAGGAAGTGGAACAGAAGCAAGTCAAAGAAAAGTAAAAGGAACTATTCATTGGGTTTCGATTCCTCACGCAAAAGAAGCTGAAGTTCGTGTGTATGATAGATTATTCACCAACGAAAGTCCAGATAAAGACAAAGAAGTAGATTTTAAAGAATTTATCAACCCAAATTCATTAAAAGTAATTACAGGTTATGTGGAACCAAGTTTAGTTACTTCAAAAGAATTAGATCATTTTCAATTTCAACGTTTAGGATATTTCTGTGTTGATAGAGATTCAACAGCTGAAAAATTAGTTTTCAACAAAACGGTTGGTTTAAGAGATACTTGGGCAAAAATTTCGGAATCTTAAAAATTTCGCTTTTGTCATGCTGAATTTATTTCAGCATCTAAATTTATATTTCAAACGTGTCAGGTTTTTAAAACCTGACACGTTTTATTTTATATATAAATCTTATTTAATAATTAAAAAATAATCATAAAAAACTATTATTAGTAAAATCTATTAAAACTCAATTTTTAATAATTAAAAACTTAAAAAAGTGACTTTCATAAATAAATTCTAATACAACAACTTTTTTAAGTAAAGTGTTTTTACATCTTTGTTAATGAAAGTGGCTGAAATCGCTTATTTTAATTTTAAGCAAAAAATCACTTGTTTTTAATCCTGACAGGTTTCAAAAACCTGTCAGGATTCTTTTTTAAAAATGATATACAAAAAAACCACCAATTAAAAATTGATGGTTTTGAAATTTAATTTGATAATTCAATTATACTTCTTCAGATTCTTCTTCAGTTCCAAATTCGTCTTTTTGATTTTTCTTACTCACTTTTTTGATGTTACCTTTTTTCATCATTTCACCTACTTGGTTTGAAGCACTAAAAGAAGCTACCATGTTGTTTAACATATCACTTCCGGCTTGAGGTGAATTTGGTAATAAAATTAAATTACTATTTGCATCTGCACCAATGGCTTGTAAAGTATCGTAATGTTGCGTTACAACAATTAAAGCGGAAGCTTCTTGAGAATTAATTCCCACTTTGTTCAACACATCTACAGATTCTACTAAACCACGAGCAATTTCTCTTCTTTGGTCAGCAATACCTTGACCTTGAAGTCTTTTACTTTCTGCTTCTGCTTTTGCTTTGGCAACAATTCTGATTCTTCCAGCTTCTGCTTCGTATTCTGCTGCTGTTTTTTCACGGTCAGCCGCGTTAATACGGTTCATCGCATTTTTAACTTGAATATCTGGATCAATATCTGTAATTAATGTATTGATGATGTCATAACCATAAGTTGTCATCGCTTCGTTTAATTCACGTTTTACTGCAACTGCAATATCATCTTTACGTTCAAAAACGTCGTCTAATTTTAATTTTGGAACTTCAGCACGTACTACGTCAAATACATAAGAAGTAATCTGATCGTGTGGATATTCTAATTTATAAAATGCTTCGTATGCTTTTTCTTGTAATACTTTAAACTGAACCGAAACTTTCATTTTAACAAATACGTTATCTTTAGTTTTGGTTTCGATGATGACATCTAATTGTTGAATTCTTAAATTAACTCTTCCAGCAATTCTATCCACAACCGGAATTTTTAGATGTAAACCTGAATTTCTCAAGCTAAGGAATTTTCCAAAACGTTCTACAACCACCACAGTTTGTTGTTTTACGGTAAAGAAAGAAGATAAAAGGACAATTAATCCAACGAAAATAATTGGAAACATAATAAACTCCATAATGTTTAGTTTTTAGATTTATAGTTATACGCTTTTTAAAGTAAAAAGTTACAAAAACAAATTTATAAACCCTATTTTTGCCACCTAAATTTATATAAATGAAGAAATTAGTTTTTATTTTTCTAATAATTTCAAGTGTTGCAATGGCGCAACGTGGACACAAAGACAGTAACCGAATAGGAATTGGTGCGGGTTTAACCCAATTAAATATTTATACCGATAATTTTACCGTAACTCCAGAAAGTGGATGGATTGGTGGTTTAAGTGTTAGAGGAAACTATTATAACAACTGGCAAATGAGTTTTGGTATGTTTTTTACGGATAGTAATTTCTCTATTCCAACATTAAAAGGATTGCAACAAACGCAAACGAATTTTAAAATGTCGGCGGTTCAAATTTATATTGTACCAAGTTATGTAGCGGTTAAAGACCATTTAAATTTAGAATTTGGTCCAGTTTTACAAGTAAATGGTAAATTAGGAATTGATAAAGACGATGAAAACAATTTATTGTTAGATCAACCCGGTTTAATTGCCAAAGACATTGTAGATGTTTCTAAAATTAACGCCAATTTCTATGTGGGAATTAACGGTGGAGTCAAAAATGTAAGAGCAAGAATAGGTTATCAATATGGTTTAACGAATTTCTTCGGAAACTTAAAAAACAACGATAACGTAAAGTTACTTGGCGAAAAAATGAAAGGAAATATTGGTTTGATTAGTGGTCAGATTACGATATATCTTTAACCAAAAACCCTCTGAATTCAGAGGGTTTTCTTTTTTATAAACTAGCTATTGCTTTTTCAATTCTTTTCACCGTTTCGGCTTTTCCTATCATTTCGATAATGTCGAATAAATGTGGGCCTTTTAAAGTTCCTACTAAACTCAATCGCAACGGTTGCATTACTTTCCCCATTCCAATTTCGTTTGTTGTCATCCATTCTTTTAATAAGGTTTCGATGTTAACTGAAGTAAAATCTTCAATTTTCTCTAATTCTGAAATCACATGTTGCATTAATCCTGGTGTTTCTTCTTTCCAGTTTTTAGCTGCTTTTTCATCGTAAGATGTTGGCGCTTCAAAGAAATAATCGGCTAAATCCCAAAACTCATTCACAAAATGCGCTCTTTCTTTAATCATTCCCACAATCTTTGTCAAATCGAGCGATTCCGAAACTTCGGAAGAGATTCCTTTTTTATTTAAAATTGATTTAAAGCTTTCCGCTAAACTTGCATCACTTTGCTTTTGTAAATACTTATGATTGAACCATTTATTTTTCTCTGGGTCAAACTTCGCTCCTGCTTTGTGAATTCGGTTTAAATCAAATTTTTCTACCAGTTCTTCTAATGAGAAAATCTCTTGTTCGGTTCCGTCATTCCAACCTAATAAGGCTAAAAAGTTGATCACCGCTTCTGGGAAAAATCCGTTTTCTCTATAACCTGACGATTTTGTCATGCTGGAAGCATCATTCCATTCTAAAGGAAATACTGGGAATCCCATTTTATCACCATCACGTTTTGATAATTTTCCGTTTCCAATTGGTTTTAAAATCAATGGTAAATGTGCAAATTCGGGTGCGTTCCAACCAAAAGCTTTGTATAATAAAACGTGTAAAGGCATCGATGGCAACCATTCTTCACCACGAATTACATGCGAAGTTTCCATCAAATGGTCATCCACAATATTCGCTAAATGATACGTTGGCATTCCATCCGATTTGAATAAAACTTTATCGTCTAATAAATTCGTATCAAATTTAATATCGCCACGAATGATGTCTTTTAATTCTAAAATTTCATTCACAGGCGTTTTAAAACGGATAACATAATGTTCACCATTTGCAATTCGTTCCGTTACTTTTTCACGTGAAACTGTCAACGAGTTATCCAAATGTTCTCTAACCGAATGATTATAAATGAATGTATTTCCATTGGCTTCTGCTTCTTTTCGCATTGCATCTAAACTCTCAGCCGTATCAAAAGCATAATACGCCCAACCTGAATTAATCAATTGGTCCGCATATTGTTGATACATCGCTTTACGTTCGCTTTGACGATAAGGTCCGAATTTTTCATTTTTCCCAACGGTTTCTTCTGGCGCAATTCTCAGCCATTCTAAAGCTTCAAAAATATAGGCTTCTGCTCCTGGAACAAAACGCGTTTGATCGGTATCTTCGATTCTTAAATAGAAAGTACCACCATGTTTTTTTGCAAATAAATAATTGAATAAAGCGGTACGAACACCACCAATATGCAAAGGTCCGGTTGGACTAGGTGCAAATCTTACTCTTACTGACATTTCATTAAATTTTGTGCAAAGATACGATTTGAATTTTGATTTCGTTGATGATGGATGATGGAAGTTAGATGATGGAAGTATGAAATAAAACCTGAAACCTGAAACTTTAAACCTGAAACAAAACTCATATGTTAAGTTTCACCAAAAACCTATTGACTAATCACGTAAGATGTTGTAATTTTATCGGTTATAAATAGTATATCAACAATATTGGAAGCAAAAAGCATCATTTTCGATAAGCTCGAAGGGTTTATCAAGAAGTTTTACACCAACGAACTGATAAAAGGAGTCATTCTTTTCATCGGTTTAGGCTTGTTGTATTTCATTTTTACTTTATTGATTGAATACTTTTTATGGCTATCCACATCCGGAAGAACTATTTTATTCTGGTTGTTTGTTGGTGTTGAATCGTTTTTATTGATTAGATTCATCGCTTTTCCGTTGTTTAAATTATTCAAATTACAACAAGGAATCAATTACGAACAAGCGTCGGAAATCATTGGAAATCATTTTTCGGAAGTACAAGATAAGTTGTTGAACTTTTTACAATTGGCCAATCAAAGTCAAACTTCCGAATTATTAGCAGCCTCAATCGAACAAAAAGCAGCTTCGTTACAACCGATTCCATTTTCAAATGCTGTGAATTTTGCTAAGAACAAAAAGTTTTTGCCTTATGCGATTATGCCAATTCTATTACTGATTTTGTTCTTCGTTACCGGAAATTCCGAAATCATTTCGAATAGTTTTGCTCGAGTTGTGAATTATGAAACGAAATTTGCTCCACCAGCTCCTTTTGAATTTGTGGTGTTGAATAAATCTTTAACCGCACAACAGAATTCCGATTTTGTACTTCAAGTTAAAACGCAAGGAAAAGTAATGCCTGAAAATATTGCCATTCAAATTGGTGATGAAGAATATTTTCTACAAACCACTAAACCTGGAGTTTTCGAATATACGTTTTCAAAATTATCAAAAGATGTTACCTTTTCTCTTTTAGCAAATGGATTAAATTCGAAAGAGTATCAGATTAATGTTGTCGATGTTCCTACGATTGCCAACTTTGAAATGGTGTTGCAATATCCTTCTTATTTAGGTAAAAAATCCGAAGTTATTCAAGGAACTGGAAATGCTGTGGTTCCCGAAGGTACAGTTGTGAATTGGAGAATTAATGCTTTGTCAACGGATAAAGTGAGTTTCAAATCGAATAATCAATTGAGTGTTTTTGCCAATAAAGAAAACAATTTTTCGCTTTCAAGAAGAATATCGGATAATTTGAGTTACGAAGTAATTACATCGAATAGAAACATCAACGAGTTCGAAAAATTGTCGTATCAAATCGCAACGATTAAAGATCAATATCCAACAATTTCTGTTCAAATTGCTCCTGATTCATTAAAATTAAAATCAAAAATGATGATTGGTCAAGTTGCCGATGATCATGGTTTATCGAAGTTACAAGTTGTTTTTTATCCAAAAGGAAATCCTTCTGCAACACGAAAAGCGAATTTAGCCATTAATAAACAAGCGGTGGATCAATTTATTTATTCATTTCCTAATGGTTTATCTATTGAAGAAGGTGTAAATTACGAATATTACTTTGAAGTATTTGATAATGATGTAGTTAACAATTATAAAAGTGCAAAATCTTCGGTTTTTCTTCATTATGAATTGACTGAAGAGCAAAAAGAAGACAAACAGTTGCTAGAGCAAAATGAGAACATTAATAGTTTAGAAAAATCGCTTCAAAATCAAGAGAAGCAAATTTCTGAATTGGACAAACTGCAAAAGATGAATAAAGAGAAATCTAGTTTAGATTTCAAAGATCAAAAGAAGGTAGAAGACTTTATCAATCGTCAAAAACAACAAGACGAAATGATGAAAGAATTCACTAAAAAGTTAACTGAGAATTTGGAAGAATTCAATCCAAAAACACAAGATAAAGACAAAGAAGAATTATTACGTCGTTTAGAAGATGCCGAAAAGCAAGTAGAAAAGAATGAAAAACTTCTTAAAGAATTAGAAGAGCTTTCTAAGAAATTAGAGAAAGATAAATTATTTGACAAAGCGGATAAGTTAAAACAAAATGCAAAAAATCAACAACAGAATTTAGAACACTTAGTCGAATTGACGAAACGTTTTTACGTAGAACAAAAGGCTGAACAGATCGCAGATAAATTAGACAAGCTTGCTGAGAAGGAAGAAAAATTAGCTGATGACACTAAAGAAAATAACAAGGAAAATCAAGATGCCATCAATAAAGAGTTTGACGATATTAAGAAAGAACTTGAAGATTTAGACAAAGAAAATAAAGAATTAAAAGCTCCAATGGATATTCCTAATGATAAGAATGAACAAGAGGATGTGAAAAAAGACATGGAGAAAGCTTCTGAGGAATTGCTAAAACAAAACCAGCAGAAAGCAAAACCAAAACAAAAATCTGCTGCTGCAAAGATGAAACAGATGAGTCAGAAAATGGCCCAATCTATGCAATCAGGTGAAATGGAACAAATGCAAGAAGATGCTAAATTGTTACGCCAGATTTTGGATAATTTATTAGCTTTTTCATTCGATGAAGAGAGTTTAATTAAGACAACTAATTCATCTCAAGTTCGTTCTTTGCAATTAAACAAAGTATTAAAAAAGCAACAAGATTTGAAGCTTCAATTCAAACACGTAGATGATAGTTTGTTTGCTGTTGCCTTACGTAATCCAAAAATTACCGAAACCATTCTAAATGAAGTTGGCGAAATTCATTATAATTTAGACAAGACTTTAGAAACCTTAGCAGATAATAATATTCAGAAAGGAGCTTCACATCAACAATATGTTTTAACCTCTGCCAATCGTTTAGCGGATTATTTAAGTAATGTTCAAAGTGAAATGAACATGGAAATGCAAGGTCAAGGTTCGGGAAAAGGCAAACCAAAACCAGGCGGAGGAAAAGGAATGCAGTTACCAGATATCATTAAACAACAAGAAGGTTTAGGTGAAAAAATGAAAGACGGTATGAAACCCGGAGATAAACCCGGAGATAAGCCAGGTGAAAAGCCCGGTCAAGGAAAACAAAAGGGGCAATCGGGTGAGAATGGTGAAGATGGAGAAAATGGATCTGAAGGAAACGCTGGTAAAGTTTTAGAAATTTTGAAAGAGCAAAGACAGTTGCGTGATGCTTTACAAAAAGCATTAGAAAAAGAAGGAATGACAGGTCAAGGGCAGAATGCTTTGAATCAAATGAAGGATATCGAAAAACAACTAATTAATAAAGGTTTTAAAAACGAGACCTTGCAAAAGATGTTGAATTTAAAACACGAACTTTTAAAATTAGAAAAAGCGATTCAGCAACAAGGAGAAGATACTAAGCGTCAGTCAAAAACAAATGATAAGAACTATAATGGTATCACTACTCCACTTTCAAAGGAATTAAAAGAATATCTGAATAGTGTTGAAATATTAAACAGACAAAGCTTACCTTTGCAACCCAATTTTAACCAGAAGGTTCAAAACTATTTTAAAGACAATGATTAGTTTTAATTACGAAACAGATTTCGAACTAGAAAACGAAGCACAATATGTAGATTGGATTTCTCGTATTATTGAATCTGAAGGATTTGATGAAGGTGAAATTAATTATATTTTTTGTGATGACGAATACTTACATAAAATCAATGTAGAATATTTAGATCACGATACTTTAACCGATATTATTAGCTTCGATTACACAGTAGGAAATTTAATACAAGGTGATATCTTCGTTTCGGTGGAACGAGTTAAGGATAATGCTGTTGATTTTAATGTTTCTTTTGAAGAGGAATTAAAACGTGTATTATCACATGGTGTTTTACACTACTGTGGATATAAAGATAAATCTCCAAATGACGAAGCTTTAATGCGTTCGAAAGAAGAAGAAAAAATGCAAATGTTTCACGTGGAACATTAAGCTTATAAACTAGAATTTTTTTAAATGTTTCACGTGGAACATAATATTTATAAAAGATGTTTTTAAATCAATATGATGTAATTGTTGTGGGTGCTGGACATGCCGGTTGTGAAGCTGCTGCTGCTGCTGCCAATATGGGGTGTTCTACTCTTTTGGTGACAATGAATCTTCAAAACATTGCACAGATGTCGTGTAATCCTGCCATGGGAGGAATTGCAAAAGGACAAATTGTGCGTGAGATTGATGCCTTGGGCGGATATTCTGGAATTGTTTCAGACAAGACCGCAATCCAATTCAAGATGTTGAATAAATCAAAAGGTCCTGCGATGTGGTCGCCAAGAGTGCAATCGGACAGAATGCGTTTTTCGGATGAATGGAGAACGATGTTGGAGAACACTCCGAATTTGGATTTCTACCAAGAAATGGTGGCTGGGATTTTAGCTGAGAACGGAAAGATTGTTGGAGTGAAAACTTCACTTGGAGTGGAAATCAAAGCAAAGTCAGTTGTGTTGACAAATGGAACTTTTTTGAATGGATTGATTCATATTGGTGATAAGCAATTTGGTGGTGGTCGTGCAGGAGAAAGTGCTTCTTTCGGAATCACAGAAGATTTAGTAAAATTAGGTTTTGAATCGGGAAGAATGAAAACTGGAACACCTCCACGAGTTGATGGTCGTTCTTTGGATTTTTCTAAAATGACAGAACAACCTGGTGATGAAGTTCCAGAAAAATTCTCGTATTCTAATTTGACCGCTCCTTTAAAAACACAACGTTCTTGTTGGATGTCCTATACTTCGTTAGAAGTGCACGATATTTTACGTGAAGGTTTTGACAGAAGTCCAATGTTCAACGGAAGAATCAAAAGTTTAGGTCCTAGATATTGTCCTTCGATTGAAGATAAGATTAATCGTTTTGCTGATAAAGAACGTCACCAACTTTTCGTAGAACCAGAAGGTTGGACAACTTGCGAATATTATATCAACGGCTTCTCTACTTCGTTACCAGAAGATGTTCAATTCAAAGCTTTACGTTCGGTAGCCGGATTTGAGAATGTGAAATTTTTCAGACCAGGATATGCAATTGAATACGATTACTTCCCTCCTACGCAATTGCAACACACTTTAGAAACTAAATTAGTAGAAGGTTTGTATTTCGCAGGACAAATTAATGGAACAACTGGATATGAAGAAGCAGCTTCTCAAGGTTTGATGGCAGGAATAAATGCTGCTTTAAAAGTTCAGAATCGAGAACCGTTTATCCTTAAAAGAGATGAAGCGTATATTGGAGTTTTAATTGACGACTTAATTACTAAAGGTACAGAAGAACCTTATCGTATGTTTACTTCGCGTGCTGAATACAGAACTTTACTTCGTCAAGATAATGCCGATTTTAGATTAACACCAAAAGCATTTGAAATAGGTTTAGCTAAAGAAGAACGACTAATCCGAATGGAACAAAAATTCTCCCAATCAGATGCAATGGTAAATTTCTTTAGAGAAACAAGTTTAAAACCTGAAGAAGCTAATCCGATTTTAGAAGCTAAAGGTTCTGCTCCAATGAGTCAACCCGATAAAATGTTTAAAGTGTTCTCTCGTCCTCAATTGGATTTGGAAGATTTTAGAAAGTTTAAAAAAGTAGCAGCTTATATCGAAGAACATAATTTAGATCAAGAAGTAGTTGAGCAAGCCGAAATTCAAGTGAAGTATTCTGGTTATATCGAAAAGGAAAAAAACAATGCTGATAAGTTGACTCGATTAGAAGATATGATTATTCCGGATAATTTCAATTTCGATAAAATCCAATCCATTTCAATTGAAGCCAAACAAAAATTAAATAAAATTCGACCAAGAACTATCGCACAAGCATCACGAATTAGCGGAGTTTCGCCAAGTGATATTTCAGTGTTGTTAATATATATGGGAAGATAAGAAAGTGTTCAGTGTTCAGTTTTTAGTATTCAGTAAAAAATGTTTCACGTGAAACAACGCCGTCAACCCTATTAAAATAAGCCTTTCGCACAAAAATAAAATAAATGAATTTTTTAGAAGATAAAAGTTTTATTACCGTTAAAGATTTTTCAGTTTCTGGAGAATCTTTTTCCTTGTTGTTAAATGAGGAATATCAAATCTTAAAAACGCATCCGCAACCTACGTTAGATAAATTAGGTTCGTATTACGAATTCGAAGATTATATCTCTCACACCGATGGAAAACGTACGTTGTTTGAAAAAATGTATCACTTCATCAAAAGAAAAGCAATTCGTGATAAAGTCAGTTTGATTAATTCGTACCAACCTTTGAAAGGAAGAATTTTAGACATTGGAGCCGGAACAGGAGATTTTCTTTTAGAAGCTAAAAATCAGAATTGGGAAATCTTAGGAATCGAACCTAATGATAAAGCAAAAGGAATTGCTGTTGGAAAAGGAATTAAATTTGGCGACACGATTGAAAAATTAGAAAGCAATTCGTTTGATGTGATTACCATGTGGCATGTTTTAGAACACGTTCCGGATGTTGAACATCAAGTTGCTGAATTGAAGCGTTTGTTGAAACCTTCGGGAACGATTATTATAGCGGTTCCTAATTTCAAATCGTACGATGCAAATCACTATAAAGAATTTTGGGCTGCTTATGATGTGCCACGACATTTGTGGCATTTCTCAAAAACAGCTATCGAAAATTTATTCGACAAACAAAATATGAATATAGAAGATATTAAACCAATGTGGTTTGATAGTTTTTATGTGTCACTTTTGTCAGAAAAATATAAAACTGGAAAAATGAATTTCATTTCAGGATTTTTTATTGGTTTGATCTCAAATGTGTCGGGATTCTTCAAAAAGGAGTTTTCATCACATATTTACGTGCTAAAAAACAAGTAAAAATCATTTTAAAGCGATTTTAGACATTTTTTCATTCAATTTGATATGATTTGTTGTCTATTTTTAAATGATTTATCTCAATTAATTTATAAAAGCCACTTTCTATAGCTTTAAACTATTAGATTGCGTTGTTTAAATAAGAAATCCTTATAATCGAAAAATAAATAAAAAAGCAACAAATTTGTTACTTTACAACTTATTATTACTTTTACGAAAAATTATTAATTACCAATATAGAAAAATGAAAAAATTAGTATTGATTTTAGGTGTTGCATTAAGCGTTTTAGCATGTAACAAAACAGAAACAAATTCAAAAGAATTTAAAACAGCATATATCAACACATCAGAAATAATCGAAAAATACGAAAAATTTAAAGATGAAGATGATAAATTCAAAGTTAAGTCGGAAGAATTAGGTCGTCCTTTAGAAGCTAAAGTTAGAGCTTTTCAAGCTGAAGCTCAAAATTTTCAAAAAAATGCTCAAGCAAAAGGACCACAATGGGCACAACAAATGGGTGCTTCATTACAACAAAGAGAACAACAATTAGGAATGGAGCAAAATGCTTTAATTCAACAATTACAGCAAGAAGGCGCCGTTTTAAAAGATACTTTAATTAGTGAAGTAAAAAAATTCATCAAAGATTACGGTAAAAAGAAAGGTTATGATTATGTATATGGAACAGGTGATGCTGCAACAATTTTGTATGCGAAAGACAATTATGACATTACAAAGGATGTTTTAAAAGAATTAAATGAGGCTTACAAATCGACAAAGAAAGACGACAAAGTAGCCACTAAGGAAGAAGAGAAAAAATAATTGAAAGTCCCGAGTAATCGGGACTTTTTTATTTATAATCGTTTCTATATATTTGTATTTCAAATTTATATGCCAAATGGAACCATTATCAGCCGCAGCTAGTTACACCCTCCGATTTATTAATCAAACCAATAAATCCATCTTCCTTACCGGAAAAGCTGGAACCGGAAAAACCACACTTTTAAAGGAAATTATCGCCACAACACACAAAAACACAGTTGTTGTCGCACCTACCGGAATTGCCGCTTTGAATGCAAATGGCGTTACGATTCATTCGATGTTTCAATTGCCTTTTGCGGCTTTTATTCCTGATAATAAGCAACTTCCACATTTTTCAGACACTTTAAAATTTGAAAATCGCGATTCTCTTGGACGTCATTTCAAAATGAATAACGTGAAACGTTCCGTAATTCGAAATATGGAATTGTTAGTTATCGATGAAGTTTCCATGCTACGTGCTGATGTGTTAGATGCGATGGATTTTATGATGCGAAAAGTACGCAGAAACGAAAGACCTTTCGGTGGAGTACAAGTTTTATTTATAGGAGATTTATTACAATTACCACCAGTAGTGAAAAATGAAGAATGGGAAATGCTAAAGAATTATTATCGAGGTATGTTCTTTTTTCATTCGCACATTATCCAGCAATATCCGCCTTTATACATCGAATTAGATAAAATTTTTCGTCAAACCGATACCGAGTTTATTGATGTTTTGAACAATTTACGACACAATAAAATTACTTCGGAAGATGTCAAGATTCTAAATCAATTTGTACAACCCAATTTTGATCTGAAGAAAAATAAAGGTTTTATCATTTTAACCACACACAATTCTAAAGCCGATACCATAAATGCGCAGTCATTAAAAGATTTAGAGGGGAAACAATTCACTTATTTACCAGAAATCACAGCTGATTTTCCTGAAAAAATTTATCCATTAGAAGAAAAATTGCAACTTAAAGTCGGAGCGCAAGTCATGTTTATTAAAAACGATTTGAATTTCGAAAAGCAATTTTTCAACGGAAAAATGGGCGTCATAAGTTCGTTAACCGAAAAGGAAATTTTTGTTCATTTTCCTGAAGAAAACAAAACGATTGAAGTCGAACGCTACGAGTGGCAAAATATTCGCTACAAAGTCAACGAAAATACTAAAGAAATAGAAGAAGAAGTCATCGGAACTTTTGTCCACTACCCTATCAAGTTAGCATGGGCAATTACTGTACATAAAAGTCAAGGGTTAACATTTGACAAAGCAGCGCTCGATGTATCGCAAGTTTTTGCGCCTGGACAAGCGTATGTGGCTTTATCGCGTTTACGTTCGTTAAAAGGGCTTATTTTGCTTTCTCCGTTGCGAATGAATGGCATTTCAAGCGATGAAGAAGTGCTTAATTATGCCGAAAACAAAGCTTCGGAAGAAATCTTACAACATTCGTTAGCTAAAGAAACCTTGATTTTCTGGTTGAATACTTTACTTAATTCATTTGATTTCAAAGAATTAGGTCAAGAATGGCGCAATCATTTATTTAGTTATAATTCCGAAGCACCGAAATCGCCAAAAACAAAGCATAACAATTGGGCAAAAACGCAACAACAAAAAATAGCTGAAATTTTAGAACCTTCTGGAAAATTTCTATCGCAATTGCAGAAAATTTTCTACGTTGAAAATTTGGATGTGAATTTCATAAAAGAACGTTGTGATGCGGCTTATCAATATTTTTTCAAAACGTTAGATGTTGTTGCTGAAGAATTGTTGTTGAAAATTGAAGAAGTCAAACGCATCAAAAAAGTAAAAACGTTTCATGATGAATTACTGGTGTTAGAAGAACTCCAAATCAAAGCGATTTTACAACTTAAAAAAGCAAAATTACTCACCAACATCATTGTCGAAGGAAAAGAAATTTCGAAGAAAAATTTAATTTCGGAAGACATGAGTACCTACAAAATCAATAAGTTAGTGGTTGTGGCAGAACGCTTTAGAACTTCGCATGCTGCTTTAGTAGAAGACGATGAAGATGTTTCGTATTACACCGATTCGAAAAAGAAAAAAACAAAAGAGCCAAAAAAATCGACTTACGAAGATACGCTAGAATTGTGGAAACAAAACTTATCGATTTACGAAATTGCGAAACAGCGAAAGCTAACACCACAAACGATTTACAACCATTTTGCTAAGTTAATTCAAATGGAAATTGTGCAAATTTCCGACATTTTACCAGAAGATAAAATTTCGGATTTAAAAGCCGCTTTCAAAGATTTTAAAGGTGAAAGTTTGGGCGAATTAAAAGAAATCCACGGCGATACATTCACTTGGGACGAGTTGCGATTGTATAAAGCGAGTTTGGGTTAAATAGAATTTTACCCTCAAAGTTGTCATGCTGTCAAGCATCTCACATATAACACTTTAAAAGCCAAAATCATGATCGAATTCACAGAAGGAATCTACAACTTTTACGTTTACATTCTAACAAACAAAGCCAAAACCGTTCTTTACACAGGAGTTACAAATAATCTAAAAAGAAGATTAGAAGAACACAATGAAAAACTAAATCCAAACAGTTTTACAGCAAAATACAACCTTAATTATTTGATTTATTACGAAAAATATGGCTGGATTCAACAAGCAATTGCCAGAGAAAAGGAAATTAAACTTTTAAGAAGAGACTTGAAAATGGAGTTAATAAAAGAATTCAATCCCAACATGGAATTTTTGAATAAACGCTTTTCATAAGAAGTAAAAGAGATGCTTAACAGCATGACAAACGTTGTGTTGATGTTTTTGCGATTATTTTACTCTCAAATTTGTCATGCTGCTAAGCATCCCACACAAAGTTTAAACCCATTTTTTCCACATGAAGTTTGTCATGCTGTTAAGCATCTCTTGAACAAGTGAAATCTCTTTTGGACCAAAAATCAATTCAACCAAAAAACCACTAAAACGGCTGGAATAAAGTAAATAACAATAGTTCTTGCGCCATCGTAATCTTTTGCTAAACGTTGACCAAACAAAAGGAAAAGTAACGTAATACAAGACAAAATTGCACCATAAAAACCTAAACCTCTAATTACTACATCTTGTACTAAGTGTTGGATAATTCCCGAAACACATAAAATTCCAGAAACTACTTCCAATAAAAGAACAATTCCTAAAGCAAACGGAACTTGTTTGGCTAAAATCGTATTCGCAAAATGTCCATTAAGCCATTCTACATTGCCTTTCCAATCTTTAATTTTATCATATCCAGATTGTAAAAAAGTGATGGCTAAAAAAGCTAAAACTAAAAGAGGAGCAACTTGTATCATAATTATGCGTTTTTATGGATTAATCGTGTTAGTTTTATGGATAAATCGGTTAAGATGATTTTGCTATTTCCGTTTCTTTCAATGTGGTAAATAGCATCTTCTAATTCTTTGTAAATATCTGAAATATTGGCGCCATTTACAAACGGAGCAAATTTTTCCAATTCAAATTTAGGCACTTTTGTTTCTAGGAAAACCAAATCATTCGCTTGATAATTAAGCAATAAAGCTTGTCTGAAAAAGTGAATGCAATAGTGTAAAAATTGTTTTTGCGTTTCTCTTCCGGTAGATGCAATGTTTTCGCTCCAAGCAATTAAATCGTTAATAGCTGCTGCATTTCCTTTGGCACGAAAAGCACTTCTTACCCATTCCACAAACCATTCGTCAAACGGAAATTCATCGTCTTCTTTTCGTAAAAAATGCAAAGCTTTGTTATAATTTCCTTCACTTTGATGTGCGATTTTTTTAGCAACTATTGGCTCACAATTTTCACATGAAACCAGAGCTTCTGCAATTACACTTTCGCTCAAACCAATGAAATCAATCACTTGACAACGGGAAAGAATGGTTTGCAACATATCGCTCGTGCTTTCGGTAATTAAAATAAAAACGGTTTTAGCTGGTGGTTCTTCTAATAATTTCAATAATTTATTTGCCGAAGGACCATTCATTTTATCCGCCATCCAAATGATCATGACTTTGTAACCACCTTCGTAGGCTTTTAACGCTAACTTCTTATTGATTTCAGTAGCTTCATCAACACCAATTAAACCTTGCTTGTTTTGAATTCCGAGGTTTTTCAACCAATCAAACAAACTTCCATAAGGTGATTCGGTTAAAAATTGGCGCCATTCTACCATGAAATTATCACTAACTGCATGACTTTTTATGCTATCTGTAGTGGCAACTGGAAAAACAAAATGCAAATCGGGATGCGAAAAATGTTCGAATTTTAGGTTACAAGTGGTGTTTTTGCCTACATTTTCTCCACCAATATTGCCACACAAAATATATTGCGCATATGCAATCGCCATAGGAAGTGTACCACAACCTTCGGGACCCACAAACAACTGTGCGTGCGGAATTCTTCCGGCTTCGGCACTCTTAGTTAAGTGATTTTTAATATGTTCCTGTCCTAAAATATCTCTAAAAAGCATGGAACAAACCTAATCAAAAATTACCAAAATTGGTAGAAAAGAAATCAAAAAAAAGGTTTTGCAAGATTTAAAAAAAACACAAAATATGATATTTGTTATAAAGATTTAAAATACAATAATTTATATTTGCAATCATCCGAATTAAAAAATCAATAAATGAAAACACTTAACGACTTCAATTTCAATAACAAAAGAGCAATTATCCGAGTAGATTTTAATGTGCCTTTAGATGAAAATTTTAAAGTTACCGATGCTACAAGAATCGAGGCAGCAAAGCCAACAATTGACAAAATTTTGAAAGATGGAGGAAGTGTTATTTTAATGAGTCACCTAGGAAGACCAAAAGGAGTTGAAGCCAAATATTCGTTACAACATATCGTTGCAAAAACAGAAGAAATTTTAGGTCAAAAAGTACATTTTGCATCGGATTGTATTGGAGAAGTTGCTGAAAATGCAGCAAAAAATCTACAACCAGGCGAAATTTTATTATTAGAAAATTTACGTTTTTATGCCGAAGAAGAAAAAGGAGATTTAGAATTTTCTAAAAAATTAGCTTCTTTGGGTGATATTTATGTGAATGACGCATTTGGAACAGCGCACAGAGCACACGCTTCAACAACTATTATTGCTCAGTTTTTCCAAGATGCAAAATGCTTCGGTTATTTGTTAGCCAAAGAAATTGAAAGTATCGAAAAAGTTTTGAAAAATTCAGAAAAACCAGTGGTTGCAATTTTGGGAGGAAGTAAAGTTTCTTCAAAAATTACGGTTATTGAAAATATTTTAGACAAAGTAAACCACATGATTATTGGTGGTGGAATGACATTTACTTTTGTGAAAGCTTTAGGAGGAAAAATTGGAGATTCTATTTGTGAAGACGATAAATTAGAATTGGCCATCGAAATTTTAAAACAAGCTAAAGAGAAAGGGGTTCAAATTCATATACCTGTTGATGTAATTGCTGCAGATGCTTTTTCAAATGATGCTAACACACAAGTAGTAGATGTAAAACAAATTCCAGATGGATGGCAAGGTTTAGATGCTGGACCAAAATCATTAGAAATTTTTAAACAAATTTTATTAGATTCAAAAACAATTCTTTGGAATGGTCCGTTAGGTGTTTTTGAAATGGAAACGTTTTCAAAAGGAACAATTTCCTTAGGAGAATTTATTGCAGAATCTACAACAAACGGAGCTTTTTCGTTAGTAGGTGGTGGTGATAGTGTGGCTGCTGTGAAGCAATTTGGATTAGAACCTAAGATGAGTTACGTTTCTACCGGTGGTGGAGCGATGTTAGAAATGCTGGAAGGCAGAACCTTACCTGGAATTGCAGCTATTTTAGATTAAGAATACAATAAAATGCTGGTTATTAAGTTATTAATGATTAGCACGCCCCAAAAACAAAAAACAGAATGAAAAAAAGTTTAATACTAACATCACTTTTTCTGTCGCTTTTTAGTTTAGCACAAGAGAACGCAGAAAAAGAGAATTTACTTTCGTTGCCTAAAATGTCTTATTTAGATTCATTGAAAACAACGTTTGTAAATCATAGCACAAGTAATTGTATTGATGAAAGATGGTTATCAGAATTAGCCAGCACGGAATTATCTGAAAATATGTTTTCTGATATTTCAAATTTCAATGCAGATACCGAAGTAAGTTACGAATTATCAACTGAATTATTAAAAAAGCGATTGGCAAAAATGGATGCTAAATCGCCTTTTAATATTGAATATCATCCAGCATTAGAAAACACGATTAAAGCTTTTTTGAAAAATCGTCCAAGAGCGTTTGAGCGTTTAATGGCAATTTCTGAATATTATTTCCCAATGTTTGAAGAGCATTTAGCAAAATATAACATTCCGTTAGAATTAAAATATTTAGCTATAGTAGAATCTGCATTAAACCCAAGAGCAAAATCACGCGTTGGAGCTTCTGGTTTGTGGCAATTTATGTATCCAACAGGAAAACAATTCAATTTAGAAGTTACTTCTTATGTAGATGAGCGTTACGATCCTTTGAAAGCAACGGAAGCAGCTTGTCAGTATTTATCAAGTTTGTATGGTATTTTTGGGGATTGGAGTATGGTTTTAGCAGCATACAATTGCGGACCAGGAAACGTTTCAAAAGCTATACGTCGCTCGGGCGGAAGTCATAATTATTGGAACATTCGTAAAAATCTTCCAAAGGAAACTGCAAATTATGTTCCTGCCTTTTTAGCTACTTTTTATATTTACGAGTTCAAAAAAGAACACGGAATTACGCCTAAAAAAGCACCTTTAACGTATTTTGAAACCGATACAATCATGGTGAAAAAGCAAATGTCGTTTAAACATATTGCGGAGTTATTGGATATTTCGGAAGAGCAGATAGAGTTTTTAAATCCGATTTATAAATTGAAGGTAATTCCATTTGAAGCAGACGAAGCGCATTATTTGCGTTTACCAAAAAATAAAATGGGATTATTTGTTTCTAATGAAGAAAAAATTTACGCCTATTTAGAATATTTAGATTCTTCCAAAGAAAAAACAAAAACAGATTTTATTCCAACATCAAAAGATTCTACTTATGTTGAAAGTTCTAAAATCGAAAGAAAAACACAGTATCACACTATTAAAAGCGGGGAAAGTTTAGGTAAAATTGCAGATAAGTATAACGTTTCCATTTCCGAATTAAAAAAATGGAATCATATTAAAGGGAATGTTATTCAGGCTGGAAAAAAGTTAAAAATTTATTCTGATAAAAAAGTAATTGTTAAATCAGACTCTAAACCTAACAATGACGGGACTTATACTGTTAAAAATGGCGATTCGTTATTCTCTATTTCAAAACAATTTCAAGGCGTTTCTATAGAAGATTTAAAAAAATGGAACGATATTAGTGGTGACAATATACAACCCGGAATGAAATTGAAAATTAACGGATAAATAATTGTTTTCACCATGAAAAAAATAGCCATTTTAACTTTTGTAGCCTTATCTTTTTTGTCTTGTAAAGAAACTTCGAAAGAAGACCAAAAAGCCGTATTATCTGAATCTAATGGAAAATTAAATAATGTTTCAATTATTATCGATGATAATTTATGGAACGGAGAAATTGGAGACAGTATTCGTAAAAAGTTTGCTGCGCCTGTTGATGGATTGCCTCAAGAAGAACCATTGTTCACTTTAAATCAATATCCTACAAAAGTTTTTGAAGGATTTGTAAGAAAAAGTAGAAATATCATAATTGTAAAAAAAGACAAGGAAGCTGGTTTTGCTTCAAATGTTGATAAATTTGCTAAGCCACAGAATGTTTTTTTTATTTCAGGAACGGATACAGAAGACGTTTTGAATGTTTTAGAAGAAAAATCATCTGAAATAATCAAAAACATTAAATCTTCCGAAATCATTGAGAATCAAATTCGAATGAAGAAATCGTTGGTTTCGGATGCGCAAGTTCAAAAAAAGTTTGGTGTGAGTTTACAAATCGGCTTTGGATACAAATACGATATGGTGAAAGACAATTTCATTTGGTTACGAAAAGAATTTACCTCAGGTTATAACAGTATTTTAATTTACGCTGTGCCAATTAGCACTGTAGAAAAAGATAACAATGTCATCGCAAACATTACAGCAATGCGTGATGAAATTGGAAAAGCTAACATTCACGGAACACTACCAAATACTTGGATGATTACAGAAGCAGCTTATGCACCTTATTTATTTGATGTAAACGTTGCAGGTAGAAAAACCTATTTAACCAAAGGAACTTGGGAATTGAAAAACGATTTCATGGCTGGACCTTTTGTTAATTACGCCATCAAAGACACCAAAAATAATCGTTATTTAATTTTGGAAGGATTCACTTATAATCCGTCAAAATCGAAGCGTGATTTAGTTTTCGAATTGGAAGCCATTATTCAATCTGTTAAGTTTTTAAAATAATATCAAGTTCCCTTCATTGGGAACTTCTTTTTTTATCATGGAAATAACATTCAAAATAAAGCGATTTAACGAGCTTTCTACAGCCGAACTATATTCTGTGCTGCAACTTCGCTCTAAAGTGTTTGTGGTGGAGCAAAATTGCGTTTATCAAGACATTGACGGCAAAGATGAGAAAGCACATCACGTTTTAGGCTATTACAATGGCGATTTGGCAGCGTATTCTCGTTTGTTTAACAAAGGCTATTATTTTGAAGAAACTTCAATTGGACGAGTAGTGGTAAGCCCAAAATACCGCGATAAAAAATTTGGTCACGACTTAATGCGCGTTTCTATAGAAGCGATTAAAGAAAATTTCAACGAAACTGCTATAACCATTTCCGCTCAAGAATATCTAAAAAAATTCTACAAATCACACGGATTTACCCAAACCAGCGAAATGTATTTGGAAGATGATATTCCGCATATTCAGATGAAGAGGAGTTAGGAGTATTGAAATCGTTTTCCACGTCTAGTTTGTCACGCTGTTAAGCGTCTCTTTTAAACAAAAGGAACACAAAGAAGGCATAAAGTTCACTAAGATTTAGTTTCAAGTTTCAAGTTTTGAAATTTTGTTTGAACTTGCCTTTGCCCTTGAAATTAAATTTTACTTCTTCGGTTCTATAGCAACCACATCGTTTTTAGTAATTAAAAGCTCCACTCTTCGGTCTAAAGTGCTTCCTTTTTTTAGTGATTGTGTGTTGCCATATCCTTTAAATGTCATACGTGTTCTACTAATACGTTTCATCAAAAAGTAATTATACACTCTTTTGGCACGGTTAATAGATAATTCACGTTTTTTAGTATGACGATCAACAGCTTCTTTTTGAAAGGTTGGCGTACAACAAACGTGACCTTGAATCTCGAAGTGAATGTTTTTGTATTTGTGTAATTCTAAGGCAATTCGGTCTAATTCTTTCTTGGCTTTGTAGGTTAATTGGCTACTTCCTCTTTCAAACAAAACGTGGTCAAGATAAATTCTATCGCCTACAATTCTATCTTTTTTAATCGTACTATAAACACCAGGAATTTTTAAATCTTCAATTACAATAGGTTTAAAATTCACAACTACGTCTACTCTTCGGTTTTTAGAACGCGCTTCTGGAACGTTTGTTTGCATGTCTTCATCAAGCATGATTCTACCTTTTCCTTCAAGCGTAATGATAATTTTACTTTTAATACCTCTTTCAATCAACTTATTTTTTACAGTATTGGCTCTATTGGTTGATAAAGTGTAATTGTAAGCATCTTTTCCTCTATCATCACAATAACCAAAAATTTGAACCGATTCGATTCGTGTTGTATCAATTTTGCTTACAAAGGCAACAACGGCATCAGCTTGTTCATCTTTTAAACTATATTTATCAAATTCGAAGAATATCGAGTGTACTTCTTCATCTTCTTGAGCAAAGGAAACAACTGTAAAAAGTAAAAATAGTAGGGAAAATAAACGTGTCATCTTATTTTTTTAATATCGATATGTATTGGGTTTGATTGTTCAATAAAGCAATTGCCTTTTCAATTTCTATATTTTCTTTGGTGTAAAATTGATATAAGCCTTCGCGATATTGGTAACGTGTAATTAAATCTTCCTGAATTAGTTTTTTGATTTGGTTCTTGTTTTTGTCTAATTCCAATTCTTGATTTTTTTCAATAGCCAATTCCAATTGTTTGTACTCATTCGCAATTTGAGCATCAATCTTTTCTTTTTTGGCAGTTTCTAGCACGTTTTTTAGCGCTTTATTTGTTTCTGTGTCTAAACTAATTTTTTCTTGTTTCAAATACGTTTTAAAAGCATTATAATCGGCATCACTTACTGTTGGTATTCCATTTAACGTTGGATTTTTATAATACCACTGTGTTCCAAAGTTAAAAATCGCATCCGTTTTAGTAACAGCGTCGGTTATATTAGCCAATTTAGTTTCCTCAATTTGAATATCAGGTAAAACGCCTCCACCATCATAAACGGTTCTTCCAGCTTTGGTTTTAAAAGCATTGAAATCGTCTTGTGATTTTTTTATGGCTTTTCCGTTTTCGTCTTTTTTTGAATAATCCAAAGCTTGAATACATCTTCCAGAAGGTGTGTAATATCTTGAAATTGTTACTTTTACTTGCGTTCCGTAAGATAAATCTAATGGGCGTTGTACCAAACCTTTTCCAAAACTTCTTGATCCTAAAACCACTCCTCTATCTAAATCTTGAATGGCTCCTGCGACAATTTCTGAAGCCGATGCGCTTTTTCCATCAACAATTACTACTAATGGAATTTCTAAATCGATAGGTTCGTTTTTAGTACGATATTCCGAATTATGTTTTGGGTTTTTCGATTTGGTCGTAACAATCAATTCGTTTTTCGGAACGAAAAGATTACAAATATTCACTGCTTCATGCAACAAACCACCCGGATTTCCTCTTAAATCTAAAATGATTTTAGTGGCACCTTGTTTTTTTAAATCCAACAAAGCATTTTTAGTTTCAAAACTAGCTTTATCAGTAAATTTACTTAGAACAATATAACCTGTATTGTCTTTTAAAAGCGCTAAAAATGGAACTGCTTTTATTTCAACATCGTCTAAAATAATGGTTGCGTTTTGCGTTTTTCCTTGACGAATGTATTGAATTTCAACTTTTGTGTTCTTAGCACCACGAAACAATTGCGATGCGTCTTCTTTGTATTCTTTTAAGCTAATATCTCCAATTTGAATTACCTCATCGCCAGCTTTTAATCCAGCTTTATCAGCAGGAAACCCTTTATAAATTTCTTTCAAAAACACTTTTCCGTCTCTTCTTTGCACCATAGCGCCAATTCCGGTGTATTCGCCCGTATTGTTGATTTTGAATTTTAAAACATCTTGTTCGTTAAAGAAAACGGTATACGGATCCAATTCCTTAAGCATGTTTTTAATGGCAATATCCATCATTTCGCCTGGATTGGTTTCATCCACGTAGTTTTGGTTGACGGTTTTGAAAAGTCCGGTGAAAATTTCGATTTGTTTCGCAATTTCAAAAAAGTCGTTCTTGAAACTAACACCTACAAAAAGGAATGTTGCCGCAACAACGGGAATGATTATTTTTCTACTGAAATAACGTTTCATGTATAGAAGTATTGATTGATACGAGTTTACGAAAGTAAAGAATCTTGAGCAAAAATTAAACCAAAAGTACAATTTACTTCTGCCTTTCGTTGAATTTTTGAAAAAGTTGGATGGTTTTCTCTTCAATTTCTTGATAAGAAAGGTGCTCTTTTGTTTGATAGAAAAACATAAATGCATGCGGTTTTTCTAAATGATCAATTAAAATATGCTTGTTTAAACGATAGGTTTCGCGCAAAACACGTTTGAAATAATTTCGGTCCACTGCTTTTTTGAAGTATTTTTTTGATACCGAAACACCCATTTTAATCAGTTCTGCATTAGGTTCTATATTTTCAACATAAACTAAACGTAAAGGATATTTTGAAACCGATTTCCCTTCCGAAAACAACAAGTCAATTGTAGTTTTGCTTTTTAATTTTTCGTTTTTAGGATAAGTGAATTTCATGAAGCAAAGGTATAAAAAAAGCCGACTCTTGAAAGTCGGCCTCTAAGTACTATTTTTTTAAAAAAATATTGTCTTCTTTGTTTATATCCGCCATTAAATTTTCTGGGTCAATGGTGATAGATTTTATTTTAGCTTTTGGTTTTGCAATTTCAAAAGTGAAAGTAGGATGTGCCCAATCCCAACCTTTTAAAACATTTCCTTTAATTCCAGCATAAGGATTTGGTTTATCCCATCGCATTAACGTATTTGGAATGTAGAAAAATTCTTTGGTTCCATCAGTATATTCTACCATAACGTCTAATGGCATTGGCATTCTTCCTTTTCTTTCAAAAATTACTTTTGTGTTTGCAGCGTTTGCTTCAGAAACTTCTTTAATGCTGTAATCAATCGTATTGGTTGTCAGTGTCCAATCTAACAAATACCAATCTAAATTAGCGCCAGAAACTTTCTCAGCAACTCGTTTAATGTCATTTGGAGTTGGATGCGTGAATTTATATTCGTTATAAAATCTTTTTATGGTTTTGTTGAGGTTTTCTTGCCCAATTAAATAACCCAATTGCGCCAGAAACACTTCTCCTTTACTGTAAGCTGAAATACCATACGCCATATTTAAATCATAACGATCTGCGTGTGTAGAAAGAGGTTGCTCTTTTCCTGATTTTGCCAAGTAAATGTAGTTTTTATAAGAATCTTCAAACGGATTTTCTGGTGTTTTTGGAGGCAAAATTTTGTTCATCGCTAAGTTAGAAATGTACGACGTAAAACCTTCGTCCATCCATTCGTGTTTGGTTTCATTGGTAGCTAATACAAATTGGAACCATGAATGCGCCATTTCGTGTGCGGTTACACCAACTAAACTTCCAAAAGCTCTATTTCCAGTAATTAAAGTACACATGCCATATTCCATTCCGCCATCACCACCTTGGATAACTGAATATTGTTTGTATGGATATTGTCCAACATTTTCATTGAAAAACGCCAACAATTCCGCTGTTTTAGGTTGCATTTTTTTCCAATTTTCTAAATTTTCTTTCTTGTTTTTGTACAAGAAATGCAATTCTACATTATTTGGACCTAAAATCATGTCGTGTATGAATTCGTTATCCGCTCCCCAAGCAAAATCATGTACGTTTGGTGCATAAAAATGCCAAGTTAGATTTTTGGTTTTCTTTGGATGAACCACATTTACACCCGCATCTTGATAACCATGACCGATTTCGTTTTTATTTTGTAAATAACCTGTTCCGCCAATAGTGTACGTTTTGTCAATCGTGATTTTCACATCAAAATTTCCCCAAACACCATGAAACTCTCTTGCTATGTATGGATTAGCATGCCAACCTTCGAAATCATATTCGCATAATTTTGGATACCATTGCGTCATCGATAAGGCAACGCCTTCTTCTGACATTCTTCCTGAACGACGAATTTGCAACGGCACTTGACCATCAAAATCTAAGGAAAGCGTAGTTTTTTGTTTTGGTAAAATAGCTTTTGCTAACGTAACTTCTAAAATTGTACCAACAATTTTTGTAGTTGCAGTAGCACCATCTTGTTTGAAATTAGCGATTTTTAAATAGCCAATTTCATTTGGTTTCAACGTACTAATTCTACTTTCTTTTACATCTTTACCTTCTTTTTTAAAGGTTTTTACCATGCGCTTATCAGGATCAGAAATGGCTTGAAGTCTTGCATCCATTTCGCTTCCCGGTTGAAAGGCATTATTGTACAAATGATAATACACTTTGTGTAGCGTATCATTAGAATTATTGGTGTAAATAATTTCTTGTTTTCCAGTATATTGAAATTTTTTCACATCCATTTTCACATCCATTTTATAGTCAACGTGTTGTTGCCAATACCCTGGATTTGGATTATTTTGTGCGAAACCAATACAAGAAGTAAGTAAAAAAAGTAATTTTTTCATAAATCAATTTTTAAAAGAAAAACCTACAAGAATTTGACAACCTGTAGGTTTTGGTTTTTACTAAAGTAGTGAAATTTTTATTTTTTCGCCATTTTTTCAGCTAATAGCAATGCATTGTATGCATTTACGATTCTACCTGATTTTGAAGCGTCAGCAAAATTAGCTTTGTGTTTGTCTTCTCCAATCGTTACTGTGTTTTTCAACGGAGTACCACTTTCCATAATAATTTGTTTTACTTGAACCGCAGTTAAACTTGGATAGTAAGAACGAATTAATGTTGCTACACCAGCTACGTTAGGTGAAGCCATTGAAGTTCCTTGTAAATATTCGTAAGTGTTTAATGGAGTAGTAGCATAAATTTTTTCTCCTGGTGCAAAAATATCAACATTGTTTTTTCCGTAATTAGAAAAATCAGCTACCATTTTGCTTCCATAAGTTGGCGCTAAAGCTCCGATAATTAGAACATTTTTAGCATACTCTGGAAAGTTGTCATAGGTATCGTTAGGATATTTGTTCGTAACATCTAAATCGTATGATTCGTTACCAGCAGCGATAACTACTAATACGTCTTTCGATTCTGCATATTTGATAGCATCGATAACCCATTCTTTGTTTTGAGAAAAATATTTTCCAAAAGAACCGTTGATTACTTTTGCACCATTATCTACTGCATAACGAATTCCTAAAGCGATATCTTTATCATATTCATCACCATTTGGAACAGCTCTAATTGCCATTATTTGAGCGTTGTTTGTAACACCATCTCCACCTTTATTGTTGCCTCTAACTTGAGCTACAATTCCTGCAACGTGTGTTCCGTGTTTTGCTTCTTTTGGCTCTGGACCAACTACGTTATTGTTACCGTATTTGGTGTCTTTTAAATCGTTTGGATTGTCACCTACAATTTTTCTACCATCAAATTCTACATTTAAATTGTAGTTCATTTGACCATAAATATAATCCTTGAATTCTTCAATTTGTTTGTCGAAATCTGGTTTTGAAGTAGTACTTAAAACTTGCATAAAAACAGCTTTTGGTTGAGCCAAAGATGTTTCAGTTGCTGGAATTGCTTTAACTTCCTCTAAAGTAAAATTACTTTTCTTGAAGTAAGTAGCTAATTGTTTTTCAGCATTTAGAATAAAATCTAATTGTTGTTTTTGAGGTGTAAGTCCTTTTAATTCTTCTTCTAATTTTGCTTTCGCTTTATCATAATCTGGAGTTCCAGGACCTTTTTTAACAATACGTGTCATTTCTAATTGCTCATGAACTGCGTTTCCTAAGAAATTCCATCCGTGCATATCGTCAATGTAGCCGTTTTTGTCATCGTCAATTTTATTTCCAGCAATTTCTTTTGGATTGGTCCAAATCACCGCTTTTAAATCTTCGTGGTTGATGTCTACACCCGAATCTACTATTCCTACGATAACTTTTTGTCCTTTTTTGCCTTTTAGTAATTCTTTGTGAGCTTTGTCTACACTCATTCCAGGAAGCGTATCTTTTACTAAGTCTAAATGACTCCAGCGTTGCAAATCATTTTCAGCAACAGTAGTTGTTTTTAAAGGTAAATTATCAATATTTTCAACCGGAGTTGATACCATTTTTTGCGATCCACAACTTGCTAAAACAAGTCCTAAAGCTAAGCTTAAATACAGTGGTCTAAAAATTTTCTTCATATTCTCAATTAATTAATTTCAGTTATTGGACTGAAGTGTTTTGTATTTGTTACAGTTATAGTTGTTTTTAACTTTATTTTAAAATGTCTTCACATTTGAAAATTTCTTTTAATCGAACTCCTTTTTCGGTATGCTGAACTGTTATAATTTGATTGTGAGCATCGTGTTCTAGCCATAAATAATAATTATTGTCTGCAGCGTTGTTTAAAAATATTTGTTTTTCATCCATTGATAATAATGGTCTTGTGTCGTACCCTGTTACATAAGGTATTGGAATATGGCCTGCAGTTGGGAGCATATCGGCACAAAAAACAATGGTTTTTCCGTTGTAGTTGATGTGAGGTAACATTTGTTTTTCTGTATGACCATCAGCGTAGAAAATATCAAACCCTAATTCGCTTGAAAAACCAAAATCACTATTCGGGCGATTGATAAATTGTAATTGTCCACTTTCTTGCATTGGGATTAAATTTTCATGCAGAAATGATGCTTTTTCACGAGCATTTGGTTTTGTTGCCCACTCCCAATGATTGTCATTCGTCCAAAATTTTGCATTTTTAAAAGCGACTTCGTAACCCGTTTTATCTTTGTTCCAGTTTACACTTCCACCACAATGGTCAAAATGCAAATGCGTCATGAACACATCTGTAATATCATCGCGATGAAAACCAGCATTTTTTAATGATTTATCTAAAGAGAGATCACCCCAAAGTGAATAATATCCAAAGAATTTCTCCGATTGTTTATTTCCCATTCCGGTATCAATCAACGTCAATCGGTTTCCATCTTCAATTAATAAGCATCTTGCAGCAATATCAATCAAATTATTTTCGTCGGCTGGATTGGTTTTATTCCAAATGGTTTTAGGCACTACACCAAACATGGCGCCACCATCTAATTTAAAATTTCCGGCTTCAATAGGATGTATTTTCATGGTCAAAACAATTTTCAGCCAAATTACAAAAAATACTATAAATAGAAACTATGAATCGATAAGTTATAAAAATGTTAGCAACTCTTGTAAAAAGCAATTTAAGGCTTATCTTTGCAGTTAATTTAGACAAAATCAAAATAAGAAATGATTAAAGTATCTGATACAGCAAGTAAAAAAATCATCAGCATGATGCAAGAAGATGGTTTTGATGCAGCCAAAGATTACGTGCGAGTAGGCGTAAAAAGTGGTGGTTGCTCGGGTTTGTCTTATGATTTAAAATTCGACAAAGAAATAGGAGAAAACGATAAAATATTTGAAGATAATAATGTAAAAATTGCTGTTGAGAAAAAGAGTTTTCTTTATTTGGCAGGAACAATATTAGAGTTTTCGGGTGGTTTAAACGGAAAAGGATTTGTTTTTAACAATCCAAATGCACAAAGAACGTGTGGATGTGGAGAGAGTTTCTCTCTATAAATCAAAAAATATGAGTAAATATACTGAGGACGACTTAAAAGTCGAATTAGAAAATAAAGAATACGAATACGGATTTTATACCGAATTGGACTCGGAAACGTTTCCTATTGGGTTAAATGAAGACATTGTTCGTGCGATTTCAAAGAAAAAAGAAGAGCCAGAATGGATGACAGAATGGCGTTTAGAAGCTTTTCGTGCTTGGCAAGAAATGATTGAGCCAGAATGGGCAAACGTGCATTATGAAAAACCAGATTTTCAAGCGATTTCATATTATTCGGCACCTAAAAAAGCCGATCCGAATAAAAAACTAGAAGATGTTGACCCAGAACTTTTGGCGATGTACAAAAAGTTAGGAATTTCGGTTGATGAACAAAAGAAAATGAACAATGTAGCGATTGATATCGTGGTAGATTCGGTTTCTGTAGCAACTACTTTTAAGAAAACATTAAACGAAAAAGGCATTATTTTCTGTTCGATTTCGGAAGCAATTAAAGAACATCCTGAATTAGTTCAAAAATATTTAGGAACCATTGTTCCCCAGAAAGATAATTTTTATGCGGCTTTAAATTCTGCGGTTTTCTCTGACGGAAGTTTCTGTTACATTCCAAAAGGCGTTCGTTGTCCTATGGAATTATCAACCTATTTCCGAATCAATCAAGGAGGCACAGGTCAGTTTGAAAGAACGTTACTAATTGCCGATGAAGGAAGTTATGTTTCTTATTTAGAAGGTTGTACGGCTCCAAGTCGTGATGAAAATCAATTGCATGCAGCTGTTGTAGAATTAATTGCAATGGATGATGCCGAAATTAAATATTCAACGGTTCAAAACTGGTATCCAGGAAACAAAGAAGGAAAAGGTGGCGTTTATAACTTTGTAACCAAAAGAGGTTTGTGCGAGAAAAACGCTAAAATTTCATGGACACAAGTAGAAACGGGTTCGGCTGTAACTTGGAAATATCCATCGGTTGTTTTAAAAGGTGATAATTCAATTGGTGAATTTTACTCAATCGCCGTTACTAATAATTTCCAACAAGCCGATACTGGAACGAAAATGATTCACTTGGGTAAAAATTCCAAATCGACGATTATTTCCAAAGGAATTTCTGCAGGAAAATCACAAAATAGTTATAGAGGATTAGTGCAAATAGGAGCAAGAGCTGAAAACGCGCGTAACTTCTCTCAATGTGATTCGCTTTTAATGGGGAATAATTGTGGTGCACACACGTTTCCATATATCGAAAGCAAAAATGCTTCGGCAAAAATCGAACACGAAGCTACGACTTCAAAAATTGGAGAAGACCAAGTGTTTTATTGTAACCAACGTGGCATTCCAACCGAAAAAGCCATAGCCTTAATCGTAAACGGATTCAGTAAAGAAGTATTGAATAAATTACCAATGGAATTTGCAGTGGAAGCCCAAAAATTATTGGAAATTTCGTTAGAAGGCTCTGTAGGATAATCAATCATAAATTAGAATAAATAACACATTTACAAAATGTTACAAATAAAAAATTTACACGCTTCGGTAGAAGACAAAGACATATTAAAAGGAATCAACCTTGAAATTAAAGCAGGAGAAGTTCATGCGATTATGGGACCAAACGGTGCCGGAAAATCTACCTTATCTTCTATCATTGCTGGAAACGAAAACTATGAAGTTTCTCAAGGCGAAATCTTTTTAGACGGTGAAGAAATCTCAGAATTAGCACCAGAAGAAAGAGCGCACAAAGGTGTTTTCTTATCGTTTCAATATCCAGTGGAAATTCCAGGAGTTTCGGTAACGAATTTCATCAAAACGGCAATCAACGAAAGCAGAAAAGCCAACGGAAAAGAGGAAATGCCAGCGAATGAAATGTTGAAGTTAATTCGTGAAAAATCAGAATTATTGGAAATGGACAGAAAATTCTTGTCGCGTTCGTTAAACGAAGGTTTTTCGGGTGGTGAAAAGAAACGTAATGAGATTTTTCAAATGGCAATGTTAGAACCAAAAATCGCAATTTTGGACGAAACCGATTCAGGTTTAGATATCGATGCTTTACGTATTGTTGCAAACGGAGTTAATAAATTAAAAAACGAAAACAATGCTGTTTTAGTGATTACACATTACCAACGTTTGTTAGATTATATCGTTCCAGATTTTGTTCACGTTTTAATGGACGGAAAAATCGTAAAAACTGGTGGAGCTGATTTAGCTTTAGAACTAGAAGAAAAAGGATACGACTGGATTAAAAACGAACAAGCAGTATAAAATGGAGTTGAAAGATAAATTATTGGCTTCTTTCATGGCTTTTGAAGAAAAGATTGATACACATTCTGAACTTCATGAGTTAAGAAGTCACGCCATAAAAAATTTCGAGAGTAAAGGTTTTCCGACTAAAAAAGAGGAAGCTTGGAAATACACGTCGTTAAATTCGATTTTAAAAAATGATTTCTCGGTTTTCCCAAAGAAAGAAAATGCGATTGAATTTAAAGACGTAAAAAAGTATTTCTTACATGAAATAGATACGTATAAAGTAGTTTTCATCGACGGAATTTTCAGTTCGTTTTTGTCTTCTACTACACATGATGGTTTAGATGTTTGTTTGATGTCTTCGGCATTGACAAAACCTAAATACAAAATGATTGTGGATACGTATTTCAATCAAATTGCAAATAAAGAAGATAGTTTAACGTCTTTGAATACTGCATTTTCATTGGAAGGCGCTTATATCAACATTCCGAAAAGTAAAGTAGTAGATAAACCAATTGAAATCATCAATTTCTCAACAGGAAATGAAGCGGCTTTGATGGTACAACCTCGAAACTTAATTATTGTAGGTGAAAACGCTCATGTGCAAATTGTAGAGCGTCATCAAAGTTTGAACAGTAATCCAGTATTGACCAATTCGGTTACCGAGATTTTCGCTCAAAAACGTGCTATTGTTGATTATTACAAAGTTCAAAACGATGAGCAAACTGCCAATTTGATTGACAACACTTACATTGCGCAAAAGCAAGAGAGTAGAGTAGCGGTACATACGTTTTCGTTTGGCGGAAACATCACAAGAAACAACTTGAATTTCTATCATCAAGGTGAAAGAATTGATTCAACCTTGAAAGGAATTACCATTATTGGCGATAAACAACACGTAGATCATTATACGTTAGTGCAACACGCAACACCAAATTGCGAAAGCCACCAAAACTATAAAACGATTTTACACGATAGTTCAACTGGTGTTTTCAATGGAAAAATCTTCGTAGAAAAAGAAGCGCAAAAAACCGATGCATTCCAACAAAACAACAATATTTTAATTGGCGATAAAGCTACTATCAACGCAAAACCACAATTGGAAATTTTTGCCGATGATGTAAAATGTTCACACGGTTGTACGATTGGACAGTTAGACGAAAGCGCGATGTTCTACATGCAACAACGTGGAATTCCTAAAAAAGAAGCAAAAGCTTTGTTGATGTATGCTTTCACAAGTGAAGTAACCAATAGTATTAGAATACCAGAATTAAAAACGAAAATTGCTCGTATTATCGCCGATAAATTAGGGGTAAATATGGGATTTGATTTGTAGATATGTCATTGCGAGGAACGAAGCAATCTATGGACATGAAAGCCGCCTTTTGGGCGGTTTTTTCATTGTTTTACAAATTCAATTTCAGAGATTGAACCATCGCAAGATAAAAGCATTTTTTGAATTTTATTTTTTGAATTTCTAGTGAAATAATATAAGGTTCGGTCATTATTTCCAAATTCATCTTTTTGAACTGTTTCTAGTGCTATTTTATCATGATTTTTATATTTTAAATATAATTTATCATCTGTTTCAAAAAACTCATAAACAACATCTAATTCTTCAGAATAATATTTTCCAACAAATTCTTTAACATTAACTGTTTTAGAATCGATAAAGATGGCTCTTTTAAAATAAAATGGAGTGCCGCCAAAAGTGATTACCAAATCGTGTTTTTCGTTTTTCGTAAAATCATACTTAACACTTTCACTATTTATTCTATGGAATTTATTTTTTTCAAATCCAATTAAGGCAGTAGGTTTTTTGGCTCTTGCTCCTTTAGATTTTAGAGTATCATTTTCAACTAGAATTTCCATTTTCATGTCACTATTAATTTCCTTGTATTGCCCTACGAAAGAATTAAAAGCTTTTGATTTTTCTTTATACTTTTTAGCTGATTTTTCTTTTATAGCTTTAGTTTTAGGAAGAAATAAATCTAATATTTCATAGGAAATAGGTGTTGGATTTATAGATTCTAAATTGGTCATTATGATGATTCCAAGTTTCTTTTCAGGAATGGTAATCAATTGCGATTGGCCTCCCCAGCCATATCCACTATGACTAATGGTTGTAAATCCTTTATAATCATCAACCATTACACCACGTGCGTATTTTGCTTTTTCGCCATTTTCTAATTTCTCACATTGAATTAAAAAATTTGAAAGCGATTTGAATTCTGAATACGTTCCATTTAAAACACTAATCCATTTTACTAAATCTTCCACAGTTGAAGCCATGCTTCCAGCACCATAACTTTCTTGTATACTGGCATTTGTAATGTATTCACCACTTGATAATTGATGTCCAATGGCTTTGTTTTTGATAATTTGTTTATTAGAAACTTTAAAACAACTTGAATTCATTTGCAAAGGCTTGAATAGTTTTTCTGTTGCAAATTCATTAAGGTTTTTACCCGAAATACGTTCGATAATCGTAGTTAGCAAGTTATAGTTTGTATTACTATAAAGCACTTTTTCTCCAGGTTTGTTGTTTAAACCTCTTTGTTTTGAAGCAAGTTGCAAAACGGTTTCATTGTTATAATATTCTGCATCATAATCAAAACCTTGTAAATCCATTATGGCGTGATAATTTCTTATACCGCTCGTGTGATTTAGCAAATGTTTTATTTTTATTGGCGTTCCATAATTTGGCATTTCAGGAAGATATTTCCTTATGTCATCTTCTAAGGAAAGTTTCTTTTCTTGTACCAGAATCCAAATGCAAGATGCCGTAAATTGTTTCGCAATTGAAGCAATACTAAATACTGTTTTTGAATTGTTTTTTGTGTTGCCTTCAACCGAAGCTAATCCAATTCCTTTGGAATAAACTATTTTGCCATTCTGAACAATTCCGATACTTAATCCAGGAGAATTTGGCTTTTCAAATGATTGTAATAGCTCATCAATTTTCTTCGTTTGGATTTCTTGTCCATGAATTAAATAAGAAGCTAAAAAAGCAAATAGTAATAGTACGACACGAATCATCATTTAGCTGATTTATATTTCTGATAAAAGTAAGTTGGAACTAATCCGAAATTTAATAGTAAGAAGCCAGCAAAAACTATCATTCCCCGAAATGGCCAAACTAAAAATTCAAACATAGCGCCAATTCCAAGAATAAATGTGGTTAAAAAAGCCAAGATGTAAAACGATTTTGTCATAATTTTTTGTTTAATAAAATTAATTTTTGTGTTGAATGTTTGTATTTGTTATATAATGCAAATGGAATGATGATAAAAATTAATAGTCCAAATCCAGAAGCTAAGAGAATACTCGAGTAAGGCCATTGGTTTAGTTTGAATAAGAATCCCAATGCCAATAACATTATGTTAAAAGTTGATAGTAAATAAAATGCTCGTTTTCTAGCTAAGAATGATTGAATCAATTTTTTTTCGTTTATCTCTTTTTGCATGAGTTGAAATGAAGCATATCCACCTAGATTTTCAATGGCTTCTTGATACGCTTTTTCGAAATCAGTTCCATTATAGCATTCAATATGAGTGCAAATATGATCCATTAAATCTTCTTTTAAATCAACATCTTTTATCTCATAGAACTCTAAATTTGTAGCTATGTAATTAATATTATTATCAGTTAATGTCATGATTTCAAAGCGTTTGAATTGAAAATAAGTTGCAATGTATTTATGAAATCATTCAATTCGGTAGTAATTTCAGCTATTGCTAATTTTCCTGAAGGTGTAATTTGATAGTATTTTCTAACCCGTTTTCCTAAAAATACTTTCTCTGTTTCTAGTATACCATCTGCTTCCAGTTTATGAAGAATGGGGTATAAAGCACCTTCAGAAATGTCAATTTTTCCTTTGGTTATTTCTTTAACTTTCTGGGTAATTTCATACCCGTACATTTTATCGCTTTCACTTATTAATTTTAAGATAATTGGTAGTAGCGTTCCTTTGGTTAATTCTTTACTATACATTTTACAAATATACATTTTATTACAATGTATTTACAAAAACGCTAAAATTATTTTGTATTGTGTTTTTATGTTGATTTTAACCTTTATTTATTCCAATTATAAACAATCAAGTTGTAAATTTGTACTCAAATTGTATGAAAATGTTTGATGTTCAAAAAGTAAGAGCTGATTTTCCCATTTTATCGCAAAAAGTAAATGGTAAACCCTTGGTGTATTTTGATAACGGAGCAACTTCGCAAAAGCCGCAAGTGGTTATCGATGCTATTTCAAAATATTACAGCGAAATCAATGCAAATATTCACCGTGGTGTGCATACGCTGAGTCAATTGGCTACGGATGCGTATGAAGTGTCGCGAAATACGATTCAAAATCACTTAAACGCAAAGCATAATTACGAAATCATTTTTACTTCGGGAACGACTTTTGGAATTAACTTGGTGGCGAATGGATTTGCAAGTTTGCTAAAATCAGGCGATGAGGTTATGGTTTCGGCTTTGGAACATCATAGCAACATTGTGCCTTGGCAATTTTTATGTGAAAAAACAGGAGCGAAGTTGGTTGTAATTCCAATGAATGAAAAAGGCGAATTAATCCTTTCAGAATTTGACAAATTACTTTCCGAAAAAACTAAAATCGTAACGGTAAATCACATTTCAAATGCATTAGGGACGGTTAACCCAATTGAATACATCATCGAAAAAGCACATGAAGTAGGGGCAGCCGTCTTAATTGATGGAGCACAAGCAACCCCTCATTTACGTCCAGATGTGCAAGCATTAGATTGTGATTTTTACGTATTTTCTGGTCATAAAGTTTGTGGTCCAACAGGTGTTGGAATTTTATACGGAAAAGAAGAATGGTTGCGAAAATTGCCTCCTTATCAAGGTGGAGGCGAAATGATTGCTGAGGTTACCTTTGAGAAAACAACGTATGCCGATTTACCCCATAAATTTGAAGCGGGAACCCCTAACATTGCGGATGGAATTGTTCTTGGAACTGCGATTGATTACATGAATGCAATAGGTTTTGAAAACATTGCCGCTTATGAACAAGAATTATTGGACTACGGAACCAAAAGATTACAAGAAATAGAAGGTTTAACGATTTACGGAACGAGTGAAAACAAAGCTTCGGTAATTTCGTTTAATATCGAAGGCATTCATCCGTATGACATTGGCACAATTATCGATAAGTTAGGTATAGCGGTTAGAACCGGTCATCATTGCGCCCAACCTATTATGAATTTTTTCAATATTCCAGGAACGATTAGAGCAAGTTTTGCTTTTTATAATACCAAGGAAGAAATTGATATCTTTGTAGAAGCGGTTAAAAAAGCGCAAATGATGTTATCTTAAAAAATTAAAATTATGAAAGCTGTTTTCACCATCTTAGCAACCTTTTTGATTACGATTACGAGTTGTAATTGTCAGAAAGATACGGCTTCTACTAATGTAACCTCTTCTGGAACAAAAATGCAAAATGAAATGCCTATTATTAAATATGAAGCGAATGCCAGAGGTTTAGCTTTAGCTGTGAAAGTTGAAAATCAAGTTGTTTCTATTTCTCGTGTGCGAAATTTTAAAGATTATGAAGAGAAAATCAAGATTTCAGATTCGGATTGGAAAGAAATTGTGATTTTAACGAAAGCAGTTGATTTAGCTAAAGTAAAAGATTTAAAATGGCCAACCGAAAAAAGATATTATGACGGAGCGGCTCATGCGAATATCACTTTTATTTCAGACGGAGTTGAATATCCAGCTAATGGATTTGATCATGGTTTTCCACCAGTTGAAATAGAAAAATTGGTAAACAAAATTTTGAAATTGACCGAAAAATAAAATGACAATTAAAGAAATACAAAACGAAATTGTAGACGAATTTTCCATGTTTGACGACTGGATGCAACGCTACGAATACATCATCGAATTAGGAAAATCACTACCGTTAATTGAGGAACAATATAAAGTTGACGAAAACATCATCAAAGGTTGCCAATCAAAAGTTTGGGTACACGGCGAAGAACAAGATGGAAAAATTGTTTTCACAGCCGATAGTGATGCGATTTTGACTAAAGGAATTATTGCGATTTTAATCAGAGCGTTTTCTAATCAATCTCCAAAGGATATTTTAGATGCAAATACTGATTTTATTGACGAAATAGGATTAAAAGAACATTTATCTCCAACAAGAGCGAACGGTTTGGTTTCAATGGTAAAACAAATAAAAATGTATGCTTTGGCATTTCAATCAAAGCAATAAACGTAAATTTTAATTACCATATAAGGCATATAAGAAAGTATAAGTTTTATGAATTATACAAAGCAAAATTTAAAGGATTTAGTTTATAATGTGAATGGAGCTGCTATTGAAGTTCACAAGAGTCTTGGTCCTGGTTTATTGGAAAGTGTTTATCATAAATGTTTAATACGTGAACTTGAACTTAGAAACATTAAATTTCAATCGGAATTATCAATTCCTATTCAATATAAAGGAATTGAAGTTGATGCTGAATTAAGATGTGATTTATTAATTGAGGAGAAATTAGTTGTTGAATTAAAATCAGTAACTGAAATGAAGCCTATATTTGAAGCACAGATTTTATCTTATATGAATTTATTAAATGTACCAATGGGATTATTGATTAATTTCAATGTAACAAATATTTATAAAGAAGGTCAGAAAACATATATTAACAATCTATATAATCAACTTTGGGATTAACTTATATTCCCTCATATGCCTTATATGGTTAAAAACAAAAAAATGGAAGAATTTAACGATACAATCAATTTAGGCGAAGACGTAGTCAAAGTTTTAAAAGGAATTTTTGATCCAGAGATTCCAGTAGATATTTACGAATTAGGTTTAATCTACGATGTGATGATTAATGAAGATAAAGATGTAAAAATCTTAATGACCTTAACATCACCTAACTGCCCTGTTGCAGAAACTTTGCCACAAGAAGTAGAAGAAAAAGTAAAATCGATCGATGCTGTAAAATCATGCGAAGTAGAAATTACATTTGATCCACCTTGGAGTAAAGATTTAATGAGCGAAGAAGCAAAATTAGAATTAGGAATGCTTTAAATAAGTAATCAGTGTTCAGTTTTTAGTTGGCAGTTTGCTGAACACTAATTTCTGAACATTGAACACTAAAATATGGACGAAATAATAAACAAAGTAGCACAAAGTTCTTTGATGGTATTCGATTTAGAAGATTACTATCCAGATAATCATGTAGTAGATTTAGATATTTCGCAATGGTTATTAGAAGGATTTATCTTAAAAGAATCCGATTTTCGTGAACAATTAAAAAACAACGATTGGTCTCAATTTGAAGACAAATATGTATCATTGTATTGTGCTACAGATGCCATTTTACCTGCATGGACATTTGCTTTAGTTTCGGTTTATTTAGCGCCCAATGCTTTAAAAGTAATTCATGGAAGCAAGGAGTTAGCAGTTATCGAATGGTATCAAGATATTTTGAACAAACTCGATTATACAGATTATTTTCAAAAACCATTAATTTTGAAAGGTTGCTCTAAAAAACCAGTTCCAAATCAGGTTTATACTTTAGCTATTCAAAAACTTATGAAAGTAGCTAAAAGCGTTATGTTTGGTGAAGCTTGCTCAGCAGTTCCGTTGTTTAAACAAAAATAAGTACCTTTGCGCCTTTAATTTTTAAAAATTTAAGGAATGAAAAAACTTTTTTTATTGATACTATTTGTTTCAACGGTTAGTATCGCTCAAGAAACAGCTATTGATACAACAAAACATTGGACCAGAAAAGGCGTTTTCACCTTTTTAGCAAATCAATCTTCTTTTAGCAATTGGCAAGCTGGTGGTCAAAATAACTTCGCAGGGAATGTTGGGGTAAATTACGATTTCAATTATAAAAATGGTGATTGGAATTGGGATAACAAAATAATTTTAGCGTATGGTTTAACTAAAATTAAAGGAGCTGATACACAAAAAACAGACGATAGAATAGAATTCAATTCGTTATTAGGGAAAAAAGCTTCTGGATATTGGTTTTATTCAGCTTTTTTCAATTTTAAAACACAAATGGATACTGGTTTAGATCCTGCAACTCAAACTGTGAAAATTTCGCATTTCTTTTCACCTGCATTTTTTCAATTTGGACCAGGTATGTTGTGGAAAAAAAGCGATAATTTAAAAGTGAATATTGCTCCAGCGACTTCAAAATTAATTATGGTACACGAACATTTTACAGAATTTGGTTCATCATTTGGTGTTGAACAAGGTGATACTTCAAGATACGAATTAGGAGCTGCTGTAAATGGTTACTATAAATTCAATATCATGGAAAATGTTTCTGTTGAGAACATATTGAATTTATACTCTAATTATTTAGAAGATCCTCAAAATGTTGATATTGATTACCAATTGAATATTGTGATGAAAATCAATAAATACCTTTCTACAAACTTTGCGTTTCAAACGATTTATGACGATAACGCTTTTAGAGGTTTTCAAACGAAACAAATTATTGGTTTAGGTGTGAATTATGGTTTCTAATCTAAAATAGCTTAAATAAAGCAAAAAGACCTCAATTGAGGTCTTTTTTTATTCGTTTTCAACGGCATCTTTATAATCTGGGTATAAAAATTTGTTGTATGGAAATCGTGTAATGTGAATTTCTCTGACTGCTTCATATACTTTTTCTCTGAATTCTTCAAAGTTAGCTTTTTCAGTTGCCGAAATAAATAAAGTATTGTTTTCACCTAATTTACTCATCCAAGTTTGTTTCCAATCTTCTAAAGTATAATGTTTGGTTGTTTTTTCAACACTTAAATCGTTTTCATCAAAATAAACGGATTTATAAGCATCAATTTTATTGAAAACCATGATGTTTGGTTTATCAGCGCTTTTTATGTCTAATAAAATTTTATTTACAGAAGCAATATGATCTTCAAACTCAGGATGAGAAATATCAACCACATGAAGTAACAAATCAGCCTCTCTAACTTCATCTAAGGTGCTTTTAAACGACTCAACTAATTGTGTTGGCAGTTTTCTAATAAAACCAACCGTATCACTTAAAAGAAAAGGTAAATTCTTAATAACGGTTTTACGAACAGTAGTGTCAAGTGTAGCAAATAGTTTATTTTCTACAAATACATCGCTTTTTCCAACCGCGTTCATCAAAGTTGATTTTCCTACATTCGTATAACCTACTAAAGCTACACGAACCATAGCGCCACGATTACTTCGTTGGGTTGCCATTTGTTTGTCAATTACTTTGATTTTATCTTTCAGTAACGATATTCTATCGCGTACAATACGACGGTCGGTTTCAATTTCAGTTTCACCAGGACCGCGCATTCCAATTCCTCCTTTTTGACGCTCTAAGTGTGTCCACATTCCGGTTAAGCGAGGTAATAAATATTGACATTGTGCTAATTCTACTTGTGTTCTTGCATAAGAAGTTTCAGCACGTTGTGCAAAGATATCTAAGATAAGATTGGTTCGGTCTAATACTTTACAATCTAATTCTTTGGTAATATTTTTGGATTGTGACGGCGTTAATTCGTCATCAAAGATTACAGTTGTGATATTGTTGTCTTTGATGTAATATTTAATTTCTTCTAATTTACCCGTTCCAACAAATGTTTTTGGATTAGGCTTATCCATTTTTTGGGAAAAACGTTTTACAACGGTTCCTCCAGCAGTGAAAGTAAGAAACTCCAATTCGTCAAGATATTCGTTTAGTTTCTCTTCACTTTGGTTTTGGGTTACAATTCCTACTACAATTGATTTTTCAAAGTCAATAACTTCTTTCTCTAACATAATCGTTCTTTAATGTTTACAAATGTACAAAATAGCGGGTATAAAAAAAGCGACTCTTAAATGAGTCGCTTTTGATTTTAAAGAAATTGTAATTAGTTGATTACAATATCGTCAATTTGCATTGTTGTTGTAGCTCCACCAGAACCATTTCCAACATACTCAAAAACGAAGAATCCATTACCAGTTACACCAACAGGGATATTATAAGTACCACTATTTGTAAAGTTTGTAGCATATCCAGATGTAGTACCAGAAGCAATTGTGAAACTTGAGGTTATATCTACCAATGTTGCTGTAGTAATTTGCGAACCTGGAACATAATCTGTGGTATAATAAACTTTTAAAACATTTCCATTATTAAAACCATCTTTAGTTTTAAAAGAAAGACCATTTGCGGCTGTCATATCAACAGGTACAATAAATAAAGATCTATTAGCTTCAGGAGTTCCACCAAATGAAGACATTTGAATGTAAGTATTTCCACTGAAGGTTTTTCTTTGCCAATATCTACTTCCTACAGCTGCATCATTGATGTATTTTGGAAATACTTGTTGATTAGTTGTTGTATATGATGTGAAAGGCTCGTTTAAAGTTGCATCGTATACAATTGCCGAACCTCCGATTGGTGGATATAAATCAATATCTAACCTTGAATCTGTTAAATTTACATCATTTAAAGTTCTAATCATGAATTGATAATCACTATTGTATTTAGTCATTACTCCTCTAATTTTTCCATTAAATGAAGGAACTGCATTTGAAGCAAATGTTGCATACTCACTTACTCTAACAATAACTTTGTTTCCAAATTCATCTGTAATTTCATGATTAGTTGCACCACCAAAACTATTTAAAGAAGCATCATAGTAAGTTTTTCCTAAAGAAGCATCAGTAAATTGTACTGCATCAAATTCGATTAACATATTTAAATATTGATCGTTTTTAGCAGCAGATATCGTTAAATTTTTTACAATATCATTTTCGTTAACATCTTCACAAGATCTTAAAATCACATCTTTATATTCTACGCCTGAAATTCTTCCAACACCACCTTCATAAGATGATCCAATAACTGTTGAACCATGTTGTTTATTGAAATATCTATTACTATCTAATTTGATAGTAACTTTTCTTCCAGGTTCAAATTCGGTATACAAGTTATAATTATCAACAGGCATACTAAAACCTTTTAACCCATCTAATGACATCAATGAGATAGATTTGTAGAAGTTCCCACCTTCATCACTTGAAGTAACATAAGCTTCAATGTAGTCAGTTAAAGTTTCGTCAGTTGTATATTGAACTGTTGTAGCAGTTGCAATATCAGTTATTTCGAAAACTTCTTTCGTTGTTGCAATGGTTACACATTCTTTTGATAAATCAGGTGTGCCATAATCATCGCCATTTACACAACTTGTTAAAGTTGCTAAAATTGCTGTTGTTAATACTAATTTTAAATTTTTCATAGCTATTAATTTTTAGTGATCTTAACATTGTCTAGTTGCAAAGTGGTGGTTACACCTGCTTTGCTTCCTGTGTACTTGAATGCAATTCTTACATTATCACTTTCATAAGAACTGATGTCAATATTTCCACTACTAACAAAAACATCATCAGTAGAAGGTGTTGCAAATGTTAGTTGTGTCCATGTTGCAGTAGCGATTCCAGCAGTTGTACCATCATAATCTGTTGAAATAAAAGCTGTTAATGGATATCCGTTTGCAAACCTTGTTTTTGTAGAAAAAGAGAAAACTTCTCCTGTTGTTCCAGTTAAATCAATTACCGGAGTTATCAACCAAGCTACATCATTTGTTCCTGTTGCAGAATAAAATGAAGAAAATTCAGCATAGATATTGTCATCAAAAGTTCTTGCATGCCACAAGCGAGATGATGTAGGTGTTGATGTTGATGCATTATGGTTTACCCATCCTTCTAAAGCGATAGGCACTTCAACAGAACCACTTCCTGTAGTAGAAGTTTCAAAACCTTCATTAAAGGCATAACTAAAAACGGTAGGAATTGCGTAATCATCGTCACCTACACAACTTGTTAAAACACTTGCACTAAGCGCTAACAAGAACATTGTTTTTAAAAATTTTATTTTCATAGTATATTTTTTTAGAAGTTAATGTAGAAGTTAACAAAGAATGTTCTTCCGTATCCATAAAAATATTTTGAACCAAAAGAAGGAGTGTTATTTGCCTGATCCGCTTGTAAATCTGGGAAAGTTGCCTTTCTTGATTGCTCAAAACCACCAGTTTTATAAGTAACATCAAAAACGTTATTTACAGAGGCAAAGAAACCCACTGTATTACGATTTGCTTTGCTTATTCTCCAAGATTTTCCTCCTGTTAAGTTTACTAATGTAAAGTTATCAAATTTTTCTTGTTCTAAAATATCTTTAACAGTTTCTGGTGTTGCTCCACTATAGTTGTCGCCTGTAGAACCATCAATACTAAAATTGTCTGTTCTTAAAATACTTGCAACGTCGATGTAACTGTCTGCTAAATAATTTACATTAGCTCCAATCCACCAAAAATGAGGATCTCTATATTCTAAACCAAATGACGCTGCCTTTTGTGGCATACCTGGTTGGTGATAATTTTTAATATAAGCAGTTCCAAAATCAGTTAATGAACTATTTCCCGCAGCAGCTAATGCATCATCGTTAGTTTTTAACTTCGCGTTGTCTGAATAAATGTACTGACCATAAGAAGCGGCAGCAGTAGCTTTAATGGTTGAAGTAATTTGGTATTCTAAACCAAGTTCTGCACCCATATTTTGTTTTTCAATTCCTGTTACGATTTCACTTACAAAAGTATCTTCGTCACCACCTGTATCACTTCCAATTCCTTCCCCGTAGAAGAAAGAAATTTCTGTTGCATCTTGAATTTTAGAGTAGAAACCTGTTAAACGAGCTTTGAATTTTGGTGCTCTTAAGATATAACTTGCATCAGCACTTGTAATGCTTTCACTTTGTAAATCTGGAGTAATTACATTGTTCATTCTAGCGTTAGAGAAAGAGTTTCTCAAACTTGGCGCTTTTGTTTGGTATAAACCATTGAAATCTAAATAATTTCTTCCGTTTAATTTGTATGTTAAACCTCCTTTGAATCCGAAGTTTTCAAAAGTGATGCTTTGTCCTTTTCCAAAAGAATTATCAGCGTAAATACCATTTCTGTAAATACCTTCTCTTTGATATTCTGTTCTAGAAAAAGATTGTGCTAAATAAAAGTCAGCTTTGTCATAAGTAAATTTGAATTGTGTAAAACCATCAAATGTTAAAGCGTGTAATAAATAGTTGTATCCGTAAGAATCACCTTCAACAACTTGTCTGTTAGGGTTGTTCAAGTCAGATTGTGAAGAATTTCCTGTGTAAAAAGGATCAATATCTAAGAAATATTGTCCACCCATTAAATCAACTAAGTTTTGGTAATTTTGAGAGCGTAACTTTCTGAAATTTGCACCAGCAGTTAAGCTAAGATTTTCAGATATACTTGAATTCAAAATAGTATTAGCACTTAACTGGTTGTCATCTGTTCTGTCTTGATATAAAACATAAACACTTCTTCCAGCAAAAGCACTATTTTGATTTGCAACATACATAGCGTTCCAATCAATTTGTGAATTGTTTCTAAACTGATTTCCAATTCCAATCAATTGCTCTTGAGTATAACCACCTAAATTACTAAAATAGCTTGGTAAGTTTTTATAGTAAGTTGGATCAGGATTATTTCCTAATTGAAAATCTAATCTTGAGTTACCAATAGAACCTGTTTGAAAAGCAACATTAGTATTTAAAGATGTTTTTTCTGTTATTCTCCAGTAATGAGAAAGCATTACAATTGGTTCTTCAACATCTTTATCTCTAGAGTTACGTTTTTTTCCATCTTGCCATCCCCAATATGAATTGTATTCAGTACCCATTAAATCGTTAACTTCTTTTGTGTTTGGGGAATTTTTACCTCTACTGTTTTGAGCGTAAATAGCAGTTAAGTTTAAGCTATGCTTATCGTTAATTCTTTTTTCTACACTTGCAAATAATGAATTTGCAGCATAGTCAGTACCTTCAAAATAACCTTCATCTGCCCATCTTCTTGATGCAGAAACCACAAATGCCCATCCGTCTTTGTTCATTCCAGAGGCGTGAGTTCCCATCATTCTCCAACTATAGTTAGTGTTTGTTCCCGACATCGAAATTCTTGAACCTGGACGGTAGAATGAAGCTCTAGTGTTGATTTCTTGAGTTCCTAATGCACTACCAAACGTGTAGTCAGAAGGAGCAGAACCCATTGTAAATTCTTGATTTCTTGTTGCATCATTTAAACCACCCCAGTTACTCCATTGCGGTCTTCCATCATACAATTTATTCATAGAAATACCATTAATCATGGTAACTCCATATTCATTATCTAAACCTCTAATTCTAAAACGAGCTAATCCCCAGTTAAACGCAGCAGCTTGTTGGTAAGTATCTCTTGTTGCTTGTAATAAGCCCGAAGTACTTTCTGATCCACTGTTGTCGTCACCTAAGTCATTTTCTGTAATAGTTACTAAACTTAATTGTTGCTCAGAAGTAATGTCTTCTTCTAAAACAACTACGCCTAAATCTAATGGTTCCCCATTGTTTGGCTCTAATACGAATGTCTGTTGGTTGTATCCTGTAGACTTAACTACCAATACTTGTTCGCCAGCAGGAAGTGATTGAAACACAAAATTTCCGTCAAAATCAGTCAAGGCAGATTGATTCGTGCTTTGAATTGTTGCAACTACATTTTGTAATGGTTTTTGACTTTTAGCATCGATAACCTTACCTTTTAAGGCTGGATTTTGCTGTGCAAAAACAAAAACAGCTTGCAGCACTAGTAAAGTGCTTAATACAAGTTTTTTCATAAAGAATATTATAATTAATACTTATTTAACGTTAAGTAGTTTAAAACTTAACAGCCTGCAAATGTATAACTTTTAATAATATTATTTACCTTTGGCACCCAATTTGTAATAAACTTGATATTAATATAACATTTAATTTATGAAAATTAAACACCTTTTGGCTGTATTTACCGTGATTTTGTCTATCAATAGCGCTTTTTCTCAGGATAAAAAATTTAAGGTGCATACGGTTGCATTTTACAATTTTGAAAATTTGTTTGACACAATTAATGACCCAGACACTTATGATGAAGAATATACGCCTGTAAATGGTTGGACAAAAAAAAACTATCACAAGAAATTAGATAATTTAAGTAGAGTGCTTATTGAATTAGGAACTAGCGAAAGTCAAAAAAATTCTCCTGTGATTATTGGTGCTTGTGAAATTGAAAACAGAAGAGTATTAGAAGACTTAGTAAAACATCCTACTTTAATAAATAAAGGATATAAGGTAGTTCACTTTGATTCACCAGACAAACGTGGAATTGATGTTGGATTTTTATATCAAGAAAAACATTTTCAACCTACAAGTTATATAAATGTTCCTCTTTATGTTTATGAAACAGAATCTAAGGATACTAAAAAAAGTAAAGAGGAATCGGAAGAAACAGAAGAAAATGTAAACTACGATAAAAAAACAAAAAGAATTTACACTCGTGACCAACTTTTAGTTACTGGTTTATTAGATGGGGAAGAAATCAATGTAATTGTAAACCACTGGCCTTCTCGTTCTGGTGGCGAAAAAAGAAGTAGCCCTTACCGTGAAGCAGCTGGTAGATTAAACAGAAAAATCATGGATTCTATCATCAAAATCAACCCAAATGCTAAGTTTATTACTATGGGAGATTTAAATGACGGAGCTTACAACAAAAGTGTTAAGCAAGGAATTGGTGCTAAACTGAAGAAAACAGAACTAAAAGAACCAAGAGATGTCTATAATCCGTTTGAGCAAATGGCTAAAGACGGACATTCTTCTTTGTTTTACAGAGATTCAGGAGATATTTTCGACCAAATTATGGTAAGCCAACAATTAGTTCCGGCTGACAACAACGATTATGGTTCATTCAAATATTGGAAGGCAGGTATTTATAATAAACCTTTCTTAATCCAAAAAACTGGACAATATAAAGGGTACCCATTAAGAAATCAAAATGGAGTTCCTGGATTCTCGGATCACTTTCCAGTTTACATTTATTTAGTAAAAGAAGTGAAGTAATTCCAATGGTAATAATTTAATAAGGTTAGTTTGCAATAAAATGTAGCTAACCTTTTTCTTTTTCTGTAACTTTACGTTTTAAAATTAAAAAAGATGGCAATAGGAAAACCGTTTAATTTACAAAAATGGGTTGAGGACAATAAAGAGTTATTAAAACCACCTGTTAGTAATAAGAATTTATATGTAGAATCAGACGATTACATTGTAATGATTGTGGGTGGACCCAATGCACGAAAAGACTACCACTACAATGAAACCGAAGAATTATTCTATCAGTTAGAAGGTGAAATCACAGTTTACATTCAAGAAGATGGCGAAAAGAAAGCTATGAAACTTTCAGCAGGCGACATGTATTTACATCCTGCTAAAGTGCCGCATTCTCCAGCTAGAACCGCTAGTTCTGTCGGATTGGTGATTGAAAGAAAACGCGCAGGAAAAGGATTTAACGATGGTTTACTTTGGTTTTGCGATAATTGCAATCATAAATTACACGAAGTTTATTTCGAATTACAGGACATTGAAAAAGACTTTCTACCGCATTTTAGTACGTTCTACAATTCGGAAGAAAAAAGAACGTGTAAAAAATGTGGTACTGTAATGGAAACCAATCCTAAGTTTACAAAAAAGTAACACAGAGTCACGCAATGGTTTTCACAAAGTTTCACAAAAAATAATCCGTGAGAATTTGTGAAATCTGTGACTAAAAATAACATTAAGATTGAACTCTTGTGTTCCTTGTGGTTAAAAAATATATTTTCTATCTTTGTAAAAATTTAACAAAAACCGAATAAAAAGTTATAAAAATGATATCTGAAGCAGCAATTCAATTTGGTATGCAAGAAGCTTTGCAACAATTAGGCATTAAAGAAATTAACGAAGGAACTTCAACAGGTTCTAAGTGGTTTTCTAACGGAAAAATTATCGAATCATATTCACCTGCAACAGGAGATTTGATTGGAAAAGTAAAATCTTCAACAAAAGAAGATTACGAAACAACTATGAGTGCTGCAGAAGAAGCTTTCAAAACATGGCGTTTGGTTCCGGCTCCAAAAAGAGGGGAAATCGTACGTCAAATGGGAGAAGAATTGCGTAAACATAAAGAAGCATTAGGGAAATTAGTGTCTTTTGAAATGGGTAAATCATATCAAGAAGGTCTTGGAGAAGTTCAGGAAATGATTGACATCTGTGATTTCGCAGTAGGTTTATCTCGTCAATTACACGGATTAACAATGCACTCTGAGCGTCCAATGCACAGAATGTATGAGCAATGGCATCCATTTGGAATTGTTGGAATCATTTCGGCTTTCAACTTCCCAGTAGCGGTTTGGTCTTGGAACACAATGTTAGCTTGGATTTGTGGCGATGTTTGTATTTGGAAACCAAGTTCAAAAACGCCTTTATGTGGTGTAGCATGTCAAAACATCATTCAAACGGTATTAGAAAGAAACAATTTACCAGAAGGAATCAGCTGTTTAGTGGTTGGTAACGAGTCTGGTGATTTAATCAATAACGACAAACGTATTCCATTAGTATCGTTTACAGGTTCTACAAGAATTGGTCGTCACGTATCAAAAACAGTGGCTGAGCGTTTTGGAAACACTATCTTAGAATTAGGTGGAAACAACGCGATTATCGTTTCTAAAGAAGCAGATTTATCAATGGTATTGGTAGGAGCAGTTTTCGGAGCGGTAGGAACAGCAGGTCAACGTTGTACGTCAACTCGTAGATTAATTGTTCACGAAAGTGTTTACGACAAAACCTTAGACGTTTTAGCAAAAGCGTATGCGCAGTTAAAAATTGGAAATCCATTAGATGCTAACAATCACGTGGGACCACTTATCGATAAAGGTGCGGTGCAAGATTACTTAAACGCTATCGAAAAAGCAAAAGTTGAAGGCGGAAGAGTAATTGTAGAAGGTGGTGTTTTAGAAGGAAAAGGATACGAAAGTGGTTGTTATGTAAAACCATGTATTATTGAAGCGAAGAACGAGTTCGAAATCGTGCAACACGAAACATTCGCACCTGTTTTATACGTTATGAAATACAGCACAATTGAAGAAGCGATTGCGATGCAAAATGCAGTTCCTCAAGGATTATCTTCTTCTATCTTTACCAACAACATGCGAGAAATGGAATTATTCCTTTCGGCTGCAGGTTCTGATTGTGGTATTGCTAACGTAAACATTGGAACTTCAGGTGCTGAAATTGGCGGTGCTTTTGGTGGTGAAAAAGAAACCGGTGGTGGCCGTGAATCAGGTTCTGATGCATGGAAAGCTTACATGAGAAGACAAACCAACACCATTAACTACGGAACAGCATTACCATTAGCTCAAGGTATTAAGTTTGATTTTTAATTAAGTGATTAGTGAAAAGTAATTAGTGATTAGTTGCTTTTTGGATATAGAAAACCCTGCAATTGCAGGGTTTTCTGTTGGTGTTGAGTTAATTTATTCTTGTGTATTCAATGAGAATTTCATCATTATCTAACAAACTTAAGCTACCGTTTTTTCCAAGCTTATAAATCCAACCAAATGGTTCTCCTTCAATTTGGTAAAATTTAAATTCGTCTTTTTTAGAAATTAAATTAATTTTCTGTAAAATCCCGTAATTAGTTCTTCTATACCATTTTCCGTCTGACATTTTTACAAATTCAAAAAAACCTTCCTCTTTTTTATCCTTAAATGGTTGATACTGCCATTTATATATTGATTTTCTCAATTTTAATGAATGAGTTGTTTTAAAATTATTGTGAGATTCTATTAATTTGAGAACTAAATCTTCGTTTGAATAAGTACTTTGCAATTTATAAATAAGTCTATCATAAATTTTATCTTGATCCAACAATGAATATCCGTAATATATTAAACTTATGCTTTCTAGAGGATATGCAGGATAGTTTTTCATTATTTGATTAATTACAACTTTATATTTTTCAATAATTGGCCAAAAAAGCTTTGCTGAATTTGAATTATTACAATGAGCCATATTCATAACAGGTGCAATTTTATATAATTTGAAAGTGTGTTCATTTTGATACTCAAACATTAAAATTGTTCTTATCATTAAACTTGTTGAGATAGAATCCTTTTTTATTAACTCTTTTTCATTCAATAAAACATTTTGATCAATATCTAAAAGTTTATCCCAATAAATACTTACCTCATCAATAGATTTTAAACTTGATATTTCATTCCTATAGGACTCAACGGGTATTTGTGAAAAACATATTTGTGTAAAGAATAATAAGTATAAGTAAAATGTTTTTTTCATAAATTTTTTCATAAATGTAAGATTTTATTATAAAACCAAAAACCCCACAAATCAAATTTGCAGGGTTTTATATTGTCATTCTGTCAAGCTGAACTTGTTTCAGCTTCTCTTTTTAGATTCTGACCCGAGCTTGCGAACTGACGAAGTAAACGAGTTCAGAATGACAAAAAGGTTACTTCGTTTTCTTCACGTATTGTGTTAAAATGTAGATATTTTGGTTTTCAACTCTACCTTCAATAAGGTTTGCGTCGTCCCAAACTAATTTAATGTTATGTACGGCAGCGCCACGTTTTGCAGTAAAAGTAGCACCTTTTACATCTAAATCTTTAATCAATACAACCGAGTCACCATCTAATAAGGTTACTCCGTTACTGTCTTTATGTACAATTTTGTTTTCGTCTTCTTCTGCGCCTTCGCCTGTTGCTTTTGCCCATTCTAACGCTTCTTCATCCAGATACATCATCTCTAATAAATCGGTATTTTTTAAACGCGCTAACATACGCCAAGATAAAATTTGAACCGGTAAATGCTCACTCCACATGCTATCTGATAAACCTCTCCAATCGTTTTCATTCATGGTTTCTGGGTTTTCAATTTGGTCTTTTAAATGTTTCGCAACTAAAACCGAATGTTCTAAGCTTTCTGCAGTGTGAGGTGGCAACGTGTACACAACTAAATCATGTTCGGCACCACTAATTTCGCAAACTGAACCACTGCGGTCTTTCAGTTTTTTTTCTATTACACTCATTTTGAATGGATTTTACGTAAATAAATAATTTGGAGCAAAGTTATAAATTGTAATAAGATAACATAAAAAAAAGCAATTAATTTCTACCTTTTTCATTTGGGTATAAATCAGGTAAGGCATCACTTTGCCAAAATTCTTTGGTGTCCACATCCATAATAGATAATTTCCCTTTAAAGGCGGCTCCAGTATCCACATTCCACACACAAGCTCTATTTACAGGAACAGATTCATCAATTTTGGTAACAGGAGTATGACCGATATAGATTTCATTGTAAATTTTTAATCTATTTGGATAAGTAATGGCATCTTTTGAAAGTTGATTATCCAATGCTAAAGCGGTTTCCCAAAGTGTTCTGTCCCAATAGAATAAAGGCTTAAAAAATTCGTGCTCTACACCTTTCATATTGGTAAAACCAGCATGAATAAACAATCGATTTTCATCATCTAAATAATAATCTTGTAATGACTTTAAAAATTGTATGTGTTTTTCCTTAGTTGAAGCTTCAATTTTTTGATAGGATAAAACAGTTGCTTCGCCACCATGTGTAAACCATAATTTTTCATCAATATTTTCGGTATTACCTAATAACCAATCTAATAGAAGTTCGTCGTGATTACCTCGAATGAAATAGCATTTTTGCTTTTTTTGCAATTCGATTAAAAAATCCAAAACATTAGGAGATTCACTCCAGCCGTCTACATAATCCCCTAAAAAGATTAAAATATCTTTATCAGTAACGTTGGCTCTTTTTAAAACTTGTTGAACTGCTTTTAAACCTCCGTGTATATCTCCAATAACTAATTTTCTACTCATTCTTTTTGTCGTATTTCATTTTTCTTAAAATTCGCATTACTTCTTTAAAAGACACGTAAATTAAAGGATTTTCAAGTGATTTTAAATAAGGTTTTGAATCAATTAATTTTTGTTTTGCTTCATCAAAACTATTCAAATAACAAATCATCATAATGTGAGGTAAATTCTCCAAATCTCTCTTTTCAGATTCATTCAAAGGTAATCCTTTTTGAAGTTTTCCTAATAGTATCAAATTAGAATTGTAAATGTGATACAGCATTTTCCGATTGTATTGAGGCGGTTCGAACAATATTTCTGAGTTCATTTTATAATAACCATTATCAAAAAAGGTAAGAGTAACCTTTTCAAATGGGTAATAACTGGTTTTATCATTCAATCCTAAAGAAATATATTCTGTTATTGAAAAAGTGTTTTCGTCAAATTCAATACTAACTTCATCAAGCGCCGAATAGAAAAGTTTTACTTGTTCGTTTATTAGCTCAATATCAACTCTTGAATAATAGACTTTATCTCTAATTTTTTTCTTATTTCCCGCCCAGCAAACTACAAATAATTCTTTAAAAACATGATAACCAGATGCTATATCTTTATGCCTATTGTTGATGAAATCCAAAACACTTTCTAATGTATGTGCAATGCTATTTCGAGAACTGTTTTCAATACTAATTACGGTTTCTATGTTTTGTTTTGAATAGGGTATTTTTTCAGTGGTTGGAGTTGTATTACTCCCTTTGCGAACAAAAGTACTTTTGGCTTCAATCGTATGAATTCCTTTTTTAAAATAGGAGTTTTTTGACTTTGGTTTTATGGTGACTAAGCCTACTACTTTGTCTTTTGGAAGATTGGGAAAAGGTACATTCTCGTACTGAATTTTAGGTGGATTTTCCAAAAAAGCATTCACTAAATTTTGAATCCTACTATCATCAAAAAAGTCATCGCCTACAATTTCATTCGATTCGTCTTCAACTCCAACAATGATATAAGAATTATTGCTCGGATTAGAATTTGAAAGCGCACAAATGTGTTTTAAAAATTTTGCTTTTCCTTCTTTAGTATGTAAATTCAACTGGCGCTTCTTATCATAAAAACTGTTCTCATCGTGGTGAGATAAAATGTTTTTGATAAGAAGACGCTTGTTTATCATTTTTTAACTGAATATTCTGAATACTATTAACTGAACACTGAATACTCGTTTAAGGCACTTTATTTCCCATACTTTCTGACCAAATAGCGAACCAATCTTGTTTTTCTAATTGCAACGAACACGCTTTCGATAATTGTTGAATTCTTGCCACATTTACAGTTCCGGCAACAGGTAAAATATTCGCAGGATGTTGTAAAATCCAAGCTAATAAAATTAAGTCAGCACCCACATGATACTTATCTACTAATTTAGAAAAGAGTAATTTTAAACGTTGTGTTTGTTCGGTATTTTCTCTAAAAACAACCCCTAACGGATTCCAAGCCATTGGTGTAATTTTATGCAATTGCATATAATCTAAACTTCCATCTAACATGGCTTCATGGTTGGTTGCAGAAAACTGAATTTGGTTAAACGAGACTTCTGTTTTTTGACGTAATAATTCGGTTTGTGAAGATGTAAAGTTAGAAACCCCAAAAGAAAGAATTTTTCCTGCTGCTTTTAATTTTTCAACCGCCTCAGCAACTTCATCAGCTTGCATTAATGGGCTTGGTCTATGCAGTAAAAAAACATCTAAATAATCGGTTTGTAAATTTTTCAGTGAATTTTCTGCCGACCAAATGATGTATTCCTTAGAATAATCGTAATGTTTAATTACATTTTCAGGTCTATTTTCAGAAACATATTGAATACCGCATTTAGTTATCAATTGAATATTTTTTCGGTCTATTTTACTTGTAGCTAAAGCTTTTCCAAAAGCTGCTTCAGTGGTATAACCCCCATATAAATCGGCATGATCAAAAGTAGTTATTCCGTTTTCTAAAAAGAGATGAATTAAATGATTCATTTCGTTTGCATTCAGGTTTTTATCCCAAACACCCCAATTCATAACTCCTGCAATAATAGGTGATAATTTTACTGACATATTGTATCTGATTTCTAAATTTTTCTTAAAATTATAAAATTGAATCATAAAACACTCACAAAACCTACTTTTTTTATTGTTTTTTAACGCAATGTTAACAACTAAAATCTAAAAAAAATTACAATTTGCAGCGTTAAAATATGTTGTTAGTTTCACAGACCCAAATTAAAACCAAAATGGAAGAAAATACATCGACTTTAGACATTAGAGCTATTAATGAAAAGATAGAAAGAGAAAGTGCTTTTATTGATCTACTTACCATGGAAATGAACAAGGTAATTGTAGGACAAAAGCAAATGGTAGAACGATTACTAATTGGATTACTAGGACAAGGACATATTTTATTAGAAGGTGTTCCTGGATTAGCAAAAACCTTAGCAATTAACACGCTATCACAAGCCGTTCATGGTTCTTTTAGTAGAATTCAGTTTACGCCCGATTTATTGCCTGCCGATGTGGTGGGAACCATGATTTATAACATCAAACAAAACGATTTTACGATTCGTAAAGGCCCTATTTTTGCCAACTTCGTATTAGCGGATGAAATTAACCGTGCTCCTGCAAAAGTGCAATCGGCCTTGTTAGAAGCCATGCAGGAAAAGCAAGTTACAATTGGAGACGAAACGTTTAAATTAGATAAACCATTCTTAGTAATGGCAACTCAAAATCCGGTTGATCAAGAAGGAACCTATCCGTTACCAGAAGCACAAGTAGACCGTTTCATGTTGAAAGTGGTTATTGATTATCCTAAAATGGAAGACGAGCGTTTGGTTATCCGTCAAAATTTAAAAGGTGCATTCGAAAAAGTGAATGAGGTGGTTTCGTTAGATCAAATTCTAAAAGCGCAACAAGCCGTTCGAGAAGTGTACATGGACGAAAAAATCGAAAAATACATTTTAGATATTATTTTTGCTACTCGTTATCCTGAAAAATACAAATTAGAAAGTTTAAAAGGCTTAATTAGTTTTGGGGCTTCGCCTCGTGGAAGTATCAACTTAGCTACTGCTGCTAAATGTTATGCTTTCATCAAACGTAGAGGTTATGTAATTCCAGAAGATGTTCGTGCCGTAGTGTACGATGTATTACGTCACAGAATAGGAATTACCTATGAAGCCGAAGCTGAAAATGTAACTACAGAAGACATTATTAGCAAAATCGTTAACGAAATTGAAGTGCCTTAATTTAGTTATCAGTGTTCAGTCTCAGTTTTCAGATACTACTGCTTTAATACTGCGACTGTCAACTGCGACTGCCAACTAATAAAAAATGGATACTAAAGAAATTCTAAAAAAAGTTCGAAAAATTGAAATCAAAACCCGAAGATTGAGTGATCATATCTTTTCGGGAGAATATCATACGTCTTTTAAAGGACGCGGGATGACGTTTTCAGAAGTGCGCCAATACCAATACGGTGATGACGTTAGAGCTATCGATTGGAATGTAACGGCACGCTACAACGAACCTTTCGTAAAAGTATTTGAAGAAGAACGCGAATTAACCATGATGTTAATGGTGGATATTTCGGGTTCGGAGAGTTTTGGTACAAAAAATCAGTTAAAACGCGATATGGTTACTGAAATCGCAGCCACATTAGCGTTTTCGGCTACTCAAAATAATGACAAAATTGGATTGCTTTTGTTTTCCGATCAAATCGAATTATTTATTCCGCCTAAAAAAGGAAAATCACACGTTTTACGAATCATTCGCGAGTTAATCGAATTCGAATCGAAAAGCAAAAAAACCGATTTATCGCAAGCTTTGAAATATTTATCAAGCGTTTTGAAAAAGAAAGCCATTGTGTTTTTAATTTCCGATTTCATGGTGAAAGATTATGAGCACACGCTAAAAATCGCTTCAAAACGACATGATGTAACTGGAATTCGAGTTTTTGACCAACGCGAAGAAAATATTCCAAATATCGGAGTTGTAAATATGATTGATGCTGAAACAGGAGAAACACTTTTGGTTGATACTACTTCTAAAAAAGTGCGAATGGATTACGAAAAATACTATCGTGAAAACATAAATTATTTCAAAGATATTTTTTCAAAATGTGGAGCTGGAACAATTAGTTCAAGAGTGGATGAAAGCTATGTAACCAAATTATTAGGTTATTTTAAAGCGCGTAATTAAGAAAAATGAAAAAGAAAATTTACTTATATATTGCTTTGCTGTTCGGGTTTTTGGGTTTTGCCCAACAAATCTCTACTTCTATTGATTCTAACCAAATTAAAATTGGATCGCAATTCAATTTAACCATCAAAGCAAAAGTAAACGCAAAAGATAAAGTGGTTTTTCCTGCTGGAAAGTTTTTTGGTGCGTTGGAAATATTAGAATCGTATCCAATAGACACAGTAAAAAACGATAACCAATACGAATTAATCAAAAAATACGGGTTAACCCAATTTGATTCGGGTCGCTATGTGATTCCGAAATTATTAGTAAAAATCAATCAAAAAGAATTTCGTACCGATTCGCTTTCGATTTTGGTAAACGATGTAAAAGTTGACACGACCAAACAACAAATGTACGATATCAAAGACATCATCGCTACCGAAGAAAAACCGATGAGCGAATGGTGGAAGCTATTAATTTTATTGGTGTTGATTATCGCTTCTGGTTTTGCCTCATATTTCATTATCAAAAGATTACAAAAAGAGAAAGAGCAAAAAGAAGAATTTTTCGCTTCCCCAATTGAAAAAGCAATTGCCTATCTTCAAAACTTAGATAAAAAACAATTGGTGCAACGCGGTGATGTCAAAGAATATTATTCTGAAATGACCGATATTACCAGAACGTACATCGAGGAATCGGTTCATATTCCAGCAATGGAAAGTACTTCGAGCGAGTTAATAGAATCACTAAAAAAAGCGATTAAAGACAAGAAAATGTTTGTAAATCGTGAAGATTTGGAAAAATTCAGTCGCGTTTTAGAAAATTCGGATTTAGTAAAATTCGCTAAATCGCAACCTATGTTGTTTGAAATTGAAACTGATAAAAAAATCATTGATAAGTTTTTGTTAATCATCGATAAAGCCTTACCAAGAACCGAAGACCAAGCGGCAATCCTTTTTGCAGAAGAAGTTCGCAAGAAAGAAATGCAAAAGCAAAAGTTCAAACGTTTGGTGATGTCAATTGGAATCTCGATGTTTTTATTGGTAGCTTCAGTTGTAATTTTCGCTTACACAGTTGGATTCGATTTCATCAAAGACAATTACATTGGACATTCTACCGAAGAATTGTTAGAGAAAGAATGGATAACGTCAGAATATGGAGAACCTGCTATTATTATTTCAACACCAAGAATTTTAAAACGGAATAGCGACGATAAAATTCAAAACAATCTTCCCGAAAACGTAAAATCGAACAGCCGATTTATGTATGGAAGTATTATTGATAATTTCTCTATCGTCTTAATTACAACCGCTTTTAAAGATACTACTCGATTGGATTTAGATTTAGCTCTTGAAGTTGATTTAAAAGAATTAGAAAAATTTGGAGCTAAAAATATTATCGTAAAAACTAGCGAATTCGAAAACGTAAAAGGACTTTCTGGCAAAAAAGCTTATGGAACATTTACCGCTTTTGACCCAGTGAGAGAAGAAGATGTGAAAATGGAATACGAAATCATGGTATTGTCTCAGCCTGGAGGCGCTCAAGAGTTTTTCTTAATTTATAAAGAAGAAGACGAACACGCGAAACAGATTATAGAGAAAATTCAGAATTCAATCGAACTAAGAAAAGCCAAGAAATAATGGGAAAAGTAACCTTTTTAAATCCGGAATTCTTATGGTTGTTTTTGGTTTTACCACTAGCAATAGGTTGGCTATTTTATAAAAGAAACCAACTTTCAGCAACGGTAAAAATGAGTTCGTTGGAACCTTTCAAACAAAATAGAACTTTCTTGGCTAAAGCAAAACCATTTTTATACGTGTTGCGAATTTTAGCATTAAGTTCAATAATCATCGCATTAGCAAGACCAAGAAGCGTAGACGTAACTTCAAAATCGAAAACAACAAAAGGAATCGATATTGTAATGGCAATCGACGTTTCGAGTAGTATGTTGGCTAATGATTTAAAACCAAATCGTCTAGAAGCATTGAAAAAAGTAGCTTCAACGTTTGTGCAAGATAGAATTAACGACAGAATTGGTTTAGTAGTTTATGCTGGTGAAAGTTATACGAGAACTCCTGTAACTTCGGATAAAACTATCATTTTACAATCGCTAAAAACCATCGAATATGATGATTCTATTATTGCCGATGGAACTGGAATTGGCGTTGGTTTAGCTACGGCTATTAACCGAATCAAAGACAGCAAAGCTAAAAGTAGAATTATCATTTTATTGACAGATGGTGTGAATAATTCTGGAACCATTGATCCTAGAACCGCTTCTGAAATTGCAAAAGAATACGGAATTAAAGTATATACCATCGGAATTGGAACAAACGGACAAGCCATGTTTCCTGTAGCAAAAGATGCTAATGGAAAATTAGTTTTCAGAATGATGCCAGTAGAAATTGATGAAAAACTGATGAAAGAAATTGCAAAAGCAACCGATGCAAAATATTTTAGAGCTACATCAAATAAGAAATTACAAGCCATTTACGACGAAATTAATAAGTTAGAAACTACAGAAATTCAAGAGAAAAAATTCTACAATTACGATGAGAAATACAAACCTTTCGTTTTAATTGCTTTTATGTTGTTAGGTGTTGAGGTATTATTGAGAAATTCAGTTTTTAGAGGAATCGTTTAGAAAAAGAAAAAATGTTTGAATTAGAAAGTCCAATATATTTTTATTTGTTAGCACTATTACCAGTAATAGTAGCACTTTTTCTATTCAATTTGTTTTGGAAAAGAAAAAGACAAGCCGTTTTTGCCGATTTGGAATTATTCAATCAATTAGCTCCAGAAAAATCAAGGTTTAAACCAGTTTTAAAATTAGGAGTTTTGTTGTTGGCATTGGCTTGTATTATTATTGCTTTGGTAAATCCAAAAATGGGAACCAAAATGGAAACCGTAAAACGTCAAGGAATTGATATTGTGTTTGCGGTCGACATTTCAAAAAGTATGCTAGCCGAAGACGTAGCACCAAACCGATTAGAAAAAACCAAGCAAATCGTTTCGCAAATCATCAACCAATTAGGAAGCGACCGTGTGGGAATTGTAGGTTATGCCGGAAGTGCATATCCAGTGCTACCAATGACAACCGATTATAGCATTGCTAAAATGTATTTGCAAAGCATGAATACCAATATGGTTTCTTCGCAAGGAACTGCTTTTAATGATGCCATTCAATTAGCGGTTGATTTCTTTGATGTGAAAGATACTAGCAAGTTAATTATCCTGATTTCTGATGGTGAAGACCATGGCGAAGGCGCAGAAGATGCTATTGAAATGGCTAAAGAAAAAGGCGTTCGTATTTTGACTATTGGAGTGGGAACTGTAAAAGGCGGTCCAATTCCATTACGAGATGATAAAGGAACCATAGCTTCTTATAAAAAAGACCAGGAAGGACAAACGGTTACAACAAAATTATATCCTGAAGTTTTAAAAAATATTGCTGATAAAACCAAGTCGAAATATATTGTTGGCACGTCAACAAAAGAAGTAGTTGAAGAACTTAAAAAATCATTAGATAAAATAGAAAAATCAGAATTTGAATCGCAACAAATAGCTGATTTTGAATCACAATATCAATGGTTTTTAGCGTTAGGTTTTTTGTTATTATTGGTAGATATTTTCCTTTTGGAGAAAAAAACAGAATGGGTGCAAAAGTTGAACTTATTTAATGAAAAGAAACATGCGTAAGATAGTTTACATATTAATATTGTTGAATTCCTTCGTGGTTTTCAGTCAAGAAAAAGATAAAAATCTATACAACGGAAATCAATCGTTTACCGAAAAGAAATACGTGGATGCCGAAGCCGATTATCGGGTAACGGAATCGAAAAAATCGCCAAAAAAAGCCGTTGCAGGATATAATTTAGGAAATAGTATTTATAGACAAAACCAACAAGGCGAGGCGCAAATTAAATATATTCAAGCATTAGAAGTTGCTAAAACTAAAGAAGAAAAACACCGAATTTATCATAATTTGGGGAATACGTTTATGTTGGATAAAAATTATAAAGCTGCGGAAGAAGCCTATAAAAACGCACTTCGAAACAATTCAAAGGATGAAGAAACGCGTTATAATTATGCTTTAGCCAAAAGAAAAAACAAAGATAATCCACCTCCAAAAGATGACAAAAAAGATAACAAAGGAGGCGGAGGTCAAGATAATAAGCCACAACCCGAAAATAACAAAAAAGATAAAGGAGACGAGAAAAAAGACCAAGATAAAAACAAAGGCGAAGACAAAAAAGAAGACAAAGGCGACGGAGATAAAAAAGAAGACAAAAACGAAAATCCAAAACCAAGCGGCGCCGACAAACAACGCATCGACAATATTTTAGATGCAGTGAATAATGCGGAGAAGAAAGTGCAGGACAAAGTGAATGCGAAGAAAGTAAAAGCGCGTCCGGTTTCAAATGAAAAAGATTGGTAACAAATGAAAAAGATACTTTTAGTTTTATTCTTGTCGTTTTTTTATAATTCTGTTTCCGCTCAAGTAAAATTTGAAGCGCAAACAGAAAGAAGTTCTTATGGTTTAAATGAGCGAATTCAATTGGTTTTTTCCATCAATAACGAAGGGGATAATTTTGTACCACCAAAGTTTCCTGGTTTTAAAGCTGAAGGTCCATTTATTAATAAGGGAAATCAAACTTCGATTACGATTGTAAATGGCAAGGTTACCCAAAAAAGAGAAATTTCAACCCAAGTTATTTATTATTTAACGCCAACAAAAAAAGGAACTTTTACTATTGGTTCTGCAAGTATCGAATACAACGAAACAAAATATAAATCGGCGCCAATAAAAATCACGATTACTGATCCTATCCAAATGCCAACCTATCCCGGTCAGCAACCGACAAATGTAAATTATGGAGAAGGAATTCATTTGGTAGCCGAAATGTCAACCAAAAATCCGTATGTGAATGAACCTGTTACCGTAATTTATAAATTGTATTTTGAACCTCGTTCAACGGTTGGAAATTTCAGAAATTTCAAAGCGCCAAAATACAATGATTTTTGGAGTCAATATATCGACATGAAGCAACTAAAAGCTGAACGTGGAAAATATAATGGCAAAGATTACAGCATGGTAGTTTTACGAAAGGTGATATTATATCCATTAGAAGCTGGTGCAAAAACGATTGAACCTTTTAAATTAGAGTTGGATGCCGAAGTGCCAACAGGTCGTCGCGATTGGTTTGGAGAATATGAAATGCGCGTCATTGAAAAATCACTTTCAACAGGAACGCAAACCATAAATGTAAAATCACTTCCTGAAAATGGAAAACCAGCAAGTTTTACTGGTGCAGTTGGAAATTTCGATTTTGAAGTAAAACCTTCAAAAACTTCTTTAAAAGCAGGTGAATCTTTAGATTTAGAAGTAAGTGTTTCAGGAAAAGGAAATTTAAAATTATTTACATTACCAAAACCAATAGTTCCAAGCGCTTTGGAAATGTACGAACCAGCGCACACCGAAAATGTACAAACACCAGTTACAGGAATGACCGGAAAAATTTCGGATAAATACACAATAATTCCTCAATTTAAAGGAAAATATACGATTAAACCAATGGAGTTTTCGTACTACGATTTGGCAAGTAAATCATACAAAACCATCACTTCAAAAGAAATCACTATTGATGTAGCAGAAGGTGATGCAACGTTTGTAGCCAATACTCCAAGTACGAATAAACAAGCCATTCAGAAAAAAGAAGTATTCCAATTCAATAAGTTGAAAACAGAATTTGTATCTGCTTCTAGAGAAGATTTCTTAGGTTCAGGATTGTTTTATAGTTTGTTATTTGCACCATTATTATTGATTCCGATTGTGATGATTGCCAGAAAACAAAAAGAAGCAAAAGATGCCGATGTTGTTGGAAACAGAAGAAAACAAAACAACCGATTAGTGAAGAAATATTTGTCCGAAGCTAAAAAACAAATGGGAGACAAAGTTCCGTTTTATATGGCAATGGAAAAAGCCTTACACAATTTCTTAAAAGCTAAATTACATATCGAAACGGTTGAAATGAGCAAAGACAACATCATTGAATTGTTACAACAAAGAAATGCTTCAGAAATCAGTATTTCTCAATTTATGGAATTAATGAACGATTGCGAATTTGCAAGATATGCACCAGCAACAGATATCGCAATGACTAATGATTTTGAACGAGCTGTGGAACGAATTTCAGAACTTGAAAAACAATTGAAATAATGAAAAATAAGATTATACTATTCCTTTTGTTTTTAGTTTCATTTGCCAATGCAAGCGAATCAATCGATGCTACGTTCAAAAAAGCAAACGATTTATATAACAAAGGAAATTACGAACAAGCGGTTCAATCTTTCGAAAGCATTGTAAACCAAGGCAACGAATCGGCTGATTTGTATTTTAATATTGCCAATTGCTATTACAAATTAGGAAAAGTAGCGCCATCCATTTACAATTATGAAAAAGCATTGCTTTTAAACCCAGATGATGAAGCGATTCAAACCAACTTGTCTTTTGCACAAAAAACAGCAATAGACGATATTAAAACCCTTCCTGAAGTCGGTTTTAAGAAAATGGTAAAAGAATTTACAAGCACATTTCATTACGATACATGGGCTTGGATTGCCGTTTTTATCGCTTTCCTGAGTTTGCTTTCGTTTTTGGGGTATTATTTTGGAAATACAGTGTTTCTAAAACGCACTTTTTTCAGTTTGTTTCTTTTGTTTTTAATCGGAATTGGCGTAACTGTTTTCTCCGCTTTTTTACAGAAAAAATTTGATACAAATTACAATCCAGCCATAGTTTTTGCAGAAGCAACCACTTTAAAAGCCGAACCGAAAAACAGTTCGGAAGATGTAGTAACGCTTCACGAAGGAACAAAAGTTTTCGTTTTAGAAGAATTAGGCAACTGGAAACAAGTAGAACTAACCGACAAAACCAAAGCTTGGATTGACAAAGAAGCGATTAAGGAAGTGAAAAAATAATTTCATCATGTCAAAAAAAGTCACTTTTATAATTTTATTAATCATAGCGTCAATTTCTGTTGGGTTTTATCAATTAGGTAAGCCTTTAACTGAAGATGAAAGATTTGTAAGTTATATTGTGAATCCAAAAAAGCAGAACTTAGATTTTTTTTGGAAAAATGAAAGAGGTGAGCATTTTAAAAATGCTGAAAATTTAATTTCTTGGCTCAAAAGTAAAAACAAAAAACTCCTGTTTTCAACTAATGGCGGAATGTATAAAAAAGACAATTCACCTCAAGGGCTATTTATCGAGAATAAAATCGTTAAATCAGAAATTGATGCTTCAAATGGAAATGGCAATTTTTATTTAAAGCCTAATGGTGTTTTCTATCTTACAACCGAAAAGAACCCAATAATTTGCAAAACAGAAGATTTTGTAAATAATGGAAAGATAAAATATGCAACTCAATCGGGACCAATGTTGGTAATTAATGGCGAAATTCATACTGCATTTAAAAAGAATTCAACCAATTTGAACATTCGTAATGGTGTTGGAATTTTACCAAACAATCAAATCGTATTTGCTATTTCAAAAAAAGAAATAAATTTTTATGATTTTGCCGAATATTTTAAAAATCTTGGTTGTAAAAATGCCTTATACTTAGATGGATTTGTGTCAAGAACCTATCTTCCAGAAAAGAATTGGAAACAAATCGATGGGAATTTTGGTGTAATAATCGGAGTTACAGAATAATCATTACTCCTCACTCGCAACTTCCGACTTCAAACTGTCATACCAACCTTCAATCGTAGGATAAATCGCTTTTGAAATATTCTGAATTGGATTATAAAAAATCGAATTCTCTTGTGTTTCTTTCGAAAGCAACATGTTATTGATGTTGATTTTCTCAAAAATAAAAAGCACGACACTCAACGCTAAAATCGTTTTCAAGAGGCTAAAAATCACACCTGCCAATTTATTAATCCAACCTAGAAAAGCAAAATCAGCTAACTTGGTTACAATTTTTGCACTCAAGTGTATGCCAATCACTACCAACAAAAAAGTGATGATAAAAGCGGTAATTTCAATATATTTCGGATTCCAACTTGGGACAATTCCGGTAAAAATCGCACCTACTAAACTCGAAAATTTAATCGCTAAGTAAATTCCTAAAATCAAAGCCACAAACGAAGCAACTTCTACAAAAAGCCCGTTTTTCAAGCCTTTATAAACCGCAAAACCCAATAAAACCGCAAAAACAATATCAATAAAACTCATTTGAAAGAAAATAGATGAAAGAATAAAGAACAAAGACGATAGATTGCTTAAAAAACAAAACCATCGATTATCTTTGCAAAACTAATATAGAAAGTTGGGAATAGTCTTTTTTCTTTTCTCTTTTTTCTTTCATCTATAAAAAATGTCAAGAGACGAACAATTAAAACAGCGTTGGGAAAGCGTTGTCAATATATTATCAGAAAAATTTTCAGGCGGAGAAGACCTTGATTTAGAAGGAATTATTTACTTAATCGGTGTACAAGAATTAGGAAAAATTCATGCTACTTTCAAAAAAGATGAAAAAGTAAACCTGATGCACATCGCTATTTGTCGTTTGTTAGAGCCTTATGGTTACTACGAATTTGAGTATTTTGATAACGAAGGTTGGCCGCATTACAAAGTAAAAGAAGAATTACCACCATTAAAAGCAGGTGAACAAGCCGTGCTAATGAAAGAAGCGATTGTGAGTTACTTTTTAGAGAAAGAATTGATTGATTAAAACTAATTACTAATCACTTTTCACTAATCACTAAAAATAACTAAATTTGCACCTTTATACAACGAGCGATGACAGAAACGATTAAAGCCCATATTGAAGAAGTAAAATCTTTTCAAACCGATAACAAAGAACAATTAGAAGCCTTCCGAATCAAGTATTTGGGAAGCAAAGGTTTGTTGAAAGACTTTTTTGCTGAATTCAAAAATGTTCCAAACGAACAAAAGAAAGAATTTGGTCAAGTAATCAACGAATTGAAAACTTCGGCAGAAGAAAAGGTAAAAACCATTCAAGACGCTTTAGAAAATAAAGAAGAAGCAAAAGGAATTTACGGCGATACAACGCGTCCGGGAGAAGCGATGAACATCGGTTCGCGCCACCCAATTTCTATTGTAAAAAACCAAATGATTGATATTTTTTCAACCATTGGTTTCAACGTGTCCGAAGGTCCAGAAATCGAAGACGATTGGCACAATTTTACCGCATTAAACTTACCAGAATACCATCCAGCAAGAGATATGCAGGATACGTTTTTCATTCAAACCAATCCTGATGTTTTGTTGAGAACACACACTTCATCGGTACAAGTGCGTTATATGGAAAATAACAAACCGCCTATTCGTACGATTTCACCGGGAAGAGTGTTTCGTAACGAGGCTGTTTCTTCGCGTTCGCACTGTATTTTCCATCAAGTGGAAGGTTTATATATTGACAAAGACGTTTCGTTTGCCGATTTAAAACAGACGTTGTTGTATTTCACCAAAGAAATGTTCGGAAAATCGAAAATTCGTTTGCGTCCGTCCTATTTTCCATTTACAGAACCAAGTGCTGAAATCGATATTTATTGGGGCTTAAAAACTGAAACTGATTATAGAATTACCAAAGGAACGGGTTGGTTAGAAATTGGTGGTTGTGGAATGGTAGATCCAAACGTATTGAAAAACTGCGGTATCAATCCAGACGAACACACCGGTTTTGCTTTCGGAATGGGAGTTGAACGTATTGCGATGTTATTATACCAAATTGGCGATATCCGTATGTTTTATGAAAACGATGTAAGATTTTTGGAACAATTCAAATCGAGTATTTAATACAAAGTCTTAATTCTTAATACTTTTATCTTAATACTATTTCAATGAAAAAAGACATTATCATCCCAAAAGTAGCAAACGTTCACATTGTAGCTTTTCAAGAATGGAACGACGATTTTATGGAGAATTCTTGGTACGCTTATTTAATAAACGACACCGATGATTTGCTAGAAATGGCTATGGTAGTTTCACGCGCTTATGGTTTAATCAATGGTGAAGAACGCAAAACAGGAACATTCCGTCATGCATTTGCTAAAGTAGAACCAAGAACCGCCGTTAAAGTTGAATTGTTAGAAAATAACGTGTTGCAATTGAATAACGAATTCATGCTGTCGTATTTTGCAAACGGACAATTATACGATAAAACCTTCGTATTTCGAGTAAACACCATCAACGAAAAAGCCACTGCCGACTTACCAATCATCAACAAAAGAGGCGTTTTCGCAAATTAGATTTTTGTAAATTATAATATTTAAACCACGAATGCACTGATTTTGTACTCGTGGTTTTTTATTTTTCAATAAATTTATTTCCCAAAAAATCATAATTCTATCTCATTTTAAATAGTAAGATTGCTTTCCTTAATTTTTTTCCTCAATTTTATACTTTGAAAAAAAATTAAAATGAAGAAAATCCTTTTTTCCGTATTATTTGTAACCGCTTTTGGTTTTGCACAAGATTACGCCAAACATGTTAATCCATTTATTGGAACTGGTGGACATGGACACACTTTTCCAGGTGCTACTTTGCCTTACGGAATGGTGCAATTGTCCCCAGATACACGAATCGATGGCAGTTGGGATGGCTGTGGAGGTTATCATTATTCTGACAATTTGATTTACGGATTTTCGCACACGCATTTGAATGGAACCGGTGTTTCGGATTATGGCGATATCATGTTGATGCCAACTATGGGAAAACATACAATTAGTAGTAAAGATTATTCTTCTACTTTTTCACACTCTAACGAAAAAGCTTCCGCAGGGTTTTATTCCGTCAAATTAGACAAACATAATATCGATGTGCGTTTAACTGCATCAACTCGAGTTGGTTTTCATGAATATACGTTTAATCAAAGTGGACAAGGCAATATTATCTTAGACTTGAATCATCGCGATAAGTTATTGGAAGGAAGAATTCGAGTTGTAGACAATAAAACCATTGAAGTATTACGAAGAAGTGAAGCTTGGGCAAGAGATCAATATGTGTATGCCCGAATTGAGTTTAATGTAGCGTTTACTGATATATATTTTACTAGAAAATCTAATCAAGATAAAAAAGGGGATGATATTGAATTAAGCGCAGCTACTTTTACTAAACAAGTCAAAAAAGGTGAAAAAATTCTTGTAAAAGTATCGCTTTCGCCAACAAGTTACGAAGGTGCCAAACTAAACAGTTCCGAAATCAAACATTGGGATTTTAATAAAGCGCACAAAGCCGCGATTGCACTTTGGAACAAAGAATTATCAAAAATTGAAGTCACTTCTAATGATAAAGACAAGTTAGCGATTTTTTACACGGCGTTATATCACACCATGATGCAACCAAATATTGCACAAGATTTAGACGGAAAATACCGCGGTAGAGACAACCAAATTCATGTTGCAGAAGGATTTGATTATTATACGGTATTCTCGCTTTGGGATACTTTTAGAGGCGCACATCCGTTGTATACTTTGATTGATAAAAAACGAACTGCCGATTACATTAACACCTTCATCAAACAATACGAACAAGGTGGTAGATTACCGGTTTGGGAATTAGCATCTAATGAAACCGATTGTATGATTGGCTATCATTCGGTTTCTGTAATTGCCGATGCGATGGTAAAAGGCATTACAGGTTTTGATTACGAAAAAGCCTTTGAAGCGAGTAAAGCTTCAGCCATGCGTGATGTTTTAGGTTTGGATGCTTATAAGAAAAACGGTTTTATTTCGATAGATGACGAACACGAAAGTGTTTCCAAAACCTTAGAATATGCTTATGACGATTGGTGTATTGCTCAAATGGCGCAAATTTTAAACAAGCAAGAAGATTACCAATATTTCATGAAACGTTCTCAAAATTGGAAAAACATTTTTGATTGGGAAACGGGTTTCATGCGTCCAAAGAAAAACGGCGGTTGGGATAAACCTTTTGATCCAAGAGAAGTCAACAATAATTTCACTGAAGGTAATTCTTGGCAATATTCGTTTTTCGTACCACAGGATGTTTACGGCATGATTCAAGCGTATGGCGGACCTGAAAAATTTGAAGCCAAGTTAGACGAAATGTTCAACAGCGAAAGCAAAACTACAGGAAGAGAACAAGTCGATGTTACAGGTTTAATTGGGCAATATGCACACGGAAACGAACCAAGTCACCACATGGCGTATTTGTACAATTATGTGGGGAAACCAGAAAAAACAAATGAAAAAGTCAAGTATATTTTAGATAATTTTTACACCAATACGCCAGATGGTTTAATTGGAAACGAAGATTGCGGTCAAATGAGCGCTTGGTATGTGTTGAGTGTTTTAGGAGAATATCCAGTTTGTCCTGGAAGTATTATTAATCATTATGAAAACGATTTATATTTTGATAAAATAGTATTAAATCTTGAAGGTTTTGAAAAGGTTGAAATTTCAGAAGAACAAAGAATAATCGACAAACAAAAAGCGATTCAACAAGAGAAAGAAATCGTATCTTCTGAAGAAATTAATTGGGATTTAGTTTATGTTGTTGAAGATATTATTGAAGTTCCTGTAATTGAAGCGAAAACTAAATCATTTAAGGATAAATTATTAATTAGCTTCAATTCTTATCCAAATTACAGAGGTGAAAAAATTAAATATCGAATAATTGATAGTTCTAAAACAGACGTTTTTAATGAGTATAAAAAACCTTTTTATATTAATTCAAGTTGTAAAATCGAATTTTATAAAGAAGTAATTTTTAAAAACAATCTTTCTAAAAGCAACACCATTTCTGCAACCTTTTTCAAAAAACCAAACAATTACAGCATCAACATCAAATCAGTTTACAATCCGCAATATCATGCCGGTGGTCCAGAAGGGTTGTTAGACGGTATTTTAGGGACTGAAAATTGGAGAAAAGGCGATTGGCAAGGCTACCAAAGTCAGGATTTTGAAGCGGTTGTCGATTTACAAGAAGTGAAAAACATCAATGAAATTTCAGCGCGTTTTTTACAAGACCAACGTTCGTGGATTTTAATGCCAATGAAAGTCGATTATTATATTTCGGATGATAATGTGAATTTTACGTATTTCGGTTCGGTAAACAATACATTAGATCCAAAATTAGAGGAAAACACGATTTTAAATTTCACTTCTAATGAAACCAAAGCAAAAAAAGCACGTTACGTAAAAGTAATCGCCAAAAACTTTGGTAAACTACCCGATTGGCATCAAGGCGCTGGTGGTGATGCGTTTATTTTTGTCGATGAGATTACAATTAAATAGAAAATAAAAAGATGCTTTTGTCATGCTGAACTTGTTTCAGCATCTTTTTTATATTAAGTATGGAGAATCTGAAACGAGTTCAGATTGACAGAAATTAATTCTTTCTAAATAAAATTAATCCTTATCAGGAAATAACAAAGAAGCGATTACAGACAATAAAAGCGCACAACCTACCACCATTAAAGAAAATGATGTTTCAATATGATAAAAAGGCGCTACAATCATTTTTATTCCTATAAAAGCCAATATAAAAGCCAATCCGTATTTCAATTTGCTGAACATGTACATAAAGTTCGCCAACAAGAAATACAACGAACGCAATCCTAAAATAGCAAAAATATTAGAGGTGTATAAAATAAATGGATCATCTGGTGCGATTGCAAAAATGGCCGGAATACTGTCTACCGCAAATAATAAATCGGTAAGTTCTACAATTGCTACAACAACAAACAAAGGCGTTGCCATTTTAATTCCGTTCTGAATGGTGAAAAATTTATCACCATCAAAATTCGGACTTACTTTAAAAAAGCGGTGTACTAATTTGGAACCCGCACTTTTGCTAAAATCTGTATTTCCGTCATCTTCTTCACTGCTAAAACCCGATTTTATTCCGGCAACAATTAGAATAATTCCGAAAATAAATAACAAATAGTTGATTTTAACGACTTGTCCAAAAAGCTCCATTTCAGGTAAATAGGTGTAATTTAGCAACCAAACACCTGTAAAAATAAAAATGGCTCTAAATACCAAAGCACCAATTACACCCCAAAACAATACTTTGTGTTGGGCTTCTTTAGCCACATTGAAATAGCCAAAAACCAATATAAAAACAAATAAATTATCAACAGAAAGCGCCTTTTCAATCCAATAAGCGCCTTGAAATTGCATGAATTTCTCGGCTCCCATGTAGTGATAAATAATTCCACTGAATCCCATGGAAAGTGAAATCCAAATTATGGACCAAATAGTCGCCTCACGATTAGAAACCACATGACTTTTTTTATTTAAAACCCCTAAATCAAGAATTAGCATTGCTAAAATTACGATAGTAAAAGCAGCAATAATTCCTGGGTGATTTATTAAGTTGTCCATTGTTTTATCCTAATATTCTAATAATGTGACGAGTAAAATGAATTAGTTATAAAAAAAATGTAAACAAATAAAAAGCAATTGTTTACATTTTTAAGCAACCTAAAAAGGTAATTTAATTTAATTTATCTGTTAAAGCTTTAAAAACAGTTTTAGCGTCTTTATTTTCGTATAATATTTTATAAACAGCATCAATAATTGGTGTATCGGCACCATATTCTTGGTTTAATTTATAAGCACTTTTTACTGCATAATATCCTTCTGCAATCATACTCATTTCCATTTGAGCCGATTTTACGGTATAGCCTTTTCCAATCATGTTTCCAAACATTCTATTTCTAGAAAAAACCGAATATCCAGTTACTAATAAATCGCCTAAATAAGCCGAATTATTAATATTTCGCTTCATTTTGTGCACTTTTCGAATGAATTTCTTCATTTCGCGAATTCCATTACTCATTAAAACCGCTTGGAAGTTATCACCATAGCCTAACCCATGCGCAATTCCTGCTGCAATAGCATAAATATTTTTTAAAACAGCTGCATATTCGGTTCCGATGATATCATCCGTAGTTTTTGCTTTGATATAGTGTGAGCTTAGATTTTTAGCCACATATTTGGCTTTTTTTCTATCGCTACATGCAATTGTAAGATACGACAAACGTTCCATAGCAACTTCTTCCGCGTGACAAGGCCCTGTAATTACGCCAATATTTTCAAACGGAATATCGTATTTGGTATGAAAATGTTCACCAACAATTAAGCTCGATTCTGGAACAATTCCTTTAATCGCAGAGAAAATGATTTTTCCTTCTAAACTTTCGGTTAAACTTTCTAATTCTTTGCTTAAAAAAGCAGAAGGAACCACAAAAATCACATAATCAGCATAAGCAACGGCTTCGTTGATATCGTTTGTAAGTTTTAATTTATTGGTGTCAAACGCAACCGAACTTAAATAATTTGGGTTGTGTTTTTGATGTTTCAAATGCTCAATAGCATAAGTACTTCGCATATACCAAGCGATTTCGTCTTGATTTTCACAAAGCATTTTTGCAATTGCAGTTGCCCAACTTCCTCCTCCAATGACTGCAAATTTCGGCTTCTTTTCCATTATGTGTTTCTATTTAGAAAATCAAAAATAATCATTTTAAAAGGATTTACAAAAAACGTTTGCGTGAAACGGGTTTTAAACACATAGTCACACAAATTTTTAAGAATCATTGCCAAAAAATATGATTAATTTTAACGCAAAGTTCTCAGAGTTTCACGCAAAGTTTGGTAAGCTTTAACAAGAAGCTTCGCTTTGAAAAGCAAAAAATATGTGTTTATTCTTAGTAACTCATTTCTACGATTGCTTTTACCTTTTCGATGGTGATATTTTGTTTTTCTCCTAACACTTTCCAACCTCTTTCTTCAAATCGATTGGCGATGAAATCAGCCGTTTTTTCGAAATTTTCTGTGTTTTCCGATAATTTGGTTTTCATGCCCATTTTATGGAAGAATTTAACTGTTTTTTCAATCGCTTTTTCTGCAATTTCTTCAGTTGAATTGCCTTGAATGTTCCAAACACGTTGGCCGTATTGTGCTAGTTTTTCTTTTTTTGTGTCGAACATGACACGATATAAATTTGGACCAATGATTGCCAATGTTCTCGCATGGTCAATTTCGTATAAAGCGGTTAATTCGTGACCAATCATATGCGTTGCCCAATCTGATGGAACACCTTTTTGAATCAAGCCATTCAATGCCATTGTTGCACTCCAAACAAAGTTGGAAGCCAATTTATAATCGCTCGGATTTTCCACTACATCTGGACCAATTTCAATTAACGTTTGTAAAATACTTTCTGAAATTCGGTCTTGTAGCAAAGCATCGTGTGTATAGGTCAAATATTGTTCCATTACGTGCGTGAACGCATCCACAACTCCGTTTTGCAATTGTCTTTTTGGTAACGAAGTTATGACTGTTGGATCTACAATGGAGAATACTGGAAACAAAGCGCTTCCGCCTAAAGTTAATTTCTCTTGCGTAGCTTCAATTGTAACCACAGCACCTGAATTCATCTCAGAACCTGTAGCAGGTAAGGTTAAAACTGTTCCAAAAGGAATTACTTTAGAAACATCTTTGAATAAAATACGTTTTTTCAAAATATCCGCTGCATCGCCTTCAAAATTAACGGCAGCAGAAATAAATTTCACACCATCAATCACGCTTCCGCCACCAACAGCTAAGATAAAACCAATTTTTTCAGCACGAATAATTTCAACCGCTTTCATTAAAGTTTCAAAACGAGGATTTGGTTCGATGCCACCAAATTCCACAACATCGTGATTGGGTAAAGCTGCTTTTACTTGGTCGTAAACGCTATTTTTAAAGATACTTCCACCACCATAAGCGATAAGAATTTTAGTATTTGAAGGAACTAAATCAGTTAGTTTTTCAATTTGTCCTTTTCCAAAGACATAGTTTACAGGATTGTATAATTCGAAGTTTAGCATAATAGTTGTCTTGCTGAATTTAGTTCAGCATCTTGACAAAGTTACACAATGCGATTGGAAACGAATGGTAAAGGAATGTTAAGATAGTTTGCTTTCTTTTTTCATTTTTTCTATAAAAAACAAATAATCAGTCGTGTTTTTATATTTCTTGTCTACAAGATTTAGATATTGTTTTTTGAAAATGATAAGTTCATTAGTAATTATAAAAAACAGATCTTTTTTAATTGCTTCGAGTTGTTCAGATGAATACAATTGAAAATATGTTATAATTAATTTACCATTATGGTAAAAAGAAATACTATTTTTTAAACCTTGTGATAAAAAGGCGCCATTTGATTTTCCAGTTTTGCTGCCATATTTATCTGAAAATTCTATTTTGAAATCATTGATTTGATTATATTCAAAGAGTTGATGATTGATTTTTATTCCATCTTTTTGAAAAGAAATTTCTCCTTCGAGTTTTCCATTTAATTTTTCATATTCACCAAATCTCATAATAACTGAGATTAGAAATAATCCCAAACAGACATAAATAATATTTTTTAGAATGCTTTCAAATGTGTTTTCAATATTATTTTCTGCGTTTGATAAAATAAGTAAAAGTATTAATGCAAATGATATTGAAATCAATTGTAGTTGTTCAGAATTATCCCATCTTTTATAAAATGGTAAAGATTTATCTTTGATATAAATTTTAGCTTTAAAATTCATTACTTCTTATAAAACATATTATGCTCCATATATTCCCAAACTTTATTCGGTAACATCGGAACCACATTTTTACCCTTTTTAATGCTTTCTCGGATGAAAGTTGAGGATAATTCTATTACAGGCGCGCCCACTCGATGAATTTTTGCATGATTCACAAATTGCTCGTCAATTTCACCAGAATTTAGTCGTGGATAGACATAAATATTATGGTTTTGCAAAATAACTTCGTAGTTTTTCCATTTGTGAAGCGAGTTCAAATTGTCTTCGCCCATAATCAAAGAAAATTCGTGTTTTGGAAACTTTTCTTGTAAATGCACTAAGGTATTTACGGTATAATTCGGTTGCGGTAATTTGAATTCAATATCCGAAGGTTGGATTTTTGGGTAATCTTCCGTTGCTAAATGCACCATGTGTAAACGATGGTAATCATCTAACAACGTACTTTTCTGCTTGTGCGGATTGTGAGGCGTAACCACCATCCAAATTTGATCCAAATCAGAATGCTCTGCCATGTGATTAGCAATAATTAAATGCCCAATGTGAATGGGATTAAACGTTCCGAAATACAGACCTATTTTCATTTTTGTTACACAGAGTTTCACGAAGTTTTACACAGAGTTTCACGAAGTTTTTTGTACTACTTGGTGCAAAACTTAGTGAGACTTTGTGTTATACTTTTTATTTACTAATAAAATCCTTTACCAATTTGTATGCGTCTTCTTTTGCCACATCTAAATCATAATTTTTGATGATGGTGTCAAACTGTGGAGCTGTTGCTAATTCTACCGATGCTTTTGCAATACGCATGTTGATTTTGTCTTCGCTTTCTGTAGAACGTTGTTTTAGGCGACGTTTTAATTCGTCGACACTTGGTGGTTTTACAAAAACAGCTAAAGTTTCATTCGGAAATTTGCTTTTAATACGCAATCCGCCCGCAACATCAATATCAAAAATTACGTGCTTTCCTAAAGCCCAAATTCGTTCTACTTCGGCTTTCAAAGTGCCGTAGAAATTATCGGTATATACTTCTTCCCATTCCACGAAATCTTCCGCTTTAATATGCTTTTTGAATTCGTCCCAAGAAATAAAATAATAATCTTTTCCATGTACTTCTTCACCACGTGGTTCACGCGTTGTACACGAAATCGAAAATTCTAAATTCAAATCGGGTTGGGCTAATAAATGTCTTACTATAGTGGTTTTTCCAGAACCTGATGGCGCAGAGAATACTAATAATTTTCCGTTGTTCATTGTGTTGTTATTTTCAAGTGATAAGTAATTAGTGATAAGTGAAAAGCTTATTTAAGTGATTTAGAAAAAGCATTTATCATTTTAGATTCTTCAATAATAAGTTCTAAAATTTCATTATATAATTCAAAATCAACAACAAATCCTAATTCTTTTGCTATGATTAATTGAGTTTCTAATTCACATAAAGAACCTCTTGAAATATCAATAAAATGGCTAAAAGATTTGTCGGTATTTCTTCCATAACCTTCTGCTATGTTAGAAGGAATTGAAATGGAAGCTCTTTTAATTTGACTTGTTAGAGCGTATAATTCTTCCGATGGAAATGCTTTAGTTAATTGATAAACTTTTACCACTATAACTATACCTTTTTTCCAAATTAATAAATCTTTACATGAACTTATACTACTCATTTTTTGGCTTTTTACTATTCACTTGTCACTTTTCACTAAAATTAAAGAACATTCAAAACTTGCTCCTTAATCTTTTCCAATTCATCTTTCATCATCACTACCAATTTTTGCATTTCGGTATGATTCGATTTCGAACCCATGGTGTTGATTTCTCTTCCCATTTCTTGTGTGATGAAACCTAATTTTCTTCCGTTGGCTTCCGTTCCATTTAAAGTTTCTAAGAAATAGTTCAAATGGTTACCCAATCGCACTTTTTCTTCGGTAATATCGTATTTTTCTAGATAAAAAATCAATTCTTGTTCAAAACGATTTTCATCAACATTTACTTTTAATTCATCTAAAGCAGTACGTAAACGAGTTTTCACTGTTTCAACGCGTTCAGCATCGTAAGAAACAGCTTCGTTCATTAAATTATTGATGTTGGCAATGCGCAATTGGAATTCTTTTTCCAACGAAGCACCTTCATCTTTTCTGAAATTAGCGATGTTATCCAACGCTTCATCAATCACGGTTTGGATTTGTTTCCATTCGTTTTCATCGATTTCGTCGCGCTCTGTTTTTAAAGCATCGGGCATACGAACAGCCATTTTCATTAATTCCGTTTCATCTGCAGTTGGAATAACGGCTTTCATTTGGTTGATATACCCTTTTATAATTGGCACATTGATTTTTGAAGTCGTTTCTTCGCCAGTTACTTCTACATAAAGTGAAAAATCAACTTTTCCACGCTCTAAACGTTGCGAAATTTGATTGCGTAAGCCCAATTCCATTTCACGAAAAACGGATGGCATACGAGTATTTAAGTCTAAACCTTTACTGTTTAGCGATTTGATTTCTACGGTAATTTTTTTGGTTGGTAATTGCAAAGAAGCTTTCCCAAAACCCGTCATGGAGTGTATCATACGTTATAAAAATGTCTTCAAAGATAAGAAAAAGTGTTCAGTGTTCAGTTTTTAGTGTTCAGTTTTGAAATTCTAATTAGGAAGTAGATTTTTTTTGGGTAACCAGATAAACTCCGACAAATATCAACACCGCTGAAATTAATTTTACTAAACTCAAATCGTCTTTTCCTAAACTTACGGCGAAAATAGTCGCAAAAAGTGGTTGTAAATAGATGAAAACGGCTACGGTTGTTGGTTTTAGTTCGCGCATGGAAACTAAATTTAGCAAATAGGTTAAGAAAGTTGAAAACACCACTACAAAACCAATTTTCCAGATAATATCCGTTGGTAAATTAGCAAAATCTACCGCTTGAAATTCGCCCCAACCAAAAGGTAAGACCATCAAGAAACCAAAAGTATATATCCATTTTACGAATGTAAAGGCGTTGTATTTATCCATTAATTTCTTTACGATGATGAGGTAAAATCCGTAAGAAACGGCATTTACAAAAACCAATAAATTTCCTAAACTCGCATTTGTCGCATTAACCAATGATTTTCCGTAGAGAATTAACGTTATGGTACCAGCTAAGCCTAAAATGATTCCCAATACTTTTCGATTTTCCATGCGTTCTTTCATAATGAATGCTGATAAAACGAGGACAATCATTGGAGTTGTTACCATCAAAACGGCTCCCATAATAGGTGATGTGTAACTCAAACCTTTGAAAAAAGTCAACATATTAAAAGCTACTCCGAAGAACGCTGCAGCAATAATTCTAGGAAAATCTTCTTTTGCAATTTTTTCTTTGGGTCCAAAAAATGAAATCAACCAAAATAGCAAAACCGAACCACCAACACGCATCACAATAAATCCGAATGCGTCAACATATTTTGGCATTACGTCTTTGGCAATCGTAAAGGTTACGCCATAAATGATGGAAACTAAGGTGGCGGCAAATAACGCCCAACTTCTTTTAGACACTTTGAAGAGCTTTCGTTAATTTAAGAACATTGGGTTGTGTGTTCCCGATAAAAATTTCATTATTGAAAAGGACAACTGGGCGACTCAAAAATGTGTAATGTTCTAAAAGATATTTTTTGTAATCGGCTTCGGTTAGATTTTTATCTTTTAAACCTAACGATTTATATAATTGTGCTTTTTTACTAAACAGCGCTTCGTAACTTCCTGAAAGTTGGTACATTTCTTCCAAATCACTTTCCGAAATTGGATTTTGGCGAATATCAAAAAACGTTAATTTATTTGAATTTGGTAATGATTTGATGATTTTTCGGCACGTATCACACGAAGCCAAATAGTATATTTTGTTCATTTTATTGTTTTTCAATTTCTGATGCAAAAATACAGCCTTTTGAATTCTAAAAATCAGTAATTTTATAAAAAATTAAGTAATGGAAGCAACTTTTAGAATTTGGCAAACCAGTCGAGGTTTATATCAAAATTTTTTAGACAACTATTCCTTAGAGCAATTGAATACAATTCCAGCAGGAATGAGTAATAATTTGATTTGGAACATTGGTCACGTTATTGTTTCCCAACAGAAATTGGTTTATGCGTTATCGGGTTTGACAATGCATATTCCAGATTCACTTTTTGAGAAATACCAAAACGGTTCACGCCCAGATGGAAAAACTACTCAAGCAGAAGTAGATGAAATCAAGAAATTACTATCCGAAATGGTTGAAAAAACGAAAGCTGATTTTGAAGCCGGAATTTTTAAAGAATTTCATCCCTATCAAACGAAAACAGGATTTCATTTGGAAACTTTAAAAGAAGCGATGGAATTTAACAATTATCATGAAGGCATTCATTTGGGAATTATGTTACAAATCAAAAAATTCCTTTAATCTTATTACCTTTGTAAAAAATTAATACAAATGAAATCTCCACGAACAACAAGTTTGTTGTAAACAAACACCAATTAAGATTAAGGAGATACCATATGACCTTTAAAAAAATTAAAATTCACATATGAAATTCAATACAAAAACGATACATGGTGGACAACATCATGAAAAAGTAACAGGAGCAGTAATACCTCCGGTATTTCAAACTTCGACTTATGTACAATCAAGTCCAGGAAAACCAATTGGCGATTACGAATATAGTAGAGCAGCAAACCCAACAAGAACTGCGTTAGAAGACGCTTTAGCAAGTATCGAAAACGGAGCAAGAGGTTTGGCTTTTTCTTCTGGATTAGCAGCAACAGATTGTTTGTTAAGAATGTTTAAAGCAGGTGACGAAATCATCGCTATGGACGATTTATACGGTGGAACTTACAGATTATTTACAAGATTATATAAAGATAGTGGTATCAAATTTCATTTTGTAGATATGAATGATTTGGAGAAATTCCAATCGTTAATCAATGAAAATACGAAATTGGTTTGGGTGGAAACACCAACAAATCCTTTAATGAAATTAGCGGATATTGCTGCTATTGCACAAATTACTAAAAAGCATAATATTTTATTTGCAGTTGATAATACTTTCGCAACTCCTTATTTGCAAAAACCATTAGATTTGGGTGCTGATATTGTAATGCATTCGGCAACCAAATATTTAGGAGGTCATTCTGATGTTATTGCAGGTGCTTTAATTATTAAAGATAAAGCATTAGGGGAAGAATTACATTTCAAACAATTTGCAACAGGAGCTACATTAGGACCAATGGATTCTTTCTTGGTTTTAAGAGGAATCAAAACTTTGCATTTACGCGTACAACGTCATTGCGAAAACGGTGAAAAAGTAGCGGCATATTTAGATAATCATCCATTAGTGGAAAGAGTATATTATCCAGGATTGGCTTCTCATCCATTTCATGAAATTGCTAAAAAGCAAATGAGTGGTTTTGGAGGAATGGTAACGTTTACTTTCAAATCGGGTAAAAAAGAAGATGCGATTAAATTCTTAGAAAATTTAAAAGTATTCACTTTAGCAGAATCTTTAGGTGGAGTTGAATCTTTAGCAAATCATCCAGCTTTAATGACGCACGCTTCTATTCCTGAAGATAAAAGAAATGAAGTGGGTATTTCAGATGATTTAGTCCGTTTGAGTGTAGGAATTGAAGATATCGAAGATTTATTAGCTGATTTAGAACAGGCTTTTAAATAATAGAAATAACTAAAAATAAAAAATCCCAATTCACTCGAATTGGGATTTTTTTATGTTGTAATTTTGATTAATCTAAATAATAAATGTATCCGAAGTGAAACCATAAGTTCCAATCGTTAGCTTTATTTTCTTTCCAAAGGTCTGGGTTTTTATTTAAACCATCAACCCAGTCAGAAAAGTAATATTGCCATCTTAATTCGAAGAATAAATCCGAAAGTTCAGTAAGTTTATAACGAGTACCTACAGAAGAAACTACTGACCAGGTACTTCCTGTTCCAGACATATAACCATCTGGTAAATATCTAGGATATACATTATTTGGATTTCCTAGTCCACCCGGTAGTGTTGAATAGGTATTGTTTTGGAAAAATGAATAGTGTGCTCCTAAACCTAAGAATGGTGCAAAAGCGCCATTAGTTGCGGTAAATTCTCTAATACTAAGCGGAAAATATTCCAATTGCATACCAATATCTGTTACTTTAGCCTCCCCTTTCATTGCTCTAAGTTGAGCACCAGCAAGAGTTTGTTTTTCAGCAAATTCACCAAAATGTTCTAATTTAGTGCTATTGTAAGATAACTCAGAACGTACTTTAAAGTGATCATTAAAATAGGTTTCCGGAGTATAACAATTACACTCTGCACGATATGCAAAATTCATATAATGAACCAATCCAACGCCAAATCCAGTGTTTCCAGCATTAGTTTTGAAGTCATGTCTTACACCGAAATCAGATTGAAATGCGACTCCTCCAACAAAAGCACCCACCTCATGTGAGAACCCAAATTGTGCATTTATTGAAAAATTTGCTCCTAAAAGCAAAATCAGTAGGTATTTAATTTTTTTAGTCATTACTAAAATTTTTCCATTATCGGACAAATATATAAAAACTAACTTCATTGCAAAAAAAAAAAATGTTTTTCTTTGATAAAACCTTAACTTTTTTTTATGAATTACATACTAAGATTCCGTTTTACATAAATTTTACTTAATTTTTTACCAAGTAATTTTTTAAAATGTATATTTGTCGACTTAAATTTACCATATTAATAATTTAAGAAAAAAAATATTTATTTAACGAATTAGTTTAGCTAAAAGTTTTATACTATAATGGAACAAAAAATCAATGATTTTATGGCTCTTGTTGAAGCCAAAAATCCAAGCGAACCAGAATTTTTACAAGCAGTTAGAGAATTTGCTGAAACAGTAATGCCTTTTATTGCAAATAACAAAAAGTATGATGGAAAGAATGTGCTATTAAGAATGGCAGAACCTGAACGTTCAGTTATTTTTAGAGTACCATGGGTAGATGATAAAGGAGAAATTCAAGTAAATAGAGGATTTCGTATTCAAATGAACTCGGCTATTGGTCCTTATAAAGGTGGGATTCGTTTTCATCCAACCGTAAATTTATCTGTGCTTAAGTTTTTAGCTTTTGAGCAGGTATTTAAGAATAGTTTAACCACACTTCCAATGGGTGGTGGAAAAGGAGGTTCTGATTTTGATCCACAAGGGAAATCAGATGCTGAAATTATGCGTTTTTGTCAATCTTTTATGACAGAATTATGTCGTCATATTGGTCCTGATTTAGATGTTCCTGCCGGAGATATTGGTGTTGGAGCTAGAGAAATTGGATATATGTTCGGTCAATATAAGAGAATTAGAAACGAATTTACTGGAGTTTTAACTGGAAAAGGGTTGGCTTATGGAGGTTCATTAATTCGTCCAGAAGCAACAGGTTATGGAGTTGTTTACTTTACTCAACAAATGTTAAGTACTATAGGACAATCAATCTCTGGAAAAACAGTTGCTATTTCAGGTTTTGGAAACGTGGCTTGGGGCGTGGCTTTAAAAGTAAATGAATTAGGGGGTAAATTGGTTACTATCTCTGGTCCTGATGGTTACATATATGATGCAGACGGAATTTCAGGTGAAAAAATCGAGTTCATGTTAGAAATGAGAGCAAGTGGAGACAACAGAGCAGAAGCTTATGCTGAAAAATTCCCAAATGCAGTTTTCCACAAAGGAAAAAGCCCATGGGAAGCAAAAGTGGATATTGCAATCCCTTGTGCTACTCAAAATGAATTAAATGAAGAGGATGCTAAAAAATTAATTGCAAATGGTGTTTTGTGTGTAACAGAAGCAGCCAACATGCCTTGTACATTAGAAGCTATTAAACAATTCTTAGACGCAAAAGTATTATTTGCTCCTGGAAAAGCCGCTAATGCAGGTGGAGTAGCCGCATCTGGTTTAGAAATGACACAGAACTCTATACGTTTAAATTGGACTAGTGAAGAAGTAGATGCACGTTTAAAAGACATCATGACAGGTATTCACGGTCAGTGTAAAAAATACGGAACAGAAGAAGATGGTTATGTAAACTATGTTAAAGGAGCCAACATTGCTGGTTTCGTTAAAGTAGCTGACGCTATGTTAGCTCAAGGAGTAGTTTAAGAAATAATACTATACAATATGAAAAGCTCTTTTAGGAAACTAAAAGAGCTTTTTTCTTTTTAAAATATATCAAAATTAAAATTAATACGTTTGTAGTATATTTGTATTAAATACTTGTAATGAAAAAGGTAATTTTTATTTTATTTATTTCTCAATTCGTTTTTGCACAACAAAACAATCAGTTGTGGAAGGGTTACTTTTCTTATAATGAAATTGTTGATGTGGAATCAGCAACTGATGCGGTTTATGCGGCAACTCAAAATGCAGTTTTTTCTAAAGCAATTGCCTCAACTGATTTAAATATATTTAATTCTATCAACGGATTAAAACCAGAATCAATAACAACAATTCATCATTCACAAGCTGCTAATAAAACTTTTGCAGGTAATACAAATGGGTTGTTGTTAATTATTAATTCAGATGGCTCTGTTTCTACAAAAGTTGATATTATAAACGAAGTCCCGGTGCCTCCTAATAAAAAGAAAATTAATGATTTTTTTGAACACGAAGGAAAATTATATATTGCTACTGACTATGGAATTTCTGTAATGGATGTAGCAACTTCTGAATTTATTATTACTTATTTTATCGGTACTGCTGGAGAAGAAACAGAAGTATTACAAACTACAGTCTTAAATAATCAAATTTATGCTGTAACTCGTAGTTTTGGAATTAGAAAAGGCGATTTAAGTAATCCTAATTTATATGATTTTAACCAATGGCAAACATTTGATGCTGGTTTTTGGGTTGGAATTGTGACTTTTAATAATGAATTAGTTGCCATGGGTACGGATTCAAGAACCTATCGACACAATGGGACATCATTTCAACAAGTTTTAAATCAAAATCAAGCCGGACTTAAAATTAAAACTAACGGGACAGAATTAATTGTAACTACGCAAAACCATATTTTTGTTTTAAATCAATCCTACACGGTTTTAGTAGATATTACCCAAATTCCAGATTATAACGCTATTTTTAAGGCAGCAACAGTGGTAAGTGGGATTGTTTATATTGGTACAGAAAAAGATGGTCTCTTTTCAACAACTTTAGCTAATCCAACGATTTTTCTGGCTATGTCACCTAATGGACCAGTCAGAAATTACATTTTTAGAGTAAAAAAAGCACCAAATTATTTATGGGCAGTATATGGCGATTATACACGTCAATATAATCCGTATGCCTTGGATGAATTTGGAATTAGTAAATATTCAAATGACAATGGGTGGGAATTAATTCCTTACGATGATTTGTTTCAAGCTAAATCCATCTGTGATATTGTAATCAATCCAAATAATCAAAATCAAGTTTTTGCAACTTCTTATTTTTCAGGATTACTTAAAATAGAAGGCGATAACATTGAACTTTTTAACAATACGAATACGGGTCCAAATGGTTTAGAATCTCTAGTTGTGCCAGGTAGCCCAAGTTATGTTGATATACGAATTAATAGTCCTGCTTTTGATAAAGATGCAAATTTATGGGTAACCAATGCTTTTGTTGATAAAGCAATAAAAGTTTTGCGCTCAAATGGGCAATGGCAATCCTATAGTTTAGCAGGTATTGCGCCAACAGTTGCAACAGGGAGATATGGACCAATGGCGATAGATAAAAATAGAACTAAATGGGTGCCATCTATTAATGATGGATTAATTGCGTTTAACGAGAACTACAATAATAAATTCATCGTAATAAATTCAACAAATGGTAATTTACCAGATAACGATGTGCGATGTGTAGCAGTTGATAATAGAAATCAATTGTGGATTGGAACATTCGCTGGTTTGAGAACAATTTCAGTTGATCAATTTATTTCATCTGATGAGCTTACTACTAATTCCATCATAATTCAAGAAGGGGATTTGGCTCAAGAATTGTTTTACCAACAAACCATTTTAGATATCGCTGTTGATGGAGCCAATAGAAAGTGGGTTTCTATTGCAGACGGTGGTGTTTTCTTAGTTTCTCAAGATGGTCAACAAACTATTTATCGATTTACGAAAAATAACTCACCACTGCCAAGTGATAATATCAACGATATTGAAATTGACGGAGCCTCTGGAGAAGTTTTTTTTGCTACCGATAAAGGAATGGTTTCCTTCTTAGGAACTTCAACTAAGCCAAGTGATAGTTTATCAGATGTTTATGTCTATCCAAACCCAGTGCGACCTGAATTTTTAGGAACAGTTAAAATTAGTGGATTAACCGATAAAGCCAATATTAAAATAACCGATATAGAAGGAAATTTAGTTTACGAAACTACTTCATCAGGAGGAACTATTGAATGGGACACTAAAGTTTTCGGAAAAAACAAAGTAGCATCCGGAGTTTATATGATTTTTGTAGCAAGTCAAGACGGAACCGATTCTACTGTGAAAAAAGTCATGATTATCAGATAATCCAATGTTAGTCAAAACTAAAGCCATCGTTCTTTCTTCATTAAAGTTTCAAGAAAAAAGCTTGATTGTGAAATGCTTCACCGAATCTAACGGTTTAAAAAGTTATTTTGTACAAAGCGCCTATTCTAACAAAAAAGCCAATCAAAAAATCGCTTATTTTCAACCGTTAACGATTATTGAAATCGAAGCCAATCACAAAAACAAAGGCACACTCGAACATTTTAAAGAAATCCGATTAGCGCACAGTTATTATACCATAAATACCGACATTGTTAAAAGTACGATTGTAATTTTTCTTTCCGAAATTTTGCATCACGCCATCAAAGAAGAAGAAAAAAATCAAAACTTATTTTCTTTTTTAGAAACCGCTTTGCTTTGGTTAGATACGCATGATGAAATGGCAAATTTTCACCTCATTTTAATGATGGAAGCTACAAAATACTTAGGTTTTTACCCCGATGTAACCGAAATAGATTTTCCTTTTTTTGATACTAAAGAAGGTTATTTTACGCCTTTCCAAAGTGTAAATTCGTTAACCGAACACGAAACGCATTTGTTTAAAAAACTATTGGATTTAAAATTTGATGCCGACCAAAAAGTATTTGCCGGAATTGAACGCCAAATTTTGCTGAAAATCCTCTTAGATTTCTACACGTTACATTTAGATGGCTTTAAAAAGCCAAAATCATTAGAAGTTTTAAAAGTAGTTTTTTCTTAATTTTTAACGCAAAGCACGCAATGTGTTTTCGCAAAGTATTCAAAGCATCTTGCTCTTTGTGGTTTTTACTTTGTGGTTAAATTTCTTTAAAAAAGAGGGAAAAACTCCAAACTCATTACTCAAAACTCATAACTATTTATTACTTTCGCAAATTGATTTAAGAAAGCGACAAAATGAGCACAAAATTTACTGAATACAAAGGACTTGACTTGCCAACAGTAGCATCAGAAGTTCTTGATTTTTGGAAGAAAAATAACGTCTTTGAACAATCGGTAACTTCTCGCGAAGGAGCTACACCTTACGTGTTTTTTGAAGGACCACCATCTGCAAATGGTTTGCCTGGAATTCACCACGTAATGGCGCGTGCGATTAAAGATATTTTTTGTCGTTATAAAACTCAAAAAGGCTACCAAGTTAAACGTAAAGCGGGTTGGGATACGCACGGTTTACCTGTAGAATTAGGTACCGAAAAAGAATTAGGTATCACTAAAGAAGATATCGGAAAAACCATTTCAGTTACCGAATACAACGAAGCGTGTAAAAAAACCGTTATGCGTTATACCGACGTATGGAACGATTTGACTGAAAAAATGGGCTATTGGGTAGATATGGAAGATCCGTATGTGACGTACAAATCCAAATACATGGAAACCGTTTGGTGGTTGCTAAAACAAATTTACAACAAAGATTTACTATACAAAGGCTACACCATTCAGCCGTATTCTCCAAAAGCAGGAACTGGTTTATCATCGCACGAAGTTAACCAACCAGGTTCATACCGTGATGTTACCGATACTACGATTGTAGCACAATTCAAAGCAAAAGACGAAACATTACCAAGCTTTTTACAAGGTTTTGGAACAGTTCATTTCTTAGCTTGGACGACTACACCTTGGACGTTGCCATCAAACACAGCATTGACAGTTGGTCCAAAAATCGATTATGTTTTAGTTAAAACGTTCAATCAATATACTTTTGAACCAGTAAATGTTGTTTTAGCTAAGAATTTAGTCGGAAAACAATTCGGTGGAAAGTATTTTGTTGCTGAATCAGAATCAGATTTTGCAAATTATAAATCGGACGATAAAAAGATTCCATATCAAATTTTAGCGGAAGCAAAAGGAGCTGATTTAGTAGGAATTCGTTACGAACAATTATTACCATTAGCGTTACCGTACCAAAATCCAGAAAATGCGTTTAGAGTAATTTCAGGAGATTTCGTAACAACAGAAGATGGAACTGGAATTGTTCACACTGCACCAACATTTGGAGCAGACGATGCTAAAGTGGCGAAAGAAGCAACTCCAGAAGTTCCGCCAATGTTAGTCTTAGACGAAAACGAAAATCCGGTGCCATTGGTAGATTTACAAGGAAGATTCATCCAAGGTTTAGGCGATTATTCTGGGAAATACGTTAAAAACGAATATTACAACGATGGTGAAGCGCCAGAACGCTCTGCTGACGTAGAAATCGCAATTCAATTAAAAGAAGAAAACAAAGCCTTTAAGGTTGAAAAATACGTTCACAGTTATCCACATTGTTGGAGAACAGACAAACCAATTTTATACTATCCATTAGATTCTTGGTTCATCAAAGTAACCGAAATCAAAGATAGAATGTTCGATTTAAACGAAACCATCAACTGGAAACCAAAAGCTACAGGAGAAGGTCGTTTTGGAAATTGGTTAAAAAATGCGAATGATTGGAACTTGTCTCGTTCAAGATATTGGGGAATTCCATTACCAATTTGGAGAAGTGAAGATGGAACCGAAGAAATGTTGGTTGGTTCTGTTGAAGAATTGTACAACGAAATCGAGAAATCAATCGCGGCTGGTTTCCAAGCAGAAAATCCATACAAAGGATTCAAAATTGGCGACATGAGCGAAGCCAACTACGATTTAGTGGATTTACACAAAAATGTAGTCGACGGAATTGTTTTAGTTTCTCCATCAGGAAAACCAATGAAACGTGAAACGGATTTAATTGACGTTTGGTTTGATTCAGGTGCGATGCCTTATGCACAATGGCATTATCCATTTGAAAATAAAGAATTAATCGACGAAAATAAAGCTTTTCCAGCTGATTTTATTGCGGAAGGTGTTGACCAAACACGTGGTTGGTTCTATACATTACACGCTATCGGAACATTAGTTTTCGATAAAATCGCTTATAAAAACGTAGTTTCAAACGGTTTGGTTTTAGACAAAAACGGACAAAAAATGTCGAAACGTTTAGGAAATGCGGTGGATCCATTTACTACTTTGGCAGAATATGGTCCAGATGCTACACGTTGGTACATGATTTCGAATGCAAATCCTTGGGATAACTTAAAATTTGATATCGAAGGCGTTGCTGAGGTTAGAAGAAAATTCTTCGGAACACTATATAATACGTATTCGTTCTTCTCGTTATATGCTAATATTGATGGATTTACTTATGCTGAAGCGGAAGTTCCATTAGAAGAAAGACCAGAAATCGACCGTTGGATTTTATCCGAATTACATACTTTAATTCAAGTGGTGGATGAAGCTTATGCGGATTATGAACCAACAAAAGCAGCAAGAGCTATTTCTGATTTCGTTCAGGAAAACCTAAGTAACTGGTACGTTCGTTTGTGTAGAAGAAGATTCTGGAAAGGCGATTATGCGCAAGATAAAATCGCAGCTTATCAAACACTATATACTTGTTTGGTAACGGTTGCGAAGCTTTCTGCTCCAATTGCACCGTTCTTTATGGACAAACTTTACAGAGATTTAACACAAGCTACAGGTTCTGAGTCATTTGAAAGTGTACATTTGGCGAAATTTCCAGTTTCAGTTGAAAACTTTGTTGATAAGTCGTTAGAGAGCAAAATGTTGAAAGCACAAACAGTCTCTTCATTAGTTTTATCACTTCGTAAGAAGGAAATGATTAAAGTGCGTCAACCGTTGCAAAAGGTAATGATTCCAGTACTTGACGAGAATCAGCGTGCTGAAATTGAGGCAGTTTCTGACTTAATTATGGCTGAGGTAAACGTAAAAGAAATTGAATTATTAGACGATGCTTCAGGTGTTTTAGTGAAGCAAATTAAGCCTAATTTTAAGACATTGGGACCGCGTTTTGGTAAGGATATGGGTTTGATTTCCAAAGAGATACAAGGTTTTGGACAAGAAGAAATAGCTAAATTAGAGCGTGATGGTGAGCTGGTTATGGATATTTCAGGAAAAAGTATAACTTTATCATTAGAAGATGTTGAGATTTCTTCGCAAGATATACCAGGCTTGTTAGTTGCTAATTCAAATGGAATTACGGTAGCGTTAGACATTACGATTTCCGATGAATTAAGAAAAGAAGGGATTGCGAGAGAATTGATTAACAGAATCCAAAATATCAGAAAAGACTCTGGTTTTGAAGTAACTGACAAGATTACCGTTAAAATGGAAAAAAATCCGCAAGTTGAGGAAGCCGTTTTAGCTAATGAATCGTATATTAAGTCAGAAACCCTAACCGAATCGTTAATTTTTGTAGAAAACCTGCAAAATGGTACGGAAATTGAGTTTGATGATATAAAAACAAGTATATTAATTTCAAAATAAGAACCGAAAGGTTTTTAATCGACGTATAACTATAAAAAAAATTGAAATTATGGTAGATGAGCAAATTAGATATTCAGACGCTGATTTGGCTGAATTCAAAGCGTTAATTCAAGCTAAATTAGAAAAAGCTAAAGGTGATTTAGAGCTTATTAAGAGTGCTTACATGAATGACTTAAATAACGGAACAGACGATACATCGCCAACGTTTAAAGCATTTGAAGAAGGCAGTGAAACAATGAGTAAAGAAGCCAATTCACAACTAGCTATTCGTCAAGAAAAATTCATTAGAGATTTAAAAAATGCCTTAATTCGTATCGAAAACAAAACCTATGGTTTGTGTAAAGTTACCGGCAAATTAATAAGTAAAGAGCGTTTAAAAATCGTTCCTCATGCAACTATGAGTATCGAAGCAAAAAACTTGCAACGTTAATCTTTTTACAAAATTATACTAACGCTCCGTTTGGAGCGTTTTTTATTTAATAAAAACACTATTTTTGCAAAAAAATTGAACATGTCGTTAAAGAAAGCCTATTTATTAATCCTTGCTATTTTATTAATTGATCAGATTTCGAAAATCTATATCAAGACGCATTTTTTTATTGGAGAATCCATAAAAGTAATGGGTTTAGAATGGTTTCAAATTCATTTTATAGAGAATGAAGGCATGGCTTGGGGTGCTGAAATTCCTGGCGAACATGGGAAATTAATCTTAACCTTATTCCGAATCGTAGCCGTAGGTGGAATTGCTTGGTGGTTGTGGGATTCGGTAAAAAAGAAAGCTTCTAATTATTTAATCGTAGCCATTGCTTTGATTTTTACAGGCGCTTTAGGTAATATTATTGATTCTGTTTTTTACGGTGTAATTTTTAACGATAGTTATCATCAAGTAGCAACTGCTTTTGCTGACCAACCTTACGGTACTTGGTTTCACGGAGAAGTGGTAGATATGTTCTATTTTCCAATGTGGGAAGGAAACTTACCTTCTTGGTTGCCAATTTGGGGCGGCAAACACTTCACTTTCTTCAACGCCATTTTTAACGTTGCCGATGTTGCAATTTCTACTGGTGTTGGGATTTTAATCGTCTTCAACAAAAGAGCTTTTGCTCATACGGATAAAGAGGAAGATTCGGCTGAGTTGTAGTCTAATTTACTTTTACCCAATCTTTTTTATCGATTCCTAAAGTGTCGATATCATATTCGATAAAGTATCGAAATGGTCCAAAATCATAAACTCTATTGTTTGTTGGGATAGGTTTATTTGTTTTCCAATTCACATAATATTGAGAAATAATTTTGTCATTATTTTGACTTTTATTTCTGTAAATAATAGCAATGTCAAAGAATTGAGTTTGAGGATCAATTTTGTTTGAGTAAATATAAAAGTTAAGTAGCATTCCTAGCAGAAAAATAAAATTCAAAACACCACAAATAATAGTCATCCATTTGTTTTTGATTGTTCTGATTTTTAAAAAGAGTAGAATAGAAAAAAGGATACAAAAAATATTAATAAAAGTTCCAAATGCTCTATTAAATTCAGGTTTGCAAAATTCAAGTTTCGGTAATACAAAATAGAAGAGAGTAACTACCAAAAAAAACGTCGCTGAAATTCTGAAAAATATTTTAAAATTGAAATTCATTTTCTTTGATTTAAAATTCAAAAATTCCATCAGGCGTCACACAAAAATCCAATTTCACATCAGTTTCAGAAACATCTTCAATTTTTTCTTCAGGAGGAAAGAAGGATAACCCAATTTTAATCGTTTCAGGCTTACATTTACTCAAAAAGTTATCATAGAAACCCTTTCCGTAACCCACACGATTTCCTTGCTTGTCGTAAGCTAAAAGTGGCACAAAAACCACATCAATTTTTGCATCAGGAACTTCTAAACCATCAACAGGTTCTGGAACGTTGTAACTGTTTTTTTTGATTTTGGTATTATCAGTCAATAAAAAATGCGTCATTCCTAAAGTGGCAAAGTCGCACTTCGAAATAACGATTTCTTTATCTTTTCCCGCTAAAATTTGCAGTATATATTCGGTATTGATTTCTTTTTGTTCTTCAATCGTTAAAAACAAATGATAATACAATTTGTCCCAAACCAGCCTGCCGCTAGGCACGGTGTCCATAGGCAACAATTGGTTCGCAATCGCTAAACTTTTGTCTTCGATTTCCTCTTGAGTTAACTTTTGCCTTTCAGCTTTTGCCTTTTGCCTTAACGATTTTTTATCCATTTACAGACGCTTTCAATTTGTTTATAAAAATAGTTAATTCCGTTAAATTTTCATTATCTTAAATTAGGAAACATTTCATGTTGATTTTAGTTTAGTTATATAATTAAATGTTAATATTTTTAACAAAAACACATTTTGTTTAATATTTTTATACATTTGTTAAACAAATTATTAATTTCTTATTTATGAAATCTATCTTATTTAAATGTATTTCTTTCTTCTGTATTATTTTTTTGTCGTTTACACCATCTGTACAAGAATTTCAAGGGAAAGCTTATTATTTTTCAAAATCTACTATGGATCTTGGATCTTGGGGCGCTAGAATGAGTGAAGCTCAGAAAAAAGAAGCGCAAGAACGCCTTAAAAACAGATTAGAAAAAACCTATATTTTGAGTTTTAATAAAGAAGAATCTGTTTTCAAAGAAGAGGATAAAGTAGATGCAATTTCTGGTGCAACAGATTCTTGGGGAAGTAATTTTTCTCGTGGAGAACAATATAAAAATGTAAAAGAAAATATTTTAGTGCAAAATCAGGAGTTTTATGGCAAACGTTTTTTAGTTAAAGATAAATTACAACCTATAAGCTGGGTTACTGGTAAAGAGACAAAAAAAATAGGACAATATTTGTGTTTTAAAGCTACTGCTTCTATTCCTACAAATGAATTGGCTTGGTACGACTTTTCTTGGAGCGATTTAAGTGAATCTGAACAAAAAGAAAAAGCGGCTGAAGTAAAAATGACTAACGTAGAAGCGTGGTATACTTTGCAAATTCCGGTTAGCAATGGACCGGCTGAGTATTGGGGTTTGCCAGGACTTATTTTAGAAGTTAGTGCTGGAAATACAACTATGTTATGCTCTAAAATTATTTTAAATCCGAAAGAAAAAATAACGATTATTGCACCAGATAAAGGTAAAGAAATTACTAAATCGGAATACAAAAAAACCATTCAAGAAAAAATGCTTGAAATGAGAAATAACAGAGGTAGAAGAAATTAATTTTTTTAATTTATAACAGTTATTAAAGAACATGAAAAAAATTATTTCTTTATTGTTACTATTACTTGCTAATTTTTCTAATGGGCAAATTAAGTTAGAAGGTGTTGTTCGAGACAGTCTTAATAACCCTTTAGAACTCTCAAACATTGTTGCTTTAAACCAAGTAACAAAAGGGCTAGAGTCTTATGCGATAGCAGATCAGAAAGGTAATTATAAATTAGAATTAGGAAAAAATGGCACTTACATCATTCAAGTAAGTTACATTGGTATGAAAACATTTGAAGAAATTTTAATTACAAAAGAAATTAATATTCAAAAAAATTATACTTTATCTCCTGATAATGTTTTAGATGAAGTGGAAATTATTTATGAAATGCCAATTTCTATTAAAGGCGACACACTTACTTACAAGGCAGATGCATATAATACAGGAACTGAAAGAAAACTTGGGGATGTATTAAAAAATTTACCAGGTGTTGAGATTAATGAAAATGGCCAAATTGAAGTTGAAGGAAAAGTGGTTAACAAATTAATGGTAAATGGAAAAGATTTTTTTGATGGAGATACCAAATTAGGAACAAAAAATATACCCTCTAACGCGGTTGATAAAATTCAAGTACTAAGAAATTACTCCGAAGTTGGACAGTTAAGTAGCGTAAGAAATAACCAAGATAACGTTGCAATTAATATTAAGTTAAAAGAAGGAAAAGAAAACTTTTGGTTTGGTGATGTTACAGCAAGTGCAGGAGCCTCGCCAGACAAAGGTTTATATGTATTTCAACCTAAATTATTTTATTACAGCCCTAATTATAGCATTAACTTTATTGGCGATATTAATAATACAGGAGAATTAGCACTAACCCAACGTGATATTAGAGGTTTTGGAGGTGGTTTCAGAGCACCTAGTAATAACAGTGGAACAAGTATTAATTTAGGCGACAACGGTCTTAATTTTTTAACTAGTCAAGCTAATGCACTAGAAATTGAAAATAAGCTAGCTACAGGTAACTTTAGCTATGCAGTATCTAAAGCTTTAGACTTAAGTGGTTTTATTATTTTGAATGATAGCCGAATTCTATCTAAAGAAACCAGCTTTGTACAATATACTAATCCCGAACTAGGTATTCCGGATGAGGCTACAGAGCAAACTAGTAACGAGCGTTCTAATCAAGGATTAATAAAGTTAAGTGCATCGTATAAACCTAACACAATTAACCAAATGGAATATGATGTTTTGGCTCGTATTTCTAATGATAGGCAAAACCAAAATGTTTTCTCATCTGTAATTGGAAACACAAAACAATTAGACGAAGTAACGCCATACAGTATCAATCAGAATCTAAATTATTATTATACTCTAGATGAAGATAATATTTTTGCTTTTGAAGCCCAGCATTTATTTAAAAACGAAAATCCTTTTTATAATGCCATATTAATTAATAATCCTTTTGGTTTTGATGCTTTCGATACTACAGCGGCCGCATTAAACTTAGACACTTCATTAAATAATTACGATTTAAATCAAAACAAACGCATCAAGTCCAATCAACTAGACGCAAAATTAGATTACTATCACATCATTAATCAAAAGAGCAATGTTAATATAACGGCAGGAACTATTTTAAGTCATCAAAATTTTAGTTCTAGTATTTTCCAGTTTTTAGATAATGGCAACACTTTAGAACCAATACCAACTTTTAATGATGGAAGAGCCACAAACGATACCGAATATTTTTTTAGAGATGTATATTTAAGTTTTCGTTATCGTTTTAAAAGTGGAAAATTTACTGTAACTCCGGGTTTATCAGCTCATTCTTACGGAAATAAAAACACGCAATTTGGTAAAACTTTTGAAGACAATTTTTTTAGAATATTACCCGATTTCGAAACCCGAATCCAATTTAAAAAAAGCGAAACGTTAACCTTTCGTTACAACATACAAAATCAATTTACAGATGTAACTCGCTTAGCAGAAGGTTTGGTGCTTAATAACTTTAATAATATACAGTTTGGAGATTCTAACCTTCAAAATGCTTTATCACATAACGTAAGTTTACTTTATAGCAGTTTTAACTTATTTAATTATACAAATGTATTTGCAAGAGCAGCGTATTCTAATAATATTGATCAAATTAGAGGTCTAACTAATTTTGAAAATGTAATACGAACCAGCACTTTTTTTAATTCTAATTTTGCCGATGAAAATGTTAATGTAGTAGGACAAATACAAAGAACCTTTGGCAAAGTAGTAGCCAGTTTAAATGGAAATTTTAATTATAGTAAAATTAATCAATTTATACAAGGGCAACAATCTGTAAATGAAGGTTATACTCAAACTTATACACCAGGCATTAGAACAAACTTTAAAACAGCGCCTAATATAAATATTAGATATCGCTATAGTGTAACGGAAAACAATCAAGGTAGCCGAAATACAAAGTTTATAACTAACGCTCCTTCTGTTTCATTTGATGCTTATATTTTAAAAAAAATAACCTTAAAAAGCAATTACAGCTATACGAATCAAAATGATGGAAGTAATGAATCACAATCTTTCCAAAATTGGGATGCATCTGTTTCTTACAGAAAAGATAAAGACGCAAAATGGGAATATGAGTTAAGAGCAAGTAATATTTTAAATATAGATTCTCAGGTACGAAATAGCGCTAATGCTGTTTCTGTTTTCTCTTCGGAAACGTTTATTCAACCACGTTTTATTACTTTTCGATTTACTTATACGCTATAATAAAAATTAATTAGTTTGTTTAACTACTTTCAATTCATCTATAAACTTAGTCAAATGTTCTACTTCTACGTGATCCATTAACACAATTTTGTACCATCTGTTGTGTTCATTGTGTTGTTGCGGCACCAAATCATACTTTTCAGCAATTTTTTCTGGAATGGATTCCGAATGAATGGTTACAATATTCATAAAAGGTTCGCGGAAATATTGGATATTCAATAGGTCTAATTCGTGACATAAAAATTGAGTACGCATTTGCAAAATACTTACTTTTTCAAACCAGCCAAAAGCACCATAAGTAAATAATATCATCCAAACACCAACGGCATTTGCCCCTGAACGACTTCCGCAAAGGGTTAAATCCATTCCTTCTACATATTCGGCTTCTTTGGTTAATACGTTTTCGATTAATCCTTTTCGGCAAACAAAAATTCCGGTTCCATAAGGAGCTTGCAACATTTTGTGTGCATCAATTGTAATGGAACTAATTTTTGGATTACTAAAGTTTATGTTTGAATTTTGATTACTAAACGGATACACAAATCCGCCATAAGCGCCATCAATATGCAAACGATACGTTACTTGATGTTTTTCTAATGCAGAAGTGTAAACATCTGGATTATCGACTGAACCAAACATAGTAGTTCCCATATTAGACACAGCAATAAAGTATTTTTTACCTTTATTTTTAGCATCTGAAAGAATCGTATCTAAAGCTTCTTCATCAATTTCACGGCTTTCAAAACCAACCGGAATTTTCAACCAATCAATTTGCAATAAATTAGAAGCTTTTGGAATTGAATAATGTGTGTCTTCCGATGCTAAAATGGCAATTTCGTCTAATTTCGCATCAAAATTGTGCAAGAATTCATTTCTAAAAACCCAAATCGCTTGAATATTCGCTTCGGTTCCACCAGGAGCGATGTAGCCATCAAATTCGTTTTCTTTTGCTTTGAAAATATCAACTGCAATCACATTTAAAACTTCGCGCTCAATTTCTTGTGTACCATAAAACGCTTTTTCAGAAGTGCCAAAAGTGTGACATCCAATGTTATTTGGATTGGCAACATAGGTTTGAAGCGTAGGTGCATCTTTCAAAAATGGCGCATCATCATAAAAAACGCGACTATCTAATTTAGAAGCTGGATAGCCTAAAGAAGCGTCTTTTGAGAAGTTAACATTATCGTGTAAAGCCTTTTCAATTCGGGCTTTTCTTTCTTCTTGTGATAGTTTTTTCCAGAAATTCATACCTTAAAGTTTTGGCGAATTTACAGTTGAAAAACTAATAAAAACATGATAATTGTTAGCTTTCCGATTCTAAATGCGTTGAAACATGAAAAATAGCATCACCTTGATACACAATCGGTGCTTCGTTTACATTGATAACATAACCATCATGAGGGGCTTTCATTTTGTGTTCGACTTTTCCGTATGGATCTGAAATAGTAGCAATTAATTCCCCTTTTTTAATGAAACTGCCAATGGTTACCATTCCATGAAACATACCTGAATATTTGGCTCTTACCCAATTGGATTTTTCGATGTATATTGGTTTTTTGGTTTTTATTAGTGCTTTTTTCTTAGGATTTAACATGTCTAAATGATCCAAAAAGTGCTTGGTGCCTTCTATTGCATCTTTAGTAACTTCTTCATTGATATCCAACGATTTTCCGCCTTCAAAAAGTAACATTTTAACGCCTAATTTATCACAAGAATTTCGAAACGAACCCGAAATATTCTTCGAATACAAGGTAAAAGGCGCATTGAAAACATCGGAAAGTTCTTTTAATTCTGGATTTTCAGGTACTATTCTAATTTGCGGTGCATTAAATCGACTCGCACCACCCGCATGAAAATCAATTGCATAATCCACATGCGGAATTATGTCTTTTAAAATATAATACGCAAAACGACTTGCCAAAGAACCTGTTTTACTACCAGGAAAAACCCGATTCAAATCGCGACCATCTGGAAATTCTCTAGTTTGATTTACAAATCCAAAAATATTGATAATCGGAATGCAAATAATAGTTCCACGTTTTGGTTTATTGATTTTTTGAATGATTAACTGACGCACAATTTCGGTTCCGTTGATTTCGTCGCCATGCAAACAAGCGGTGAATAAAACTGTTGGACCATCAATTTTTGAACGCTCCACAATTATTGGAATCTTCAATTTGTTCATGGTGTGCAACTTGGCAATTTCCATGTTAATGGTTTTGCTTTCACCAGCTAAAATGGTTTCTTTAAGGATTACAAGTGGTTTTGAGGCTGTCATTTGGTTGATTCTAAGGTGTTAAAAATACGAAAAGTTCAAGAACAAGGACAATAACAAATTCAAAAATCAATTTTTTATTGGAACACAGATTGATAAAATTTTAGAAATTCAAAAAATCGTTGTGTAATTAGTGTATTCTTCGTGCCTTTGTGGTTAAAAACTTCAAGAATTCAAAAACAAATCTCTTATCTTTGTTTTATCATCTTTCAAAATAATGCAAACACCATTAGAACTTCAAATCCAAACCTTGCCCGATAATCCGGGTGTGTATCAATATTATGATAAGGAAGGAAAAATTCTATATGTTGGAAAAGCAAAAAATCTAAAAAAGCGCGTTCAATCGTATTTTACAAAGAATCACGACAATTATAAAACTTCGGTTTTAGTTAAGAAAATTGTTGCGATAAAACACATTGTTGTTCCTACGGAAACCGATGCGTTATTGTTGGAAAACAATCTGATTAAAAAGTTACAGCCACGCTATAATGTCTTGCTTCGCGATGATAAAACCTATCCTTGGATTTGCATCAAAAACGAACGTTTTCCAAGAATATTTTCTACTCGAAAAATGATTAAAGATGGTTCGGAATATTTTGGACCTTATACGAGTTTTAAAACCGTTCATACGATTTTGGATTTGATTAAAGAATTATATCCTCTTCGAACTTGTACTTACGATTTATCGAAAGCGAACATCGATTCGGGGAAATTTAAAGTGTGTTTGGAATATCATATTGGCAATTGCAAAGGACCTTGTGAAGGTTATGAATCTTTGGAGCATTATCAAAGTCAGATTGAAAAAATCCGTCAAATTTTAAAGGGAAATTTCAAAGAAAGTTTAAAAGATTTCAAGAAATTAATGACCGATTTGGCAATGGAAATGAAGTTTGAAGAAGCGCAAAAAATCAAAGAAAAAATCGAGGTTTTAGAAAATTACCAATCGCGTTCAACGGTTTTAAATCCGAAAATCACCAATTTAGATGTGTTTTCGATTATTTCCGATGAAACAATGGCGTATGTCAACTTTTTACAGATTTCGCATGGAGCCATCGTTCGTTCGCATACATTGGAATTAAAGAAAAAATTAGACGAAACCAACGAAGAATTGTTAGAATTAGCCGTGGTAGAATTGCGCGAGCGTTTTCACTTGAATTCCAGAGAAATTGTGGTTCCATTCGCGATTGATTTGGGTGATCCCGAAGTGTCGGGACTAAAAATCACTGTTCCCCAATTAGGCGATAAAAAGCAAATTTTAGAATTATCAGAACGCAACGCCAAATATTACAGATTAGATCAATTAAAACAAATTCAAATCGTTGATCCAGAACGTCACACGAATCGCATCATGGCACAAATGCAAAAAGATTTGCGTTTATCGGTTGAACCAAGACATATTGAATGTTTTGATAACTCGAACATTCAAGGAACAAATCCAGTTGCGGCTTGTGTGGTGTTTAAAGACGGAAAACCAAGTAAGAAAGATTACCGTCATTTCAATATCAAAACGGTTGAAGGGCCAAATGATTTCGCTTCGATGGAAGAAGTGGTATACCGAAGATACAAACGAATGTTAGATGAAAATCAATCGTTGCCACAATTGATTATTATTGATGGTGGAAAAGGGCAATTATCATCAGCATTAAAAAGCATCGATGATTTAGGTTTACGAGGAAAAATTGCCATTATTGGAATTGCAAAACGTTTGGAAGAATTGTTTTATCCTGGAGATTCAGCTCCGTTATATTTGGATAAAAAATCGGAAACCTTGAAAGTAATACAGTATTTACGAAACGAAGCACACCGATTTGGCATTACGCATCATCGCGACAAGCGAAGTAAATCGGCTTTAACCAATAGTTTGGAAAGTATTCCAGGAATTGGTGAAAAAACCATGATTACTTTAATGAAACATTTCAAAAGTGTTAAAAGATTACAAAATGCCGACGAAAAAGCAATTTCTGAAGTGGTTGGTGTTTCAAAAGCCAAAAAAATTTCAGACTTTTACAAGAATAATAAATAATTCACATGAAAAAAATCTTCTTGTTTGTAAGCCTACTATTTTTAACCCAAATCAGCTTAGGACAAGAAAATCCAAGACCAAAAGTAGGACTAGTACTTAGTGGTGGTGGTGCAAAAGGATTGGCGCATATTGGTGTGCTTAAAGTAATCGATTCATTAGGAATAAAAATCGATTATATAGCAGGTACAAGTATGGGCGCTGTTGTGGGCGGATTGTATGCATCTGGGTATAATGCAGAGCAATTGGATTCTATTTTTTCTAGAATAGACGTAGATGCCTTACTTCAGGATTACACACCTCGGGAATCAAAATCGTTTTATGAAAAACGAAATGATGAGATTTACGCTTTAACGCTACCGTTTAATAAATTTAAATTAGGCTTACCATCTGGTTTATCAAAAGGACTTTATAATTTCAACTTAATTTCTTCTTTAACACAACAAGTTAGTCATATAAGGGATTTTGATGAGTTACCAATACCGTTTTTATGTATTGCAACTGATGCTGAAACGGGTGAAAAAGTGGTTTTAGATTCAGGAATTTTAGCTCAAAACATGATTGCCAGTGGAGCGTTACCAACGTTGTACAGTCCGGTTGAAATGAACGGAAGATTATTGATAGACGGTGGCGTGGTAGATAATTATCCTGTCGAAGAATTAAAAGCAAGAGGAATTGATATTATAATTGGTGTTGATGTTCAAGATGGACTAAAAACAAGAGAAGAGTTAAAAGGAGTTACATCGGTTTTAGCTCAGATTAATAATTTTTCTATGATTGAGAAGATGGAAGGGAAGCAGAAAATAACTAACATTTATATTAAGCCTGATATCAAAGGTTATACGGTTATAGCATTCGATAAAGGCAAAGAAATTATAGAAAAAGGAAAGGATAAGGCACTAGAATTTGTATCTGAATTAGCATTATATGGAAATTCTAAGCAATCAAACAACACAAAAATTTTAATTAAAGATTCGATTTTTATTAAAGACATTAGTTTTAATAAATTAGAAAATTATACTCGAGCTTATATAATTGGAAAACTGAAGTTTAAAAAAAACACAAAAGTTTCACAAATACAATTACAAAAAGGGATATTAAATTTAAATGCAACTCAAAATTTTAGTGCCATAAGTTATTCTTTTGAAAAAATGCAAGATGGAAAAAAATTAATCCTACAATTAAAAGAAAATGAAAATAATACCTTTTTAAAGTTTGGTTTACATTATGATGATTTGTTTAAAAGTGGTATTCTACTTAACTATACAAAGAAACGACTTTTGGCCAAAAATGATGTTGCTTCTTTAGATTTAGTTTTAGGAGATAACATTAGATATAATTTTGATTATTATATAGATAACGGGTTTTATTGGAGCTTTGGATTTAATTCTAAGTTAACAACTTTTAACAGAAATATCACAAATAATATAGCTGAAGATGTTGTTTTTATAGCTACAGCAAATGCAATTAATGTCGATTTTTTTGATTTCAGTAATCAAGCTTATTTACAAACCATTTTTGCTCAAAAATTTTCAATAGGAGGTGGTTTGGAATTTAAAATACTAAAACTAGAATCTGAAACGTTAGAAAACACCGATAATGTTTTTGAAAACAACAATTATTTATCTGGTTTTGGATTCATGAAATATGATTCATACAATAAAAAATATTTCCCTGATAATGGATGGAATTTTAATTCTGAAATTCGATATTATGCATATTCGTCAAATAGTGAATCCAATTTTGAACCCTTTTCAATCGCAAAAGCTGATTTTGGTTTCGCCCAACCTCTTTTTAAAAACATGACCTTTAAATTTCAAACAGAAGGAGGTTTTGCATTTGGAGAAAGAAGTGTTTCATATTTCGATTTTATTTTAGGGGGTTATGGGTTTCAACAAATAAATAATATAAAACCCTTTTTTGGATATGATTTTTTGAGTTTAGCAGGAAATAGTTATGTAAAGTTTTTATTAACAGCAGATTATGAAATTTTCAAGAAACATCATTTAAATTTCTCTGGAAATTTTTCTAACATAGGAAATAATATTTTTGAAAACACTTCCGGATGGTTGTCAAAGCCAAGTTATACGGGTTATTCTTTTGGTTATGGAATGGAAACAATAATAGGTCCTGTTGAGATTAAACATTCATGGTCGCCCGAAACTAAAGATCATCATACTTGGTTTTCAGTAGGTTTTTGGTTTTAAAAAAAAATTACGATATTTGTATTGATGAAAAATTGGGCTGGCTTATTAGCGTATTTGAAATTCCTCATCAAGAGAAATCCTGAGTGAGTTTTTTAGCGTGCCAATACTTTTCAAACTTCAGTTATAATTGGTACTTCGACATATTTACTTAATTGTCTAATAAAAACATATTATAATGCCAATATATCACAAATTAGGAGAAATTCCACGTAAACGTCATACGCAATTCCGCAAACCAAACGGCGATTTGTATTATGAACAGTTGTTTGGAACCGTTGGATTTGACGGAATGTCAACCAATTCATATCACGAACAAAGACCGACTCAGGTTAAAGAAATAAGAAAACAATATAGTGTTGCACCAAAAATCGCAAAAACAAATAACATCCAATCTTATAAATTAAGAGGTTTTGAAATTGAGCCTCAAGACGATTTTCTAGAAAGCAGAAAAATTGTTTTAACAAATTCAGATTGTCACATCGTTTTGGCAGCACCAAGAAAATCTACAACCGATTATTTTTATAAAAATACCGATTCAGACGAAGTAATTTTCATCCATAAAGGAACTGGAAAATTAAGAACTATGTTAGGAAATTTAGATTTCAAATATGGTGATTACTTAGTGGTTCCAAGAGGAATGATTTATAAAATAGATTTCGACACCGAAGACAATCGCTTATTTATTGTAGAATCGCATTCGCCAGTATATACACCAAAACAATATAGAAACTGGTTTGGACAATTATTAGAACATTCGCCATTTTGCGAAAGAGATATTCGTCGTCCAGAAGAATTAGAAACATATAATGAAAAGGGTGATTTCGTGATTAAAGTAAAGAAAAAAGACGAAATTTTCGAATTGGTATACGCTTCGCATCCGTTTGATGTAATTGGATACGACGGATTTAATTATCCGTATGCATTTTCAATTCATGATTTCGAACCAATTACAGGAAGAATTCATTTACCACCACCAGTACATCAAACTTTTGAAACAAATGCATTTGTAATTTGTTCATTTGTACCAAGGTTATACGATTATCACCCATTGTCTATTCCAGCACCTTACAATCATAGTAATATTGATGCTGATGAGGTTTTATATTATGTAGATGGTGATTTTATGAGTAGAAACGATGTAAAACCAGGAAATATTTCTTTACATCCTGCCGGAATTCCTCACGGACCGCACCCAGGAGCAGCAGAAAGAAGTATTGGTAAAAAAGAAACGTTAGAATTAGCCGTAATGGTAGACACTTTTAAACCTTTAATGGTTACAGAAGAAGCTATGGGTATTGCAGATGATACGTATTATCAATCTTGGTTAGAAGAATAAAAATTTAATACAACTTATTGGTAATGAATTACCATTTTTAAAAATATTTGAATCATGTCACAAGAAATAAAATCAGTAGAATACGGATTAGAAAAAATATTTGAAGGAGCACAAGACTTCTTACCTTTAATGGGAACAGATTATGTTGAGTTTTATGTAGGTAACGCAAAACAAGCGGCTCATTTTTACAAAACAGCTTTCGGATTTCAATCATTAGCATATGCAGGATTAGAAACTGGAGTTAAAGACAGAGCGTCTTATGTGTTAAAGCAAGATAAAATCCGTCTGGTATTAACAACCGCTTTAAATAGTGATTCTTTAATTGGCGAACACGTAAAAAAACACGGAGATGGTGTTAAAGTTATTGCACTTTGGGTAGAAGATGCACGTCATTCTTATGAAGAAACAACTAAACGTGGTGCAAAATCATATTTTGAGCCAGTCGTTGAAAAAGACGAAAATGGAGAAGTAGTTCGTGCAGGTATCTATGGTGCATATGGAGAAACTGTTTTCATTTTTGTAGAACGTAAAAATTATAATGGAATCTTTTTACCAGGATATAGTGAATGGAAATCGGATTATAATCCAGAACCAGTTGGATTAAAATTTATCGACCATATGGTAGGAAATACTGGATGGAACCGAATGAATGAAGCTGTAAAATGGTTCGAAGATGTTATGGGATTTGTTAATTTCCTTTCATTTGACGACAAACAAATTACTACAGAATATTCAGCTTTAATGTCTAAAGTAATGTCTAATGGTAACGGAAGAATTAAATTCCCAATCAATGAACCTGCAAATGGTAAGAAACGTTCGCAAATTGAAGAATATTTAGATTTCTATGAGGGCGAAGGTGTGCAGCACATTGCAGTTGCAACGGATGATATCTTAACAACGGTAGCTCAAATGCGCGCAAGGGGTATCGAGTTTTTAAGCACGCCACCACAAGCATATTATGATGCAATTCCAGAAAGATTAAAAGATCACATGTCTAAATTTAAAGAAGATATCAACGAACTTCAAAAATTAGGTATCATGATTGATGCTGATGAAGAAGGATATTTATTGCAAATTTTTACTAAGCCAGTAGAAGATCGTCCAACGCTTTTCTTTGAAATTATTCAAAGAATGGGTGCTAGAGGATTCGGTGCTGGTAACTTTAAAGCCCTTTTTGAGTCAATTGAGCGCGAACAAGAATTGCGAGGTACATTATAAAAACATAAAATTATTGCAAAATCATCAAAAGTAAGTGCTATTTAGGTGTTGTTTTTGATAGAAATATGTTAAAGTTAAAATTTAACCAATAATAGTTTAAAAACACACATACCTTTGCACTCGCAAAACAAGGAGGTAGTTTGCCTTGATTTGTAATAAATTTTCATAATTTATAGTTTTTTGGTTGGTTAATAGCATAAAAACTCAGTCATATTTTTGACTGGGTTTTTTTGTTTTAGTATTTTTGGAACGGAAATTGCGTTTTCATTTCAAAAATGAATAAACTATGAAAAAAATTATCTTACTTCTTATTCTTTTTGTTGCTACAAATTCATTTGTAGTTCAAGAAAATACATACACAACTGGTGAATGGTTCAAACTTAGAATACATTACGGAATGGTTAATGCAGGTTATGCTACTTTAGAAATTAAAGAAGCCGTAAAAAATAATAAAAAAGTTCACCATGTCGTGGGTAAAGGTTGGACTGTTGGTATGGCTAAATTTTTCTTTGAAGTTGATGATAATTATGAAAGTTATTTTGATAAAGAAACAGGGAAACCATACCAATTTGTGCGAAGAATTAATGAAGGCGGGTATACAAAAAATCAAGAAGGCTATTTTAATCAAGATAAAAATATAGTATTAGTAAAAGATTTTAAAAAGAAAACAGAAAAATCATTTACTATTCCTGAAGATGTGCAAGATATTGTCTCTTCCTTCTATTATTTAAGAAATCATCCTAAGATTGATAAACTTAAAGTAGGAGAATCAATAGCAATTGATATGTTTTTTGATAACGAAACCACAAAGTTTAAGTTAAAATTTGTTGGTAGAGAAGATATAAAAACTAAATTTGGGAAAGTTTCTTGCATGATATTTAGACCTTATGTGCAAGCAGGAAGAGTTTTTAAAGAAGAAGAAAGTCTAACCGTTTGGATTTCAGATGATGACAATAAAATACCAGTTCGTTTAAAGGCAAGTTTGGCAGTGGGTTCAATAAAAGCCGATTTAGAAGCATTCAAAGGTTTAAAACACTCATTCAAAGTTAAAGTAGAAAAATAATGGAAGTTACTCCCAAAATTCAAGAACAATTAGATCAACTTCATGATAAATTTGAAGCCATCAATCAAAATACTTCTACCCATTTAGAAGGTTTGCTTTGGGCTAAACCAATTACCTATTGGGATTATATCCAAACCGATGCGCTTTTGAGTCTTCAAACACAACGCACCACTTTGCCAGACGAAATGGTTTTTGTAATGTATCATCAAGTAAATGAATTGTTGTTTAAAATGATTCTTTGGGAAATGAACCAATTGTGTCATAACGAAAAACCTACAACCGATTATTTTACAGATAAACTAGGAAGAATTAGCCGTTATTTTGATATGCTTACAACTTCTTTCGATATCATGAAAGACGGAATGGAGCCTGAACAATATCTAAAATTCAGAAATACATTAACACCAGCAAGCGGGTTTCAATCGGCTCAATATCGATTAATCGAGTTCAGTTCAACCGATTTAATTAACTTAATTGATAACCGCTTTAGAGCAACTATTGACAGAAATACACCTTACGAACACGCTTTTGAACATTTATATTGGCAAGCTGCTGGAAAAGATTATCACACAGGTGAAAAATCATATCTAATTTTAGAATTTGAAAGAAAATACAAAAAGATATTCTTAGATTGGATGGAAGAATACAACACGATTAACTTGTGGAGAAAATTCAAACAATTACCAAAAGCCGACCAACAAAATCCTGAATTAGTTGCTGCGATGCGTCATTACGACAAAACGGTAAATATTACTTGGGTTATGGGTCACTTTAACGCCGCTAAAAAATACATCGAGAGTGTTCCAGGAAATCACGAAGCTACAGGTGGAAGCGATTGGAAAAAATACATGTTACCAAAATACCAAAAAAGAATATTCTTCCCTGAATTATGGACGAAAGAAGAATTAGATAATTGGGGAGAATAACTGCCGTAGCGCACAAAACAAAAAACATTGAGATATTTAGTATTAGCCATTTTATTTGTCACTTTTTTTACCGCTTGTAATTCGAAAGAAGAAACAGAAAAAGTAAAAAAAGCGGTTGTAAAAAAAGAACCAATTATAAAAGAGTACGGATTTACTTTTAATGACTATAAAGTTGTTAAAGATACTATTCGTTCGGGCGATACTTTTGGAAAAATATTAGAAAAATATCCATTAAAAGATAGTTTAAGAATCTATGATGTTACTCAAAAAGTAAAAGATTCCTTCAATGTAAGAAGAATAAAAGCTGGAAAACCATATATCTTATTTTTAGACAAGAAAAAACCAAATACACTACAAGCTTTGGTTTACATAGAAGACAGAATTAAATACACAGTTATTGATTTTAGAGATTCTATTGTAGTTTCAAATAAAGAAAAACCAACAACAATAAAAAGAAGAGTTGTAGCTGCTGAGATTGAAGGTTCGTTATCCGAAACCTTAAGTAATGCAGGAGTTAGTGTTGGTTTAGCCAATAAATTAGCCAATATTTATGCTTATACTGTCGATTTCTTTAAAATTCAAAAAGGCGATAAGTTTGCGGTTACTATAAACGAGCGCTACATCGACGATTCTATTTATGTTGGTGTAGAAAGTATAGAAGCTTCTTATTTTGAACATAAAGGAAAGAAAATCTTTGCTTTTCCATATAAATTATCTGAAGATCAGAAATATGAGGATTATTATGATGAAAACGGAAAAGGTTTAAAAAGCATGTTTTTAAAGGCTCCATTAGATTATTTCCGAATATCTTCTCGTTTTTCAGGCAGACGTTTTCATCCAGTACAAATGCGTTTTAAAGCCCACAACGGAACTGATTACGCAGCACCTCACGGAACACCAATTAAATCAACGGCTTCTGGAGTGGTTGAACGAACAGGCTACACCGCCGGAAATGGTAATTTCGTAAAAGTTCGTCACAGCTCTACATACGCTACTCAATATTTACATATGTCCAAAATTTTAGTTCGAAACGGACAACGTGTTTCGCAAGGACAAATAATTGGAAAAGTAGGAAGTACTGGTTTAGCAACAGGACCTCACGTTTGCTACCGTTTCTGGAAGAATGGGGTGCAAGTAGATCCTTTGCGATTAAAATTGCCAAATGCTGAGCCAATGAATGAATCAAAAAAAATACAATATTTAAAGGATATAGAACCTTTAAAGCGTGAATTAGATAGCATAACTAAAGTTAAATTTAAAGAATAATGGCATTACCAAAAGTAAATCCTTCACAAACTGCCGCATGGCAAAACTTACAATCGCACTTCAACAAAATGCAAGCAACATCTATGAAAGATTTGTTTGCTTCTGATACGAATAGAGCTGAGAAATTTCATTTGCAATGGAATGATTTTTTAGTAGATTATTCAAAAAACATCGTTAGTCAAGAAACTATTGATTTGTTGCTGAATTTAGCTAACGAAGTTCAATTAAAACAAGCAATTTCCAGTTATTTTCAAGGCGACTTAATCAATCAAACCGAAAATAGAGCTGTTTTACATACGGCGCTTCGTGCAAAAGAATCAGCCAATGTTTTGGTTGATGGCATTAACGTAATGCCAGAAGTGTATTCGGTAAAAAATAAAATCAAAAACTTCTCTAACGAAGTTATTTCAGGAAACAAAAAAGGATTCACAGGAAAACCATTTACCGATATCGTAAATATAGGAATTGGTGGATCTGATTTGGGTCCAGCCATGATTGTAGAAGCCTTACAATTCTATAAAAATCATTTAAATGTTCATTTTGTTTCAAATGTAGATGGCGATCACGTTAACGAAGTAATTAAGAAATTAAATCCAGAAACGACTTTGTTTGTAGTAGTTTCTAAAACCTTCACCACACAAGAAACCTTATCCAATGCAGAAACCATAAGAAGTTGGTTTTTACAATCGGCCTCACAAGACGATGTGTCTAAGCATTTCGTAGCAGTTTCAACGAATATTCAAAAAGTAACCGAATTCGGAATTAATCCAGACAATGTTTTCCCAATGTGGGATTGGGTTGGAGGTCGTTTTTCGTTATGGAGCGCTGTTGGTTTGTCTGTAAGTTTAGCGGTTGGATTTGATAATTTTGATAAATTATTGAAAGGTGCTAACGAAATGGACGAACATTTCAAAAACGAATCTTTCGACAAAAATATTCCAGTAATTTTAGCTTTATTAAGTATTTGGTACAACAACTTTTTTGGTGCCGAAAGCGAAGCTTTAATTCCGTATACCCAATATTTACAGAAGTTAGCACCATACTTGCAACAAGGGATTATGGAAAGCAATGGAAAAAGTATTGGAAGAGATGGACAACCAGTAAATTATCAAACAGGAACCATTATTTGGGGCGAACCAGGAACGAATTCCCAACACGCTTTTTTCCAATTGATTCACCAAGGGACGAAATTAATTCCAACAGATTTTATTGGATTCAAACAATCGCTTTACAAAAACAAAGACCATCACGACAAATTAATGTCAAACTTCTTTGCGCAAACCGAAGCCTTATTAATGGGTAAAACCGAAGCTCAAGTAAAAGCTGAATTCGAGAAACAAGGTATTTCAGGTGAAAAAGCGGATTTTCTATTGCCTTTTAAAGTGTTTACAGGAAATAAACCAACCAACACCATTCTTATCAAGAAACTAACTCCAGAATCATTAGGTGCTTTAGTAGCTATGTACGAACACAAGATTTTCGTACAAGGAATCATTTGGAACATCTTTAGTTATGACCAATGGGGTGTGGAATTAGGTAAACAATTGGCGAATTCCATATTAGATGAAATTGACTCGAAAGAAGTAAAAAACCACGATAGTTCTACTTCATTTTTGTTGAAAAACTATCTAAAATAAATATTCTATAAAGTAGATTGAAATGCCTCTTAATTCATTTTTTTGAGTAAGAGGTTTTTTAATTTCCTATATTTGTGTTTCATAATTAAAAAATTAAGTATGTACGAAACTATTCAATCTGTTCACTCTATTATAGCATATGCCGCTTTAGGCTTATTGTTATTGGCTTCTATTAATGCCATTTTTGGATTAACTTCTAAAAAATTATTTACGGATAAAGACTTACGTTTGTCTTTATTTACTTTGATTATTTGCCACATTCAATTATTAATTGGATTGATTTTGTATTTTATTTCGCCAATGGGCTTATCACAACTGGGGAATATGAGTGATAAAGCTATGCGCTTAACTTCGTTAGAACATCCTTTAATTAACATTATCGCATTAGTTTTAATTACTATTGGATGGTCAAAGCACAAAAAAGAAGAAAGCAACAACGGAAAATTCAAAAAAATTGCCGTTTTCTATACATTAGGTTTGGTATTAATCTTGTCTAGACTTCCTTGGGCTAATTGGTTCAACTAGTCTTTGGTATAATCTTTGGTAATGAGTCAACAAATTAAATAATTATGAAGAAAAACATCTTAATAATATCGTTTGTATTACTTATTGCTGCATTAGTAAGCTTTTCTAGTGTAACAAAATCAGGTTTCGTTAGAAAAGCTTCTTTATATGATACCGTTAAGAATAAAGATTCGCTTAAAGTTTTAGATTCGATAAAAAAATCAGACTCAATTAGAGTTGTAGATTCTATATCTAATCTTAAAACCAAGTTATATAAAAAAAACGTAGAAGCTACACATTATTCCGACAAATTAAATGGAAGAAAAACCGCAAGCGGACAGATTTTTAGTAATAAAAAATACACGGCAGCGCATAAAACGTTAAAATTCGGTACCAAAGTAAAAGTCACTAATTTAGCGAATAACAAAAGCGTTATTGTCACTATTAACGACAGGGGTCCGTTTACTAAAAATAGAGAAATCGATTTGGCGAAACGACCATTTTTAGATATTTCTCATAATAATGGACGCTCGCCTTTACGTGTGAGTTTAGAAATCGTAGAATAGTTTTATTTCAGTTTACTTCCTTTAGAAGCCCACCAAGGTACTGTTTCAACCACCAATCTTCCTGCTTTAACCGCGGGATCCAAATTAGCTAAACTATCTGCTTCTTTTAAAGTTTCGGTATTAAAAAGTAAAAATCCTGAAATAGTTTCATGTTTATCAGATGGACCTGCAATACTGATTTTATTGGTTTTCGCTAACCAATTGATATGTTCCATGTGTTTTTTCTGAATTTCAGTAGCTTCTTCTTTCGAATGTTCGCGATTAGGGCCTTTTTTAAGCATTACCAAAAAATATTTCTGCATCACATACGTAGTGTCGCCTTCTTTGTAGCTAAAAGTCTCGTGATTGGTTTTGGGTTTATCCGGATAAATTACGGAGTTAGAACCGCAAGCAAACAAAAAAACCAGTGCAAATATTCCAAAAAGTACTTTCATTTCACCAAGATTTAAAAGGTTTGTTACTCAAATAAGCATTGTAATAACGTTCGTCGGAAGTGACTTCTTTGCCCAACCAATTGGGTTTTTCAAAAGATTCGTTTTCCGATTGTAGTTCAATTTCGGCAACAATTAAACCTTCGTTTTCGCCAAAAAAAACATCAACTTCATAAGTGTGTTTTCCCATAGGAACTTCGTAGCGAATTTTATCAATTGCGCCTTTTTCGCAAAGTGGTAATAAGGCTTCGGCTTCAGAAATATCAATTTCTTTTTCCCATTCAAAACGGCTCATTCCTGAATCGCTTCCTTTGCCTTTTATGGTTAAAAAACCTTTATTATCTTTGATTCTTACTCTAACAGTTCGTTCAGGATTAGTATTTAAATAACCTTGAACTATCCTAAAGTTTTCGCTGCTTTCTGATATGAAATTGCGATTGGTAACGAGGAATTTGCGTTCTATTTCTACCAAAATTTAATATTTATTTAGGCATCTAAATTACGAAAAAATCCTTTCAATTTGTATCTTTACCCATATTAGACTTAAACTAGAATATGCTAAGAAAAAATGTGAATACAATGCTCGATATCATTATTAGAAAATATTTTAATGAATTGCAGCTTTGGAAAAACGAAGAGAACGATATCGATATATTGGTTCAATTGGTGAATGCTATTCGTCCGAAAAACCCAAAAAAACATGAAAGTTTTAGTCTTTTTAATACAATTGAGTTCTTTTCGAATAATCAAGTTGAACGAGACAACTTTGTAGCGTATTTAAAAACCGTGTTGGAAAACAAAAATTTTGATGCCATTTTAACCGATGCTGGAATTTTACAAGACATCGATTTCTTTTATGAAGTAAAAAAGCGAATTTTTGCCAAAATCCTTCCATATCAAGCGCCAAAAGATACATTACAGTATGTTTTAAATCAGATTTTTTATGCTGATTCAGATCCAATTTGGGTTAATAAAATTCCAAAAGTAGAATTAGAAACTCTTTTCGATTTGTTTGAATTTGAAACCATTTATGAATCGGTTGAAGCTCATGCGCCTTTGTACGAAGTAATGGAAGCTATAAATTTGTTGTCGCAACGTACCAGCGGAAAAGCCTTGGAAACCGATGTTATGAAAATGGTGCCCGAATATTCAGGTTTAGAAAGTCCGTTTGCAGCTTTTGAAAAAGAATTATATGCTATTGAAAAAACCATTCGAACTAAAGAATCGGAGTTTTTTACAACATCATCAGACATTAATTTTAAGCAATTATTGGTTTTGCATAAGCAATGTAACGAATTTGTCGAGAAAGCCTTTCAAAACTCTTCAAAATACGGAATTTCGCTACGCGTGAACCAAAACCTATTAAGCATAAAACAACATTTGTATCGCATTGGTGTTTTGATGCCGCTTTTAGTGATTGACAAACCCGAAGAAAAGAAATCAAAATCGATAGAATTAGCTATCAAACTAATCAAATACAATTGTTTAAAAACAAACGTAAGAAAATTATTTGCTGAAAGCACACAATTGTTGTCTTACGAAATTACACAACACACCGCAAAAACAGGCGAAAATTATATTACTGAAAGTAAAACAGAATATTTCAAAATGTTGTATGCGGCACTTGGAGGAGGATTGATCGTTGGGATTTTGTGTATTTTTAAATTACTCCTCTCAAAAGTAGAAATAAGCGATTTTGGACACGCATTTTTATACAGCTTAAATTATTCGATAGGATTTATCATTATTTATTTGTTGGGATTTACTTTAGCTACAAAACAACCAGCCATGACAGCTTCAGCTCTAATATCTGCTTTAGAAGATGGTTTGAAAAAAAATTCCATTTCTGCAGATGAAAAGCATAAAAGTTTTGCCAAATTATTCGCGCGTTTGTTTCGTTCGCAGTTTATTGCTTTTGTTGGAAATGTAATTATGGCGTTTCCAATAGCTTTGTTAGGTATTTGGATGATAGATACTACTTTTGGAATTAATATAGCCGAAATGAAATGGGAAAAATTCATCATCGATTTGAATCCAATTCAATCTTTATTGCTATTTCATGCTGCTATTGCTGGGTTTTTCTTATTCTTATCTGGAATTATTTCAGGAAGTATAGCCAATCGCGACAAGCATTTTGATGTTAAATACAGAATAGAAGAGCATCCATGGTTAAAAATGACATTTGGAAAAGAAAGAACTAAAAATTTCGCTAATTGGTACGATAATAAATGGCCAGGATTAATGTCTAATTTTTGGTTTGGTGTTTTTCTTGGAAGCACTTCTTCAATTGGTAAATTTTTAGGTTTAAGTTTAGATATTCGCCATATTACTTTTGCCAGTGGAAATTTAGCATTAGCCTTGTACGACGCTAAATTTCAGGTTGAAGATAATTTGTTGTTTTGGGGAATTTTTGGTGTTTTCATGATTGGTTTAGTCAATTTTTTAGTTAGTTTTGGATTGTCGTTAGGATTGGCTTTTCGCTCTAGAAATATTCCATTAACCGAGTTGAAACCTATTTTTTCATCTATCAAAAGACGATTTTTAAGTAAACCGATGAGTTTCTTTTTTCCTACCGAATAATGTATGAGCGAGAACTATCGAAAAATAATTCACGTTGACATGGATGCGTTTTATGCATCGGTAGAGCAAATGGACAATCCTGAGCTGAAAGGAAAACCTTTGGCAGTAGGCGGAAGCGAAGTTCGTGGTGTGGTTTCAGCCGCAAGTTACGAAGCTAGAAAATACGGAGTTCGAAGTGCGATTAGCGGTATTCAAGCGAAGAAATTGTGTCCTAATTTAATTTTTGTACGACCACGATTTGACCGTTACATAGAAATTTCGAAGAAAATCAGAAAAATTTTCCTTGATTACACCGATTTAGTCGAACCGTTATCCCTCGATGAAGCCTATTTAGACGTTACCAAAAACAAAAAAGGCAATCCCAGTGCGACATTAATAGCACAAGAAATCAGAAAACGCATTTATGAAGAAGTTGGACTTACGGCTTCTGCAGGAATTTCTGTTAATAAATTTGTAGCCAAAATTGCTTCCGATTACAACAAACCAAACGGACAAAAAACAGTAAATCCAGATGAGGTAGAAGCCTTTTTAGAAAAATTAGATGTAAAAAAGTTCTATGGCGTAGGAAAAGTTACAGCTGAAAAAATGTACCAATTAGGCATTTTCACGGGTTATGATTTAAAGCAAAAACCGTTAGAATATCTCGATAAACATTTTGGTAACAGTGGTTTGCATTATTATCAAATTGTGCGTGGCATTCACAATAGCGCGGTAAAACCCAACCGAAAAATTAAATCGGTAGGAGCGGAACGTACTTTTGGAGAAAATTTATCTTCCGAAATTTTCATGGAAGAACGTTTGCAAAGCATTTCCAAAGAATTAGAAAAACGCCTACAAAAAAGCAAAATATCAGGAAAAACCATCACCTTAAAAATAAAATATTCCGATTTCACTTTACAAACCCGAAGCAAAACTTTGCCGTATTTTGTAAACGACAAAAACATCATTTTAGACGTTGCTAAAGATTTACTCTATCAAGAACGACTGAGAAATTCCGTTCGATTACTTGGTATTTCCATTCATAACCTAAACAACGAAGAAAAAACCAAAACCGCTTTACCTCAAAAAAGTGTTTCGGTGCAATTGAAGTTTGAGTTTTAATTACTTAAACATGCGTTAAAGTTGCCTTTTCTAACTTATTGATTCATTTTTCTTATTAGCTTTATCCCAAATTAGAATTGTTATGGAGTTCAAAGTTTACGATGCTGCGTTTGCAAAACAGTATGAAAATGGCGTTACAAAAGCAATGCCGTTGGTATCTTGGGATATTTATTCTCAGTATTTGTTGCAAACGAATGTGTTGCTTCACGATGTAAATTCGTTGCATCAAATTGCCAACAAAAATCAATGGAAATCGGTTTGGGATTTTAAAGAAAGTTTACAAGATAAAACCGTAATTGTAGTAACTGATGCACAATTAAAAATTGTTTTCGCAACCAAAAACATCAAAAACATGAATGGTTATGAAGCAAACGAAGTAGTCGGAAATTCACCAAAAATGTTTCAAGGCAAACAAACAGATTTACAAGTAAGCAACGAAATTAGACAAGCCATTATCAATAAAATTCCGTTTGAAAAAAATGTAATTAATTACTGCAAAGATGGTTCGTTATACAAATGTCACATCAAAGGCTTTCCCGTTTTCAATCACAAAGGCGAAGTGACTAATTTTATTGCGTTTGAAAAAATAGCTGCTTAAATTTAAATAGTAAAACTAAAACTTCTGTCAAGCTGAACTCGTTTCAGCTTCTAATTTATTATTTATCAAGAGAGATTCTGAATCGAGTTCAGAATGACAACCTAGATAAACAAAAAACGAGTGCTAAATTACTAGCACTCGTTTTTTTATAATTATAAAGTAAAGCTTACTCTATTTCAGAAACTCTTAATGTATTTACCATTCCTTTAGCTACAATAGGCATTGCTGCTAAGTTGATAACCATATCACCTTTTTTAACGTATTTTTTCTCTTTGCAAATCACATTAATATCTTCAATGGTGTCATCTGTACTTACTAATTTGTCATAGAAGTAAGCTCTTACGCCCCATAATAAATTTAATTGTGTTAAGATTCTTTTATTAGATGTAAATACTAAAATATGCGATTTTGGTCTCCAAGCCGAAATTTGAAATGCTGTATAACCTGAGTTTGTTAATGTTGTTATCGCTTTTGCATTAATAGTATCTGCCATTAAAGCCGCATGATAACAAATCGATTTGGTAATATAACGAGCATTTTTTATTTGAGGTTGAGAAACAGGAACTTTAATAAGTGGAGAATCTTCAACACTTTCAATAATTCTTGTCATCGTTTCGATTACTTGAACAGGATAATTTCCTACAGATGTTTCTCCAGATAACATTACCGCATCTGCACCATCCATTACCGAGTTAGCAACATCATTTACTTCGGCTCTGGTTGGAGTTAATGAAGTAATCATTGTTTCCATCATTTGCGTTGCTACAATTACTGGAATACGCGCTGTTTTTGCTCTGTGGATTAATTTTTTCTGAATTAAAGGTACTTCCTCAGCAGGAACTTCTACACCTAAATCTCCACGAGCAACCATCAAACCATCACAAGCAACTACAATTTCATTAATGTTTTCTACCGCTTCTGGTTTCTCAATTTTTGCAATAATTGGAATTTTATGATCTGAATGTTTTTCGATTAAATCTTGTAAGTCTTTAATATCTTCTTTAGTTCTTACAAATGAAAGCGCCATCCAATCAACCTTGTTTTCACAAGCAAAAATAGCATCTTTAATATCTTTTGTTGTTAAAGCGGGTAACGAAACTTTAGTATTAGGTAAGTTAACTCCTTTTTTCGATTTTAATGGACCACCTTGGATAACTTTACAAACCACTTCATTAGTTCTATTTGTTTCAATGGCTTCAAACATTAGTTTTCCATCATCTAACAAAATTCTTTCACCAGGATTAACGTCTCTTGGGAATTCTTTGTAGTTCATGTATACTCTATCTGCTGTTCCAGGAACATCATCAGAAGTTTGAAAAGTAATAATGTCACCAGGATTTACAACAACATCTTCTTTCATTACACCTACACGTAATTTTGGCCCTTGTAAATCGGCTAAAATTGAAGTTGTGTAACCAAATTCATCGTTTAATTCCCTAATGATTTTAATTCGCTCTGATACATCTGTATAATCAGCGTGTGAAAAGTTAATTCTAAATACATTAACTCCAGCGTCAATCATATTTTTTATTACTTCCTTTGTACTACAAGCAGGGCCTAGGGTAGCTACAATTTTAGTTTTTTTGTTTGTTGGCATTTTAATTAAAAAATTAAATTATTTTTAGATTTTAAGTTCGTGATATCAATCGCGTAAGCCGTAGTTACATTTTTAATTTTCTGAATTTTCTCAATTATAGGTTCTGAATCAAAACCGTAATCTATATTTTCAATTTTTATAAGGTAATCGGCTTTTTTAAATTCAGGTAGTAAAAAAACGGTAATGTCAACCTGCTCAAATAATGAAGTTGGCTGTTTTTTGGAATTTATTATCGTAGTTTTGTTATCGATTAAAGTCCAAATTATATCGTTCTTTTCATCATCAAATGTGAAGTTACTAAAAGCGCTTTTTCCTTCTGGAATGGCAATTTCTACATAAGCATTATTTTTGCTTAATTGAATGTCTAATTCCTTGTTCAGCATAAAAGCCAATTTGTAATCATCTAAAGATGAGTGAATGGCTATTAATTCATAATCGTCTGAAACAAAATCGTTTATTTGAATTTTATGAATGGCCATTACCAGAATTTAAGTTGTAAAGATAAGATTAAAATCTATTAAAAAATACCAGTTTTGGTGTTCTTAACGATAATTTAGTAACGAAAACGTTTTAGTACTAGGTTATTTTTTTAAAATTTTTTCTTGTAAAGCAAAATAAGCACGTTGTGATGCTTTTTCTTCTGCTTTTTTCTTAGAAGTAGCTCTTGCTCTAGCGATAATTTTTTGATCGATAAGTAATTTTACACCAAAATATTTCTGACCTTCAATGCCGTTATCTTCCACAAAATCAAAAAGGAAAGACATTTTTTCTTTTTGACACCATTCTATGATTAAACTTTTATAACTAATGACTTTACCTTCTAGTTTTGCAATATCAACATATTGTTTGATGATTTTATTTTGGATAAATTTTTCACAATAAACGAAACCTTTATCTAGATAAATAGCTCCAATGAATGCCTCAAACAAATTACCATGTATATTTTCGCCAAATTGACTAGAATTAACTTTACTTTCTACAAATTGAAGGAGATTATAGTCGCGTCCAAGTTCGTTCAAATGTTCTCTACTTACAATTTTCGAACGCATTTTTGTCAAATAACCCTCATCGCCCGAAGGTACTTCGTTATATAGATGAGCTGCAATAACACTTCCTAACATAGCATCACCAAGAAATTCCAATCGCTCGTAATTGAACGGATTTCCTTTTTCGTCTACTTTGTTAGCCGAGCGATGGGTGAAGGCTTTTCTGTAATATTTTAATTCTTTAGGCTGAAAACCAAGTATTTTCGTAATTTTTTCAAAAAAAATCCCGTCTTCTTGAGAACGGGAATTTTTTCGTATTTTATTAAATAGACGACGCATGTTTAGTTCTCAAATTTTTTGAATAAAACACAAGCGTTATGTCCACCAAAACCAAAAGTATTACTCATGGCTACTTTAATTTCGCGTTTTTGCGTTTTGTTTAAAGTTAAGTTTAAAGATGGATCAATGTTTTCATCTACAGTAGTATGATTAATCGTTGGAGGTACAATTCCGTTTTGCATTGCTAAAATAGAAGCAATAGCTTCAATAGCACCAGCAGCACCTAATAAGTGACCTGTCATCGATTTAGTTGAATTGATATTGATGTTTTTAGCATGATCACCAAAAACGGCTTTAATTGCTTTTAACTCGGCAACGTCTCCAAGTGGAGTAGAAGTTCCGTGTGTGTTAATATGGTCTACGTCTTCAGGTTTCATTCCAGCGTCACGTAAACAATTTTCCATTACAGCAATAACTCCAATTCCTTCTGGATGTGGAGCTGTTAAATGATAGGCATCCGAAGACAAACCACCACCACCTACTTCGCAGTAGATTTTAGCACCACGTGCAATTGCATGTTCGTACTCTTCTAATACTAAAGCACCGGCACCTTCACCTAAAACAAATCCGTCACGAGTAGCATCAAATGGTCTAGAAGCTGTTTCTGGACTTTCGTTTCTAGTTGATAATGCCTGCATTGAGTTAAATCCGCCCATACCTGCTATAGTTACAGCTGCTTCAGAACCTCCTGAAACCACAACATCACACATTCCTAAACGAATGTAGTTGAATGCGTCTACTAAAGCATTTGCCGAAGAAGCACATGCAGAAACCGTAGTATAGTTTGGTCCCATGAAACCATTTCGCATTGAAATGTGTCCAGGAGCAATATCTGCAATCATTTTAGGAATAAAGAATGGATTAAAACGTGGTGTTCCATCACCAGCGGCATAATTCATTACTTCGTCTTGGAAAGTTTGTAAACCTCCAATACCTGCTCCCCAAATAACACCAACTCTATGTTTGTTTACATTTTCTAGGTTAATACCGGCATCTTTAATGGCTTCGTCACTTGCAACAATAGCATATTGAGCAAACTTATCCATTCTTCGAACTTCTTTTTTATCTATAAAATCTTCAACATTGAAGTTCTTAACCTCACAAGCAAATTTTGTTTTATGCTTTTCAGTATCGTAATAAGTAATAGGGGCAGCGCCACTTTTTCCGTTCACAAGACCGTCCCAATATTCTTGAAGAGTATTTCCAATAGGAGTTAACGCTCCAAGACCTGTTACAACAACACGCTTTAATTGCATATTCTAATTTTTAAAAAATCGTTTAAACAAATAATACCCGTGTTTTCTTTAATTATTAGGAGTAAAGAGACAAGGGTATTTCAATATATTGTGATTGAAATTCAATCAAAAATAGTCTAATTTTCTTTAAAATAATAAAAACCCGTATGCCAAAATAAGCACACGGGTAATTCATTTATTATTTTTTAGCTTCTTCGATGTAAGAAATAGCTTGACCTACAGTAGCAATGTTTTCAGCTTGGTCGTCTGGAATTTGAATATCAAATTCTTTTTCGAACTCCATAATTAGCTCAACAGTGTCTAATGAATCAGCTCCTAAATCGTTTGTGAAGCTAGCTTCTGCTACAACTTCGTTTTCGTCAACTCCTAATTTGTCTACGATAATCGCTTTTACTCTTGATGCAATGTCTGACATAATCTTTAATTTTTAATTTAATTTGTTGGCAAAAATAAAAAACTTTATTTTAAAACCACCTTTTTGTTACTAAATGTGACACGAAAATAAAAAAAAATATTCACAATGGCTTCTTTTTTTTATTTTTTACCAATTATTATTCTTTTTTTTGTGGTAAGAAATCAATGAAAAGATGAGGAATATTGTGCTTTTTGCTTCTGGTAATGGTTCTAATGCAGAAGAAATTATAAAATATTTTAAAAATAGTGAAATCGGGAAAGTGGTTGCTGTTTTTTGTAATAAACCAGATGCCAAAGTGTTAGATCGTGCTAAAAATCATAATTTACCATCTGTGGTTTTTAATAAAACACAGTTAAATGAAGGTTTTGTGTTAGAACATTTACACCAATTTCAACCCGATTTAATCGTTTTAGCCGGATTTCTACTGAAATTTCCAGAGTCTATATTAAAGGAATATCCAAAAGTGATTAATATTCATCCTGCTTTATTGCCAAAATACGGCGGAAAAGGCATGTATGGTATGAATGTGCATCAAGCAGTTTTAGATAATAAAGAAAAAGAAACCGGAATCACTATACATTATGTAAACGAACATTACGATGAAGGGGAATTTATTTTTCAAAAATCAGTCAATATAGAAGATTGCAAATCTGCGGATGAAATTGCACATAAAATTCACGAATTAGAACATCAATATTTTCCTGAGGTAATTGGAAAGCTAATCACTAATCACTAATCACTTTTTACTTGAGTCACGAAGTCCACATATATACAGACGGTGCTGCCAAGGGAAATCCTGGGCCAGCGGGTTATGGCGTAGTGATGGAAATGGTGGGAACGCCTTATAAAAAAGAATTTTATGAAGGTTTTCGATTGTCTACTAATAATAGAATGGAACTATTAGCGGTAATCGTAGGTTTAGAGAAATTAAAAAACCCAAAAACTAAAGTATTGGTCGTTTCCGATTCTAAATATGTGGTGGATGCGGTAGAAAAGCGTTGGGTATTTCAGTGGGAAAAAATCAATTTCAAAGCCAAGAAAAACCCAGATTTATGGATGCGCTTCTTAAAAGTGTATAGAAAACACCAAGTCGATTTTCAATGGGTAAAAGGACATAACAGTCATCCGCAGAACGAACGCTGTGATGCATTAGCGGTTATGGCATCGCAACAAGAAAAATTGTCTATTGATGAGTTTTATGAGAGAGAAGAAGGGAAGTTGTTGTAGAGTTTTACATTAATTTTCTTCCATTGATTGAAATTTCTTTTAAATTTTCTATCAGTTTCCAATAGTCTTTCTCGTTTTTATCTACTCTAAATATAATCTTGTTGTTGTCCAAAAAACAGATTGTTAGCTTTGGATAATATGTAAAAAGAAAATTACTGATTTTAATTTTCTTAATTGTTTCAAGTAAATATGTTTTCTTGTCAATTTCTAATTTTATATTGTTTATTTTGATTACAATTAATTTCGAGGATTTATTCGTGGAAATTTTGAGCAAAATATTGCTGATGACAATCGAATAGATTACTATAAATAAATTGATGTAATCAAATTTTGGAAAGAAATAAACAGTAATGGATACTAATAAAATCAATGTAAATATTGATATAGTTAATCCAATAAAGAAAAGAACATACAGTTTTCTTAGATTGATGATTTTTATTAGATGTAGTTGCATTTTTTTTGAGAAAAGAATTTTCAAATCTACAAATTTCTTTCAAACTAGTTCTTTTAAGAAATAAAAAAGGAGCTTTTCAGCTCCTTCGGTATTATTTTGTTTCTTTAGTCAAATCAAATCTATAAATAGCATCAAATCCTACATATAAAGAAGAGTCAAATTCCGAGTTTAGTCGGTTTCTTTTATCGGTGCTTAATGGGAACGTTAATATTTGTGCTCCTACTTTTTCGTTACTATTGTAAACAGCATAATCGGTAGTGTCAAAACCAACTTTTCCTCTAAGAATTATAGAATTATCCATTAAACCTAAGGCAGCATATAGGGCAAAACGAATTGATTCTTCTTGAGTATATAAATCAGAGTTGAATTCAGAAAGATTATAGGATTTGATAGAAGTAAGTAAATCAGCACCAAAACTAAATTTCTTTGTCAAAGCATAATTGGCGTCCATTCGAATAGGTAAAGTCGCGTTTATATAAAACTTATTGTCTTTTGAACGGTGCCAAAGACCAATCAAAGGCGTAATGGTTGAGCCATGATTTTCAGAAGAAGTATACAATCCAAACTTTATCTTATAGCTTTCATTATATTGATAATCGAATACTGCAAGTCCACCAAATTGAAAATCATTTGATCCAATATTGTCAAAATCAGAAGCTATTTTAGGAAGAAATACATAAGTTCCCGACCATTTTTCTGAATGTTGGTATTTCATTCCTAAATTCAAACGAGTCATAGTCAAGCTTGTTCTCTCTGCGCCTTGTGAAAAATTAAGGCGAGTGTTTTCAATAGTAAATCCAGTTAATAAAACTGCTTTCTCAGACATTTTTTTTGGATAGTAAACCTCCATGTTTAGATTATTTACACTTGTTTCGTAGTCGTTATCTATGTTTCCTAACGTGGCATTGTTCAACGATAATTTAAAAATATCAACATAATCTTGTGCGTTTGCAGCAGTTGTAAAAAGAGCAAAAAGCATTAATAATTTAATTTTTTTCATGAGTTTTTCTGTTTTTTGTTTGTAATTTTTTTCAAAAATATTCTTTAGCTATTAAAAATGTTAAAAAACTAGAAAGTATTAAATTATGATAATCATAAAATTAATTTATGAATTGTATTTTTAATCATAAAATCATGCTAATCATTGGCTTTCAAAATTTTTTATCAAGAAGTTTCGAGATATAAACTTTTAAACTTCTAAACAAAAACTTATCTTTGCATCTTATTTCAAATTCAATTTAATGAACAAACTATTAATAGTAGGAACAGTAGCTTTTGACGCTATTGAAACGCCTTTCGGAAAAACAGATAAAATTTTAGGTGGAGCCGCAACTTACATTGGTTTAGCGTCTAACTTTTTTAATGTAGATGCAGCAGTAGTTTCTGTAGTAGGAGAAGATTTTCCAAAGGAATATTTAGATTTATTAGAAAATAAAGGAGTAAATATCGAAGGTATCGAAATCGTGAAAGGTGGAAAAACCTTCTTTTGGAGTGGAAAATATCACAACGATTTAAATTCTCGTGACACTTTAGTTACAGAATTAAACGTTTTGGCTGATTTTAATCCAGTGGTGCCACAAATGTATAAAAATTCGGATGTAGTTTTATTAGGAAACTTACACCCAATAGTGCAATCAGGGGTTTTAAACCAAATGACAGAGCGACCAAAATTAGTTGTTTTAGATACAATGAACTTTTGGATGGATTGTGCCTTACCAGAATTATTAGACGTAATAAAACGTGTAGATGTTATCACCATCAATGATGAAGAAGCGCGCCAGTTATCAGGAGAATATTCTTTGGTAAAAGCGGCTGCTAAAATTCATACAATGGGACCTAAGTATGTAGTAATCAAAAAAGGAGAACACGGAGCGTTATTGTTCCACAATAAAGAGGTTTTCTTTGCTCCAGCTTTACCGTTAGAAGAAGTGTTTGATCCAACAGGAGCTGGTGATACTTTCGCAGGAGGTTTTGCAGGTTACATTGCACAATCAGAAAACATTTCGTTTAGCAATTTGAAAAATGCGATTATTTATGGTTCAAATTTAGCTTCTTTCTGTGTGGAGAAATTTGGAACAGAACGAATGGAGAATTTAGATAAAAATGAAGTGAATGCGCGTTTGAAACAATTCAAAGCCTTAACACAATTTGAAATAAAATTAGAAGAATAAAAACGTGCCTCGAAATTTCGGGGCATTTTTTGTTTTAAAAATAATAAGAATTACAACAACCTACAACAACACAACAACTTATGAGTGACGCTATACAACACGAATGTGGAATTGCATTACTACGATTAAAAAAACCGTTAGAATTCTATAAAGAAAAATACGGAACCGCTTTCTATGGTGTACAAAAAATGTACTTACTTATGGAAAAGCAACACAACCGCGGTCAAGACGGAGCGGGTTTAGCGAGTATTAAATTGGATGTAAATCCAGGCGAAAGATACATCAGCCGTATTCGTTCAAACGACCCGCAACCTATTAAGGATATCTTCGCTCAAATTAACGACAGAATCAGTCGTGAGTTAGAAGAACATCCAGAATATCAAAACAATGTGGCACTTCAAAAACAAAATATTCCATATTTGGGAGAAGTGTTTTTAGGTCACGTTCGTTATGGAACTTTCGGTAAAAACAGCATCGAAAGTGTTCACCCATTTTTACGTCAAAACAATTGGATGCACCGAAATTTAATTGTTGCGGGAAATTTCAATATGACTAACGTAAAGGAGTTGTTTCAAAACTTAATTGACTTAGGACAACATCCAAAACAAATGGCCGATACTGTTACCGTATTGGAAAAAATCGGACATTTCTTAGATGATGAGGTTACCGAATTATACAAACAATGCAAATTAGAAGGTTTTTCTAAACAAGAAGCTTCTCCAATTATTGGCGAACGATTAAATGTGCAACGCATTTTAGAACGTGCTTCACGTAATTTCGATGGAGGTTATGCAATGGCTGGACTTTTTGGTCATGGCGATTCGTTTGTTTTGCGCGATCCTGCAGGAATTCGTCCTGCGTATTTTTACGAAGATGATGAAATTGTAGTAGTCGCTTCAGAACGTCCGGTAATTCAAACGGTTTTCAATGTACCTTTCGAAAAAGTACAAGAATTAACTCCAGGAAGTGCTATCATTATTAAGAAAAACGGAAATATTTCGGTTCAGGAAGTAAGAACGCCGTTAATCAAAAAAGCATGTTCGTTTGAGCGTATTTATTTTTCTCGTGGAAGCGATGCTGAAATCTATAAAGAACGTAAAGAATTAGGAAAATTAATATTTCCAAGTGTTTTAAAGGCAATCGATAACGATACTGACAATACGGTTTTCTCTTTTATTCCAAATACGGCAGAAACCTCGTTTTACGGAATGTCAGAAGCGGCTCAGGATTTTTTAAATCAAAGAAAAGCCAAAGCAATTATCGAGCAAAAAGATACATTGACGGAAGATACCTTGAAAGAATTACTTTCAGTAAAAATCAGAACGGAAAAAATTGCGATTAAAGATGCTAAATTAAGAACGTTTATTACTGAAGATAGTAGTCGCGATGATTTAGTAGCACATGTATACGATGTAACGTATGGTGTGGTAAAACCAACCGATAATTTAGTAATTATTGATGATAGTATTGTAAGAGGAACAACTTTAAAGCAAAGTATCATTAAAATGATGGACCGATTAAATCCTAAGAAAATTGTCGTGGTTTCATCAGCACCTCAAATTCGTTACCCAGATTGTTACGGAATTGACATGGCGAAACTAGAAGGATTAGTAGCCTTTAAAGCAGCATTAGATTTATTGAGAGAGCGTAATCTATATCATATAGTCGATGAAGTATATCAAAAATCAAAAGCACAAGAAGATTTTAGTGATGCTGATGTAGTGAATTATGTAAAAGAGATTTATGCATCTTTCACGGATCAAGAAATTTCTGATAAAATTGCCCAAATGCTTACCCCAGAAAACACAAAAGCAGAAGTAAAAATCATTTATCAAACAGTTGAAGATTTACACATTGCTTGTCCGAAGAATTTAGGCGATTGGTATTTTACAGGAGATTATCCAACTGACGGAGGAAATCGTGTAGTAAACCGAGCATTCATGAATTTTTATGAAGGTAAAGATGCTCGTGCATACTAAAAAGTGCGTTTCATCGACTTTTTATTTCGTTTAACAATTTTTTTATAGTAATACAAAATCTCACCATACTTTAGTACTACCAGAAAATTAGTAGGTTAAGTTTTATGGTAGATTTGGGGCAAAAAGGGTACGCAATGCGTGCCTTTTTTTTTATTCCAAAATCAGATTTTATTTTAATAAAGAAGTTGTTTTTTTGCAAAATATGCATTTCATCGACTTTTTATTTCGTTTAACAATTTTTTTATAGTAATACAAAATCTCACTATACTTTAGTACTACCAGAAAATTAGAGGTTAAGTTTATGGTAGATTTGGGGCAAAAAGGGTACGCAATGCGTGCCTTTTTTTTATCCAAAAGTTTAGACACTTGTTAGAAAAAAATAAAAAAACAACTGATTTGTTTTTTAAGTATGCATTTCATCGAGTTTTTGTGTTATTCAACAATTTTTTTAGTCAGATACAATTTACCGTTCTACTTTAGCTCTACCAGAAAATTAGTAGGTTAAGTTTTATGGTAGATTTGGGGCAAAAAGGGTGAAAGAAATTTCACCTTTTTTATTTTAATAAACTTGGTAACAAAAAAGGCGAAGATTTTAAAATCCTCGCCTTTTTTAATTTTTATTTATTTTAATTATTTCGCTGCAGCAAAACGTTTTGCAACTTCTGTCCAGTTAATTACATTAAAGAAAGCTTCCATATAATCAGGACGTCTGTTTTGATAGTTTAAGTAATAAGCATGTTCCCAAACATCCATTCCTAAGATTGGTTGTCCACCACACGCCACACCTGGCATTAATGGGTTGTCTTGGTTAGGGGTAGAACAAACTTCTAATTTACCATCTTTCACACATAACCAAGCCCATCCTGAACCAAAACGAGTAGCTCCTGCTTTAGAAAATTCTGCTTTAAAAGTGTCAAATGAACCAAATGCAGCATCGATAGCAGTCGCTAATTCACCTGTTGGTAAACCACCGCCGTTTGGCGACATAATTTCCCAGAACATAGTGTGATTATAGTGTCCACCACCATTGTTACGAACTGCCATATTGTTCATGTCCAAATTTTTCATGATTTCTTCAATAGATTTTCCTTCTAAATCAGTTCCAGCAATTGCAGCGTTTAGGTTGGTAACGTATGCATTGTGGTGCTTAGAATGATGTATTTCCATTGTTCTCGCATCAATATGTGGTTCTAATGCATCGTATGCATAAGGTAATTGTGGTAATTCAAAAGCCATAATATTTTATTTTTAGATTAGTAATATTTTCACCAAATTTACAAATTAAACTTCGGAATCAAAAATAGATAGTTTCTATACCGCTATTATTAAGATAAATATAACATTTGAAATTACCTTTAAAAAGTTTGCGAAGCAAAAACCTATGAATAAATAGGTGATTGCATATGTGACAACTAAAAAACGGCATTTACATATATGAAAACAACCGCTTTTACCATATACGACGCTTCAGCTGGATCAGGAAAAACTTATACGCTAACGAAAGAATACTTAAAAATTCTTTTCTTAGCTACTAATGACGATGCGTATCGAAAAATTCTCGCCATAACGTTTACCAACAAAGCGGTAGAAGAAATGAAAAGCCGAATTGTATCAAGTTTGTACCAATTTTCATTGGATAATACTTCTGATAAAGCAATGGAATTGCTAAAAGATATTGCCTCGGAAACTAAATTAAGCATCGCTACTTTAAAAGATAAATCGAAAGCCATCATCAAAAATATCATTCACAATTATGCGGCGTTTGATATTTCAACAATTGATAAATTCACGCACAAAGTTATCCGAACGTTTGCGCAAGATTTGAATTTGCCTCCTAATTTTGAAGTTTCATTGGAAACCGATTCGCTTTTACAAGAAGCTATCGATTTGGTAATTTCAAAAGCAGGAGACGATGTAAATCTGACCAAATTGCTAATCGAATTTTCAAAAGAAAAAACTGACGACGATAAAAATTGGGATATTTCGGCCGAATTATTAAAGGTGGCTCAATTGATTACCAACGAAAACAATTCGGAAGAAATCAAAGAAATGTCGGATAAAAGTTTGGATGATTTTGGAATCGTAAAAAAGAAATTACAAGAAGAAATCAAACTTTTAAAAGCCGAAACGAGTGAAGATGGAAAAAAAATTAAGCATTTTATTGAATCAAATGGTGCGAGTTTAAGTTCATTTCCAAAGTTTTTCAATGATCATTTGAATAATATTGAGTCAAATCAACTGAAAGACACACAAAAAAAATATTTTTCTCCTGATGATATTAAGATTTTAAAATCTGCAAAAGATGTTGCCATTATTGAATCGATTATTGATGAAATTGTATCGCAATTAAAATCGATTTACGATAAGTTAGGAAAAGTAGCAATGTACGAAGCTTTTCTGCAAAACCTAAATCCACTTTCGTTATTAAACACGATTTATCAAGAATTCAAACAAATTCAGGAAGAGCAAAATTTAGTTTCGATTTCCGATTTTAATAAAATCATTCATAACGAAATACAAAACCAGCCTGCGCCTTTTATTTACGAGCGTTTGGGCGAAAAATACCGTCATTATTTCATCGATGAATTTCAAGATACTTCGGTGATGCAATGGCAAAATTTGATTCCGTTAATTGATAATGCGCTTTCTGGTCAAGACGATTTTGGTCAACAAGGAACATTAATGTTGGTTGGTGATCCAAAACAAGCAATTTATCGTTGGCGTGGTGGAAAAGCCGAACAATTTATCGATTTAGCCAAAGATGACCCGCGATTTAATCCGTTTTCTAATAAAGACAAGCAAACGCTTCGTCTAGGAACAAATTACCGCAGTTACAGCGAAGTTATTCAGTTTAATAATGCGTTTTTTAAGCAATTGTCTGATAAATTTGAAAATCCAGATTATAAAAACTTATACGAAAACCTTTCGCATCAAGAAATCAATTCTAAAAAAGGTGGTTATGTGAATTTGTCGTTTATCGAAGTGCCAGAAGACGAAACGGAAGTCGAAGGGTTTGATTCGGACAACGATTCGATTTCGGTAAAAGATAAATTTTACTTGAATCAAACCTTGAGAACCATTGAAAAATGTATCGCAAACGGATTTGAATACAAAGACATAGTTTTACTTACACGAACCAAAGCACCCGGAATCAAGTTGGCGAATTTCTTAACCGAAAACAGCGTTCCAATTTTGTCTTCGGAAACCTTATTGATTCAAAATGCAACTGAAGTGAAGTTGTTGATTGCGCTGCTTCGTTATTTGAAAAATCCAAAAGACGACGAATCGAAAGTCTATTTCTTGTATTTCATTGCGAAATATTCGCAATCGGAATTAGCAATTCATGATTTTATTTTGAGGGCAAATGATAAAAACTCGGAGGAATTAGAAACGTTTTTGAAAACCATCGGAATTGAAATTTCGTTCAAAAATTGTAAGAAGAAATCCTTGTATGAAGCAGTTGAAATTTTAATTGCGACATTTTTAAATGACAAAGTGAATACTTCGTATTTGCAATATTTCTTGGATTTGGTGTTGGAAAAAGATGTAAAAGTGCAATCGAGTATTGCAGATTTCTTGGAATATTGGGATAAAATTGGCTACCAAAAAAGCATTCCGTCACCTGAAGGAACAAACGCAGTTCGTATCATGACGATTCATAAATCAAAAGGATTGGAATTTCCTGTGGTCATTTTTCCGTTTGCCGAAGAAGATTTTGCGAGAAAAATTAAAGACAAATTATGGATTCCGCTTGAAGATTCGAACATTGATTTACCAAAAGCGTTAATCAATAACAAAAAAGAAGTAGAAAGTTACGGAAACGAAGCAAAAACCATTTTTCAAACCAAAAACCAAGAAGAAGTTTTAGATACGATTAACGTTTTGTACGTTTCCTTAACGCGTGCTGAAGAACAATTGTATGTAATTTCGAATAAACTTACAACCAAGAAAGGTGATTTGGTTACCAATAATTTATCGTATTATTTTATTGAGTTTATACAGAATTTAGGCAAATATGAAGACACAAAATTAGAATACGAGTTCGGAAATCCAACCCGAGTTTCAACCAACAAAGTACACGATGGGAAAAATAATCAAATAGGAATTGTTTTTGATAAATTAAATCCAAAAAACATCAAAATTGCACAACGTGAAGCTTTAATGTGGGGAACCATTCAGCAAGATGCGATTACTTTTGGAAATATTTTACATGAAATAATGGCGTTTATTCATACGAAAGATGATGTGGATTTGGCGATTCAAAAAGCAACCGAATTGGGATTGATTACGTTTTCTCAAAATGCGATTTTTAAAGATACGATTGATAAAATTGTGCTTCATGAAGAATTGATTCCGTTTTTTGATGCGGATGCCAAAGTATTTAATGAACAAAATATCATCAAAAAAAACACAAGAAACAGCAAACCAGATAGAGTTGTAATTAAAGATAATGTGGCTTACTTGTTAGATTACAAAACGGGAGAAAAACATAACAAACACAAAGCACAATTAGAAGAATACGGAATGGCTTTACAAGAAATGAACTATACCGTTGCAAAAAAAGCACTTATATATACAGGACAAAGTATAGAAATAGTAACTTTGTAACCATTAACACAACCATAAACGATTAACATATTATGTACGGAAAAATCCAACAACACCTACAAAACGAATTAAATACCATTGAAGAAAACGGATTATTTAAAAAAGAACGCATTATTACTTCACCTCAAGGAGCAGAAATTACGATTTCGACCGGTGAAACAGTTTTAAATTTTTGCGCAAACAATTATTTAGGATTATCATCTCACCAAGAAGTAGTGCAAGCAGCGAAAGATGCTTTAGATTCTCACGGTTTTGGAATGTCATCAGTACGCTTTATTTGTGGAACTCAAGATATCCACAAAGAATTAGAACAAAAAATCGCAAATTTCTACGGAACAGAAGATACTATTTTATATGCAGCCGCTTTTGATGCTAACGGAGGAGTTTTCGAACCTTTATTAGGAGAAGAAGATTGTATTATTTCTGATTCTTTGAATCACGCTTCAATTATTGATGGCGTTCGTTTGTGTAAAGCAGCACGTTACCGTTACGAAAACAATAATATGGAAGACTTAGAGCAACAGCTTGTAAAAGCATCTGAAGCAGGTCACCGTTTTAAATTAATTGTTACTGACGGAGTTTTTTCAATGGACGGTTTAGTAGCGCCATTAGATAAAATTTGCGATTTAGCTGATAAGTATGACGCTTTAGTAATGGTTGACGAATGTCACGCTGCTGGTTTCATTGGCGCAACAGGAAAAGGAACATTAGAAGCAAAAGGAGTAATGGGAAGAGTAGATATCATCACTGGAACTTTAGGAAAAGCTTTAGGCGGAGCTATGGGAGGTTATACAACAGCCAAAAAAGAAATCATTGAAATTTTACGTCAACGTTCACGTCCGTATTTGTTTTCAAATTCATTGGCGCCTTCAATTGTGGGAGCTTCATTAAAAGTTTTCGAATTATTAGAAAAAGATACCACACTAAGAGATAAATTAGAATGGAATACCAATTACTTCAAAGCTGGATTAAGAAAAGCTGGTATTGATTTTATTGATGGAGATTCGGCAATTGTTCCAGTAATGTTATATGATGCCAAATTATCGCAAATTATGGCAGAAGAACTGTTAAAAAAAGGAATCTATGTTATAGGGTTTTTCTTTCCAGTTGTGCCAAAGGATAAAGCACGTATTCGTGTACAATTATCAGCGGCACATACACAAGTACATTTGGATATAGCAATTAATGCTTTTACAGAAGTTGCAAAAAATTTAGGCATAATCAAGTAAAATCCGACAAATATGTAAATTTTTTTAACAAAACTTTTTGTAGTTAAAAAAAACGTATTACTTTTGTTCCAATTATAACGCATTGTAATTAAATAAAAACAAGTATGAAACATCTTAACAAATTATTTGCTGCGGCTTTATTGTTTGCTGGTTTAACATCACAAGCACAAGACAGCAACAACCCTTGGGCAGTGTCTTTTGGGGTAAATGGAGTTGACACTAAAGTTAGTGCTGTTGGAAATGACAGTCCAAAATTCATCCAATTAATTAACGTTGAAGATAACTGGAATATTTTACCTTCAGTTTCTTATTTAAATGTATCTAGATACGTTGGTGATGGTTTTTCATTTGGTTTAACAGGTTCTGTTAACAAAATTGACAAATGGATTTCAAGAGTTCCAGGAACTGAGTCTACTGACAATGTTTTTGATCCAGGAAATTTATCTTATTACGGTATTGATGCTGTAATTAAGTATAGCTTTATGGATTTATTAAAATCAAAATGGTTAGATCCATCTATTAATCTTGGTGGAGGTTATAACTTTATTGGTGATGCTTCTGCAGGTACAGTAAATGGAGGTTTGGGATTAACATTCTGGATTACTGAGCAAGTTGGTTTACAATTTCAATCTACTTATAAACATTCATTTGACGATACAAGAGTTCCAAACGCAGATATACCAACTCATATTCAACATTTTGCTGGTTTAACTTTCAAATTTGGAGGTAAAGATACAGATGGTGATGGAATTTATGACAAAGATGATGCATGTCCAGAAGTTGCTGGTTTACCAGAATTCAAAGGTTGTCCAGATACTGATAGTGATGGTATTCAAGATTCAGAAGATGCATGTCCAGAGCAAGCAGGTCCTAAAGAATTTAACGGATGTCCTGATAGAGATGGAGATGGAATTATCGATAATGAAGATAATTGTCCAGATGACAAAGGAACTAAAATCATGAAAGGTTGCCCAGATGCAGATGGAGATGGAGTAGCTGATAAAGATGATAATTGTCCAACAATTGCTGGTCCAAAAGAAAATGCAGGTTGTCCATGGCCAGATACTGATAGTGACGGTGTTGCAGATAAAGATGACAAATGTCCAACAGTTGCAGGTACTGTAGCTAACTTTGGTTGTCCAGAAATTTCTGACGATACAATGAAAAAATTAAATGATTATGGTAAAACTATTTTGTTTGATACAGGTAAAGCATCTTTCCATAAATCAACAATGCCAGTTTTAGAAGCTATGGTTGCTATCTTAAAAGAGTATCCATCTGCTAAATTCCATATCAGCGGACATACAGATTCAGTAGGTTCTGATGCACTTAACTTAAGATTATCTAAAGAAAGAGCTTTAGCTGTTGAAAAATTTTTAGAAAGTAAAGGTATTGCTGACGATAGATTATCTTCAGATGGTTACGGTGAAACAAAACCAATTGCTTCTAACAAAACAAAAGCTGGAAGATCTCAAAACAGAAGAGTAGAAGTTACTTTAATGAAATAATTTCTTCTAAAATATAATTGGAAAACGCCTCGATTTATCGGGGCGTTTTTTTATTTTTATAAAATGAAACAAGAGACTTTTTTAGACAAGTTAAGTGCGACTATTTTATCCCCATCCGATGTTCAATTATCGAATTGTTTGATTGTTTTACCCAATAAAAGAGCCAAAGTGTTTCTTTTAGAAAGTTTAAAAAATCAATTAGAAGTCACTTCGTTTGCGCCAATTATAATTAGTATTGAAGATTTTATTCAGGAAATTTCGGGTCTTCGAACAATTGATCCTATTGAATTGTTATTCGAATTTTACGAAGTATATCTTTCCGTTACCGAAAAAACGAAACAACAATCGTTTGAAGAGTTTGCTACTTGGGCAAAAACAGCTATTCAAGATTTTAATGAAATCGACCGATATTTATTGCCACCAAATCATGTTTTTTCTTATTTAGAAGATATTGAAGCCTTAAAAAGATGGAATTTAGAACCATCAAATACCACCAAATTAATCGACACACATCTAGAGTTTTGGGCAAAATTACCTTTGTATTATGAATCTTTTTATAATCATTTATTAAAAAAAGAAATTGGTTATCAAGGTCTATTGTACAGAGAAGCGGTTAAAAACTTAATTCCGTTTACCACAACGATTACGAATCAAATCTATTTTGCAGGTTTCAATGCTTTAAATCAAGCGGAAGAACGAGTATTCAAACATTTAGCTAACGAGAATAAAGCCAAAATATATTGGGATATCGATAAAGTTTTTCTGAATGATTTCTATCATGATGCGGGTTTATTTATTCGAAAGTTTAAAAATGAGTGGAAACCTTTTGTTAATCAAGATTTCGAATGGGTTGTCAACCATTTTAGTGAAGAAAAAAACATCGAAATTATTGGAACGCCAAAAAGTATTGGTCAAGCTAAAATTGTTGGTACTATTATTGAAAAAATTCAATCTGAAAACCCAAATTTGGAAAAAACCGCTGTTGTTCTTGGCGATGAAAATCTGTTGCTTCCTGTTTTATACGGTTTGCCTGAATCGGTAGATGCGTTGAATATAACAATGGGTTATCCAAGTAAAAATAATCCTGCACAATTGTTGATTAGCAAGTTGTTTAAGTTGCATACTAATGCCAAACAGCGAAACGAAAAAAGCTATACCTTTTATTACAAAGAAGTTTTAGATATTTTAAATCATCCTTTGGTGGAACCGTATTGTAAAGTGGAAGAAGTGGTAAAAGTGATTAACAATAACAATTTTACTTTCTTCTCCAATCAAAAATTATTCAGTTTATACGAAGAGAAATATCCTAATTCAGAAAATAAATTCTTTCAATTGTTATTCACACGCTGGGATGATTCTATTTCAGACATTTTAGCGAACTTAAATGCGATTTTACTTACCATAAAATCCTATTTAAGCAATGACGATGCCGAAGAAAAAGTTACGAAAGCTTTCGTGTATTCGGTTTTTAAAACCATTAACAAATTAACCAATTATCACGAAACCTATAATCAAATCGAAAGTTTGCAATCACTTCAGGCAATTTACAAGCAAATCATCGATTTAGCGGAAGTTTCTTTCGAAGGCGAACCATTGAGCGGTCTTCAGGTAATGGGGGTTTTAGAAAGTCGTGTATTGGATTTTGAAAATGTGATTATTACTTCGGTAAACGAAGGTAAATTTCCCGCTGGAAAATCACAGAATTCGTTCATTCCGTATGATGTGAAGAAAGAATTGGGTTTGCCTACGTACAAAGAAAAAGATGCGATTTATTGCTATCACTTTTATCATTTGTTGTTACGTGCGAAAAACGTTTGGTTGCTTTATAACACCGACAACGAAGGAATTGATGCCGGCGAAAAAAGCCGATTCATTACCCAATTAGAAATCGAAAAACAACCGAAACACATTATTACCAGTACAATCTATAACGCCGTTTTACCCGAAAAAGCATACGAACCTGTTACCATTCCAAAAACTGATAAAATTTTAACGCGTTTAAACGAAATCGCAACCGATAAAGGCTTTTCACCATCGTCGTTGACGAATTATATCCGAAATCCGTTACAGTTTTATATGCAACGTATTTTACGCATTAACGAAGCGGATGAAGTGGAAGAAAACATCGCAGTGAATACCTTGGGAACCATTATTCACAATGCTTTGGAAGAATTGTATACACCTTATTTGAATCTGTATTTAGCATTGCATCATATTGAAGCGATGGAAACTAAAATTGACGAGGTGATTCTAAAACATTTCAAAGAAATTTACAAAGAAGGCGAAATCACAAAAGGGAAAAACCTGTTAGCTTTTGAAGTAGCGAAACGAAATGTCTACAATTTTCTACAATTGGAAAAGAAAGATATCCAAGAAGGTCAAGCGATAAAAGTACTATTGTTGGAAGCTAGTTTATCTTGTGAAATTGAAGTGAAATCGTTGTCATTTCCAATAAAAATTGCAGGTAAAGTCGACCGAATAGAAGAACGAAACGGCGCCATCCGAATCATCGATTACAAAACTGGAAAAGTAGTTGGAAACAGCTTAAAAATTCTAGATTTTGCCGATTTAGCTTCCGATATAAAAAATGAAAAAATCATTCAGTTGTTGTGTTATGCGTTGATGTTTGAAAATCATGAATTGAAACAAAACCGAGAAGTTTCAGCTGGAATTGTTTCGTTCAAAAATATGAAAAACGGTTTTTTACCTTTCGGATTAGGAAAAGGGAAAGAGGCAGAACTTGTTATTTCAAACGAAATTTTAGAAAATTTTAAATCAGAATTAGAAATGTTGATTGTAGAAATTTTTAATCCAGAAATTCCGTTTAAAGAGAAAGTATAACTTAACCACAAAGGACACAAAGTAATTACACTAAGTTCACAAAGCTTGGTGTTTCTTGTGGTTAAACGCTTTTCAAAAAACCACTCAAAACCGACAACAATTCCGCCTTATTTTCAAAATGACTCATGTGACCGTCTTCAAAAGTGGTAAGTTGTACTTGTGTGCCTTCGATTTGTTCTAAATTGTCTTCGTAGTTTAAAACAGGATCTTTTTTTCCTAAAATGATTTGAATTGGATAAGGCGCAAAATGCAAAAGAACTTCGCGGTCTTTTCTGATTTTCATGCCTTCTAATGACGCAACAATACCTTGAAGTGGTGTTTTTAAAGCTTCCAATTTTACTTCTTCGATAATATCCGCTAAACGGTCGCGATTGTCTTCACTAAATAAATTGGCAATACTCATGCGAATAAAAGCCGAATAATTTTGCTTCACCGCTACAATAGCACGGTCACGATTTGCTTTTCGTTCGTCGCTATCAGCTCTTGAAGTAGAGTTTTGTAATACAATTCCTTTGATATTATCGGGATACAATTCAGCGAAAGCCAACGCTACATAACCGCCCATCGAATGTCCAATCAAAACCGCTTTCCTGACTTTTAATTCGTGCAACACATGATGCACCATATCGGCTTGGTCTTCCATCGTGTGGACATAACCTAGACATTCCGTTTCACCATGACCTAATAAATCAATAGTAATGATGCGATGCTTTTTAACTAATTCAGGAATAAATACCTTCCACATCAATTGATTTTCCAAAAAACCATGCAATAAAACCACAGCCGTTCCTTTTCCTTGGTCGGTGTAACTGATTTTAGTGTTTTTGAAGTTCGTGGTTTTCATGTGGGCAAAGTTAGGGTTTAAACGCAAAGGGCGCAAAGTTTTTTCGCGAAGTACGCAAGGATTGTTTCATCACAAACTTGTCATTCCGTAGGAATCTCATTAAGAGATGTTTTCCAGCATGACAAAATTGTGTAAAAAAACGTATTTTTGCATTATAAAATTATTCTCTCATGTTCACCATCCAACAAATCCACGATGCACACGCCAAAGTAAAAAGCGGTGCCGATTTTCCAAAATACATGCAAGACATTATGGCGCTTGGTGTTAATTCATTCGAAACGTTTGTATTTGATAATCATACCAATTATTATGGCGCTAATGATTTTCAAACATCGTCAGAAGGTTTTTCAGAAACCATAACTATCGCTGATGAAAGTAACGTTGAGCAATTCAAATCAGACTTAAAATCGCACCAACAAGGCAACACTGATTACATGACGTTTTTAAATGATTGCGCCAAATCAGGTGTTGAAAAATGGATTGTAGTGATGGATAAAATGACGTGCAGTTACTACGATAAAGTGGGGAATGAAATGGTGGTGGAAGTGATTCCATCTGTTTAGTTTCAACACAAACTTGTCATTCCGTAGAAACCTCATTAAGAAATGCTTAACAGCATGACAAGTTTGCGTTGAGCTTTGAGTATAAAAAAACGGCTCACATTTTTGCAAGCCGCCTTTTAAACTTATAACCTTGTAAACTCTTAAGCTAATTAAGCATTCATTATCGCTTCAATTTCTTCAATTTCAATCGGAATATTGCGCATTAAGTTGAATGCAGCACCTTTTTCTTGAATTACCATATCGTCTTCCAAACGAATACCAAAACCTTCTTTTGGAATGTAAATTCCAGGTTCAACTGTGAATACCATGTTGGCTTGCATTGGTTCGTGTAATAATCCGTAATCATGTGTGTCTAATCCCATGTGGTGCGAAGTGCCGTGCATGAAATATTTTTTATACGCTGGCCAATCTGGATTTTCGTTTTGCACGTCGGCTTTGTCGATTAATCCTAAACCTAACAATTCAGAAGTCATGATTTTGCCCACTTCTACATGATATTGTTTCCATAATGTTCCTGGAACCAACATTTTTGTAGCTTCGTTTTTCACATTTAAAACTGCTTGATAAACTGCTTTTTGTCTATCTGTAAAACGACCTGAAACAGGAACCATACGCGTCATATCGCTTGAATAATTAGCATATTCTGCACCAACGTCTAATAAAATCAAATCGCCAGCTTTACATTGTTGGTTGTTTTCGATGTAATGCAACACATTTGCATTGTTTCCAGAAGCGATAATTGGCGTGTAAGCAAAACCTTTCGAACGATTTCTTAGGAATTCATGTGCAAATTCAGCTTCGATTTCGTATTCCATAACGCCTGGTTTTACGAAATTCAATACACGTCTAAAACCTTTTTCAGTAATATCACACGCTTTTTGGATTAAATCCAATTCTTCGCTTTCTTTTATCGAACGCAATCTTTGTAAAATAGGATTCGATTTTTCTACTTTGTGTGCTGGATAATTTTCTTTCCACCATTTCACAAAACGTGCTTCACGAGTTTCTGTTTCAACAACGGCTCTGTAATGTTCGTTGGTGTTGATGTAGATTGTTTCAGCATACACCATAACTTCTTTCAACGTCTTGTGGAAATCTTGTAACCAAATCACCGATTTAATTCCAGAAACTTCAAAAGCTCTTTCTTTAGTCAGTTTTTCGCCTTCCCAAATCGCGATATGCTCATTCGTTTCTTTTAAAAATAAAATTTCTTTCAAATGTTCGTAAGGCGCATCTGGAAAAAGCAATAAGATACTTTCTTCTTGGTCAACACCTGATAAATATAAAATATCTCTATGTTGTGCAAAAGGCAAAGTAGAATCGGCAGAAACTGGATAAATATCGTTTGAATTGAATATTGCAACACTATTAGGTTTCATTTGAGCTGTAAATTTTGCTCTGTTTTTCACGTATAAATCGCGGTCTATTTGATGGTATTTCATGATATGTAATAATATATTAAATTAAATTTTAGTGAAACTGAAGAAAATAAAATCTTAATTCAAGATTAAGATTTGTAAAAAGATATTTCAATAAAACTTCTTCTCCACAATTTCCATGAAACGCGTTTCGAATTCTTCGTTGCCTTCCCAATTATTGTAATCCGGTTTTACGAAATCCAAAACAAAAGATTTTGCTTCTTCAAAACTATCAAACGTATTTAATTGCGAAATTACACGATTAAAATCGTCCGAACTTCCGCCAAATAATTTCTTTTCAAATCCGATTCTATCGTTCAAACCAAAAGAAATCGTTTTGTTTAATCTGTCGTTTAATGAGCTTATTTTTGGCTCTTGGCTTACTTTTTCGAAAGTTGCTTTTACTTCTTCTTCCAATACTTTTGGCGTTTCAGCCACTACAGGTTCTGGTTGAATTTCTTCCTTAACTTCTTCAATTGGAGTTACAGCTTCAAAAATAGTTTCGTTTGCTTTTTCAACTTCAACTGGAACATCTTCAACTTTTACAAAATCTAATTCTTTGTAATCGTGTACTAATAAATCTTCAAACGAAATTTGTTTCGCTGGTTCTTCTGCTTTTGGAGTTTCGGCAACTGGTTCTTCTTTGATTATTTCTTCCTCTTCATCATCATCTTCGACAATTAATTCTGCAATTACGACTTTTTCTTCCGCTATGGGTTCAGATTTCGTTTCTTCAATTTCTGGAGAAGATTCAATTGCAACTTCCGCTGGAGTTTCAACGAATTTATCCTGAATAGGTGCATCGAAAACTTCGGTTGGTTTAGCTTCTAATTTTTCAGCTAAAACTTCTTCCGAAATTTCGTTTTTTACCAATTCGAAATTCTCTTCATAAAAACGTAAAATCGTCAATTGATCGTACAAATTTTTAGCTTCTTGCTGTAATTGAACGGTTTCTGAATGGTTTTTTAACTTTAAAATTCGGTGCGCAATACTGATTAATTCAGCGGATATTCTTTTCTTCATAACTTTAGGCTGTAGCGTTTACTATATCGATTGTTTTTTACTATTTTTGTTTTGCTTACAAATGTAGCAGAAAATAATTTTTAACGTACGAAAGATACAAAATGTTTCTCGAAAATACCGTAAATCAACAAGAACAATTTGGCTGGATTGAAGTAATTTGTGGCTCCATGTTTTCGGGTAAAACCGAAGAATTGATTCGCCGCCTAAAACGCGCTCAGTTTGCCAAACAAAAAGTAGAAATCTTCAAACCGGCTGTCGATACTCGATATGACGATGAAATGGTAGTTTCGCACAACAAAAATGAAATTCGTTCTACGCCTGTGCCAATTGCTCAAAATATTCGAATTTTAGCACAAGGTTGCGATGTAGTAGGTATTGACGAAGCCCAATTTTTCGACGAAGAAATTGTTGCCGTTTGTAATGATTTAGCAAATTCAGGAATTCGAGTGATTGTGGCTGGATTGGATATGGATTTTAAAGGAAATCCTTTCGGACCAATGCCGGCACTAATGGCTACAGCTGAATATGTTACAAAAGTACATGCGGTTTGTACACGCACTGGAAATTTAGCGCATTATAGTTTTAGAAAATCGGATGATAAAAGACTGGTAATGCTTGGTGAAACCGAAGAATACGAGCCACTAAGTCGTGCAGCCTATTTTAAAGCCATGCGTGAAAACATGGAAGTAAAAGATGTTGAAATTGTAAACAAGCAAAAAGACGATAATCAATAAATTGAACCTCAACCTTTCTCATATTATTTCGTTTTGTAAAGGCGTTTTTCACGGAAATTCGACTGAGTTTACCGCAAGTCACATTTCGATTGACAGCCGTTCGTTACAAAATGGAAGCAACACTCTGTTTTTTGCCATCAAAGGACAAAATCACGATGCGCATTTGTATTTGGAAGAGTTGATTGCAAAAGGTGTTCGCTATTTTGTGGTTGAATATATTCCAGAACATTTGTACGAAAAAGCGAATTTCATCATCGTTGAAAATTCGTTAAAAGCTTTGCAAAAAACTGCGATTGGGTATCGAAAACAATTCGATTTTCCATTTGTGGGAATTACCGGAAGCAACGGAAAAACCATCGTAAAAGAATGGCTGAATTTCCTATTGAGTCCGAATCACTTGATTGTTCGAAATCCGAAAAGTTATAATTCGCAAGTCGGAGTTCCTTTATCGATTTTAGCCATTGAGGGAAATTATGATTTAGGAATTTTTGAAGCTGGAATTTCGTTACCGAATGAAATGTCAAATTTAGAACACATCATCCAACCGAAATATGGCATTTTAACGAATATTGGTTCGGTTCACGATGAAGGTTTCCCAAATCGCGCAGCCAAAATCAAAGAGAAAATCAAACTTTTCGAAAATTGTTCCGATATTTTATTAGAAAAGAATGCTGAAATTGAAGTTTTACTTCCAAAAAACAGTCAAAAACACACTTGGAGTTTTACAGATGAAAGTGCAAATCTTTTCGTTTCGAAGAAAAATGAACATGGTAAAACCGAATTAACTTTCAAAAATGAAAACAAATCATTTAGCGTAACTGTTCCGTTTTTAGATGAAATTTCAATTGAAAATGTAATTACTTGCGTGAATTTCATGTTGTTTTTAGGCGAAGAAATTACGTTTATACAACATCGAGTTGCGGAATTATACCCAGTAGAATTAAGACTTCAAGCTATAAAAGGCATCAATAATTGTTTGGTAATAGATGACAGTTATTCTGTGGATTATCAATCGTTGAAAATTGCATTAGATTTCTTAGAACAACAAAAATTACACGATAAAAAAACGATTATTTTATCTGATATTTTCACGAGCGGAGTAGCTGTTGAAACACTTTACAATCAGGTAAAACAATTGCTTTCGAAAAATAAAATCGAGCGCATTATAACCATTGGCGAAACCGTTGGAAAACAATTAAACGATTTACCCAATGTGATTTCGTTTGCCACTACGCAAGAATTTTTACAACAATTCAATACGCAATCGTTTCAAAACGAAACCATCTTAGTAAAAGGGGCACGTGGTTTCAACTTTCATGAAATTGTGGTTTTGTTGGAAGAGAAAAATCACGAAACCATTTTAGAAATCAATCTCGATGCGATTAGTTACAATCTGAATTTCTACAAATCCAAACTGAAGCACGACACCAAAATCATGGTGATGGTAAAAGCGTTTGGCTACGGAAATGGTGGTTATGAAATTGCGAAATTGCTCGAACATCATAAAGTCGATTATTTAGGTGTTGCGTTTGCCGATGAAGGTATCGAATTACGAAAAGCCGGAATTACGACTCCAATTATGGTTTTAAATCCTGAAAACAATAGTTTTAGAGCTATGATTGCTTATAATTTAGAGCCTGAAATTTATTCGATTACGGGTTTACAAGCGTTTTTAAAAATTGCCCAACACCAAAATATTTCCCACTACCCGATTCATATTAAATTGGATACTGGAATGCATCGCTTGGGATTTGAACCGCATTTGATAGACGAATTGTGTTCGTTATTAAAAAACAACAATTTTGTTAAGGTGAAAAGTGTGTTTTCGCATTTAGCCGCAAGTGATGATTTGCAATTCGACGATTTTACAAAATTGCAATTTCAACGCTTTGATGCGATGTATTCGAAATTAGAGAACGTATTGCCGTCAAAACCGATTCGCCATATTTTAAACACGTCTGGAATTTTCAATTATTCGAAAAAACAGATGGAAATGGTGCGATTAGGCATTGGTTTGTATGGTATTGGAAATTCGGAACAAGAATTGAAAGTGTTGGAAAATGTAAGCACTTTAAAAACGATCATTTCTCAAATAAGAGAAGTTTCAGCCGAAGAAAGCATTGGTTACAGCCTAAGATTTCGAGTGACTCAAAAAATGAAAGTTGCTACGATACCAATTGGTTATGCCGATGGCATCAGAAGAGCTTGGGGCAATGAGAAAGGATTTGTTACCATCAATAATCAAAAAGCGACTATCTTAGGTTCCATTTGTATGGACATGATGATGGTGGATGTTACGAATATTTCCTGCAATACCGGAGATGAAGTGATTGTTTTTGGAAAAAATCCAAAAGTAACAGAGATGGCAAGTGTTATTGGCACGATACCTTATGAAATTCTGACTGGGATTTCGCAACGTGTGAAGCGAATTTTTTATAAAAATTAACAACTTGTTTTAAATTTTGTATATTCGTTATACTTAAATTAAAACTAACTCTTAAAATTAAAACTATGGGAATGATTTCAGAATTTAAAGATTTTATTGCTAAAGGTAACGCAATGGACTTGGCTGTCGGAGTAATTATTGGAGCTTCATTTGGAGCGATTGTAAACTCCTTGGTTTCAGATGTAATAACACCAGCCTTATTAAACCCAGCCTTAAAAGCAGCTCAAGTTGAAGATTTAGCCGGATTAAAAACCGATGGTGGTATTTTATACGGTAAATTTTTAGCAGCTGTTATTAGTTTCTTAGTTATTGCCTTTGTTATCTTTTTATTAGTAAAAGCAATGAACAGCATGAAGAAAAAGCAAGAACCAGCTCCAGCGGCTCCAACAGGACCTACACAAGAGCAATTGTTAGCTGAAATTAGAGATTTATTGAAAAAATAGTCAATACCGCTACATTATATATGCTAAATTAAACCCCGATTCGTCGGGGTATTTTTTTGATTGAAATTGATTAGATTTGTGTTAGTTTAAGTTTTGGCACGAAATACGATTCGGCGCCATCGGAATATAATAATTAATAAAAAATATGAATTTAGGTAATTCAGTAATAAGTCTTGTAATTCTAGTTTTTGGAGGTTATTTAATGTATTATATATACAAAAAGCCATCACCTATGTCAAATACCAACTTTAAAGGGATTATTGGTAGTTTAGGTTTTATTTATTTAGGATTTATGGGCTTGATTAATAAAATTGACATAATACAAATATTTAAAGATATTTTTAATATTAAGTAAAAAAATCCGTTGCAAAAAACAGATGAATTTAAAAAGTTGACAGTAAAAATTTACAATCTACACACGACATACCGGAGTGTTTTTTACATTCCTGTTACAAATCAAAACTTTTGTTATAATTTCATCAATATTTGCTAAGTCGTTTGAATATTCTATATTTTTGCAGCATTAAATAACACACACAATGAGAGTAGCCGTAGTTGGCGCTACCGGAATGGTAGGCGAAATAATGCTTCAAGTATTAGCAGAACGTAATTTTCCAGTAACGGAGTTAATTCCAGTTGCTTCTGAAAAATCAGTAGGGAAAGAAATCGAATGGAAAGGGAACTCCTATAAAGTGGTTGGTTTACAAACCGCTGTAGATATGAAACCAGAGATTGCTTTGTTTTCGGCAGGTGGAGAAACTTCCTTAGAATGGGCTCCAAAATTTGCTGAAGCAGGCACAACAGTTATCGATAATTCTTCTGCATGGCGTATGGATGCTACTAAAAAATTAGTCGTTCCAGAAATCAATGCATCGGTTTTAACTAAAGAAGATAAAATTATTGCGAATCCAAACTGTTCTACGATTCAAATGGTAATGGCTTTAGCACCTTTACACGCAAAATATGATATCAAACGTATTGTTGTTTCTACTTACCAATCCATTACAGGAACGGGAGTAAAAGCCGTACGTCAGTTAGAAAACGAATACGCTGGTATTCAAGATGAAATGGCATACAAATATCCAATTCACAGAAATGCCATTCCACAATGTGATAGTTTTGAAGCAAACGGTTACACCAAAGAAGAAATGAAATTGGTTCGTGAAACACAAAAAATCTTAAACGATAACACTATTGCCGTTACAGCAACTGCAATTCGTATTCCAGTCGTTGGCGGACACAGTGAAGCAGTAAATATTCAATTTGAAAATGATTTTGATGTAAACGAAGTACGTGAAATTTTACACAACACACCTGGCGTAACAGTTCAAGATAATTTAGATACGTTTACTTATCCAATGCCAATTTACGCACAAGGAAAAGATGATGTTTTCGTAGGTAGAATTAGAAGAGATGAAAGCCAACCCAACACCATTAATATGTGGATTGTTGCCGATAACTTAAGAAAAGGAGCGGCAACAAATACGATTCAAATTGCGGAATATTTGGTTGCAAATAACTTGGTGTAATTTTAAACACATAGACACATAGTTTATTTTAATAGATTAAGGATGTTATACTTTTTTAAGTTCACATCAAACTTAAATTCTATGTTTCTATGTGTTTCACAACATAATCACGAACTAACGAAATAAGTCATCAAAACTTAAAAATTCGTTAATTCGTGGTTTGTTTTTTGGCTTTGTTCTAAATACAGTATATTTGTAGTGGTGAAAAAGAAATTATTACATATGAATTTGTTTTTGATGCTTGCAGTATTATTTGCTGTAAGTTATCAATCTATTCACACTTTTTCACATGATCACCATTTAAAAACAGAATGTTGCGATGATTCGCATCATTTGACTTTTAAAACTTCCAAAAAAACTTTTACCGAAAGCGAAGATTGTCCTGTTTGTGATTTCAAATTCGCGGCTTTCCTTTCACCAGAAGTTTTACACTTTGACTTTATTCCTTCGTTTTACGAAATTCCGTATCAATTTAATAGTAATGAAACTAGCATTACGTTTGAAGGAAATTCGTTCTACCTTCGTGGTCCACCAGCTTTAGTTTAAAAATATATTACGACATCATTATCAAAAATAATGATACGTTGTTGTTTCATTTAAACTAAAAGAAATGCGATTCATATCGATATTATTTTTCTTTTTGGTTGGCTTTTTCGGATACGCTCAAGTTACGATTACTGGCGTTATTTCAGATGAAAATGGCTTACCACTAAGAGATGCTCACGTACACATTGCTAATAAAACTACTTCTACGGATGTTAATGGAAGTTATGTTATATCAGGCATTCCAAAAGGAAAACAGAAACTCTATATTTCGTTTATAGGCTATCATGCTATTGCCGAAACTATCGAAATTTCAAGTGATTTGACTATCAATCGTCAATTGAAATTAGATGTTACCAAATTAGACGATATCACCATTCAACAACTTTCGAATTCAAAAAGCGAAAGTAGTAATGAACAAGTCTTGAAAAGCGCTACTATTGAAAAATTTAGCAATCAAACCTTGGGTGAAGCCTTAAAAGAAGTTTCTGGCGTTTCGATTTTAAAAACCGGAAGTACTATTGTTAAACCAGTAATTAATGGTTTGCATAGCAATCGTGTGCCAATTATCAACAATAATGTTCGATTGGAAGACCAACAGTGGGGAACGGAACACGCACCTAATTTCGATATTAATGCGGCTGGAAAAATCACGGTGATTAAAGGTGCTTCAGCTTTACAATATGGTGGTGATGCTATTGGTGGAATTGTTGTCATCGAACCTGAAGTGATGAAAAAAGACACTTTAGTTGGAAAAACAATTCTCAACTTAGCCTCAAACGGAATGGGTGGAAGCTTGAGCTCAAGTCTTCAAAAAGGAAATCGCTATGGGTGGAGTTGGAATGCTTTGGGAACTTTTAAATACTTAGGCGATAGAGAAACGCCTGATTATGTATTGTCGAATTCAGGAAATCGCGAACAAAATTTTTCGGGAGGCATTCGTTTTGCTAAAGAAAAGTATAGTTTCAATGCGATGTACAGTTTTTACAATGCGCAAATTGGAATACTTAGGGCTTCTCATATTGGAAATGTAAACGATTTGTACAACTCCATTAACAACCAACAACCAAACGTAATCGAACCTTTTACTTATTTAATTGATGCTCCTAAACAAGAAGTACAACATCATTTGGCAAAAATTAATTACCAAAGATTGTTAAGTGAAAATGCTTCTATCGATTTACAATATGCGTTTCAATTCAATAATCGTTTAGAATTTGATGTGAGAAGAAATAGCGCGAATAATGATAAAGCTGCATTGGATTTACAATTAGCAACACATACTTTTTTAGCGGATTATAAGACGTTTATTGGAAATTTAAAGTTGAAATCAGGCTTGAATTTAGGTTACCAAAACAATTTTGCTAATCCAGAAACAGGTGTTCGTCCGTTAATTCCGAGTTATGAGAAATTGGATGCAGGTTTGTATGGTATTGCTGTTTATAAATTTGACAATGCTACTTCTGTAGAATCTGGAATTCGTTACGATTTTTCGACTATCGAAGCAACAAAATATTATTTGAAATCAAGATGGAACGAGCGTGGTTATGAAGCTGAATTTTCACATTTTATTGTGGGTGAAGAAGGTAATCAATGGCTAACAAAACCAACTTTTGATTATCATAATATTACAGCCAACATCGGATTTAGAAAGCAATTTCATCATGAATTGGAATGGTTAGTAAATGCGAGTTTAGCTTCTCGAAATCCAAATCCGTCAGAATTATTTAGCGATGGATTGCATCATTCTACTGGTCAAATTGAATTAGGTGATTTACGTTTGGAAAAAGAACAGGCCTATAAATTCAACACGACTTTTAAGAAAGATTGGAAATCGTTCAGCATTCAAGTTAATCCGTTTATTAATCGAATTTCGAATTTCAATTATTTGCAACCTATTGGTTTTGAAACCACTATTCGCGGTGCTTTTCCAGTTTGGGAATTCAAGCAAACAGAAGCTTTGTTGACCGGTTTTGATGTCAATACCAAGTGGGAAATTTCTAATCATTTTTCACATGAATTAGGCATGGCTTATGTAAATGGGCAAAATCTAAGCACTGACGAGTATTTAATTGATATGCCGCCATTTGTCATCAACAATAAAATTCAATATAAAGATGAATCTTGGTTCAATTTCGTAACCGAATTAAAAAGTGAAGTGGTTTTCAGACAAAATCAATTCCCGAATTACAATTTTGAAACTAATATTGTTGTAGATGATGCATTAACTCCTGTCTTGGTTGATATTAGTTCGCCACCAAAAGGCTATCATTTGTTGCACTTAAATAGTGAAATGACATTTAAAATCAATAAAAAAAACAGCTTAACCACTTCTTTCAGTGTACAAAACATAAGAAACACAACGTATCGAGATTACCTAAATCGTCAACGCTTTTTTGTAGACGAAATGGGTAGAAACATTCAAATTCAATTAAAATTTAATTATTAAAAAATCAAAACATGAAAAATTTAAAACTTATCGCGCTATTAGTAATTCCAGTAATATTTTCAACTTCTTGTTCTAACGATGATGCTCCTGTTAACGAGGAAGAAGTTATCACAACTGTAACAACAACGCTTGTTGGAGGTGGACAAACTATTACTTTAACTTCAAGAGATTTAGATGGTGACGGACCAAATGCACCAGTTATAACAGTTTCAGAAAATTTAACAGCAGGAACAACTTACACAGGTTCAACAACATTTTTAAATGAATTAGAAAGTCCAGCTGAAGATATCACAGTAGAAGTGGAAGAAGAAGGAGCTGATCATCAAGTTTTTTACCAACTTCCATCATCTATTGGAACCGTAACTTACACCGATACAGATGCTAATGGAAGACCAATAGGATTAAACTTCACTTTAGTTGCTGGAACTTCTGGCTCAACTGGAACTTTAACTGTAACCTTGAGACACTTACCAAATAAAACCGCTTCTGGAGTTTCGGGTGGCGACATCACAAATGCTGGTGGAAATACGGATGCAGCTGTTAGCTTTTCAGTTGCAGTAAACTAAAAAATTAAATCAAATTTGTTACAAAACGGCTGAAATTTCAGTCGTTTTTGTTTTTTAACAAATCTTTAAAACCCTTTTGAATATCTTTGTTATTCAACAATAAATTTTTATGAAAAAAACAATAACAATATCGGCTATTGTTTGTACACTTTTTATGAACGCACAAACAAATAAAATCAATTACCCGGAAACAAAAAAAATCGACCATGTTGACACTTATTTTGGTAAACAAATTATCGATCCTTACCGTTGGTTAGAAAACGACCGAAGTACAGAAACAGAAATGTGGGTAAAAAAACAAAATTTGATTACTTATGCGTATCTAAATAGAATTCCATATCGCAATCAGTTAAAAGATAGAATGGAGCAATTGTGGAATTACGAGAAAATTGGAGCTCCGTTCAAAGAAGGCGATTTTACGTATTACTACAAAAATAATGGACTTCAAAATCAATCGGTTTTGTACCGAAAAGACAAAGATGGTAAAGAAGAAATCTTTTTAGACCCCAATACGTTTTCAAAAGACGGAACCACTTCGTTAGGTGGGTTAAATTTTAGCAAAGACGGAAGTTTAGTGGCCTATTCAATTTCAGAAGGTGGAAGTGATTGGAGAAAAGTGATTGTAATGGAAGCAAAAACTAAAAAAATCATTGGCGATACGATTGTAGATGTGAAATTCAGTGGTGTTTCTTGGTACAAAAACGAAGGTTTCTATTATTCAAGTTATGACAAACCTGTTGGAAGCGAATTATCGGCAAAAACTGACCAACACAAATTGTATTATCACAAATTAAACACTTCGCAAAAAACAGATAAATTGGTTTTTGGTGGCGATGTAAAAAGAAGATATGTTGGTGGTGGCGTATCGGAAGATGAGAAATATCTATTTATTTCTGCTGCGAATTCAACTTCTGGAAACGAATTATATTATTTAGATTTATCAAAACCAGATGCTAAAATCGTAACGTTAATTGACAATTACGAAAACGACAATGATGTTTTAGACAATAAAGGTTCTAAAATTTATTTGGTTACGAATTACAAAGCGCCAAACAAACGCGTGGTGACTTTTGATTTGTCAAATCCTTCGAAAGAAAACTGGAAAGATTGCATCGCTGAAACCGAAAATGTATTGTCGCCAAACACAGGAAGTGGCTATATTTTCGCAAGTTATATGAAAGATGCCGTTTCATTCATTAAACAATATGACTACAACGGAAAATTAGTTCGTGATATTCAATTGCCAGGTGTTGGAACTGCTGGTGGTTTTGGCGGAAAAGAAAAAGAAACTACTTTATATTTTTCGTTTACCAATTATGTAACGCCAGGAACAACTTACACTTTTGATCCAAAAACAGGAAAATCAGCAATCTATCAAAAACCAAAAGTTGATTTTAATTCTGCAGATTATGAGTCAAAACAAGTATTTTACACTTCAAAAGATGGCACAAAAGTTCCAATGATTATTACCTATAAAAAAGGAACGAAATTAAACGGAAAAAATCCAACTGTTTTATATGGCTACGGCGGATTTAATGTGAGTTTAACTCCTGCTTTTAGTATTGCTAATGCGGTTTGGTTAGAAAATGGAGGAGTTTACGCTGTTGCGAATTTACGCGGTGGTGGAGAATACGGTAAAAAATGGCACGATGCTGGAACGCAATTAAAAAAACAAAACGTTTTTGATGATTTCATTGCTGCAGCCGAATATTTAATCAAAGAAAAATACACTTCTTCAGATTATTTAGCGATAAAAGGTGGTTCAAATGGAGGGCTTTTAGTAGGTGCGGTGATGACACAACGCCCAGATTTAGTAAAAGTAGCGTTACCAGCAGTTGGTGTTTTAGATATGTTGCGTTATCATACTTTTACAGCAGGAGCAGGTTGGGCATATGATTATGGTACATCAGAGCAAAGCAAAGAAATGTTCGAATACATCAAGGGCTATTCACCAGTTCATAACGTTAAAGCAGGTACAAAATATCCAGCAACAATGGTAACTACTGGAGATCACGATGACCGAGTGGTTCCTGCTCACAGTTTCAAATTTGCAGCTGAATTGCAAGCGAAACAAGCAGGAGAAAATCCAGTTTTAATTCGTATTGATGTAAATGCGGGTCACGGAGCAGGAAAATCTGTAGCAGCTACCATTCAAGAAAATGTAGATATGCAAGTTTTTACACTTTACAATATGGGTGTTAAAGAATTAAAGTAGAAAAGAAATACTAAAAAAAGAGCCTTATGGCTCTTTTTTTAGTATTATAATTTTGGAAGTGGTGCCCCTACAGCAATATCGCAACGATGCCCTTTTTGACCGTGAGGAGGATTCATTCCTAGAGGAGTCGATGCACCAACGATAGTTGTTGATCCGCTATTGGAATTTATATTCATCACAGGTTTTTCGATTGGTTTTTGATTAACAACTTGAGTTGTTGTTTGAGGTTGTTTTTTTTCTGCTGGTTTAGAATTCAATGGAGCCCCAACAGCAATATCACAACGATGACCTGGTTGACCATGTGGCGGATTCATACCTGGAGCAGTTTGAGTTTGAGCTGAAGTTGGTTGTTGGGCTGATTGTTGAACAACCTGCTGTTGCACTTGACCTTGATTACCAACACGCTGTTTTAACCAAGCTTCTCCAGAAAAAGGTTGCACTTGTTGTTGTTCTTCAACTGGTTTTACTTCTTCTTCTTTTTTACAAGAAAATAAAAACGTTGAACCTGTAATAATCGCTAAAATTAATTGCTTTTTCATCTTTTTCTTTTTTAGAAGTCTCAAAGATAAAATTTTATCTTTTGTTCCTAAAATGATTCCTGATTTATTGTCTTTTTCTAACAAAAAAACCTCTCAAAAATGAGAGGTTTAGTACACATAACAAGTGAAATGTCTAACAGCCTGCATGAAGAATTAGAAATTTTTGAAAGCGTATTGTGTAAAATTTCATTTGATTAAATTTTAGGATACTTTCCTAAAAAAATTTACTAAACAAAGAATTAGTTTTTTAAACTATTAAAATAATTAAATCTAAAAAATTAAAATATTTTTTTTATTTAAATCAAAAGGTTTACATTTTTATTTCATTTTTAAATCTATAGGTTTATGAAAAATACAAAACAACAATTGATAATAGAACAAGTAGATTGTAAATCGTCAGCAAAAAGTGGACTGATTTAAGTCAAAACTAAGAGAGTGTTTTCAAAATCCTTAAATTTGAATTATTATGAAAACACCCAAGAAAAAAACAGCAGAGAATTTCATCAAAGACATTCGTAGAAACACACGAAGAATCTTTAGTTCTGAACAAAAAATTCAGATTGTTATGGAAGCTTTACGAGCAGAAATGTCAGTTGCAGAATTGTGTCGTAAGTATTCCATTCATGAATCTCAGTTTTATAAGTGGAACAAAGAATTTTTGGAAGCAGGTAAAAAGCGTTTAGCAGGCGATGTAACAAGAGAAGCTACGAGTGATGAAGTAGCAGAGCTCAAGAAAGAAAATCAGTCTTTAAAAGTAATGATTGCCGATTTAGTTTTACGCTACGATATTGTAAAAAAAAGCTTAGACATGCTGGATTAACTGAAAAGTTCAAGAAATATATGCGACTTACAGTATCTGAAAAACAAGAAATCATTCACATGGTTACTCGTTCTGAAATTGGTGTTAATCGAACACTTCGGGAGATTGGAATCAACAAAAGTACTTTTTACAATTGGTATCATGCCTATAGCGAAAATGGTGTTGAAGGATTGCTTCCTACCAAAAGAGCATCAAACAGACAATGGAACAGTATTCCACAAGAGCAGAAGAATTTGGTTGTAAAATTAGCTTTAGATCATCCTGATTTGTCTTCTCGAGAATTAGCCTATAAAATCACTGATGAACAACAGATATTTCTATCAGAATCAAGTGTTTATCGGATTTTAAAGTCAAGAGGTTTAATTACAGCTCCAGCTCATATTTTTTTGAGTGCAGGTAATGAATTTACAGACAAAACAGGCTTTGTTCATCAAATGTGGCAAACGGATTTTACCTATTTTAAAATATTGGGTTGGGGTTGGTATTACTTGAGTACGGTTTTAGATGATTACAGCCGATACATTGTGCATTGGGAACTTTGCTCAAGTATGAAAGCCGATGATGTAAAAAGAACTGTGGATACTGCCATTAAAAAAGCAAAATTGGTAACTAAACAAAAACCTAAACTCTTGTCAGACAATGGTTCGTGCTATATTGCAAGCGAATTAAAAACGTATTTAAAAGACAATTATCAAATGCAACAAGTACATGGCAGACCCAATCATCCACAAACACAAGGAAAAATTGAACGCTATCACAGAACCATGAAAAACGTGGTAAAACTTGATAATTACTTTGCTCCAGAAGAATTAGAAGCTGCTTTAGACAAGTTTGTTTATCGCTATAACAATGAACGCTATCATGAATCATTAAACAACTTAACCCCAGCAGATGTCTATTTTGGAAGAGGTGAACTTATTCTAAAAGAACGTGAACGATTAAAGAAAATAGCCATTATTGGCCGAAGAAATGAGTACCAAAAATTAAAATTAACAACAAATCAAAAAAAATATTTATCTTTGAATTATTAACTAAATACTCTCTTAGGAAAAGTTCACTTTAGTTTGAAGACGTACATTCTAGGGGCTATTGTTGGTGGTATTATTTATAAAAATTTACTTCAAGATAATAATAAATAAAATTCATTAAAATCATAAAAGCGATGAATACCCATCGCTTTTTTTCTCTCAACTAATATAAAGGAAAGTTACTCAGTAATTCCTTTAAATATAACTAACATTCAACTATTCAATAATAATCTTTCTAGTAAGTACATTTTCATTACTAGTGATTTTAATAATATATATTCCAGATGTTAAGCTTGAAACATCAACAGAATTTTGTACTTTATTTATATTCAATACTTCTTTTCCTTCTAAGCTGTAGATAGAAACTACATCAATTAATTGATTGTTGCTTTCAATAAAAAGTACATCGTTTGCTGGGTTTGGATAAACTCTTAAGTTTGAAATTTCATTTTGAGCAACACCTAGAGTAGGATCAGCTACAGTAACTTCTTCCGAATAATTAAATGCTTTATCTACTGCGTAAATTTTGTAATAAGACCCAGAAACATAGGTTTCGTCAAATGTAGTATTTGTTCCTATATATACAACTGTTCCTTCAAGACTAGCTGTTCCGTTTGTAGTTGTGTTACCTATTGCATAAATACCATTTTGATTTGGATCATTATCTGCTGCTGGCATTGATGCGTATCTTACTACTACATATCCACCACCAACAAGACCATTTGTTGCGTCTGCAGCATTCGCTGGAGCTGTCCAACTAATTGTAGAGGTTCCTGCATTTTCTGTATAATAAGCACTAGCTGTTGTTACTGCTGTTGGTGCTGTTTCATCATAAGGTCCTGCATATACTACAAAATCATCAAAATTTACAGTAGCCAAATATTCATCTGCTGTTGGCGTTGATAGTCTGGCAACTGCCCAGTTTAGATTATTAAACGTTGAGCCACTTGTAATTGTAGAGTATCCTTTTGTCCATGTATTTGCTACAAATGGAACTGCATTTGTTATATCAGAAGCAACTCCACCCGAAGTACTATTCAAATAAATCCCACCATCTAAAAAGCTACCTGGATCAGTATCTGTTTTATAATGAAATTGAATAGTATATTCTGTGCTTACCTGAAAAAGTGGCGAAACAGGCGTTGGCGCTTGCAAACGTGTATTTGTTTTTGTTGGAGCAATTGCTAAAGCAAAAGAAAAGTTTCCAGATCTTGCATCTGCTGGAACATCCGAAATGGTTCTTACGGAAGAATTTGATGTAGAACTAACCGACCAATTAGTTTCACTTGGCGTACCTGTACTTCCTATTGAAGGAACAGTTGTAGTTGCTGTTTGCCCCTCTAAACCGCCATCCATTGTTGGAAATTCTCCAATAACTTGTTGCGCAAAACCGAAATTCATAAACAAAGAAAGTGCTAAAACACTATAAAATCTTTGTTGATTTTTTTCTGAAAAAAGTAATTTTGTCTTCATAATTTTGTTTTTAAGTTTAATGATTAATATTTAATTTATAATATTTTACAGTAGAATTTGCAGTTGGTTCCGTAGTTATTAGATAATTTCCTGCTTTAAAATAATTTTCAAAAGGCCATTTAGCCAAACTTATATCTTCAAAAACTTTCATGCTATTATTTACGGTGACTTCAAGTTTGCCTGTTGAAGCAATGACTTTTAAATCAAATGGTTCATATCCTATGTAACCAAAATCATGACTAATATCTGTCCACGTGCTACTTGAAACATCTAAAAGTGCATCACCTGTTGTATTTGAGTTTACTAAAGTTTTTTTGTATGCTTTTATATGTCCGTCTATCCAATATATTTTTAAAAGTGGTGGGCCATTGTTGGATAAAAATCCATGTGTTAGCATATCTGCTTGAGATATAATTCCGTGTATTTGCATCATAATTACTCTATGATAATCATAACTTGAACTAATATTGTCTTGTGTTACAGACACTAATTTTAATCTACCTTCAAAAGTACCACCTTGATTTAAAGTCCAATTAATTTTACTATTAGTTGGATTCATCATCTCTCTTAACTCTGTTCTAGAATAATTACTATTAGCTGTTGAACTAGCTGGATAGGTATAAAAAACTATAGACTCATCAGTAGTGTCATCATACATAAAAGGAATAACTGGTGCTAGGGTTCTATATCCAAAATTACTTAATTGTGCAGCAGAATATTCATCAGGACTACCATTATTGTTTTCATCAACTGGTAAAGTAACTTTCAAATTGTTAAAACTTATGTTGGCATAAGGTGATAATGGGTTTATTAATGTTGTTTCGGATATTTCATCAGTGGAATTTTGAGTAATAATTTCATCTTTACTAGAACAACTATATATAATAAGAATAACAAAAAAACATATTAAATGTTTCAAAATAGAATAAGTAAATAACTTTTTGTTTTTCATGTTTTTCTATAAAAAAATCAGAATAGTAATTCGATTAAATTTTGTATGGTTATCCAAATTGGTTTACCAAATTATAAT
>NZ_WIBJ01000014.1 GCF_009495755.1 Flavobacterium sp. LMO8 | reverse complement strand
CGTTGTGTGCAACATATTTTCCGAACTTACGCCGAAAGCTTCTCTCCTATTTTTTCCGAAAGAAATTAATTAAAATTGTTACCGAAAAATCTTGCGTGACAATTGAAAACCGAACCAAACTTTGTCGATAAACTTTGTGCTGAAATTACGTTTTCGGGAAAATCCGTTGTGAAATTAAAAACTGAAACTAAACTTTGCGTGAAAATATGCTTTGCGTGACAACCCAAACTTTGCCGAAAAACTTTGTGTTGAGTTTTTTTAAGTTCCGAAAATATCATGCAGCACACAACAGCGGTTTAAAAATATGGCTAGTTTCGGGAATTTTTGAAATGGCGCAGTTGCTAAATTTAAAGTTTTGTGTATATTTGTGAAGGCTTGGTGTTGGGTTTTAGCCACATTTTTAAGCCTCAGAACGTTGTGCACAATATGAAAAACAAAATGAATAGAATATTAATTGGACTTTTTTTACTGACCACAAGTTTTGGAATTGGACAAAATAAAATTTCAGAAAATTGGACTGAAAATGATAAAGCGCAATATTCCAAATTGAAAAAATTGGCTAATTACGTTTACAAAAAGGAAAAATCTGAAATCTCAAAAGACAGCTTATTTGAAAACTACGTTTATTTTGACAATGTATTAAATGATACTGTGACTGAAAGAAGAGAAAGACGAATTGTTACTTTCGACACACTTTTCTACTATTTTAGAAAAACTGTCGATAGCATTGGACTTGAAAATCTTGACGCAAAACCAGTTAGGTTCTATAAAAATCATAAAATTTATGAGCCTTTCGACGAAGAAAAAGCTGAACTGAAAACTGTTGGTGGAGAAAAAATGTATGCGAAAGATGATAATGTTTTTGCTTACTATAGAAAAGAAGAACCCGAAAACCCAATAGGAGTTTTATTATTTGAACCTGAAACAGACAAATTGGGAGCTTGGATAATGATAAGTCAAGGTGGATATAAATATTTTTTAACCTTTAGTCTATTGTAAAAAAATACTGTGCACAACAATGTATAACCGCAATTACGGCGGATTCGACTACGTCCGAATCCACTCGGAATTGCTAAAGTCAGTGCCAAACCGAAAATTATCGCATATTAACCCGTAACTGACGGTTATACGAGACCGTTAGCACCAATATAAAAAAATGACCGACAGAATAGAAACTTATATAGTTGACTCTTTTACAGATAAGCCTTTCAAAGGAAATCCAGCAGGTGTTTGTATTCTAAGCAAAAAACTGACTGACAAACAAATGCATTCTATAGCCAAAGAATTAGGACTTTCAGAAACGGCATTCATATGTAAAATAGATACTCAAGATAAATATTCAATAAGATATTTTTCGCCAGTAATGGAAATTCCGCTTTGTGGACACGCAACTCTTGCATCTTCCAAAGTACTATTTGAAATTAATCCTAAAATAGATGCGATTCATTTTAAGAATATTCAGAATTTAGATTTAATGATTAAAAAATATGGAGAGAAAATTGAAATGGAATTTCCCGTTTATAATACAATTCCTAAAAATGCACCGGATGAATTATTAAATGCTCTTGGAATTGAAACAATCGTTAATAGTGAATATAATAAGGAAACAAATATCTTACTTCTGGAAATTAAGAGTAGTGAAATATTAGAAAATTTGTCGCCAGATTTTGAAAAATTAAAACAATCACACGATTCAATAAATGGAGTATTAATTACAGCAATTTCACAAAAGGATGACTATGACTTTGAATCAAGATATTTCTGGCCTTGGAGCGGAACAAACGAAGACCCTGTAACTGGTGGAACTCATACTTTCCTAGCTAAATATTGGAGAACAAGATTGAATAAAAAGAAAATGAATTCGTATCAATGTTCTCAAAGAACTGGATTTATGGAAGTTGAACTAGTTAACGAGAATAAATTATTGATAAAAAGTGAAGCTCAAATTATATTGAAAGGAGAATTAAGAATATAAATACTGGTGCTAACACCGTGTATAATTAATGGCTGGTTCTCGCCTACTTACGAAAATCCTTGCGGATTTTCTATTAGGTTTTTATTTGCTAAATTAGGTGCTTAAACACGCCACTAATCATACACAACAACGTTACCACCAATTTCCAAAAATGAGAAAAAAGATATTACTTATAATTTTTAACGTTGCATTATTCAGTTGTTATGCTCAAGTTGAAACAGAAAACAACACAGAAAAAATAAAAAAAGCTCAAGCTGAAATAAATCCCGATCTTGAATATTTTTTCTCAGATTGTTTAGTAAATAAAAATTGTGATGACTGTATAAAAGATTTAGTTTCTAAAGCTAAAAATGAATATCAAAAATACCTGATTGGAGGAGCATTATACAATATTGATTCGAAAACGTCATATGCTTTACATAAATCTGCTTATGAAAAGTATCCAAATGAACTAAACTTCCATTTAGAATACGCTATTGAAAGTCATAGAATTGGAGATTATAAAACTGCTATAAAACATTATGAGACTTATAAACAAGTAAACGATACAGATTATAGAATTGACGTTTGGTTAAGTGAATGTTACTTAAATATTGATAATTTTTCAAAAGCTATTGAGCATTGGAAAGAAGCTAATCATTCGAAAAACCATATTGGAATTGATAAAGCTATTTATATCATTCATGGAGAAGTTGAGCAAATTAAAAGACGTTCCGAATTAATAGCGAAAACTAAATCCAAAGATTCTAAAAGTGCTTACGAATTGATATTCTTGGATATGAATTGGGAATTAGATTGGTGGAATAATAATATACAAGAATACTTTTTAGAAAAAGATATAAATACAATAAAAAATAGTTTCGGTTCAGACAGTAAAGAATATATACAACTATCTGCTTACAACAAAATTAAACATCTATCGAAAAAATCAAGTTCTGAAGATTCTATTAAAATAGCATTATTAGATTCAAAATTGATTCTAGATAATAACCAGATGCCAATTAACGGAAAAGTAGCTTCTGACCTGTTACGAATTTCGTTTATCAATAGATTACTTGATGAAAAGGATTTCTTTGAAAAGAGAGGACAAGAAATGATTGAATTAGCTGACATATATAAAGATGAAGAACTTTTGAATATTTATGCATATCTAGAATCAGTTGCAACGGGACACGTTTCTGAAGAAACGGACAAAAAAGGTTGGAACGAATATCAAAGTGAGAAATTTGCGATAAGTTATTTTATTGGATTAGCAGATAAAAATAAATATGATAATCCTGATTTAAGAAAAGCTTTAACAGATTTTCCTAATTCTTCAAAAATTCATTGGGTAAAGCTCAATTGCGCTAAAATTGAAGGTAAAGATATAAAGGTAGACTTAATAGAGGTAATTAAAAAGGAATTCAAAACTTTAGGTTCTGACCAAAATAAATATTCTTATGGTTTAAAAAACTATTTTTATTTACTTGAAAATGAAATATAAACTGGTGGTAACAGCAGTTAAAAAAAATGGCTTAGGCAAGGGCATACTTCCGAATTTTCTCCGAAAATTCAAAAGTTTGCGTTATATTTGTTTTGGCTTGGTTTTGGTTCGTCGCCACTTCTTTTAGCTGCAAAACGTTGCCCACAATTGGAAAAAAAACACGAGCAAAAAATAAACTGAATGAGAAACTTTAAATACTTCGCAATAATATTCCTTACAATATTAATTTGGACTGCGTTCATCGGTTACGGATTTATGAACGGGTTTCTTTTAAAACCTATTACTTCAAAACAAACATCGGAGGCTTTTATTGAGGCAACCAAAAAGAAAATAGACGATGAATTTGTTGGAAATTTCGCAATGACACTAATTGAAAATGGAAAAATTTCAAAGCACTTCTTCTATTCTGTTGACAAACCCGTAAATGAAAATACTGTTTTCCCAGTTGCATCAATCAGCAAATGGATTACATCTTTTGGAGTCTTAAAATTAGTAGAACAAGGCAAATTGGATTTAGACAAACCAGTTGACAATTACCTAACAAGATGGCATCTACCAGAAAGTGAATTTGACAATAAAAAAGTGACTGTTAGGAAATTACTCTCACATTCCTCTGGTTTAATTGATGACCTTGGCTATGATGGTTTCTCACCAAATGAAACTTTGCAAACAATTGAAGAATCATTAACTAAAGCTTCAGACACGGAATACTCTAATGGTGTTGCAATAGTTGGCTATGAACCTGGTAGTAAGTATATGTATTCAGGAGCTGGATATACAATATTGCAATTATTAATTGAAGAAATTAGCGGTAAATCATTTCAAGAGTATATGACACAAGAGGTTTTAGAACCTTTGAAAATGGAAAACTCGACATTCGTACTAACAGAAAAATCAAATATTCAGTTAGCTCAAATTTTTAGAAATGACGGAACAACTAGGGAAATGAACAAATTTACTGCACTTGCTGCGGCATCATTATTTACTACTTCAGCAGATTTATCAAAATTTTTAAAAGCAAATATTTCAAGTAACGCAGTTCTTTCTAAAGAAACAATTACGAAAATGACCGCACCTGAAACGTTTATAAATACCATTGGTGTTTATGGATTAGGTCCTCATTTATATAGTCAAAACGACACAAAATCAAATATTATTGGTCACGATGGTAGCGGAAATAATGCTATCAATACTGCTGCGAGAATTGACCTCAAATCTAAATCTGGAATAATAATTTTAGAAACTGGAAACTGGAATATAGCATCTTCAATTGCAGATGAGTGGATTTTTTGGAAAGCAGGAATTGCTGACTATGTTGTAATGCAACGTAATAAATCATACGTATTAACTTTATTGATAATTGGTTATATTATTATTATTGCTTTATCGATATTCATAATCCGAAAAAAGAACAGACAGCGGAAAACAACTGTGGGCAACAATGTATAAAAATAATAGCGGTTTTAGTCCTAAATCTAAAGTAAGTAAATATAAATAAGGTCTGTGTTTAACAGAAAAGTTAGTGTGTAAAATCCGCTACTATTCTTATACTAGACCGTTGTATGTAATTTTATGAAAAACTTTACTTCTATAATATTATTTTTCGTTTTCATTTCTCTATTTTCATCATGTAAGAATAATGAAAAACAGATTTTTTATGAAAAATTAGACGAGCTTAAAAAATATACAATAGAGATGACAGAATATGATAATTCTTTGCTAAAAGCAAGAGCTCAAGAGGATATCGTAATTGATGGGCTAAATGATAGTTTGAAAAAAATTAACGAAAGAATTGAAAAAGAAATCAAGATAATAAATCCAGATTCCCGAAGTAAATCTGTAAAATTTTATAACGAATTAAATTCTGAATATGATTTATATCTAAATGAAATAGATTTAAATGAATATTCGAAATTGACTGACAGTTCATATTTAAAAATAATTGAAGTTGACTTATTTATTTTGAAAAGTAAATTGACCCGAGACTTTTTAAGACGAAGTTATTTAAGAAGGTTTTAAAAACTACATACAACAGCGGTTTGCTTCAATGGCTACTTCCGGATTTTCCTACGGAAAATCCGCTGCTGAATGGATTGTTTTATTATATTTGTAAGGCATGGTGTTGATTCAATGCCACTGAAAGCGAGCCACATAAAGTAAAAAATCAAACTTAAAAGCTGTTTATGGCTACTCGCCATTTCTAAAGTATAACAAAAAATCCCGAGCTCACACTCGGGATTTACTGTTTTAAAACCTGACAGGTTTGGATAAAATTTATTTTAAACCAGCTAAACTTTGTTCTAAAGTTGCAATTTTTGCTAAAGCGTCGGCTTCTTTTTTGCGTTCGTTTGCAATTACTTGTTCGGGTGCGCCAGCTACGAATTTCTCGTTAGATAATTTCCCTTGTACTGAGCGTAAGAACCCTTTGGTGTAATTTAACTCTTCGGTTAATTTCGCAATTTCAGCTTCTACATCAATGTTTCCTGTAATTGGAATAAAATATTCATTCGATTTCACACGGTACGATAACGCACCATCTACTTTATCTGAAACGTATTCTAAAGCAGCAACATTTCCTAACTTTTGAATTACTGAATCAAAATACGTCGACGCTTTCTCGTTGTTTACTACTTTTAATTCCATCGCATCTTTAAATGGAATGTTTTTGTCTTTACGAATGGTTCTAATTCCAGAAATAACCTCGGTTGCGAAATCAAAATCAGCAATTAATTTTGCGTCAAACGCTTTCGCTTTTGGCCACTCACCTACTATCAACGCTTGTTCTGGTGTTCTTTCGGCAATATGATGCCAAATTTCCTCTGTTAAAAACGGCATGAACGGATGTAACAATTTCAAGTTGTTTTCTAACATTTCAATCGCTTTGTCAAACGTAGCACGATCGATTGGCTGTTGGTAACCTGGTTTAATCATTTCCAAGAACCACGAACAAAAATCGTCCCAAACCAATTTGTAAATCGCCATTAAAGCATCTGATAAACGGTATTTATCAAAATTATCTTCAATTTCGACTAAGGTGTGTTGCAACTTCGCTTCGTACCATTCAATTGCCACTTTTGAAGCTTCTGGTTGTGCAACATCTGCTACTTCCCAACCTTTGATTAGTTTGAAAGCGTTCCAAATTTTATTAGAGAAACCTTTTCCTTGGTTGCATAATTCTTCGTCGAATAAAATGTCATTTCCAGCCGAAGCGCTTAATAACAATCCCACACGAACTCCGTCAGCACCAAATTTTTCAATTAGTCCAAGCGGTTCAGGTGAATTCCCTAAAGATTTTGACATCTTACGACCTTGTTTGTCACGAACTAATCCCGTTAAATATACGTTTGAAAATGGTTTTTCGCCTGCATATTCATAACCAGCAATAATCATACGCGCTACCCAGAAGAATAAAATATCTGGACCGGTAACTAAATCATTGGTAGGATAATAGTATTTAAAATCTTCACTTTCTGGATTCAAAACACCTCCAAAAACCGCCATTGGCCATAACCATGATGAGAACCAAGTGTCTAATGCGTCAGCGTCCTGACGTAAGTCAGCAGTGGTCAGTGTTGAGTTGGCAGTTTTATCTTTTGCAAGCTCAAGCGCTTTTTCGATGTTTTCAGCTACTACAAAATCTTCTTTTCCGTCACCAAAATAGTAAGCCGGAATTTGTTGTCCCCACCACAATTGACGCGAAATATTCCAATCGCGAATGTTGTTTAACCAATGCGCATACGTATTGTTAAAACGGCTTGGATATAATTTAATGTCATCTGATTCTAAAACAGCTTTGATAGCAGGTTTTACTAATTCTTCCATGCTTAAGAACCATTGGTCAGATAATCTTGGTTCGATTACCGCTTTCGTTCTTTCAGAAGTTCCAACTTTATTCAAATGCGTTTCAGTTTTTGCTAACGCACCAATAGTTTCTAATTCTTTCGAAATTTCATCACGAACCACAAATCTGTCTTTTCCTTGATAATGCAATCCGAAAGAATTCAAAGAAGCATCTTCGTTGAAAATATCGATGATTTCTAAATTGTGTTTATCACCTAAAGTTTTATCGTTAGTATCGTGAGCAGGTGTAACTTTTAAACATCCTGTACCAAATTCTACATCTACATATTCGTCTTCGATGATAGGAATAACTCTACCGCAAATTGGAATAATCGCTTTTTTGCCTTTTAAATGCGTAAAACGTTCGTCATTTGGATTGATACAAATTGCCGTATCTCCAAAAATTGTTTCTGGACGAGTTGTGGCAACAGTTAAGAAATTCTCCGAACCTTCGATTTTATATTTGATGAAATATAATTTTCCTTGACGCTCTTCAAAGATTACTTCTTCGTCTGATAAGGTAGTTTTTGCTTCTGGATCCCAGTTTACCATTCGGTAGCCGCGATAAATCAAACCTTTGTTGTATAAGTCTACAAATGAGTGAATTACCGATGCTGACATATCGTCATCCATCGTAAACTTGGTACGACTCCAATCGCAAGAACAACCTAATTGTTTTAATTGCTCTAAAATGGTTCCTCCGTATTTGTCGGTCCATTCCCAAGCGTGTTTTAGGAATTCTTCACGAGTTAAATCGTTTTTATTGATGCCTTCTTCTTTTAACTTCGCTACAACTTTAGCTTCGGTTGCAATTGAGGCATGGTCTGTTCCTGGTACCCAACAAGCGTTGAAGCCTTTTAAACGCGCACGACGAATTAATACATCTTGAATGGTGTTATTCAACATGTGTCCCATGTGTAAAACTCCTGTTACGTTTGGTGGTGGAATTACAATGGTGTACGGCGTTCTGTGGTCGGGTTTAGATGTAAAATAATCGTTTTTCATCCAGTAGTCGTACCACTTTTGTTCTACTTCTTTAGCGTTGAATTGTGCAGGAATCATATAATTTTAGATTTCAGATATTAGATTTTAGATTTCAGATTTACTCTGAATTCTTTAAAAAACAATTACAAAAAAATCCTAAAGTTCGCTTTCTAGCCCCGATGGGAGCGGCACCTCGTAAAGCGGACAGCGGGAAAATGGATTACAAATAAGTCCCGAGCCATTCGCTACTAAAAATACCTAAACGTAAACTTTGGTATGTTTTTTGTATTACTTACTGCAAAAGTAACTATATAACGAAAATAAAAAAAATGTTAGGAGTAGTTTGTTAGTTGCTTTTATTTAATTAAATTTACAACAACCTATTAATTTATAAGATGATGAAAAAATTACTTGTTTATTTAACTGTATTCGTTGGAATGGCTTCATTTGCTCAAACTGGTCCAAAGATTGAATTTAAAGAAGAAACCATAAACTATGGAGAAGTAGAAAAAGGGAAAGATAATGGAATTCGTGTTTTTGAATTCACAAATACTGGTGATCAACCTTTGATTATAAAAAATGCAAAATCGAGCTGTGGTTGTACAGTGCCAGAATGGCCAAAAGAACCAATTGCTCCGGGAGGAAAAAGCCAAATTAAAGTAAAATACAACATGAATCCTGGTCCTATTAGTAAAACCATTACTATTGAAAGTAATGCAACAAACAAACCAAATGGTATGGTTCCGTTACGAATTAAAGGTACGGTAATCGTTAAAGAAGAAGTTAGTCCGCTAGTAAAAAAGAAATCGTTTCCAAATTCATAAATTAAAGTCCCAATTTTGTTGGGACTTTTTTTATAGAATTTTTTCTAATTGAAATTTTACCGTGAATCGAATTCCTGCTCTATCTACAATCATGGTTATCCATTTACCTTCTTCGGATTGAAACAAATCGGTTATATTTTGTATTGAAAGCTGTGAAGCTATTTTATTATTGATTTTTAGTATTTTATCCCCAACTAACAATCCTGCTTTTTCGCCTGGCGAATTTTTTCTTATGGCATAAATTTGAAAAATGGGTTTCAATTCATAATTATAATTATACCGTCTGCTAGAATCTTCAAAAACAAATTCATCCATATTAACCTGACCAATTCCTCCTTCTTTTCTAACAGCTTCTTTAACCCATTGTAATCCGGAATGTTGTATTTCAATACCCGACATGTTATATTCAAATGATGAATTAAAAAGTGTATTTTTCTTGAAATAAAATTGCTTATTTTCGTAATCTAAAAACCAATTAAATCGTTTAATAATATCGCCACCGAGTGAACCATTTCTATCATTTAAAAGCGAAATTTGATTAAATGACAAGCTATCTGGATAAGAAACCAAAGCGTCTTTAAGAATTAATCCATCAAAACTTATTTGTTCAATTCGAGAACGCTTTCCAAAAATTTCACCCGAAAGACCAACACCCAATAAATCAACAAAAAAATCATTTTTACATTTTAAACTATCATTTTCAAACAACCACAAGCCATCGCCTAAACCAGTATCAAACAATAGTTTTACATTTTTTTTATCGGCATTTAAACTAATTGGTAATTGTATATATGGCTTGTTTTCATTGAAATCAGCAGCAATTGTATTGAATTTTATTATTCGTTTATCTTTTAACAACAATTTGTTTTTATGAAGTATAATTTGCTTTTTCTGATAATTAATTTCAACTAAATATTGTTTAAAAAAACTACTTCCTAAAATTCCATTTACAGGAATTCCTAGTTTATTAATAATACTAATATCTTGGTTTGGAATTAAAACAATTTCAAAATTAAGATCTTCATATTCTTTAATTTTTACTTTATTACTTTTTGATAAATAGGCTTCTAATGAGTTTCCTTTTCCTACCCCTTTTATTTGAATTTTTTCTGTATTACTAAGTACAATTGAATCTTTATCAGGAAAACTAAACAGAATATTCATTTCAGCACCTGTGTCGGCAATCATTTTTAAAGGCACGCCATTAAAATCAACATCTAAAATGATTAAATTATGCGTTAACTCAAAAGGAATTTTTATCTTATCTTTTTTAGAATTCCAATTAAAATTTGACTGTGCCGAAAGAGACAAAGTACTTAAAATGTATAATAGAATTTGAATGCAATTTCTCATTTAAAAAAATATTACCTAAATGTAAGAAATTATAACATTAGTTTTATGGTTTTAACATTTTTTAATTCTATTTATTATTCATATCACAAAAAAAAATCGCAATTTTGTGCATCTTTAAAAAACAAATCATGCCAAAAGTTTCCGTTAAAGGGCAACAAATGCCAGAGTCTCCAATTAGAAAATTGGTTCCTTATGCCGAAATTGCTAAGAAAAAAGGACATAAAGTATATCATTTAAATATTGGACAACCCGATATTAAAACTCCAGAAGTAGCACTTCAAGCAGTAAAAAATGCCGATATTACAGTTTTAGAATATAGTCATTCTGCTGGGTTTGAAAGCTACAGATCTAAACTTTCTCAATATTATAAAAATCATGGTTTACCAATAGAAACACAAGATATTATTATTACAACTGGTGGTTCTGAAGCACTACTTTTTGCAATGGGAAGCACAATGGATTCTGATGATGAAATAATTATTCCTGAGCCATTTTATGCTAATTATAATGGGTTTTCAACTGCTTCTGGTGTAAAAGTAGTACCTGTTATATCTGGAATTGAAACGGGTTTTGCTTTGCCTCCAATTGAAGCTTTTGAAAAACTAATTACACCAAAAACAAAAGCCATTTTAATTTGTAACCCTGGAAATCCAACTGGCTATTTATATTCAAAAGAAGAAATTCTAAAATTAGCTGAAATCGTTAAAAAGCACGATTTATTTTTGATAGCAGATGAAGTGTATCGTGAATTTATTTATGATGGTGAAAAACACTTTTCAGTTATGAATGTTCCAGGCTTAGAAGAGCACGCTATTATGATTGATTCTGTTTCTAAACGTTACAGTATGTGTGGTGCCAGAATTGGTTGTATTGTCTCAAAAAACGCAGCGGTAATGGCTACTGCAATGAAATTTGCTCAAGCGCGTTTAAGTCCACCAACTTATGCTCAAATTGCCAGTGAAGCAGCTTTAGAAACGCCTCAAAGTTATTTTGATGATGTAATCTCTGAATACAAAGATCGAAGAGATACATTAATTACAGAGTTACAAAAAATTGAAGGTGTAACAGTTGCTACACCAAAGGGAGCTTTTTATTGTATTGCAAAATTACCTATTGACAACGCCGATAAATTCGCTCAATGGTTATTAGAATCATACGATTTTAATGGCGAAACGGTTATGGTTGCTCCAGCTGCTGGATTTTATTCTACACCAAATATTGGTTTAGACGAAGTGCGTATTGCTTATGTTTTAAAGAAAGATGATTTAATTAAATCGGTTCAAATTCTTAAAGAAGCAATTGCAGTATATAACAAAAAATAATAAAAGTTTCAATTTTTTAAAAACCCATTATTGAACATGCCCCAAAAAGTTAGACACTATTTGGGGCATTTTTTATGACATATTCTCGCTTTTCACTTCAAACTGCTATTAAGAAGGTTGAGTAATTATATTAGCTAGTTTTTCAATTTTATCAGAGCTTTTCGCATGCTTTTGTCATAAAAAAAGCGGCACTTGAAAAGTACCGCTTATATTTAAAATAATCTTTTAATTATCTCTTCATTGCAAAGTGAGCTTTAAACTGCTTAGCAACTCCATTCTCTATATAATCAATAGTAAACCAGTAATCGGTCGAAGGTAATTGTTCTTGGTTATAAGTTCCGTCCCAACCTTCTTGTCCTCGTAACAGTTTAATTAATTTACCATATCTATCAAAGATGTTTATTACATCGGTATCTTGCAATCCTGCAACGAACCAAGTGTCATTTATGCCATCTCCATTTGGTGTAAAATATTCTGGATATCCAATTACAAAAACATCATATGAAAAATAGGTACAACCTTGTGTATCTATCACAGTAATTGTATGCGGACCTGCACTAACTCCTGTAAACACATTTGATGACTGTAATGTACCTTCATCTAATGAATACATCAATGTTCCTGTTCCTCCTGTGATATCAACTGTTAATGTAGCAATATCACTAAAATAATCGGTTTGTACAACTGAGATGGCTGTAGCTGGAGTTGTTGAACTTACTGTTGCTGTTGCTGTTGATAACATAGGATCTGATGAACATGTTGTTAACGTATTAGTAGCAATGACACTGTAGGTTCCTACTGCATCAACTACTAATGTTGAACTAGTTGCACCCAAAATAGTATCTCCATTACTATCAAACCATTCAAAGTCATAGTCAACATCATTTAATCCTGTGTTTAATGTGTAGGTTTGGAATACTTGACCATCTGGAGTTATACAAATATTGCCATCTTTTAACACAGGTATAGGAGATGGATTTACATTTACTCGGTAATCTGTATATCCGCCTTGACAATCTCCTAAACTTGACCAAACTCGATAAATAACATAACCATCAGTTGCATCTATTGTGGTTAACACATCATTTATAGTTATTGGTGCTACTCCTGTTCCTGAAAGTGCTCCTGATACATTATCAAACGTTAATACATCCCACGTTAATTCGGTTCCTGCTATAAGTGGAGAAACATTAACTATTAAATCCGTATTTTCTCCACTACAAATTGTTTTAATTGGAGATAGAACTGGCAACCCTGGATTTGGATTTACAGTAATCAATTCACTCTGAAGTGTATTGCCTGGACATCCATTACGTACAGAACTTACTACAAAATAAATTGTTCCTGCAACTAACGGATTACTTGTTATAACTTGTAAATCTATAGCAGTAGCTGTGGAAGTTGATGTAATAGTACCCGAAGTTACACCTCCTAAAACCGTAACTCCATTTGTAATAGCTGTCCAAGTATAAGTTATTCCACTTATATTACCAACAATATCAACATGAACATTATTTGTAGAATTTGTTGAAGAACAAACAGAATTGTCAGCTACTGTAACACTTCTAATCTCAGGATTTGGATTTACAGTAATAGTAATTGGATTTGATGGTATTCCATCACATCCATTAGCTCTTGGAATAATTATTATCGTTATAGTTCCAACATTCTCTGAATCTGTTAATGTTGCTATTTGATTAATGTTAGTCTCATCACCACTAGTTACAAAAGTACTTGTGATATTAGATATCGTTGCGCTCCAACTATAAGTTGTGTTTGGTAAATTACTACTTAAAACAAAATCTAATGGGCTACCATCACAAAT
>NZ_WIBJ01000013.1 GCF_009495755.1 Flavobacterium sp. LMO8 | reverse complement strand
TGCACAATTACCAACGCCAGTAACACCAACTATCACTTCAGTAGCTGCTAGTTGTTCTGCAGCAGGAAGTTCAACCATATCAAATTACAGCGCTTCTAATACATACACCTTTACGCCAGCAGGTCCAACAGTAGGAGCATCAGGTTTGATCTCAGGTATGGTACTAGGAACAAGTTATACGGTAACTTCAGGAAATGGATTTTGTACTTCAGTATCATCTCCTTCTTTTGTTAATCAAGATATTAGTACACCTAGTATAACGAATATAGCATTTAGTTCAAATATTTGTGATGGTAGCCCATTAGATTTTGTTTTAAGTAGTAATTTACCAAACACAACTTATAGTTGGAGCGCAACGATATCTAATATCACAAGTACTTTTGTAACTAGTGGTGATGAGACTAACATTAATCAAATAGCAACATTAACAGATTCAGAGAATGTTGGAACTATAACGATAATAATTATTCCAAGAGCTAATGGATGTGATGGAATACCATCAAATCCAATTACTATTACTGTAAATCCAAATCCTGAGATTAGAAGTGTTACAGTAGCTGACAATTCTGTTTGTTCTTCAACAAATTCTACAAATAATGTTCATGTTGATATTGTTGGTAATATAAGTGGAATAACTTATACTTGGACAGCTATTACAAATGGAGTTACGGTTTTAGGAGGTGTAACTTCGGGTACTATTACATCAACTTCCACAGCTACTGCTATAGATTTACAAGTTATAACAAGTAATCCGTTAGTTGCAGGAACAATTTATTTTGTAGTAAGTTCTGTACGTAATGGATGTCCAGGCAATACACTTCAGAGTGAATTGATTACTGTAAATCCAAATCCAGGGTTGCCAGTTCTATCTCCAATTAAAACAATTTGTAGTGGAGAAAATACGGATTTAATAGTTAATGTTTCTCCACTTATAGCAGGAACCGAATTAACGTGGGATGTATTAACGTTTGATAATGTATCAGGAGCACTTTCAGGAACAGGAGTAGCACCAATAACTATAAATGATGTGTTAACCACAATAGATGCAACTGATGGTTATGTTATTTATCGAGTTTGGTCAAGTTTAGGAGATTGTCAAGGCGGATATACAGATTACCGAGTAAATGTAAATCCATCTCCTATACCTGTGTTAAAAGATGGCAATATTTGTATAACTCCAGATGGTCAAGTATTCCAAACCTACACATTAAACACAGGATTAAATGATGTTGACTATGACTTTGAATGGTTTGATAGTAATGGAGATACTATTTTGGGTGCAACTAGTTCAACATTAGTAGTTGATGCAGTAGGAACCTACAGTGTCATTGCTACTAATACGTTAACAACATGTTCATCAGATCCTATGTTATCAACAGCAACAGCAACAGTAAGTTCAACAACTCCAGCTACAGCCATCTCAGTTGTACAAAC
>NZ_WIBJ01000012.1 GCF_009495755.1 Flavobacterium sp. LMO8 | reverse complement strand
GTTAGGCGTCATTTTGCACAACCACGGTCAGAAATAGAAATTTAAAGAAAAAATGAAAATATCACCAATAATAGAAGTGGACGAATTACTGAAAATATACAAAAATCCTGATGTGATGACTTTCGATGTTAGCAACGGTAAAAATGCTAAAGCTAACTACGAAACAGAACATTTAGAAGGTGCTTTTTTTATTGACTTAAATTCTCAATTGGCAGATATTAAAACTGATTTTTCGGACGGAGGACGCCACCCATTACCTAAAATAGAAAATTTTGCAAAAACTTTGTCAGATTTTGGCATTTCCAACGACAAGCATATTATTATTTATGACGATAAAAATGGTTCAAATGCTTCTGCAAGATTTTGGTGGATGCTAAAATCAATTGGACACGAAAAAGTACAAGTATTAAATGGTGGATTAAAGACGGCTAAAGAATTACATTTTCCATTGAGTTCGAAAACCGAAAACATTAAAAGAAATTCAGAACTATATCAGTTTAACCAATGGAATTTACCAACAATCGAAATTGATGAGGTAGAAAGCGTATCGCAAAATCCTAATTATTTAGTAGTTGATGTTCGGGACAAAGAACGATATGACGGAATAACCGAACCAATCGATTTAATTGCAGGACATATTCCAGGTGCAATAAATGTTCCATTTACGGAAAATATAGACCAGAACGGATTATTCCTTAAACCCAACGAACTAAAAAATAAATATGAAACAATATTTGGAGATATTAGCATTGGAAACATTATAGTTCATTGTGGTTCAGGAGTAACAGCTTGTCATACTTTATTAGCACTGACATATGCTGAAATGGAAACCCCAAAGCTATATGTCGGTTCGTGGAGTGAATGGAGTAGAAACAACAAACAGATAGAAAAAACGAACGCCTAACAAGGGTTTTGCGTCAGGCGGGCTGAAGTGCAAAATTCAACGGCAGATTTTCAATTGAACATTAGTAATAATATCAGCTTTTGTGCTTCGATTTCCCGCCCGAACGCAAAGCCCCGAAACGTTAGCTGTAAGTTAAAATAAAAATCATATGAAAAATAAACTGATAATCTTATTTTTTTTAATCACAATAAATTGGACTTTTTCGCAAGAAAAAATAAAAGCAGATATTGATATAATTAATTTTCTTGGGAGAATTCCCCAAAAAACAGAAAGTAATTCTTTGTCAGATAATCTATTAAGAATATTGTACTACAAAATTCAGCCAAAAGAATATCCAAAAATAGGATATTTAAATACCAAAGGAGAAAAAATAATTGAACCTAAATTCAATATGGGTTCAGAATTTTATGATGATTACGCTAATGTAATTAAAGATTCTTTATATGGTTATGTTAGTAAAGACGGTAAAGAAAACTACTTCGAAAATTATACTGATGTCTTCTTCTATTATGGAAATACTGGAATAGCCAAAAAAAATGGTAGGTATGGTTTAATTAATCGTAAAGGTGATTCATTGACGGTATTCAAATATACGATGGTAAGTAATTTTGGTTTTAATCACTTTAAATGCCAAACTGAAAATAAAAAAAGTCATATTTTAGATTCAAATGGTAAGATAATTTTTAATAAAGACCTAGAATTTGATATACAAAGTCATTATTTTGAAAAGGATTCTATTATAATTTTCCGAGAAACAATAGATAAAAATAAACTAAATGGTCTAGTAAATATTGATGGAAAAGTTATTATTGAACCTAAATACGAAAATATTTTCTTCATTAATGACAGTGAACTATATATTGTACAAAATAAAAAAAAATATGGTTTTATAAATAAGTATGGAAAAGAAGTTATTCCATTAATTTATGATAAAGTTGGATTTAACATAAATGAAAATTTAATACCTGTACTAAAAGATGGAAAATGGGGTTATATAACCCGAGAAAATGAAACTAAAATACCGTTTGAATATGATGATGCTAGTGCATTTTTAAATGGTTTGGCTTTTGTAAAAAAAGGAGAAAATTATGGATGTATAAATACAAAGAATAAGGTTAAAGTCAAATTCAACTTGAAAGAAACTAAATATCCTTTCTTTACTAATGATTTAGCAATATTTGAAGAAAACGGAAAATATGGCTTCATAAATAAAAAAGGAAAAATCAAAATTCCAGTAATTTATGACAAGGCTTTTCCTTTTATTAATGAACTCGCTTATGTGGAAATAGATGGAAAAGTTGGATATATAAACAAAAATGGAAAGGAAATAATTCCAGTGAAGTATAAACAACTCTGGTTTGAAAATGATGGAATTATAAGATATGCAGATTAAATTTAAAAATAAAACCTACAGCTAACAGCAGTTTGCAAAAATGGCGGGTTTTGGGTTTAATTTAAAGTTGGTTTTGTACTTGCAAAGTCAGTGAAAATCGAAAGTTTAGGCTTCCTTAATCCGCCACTTCTGCAAGCTGCGAAACGTTAGCGGCAATGTTTTCACGACTGTGCTTAAATCAACAAAATAGAATAAATATGGAAGGAAAAACATCTAAAGATTATCTTGACAAAACTTTTCTTGAAGAATTAAATTATAAAATTTGGTCTACTAAAGGAAGTCGATTTAACGCAAGTACAAGGTTAACTAAAATTTCTCGACTTTCTAATTTATCAATAAGTGTTTTGTCTGTGTATTTAACTGCTGTAGGTTTGCTTTCAGTTTATAATTTAAGTTTTAATACACTAAACGAAAATCTAATTGCTTACTCAATAACTTGTCTTTCAATTTTAACTCTTGTTTTTGGCCAAATTGAAAACTCAAAAGATTTTACAATGAAAGCGAAAGAATTTCATAATTGCGGATTAGAACTTTCGAACATTTACAATGAATTAAGAATTTATAAAACTTTGACTGAAAACCAAAGTTTACGAGATAAAGAAAAATTTGCTAAACATATTTCTGATTCTTACCAAAGAGTACTTGAAAGACACGAAAACCATCAACAAATTGACAACGATCGATTTAGATCAAATTCTGCAAAATATCACCAACTTACAACCTTTGCTGTTTTAAAAATAAAATTTATATATTACATAAGAACAGCTTTTCTTTATCATCTTTTGATTGTTTTACCACCAATAATTATAGTAACATTATTAATTATAAAATAATAACACAGCCGCTAACAGCCGTTTGTTGCAATTGCTAAGCTTGGCTTGTGTTCGGAATTTTCTCCGAAAATTCCACGAGGAGTTTTGTACTTGCAATCTTTTGCCTTAAATTTACGCAACTGCCACAAGCGGCAACACGTTAGTAGCTAGTTTTCGAGACCGCAACCGAATCCAAACCTTGATAAGATGAATTTATACTTCATAATTCTTGTTTTTATTCTGCTTTCAGTAGTTTCTATTTTTATTTACTCCGAATTTAAAGATAGAAAATTACTAAAAACAGTTACAAATCTAAACAGAGGAACAAAGTCTGAACGAATAATGGTTTTAAAAATTCTAAAATCAGGAATTAAATCAACAGCGATTTTCCACGACATATATTTGAATAACGGAAACGGAAAATACAGCCAAATAGATTTAGTTGTAGCAACGAAAGTTGGAATTGTGGTTTTCGAAGTAAAAGAATATAGTGGTTGGATTTTTGGAAATGAAAATCAAATAAATTGGACGCAAATATTAGCATACGGAAAACGAAAGTATAAATTTTACAACCCTATATTGCAGAATAAAAAGCACGTAGAAGATTTGAAAAAGTTCTATCATTTTGACAACATACCTGTTTTTTCATTGATAGTTTTCTTTGGCGATTGCGAATTTAAAAATTTAATTGATTTGCCAAGCCAAACTATTTTGACTAAATCTAATAAAGTTATGAAGATATTTAATGAAATATTGGAGAACAATCAACCAGCGAAATATGAAAACAAATGGGAAATTGCAAATTTGCTTAAACAAGCCGTTAACAATGGAGAAAACTCATTAATACGTGAAAAACATATAGAGAACATAGAAAAACTAAAAGCGAGAAACAGATACTATTAATAAAACCAGCTACTAACAGCCGTTTGGCGAGATTGGGGTTTTAGTGGAATTACCGTTTTTATTCATATCTTCGTTCAGCCGAAAATAATCTGCTTTAAAGTCCCCAACCTCGCCAAGCGCCAGAACGTTGTGCGTCATATTATGAAAAAACTAACAATCATATTTTTACTTATAAATGGAATTCTTTTTTCACAAGAAAAACCAAAAACTTATACAGCTAAATACCCTCCAGAAAGTATAAATCAAGCGATTGAATATATGGAATATAAGTGGACTGAAACAGAGAAAGAAAATTTCAAAAACCAAAACGAAGAGGACGCAGTTTCGTCATTACATTTCAGTTATGGAATGATGATAAGAAACAGTTGGTTAAGACGTGGAAACCATAAGCTAAATGATTTCTTTCATAAGAAAAAAGTTTTCCATCTTGATGATATGTCTTGGATTATCTTAAAAGCATTTCACAGAAAACTTAACAATAAAAAATTAGACCTTGACAAAATATTTAAGGCTTACAAAAAAAAATGGCATGATGGTAAAAAAGGTAGAAAAATTTATGCAGATAGTATAAAAAAAGTATTCGAAAATTTTAAAATCAACGACACGATTACATGTGCATATTACACTACAGCGATTGGAATAACTCCCGAAGAAATAGAAAAATATCGTGACTGTAAGCCTATAGCAGTAATCTTAAAAAAGAGAAAAAGAGATTTAAACCTTTTTATTAAATTAATATCTTCTTGTAATGGAATTGGAATAGAAACAGGTGTTTATGGCGAAAAATTCTCGACATTATTAATTAAAAACAACCAAACTGGTTGGACTAAATATTGGGAATGGGAACATAAATAAGAAAATACGTCGCACAACAGCGGTTTGCTTCAATGGCTACTTCCGGATTTTCCTACGGAAAATCCGCTGCTGAATGGAATGTTTTGTTATATTTGTAATGGCTAGGTGTTGGTTCAACGCCACTGAGAGCAAGCCGCAGAACGTTAGCAACTATTATAAAAAAAATGCGAACAATAATCATTTTTCTTTTATTTTTTGAATTTGGATATTCTCAAAACACTTTAATAATTGATTTTGAGTTATGCAATAATTCAGAATATACAAGTGTTTTGTGGAATGAATATCGTTTAATTAAAAATGACACATTAGTTACTGAAAATAAAGAAAGTGTATTAAAACTTCCTGATGGAAAATATCAGATTGAATATAAAACTTATTTTGGTTGGAAGAAGACTAAAGCATTTTTACTTTTTGACAATATATTTTTTCAAGTAAATCTTTGTATCGATAAATTGGAAAGTAATTCTATGGATTACTACAATTTAGGAATTGAATCAATAAAAGAAGGAGAAAAATTAATTATTACTCACAATTATGCAGGATGTTTCAATGAAGGTGGAGAAAAAATTATAATTGAGCGTAAAAAAAATAGTTTCATTTTAATTTATAATGACAAAATTAAGAAGTTACGAAAACGTGAATTTGACTATTTTAAAGAATACGAAATTGAGTTAATTAATCTTAACACAAATGAGTTAAATGTAATGTGTACAGCATATTCACAAAATATAATTGAATATGGAAATCACAAATACGAATATTCAGAAAATTGTCCAAAATGGAATGGATTTGGAATCTTAAAATATAAACTGAAATTATAATAACAGTTGCTAACAGCAGTTAAAATAAATGGCTAAGGCAAGGGCATACTTCCGAATTTTCTCCGAAAATTCAAAAGTTTGCTTTATATTTGTTTTGGCTTGGTTTTGGCTCGTCGCCACTTCTTTTAGCTGCAACACGTTGTAGGCAATATTTCCTCAACGCTATGAATAAATCAAATCTTTGAACTTTATGAGAAAAATAGTTTTAATTATAACTTTAATGGTTTCAATTAATTTAACTTCTTGTTATTTCCTTGGTCCAATTGACACTGATATAAAAACAAAAAATGTCGATTTTGATAATAATGATATTATAGGTACTTGGAAGCTTGACAAATTCTCATATGAATACTTATCAAAAAAGGATAAAATAGATAGCATCTACATAACCTTTAATAGTGATCAAACATTTGTTCTAAATAATTCAAGTTCTTTATTTCTACCGAAAACAAACACAAATTTTACCAAAAAAAGTGGAATTATTGATAATTCTCAAACGAAAGGCAATTGGAAAATTGTGCAATACAATACTTTAGCCCAAAAGCATTTAGAATTTACTTACGAAGATAAAACTCTTCAATCAGGAATTAATGTCTATCAAAAAGATAAGGAATTCCAAATTTGGTATTTCTTTGGAGATCCAGATTCTGGAGAAAGATTAAGGTTTCTGAAAAATTAATACTGCATACAACAGCCGTTTGTAGCAATTGCTAGGCTTGGTTTGTGTTCGGAATTTTCTCCGAAAATTCTATGAGTAGTTTTGCACTTGTAAAGTTTTGTTATAAATTTACGCAACTGCCACAAGCGGCCTAACGTTGTAGCTAATTTTTGAATACCTATGAGTAAAAATGACAAACCTTGGAATGAATTGACATGGAATGAAAAAAAAGATAGATTTAAAATTTTTACATTTATATTCCTATTCCTTTCAATTTTTACATTTTTTTCAGTTAATCACCCAAATCTAAACGAACTTGAGAACATTAATATTAAACTCACTGAGGAACCAGCTTTTAAAAGTTCAAAAGGAAAATCAACAAGTTATTGGATTGAATTATATAGTAATGAAGGTAAGTATGAAATCTCAGGAATAGACTATAAATACATTTCAAAAGAAAAATTCTTAAAATTAATCCATAAAGACACTACTATAACAATTAGTAAATTTGGTGAAAACATTTACAAACTAAAAGTAAATAATGAAGAATTACTTGACTACAATTTGGCTGGTTTTCATAAAACCAAAAATAAAAACTTTATGAGAATAATTTTCTTTTCAGGTTTTATTTTATGTTTAGTACCATTTTTTTTTAAGAATCCCCCAAAATTAAATAATACTGAATTAAGTATTGTAAAGCTTATCGCAATCTCTTGGATTATTTCTATAATAATTGCAATAATTTATCTAGACGATATGAAATACATTTCAAGTTCAGAACCTTTTATTCAATAAAAACTAGCTACAACAGCGGTTTGCTTCAATGGCTACTTCCGGATTTTCCTACGGAAAATCCGCTGCTGAATGAAATGTTTTGTTATATTTGTGGTGGCTTGGTGTTGGCTCAACGCCACTGAGAGCAAGCCGCAAAACGTTAGCGGTAATACAAAACAAACTATCATGAAATATTTTCTCATAACAATATTTTTACTTGGATTAAATAATTGTATTGCGCAAAATCCTGGAGAAAGTCTTTTTGAATTCTCAGAAAAAAACGCTGAAAAGATATCATTAATTCAATTAATTGCTAATCCTGAAAAATATGACGGAAAAGTCATACAAGTTAAAGGGTTTTTGAGTTTAGAATTTGAGGGTCATGCTCTTTATCTTCAAAAAGACGATTATGAATATTTTAATCGAAAAAATGGTGTTTCAATTTTAGCTTCAATTAGCACAGAAGAAAAAAAGAATTGTCATCTAAAATTCGTTACAGTAACTGGGAAATTCTACCTAAAACTTTACAATAAAATGGGAACGGATTGGGCTGGTTGGTTAATTACAAAAAATATGGATCCAGCACTTACAAGAGAAGAACTAAAGAAAATATAATGTACTACCGCTAACAGCCGTTTGTTGCAATTGCTAGGCTTGGCTTGTGTTCGGAATTTTCTCCGAAAATTCCACGAGGAGTTTTGTACTTGTAAACTTTTGTCTTAAATTTACGCAACTGCCACAAGCGGCAACACGTTAGCAGTAATGTAAAGAACGATAATAGAATGAATCAGGAAGATATTATATACATTAAAAATAATCTAAAATGGCGTTTCAAATTAAGCGAAATCTACAATCACTATTTTGTGTTACTTTTCCCTTCATTCATTATTCTGATATCATTTTCAATGTTCAAAGGAGGAGCGAAATTTGGACATTTAAATGGTGAATTTTTAATTACTGCTATTACTATTTTGTTATTTGGCTTATTATTTTTAATCTTTATAGTTAATAGAATCCAAGCAGAGAAAAAATTTAAATTGTTTGAATTAAAAAACTTAAGTTTTGAAGAATTTGAAGATATTATTAGAAAAAGTGGCTGGTCAATAGTTGAAAGTAAAAATGACAATCTAATTTTGATTACAAAAACATCATGCTTTTCTTGGGGAGAAAAAATTACCATTATTAAATACAAAGACAATAATATATTAGTAAATAGCAGACCCGAAAGACAACCAATTACCATAAATAGAGATAAAATAAATTATTATAAGTTGCAGAAATTAATAAACACTACTGCTAACAGCCGTTTGTAGCAATTGCTAGGCTTGGTTTGTGTTCGGAATTTTCTCCGAAAATTC
>NZ_WIBJ01000011.1 GCF_009495755.1 Flavobacterium sp. LMO8 | reverse complement strand
GTTGGCAATAATTAAAAAACAATAAAAATGAAACACTTAAAAAAAGTCTTAATAACCCTAGTTGTAGCATCAACTATAATCGCCTGTAAGAACGAAAAGGAAAAACAGAATTCAGAACCAATCGAAAATAACGCTGATTTAAGCACGGAAAAGCCTATTGCTGAGGATCAAAAAATTGGATTTCAAAAAACCTTGAGCTTACAGAACATAACATTTGAAATAAAAGCGAGTGGAGAAGGATCTATTCAGCAGCTTTCCATTCAACCAGAAGGTTTGGAAATAGATAATCAAAAAATAACTCTTGAAATAGAAGGACAAGTTACCAATGCAGAAATTGAAGATTTAAATTCGGATGGATCTCCAGAAATCTTGATTTACATCGTTTCAGCAGGAAGTGGTAGTTATGGAAACGTCATTGGTTATTCCGTGAATAATAGAAAATCAATGAGTCAAATTTACTTCCCTGACTTATTTGATAACAAAGAAGCTAGCAGTGGCTATATGGGGCACGATGAATTTGCTATTATGGAGACCACTTTAGTAAGAAGATTTCCAGTTTACAATGAGGGTGATACAAATAACAATCCAACAGGAGGTTTACGTCAAATAGGATATAAATTAAAAGACGGTGAAGCATCCAGAGTTTTTGAAATAGGTAAAATATATGATTTTGATCAATAAAAACTATTGCCAACAAGGTATAAAAGCAATAGCGGTTTGGGAGTAATCTCAAACCGCTTTTTGCTTTTAATTAAGTATCTTGTTTTCGAAAAGGTAGTAGCTTTTAGACCGCTACTGCTCTTATACTAACCGTTGTACTTAATACCACAAACATTTAGCTAATTAATTATCGTCAATCTAAACTTATTACTATATTTGCAAACCGAACAGTCGGTTTTGATTTGAATTATGAGTGATAAAAAGGAAAAAGTACTAGAAACTGCAACTAAACTATTTGCGGAATTAGGTTTTGAAAAAACATCGATGGCACTAATTTGTAAAGAAGCAAAAGTATCAAAAGGATTAGTCTATCATCACTTTGAATCTAAAGAATCAATTCTCATAGAAATTTTCACATCAAGTACTCACAAAATTATTGAGTCAAATGTAATTGTAGATGAAACCATAGAACCTAAAGATGAATTAAAGCAGTTAATAAATAATGTATTCTATCAATTAGAAAATGATAAGTTGTTTTTTCAATTTAATCTAAATATTATGTTTCAACCTTCAACCAGAAGTTTATTAGAAGAACACATCAAAGAAAGAGCTGATATTTTATTCAAGTCGGTAAAAAGAATCTTTGATAAAATTTCTATAGAAAGAAGTGAAATTCAAGCATATACACTTCTAGCCGAGATTGATGGAATTACATTAAACTATTTGTCAGTTTTTGAAAAATATCCATTACTAAAAATGAAAAGTGAACTCATAAATAAATACACAAAATAATGAAATTTATAAAATCAGATATTACCGAAACAATTGATAGTTTAAGGTTTAAATTATATCAAAAATTAAAATCACCAATTGATGCAATGTGGGAAATACTTTATATTGGTTCTTCTCAACATTATCTCATCGAAAATGACAACAACATTTTAGGATATTGTTGTATAAATGAAGAAGCTTCTTTAACACAGATATTTCTTGAAGAAAATCATTGTTCAAAAATGGATAATGTAATTGAACAATTAATTAAGTTAGAACTGATTAAATCAGCAAGTTTGAGTTCAAATGAACCTATTGGATTTAATGCTTGTTTATTTCATTCAACATCAACAAAGGCGAACACCTTCTGTTTTGAACATTTGAATACAGCTATTGAAGTAAACTCAGAATTGCATATAGAATTAGTTTCTACTGAAGACGTTCCAGATATTAAAGCATTTTTGAAAGAACAAGTTGGAATGGATGATACCTTTGGTTATACAGAAAACCTTGTTTCAAGAAAAGAAATTTTTATGGTTAAGGAATCAGGTACTTTAATTGCTACTAGTGAATGTAGAATGAGTGATTCTCAAACTGACATAGCAGATTTAGGAATCATTGTAAACAAAGATTATCAAGGCAAAGGTATAGCTACACAAGTGATGCAAATGCAAGTTAACAGAATATTAAAAAGAGGAAGAAAACCAATTTGTTCAACTACATTAGAAAACATAGCTTCTCGAAAAGCCATTGAAAAATCAGGATTTTATTGCTCAAATATAATTTTTGATATCAGTTTCATAAATAATTAATATTAAACACTACAACTGAGATGAAACTTGAAGATTTAGGATATAATAAAGCATTAGCAAAATATCGAAAGGAAAAAAATATTGAATCCTTTGGTGTTGGTCGTGTCATATTAGAACATAAAGATAGATATATTGTAAAAACAGAACACAAAGAATTTAATGCAGAACTTATAGGGAATTTAAGGTTTACTGCAGAAAGTAAACACGATTTGCCAGCTGTAGGAGATTGGGTTGCAATTTCTGAATATGATGCTAACAAAGCGCTAATACATACTGTCTACTCTAGGCACTCAATTCTAGAAAGACAAGCTGTTGGTAAATCTACTCAAAATCAGATAATTGCTACAAACATTGATTATGGTTTAATTGTTCAATCCGTAAATAGAGATTTTAATATTAATCGTTTAGAAAGATATCTAACCATTTGTAACACTTCAAATGTAGAGCCAATAATTATTTTAAGCAAAATTGATTTAATAGATGAACAAACATTTAACGCGCTTCTTAAAGAAATAAAAGAGCGAATTAAAGATGTTTCTGTTATTGCGATTAGTAACCAAACTCAATTTGGAATAAATGAGCTTGAAAATAAAATGATTAAAGGAAAAACATATTGTTTATTAGGTTCTTCTGGTGTTGGTAAATCAACTCTAATTAACTCTCTAATTGGTGAGAATGTGATGAATACTGGAGAAATTAGTCAGAGTATAGACCGAGGAAAACACGTTACAACACATAGAGAATTAATTGTATTAAAAAATGGAATTTTAATTGATAATCCAGGAATGAGAGAAGTTGGAATAACTGATACTTCAAATGGACTTGAATCTACATTTGAAGATATTGTTACTTTAGCGCAAGCTTGCAAATTTAATAACTGTACTCATACGAATGAAAAAGGTTGTGAAATTCAAAGTGCAATAGAAAATGGAGAAATTGATTCTGATTCTTATGCCAATTTCCTCAAATTGGAAAAAGAAAGTGCTTTTTTCGGATCAAGTGTTGAGGAAAAGAAAAAGAAAGATAAAAATCTTGGGAAAATGATTCGCGATGTTCGAAAACAGCGAAATCGAAATAAGTACTAAGTACAACAATGTATAAAAAACATTGGGCAATTCTGCTAAATCCAAAGGTCTGTGAATATTAACAAAGTCCGCTAAATATAAAATTTAGCGTTTATAGAAGAAAAGATAAAAGCAAAATATTTATATTTAACTAAGTAATTAACCGAAATGAAGTGCATACTAATCGCCCAACGTTTCTTATACTAAACGTTGTGTGTAATACGCCAACCGAGAAAAAGTAAACGATAAACATTAAATAATAAACTATGGAAGAAAATCAAAATGACAAACCTGCTTTATTAAAAGCTATTGAGATAATTTTAGCAGAACCATCAGCAACTTCTGGATTAATCAGGTTAGCCACGCCAAAGAGGAGAAAGAACCCGCTAAATAAAAGCCCAACAATGATAAGTATCGCACCTAGAGTTACCGAAGTACGGATTTGTAGAAATGCCATAATTGAAAGATTTAATTTAGTCTAAAGATATTCTATTTCAATTCTTTAAGCAATTATTGTATAATACAATTATAGTTCAGTTACCCTAGTAATTGTAGGCGCTGTAATGTCAATGAAATCAAGATATTGAGAAGTAGGTGTTAGCCCCTTCCTATCTATCTAAAACACTTGTAAGTAATTGAATAAAGTTGAATTGGCTTTATAGTGGTTGTGAAAATTTAAAGTTATTCTTTTATAATTTTAAATGATTTTGAAAATTTAGAATCCTCATCGGTAACTTTTAACAAGTAAATAGCATTTGGTAAATACGACATTTCAATAGTTGAATCTTTAGTTTTCAAAATTCGTTGACCTGAAATACTAAATAGTTCAAATAACAGATTTTTATCTGTTGCTATTCTTAGCTCTGAAGTTATTGGATTTGGGTAAATTGCTATGGCACCAAATTCATTCTCGAAATCTTCAACAGGAAGTGTAGCTCCTGAAGAAGAAGCAGTTACTCTAGAAAAGCTCAGATTCGAACCAAAAGAAACTTCTATCCAATTGTCACTCGTATTGGAACTACTTGACGGATAATTTGTCCAAACACTACCTTCAAAAACCTCAAGAACTAAATTAGCCTCTGGTATTGAATTCAGTTCACCATCTTCATAATATAGTTTAATATCGCCTATATAATTGCTTAATTCAGTAGGCGTAACATTATAAACTCTGTTTATACTCGTATTTCCCGTATTAACTGGTGTATTGGTATAAGTTATTGTTTTATCACTAATTGTATAGTCAACCGCAGGACTTAATTCCAAACCTCCAATATCTAAAGAGGCTCCACTTTCAACCGTAATAGTACTAGTGCTAGAGACCGTTATTTCTTGCCCATAAACAATCGCAGAAAAAAGAAATAAAATAAGGAGTGTTTTTTTCATATTAATTTGGTTTAGTATTTGATAATCTTAGGATTTATAGAACCCAATACATAAGTATTGGGCTTGTTTATAGCTTAACTTAAGGCTTCCCAAACGCCTGACGTCCCAGCTGTTATGCAAACCATTAATTAATCAAGTTGCTTCCATACCCCACCTAGATAGCAATAAATATGGTTATCGGTACTATTTACATATAAATCACCATTTACAGGACTTGAAGGAGCAGCGCTCATAGGTTTTAAATTAAGTACATCACGAATATTTGCTTTTCCAGGAATAACGACATGATCAACTGTTCTACCCAACATAATTTGATTGTCTGCAGTAGTTATTGCACCATAGCCAATTGCAGTAGTATAATCAAGCTCTCCACCACCAGCATCACCAGTAACACCCGCCGTAAAACCAAGAGCGGTATTACCTTGACCTGTTGTAACGTTATAGCCTGCGCTACCTCCTATGGCAGTATTTTGTTCAGCAAGAGAGCCTGTACCGTCAGCGGTACCTATACTATATAATGCATCGTGGCCAAAAGCTACGTTTTCCTGGTCTCCATTATTAGGCCCAGCGCCACTATTATATCCATTACCAGCATCTAAGCCAATATATATGCTGGTACCAGCGGGATTCCCTTGAACATATTTTAAAGATGCTGGTCCATCTCTTGAATCTATTATTCTGGCAAAATCAAGGATATCGGTTCCATAAAACATTCCAAATCTATTATTATCTGAATCCCAAAACATTCTCCCGGCACCGTGAGCAGTAACCCCAACATAGGTGTTAAAACTTAACATAGGGAATTGTAGTGTTTTATCAGTTGAGTTTAAGTCTAGTATTACACCTGTTTTAGGAGTAGGACTCGCTACGTTTGAAATAATAACCTGGCTACCATCTGTAACGGTTAGAGCTTCTACACCGCCAGAAGTTTTTACTTCGAGTTTGCCGGTTGCACCAAGCGTATTGGTAATATTCTGTGCCTGTGTTGTAAAGGCTAGACCTGCCATAATAATTAGTGTAAAAAGTTTTTTCATAATACTTAATTTTTAATTGGTTTTATTATTTCACTATAAATGCCTATTAGAAAAAATAAAGGTAATAATAAATACTTAAATATTTTGTAATAATTATTGAAATTTTAGATGGTTTAATCAATATAAGTTATTTAAAACTACTTTTTAATATAAAAATGTTGGTCTCATGGCTAAATTAGCATGAGTCATTTAAACCAAAAAAATAAAATTTGTTTGACGACATACATCAACTTCAACATATTGCTGAAATTCTGGATAGCCATGATTTGGATGGTTGGAGTACTAAATGTTTTGGAACAGGCTTACCTGGCCCATTGTTATCTTTTGCGAAAAAAATAGGTTAAGAAAATTTTTATTTGTACTTTAAAAAAATATTAATTATGAAAATATTAATTATGAAAAAGAAATTACTCCTATTAGCATGTGTTCTTTGTATCCAATTAGGATATTCTCAAACAACATATACGGTCACATCAACTGATAAAGATGGACCTGGTTCAATTAATGAAGCTATTGATTTAGCCAACCTCAACCCTGGTGCCGACATCATTGAATTTACACCTGGATTACAAATAGACGCAACTCATCTTTTCTATATACCGGGGGGGCAAGCCGATTATATGCTTAACATTACGGAATCCGTTACAATAGACGGGAAAGGGGGTGCCTTAATTGGTTCGCAAAGATGGTTAAATGCTGATGGTGATTGGAATTCTCTAAACGATTGCCCTGGTAATGTCCCGAATGGAATTACTCGTGCGAGGATGCCGAATTTTATGCAGGTTGGGATTATTGATGTAGATAACGCGGCTATTACTGTAACCGTTAAAAATTTATCTATAGAACAATTTAATTCTATCGCTAAGGTAAGAAATAATGCCACTTTAGAATTTGAAAATTTTAATGCCGATAAAATATGGTCAACTCTTTTTTGTAATTCTAGAGGTCTGTTAAGTGCAGATGCTGGAGCCTCAATTTCTATTAAAAACTCACAATTTATTAATACCGTAAACTGGGGAGTTCCAGCTACTACTTCTGAAATTAGTAGTTCTAATGCAGGTGATTTAACGATAGAAAACACACTGTTTTATAATAATAATGGAGGAAACCAATTTGCCATCAGTTGGGATGGTGCAAGTGGCTCTGAAGTAAATATTGTAAGTTCTAGATTTATGCTATCCGGTGGTATATTTTTATCAGGAAGCATAAGTGTTAGTAATTTTGTGAACTCAATATGGGTAAATAAAGATACTGGAAATCCAGAGTCTGGTGACCGAATTATCAATAGCGCGAGTGGAGACATGAATATTACGGCATCCTCATTGATGTGGAATAATAATTACTGTGATGGTCTATGCCAGTCTCAGCTTTCAGAATCGCTCATTGAGCGTAGAGGAGCTGGTAAAATAAATTTTAAGGAGTCGGCTATCGGTTTAAATAATACAAGTGGCTTAGCTACGCTTCTGAATACACTAGGTAATACAGGTGCTGGTGCTGGATTTAGTGCCGATACAGAAACCTGGATACAACCAACTAATAATCAAGATGTGGCTGCACTAAGAGCCATTACATTTCAACCTGTTCTGCGTTCAAATGGAATTGCTTTCAATAGCCCTGTTGTTCCTTCTACTCTTTATTTTGATGCAGAAATGGTGACACCGGCCTTTCCAGGTGAGTTGATAGATATAATCCCTGCGGCATCTGTTTTAACAAATCCTATAAATAGTACTCCTATTACTTTGGATGTATTTGGTAATGCTAGAAATGATGCCAACGGTTTGCGCGATATTGGTGCTTTTCAGTTAGGTCTAGCTTCAGCGTTAAGTCTTGGAACAATTACAGATGGATCTGTAGGCTTAAGTTGGACTGAACCTCTTCATCATGCTGGGATTGCTATTCTTAATTATCGGATAGTATATAGTGAAGTAGGAGGTTTCGGTAATTTTGTAGATGTTCCTTCAACTAATTTGACTACAACAATTACTGGCCTGACCAATGGAGTTGAATATGAATTTTCGGTACAGGCAAATTATGGTGCTATAACCCCAGGGGACCTTGGGCCACCGAGTAATACTGTGTCGGCTACACCATTGGGTGCCATGACCGCTCCTGTAGTAACCGCTACACCGGGTAATACGGTGGTAGCCCTTTCTTGGAATGCATCAGATGTAGGTGGACGTACTTTTCAACAATACACAATTCTTTGGTATGAACAGGTTTCAGGGAATTTTGTAGGGTCGCATACTATTACTGATCGTAATGAGACCACTTATATGGTAACCGGACTTACAAACGGCACCATCTATGATTTTAAAATAACAACAAGAGCCTCAGAAGACACGAGCCCTACTGGTACTGCAAGTGCCACACCAGATACTGGGCTAGGGATTGATGATTTAGACTTATTAAATGGTAAGTTATCATATTATCCCAATCCAGTTAATGACTACCTTCATATCGATATAGAAGAAAACTTTACAGCTAAGTTGTTTTCAACTAATGGAACATTGTTAATGGATGCAATAAGTAAAAAAACTATTGATATTTCAAATTTTAGTAGTGGAATATATATATTACAAATTCAAGTAGAGAATAAAACATATTCTGGTAAGATTTTGAAAAAATAATTGAACGAACTTTAAATTTAATAATGTTAGTTTTCAATTTAACAAAACTGGCAACAACAATGTATAAAAGTAATAGCGGTTTAGGTTTTAATCTAAACCGCTTTTGCATTTAATTAAGTATCTTGTTAATTGAAAGTAGTTACTGTTTAATCCCCTACTACTTTTATACTAACCGTTGGCGGTAATTACAAACTACACGAAAATAGGTTGGCTTAAACTATTTAAGAAATGTTGCGAAACACGAAATAAAAAAGCAATTTTGAGAATTATATTCCTATAATTTTAATGCCAACTTATAGATGCTTTCCAAAAAAAAAGAATTTTAACTTGAATTAGGAGACCTCTTAATAGAGTTTTATGATATTTTTTGTATCTTTTGCGAAAATTAAAACTTTTATAGATGAAAAAAACATTAGCCTTTTTATTACTGCTGTTGTTTCTTATCCTCGCCTGGTTCAGCTGGAAGTGGTATAAGGAAACGGTAGTATGCTGTGCGGATGAACCAGCACCTGTAAGCATACAATATGGTCCGCTCATTTTTGATTGCGAAACCGGACAGGTCATTACCAATGACTTATGGACGGAAAAGAAACGCGAAATTTTGGCCGAGCGAAGCACCGGCAAAAAATTGTTACTGGTAGGTCCCTATTTTGGATCTGAGTCTGAACAGGCAGGAATTGACCGAGCAAATCGGGTAAAAGCACTTTTTACCGAACTACCATCAGTAGATATTTTTACCGATGCCCGCAATGGTGGAGATTGCGAATCCTCAAAAAGCAATATGCTTCATGGATTGAAATACAGATGGATTACAAGAAACGATGATGTTATTGAGCATCTTGATAAAACCATGATTTTCTACAATTATGGTTCGGACGAGGAAATAAGCAATGATAACATCCTCAGCTACTTTGCTGAGTTATCGGAGTTTTTAAAGTCCACTGGAGACCAGATTATGATTATTGGCCATACCAGCAGTGAAGGGGAAGTAGCTTATAACCAGGAGCTGGGTCTGAAAAGAGCTCAGGAATACAAAGAACACCTCATAAGTCTGGGGGTTGATGAGAAACAAATAAGTATACAGTCAAAGGGTGAGACTATGCCAGTTGCCTCAAATGATAATGTAGAAGGTAGAAAAAAGAATAGACGTGTAGAAATACATATTACTGAATAAAAAAATTAAACTTTATAATTATGAAATTATTACAAATAAATACAACTGCTTGCGATGGTTCTGATGTTTTCTGGACATGGCTTTTATGGCTTTTGGGAGTCTTTATTTTAGGTCTTCTGTTAGGGTGGCTCTTAAAACAATTGTTTGGAGGAAGTGCTGCCGCTGGTGCGGTGAATTCATCGAAACAAGATTTGACCAAAGTTGAAGGCATAGGGCCCAAAATTCAAGGATTGCTGCATAAGAAAGGTGTCTATAGCTACGCGCAACTTGCAAATTGTTCCCATGCTTTTCTCGAAGATATGATTAAAGAAGGAGGTCCAGCATTCACAACTCACAAAGGCATGACAAACACCTGGCCCGCTCAGGCTAAATTAGCCGATATGAGCGAGTGGGATGAATTGAATAAATGGCAAACGGTTTTAAAAGCAGGTATTTAATCACTATTATTAGTAATGCCAATTATTAGATAAAACCCTTAATATGAATTAAGGGTTTTTTTAATTTGTTGATTAAGTTCTATGCCTAATTCTTATAGAGCATAAATAATCGCTCAAAAAGGTTATTACAATCACCAAAAGTGCACTAACATTTTGATATTCAAAAATTAATTATTGTAATTGCTGTTGATGTATTTCAAATCATTTAGATGGCGGTTTTCATACTTAAACAATATATTAAAGATAAAATTGAGTAAGAAAAAACTACCGCCAACACCATGTATAATTCATTGCTAGTACTCGCCTACTTACGAAAATCCTCGCGGATTTTCTATTCGGTTTGTATTTGCTAAATTAGTTGCTGAAACACGCAACGAAATCATACACAAACAAGTTAAAAAAGCTGTTTATGGCTACTCGCCATTTCTAAAGTATAAACAAAAAAAATCCCGAGCTAACTCGGGATTTCATCTTTATACAATATTCTTATTTCTTCTCTGGAATATTCTCTAAAATTTCCAAAACAAACTTCCAAAATTTCTGAGACGATTTAATCGATGCTCTTTCATCAGGGCTGTGTGCTCCGTGAATCGTTGGTCCAAAAGAAATCATGTCCATGTTTGGATAATTCGTACCTAAAATACCACATTCTAATCCGGCATGACACGCCACTACTTTTGGTTTATCTCCGTTTTGTTTTTCGTAAATTGAAGTCAATACGTCTAAAATTTCCGAGTTTACGTTTGGTGTCCAACCTGGATAACTTCCTGCAAAATCAACTTCGCAACCAAACAATTCGTAAGCCGAACGTAAAGCATTCGCTAAATCCATTTTAGAACTTTCCACAGACGAACGCGTTAAATTCTGAATCGAAATTTGTCCGTCTTTTACAATTACTCTTGCAATATTATTTGAAGTTTCTACTAAGTCTTCCATATCAGCCGACATTCTGTAAACGCCGTTGTGTGCTGCATAAATCGCTCGTAACAAACCTTCTTGCACTCCTAAATTCATTACTTTCGGTGGAATGGTATCATTTTTAACAATCTCAATCGTTAAATTTGGTTCCATCGTTTTGAATTCGGTGTTGATATCGCCAATTACTTCTTGCATGTCAAAAACAAAGGCTTCGTCATACATTTCAGCAATAATAACTTTCGCTACACTTTCTCTTGGAATCGCGTTACGCAAACTTCCTCCTGAAATTTCGGCAATTTGCAATCCAAAATTCTCAAATCCGTCAAATAATAAACGGTTCATGATTTTGTTGGCATTTCCTAATCCTTTATGAATATCCATTCCTGAGTGTCCACCTTGTAAACCTTTCACAGTAATCGTGTAACCCACAGAACCTTCTGGCGTTTCTTCTTCGTTGTAACCTCTTGTAGCAGTTACGTCAATTCCACCCGCACAACCGATATCGATTTCATCGTCTTCTTCAGTATCTAAATTCAATAAAATTTCACCTTGTAACACACCACCTTTTAAGTTCAAAGCGCCTGTCATTCCAGTTTCTTCATCAATCGTAAACAAAGCCTCAATTGCAGGATGTTTAATATCAGTAGCTTCTAAAATCGCCATAATCATCGCAACTCCTAACCCATTGTCAGCACCAAGTGTAGTTCCTTTTGCACGAACCCAATCACCATCGACATACATATCGATTCCTTGCGTGTCGAAATCGAAGTTGGTGTCGTTATTTTTTTGGTGTACCATATCCAAATGTCCTTGTAAGACAATTGGTTTGCGGTTTTCCATTCCTGGCGTTGCTGGTTTGCGAATGATTACGTTTCTGATTTCGTCTTCAAACGTTTCTAATCCTAAACTGGTTCCGAAGTTCTTCATGAATTCAATCACACGATCTTCTTTTTTAGACGGACGTGGCACCGCATTCAAATCGGCAAATTTGTTCCAAAGTGGCTTTGGTTCCAGATTTCTAATTTCTTGGCTCATTGTTTTTTATTTTGGGTATTTAGTCGTATTCTGTGATGTATTAAAAACAGATAAAATAAAAACTGTTTTCTCATTTTCATCTATAAAGTATAGAATAATGTAGGGAAAAATTTTAACTGGTAATCCGTGATAATCTTTATATCGAATTTGAAAAAATGGGTTTATTGCAATCGATTCAATATATTCATCAATAATTTGAAAAAAATAGCTACCTAAATCTTCTCTTTTTGACTCATAAAATTCTACAGCTTCTTGAATATCAGCAATAGCTCGAGGTTCAACTACGATTCTATAACTCATTATTTTGTTTTCAAACGAATTTGCTTTTTTGCTTCTTCCCAAGGAACAAAATTTTCCTTTTTTGAAGACGCTCTTCTTTCATCTAAAACAACTTTCATCTCTTCAGAAACGGAGATATCATTAACTACAGTTTCGTAATTAAATTTTTCAATCAATTTCATAAAGAAAGTCAATTCGTTATCCGGAATATTTAAAGTTATTTTTGTCATTATTCCTAATTTAAACAACAAATTTACAAAAAAAGAAATGCGCTATTCTATATTATTAGTTAATTTTATGGCAAATATAAATTCGTGAAAAAAAAATTCATCCTTCCCCTATTTTTATTAATCCAAATCATCGTGGTAAAAACGATTGGTTTATTTCCTGATTTTGTAGAAAATTGGTATAGCAACGGTTTTTATCCAAAATTGGCTTTCTTGTCTAGAAAAGCATTAGGTTGGTTACCATTTTCGCTTGGTGATGTGATTTATTTTATCCTGATTATACTTTTATTCCGATGGATTTGGAAGCACCGAATTGGCTTTTTCAAAGAATGGAAAAATAACGGATTGACGGTTTTGAGTTGGGTTTCTGTGTTTTACTTTTTCTTTCACATCCTTTGGGGAATGAATTATTATCGCATTCCGTTGCATGAAAAATTACAGATAGAAAAAGAATATTCGGCTGAACAATTAAAAACGTTTGCAGAAAAAATGTTATTGAAAACCAATGCATTACAATTGCAAATCACTAAAAATGATTCTGTTACAGTTGTGATTCCGTATTCGGATGAAGAAATTTATAATTTGGCTTTAAAAGGGTATGATAACATCCCAACCGATTTAGAAGAATTCCGTTACGAAGTAAAAAGTATCAAATCATCTTTATTTAGTTATCCGTTGAGTTATATGGGATTTGGTGGCTATTTGAATCCGTTTACCAATGAAGCGCAAGTGAATCATTTGAAACCTAAATACACTTCACCTTTAACCACTTGCCACGAAATGGCACATCAAACAGGAATTGGAAGTGAAAGTGAATGCAATTTCATCGGATTTGTAACCGCTGCTAAAAATGAGGATTTGTATTTCCAATATTCGGCATACAGTTTTGCATTGCGTTATGCGTTAAATAATTTAGAAGGTTTAGAAGAAGGAAGTTCGAAGCCTTTTGTGGAAAAAATCAACAAAGGCGTTTTGAAAAATTATCATGAAAATGAAATCTTTTGGAACCAATACCAAACGCCAATCAATACCTTTTTCGAATATTTCTACGACAATTTCCTAAAAGCCAACCAACAAAAAGATGGTATGGAAGGCTATAGTAAGTTTGTAGGATTAGCGATTGGGTATGGAGGAGTTGGCAGTCGCAGTTATCAGTCGCAGTAAAATAATGGTAAAAATTCAATCATTTCATATTAAGCGAATACTATAACTGAGACTGAGACTGAACACTTACAACTCATCACTCGTAAAACTCACTTGATTTCTCTTTTTATACGGACGCATAATCAAACGCGCTTCTCGGTCAAAACGGATGTAATTGTACACCCAATTTAAGAAAACGACTGCTTTATTTTTGAATCCAATTAGCGAAAACAAATGCACAAACATCCACACAAACCAAGCAAAAACACCGCTGAATTTGAATTTTGGTAAATCGACAACCGCTTTATTTCTTCCTATAGTTGCCATCGAACCTTTGTCTTTGTAAACAAATGGTTTCAATTCTTTTTTATCTAATAATCGAACTAAATTTTCGGCTAACAATGTTCCTTGTTGCATTGCAGGTTGTGCCATCATAGGATGTCCTTGCGGATATTCTTTTGAAGTCATCACAGCAATATCGCCAATCGCAAAAAGATTATCATACCCTTCTACTTGATTGTATTGATTGACTTTAATTCTGTCTACATTTTTGATAAAACTATCCGCTTTTAAGCCATGAGGCAAAGCGCCTTGCACACCAGCTGTCCAAATAACCGTTGCGGAATCGAATGATAAATCTGAATTGGTTGTGACGGTTTTTCCATCATAACCAGTTACACGAACGTTTTTCCAAACACTAACTCCTAAATTCAACAGAAACTTTTCTGCTTTTTCAGAAGCATTTTCGCTCATCGTATTCAGAATTCTATCACCACTTTGAACGAGATTGATTTCCATTTTTCGAACATCTAAATCGGGATAATCTTTAGGTAAAATCGCTTTTTTCATTTCGGCTAAAGCTCCAGCAAGCTCTACTCCTGTTGGTCCACCGCCTACTAAAACAAAATTCATCAAACTATGACGTTCGTCGATATCGTTTGTTAATAAGGCTTGTTCAAAATTCTCCAAAATTAAACTACGAATATTCAACGATTGCGGAATGGTTTTCATTGCCATACTGTTGCGCTCAATTTCCTTATTTCCAAAATAATTGGTTTTGGAACCCGTTGCAATGACGAGATAATCATACTTTAATTCACCAATATCTGCAATTACTTTGTTGTTACTTGCATCAATTTCTCGCACTTCGGCCAATCTAAAATAAACATCTTTATATTCTTGAACAACTTTTCTAATTGGATAAGCAATTGAATCGGGTTCTAAACCACCAGTTGCTACTTGATACATTAAAGGTTGGAAATTATGATAATTGTGTTTGTCTAATAAAACAACTTGTACATTTTTATTACGAAGTTTTTTTGCTAATGAAATTCCGGCAAAACCACCACCTATAATTACTATTCTTGGAAAACTACTACGAGGTATGTTCATTGTTACTTTTCTAGTCTTTCAAAGGTAAGAAATTTCAAGGTCAAGAACAAAAATCAAATACAAAAATCAAATACAAGTTCAAGTACAATTACAATTACAAGTACAATTACAAGTGCAATTACAAGTGCAAAATTGTATCATTTTAAAATTATTTTTTGAATATGCTTTAAACTTGAATTTTGAGTTTACTCTTGACATTGATTTTTGAATTTGCTCTTGACATTGATTTTTGAACTTGCCTTTGAACCCGATTTTTACTAAACTTGTAACAAATTATCAAAAACGACTACTTATTGATTATGAAATCAGAATCGGAAGCACTTTTTGTTCAACAACTCAAAGAAAATCAGAATATAATCCACAAAATTTGTCGATTGTATACTACTGATTCAGATGCGCATAACGATTTGTTTCAGGAAATTACGATTCAATTATGGAAAGCTTTTCCAAACTTCAGAGGGGATTCTAAATTTTCAACTTGGGCTTATCGAGTAGGACTTAATACTGCCATTACTTTATATCGAAAAAAGAAACGAAGCATTGATACCATTGAGTTTGATAGTACTTTTCATAAAGTAACACAAGACGATTATAACTTTGAAGAAGAAGAAAAATTAAAGCTATTGTATAACGCCATTAGCGAATTGAATGATATTGAAAAAGCCTTAGTTTTCTTGTATTTAGAAGATAAAGATTATACAGAAATTTCTGAAACATTAGGAATTAGTGAAGTGAATGCACGGGTAAAAATGAATCGTGTAAAAGGAAAATTAAAAAAAATATTAAATCCGTAACTCATGGATGAATTAGATATATTAAAAAAAGACTGGAAAAAACAAGAAAGTTCGTTCCAACAAATAGGCGAAAAAGAAATTTACGGTATGCTACACAAAGGCTCTTCGTCTATCGTGAAGTGGGTTTTGATTATTAGTATCCTAGAATTACTTCTTTGGTTGAGTTTTGCTTTTTTTACCGCAGATGACCAATATTTAGAGAAACTTAAATTATATCATCTAGATACGTTAATGCCTATTATGACTGTAATAAGCTATGGGGTGATTTTGTTTTTTATATTTTTATTTTTCAAAAATTACAAAACAATCAATGCTACAGATAATGTAAAGCAGCTGATGCAAAACATTTTAAAAACCCGAAAAACAGTAAAATATTATGTTTGGTATAATTTAGCCATGACAGCACTTTCATTTATTTTGGTTTTCATTTTTCAGTTTATGTATGATCCTAACATAACCAAAATGGTTGAAAAAATGTCGCAAAATGTAAATATTAATATTTTTTACTGCATTATGCTTGTTATTTACGCCGTAATTATTGCCCTTTTTGTAGGATTGATTTGGTTGTTTTACCGCCTATTATATGGCATTTTAATGAAACGACTTCAAAAAAATTACAACGAACTTAAAAAAATTGATTACTAATGAAAAAGCTATTCATTTCTCTTTTGACCTTACTTACAGGTTTGTCATTTTCTCAAGAATTAGAAAAAAGTTTACTTTGGAAAATATCGGGTAATGGGTTAAAACAAGATTCTTTCTTGTATGGAACAATTCATATTACTTGCGATGCTTCTTTAGACAAGAACACTTTAAATGCTTTAGAAAAAACAGAACAATTGTGTTTAGAACTCGATATGGATGATAAATCGATGCAAATGCAAATGATGAAGCATATGATGATGAAAGATGGTGTTAAATTATCTGCTTTATTAAATGAAGAAGATTTTAAAGTGGTTGATGCCTTTTTGAAAAAAAACTTAAATATGTCTGCAAAGATGTTTGATGGCTTTAAACCTTTCATAGTAACGACAATGCTTTATCCTAAAATGCTTGATTGTCCATTTCAATCGGTTGAAAGTGAATTAATGAAAATAAGTGCCGAACAAAAAGAAGAAGTTTTTGGATTAGAATCAGTAGAAGATCAAATGAAAGTTTTTGATAATATTTCCTATGAAATACAAGCTGCCGAATTAGTAAAAATGGCTAAAAGTGATTTACAAAAAGATAAAGACGAATTGAGCAAAATGATGAAAATCTATCAAAGCAAAGATATTGAAGGAATGCTTAAAATGATGGATGATTCTGACAATAAAATAACGTCAGACAACCAAGATGTTCTGTTAACCAATAGAAACAAAAATTGGATTTCAAAAATGTCTGAAATAATGATGCAAAAACCAACATTCTTTGGCGTAGGTGCTGCGCATTTAGCTGGAGAAGAAGGCGTAATAAAACTATTACGAAAAAAAGGATATAAAGTAGAAGCCGTTCAATAAAAAAAGAGGCATTGCCTCTTTTTTTATTAGTATTTCCACATTCTTTCTCTGTCTAATTTTGCTTCTTCTTCTAAAACTTCGGCAGGAATAACTTTTAATAAAGAAGGATGTTGCTCAATTGCAAATTCAATCATTTCTACCACTTCATCTACCGTTGCTGTTTCGTAATCAATTTTTAAAGGTTCTTTAATTACCATAGATTGTAAAATACCTTTCTTCTTAATCATCAATCCTTTTCGGTCAAAAGAACGACGGAAACCATCAATTACAATTGGAACTACAATAGGTTTATGTTGTAAAATAATATGTGCTGTTCCTTTTCTTACAGGTTTAAAAGAACGCGTTGTTCCTTGCGGGAAAGTAATTACCCAACCATCTTCTAAAGCAATCTTAATATTTTCTGTATCGTTTGGATTAACTTCTTTTTTTTCTGTCACATCTTTTCCTTTAGCTCTCCATGTACGCTCTACAGTAATTGCTCCTGCATAGGCTAAGATTCTAGGCAACAAACCTTCTTGCATGGTTTCTTTTGCTGCAACATAATACATGTTTAGTTTAGGATTCCACAAATAAAATACATTTTTAATGTTATTCTCTCTTCCTTTTAGACTTGCATTAAACACATGAAACATGGCTACAACATCAGCAAAATAAGTTTGATGATTCGATATAAATAACACATTAGTATCTGGCAAACTTCTAATAATTTCAGATCCTTCGATTTGCAATTGATTAAAATTTCGATAACGTCTGTGTGTTAAAAAACCTGCTATTCGTATTAGCCAAGTCTTTAAAAACAATATATGTCCAAAAGGATTTCTCTTAAATAATCCCATAATTATGATCTTTTTTATCAAAACAAGAAAGCAAAAGTAGTAAAATAGTGCATTTTAAAAAGAAAAAAGAGTAAAAACATAATTAAAAATAAATCTAAAGTAAAGCGCTTTTAATAGTTTCCTTTAATTCGCTCATCATCATGGCAGTTGCTCCCCATACAATATATTTATCCACCATAAACGCAGGAACCTCTATATCAACAGCATATGAAGTTGACATTCTTGTTTTAGTAATACTTTTTTCGTCTAAAAAGTCGGCAACAGGAAATTCTAACACTCTTTTAACTTCTTCTAAATCAGGAATAAAAATTAATTCTTCATGAGAAATCCCCATAAAAGGTGCTACAAGAAAATTACTTGGAGGAATGTAAATTTCGCTAAAAGTCTTAATAATTTGAACTTTATCAGGATGCACACCTACTTCTTCATGTGTTTCCCTTAGAGCCGTTTGCTTTAAATCAATATCATATTCTTCAACTTTTCCTCCAGGAAAACCAATTTGAGAAGAATGAACCCCAGGATAAGTATTCCTGACAATTAAAGCTAAATGTGCAATACTATTTTTAGGATAAAAAAGCATTAAAACAGCAGCTTTTCTTGGATTATTATTTATATAATTTTCCTCTTGTAAATAAGAAATTCGTTCTAAAGGAGCCATTTTTGCATGCGCATCTGTAGAAAGCAGTTTTTCTTTTTCTATCTTTGGAATATATTTAATAAAATCTGTAAAAAGCATTTTAATTAATTTAATCAAACTTAAAGGTAATTAAAATTTTACAAGAAACTCACATTCATCAAAATTATATGTTTAGTAAAGAAGAAGCACTTCAAATAAAAAAAGATTTTTGGATCGCATTTGCAGAAGAATATCCAAAGAAATGGTTGTTGTACAACACTAAAATTAAAGATGTTACTTTTAAATTTTATGTAGATAATAAAAAAGCACAAGTTTTATTAGATATAGAACCAAAAGATGAAGAAAAACGTAAGATATATTATGAAAAAGTGGAATCGTTAAAAAACATTTTATTAGAAGATTATGTAGAAGATGCAATTTTTGAGCGCAATTTTTATTTAGAAAACGGAAAAATTATTAGTCGTGTTTGGGTAGAAATTACTGGAATAAGTATCAACAATAAAAACACTTGGAATACAATTTTTGATTTTTTTAATGAAAAAATGAGTGCTTTTGAGTTGTTTTTCTATGAAAACGAAGACTACATCAAGGATTTAGAAATCAATACTTAATTCAATATTTTGTTAATTAGTTAACACTTTATCTGAATTCTTACATTTAAATTTGAAAAAAGTTAACTATGAAAAATTTATTTTTATTACTTTTAGTAATTACACTTCAGTCGTGCCAATCACAAAACAAAGAAACTAAACCTATGAATTCAAATTCAAAAAAAACAGATGCTGAATGGAAAGCAGAACTAACTCCTGAGCAATATGAAGTTTTAAGAAAAAAAGGTACAGAAAGAGCCTTTACTGGTGAATATTATGACCATTTTGAAAAAGGAAAATACGTTTGTGCCGGTTGCGGAAATGATTTATTTACCTCTGACACAAAATTTGATTCGCACTGTGGCTGGCCATCATTTGACAAAGCTATTAAAGGTTCTGTTGTTTATGTTCAAGATTTGAGCTATGGAATGGTAAGAACTGAGGTTTTATGTGCTAAATGTGACGGCCATTTAGGTCATATTTTTGATGATGGTCCGAAAGAAACTACAGGTCAGCGTTTTTGTATGAATTCTGTTTCTATAAAATTTGTTCCAGAAACAAAGTAAGAACATGTTAGTAGAAAACATAAAAAATAACCTCTGCGAAAACATCGAATTACTTCGTCAACTTACAAATGACGAATATTCACATAAAAATACTGAATTAAGCAATGCTACGATTGGCGAACACATGCGTCATATTATTGAGTTGTTTGAATGTTTGCTAGATAATTATGACTTTGGATTCGTTAATTACGATAATAGAAAACGTGATTTAATCCTTCAGACCGATGTAAATGAGGCGCTTTCAAAAATTGAAAAAATTCTAGTAGAAATAGACAAGCCAAATAAATCGCTTTCATTAGTTCATAATTGTTACAGCACTTCTGAAACATTATCCACTAATTATTTTAGAGAATTGGTTTATAATTTAGAACACAGTATTCATCATCAGGCTTTAATAAAAGTTGTAGTACTTCGTTTACCGCATATTAAAGTTGCAAGTTCCTTTGGAATAGCACCATCAACACTTGAATATCGAAGACAATGTGCACAGTAACTTATATTCCAACAAAAAACGGATGTATTATTACTTCTAACAGAGATGAGAAAATTGCACGAGAAAAAGCAATTTATCCTCAAGAATACGAAATTGAAGGCGAAAAAATAATTTTTCCTAAAGACCCAAAAGCTGGCGGAACATGGATGGCGCATACTAATAGTAAAATTATTGTTCTACTTAATGGTGCAAAAGAAAAGCATATTTCTAAGAGTAATTATAAAAAAAGTAGAGGTTTAATTGTAATTGAATTAATGACTTCAAAAAATACTTTAAACCATTGGCAAACAATAGATTTAAAAGATATTGAACCTTTCACAATTGTATTATTTGAAAACAATAAACTAATACAATTACAATGGGACGAAATAGAAAAAAGCAAAGAATTAATCAATGAAAATGAATTTCATATTTGGTCTTCTTCTACGCTATATTCTAAAGAAATTAGAGCACAAAGAAAAAATTGGTTTGATGATTTTTTAAAATCAACAAGTAGCCCAAAAGCTAATGAAATTCTAAATTTTCATCAATTTACAGAGTCGGAAAATAAAGAATTTGGATTGCAAATTAATAGAAATAACCAACTAAAAACAGTTAGTATTACGCAATGTTTGGTTACAAATTCAAAAATAGAAATGACTCATCTGGATTTATTCAATTAAAAGAATGACAAAATTTAATCTTTTCCTTCATAAACTAATCAATTGGGAATATTGGCCTTATCAAGTAGTCTATTTTCCGGTGTATTTTCAATATTTATTTTATGCGGCTAAAACGCGCTCTTTTTTTTATTTTAATGCCTCAAATCCAACTATTAAAAATGGTGGCTTTTTTATGGAATCAAAAAAAGAAATTTATGATTTAATTCCACCCGCTTTTTACCCAAAAACGATTTTAGTAAATTCTGATGAAAATTTTGAAACTATTGTTCAAAAAATTAATTCTGAAAACATCCAATTCCCTTTAATTACAAAACCAGATATAGGTTTGAGAGGAACAGCCGTAAAAAAAATTCATAACACAGAAGAACTCGAAGCCTATTTTCAAAAAGCAAAATTTAATATTTTAATTCAAGACTTAATTCCGTACGAAAATGAAATTGGTCTGTTTTATGTAAAATTACCTAATCAACCTGGAAAAATAACCGGAATCGTATCTAAAGAATTTATGATTGTAACTGGAAATGGAAAAAATACAATTCGCGAATTATTACATCAAGATAAACGGTATTTATTGCAATTAGAAACGTTAGAAGAAGAATACAAAGAAAAATTAAACACGATTTTAAAAGACAAGGAAAGTATTAATTTAGTTCCTTACGGAAATCATTGCAGAGGAACAAAATTTATTGATGCTAGTCATGAAATTACAGCAGAAATGACGGCTAATTTTAATACCATTTGTAACCAAATTGAAGGTTTTTATTTTGGAAGAATGGATATTATGTTTTCTAATTTTGCCGACTTAGAAAAAGGGATAAACTTTCAAATTGTAGAAATTAACGGAGCTATTAGCGAGCCAACCCATATGTACGACCCTAAACACAGTCTGTTTTTTGGTTGGAAAGAACTTACACGTCATTTTCATTACATGTATCTTATTAGTAAAGAAAACAGAAAAAATGGAGCTAAATTCCTAACCTTCAAAGATGGCGTTTCTGAATTTAAAAAGCATCATAAACATTACGATACTATTTTAGAATTTTAGGGCGTTCCTCTTTGCTTCGTACCTCGCAATGACAGGTAGGGCTATGCACACTCAACTTTACTTAAAATTTTGTGAAATTTTAAGTAAGAGCTCAAACAAATGCTCCTATCTCTA
>NZ_WIBJ01000010.1 GCF_009495755.1 Flavobacterium sp. LMO8 | reverse complement strand
AAACATGGTCATCTTCGCAAAATCGCATACAGATAGCAGAGGAAGTGATAAGTACAACATGAATTTATCAGACAGAAGAGCAAAATCGACTGTTCAATACATAATCAGCAAAGGAATAGCAAAAGATAGAATTTCAGGACAAGGCTTTGGTGAAACTGAACCTAAAGTAGCTTGTGATAAATGCACTGAAGAACAATACGCACAAAACAGAAGAAGTGAATTCTTAATTGTGAAGAAATAATTTGATTTTCAATAGCATATGTCTCTATTTTTATTAACTTGAGACATATGCTTTTAATCGATTAAATAAGTTTTTGGTCGATAATTAAGAAAGACACTAAATATTTGTGTAAATTTGATACTTAAACAAATCATAACTATATATTAACTATGAAAAGAATATTACTTTTTATAATGACATTTTTCTCAATCTTCAGTTACGCACAGTTTCCTGAGGGTTTTGAAGGTGCAACTTTTCCTCCTACGGGTTGGTTAGTGGAAGATAATGGAGTTGGAACAGCTCAAAGTTGGGGAAGAACTAATGCTACTGGTTTCGGATGGGTTCATCAAGGAACTTGGTCAGCAATGGTAAATAGAGATAATGGAGGAACTTCAACTGGATTAGCAGAAGATTGGTTAATAACACCTCAAGTTACTATACCTGCAAACGGACAAATTAGATTTTATTCTAGATCCGGATCTAATGGAGAGCAAGGAAGCGTTTATAAAGTGTTGTTGTCAACAACAACTCAAAATAGAGCAGCTTTTACAACTACCTTAGCGACTTATACTGAACTGGATATTCAAAATCTACCATTTGAACAAATCGTTATTTTGCTTGATGCATATGCAGGTCAAAACGTTTATTTTGCTTTTGTAATGGAAGTAAATAATGGTTTAGGTGATAGATGGATTTTAGATGACGTAAAAGTTGATCAACAATGTTTAACACCGACAGGTTTAAATGTTATTCCTTTTTCTACAACTGCTGATTTATCTTGGACAAGTCCTAATCCTGCTGGTCCATGGGAAATTGAGTATGGGCCACAAGGATTTGTACCTGGAACAGGAACTATAGTAAATGTTGCTACAAATAATTATACTCTTACTGGTTTATCACCTCTTACATCTTATGGTTTTTATGTTAGAACTATTTGTGAGGCAGATAATGTGAGCCCTTGGTCACTTGTTAATAATTTTACAACTTCTATTGCTCCTCCTATCTGTGGAGGAAATTATGTTGATAATGGGGGACCTACTTCAAATTATAATAATAGTTCTGATGAAACAGTAACAATTTGTCCAACAAACCCTGGAGAAATAGTTACTGTGACATTCACATCTTTTGATACTGAAGCAAATTGGGATGCTGTTTATGTATACGATGGTGACCTTATAACATCTCCTCAAATTTCAAGTGGTAATGGAGCTGGTAATGTTCCTGGAGGGGTTCCAGGGGGTTTTTGGGGTACAACAATTCCAGGTCCATTTACTTCATCACACCCAAGTGGGTGTTTAACTTTTAGATTTAGAAGTGATTCCTCTGTGAGTAGAGCTGGATGGATAGCTAATATAACATGCTCAACATGTCCAAGTCCTACACAATTGTCACTTTTAACTGCTACTTATAATTCATTAGAGGTTTCTTGGAATAATGTTGCGCCATCTGCAACTTCATTTGAAGTAATATGGTTGCCTGCTGGATCACCAGCTCCAAACGCTGCTTCAACGGGTCAAGTTGTTGCCGCAAGTCCTTATACAATTACAGGATTAAATTCTAACACTGCTTATGACGTTTATGTTAGATCAATTTGTGGTGCAACAGTTGGAGATTGGTCAGTGGATAGTACTTTTAGTACTTTACCAAATTTTTGCGCAGGTGATCATTTTTATGATTTAGGTGGTGCTACAGGTAATTATCCAAATAATGTTACTGCGGTAAATGGAACTACAACTATTTGTCCAGAAAACGCTGGTGAAGTAGTTACTGTTTATTTTAATTCGTTTGATTTAGTAAGTAGTATTAATGATTCATTAACAATTTATGATGGAGATACTGCAACAGGAACTCCAGTAGGAACTTATTTTGGGTCAAATATTATTCCATCTTATGAAGCTACATCACCAAGTGGATGTCTAACTTTTGTTTTTGTATCCAATGGTTCTCAAAATGCGGCTGGATGGGATGCATCTATTGTATGTGGGCCACCATGCCCATCTATAAATGCGGTCTTAGATTCTACAACTCCTACTTCTGATGCACAAGATATTATTCGTATTTGTCAAGGTCAATCTATCGAATTTAATGGAAGTGGTGTTTTTGCTGCTGATGGTACAGGAGCAACTTATACATGGGATTTTGGCGATAGCAATACAGCAACTGGTCAGACTGTTTCTCATTCTTTTGCAAATGAAGGAATTTATCTAGTTAATTTATTTATAACAGATGCAAATGGTTGTAGAAGTACAAATAGATTTAATCAATTAGTATATGTTTCAACTACTCCAACATTTACGAGTACAGTTTCTGATGATGAAATTTGTCTTGGACAAAGTTCAATATTAACGGCTACAGCAACTCCAGTAACCTTTGTTAAAGATTGTGCACCACCAGTTAGTGGAACTACATTTTTGCCAGATGGAAGTGGGGTGTCATATCAAAGTACAATTCCTGTTGATTGTTTTCCATTCGGAACAACTATAACTGCTGCAAGTCAAATTACCTCTGTATGTCTTAATATGGAGCATTCCTATTTAGGAGATTTAGAACTTAGACTTGTTAGTCCTACGGGTCAATTTATTGTTTTAAAAGCTTACACCGGATTAGGTGGTGGAGGTGGTGCTACTTATTTAGGTTGCCCATTAGATGATCCTACTCCAGGTCCTGGAACAGGTAGAGACTACTGTTTTACCCCAACAGCTACAGGATACTTAGTTGATGGTGCTACTTCAAATTGTGGGACACCAAATAGAGCATCTATTAATTCTGGAGATTATCAGCCTGTTAATCCTTTTACAAACTTAATAGGTAGTGCTTTAAATGGAGATTGGTCTTTAATTGTTACAGATAATTTAAGTATTGATAATGGTTATATTTTTGACTGGAGTATAAACTTTGATAGCTCATTATTGCCAGCTGATTATGATTTTACACCAGTAATTGTTAGCGAAGGTTGGGATCCTAATCCAGATATTACAAATGTTTCAGGAAATCAAATTACAGTTAACCCTGCAGCAGTAGGAAATCACTGTTATACATATACTGTTGTTGATGATTTTGGGTGTAGTTACAGTCACCAAGTATGTTTAGATGTTTTACCTGGTGTTGAGTTAACTAATTTATCTGTAAATCCTACTGAAATTTGCGAAGGTGAAGAAGCTATTTTTACATTTAATGGTACACCTAATGCAATTGTAACTTACAATATTAATTCGGGGGCTGATCAAACTATAACGTTAGATGGTACTGGAAGCGAAATTTTAACATTAACGGGTTTAACTATTTCAACTACAGTTAACGCTACATACATGACGGCAGCTTCTGTTCCAATATCTGGTAATGGGATTTCTGCTGTAGGTGGAGTTAATCCTGTTAATTCTACAGGAGCTATTTTGGCAGCAGGTACAACTGCAAATACTGCAAACTCAACAACTATTAATGCTTCAAATAATTTAGTAACTTTAACTTTAGCTCATGTTGTTCCTGCGGGTACACCTATTACTGTTAGTATTGCTAAAAATAATACAACTGGAGCTGTAAATATTGTTGATGGTCCAACAACCTTGTTATTTAACACAGGTGCATTAAGTGTTTTACAGCATATTGTATTTATTAAAGGAACAACATCTAATACGATAACATTTAATAGAGTTAATGGATCTGTTTTCTTAGATGGTGTTTCATATAGTTATAATGAATTAGGTTGTGATTTAAATTTAAATTCCAGTGCAACAGTAATAGTTAATGCAGCTCCAATTGTTGCAGTTACTCCTGCTACTTGTACTGCTGATGGATCTGCTGTAATTTCTAATTATAGTGCTACTTTGACTTATGTTTTCACACCAGCTGGACCTACTGTTGATGCAACAGGTAATATATTAAACGCTGCTTTTGGAACTTCTTACAATGTAGAATTAAATAATGTTACTTGTTTAACTAGTCCTACATCTTTTGTTATTGATGCTGCATTAAGTAATTTACCAACTCCTGTTATAGATACTACAGCACCAACGTGTTTAGCAGATGGATTTAGTACAATTTCAAATTACGATGCTACATT
>NZ_WIBJ01000009.1 GCF_009495755.1 Flavobacterium sp. LMO8 | reverse complement strand
AAGATGGTACTATTATTAATAAAAAAGTGGCAAAATAATATATTGAGCAAAATACTAGTACTAGTATTTTGCTCAATTTTCATTGAAGCAAAATCTCAAATTAACACACCCGAGGATTGCATAGATGCTTACAGAATTTGTGATGCTACTCAGAATTACTATTTTGAAGTAAATGGTATAGGAAATATTGATGATGCTAATGGTGCTATGGGATTGTATTGTTTGAGTAACGCCGATTTAACCCAATGGGAACATAATTCAGCTTGGTTTATATTTACCGCTCAATATTCTGGCGAATTTGGATTGTTAATTTGCCCTGATATTACAACAGAAGATTGGAATTGGGCATTATTTCATAACAATCCTAATTGTAGCGATTTAGCTAATAATTCGTATTGGTTACGATGTGATTCAGGATCTCCTGTATCTCTAGTGAATGGTTGTATAGGTATGGGCTTTAAGAATGGTTTTGGGGGGGGCAAATGGTTTACAAGCATATGTAAATATAACGGCTGGCACTACTTATATTTTGCATACAGTTTGTAGAAATTTTCCGTCTAATGCAACTAGTCGTGCTACTTTAAGTTTTCAGGGTGCTGTAGTAACCACTCACCCAGATGTATTTAATTACCCAGGTTGCGTTATGAGTGCAACAGATTTTGAGGCTACTACAGCAACAGTTTTTCCTAATCCATTTACAAATAGTTTACAAATTGAGAGTAACACTAAGTTTAAAACTATGGAGTTGTATGATGTTTTAGGTAAACAAATTTTCAATCAAAACTTTGAAAATCAACTCAATACATCAAATTTGGCGCAAGGTATTTATTTGTTGCGTTTAATAACAGAAGATGGTGAGGTTGTGGTTAAGAAAGTGGTTAAGGAGTAACTTATAAGATGGTACTATTATTAATAAAAAAGTGGCAAAATAATATATTGAGCAAAATACTAGTA
>NZ_WIBJ01000008.1 GCF_009495755.1 Flavobacterium sp. LMO8 | reverse complement strand
ATTTGTGATGGTAGCCCATTAGATTTTGTTTTAAGTAGTAATTTACCAAACACAACTTATAGTTGGAGCGCAACGATATCTAATATCACAAGTACTTTTGTAACTAGTGGTGATGAGACTAACATTAATCAAATAGCAACATTAACAGATTCAGAGAATGTTGGAACTATAACGATAATAATTATTCCAAGAGCTAATGGATGTGATGGAATACCATCAAATCCAATTACTATTACTGTAAATCCAAATCCTGAGATTAGAAGTGTTACAGTAGCTGACAATTCTGTTTGTTCTTCAACAAATTCTACAAATAATGTTCATGTTGATATTGTTGGTAATATAAGTGGAATAACTTATACTTGGACAGCTATTACAAATGGAGTTACGGTTTTAGGAGGTGTAACTTCGGGTACTATTACATCAACTTCCACAGCTACTGCTATAGATTTACAAGTTATAACAAGTAATCCGTTAGTTGCAGGAACAATTTATTTTGTAGTAAGTTCTGTACGTAATGGATGTCCAGGCAATACACTTCAGAGTGAATTGATTACTGTAAATCCAAATCCAGGGTTGCCAGTTCTATCTCCAATTAAAACAATTTGTAGTGGAGAAAATACGGATTTAATAGTTAATGTTTCTCCACTTATAGCAGGAACCGAATTAACGTGGGATGTATTAACGTTTGATAATGTATCAGGAGCACTTTCAGGAACAGGAGTAGCACCAATAACTATAAATGATGTGTTAACCACAATAGATGCAACTGATGGTTATGTTATTTATCGAGTTTGGTCAAGTTTAGGAGATTGTCAAGGCGGATATACAGATTACCGAGTAAATGTAAATCCATCTCCTATACCTGTGTTAAAAGATGGCAATATTTGTATAACTCCAGATGGTCAAGTATTCCAAACCTACACATTAAACACAGGATTAAATGATGTTGACTATGACTTTGAATGGTTTGATAGTAATGGAGATACTATTTTGGGTGCAACTAGTTCAACATTAGTAGTTGATGCAGTAGGAACCTACAGTGTCATTGCTACTAATACGTTAACAACATGTTCATCAGATCCTATGTTATCAACAGCAACAGCAACAGTAAGTTCAACAACTCCAGCTACAGCCATCTCAGTTGTACAAACAGATTATTTTAGTGATAATGCTACATTAACAGTTAATATCACAGGAGGAACAGGAACTTTAATGTATTCATTAGATGAAGGTACATTACAGTCTTCAAATGTGTTTACAGGAGTAAGTGCAGGAGAGCATACAGTTACAGTAATCGATACAGAAGGTTGTACATATATTACTCAAACAATACTGGTAATTGATTATCCAAAATACTTCACACCGAATGGTGATGGAATCAACGATACTTGGAACATCAGTGGCTTGAATCAAGCAGATGCTAAGTTGTACATTTTTGACCGCTATGGAAAATTAATAAAACAACTAAGCGCTACAGACGATAGCGAGGGTTGGGACGGAACATATAATCAAGAGTTACTTCCATCAACAGATTACTGGTTCTCATTAGATTACACAGAAAATGGAGTCGCTAAACAGTTTAAAGCGCATTTCTCATTAATACGATAATACAAATGAGAGTTAATCCAAATATATGGAACAAAATCGTTATCGTAATAAATACCATTATTTCGATCGGACTTTTAATTTTAATAGTTAAGTGTAGCTAAAAATGAAAAATATAAATATTACAATTAGTATTTTAAAAAATATTCGTGTTATATAGACGGATTGGTTTGATTATTATAAGCCTTTTCCGTTTTTAGGAAAAGGCTTTTTTTATTTTAAAATTTTAAAAATTATGTATTACAACGAAAACACCACCATTTTTTTTAACGGAGAATTTATAAAAGTAAAAGATGCTCCAGTAAGTATTTACAATCAAACCATGCATTATGGTAATGGTGTATTTGAAGGTATTAGAGCCTACGATACTCCAGATGGTGTCAGAATTTTCAAAGCGAAGGAACATTTTGAAAGATTGCATTATTCAGCAAAAGTAATGCACATTGATTTAAAATATACTGAAAAGGAATTAGAACAAATTACATATAAATTATTAGAGTTAAATAATTTAAAAGATGCCTATATAAGACCATTGGTTTATCTAGGAGAAAACATGTCTTTAACTCCTACTAGTGAAGTTAATGTAGTCATAATGGCATGGGAATGGGGTAAATATTTAGGAGATTCATTACTTAGATTAATGTTGTCTTCGTTCCAAAGGCCTAACCCTAAATCATGTTTTGTGGAAGCTAAAGTAGTTGGACATTATACGAATAGCATTTTAGCAACTACAGAAGCTAAAGCAAATGGTTATGATGAAGCATTATTAACTGATATGAATGGTTATGTTGCAGAAGGACCTGGTGCAAATTTCTTTATTGAAAAACAAGGTAAATTATATACTGCTCCCTTAGGAAATATTTTAGCAGGAATTACGCGCCAAACTGTTTTAGAAATAGGGAAAGAATTAGGTTATGAAATAGAAGAAAAATATTTTACTCCAGAAGAAATTTTTACGGCTGACAGTGCTTTTTTCTGCGGTACAGCTGCTGAAGTAATCGGAATACAATCAGTTAATGATTATAAATTTCCATTAAATTGGGAAGATTCTATTGGTGCTGTCATTCAAAAAAAATACAAAAGAAGAGTCGCTCATAACGAATATCAAAATGTATACCTATAATGGAATTAAATAAATATAGTAAAACAATAACACAAGATCCTTCTCAACCTGCTTCTCAAGCAATGTTATATGGAATTGGTTTAACTGAAGAACAACTAGCAAAACCTTTTATAGGAATTGCTTCAATGGGTTATGATGGTAATACTTGTAATATGCATTTAAATCATTTAGCATCTTTAATTAAAAAAGAAGTTAATGCTAATGATATGGTGGGTTTAATTTTCAACACAATTGGTATTAGTGACGGTATTACCAACGGTACGGATGGAATGCGTTATTCTCTGGTGAGTAGAGAAATTATTGCAGATAGTATTGAAAGTGTTGTTTCAGGTCATTACTATGATGGTGTAATTTCTATTCCTGGTTGTGATAAAAATATGCCAGGAAGTATTATTGCAATGGGAAGATTAAATCGTCCATCGATAATGGTTTATGGTGGTACAATTGCACCAGGAAAATACCAAGGTAAAGATTTGAATATTGTTTCGGCATTTGAAGCATTAGGAGAAAAAATTGCAGGCACAATTTCTGAAGAAGACTATAAAGGAATTATAAAGAATTCATGTCCAGGAGCAGGAGCTTGTGGTGGCATGTATACGGCAAATACAATGGCTATTGCTATTGAAGCATTAGGAATGAGCTTACCTTATTCAAGTTCAAATCCTGCTATAAGTCATGATAAAATTGCAGAATGTGAATCTGCCGCTGGATATTTAAAATTATTATTAGAAAAAAATATTTGTCCAAAAGACATTATGACGTTTGAAGCATTTGAGAATGCTATTACCGTTTTAATTGCTCTAGGCGGAAGTACAAATGCCGTTTTGCATATGATTGCAATGGCAAAAAGTGTTGGAGTAGCTATAAGTCAAGATGATTTTCAACGATTAAGTAATACAACTCCATTAATTGCCGATTTTAAACCAGGTGGAAATTATTTAATGCAAAACCTACATGAAAAAGGTGGTGTGCCAATGGTTTTAAAATATTTGCTTTCTAAAGGAATGTTACATGGAAATTGTATTACGGTAACGGGTAAAACTTTAGCTGAAAATTTAGAAGCAGTAATAGATATTGATTTTAATGATCAAAATATTATTCGTCAGATAGAGAATCCAATAAAAACTACAGGGCATCTTCAAATTTTATATGGAAATCTTGCTTTAAAAGGTTCCGTAGCAAAAATAACAGGTAAAGAAGGCGAATTTTTTAAAGGTCCAGCTCGTGTTTTTGATGGTGAAAAAGAATTAATAAAAGGTATCGAAGATAAAAAAATAAAAGCTGGCGATGTCGTAGTTATACGTTATGTAGGTCCTAAAGGTGGTCCTGGAATGCCCGAAATGCTAAAGCCAACATCAGCCTTAATTGGTGCAGGTTTAGGAAAAAGTGTTGCATTAATTACCGATGGTCGTTTTAGTGGAGGAACACATGGTTTTGTAGTAGGTCATATTTCTCCTGAAGCTTATGATGGAGGTACAATTGCTTTAGTTGAAGATGAAGATATTATAGAAATTAATGCTGTTGATAATACCATTCATTTACATGTTGGTGATGAAGTATTAGCGTATAGAAAAAGTAAATGGAATCAACCAAAATTAAAAGTAACTAACGGTGTGTTATTAAAGTATGCAAAATTAGTTACAGATGCTTCAAATGGTTGTGTAACCGATGAATATTAGAAAATGAATACATTAGAAATAAAAGAAACAGAAAAGCAGAAATCCGAAACACTAGTTTCAGGAAGTGTTGCAGTTATTGAAGCATTGTTAGCCGAAAATGTGACTACTATTTTTGGATATCCTGGCGGAGCCATAATGCCTATTTATGATGCATTATTTGACTACAAGAAAGAAATTAATCACATTTTAGTTCGTCATGAACAAGGTGCTATTCATGCTGCTCAAGGTTTAGCAAGAGTAAGTGGGGAAACAGGTGTTGTTTTTGCAACAAGCGGACCAGGTGCAACAAATTTAGTCACTGGTTTAGCGGATGCGATGATCGATTCAACTCCTTTAGTTTGTATTACGGGGCAAGTTTTCGCACATTTATTAGGAACCGATGCTTTCCAAGAAACGGATATCGTAAATATAACTTCTCCAGTAACCAAATGGAATTATCAAGTAACCGATGCTTCCGAAATTCCTGCTGTTTTAGCAAAAGCATTTTACATTACTAAAAGTGGAAGACCTGGACCTGTTTTAATCGACATCACTAAAAATGCCCAATTACAGTTATTCAATTATAGTGGGTATGAAAAATGCGAGTTTATAAGAAGTTATAAACCACAACCTGATGTAAGAGTTTCTTATATCGAACAAGCTGCCGAAATTATTAATCAAGCTAAAAAACCATTTGTAATTTTTGGTCAAGGCGTAATTTTAGGAAATGCTGAAAAGGAGTTTTTACAATTCTTAGAAAAAACAGGAATTCCGGCAGCATGGACAATTATGGGTATGAGTGCAATTCCAACCAATCATCCTTTAGCAGTTGGTATGTTAGGTATGCACGGAAATTATGCACCTAATTTATTTACCAATGAATGTGATGTTTTAATTGCAATCGGAATGCGTTTCGATGACCGAGTTACGGGTCGTTTGGATAAATATGCAAAGCAAGCCCAAATTATTCATTTGGATATAGATCCAGCTGAAATTGATAAAAATGTCTTGGTTTCAATTCCTGTTTGGGGAAATTGTAAAGAAACGTTACCCTTATTAACAGAAAGAGTAGCGAAAAAATCACATCAAGAATGGATTTCAAAATTTCATAAAGCCATAGAAGTTGAAACGGAAAAGTTAATTAAGCCAGAGTTGTTTCCATCGGAAGGCGAAATTACTATGGGTGAAGTGATTCAATTAATTAATGAATTAACTAATGGAGAAGCGGTAATGGTTACTGATGTTGGCCAACACCAAATGATAACTTGTCGCTATTCTTATCAAAATAAAACAAGAAGTAATATCACTAGTGGCGGATTAGGAACTATGGGATTTGCTCTTCCTGCTGCAATTGGTGCAAAATACGGAGCGCCTGAACGAACAGTAATTGCTGTAATGGGAGATGGTGGTGCGCAAATGAATATTCAAGAATTAGGAACTATCATGCAGTTCAAACCAAATGTAAAAATTCTGATTTTAAACAACAGTTTTTTAGGAATGGTGCGCCAATGGCAGGAACTATTTCATGAAAAAAGATATTCGTTTACCGATATTCAAAGTCCCGATTTTGTTCAAGTAGCAAAAGGGTATGGAATTAAAGGAAATATAGTGGCTTTGAGAGAAAAATTAAAATTGGCTCTACAAGAAATGATTGATTGTCCAGAGTCTTTTTTGTTAGAAGTAGCAGTTCGTATGGAAGATAATGTTTTTCCAATGGTACTACAAGGAAAAGGAGTTTCGGAAATTGTTTTATGTAAAGAAGATATCTAAAATAAAGGAAATGAAAAAAGAATTTACTTTAACCATATATACTGAAAATCATGTGGGATTAATTAATAAAATAGCCATCATGTTTTCAAGACGAAAAATTAGTTTAGAGAGTTTTAATACTTCCCCAAGCGAAGTACCAAACATTTATCGATTTACTATTGTTGTAATTGAGGCAGAAGCAGTTGTAAAAAATTTGGTCAAACAAATTGAGAAAATTGTAGATGTTTTTAAAGTGTATTGCAACACAAATGACGAAATTGTTTGGCAACAAATGGCCTTGTATAAAGTGCCTACAGAAGTAATTATTAATGAAGTAAAAGTAGAACGTTTACTCAGAGAATACGGAGCTAAAGCAGTTGTAATTCGAAACGATTATACCGTTTTTGAAGCTACAGGGCAAGGAGAAGAAATTAATAAATTACTTAAAAAACTAGACAAATTTGGTTTAATCGAATTTGTAAGAAGTTCCCGAATTGCAATAATCAATGCAAGCGAAGGAATTCATAAAAAAGTAGTAGAAATGGAGCAAAAAAATCCAGCTCTGCAAACAATTAACAACGAATTTTTAGATAAAAAAGATCAAGTATTTCAAATGTAAATTAAAATTAAAAAAGAAAAATAATGGCAACAATAAATTTTGGGGGAGTTAACGAAACAGTAATCACAAGAGACGAATTCCCATTAGCAAAAGCACAAGAAACATTAAAACATGAAGTAATTGCTGTAATAGGTTATGGTGTTCAAGGTCCAGGACAATCTTTAAATTTAAGAGATAACGGATTCAATGTAATTGTAGGTCAACGTAAAGGCGGAAAAAGTTGGGATAAAGCACTAGCTGATGGTTGGATAGAAGACGAAACATTGTTTGATATTGAAGAAGCTTGTGATAACGCTACAATTATTCAATATTTACTTTCAGATGCAGGTCAAATAGATGCATGGAATACTGTAAAAAAACATTTAACAGCAGGGAAAACATTGTATTTTTCTCATGGTTTCGGAATTACATTTAATGAAAAAACGGGTATTGTACCTCCTGCAGATGTAGATGTAATTTTAGTTGCACCTAAAGGTTCTGGAACTTCATTAAGAAGATTGTTCTTAAAAGGTGAAGGAATTAATTCTAGTATTGCTGTATTTCAAGATGCTACTGGAAGAGCAAAAGATAAAGCAATTGCATTAGGAATAGGTGTAGGTTCTGGTTATTTATTCGAAACCGATTTTCAAAAAGAAGTGTATTCAGATTTAACTGGAGAACGTGGAATTTTAATGGGTGCTTTAGCGGGTTTGTTTGAAGCACAATACAACGTATTACGTAAAAACGGACATTCGCCATCGGAAGCTTTTAATGAAACGGTAGAAGAATTAACGCAAAGTTTAATGCCTTTAGTAGCTGAAAACGGTATGGATTGGATGTTTGCTAATACTTCTGTAACAGCGCAACGTGGTGCTTTAGATTGGAAAGGTAAATTTAGAGATGCAACTACACCAGTTTTTGAAAATTTATATGAAGAAGTGTCTTCTGGAAGAGAAGCTAATAGAGTAATTTCTGAAGGAAGTAAAACAGATTACCGCCAAAAACTAGAAGTAGAGTTAAAAGAAATACGTGAATCAGAATTATGGCAAGCGGGTGCAGCGGTTAGAAAATTAAGACCAAAATTAAACTAATGACTTTATTTGATAAAATCGTAAAAGCTCAAGACAATCTGAATGGGGTGGTGGTTAAAACACCACTTCAATTCAGTATCAACTTATAGGATAAATTTCAAGCTTCCATTTATTTAAAGCGTGAAGATTTACAACAAGTGCGTTCCTATAAAATCAGAGGAGCTTACAATAAAATCAGTCAGTTAAATTCGCATCAAAAGGCAAACGGAATTGTTTGTGCTAGTGCTGGTAATCATGCGCAAGGTGTAGCCTATTCGTGTCAGGTTTTACAAATTCAAGGTAAAATTTACATGCCAAAAACAACTCCAAAACAAAAAATTAAACAAGTACAGTTGTTTGGAATATCTTTTGTAGAAATTGTTTTGATAGGGGATACCTTTGATGATGCTTTTCATGCCGCAAAGCAATTTTCTATTGATAATCAATTAGAATTTATTCATCCTTTTGATGATTTAGAGGTAATTGCTGGGCAAGGAACGGTTGGTTTAGAAATTTTATCGGAGCAAATCCCAACGATTGATTATGTATTACTGCCTGTTGGTGGTGGTGGATTAGCAGCGGGAGTTTCAACGGTTTTTAAAAAATTAAGTCCTTTAACAAAAATATTAGGAATTGAGCCAGAAGGTGCACCTTCAATGCAATTTGCTCTAGACCAAAACGAAGCACTACCATTAACTTCAATTGATAAGTTTGTTGACGGTGCTGCTGTAAAACAAGTTGGAAAGGAAACGTTTGCTGTTTGTAAAAACACACTCGATAGAATGATTTTAGTTCCAGAGGGTAAAGTATGTTCTACCATTTTACAATTGTATAATGAAGAAGCGATGGTAGTAGAACCAGCCGGAGCATTATCAATTGCTGCATTAGATTTTATTGCCAACGAAATTAAAGGAAAAACAATAGTTTGTGTGGTCAGCGGTAGTAATAATGATATTGAACGTACTGAAGAAATAAAAGAACGTTCTTTAATTTACGAAGGTTTAAAACATTATTTTATGATTCAATTTCCCCAAAGACCTGGTGCTTTGAGAGAATTCGTAAATGAAGTTTTAAACGAGTCAGATTATATAACCTATTTTCAATTCATCAAAAAAAACAATAGAGATGTTGGACCAGTAGTGGTTGGATTAGAAGTTAAAAATGAAAATGATGTAGCTTCAGTTAAATTAAAAATGAAAGAAAAGGGGTTTCAGTTTCAATATTTGAATGAGAAAGAACCCTTGCTTTCTATTTTGATTTAGATTTTTTTTGTTTTAAATATATAAAAAAACGGATTAGTAAATACTAATCCGCTGATTTTTAATAACTTAATTTTCGTAGCGAAGACGGGAGTTGAACCCGTGACCTCAGGGTTATGAATCCTGCGCTCTAACCAACTGAGCTACCTCGCCAAATATTCGTCTCACATCCTTGTTGAATTCGGGTGCAAATATAAAACTATTTATATTCTTTGCAAATATAATTTTGTAAAAAAAAATAAATAAAATGTTTTTTTGTTTATTCAATTAATTCTATATATATTTCCAACTTAAATATTACAATAATGAGTGCAAAAGTAAAATATGAATTAGAATTCCCCATTCAATCTTCGCCACAACTATTATATCAATATATTTCTACACCTTCAGGTTTGTCAGAATGGTTTGCTGATAACGTAAATTCGAGAGGTGAGTTTTTTACTTTTATTTGGAATGACTCGGAAGAGAAAGCAAAATTAGCCTCTAAGAAAACAGGAGAGCGCATTAAATTCAGATGGTTAGAAGAAGATAATACTGAAACTGATTACTTCTTCGAATTAAAAATTATGGAAGATGAAATTACTAAAGACGTTTCTATTGTAATTTCTGATTTTGCTCACGAAGATGAATTAGATGAATCTAAATTATTGTGGGAAAATCAAATTTCTGACTTAAAACATGTGTTAGGTTCCGTTTAAAAAATCAATTATATAAGTTATATTTGTCCCGATTTTAAAATCGGGATTTTTTATGGTAAATTGTAACGGAAATATTCAGGAAAATAGCACAATTTTTATTGATTCTAATAGAGGTTTTTTATTTGGAGATAGTGTTTTTGAAACCATTAAAGTGCTGGATAATAAAGTGTTTTTTTTAGAAGATCATTATTTTAGATTGATGGCTTCTATGCGTATTTGCCGCATGGAAATTCCAATGAATTTTACCATGGAGTATTTTGAAACACAAATTTTAAATCTAATTGATACATTTTCAGATTCTAATTCGTATCGTGTTCGCTTTTCTGTTTACAGAGATTCAGATGGTTTTTATTTGCCAAAAACTAGAAGTGTTCAATTTATTGTAACTGCTTCTGCATTAAATTCTGATTTGTATGCTATTGCTAAAGAATCTTATGAAGTTGAATTATACAAAGATTTTTATGTTTCTAAACAATTACTTTCCTCTTTAAAAACCAATAATAAAATGCTTCAAATTACAGGAAGTATTTTTGCAGACGAAAACGGTTATGATAATTGCTTGGTTTTAAATGATGAAAAGAATGTAGTAGAAGCATTACAAAGTAACTTGTTTATGAAAACAGGTAATATAGTGGTAACTCCGCCAGTTTCTGATGGTTGTTTAAATGGAATTATGCGCAAACAAGTACTTGAAATTTTGAAAAAAATAGAAGGAATCGAAGTTAAAGAAGCTTCAATTTCTCCTTTCGATTTGCAAAAAGCGGATGAGCTATTCTTAACTAACGTAATTTCGGGAATTCAACCTATAACTAAATATCGTAAAAAAGAATATACAACTGAATTTGCTTCAGATGTACTTAAAAGATTGAATGCTAAAATTCGACTTAGTTAAGCATTGGGTTTTCTGGAGCGTTTGAAAATAAAACATATTCGCCACCTTGCTCAATTATCTTTTCTTTCCAAAATAAAGTACTTGCTTTTGAAAGCAGTTTGTTTTTCAGGGTGTTTTCGGCAACAATCCATGAATTTTCTTGCATCTCCATTTCTAGTTGGTTTACACTCCAACCACTGTAGCCCAAGAAAAAACGAATGTGGTTTTTCGTAATTCTTCCTTCGTTTATGAGTTGTTTTGTGGTTTCAAAATCACCACCCCAATAAATTCCATTGGATATTTCAACGCTATTTGGAATAATATCTGGAATATTGTGAATGAAATACAGATTATCCTGTTCAACAGGGCCACCATTGTATATTTTAAAAGAAGATTCAATTTCGGGAAGCAAATCATTGATTGTATAGTTCAAAGGTTTGTTCAAGATAAAACCAATAGAACCTTCATCATTATGTTCTGCTAATAAGACCACAGAGCGATTAAAAGAAACATCGCCTAAAATGGAAGGTTCTGCAATTAGCAAATGGCCTTTTTTTGGTAAAGTTGATATCATATTTCTGTAGTTAATTAATTAAAGTTATCAAAAAAAAATTACAAATTCAAAATATTCTCGATGAAATGCAAAAAAAAAGTCCCGACTTGCATCGGGACTCTCTTATTTATTGTAACAAAATTATTTTTTGTTTACTGCTCCTTCTAATTCTGCACCAGCTTTGAATTTTACTACGTTTTTAGCAGCAATTTTGATAGTTTTACCAGTTTGAGGGTTTCTACCATCTCTTGCAGCTCTTTTAGATACTGACCAAGAACCGAAACCTACTAAAGATACTCTTCCACCTTTGTTTAAAGTTCCTTCAACATTGCTTAAAAATGATTCTAAAGCTAATTTAGCAGCTGCTTTTGTAATACCAGCAGAAGCTGCCATTGCATCGATTAATTCTGATTTGTTCATGATTAAAGTTATTTATAATTGGTTAAACTTAATTATTTATCACAAATTTAGCGGTATTGTTGAACTACGCAAGTATTCGTGCTATTTTTCGACTAAAATGTTAATAAAATAGATTAAATGTTAATAACATTGTTTGTTTTTTCAATTTTCACGCTTAAATATAGTGTTTTCAAGGCTTAAAGCGCTATTGCATTTTCTGAAAACGAAACTCCATTTAATAATTCGTGAGCCAACATTCTTTTCTTTCCAGGAAATTGTAAACTTTCGATTTTTAAAACACCATCTTTTGTAGTAATAAAAATCTCTTTTTTAGTAGTTGTTATCTTTCCAATGAAGTCAGAATGCTCTTTTTCTTCAAAACTAGCCAAATAGATTTTTACATTCCATTCTTGCTCGCCATCTTTAATATAGGTCCAAGCCGCTGGATAAGGTGATAAACCTTTAATCAAATTAAATATCGTCTTTCCTGATTGCGACCAATCAATTTTGCAATTGTCTTTATTTAATTTGTAAGCGGTTTTAACATCGGGATTGTTTTCTTGTAATGTTGTAATTGCTTTTCCGGTTTCAATTAATTGTAAAGTTTCTAAAACTGTCTCGCTTCCTAAATGCATCAAACGATCGTGTAATTCACCAGCAGTTTCATTAGCTCCTATTTTCGTTTCTTTACTTAAAATCATCGCGCCGGTATCAATTTTATCATCAATAAAGAACGAAGTAACTCCTGTTTTAGTTTCGCCATTAATAATAGCCCAATTAATAGGTGCAGCACCACGATATTCTGGTAACAAAGACGCGTGAAGATTAAAGGTCCCTAACTTTGGCATTTTCCAAACTACTTCAGGTAACATTCTAAAAGCAACAACGACTTGTAAATTCGCATCCAAGCTTTTTAATTCGGCTAAAAATTCTTCTGATTTTAAATTGGTAGGTTGTAATAAGCGAAGGTTTTTTTCTAAAGCATATTCTTTAACCGCACTCATGCTTACTTTTTGTCCACGACCAGCTGGTTTATCAGGAGCGGTTATAACGCCAACAATATCATAGTTGTTTTTGTAAATAGTATCCAGAATCCCAACAGCAAAATCGGGAGTTCCCATGAATACAATTTTTAATTTTTCCATTATATAAGGTAATATTGATTGTTTGAATTGATTTTGACTCGATTATTCTCTAATAATAATTGAATCGCAAAGATAGTCGCTTCTGAAGAAATGTGCAGTTGGTTTTCAATTTCTCTTGAGGTTAACAGACTTTTTTCTAATAATTGAATAACTGTATTGGTTATTTCAATTGGATTGACTTTTTTTTTAGAAGTACAATAGGAGCAAATACCACAATCTTCTTTCGAAATTTCATCAAAATACGCCAATAGCATTTTGTTTTTGCAGGTAGCTTCATCAGAAATATAGTAAACAACGCTCTGAAACTGATCTTGTTTTAATTTGTTTTGGTGTTCTAAAAACTTCGCCACTCGATTAATCGTTAAATCATCTTCTCGTACTTCGTTAAAAGTAATTGAACTATCATTATTTTTAGCGTGTAAAATAATACATTCGCTTTCGGCTAATTTATCAATCACTTCTTCTACATTTGCTTCTGTAGTGTGCGCCTTTTTGGCTACTAAATGTGGATTTATGGTAGTTTCAACATCAAAAATTCCAGAATAAGTTCTTAAAATCGTAGTAATAATAGGTTCGTCATGCGGATGCAAACTAATGTAGCGAATCACTTCTTTGCTCGGAATGATAAACTGCAAACTAATTTTTTCTGTAGATTCACTTTGGAAAGTAATAATACCTTGTCGATCTAAAAATTGTAAGCTATTGAAAGTTGCAATTACAGGAAAATGATAATGCGCACAAAATTGGTTTAAATTGAAAGCAAAACTTTCGTTAAAACCTTCTCCGTAAGCAATTTGAAAGTAATTATTCAGTTTAACGTAAACGTCTCTAACAAATTTTTTATCGGGTAAAACATCAATAAATTGGGCTTTTGTATAGGCTATATCAGTAGCATTGGTTAAGATAATACCAAATGCTTTTTCACCATTTCTTCCTGCTCTTCCTGCTTCTTGATAATAGTTTTCAAGGTTTTCAGGAAGTTGAATGTGAATCACCGTTTTTACATCGGGTTTGTCAATTCCCATTCCAAATGCATTCGTTGCCACCATGACTTGAGATTTATTCTCTAACCACGATTGCATATTTTTTTCTTTCTCTTTAGCAGGTAATCCGCCATGATAAAAAGTACAACTAAATCCCAATTGATTCAACTGTTGTGAAGTTTCAACACACGATTTACGATTACGAACATAAATAATAGAAGATTGCGGATTTTTAGTTAAAATCTGCTGTATTTTGAAAAGCTTATCTTCAGTTTTAATCACATGATACGCTAAGTTTTCTCTAGTAAAGGATTTTGTAAATACTTTTGGATTAACCAAAGCTAAATTCTTACAAATGTCTTCTTGAACTCTTTTATTGGCCGTAGCCGTCAACGCTAAAAATGGAGTAGTAGGAAAATGTTCTTTTAAAGCCGAAATTTTCAAATACGCCGGTCTAAAATCATGTCCCCATTGGCTCACACAATGCGCTTCGTCAATAGCAATAAGGTTGATGGGTAATTGTTTCAAGCGCTCAACTATCCAGTCATGTTGTAAGCGTTCGGGAGAAAGATATAAGAATTTGTAATTTCCGAATTGACAATTATCTAAAATATCAATAACATCATCTTGAGAAACGCCACCAGTTAAAGCAATAGCTTTGATATTTTTGCTTTGTAAATTCTGTACTTGGTCTTTCATCAAAGCAATCAAGGGTGAAATTACCAAGCAAATTCCGTTTAATTGAATAGCAGGAATTTGAAAACATACCGATTTTCCTCCTCCAGTAGGTAAAAGGGCAAACGTATCATTACCACTTAAAACCGATTGAATGATTTCTTCTTGAGGTTCTCTAAAACTATCGTGTTTCCAATATTTTTGAAGAATTTGTAAGGCTTCAGACATGTGAATTGGCTTTTAGAAACACTAAGTTACAAAAAAAATTATTTAACAAGATGTTTCATAATAAAATCAACACGATTTTCTACCGTGTCTTTTGGAACTTCTGTAATCGAATAACCATAATTTTTGTAGGTTTCCATCAAATGTTCGTGAATTAAAACCGCTTGTTCGTAATTTTCATAACGCTCGGCATCACTTACATAAATTTCTTTCCATGGTGGTAAAACAAAAATGGCAGAGTATTTATGGTCTTGACAAGCTTTATCAAAAAAAGCAGGGTACGAATCGCCAATGTAATGCATATACGCCAAAACATCAGGAATGCCTCTGTCTAAAAAAACGATGCTCGCATCTTCATTTAAAGCTTCTTTGAATTGTCTTTTTCGGCCTTCTAATAGTAACTCACTGAATAAAAGTGGTTTTTCTAGAAACAATTGTTCTATTCCTTGTTCTTGTGCTTCACGAATTACTTCACGCGAAACTTCAGGATAACAAGTGTGTCCTTTTTCTTTTAAAGCCTCTATTAAGGTGGTTTTCCCAGAGCTTGGACCACCAATTAAAACCACAATTTCTTTATTCATATTGGAAATACTAAGGCGCAAAAGTAAGTTTTTTTAAAAATCTAATCAACTTAAAACCCAGAATCCGCATTAGACTTCGTAGCGAAACTGAATTATTCGATAAAATCAAGAGCTCACGGACTATTTTTAAAGATGTAATACTCTTGTATTTTGAATTTAAAAATGGGAGTAAGTTCTTGGGTTTGAAGAAGAATTTAGTTGGAGTAGATTTCTAATGTGGAGTCTGGGTTAAAATTTATAAGTTACTACAATATAATTCTGAACATAAAAAAGTATATTTGCTTTTCCAATACGAAATGATGATGGATAAGAAAACAGAAGATTTTTACGCAAGATTAAAAGAAGAGTTAAGCAATTCAACGCTTTGGCCTTCAGAGTATTTGTATAAGTTTATTATGCCTTCCGATGTGCATAGTATTGCAAAGGTAGAGGCCGCTTTTAATGATATGGGAGCTGTTATTACTACACAACAGTCTAAAACAGGGAAATTTACCAGTGTTTCCATTAGTGTAACCATGGCAAGTCCTCAAAATGTGATAGATAAATACATTGAAGTCTCGGATATCGAAGGCATCATTTCATTATAAAAAAAACATGCAAGAAGAAGTAAGTTATTTAGAATATAATTCAGAACGTCCGCATTTAATTATTCCAGAATATGGAAGACATTTGCAGAAATTGATTGACCAAGCCACCGAAATTGAAGATCGTGAAGAACGAAACAAAGCGGCCAGATACATCATTTCGGTAATGGGTTCGTTGAATCCGCATTTAAGAGACGTATTGGATTTTCAACATAAACTTTGGGATCAGTTGTTTATTATGTCCGATTTTAAATTGGATGTAGATTCGCCTTATCCAATTCCATCAAAAGATATTTTAACTCAGAAGCCAGAGCGTTTAAAATATCCACAAAATTTCCCGAAATACCGTTTTTATGGAAATAACATCAAATACATGATTGATGTTGCCAATAGCTGGGAAGAAAGTGAATTGAAAAATGCTTTAGTCTTAGTTATCGCTAATCACATGAAAAAATGTTATTTGAGTTGGAACAAAGACACGGTAACTGATGAGGTGATTTTTGAACATTTATTAGAACTTTCTGGAGGAAAATTAAATCTTTCTAAATCCAACGAAGAACTTTCGAATACACATGATTTAATGAAAGTGAACAAGAAAGTATCGAATAAAACACAATTTGGCCCAAATAAACCTGGAATTGTTAAGAAAAATAACAATCTAAAAGGACATTTAAATAAGAACAATCAAAATAAAAATACATTTAAAAAATAGGCAGTTACATGGGAACATTTAAAATTGAAGGAGGAAAAGCATTAAAAGGAGAAATTACACCACAAGGCGCTAAAAATGAGGCGTTACAAGTGTTATGTCCTGTTTTGTTAACTTCTGAAAAAGTAAGAGTAACGAATATTCCAGATATTATTGATGTTAACAAATTGATTACGCTTTTAGGTAATTTAGGTGTTAAAATTCAAAAAAATGGACCTGGTGATTACACTTTTCAAGCCGATGAGGTAAATGTAAACTACTTAAAAACAGAAGCTTTCAAAAAAGAAGGTGGAAGTTTAAGAGGTTCTATTATGATTGTTGGACCTTTGTTAGCGCGTTTTGGTTGTGGATATATTCCAAAGCCAGGAGGCGATAAAATTGGTCGTCGTCGTTTAGATACACACTTTGAAGGTTTTATCAATTTAGGAGCCAAATTCAGATACGAAAGAGAAGACCATTTCTACGGAGTGGAAATCGATGGAAGATTACAAGGTTCTTATATGTTATTAGATGAAGCATCTGTAACAGGAACAGCAAATATTGTAATGGCTGCCGTTTTAGCTGAAGGAACAACTACGATTTATAACGCTGCTTGTGAACCTTACTTACAACAATTGTGTAAAATGTTAAACTCTATGGGAGCTAAAATTTCTGGAGTAGGGTCTAACTTATTAACGATTGAAGGAGTGGAAACGTTAGGCGGATGCGAGCACAGAATTTTACCTGACATGGTAGAAATCGGTTCTTGGATTGGTCTTGCCGCTATGACAAGAAGTGAGATTACGATTAAAAATGTGAGTTGGGAGAACTTAGGCCAAATTCCAAACGTGTTTAGAAAATTAGGAATAACTTTAGAAAGAAGAGGAGAAGATATTTATATTCCAGCTCATAAAGACGGATACGAAATAAAAACCGATATTGACGGTTCTATTTTAACCGTTTCTGATGCACCATGGCCAGGATTTACACCTGACTTATTAAGTATCGTTCTGGTTGTTTGTACACAAGCAAAAGGAGATGTGTTGATTCACCAAAAAATGTTTGAAAGCCGTTTGTTCTTCGTGGATAAATTAATTGATATGGGAGCAAAAATTATGTTATGTGATCCGCACAGAGCAGTGGTTATGGGACATAATTTCCAATCGCAATTAAAAGCAACTACTATGAGTTCACCTGATATTAGAGCCGGAATTTCTTTATTAATTGCTGCTTTAACAGCAAAAGGAACGTCAACCATTCAAAACATCGAACAAATCGACAGAGGTTACGAGCGCATCGACGAAAGACTTCGCGCAATCGGAGCTAATATTGTGAGAGTATAGTTCGTGCTCAGTGTTCAGTAATAAGTTAGCAGTTAGACTGTTGTATTACTGAACACTAAAAACTGACCACTGATTACTAAAAATGGAAACCTACATCATAATTTTTCTCTGCATTGCTTCCTTTGTAGCTGGTTTTATAGATGCTATTGTTGGTGGCGGAGGCCTAATTCAAACACCAGTAGCTTTAATTTTGTTGCCTAATTTACCAGTTGCATCCATTATTGGAACGTTAAAAATTCCAGGTTTCAGTGGAACGAGTATGGCAACCTATCACTATTTGAAATCGGCAAAAGTGAATTGGAAGTTGTTTTTAGTATTAGCAATTGTTTCTTTCTCATTTGCTTATTTAGGTTCCAGCTTACTTAACGTAATGCAAAACGATTTCATGAAACCCTTACTTTTTGTGGTTTTAATTTTGCTTTTAGTTTATTCGTATTTTAAGAAAGATTTCGGACAATTTCAAATCGATAAACTGACTCAAAAGCAAACCTACCTTTACGGAATTATAATTGCTGTTTTTTTAGGCTTTTACGATGGATTCATCGGACCTGGAACAGGAAGTTTATTGATTATGGCGTTTATCGCTATACTTGGTTTCGATTTTTTAAAAGCGAATATCTATGCGAAACTAGTCAACTTGGCAACAAACATTGGTTCCATAACTTTATTCGTTTTAAAAGGAAAAATCATATGGACAATTGCTATTCCTATGGCAATTTGTAATGTTACCGGTTCGTGGTTAGGCGCAAGATTAGCCATTTCAAAAGGCAACGGATTTATTCGAATTTTCTTTTTAATTGTAGTAGGATTGGCGTTGCTTCGTTTTGGTTATGATGTGTTTTTTAAATAAAAAAGCACTTCTTTTATTGAAGTGCTTCTAGTTATTTTAGAATTTCAAGCCAAACATTACGCCATCACCTTGAAAACCGTTTTGGTAACTTCTTACATAATCAACTCGTAAGAATCTAAATTTTCCAAAACCAATATTATCAAATCCAATTGTAAATTCTTGATAAGGTTTCATATTTGGAATGTTCAACTGATGAAAACCTCCAATTAAATTCCACTGTAGTTTGTTCAACAACGGAATCTTATTCATAATGTAGCCTTTAAAATTGTGCTCAATATGGGTTTCTAAATACGAATCATTTGTAGAGTGACTATAATAAGGTAGTAAATTAAAAGAGTTCAATGAATTGTTCAACAAGTTTACATACGTTTGATTTCCGTTGAAGTGTTTATAATCTACAAACGAAATATTATCGGCATTAAAGAATTTTCCTGCTTTAAAACGTAAGCCAAAATCGCCTTTGTTACCTATAGTTTTATTGTAATCAACTGTTCCGCTGATTAAATCATAATGATAATTACTGTTTGAAGCTCCAAATGCTTTTTCGTAATAGAAACTCAAAATAGGATAATTATCGTTTTGAATGTTAACCTTTCCATCAGGACGCGAAATGTATTTTTGACCAAAGCGAATACGAGTTCCTAAACTCGCTTTCATAATATGATGCTTTTCAAAAGGTACCGAAGTATAATTATTTGGTTGCAGCGGATCATTCGAAAAATACAAATCATCATTTTTAATCATAGTATAATCGGTGTTGTTGAATAACGCTCTTCGGTTTTCGTACAACAATTTCCCTGAAGCAAAAACACCATTAGTAACTTCTCTTCCGTAATTAATTTCGGCAAATTCTTTATTGTACAATTTCATGTAATTGTTTTTAAAGAATAATGTTGCTACAGAATTTACTAAATTACTTATTGGTTCATTTGGATTGAACTGACTAATAGCGCTTCCACCATTTATACTAATGTACGCGTTATTTATGTTGTTAAATCGGTGATAAAAATTACCTTTTACACGTAATCTTTCTTCGGCAAAACCATAATTAAAAACAGATGAAATTGATGTGTATTTTCCAGTTTCATCATTCCATTTTCTAAAAGAAAATCCACTATCTAAACTATAACCTTGAACCGTATTAAAACTTAAAGAGCTCAAATTGGTAAGGCCTTGGTAATTAAAGCTCCAATTTTTGAACGAATTTTTATAAGTGTAACCAGTTATAATCTTCAACAACTTAAATTTATTCCCTTTTGCATCTACCGAATCTAAATAAACTTGCGATTTTCTTAAAGTTTGTAAACTGTCTTTTTTAATATAATTTGTTGTTTCTTCTTCAGTTAATGGAACGGGTCTGAATTCATTCCAATAGTTTTCTTCTTTTTTATTAGCGTTTTCAGCAAAAGTGACTACTTCTTTACCAAAAGTTTTCTTTTCAAAAGCATCTTTGAAGTTGTAATTAGTAAATACATACGTAAACTTTCCGTCAAATTTCATCCCGAAAAGTCCTGCTTTAAAGTCTAATGTTTGAATGTTTTTTGCCCAAATTTTATTATCTGAATTGTAACTAAAACTTTGTGTTACCTTCATGGTTTCAAGAATTGGCTGTTGCATTCGATAGCCTTTAATGTCTAAATCAATTCCGTAAATTGCCCAAGTGTCTTCTACGATATAAATGTAACCTTCAAAAACAGGCTCTTTGTCGCGTTTTGGAGTAACTAAAATTTTATTGATTAATTGGTTACTTTCGTTATAAAAAGTGCTTTCTAATTTGTATTTGTAATAATTAAAAGCATTATCGGCAATAGGAGAAACCATGTTAATGTTAAACTCAACGTAGTTGTCGTAAAAATCATAATTTGTCTTTAGCGCAGTATTGTAACTAAATCCGTTATCATTACCGGCAATTTTAGAAGCTATAATTTCTTCTTTTAAATCATCCGGTTTTTGAAATTTAATTTTAGAAACGGTTTCCGATTGATAAATAATTCCACTTCTTGTAGAATCTAAGTTGCCCTCTAAATCACCAATTTCAACGCCCATGAATTTCTTAGGAATATCTTTTGCTCTAAAAATTCCTCTCGAATAAAAATCGGCTTCAAATTTATCAGTTTTAGCGGCATTCTTCTTTTTACTTTTAATAGCGTTTCGGATAATTTCGTTCGCAGGATTTTCACCATTTACAACCACAACTTCTTTCAGCTGAAAATCTTCTTCCATTAACATGACATCAAATTCATATGGAAAACTAGTGATGTTTAAAATGTGTTTCTGAGTTTTAAATCCTAAATACTGAAAAATCAAATGCACATTATTCTTCTCGGTAGTATTCAATTCATACTTTCCATGTTCATTTGAAGTTGTACCTATATAGGTGTTCTCTATATATATGTTTACAAACGCAAGCGGATTTCCATCTTTATCTTTAATAGTTCCTTTTATTTGAGCAAAGGTGATAGAAGTTAAAAATAATAAGAATATCGTAATTTGTTGTTTCATGTTGTTAGTTTTTATTACACTACGAAAAAAATGTTTTACAATTTAAACTTTATTTGATTTTGCGAGCTTTGCGAAAAAACTTAGCGGCTCTTTGCGTTAAAATTAAAGAAAGGAATGTATAGCTAATTCATAACTCTGCAATCCAAAACCAATAATTACACCTTTAGCATTTGGCGAGATATACGATTGATGACGAAAAGATTCTCTAGAAAATGTATTGGAAATATGAACTTCTATAACTGGAGTAGTAATCGCTTTAACTGCATCGCCAATTCCTATAGAAGTATGTGTGTAAGCACCAGCATTTAGAACGATACCATTATAAGTGAAACCAACTTCCTGAATTTTAGAAATGATTTCTCCTTCAATATTACTTTGAAAATAGTCTAATGTTAGAGTTGGAAACTGAATTTGTAACTTTTCGAAATACGATTCAAATGTTTCATTTCCATATACTTCGGGTTCTCTTTTTCCTAACAGATTAAGATTTGGACCATTTATTATGATAATTTTCATGTAGATTGTTTTTGTAAAAGTAAAAAAACCATTCTTTTTTGAGAATGGTTTTAATAAAATATTGTGAATTTTAGCATTAAAACATATAGCCTAATGAAAATTGAATTACAGAGTTTTTAACATCTGCATCTTTTTTTGCTTCTGTTAACCCCGCAACATATCGGCCTGAAACAAATAAGCCTTTGGTAATTTTATAACTTAAACCACCTGCAATTCCAAAGTCGAACGAATTAGTGTCGTTTGCGTCCACTTCGTTTCGTTCGCTAACTAAAAAGGAAGCTTGTGGACCCAGTTCTAAACTAAGTTTGTTAGAAGTTAAATAAAATTTAGCAAGAACCGGTAGTGATAAATAACCCAACTCATTTTTAACTTGTTCGCCAAAACCTTCCAATTCTGAGCCTTGTGTCGAATATAAAAGTTCAGGTTGAAGAGCAAAGTTTTCAAACACTTTTAATTCCATTACTACGCCAGCATGATAACTAGTAATGGTTTTAAAATCTACACCCGAAATTTCTCCACCAGTATAGTTGGCAAAATTAACACCACCTTTTACACCAAATTTTAGCATTTGAGCCTTTGATAAACCAGTTCCTAGAACCAGTAAAATCAATGTTGCAATTGTTCTTTTCATATTGAATTGTTTTATTGAGTAACACTTACTAGCGCTTTTTAGTATAATTATCGATGAAATGCATATTTTAACGTTTTTTGGAATGTATTGATTGTTAGTGGTTTGTGTTTTTTTTTATTTTTTTTTGGCTTGATTTATTTATTAAAAAAAGTTTAAATTTTTCATTTATTGAAGTTTTAACTTGTTGATTATGAACATTATCTATTTTACTTGTTAATAAAATTGTTAATAACATAACAAAATTTGTTATTTTATGTAGAAAAATGCTATAAATTTGCCTCATTAACTTTAAATTTAAACTAAACATGAAAAAAGTTTTATTATCTGCTGTAGCATTATTGGCTTTCGGTTTTGCTAACGCACAAGAAGAAGAAGCAAAAACATTTGGTTTTGCAAAAGGTGATATGTTCGTAGAAGGTAACATCAATTTCAGTACAGTGAAAGAAGATTTAGGTAATGGTTTTGAAGACACTGCAAATAGCTTCAACTTCAATCCAAAAGCAGGTTATTTTTTAACTGACAAAATTGCTTTAGGAGTAGAATTAGGAGTTGGTTCTTCTAAATTAGAAGAGTCTTCCCCAGGTGGATCTGATGAGTCAACATCAAACAATTTTGGTGCTGGTGTTTTTGCTCGTTACTATTTCTTAGATTTAGGACAAAGATTCAAAACTTATACTGAAGCTGGTTTAGGTTTTGGTTCAAGAAAATGGGAAACTAATGGAGTTGAAACTCAAAAAGATTCTAACTTCGGTTTAGGAATTGATTTAGGTATTCAGTACTTTGTTACTCCTAAAATGGCTATCAACTTTGGTTTAGCTGATGTATTATCTTTCCAATCTGGTAAATCAGAATTCCCAGGTGGTGGAGAAACTAAAACAACTGAGTTAAACGGAAACTTCAATGTTTTCAATAACTTTTTCTCAGCTGCACAATTTGGTTTAACTTACAAATTCTAATTTGTAAAACAAATAAGTCAAAAATCCCGCTTCGGCGGGATTTTTTTTGTTTCTATAATTTGCCTACATTTGAAATATGAGCACTTGGCAATCCTACATTAAAGAATATCAAAATTACCTGCGGTTAGAACGTGGTCTTTCTAAGAACACCATAGAAAATTATACGTTTGATATTGAAAAATTAGTTTTGTTCTTAAACCAGCACGATATTGCCGTTTCACCAATTCTTATTTCAGAGGAAACCATTCAGCAATTCATTTACGAAATTTCATCAAAAGTCAATGCTCGAAGTCAATCACGAGTCATTTCAGGATTAAAGAGCTTTTTTAATTACTTAGTTTTTGAGGATTATCGGCAAGATACACCGCTAGAATTAATAGAAGTTCCCAAAACAGGTAGAAAATTACCCGATACTTTAGCAACTGAGGAAATTGATGCGTTAATTTCTGCTATAGATTTATCAATGCCAGAAGGTGAGCGTAACAGAGCTATGTTAGAAACCTTATACAGTTGTGGTTTACGTGTTTCTGAGTTAGTGGGTTTAAAGATTTCTGATTTATTTTTTGAAGAAGGTTTTATTAAAATTACCGGAAAAGGAAATAAACAGCGTTTTGTGCCTGTAGGAGGTTCTACCATTAAATATATAACGACGTATGTTAATTTAATTCGAGTGCATTATCCAGTACAAAAAGGTCATGAAGATACTTTGTTTTTAAATAGGAGAGGAAGACAATTAACACGTGCCATGGTTTTTACGATAATTAAAGATTTATCGGTAAAAATCAATTTAAATAAAACTATTAGTCCGCATACATTTCGTCATTCTTTTGCAACACATTTATTAGAAAACGGTGCCGATTTACGTTCGATACAATTAATGCTCGGTCACGAATCTATTACTACAACTGAAGTGTACATGCATTTGGATAGAAAGTTCTTGTCGGAAGTTTTGAATAATTATCATCCAAGGAAATAGTTTTTTTTTACACAGAGATACACAGAGTTTTTTTAAATACTTTGTGTTGAGAGAGAGAGTCCAAAGCTTTGGACGTTTAATAGATTTAGCGTTTAGTTTGTCATGCTGTCAAGCATCTCTTTTATGAACTTTAAATCGGAATTAAGTTTAACATAAAACTTGCATGATTATATGTTTAGAAAACAAACAACATTAATCACTCATTAAAGATATGCCTAACGGAATGACAAAAAAGAGCATAAAAAAACCGTATTAAAATGAATTAATACGGTTTTTTGGTTTTGCATAAAGCCTAATTTCTATTTCGCAATATTCACTGCTCTAGTTTCACGAATAACCGTGATTTTAACTTGACCAGGATATGTCATTTCAGTTTGAATTTTTTGAGAAATATCAAAAGATAAGTTTACTGCTGCATCGTCAGATACTTTTTCACTTTCTACAATAACACGTAATTCTCTACCAGCTTGAATTGCATAAGCGTTTTTCACTCCGTTGAATCCGAAAGCGATATCTTCTAAATCTTTCAAACGTTGGATATAAGAATCTAATACTTGTCTTCTTGCTCCAGGACGAGCTCCAGAAATAGCATCACAAACTTGGATAATTGGAGAAATCAATGATTTCATTTCAATTTCGTCGTGGTGAGCTCCAATTGCATTACAAACTTCTTCTTTTTCACCATATTTCTCAGCCCATTGCATACCTAAGATAGCGTGAGGTAATTCACTTTCAGTATCTGGTACTTTTCCAATATCGTGTAATAAACCAGCTCTTTTAGCTAATTTAACGTTTAATCCTAATTCAGCCGCCATGATACCACATAACTTAGCTACTTCTCTTGAGTGTTGTAACAAGTTTTGTCCGTATGATGAACGGTATTTCATTCTACCTACTACTTTAATTAATTCAGGGTGTAATCCGTGTATTCCTAAATCAATTACCGTACGTTTTCCGGTTTCAATGATTTCTTCGTCGATTTGTTTAGCTGTTTTAGCTACTACTTCTTCAATACGCGCTGGGTGAATACGTCCGTCGGTTACTAATTTGTGTAATGCCAAACGAGCGATTTCTCTTCTTACAGGATCAAAACAAGATAAGATGATTGCTTCTGGTGTGTCATCAACAATGATTTCAACTCCAGTTGCAGCCTCCAGTGCTCTAATGTTACGACCTTCACGACCAATAATTCTACCTTTTACATCATCTGATTCAATGTTAAATACCGATACACAGTTTTCTACCGCTTCTTCAGTACCAACACGTTGAATGGTGCTAATGATGATTTTCTTAGCTTCTTGATGTGCTGTCATTTTTGCTTCTTCAACCGTATCTTGGATGAATGACATAGCATTTGTTTTGGCTTCCGCTTTTAAGCTTTCTACCAATTGTTCTTTAGCTTCCTCAGCCGATAAACCAGAAATTACCTCTAATTGTTCTACCTGACTTTTGTGAAGTTTATCTATTTCTTGTTGTTTTTTGTCTAAAAGCTCAATTTTTGTTGAGTATTCATTGATTTTTGCTTCAGCTTCATCATTTACTTTTTTTGCTTTAGCTAATTCGTTAGAAATTTGAGATTCTTTATCTCTAGTTCTTTTTTCGGCTTCAGCTGTTTTTTTATCTCTAGCTAAAATTACTTGTTCGTGTTCTGCTTTAAGTTCTAAAAACTTTTCTTTAGCTTGAAGGATTTTCTCTTTTTTAGTAGCTTCAGCTTCAGCTTTTGCATCTTTTAAAATTGAACCTGCTTCTTTTTTTGCGTTTTTAATAAGGTTAGAAACATTACTTTTCTCTAAAAATTTAGCGATTCCAAAACCTCCTGCAATACCTATTAAGATACCTATTATTATTTCTATCATGATGTTGTTAAAAAAATTATATAAAAAAAGCCTACATTAGGTGTTTGTATAAACTCGGTTATACAAGATTTGAGCTAACCTGCAGTTCAAACTTCCCACTTAAGGGCCTGTTATAGTTGCAAAGATTCACTCGTTTAATTTGTTAGTGTTGAGTTTATCAAATATATACTAATGTAGGCAGTATTGTATTTATGTTGTAAGAACGTATTTATTTTGAGAGTAACTCGCTCAATTTTTTATCCAAATTTTGTAATCTGTTTATATTGGTTTCATTATCATGAGATTTACTAATTTGCTTTTGCTCTACTTGTGTTGCAAATTGCAAAGCACACATGGCTAAAACATCTTGTTTATCTCTTACAGCATAGCTTTGTTCAAACTGTTTAATCATAGCATCTATTTTTTTTGAAGCACTTCTTAGTCCTTCTTCTTGTGATGGTTCCACGGTTAATGGATATACACGATCTGCTATTGATATTTTAATTTTCAGTTTTTCACTCATGAGCTTTCTAATCTGAAAGTTGGGCTATACAATAATCGATTTCTCTGATTAATGAATTTATTTTGAGTTTTGTTTCTCTTTTATTTTCTTCACTGCCTAGTAATGAATTTACCATTTTTAGGGTATCTAATTGGCTCTTCAGGGTTTCAATTTCACCTAATTGCTGTTGTTGATTTTTTTTAAAAAGCAACAATTCATTCTGCAACTCTTGGTTTTTTTTTTCTAGCTGAGCCACTTTCTGGTTAAGCTTAAAAAATTTAACTTCGAGAGAATCAATTAATTCAGATAATCCATTCATTAATGATACAATTCATTTCAATATTTCACAAAGTTAGCATTAGTATTCAAAAATAGCAATACTTTTTGCTAAATTTTATGAATTAATGTTTATTATTTGTAACTAATTGATTGTTAAAAGTTTATTTTAGCCTTGTGTGTTATTTATTTTATTTAAAATTATTTTTATTATTTTAGCGCTAAACATATATAAAATGAAATTTTTTATTCTTCTATTCGCCCCAATTTTAATTTTTTCTCAAGATTTCCCTCAAGATTATTTTCAATCACCATTAGATATTCCAATAGATTTGTCGGGCTCTTTTGGAGAATTAAGAAGTAATCATTTTCATTCTGGTTTAGATTTAAAAACAAGAGGTGTTGAGGGGTTACCTGTATATGCTGCAGGAGATGGATATATTTCAAGAATCAAAATTTCAACTTTTGGTTACGGAAAAGCTATTTATATTACGCATCCAAATGGTTATACTTCTGTTTATGGACATTTGCAAAAAGCGAATGGATTAATCGAATCTTTCATTAAAGAAAGACAATACAAAGGACAATCCTATGAAATAGAAATGTATTTGTACCCAACTGAATTACCTGTGAAAAAAGGAGATATTATCGCTTTTTCAGGAAATACAGGCGGAAGTGGTGGTCCTCATTTGCATTTTGAATTTAGAAACACAAAATCGGAAGAAATTTTAAACCCAATGCATTTTGGATTTAAGAAAATCATTAAAGATGATAGAAAGCCAGTTATTCAAGGTCTTGTAGCTTATCCTTTAGATTCAACCACGGTTAATAATTCTCAAAAACCCATCAATATTTCATTTTCTAAACAATCAGATGGAAATTATTTAGGAGTAAAAGTAAAGGCTGACGGTAAAGTTGCATTCGGAATTAATGCCTACGATTTTTGTACAAATGCGTATAATAAAAACGGATTGTATAAAGTAAAAACGTATTTAAACGGAGTGTTGCAATACCAATATGGTTTTGATGGTTTTACGTTTGATGAATCGCGCTACATTAATAATTTTATCGATTACGAACGTTTTCATTTGATGGGACAGCGCATTCAAAAGTTATTTCAAATATCAGATTATCCACTTTCAATTCTAGCGAGTAATAAAAAAGATGGAATTATTAAAGTACAACCAGGAGTAAATTATACGTATCGAGTAGAATTGTACGATTTTCATGGTAATAAAGTAGAATTGGTAATTCCAATTGAGTTTGCATATCAAGAGGCTAAAATTGAAAAAACTTTCCAAATAACGCCTTATTTTGTAAAAGCTAAAAATGAAGCTATTTTTGAAAAAAATAATGTTTCAGTTCAAATTCCAGAAAATGCATTTTATTCTAATTTCTATTTGAGTTTTGATGTGAATAACGATATTCTAACGTTGCATGATGATAGTGTTCCAGTTCATAAAAATATTACAATAACTTTTAATGAAGTAAAAGGCTTAACTGAAGAACAATTGGCAAAAACCTATATTGCTACTTTAGATGGTTATAAGTTAGATTATAATAAAACGTATCGTAAAGGAAATTCATTTTCTATTAAGACAAAAACATTAGGGAAGTTTAAATTAGCTCAAGATACAACACCGCCAAGAATTTACAACGTTAATTTTGTAGAAGGTAAAACAATAAAAGAACAAAAAACAATTAGTGTTTCTGTTACTGATTTACATTCTGATATTGATTCTTATAACGCTTATTTAAACGGGAAATGGATTTTAATGGAATATGATTATAAAACAAAAAAGTTGGTACACAATTTAGATGATAATATTTGCGTTCAAGGTAGAAACGATTTAAAGATTGTGGTTACCGATAATTTACAAAATTCCACTACCTTTGAATCTTACTTTTTTAGATAATTAAAATCCATTCTTTTGAAAAATATAATTTTAGTATTCATTATTTGTTTATTTTCTTTGACTATTTCGGCTCAAAAAGCCCGTATTAAAGGTGTTATTTTAGATGAATTTAATAATCCTGTTGAAAATGTTACAGTAAAAATGGGAGATAAAGGAACGGTTTCCAATGAAAATGGTTTTTACATTTTGGAAGTGGAATCTAACACAAAAGTAACCATAACTTTTTCACACGTTTCATTAAAAAAAATCACTTTAGAATTGAATCTGAAGCCAAATGAAGATTTTGAGTTAAATCCGGTTATGAATGCTAAAGTAGAAGAGTTTGGAGAAGTTTTCGTTACTGGAAATAGTAAAAAGCGTATCGAGGGTGTCACCACAATTGATCCTGTAGTCATTAGAAAAATTCCGGGTGCTAATGCAGGAATCGAAAATATTATCAAAACACTTCCTGGTGTTTACTCTAATAATGAATTGAGTACTTCTTATGCTGTGCGTGGTGGAAATTACGATGAAAACTTAGTATATGTCAACGAAATTGAAGTCTATCGTCCTTTTTTAATTCGTTCTGGTCAACAAGAAGGTTTGAGTTTTACGAATACCGATATGGTGCAAAACGTTGATTTTTCTGCTGGAGGTTTTCAATCAAAATATGGCGATAAGTTGTCTTCAGTTTTAGATATAACCTATCGAAATCCGAAACAATTTGCAGCAAGTTTAGAAGCTAGTTTGTTAGGTGGAAGTTTAACAGCAGAAGGAATTTCAAAAAATCAAAAATGGACTAATATCACCGGAGTTAGATACAGAGATAATAGTCTTTTAGTAAACAGTCAGGAAACAGAAACTAATTTTAGACCCACATTTTTTGATGTTCAAACTTTGTTGAATTTCAATGCTTCAACCAAATGGAATTTTAGTTTTTTAGGAAACATTTCCCAAAATAGATACAACTACGAACCTTTAACGCGTCAAACTAATTTTGGAACTATAGATGAACCAATTGCTTTATTAGTGTTTTATGAAGGACAAGAAAAAGATAAATACCTAACGTTTTTTGGTGCCGGAAAAGCCGTTTATCAATACAACGAAAAAAATAAATTGAAATTCATCCTTTCAGGATATCATACACAAGAGCAAGAATATTATGATATTTTGGCTCAATATCGTTTGGGCGAAGTAGATGCTAATATTGGCTCAGAAACGTTTGGTGATGTAGTTTTTACTCGTGGAATCGGCTCACAACTAAATCACGCCCGCAACAACTTAGACGCTTTAATCGTTAATGCCGAAGTTAAAGGTTTTCACGAATTAAATGAAAAATCGCAATTTGAATGGGGTGCAAAATTCACAAAAGAAGATATTCGTGATAGAATTGTAGAATGGGAAGTTTTGGATTCAGCAGGATTTTCATTGCCTAACCCCATTTTAGACTATCAAAACGACCAACCTTATAATCCATATGTTGGACCATTAGCACCTTATCAAAATGTAAGAGCTACAAATTTCACTAGAATAAATAGATTGTCAGGTTATGCACAATGGAATTATAGAGGAAATATTGGCGATCATGATTATTGGGTAAATGCTGGAGTTCGTGCACATCAATGGCAAGTTGAAGCCGATGGAAGACCAAAAGGTGATAGCCAAATTACTTTTTCACCAAGAGCTCAATTTGCATTTAAACCAAATTGGGAAAAAGATATGTTGTTCCGATTGTCTGGTGGATTATATCATCAACCGCCATTTTATAGAGAATTGCGTGATTATGATGGAGTAGTTCAAACGAATGTAAAAGCACAACAATCGCTTCATATTGTTTTGAGTAACGATTACAGTTTCAAAATGTGGAAGCGACCGTTTAAACTAGTTTCTGAAGCTTATTATAAAAGCATTACTGATGTGAATACATACACAATCGACAATGTACGAATTCGATATAGAGCCAACAACGAAGCGGAAGCTTACGCGTACGGATTTGACGCGCGTTTAAATGGTGAGTTTGTTCCAGGAACAGAATCTTGGTTTAGTTTTGGCTACTTAAAAACAGAAGAAAATCAAGATGAAAGAGGTTTTATTGCTCGTCCAACTGACCAAAGATTGAAATTTGGAATGTTATTTCAAGATTACATGCCTAATATACCTAACTTAAAATTATATTTAAATTTGGTTTATAATACTGGATTACCAGGCGGTTCGCCTGCTTATGCTGACCCATATGCCTATCAATTACGTTTGAATGATTATCGAAGAGCCGATGTAGGTTTTTCATATGTGTTTAAAGACGAAAGTATCAAATCGACAAAAACTTGGCTGAAACCATTTAATGAGTTTTCATTAGGTTTAGAGATTTTCAATTTGTTTAACAATCAAAATTCGATTACCAATACTTGGGTGCGTGATGTATATACGAAATCGCAATACGGAATTCCAAATTATATGACGACTCGTGTTTTCAATATCAAATTGGTTGCCCGATTGTAAGCCAACGATTATTTTAGTATATTTGACTATAAAATTTAAACAAATGAAGCGTATTCTTTTCACTTTTAGCTTGGTTGCAACTTTAGTGAGTTGTAAAAAAGAAGCAGAAACCCCTAAGGTTATCTACGAAGAAGGAAAAACAAAAGCAGAAGCGATAGATACTTCGTCTATAAAAGTGGCCGATTTGCCAATTTTGATGGAAGGAACGCAATATTTGATTCATCCTGTGGGCGATGTTCGAGTTTATGATACAAATAGTAAAGTGTATGGAAGTAGCAAAACGAATCAGGTAAGTTATGCGATTTCCAATTATAACCGATTTGAAATTACAGGATATTTTGATAATTTGAATTTTCAACACATTGATTCTACGAATATAAAACCGTTAACCGATAAAAAGATCCAAATTCAAACCGCTACTTTTTTAGACGGAATTACAAATAAAGCTAAAAAGCAAATCATTGTATATACTTTAGTCGATAACGATACCAATAAAGATGGTAAAATTGATCAAAATGATATTCGTTCGTTATATTTGAGTTTATCTAGTGGAGAAAATTTCACTAAGTTATCTGAAAACCTTTTAGAATTAATCGATTGGAATATCATCGAAGCACAAAACCGTTTATACTTCAGATGCATCGAAGACATCAACAAAAACGGTGCTTTTGATAAAAATGATAAAGTACATTATCACTATGTAAATTTGTTGGCAGACGAGTGGAAAGTGGAGATGTATACTCCGAATTAGTTTATGACATCCCTTCGGGATTTTAGATACTGCTGATATTTTTTTACCAATATTTAATGCCTAACGGCATTTATTCAAATTGCAGAAATATTTATTTTAGCATAAACTTGTTAGTTCCGTAGGAACGATATTTTGGTAAAATACTCCAAGCATGAATAAAAGTCCCGTAGGGACGACATTAACAATTAAAATTCTGCTTAATCTGCGTTTCGTTTTAGCGAATCCGTTTCATCCGCGTTCCAACACTAAATCAAAATATCACTCTCTAAATCTGATTTTTCAATTTCAAAATCAAATCCTAATTTCGAAACTAATTCAATTACTAGTTTTTTATACCAGTTTTCACTTTTTGGGTGAATGTAGATTTTTTCAATCAATTGATTCAAATTAACATCTACTTTTAATCCGTTGTCGATTTTCATTCCGCTGTTGGTAACGTCAGAAATAATGCGAATTTCTCTTTCATACTGAAAACTTTTGCGTTTAAACAAGAACGGGAAAAACGTATCCTCAAAGGGAATAAACTCTTTTTTGTAATCGATGTAATTTACTGCTCCAATGTATTGTTCGGTTTGTCTTTCAGGTTGTAAGGCTTCTTTAAGTCTGCCAATTGTAGTTTGAATCGCTAAACCTTCCGTATTTTGAGTAAAAATTTGCCACATAGCAAACGATTCGTATTCGTTAATGTGCCAACTACTAATTACTACTTTTTCACGATGCGATTTATAGTAATCTAAGAACTTCGGATTGTTAGCAGCAATTTTCTTAATTTCTTCAAAAGTAGGTTCCGAAAATGTGCCTTCATATTGATCTTCAAACTTATCTGAACGCGACATAAATAACTGACGCGACAACAACATGTCTAAAAACTTAGACAAGTCCAAATATTTCCAAACAATGGTGTCATTGTCTTCGGGTAAAGTGATATTTGGATGGTTTATATACATAGTTGTTCAAATTCAAAAATCAAAATCAATTACAAGTTCAAAATTCAATTATTAAAGAGATTCCTATCGGAATGACAAGTTTGCGTTTAGATCTTAAATGAACTTATTCATAAAGATAATGAACTTACAAAACCTTATCTGACTTATATGTTTAAAAATTAAGAAATCAGTATAAATCCGCGCTTTGATTTAGCGAATCAGTTTCATCCGCGTGCTAAACTACTCGAAACTCTGCATCATCACTAACTTCGAATACGTTCCGTTTAATGCTAATAACTCGTCATGTGTTCCTTGTTCTACGATTTCGCCTTTTTGCATAACCACAATTTTATCGGCTTTTTGAATTGTAGATAAACGGTGAGCAATTACAATTGAGGTTCGGTTTTGCATCATGTTTTCTAACGCTACTTGAACGAACTTTTCACTTTCCGTATCTAACGCCGAAGTAGCTTCATCCAAAATCATAATTGGTGGATTTTTCAAAACCGCTCTAGCAATCGATAAACGTTGTTTTTGTCCGCCCGAAAGTTTTCCTCCAGCATCACCAATATTGGTTTCAATTCCGTTAGGTAAATCTTTCACGAATTCGAAGGCATTGGCTACTTTTAAAGCCGCAATAATTTCTTCATCGGTTGCGTCTTGCTTGCCTAATAGAATATTGTTTTTAATCGTATCGTTAAATAAAATAGAATCCTGTGTAACCAATCCCATTAAATGACGTAACGATTCTAACGTCATGTCTTTGATGTCGATGCCATCGATTTTTACGCTTCCTTCATGTACATCATAAAAACGAGTCAATAAATTTGCAATCGTACTTTTTCCAGAACCTGATTGGCCTACTAAAGCCACTGTTTTTCCTTTTGGAACTTCCAAAGAGAAGTTTTTCAGTACATTTTCTTCTTCGTATTTAAAGTTGATGTTTTCAATTGTGATGGAATCTTCAAAAGAAGTTTTTACAACTGCATTTTCTTTATCGGTAATGGTATTTTCTACTTCTAATACATCAAAAACACGTTCGGCTGCAGCTAATCCACTTTTTACTTGATAGGAAGCTTTAGAAATTGCTTTTGCTGGAGTAAGAATATTATAAGCTAATCCCATATACGCAATAAACTTAGAACCTTCAAGTAAAGGAGTTCCATCTGCAAAAGTTTCAACTAAAACCATGTTTCCTCCATACCAAAGTAAGATAGCGATTACGACAATTCCCATAAATTCACTCATTGGGGATGAAAGATTATTTTTTCTTCCTATGCTGTTTGTTAATCGATATAATCTTTGTATAGAACTATTGAATTTATTGGTAAAAGTGCCTTCCGCATTGTAACTTTTCACTACTTTTAATCCGCCTAAAGTTTCTTCTACAACTGAAATCAAATAGCCGTTTTCATCTTGTGCTCTTTTTGATTTTGCTTTTAAGCTTTTTCCGATTTTAGAAATAACAAAACCCGAAATTGGGATGAAAATAAAAACGAATAATGTCAATTTAAAGCTAATAACTATCATTGCACCTATTGTAAAAACAATTGTCATAGGTTCTTTTATTACCAACTCTAAAATGTTAAAAAAAGAATTTTTTACTTCTATAACATCACCAAGCATTCTTGCCATCATGTCACCTTTTCTTTTTTCGGAATAATAAGAAATAGGTAGGCTAATAATCTTATCAAACATTTTATTTCTTAAATCTCTTAAAACACCATTTTTTAGTAGCATTAAGTGGTTAAGAGCGAGGTAATTGAAAATATTTTTTAATAAAAATGTTGTAATAATTATAGAAACTACTAACAAAAGTGCATATTGAGCTCCGTTTTCGTTTGTGAGTTTTGTAATATAAAAGTATAAATAATCATTTCCATAACTTGCTATCTCCCAAATTGATGTTAGTTTTGGTTCGGTGACAATTTTTTCAGCATCTTTGAATAAAACGTCTAGCATTGGAATTAATGCAACGAAAGATAACGTACTGAAAAGTGCATAAAGAATATTGTAAATTATATTCATTACCACATCTTTTTTGTACTTCAGGGCAAACGGAATTATTTTCTTTAGATTTTCGTCCATTTAGTTTAATTTCATTGCTGAAATAATACCAGCAATTTTGTTGTCTAATTCTTTTTCTACTGTTTCAGCGTTTTCAATCGAATCTAAAACTCCATTGACGCTGAAGTAGAATTTAATTTTAGGTTCAGTTCCACTTGGTCTTGCGCAGATTTTACTTCCGTCTTCCAAATAGTAAATTAATACGTTTGATTTTGGAATATGAATTTCAAATTCTTCATTGTTCATGAAGTCTTTTCCTTTGGAAGCTTGATAATCTTCGATGCAAATTACTCGTTGCCCGTTGATTTCTTTCATTGGATTTTCGCGTAAATCAATCATCATTTGGTTTATTTCTTCCAAACCTGAGATTCCTTTTTTGGTTAGAGAAATTAAGTTTTCTTTGTAAAAACCATAATCAACATATAGATTTAAAAGTTCTTGGAAAATACTACTTCCGTTCGCTTTTGCAATTGCAGCAATTTCACAAACTAATAAAATAGCGGCAACGGCATCTTTATCTCTAACGGCATCACCAACCATGTAACCAAAACTTTCTTCGCCACCACCAATAAATTGCTGATTAGGAAAGTCTTTTATGAATTTAGCAATCCATTTAAAACCGGTTAATCCAACTTTACATTCAACTTCATAAGCAGATGCTAATTCTAACATCATAGGCGTTGATACAATTGTTGAACCAATAAATTGTTTGCCTGTAATTTTATTCGCTTGTTTCCATTTTTCTAACAAAAAGGCAGTCATAACGACCATTGTTTGATTTCCGTTAAGTAAAACCATTTCGCCTTCTAAATTACGTACAGCAACACCAACGCGATCACTGTCTGGATCTGTTCCTACAACAATATCTGCATTGATTTTTTCAGCTAAAGCGGTAGCCATTGCTAAAGCTTCGGGTTCTTCTGGGTTTGGTGATTTTACTGTTGGAAAATTTCCATCAGGAACTTCTTGTTCAGCAACTATATTTACATTTTTATAACCTGCTTTTGCTAAAACGTCTGGAACTGATTTGATTGATGTTCCATGTAATGAAGTATAAACAATTTTTAGATTGTCTTTTGCGCTTTGCGGTGTGTTAAAACTTGCATTTTCTACAGTAGAATTTACAAATGCTTCGTCAATTTCTTCATCAATATATTTAATTAAACCATTGTTCGCTTCGAATTTGATATCGCTGTATTTTAAATCTTCAATTACTTTGATAATTTCTGCATCTTGAGGTGGTACTAATTGTCCGCCATCTTGCCAGTATACTTTGTATCCGTTGTATTCTGGTGGATTGTGAGAAGCGGTTAACACGATTCCTGCATGACAATTTAAGTAACGTACTGCAAATGATAATTCAGGTGTTGGACGCAAATCTGAAAACAGATATACTTGAATTCCGTTAGCAGAAAAAACATCGGCCACTATTTTTGCCAATGTATCGCTGTTATGACGGCAATCGTAAGCAATTGCTACTTTTAATTGCTCATTAGGAAACGATCTATGTAAATAATCTGACAAACCTTGCGTGTTTTTTCCAAGTGTATATTTGTTGATACGATTGGTTCCAACACCCATAACACCGCGCATTCCACCGGTTCCAAACTCTAAATTTTTATAGAAACTTTCTTCCAACTCTTTTGGAGCCGAAGTCATTATTTCTTTGATAGTGTTTCGAGTTGCTTCGTCAAATGTTGGGGTTAACCACTCGTTTACTTTGTTTAAAATACTTTGTTCGATGTGCATAATCTGTATGTTTTGAGAAAACTAGTGTTTTCTCATATATTATAATACTTCTGAAATCTTATAACGTTCTTCGTTGTTTTTGGTTCTTAGGATAATTTCGCCTAAAAATCCGGCTAAGAATAATTGCGTTCCAATTAACATTGCGGTTAACGACAAATAAAATTGCGGTCTTTCGGTGATTAATCTTCCTGAAGTGTTGATGAATAATTTATCGATTCCTAAGTAGAAAGCGAATAAAAATCCAATTACAAACATGATAGAGCCTAATAATCCGAAAAGGTGCATAGGTCGCTTCCCAAAAGTTGATAGAAACCAAATCGTAATTAAATCTAAGAAGCCGTTGATGAAACGACTCATTCCAAATTTAGAACTTCCGTATTTTCTGGCTTGATGAATCACGACTTTTTCACCGATTTTTCCAAATCCTGCATTTTTCGCTAAAACTGGAATATATCGGTGCATTTCTCCCGAAACTTCTATGTTTTTGATGACAATATTTTTGTAAGCTTTTAATCCGCAATTGAAATCGTTCAGATGAACTCCAGACGTTTTTCGAGCCGCCCAATTGAACAATTTAGAAGGAATATTTTTCGCTACAACTGAATCGTAACGTTTTTTCTTCCATCCCGAAATCAAATCATAATTATCTTCAGTAATTAAACGGAATAATTCAGGAATTTCATCTGGACTATCTTGTAAATCGGCATCCATGGTAATTACGACATCGCCTTGCGCTTTAGCAAAACCTGCGTGTAATGCTTGCGATTTTCCGTAATTTCTAAGAAAACGGATTCCTTTTACATTCGGATTTTCATTTGAAAGCTGTGAAATAACATTCCAAGAAGCATCGGTACTACCATCGTCAATAAACAGGATTTCGTATGAAAAGTTATGCGCTTGCATCACTTTCACAATCCAATTGTGTAATTCTGGTAACGATTCTTCTTCGTTTAATAATGGGATAACTATAGATAAATTCATTTATTTAGAATACAGGTTTGTCTTTTTTGAAGATAGCAGCTAAAATAGCACCAAAAACAGCAGAACCAACAATGCTCCAGATGCTTCCTTTTAATTGTTCCATCGGAGAAAATTGATTAAAGTCTTTCATTTTGTCAACAGTTTCTTTGATGGCAGAAGTTGGTGTTCCAAATTTCTCTAACATTTGAACAGTTGATTCAAGTGTAAGTTCTTTTAATCGGATAGCTGCTTCAGGGTCGATAACATTGAACAATAAAATATTATAAATAACAGAAATTGCAATACCAATAAGTGCTGAAATGAAATAAACAGTAAAACCTTCTTTAAAGCTCATATAACCGCCTAAGTCTTTTTTAGTTTTAACTAATAAAACACAACCAATAATAATGTAGACAACCAAAATAGAAATGCCTAACCACCATTTAGTCATTAAGGCTAAATCAACAATGTAAATTGATGTTGTAATCAATACACTTAATACTCCGGTAATAATTCCAAAGTTAATTCCGTTCTTTTTAATAATTTCGTTCATAGTTTGTTTTGGTTTAATTAATTTACAAATATAAGAATTCTAATCGTTCTATATGAGTGATAAAAAATAAAAAAAAGTTACATAAAGATTGTTAGATTAAAAAATAAATGTAATTTTGCACTCTGAAATAAAAAGTTTATAAACCAAAAGGTTATAAAATGTTTACACCTCTTTTAATGTAGAGCCGCGAAACAAGTTATAATCGCTTAATAAAAAAAGAATTACAAAATGAAAAAAGGTATTCACCCAGAAAATTACAGATTAGTTGCATTTAAAGACATGTCAAATGAAGATGTTTTTATCACTAAATCTACAGTAGAAACTAAAGAAACTATTACTCACGAAGGTGTTGAGTATCCAGTTTTCAAAATGGAGATTTCAAGAACTTCTCACCCTTTTTACACAGGTAAATCTAAACTTATTGATACAGCAGGTCGTATCGATAAATTCAACAGCAAATACGCTAAAAAAGCTAAATAATTTTTCGCTTTTTCAAAATAGAGAAAAGCTTCACTTAGGTGAGGCTTTTTTTATGGAATAAATTGTATTTTTGAATCTATAATGTACAATCGTTGCATTGCAACGATTCAACGATAAAATAAAAAATAATGAACTATATACTTTTTGACGGAACCGTTCGCAATGCGTTACTTCCTTTTACTTTTACGCGTCCAGTAGCTGATATTCGTATCGGAATTTTAACCATTCGTGAAAAGTGGGAAAAATATTTAGGATATACTACCACAACACTTACCGAAGAATATTTGATGGAGAAATACCCAATGGTAGAAATGGAAGAGAACATCATGATTAACGCTTCGTTTTTGCCTAATCCAATTTTAATTGATATGGTTCAAAATCTGAATCCAAAAGAAGCGATTCTTTTTGGGGAAGAAATCATTGCTTTTCATACACATGACACACAAGAAGATATCGATTTTGATGAATATGAATTAATTGAATATGAAGGTGACGTTTTAAGAATTGAAAATACTTGGGATATTTTCGCAAAGAATGATGCGGCTATTCGTGAAGATTTTGAACTACTTACAGAAGATAGATTTTCTCAACCCATTCCAAAAAGCGTCAACGTAATTGCACCTGAAAACATCTTCATTGAAGAAGGAGCGAAGTTAGAATTCGTAACCTTAAACGCTTCAACGGGTCCAATTTACATCGGAAAAAATGCAGAAATCATGGAAGGTTCGGTTATTCGTGGACCATTTGCTTTGTGCGAAGAAGCACAAGTGAAATTAGCGACCAAAGTTTATGGAGCTACAACCGTGGGACCTCATTGTCGCATTGGTGGCGAAGTAAATAATTCGGTTTTATTTGGGTATTCTAATAAAGGACATGATGGATTTTTAGGGAATTCCGTTTTAGGAGAATGGTGTAACATTGGTGCCGATTCTAATAATTCCAACTTAAAAAACAACTACGAAGAAGTACGTTTGTGGAGTTATGAAACCGAAGGCTTTGCTCGCTCAGGTTTGCAATTCTGCGGATTAATGATGGGCGATCACAGCAAATGCGGTATTAATACCATGTTCAATACAGGAACTGTAGTTGGAGTTTCAACGAATATTTTTGGTTCTGGATTTCCAAGAAATTTTGTACCAAGTTTCTCATGGGGCGGTGCTTCAGGATTTACCACTTACATCACTAAAAAAGCTTTTGAAACCGCTAAAATTGTAATGAGTCGCCGTCATGTAGAATTCACCGAAGAAGACGCTAAAATTTTAGAACACGTTTTTGAAGAAACGAAGAAGTATAGAAAAGAGTAGTTTGATTAGAAATATTTTAATAAAAAGCCTATAAAATATAGGCTTTTTATTGTTCTGGATGTTCAATTAATTCATCGTAGTTGATAGTTTTTATTAGCCTTGTAAAAATGTCTTTCATTTCAAAGCATATACTCCAACTCGTAAATGAAAAATCTTCTTTATCTATAATTTTAATAGTATGATTCTTTTTAAAGATGAAAGTCGAATTGAAATATGTTTTTTCAAAATCATTATTACAAATCCCATTTGAATGAATATTGCAATTTCTATAGTCTGATATAAATTTTATAAATTCCAAATCTGAAGGTCTCATTTCTTTTGAATATTTATCTTTTGATAGATATCTGAATTTTTTATGCAGAGTTAATTTATCAAAAAGTTTTTCAATAATTTTTTCTTTTTGATTTTCATTGAAATCATTTTGATGTAAAAATTTAGATTCATCTTTTTTTATTTCTTGTATGATAAATTCATGAAATTTAGATTCTTCATAAAATTTATTAAAAATCAGATTTACACATGTTTCGAAAACAGCAAAACAACCCAATATTAAATTTTTTTCCAAGTTGTTAATATATTTCTTCTTTAGAACTTCATTTTCTTTTATTGCAAACAATTTTCTGATGTGATTATCAAGGAACTTTATTTCATTTTCATAAACATAAATTTCATAAATCTTAACTGGATTATTGGTTTTAAAAAAAATAAATGTATTTAATCCCAAATAATACTCATCAATTACAGTTTGAAATAGACCAAAAAAGTCTTTTCTGACATCATTATTTTTTAAATTTAGTTCTTTGGTTAAAGATTCAGTTTCATTGGTAATATTTTCAATGTCTGATTTTAACTTATCTAGTAATTCTCTATAATTCATTGAGATAGTTTCTTCCAAAATTAAAAATTATTTTGTAATACATTGGATAATGTTTCTGATTTTATTGAAATAAAATATTAAGTTTGCACTCTCAATTTTTTGACAACGATTTCATTAATTGAGTTGTACTTATGGAAAACAAGAAAAAAGTCGCTTTCTACACTTTAGGATGCAAATTGAACTTCTCAGAAACGTCTACTATTGCACGTGATTTTCAAAATGAAGGTTTTGAACGTGTTGATTTCGAAGAAATTGCAGATATTTATGTAATTAATACGTGTTCGGTTACCGATAATGCGGACAAGCAATTCAAGCAGATTGTTAAAAAAGCAATGAAGCTGAATGATAAAGCATTCGTAGCAGCTGTAGGTTGTTATGCGCAATTAAAACCAGAAGAATTAGCCGCAGTTGATGGCGTAGATTTGGTTTTAGGAGCAACCGAAAAATTTAAAATCACCGATTATATCAACGACTTGTCGAAAAACGACATGGGCGAAGTGCATTCCTGCGAAATCGAAGAAGCCGATTTTTATGTAGGAAGTTATTCAATTGGCGACAGAACTCGTGCTTTCTTAAAAGTGCAAGATGGTTGCGATTATAAATGTACGTATTGTACGATTCCATTAGCAAGAGGAATTTCTAGAAGTGATGCTTTGGAAAATGTATTGAAAAATGCTAAAGAAATTTCAGAACAAGGCATCAAAGAAATTGTTCTTACTGGAGTAAATATTGGTGATTACGGTAAAGGGGAATTCGGAAATAAAAAACACGAACACACTTTCTTAGATTTAGTAATAGCATTAGATGAAGTAGAAGGAATTGAACGTTTACGAATTTCTTCCATCGAGCCTAATCTGTTGAAAAACGAAACGATTGAATTTGTATCACAAAGCCGAACATTTGTGCCACATTTTCATATTCCTTTACAATCGGGTTCTAATGATATTTTAAAAAAAATGAAACGTCGTTATATGCGTGAATTATATACAGAACGTGTTGCAAAAATTCGTGAAGTAATGCCACACGCTTGTATTGGAGTTGATGTTATTGTTGGGTTTCCAGGGGAAACTGACGAACATTTCTTAGAAACGTATCATTTCTTGAATGATTTAGATATTTCGTATTTACATGTTTTTACCTATTCGGAAAGAGATAATACGGAAGCGGTTGATATGGATGGAGTAGTGCCAGCTAATGTACGTTCGAAAAGAAGTAAAATGCTACGCGGGCTTTCTGTTAAGAAAAGAAGAGCATTTTACGAAAGTCAAATTGGAACCAACAGAACGGTTTTATTTGAAAGTGAAAATAAAGAAGGCTATATCCACGGATTTACCGAAAATTACGTAAAAGTAAAAACCCCTTGGAATCCAGAATTAGTCAATACTTTACACGATATTCAATTAACAAAAATCGACGAAGACGGAAGTGTAAGAATAGAATTTGTTTTTCCGAAAAAGTAAAATTCAAATAAATGAATTAATAATTATTTTACAGTCTCTACTTTTTTTTATAAATTGGAATAAAATAACTTACAGAGTAATTTATACTTGCACCAAATTTCCCATCGTATGTTCGATTATAACCTGGAATAAATAAATTATCAAAGTTTTCAGGTTTTTTGTCATATACCAAATAGTTCAATCGTACCGAAAAACCCATATAAAGGTTATTAAATAACTCAGCTTTGATTCCACCAACAACTTCTAACCAACTTGCATTTAAGCCATCAAATTCTGCTCCTGAAATTATGGTGTTTTCACCATAATAATTTGTTGGATCATAGATTTTATAACTATTTAAAGTGTGATTAAAGCTACTTACTCCGTAACGCATTCCTATGTAAATCATGTTTTCCATGTCGAGCCAGTTTTCAAACGAGTTGTAATCAAAACCTACTTTAAAATACGTTCCTTTTGTAGTAAAGTTTAAACGGTCGTCGTCCACGGTTTTATCTTCGTTTCCAATTTCACCTGCTATGTAAAAACGCTTGGTTAAACGATAATCTCCAACTACTTCAAAACCTCTATAGTCTTTTTCGTAAAACGAACGCGCTATTTTGTGTAAATCAACGCCCAAGCGCAATCCATAGCGTTCAGGATATATAACTTTTGCGGTGTCTTTGGGTTGTGCATTTCCTAATAATGAAATACAAACCAAGCTCAGACTAAAAATAAATCTTAACATGTACTTCATTTTCGGTTTCTATATTAGGTTGCATTACTTCAATGTTTTGAATCCAGTTGTTGCCATCAGCAGTTAATTCAATTGGATTGATATCATTTAAATAAAATAGTGTTTTATAGCCACAAGCACGAGAAACATATTCATTGATTCTTTCATAGTTAAAAGTAATCAAATCAATATTGTCGTTTGCAGAATCGGTGTCGCTTCCGTTTTGGATAAAATTCAAAGTAGTAATATCAGCCGTTGTTCGCAATGGAACTTGAATTTTAGAGACTCCATTAAAAGGAAATCCTTGTGTGAAAGTAGGTTCAATTATACCTAAATTCGTAATATTTTTTAAAACAGAAGGATTAGTAGCGTCGTAAAACTCAATAATTAACCGAGGTGTTACGGGCGTTCCTTCAGCGCAAATATCATCTTTTTCGCAGTTCCAAAACGAAACGGCTAAAAGCAAGGATAGGGTTATAAAAACTAATTTTTTCATAAATTTTTTATTTTACCACATAGACACATAGTTTTCCAAAATGAGTTGAGACGTGACACTTTTCATAGTTTTCATAGCTCAGTGTTAATGAAATGCTATGTTTATCTCAAAAAAAATGCTTTTCTATGTTTCTATGTGGTTTAAATTTAATTATCTTTTTTCTAAAAGAACCACGTTTTCCACATGATGCGTTTGTGGGAACATATCCACGGGACGTACACGAACTACTTTGTATTTTTCGTCCATCAAAGCTAAATCACGGGCTTGTGTTGCCGAATTACAACTTACATACACAATTTTTGGCACATCTGTTTTTAATAACATTTCTACCACATCTTTATGCATTCCATCTCTTGGTGGATCGGTGATGATAACGTCTGGTTGTCCGTGTTGGTTGATGAATTCGTCGTTGAAAACGTTTTTCATGTCACCTACATAAAACTCACAATTGGTAATGTTATTGCGTTCAGCATTCGCTTTTGCATCAATAATTGCTTCTGGAACGGCTTCAACACCAATAACTTTCTTCGCTTTTTTCGAAACGAATTGCGCAATAGTTCCAGTTCCTGTATATAAATCGTAAACGGTTTCATTTCCAGTTAAACCTGCAAATTCTCTAGTGATTTTGTACAATTCATACGCTTGGTCGGAATTGGTTTGATAGAACGATTTCGCATTAATGCTAAAATGCAAGCCTTCCATTTCTTCCAAAATATAATCGCGACCATTGAATAAAATAATGTCTTGGTCATATAACGTGTCATTCAATTTTTGATTGATAACATATTGTAAAGAAGTTATTTGTGGAAAACGTTCAGCCAAGAAATTCATCATCAATTCGATTCCGTTTTTATCGTTTTCATAAAACTGAATCAACACCATAAGTTCTCCCGTTGAAGCAGTACGAATCATCAATGTTCGCAATAAACCTTCAACAGCTCTTGCATTGAAGAACGTTAAGTTGTTTTCGTTTGCAAATCGTTTGATTTCGTTACGAATTTCGTTTGATGGATCTTCTTGTAAATGACATTTTTCAATATCTAAAATCTTATCCCACATTCTTGGAATATGAAATCCTAACGCATTTTTATTGTCGAATTCAGTTCCTGATTGAATTTCAGCATCGGTCATCCAACGCGCATTCGAGAAACCAAATTCCATTTTATTTCGGTAGAATAATTGCTTTTCCGATCCTAAAATTGGCTCGAATTCTGGTAATTCAATTTTACCAATTCGTTTTAAATTATTATAAACTTCCTGATTTTTATAAAACAATTGTTGGCTGTACTTCATGTTTTGCCATTTACAACCACCACAAGCCCCAAAATGCTCACAAACTGGTTCAATTCTATGTTCTGAAAATTCATGGATTTTAATTGCTTTACCTTCGTAGTAGGCTTTTCTTTTCTTCATGGTTTGTACGTCTACCACATCGCCTGGCACTACATTTGGAAGAAATATTACTTTGCCATCAGGAGCTTTAGCTACCGATACACCTTTTGCACCTGCATCAAGGATTTTTACGTTTTCGAATACGATTTTTTCTGTTCTCTTTTTTCCCATGCAGCAAAAATAAGAATTGTTATGCTGATTTGATAATATATTTTACTTTTATAGCAAATTTCAATAAATATGAAAACGCACTTGGCTTTACTTCGCGGAATAAATGTTTCCGGTCATAATATGATTAAAATGGATGTATTGAAAACTGTTTTAGAAAATGCAGGATTTCAAAATGTACAAACATATATTCAATCGGGAAATGTTTTTGTGGATTCGGAAGAAGAACATGGCGCAAGTGTTGGGTTTAAAATCAAGCAAGAAATTTTCAAGGAATTAGGTTTGGAAGTTCCTGTGGTGGTTATTGGTAAAGAAGATTTGGAAGCGTGTTTAAAGAACAATCCGTATCTAAAAGAAAAAGAGTGCGATACAAAGAAACTATATGTAGCTTTCATTTCGAAAGAATTATCGAGTGGTGCTTTAAATGATTTAAAAATAAGTCAATTCAAACCTGATGAAGCCGCTATTGATAAAAGTAGAATTTACATCAAATACGCTGTAGGAGCAGGAAAAACAAGACTAGATCAAAAATATATTGAGAAGAAACTAAATGTAACTGCCACCATACGAAATTGGAATACTGTTACGACGTTGTTGGAAATGTTTTAGTTGAGAGATGGAAGTTGGAAGTAGGGAGTTTGAAGTTTTTTTCTTCCAGCATCCAACTTCCATCTTTCAACAAAATTTACTACTTTTGTAATCGGTTGATTTCTCACCACTAAGAAGGAATTGCGATGTAACAATCAATAAAAAACATTTTATGTCAGTTTTAGAAAAAATGAGTTCGGCTGAAGCTATTGCATTAGAAGACAAGTATGGTGCACACAATTATCATCCACTACCAGTAGTTTTGAGTAGAGGAGAAGGAGTTTATGTTTGGGATGTAGAAGGAAAGAAATATTACGATTTTCTTTCAGCTTATTCTGCAGTAAATCAAGGACATTGTCATCCAAAAATTGTAGGAGCAATGGTGCAACAAGCCCAAACTTTAACGTTAACATCAAGAGCATTTTACAACGATAAATTAGGGGTTTACGAACAATTTGTAACGAACTATTTCGGATTTGATAAAGTATTACCAATGAATACAGGAGCTGAAGCAGTAGAAACCGCTTTAAAATTGTGTAGAAAATGGGCATACGAGAAAAAAGGAATTAACGAAAACGAAGCTCAAATTATCGTTTGTGATGGTAACTTCCACGGAAGAACTACTACAATCATTTCATTTTCAAACGATGAAAACGCTCGTAAAAACTTCGGACCTTATACAGCAGGATTCATTAGCATTCCTTATGATGATATTGAAGCTTTAGAAAAAGCGGTGAATTCTTCAAAAAATATTGCAGGATTCTTAGTAGAACCTATTCAAGGCGAAGCGGGTGTTTATACTCCATCAGAAGATTTCCTTAAAAAAGCAAAAACAATTTGTGAATCCAATAACGTTTTATTCATTGCCGACGAAGTACAAACAGGAATTGCAAGAACAGGTTCATTGTTAGCTGTTTGTGGGAATTGTACTTGTGAAGCAAAATGTGAAAAACAAGCAACTTATACACAACCCGATATTTTAATTTTAGGAAAAGCGTTATCAGGTGGCGCTTATCCGGTTTCGGCGGTTTTAGCAAATGATAGCATTATGAATGTCATTAAACCAGGACAACACGGTTCTACTTTTGGAGGAAATCCGGTTGCGGCTGCGGTTGCTATGGCGGCTTTAGAAGTAGTGTCAGAAGAAAGCTTATCTCAAAATGCTAGAAAATTAGGAAACATCTTCCGTAAGGAATTAGCAAAATTCATCGAGACTTCAAACATAGCTACTTTAGTAAGAGGAAAAGGTTTGTTGAATGCCGTTGTAATTAACGATACTGAAGAAAGCGATACGGCTTGGAACATTTGTGTACGTTTAGCAGAAAACGGTTTATTAGCAAAACCAACACATGGAAATATTATTCGTTTTGCGCCACCATTAGTAATGACAGAAGAACAATTGAGAGATTGTGTTGGGATTATCATTAATACTTTAAAAGAGTTTGAAAAATAAAATGGAACAAAATTTAGAATTAAATCAATTAGCAAAAGATGCTTTAAGAGAAGGTGCTAAATGGACGTTTTTCTTATCTATTCTTGGATTTATTGGAATAGGGTTTATGTTAGTTGTTGCTATTTTTATGACCATTACCTTTTCGGCAATGCCAAGTGAATTGAATGGTTATGGAATGCTTGGAGCCATGAGAGGTTTTATGTCATTAATTTATTTTTTAATGGCAGTAATTTATTTCTTTCCAGTTTATTATTTATATAAGTATTCTACCAATTTAAAAACAGCACTTCAGTTTAATAATAGTAATTTATTGGCTGATGCTTTTGTGAATTTAAAATCGCATCATAAATTTTTAGGAATTGGAATTATAATATTTATATCACTTTATTTGTTAATTCTTGTTGGGTTGTTATTCACCGTTATTGGATCATCAATATTTTAATATGTTTTTAAAATTATATAAAAATCCTGATGAAAATCGGGATTTTTTATTTTACATACTTATTTGTTATTTTATGCGTTGTATACAAAAATGATTTTTATGCTTCGATTTTTATTTTGCTGTTTTTTGATTTCTTCAGTTACTTTTTCACAAGAAAAATTCACGGTATACTTTGATACCGATTCTGATCAATTAAAACTTTCTGAATTGATTCGTTTTGATGATTTTTTTAGAAATAAAAAAGTCAAATTCACTAAACTTATTGGTCATTGCGATTATCGTGCTTCAAATGGTTATAACGATACTTTGGCGTTCAATAGAGCTAAATTTGTATCTCATATTATTGAAAAAGTTGCCGATCAAAAACAAATTGAAATCGAAAGTAAAGGAGAAAATTTCAAACAAAATTCCGATTTAAAACTGAACAGAAAAGTAGAGATTTATTACCAAGAATATATCCCAATAGTAGTTGAAGTTGAATCTTCAAAACCTAATTTATTCAATCAAGTTTCAACTGCAAAAGTAGGTGATAAGTTAGTGTTGAAAAGCTTACATTTTTACAATCGATCTGGAGTTTTTGTACCTGAATCGCGTCCCATTCTAGAGGAATTATTAAAAATTATGATGGCTACTCCTAATTTAAAAATTGAAATTCAAGGTCACATTTGTTGTCAAAAAGGAACCGATGTGGAGGATACGGCTAAAGTTCGTGCTTTGGCAGTCTATAATTATCTAATAAACAACGGGATTAATAAAAATAGATTGAGTTATAAAAGTTTTGGAAGTACACGACCTATTCATACTATTCCCGAAAATAACGAAGATGAACGAAATGAAAATAGAAGAGTGGAAATTCAAATTGTTGCCAATTAAGGTGTAAAATGATTTGCTTTTAAGTGTTTGTAAATGAATTTGTTATTTAAATTTAAAAAGTTCTTTTTAATAATAAGTTTTTTTAATACGTTTTATTTTTTATATTCGTTACATTAAAATACCCCAAATGAAATACGTATTACTGCTGTTTGGATTCTTACTTTCAGCACAAGAAAAGGCGAGTTTTTATTTTGATTTTGATCAAGATGTGTTTAACCCAAAGCAGAACGAATTGTTTATGACTTGGTTGAACAAAGATGAAAACCGCGAAATTCTAGTAATAAATGGGTATTGTGATTGGTACGGAACCTTTGATTATAACGATACTCTAGCTTATAAAAGAATAAATAGTGTTCAAAAGGGACTTAAAATCAATGAAAATTCTACCATATTTTATAGTGATAAATTAGTGATTAAGGGATATGGAGAAAGAGTTCAAACGAAAAAAGAACGACGTTATAATAGAAGAGTAGATGTTTTTTATAATGTAATTCCTAATAAAATTATTGTAGAAGATAACACTCCTATTGTGGTTCATGATTCTGAGGTTTACACGAATCAATTTGTTGAAAAAAAACCTGAGGATAATAGTTATCAGTTTGAAGAGGCAAGAGTTCCTGATGCTGATGAATTGATAGAACCAGTAGGACTTTATAATACACCTTATGATAAAGCTAAAGTTGGTGATAAATTAGTAATGAACAATTTGTATTTTTATGATCGTTCTGGTATTTTCGTTCCTGAATCATTACCAGTTATGGAAGAGTTATTGCAATTTATGATAACGCATCCAAAAGTAAAAATCGAAATTCAAGGTCATATATGCTGTCAAATAGGTGATGATCCTGAAGATATTGCCCTTGTGAGAGCAATTGCTGTTCATAATTATTTGGTTGCAAATGATATTGATGATGAAAGATTATTGTATAAGAGTTTTGGAAGTACACAACCTATTCATAAAATTCCTGAAAAAAATGAAAAGGAAAGAAATGAGAATAGAAGAGTTGAAATTTTAATTTTAGAGAATTAATATAATAATATATGCGTTTTTTTTTACTGTTTTTTTTGTTTTTAGGACTCAATTCTTACTCTCAAGATAAAGTTTCATTTTATTTTGATTTTAATAAGTATACTCTCAATAATGATCAACATGAAAAATTAGAACATTGGTTAAAATATCATTCAGAGTCTTTGATTTTATTTATGATTGGAAGAGCCGATGAAAAAGGATCAATATCATATAACGATGAGTTGTCATTAAAAAGGGTAGATGAAATTTCTAAATTAATACATAATAAAGTTAATTACAGTAAATATTTTAACAAGATTAATTTAGGAGAAAAATTTTTATCATCACATGTAGATTATGAAAACCGAAGAGTTGATTTATATTACATAGATCATAAATTTGCGAGATACGAAGATTTAATTGTTAATAATATTAATGTTGAGACTGATCTAGATAAAGTTAAAGTAGATAAATCAATTGAATTTAAATCTCATATATCTGCAGCTTCTTTATTAGATTCTATCAACGCTAACCCAATTAATACACAGTTTAGATTAGATTTAATTCATTTTGAAGTTGATTCAGAAAAATTAATACCAGAATCTAAAACGGAATTAAAAAAATGGATTGAAGTGTTAAAACTAAATCCAAAAATTAAAATTATTATACAAGGTCATATTTGTTGCGTGCCTAGAGATGATTATTATTTATCAACAAGAAGAGCTAAAGAAGTAACAAAGTTTTTTCATGATAATGGTATAGAAATTGACAGAATGAAATATATCGGATTTGGGCCTACGAGGCCTATTTATCATATTCCTGAAAGAAATGGAATTGAAGCTAAATTAAATCGTCGTGTAGAGATAATTATTGTAGATAAATAAATCCATTGAATTAATAGACTACTATGAAATTTTTACTTACTTCAATATTTTTTTTGTTTTCTCTTATAATTTTCTCTCAAGAAAAAGTTGTTTTCTTTTTCGATAATAATAAGTTTGAATTAAACAAAACAGAATTGGCTAAATTCCAAAAATGGATTGCTGAAAATGCAACTTCAAAAATTTTATCGATAACGGGTTCAACGGATGAAGTTGGAAGTACTGGTTTTAACGATACTCTGTCTCAAAAAAGGGTAAGTTATGTTTTCAATCAAATTAAAGGAAAAGTAAACATCAGACCTGATTTTAAAAGTATATCATTAGGAGAAAAAGGAGCAACTTCAACCAGTAAAGCAGATAATCGTAAAGCCATTATTCACTATTTATTAGAAAAGGATTTAGAAAAAGAAGATGAGGTTTTAGGAATCAAAGAAGCCGAACCAGAAGTTATAATTCCAGATGATGCACCGTTAGCTGAAAAAGTGAAGTTAGCAAAAGTGGGGACGAAAATTACCTTGAAAAATATTAATTTTTACCAAAATACCTTTGCTACAATGCCCGAATCGCAAGGAACTTTGTATGATTTGCTTTTTGTAATGCAAAACAATCCCGAGTTAAAAATCGAAATTCAGGGACACATTTGTTGTATTGATAAAGATTACCGAAATTTATCTACCGATAGAGCAAAACAAATTAAGCGTTTTCTCGTTTATAATGGTATTCAGGAATATCGCGTAAAAACAAAAGGATTTGGAGTTTCGCAACCGATTTATCCCATTCCAGAAGCAACCCCTGAACAAGCTGCAGCCAATCGAAGAGTAGAAATTGAAATTTTAAGTAAAACAAGATGAAAAAAGTAATAAGTTTATTTGCACTGCTACTAGTAGCTTCTTTTGTAAGTTGTAATGATGATTGTGATGAAGGAAATAAACCAACTCCTGCTTCTTTTTTTGTTGAGATTGTAGACGAAACTTCTGGTGAAAATGTGTTTGAAAACGAAACCTATACCATGCAACAAATTACTGTTGAAGATTTAGATGAAGTTTCAATTCCGTTTGAATTTATAGAAAATACAAATCTTATTCAAATATTTCCACCCGTTGTAAATCCTATAGGAAATTCGTTTCTCATTAAATTGAATAACGAAACTACAATGCAAATGAATGAAATCAATGTAAACTACGATGTTTCATCTAAAAAAGAAGAATGCTTTACCACTTTTAAAATTGAAAATATTTTGTTTCCAAATAACGATTCGGAATTGGTTGAAGCTGTTCATGTTATAAAAATTTAACAAATTCTAAATTCATACTTCTAAATTCTAAATTTTAGAACTATCTTTGCGCCACAACAACAACACACTACATTCATGAGTTCTGATACGAGCAAACGCTACAATTTAAGAGGAGTTTCGGCTTCTAAAGAAGATGTGCACCAAGCTATCAAAAACATCGACAAAGGCTTATTTCCACAAGCATTTTGTAAAATCATCCCTGATTATTTAACAAACGACGACCATTATTGCATCATTATGCATGCTGACGGAGCAGGAACAAAATCTTCCTTGGCCTATATGTATTGGAAAGAAACAGGCGATATTTCGGTTTGGAAAGGAATTGCTCAAGACGCTTTAATCATGAATATAGATGATTTATTATGTGTCGGAGCAACCGATAATATTCTACTTTCATCAACCATTGGAAGAAATAAAAATCTAATTCCAGGCGAAGTCATTTCAGCTATTATCAACGGAACAGAAGAATTAATTTCAGATTTAAAAAATCACGGCGTTACGATTCATTCTACTGGAGGTGAAACTGCAGATGTAGGCGATTTAGTTCGAACGATTATTGTAGATTCAACCGTAACAGCTCGCATGAAACGTGCTGATGTAATTGATAACGCAAATATTCAAGCAGGAGATGTTATTGTAGGATTGGCTTCTTTCGGACAAGCTACTTACGAAAAAGAATACAATGGCGGAATGGGAAGCAATGGATTAACTTCAGCTCGTCATGATGTTTTTGCCAAATATTTAGCGGAGAAATATCCAGAAAGTTTTGATGCTTCAGTTCCAAATGAATTAGTGTATTCAGGTCAAACTAAATTGACAGATGCTGTTGAAAATAGTCCAATTGACGCTGGAAAATTAGTGCTTTCTCCTACGAGAACGTATGCGCCAGTAATCAAAAAGATTTTATCAAAATACAATTCCAATCAAATTCACGGAATGGTTCATTGTTCTGGTGGTGCGCAAACAAAAGTGCTTCACTTTGTAGAAAACGTTCACGTGATTAAAGATAATTTATTTCCAGTGCCACCATTATTTAAATTGATTCAAGAAAATTCTAAAACGGATTGGAAAGAAATGTATCAGGTATTCAATTGTGGTCACAGAATGGAAGTATACGTTCCAGCCGAAGTAGCACAAGATATTATCGAAATTTCAAAATCATTAAACATCGACGCACAAATCGTAGGAAGAGTAGAAAAATCAGATAGTAAGAAATTAACAATTACATCCGAATACGGAAAATTTGAATATTAATTTGTAGAGACAAGTCATGACTTGTCTTTCTGTTTTTAATGAAATTAAAATTTACAACACAACAACAATAAAATGCAACACAACGTATTAATTTTAGATTTCGGTTCGCAATACACCCAATTAATTGCCCGAAGAGTTAGAGAATTAAACATTTTCTGCGAGATTTTTCCATTCGATAAAATTCCAGCAGATTTATCATCATACAAAGCCGTAATCTTAGGAGGAAGTCCATGTTCAGTTCGTTCTGAAGAAGCATTACATCCAGATTTATCTCAAATTAGAGGTAAAATGCCATTATTAGCCGTTTGTTATGGAGCACAATATTTAGCCCATTTTTCTGGTGGAGAAGTTGCGGCTTCAAATACAAGAGAATACGGAAGAGCTAATCTTTCGTATATCAAAGAAAACGAAGTGTTTTTAGAAGGTGTTTCTGAAAATAGCCAAGTTTGGATGAGTCATTCTGATTCAATCAAGAAATTGCCTACTAATGGCGTAATGATTGCTAGTACAAAAGATGTAGAAAACGCAGCTTATAAAATTGAAGGAGAAACTACTTATGCGATTCAGTTTCACCCAGAAGTATACCATTCAACCGATGGAAAACAAATGTTGGAAAACTTCTTAGTGAAAATTGCACAAGTACCTCAAAATTTCACGCCAAACGCTTTCGTAGAGGAAGTAGTTGCAGAAATGAAAACTAAAATCGGAAACGATAAAGTAGTTTTAGGACTTTCTGGTGGTGTAGATTCAACAGTAGCGGCAGTTTTATTGAACAAAGCAATTGGAGAAAACTTATATTGTATATTCGTAAACAATGGATTATTACGTAAAAATGAATTCCAAAATGTACTAAATCAGTACAAAGGAATGGGATTAAATGTAAAAGGAGTTGATGCTTCGGTACGCTTTTTGGATGCGTTAGCTGGGTTAGATGATCCAGAAGCAAAACGTAAAGCCATTGGAAAAGCGTTCATTGAAGTTTTTGATGATGAAGCACACCAATTAACTGATGTAAAATGGTTAGGTCAAGGTACAATTTATCCTGATGTTATCGAATCAGTTTCAGCAACTGGCGGACCTTCAGCAACGATTAAATCGCATCATAACGTAGGTGGATTGCCTGATTTTATGAAATTGCAAGTGGTAGAACCTTTACGAATGTTATTCAAAGATGAAGTGCGTAGAGTAGGAAGAAGTTTAGGAATCGACGAAGAATTATTAGGTCGTCATCCATTTCCAGGACCAGGATTAGCGATTCGTATTTTAGGTGATATTACAGCGGAAAAAGTAGCTATTTTACAAGAAGTAGACGCGGTTTTTATCAACGGATTAAAAGAACACGGATTATACGATAAAGTATGGCAAGCGGGAGCAATCTTGTTGCCCGTAAATAGTGTAGGAGTAATGGGCGATGAGCGTACATACGAAAAAGTAGTAGCTTTACGCGCAGTTGAATCTACTGATGGAATGACAGCAGATTGGGTACATTTGCCGTATGAGTTTTTAATGAAAATTTCTAATGAAATTATAAATAACGTTAGAGGAGTAAACCGAGTGGTGTATGACATCAGTTCGAAACCACCTGCAACGATTGAATGGGAATAAAATAAATTTTTCAAATTCGACATATAAATTTCAATAGCAATTATTTTTATTCTATTTTTACGATATAAATTGCTATTGAAATTTTTGTTTAGTATTGTTTTTAAATTAAGATTATGATAAAAAGAGTTGTTTTTCTTTTCAGTTTGATTTTTCTTTTCGCGTTACCTGTTCAATCTCAGATTAAGCATGTAGTAGCAAAAGGGGAAACCGTTTTTCAAATCGCAAAAAAATATGAGGTAACACCTTTTGATATTTATCGATTAAATCCAGATGCGAAAAATGGTGTTAAGGAAAATACTACACTATTAATTCCCAATGGTACAGTAAATAAAGCTGTAAAACATACTGTTGAACCGAAAGAAACACTTTTTGGAATAAGCAAAAAATATAATGTTTCAGTTTCTGATATCGAAACCTGGAACAAGATAGTTTTGGAAAATGGTTTAAAAATTGGACAAGAAATTTTTGTATCAAAACCTTCTTCTGCTGAATTAAGTATGGCTTTATCAAATCTTGCGAGACCCAAAGTTATATCAAATGCAACAACTCATGTTGTTGAGGCAAAGGAGACAAAATATGGAATAGCAAGTCGTTACGGATTAACCGTTACCGAATTAGAACAACTAAATCCTCAAATCATTGGTGGTTTAAATATTGGTGAAACAGTAATTTTAAAACCTGGTGTTGTTTCTAAAAAAATATCTTCGGTTACATTAGTTGATTATGAAGTACAACCTAAAGAAACAATGTATAGTTTGTCTAAAAAGTTTGATATTTCTCAAGGTGAATTAATTACTTTAAATCCTGATTTACAAGATGGGGTCAAAATCGGAATGATTTTAAAAGTCCCATCAAACGGAGGGGTTGTATTTGCAAAAACAAAAGATTCTGTTTTAGTTGCAAAGAAGAAAATCAACCTTATAAATTCAGTAGATAAGTCAAATCAAAGAAGTCTAGTTTTACTTTTACCGTTCAATATGAACAAAATTGCAACGGATTCCTTAAAAACTAAAACGGAACAATTAAAAACCAACAAATTTTTAAATCTTACATTAGATTTTTATGCTGGTGCACTTATGGCAATCGATTCGGCAAAAACACTTGGGTTGCCAGTTAATGTAAAAGTTTATGATGTAGAAAGTACTAAGTATTCATCAAATGTTGCATCGATTATTTCTAAAAATAATTTTGAAAATGTTGATGTAGTAGTTGGTCCTTTCCAAAATTCAGTTGTGGAAACTACAGCGCAATTGCTTTCAAAATATAATGTTCCGGTTATTTCGCCACTTTCAAAAGAGAGAGGTTTACCAATGAATAATTTATACTATTCAGTTCCTTCTGAAGACTTGTTAAAAGATTCAATGTTTAACTATTTTAAATCTAAAAATGGAAATGTTGTAGCGGTAATAAGTTCCAAGAAAACAACTTCAAAAGATTTTATAATCGCAAATTATCCTGAAGTAAAACATGCTCTTTTTAATGATAAAGGTGCATTAGATGTGGCGCTTTTAAAATCTCAATTAGTAAAAGGACAAAAGAATTTTGTGTTAATGGACATCGAAAAAGCAAGTTCTATTTTAAATATTACCAACATTTTAAAAGTATTGCAAAAAGAATACGACATTCAATTGGCAGTTTTTGAATTGTACGATGCTTTAAATTTTGAAGAAATTCCAATGAAAAATCTAGCAGAATTGAAAATGTTATTCCCATCGGCTACAAAAGTGGCTTCAACACTAGAAGAAGTACAATTTGAAAAAGAGTTCAAAAAAATAAATAACATTTATCCTAATGCAGCTGCTAAAAAAGGATTTGATGTTATTTTTGATTCCTTGTTACGAATTTGTCAACCAGAAGGTTTTGTAAAATCAGTTTCAACAACTAGGACAGAATACATAGAAAACTCATTTGATTACAATTCTAGTAACGGATTAATTTCAAATAACGCGACGTATTTATTGTATTACGACACTGATTTAACGATTAAACAAGCGCAATAATGGCAACTTCAAAAGTGACTTATTTAGGTGATTTACGCACCTCTTCCATACATTTACAATCAGGTTCAGAAATTATTTCGGATGCACCACTAGACAACAACGGAAAAGGAGAAGCCTTTTCTCCAACCGACACTGTTGCTAACGGATTAGCTAGTTGCATGTTCACCGTTATGGGAATCAAAGCACGTGATTTAGACGTAGATTTTTCAGGTTCCACCGCAGAAGTAACCAAAATCATGGGAACCGAACCAAGAAGAATCACTGAAATTCACGTAACTTTCCATTTCTATATCCATCCCGACGAAAAAACAAAAACTATCCTAGAAAGAACGGCTATGACTTGCCCAGTTTTTTATAGTTTACATCCTGATATTAAAAAAGAGATTATTTTTAATTGGAAATAATTAAACAGAATTTTATCCACAATCTTGTCATTCCGAAGGAATCTCTTTTTATGAAGTTATTTTCAATAATCTTATTATTTGCTTTTAATTCAATTCAGTCTCAAAATTTTGAAGGTGAATTGATCTATACTGCAAAGATGGATGGTTATGTGATTTATAAATCGGATACATTGAAATTTAAAGATTTAAAAGATAAAATGATTCAAAAAGGGGAGTATTTTGATTCTCTCAATATTAAGATTAATGATTTGGGTTATGTCAAAAAAATCAACAATGGTAAAAACGAAACTGTAATTTTAAATTTCAATAAAAAAAAGAAATACATAATTACCGAAAATGAACTTACTGTTGATGATTTGAATTTTAGAAATATCTACAATAGACAATTAGGTGCAGATTATAGTCATAATGAAATCATTGAGTTGACGCAAAATGATACAATCATAAAATTCAACAATACTGAAATTAAAGCCAATAGGATAACTGTTAAGAAAAAATACTCAAAGGAAATCTATTTAATTTCTCATGATTTTTTAAAACTTCCTGTAAAAAGAAATATTTTGATTAGTGAAGATAATCAGATTTATGATAAAGAAGTGGAAGATTTAATAGGTTCTAATTTAATTTTAAAATATACGATGACAACAACCTTGTTAGGCTATATGATTGTTGATATCGAACTGTCAAAAATAGAACAAAAAGAAATTCCGATATCTTATTTCGAAATCCCAAAACATATTGAAGATAAAGAGTTGAAAAAAATCAACAAAGATTCTGAAAGATTCAAATTTTACAAAATAGTGAATTAGTCTTTCATCTTTTCTCTTTTTTCTATCCTCTCAAAAAAATGACCAACCAAGAACTTCTCGTAAAACTCGCACACACTAAAATGCCGTTTGGTAAATACGAAGGCTATTACTTAATCGACCTTCCGGAGTATTATGTGGTTTGGTATGCCAATAAAGGTTTTCCAAAAGGTCAATTAGGCGAACAATTAAAATTGGTCCACGAACTCAAGCTAAACGGCTTAGAAGAACTGGTTCGAAACATCCGCCGAAACTTTCCAAAACAAAAATAAATTGTTTACAATTTAATTACAAAATTGATACATCGACTAATTGGCACATTGACTAATTAGTGTTATCTTTGCACGATTTTATTACAGATAAAAGATATTTATCGCAACAACAACACAACAACAATACAATGAACCAAACTAAGTACATTTTTGTTACCGGAGGTGTGACTTCTTCTTTAGGAAAAGGAATCATCGCAGCTTCGTTAGCCAAATTATTGCAAGCCAGAGGATACCGAACGACCATTCAAAAGTTTGATCCATACATCAACGTGGATCCAGGAACATTAAATCCTTACGAACACGGAGAATGCTATGTAACAGACGATGGAGCAGAAACAGATTTGGATTTAGGTCACTACGAGCGTTTTTTAAACGTTCCTACTTCTCAAGCGAACAACGTAACTACAGGAAGAGTCTATCTTTCAGTTATTGAAAAAGAGCGTAGAGGAGAATTTTTAGGAAAAACGGTTCAGGTAGTACCTCATATCACAAACGAAATCAAGGAACGCATGCAGTTGCTTGGAAAATCGGGTGATTTTGATATTGTAATTACTGAGATTGGTGGAACTGTTGGAGATATTGAATCATTACCTTATATAGAGTCAGTACGTCAATTGATTTGGGAATTAGGTGAAAATAACGGAATCGTAATTCATTTAACGTTAGTGCCTTATTTGGCTGCTGCCGGAGAATTAAAAACGAAACCAACACAACACTCGGTAAAAACTTTAATGGAAAGCGGAATCAAAGCTGATATTTTAGTTTGTAGAACCGAACATGAAATTTCGCAAGATTTACGTCAAAAATTAGCGTTATTTTGTAATGTGAAAAAAGAAGCGGTAATTCAATCTATTGATGCTTCCACTATTTATGAAGTTCCAAATTTAATGTTGGAAGAAGGATTAGATAGAGTAGCGTTGAAAAAATTAGATTTACCAGAAAAAAATACGCCAGATTTAACCAACTGGAACGAGTTCTTATTTAGATTGAAAAATCCAAAGCACGAAGTAAACATTGGTTTGGTTGGAAAATATGTAGAATTACAAGATTCGTACAAATCAATTTTAGAAGCGTTTATTCATGCTGGAGCTGCAAATGAGACAAAAGTAAACGTAATTTCTGTTCATTCTGAGTATTTAGATGCCAATTCGGCAGATAGTCAGTTGAAAGATTTAGATGGTATACTTGTTGCACCTGGTTTTGGTGGTCGTGGAATTGAAGGTAAAATCGAAACGGTTCGTTACGCGAGAGAAAATAATATTCCGTTTTTTGGAATTTGTTTGGGAATGCAAATGGCAGTAATTGAATATTCGCGTAATGTTTTAGGTTATACTGATGCCAATTCAACTGAAATGAAAGAAAATACAACTCATCCAGTAATTAACTTAATGGAAGAGCAAAAAAATATTGAAAACAAAGGAGGAACTATGCGTTTAGGTGCATGGAAATGCAGCATAAAAGAAAACACGTTGGCACAAAAAATCTATGGTAAAACTGAGATTATGGAGCGTCATCGTCACCGTTACGAATTCAATGGTGCGTATTTAAACGAATTAGGACAAGCAGGATTAGTAGCTTCTGGAGTAAATCCAGATACGAAGTTGGTAGAAATTGTTGAAATTCCTACACATCCTTTCTTTATCGGCGTTCAATACCATCCTGAATATAAGAGTACAGTCGCTAATCCGCACCCACTTTTTGTGAGTTTTGTAGCCGCAGCTGTACAACATAAAACTAAATAAACGTTCACGTAAGACTGAACATTGAACATTACTAAGTAGATGGAAGAAAAAAAATTAGACCTTAATTCGATTATCGGATTTGTATTGATTTCTGGAATTTTAATTTGGATGTTATATTCAAATGCTCCAACACCAGAAGAAATAAAGGAAAAAGAGAAAAAAGAGCAATTAGACAAACAAGCTAAAGAAGTTAAAACAGTATCTTCAACCGTTGCAGCAACGCCAGTAGCAGACTCTACTAAAAATGTAGAAGCGCAAGCACAATTAGGTTCTTTTGGATATTCTGCAACACTTCCATCGGCTACAGATGCTGTTACTGAGATCAAAAATGAAGTTTTATCACTTAAAATTTCTAATAAAGGTGGTTATATCGTTGATGCAACTGTTTTAGGTTTTGATCAATTTGAGAAAAATTCGAAAAAAGCAGTTCAAATTATCAAAGACAAAAACGCTTCTTTAGACATCGCGTTAAATACGACTGATAACAGAACGTTGCATACAAAAGACATGTATTTTGAACCTAAGTTGACTACCGAAGGTAAAAATCAAGTCTTAACGTTACAATTAAAAGCAGGTCCAGATCAGTTTTTAGAATACCGTTATGTTTTAAAACCTAACGAGTACATGTTAGATTTTGCTATCCGTTCTCAAGGTTTAGAAAAAGTTGTCAATACTTCAAAACCATTAGATTTAGAATGGCAATTAAAATCATACAGAAACGAGAAAAGTGTTTCGTATGAAAATCGTTATACTGAGTTAGTTTTCGAATATGAAGATGGAAAAGACGATTATTTAAACGCGGCGAAAGATTCTGAAGATGAAGCAAATGACGTTTCATACATCGCTTTCAAACAACATTTGTTTACTTCTATTTTATTAACAGATACGAAATTCAAAACAGCTAAATTCAAATCAGATAATTTAGTTGATGATGAAGAAATTGATACTGTTTTTACTAAAAATTTCACAGCTCAAGTGCCATTAGAATTTAAAAATGGAGCTTTAAACTATAATATGAATTGGTATTATGGTCCAGCGAAATATGAAATTTTAAATGATTACGAAAGAAATCTAGACGAAATCATGCCGTTAGGTTGGGGAATTTTCGGATGGATTAACCGTTATATTTTTATTCCAGTTTTCGGATTTATTTCAGCATTAGGAGTAGGTTACGGAATTGCGATTGTATTATTTACGATTTTAGTTCGTATTGTAATGTCGCCAGTAACATACAAGTCTTATTTGTCTCAAGCAAAAATGAAGGTTTTACGTCCTGAAATTGCGGAATTGAATGAAAAATTCAAAGACAATCCAATGAAGAAACAACAAGAAACAATGAAGTTGTATTCTAAAGCCGGTGTAAACCCTATGGCAGGATGTTTACCAGCCTTGATGCAAATGCCGATTTTCTATGCGTTGTTTCAGTTCTTCCCATCGATGTTTGATTTAAGACAAAAGTCTTTCCTTTGGGCAGATGATTTATCTTCATTTGATGCTGTACTTCAATTGCCTTTCCATATTCCATTTTATGGAAGTCACGTGAGTTTATTCCCAATCTTAGCTTCTATCGCTATTTTCTTCTATATGAAAATGACAACGGGTGACCAAGCAATGAGCACACCACCACAAGAAGGTATGCCAGATATGGGTAAAATCATGAAAATTATGATTTACATTTCGCCTGTAATGATGTTATTCTTCTTTAATAATTATGCATCAGGATTGAGTTTGTATTACTTCATTTCTAACTTAATTACGATTGGAATTATGTTGGTTATTAAAAACTACATCGTGAAAGAAGATAAAATTCACGCTCAAATTCAAGAGAATAAAACTAAAGAGAAAAAGGAAAGTAAATTCCAGAAAAAAATGCGCGAAATGATGGAGCAAGCAGAAGCTCAAAAAGCCGCACAAAAGAAAAAATAAGTTTTATTTTAATACAAACCCTGTCTGCACCGACAGGGTTTTTTTATATCACATCATGAAAATAGCAATTATCGGATTTGGTAATATGGGACAAACCTATGCCAATAGTTTTATGAGCTCTGGCTTTGTAGGAGCTTCAGATATTTTAATTTTGAACAAAACAAAAATTGAGGAAAAGAATAGTTTTGGAATTGATATTTCTAATTTTTACACGAAACCGAATCCTAAAATCTTCGAGTCGGATATTTTAATTTTGGCAGTAAAACCTCAAGATTTTAAACAATTAGCTTCTGAGATACAAATATTTCTAAATCCAGAACACGTGGTTTTGTCTGTAATGGCAGGAATTTCAATTGAAATGATGCAAAGGGATTTAAATGTTACTAAAATAGTACGTTCAATGCCAAATATTCCAACCCAAATAGGCGAGGGAATGACTGTTTTTTGCGCTTCAAACGCGGTGGATAGAAAAGAACTTTTCATTGTTCAGAATTTAATCAATACGACTGGAAAATCCATTTATATCGAAAAAGAAGAAATGCTAAATGCAGCAACAGCCGTTTCAGGAAGTGGACCCGCTTATGTGTTTTATTTCATGCAAGCCATGATTGAATCTGCTGTTAAATTAGGTTTTTCACCTTCAGAAGCAGAGTTTTTGGTAAGTCAAACATTTTCAGGTTCAGTTCAATTGCAAAATAGAAGTAAATTGTCTAATAAAGCTTGGATTCAACGAGTTGCTTCAAAAGGAGGAACAACCGAAGCTGCTTTGTCTGTTTTCAATCAAAAAGAACTTCAAGAAATTGTAATAGAAGGAATTGAATCTGCCAATGCAAGAGCCGTTGAACTAGGATCATAAAAAAAAACGCTTTCCATAGGAAAGCGTTTTTTGTTCATAGCAATTTTATTTAAGAAACGAATTAGTTTAAGTTTGGTAAAATTACGTTATCGATAACGTGAATTACACCATTAGTTGCTTGTACATCTACCGCAACAATATTAGTTTGTCTTGCAGCTTCATCTGTAATTGTTGTACCGGAAATCGTGAAAGTTCCAGTTTCAAAAGTAGTAATAGGTCCTGTTGGAATACCTGTTGACAATACATTTGCACCAGCTACTACGTGGTAACTTAATACAGCTGTTAATTGAGCACTTGTTAAACTTGCAATTGTACCTGGATTTTGTGATTCGAAAGTTTCAAAAGCTGTATTTGATGGGGCAAAAACAGTAAAAGGAGAATTAGCAGTACCAGACAAAATTCCAACGAAGTTAGGTTGACCATCAGCAGTTAATGCACCAACCAAGGTAGAAAAGTTTGGGTTTGCTGTAGCATGTGTTACAATTGTTGGTAAGCCAATAACAGCATCTACAACGTGTACTACACCATTAGAAGCCATAACATCAGCAGTAATTACGTCTGCAACTCCATTTAAACGAACACCTGAAGTTGTATTAACAAACATGCTTAATGTATTTGTTGATGAAGCGCTTCCTTTAGCAAGAGTTTTAATATATCCTGTTGAAAGATCAGTAGACATGTTTACCCCAGTTACCATGTGGTTTAAAAGTACTTGTCTTAATACTGACACAGGGACATCTTCTAAGGTTTCAAAATTGTTGTCAGCTAAAAATTGAATAAAAGCATCATTTGTAGGAGCAAAGACTGTAAAAGATCCATTTCTGTCTAAAGTTAGGTCTGCTCTTTCTAGAGCATCAACTAAAATTGACAGATTTGAGTTTTGAGAAGCAATGGCAGCAATAGTATTTCCGCCGTCAGAAGAGTTGTCGTCATCTGAACAAGAAAACATAATAGTAGAAGTTACTACAATTAAAGTTAATTTGATTAATTTTGCATAGTTTTTCATGGGATAATTATTTTTTGTTTTAACAAATTTAAAAAAGATTAAACAAATAAAAAATTAATCAGTAGTGTTAAATAGTAAATTTAACTTATATTTATTTTTTGTTTAACCAGTATTTGGTATGGAAATTGATTTTATATTTAATTAGTTATCAAAAAATTAAACAATATTTAAAAAAATGAAACAAATATTTTTTCTGTTTTTACTTTTCAGTGCTTTTTTAGCAAATGCTCAAGACAAAGTCAATCAATTAGACGATAAAGGGAATCGTCATGGATTGTGGAGAGGTACTCATAAAGAATCAAATCGTATTCGTTATGAAGGAACTTTTAATCATGGAAAGGAAACAGGTATTTTTAAATATTTTGATGATACAAAAGCTGGAACTGTTATAGCAACTCGAGATTTTTCTAAAGGAGATGGTTCTTGTTATGCTGTTTTTTATGATCAAAAAGGGAATAAAGTAAGTGAGGGAAAATTAGTAAACAAACTTCCTGATGGCGAATGGAAATATTATCATTTTGAATCAAAACAAATAATGTCTCATGAACATTATAAACAAGGTAAATTAAAAGGACATCGTAAAGTTTTTTATAAAGATGGTACTTTAGCAGAAGATACACATTATAAGCACGGAATAAAAGAAGGTCACTCTAAAACATATTCGGAAAAAGGACAATTGTTAGAAGCTCATATAAACAAAAATGGACAATATGATGGCGTAGCTTCATACTATGATGGTTTAGGTAACAAATTGTATGAAGGGAATTACGTCAATGGAAAACGTGTGGGAACTTGGAAATTTTTCGAAAAAAATAAGGTAATTAAACAAGTAAAAGCGGCTAAATTTAGTCAAGAATTGATAAAGTACGAGCAAAGAAATGCACAAGAAGCATCAAAAACGCTAGAACAATTAAAGCAAGAAAAAGGAGGACAAGAATAAATGAAAAGAGTTGTAGTAGGACTTTCGGGTGGAGTAGACTCGAGTGTTGCAGCATATTTATTAAAAGAACAAGGATATGAAGTTATTGGTCTTTTTATGAAGAATTGGCACGATGATTCTGTAACTATTTCCAATGAATGTCCATGGTTAGAAGATAGTAACGATGCTTTGCTAGTAGCTGAGAAACTTGGAATTCCTTTTCAAACGGTAGATTTATCCGAACAATACAAAGAGAAAATCGTTGATTATATGTTTAACGAATACGAAAAAGGGAGAACACCAAATCCTGATGTATTGTGCAACAGAGAAATCAAGTTTGACGTTTTTATGAAAATTGCCATGTCTCTAGGTGCAGACTATGTAGCAACAGGACATTATTGCCGTAAAGGAACCATTGAAAAAGATGGAACTGAAGTTTTTCAATTATTAGCTGGTAAAGACGATAATAAAGACCAATCTTACTTTCTTTGTCAATTATCACAAGAGCAACTTTCAAAAGCATTATTTCCTATTGGTGAATTAACCAAACCAGAAGTTCGTGAAATTGCATCGAAGTTAGATTTAATTACCGCCGAAAAGAAAGATTCGCAAGGACTTTGTTTCATCGGTAAAGTGCGCTTGCCTGAGTTTTTACAACAAAAATTACAACCTAAAGAAGGCGTAATTATAGAAATTCCAGCGGAAGCCGAAATATATCATCAAGAAAAACCACAATTCAATTCAGAAGAAGAAGCTTTTGCTTTCGAATCTAAAAGAATTGATTATTTAAAAGTACCAGGAAAAGTAATGGGTAAACATCAAGGGGCTCATTATTTTACAAAAGGACAGCGCAAAGGTTTAAATGTAGGTGGAACAAAAGAGCCTCTATTCATTATAGAAACTGATGTTGAAAAGAATATTGTGTACACTGGTCAAGGCAATCAACATCCTGGATTATTCAAAAAAGCATTGTTTATTGCAAATGATGAAGTGCATTGGATAAGAGAAGATTTAGCTTTGAAAGATGGTGATAAAATGGAGGTAATGGCAAGAATTCGTTACCGTCAACCCTTACAAAAAGCTATTTTGCATCAATTTAAAGACGGAATGTATGTAGTGTTTGAAAATCCACAATCGGCTATTACAGAAGGACAATTCGTAGCTTGGCATTTGAATGAAGAAGTTTTAGGAAGTGGTGTAATTGCTTAATTAATTTAAACTTCATGAATTTCTTATATATAGTTATTGGTTTAGTTTTATTGGTTTTAGGTGGGAATTGGTTGTTAAAATCAGCTATTGGATTATCTTTAAAATTCAATATTTCAAAAATTATTGTAGGTTTAACAGTTGTTTCATTTGCAACATCAGCTCCAGAGATGATTGTGAGTGTTAAAGCTGCCTTGTCGGGATTTTCTGATATTGCTTTAGGAAATATTGTAGGTTCAAATATTGCAAACATAGGATTAGTCTTAGGCGTAGTTTTACTTATAAATGCAATTAATTTGGAAAACTCGTTCTTAAAATCCGATTGGCCGGTAGCAATGATTGCAACTATTTTGTTGTTTTTCTTTTTAATTATTGATGGCGTTTTAAGTAGAACTGAAGGATTTATTTTTGTTATAATTTTAATTCTTTATTTGCTTTACTTAATAAAGACAAACACAAAAATTGAAGTTGATGAAATTCATCCAGATTTGGAAAGGGTAGAAAATTTGTCCTATAAAATGATTTTTTTATTCTTGATTTTAGGTGGATTTGGTTTATGGTTAGGTTCAGAATTATTAGTAAATGGAGCAGTTAATTTAGCTGAAAATCTTGGGGTAAGTAAACGAATAATAGCAATTACTGTGGTTTCTATTGGTACAAGTATTCCAGAGTTAGCTTCTTCGGTAATAGCTTCTTTAAAAAAAGAGAGTGCTATTTCAATTGGGAACATCATTGGATCTAATATTTTTAATATTTTAAGTGTTTTAGGATTAACCGTTTTAATCAAACCAATAGACAAAATTGACATTCGAATTTTAGATCAGGATATTTACTGGATGTTAGGATTTGTATTTGTTTTACTTCCATTAGTGTTTTTGCCTACTCGTAATAGTTTAAGTTTTAAGGAAGGAATTATTTTATTATTAATGTATTGTGCATTTCTTTATTACACGATTTCTTAAAATATTCTATCATTTTTATTATATTTGAAATCGCCATTAATAAAAAGCTTGCGTAAGCATTTTTTAACTTTTTAAGTAAATCTTGATGCTCGATTATGATAAAAAAAATACTTTTACTTTTTGTCTTTTTATACACTTTTGTAGCACAAGCACAAGAGGACGCTTGGGTGTATTTTAATGACAAACCTGACTCCGCTTATTATTTAGCTAATCCTTTACAAATGTTAACTCAAAGAGCATTAGACAGAAGAGCAGCACAAGGAATCTCTTTAGCTAACTCCGATGTTCCTATTGCTCAAACTTATATTGACCAAGTAACGGCTTCAACAGGAATTACGGTCATGGCTAAGTCAAAATGGTTAAATGCACTTCATGTTAGGGGAACTCAGGTAAATATTGAGTCACTTACTAATTTATCATTTGTCAGTCAGATACAGTTTGCGGATTCAAATTTAAATTCAAGGTATTCAAGTGGAAAATCAAATGAATTAAAACCAGTTAATAAACAATTAGAAATTTTAGCTAATTTCAATTACGGAGGTTCATCTAACCAAATTGAAATGTTAAACGGACATTTATTGCACCAACAAAATTTCACCGGACAAGGCAAAATGGTTGCGATTATGGATGCTGGTTTTCCAGGTGTAAATACTGCAAGTTCTTTTCAAAGATTACGAGATAATAATCTTATTTTAGGAGGTTATAATTTTCCAGATAGAAATACTTCAATTTATACCAGAAGTTCTCACGGAACCTCTGTTTTATCTTGTATGGCAGGATTTGTAGATAATCAATTGGTTGGAACAGCACCAGATGCTCAATATTATCTTTTTATTACAGAAGATACAAATTCTGAAAATCCAGTAGAAGAATCGTATTGGGTAGAAGCAACGGAAATGGCAGATAGTTTAGGAGTTGATGTAATCAATACTTCTTTAGGATATTTTGCATATGATAATCCAAATTACAGTTACTCTTATTCGGATATGAATGGAATTAAATCATTCGCAGCAAGAGGAGCTGACAAAGCGTTTTCAAAAGGAATGATTTGTGTAACAAGCGCTGGAAATTCTGGAAATTCTGCAAATCCACATATAGCAACACCAGCTGACGCAATTACAACATTAACGGTTGGTGCTGTAGATACAACTGAAAATTATGTTGCTTTTAGTTCTATCGGACCATCATTTGATGGAAGGGTTAAACCCGATGTTTGCGCTAAAGGAGCAAGTGCTACTATTAGTAATTCTTCTGGAGGTATAACAACAGCTAATGGAACTTCGTTTTCAAGTCCTATTTTAGCAGGAATGGTAACTACCTTTTGGTCGGCTGTTCCCAATATGACAAATGCTGAAATTATGCAATTTGTAAAAGAATCTGCAGATATTTATGCAAATCCAACAATCTACAAAGGATATGGAGTGCCCGATTTTCAATTGGCTTTAACCAATGCTCTGTCGTTAAATTCATACCAAAACAATCCTGTTATTTTGTATCCAAATCCTGTTCAAAACGAGTTGAATATAATATTTACAGAATCTGAAAAATCAGGAGAATTAATTTTATATAACAATATTGGTCAACAAGTTGCAATCTTTTTTGTTTCTGAAACAAATCCAATTGTATCTTTAGATAGTTTGGCATCAGGTTTGTATTTTTACCAATTAAAATCGGCTAATAAAGTAGCTCAAGGAAAACTTTTAAAATTATAATGAATAAAATTACCCAACTCTTCAATATAAAATATCCTATCATCCAAGGCGGAATGATTTGGAACAGCGGTTACAAATTAGCAAGTGCCGTAAGTAATGCTGGCGGTTTAGGCTTAATTGGTGCAGGTTCAATGTATCCAGAAGTATTAAGAGAACATATTCAAAAATGTAAAAAAGCCACAGATAAACCTTTTGGAGTAAACGTACCAATGTTATATCCAAACATTGAAGAAATTATGCAAATTCTAAAAGAAGAAGAAGTAAAAATCGTTTTTACTTCAGCTGGAAATCCAAAAACTTGGACACCGTTTTTAAAAGAAAATGGCATAACTGTTGTACATGTAGTAAGTAGTTCTAAATTCGCATTAAAAGCACAAGAAGCAGGAGTGGATGCTGTTGTTGCAGAAGGTTTTGAAGCTGGCGGACACAACGGAAGAGAAGAAACGACAACATTGACATTAATTCCAATGGTGCGCGAACAAATTTCAATTCCATTAATTGCTGCTGGTGGAATTGCAACAGGTAGAGGAATGTTAGCCGCTATGACTTTAGGTGCCGATGGCGTTCAAATGGGAAGTCGTTTTGCTGCTTCAACCGAAAGTTCGGCTCACGATGAATTCAAAAGAACGATTGTGGAAACTGGTGAAGGCGATACGCAATTAACATTAAAAGAATTAGCTCCTGTTCGACTAATCAAAAATAAATTCTATAACGATGTTCAGGAATTATATGCTAAATGTCCATCAAAAGAAGATTTAGTAGAATTGTTAGGAAAAAGAAGAGCAAAAAGAGGTATGTTTGAAGGCGATTTAGTCGAAGGCGAGTTAGAAATAGGGCAAATTGCTGGATTAATTCACGATATTTTACCTGTTGAAACTATTGTTGATAATATCATTGCCGAATTTATCATCGCTAAAAAAGAGGTAACTACCTTTGAATTTTAATTAAAGAAAATATAATGAAGAGTTTAAAATACATAGTATTGTTTTTATTTTTTGCATCAGTTACTACTTATGCTCAAAAATTTAATTTTAAAACTTCTGGATATATGGTAAGCCAGAAAGACAAAAAAGGAAATTGGGGCGATTGGTCAAAATTGCAAAAATCAGAAATGACAGTCCTTTTGGACATGGAAAGTCACCGAATTGTAGTTTATTCAGAAGTACTTCAATTGTTTTCTATAATGAAATACGGTAATCAAGAAACAAAAGGTGATGATGATGTTGTAACCTTTAATTGCGTTGATAACAATGGAGTAGAATGTGTTTTAACCATATACACCAGAAAGAAACAAGGAAGCAGAAATCAATTATATATCACCTATCAAGATATGATTATTGCTTATAATATGACGGTTTTTGAAGATAAACCTACGAAGAAAAAATAAGTTTAAATTATAATTAAAATGACTTTTTATTGGATCCAATAAAAAGTCATTTTTTTATTTTTAACATTCCATTTACATCAAAAATGTACTTTTGTATAAAATAGTTTTAAAATGAAAAAAGCCTTAGCCTCATTAGTTATTCTAGTTTCTTTTTTAGGAACTGCTCAAGATAAACCAAAATTAGTTGTAGGAATCGTAGTAGACCAAATGAAAATGGAATACTTATACCGTTTTTCAAATGATTTTTCCGAAAACGGTTTTAAACGATTAATGAAAGAAGGTTATACGTTTCTTAACACGCATTACAATTACATGCCAACATACACGGCACCAGGTCATGCTTCTATTTACACAGGAACTACGCCTGCTGTTCATGGAATTGTAGGAAACGATTGGTTCAATAAAGCAACTGGGAAAGAAATGTATTGTACTGATGATGCAACGGTTTCAACCTTAGGTGATGATTCTGAAAAAGAAGGAAAAATGTCGCCAAGAAACTTACAAAGTTCTACCATGACAGATGAATTGAAGCTTTCAACCAATTTCAAAGGAAAAGTAATCGGCATGAGTATTAAAGATAGAGGTGCTATTTTACCAGCGGGACATTTTGCCGATTGGGCTTTTTGGTACAGTAAAACGGGAGCGTTTATTTCGAGTACATATTATGGTGAAAAATTACCAGATTGGGCTACACAGTTTAATTCAGAAAAGCATTATTTAAAATATTTGAGTAAGAATTGGGAATTACTTAAACCAAAAGAAACCTATAACGAAAGTTTAACCGATAACAATCCATACGAAGGAAAACTATATAAAAAAGCACCGTTTATGCCATATAATTTAAAAGATATGTATGATGCAAACGATGCTGGAATTCTACGTTCAACGCCTTATGGAAACAATTTATTAGCCGATTTTGCTAAAAAAGCCATTGAAAGCGAAAATTTAGGAAAAGATAACATCACCGATTTTCTAGCAGTAAGTTTTTCTTCAACTGATTACATCGGACATGTTTTAGGTCCACGTTCAATTGAATTACAAGATACGTATTTACGTTTAGACGAAACTATTGCTGATTTCTTAGCTTACTTAGACAAAACCGTTGGAAAAGGAAATTACTTAGTTTTCTTAACAGCAGATCATGCTGGAGCGGAAAATGTGACGTATTTGAAAGATAATAAATACAAAGTAGATAACATCAATTATAAAAACATTCAAAAAGAGTTAAAGGAATTTTCAGAAACTACTTTTGGAGAAAACTTAGTATTGGATTATTCTAATTATAACCTATTTTTTGATAAAACAAAAGTAAAAGCAAAAGGCTTGAATTTACAAGAGGTAAAACAAACCTTCAAAGATTATTTACACAAACAAGACTACATCAAGCGTGTTTACACTGAAGAAGAAATCACCAACGGAAATCCAAGTGATTACTATTTAGACTTCATTACAAAAGGATACGACCCAACACAAAGCGGAGAACTTATCATGATTTTCAAACCAGGTTATGTAGAATATTCTTCAACTGGAACAACACACGGTTCGCCTTATTCTTATGACACACACGTTCCGTTAATTTTCTTTGGCTGGAACATCAAAAAAGGTCAAACTCACGATAGAAAAGAAATCACACAAATTGCTCCAACGGTTACCCAACTGCTTAAAATTACTATGCCAAATAGTTCTGATGGTAAGGTTTTGTTGGAGGTTTTAGGGAAGTAATTTATGGAATTTAATTTAAACGGAACTTGGTTGTTTGTTAAAACTGGAGGCCATTACGGCAAAACAGATTTATTAGAATTTGATAATGATGAAATTCTTCATTTTACATTAGAAAAAGGTGATGATTCATTTCTTCATAAAGAGAGAAATCAGCTTTGGAATGAAAGACTAAATGTAGAGGAATTAGAATTTTTGACCCCAAACAGAATTAGATTATCTAGAAAAGGTATTAAAAGAACTGTTAGTAATTTTGAAGAAGCATCAATTTCTTCAGAATGCATATTTGAATTAGATTAAGAGAGATTGTTTCCAACTCAAACTGATTTATCAGAAGAAGAAATACAACTTTTAAAATTCGATTTTTCCTGGAATAATAATAAAAAGATTATTGTTTTTAATGAAATATTAGATTCACTTGTAATTCAAGAACTCAATAAAGACATGAATAGAATAGGAAGCAGAATTCTATTAGAGAGATTTAATGAAACACTATTTCTTTCATTTTATGATGATATTTATGTAGATATTCAAATACCAATTAAATATGTTGATTCTGAAATTATGATTCTTTATGGATTTCCAAATGAACCTTATGAAGTAACTTGTACTGTTATAAAATAAAAACCCGAATTAATAACTAATCCGAGCTTTTCTTTTTTTAACCAAAAAAACTAAATTTCAAGCATTACTTGATTTTTCAAAATATCATCAAACGTTTCGCGCTCTCTGATTAAGTGACCTTTTCCGTCTTTCCATAGTACTTCAGCTGGTTTTAGTCGTGAGTTGTAGTTAGATGCCATTGAAAAGCAATAAGCGCCTGCGTTTCTAAAACATAAAATATCACCTTCGTGAATTTCTGTTATTCTTCGGTTGCTAGCAAAAGTGTCAGTTTCGCAGATATAACCTACTACCGAATAGTAACGTTCTTTCCCTTTTGGGTTAGATATATTTTCAATATGATGTTGCGCACCATATAACATCGGACGAATCAAATGGTTGAATCCAGAATCAATTCCAGCAAAAACTGTTGAAGTAGTTTGTTTTACTACATTTACTTTTGCTAGGAAATAACCAGCTTCGCTTACCAAGAATTTTCCGGGCTCAAAAGCTAAAGTCAATGGACGACCATATTCTTTTTCAAAAGCTAAAAAACGTTTCGTTAATTTTCTTCCAAATTCTTCTACATTCGTCTCGATATCCCCTTTTTTGTAAGGTACTTTGAATCCACTTCCAAAATCAATAAAATCTAATGCTGGGAAATTTTTAGCTGTTTCGAATAAGATTTCTGCTGCATATAAAAATACTTCAACATCTAAAATATCAGAACCTGTATGCATGTGGATTCCATTGATATGCATTTTCGTATTTTCAATAATTCTCAAAATATGTGGCAATTGATGAATCGAAATTCCAAATTTACTATCAATATGTCCTACAGAAATATTCGCATTTCCTCCCGCCATCACATGTGGATTAATTCGAATACAAACTGGAATTGTTGGGTGTTTTGTACCAAATTGCTCTAAAATCGATAAATTATCAATGTTAATTTGAACACCAAATTGCGCTACTTCTTCAATTTCTTCCATCGAAACACCATTTGGAGTGTAAATGATATCTTTCGGGTCAACACCTGCATGTAATCCCAGTTGCACTTCTTGTAAAGAAACAGTATCCAATCCAGAACCTAAACTTTTTAAGTATTTCAAAACAGAAACATTCGATAAAGCTTTAACGGCATAATGCACCTTAAAACGTTCTACTTTGCTAAATGCATTTTGTAATCGGTTGTATTGAAAGGCAATTTTTTCCGCATCATATACATATAACGGACTTCCAAATTCTGATGCTAATTGTTGTAATACTTCTGGTTTCATTGTTATTTAATTTGATGCAAAAGTAAATCAATATTAATTCAATGCAATTTTTAAAACAATTATTAACAAAAAATAACAAAATGTTTTATTTGTAACATTTGAAAATTTTTTAACTTGCACTTTTAATAAGAATATGTATATCAAATTCCCAAATTAAACGAAAAAAAGTTAGTCCATTAAAAATTACTTTGCTATTTTTGTGGCACTTTTTTAAACAAGATAAACGCATAACAATTATGAACATACACGAATATCAGGGTAAAGAAATCCTAGCTAGTTATGGAGTACGTGTTCAACGTGGTATTGTTGCAAACAATCCAGTTGAGGCGGTAGCTGCAGCAAAACAATTAACTACAGAAACAGGTACAAGTTGGTACGTAGTAAAAGCACAAATCCATGCTGGAGGTAGAGGAAAAGGTGGAGGAGTTAAGTTAGCTAAAAACTTAGACCAAGTAACTGAAATTTCTGAGCAAATAATCGGAATGCAGTTAATTACCCCACAAACTCCACCAGAAGGAAAAACAGTTCACAAAGTATTAATCGCTGAAGATGTTTATTATCCTGGTGAAAGCGAAACTTCTGAATTCTATGTTTCTGTTTTATTAAACAGAGCTACTGGACGTAATATGATTATGTATTCTACAGAAGGTGGAATGGACATTGAAGAAGTGGCTGAGCATACTCCACATTTAATTTTTACAGAAGAAATTGATCCTTCTGTTGGATTACAAGGTTTCCAAGCTAGAAAAATTGCTTTCAATTTAGGTTTGTCTGGTGATGCTTTCAAAGAAATGGTTAAATTTATCGATGCTTTATACAAAGCTTATATCGGTTCTGATTCATCTATGTTTGAAATCAACCCTGTATTAAAAACATCTGATAACAAAATCTTAGCAGTTGATGCTAAAGTAAATATCGACGATAACGCTTTATTCAGACAACAAAAGTATGCTGAAATGAGAGACGTTAGAGAAGAAAATCCAATCGAAGTAGAAGCTAAAGAAGTAGGATTAAACTACGTAGACTTAGATGGAACTGTAGGTTGTATGGTAAACGGAGCTGGTTTAGCAATGGCTACTATGGACTTAATTAAGTATGCAGGTTTTGAACCAGCTAACTTCTTAGACGTAGGTGGAACTGCTGATGCTAAACGTGTTGAAACTGCTTTCCGTATTATCTTAAAAGATCCAAACGTAAAAGCTATTTTGATTAACATTTTTGGTGGTATCGTTCGTTGTGACCGTGTTGCTCAAGGCGTTGTTGATGCTTACAAAAATATGGGTGACGCTATTACAGTGCCAATCATTGTTCGTTTACAAGGAACTAACGCAGAAATTGCTAAAGAATTAATCGATAATTCAGGTATGCCTATATTATCTGCTGTTCAATTCCAAGAAGCAGCTGACCAAGTAAAAGCTGCTTTATCTTAATCGAATTTTAAATTCAATCATAAAGAAACTCTCAGATTTATCTGGGAGTTTTTTGTTTTTTACAGGCTCAATATTTTTTAAACTTCAAAGGATTTCTTACATTAGCCATTCAATTTACAAACCATGATTACAGAAGCGCAATTTCAAAAAGAATTAGAATTAATCATTAGTAATTCCATCCGTGAAGATGTTGGAGACGGCGACCATAGTTCGTTAGCTTGTATTCCAGCTTCTGCGCAAGGAAAAGCAAAGTTATTAGTTAAAGATGAAGGAATTATTGCTGGAGTAGAATTTGCCAAAATGATTTTTCATTATGTGGATAATGATATGAAAGTGGAAACGTTTATGAATGATGGAGAAAGAGTAAAATATGGTGATGTTATTTTTCATGTTTCAGGAAGTTCGCAATCGATTTTAAAAGCGGAGCGTTTGGTATTGAATTCGATGCAACGAATGAGCGCCATCGCAACAAAAACCAAAATGTTTGTTGATTTACTAGAAGGTACAAAAACTAAAATTTTAGATACCAGAAAGACTACACCAGGAATTCGTGCCATCGAAAAATGGGCAGTTAAAATTGGTGGAGGTGAAAATCATCGCTTTGCGTTGTACGATATGATAATGTTGAAAGACAATCACAACGATTTTGCAGGTGGTATTCCTCAAGCAATTGCAAAAACAAAGCAATATTTGATTGATAATAGCAAAGATTTAAAAATAATTGTTGAAGCCAGAAATTTAGACGAAGTACAACAAATATTAGAAGCTGGCGGCGTTTACCGAATTTTATTAGATAATTTCGATTACGAAACGACTAAGAAAGCGGTAGCTATGATTGGAGATCAAAGTTTGACAGAATCTTCAGGAAATATCAATGAAAAAACCATTCGCAATTATGCAGAATGCGGTGTGAATTATATTTCTTCGGGTGCTTTAACCCATTCAGTTTATAATATGGATTTAAGTTTAAAAGCGATATAAATATGTCGGAAGAAATAGAAAATAAACTCAATAAAATTCCTTTAGTAAAACAATTGGTTGCAATTACCAAAGCCATAAAATTAAAATCTTTAGAAGGATTGTCGCTTTATGATATTTTGGAATTGTATGTTTTGGGGATTTTCAAAGGTGCTTTTTCGTACAGAGCTAGTGCTATTGCGTTTAGCTTCTTTATGGCGTTATTCCCTTTTGCTTTATTTATTTTAAATTTAATTCCGTTTATTCCATTAGAAAATTTTCAAGCCGATTTTTTAGAATTTGTTGAAAATGGTGTTCCGCCCAATACTTATGATGCTATTGAAGCTATTTTGAAAGATATTATGGGAACCAGTCATGAAGGTTTACTTTCCTCGGGTTTTATTTTGTCTATTTTATTAATGACTAACGGAATCAATGCTATTTTAGGTGGATTTGAAATGTCGGCTCATATTACAATTACAAGAGGTTTTTTTAAACAATACTTTATTTCATTGGCAATTTCTTTAGTATTATCGATGATTTTATTGATAACAGTTGCTGCGATTGTGATTGCTGAGGTAATGATTCAAAAAATTAATATTCGTGGTTATGTTGCAGATGTTTCAGTTATTGAATGGAGTAGATATGGATTCATCCTTTTAATGATTTTAATAACAACTTCAATATTATATAAGTTTGCTACAAAAGAAACTTCAAGTATGGCGTTTATTAGTTATGGTGCGGTTTTTACCACGATATTGATTATTATTTCTTCCTATGTTTTTGGAATTTACGTAACAAAATTTGCCAAGTATAATGAGTTGTATGGTTCAATTGGTACACTTCTTGTATTAATGTTTTACATCTGGATTAATTGCATGGTTTTATTACTAGGATTTGAACTAAATGCAACTATTTCAAAATTGAAAAGAAAAAATTTATATATTTAACAAAACTAAAAAAATCTAATTATGAAATCAAAGATTCACGAACTCAAAAAAAACAATTTAATTATTGTGAGTAAAAAACAAGTTATTACATTTTTAATGCTTATTGCAACAACTTTTACGGTTAATGCACAAAAAACAGTGTCAGGAGTTAAAGTTGATGAAAAATTGTCTTTAGAAGGGCAAGCATTAGTTTTAAACGGAGCTGGTACAAGAGAAAAAATGTGGATGGATTTGTATGTTGGTTCTTTATATTTACCAAAGAAAAGTTCAAGTTCAAAAGACATTATGGACAGTAAAGAATCTGCGGCGATAAAGCTAAACATCATTTCAGGAATGATTACTTCTGATAAAATGATTTCAGCTATCAACGAAGGTTTTGAAAACGCAACAGGAAAAAAAACAGCACCTTTAAAAGCTAAAATTGATAAATTTAAAGGTTTCTTTAAAGAAGAAATTAAAAAAGGCGACGTATTTATTATTATGAATGTTCCAAACGAAGGAATTGTAGTATTTAAAAACGGAGTAAAAAAAGGAAGTATTGAAGGACACGATTTCAAAAAAGCTTTGTTCGGAATTTGGTTAGGGGATAAACCAGCAGATGATGATTTAAAATCAGGAATGTTAGGAAAATAATCCTAATTATAAAAATACAAACAGAAGCGTTCTCAATTTAGGACGCTTTTTTTATTCGAGAATTTGTCTTTTTTCTATTTTCTTTACTCTATTCTCTTTTTCTATTCTCTTTTTCCAACTATATTTGTTCTATGCTGTATTTTATCGAAGTCGTTTTGCCGTTAGCAGTTTCCAAAACCTTTACGTATCAGGTTTCGGAAGCGGAATTTCACTACATTCAAATTGGAATGCAAGTGGCGGTTCCTTTTGGGAAAACGAAAATTTATACCGCATTAGTTTTAGATAAAACCAACACACCACCTCAATTATACGAAGCAAAAGAAATTCATCAAATTTTAGATGAAAAATCTGTGGTGAATCTCCATCAAATCGAGCATTGGAAATGGATTGCTTCTTATTATATGTGTTCTCTTGGTGAAGTCTTTCGAAGTGCATTGCCTTCTGGATATATCTTGGAAAGTGAAACGATTATTTCAGCTAAAGAAAATGCGGAATTAGATTCGGATGATTTAAAGGATGATGAGTATCTAATTTTAGAAGCATTAAAAAGCCAATCTTCAATTACGGTTCAAGATGTGATTAAAATTTTGGGGAAGAAAACGGTTTTTCCAATTATCAATCGATTATTAGCTAAAGGCGCTTTGGTTTTACAAGAAGAAATTTCGGAACAATACAAACCGAAATTAGTTCGCTATATAAAATTGCACGAATCTTTTTTACAACAAGAACAATTAGCTGAGCTATTAGAAGTGTTATCCAAAGCCAAAAAACAACGTGAATTGGTTCTGCATTATTTTCAATTACAAGCTCGTGAAAAAGCACCCATTTCAGTAAAAAAACTAATTGAAACTTCCGGAAGTTCTACAGCTATTGTAAAGTCCTTAGTTGATAAAACGATTTTCGAAGAATATTTCATCGCACAAGATAGAGTTGCTTTCGATAAAAAGGAGAATAGTCAATTCACGTTAAGTGAAGCGCAACAAACAGCTTTTGATAGTATTCAAGAAAATTTCAAAACCTTTGATGTGAATTTATTACACGGTGTTACGGCTTCAGGTAAAACCGAAATCTACATCAAACTTTTAGAACAATATATTAAGGATGGAAAGCAGGTTTTGTTTTTATTACCCGAAATTGCTTTAACCACACAATTGGTACAAAGATTAACAGCTTATTTCGGAAATGAAGTAGCGGTTTTTCACTCAAAATATACGAATAACGAACGAATTGAGGTTTGGAATCAAGTCTTAGAAAATTCACCAAAAGCTAAAGTGGTTATTGGGGTTCGAAGTGCATTGTTTCTTCCGTTTTCCAATTTAGGATGTATCATAGTGGATGAAGAACACGAACAAACATTCAAACAACACGATCCAGCACCAAGATATCATGCTCGCGATGCGGCTATAGTTTTAGCGAAGCAACACGGAGCAAAAGTGGTTTTGGGAAGTGCTACACCATCTTTGGAAACGTATTATAACGTACAAACTAATAAGTACGGTTTAACCGAATTAAAAGTGCGCTACGGAAATGTAGTTTTACCCGAAATTCAATTAGTCGATTTGAAAGATAAATATTTCAGAAAGAAAATGTCGGGGCATTTTTCAGATGAATTATTGGAAGAAATTACTGAAACGTTATCAAAAGGTGAACAAGTTATTTTATTTCAAAACCGCAGAGGATTTTCGCCTTATGTAGAATGCATGACGTGTGGTCATGTGCCGCATTGTCCAAGTTGCGATGTGAGTTTGACGTATTATAAATTCAAAAACCAATTGCGTTGTCATTATTGTGGTCATTCGATTGCAAATCCTACGCATTGTCATAGTTGTCAATCAGTTGATGTTACTTCGAAAGGTTTTGGAACGGAACAAATTGAAATGGAATTGAAAACCCTTTTCCCAGAGAAAAACATCGGAAGAATGGATCAAGATACCACTCGAGGAAAATTTGGCTTCGAGAAAATAATAGATTCGTTCAAAAATAGAGAAATCGATGTTTTAGTAGGAACGCAAATGCTTGCCAAAGGTTTGGATTTTGATAATGTGACTTTAGTTGGAATTTTAAATGCCGATAATTTATTGAATCAACCTAATTTCAGAGCTTACGAAAGAGCGTATCAAATGATGATGCAAGTTTCGGGTAGGGCAGGACGTTCTGAGAAAAAAGGAAAAGTGGTAATTCAAACGTATAATCCGTATCATAATACTATCCAACAAGTTTTGGGTAATGATTATATGGGAATGTATAAAGAACAAATTTACGAACGTCAGAATTTTAAATATCCGCCTTTCTTCCGATTAGTAAAACTTACATTAAAACATCGCGATTTTGATAAATTGAAAGAAGGTTCGATGTGGATTTATAACGTGTTGTCTCAAAATTTAGATATGCCAGTTTTGGGTCCGGAAGAGCCAGCTATTAATAGAATTCGCAATGAATACATTCGAACGATTATGGTTAAAATCCCTGTTCAGAAGCATTTGGGTAATACCAAAAAAAATATTGCGAAAGTGCTCATGAGTTTTGAAGCAGTTCCGCAATATCGTTCTATTAAGGTAAAAGTTGATGTCGACGTGTATTAAGCGTTTTCGATTGCTTTTACAATTTCTTCTTTCTTATTTCGACTCAAAGGAATTTTCGTATTTCCAATTTCAGCAAACTTACTATTAAATTTTTCCACTCGGTCTAAATTAATAATATACGATTTATGAACACGAATAAATTTACCTTCTGGAAGTTCTTTTTCAAAACCTTTCATAGTTGATAATACCAAGTGACTTTCATCATCGGTAACTACTTTTATATAATCGCCATACGCTTCAATCCATTTAATTTTAGAAACATATACTTTAAGTTTCTTTAAATTACTTTTAATTACGATACTTTCTCCATGATCTTCATGGTTTTCGTAGCGTAAAGAGTGAAGTTCAGTGGCTTTTTTTACAGCCTTATTGAAACGTTCTTTAGAAATTGGTTTTTGAAGGAAATCGGTTGCTTCATAATCAAAAGCCTTTACAGCGTAATCAGCTTTTGAAGTAATGAATATAATTTGTGGTTTTGTTTTTAGTCCATCTAATAAATCGAAACCGTTAATTAATGGCATCTCAATGTCTAAAAAGATAAGGTCGATAGTATTATTATTAATGCAATTCTTGGCCTCAAGAGCATTGGCGAAATCTCCTACTAAGTTTAATAATGTTGATTCGTTAACTAATTTGGTGATGGTAATTCTTTGGATAGCACTATCATCTACAACGATACAATTCAACTTCATGGGCATATATTTTTATAGTTTGTTAAAAGTAGAATAATTATTACAACTACACAAGTTTTTTTATGTAAAAATTAATAATTGGTTATGCTTGTAATTTCAAATAAAAGTATTATTTTTGCACCCAATTTTATAACAATAAATATAAAGATTATGAATCATTATGAAACTGTTTTCATCTTGAATCCCGTTTTATCTGAACAACAGGTAAAGGAAACAGTAAGCAAGTTTGAAGATTTTCTTACTTCTAAAGGGTCTGAGATGGTATCGAAAGAAGATTGGGGCTTAAAAAAATTAGCTTACGAAATTCAACACAAGAAAAGTGGATTTTACCACTTATTCGAATTCAAAGCGCCAGCTGAAATTATTATTGCATTTGAAACTGAATTCCGTCGTGACGAGCGTGTTATGCGTTTCTTAACTGTGTCTTTAGACAAACATGCAATTTCTTGGGCAGAAAGAAGAAGAGTTAAATTAAAAGCTAAATCAAACTAATCATGTCTACATTAGAGCAATCTGCAAAAGGGAAAAAAGACGGAGATATCAGATATCTAACGCCTTTAAACATAGATACAAACAAAACTAAAAAGTATTGTCGTTTCAAAAAATCAGGTATTAAATATATCGATTATAAAGACGCTGACTTTTTATTGAAATTTGTTAACGAGCAAGGTAAAATTTTACCAAGACGTTTAACAGGTACTTCATTAAAATACCAAAGAAAAGTTTCTGTAGCTGTTAAAAGAGCTCGTCACTTAGCTTTAATGCCATACGTGGCCGATTTATTAAAATAATATTTAACAAATAGTTGTTGCTTCGCCATTGGCGGGCTAACTTCTAATTAAAAGGACAACAACATGGAACTTATCTTAAAACAAGACGTTCAAAATTTAGGATTTAAAGATGATGTAGTAACTGTGAAAAACGGATACGGACGTAACTTCTTAATTCCTCAAGGTGCTGCTATTTTAGCAACTCCTTCTGCTAAAAAAGTTTTAGCTGAAAACTTAAAGCAAAAAGCACACAAAGAAGCTAAAATCGTTGCAGATGCAAAAACTTTAGCTGAGGCTTTAAAAGCTTTAGATATCAAAATTACTGCTAAAGCAGGTGGTGATAAATTGTTTGGTTCAGTTACTAACGCTAACATTGTGGAAGCTTTAGAAGCTAACGGTCACTCAATTGATAGAAAATTTATAACAAGTGGTGTAGTAAAACGTGTAGGTAAATATACTGCAAACGTAAGATTACACAGAGATGTTATCGTTGAATTACCATACGAAATCGTAGGTGAAAAAGCATAATTTTTCTTAAAATATAAATTAGCTCCGATTTTATCGGGGCTTTTTTTTTATCTTTACTTTATAAAATTACTACATGAAGTACGCAAGATTAACCAAAGAGCAATTAGAAGAATTACATCCCGAATTTATTACTTTTTTAGCTACACAATCGATAGATAAAAAGGAATGGGATGAAATCAAACAAAATAAACCACACATTGCCGAACAAGAGATTGATGTTTTTTCTGATATGATTTGGGAAAAAGCACTAACAAATGTAACGCACATTGATCATTTTTCTAAAAATTACATTTTTCTTTTTAAATGTATGCAAAATGCGATTTTTTCTTTCGTAATTAAAACCAATAACCCACAAATTGATTTTGTTTCTGCCGATGGAATTCATTGGTTGTCCGAAAATTTGTTTTCCGATGATGTAGAAATTACAAGAGGTAAGAAAGACTTGTCAGAAAACAGAAATGAATCGTTATTTGAAATCATCAAACAAGGCGGAATCATCAGCAAAGGAGAATTGTTTACCAAATTAGACAGCTTAATCAATCAGTAAATATGAGCGTTTTAGATACTATTAATAATTTAAGAGACGAATTAAATCAGCATAATTATAACTATTATGTGTTGGATAAACCCACCATTTCTGATTTTGAATTTGACCAAAAACTAAAACAATTACAAGATTTAGAAGCGCAACATCCCGATTTTTTTGATGAAAATTCGCCAACTCAAAGAGTAGGAGGAATGGTGACCAAAAATTTCGAGACAATAAAGCACGAATATCGCATGTATTCGTTGGATAATTCCTATTCAATCGAAGATTTACAAGATTGGGAAACCCGAATTCAGAAAGTTTTAGGTGATGTTCCGTTAGAATATACTTGCGAATTAAAATACGATGGTGCATCAATTAGTATCAGTTATGAAAATGGTCGTTTAGTTCGTGCAGTAACGCGTGGCGATGGTTTTCAAGGCGATGATGTTACGAATAATATCAAAACCATTAAAGCCGTTCCAATTCATTTAAAAGGTGATTTTCCTGATAAATTTGACATTCGAGGAGAAATTATTCTTCCGTTTGCCGGATTCGAAAAAATGAATCAAGAATTAATTGAAATTGGTGAAACTCCCTATTCAAATCCTAGAAATACCGCTTCAGGAAGTTTAAAATTACAAGACAGTGCTGAAGTAGCAAAACGTCCTTTAGATTGTTTGTTGTACTTCGTAATTGGAAATAATTTACCATTTAAAACCCAATTTGAAGGTTTGCAAAAAGCAAGAGATTGGGGTTTTAAAGTTCCCGTGCAATCCAAATTAGCTAAAAATCTAAACGAAGTTTTCGAATACATCAATTATTGGGACAAACACCGTCATGATTTACCTTATGAAACCGATGGTGTGGTAATTAAAGTCAATAATTTACAGCATCAAGATGAATTAGGTTATACGGCAAAATCACCACGTTGGGCGATGGCGTATAAATTTAAAGCGGAACAAGTAACTACGAAATTAAATTCGATTTCATATCAAGTTGGACGTACAGGTGCGATTACTCCAGTTGCTAATTTAGAACCAGTGCAATTGGCGGGAACGATTGTAAAACGTGCTTCATTGCATAATGCTGACCAAATCGAAAAGTTAGATATCAGAATAGGAGATGAAGTTTTTGTAGAGAAAGGAGGCGAAATTATTCCGAAAATTATTGCTGTTGCGCAAAGAGGAAATCAAGCCGAGCCAACAAAATACATCACGCATTGTCCAGAATGTCAAACAGAATTGGTTAGAAGCGAAGGTGAAGCGAATCATTTTTGTCCAAATTTCTATGGTTGTCCGCCACAAATTATTGGAAGAGTTCAGCATTTTATTACCCGAAAAGCCATGGATATTGATGGTTTAGGTGGTGAGACGGTTGCTTTGTTGTTCAACGCAGGTTTGGTTACCAATTATGCTGATTTGTATGAGCTAAAAAAAGAGCAAATCATTCCGTTAGAAAGAATGGCTGAAAAATCGGCTGAGAATTTAATTAACGGAATTGAAAAATCGAAAACGATTCCTTTTGAACGTGTTTTGTATGCTTTAGGAATTCGATATGTGGGTGAAACCGTGGCAAAAAAGTTAGCTAAACACTACAAGTCTATTGATGCAATTGCTCAAGCGAGTATCATGGATTTGATTTTAGTTGATGAGATTGGCGATAAAATTGCACAGAGTGTCGTTCAATTCTTTGAAAATCAAGAAAATATTCGTATTATTGATAGACTTAAGAGTTTTGGTGTCCAATTAGAATCTGGAGCAGATGATGTTTTACTTTCTGAAAAGTTGAAAGGAAAGATTTTTGTAGTTTCAGGAGTTTTTGAAATTTATTCGAGAGACGAACTCAAAAAAGCCATCGAGGATAATGGTGGAAAAGTAGGAAGTTCCATTTCATCAAAAACAGATTATGTAATTGCTGGAGACAATATGGGACCATCAAAATTAGAAAAAGCGAATCATTTAAAAATTGCTATAATTTCGGAAACAGATTTTAAAAATATGATAGATGGTTAAAGTAAATTCGGCTTTAATACTATATTTTACTGCATTTGTGCTATACATAATTGCGGTGTTATTAGGTAGTGATAATTTAGAACTTTTTAGTAAACCTATTATCATTCCGTCTATTTACTATTTTTATTATATCAGCATAAGAGGAAAAATAAATTATTTATTTTCCTTATCTGTTTTATTTTTTTTTATTGGCGAAATTCTTCATTTAATTAGTCGAGAAGATTTTAATATATCGGGACTTATTTTTCTTTTATTTCCCTATTTTATAATCTTACATTTTATCATTCAAGATTTAATTTATTATTTAAAAAAACAAAAAATTAAGTTTAATACATTTTCGTTTTATATAGTTGTTATACTTTTGGTTTATCTCTTTTATAATGTGTTAATGATGATGATTGAGGAGAGTAGTTTTGATTTTTATGTATATGCGTTGTATGGTATAACGTTATTATTGATGGGGGTTCTGGTTTTTGTAATGCAATTAAATTACACTAACAGAACAATATTATTTTCAGCATTAATGGTAGCATGCTTTATTGTTTCGGATTTGTTTTTTGTTTTTTATAAGAAATTTCCCGACTTGCTTGCCTTGAAAATGATAAATGTTACCACGCAAGAGCTTTCGTTCTATTGTTATATTAGCTATTTTATTTACAGAACTAAATTTAAGCTCTATGGTAAACAAAATATTCATAACTGATAAAGAAATTGATGGAAGAGCAAGTGCAGTATTATACGTTTACTTTATAGCATATTTGTGTTATTTGTTTTTCTTTAGAATTTATAATGACATAGATATTGCCTTGATATTTAAACCTATTATAGTGCCAAGCATAGCTTTTGCTTATTTTTTTATAACAAAGTCTACAAAATTATACCTTAATTTAGGTTTGTTTTTAGTTATTTTTTTAGCAGATAATTTAATCTTACTAGAAGAAAGAGATTTAAAAGTTTTTTCAACTTATTTGTATTTAATTGCCATTTCAATTTTATTTAATTACGTTTTAACCGATTCAAAACTCTTTAATAGAAACCAATTTTTACAAAATAATTTTAAGTATTTTATTATTGCGTATTTAGTTTTGGTTATACTTTACAAAGTTGCCAGCATGACTTTAAACATAGAATTTAAAGAGTTTTTTGTGGTTATTGGTTATGTTATAATGTTCTTAATGGTATTTATTCTAAGTATTTATAATGCTTTGCGATTTAAGTCTATTGCATCACGATTTTTATTATTAACAATACTTTGCTTGTTCTTTTCGGATGTTTTTATAACATTGAATAAATATTACAGTAAGAAAGACTTGTTTATTTACATTTCTTGTATTATCGAAATACCAACCTACTATTTTCTTCTGAAGTATTTATTACACAGAGAAAAGTAGCTAAACAATAATATTCTTTTTTTGATTGTGATGTAATTTATCGTTGGTTAAATAAAAATCAATTCGGCCTAAATTTATACCAAAGCAACCTACTTGATTAATCAAAACTTCTTTTCCTTCACTGTTTTTTTCAATTACGGGTTTGTCTAAAAAAGTATGCGTGTGACCACCAATAATCAAATCGATGTTTTTTGTCTTTTGAGCCAATAGGATATCGCTTGATTTCTCTGGTTCGTCTTTGTATTTGAAACCTAAGTGAGACAAACAAATTACTAAATCACATTTTTTATCTTCTTTCAGAATTCGAGTCATATCTTGTGCCACATCAATTGGATTGTTGTACTCCGTTTCTTTGTAAAGTTTTTTATCAACAAGTCCGTCCAATTGAACTCCTAATCCGAAAATTCCAATCTTTATTCCGTCTTTAATGATGATTTTATAAGGTTTTACGATATCATTCAAAACCGTGTTTTTAAAGTCATAATTAGCGGATACAAAATCGAATTTCGCATGTGGTAATTGCGCGTAAAAACCATCAATTCCGTTGTCAAAATCATGATTTCCCATCGTAGCTAAATCGTATTGCATCATACTCATTAATTTAAATTCCAATTCACCTCCATAATAATTGAAATAAGGAGTTCCTTGAAAAATATCACCAGCATCTAATAAAAGTACATTTTTTTCTTCTTTTCTAATGCTTTCAATAATTGCAGCTCTTCTGGCAGCACCACCCATGTTTGGATTTTTGGGATGATCAGCCGGAAATGGATCTATATGACTGTGCGTATCATTTGTATGTAAAATGGTAATCTTTTTTGTGTCTATAGTAGAAAAACTACTTAAACTCACTCCTGATAAACCAAGTAAAGCCGAACTCGCAGCTGTTTTTTGGATAAAATCTCTTCTCTTCATAGCTAAGTATTATTCTAAAATTATTTTTTCGGTGGTTATGTTCGGAATCGTATCTACTTTTTTGAAATAATCAATCATCATATTTCTAAGCTTATATTCCATATCAAATTTGATTTTACTTTCTTTAAAAAACGTCATATTGTCTCCGCCATTCGCTAAATAATCGGAAGTTCCTACATAATAAATTCGATTTTCATCCAATGGTTGATTGTTGATTTCAATCTTATTAACTGTAAAGGTTGATTTATTGATGTAAATTTTCATTCCGTATAAAGGATGCGGTTTCTTTTCTTTAATAATGTATTTGGCTAATGTTTTGATTTCTTTTCCGGTAAGTCCAACAACGATTAAACTATTTTCAAAAGGCATTACTTCAAAAGCGGTTCTCGTTGTAACATCTCCTTTAGGAATAAGCGCCCTTATGCCGCCATGATTAAGTAAACAAACATCAATCTTTTTATCTTCTCTTTTTTGAAAAACCGGATTACCAAGTTCGAATGTAATTTCGGCTAATAAATTTCCGATATTCGATTGCCAAGTTCCTTTGCTTTTGTCTTGTGTTTCAGGACAATAAGCTAAAACGTTATTCAAATCTTTGTTGATATTATCACTGTAAGGTTTTACATAATTAGTAATTGCTTGGTTTTCACCTTTTTCATTCGTAATTCCTATTTTTTTTCCTTCAATTTTGGTGGTTTGATAGAAAGAAGTTGATTTACAGGATATAAAGAGATTAAATGTTAATAATATAACAAAAAATCGAAAAGATATTGTATTCTTTTTTACATTTACAAACATAACAAAGGTGGTAAAATTTTAATTTTGTCGAATAGGTAAAAATACTATGTTTTATAATATTATAAAGAACTTTTTTCTTAAAAAAAATGTTACTAAACGATTAGCAACTAAAAATTTGTTGAGTTCTAACGATAAAGTAGTAACAGTTGGAATTTTAGTTGATGAAAGCTATTTTACGGGAACAAATCAGTTGATCGAAAGTATTATTTCACAAGGTATTGAGGCCGGTAAAATTTCAGTTTTGGTTTATAAAGATAAAATCAAGAAGAAGGAAGTAATAAACGAGCCCTTTTTGTCGTTAAAAAATATTTCACTTTCAGGAGAAATAAATAAAAAGGAAGTTAATGAATTCATAGAAACACCTTTTGATTTGCTGGTGAATTATTATGATGTTAATAAAAGTGCTTTATTGCTTTTATCAACAAAATCAAAAGCTAAGTTTAAAGTAGGATTTGATACAGTTGACAAGAGGGTTAATCACGTTATAATAAAATCATTAGTTGAAAATTTTAATGAATTTGTTTTGGAACTTTTTAAATATTTAAAAATTTTAAATAAAATATAATAATGCAATCATTTATTGGTACGGGTGTTGCTTTAGTTACGCCATTTAAAAAAGATTTTTCGGTTGATGTTAAAGCTTTAGAAAGAATTGTAGATTATGTAATTGATGGTGGAGTAGATTACTTGGTGGTATTGGGAACTACTGCAGAATCGGCAACTTTATCACAAGACGAAAAAGAATTGGTTATCGATACAATAATTAAAGCAAATGCAGGAAGATTGCCATTAGTTTTAGGTGTTGGAGGAAATAATACTCACAAAGTAGTTGAAGAATTAAAAACAAGAGATTTTTCTCATTTCTCAGCTATTTTATCGGTTTCGCCTTATTATAACAAACCGACGCAAGAAGGAATTTACCAACATTTTAAAGCAGTTGCGGAAGCATCTCCAATTCCTGTAATTTTATATAATGTTCCGGGAAGAACAGCAAGTAATATGTTGCCGGCTACAGTTATCAGAATTGCTACAGATTTTAAAAATGTGATAGCTATAAAAGAAGCAGCAGGAGATATTGTACAAGCAATGAAATTAATTCAAACAAAACCAGAAGGATTTTTAGTCATTTCTGGAGATGATATGATTACTTTACCTATGGTTTTAGCAGGTGGAGCAGGAGTGATTTCGGTAATAGGTGAAGGTTTTCCAAAGGAATTCTCTGAAATGGTGCGTTTAGGATTGCAAAGAAATGTAGATGAAGCATATAAGTTGCACTACTTGTTAGCTGATAGCATTGATATGATTTTCGAACAAGGAAATCCTGCTGGAATTAAAGAAGTTTTTAAAACATTAGGTTTGTCTGAAAATACAGTTAGATTACCTCTTGTAAGTGTGAATGAAGATTTAGCTAATCGTTTGCAGAATTTTACTAGAAAATTAAGTTAAAAAAAGATTTTTGTAGTAAACAAATAATGTCTAAATTTGCAGTTGATTTTTTAGACTTCTAGTGTATTGAATTTTAAAAAAGATTAAATTTAGATAAATGAATAAAATAATTAGTTTTCTTTTAATTGCAACAATATTGATATCTTGCGGTGAATATCAAAAGGCATTAAAATCCGATGATGTTGCGTTTAAAGCAGAAGTTGCAAATAAAAAATACGAAGTCAATAAATATGCAAAGGCAATTAGGTTATATGAACAAATAGCTCCGGCTTATAAAGGAAAACCAAATGCTGAACGATTGTTTTATTTTTATTCAATGTCATTGTATAAGTCTGAAGAATATTATTTAGCAGGTTATCAATTGGAAAATTTTGTTTCAAGTTATCCAAAAAGTGAAAAACGTGAAGAAGCAGCATTTTATTCAGCTGAATGTTTTTACAAATTATCTCCCGAATATAGTTTAGATCAAACAGATACAAATAAAGCGTTAGATAAAATGCAAAAGTTTATCGATAATTATCCTAATTCAGAATTTTTGCCAAAAGCAAATATTTGTGTTAAAGAATTAAGAGAAAAACAAGAAAAAAAAGCTTTTGAAATTGCTAAACAATATCACACCATTGCTGAATATCGCTTAGAATATAATGCAGCTCTTAAAGCATTAGACAATTTTATTTCAGATTACCCTGGAACTCCTTACAAAGAAGAGGCAATGTTTTTAAAGTTTGATACTGCCTATAATTTTGCAAAAAACAGCATTGTTGCAAAAAGAGCAGATCGTTATGCTTCTGCTAAAATAGCTTATAATAATTTAATTAAATTTAAGCCAACAACAAAATATAAAGAAGAAGCTGATAAATTATTAGCATCTATTGAACAAGAATTAAAACAATTTTCTAAATAAAATTAAATCATGGATTTAAAAAAAACAAATGCTCCTGTAAACACTATTACTTATAATAAAAGTAAATTAGAAGAGCCTACTGGAAACATTTATGAAGCGATTACTATCATGGCTAAACGCGCTAATCAAATCAATACTGAAATTAAAAAAGAATTGATTGAAAAATTAGAAGAGTTTGCAACATATAACGATAGTTTAGAAGAAGTTTTTGAAAACAAAGAACAAATTGAAGTTTCAAAATTCTATGAAAAATTACCTAAACCACATGCTTTAGCAGTACAAGAGTGGGAAGAAGGTAAAATCTATTACAGAGAAGCTAAATAATTCAATATGTCTGTTTTAAGCGGTAAAAAAATCTTGCTAGGCGTATCTGGTGGTATAGCTGCTTATAAAACAGCCAACTTGGTTAGACTATTCATAAAAGCAGGCGCACAAGTACAAGTTGTAATGTCGCCTGCTTCTTTGCATTTTGTTACGCCACTAACTTTAGCTACACTTTCTAAAAACCCTGTTTATTCTACTTTCTACAATGAAGAAGAAGCAACAGGTGAATGGAATAATCACGTAGAACTAGGTTTATGGGCTGATTTAATGCTAATTGCTCCAGCTACTGCCAATACCCTTTCTAAAATGGCAAATGGAAATTGCGATAATTTATTAATTGCTACCTACCTTTCAGCTAAATGTCCCGTTTATTTTGCTCCTGCAATGGATTTGGATATGTATAAGCATCCTTCTACTTTAGATGGTTTTCATAAATTAAAAACTTTTGGGAATATCATAATTCCTGCCGAAAGTGGAGAATTAGCCAGCGGTTTATCAGGAGAAGGAAGAATGGCAGAACCTGAAAACATTATCACTTTCTTAGAAAATGACTTATTAGATAAATTACCTCTAAAAGGCAAAAAAATATTAATTACTGCAGGACCTACATACGAAGCGATAGATCCAGTTCGTTTTATAGGAAATCATTCTTCAGGAAAAATGGGATTTGATATTGCTAATGAAGCTGCAAATAAAGGAGCAGAAGTTATTTTGGTTTCAGGACCATCTCATTTGAGTGTGCAAAACGCTTCTGTTAAATTGATTCGGGTGACTTCTGCACAAGATATGTATGACGCTTGTCATAAATATTACGAAAACGTTGATGTAGCTATTGCCGCAGCTGCTGTTGCAGATTATCGTCCAAAAAATGTAGCAGACCAGAAAATAAAAAAGGATGATTCTGCGTTCTCAATAGAGCTTGAAAAGACAAAAGATATTTTAGCATCTTTTGGTGAACAAAAGAAAAATCAGTTCTTAATAGGATTTGCTTTGGAAACTGAAAATGAAATTGAGCATGCAAAGAAAAAAATCCAGAAAAAAAACTTAGATTTGATAGTTTTAAATTCTTTAAATGATGAAGGTGCTGGATTTGGTAAACCAACAAATAAAGTAACTTTTATTTCAAAAGATTTTATAATTGAACCTAAAGAATTAAAGTCAAAAGAAGTAGTTGCTCAAGATATTATTAATAAAGTAATACAGTTTTATGATGCGTAAAATATTGATAATTTTTATATTCCTTTATTCATTTGTTAATGTATTTTCGCAAGAACTTAATGCAACAGTTACGGTTAATTTTCAGCAAGTTGCAAATGGAAATCCACAACTTTTTAAAAACCTAGAAACCCAGGTTAAAGAGTTTTTAAATACCACTAAATGGACAAATAGCGAATATTCTGATGTAGAAAAAGTTGATTGTAATTTTTTTATTAATGTAACTTCATATGGTTCTAATGTTTTTGACGCAACATTACAAATTCAATCTTCTAGACCCATATACAATTCCACTTTATTTTCTCCTATTTTAAATATAAGTGATAAGAATTTTTCTTTTCGATTTATAGAGTTTGAAACTATGGTTTATGATCCCAATGCATTTAGTTCTAATTTAGTATCCGTTTTAGCATTTTATGCAAATTTAATTATTGGGATGGATATGGATTCTTTTGCACTAAATGGAGGAACAAAGTATTTAGAAACTGCTGCAAATATTGTTAATGTTTCACAAAGTAGCGGTTTTAAAGGTTGGTCACAATCAGAAGCGAATAACAATAACCGTAATTTTTTAATTTCAGACATTTTATCTTCAACTTTTGCACCTTTTAGAAAAAGCATTTACGAATATCATAGGTTAGGTTTAGATATAATGAATAGCGAAATTAAAGAAGGAAAAATAAATATTACAAAATCTATCGAAACTTTAGCTGAAATTCATAAAACACGTCCAAATTCTTTATTAGCAAGAACATTTTTTGACGCTAAAGGCGATGAAATAGTAGCTGTTTTTTCAGGGGGTTCACAAAATGATGTTGTAAAATTAGTAGAAACTTTAAATAGAATTTCTCCTCTTAATTCTCAAAAGTGGAATAAAATAAGATAGTTCAATTTATCTAATGAATATATAACTTATGTTACTTTCACTTACTATAAAAAATTATGCGTTAATCGAGTCCCTTGAAACTGATTTTTCAAACCATTTTTCTGTTATTACAGGAGAAACTGGAGCAGGAAAATCGATACTTTTAGGCGCTTTGGGGTTGGTTTTAGGGAATAGAGCTGATTTGACTTCGCTAAAAGATAAAGAGCAAAAATGCATTATTGAAGCACAATTTGCCATTTCTAATTATAATCTTCAGTTTTTTTTTGAGGATAATGATATGGATTATGAAGATAAAACCATTATTAGAAGAGAAATTTTACCTTCTGGAAAATCGCGTGCTTTTGTAAACGATAGTCCCTTGAATCTTCAGGAGTTACAAGAGTTAGGTGCAATGTTGTTAGATATTCATTCCCAGCATCAAACACGCGAACTTACCGAAGAAAATTACCAAATTGATATTTTAGATGCCGTTGCTAAAAACGGAGAATTAGTAACTTCATATACGAACGCATTAACTTATTTCAAATCGACTCAAAAAGAGTTGAAACAATTAGTTTCGGAAAAAGAAGCTTTGGTGAAAGAATACGAGTATAATTCGTATTTATTGAACGAACTTTTAGCAGCCAATTTAGTTGGTGGCGAGCAAGAAGAGTTAGAGCAAGAATTAGAGCAACTAAGTAATGTTGAATTCATAAAAGAAAATTTCGAACGAGTTTTAGCTATTGCCAATGAAGAACAAGTTGGCGCGTTAGTCAATATTAAAGAAATTAAAATTTCACTTCAAAAAATTGCTGCTTTTTCAAATAAAAATGCACAATTATTAGAACGTTTGACAAGCAGTTTACTTGAGATTGAAGATATTATTTCGGAATGTGAGCAAAACAATGAAAAGATTTTAGCTGATCCTGAGCGATTAGAATTGGTAAACACCAAACTGCAAACCATTTATAATTTACAGAAAAAACACCAAGTACAAACCATTGCAGAATTACTAATAATCCAAAACGAATTAGATGCAAAGGTTGTTCGTGTTGATGATTTAGATGGAGCCATCAATAAATTACAATCCGAATTAAATTCAAAACAAACTAAAGTTGACGAAATAGCGAAATCAATTTTCGAAAACAGAAAAAAAACGGCTCCAATTTTAATTGAAAAAATCAAAGCAATTTTATCTCAACTAGGAATGGTTGAAGCTAATTTTCAAATTGAAATTAATCATACCAATTCTTATTATCCAAAAGGAAAAGACGAAGTGGTTTTGTTATTTTCAGCAAACAAAGGAACTAGTTTCGGATTATTAAAGAAAGTAGCTTCAGGCGGAGAAATGTCGCGCATCATTTTAGCAATAAAAGCTATATTAGCTAATTATTCTAAACTTCCAACTATCATTTTTGACGAAATTGATACAGGAGTTTCAGGAGAAATTGCTATTAAGATGGGTGAAATCATGAAAGAAATGAGTACCACAATGCAAGTGTTCGCCATTACTCATTTACCTCAAATTGCTGCTAAAGGAAATTCGCATTATAAAGTTTCGAAACGGAATGTTGGCGAAACTACAATTTCAGAATTAAATCTGTTGAGCCAGGAAGAAAGAATCCAACAAATAGCCGAAATGTTATCAGGAAAAGATATCACCGATTCAGCTTTACAACATGCAAAAGCTTTGCTGAATTAATTTTTTAAAGTACTTTTGCTTCTAATTTTAAACGACAACAAACCAATTATAAAAATAGAACATCATGATTATAGAACCAAGAATGCGAGGATTTATTTGTTTGACTGCTCATCCAAAAGGTTGCGAACAAAATGTAAAAAATCAAATCGAATATGTAAAATCTAAAGGAAAAATAAACGGACCTAAAAGAGTATTAGTTATTGGTGCTTCTACTGGATTTGGTTTAGCTTCAAGAATTACAAGTGCTTTTGGTTCTGATGCAGCTACTATTGGTGTGTTTTTTGAAAAAGAACCTTCAGAAGGTAAAACAGCTTCTCCAGGTTGGTACAATTCAGCAGCTTTTGAAGTTGAAGCTCAAAAAGCAGGATTATATGCAAAAAGTATAAATGGCGATGCGTTTTCTAATGAAGTAAAGCAACAAACAATTGATATGATTAAAGCTGATCTAGGTCAGGTAGATTTAATTATTTACAGTTTGGCATCTCCTGTTCGTCAACATCCAGTTACTGGTGTTTTACACCGATCTACTTTAAAACCAATAGGAAATACTTTTACCAATAAAACAGTAGATTTTCATACTGGAAATGTAACTCAAGTTTCGATTGAACCAGCTAATCAAGAAGATATTGATAAAACTGTTGTGGTTATGGGTGGAGAAGATTGGGCAATGTGGATAGATGAAATGAAAAATGCGGGAGTATTAGCAGAAGGAGCAACTACAATTGCCTATTCTTATATTGGGCCAGAAGTTACCGAAGCGGTTTACAGAAAAGGAACAATCGGAAGAGCAAAAGATCATTTAGAAGCTACAGCTTTCGAAATTACAGAGAAGTTAAAAGACATTAACGGAAAAGGTTATGTTTCTGTAAATAAAGCGTTAGTTACTCAAGCTAGTTCGGCAATCCCAGTAATTCCATTATATATTTCATTGTTATACAAAATTATGAAAGCCGAAGGAATTCATGAAGGTTGTATTGAGCAAATCCAACGTTTATTTGCTGAAAGATTGTATACAGATAATGCAGTTCCAACAGACGAAAAAGGAAGAATCCGAATTGATGATTGGGAAATGAGAACTGATGTTCAAGAAAAAATTGCAAAACTTTGGGTTGAATCTACTACAGAAACTCTTGTAGAATTAGGTGATTTAGCTGGATATAAACAAGATTTCTTAAATTTATTTGGTTTTGGATTTGATGGTGTAGATTACCAAGCAGATACAAATGAAATGTTGATGGTGCCAAGTATTAATAAATAATTTTTATCACTAGTCCCAAAAAATGAGTAACATTTTTTAGGACTAGTGATATTTTAAAAAAAAATTGTTGTATAGACTAATGAAATTAATAATATGTCTATGGTAGTTATTTACATTATTTTAAAATAAAATTCAATTTTTTTATTAATTTAAGTAAACAGATTTTTTTAATTAGTAATAAAAGCATCAAAGTAAAATTGACCCTGCCAACATTGCGCTCCTGATTGATCTGCAAATCGATCTAATCGGGCAATATTAATGGTTACAGAAGATTGCGATTTGTTTGCATAGTTCAAGGCAAATACATCAGGATGTCCACTATTATTGTTCGCACTAAAAATAAATCCATTAGGATTAAAAGGAAGTTGTGGACTAAAATCATAACGTACTTGTAATCTTTCAGCAAGAACTTCAGCTCGGGCAAGTTGATTACCACTTACTAATTGCGAACCACTTTTTTGTTGTCTTGCAAGAACTTCCCAATTAACTGTAGTAGGAACTCCTTTTACGGTAACAGAAAAACTTCCTGTAGACCCAACAGTTACATCATTACATATTGGAATTTCAAGACCATTAATAGATGCCATTAACGGTATGTCGCCAATGCTGCTGTTGGTTATTTGTTGCCATGAGGCATTTCCGTTTGCGTCTGATGTTAATACTTTACCAACGGCTTGGTTTCCATCTACAATTCGTAATGCTGCCGGAGCTGCGGTGCTAATAATAATATTGTCTAAATATGCGGCATCGTCGCCACTAATACTAGAGCCGTCTTTGCTGTATTGCCATCGCAATGTTCGTGCTCCTGCGGCTAAAGGAATGGTTAATTGAGTCCAACCTACATTTCCTGACCATTGGTTTTGTTGCACACCATCGATATAAAAACGGAAATAATCATAACCACTTTCACTACTAACTCGGTAATAAAAAGATAAAGTTGCACCTCCTGCAGGAACGGTTAACGAATGCTCAATACGTGTGCTCTGATTATCACCAATGGCTCCCGATTTTGCAGCATAGGTGCCAGCTTGTACTTGCGTAGTTTGTGTTGTCCAGTTTGAATTACCGGCGGTTGTAAGTGGCGCTATGGTGTTGCTCTCAAATGTTTGATTGAGTAAAACACCAGCAGTTCCAATATTTTCTATATGAAATTTAGTGGTTGGAGTCATGGTTCCTACACCTACATTTTCAGAGTTGTTGTTGTAGATATCATTTCCAACTTTTGTCCAATGGCTTATTCCACTAGTAAAAGGAGTCCATTTTGTTCCGTCCCAGTAATGAAATCCTACGCCAGTTGTAGCGTTTGTGTTGTAAACAAATAAACTTGTTGCAGGAGCAGTAACTGGAGCAGCAGCGTTGAGGTTAGGAATGGATATTCTTGGTACTAAAAGACCTTTGTTGGTTGCAGTAATGTCAAGCATTGAGCTAGCATCTGGAGTAGTAGTGTTAATTCCCACTTGCGCCTGCAGCATAAAGGGGAATAAAAGCAAAAATACTATTTTTCTCATTTTGTGTTAATGTTGTTTGTGTAACACAAAAGTTGGGCAAAATGTTATATTTATAAAATTATAGGGAAGAAAGCATGTTTTTAGGGATAAATTATTTTAATTCTCTAATAGTTGCAATATTTTGTCTTTATATGTTTTGGATATTGGGATTTGAATTTCGTTGATTTCTACAAACGAATGGTTGAAACCGGTAATGAAATTGGAATTCACAATGAAGCCTTTGTGCGTTTGGTAAAAATAATTGGGCAACAATTTCATAAAATCGCTAATGGTTGAACGATAGCGGTATACTTCGTCTTCACAAAACAGTTTTAGATAGTTTTTGTCGCTTTCAATGTAAATGATATTGGCAATGCTAATTTTTTTAAAGATTTCGTTGTGTTTTAATAAAATGGAAGCTTCTTTTTTAGGATGTAACCTGTTGAAATTTAAAATACTAATTTCGATTGCGGTTAATAAATCGTGTTTTTGAAACGGTTTTACCAAGTAGCTAAAAGGTTCAGTGGAGATTGCACGTTTTATCGTGTCATCATCTGCATAAGCGGTTAGGTAAATAAAAGGAATGTTGTGTTTTTCTTTAATAAAATTGGCAAGCCAAATTCCGTCGTTTTCGCCTTGAATATTAATGTCTAAAATGGCAAAGTTTACTTTTTTAGAATTTAAAACTTCAATGGCTTCTTCACTGCTCATGGCAAGTCCGGCAATTTCATAACCTATTTCTTTTAGCTGATTGGCAATGGTTCTTTGGGTTATAAATTCGTCTTCTACTATAAGAATTTGTATTGGTGTTTCCATTTTAATTGGTGTTGAAATTAATTACGATTACGGCACCTTTTTCATTATGTGTGGTTAGTTTTCCTTTTAATTGTTTCGTAAGACCATTTATTAATTCGTAGCCTACTGAATTCACTTTGGTAACATCAAATTCGGAAGCAAAACCATTTCCGTTGTCATTAAATATAAGTTGGTAACTTTTATTTTCTATTTCTTTTAATGAAATGGTAATATTACCCGATTGTTTTTCTCTGAACGCATGTTTGTAGGCGTTGTTGATTAGTTCGTTTAGAATTAATCCAAGCGGAACAGCGGTGTCAATTTCAAGTTGAATATCGTCGGTTGTGAAATCAATTTCAATTTGTTTTTTTAAGGAGTAGTTGGCTTGCTTGCTGTGCGAGATTAATTCGGCAAGGTATTTATCAAAATTTACCGCATTGAAGTTTTTGTTTTGATACATGGTTTTGTGTAACAATGCAATTGACTGTATTCGGTTTTGCCCTTCGTTTATAATGGTTTTAATTTCGGGATCTTTAATATTAAAGTTTTGAATGTCTAAAATTCCCGAAATAATTTGCAAGTTGTTTTTAACTCGATGATGGATTTCTTTCAGTAGAATTTCTTTCTCTTTTAAAGAGGCTTCAATTTGGGTATTCTTTTGTGCAATAGACAAATTCATTTTTTCAATTTTAAAACGCTTCTTTCTGTTGATGCGAACAAAAAGAAAACTTAGGATTAATAAAATTGATAATGCGCCAATAATTGTGGTAAAAAGGGTATTTTCTTTTTCCTTAATAATTTTATTCTTTTCAAGAACTTCTCTTTCACTTTGTTCAATTACATAGTTAAGTTCGGTGCTTTTTAAAAGTTTTTGTTGCTGAACATTAGAAATGGAATCGTTTGTTTTTTTGATAAGGTAAAGATTGTCATAAGCTAAATCAGAATTACCTGTTTTTTTGTAAAAGGCATGTTTTAAATTTAAAAAAAGTAGTTTTAATGATATATTGTTCATGCAACAATACGAATCAATTTTAGAGATTAATTCAGTTGTTTTTTTATAATCGTTTTTACCTAAATAAGCATTGGCAAGCATAATTTGTCTGCTTAAATAGGTTGAATTTTTGAAATCTATAGGGTTTAAATTATCAATAGCAATAATTTTATTGATGGCTTTGTCAAATTCTTTTTGATGCAAATAGGCGTTTGCAATATTTTCTTGCGTATTAATTAATAGGTTGGTATAACTCACAGGATCAATGTGTTTTTTGTTTTTCTTCGTTAATTGTAACGATCGATTAAAAAAATAAATTGCAGAGTCATTTTTATCTACTAACGAATAATAATAACCTAAATCGTTATAAGCAGATGGAATAATTAAAGAGTCGCGTTTTTTGTTTTGGAGTAAAAAGGAAATTTCTTTTTTTAATTGTGGAATGGCTTTGTAGTATTGTTGCAATTGTAAATACAATCTACTTTGAATATTGTAGCTCCATAAAGGATAATCTTCGCCATGTTTTATAAGACTATTGATTTGATTGTTGCAATCAAAAACTTTTGAATACAAATTCAACTTTAAATACGATTCTTGCATGGCTACATAAATATCAATGCGTTCTCTTTTGGTTAAATTGTATTTTTCATCTTCAAGTAAGGCTTTAAAATTTAAAATAGCACCAATGTTGTTTTTTTTTAATTGTTCTATTAAAGCTAAACAAAATAAAAAACCTTTGTTTCTTTCTTTTGCCTTTGTGTTTTCTTCAATCAGATTTTCAAACGAACTTTTAAAAAAAGCCAGGTGTTCTCTTTTAGCTTCATAATTAAGATTTCTAAAATAAGAAACCTTTTCTGTTTCGTTTTTACTTTTGAATGCTCTTGTTATGGTATCGCTAGCAAAAACCTGAACAAATAAAAACAATGAAACTAAAACAGAAAAGGTTAGTTTATGCATAATGATAAATTATTTAAAGTAAGAAAACGTTTCGTTATTCTCAATTTTCAATAGTGTTTCGTAAATCAATTTAATTACATTTTCTACGTCGTCGCGGTGTACCATTTCTACGGTGGTATGCATGTAACGCAACGGTAACGAAATCAAAGCCGAGGCAACTCCGCCATTGCTGTACGCAAAAGCATCGGTGTCGGTTCCGGTAACGCGAGAAGTTGCATGGCGTTGAAAAGGTATTTTGTTTGCTACAGCTGTGTCAACAATCATTTCACGTAAAACGTTTTGTGTCGCAGGAGCGTAAGCAATAACCGGTCCGCGTCCCATTTTTAAATCGCCTTCAATTTTTTTATCAATCATAGGCGTAGTCGTGTCGTGGCAAACATCGGTTACGATGGCAACGTTGGGTTTAATGCTTTGGGTAATCATTTCGGCACCACGCAAACCAATTTCCTCCTGCACCGAGTTTACGATGTACAATCCAAAAGGCAATTTCTTTTTGTTCTCCTTTAATAAACGCGCTACTTCGGCAATCATAAAACCACCCATGCGGTTATCAATGGCTCTACACACAAATTTATCGTTGTTTAAAATCTCAAAAGTATCAGGGTAGGTAATTACACAGCCTACATGAACGCCTAAAGCTTCTACTTCAGCTTTCGTAGAGCAACCACAATCGATAAAGATGTTTTCAATTTTTGCGGTTTCTTCTGCTTTTCCGTTTCTTCCACGTGTGTGAATCGCTGGCCAACCAAAAACACCACGAACAATACCTTTCTTAGTATGAATGTTCACACGCTTCGATGGCGCAATCTGATGATCCGAACCTCCGTTTCTAATTACGTAGATTAATCCGTCATCGGTAATGTAATTCACATACCACGAAATTTCATCCGCATGACCTTCAATAACTACTTTATAAGGCGCATCCGGATTAATAACGCCCACAGCACTTCCGTAGGTATCGGTAATAAAGGTATCAACATATGGTTTTAAATAGTCCATCCAAAGTTTTTGCCCTTCCGATTCGTATCCTGTTGGAGAAGCATTATTCAAATAATTTTCCAAAAAAGTCATCGACGACTTCTTTAATATCGATTTTGTACTCATAGTAACTATAATTTTTTGCTAAAATATAAATAAGTAATTAGAGTTTCATATAATTTCAATAAATTTGGTTTGCTTTTTGCTATGAGTTAAAAAGTATAAAAACAAACACCATGTATAAGTTAATTTTAATTAGTTTCGTGCTATTCATAACTACTTTATCTTTTGCTCAAACCGAAACCGATACGTTAAAAATGACGCAACAGGATTCGTCTATTATATATTCTATCGAATTAAAGGAAATTATTTTCACTCCAGACAATGTCTATTCTATGGATGAAGATAAAAAAGCCAAGTTAATATTAAAGAGAAGAATCTTTAAAGTGTATCCGTATGCAAAAATTACGGCAGATAAATTAACGCAGCTAAACGCTACGATGGCAAAACTAAAAACCAATCGCGAAAAAAAGAAATACTTTAAAATCGTAGAAAAGTATTTAGAGGAAGAATTCGAACCACGTTTAAAAAAGCTATCTCGTAAAGACGGTCAAATCCTAGTCAAACTAATTTACCGCCAAACCGGAAGTACCACTTTCGATTTAATTAAAGAATACAAAAGCAGTTGGAAAGCCTTTTGGGCAAACTCCACCGCTTATTTATTCGACATCAATTTAAAAACCCAATACAAACCTTACGACGTAAAAGAAGATTACCAAATTGAAGGAATCTTAAATGCGGCCTTCAATCAAAAGCAATTAACCAAGCAAGAACCAGCAAAACCTATCGACTTCGATAAGTTGAACAACCACTGGATCAACAAAATCAAAACCAAATCCACTGCAGAGGCTAACAAGTAATTTTTTATAAGCACGCGTTCCGCATTCCATAAAACTCCTGGTCCCGCTGTCCACTATATTCACGCTAAGGCGTGGGATGCCGTTCCCATCGGGGCTATACAAGACGTTTTGCATTCCAGATAACTATCTCATTAGCTCGCAAAGCGAGCAATCCTTCCTCGCGCCGCGAGCAATTGTCATTCCGCAGAATAGAAACGTCAGTTCAGCGAAGCTAAATCTCCTGCGCAGCAGGCTGTAGCTTAACGCAGTTAAGCTCACAACCTGAAACCTGAAACCATTCTATATATAGTATTAATCTTCTCCATTCAAAATAAACCAATACTTCTGTAGAAGAAATTCCCTCTTCGAAGGGGTTAGGGGGATGTAGCCACAGTATTTAAAAACTTCACTATTCAATATTCGTTAATCGTTATTCACCATTCAAACAATCCCCTTTTGTGTGCTTAGTACTTTCCTTGTGTCCTTAGTGGTTAAACTTTAAAAAAA
>NZ_WIBJ01000007.1 GCF_009495755.1 Flavobacterium sp. LMO8 | reverse complement strand
ATTAGCAGCACAAGTTGGAGTAACAGTTGTAATGGTAGGAACAGCAGGAGTGGCTAATTGTGCACCAATGGTAAATCCAGCAGAAGCTACAGAACTACAACCCCCTAAGTTAGCTATTACAGTATAATTAGTTCCAATAGTCATTCCAGAGATAGCACCACCAACAGCCACAGTAGGTCCAGCAGGAGAAAACACATAAGTAGTTCCCGCAGCATAATTTGAGATGCTTGCACTTCCATTAGCAGTACAAGTAGGCGCAACAGTTGTAATAGTAGGAACAGCAGGAGTGGTAGGTTGTGGATTAATAGTAACTATTGTTGCTATAGAAATACAACCTGTAGTTAAATTTTTTACAATTACATTATAGTTATTTGGTATTAATCCTGAAAAAGTAGGACTTGATTGGAACGTTGTTCCATTTATACTATACTGAAAATTAGCTCCAATAGGAGAAGAAACTACTATAGTACCAGTGCTTACCGTACAAGTTGGTTGAGCTGTTGCACTTGCAGTTGGGGCAGTAATTGTTGGAACGGCATTAATAGTAATATTCGTTGCCGATGAAGTACAACCAGACGGAGTTTTTTTGACAATTACTGAATATGTATTTGGTGCTAAACCTGAAAAAGTTGGACTAGCTTGAAAATTAATTCCATCAATACTATATAAATTTCCTGCACCCGTGGGAGAAGAAATTACTATAGTTCCTGTTGGAGTAGTACAAGTTGGTTGAGCAGTAGCACTTGCTGTAGGAGCACTTGGGCTAGTACATCCATAATAATTTGAGCATAAAGAATCTAAAGTACAACCAGCACCTAAAGTTATTGTTACTTCAATAATATATTGTGCATTTGGTGTTAGACCATACCATTCTGGATTAAAACCTGATGCAACCCCATTTGCATTTACAACAGATGGATTTACATTCGAGGCAACATTACAAGAAGTTGATAACGGTCTTAAAATAGCAGTACGATTAATACATAATGCAGGACTTCCATTTGCTTGTTGTATTAATCCCACAAAACCATTTGCATCAGCTTGCACTAAATAGTAATTTTTAACGACAGTATTTGTTAATGCTGGAGACCAATTAGAACAAGAACCAGCAGGAAAATTTCTTACCCCATAGTTTGTAACACCTATTATCGGACAAGTAGGTGTTGAACATGAACCACAATCTAATGGTACTGTTGAACAAGTTGCTGTTTCAGGTAATACACAAGAAACACCATTTGCTGTAAGGGTAAAAACAACTGTATCACCTGCACTCAGTCCAGGTATAGTAAAGTTTGATGGAGAAATATGTGTTCCTGTTATGGGTGTTCCTCCATTTATGGTGTAACTATATGAAAAATTAGTTTGACCTACGTTACTAAAATCAAAAGCTAATGAAGTTGGCGTTGAATTTGCAGTATCACAATATAAACCTAAGGTTCCACCTGATGTAATTGTTACCACAATTGGAGCTCTTGGACTTTCGCAGCCCCCCACCGTTTGACTAACATAATACGTTGTTGAACCTGCTGTTGCAGTAGTTGGTGTAGGAGCAGTTGAAGAAGCTGTTCCACCAGTTGCATTTGTTCCATACCAATTTAATGTACCGCCAGCACTTGCTGTAGCAGATAAAGGAACAGCTGTTGCGCCTATACAATAATTAACTGGCGTTGTAACAGTTGGAGCAGCTGGTGCAGAAGAAGCAGAAACACAGGTACCTCCATTACAATTATTTGCAGCAATTGAACTTGCTATATTTTGTACCCATGTATTTAATCCATCTTGTTGTCTACTCAATGGATTTCCAGCACTTGGGTTTGCACCACCATATCTTACAATTGAAGGGTTTGAACTATTAAGTTGAAATGGAGTTTGTAGTGTTACAGCAGGACTACCAGTTGGTAAACACAAAGCACCAGGGTTGAAATCTGAAGTATTTGAAGTTAAATTTGAGGCACTGCTTGACCAATATACACAGTCTATTGCTACCCCTGCAGCATTATATAATGCACACCATCCATCAATATTAGCTAATACATAATTTCCGTTATAAAAACAGTAATCAGCTGCAGCCATAGGAATATCAATGTTTCCCGCAACAGCACCTCCTGGATTTGCCGAACCAATAACTACATGTTCTCCTGGATCTAATATTGCAGCTGGTACATTAGGAATTTTGTATGTTCCACCAGTGTTAGTTCCAGATAGAGATTGTTTCATCGCTATAAAATAACCAGAAATATTTACTTGTGAACATCCACTATTATACAACTCAATATATTCTTGGCTGGAATTATATATTAATCCATTTGGAGGTGTTGCCACCGTACCAGGTGGTCTAACCATTAATTCATTCAGTACAACTTGAGAATAAGAATTAATTGCAAATAAGATTGCAATAATGCTTAAATTAATCTTTAGAAAAGGGGCTTTCATTTTATTATCTTATTTTCTTTATTTCTTCACAATTAAGAATTCACTTCTTCTGTTTTGTGCGTATTGTTCTTCAGTGCATTTATCACAAGCTACTTTAGGTTCAGTTTCACCAAAGCCTTGTCCTGAAATTCTATCTTTTGCTATTCCTTTGCTGATTATGTATTGAACAGTCGATTTTGCTCTTCTGTCTGATAAATTCATGTTGTACTTATCACTTCCTCTGCTATCTGTATGCGATTTTGCGAAGATGACCATGTTT
>NZ_WIBJ01000006.1 GCF_009495755.1 Flavobacterium sp. LMO8 | reverse complement strand
AATCTCCTGCGCAGCAGGCTGTAGCTTAACGCAGTTAAGCTCACAACCTGAAACCTGAAACCATTCTATATATAGTATTAATCTTCTCCATTCAAAATAAACCAATACTTCTGTAGAAGAAATTCCCTCTTCGAAGGGGTTAGGGGGATGTAGCCACAGTATTTAAAAACTTCACTATTCAATATTCGTTAATCGTTATTCACCATTCAAACAATCCCCTTTTGTGTGCTTAGTACTTTCCTTGTGTCCTTAGTGGTTAAACTTTAAAAAAACTTTCTATATTAAATCCTTGTTATCAGCGTGTTAAGAAAAGCGTCAAAAAAAAGAATAAAAAAAGAATTAAAAAGGCTTGTGAGAATAAAAAAGATTCCTACTTTTGCACCCGCATTAGAGCAGAAGTTCACACACAAACTGAAAGATTAAACAAATCAAAAAAAACTTTAAAAAAAGTTAAAAAAAGATTTGGATAATAAAAAGTAAAGGTAGTATCTTTGCCGACCCGAAACGCAAGAATCGGAGCGTACAAGTTCTTAAAAATAGTGGTAAAGTGGTCGTGAAAAAATAAACAAAATATTTTTTCAAAAAAGCTTGCCAGATAAAAAAAGAGTTGTACTTTTGCACCCGCTAACTGAAACAGTGGCGAACAAAAAAAAAGAATGACACGTTCATAGACATATTGAATTGACAGCACAAAATTACAGCGATGTAATTTTGAAAATTAAGAGAGAGTAAGATTTTTCCAATATTATTGAAAAGACTAGCGACTTGAATCGAAACATAAGTTAGATTTATCTAACAAACAATATACGATGAAGAGTTTGATCCTGGCTCAGGATGAACGCTAGCGGCAGGCCTAACACATGCAAGTCGAGGGGTAGAGTTCTTCGGAACTTGAGACCGGCGCACGGGTGCGTAACGCGTATGCAATCTACCTTATACAGGGGAATAGCCCAGAGAAATTTGGATTAATGCCCCATAGTATTATTGAATGGCATCATTTGATAATTAAAGTTCCAACGGTATAAGATGAGCATGCGTCCCATTAGTTAGTTGGTAAGGTAACGGCTTACCAAGACAATGATGGGTAGGGGTCCTGAGAGGGAGATCCCCCACACTGGTACTGAGACACGGACCAGACTCCTACGGGAGGCAGCAGTGAGGAATATTGGTCAATGGGCGCAAGCCTGAACCAGCCATGCCGCGTGCAGGAAGAAGCATCTATGGTGTGTAAACTGCTTTTATACAGGAAGAAACAACGCTACGTGTAGCGTCTTGACGGTACTGTAAGAATAAGGACCGGCTAACTCCGTGCCAGCAGCCGCGGTAATACGGAGGGTCCAAGCGTTATCCGGAATCATTGGGTTTAAAGGGTCCGTAGGCGGCCTTATAAGTCAGTGGTGAAATCTCCTAGCTCAACTAGGAAACTGCCATTGATACTGTAAGGCTTGAATTTTTGTGAAGTAACTAGAATATGTAGTGTAGCGGTGAAATGCTTAGATATTACATGGAATACCAATTGCGAAGGCAGGTTACTAACAAACGATTGACGCTGATGGACGAAAGCGTGGGGAGCGAACAGGATTAGATACCCTGGTAGTCCACGCCGTAAACGATGGATACTAGCTGTTCGGATTTATCTGAGTGGCTAAGCGAAAGTGATAAGTATCCCACCTGGGGAGTACGCACGCAAGTGTGAAACTCAAAGGAATTGACGGGGGCCCGCACAAGCGGTGGAGCATGTGGTTTAATTCGATGATACGCGAGGAACCTTACCAGGGCTTAAATGTAGATTGACAGGACTGGAAACAGTTTTTTCTTCGGACAATTTACAAGGTGCTGCATGGTTGTCGTCAGCTCGTGCCGTGAGGTGTCAGGTTAAGTCCTATAACGAGCGCAACCCCTGTCGTTAGTTGCCAGCGAGTCATGTCGGGAACTCTAACGAGACTGCCAGTGTAAACTGTGAGGAAGGTGGGGATGACGTCAAATCATCACGGCCCTTACGTCCTGGGCCACACACGTGCTACAATGGTAGGTACAGAGAGCAGCCACTGCGCGAGCAGGAGCGAATCTACAAAACCTATCTCAGTTCGGATCGGAGTCTGCAACTCGACTCCGTGAAGCTGGAATCGCTAGTAATCGGATATCAGCCATGATCCGGTGAATACGTTCCCGGGCCTTGTACACACCGCCCGTCAAGCCATGGAAGCTGGGGGTGCCTGAAGTCGGTGACCGCAAGGAGCTGCCTAGGGTAAAACTAGTAACTAGGGCTAAGTCGTAACAAGGTAGCCGTACCGGAAGGTGCGGCTGGAACACCTCCTTTCTAGAGAAGAAACGAGAAGCTATCTTTACGATACGATAAATATTACTCTCGCTGTTAATTCAAATAATACAAATAAGTAAAAACAGAGTCTCGTAGCTCAGCTGGTTAGAGTACTACACTGATAATGTAGGGGTCCCCAGTTCGAGTCTGGGCGGGACTACAATGTTTTACTTATAAGGAAATTTTAGAGGTTGAGTAACCGTTTGAAGTACTGTTAACTGATAACTGTTAACTGAACACTAAAAAACGGGGGATTAGCTCAGCTGGCTAGAGCGCCTGCCTTGCACGCAGGAGGTCATCGGTTCGACTCCGATATTCTCCACAGTTCGCCTCGGCGAAAAAAGTTCATTGACATATTGAGATAAAAATATTTAAAAAGTAGAAAGTACAGTAGATGCGTGATTTATTACGTATTTATAAAGAAAGTCCTATTTTTATTTATAAAAATAGGCGGCACATAAGCAAAATAAGGGCGTATGGGGGATGCCTAGGCTCTCAGAGGCGAAGAAGGACGTGATAAGCTGCGAAAAGCTACGGGGATTGGCACACACGAATTGATCCGTAGATATCCGAATGGGGCAACCCAATGCATTGAAGATGCATTACCCGATAGGGGGCAAACCCGCTGAACTGAAACATCTAAGTAGGCGGAGGAGAAGAAAACAAAAGTGATTCCGTAAGTAGTGGCGAGCGAACGCGGATTAGCCCAAACCAGAGTTGTTACGGCAATTTTGGGGTTGTAGGACCACGACATTCTATGCGGATTGAACCGGAATTACCTGGAAAGGTAAACCAAAGAGGGTGATAGTCCTGTATGGGTAAGAGAAGATATAGATAGTGGTATCCTGAGTAGCGCGGGGCACGTGAAACCCTGTGTGAATTTGGCGGGACCATCCGCTAAGGCTAAATACTCCTGAGAGACCGATAGTGAACCAGTACCGTGAGGGAAAGGTGAAAAGAACCGTGAATAACGGAGTGAAATAGATCCTGAAACCATACGCTTACAAGCGGTCGGAGCCCTTTCGTGGGGTGACGGCGTGCCTTTTGCATAATGAGCCTACGAGTTACCGTTGCTGGCAAGGATAAGTACTTATGGTATGGATCCGTAGCGAAAGCGAGTCTGAATAGGGCGCTTTAGTCAGTAATGGTAGACGCGAAACCGTGTGATCTACCCATGGGCAGGTTGAAGCTGTGGTAACACATAGTGGAGGACCGAACCGGTTGACGTTGAAAAGTCTTCGGATGACCTGTGGGTAGGGGTGAAAGGCCAATCAAACTCGGAAATAGCTCGTACTCCCCGAAATGCATTTAGGTGCAGCGCTGGGTATAAGTTATATAGAGGTAGAGCTACTGATTGGATGCGGGGGCTTCATCGCCTACCAATTCCTGACAAACTCCGAATGCTATATAATGTTTACCAGCAGTGAGGGCATGGGTGCTAAGGTCCATGTCCGAGAGGGAAAGAACCCAGACCATCAGCTAAGGTCCCCAAATATATGCTAAGTTGAAATAACGAGGTTTGTCTGCCCAGACAGCTAGGATGTTGGCTTGGAAGCAGCCATTCATTTAAAGAGTGCGTAACAGCTCACTAGTCGAGCGGACGAGCATGGATAATAATCGGGCATAAGCATATTACCGAAGCTATGGATTTGTAGTAATACAAGTGGTAGGGGAGCATTCTAAACTGGGTCGAAGGTGTGATGTGAGTCATGCTGGACTGTTTAGAAAAGAAAATGTAGGCATAAGTAACGATAATGCGGGCGAGAAACCCGCACACCGAAAAACTAAGGTTTCCACAGCTATGCTAATCAGCTGTGGGTTAGTCTGGTCCTAAGGCGAACCCGAAAGGGACAGTCGATGGCTAACGGGTTAATATTCCCGTACTACTTATAATTGTGATGGAGAGACGCAGTGGTGAAAGTACCGCGAACTGACGGAATAGTTCGTTAAAGCACTTAGCTATAGGCCCGGTAGGCAAATCCGCTGGGACTGGTGAAATGCGATAGTACACGGAGTCTTCGGACAAAGTGATAGTGTACCTAAAGGCTGCCAAGAAAATCTTCTAAACTTAGATTATAAGTACCAGTACCGTAAACCGACACAGGTAGTTGAGGAGAGAATCCTAAGGTGCTCGAGAGATTCATGGCTAAGGAATTAGGCAAAATGGACCCGTAACTTCGGGAGAAGGGTCGCCAGCAGCAATGCTGGCCGCAGTGAAAAAATCCAGGCGACTGTTTATCAAAAACACAGGGCTCTGCAAAATCGTAAGATGAAGTATAGGGCCTGACACCTGCCCGGTGCTTGAAGGTTAAGTGGAGATGTTATCTTCGGAGAAGCATTGAAATGAAGCCCAAGTAAACGGCGGCCGTAACTATAACGGTCCTAAGGTAGCGAAATTCCTTGTCGGGTAAGTTCCGACCTGCACGAATGGTGTAACGATCTGGATACTGTCTCAGCCATGAGCTCGGTGAAATTGTAGTAGCGGTGAAGATGCCGCTTACCCGCAGTGGGACGAAAAGACCCTGTGCACCTTTACTATAGCTTAATATTGACCTTGGACACGTGATGTGTAGGATAGGTGGGAGACTGTGAAGTGGCGTCGCTAGGCGTTGTGGAGTCATTGTTGAAATACCACCCTTTGCTTGTCTGAGGCCTAACCCCGTAATGCGGGGGACATTGTTTGGTGGGTAGTTTGACTGGGGTGGTCGCCTCCAAAAGAGTAACGGAGGCTTCTAAAGGTTCCCTCAGCACGCTTGGTAACCGTGCGTAGAGTGCAATGGCATAAGGGAGCTTGACTGAGAGACATACAGGTCGATCAGGTACGAAAGTAGAGCATAGTGATCCGGTGGTTCCGCATGGAAGGGCCATCGCTCAAAGGATAAAAGGTACGCCGGGGATAACAGGCTGATCTCCCCCAAGAGCTCATATCGACGGGGGGGTTTGGCACCTCGATGTCGGCTCGTCACATCCTGGGGCTGGAGAAGGTCCCAAGGGTTGGGCTGTTCGCCCATTAAAGTGGCACGCGAGCTGGGTTCAGAACGTCGTGAGACAGTTCGGTCTCTATCTACTGTGGGCGTTAGAAATTTGAGTGGATCTGATTCTAGTACGAGAGGACCGAATTGGACTAACCGCTGGTGTATCTGTTGTTCCGCCAGGAGCACTGCAGAGTAGCTACGTTGGGAAGGGATAAGCGCTGAAAGCATATAAGCGCGAAACCCACCACAAGATGAGATTTCTTTTAAGGGTCCTAGAAGATGACTAGGTCGATAGGCTATAGATGTAAAGGCAGTAATGTCATAGTCGAGTAGTACTAATAACCCGTTAGCTTATGTATAAATTCCTCCGCTACGGCGGAGGAAGAAACTTTCTGATCCTTTACAGGATGACAATAAATTTTATCTCAGTATGTTAAGATATTTGCAACGAAGTTGCAGTTAGGAGTTAAAAGTTATGAGTTTGGAGTTTTCTCCCTACTGTAAACTAGAAACTACCAACTAAAAACTTAAGGTGGTTATTGCGTCGGGGCTCACCTCTTCCCATTCCGAACAGAGAAGTTAAGCCCGATTGCGCAGATGGTACTGCAGTTGTGTGGGAGAGTATGTCGCCGCCTTTCTTTTGAAAAGCCCTATCAATTTTGATAGGGCTTTTTTGTTACCAATATGCCGTCCCTAAGGGACTCTAAATATAAAAACCACATGAATTGAGGTGGTTTGTTGTTTATATACTTTATAAAGGAATTTTTTGATGTAGCTAGTTCGGCTAAAGCTAGCTAGCATTAGTATATTTATTCTTAATGTGTGTTTTGTTACCAGTATATCGTCCCTACGAGATTGGAAAAAGTATATTTTTAAACTGAAAACCAATTCTGCGTTAGAGATAGGAGCATTTGTTTGAGCTCTTACTTAAAATTTCACAAAATTTTAAGTAAAGTGAGTGTGGATAGCCCTACCTGTCATTGCGAGGCACGAAGCAAAATGAAGAGTCTAAAAAAAAAACCGACTCTTGTTAAGAAGTCGGATTTATTATTTTATCTTAACTTGTTTTATTTCAACGTACTCGGACAAACAAAGGCTGTTAGGGGTGCATTTGTATTTCTAATTCCAGCCATACCTTTTTCTACGTTAATCATATTATGATAGCCTCTCGATTTTAAAATCGAAGACATAATCACAGAACGATAACCACCGGCACAATGCAAAAAGAAAGAATCTTCTTTTGGTACTTCGGCTAATTGTTCGTTTACATAATCTAATGGAATGTTCATTGCTTTTTCTACATGTTCAGCTTTGTATTCACTTGGTTTTCTGGCATCAACAACAATTGCGTTTTCATATTTTGAAGCAAATTCCTCTGGCGAAATTGATTCAATTGAATCGGTTTCAAAACCAGCAGCTTTCCAAGCATTTAGTCCACCATTCAAATATCCTAAAGTATTGTCAAAACCTACGCGCGATAAACGAGTAATGGTTTCAGTTTCCATTCCATCAGGAGTAATTAATAAAATGGGTTGTTTGGTATCTCTAATTAAAGCACCAACCCATGGCGCAAATTGACCGTGTAAACCAATGAAAATCGAACCAGGAATATGTTCTTTTACAAAATCATTTTCATGGCGAACATCTAAAACTAACGCTTCTGTTTGATTAGCAACTGTTTCGAATTCCTTTGGAGAAAGCGGTGTATCTGCCTTTGATAATACTGATTCTAAACTATCATAACCTTGAATGTTCATTAGTACATTTTGTGGGAAATAAGCAGGAGGAGGAGTTAATCCGTCTAACAATTCGGCAATAAATTCTTCACGAGTCATATCTGCTCTTAAGGCGTAATTGACTTTCTTTTGATTGCCTAATGTATCGGTGGTTTCTTTACTCATGTTTTTTCCGCAAGCACTTCCAGCTCCGTGATTTGGATATACAATTAAATCATCGCTCAAAGGCATAATTTTGTTGCGTAGTGAATCGTATAAATGATTTGCTAATACTTCTTGTGTTAAATCTTCCACTAATTTTTGAGCTAAATCAGGTCGTCCTACATCACCAATAAATAAAGTATCTCCAGTGATAATTCCGTGTTCTTTACCCGTTTCATCAGTTACTAAATAACATGTACTTTCTAAAGTGTGACCAGGTGTGTGAATTGCTTTAATTGTAACACCACCCACTTTAAATTCTTGTCCGTCTTTAGCTACAATACAATCAAAGTTTGGATTTGCTGTTGGTCCATATACGATTGAAGCTCCTGTTTTCTTAGCCAAATCTAAATGACCAGAAACAAAATCGGCATGAAAATGTGTTTCAAAAATATATTTTATGGTTGCATTTTCTTTTTGAGCTTTATCGATATATGGTTGTACTTCTCTCAATGGATCCACAATTGCTGCTTCGCCATTGCTTTCGATGTAATATGCTGCATGAGCAATACATCCTGTGTAAATTTGTTCTATTTTCATGTTTTTAAATTTTATTTTTTGTAAAATTATCTTTAATCTGTTGATATTGTTGTAACTAATGTTACATTTTAAATTCTTTAAATAAAATAAAGATTGCCATTAGTAAAACAAAATAAGCAAATCCTTTTTTTAATTGTACTTCATTTACATACTTGTTCAGATAAATTCCTATAAAAATTCCAACAATTGATATAGAAGTAAACGTTAGCAAAAATATCCAATCTATCGTAATATTTTGTATATCTCCAATAAATCCTATCAATGAATTCATTGCAATAATAAATAATGAGGTTCCAACTGCTTTTTTCATTGGTAGTTTTGCAAATAAAACCAAAGAAGGAATAATTAAAAAACCTCCACCAGCTCCAACTAATCCGATTACAATTCCAATTATAAAGGTTTGAATAATTAATGCTATAATTGATGATTTTTTACTTTCTATGTTTTCTGTTTTTTTCTTTTTTAACATAGAAATAGCGGCAAGTATCATAATAATTGCAAAAAATACCATTAAAAATGTACTCCTTGTTGTAACAAATGAATTTAGGGTTATTATTTTTGGTATTAAATTAACTAAATATCTTCGAGTTATATAAACAGCAATAAAAGAAGGAACGGCAAATAAAAACCCATTTTTAAAATCGACTAAATTTTTTCGACTATTTTGAAATGCTCCAAATGCTGAAGTTGTTCCTACAATAAAAAGAGAATATGCAGCTGCAGTTAATGGATTAATAAGCATTACATATACTAATATTGGAACTGTTAAAATGGAACCTCCACCACCAGTTAAACCTAATATCAATCCTATACATAATGCGCCAAAATAACCTAATAGTTCCATTTAAAATTGTAAAATTTCTATTTTATTTCGATGTAATTTAATTTTTCCTTGAATTTCTAAAGCTTTTAATAATCTTGAAATTACGACACGTGAAGTATGCATTTCATAAGCAATTTCTTGATGTGTGTTGTGTATTTCAGTATCACCTATAACTTTTGCTTTATCTGTTAAATATTTGTATAAACGTTCGTCTAAATTCATAAAGGCTAAAGTGTCAATAGCTTCAAGCATTTCCATTAGTCTTACATTATAGCTGTCAAAAACAAAGTTTCTCCACGTTTTATACTTGGTTAACCAATCTTCCATTTTTTCGACTGGAATCATTAAAAGTGAACCATTTGTTTCGGCAATAGCTCTTATTCTACTTTTTGATTGTCCCATACAACACGTTAAGGTCATTGCACAAGTATCACCACGTTCTAAAAAATACAATAATAATTCGTCGCCATTTTCATCTTCACGTAATATTTTTATGGCACCATTTAAAAGCAAAGGCATGGTTTTGATATAATCGCCAATTTCGATTAAATAATCATCGGCCTTAAATTCTTTGAAGGTAGCAACTTTAACAATTTCATCAATTAAAGCTTCTTCAAAAATATATCCGTAAGATTGGGTTAATATGTCTTTCATAAAATTTTAATTTCTGTAAAGGTACAGAATAACTTATAAGGGTTTTGTTAAGAAAATTACATTTTTCCTTTTAACATTTTATTCCAATACATGTAAGGAAGACCATATTTTTTCAGAATCCACATGCTCCATTTTTCTTTTGTAGTATCTACAAATTTTGATAAAAATGGATCAGAATCGCGTACGTTGTCATATTTGAATTCAGCAAGAACCATTTTTCCATAACCCGTTACTAATGGACAAGATGAATACCCTTCATAGATAGAATGACCTAATTTGTTTTCTTTTATCATTGTTAGTATATTTTCTACAACAACAGGAGCTTGTTTTCTGATTGCAGCACCTGTTTTTGCAGTAGGTAAAGCAGCAACATCACCTAAACTAAAAACATTTTTATGTCTCAAATGCTGGAGTGATAAAATATCAACATCTAACCATTTTTGTGCATTTGCTAATGATGAATTTCTAATAAAATCGGGAGCCATTTGTGGTGATGCCAAATGCAAAATATCAAAAGGCATTACAATTTCTGTCTCACCATGAAATTCTTCATTTAATACATTTCCTTCATTAATAACACATTGATTTTCTTCGGGAGCAATACTTTTAAAGTAAACTAATTTTTTTTCTCCATCAATTTTTACAGGGGCATAATGTGGTTTGAAATGAATACCATATCTGTAAATAACTTGCATTAAAGTATCGGCAAAAACCTTTACACCAAAAATTACTGAACCAGGTGTTGCAAATACAACCTCTGCATTTGTAATTTTCTTTTTTCTAAAATAATCTGCCGCTAAATAGGCTATCTTTTGAGGAGCTCCACCACATTTAATAGGAGTAATTGGTTGCGTAAAAACAGCATTTCCACCTTTGAAATTTTTAATTAATTCCCAAGTGTAATTTGGGTCGGTATAATTACTGCAAACACCGTTTTTACCAAGATTTTCTCTCAAGCCTTCAATTCCGTCTAAATCATATACTAATCCTGGAGATAGTACTAAGTAATCGTAAGCAATTTTTCCGCTTTTTTCTGTTGTTAAGCTATTAGTTTCTGGTTCTAATGAAACTACCTTGTCTTTGATCCAAATAGTCCCTTTTGGAATAACTGAAGACGTTGATCTTTTTGTTTTTTCAAAATTAAATGCACCACCACCAACAAGTGTCCACGCTGGCTGATAAACATGTACCTCTGATGGATCAATTATTGCAATATCTAAATTTTTATCTTTGCGAAGTAGTTGTGCAGCAGTCATTATTCCTCCAGTTCCTGCGCCAACAATTACAATTTGATACTTATCTTTCATTGTATTGAGTATTTGGTTAGTTTTGTAAAATTAAAAATTGAAAAATAAGAAAGTGTAACAATTGTTACATTTGGATTATTTTATTAATGATTTTATAATAAATTTTGATAAAAATTATTAGAGTTGTAATTTTTTAGTTTATAAATTAAGATATTTATTTTGAGTAAAATAAAATATAATCGTAATAATTTCCATAAACATACTTTTTGTGAGTTTATCGAAGTAGAAATAGTTACGATTCCCAATGTTGAATGGCATTATAAAAGTAAATCGGGTAGTGGGTATTTTTTTACGGATGAAGGTGTTTATCGTATTTCTAATCACTGGGGAAGAGCTGCGAATTGTAGATGGCGATTGATTTCAACTACAAGCGCAAGCGCAAGTTCAAGTTCAAAAATTAATAATAGTCAACATCGTGTTGGTTTTGCCAAGTGGACTGATTTTTACCCGAATAACGAGACCGAGAACTTTTTTTATGTGGAAGTAAATTTCGAAACCATTGAAGTAATGTTTCAACATAAAAACAATCCAAAATACGACGGAAAAGCTGTTTTAAGAAATGCTTCCGAAACTGCAAAAGTTATCCGTCAAATAAAAGAAATTTTGGAATCTGATACATGGGCAAAATATTTAGGTTATGAAGATTTGGAAGCACTTCGAAAAGATATAATTCAGAAGTTAATTACCACGAACCTTTCATTACAAACTATTAAAAAAGAGCTATATTAAAATTATGGAAGACCAATTTACCACAATAAAAAAGGATATTCAACAGATTATTGATTACATGGCAATCAAGAATTTTTCGCAAGCGAGTGTTACATTAATTGAAGTAAGCGATATTTTAGATGAGATGATAGATGCTACTAACGATGAAATTGTTTTGAGAGAAATTAGCAAATATCAAGTGTTGTTGAATCATCTTCAGGTTAAAATGAGTACAAGAGAGTAATTATTTCCCGATACAGAAATTCGCAAATATGTTCCCTAAAAGTTCATCATTCGTTACTTCACCTGTAATTTCACCAAAATAATATAAAGCTTCGCGTATGTCCAGTGCAATCAAATCTGACGATAGGTTTGAATCCAATCCCCATTTCACTTTTTGCACTTCTTCTAATGCTTTTAGTAAAGAATCGTAATGACGCGTATTCGTAACTATTGTTTCGTTGTTTCTAAGTGCACCAGTATTTACAAACGAAAGCAAAGTGTTTTTTAATTCATCAATACCAATTTTCTGTTTGGCAGAAATTGTTATCAGTTTCAAGTTTAAGGTTTCAAGTTCTTGACGAATCGTTTCAACTTCATTTGTAGTAAGTAAATCAACTTTGTTTAGGATAATAAAAAGAGGTTTAAGAGGAAATTTGTTCTTGATTTTTTCAATTTCAACCTGAAACTTTAAACCTGAAACTTGTAATTCTTTTGCATCAAGCAAAAGGATTACGACCTGCGATTGCTCTATCTTTTCAAACGTCTTCTGAATCCCGATACTTTCCACCACATCTTTCGTTTCACGAATCCCTGCCGTATCAATAAATCGGAAACCAATTCCATTGATAACCAATTCATCTTCAATCGTATCACGAGTTGTTCCTGCAATGTCGGAAACAATGGCACGTTCTTCGTTTAATAAAGCATTCAATAAAGTTGATTTTCCAACGTTTGGTTCACCTACAATGGCTACTGGAATACCGTTTTTAATAACGTTTCCAACCGCAAACGAGTCAATCAAACGTTTCAAAACGAATTCAATTCGTTCTAATAACTCATGAAATTGTGTTCTATCGGCAAACTCGACATCTTCTTCTGCAAAGTCGAGTTCAAGCTCAATTAATGAAGCGAAATTCAGTAATTCTTCACGCAATTTGGCAATCTCGTTACTAAAACCACCACGCATTTGTTGCATCGCAATTTGGTGCGACGCTTCATTGTCTGAAGCAATCAAATCAGCAACCGCTTCTGCTTGTGATAAGTCTAATTTCCCGTTTAAAAAAGCACGTAAAGTAAATTCGCCTGCCTGAGCCATTTTAGCACCTTTACGAAGCAATAATTGAATAATTTGTTGTTGAATAAAAGTAGAACCATGACACGATATTTCAATTACATTTTCACCAGTGTAGGAATTTGGTCCTTTGAAAATTGAAAGTAATACTTGATCGTATACTTTTCCATTATCTACAATATGACCAAGATGAATCGTATGCGTTTTTTGTTTTGTAATATCTTTTCCTGAAACCGATTGAAATACGTCAGCCGCTATCGCAATAGCATCTTTACCAGATAATCGAATAATAGCAATCGCACCCGCTCCAGACGGTGTAGCCAACGCAACTATGGTTTCTTGTGGAATCATGTTCTAAATTTAATCCTGCAAAGATAAATCAAAGTCAGAAGTTAGAAGTTAGAAGTTGGAAGTTTTTTTAGTAGTTACGCAAAGTCTCACAAAGTTTAGCACAGAGTTACACAGAGTTTTTCTTTTGGGTCCCTTGCGTTTAAATTGTTACACAAAGTCTCGCAAAGTTAAGCACAGAGTTTTCTTTTGCGTTCTTTGCGAAAAAAACTTTGCCTCTTTGCGTTTAAATTTAATCCTTGCGTTTAAGTAAAAATTAAAAAACCACTAAAGCCATAGCCAAGTGGTTTTTAAGTTAGTTAAGGTTGGGTTGGTTATAAGATTTCAGTTTTGTACTGTAATCAAATATTGTAAATTAGTTGCTCAACATTACTGGCATTACTAGCATCGTAACTGTTTCGCCTTCGTCTAAGCCGTCTACTGGAGTTAAGATTCCAGCTCTATTTGGCATCGACATTTCTAATTGGATTTCATCACTTGATAAATTATTCAACATTTCAGTTAAGAAACGTGAGTTGAACCCGATTTGCATATCGTCTCCTTGGTAATCACAAGTCAAACGCTCGTATGCTTTGTTAGAGTAATCGATATCTTCTGCAGAAATATTCAACTCAGTTCCAGCGATTTTTAAACGAATTTGGTGCGTTGTTTTATTAGCAAAAATCGCTACACGACGAACTGAGTTTAAAAACTGAACTCTGTTGATTAATAATTTGTTTGGATTTTCTTTTGGAATAACCGCTTCATAGTTTGGATATTTTCCATCGATTAAACGACAAGTTAATACATAATTCTCGAAAGAGAAAGTTGCATTTGAATCGTTATATTCGATAGCTACTTCTGCATCAGAAGCTCCTAAAATTCCTTTTAAAATGTTTAAAGGTTTCTTTGGCATAATAAAATCCGCTACTTGAGATGCTTTTACATCCGTGCGAGCGTATTTTACTAATTTGTGAGCATCTGTTGCTACAAAAATTAATCCTTCTGGTGAAAATTGGAAGAATACTCCACTCATTACAGGGCGTAAATCATCATTTCCAGCAGCGAAAATTGTTTTGCTTACTGCAGTTGCTAATACTTCAGCAGGAACTAATGTTTTTGAAGGATCATCTAAAACTACTGCTTTAGGAAATTCTTCTCCTGGTGCGTAAGCAATGGCATATTTACCCGAGTTTGAGCTAATCTCTACAGTTGAATTGTCTTCAACAGTAAATGTTAACGGTTGCTCTGGGAATGTTTTTAAGATATCTAATAGAAGTTTTGCAGGAATAGCAACACTTCCTTGACTTGTAGAATCAATTTCTAACGTAGCCGTCATGGTAGTTTCTAAATCAGAAGCTGAAACTTTTAATTGGTTGTTGTCTAATTCAAAAAGGAAATTATCAAGAATAGGTAAGGTGTTGCTACTGTTGATAACACTACCTAAAACTTGTAATTGTTTTAATAAATACGAACTCGATACTATAAACTTCATCATCTTGTATTTTAAAATCGTGATTTGATTTTATATTTCACAAATATATTCTAATTCTACTCAATCGCAAAAACAAATTATCAACAACTAGCGGCTGTATTTTCTTTTGCGTAAGAACGTGAATAAAAACCCAAAGATAGCCAAAATAACTATTGGTAATCCGACAGTTATCATTTGTGCTATAGTGTAATTTTTATATACTTCTTCTTTATTTAAAAGCGGTAAATCGACATCTTTACTTCGGATGTTAATAAGTCCGTTGTCGTCTAAAAGGTAATTTACGCAGTTCATTAAGAACTCTTTGTTTCCATATAATTGATTCGTCCACTTGTCGAAACCTAATTCTAGTGGTACTCCTTTATCTAATTGATTTTTAATAATATCACCATCTGAAATCACAATCATTTTATTCTCTTTTCCAGTCGCTTGGAATGAATTATCTTTGAATGGCAACACTCTGTTTTGGTAAGTCGATTTGAACTTTCCTTCCATTAAAACGGCTACTGGAAGCAATCCTTTTCCTAAATATTCTTCTTCAGTTGTTTCTTCGGAAACCATTTCTAATGAAACTGGAGTAGGTGTTCCAACGGTTTTTGAATATTCAGAAGAACTTAAAAGAACTGTTTTTTTGATGTCGTTTTTTAGAATTTCAATCGGAGAAGCAAATTCAAACTTAATTCCTTCCATGTTTTTCACGATAGGATTCGTTGAAGTTGGATAGATAAATGGTGCAAATTTCCAAGTGTATTCTTGCATTTGTGTTTCGCTTCCTTGATTTCCTGTCGCTAGTTTGATCGGCGTTGCATATTCGTCTTTCACCAATAACGGATTGATTCTAATTCCGTATTTAAAGAACATATCCGTTAAGTTCAACTCGCGTTGTGCGGCTAAAATAGTACCTGTTTCGTTGTATAAACTGTCCATGTCCGCTGAAACTACATCTACTAACCACAAGGTTTTTCCACCATTCATGATGAATTGGTCCAATACTTGTTTTTCTTCTTCTGTAAATGCTTCTGTTGGTTTCGCAATTACGGCTAAATCGTATTTTTTAAGCGCTTCCAATGTTTGTATTGGTTGTTTTGCTACCGAATCTAAAGTAAAAGGTCCGATGTAATAGCTTTCTTTAACCGTTCTTAAGAAATCGGCCATGAAAGGTTCTAACACTTCTCCGTTACCTTTGATTACGGCAATTTTCTTTTGTTTTTCTTTCGAAATTTTATTGATAGCTTCTGCAAAACCAAATTCTAGGTGTTGCACCGAACTAATTACTTTTTGCTCGGTTGAAGCTCCCATTAAGTTTTTCAATAACGCCACTTTCGTGAATCTATCACCATATGTTGCTTGCGCCCAAGGGATAACTACTTCCTGCGATTGCTTTCCTTTGTCTTCCACGGTGATGCTTAGCGGTTGCATACCTTTCGCGTAGAATTCTTTCATTTTTTCTACTCGCGTTTCCTCTTTTTCAATCGGATTTTTGAAGTTGAAAATAATATTCGAATTATAAGCTGTGAATTCCTCTAAAAGTTGTTTGGTTTCGTTTTGTAAACGCTTGAATTCTGGTGGAAAATTTCCTTCCAAATACACTTCAATGTATAACGGACTTTCAACCTCTTTTATAATGTTTAAGGTCGTTTCCGATAAGGTATAACGTTTGTCTTGTGTTAAGTCGAAACGTTTGAAAAAGAAGTTGCTGATTAAATTGATAACGATGATTGCTAAAAATACAATTCCTAATTGCTTTAAAGCTTTTGATTTGTTTTCTTTCATTACCATTTCAATGATTTAAGTTGATAAACCGTTGCCGATAAAAATAAAAACGTCACACTCACAAAATATACAATGTCACGAGTATCTAACACACCGCGACTCATACTTTTGAAGTGATAATCCATTCCTAAAGCAGCAAACATTGAACTGTAATTTCCTAGGAAAGAAGCAATGCCATCAAATCCGAAATAGAAAAAGAAACAACAAAAAACGGCAATTATAAATGCCACAATTTGATTATCTGAAAGCGTAGAAGCAAAAATTCCAATTGCTGTATAAGCCGCAATTAAGAACAACAATCCAAAATACGAACCAAGTGTACTTCCCATATCAATGTTACCTTGCGGATTTCCAAAATGCGAAATCGTCAACACATAAATAATCGTTGGTACAATCGCTAAAATGATTAACACTAAAGCACCTAAGAATTTTCCGTTTACTATATCCCAATTAGAAAGTGGTTTGGTAAACAATAACTCAATCGTACCTTGTTTTTTCTCATCTGAAAAACTGCGCATGGTTACGGCAGGAATTAAGAAAATTAAAATCCATGGTGCTAATTTGAAAAACGGACTCATATCGGCAAAACCCGAGTTTAATATATTGAATTCGCCTTCAAAAACCCAAAGGAATAATCCGTTGAGTAAAAGAAAAATCCCGATGACTAAATATCCAATCGGCGAACCAAAAAAGGATTTTATTTCTCGTAATAATAATGCTTTCATTTATTTTTTTATTTTTTGTTTCAGGTTTCAAGTTTCAGGTTTCAGGTTTTTTCTCCCAACTTCCATCTCCTAACTCAAAGTAACTAATCTATCTACGCTCCAAGCTTCAGGTTTGTCGCTGAATAGAGTTTTGGTGTACGTCCAAACGCCATCAAACAAAGCCGATTTTCTGTAATTCTCTAACGCTTCTTCGTTTTCCCAATAACTATAAGTAAAGAAAATACGTTTGTCGTTTTTGTCTTGATACAATTCTAAGAAACGGTTTCCTTCGAAGTTTCGTATGTGGTGTTTCACTTCTTCAAAATTATTTAAAAAAGCTTCAATTTTATCTTCGTGAAAACGCATTTTTACAATTCTTATGAACATAATCTTGTTTTATTTAAATTTTACCGAAATACTATCTCTAAAATGCAATCCTAATAACGTAGCGGCAGAACCCACCGTTTTAGGATTACTTTTGTAAATAGCAATTTCTAAATACCCATTTTCGTTGAATAAAGCCAAGAAATCCCCTTCTAAATCTTTCAGTTGCTTCTTGTCGGAAACTGGAAAATCGGAATAGCTTTTGTGCAAACGGGTTATCTTTTTATTTTTAATGATGATTTCAAACTTTCTACCTCTAATCGTATCGTTAAATTGTTTGTGCGAAATATTAGTAACGCAATTTCCAAATGAATCGATATACACGATTTGTCCTTTTATTTCGGCTAAATCATCGGAAATAGTAGAAGTCAATACACTAACTGATTTCAAGGATTGAATTTCCTTCCCAATGACATTCAACAAACCACCTCTCGAAATATGACAAGCCACGGCGACAAAAACATCCATATCGCTCACATCGGTATTCAATCTATCATGAATAGTAATAGCAACAATTTTTTGTGGGATTTTCTTCTGAATTAAGGTATTTAAGATGCCATTATCGGCACAAATGAAATAATGATCGTCCCATTGCATCGCAATATGTTGGGTATCGCCCACACGTTCACTATCTACACCAATAATGTGAATTGTACCTTTTGGAAAGTTGTGATAAGCGGCTTTAATACAGTAACTCGCTTCTAATGTGTTGAATAAGTCAATTTCATGCGAAATATCAACAATAACTGCCTCTTTTTGTTCCGACAGAATTTTGCCTTTCAAAGCACCTACGAAGTAGTCTTTGTGTCCAAAATCGGTAATTAACGTAATTATTGACATTTTTTTGTTTATAACTTATTTGAAATACAACAGTAGTTTTTACTAAATTTGATTGCAAAGCTACTATAATTTTAGCGTTTCAAAAATAATTAAAAAAAGAAAGCCTTTGAACGAAAGAATCATTGAATTAGTCGACATTGCTCCAAAAGAATTTTGGGGTGCGCAAGATGCTCATCTTGAAACCATTAAGAAGTATTATCCAAAACTTAAAATCGTAGCACGAGGAACTACTCTTAAAGCGTTTGGTGAGCCTGAAATCTTGGATGAGTTTGAAAATCGCTTCAAAAGATTGATGCATCATTTTACGCGTTACAACAGTATAGATGATAATGTTATTTTGAGGGTTTTAGAAACAAGTCATCAACATGATGCCGAACACATGCACGACAGAGACAAAATTTTAGTGCATGGAATAGGAGGTAAGCTAATTAAAGCGATGACACCTAACCAACAAAAATTAGTAGATACCATTTACAAAAACGATATGGTATTTGCTATCGGTCCAGCCGGAACAGGAAAAACCTATACGGGTGTAGCTATGGCAGTTAAAGCTTTGAAAGAAAAACAGGTCAAGCGAATTATTTTAACGCGTCCTGCGGTAGAAGCAGGAGAGAATTTAGGGTTTCTTCCAGGTGACATGAAGGAAAAACTAGATCCATACATGCAACCTTTATATGATGCATTGCGCGATATGTTACCACCACAAACCTTAGAAGATTACATTTTAAAAGGAATTATCCAAATTGCTCCGTTAGCGTTTATGCGTGGACGAACGTTAGATAACGCTTTTGTAATCCTAGATGAAGCACAAAATACTACGCATTCTCAAATGAAAATGTTCTTAACCCGTATGGGAAAAAATGCCAAGTTCATGATTACAGGCGACCCAGGTCAGGTAGATTTACCTAGAAGAACGATTTCAGGATTGAAAGAAGCCATTCTAATTTTGAAAGATGTAGAAGGTGTTGGAATTATCTATTTAGATGATAAAGATATCGTACGTCACAGATTAGTGAAGAAAATTATTGATGCGTATAAGAGTATTGAGAATAATGATTAGATGATTACTTAAAAAATAAAAAGAGCGTATCTAAAAGTCCAGTCTTGTCAAGCTGAACTCGTTTCAGCTTCTATGAATAATCATTTATAGATTCCGAACTAAATTCGGAATGACAAAATCGGTATTTTTAGATACGCTCTTTTTTTATGAAATCTTTTTTGAAAGAAAATAAATAGTTTACTTTTGCACCACACAAACAACAACACAACATAATGAATACAATTACGACTACCAATTTTAATTTTCCAGGACAAAAATCGGTGTACCGTGGGAAAGTTAGAGAAGTTTACAATATCAATGATGACTTATTAGTAATGGTCGCTACCGACCGTCTTTCTGCATTTGATGTGGTTTTACCAAAAGGAATTCCTTACAAAGGGCAAATCCTAAATCAAATTGCGACTAAATTCATGGAATTAACTTCTGATATTGTACCGAATTGGTTAGTGGCAACTCCAGATCCAAACGTAGCGGTAGGCCATTTATGTGAGCCTTTCAAAGTAGAAATGGTAATTCGTGGCTATTTATCAGGACATGCAGCACGTGAATATGCAGCAGGAAGAAGAATTCTTTGCGGTGTGGAAATGCCAGAAGGTTTAAAAGAAAACGATAAATTCCCAACACCAATTATCACGCCAACAACTAAAGCGGATAACGGTTCGCATGATGAAGACATTTCGCGCGAAGCTATTTTAGCTAACGGAATTGTAACGGAAGAAGATTACCTAGTTTTAGAAAAATACACCAGAGCTTTATATCAAAGAGGAACTGAAATTGCAGCGTCTCGTGGTTTAATTTTAGTAGATACAAAATACGAATTCGGGAAAACAAAAGACGGACAAATCGTATTAATCGACGAAATCCACACACCTGATTCTTCTCGTTATTTTTACGCAGAAGGATATCAAGAAAGACAAAACAACAACGAAGAACAAAAGCAATTGTCAAAAGAGTTTGTTCGTCGTTGGTTAATTGAAAACGGGTTCCAAGGAAAAGAAGGACAACAAATTCCAAACATGACCGACGAATACATCGAAACAGTTTCAGAACGATACATTGAGTTATTCGAAAACATTATTGGAGAGCAATTCATAAAAGCCGATATTTCCAACATCAATGAAAGAATTGAGAAGAATGTTTTGAATTATTTACAGAATAGATAATACAAACTTTTATATAGAAAGAATCCCGAGCTAACTCGGGATTTTTTATTTGTTGCTTAAAAAATACTTTAATGTAGTTACTGCAGATTAAATCGATTTACTATACGTGCATCTTCGTTTGTTAATTTTGGAATTAAAGTTTTTCCATAAATTATGAATTGCATGATTTTCTTCTAATTCGGGAGTTCTAATGCAAGTTTCAATGCCTTTTGCTTGACACACTTTGTAATATTCATCAAAAACAATTGCAGTAACACCTTTGCTTTGGTATTCAGGTGTAACGCCAATTAAGTAGAAAACCACTTCTTTTGAATGTTTTCGCGCTTGTAATAAATGATAAAATCCTAAAGGGAATAGTTTTCCGTTAGCTTTTTTCAATGCTTGAGCAAAACCAGGCATCACAATAGCAAAAGCAATCATATTATCTTCTTTATCCATTATGAATTTAATAAATTCAGGATTAATAAAACCAATATATTTCTTTTTGAAATATTCTTTTTGAATATCGTTAATTGGAACAAAAGATTGTAGTTTTGAATAAGTTTCGTTAAACAAATCAAACATTTTATCCACAAAAGGCATAATGTCTTTTGTTTTTGTAAAGTTCAAACAGCGCAACTCATATCGTTTTTTAATCAACATGCTCGCTTTTTGAAATGGTTCGGGATTGATATTGCTAAACGAAAAATTACTTTCGATATATTCTTTTTCCTTTACTAATCCAAGTTGTTCAAAATGAGTAATGTAATAAGGTAAGCTGAACCAAGTAATCATATTTCCCAATTGGTCAAAACCTTCACTTAATGCACCAACTTTATCCAAATTAGAAAAACCCATTGGACCTTCTATGTGATCCATATTGTGTTTTCTGCCTAATTCTTCTACTTTATTTAAAAGAGCTTTGGTAACGTCAATATCATCAATAACATCAAACCAGCCAAAACGTACTTTCCTTTTTTCCAAAAGATTAACTTCTTCCCAATTAATTATAGCTGCAATTTTACCAACAATTTTATCGTTTTTGTAAGCTAAGTAAAAGTGAGCCTCTGCTGTTTGAAGAGCAGGATTTTTAGTTTTGTCGAAAGTTTCTAATTCTTCTGCAATTATTGGCGGAATCCAATAAGGGTTGTTTTTGTATAATTCGAAAGAAAACATAACGTAATCTTTCATTTCTTTTTTGGTAAGGGCTTCTTTAATTGTTATCATTTTATTCAACTGCATCTTTTCTTTTCTTCGCTTCTTTTTCTCCTTTTTTCTTCATTTTTTTATCAGTTTTGGTTTGGGTTCCAGGTTTTGCAATTTGAACTTCTTGATATTGATCAGCAAAACGCCATGAAAATCCAATTCCAGCATTTAATAATCCAGGAGTGTTTTTTAGGTTTTTTCCAACAGAAGCATCAACCTGCATATGTTTGTCAAACAAAAAGGCTGCTCCAATTCTAAAAACGCCGTCACTATAATAATCTCCCATATAACCTTGATTTTCTATAAAACCAGACCATTGTGCATTGAAACCTCTTGTTAGAGTAAGGATGTAATTAATGGAAGCAAAATCGGTTCCAATTTTATCATACGTTAAGTTGGTAACTAAAACCCATCTTCCTCCAAAATGATTTTGAGCAATTGCCGTTACTTTTGGACTAAAGCTTGGTTCTTCGATGTTAGCCGGTGCGTAATTAAATGGATTGTCTCCAACATTAAAATTTGCTCCAGCGTACATTGAAAAAGCAGGAATAAATTGTCTCCATTTGAATTTTTTATTAGCTTTCCAACTATAAATATTTACTTTTTCTTCGTAATTTTTAAACGGATCATAAATTAAATATTTAGCTCCTAAAGTTAATTGTTTGAAACCACTTCTTTTTTCTTCAAAATCACCAATAGTAAGTTTGTCATTTTGATATTGAATTTCTCCAATGACTTCTAATTCTTCTTTCCAAACACCATAACGAATTGCTAATTCGCCAATAAAACCCTTGGCTTCATATCCTAAAAGATTATGGTCTTCTGAAACATAAGTCACACCAGTTTCGGTTTGAATAATTTTTTTTCCAACAGCAAATGCCATCATCGATTTCCCAGGACGATTAGAGTTGATTTCATCTGTAAACTGAGCAAATGAAATTTGAGACATAATTCCTAAAAATAGAACAAAAAGTGTTTGAATAGATTTCATAAAAAATGATTTATGTCCAAAAATAGTTATTTTATCATAATTTTAAGAAACAAATTTGAAGTTTTACCAACCAATAGCTGTAATTTTGAATTTTAAATTTTTATAAAATGGAAATGGCTTCACTTACGGGCTTTATAAAAACACTTTTTTATATCGTACTGTTTTATTATTTGTTTAAGTTTTTGATGCGCATTTTTGCTCCTATTTTAATGCAAAAAGCAGTGAATAAAATGCAACAAAAAATGCAAGAACAATATAGGCAACAACAAGAACAACAGCAAGATAGAACTTCTAAGTCGCAACAAAGTATGCCAAAAGAGAAAAAGAAAGTTGGCGAATATATTGATTATGAAGAAATCAAGTAGTTAGTATTTCATACATTACCCAAAAGGATATTTTAACAATATCCTTTTTTTAGTTACTTTAGCATCTTATTTTATTACACATTCACATGAAAAATAGCAAAGCATTATATCCTCATTTAATAGTTTTAGTAGGATTTATTTTGGTTTCCCTGATTTATTTTTATCCTGTTTTACAAGGAAATAAAATTTTCCAATCGGATATTGTACAATATACTGGAATGGCTAAAGAACAAAACGATTTCAGAAAAGAAACAGGAGAAGAACCTTTTTGGACCAATAGTGCTTTTGGAGGAATGCCAACCTATCAGTTAGGTGCAAAATATCCAAATGATGTAATTGGAATGGTAGACGATGCGTTACGATTTTTACCAAGACCAGCCGATTATTTATTCTTATATTTTTTAGGGTTTTATGTATTGTTGATGGTGCTAAAAGTAGATCCATTAAAAGCGTTTTTCGGAGCATTAGCTTTTGGATTATCTACATATTTGATTATTATTTTAGGTGTTGGACACAATGCTAAAGCACACGCTATTGCTTATATGCCCATGGTTGTTGGTGGAGTTTTATTAGTCTTCCAACGAAAATATATTCTAGGTGGTTTGCTTACCATGGTAGCCGCAGCGTTAGAAATTAATGCGAATCACTTCCAAATGACGTATTATTTATTGCTTTTATTAGCGATTATTGCTGTTTATTATGTGGTAATTGCAGTTAAGAATAAAGAATTCAAAGAATTAGGAAAGATATTTGGCGTTTTTGGCATTGCAGGAATTTTAGCTATCGGAACGAATGCAACCAACTTGATGGCAACTTCAGAATATGCTAAGTTTTCAACACGTAATAATAGTGAATTGACCTTCAATCCAGATGGTTCTCCAAAGACGGATAGCAACGCTATGTCGTATGAATATATCACCGAATACAGTTACGGAGTTGCAGAAAGTTTAAACTTGATTGCACCAGGACTTTTTGGAGGTTCTAACAATGAAAATTTAGGAATTGAATCGGAAACGTATCAAAATTTTGTAGCCCAAGGCTATCCAGCGGATCAAGTTCAAGGTTTTGTAGAACACGCACCAGCGTATTGGGGAAATCAGCCTATTGTTGCTGCACCAGCGTATATTGGAGTAGTAGTGTTTTTCTTATTCGTCATGGCATTTTTTGTTGAAAAACGAAACATCAAATATTTGTTTTTAGCAGGAGCTGTATTGTCATTATTACTTTCTTGGGGTAAAAATTTCAGTGTTTTAACCGATTTCTTCATCAATTATGTTCCATTGTACGACAAATTTAGAGCAGTTTCTTCTATTCAAGTGATTTTAGAATTGTGTGTACCAGCTTTAGCGATTGTTGGTTTATACCAATTTTTCAAACAAGATGAAAAAGCAAAATGGAACGCCCTTTGGAAATCAGGAGCCATTACTTTCGGACTTTTAATAGTATTGTTTCTGATTAAAGGAATGTTTACTTTTTCTTCTGCAAACGATGCGATGTATGCACAAGCGTATGGCGATGATTTCATCAGAACGTTAAAAATAGATAGAGCTGCTTTGTATACTTCTGATGTTTTGCGTTCGATGTTGTTTGTAGCACTTACTTTTGCTGTTTTATTTCTTTTCGTAAAAAACCTGATGAAAGAAACTACAGCGATTATTATAGTAGGAATTTTAATGGTTTTCGACTTGTTTATGGTAGACAAACGTTATGTAAACAACAATCCAGACCAATTTAGAAGTGCAAGAGAAGTAGATATGCCATTCCAACCAACAGAAGCCGACCAAAGAATTTTAGCCGATACCACACATTTTCGAGTTTTTGAAGTAGAAGGAGGAATGAGCAACGCTAGAACATCGTATTTCCACAAATCAATTGGAGGTTATCATGCCGCGAAACCAAGAAGAATGCAACAATTATTTGATTACCAAATTGCTAAAAATAACGTTCGTGTACTAAACATGTTAAACGTAAAATACGTCATCCAATCTGATGAAAACGGACAAAAATTAGCTTTAGCAAATCCAGCAGCGAATGGAAATGCATGGTTTATAGAAGAAATTAAGTTGTTAAAATCTGCAAACGATGAAATGAAAGCGTTGGATACTTTGGATACAAAAAGAGTGGCTGTGTTTTCCAATGTAACTCATGATAAAAAATATCTGAAATCTCCTGGAAGAGCTATTTCAGAATTAGAATATGAAAAAGATTCTATTTCATCAATAAATTTAGTTTCATATAAACCAAACCATTTGAAATACATTTCAAATAATTCTAAAAATGGTTTTGCGGTTTTCTCTGAAATGTATTACAAAGATGGATGGAAGGCTACAATTGATGGAAAAGAAGCAAGAATACATAATGTAAACTACGTTTTAAGAGGACTACAAATTCCAGCAGGAAAACACACTATCGAATTCAAATTTGAGCCAGAAGTTGTTGAAACAGGAAGTACAATTGCTTTAATGAGTTCTATCGGAATGCTTTTATTGATTGGAGTTGGAGTTTATTTTGAGAATAAGAAAAAAGCATAAATCTTGTCATGCTGAATTCATTTCAGCATCTCACAAATAATTTAGAAGCTGAAACGAGTTCAGCTTGACAGAATATCATTTTTGAACTTGACATTGAAACCAACTAAAAAAATACTCATCATATCGTATTACTGGCCACCAGCAGGAGGTCCAGGTGTGCAACGTTGGTTGAAATTTGTCAAGTATTTACCCGATTTTAATATCGAACCTCACGTTTATATTCCAGAGAATCCAACTTATCCGTTGCTTGATGAGAAGTTAATAAGTGAAGTTTCAGATAAAGCAGTTATAATCAAACAATCCATTTTTGAACCTTACGGATTGGCGTCGGTTTTTTCGAAAAATAAGACAAAAAAAATCAGTTCTGGAATTATTCCCAATCAAAAAAAGCAATCGTTTGTAGAAAAAGCAATGCTTTGGATTCGTGGCAATATTTTTATTCCAGATGCACGTGTATTTTGGGTAATACCTTCGGTTAAGTTTTTGAAAAAATATCTTCAAGAAAATCAAATCGATACAATAATCACCACAGGTCCACCGCACAGTTTACATTTGATTGGATTGCAATTGAAAAAAGAGTTAAACATCACTTGGCTGGCCGATTTTCGTGATCCTTGGACTACGATTGGTTATCACAAACAATTAAAATTAAGTTCTTGGGCAGCCAAAAAGCATAAAGATTTGGAAAAAGAAGTCATGAATACTTGTGACCGACTTTTAGTAACCTCACCTACGACAAAAACTGAATTTGAAGCCATTACTTCAAAACCAATCGAAGTGATTACGAATGGTTATGATGTGGAAAAAGTAAATAAAAAGCCTTTAGACGAAAAATTTACTTTGGCACACATTGGTTCGTTTTTATCGGCAAGAAATCCAAGGATTTTGTGGAAAGCGTTGAAAGAATTAACCAAAGAAAATCCAGAATTCAAAAAACAATTTCAATTAAAATTGATAGGAGCGGTGAGTGCTGAGGTGCTTCAGGCTCTAAAAGAATTTAAGTTAGAAAAATATGTGAATCATTTTGGTTATTTGTCACATGATGAAGCTATAATTGAACAAAGAAGCTCACAAGTACTATTACTTATCGAAATTGATTCAGAAGAAACCAAATGTATTATTCCTGGAAAATTATTCGAATATATGGTTTCAGAGCGACCAATTATCGCCATCGGACCAGAATATGCTGATTTTACTCAAATTATTAAAGAAACTAATACGGGAACTTTCTTCAAATATGACGAATTAGAAGCTTTAAAAGCACAAATTCTAATCTGTTTTGAACAATTCCAACAAAATAATTTAAAAGTATATCCAGTTGGTTTGCAACAATACAGCAGAAAATCCTTAACGGAGAAATTAGCTAAACTACTAATCACTAATCACTAATCACTTTTCACTAGAAACATGGGAATTGTCATCAAACAATCGATTAAAAACACCATCATTACCTACATCGGTTTTGGAATTGGTGCGATTAATACCTTGTTTATGTACGGGCAATTTTTGGGTGACACTTTTTATGGTTTGGTTGGATTTATTTTATCGGCGGCTAATATTATGATGCCTTTGATGGCGTTTGGCGTCCACAATACATTGGTGAAATTTTACAACGAATACGAAACCGAAGAGAAAAAATCGCAATTCCTAACCTTTGTTTTGGTGTTGCCTTTGCTGATAATTCTTCCGATAAGTTTGATTGGTTATTTTGGTTATCATCAAATTGCGGAATTATTATCGCAGAAAAACCCAATTGTTTACGATTATGTTTGGCAAATTCCTGTAATCGGACTTTGTATGGGCTATTTTGAGATTTTTTATGCTTGGGTAAAAGTGCATTTGCAATCGGTTTACGGTAGTTTTGTGAAAGAAGTTTTGCTTCGTATTCTAATTTCAATCGTCTTATTTGCGGTTTATTTTGATGTGATTTCGCCCCAACAATTCGTTTTTGCGTTAATGGGAATTTATTTTTTATCGCTTTTTGCCATGTTTTTATACGCAATGAAAGTCAAAACACCACGATTTAATTTGGTTTTTCCAGACAATGCAAAAGCGGTTTTAACCTATTGTTTCTTCATTATTTTATCAGGAAGTGTCGCTAATTTATTGTTAGATATTGACAAAGTAATGCTGAATTTTTTTATTATTATTGATAATATTGCGTTTTATTCGGTTGCTATTTTTATCGCTACGGTAATTGCGGTGCCAAGTCGTGCGATGCATCAAATTACATATCCAATTACGGCTAAATTAATGAGCGAAAACAAACACGATGAATTAAACGAATTGTACAAAAAGTCTTCCATTACGCTTCAAGTTATTGGGGGTTTGATATTAGTTGGAATTTTAGTCAATATCAATCAATTATACACCGTTTTACCAGCAGGTTATAGCGAAGGAATTGCTGTGGTTTTTTTAATCGGAATTTCCAAGTATTTCGATTTGATTTTAGGAAATAATAATTCCATTATTTTTAATTCGAAGTATTATAGAGCGGTTTTATTTTTAGGATTGTTTCTTGTTTTTCTTACGGTTTCACTAAATATGATTTTCATTCCACTTTATGGCCTGAATGGAGCAGCAATAGCAACCTTAATTTCAATTACGCTATATAGTTTAGCAAAACTACTTTTTGTGGTGCTTAAAATGAAGTTATTTCCGTTTACAAAAAAAACTATTGTGGCTTTGGCTTTAACAATAGTAAGTTTTGGGGTGTTTTATTATTGGGATTTTAGTTTTCACCCATTTGTAAATATTGTTCTGAAATCTATTTTAGTGACCTTGTTTTATTTAGGATTGAGCTATTATTTAAAAATTTCTTCGGATATTAATTTTGTGATGAATTCTGTTTTTAAGAGAATTCTGATGAAATAATAAAGATTTTTTTTATTTCTTCGATTTATTCAATCTGTGTTCCAAATAAAGATTTTTAAAATTTAAAAACAAAAAATCCTGCTTCATCTTCCCAGAATCCACAGGATTTAAAAACAAACTAACCAACCAATTTTTATTTATCTTTTTTAATTTCTAAAGTTTCTCTTTTGATTTCCTTTACGTCATCATCAGACATTTTTGCTTTAGAACCATCTTTTCTGTAGTAGTAATAGTCATCGTCATTATAGTCGTCTCCATAATCATCTCCGTAACCATAGCCGCCATTTCCACCTGAGTAATGAGTTCCTGGGTTGTAGTTATATCCGCCGTTAGCGTGGTTGATAAAACCATATACATTCACAATTCGTCCTCTTCTATCGTAAACTATTCGCATGTTACCCACTTTAGTTACAGCAAAACTGTTATAACTCATATAAATAGTTCCAATACGTTTTACTCTTCCAAAAGCGTCGTAGTTGATGTAAACATTTCCTACTCGTCTTACTCTACCAAAGTTATCGTGTTCAACTCGAACACCTCTTTCAGAAGTTCCGTAGTACATTCCTCTTGGAGCACCACTTGTTCCGTTGACTCTTGGTCTAACCGCTGGTCTTGTGTTGAAGTCAAATTCTCCATTTGGAAACAACATAAACTCAATTCCGCGTTCTTTGAAGATAATTGGCTCAGCATCTCTATAATCGATGTAATAACCTCTTCTGTTTGTGTTGTCAGAAAAAATAGGATTTTCTGACGCTAAAGCCATGTTCCCTACCAGAAGGATACTGGCTACTACTAAAAGTGTAATTTTTTTCATGATACAACAATTTAAAAGTTGGGCAACTTCATTTTAAAACTCGTTTCTAAAACTTGTTGCTTGATTAAGTATTTTCAATTGCTGTGCCAAACTCAAAAAAAGTGTTGTAAACGATTTGTTAATGAGTTGTTATTAAATAAAAAAAGAACGCTAACTTATTGATAGTGTTCTTTTTTGTGATATAAAAATTCTTGTATTTATTATGATCCGTATCTTCTCATCATTTCTTGTTGCATTTGTTCAATGCCTTCCATTCCTAATGTAGAGAATAAAAATATTACATAAATTAGATAAATAACACCTAAAATTAAACCTATTATATTTAATATTTTACCTATTTTAAGATTGTTGTAGTTGGTGTATAAACTTGGATTTTCTGCATATAGTTTAGCATCTTTATTAGCTAAAACTAATCCAATAGCTCCAAGGATAATACTAATAATTCCATAACAACAACAAGTTAAGATTGAAAAAATCCCCAGAATAAGTACTGCGGTGGCATTAGGTAATTTTTGATTTTCCATATTGATAAAGTTTAATTGGTTACTGTATTAAAATAAATTTTGATAAAATAAGCTATTAGGATAACAGCTCCGTTTAAAATAGCACTTGCAATTACCAATTTAGTGTAATTTCTTTTTTTGTCTAATAGGTGCAGGCCTAAAAGAATAAAAAGCAATGCTAAAGTATAAATAGCAGGAAACATTTTAAACGCCTCCCAAAATTCACCTTCCAACAAAAAAGCAATTGCTCTTTGCGTGCCACAACCCGGACATTCAACTCCAAAAAGTTGTTTGTTCATACACGGCAACATATGTTCTTCCATAATGCTTTTTGAAAGTTGAAAATTTGTTTCACAAGTTTACAAAAAAAAGTTCAAAAACAAATACTAATTTTAAAAACACTACTTTTGAAAACTTTTTTAAATGAAAAAATATGAAGCAATTTTTATACATTTTGATGTTTGCTGCAGTTGGAATTTTTGCTATGATTGAACAATCAAAACCAGCTCCAAATCGATTTATTATGATAGGAGCAATGGCTGTTTTTATGTTTGGATTATTTAGATTGATGAAGAAAATTCCATCTAAAAATGATGGAGAAAACGAAGAAGAAAATGGCACAGAAATTTGAAATAGGAGATAAGGTTGCGGTTTTAGATGACGACATCTCTGGAGTAGTAATTAAGGTTCAAAACAATGAAATTTCAGTGGAGACAACTGATAAATTTGTGATGACATTTTTTGTCAACGAATTGATTAAAATAAACAATTCCAACGAGTTAAGTGGTTTTTTCTCTACTCAAAGTTTAGGTTCGGTTTTAAAGGATAAAGAAGAGCCAAAAAAGCGTAGTTTTGTCAAAGAAAAGCGTTCTCGTAAGGATGAATTTGTCTTAGAAGTTGATTTGCACATCGAAAAATTAGTGCCTTCAAAACGAGGTATGAGCAACTATGATATTCTGACTTTGCAAATGGAAACCGCAAAAAGACAACTCGATTTTGCTATCAAAAATCGAATGCCAAAAGTGGTCTTTATTCATGGTGTTGGTGAAGGTGTTTTGAAGGCCGAATTAGATTTTATGTTGGGTCGTTATGACACCATTTCATTCCAAGATGCGAACTATCAAAAATATGGTTTGGGAGCAACTGAAGTTTATATCAAGCAAAATGTAAAGTAATATTTTGGATTAGAATTTTACTTGAATTTCACTTCGAGAAATAAAAAAAGGACTACTCAATTTTGAATAGCCCTTCTCTTTTTTGATATGTTTTTTCTATAAATCAGTTTCGTGATTTCCAAAATTATATTCCGTAAAACTAAACGAATTGGAACTTCCAGAAAAGTTTACATTCACAAATTTGATATTATGTGTATATCCAATAATAGTAATGCCATCTACATCGTAAAGCCCATCTGTAATAATTTCAATTGTTCCACCAGTAGCATTCCATTCGTCTTGAACAACAGGAGTTGCAGGCGGAATTGTAGCACAAATATTATTTGAAGTCACAGTTCCAGAATAGATTCTATAAATAATTTGATTGGTTGAATTTACATTAACGATTCTTGGACTTCCATCAGGCGTTTCAACGTTTGCAAAACTTGCTTCAGGAATATTAATTAATAACATTTCGTCTCCATTGATTTTGAAAATCAAATTATTATCTGTGCATTCTTGAATGTTTACTGTGTCAAAATTGAAAGATTCTAGCGTAATATCGCCGTCATCACAGGCTTGTAGCATAAAAACTGAGGCTACTAAAACTATAAGTTTTTTCATTTATTCATCGAATTTATGCAACAAAAATAAAGGTTTTAATTTATTAATTTGCTAAAGTTTGTTAATTTCAGCACGAATTGAATTTAAGACTTCCAAAATAAAATGATTTGTATCTTTGCGATATGAAATGAGCACTTTCAGATTTTCGTTTTTTTTACCAATTTTCAAGTGCGAATTCCATTTGTCCAATAAAAAACAATTAAAAGCCTCAAATGAAAAAAGTGTATTTAGATAACGCCGCAACCACGTCTATTCATCCAGAAGTTATTACTACGATGATGAACGTACTTCAAAATGATTTTGGGAATCCTTCTTCAACGCATAGTTTTGGTCGAAGTGCTAAGACTTTGTTAGAATCTTCGCGAAAATCCATTGCTAAACTACTAAATGCACAAGCTTCCGAAATTATTTTCACGTCAAGCGCTACCGAAGCTACGAATTGGATTCTAACCAGCGCTGTTAAAGATTTGGGAATCAAACGCATTATCACGACTAAAATCGAGCACCACGCTACGTTACATACGGCCGAACATTTAGCAAAGGAATTCGGAATTCAAGTCGAATACATTACCATTTTACCAACAGGAAATATCGATTATCAAGATTTAGCAGCTAAATTGCATTCAGATGTTCCAACATTAGTATCATTAATCCACGTTAATAACGAAATAGGAACTGTTTTAGACATAAAACGTGTTTCGGACTTGTGCAAGTATGCGAAAGCACTTTTTCATTGTGACACGGTGCAATCTGTTGGAAAAACGAATTTAGATGTTCAAGAGTTAGGAATTGATTTTTTAGTAGCTTCTGCGCATAAATTTCATGGTCCAAAAGGAATCGGGTTTGCGTATTTGAAAAAGAATTCCATGCTGCAACCCATGATTTTTGGTGGTGAGCAAGAAAAAGGCATGCGTGCCGGAACCGAAGCTGTACATCAAGTCGTAGGAATGGCAAAAGCGTTAGAATTGGCTTGCGAGAATTTAGAAAACGATACCAATTACATTTCCGATTTAAAAAACTATTGCTTTTCAGAATTAAAAAAAGTATTTTCAGATGTGAAAATCAACGGAGAAAACACGTTTTATAACCTTTTGAATGTCCAATTGTCTTTATCAGAAGAAAAGACCTCAATGTTGTTATTCACATTGGATATGAAAGGAATTGCCGTTTCACGCGGAAGTGCTTGCCAAAGCGGAAGTATCAAACCATCGCATGTCTTAGCCGAGTTTTTATCGCCAGAAGAAGCTAAAAAACCAAGTTTAAGAATCTCATTCAGTCATTTTAATACGAAAGAAGATATTGATTTGCTAGTTGAGGCTTTGAAAACAGCATAACTACTACCGTCACTTCGAGTGATTTTTAAAAGGAAAAATGCTAATTTTTGCTTTTTAAAATCGTATCGAGAACTGTAACAACGAATTTTCCTTCTAAAGTTCTCGATACATTTTGTATTTGTAAATCTGAGGCTTTCCAAATACAAAACACTCGAAATGACGTTGGTGGAATTTTGTTTTCATTTCACTTTTACAGTGTTTTTATTTTTAACTCTGTTACTTATAAACTAATAATAACCATTACCGTCACTTCGAGTGATTTTATATTTTAAAAAAAAACCTTAGTTTTTGAAATATAAAATCGTATCGAGAACTTAGAACATAAAAAAACACGAATTACCTAATTAACATTTCTGCTAATTCATATAATTCGTGTTCAATAAGTTATTCAGGAAACTACAATTTCCCCATATTCTGAGCCAATGTCTCAATAAATTTGGTGATAGGTCCTTTGATCATCATTGCCATCATTGGGTTGAAATCGCCTTCAAAATCTAATTGAACTTCGGTGTTATCAGCATCAATTGCGTTTAAGTTTCCAGTTAAGGTAAAAGGTAATTTGCTTGAAGCCGCTCCTAAAACCACTTGCGAATTTGGAGTTCCTCCTTTTTTAACCAATTTAATTTCTGGCATACCTTTTAAGCCGAATTCAAAGCAATTCTCGTCGATTACTTCAAATTTTGCGATATTTTCAGGCATTAATTTCTCGAAATTCTTTACGTCGTTCAAAGCGTTGAATAAATATTCAGCCGATTTTGCTACGTTTACTTTTGGACTTTCTAAGTTCATATGTTTTTGTTTGTTATTGTTTCAAGTTTCAGGTTTCAAGTTTTCCGTCTAACCGATATTTTTTTCAGACTAAACTTCTACATTCCATTCAGCAGGATTGGCGTTCCAAGCACTTAACGTTTCCAATTCGTTTTCTGAAACATATTGCTTATCCACTGCTTTTTGTAATAGATTTTCGTAATTACTTAGTGTGAAAACATCCAAATTAGCCGCTTCAAAACGTTCCTTTGAAACTGGAAAACCATATGTAAAAATTGCTGCCATTCCTTTGATGTTTGCGCCTTCGTTGCGTAATGCTTCCACAGCTAATAGGCTACTTCCACCTGTTGAAATTAAATCTTCTACGACTACCACATTTTGTCCTTTTTGCAAGAAACCTTCCACTTGGTTTTGTCTTCCGTGTTTTTTCGGCTCTGGTCTAACGTATACAAAAGGCAGTCCCATTGCTTCTGCAACAAGAATTCCAATGCCAATAGCACCCGTTGCAACGCCTGCAATAACATCGGGTTTACCAAATTTTTCTTCAATATGTTTGGCAAATTCATCACGAATATAGTTTCTAACCGCTGGAAATGAAAGGATTATACGGTTATCACAATAAATTGGAGACTTCCAGCCTGAAGCCCACGTAAAAGGATTTTTAGAATTTAATTTAATTGCGTTTATTTGTAAAAGCAATTCGGCTGTTTGTTGCGCTGTGTTGTTATTAAAAATCATATTGCAAATGTATAAAGTTTTTGTGAACGATAAGCCACTTTTTTTGACAAATGAAGTGCAAAAAGAAACTGATTTCAAACTTTTTTTATTGGAAAGTGTTGATATCAAGAAGTTGATTGTTAAAATTTTTCAGCATAAAATTCAGAAAGCGTTTCTGTATCATCCCGATGAAAAGTTAATCATGAAAACACTTCGTGCGAAATTACCTGTAGAAAAAGCGGGTGGTGGCTTGGTTTATAACAAAGATGGTGATGTGCTTTTTATTTTCAGAAACGGCAAATGGGATTTACCAAAAGGCGGCACCGAAAAAAACGAAACCATTGAAGAAACTGCTATGCGCGAAGTTGAGGAAGAAACAGGTGTTAACGGATTAGTAATTGCAGATAAACTCCAAAAAACCTATCATATTTTCAAACGCAACGGACGCTACAAACTAAAAATTACCCAATGGTTTGAAATGCGCACCAAATTTGAAGGCACACCACAAGGCCAAGCCGATGAAGGTATTGAACGTGTAGAATGGGTGAATCCAAAGGATATTAAGTTTTTATTAGAGAACTCGTACGAGAATATTAAGTTGTTGTTTGAAGCGGAGAAGGTGGTTTGATTTGAGAAAAGAATATAAGCTTTAGTAGTTAATATTCTTTTTTATTTCAAAACACCATATTTTTCATATTCTGTTCTAATAAGTTTATGTTTTGAATTGAATGTTTTAATTGTTTTTTTACCTTTTTTCCATTTGATTTTTTGGTATTCGTAAAGATTACCTTCTTTATCAAAATATTCTGTTTTGATAATATTTAATTTTCCAAATTCATAAGTTTCCTTTGATTCGATAATTTCTTTTTCATTCGAATAATAATTGATTTCTATTGGTTTTCCATTTTTGAAGACTCCTTCTAGACTTTTATTACCATTAGAGTAGTAATCGATAATATTTCCATCACATAAAATATCACAATTATAATAATTCCAATATTTTGAATGAAGTTCAGAACCACTTACAAAACGTATTTTAGGAATTAAAATAGTATCAATAAATTTTACGGAGTTATTAATTTTTATAGAAGTATTGATTGAAATTCTATAATCACCATCAATTAAACTTGAATTAATAAAATAGTTACCAATTGTATCAACGGAAGTTTTAAAATTTGAAGAAACATATTCTTTTTCATTGTCAAGATTAAATAATTCAAAATTTAATTTTTCAATCTTATTGTTACATTCATCAAAAAAATATAATTCAACATCAATTTGTGAATGAATTTGATTAGTGCAAATTATCAGAAGTAGTATTAAAATGTTTTTCATAGATTTATTTTTATTTAATCCTATAAACAGGATACTGCAAATGCGCTTTCTCATAATAAGGTGATTGTCTGTACACCCAATCCAATTGTGCTGCGCCGTTTTCTGCGAAAGCTTTGTTGTTTTGTTTCTTTTGCTCTAATTCGGCTTTGATTTTTGGGTTTTTATCTAAGAATTCTTTCGCTAAATCTTCAAAAACATAACTCGAAAAGTATTCTTTTTGTTGTAAAATAGGATCAAAGAAGTTCCAATTGAAATAACTGTCTACTGCTTCTGGTTCTAAAGTTTCAACTAGATATTTTACTCCAGGCTGATTCGTGTAAAATACATAATCGCCCATGAAAAATTTCACTTTTTGAGTCGATTTGGACACTTTCGTATTGTAATGTCCGTAATGTCCTTCGTAAGGCGATTTTGACGTTTGATAACTTTCAATTTTATACGATTCTACTTCAATAATCGTGTCATTTTGAATACGATGTGCATTGATATTGTTCAATTTCAAGATATCCAACACTTGCCATTGCGATTGCGGAATAAAATACGCTTTGGGAATACTCACGAATTTCGTAGGTTTATAATTCCCATAAAACGGAATTTTCTTGGTAAACGGTTTGCTTTTATCGTAAAACAATCGATCTTTTCCTGAAATATCACTTGGTTTGTAACCACCTTGATAGCCTTTAAAATCAATATAAGATACTTTCGTTGAATCAATTGCCCAATCTAATGGATATTGCATTCCTGCATGATATTCGTTCAATGCGTCTTTTCGCATTTGCTTGATTTTTTGCCAATTCGTATCAGCGAAATTAATCGTGCTGACCATAAATTCGTAAGTAACTTTCACTCGTTCTTTGTAGACTTTCAACATGTGTGTTTCGGGAACAAATCCTAAAGTATGAAACAAAGTCGAATAACCTGTTGCATATCTTGGTGTATCGGTAAATTGCTCAAAACCTTTGTCAGGTGTAGTACTATGTACATTTACATACGGAACCACATCGATTTTCTTTTTGTTCATGTCTTTCACCACCGAAGGATACAATTCGTTGATAAAATAATTGCCTAATTTGTTTCCCAAACGTTCGTGTTGGGTTGCAATGCAAGTAAACGTATATTGGTAATCCGCACCATTAGAAACGTGATTATCTAAGAAAATATCAGGATTTAACTCGGTAAACAACTTTTGAAAACTTCTCGAATTTTTAGTGTCCGATTTAATGAAATCGCGATTCAAATCATAATTTCGAGCATTTCCTCTAAAACCATATTCCTCTGGACCGTTTTGATTGGCTCTTGAATGCGAATTTCGATTCAACATCCCACCAACACTATACACCGGAATAGCCGCAATTAAAGTGTTTTTAGCCGTTTTGATTTTCCCCATGGCTAAATCGCGCATTAACATCATCGTTGCATCAATTCCGTCAGGTTCACCTGCGTGAATTCCGTTGTTGATTAATATTACGGCTTTGTTTTTAGTAAAATATTCGTCAAAATCAAATTTTCCTTCGCTTGAAAATAGTACCAAATGCAAGGGTTTTCCGCTATCTGTTATGCCTTTTTGAATCATTTGGATGTTGGCAAAACTTTCGTCTAATTTTTCATAAAAAGCAATACATTCTTCGTAAGTGGTAGATTGATTGCCATTACCACGTTCAAATGGTGTAGTGAAATTGTTTTGTGAAAACACGGAAATCGAGAAGAAAAGCAAACTTATATTTAAAAAACGCATAGCAGAATTGTATTTGATTTTCAAAAATAAAGAATCTTTTTGAGGTAGAATTTTATAATTCGTAATTTTTAATTAATTGGCTTTATCTTTGCCCCATGAGTCAAAATCCATATTCCAACAATGTACTATTGAATCTTGGTATTCAAAGTTTAAACAAAATGCAAGTAGCAGCCGAAAGCGCTATCTTAAAAGAAAACAATATTTTATTACTTTCTCCAACAGGTTCTGGAAAAACGTTGGCATTTTTATTGCCAATTTTCCAAATGATGGAAGAAGATGTAAAAGGCGTTCAATGTTTAATTTTAGTACCATCGCGTGAGTTGGGCTTGCAAATTGAACAAGTTTGGAAAAAAATGGGCACGCATTTCAAAGTAAATACGTGTTATGGAGGTCACTCGATAGAAACTGAATTCAAAAATTTAAGCAATCCGCCAGCGTTGTTAATTGGAACTCCAGGTAGAATTGCCGATCATATAGAACGCAATAGTTTTGCCACTGAAAACGTTAAGACGTATGTTTTAGACGAGTTTGACAAATCGTTGCAATTGGGTTTCCATGAAGAAATGTCGTATATCATTGGAAAAATCACGAGAGCCAACAAACGAATTTTAGTTTCTGCGACTTCAGGCGTGGAAATTCCGAAATATACCAAAGTAATTGATCCGAAAGTAATTGATTTTATTCCGAACCAAAAACAGAATGATAATTTAGATGTTCGCATCGTATTTTCGAAATCGAAAGATAAAATTGATTCGTTATTTCAGTTGATTTGTTCTTTAAATTCAGAAGCTGCAATTATTTTTTGTAATCATAGAGAAGCAGTAGAACGCATTCATGAAATGTTAACTCAAAAAGGCATTATTTCCACGTATTATCATGGTGGATTAGACCAAGACGAGCGTGAACGTGCTTTGATTCAGTTTAGAAACGGAAGTGTTTCCTATTTGATTACGACCGATTTAGGGGCGAGAGGTTTGGATATTCCAGAAATGAAACACGTTATTCATTACCATTTACCCGCAAAAGAAGACGAATTCACTCACAGAAACGGAAGAACTGCTCGTATGTTGGCAACCGGAACCGCTTATGTGCTAATTCACGAAACCGAAAAGAAATCCGATTATTTTGATTATGGCAAACGTAGATTAGATGTTTCAGCAGCTAAATCATTGCCAAAAGCGCCTTTGTTTCAAACGCTTTACATCAGCGGAGGAAAGAAAAATAAGTTGAATAAAATTGACATTGTAGGTTTCTTTTCGCAAAAAGGAAAGTTGGAAAAAGACGATATTGGATTAATTGAAGTAAAAGATTTTATTTCGTTTGTAGCGGTGAAATATCCAAAAGTAAAATCGTTATTGCAAAACATTAAAGAGGAGAAAATGAAAGGGAAGAAATATAAAATTGAAGTTGCGCGTAAAGTAATTAAGAAAGAAGAAGAAGAGGAAGAAAACCATCCAAAATTTACGTCACGTAAAGAGAATAATAGAAAATAGTGCTTTATTTTAATTAAAAAAGAGATGAATGGAACTTTAAAAAAGGGCGTAATACTATTTTCTATTGGTTTGTTTATTCTTATAAATCCTTGGTTCTATATTATTAGTTTACTATTTATAGTACCGGGATTGTATCATATTTGGTTTTCAAAAGACAATTTGAAATATAAAATAAAGGGAACATTAATTCCTTTACTTGTTTGGATTCCACTATTGGTAATCTTTTATCAAATTTTTATGAAAAATAAAATGTGATTATAAATTTATAAATATGACTTCTCCAAACTGCCCACTTTGTAATTCCTCTGCAACAGTTTTCTGCGAAAAACCCAAGCATTTGTTTTATAAATGTACCGTTTGTGAAGGCATTTTTAGACCGGCATTTACCTATTTAACTTCAGAAGCAGAGAAAGCACATTACGAATTGCACAATAACGATGTCAACGATGTGCGTTACCAACACTTTGTTTCGCCAATTGTGAACGCTGTTTTACACGATTTCACTCCAAATGATACAGGTTTGGACTTTGGTTCTGGAACCGGACCAGTGGTTTCTAAAATGCTTCGCGACCAAGGTTTTCAAATGGAAAACTACGATTTGTATTTTGAAAATAACCCCGAATTGTTAACCCAAAAGTACAACTACATTTCGTGTTGCGAAGTAATGGAGCATTTTAAACAGCCGTTACAAGAATTTCAATTATTACATAAAATGTTGTTGCCTAACGGTAAATTGTATTGCAAAACCGAACTTTTTAAAAACCAAAAACCTTTTGAAAATTGGTACTACAAAGATGATTTTACCCATGTTTTTATTTACCAACCCAAAACATTGGAATGGATACAAAAAAACCTTCCGTTTAAGAAGGTTTTGGTATATGATAAATTGATTGTGTTTGAAGGGGTTTAACCTGTTGCTGCTTGTGGCAGTTACGTAAATTTCTAATAAAAGATTACAAGTACAAAACTCCTCGTGGAATTTTAGGAGAAAATTCTGAACACAAACCAAGCCTAGCAAATGATACAAAAGGTGGTTAGCTGCTGTGCCATCGTTTAAATACCTTTCTTTCAGAATGATTTTCTTTCTAGATTTTTATAATGTATTTATCCTCAGGAACTTCCTGATAAGCCTTCTCAAAATTTAAAGAGCTTATTCTAATTCTATACCATGATGGCTCAACATCAATCTCTAATTCTACATTTGAATTTGGGCAGTCTTGGATTTGTAATTTTCCAGATTTTATTTCTAAACTTCCTTCAACAACATGGTCAAAATTGGAAAAATCATCTTCCATAATTCTAGATTCTAAAACTTCAATCTCAATATTTGCTAATGCTTCATCATTTTGAATTGAAACGCCTAATATTCCTTTGTCAATCGCAAGTCTATCGTTAAAAGCTTCATCGTTCCAAAAATTTGGATTAGAAGTGTCGTGCTCTAATTCAGCATCTTTGTCTGCAATATAAAATTGCCCATATTGTGTAAATATTGAAAGTTCGTTATTCATCATGAGGTTTTTAGGCATTGCCACTAACTAGTAAATATAAGTACAAAGTACAAATATTTTTATAATTTTCAATCGTAAATATGTGAAAAAAAATGTGCTATTTTTTGCAAATGGCATAAAAAAAGCTAAAAATTATGGTAACTTTTAGCTTTCTTATTTACATATATTTGTTATTATTTCCCTGGAACCACTTTGTACGTTGGGTCTTCCATAATGTTCACATCAATAATCGCTTCGGCATTGTTTAAAAGCGTAACACAATCGGCACTCAAGTGTCGTAAATGTACTTTTTTACCAATAGCCGCATAACGTTCGGTAATTTTATTTACCGCATCAATGGCACTCATGTCGGCAATTCTGCTTTCTGCAAAGTCAATAATTACTTCTTCTGGGTCGTTTTGTATGTCAAATTTTTCGGCAAAAGCCGTTGTTGAACCAAAGAAAAGTGGTCCAAAAATCTCGTAATGTTTTACACCGTTATCATCAACATATTTTCGGGCACGAATGCGTTTGGCGTTTTCCCAAGCAAAAACCAAAGCTGAGATAATCACACCAATTAAAACCGCTAACGCTAAGTTGTGTAATAAAATGGTAATTAACGTAACCACGACCATTACAAAAATATCTGATTTTGGCATTTTGGTAAACGCTTTAAAACTCGCCCATTCAAAAGTACCAATCGCCACCATTATCATAACACCCGTTAAAGCTGCCATAGGAACCAATTCGATAATTGGCGCTCCGTATAAAATAATAATTAGAATGGTTATCGCAGCTACAATTCCAGACAATCGCGCTCTAGAACCCGATGATAAATTGACTAAGGTTTGAGCAATCATAGGACAACCGCCCATACCAAAGAAAAAGCCATTTGCAATATTAGCGGTTCCTTGTGCTAAACATTCGCGGTTACTGTTGCCTTTAGTGGCAGTAATTTCATCAACTAAATTCAGCGTTAATAAACCTTCGGTTAAACCAACAGCCGCCATAATTAAACCATAAGGTAAAATGATTTTTAGCGTTTCTAATGTAAACGGAATTTGAGGAATATGAAAAGGAGGGAAGTCGCCACTAATTTTGGCAATATCCACCACTTGTTTGGTATCAATATTAAAGAGCAATACAACGGCAAAAACCACAATAATTGCCACTAACGAAGCAGGAATAGCTTTGGTTACCTTTGGTAAAATAAGAATAATAGCAATTGTTAACGCCACTAAAGCCGTCATGGTAATTAAAGGATTGCCCGATAACCATTCGGTTTGACCTGCAATTACGGTTTTAAATTGCTCGAATTGTGACATGAAAATAATGACTGCCAATCCGTTGACAAAACCAAACATAACGGGTTGGGGAACCAATCGAATAAATTTTCCTAATTTAAGTAAGCCTACTATAATTTGAATGATTCCGGCAATTGACACAGCACCAAAGACATAGTCTAGTCCGTGCGATTTCATTAAAGCAATTAATACAATAACCGTTGCGCCAGCACCACCTGAAATTAAACCCGGACGACCACCAAAAATTGCGGTAATAATACCCATGATAAAAGCACCATACAAACCTACTAAAGGCGGAAAACCGGCTAAAATTGCAAACGACAACGATTCAGGAATCATAGTCATAGCAACGGTTAATCCGGCTAAAATTTCGGTTTTATAATCAACTTTTTGTTTAAAATCGAAGAGATTGAGTACTTTTTGCATGCTAATTTTGGCTTTGAAAAATTAAAGTGCAAAGGTAAGGTTTTCTATTTTAAGAAAAGAAGGACTATTTTTCCAATACAGAACTTGGAACTAATTTTGAGGCATCGCCACCATTTCGAATAACATCTCTCACAATACTTGAGGATATAAACGAAGTTCGAGCAGCGGTTAATAAAAAGACAGTTTCTATTTTTGACATGGTTCTGTTGGCATGAGCAATGGCTTTTTCAAACTCAAAATCGGCCGGATTGCGAAGACCTCTTAAAATAAATTCGGCTTTTTCTTTTTTACACAAATCAATAGTTAAACCAGTATACGTTACCACTCTTACTTTAGGTTCATCTTTAAAAGTTTCTTCAATAAAGCGCATACGTTCTTCTAACGAAAACATATATTTTTTTTCAGCATTTACGCCAATAGCCACAATAATTTCATCAAATAATGAAACACCACGTTTAATAATATCGGCATGACCATTCGTAATAGGGTCAAATGAACCTGGAAATATTGCTTTTTTCATAGTTAGTTTATTTCAAGACAACTTATTTCAGAATATAATGGATTTGAAATAAAATCTATAATAATTTCTTTTTTTAGTTGTAGAATTTCAATAATATTTATTGTTGTTGTATTACCAGTTCTTAACCAAATGATTTTTGGAGGATGACCTTTTAAATTTGATATTTCAAAAAAATCACTATCAAAAGTGACAATTGTATAGTTGCTTTCTTTTGCAAACTTCCAAATTTTATCATCAGAAAACCCTTCTAATCCTAATTCTCTAACTTGTTTAGAATTTGGAAATTCATTTTGAATTTTTTGAACTATTCGAAATGATATATTTTGATCAAATAGTAAACTCACGATGCCACTCTTATTTTATGCTCTTTTTCAGCTGCATAAGCCAAACAAGACTTAATTTTATCTTCTGTTAATTCCGGAAAATCAGTAATAATTTCATTGATGGTCATTCCGTTAGCCAACCAATTTAAAACATCATAAACTGAAATTCGAGTTCCTATTATGATTGGTTTCCCAAAACGAACTTCCGGTTTGATTTCGATATGTTCTTGATAATTTATCATGTTTTTACTTTTTTAAAGCCAATTCAATAGCGTTTTCAAACAATTCAGGTAACGAGATTCCGGCTTCGCGAGCTTGTTGCGGTAAAATACTTTCGGTAGTTAAACCCGGAATTGTATTCATCTCTAACATAAAAGGCTCATTATTCACAATTATAAATTCACTTCTCGAAAAACCTTTCATTTTCAGCACTTCGTAAGCTCTTTTTGAAACCGTTTCAATTTTTACTTTCAATTCATCTGAAATTCTGGCTGGCGTAATCTCTTTTGATTTGCCTAAATATTTTGCTTCGTAATCAAAAAAGTCGTTTTCAGATACAATTTCTGTTATTGGTAAAACGGTAACGGTTCCTTTGTAATTGATTACTCCTACAGAAACTTCTGTTCCGTCCAAGAAACTTTCAATGATGATTTCATCGTCTTCTTTATAAGCGTTTTCAATAGCTGGAAGGAATTCTGCTGCTGTTTTTACTTTCGAAATTCCGAAACTTGAACCCGATTTATTTGGTTTTACGAAACAAGGTAAACCCACTTTCGCTAGAATAGTTTCTACGTTAATTTCATCGCCCAAATTCAAATAATACGATTCAGCAGTTTTGATTCCGTATGGTTTTAAAACCGATAACATATCACGTTTGTTGAAAGTTAACGCTGCTTGGTAATAATCACAAGAAGTTTGAGGAATATGTAGCAATTCAAAATACGCTTGCATTAAGCCATCTTCGCCCGGCGTACCATGAATGGCATTAAAAACGACATCAAAATTAACTTTAGTTCCATTAATAACAACAGAAAAATCGTTTTTATCAATTGGGAATTCGGTATCATTTTCGTCTACATATACCCATTTTTCTTTAAAAATATGAATACGATACGGATTGAATTTAGTACGATTAATGTTGTTAAACACTACATTTCCGCTAGTTAACGAAATTTTGTACTCGCTAGAGTAACCACCCATGATAATGGCAACGTTTTTCATCTTATGTTATAATTGACTTACACAAAATTACATTATTTATTGATATTTTGATGCTATTTTAAAGGATACAATTGAAATTTTTATTAATAATCTACGTTTTTAAAACATATAAATTAGCAAGTGATACTAAAATCAAATTTTATATCTTTGTCAAAATATCATTTTGTATGAGTTTAGTTAAGTATTTAACCAGTAGAACCTTTTTTACACAAGTAGCAATTGCTATTTCAATTGTAGTTGTTTTTACTTTTTTAGTTGTTCAGCTTTTAGATTTTAGAACCAATCATGGTCAGGAAATTAAAGTACCAGATTTATCTAAAATGAAACTGGAAATTGCAGATGAAAAATTAAAAGAACTTAATTTAGAAGTATTTTTATTGGATACGGTAGAATTTAATTCCGATTTTCCTCCTTTTTCTATTTTGGAACAAGATCCAAAAGCAGGAAGTTCTGTAAAAGATGGGAGAAAAGTTTATGTAAAATTAAATGCGGGTGAATTTACAGATATTACGATTCCAGAATTTAAAGACAAAACATTCCGACAAATTTCGGCAACGGTTAAGGCATTGACTTTAAAGGAAGGAAAACTAACCTATAAACCACATATTGCAAAAGATGTAGTATTACAAATTTACCAAAATGGAAGACGTTTAAGAGCTGGAGATAAGGTGAAGAAAAACTCAGTACTTGATTTTGTTTTAGGAGACGGAAAAGAAATTTTTAACGAAGATACATTTAGTTCAGAAGAACCATCAGATACTTTGCCTCCATCAGAAGAAGTAAAACCAATTGAATTTAAAGAAGATAATGGCGGAATATAAGGTTGAAAATGAACTCGAAGATGAGTTATACGAACATCATCGTTTTGAAGCAAGCAAAGGGCAATCTGCCTTGCGAGTGGATAAATTTTTGATGAACATGATTGAAAATACGACTCGAAATAAAATACAACAAGCAGCGGAAAATGGTTCTATTTTAGTGAATGATGTTGCGGTAAAATCCAATTACAAAGTAAAAGCAGGTGATGTTGTACGTTTAGTATTGTCACATCCTACTTATGAGCAATTATTAACACCAGAAAATATTCCGTTAGATATTGTATTTGAAGATGATCAATTGTTGGTTATTAACAAACCAGCAGGAATGGTGGTGCATCCAGGTCATGGGAATTATTCAGGAACTTTGGTTAATGCATTGGCCTATCATTTTGAGAATTTACCAATGAACAGTTCAGAACGACCAGGATTGGTTCATCGAATTGATAAAGACACTACAGGATTATTAGTAGTTGCAAAGACAGAATTAGCAATGGCTTATTTGTCGAAACAATTTGCTGAAAAAACGTCGGAAAGAGAATATGTTGCTTTAGTTTGGGGAAATATCGAAGAAGACGAAGGAACTGTTGAAGGAAATATTGGTCGACATGATACCAATCGCATGCGAATGGCGGTTCATGAAAGTGATGAAAAAGGAAAACCTGCTGTAACACATTATAAAGTATTGGAGCGATTTGGTTATGTAACCTTAGTTTCTTGTCAGTTAGAAACCGGAAGAACGCATCAAATTCGTGTACATATGAAGCATATAGGTCACACACTTTTTAACGATGAACGTTATGGTGGTGATTCCATTTTGAAAGGCACTACGTTTACCAAATACAAACAGTTTGTAGATAATTGTTTTAAAGTATTACCAAGACAAGCACTTCATGCAAAAACATTAGGATTTGAACATCCCATTACAAAAGAGTTTTTACGTTTTGACACTCCAATTCCGCAAGATTTACAGGAATGTATTGATAAATGGAGAGTATATTCAAAAGCTCAAACGTTTATTGAAGAATAGAAGTAAAAATATAAAATTAAAGCCTCCAAGAATTGATCTTTTTTGGAGGTTTTTTTATAGTGCTATAACAATTTCTTATAAAACATCTCAACCAACATTTGTATATTTTCGTATTTTTGAAAAACAGAAATAAGAAAATATGAAAATTGTTATATCACCAGCTAAGTCTTTAAACTACGAAAGTCCGTTACCAATTTCTAACTATACAGAACCTGCATTTTTATCAAAATCGGAAACCATTCAAAAAACGTTAAAAAAGAAAAAGCCTAAGCAATTAATGGAGCTTATGGATATTTCTGAAAAGTTAGCCGAATTAAATTGGCAACGTAATCAAGATTGGAGTATTCCTTTTTCTTCAGAAAATGCACGCCCAGCAGTTTATGCTTTTGATGGTGATGTTTATACCGGATTAGACGTATATTCGTTACCAACAGAAAAAGTAGCTGTTTTACAAGAAAAATTACGCATTCTTTCGGGTTTATACGGACTTTTAAAACCTTTAGATTTGATGCAACCGTATCGCTTAGAAATGGGAACTTCTATCGCTATCGGAACCAAGAAAAACCTTTACGAATTCTGGAAGAAAACCATTACCGATACATTAAACAAAGAACTTTCTAAAGATGAATTATTTCTAAATTTAGCGAGTAATGAGTATTTTAGTGCGGTTGACACCAAAGCATTAAAAGTTCCAGTAATTACTCCTGAATTCAAAGATTACAAAGACGGTAAACTAAAAATGATTAGTTTCTTCGCTAAAAAAGCAAGAGGTTTAATGGTGCGCTATATTATCGATACCAATGCTGAAACTATAGAAGATTTAAAAGGTTTTAACTACGAGGGTTATGCTTTTGATGCCAATTTAAGTAAAGAAAATACTCTGGTTTTTACGAGGTAGTTTTGTTTTAAAATAACATAATATTAAAAATCCCAAATTCAATATATTTAATGAATTTGGGATTTTATTTACTCAAGTTCTTTTAATCCTAATGCTTTTCTAATTATAATTTCAAAGGCAGAATCACTTGGTCTAGGCATATTGGAATTATAAATTTTTCCTTCAGGATCAATTAATATAAATCGCGGAATACTATTTACATTGAAGTCTTTAGAAAATAATACAGGATTTTCTAATCGTAAATGGGTTACCGATTTTGATTTGTTTTTAGCATCTAAATACCATTTTTTAGTATCTTGATCACTACTTAAGCCTAAAAACACAATATTTTCTTTTTTATATTTTATTGCTATTTTTTCAAAATACGGAGACTCGTATTTGCAAGGTCCGCACCACGTTGCCCAAATATCAATTGCAACAAATTTTCCTTTAAATTTAGAAATTGTAACAAGATTTCCGTTTAAATCTTTCGCTTGAATTGGCCTTGCTTCATTTCCTCTACCCAAACGCTCATATATTTTGAATTGATTGATTAAATTTTCTTTTAATTTTTTATCGGTTATAAAATTAGAATAGTTATTTATAAGTTCTTTTCGCTCAGAGCTACTTGAAGCTTCTTCTAGGTTCGTTTTAAGATAAGAATATAACAATCTGTTTTTAAAATTACTGGTTTTGAGTTTCGAAATATTTTCAATTTCTTTCAATTTGACATCAATATCTCTAGAATCATTTTTACAAAGTTCGTATTTTAAATACTCTAAATAGGATTCGTTACTTATTAAAGATTCATCATTTAATTTTACTTTGTTTTTTATTGCTACTATGTTGGAAGGTAACTCCGTTTTGTCTTTTGGAAACATTGCTTTTCGTTTGTCTAAATAAGTATTTAAGTAATTCAGATATTCCAAGCAAACTAACTTCGTTTCTCGTTCAATAAAATCTTTTTTAGGAATAAAGTTGTCTCTCGTTTTGATTGAATTAGCGTTATTATATTTTTTATTCCATTCTTTAAACAAGATTTCAAAAAACTCTTTCGGTTTATCAATTAATTCGTTTTGTTCTAAATTATAGGCAACATAACTCCAATCTCTATTATTAGATTTGTATTGATTTTCAGCTAAACGTGTACCTGTAAACTTAGTTGTTACTTCATTATTAAAATATTTAATAGAAACATAAATACTATCTTTTGAAGCCATAATCACACCAACAGGAAAACTATTGTCAATTATAATTTTATAACCATCTAGTGCTATAGGTTTATCCGTTTTTAATTTAAATTCATTGTTGATAATTTTAAAACTTGCAATAGTATCCGATATAGTAGGATGAATTAAGTAACCATTTTTAAATTTTGACAAACTTTCAATTTTCCCGCATAAAATGGTTGTTTCTAAATGTTCATATTGTTTTGGTTTAAGTATTAAATATCCAATAGCCACAAACAATAGGGTAAAAGATAAAGAAGTTATAATTTTTGAATAAGGTTTTATAAAAGCACGAATGAAGTTCTTGTTTTTGTACCAATAAAATCCCGCAGTTAAAATAAATACACTTAAAAAAAGACTTATTACTTCGGTATATAATAAATAATTTCCAATGTCACTTCCTTCTTTATAATCAGAAATTTTATTTAAAATTCCATAAGGATACCAATCTGGAATTAAATTGAAACTCGTCAAAAAAGAGGTTGCTAATAATGAGAAAAACCCAATAAGTAAAGACCAAATGAAACTTGAAATTAAAACCGATAGAAAATATTGCAAAGCAGTTACAAATAAACTAGCAGCGAAAGCTCTTACAAATAAATTCGATAAATTGTAAAATTCAATTGAAAAATTAGCTGTTTCTGGAATTTCTATTGTGTTTTTCAAAATAAAAGAACACAAAAGACTTGTTACAAACAAGCTCGAAATGCTTAAAAGATTGCTTAGAAGAAGTACAATATATTTAGAAAAGTAAATAGAAAATTTTTGAATGGGTTGGGTTTCCATTAACTGCCAACCGCCATTTTTATGATCTAGTTGAGCCATTTTACTCGCATGAATAATAATAATCATGGGAAATAAAAAGAAAGTAAAAGGTGTTATTACATCATAAATAAATGTTGTGTAATAATTGTATGGCATTCCAGCTTCAGCTTTATTTTCTGAAAAGAGTTGAAACAAAAAGTACAAAATAGGTGAGAGTGCGCCAATAATTATAGAAGTGTAATAAATTCCTGTTCCTTTTTTCTTTAAATGTTCTGCTTTGAGCGCAATTAATAAATTTGAAATATATTGTTTCATTTAGTTTTCAGTTAAATTCATAAACCATTCTTCTAAACCTTCCAAAATTTTAATTTCGTAAATACGAGCACCTTCTTGGATAATTTGCTTAGCGAAATCTGGAATTTCTGAGGTATGGCTCAAGTTCATTGTAATTTTGTTTTGCTCTTCTAATACTACATTTGCATATTTAGAACTTAATTTTTCTTTCCAACTTTCAGCTTCATCTAATGTGATTTGTATTTTACAAGTTTCAAATTTTCTAGATAAATCTTCCATTGTACCTTCATATTTTAAAATACCTTTTGAGATAATTCCAATATGCGTACACATTTTTTCAATTTCACTCAATAAATGACTCGAAACAAATATGGTAACACCTCTTTCTTTATTAATTTTAACTAGTAATTTTCTGATTTCAACAATTCCATTTGGGTCTAAACCATTCACTGGTTCGTCTAAAAATAACAATTCAGGTTTACTTAAAAGTGCCATTGCAATAGCTAAGCGTTGTTTCATTCCTAGCGAATATTGTTTCGCCTTTTGTTTTTTATGTGCAGTTAAATCCACTAATTCTAAAACTTCATCAATTCTAGACAAAGGAACTTGTCGCAAAAGTGCAATGTATTTTACGTTGTCATAACCCGAAAGATGTAAGTATAGTGCTGGACTTTCCACAAGAGCTCCAACTTTTTCAAAAACATCAGGGGTTTGACTTTTAATGGATTTTTCAAATAAGAAAATGGAGTTACTATCATCAGGAGTGATACCAGTTAATAATCGCATTGTGGTCGATTTTCCAGCGCCATTTGGTCCTAAAAAACCATAGATGCTTCCTTTTGGAACATTGATGGATAAGTTATTTAGAATTTTTTTATTCTTCGAATACTGAAAATCTAAATTAGTAGTTTTTATAATGAATTCCATTAATCCTGTAATTTTAAAAGTAAATGTAAGAAAAAATCCCAAATTCATTACAAATTTGGGATTTAATACTGTAAGTTATAAAAATTTATTTCACTTCTTCAGTTGGCGTAATTTCAGTTGAACTTGAAGCTTCTTTAGGCATATCTTCACCTTTTAGATACGTTGGTAAGTTCAAACCAGCCATATTGAATAAGTCATTTAAAGGCGGAACTGTTTTCATCATTCCGGAAACGAAATTCGCAGTTGAGCCGTTTCCATCCGTATTATTTCCAGAATCCCAAACCGTGATTTTGTCAATTTTGATGTTTTTAACGGCTTCCACTTGAGTTTTAACTAATTCAGGTAATTTTTCAATTAATAATAACTGGAATGCTTTTGTTGGATCACCACCAGCGGCACTTACTACTTCACGGTAACCTTCTGCTTGTTTCGTTAAAATTTCATACAAACCTTTTGCTTCAGCTTCCATTTTAGCGAAAATTGCATCGGCTTCTCCTTTTGCTAATTCTCTTGTTTTTTCTGCTTCTGCTTGTGCATCAATAACGGCTTTTTGTTTCGCAATTTCTGCCGGAATTACAATATTTGCATTTTGAGTAGAACGTTCTCTTTCAGCACGTGCCGCTTCCGCTTTTTGTTCGGCTAAGTATGATTCTTCTAATGCTTTTGCTTGTTGTACTTTTTCAGATGCTAACGCAATACGTAAAGCTTCTGCTTCTTTTTCACGTCGAGCTGCTTCCGATTGTGCAATAGCAATTTTTGCCTCATTTTCTCCTTGAATCGCAATCGCATTCGCTTCTGATGTAGCAACACGCGTATCTCTTTGTGCCTCTGCTTTTCCGATACTTTCATCTTTAAAGGCAGCCGCAATACTTACTTCTCTATCTTTGTTGGTAATCGCAATTTTAACGTCACGATCTCTGTGTGTTTCCGCAATTTGAACGTCTTTTTCACGATCGGCCATTGCTTTTCCAGTTTCTCCAATTTTCTCTTGTTCAGCAACCGAAATTTTAGCTTCGTTAATCGCTTTTGCAGCCGCTTCTTTTCCTAAAGCTTCAATATATCCCGATTCATCTTTGATATCGGTTACGTTAACGTTGATTAATTTTAAACCAATTTTCTTTAATTCCGAGTCTACGTTTTTAGAAATGTTATCTAAGAATTTATCTCTATCCGAGTTGATTTCTTCAATCGTCATCGTTGCAATAACCAAACGCAATTGCCCAAATAAAATATCTTTCGCCAATTCCTGAATTTGCTCTGGATGTAAACCTAACAAACGCTCAGCAGCTGTATTCATACTATCAGTTTCAGTAGAAATTGCTATAGTAAATCGACACGGAACATCGACACGAATATTTTGACGAGAAAGAGCATTAGTTAAATTCGCTTCAATAGAAATAGGTTTTAAATCTAAATACTGAAAATCTTGAATTACAGGCCAAATAAAAGCACCACCACCGTGAACACACTTAGCTGATGTGCCACCAGTTTTTCCATAAATAACTAAAATTTTGTCGGATGGACATCTTTTGTAACGCGAGATTAAAGTTACGATAGTAACAAATACTACGAAAGCTAGTACAATAATAATAGGTAAAATGTTCATATAAATAAAGGATTAGATTTTTTCTACGATAACTAAATTGTGCTCTACAGCGACTACTTTTACAGTACTTCCAGAAGTAAGTTTTTCGGATGAATTGGTAATTGCGTCTAATTCATGAAAAGAACCATTTACACTGATTTGAATTTTTCCTTTTCCTGATTTTGCTTCAGGAATGGTTAAATATACTTCAGCCGTTTTATTGATAGTATTTTCAATTTTGAAACTATTATCTTCCGAAAGTTTTAATATTTGCTTGATGATAAAAAAGAAAACACCCACAAAAAGTATTCCCACTAAAACAGAAATTCCAATCAGAATCGTTTTGTTCTCGAATGATTGATACAACGAGATTCCTGTCCAACTAAATCCCAACAAAAAGTTGATTAAGTTGCGAAGGGTAAATAATTCAAAAGGCATATCACCATCGCCACCATCAGTATCAGCATCGGTTTCAGAACCGCTTAATCCAATGAAGGTAGAAATGGTTTGTAATAGAAAAAAGATACTTACTGGTAAAGCAATGTACCAAAAAGCCTTGAGTAATGGCTCGTAATGTTCAAGAAAGTTCATAGTTGTAAGTTAGTTTTGTAATTATACGATTACTTTTACAAAAAGTTACAATTTACAAAAAAATACTATGAACTTTCCTAATTTTATTTGATTTTATTGATAAACTTTGAAATGTCTGAAATAGGATTTTCCTTTAAAAAGTTGATAAAAGCACTTCCAATAATAGCTCCTTTTTGATATTTCGTAGCTTGTTGAAATGTTTCTTCATCTTTAATACCAAAACCAACAATTTGAGGATTCTTCAAACTTAAATCAGCAATTCTTTTAAAATAATCCATTTGTTCTGAACCGAAACCTGATTGACTTCCCGTAACTGCAGCTGAACTCACCATATAAATAAAACTATCGGAAATCGAATCGATTTGTTGGATACGTTCAACCGAGGTTTGTGGCGAAATCAAAAAGATATTTTTCAAATGATATTTTTCGAAAATAGCTTTGTACTCGGTTTCGTAAACGAATAAAGGTAAATCAGGAATAATTAAACCATCAATTCCAACTTCCGCACATTTTTGACAAAATTTCTCCATTCCAAATTGCATCATCGGATTGAAGTATCCCATAATAATTAATGGAATTTGAACCGATTTTCTAATGTCTTTCAATTGCTCAAATAGGAGCGAAGTCGTCATTCCGTCTTCAATTGCTTGAGTTGAGCTTTCTTGTATAGTTGGTCCATCGGCTAACGGATCGGAAAAAGGCAACCCAATTTCAATCATATCCACTCCGTTTTTTTCCAATTCTTGAATGATGGAAACAGTGTCATTTAGTTGCGGAAATCCTGCTGTAAAATAAATGGAAAGCAGTTTTTTATCTTCTTGTAATTTTTGGTTAATTCTGTTCATATTATTTGGTTTTAACGCAAATCCCGAAACTTCGGGAGCAAAGTTTTTCGCAAAGTGCGCAATGATTTTATTAAACATATAAGTCATGTAAGGTGATGTACTAATTTTTTTTACAAAGTTTCTAAAAGCTCATATAAGTTTTTAGGCTAATCACTAGTCACTAATTACTATTCACTAAATTTAAAATAATCAATATAAGTATTCAAATCTTTATCGCCTCTTCCTGATAAATTGATGACTACAATTTCGTTTGGTTGAAATTGTTTTTTATCCAAAACTGAAAAAGCATGAGCGGTTTCAATTGCAGGAATAATTCCTTCTGTTTTTGATAACTCTAATCCAGATTGCATGGCTTCTGAATCTGTTATTGCGATGAATTCCGCACGTTTGGTATCGTGTAAATGAGCATGAAGTGGTCCAACTCCAGGGTAATCCAGTCCTGCTGAAATCGAGTAGGGTTCTGTGATTTGTCCGTCTTCGGTTTGCATTAATAAGGTTTTACTGCCGTGAATAATTCCAATTTTTCCTAAAACAGAAGTTGCAGCGCTTTCCCCAGAATCAACTCCATGTCCAGCCGCTTCCACAGCAATTAATTTTACAGATTCTTCGTCTAAAAATTCGTAAAAAGCTCCAGCAGCGTTACTTCCGCCACCAACGCATGCAATAACAAAATCTGGATTTTCTTTGCCTTCTTGAGTTAAAAGTTGTGATTTAATTTCCTTAGAAATCACACTTTGAAAACGCGCCACCATATCGGGATAAGGATGTGGTCCTACCACAGAACCAATGATATAAAATGTATCAATCGGATTGTTAATCCAATCGCGAATGGCTTCATTTGTAGCATCTTTCAAGGTTTTCGAACCTGAAGTTGCTGGACGAACTTCTGCACCCAACATTTTCATGCGAGCTACGTTTGGCGCTTGTCTTTTAATATCGACTTCGCCCATATACACAATACATTCTAATCCCATTAAAGCACAAACCGTTGCTGTGGCTACACCGTGTTGACCTGCCCCAGTTTCAGCAATGATTCGAGTTTTCCCTAAACGTTTGGCAACTAAAATTTGTCCGACAGTGTTATTGATTTTGTGCGCACCAGTATGACACAAATCTTCTCGCTTCAAATAGATTTTGGTATTGTATTTTTCGGATAAACGTTTGGCAAAATACAAAGGTGTTGGGCGACCTACAAATTGTTGTAATAAGTCGTTAAACTCTTCTTGAAAGGAAGGTTCAGCCATTATTTTTAAGTAGTTTTCTTTTAATTCTCCCACATTCGGATACAACATTTCAGGAATAAAAGCGCCTCCAAATTGGCCATAAAATCCATTTTCATCAACATTATATTTCGTTTTCATAAAGCAATTTTTTAAATTTTTCTAATTTGATTTTATTTTTAATTCCAGGTTTTTTTTCAAAACGACTGTTAACATCAATTGCGTAGCATTTTTTTGCAGCGGGTGATTTTAGAAATTCTTTTAATCCGTCAATTTCTGTAGTTCCAATTCCACCGCTTAAAAAGTAAGGAATGTTGAAGTGATAGTTTTCCAAAATATTCCAATCGAAGGTGATGCCGTTTCCTCCTGGTAGTTTTCCTTTGGTATCAAAAAGAAAATAATCAACAACAAATACGTATTCTTTTAATTTGGAAAAATTGAAAGTTGCATCAACCGAGAAAACTTTGATGACTTCTACACCAAGTTTTTTTACATTTTTGCAAAAAATAACGGACTCATTTCCGTGTAATTGGATGATTTCTAATTGGTATTGCTTAATTTTTGCAGCAATTTCTTGTATGGAAGCATCCACAAAAACGCCTACTTTTTTAATAGATTTAGGAATTTCAGGAATTGTTTTCAAATTCATATTTCGACTTGATTTTTCCCAGAAAATAAACCCTAAATAATCAGGTTGTAAAACCGAAATTTCTGTTATATTTTCAGAATCTTTCATGCCGCAAATTTTTAGTTTTACGTTTTTCATATTACTAATTTTTGAATGAATCTTTGAGCTTCCAAACCAGGATTTTCGGTTTTCATGAAATGTTCACCCATTAAAAAACCTTTATAGCCAAATTGTTGTAATTCTTTGACTGCTTCAATTGAACTAATGCCACTTTCTGAAACTTTCACAAATTCGTCAGGAATTTTTGCTGCTAATTGTTTGCTGTAATCTAAACTCACTTCAAAGGTTTTCAAATTGCGATTGTTCACGCCAATCATATCTAAACTTGGCATGATCGATTTTTCTAACTCTTCTAAATTGTGAACCTCCAACAATACTTCTAAACCCAAACTTTGAGCAAACTCAGATAATTTCTTGATTTCTTCTCGAGTTAAAACTGCTGCAATTAGCAAGATTACATCAGCTCCGTGGGCTTTGGCTTCTATAATTTGGTATTCGTCAACAATGAATTCTTTTCGTAATAATGGAATATTTACCGAAGCTTTTGCTAATAACAAATCATCCAAACTACCACAAAAATATTTAGCATCCGTCAAAACTGAAATTCCACAAACTCCAGCATTTTGATAACCTAAAACTACATCTTCAACGGAATGATTGTTATTAATTACAGCTTTTGAAGGTGAACGACGTTTGTGTTCTGCAATAATTCCTGAAAGACTATTTTTTAATAATTTACTCATAGAATACGTTCGAGAATTGAATAAAACCGAAGCTTCCAATTGTGAAACAGGAATGATGTTTTTCTTTAGTTCAACTTCACGTTTTTTGTCGGTTATGATTTTATCTAAAATGTTCATGGTTTTGAGTTTTGTTTCACTTCGAGCGGAGTCGAGATGTTCATAAGTTCTCGACTGCGCTCGAATTGACAACTATTAGTTACTTATTTCGATTAATTTATTCAATTTTTCTAATGCTTTTCCGCTTACTAAGCTTTCTTGCGCTTTTGCTAAAGCTTCATCATAATTCGATTTTTCAACGGTTTGAATGGCGATGGCAGCATTAGCACAAACCACATTATTTTGAGCCACAGTTCCTTTTCCAGAAATAACGTCGTAGAAAATTTTAGCGGATTCATCAATGGTTGCTCCGCCTTTTATGGCTTCTAGTTTACATTCGGCTAATTTGAAATCCGATGGTTTTAAAATTTGTTCGGAAGTGTTGGAAATAATTTTTACTTCATCAGTCAATGAAACTTCGTCAAAACCGCTTAATCCGTGTAAAATGGAGTAGTTGGTATTTGTGTTTTGGTACAAATACGCATACATTCGAGCCAATTCTAAACTAAAAACACCTACCATTTGGTTTTTTGGAAATGACGGATTTACCATAGGGCCCAACATATTAAAAAACGTTTTCACGCCTAATTCTTTTCGAATTGGACCTACATTTTTCATAGCAGGGTGGAAGAGTGGCGCGTGCAAAATGGCAATATTGGTTTCTTCGATGGATTTGGTTAAGAAATCGGAATCATTGGTGACTTTCACACCCATTTTTTCCATCACATTACTCGATCCTGAAATCGAAGAAACTCCGTAATTTCCATGTTTTGCAACTTTAATTCCGGCTCCAGCTACGATGAATGAAGAAAGAGTAGAAATATTGAAGGTGTCTTTTCCATCTCCTCCAGTTCCACACAAATCAATCGTGTTGTAAGCGGAAAAATCAATTGGAATGCATAATTCTAACAAAGCTTCTCTAAAACCTCCTAATTCTTCAATAGTAATACTTCGCATCATGTAAACGGTCATGAAAGCTGCAATTTGACTTGGGTTATAACTTCCAGAAGAAATGTTTACCAAAACATCTTTAGCTTCTTCTTTGGTTAAGATTTCATGTTGAATTAATCGATTTAATATATTTTTCATTTCATTTATTTTAAAATTGGACATAAGTTGGGCTGTACTTCACTGATTTTGTGTTAGTAAAGCAAGGGATTTAAGCGTGTATGTGATTGCTAATTAATGGCTAAGCCAATTTTCTAAGATTTTTTTTCCGTAAGGCGTTAAGACACTTTCTGGATGATATTGCACGCCTCGAATATCAAAATGAGCATGTTTCATTGACATAATTTGACCGTTTACATCAGTTGAAGTTACGATTAAATCGGCTGGAAGGTTTTCAGTTGAAACAACCCATGAATGGTAACGACCAACTTCAATTTCGTTTGGCAAATCATTAAAAATAAAATCATCTTCATTTTTAGTAACTTTTGTAGCTACACCATGATAGACCTTTTCTAAATTGGTTAATTGTCCTCCAAAAACTTCCCCAATAGCTTGCAGACCAAGACATACACCAAAAATACTTTTTGAAGAAGCGTATTTTTTGATGACATCTTTCAACAAACCCGCTTCATCAGGTATTCCTGGTCCTGGCGAAAGAAGAATTTTGTCGAACTTTTCTAATTCATTCAATTCAAATTCATCGTTTCTGAAAACGGTTACATTCGCGTTCAAATCCTCTAGATAGTGGACTAAATTATATGTAAAACTATCGTAATTGTCTATAACTGCTATTTTCATTTCTTTAATTTTTTTCAATTTCAAGGGCAAATTCAATTTCAAAATTCAAAGTTTTTTTTTTGGAATACAGATTTAAGAAATTTGATAAATTTAAAAAGTATCGACTACGCTCGACTTGACAATTTGTACTTGATTTTTGCTTTTGTTCTTGAACTTGTTCTTGCTCTTGTTTTTAAATTTTTATATGTTTTCTGCTAAATCTAATGCTTTTTGTAATGCGCCTAATTTGTTATATACTTCTTGCATTTCATTTTCTTCTGAAGAGCTTTCTACAATTCCTGCTCCAGCTTGAAAATGTAACGTATGATTTTTACTCAAAAAAGAACGAATCATGATCGCGTGATTGAAGTTGCCTTCAAAATCTAAAACTCCAATAGCACCACCGTAGAAACTTCGGTTGGTTTTCTCAATGTTTTCTATTAATTGCATGGCTTTAATTTTTGGTGCACCGGTTAAAGTTCCTGCTGGAAATGTCTTCGCAACTAATTCCATAAAAGTATGATTTTCTTTTAATTTTCCTGATACTTTTGAAACCAAATGAATCACATGAGAGAAAAATTGTACTTCTTTGTATTTTTCTACTTTTACTTCGTTACAACTTCGGCTTAAATCGTTTCTTGCCAAATCGACTAACATGACATGTTCGCTGTTTTCTTTAGTATCTTCACCTAATTTTTTAGCTAAATCGGCATCTTGTTCGTCGTTTCCTGTTCGTTTGAATGTACCTGCAATAGGATGAATTTCGGCAAAATTGTTTTTGATTACCAATTGTGCTTCTGGCGATGAACCAAATATTTTAAAATTTCCGTAATCAAAATAAAACAAATAAGGTGAAGGATTTATGCTTCGTAAAGCACGATACACATTGAATTCATCGCCTTTGAAATCTTGTGAAAATCTTCGAGATAACACCAATTGGAAAACATCACCACGTAAACAATGTTTTTTGGCTAACGAAACGTAGTTTTTGAATTCATCATCAGTTAAGTTTGAAGTTCCGTTTCCTGATTTTTGAAAGGAAAAAGATGCAAAGTTTTTCGATTGTAATAATTGTTCAATTTCAGCGATATTATTGTTTCCATCAAAACTATGACAAAATAAATAGGCTTCGTTTTTGAAATGATTAATAGCGATAATATTCTGATAAACAGCATAAAATAGTTCCGGAATTTCATTTTCTGTTGATTTCTTAGCAATCGAAACTTTCTCAAAATATTGAATTGCATCATAAGCTAAATAGCCAAATAATCCTTGCGTAATGAATTTAAAATCTGATTTTTCGGTTTGAAATTGATTAGAGAAATTTTCGATTTCTTTAGCCACGTTTAGATCAGTATCAATTGGAATAATCTCTGAAAATCCATCAGGAAAATTCGTTTCAATTTTTTGATTTTCAACTTTTATGGAAGCAATCGGATTGAAACAGATGTATGAAAAACTGTTGTCATTCGCATGATAATCCGAACTTTCCAAAAGAATGCTGTTTGGAAATTTATCACGAATTTTTAAGTAAACACTCACTGGCGTAATAGTGTCGGCAAGAATTTGTTTGTAGTTGGTATGTAATTTATATTTTTTCATGTGATTTTGAATTTTTGGCAATAAAAAAAGGCTTGTCGTGATTGACAAGCCTTTTCTATGTATTTGGTTTTAAATGATACTATAGCAGGTTTCGCTCACGAAGTTCGACGTAAGTTAGACCACCACCAAATATTATTTAAAATTGAAATCATTTTCTTAATTGTATGTTGCAAATATTTCTAATTAATTTTCGAATAAACAAATTTTTTAATACAAATTTGGATATTTTGTTGGATTTGACTCATTCATAATCGCATATACTTTCTCAAAAATATCTTCTGCTGAAGGTTTTGAAAAGTAATCTCCGTCAGTTCCATAAGCTGGTCGGTGTGCTTTTGAAGCCAATGTTTGCGGAGCGCTATCCAAATGTTTATACGCATTCTGATTTTCTACAATTTCTTGTAAAATGTATGCACTTGCTCCACCAGGAACGTCTTCATCAATAACTAACAAACGATTTGTTATCGCTACCGATTTCACAATATCATGATGAATATCGAAAGGTAATAACGATTGAATGTCAATAATTTCAGCGCTAATTCCAACTGATTCTAACTCATTTGCCGCTTGTTCAACTAAACGTAATGTTGAACCATAAGAAACTAAAGTGATATCAGTTCCAGTTTTGATAGTTTCAACCACTCCGATAGGCGTTTTGAATTCACCTAAGTTCGTTGGCATTTTTTCTTTCAAACGATAACCGTTCAAACATTCTACTACTAATGCAGGTTCGTCAGTTTCTAACAAAGTATTATAAAAACCAGCTGCTTTGGTCATGTTTCTTGGAACTAAAACGTGAATTCCTCTGATCGCATTGATAATCATTCCCATTGGAGAACCTGAATGCCAAACACCTTCTAAACGGTGACCACGAGTTCTGATGATTAATGGTGCTTTTTGGCGACCAGCCGTTCTGTACTGTAATGTTGCTAAATCATCACTCATGATTTGAATAGCATACAACAAATAATCTAAATATTGAATTTCAGCAATTGGACGCAATCCTCGCATCGCCATCCCAATTCCTTGACCTAAAATCGTAGCTTCACGAATTCCGACATCGGCAACGCGTAATTCTCCGTATTTTTCTTGCATGCCTTCCAAACCTTGGTTTACGTCACCAATGTTTCCTGAATCTTCACCAAAAATTAAGGTTTCAGGATATTTTGAAAAGATAGCATCAAAGTTATCTCTTAACACCAAACGGGCATCCACATCTTCAGCAGTTGCATCGTATGTTGGAGCTACTTCTTTAGATTTTAAAACGGTTTTATCTGATTGCGAAAATAAGTGCGAACTGAATTTTGGTTGAATTTTCTCCGTATAATTTTCAATCCAAGTAGCTAAAGTAGTACGAGAATTTTCTTTGATAATCATGCGTAATACTTTGCGAGCCGCTACTAAAATATCTTTACGAATTGGTTCTTTTATTGACGCAAGATCGTTAGCAATTTTCTCGATAAATACTTTGTTTTCACTTTGTGAAGCGATGGTATTTAACAAACCAACTAATTCTTGTTGTTCTGCTTTTATTGGAGCCGTAAAGTTATTCCAAGCTGCCTTTTTACCTTCTAAAACGTCTTTTTTAGCTTGATTATCAATTTCTTCTAATTCTTCTGAAGTAGCGATATTGTTTTCGATTAACCAAGTTTTCATTTTAGCTAAACAGTCAAATTCTGCTTCCCAAGCCAAACGTTCTGCATTTTTGTAACGCTCATGACTTCCAGAAGTTGAGTGACCTTGCGGTTGTGTCAATTCTTGTACGTGAACTAAAACAGGAACGTGTTCTTCACGAGCAATTTGTGATGCTTTTTGGTATGTTTCTACTAAAGCTGGGTAATCCCAACCTTTAACGCGTAAGATTTCGTAACCATTGTTTTCTTCATCACGTTGGAAACCTTTTAAGATTTCTGAGATGTTTTCTTTAGTTGTTTGATGGCGTGCGTGAACTGAAATTCCGTATTCGTCGTCCCAAACACTCATTACCATTGGTACTTGTAAAACACCGGCAGCGTTTATAGTTTCGAAGAATAAACCTTCTGAAGTGGAAGCATTTCCGATAGTTCCCCAAGCGACTTCGTTTCCGTTTTCGGAGAAGTTGGTTTGGTTGATACCAGAAACATTTCTGTATATTTTTGAAGCCTGAGCCAATCCTAATAAACGCGGCATTTGCCCAGCAGTAGGAGAGATGTCAGCACTCGAATTTTTTTGTTGGGTTAAGTTTTTCCAATTTCCGTTTTCATCTAATGAATGGGTTGCGAAGTGACCGCCCATTTGACGTCCAGCACTCATTGGATCAAAATTAATATCAGTATGACCATATAATCCAGCGAAGAATTGCTCGATATTCATAGCACCAATTGCCATCATAAACGTTTGGTCACGATAGTATCCTGAACGGAAATCTCCGTTTTGAAATGCTTTCGCTAATGCCAATTGAGGCACTTCTTTACCATCGCCAAAAATTCCGAATTTGGCTTTACCTGTGAGTACTTCTTTTCTTCCAAGAAGACTACATTCTCTACTAATTCGGGCGATTTTATAATCGTTAATCACTTCTTTTTTAAAATCTTCAAAAGAAACTACTTCAGCTGTTGTTGGTGTATTCATAACTAATCCAATCAAAATTGATAATTCAACAAATTTAATTAAAAGGATTTATAAAACAATAAAGTAGCAATGTTTTATTTAATTATTAGTAATTTATCAAAGGTTTTGGTTTTGAAAAACTAATGAATTTATGTTTTGAATGGTTATTGTTGTGAATTTCGCAATAAAATCAATATTTTTGTATTAAAACCATTTTCTTGTAAATAGAGACACTAATGTTTTTGGGCTTAAAGTAACTACAAAACGAATTTTTTCGCCATAATTATTTGAATTTAACTCAAATCCGTTTGAAGAATAAATGGGTAAGAAAAGCTCAAAATAATCAGGAACTAAGTTTAAATGTAAACCCGAATCGTAGACAAATTTGGTGCTGCTGAATTTGTTTTTTAGTAATCCAGCATCGCCATAAACTTGGATCCAATTCCAAATGTTTATTGTTCCGTTTACGGAAGTTATCCATTGATTAGCAAATCGAGTATCAAGTTTTGACTTGAATCCGCCTTCGGCATATATGTATTGTTGACTATAAATTCCTGTTGTTTCACTTCTTCCTAGTAAATTGTAATCAAACATATAGTCATTTGGCTTATCTAATCCAAAATTAAAAAAATTAGAACTAGTACTTCTAAACATAAATGCTCCAGCAAATAATCGTAAGCTAATTTGAAGATTATTTTGGAATAGTTTTCTGTAATGGATTTCAGTGCTAATTTTTCCAAATTTGCTAGATATCTGAAGGTCATTAAGCATTGAATAATGTTTGGTTCCTTCGGATTGATAATTACCGTATTTTGCATTAAAAATATTGTAATTTTCTGTATTAGAATTTAATGTAGAATTTGATTTATCTCTATTAACATATACTTGTCTTAATTGAATAAATTCATTTTTATTTGTTCTAAGATTTTGATCTCTGAAACGAAATTGAATAATCGGAATTAATGTATTGTAAAAGGCATTATTTGTATAATGGAAACGACTTCCAGATACTAAATATCTTATGTTATAAAGTTTTCCTTTTTCTCTAATATTATCATCAACAAATGTAGAAAATTTACCCACAAGCGTTCCGGTATTGCTTGAATACATTGGTGTAACACTAAAACTAAATGGCTTATTTAAAATAGATTTATTATTGATTCGCATTCCTAATGCAATTCCATCATATATATTAAATTCTACTTCTGGAACAAAGAAAATTTGATTGTAATAAGGTTCTTCTAAATCTTTAAAAAAAACAAATTTAAACGGGCGATTATTGAAGAAATAGCCTTTTAATGATTTCCAGTTGTTTCTTAAATTGTATTCGGGAACTTCGTTATTGTAGTTAAGAGTTAACTTATCGGCTCCCATTCTTGGGATTACGATAGTGGAATCGGTTTTAATATTGGTTAACCACATTTTATTAACCACCTGATTATCTTTTATTTGATACAAAGAAATAGGAACGTCAGTATTGGTTTTGTTAATAATATTTACAGAAAGCGAATCTTCTGTTTTGGTTACTTTTCCAAATTTATAATCAATCAAATCACGAGTTTCTATTACGGTTCTGAAAAACCAATCGATGTCTTTTGGACTGTTTTTGATTAAAATGGTTTCAAACTGACGTGAATTAGTCCCAAAATATTGATTTTCTTGAATGTATTCTTTAATAGTATTGTGAACAATATCGTTTCCTAAATAGCTATCTAAATATTTTAAACTTAAACCAGCTCTGTATTTGCTGGCAATTTGCTCGTTGAATTTTATTAATTTGTTTTTGGGTTCGTTTAGTGGTTGATCTAAATTTTTACGTGCCATTAACATATATAAATAGTTGTATTGTTGATTAAAATCGAGATTAATGAAATGGTACGATTTTAATATTTTTAAATTGGCTACATTGCCAGTCATTTTTAAATCGGGAAAATATTCATCGGCATATTGCATCATGATGAACATCTGAATTCCGTCGTATATCCAATAGTCGCGTCTTTGATTTAGATTTAAATTTTCTTTTAAATAATTGTTCAAATAGGTTTTTAGAAACTTCAATTCGAACATTAAATTATCTGAAAATGGGCTTAAAAAATTAGGTAATTGATTTAAACCATAAAAAGGCTGACGCGCATAATCTTCCTGAGAAATTAAAATTTTTGATGTAAGTGGTAAACCTAATTTTGATGCTGTAAAGCGACTAACTCTATCAAATATGATAGCTTTATCAATATCATTTACTCTCGAATCTTCAATGCCACAACTTGCTTCAATGATTTCGTTTTTATAAGTTTGATAGGTGTTTGAAGGTTGAATAGTAATAATTGCCTCACTCTTGTTTTTTGAATTTAACACTGTTTTTTTAGTATCTACAAGTTCAAAAGTGTTGATTTCTAATAAATTACTTGATAAATGATGTTTAATTGGAAGTTCAAATTCAATTTCAAAATTTGAAAATGCATTTGGAATATCATCTAAATTTTCATTGCTAAGTTGTACAAACTGTTTGTGTTCATATCGTGATGGATTTAAATACCAATTTTTTAAAGTAATCCTGTCTTTATCGTCATAGCCATATCTCGTAAACTTAGCATTTGGAATTTTTACTTCGTAATTTAAAGTAAAAGTTTGTTTTGAACATGGCAGAATTGGTTGGTTTAGATCTAGTTTGACCAAATCAACTTTTCCATTAGGTCTTTTCCAATTTATAGATTGAAAATTAGCATCTACAATTGTTTTGATAGAAGTATAGCCTCTTTCTTTTTCGCTTGCTAAATGAAAAGCTCTAATAAATTCATCGGAATATTTTTTTGCCAAAGCAGACGATTTTGATGAAAAAGCATTGTTCCAATCATTTAAAATAATATGCTTTAAAGTATCGTTGCTTGTATTGTTAAAAGTAAGAATCTGATTAATCAATAGTGTTTTCTCTTCAGTATTAATTCTAACAGTCATTTTTGAAGTATGCTGAGAAAAAATCAGAAGAGGAAAAATTAAAAATACTATTTTGATTAAAAATTTCAAAATGGAATAAATAGGTTTTATTGTTAGATGGCAAATAAAGCAAAAAGTTGCTTTAAAATAAAGTTAAATATAAAAATACTCGTACAATAGCATTAATTTTGGCTAAAATTTAATGTGATATCTGATAAAATGTTGTTGTTGTTGTATTTATATTCGTAATTTTGATAAAAATAGTTTTTATGCCCCAAAAATTACTTACTTTATTATTCCTTTTATTAGGAGTCTCTCAATATGCTCAAGTAGTTATTAATGAGATAGATGCAGATACACCTAGTTCAGATTTATTAGAATTTGTTGAATTGAAGTCTGATACTCCAAATTTTTCTTTAGATGGTTATGTTTTGGTTTTTTTTAATGAAACCAATACTTCGTGTTATTATGCCTATGATTTAGATGGATTTGCAACGGATATAAATGGAATTGCTCATTTTGGAAATAATCAAGTTACACCTTCACCTCTTGGAATATTTTCTAACGGTAGAATTCAAAACGGACCTGATGTGGTAGCACTTTATCTAGGAGATGCTTCAGATTTTCAATTTGCTGTTCAGCCAGGAACTATTGCTACTACAACAAATTTGGTTGATGCCTTAGCTTATTCAAACAATAATACACCACCAACTAATTTAATGGCTATCTTAGGCTTGTCAGTGTTTACAAATGAAAATGCAACAGCAAGTGTTACAACCCATTCAATTCAAAGAAAAAACGATGGAACATACGAGGTTAAGTCACCAACTCCTGGTGTTAATAATGACGGAAGTGGTGTAGTTCTTAATTATATTACTGTAACAATTCCACAAAATAATTACATCGAGGGAGAAGAAATTCCTATAACATTTACAACAAGTCAACCAGTATCTGGAACAGATTTGATTTTTAATTTTACTATTGTTAATGGTAATTTTATGGTTAATGATTATGCAGGGACAAATTTAACAGTAAGTATTCCAGTAGGTTTATCTACCGCTCAAAATTCAGTCTATTTATTTGATGATACAACAGATGAAGGTGATGAAGAAATGTTAATTGATTTGCAAGCGTTACCATTTGGTTATGTAGCAAATAATGATAACATTTTAATTAGAATTTATGATAATGATTATGTTGTACAAACCTATGGAACTCCATTAAATCCAACTTATGGTTTAGTTACTCCAACCATTCCAGCAGGATATTATGATTCATTAGAAGGATTGTCTGGAAATGCTTTAAAACAAGCGGTTCAAGATATTATTGCAAATCCAGCGGTTGTTCGTGCTCACAATTATGGTGATATTGAGTTTATTCTTAAAGAAGCAGATAAAAACCCACTAAACTCTAATCAAGTTTGGCAGATGTATGTTGAAAGTCCAAAATCAATTTTAGATTATCAAACAGGTTCTAGTAATATTGGAGTTTGGAATAGAGAGCATATTTTTCCTCAATCAAGAGGAGGTTTTTCTGGAGGAACTTCTTCTACCGCTGATGGAATTGGTATTTGGCTTCCTACAAATGCAGATGATATCTTGGCAGGACATGCAGATGCTCATCATTTGAGAGCTGAAGATGGCGCCGAAAATTCTACTCGAAGTAATAGAGATTATGGTTCAGATTACAATGGGCCTACTGGAAGCCAAGGTAGTTGGAATGGTGATGTTGCAAGAGCATTATTTTATATGGCAGTTAGATATAATGGACTAAATTTAGTTAATGGTAATCCTTCTGATGCAATTGTTGGTCAAATGGGAGATTTAGCTACTTTACTAACTTGGAATTCAACCGATCCAAGTGATGATTTTGAAATGAATCGCAACAATTATATTTATACATGGCAAATGAATCGTAATCCTTTTATAGATTATCCAAATTTAGCGGATTATATTTTTGGAGCTAATTTTGGTCAACCTTGGTCTTCAACTTTATCGACTCAAAATCCTATTGAAAATAGAATAGCGATTTATCCAAATCCAGCTTCTGACTATTTGATTGTTTCTGGATTAGAAGGAACTTCAAAAGTAGAAATTTTTACAATAACGGGGCAATTAGTTAAAAGGCAAGATTTTGATAATGAAATTCAAATAAATTTAGACTTGATTTCTGGAATGTATCTGGTAAAAGTAACAAACGGATTACAATCAACAACCAAAAAAATAGTAATAAAATAATTAAAATGGTCAGATAAAATCTGACCATTTACTTTTTAAATTCCAGCAATTTCTTTTAGTTCGTTAACAAATCTTTCGGCTAAAACATCAGCTTCTGATTGTGTTGGAGCTTCTGTATAAATTCTAATAATTGGTTCGGTGTTCGATTTTCTCAAATGTACCCATTCAGTTGGGAAATCGATTTTTACTCCGTCGATTGTTGTAATGTTTTCCGATTTATATTTTTCGGTTAACGTCGCTAAAACATTATCCACATCAATTTGAGGTGTTAACTCAATTTTGTTTTTACTCATATAATATTGAGGATATGAAGCTCTAATTTCGGCAACGGTTTTATCTTGATTCGCTAAATAAGTCAAAAACAAAGCCACACCTACCATACTATCTCTTCCATAGTGAGATGATGGATAAATGATTCCGCCATTTCCTTCTCCACCAATTATAGCGTTAGTTTTCTTCATTAATTCTACCACGTTTACTTCACCAACAGCACTTGCTTGGTATGTTCCACCGTGTTTTTCAGTAATATCGCGCAAAGCACGAGAAGACGACATATTAGAAACTGTATTTCCTGGTGTTTTTGATAAAATGTAATCGGCAACAGCTACTAAAGTGTATTCTTCGCCAAACATTTCACCATCATTTGAAATGAAAGCCAATCTATCTACATCAGGGTCAACTACAATTCCGAAATCGGCTTTTTCTTCTACAACCAATTTACAAATATCACCTAAGTGTTCTTTTAAAGGCTCTGGATTGTGAGGAAAATGACCGTTTGGTTCGCAGTACAATTTTACTACTTCAATTCCCATTTGTTCCAGTAAGTTTGGAATAATAATTCCACCTGACGAATTTACACCATCAACTACTACTTTGAATTTCTTCGTTTTTACCAAATCAGCATCAACTAAAGGTAATTCTAGCACTTCATCAATGTGAATATCCATGTAAGCATTGTTTTCAATAACTTCGCCTAAACTATCTACATCCGAAAAATCGAAAGCTTCATTTTCGGCAATCTCTAAGATTAACTCACCTTCTTTTCCACTTAAAAATTCACCTTTTTCGTTTAATAATTTAAGTGCATTCCATTGTTTTGGATTGTGCGAAGCGGTTAAAATAATTCCACCATCTGCTTTTTCAAGCGGAACAGCAATTTCAACCGTTGGTGTTGTTGATAAACCCAAATCAATTACATCGATTCCTAGCCCAACTAATGTGTTCATAACTAAATTGTGAATCATTGGCCCAGAAATTCGTGCATCTCTTCCAATAACTACTTTTAATCGTTCGTTTCCTTTTGAAGCATGTCTTATTTTTAAAAACGAACCGTAAGCTGATGCAAATTTTACGGCATCAACTGGAGTTAAATTATCGCCGACAGCACCACCAATTGTGCCACGAATTCCTGATATTGATTTTATTAATGTCATGTGTAGTTTTAATTTTGAAATACAAATATAAAAGATGTAGCTCGCAAAGACGCAAAGACGCGAAGATTTTTTTATATATTTACAAAAAGAAAGCATAACAATGAACTATCTAGCACATATTTACTTATCAGGAACTAACGATTTGTTAAAAATCGGGAATTTCATGGCAGATAGTATCAAAGGACACGACTACGAAAAGTTTGATTCCGAAATTAAAAAAGGTATTTTATTACATCGTCACATTGATAGTTTTACTGATATGCATCCTATTTACAGGCAAAGTAAACATCGTTTACACGAAAAATACGGACATTATTCTGGTGTGATTATGGATATTTTATATGATCATTTTTTAGCAAAAAATTGGAGCAAGTATTCAAATGAAAAATTAGAAAATTATGCCAACGATTTCTATCTATTATTACAAGACAATTATGATATTTTAACCGAGAGGATAAAAGGTATGATGCCATATATGATTGCTAGAAATTGGTTTGTGAGTTATGCATCTATTGCTGGCTTAGAAATGATACTTTTTCAGATGGATTATAAGACTAAGCACAGAGCTAATATGCAAGAAGCTATTGTGGAATTGCAAGCTTTTTATACCGAATTTGAATCGGAATTTTTTCTTTTCTTTCAAGAATTAATAATTTCCTGCCAAAAGAAAATTACCGAATTAAATAAGCTATAGTTTTTAACTTCTGATTTTAAAACTTAATTTTGTATTTAAATCATAGATAATGCCAAGAAATAAATCCTTTTCAATAAAAACGTTTTTACTTAAAACCTTCAGACGTTTAGAACGGTTTATTTTTCTTTTAAAATCACTTTTAACACCAAGACAGTTTATTTATGTTTCTTGTGTTTTAGTTGGTATTTCTTCTGCCTTAGCTGTAATTATTTTAAAAACATTTGCACATTGGGTTTATAAATCCTCTCAACAATTAGATGATTTATTGCATTTGCCATTTAGTAATAGTACACTTCCTATAATTGGTATTATTATTACAGTTATCATAGTAAAAAAACTACTTGATGGTTCTATCGAAAAAGGGACATCTCAAATTATGTATGCAGTTGCTAAAAAGCGTGGAGTTATGTCACGTAAGCAAATGTATGCTCAAATCGTTACAAGCTCCTTTACAGTCGGAATGGGTGGAAGTGCAGGGCTTGAATCTCCGATTACCATAACAGGAGCGGCTTTTGGAAGTAATTATGCTCAAAACTACAGATTAAGTTATAAAGATAGAACGCTATTATTAGCTTGTGGTGTTGCAGCAGGTATTGGTGCAGCTTTTAATGCGCCAATTGCCGGAGTATTATTCGCCATAGAGGTAATTTTAGCTGAAATTAGTATTACAGCATTTATTCCAATTATGATTAGTGCAGCAACCGGCGCTTTAATGTCAACAATTGTTCTAAATGAAAACATTTTATTTTCGTTCAAAAAAGTACAATTTTTTGATTATCATAATCTTTTATATTATATTTTGCTTGGTATATTAAGTGGTTTTGTGTCAATAAATTACGCACGAACGTTTCGCAGAATTGAACATTATTTTTCAAATCTAAAATTCAATATTATTAACAAAGCTTTGTTTGGAGCAGGTATATTAGGAGTTTTAATTTTTTTATTTCCATCCTTATTTGGTGAAGGCTATGAAAGTATTAAAATTCTAGCCGACAATGATCCTGAACGTTTAGTCCAAAATACAGTTTTTGAACGATTTGAAAATAACTCTTGGGTTTTATTGTTTTTTGTTGGAGCTACAATGCTAATAAAAGTATATGCTACAAGTTTAACTTTAGGGGCTGGTGGTAATGGCGGAAATTTCGCACCTTCATTATTTGTTGGTTCATATTTGGGGTTTTGTGTAGCTTATTTTATTAATTTGACAGGATTTGCTAAACTATCCATTGGTAATTTTACTCTTGTTGGAATGGCCGGAATTTTAAGTGGCTTATTTCATGCGCCTTTAACAGCAATCTTTCTAATTGCAGAAATTACTGGAGGTTATAATTTAATGGTGCCATTAATGGTGGTTTCTTCGGTAAGTTTTGCTATTTCTAAACGATTTGAACCTCATTCATTTGATATTAAAAATTTAGCTGACAAAGGCGAAGTATTTACCGATAATCGCGATGCTAATATTTTGAATTCTATTGATGTTGCCAAATTAATTCAAACTGATTTTAAATCTGTTTCAGTAAGTGATAATTTAAACGAATTAGTTGAAAAAATACAACATTCAGATGCTGATATTTTTCCTGTTTTGGATGAGAAAAATAAGCTATTGGGAATTATTTCATTAGATGAAATTCGTCCAATTATTTTTTCATCATTTAAGATTAACTATACCGCAACAGATGAGGTGATGAAATATCCAAAAGAAATTATATTCTATGATGAGACATTAGAAACCATAATGGAAAAGTTCGATGCTTCGGGCTGTAAAGTATTGCCAGTTTTAAAAAATGGAATTTTTCTTGGGTTTATTTACAAACAACTTATTTTAGAAAAATACAGAATGCGATTAAAATCGATGATAATTGAATAAAAGGTCTTTATTTAACAAATTCTTATTCTTACTTCAACCCAAATTTTAGCACTAAAATCAGTATCTTTGCGTTTTGCCAAAAATTATGCAACACACAACTGAAGAAACTATCGAAATTATTGGTGCTAGAGCCCATAATCTTAAAAATATTGACGTATCTATTCCGCGTGAAAAACTAGTAGTTATTACTGGTTTATCGGGTTCTGGGAAGTCGTCATTGGCTTTTGATACGATTTATGCCGAAGGACAAAGAAGATACATCGAAACCTTTTCAGCCTATGCTCGTCAATTTCTTGGCGGATTAGAGCGTCCAGATGTAGATAAAATCGACGGACTTTCTCCTGTGATTGCCATTGAGCAAAAAACCACGAGTAAATCGCCTCGTTCAACTGTTGGAACGATTACAGAAATTTACGATTTCTTACGTTTGTTGTATGCGAGAGGTGCGGATGCTTTTAGTTATAATTCAGGCGAAAAAATGGTTTCGTATTCTGATGACCAAATAAAACAGCTGATTTTAGAAGATTTTAATGGAAAACGAATCAATATTTTAGCACCGGTTGTCCGTTCTCGTAAAGGACATTATCGCGAATTATTTGAGCAAATTGCTAAGCAAGGTTTCTTAAAAGTTCGTGTGAATAACGAAATTCGGGATTTAGAATTCGGCATGAAAGTCGATCGTTATAAAACACACGATATCGAAATTGTTATTGATAGAATGGCAATTGATACCGAAGAAGATACCGAAAAACGTTTATCGGAAAGTATTAAAACCGCTATGTATCATGGTGATGATGTGATGATGGTGATTGAACAAGAAAGTCAAGAAGTACGTTTTTACAGCCGTAATTTAATGTGTCCGTCTTCTGGAATTTCGTATCCAAATCCAGAACCCAATAACTTTTCTTTCAACTCTCCAAAAGGCGCTTGCCCGTGTTGTAATGGATTAGGAACGGTGAATGAAATCAACTTACAGAAAATCATTCCAAATCCGAAATCATCGATTAAAAATGGTGGTTTTGCACCTTTGGGAGAATATAAAAGTTCTTGGATTTTCAAGCAATTGGAAATTATCGCACAGAAATACGATTTCAAAATAACCGATGCCATTGAGGACATTCCGCAGGAAGCAATGGATATGATTTTGTATGGTGGAAACGAAAAATTCTCAGTCGTATCAAAGGTTATGGGAATTACCAAAGATTATAAAATCGATTTTGAAGGAATTTCAAACTTCATTAAAAATCAATACGATAATTCCGATTCGGCAAGCATTAAACGTTGGGCAAAAGAATTTATGGACGAAAACACTTGTTCAGATTGTAAAGGAACTCGATTGAGAAAAGAATCGTTGTATTTCAAACTAAACGGAAAAAATATAGGTGAATTAGTCCAAATGGATATTGCCGAATTATCCGAATGGTTTGCGGATTTAGATAATCATTTATCTGAAAAACAAAAAGTTATCGCCGTTGAGGTTGTTAAAGAAATTACAGCGAGATTGCAATTTTTGTTAGATGTTGGTTTGAATTATTTATCATTAAATCGAAGTTCAAAATCGCTTTCTGGTGGTGAGGCGCAACGTATTCGATTGGCTACGCAAATTGGTTCGCAATTGGTTGGTGTTTTATATATTTTAGATGAACCAAGTATTGGTTTGCACCAAAGAGATAACGAACGCTTGATTAAATCGTTAGAAAGTTTACGTGACATTGGAAACTCAGTAATCGTAGTTGAACACGACAAAGACATGATTGAACGCGCCGATTATGTGATTGATATCGGTCCGAAAGCAGGTCGTTTTGGAGGACAAATCATCAGCAAAGGAACACCGAAAGAATTATTACAAGAAGATACGATTACTGCACAATATTTAAATGGTAAAATGCAGATTGAAGTGCCAAAAACGCGCAGAGAAGGAAACGGAAAATCCATCAAATTATCAGGTGCTACGGGAAATAATTTAAAAAATGTTACTATTGAAATTCCGCTAGGGAAATTAGTTTGTGTAACTGGTGTTTCGGGAAGTGGAAAATCAACATTGATTAACGAAACCTTGTATCCGATTTTAAATGCCTATTTTTTTAATGCAGTTAAGAAACCGCAACCTTACAAAAAAATTGAAGGTTTAGAACATATTGATAAAGTAATCGACATCGACCAAAGTCCGATTGGAAGAACACCACGTTCTAATCCAGCAACTTACACCGATGTGTTTTCAGAAATTAGAAGTTTATACACACAAACGCCAGAAGCAATGATTCGTGGTTATAAACCAGGAAGATTTAGTTTTAATGTAAAAGGCGGAAGATGTGAAACTTGTGAAGGTTCGGGTGTAAGAACGATTGAGATGAGCTTTTTACCTGATGTTTATGTAGAATGTGAAACCTGTATGGGAAAACGCTTCAATAGAGAAACTTTAGAAATTCGCTATAAAGGAAAATCAATTTCTGATGTATTGAACATGACGGTTGATGAAGCAGTAGAATTCTTTGAAAATATTCCGAAAATCTATCGAAAAGTTAAAACGATTCAAGATGTTGGATTGGGTTATATCACATTGGGTCAACAAAGTACAACACTTTCAGGAGGTGAAGCACAACGAATCAAATTAGCTACCGAATTATCTAAAAAAGATACAGGAAATACCTTTTATATTTTAGACGAACCCACAACTGGATTGCATTTTGAAGACATTCGAGTTTTGATGGATGTAATCAATATTTTGGTTGAAAAAGGAAATACAGTATTAATTATCGAGCATAATTTAGATGTTGTAAAATTAGCCGACTATGTAATTGATATTGGTTACGAAGGAGGAAAAGGCGGCGGAGAAGTTGTCGCTAAAGGAACTCCCGAAGAAATTGTAAAAAATAAAAAAAGTTATACAGCGCAGTTTTTGAAAAAAGAATTATCTTAGCGACCTAATTACTACACACAACAACACTGCTAAAACTTTATTAATTAAACGTAATAGTTTGTTTACAAACAAATTAACTAAATTTATTATGGCAGCAGATCAGTACGAAAACGAAGACCACAGAATTCAGGAGAAATTCAAGCAAAAGACTTGGAATGAAATAAGAACCAATGATTCATGGGCAATTTTTAAAATCATGTCAGAATTCGTAAATGGTTACGAATCGATGGGAAGAATTGGTCCTTGTGTCTCTATTTTTGGTTCGGCAAGAACAAAACCAGAAGACAAATATTATTTGTTAGCTGAAAAAATCGCTTACAAAATCAGTAAAGGAGGATATGGTGTAATTACTGGTGGTGGTCCTGGTATCATGGAAGCAGGTAATAAAGGAGCACATTATGGAGGCGGAACTTCAGTAGGTTTAAATATTGAATTACCTTTCGAACAACATTTTAATCCGTATATCGATAAAGATAAAAACTTAAACTTTGATTACTTCTTCGTGAGAAAAGTAATGTTTGTGAAATATTCACAAGGTTTCGTGGTAATGCCAGGAGGTTTTGGAACATTAGACGAATTGTTCGAAGCCGTAACGTTGATTCAAACGAAGAAAATTGGAAAATTCCCTATTATTTTAGTGGGAACCGAATTTTGGTCAGGTTTATTAGATTGGATTAAAACCGTTATGATTGACAAAATGAAAAACGCGAGTCCAGAAGATATGAACTTAATCAAAGTGGTTGATACAGAAGATGAGGTATTAGAAGCATTAGATAACTTCTACAAAAAATACAATTTGTCACCGAATTTCTAAAAAAGTAAAAGTCCTTCAATTGAAGGACTTTTTTTATTTTGAAATGAATTCTTTGATTTTGTTTATCACAGCTTCATCGCCTAAAATTTTACGATGACCTAAACCTTCTGTAATTAAAAGTTCTGAACCTTGTAAATTTTCATGAATATGATAAGCAGCTTTAACCGAAACATCATCATCTTTTTTATCGTGCATAATTAAAACTGGGATTTTGATTTCAGCAGCTGCTTTGTAAGCTGAATAATCATCCATTTTTCCTGCAAATCGATTTTCAAAATGATCCCTTAATTTCATTCCATATTCTGGTTTTAATTGTAGTTTCTTGATAAAATCATCAATAATATCTTGAATAACATCTCCAGCTCCAATAGTAACTGCTTTTTTAACCTGAAGATTTTGCTTAATTGCATTCAAAACCGACATACCTCCAAGCGAATGTCCTATTGCATATTCAAACGAATTATATTGTTTTTCCAATTCTAAAATCGATGCGATAAATTCGGTCATGATAGAATAATTCCCTTTTGATTTTCCATGAGCTGGAGCATCAAAGCTAATCGTCATATAACCCATTTTTAGTAGCTCGTCAGCAATTTTAACTAATTGTGTTCCTCGCCCTGACCAACCATGAACTAAAAGTACTTTTTTATCGCTTTTTCCATATTCATATATTACAATTTCTTTATTTATGGCTGAAACCATAATACTTTTTTGAACACTTTCATGTTCCATGTGTAGTTCTCGCTTGGGTAATTTATGGCGAATTGGAGTTGTAAAAAGTTTCGCTGCAAATTTGGTCGTAAGCGAAGGAGAAATAGCGTGTAAAAATTTTGTGGTAAACAAAATAGCTTTTGGGATTTCGATAACTTGAGCTTGTTTTTGTTTCTTTTTAGACATTTTTTAAAATTTTAAGCAAGTTACAACTTATATAAAATTGATTTTCAAAAGAGATTATAAAATATAGTTAAAAATGGTATAAAAATTGAATCTAGAGAACTTGTTAAAATTAAAAAAGGTGTAAATTTGTAAAAAATCGATTACTTATGAATAAGAAATATAAAATTGTTGCTCTCCTTGCTTTTGTACTGGTAGTTTCTTGTGCTAAAAATCCATTTACTGGAAAGAGTACTATGGCTTTAGTACCAAATAGTGAAATTTTTCCATCTGCTTTTCAACAGTATAACCAATTTTTATCTGAAAACAAGGTAATTAAAGGAACTACAGATGCTAAGAGAATCGAAACAATCGGAACCAAAATTAAAACAGCTTCAGAAAGATGGTTAGCAGCTAAAGGTCATGCCGATTATTTAGAAGGTTATGCATGGGAATATAAATTGGTAGACAGTAAAGAAGTAAACGCTTGGTGTATGCCAGGTGGAAAAATTGTTTTTTATACTGGAATTTTACCAATTTGCAAATACGATGCCGGAATTGCCGCAGTAATGGGGCATGAAGTAGCGCACGCTTTAGCAAATCACGGACAACAAAGAATGAGTGCTGGTCTTTTACAACAATTAGGAGCCATGGGAACCCAAGTAGCAGTTGGTAACAAAGACCCTCAAACGCAAGCTTTAATTATGCAAGCATATGGTGTAGGTTCACAAGTAGGAGGAATGTTACCTTTTAGTCGTTCTCACGAAAGTGAAGCAGACATGATTGGATTAACATTAATGGCAATAGCAGGTTATGATCCAATTAATGCCGTAAAAGTTTGGGAACGTATGGCGGCTAATTCGGGAGGACAAGCACCACCAGAAATTTTAAGTACGCACCCAAGTAACCAAACACGTATTAAAGAATTAACCGCATTAATTCCACAAGCAAAAGCAGAAGCTGCTAAGTATGGAGTTACTTTCAAATAATTAAAAAAATACTATTATATTTGAATCCCGACACCGTCGGGATTTTTTATTTTAAAATAATTGGTATGCAACAACTTCAAAAAGGAGATTCAAAACTTTTAAACGCTTGGGCATTTTACGATTGGGCAAATTCGGTTTATGCTTTGGTGATCTCGTCTACAATATTTCCATTGTACTATGGCGCATTATTTCGTCAAAAAAATATTGATGAAATTGTTCTTTTTGGTTTGTCTATTCGAAGCGAAGCCTTAATAAGTTATGTAACGGCATTAGGCTTTCTAATCATTGCTTTTATTTCGCCTTTATTGTCTGGAATTGCGGATTATATGGGAAATAAGAAGTTTTTTCTGAAACTTTTTTGTTATATTGGAGCTATTTCTTGTTTGTCTTTGTATTTTTTTTCTATAGATGAAGAAAAGATTGTTTTGAGTTTAATTTCCTATTTATTGGCTTTAATTGGTTTTTGGGGAAGTTTGGTGTTTTACAATTCCTATTTACCAGACATTGCTCACAAAGAACAACAAGATGCTATTAGTGCAAAAGGATTTAGCTTAGGCTACGTTGGCAGTGTTGCTCTTTTAGTAATTTGTTTAATTGGAGTAATGTCTGTAGGAGATAATATGAAACTTGAAATGATGCGCTATTCCTTTCTTTTGGTTGGAATTTGGTGGATAGGATTTAGTCAATATTCGTATTATTATTTACCTAACAACAAAAACGATAATAAGCTACATAAAAATGTATTACTCAATGGTTTCAAAGAGTTATTAAAAGTTTGGAAACAAATTAAAGAATTGAAATCATTACGACGTTATTTGGCAGCTTTTTTTGTTTACAGTATGGCAGTTCAAACTATCATGATTATTGCTGCTTATTTTGGTGAAAAAGAAGTGAAATGGGGAAGTGATAGTAAGCGAACAATTGGATTGATTGTGAGTGTTTTACTAATTCAATTGATTGCAGTTTTAGGAGCTTGGTTAACCTCTAAAGCTTCGGCTAAATTTGGGAATATAAAAGTGCTGATTTTTATTAATTTCTCATGGGTTTTAATTTGTACTTATGCCTATTTCGTAGTTACTCCAAATGATTTTTACATTGCGGCAGCTTTCGTTGGATTGGTTATGGGAGGAATTCAATCGTTATCGCGTTCAACCTATTCTAAATTTATCCCTGAAGGAACGAAAGACACGACTTCTTTCTTTAGTTTTTACGATGTATCTGAGAAAATTGGAATTGTAATCGGAATGTTTACCTATGGATATATTGCTGATGTAACGGGTAAAATTCAAAATGCTATTCTGTTTTTAATCTTATTTTTTGTCGTTGGTTTACTTCTTTTATTAAGAGTTCCAAGAAAATAATGCTCTTGGCATACATCTTGAATTATTACTCTTGAAATTGCTATTTAAATTTATTTTATGATTTGATTATCAATAGAATAACGCTTTTCTGTGTACCTTTGAATGGTATTTCAAATTACAATTACTGACAAAAAGACCATAAATATTATTATGCCAAATCAAAAAATACTAGCGCTTGACAATTTGTCACTTCAAGAAATGGACCCAGATGCGGAATTGATTCCGTTGATGACTCCTGAAGATGAAGAAGAAATGAATAACGAGGCTTTGCCTGATGATATTGCTATTTTACCTTTACGTAATACGGTTTTATTTCCGGGAGTTGTAATTCCAATTACCGCTGGACGAGATAAATCGATTAAATTAATTAATGATGCTAATGCAAAAGGTAAAATTATTGGAGTTGTTTCTCAAATAGACGAAAATGTTGAAGAGCCAACACCAAATGATGTTCATCATATAGGTACTGTAGCCAGAATTATGAGGGTTTTAAAAATGCCTGATGGTAATACAACGGTAATACTACAAGGAAAAAAGCGCTTTGAAATTGAAGAATTCACACAAGAAGAACCTTATTTAAGAGCTAGGATAAAAGAAGTAAAAGAAGTTCGTCCTTCAAGTAAAAACCTTGAGTTTAAGGCTATTATAGAGTCCATTAAAGAATTGGCTATCCAAATTATTAAGGAAAGTCCAAATATTCCAACAGAGGCTACTTTTGCTATTAAAAACATTGAAAGTAATCCGTTTTTAATCAATTTTGTTTCTTCTAACATGAATCTTTCAGTTGAAGAAAAGCAAAAGTTACTTTCGATTCCAAATTTAAAAGACAGAGCACTTGAAACTTTACGTTTCATGAACTTAGAGCTTCAAAAATTAGAAGTTCGCAACGATATTCAGTCTAAAGTGCGTTTTGATTTAGACCAACAACAACGCGAATATTTCTTACAGCAACAAATGAAAACCATTCAAGAAGAATTGGGTGGCGTTTCGTATGAAGCCGAAATTGAAGAAATGCGTGCTAAAGGTTTAAAGAAAAAATGGGACGAAAAAACAGCAAAGCATTTCGAAAAAGAATTATCAAAATTGCAACGTACGAATCCAAATTCACCTGATTTTGGTATCCAACGTAATTATATTGAGTTGTTTTTAGAATTGCCTTGGAACGAGTTTACCAAAGATAATTTCGATTTAAAACGTGCTCAAAAAATTCTCGACAGAGACCATTACGGATTAGAAGAAGTAAAAAAACGTATTATTGAACATTTAGCAGTTTTAAAATTGCGTAACGACATGAAATCGCCAATTCTTTGTTTATACGGACCTCCAGGTGTGGGAAAAACCTCAATTGGAAAGTCAGTTGCCGAAGCATTAGGTAGAGAATACATCAGAATGTCATTAGGCGGTTTGCGTGATGAAGCAGAAATTCGTGGTCATCGAAAAACCTATATTGGTGCGATGCCAGGACGAATTCTTCAAAACATTAAAAAAGCGAAAACATCAAATCCGGTATTTGTTTTAGATGAGATTGATAAATTATCTTCGAGTCATAATGGTGATCCATCTTCGGCTTTGTTAGAAGTTTTAGATCCAGAACAAAACAAAGAATTCCATGATAATTTCTTGGAATTAGGCTACGATCTATCAAAAGTAATGTTCATTGCAACTTCCAATAGTTTATCTCCAATTCAACCAGCACTTCGTGACCGTATGGAAATCATCGAAATGACAGGTTATACAATCGAAGAAAAAATTGAAATTGCTAAAACGCACTTATTACCAAAACAATTAAAAGAACACGGATTAACGACTAAAGATTTACAAATTGGAAAAAAACAATTAGAAAAAATCGTTGTAGGTTACACTCGTGAATCAGGTGTGCGTGGTTTAGAGAAAAAAATTGCTCAAGTAGTGCGTCATGCTGCAAAATCAATTGCAATGGACGAAACTTATAACGTAAAAGTTTCCGATGCTGATATTTTAGAAGTATTAAAATCGCCACGAATGGAGCGCGATAAATACGAAAACAATGATGTAGCAGGAGTTGTGACAGGTTTAGCTTGGACATCTGTTGGTGGTGATATTTTGTTTATCGAATCTTTAATTTCGAAAGGAAAAGGAGCCATGACCATGACTGGGAATTTAGGAATTGTCATGAAAGAATCGGTTACGATTGCATTGGAGTACATTCGCGCTAACGCAGAATTTTTAGGAATAGTTCCAGAAGTTTTAAACAATTACAACATACACATTCACGTTCCAGAAGGAGCAACGCCAAAAGACGGACCAAGTGCCGGAATTGCAATGTTAACCTCAATGGTTTCTTCATTCACTCAAAAAAGAATCAAGAAAAACATTGCCATGACAGGCGAAATCACGCTTCGTGGAAAAGTATTACCTGTTGGTGGTATCAAAGAAAAAATCTTAGCAGCTAAGAGAGCGAATATCAAAGAAATTATTCTATGTAAAGAAAATAAACGTGATATTGAGGAAATCAAACCAAACTACATTGAAGGTTTAACGTTTCATTATGTGGATAAAATGAGCGAAGTTTTAGATATTGCCATTACGAATCAAAAGGTCAAAAACGCTAAAGTTTTAGAAACCAAAAAGTAATTTCAATATAATATCAAAAAGAACTCTCAATAAATTACTTATTGAGAGTTCTTTTTTTGTTTACTAACTGATATAATTTTATCTTCGCAGTTGCGTTATATGTAAGATTAACACCAAAAAATGCTAAGAAAACTCTTATTCCTTTTTTTATTTCTACTATCGGCTGCATCTTTTAGCCAAATAGGAGGTCAAGCAGTATATCAGTTTTTGAACTTAGCACAATCACCACGACAAGCTGCTTTAGGAGGAAAAACGGTTACTGTTGTGGATTATGACGTAAATCAAGCGTTTTATAATCCAGCTACAATTAATGCCGAAATGCACAAGCGATTATCAGTAAATTATGGAAGTTATTTTGGGGAAGTTACTTATGGAACTGCTGCATATGCGTATACCTACGACCGCCATTTGCAAACATTTCATGCCGGAATAAGTTATGTTAATTATGGAACTTTTGAAGGAAGAGACGAATTAGGTAATTTGACTTCCGATTTTACAGGAAGTGAAGCGGCCTTATCATTTGGATATGCTTACAACATTCCTTGGACCGATATGTTTGTAGGCGCTAATGCTAAATTAATTTCGTCAACTTTAGAAAGTTACAATTCTTGGGGAGCTGCAGTAGATTTAGGCTTTTTGTATGTGGATTACGATAATGATATCAATTATGGTTTAACGGTTCGAAACTTAGGATTTCAAATTAAGCCGTATCAAGATACGAATGAGAAGCTTCCGCTAGCGATAGATGCTGGAATTTCGCAATTAATGGAGAATGTCCCAATTCGTTGGCACATGACTTTTGAAAATTTGCAACAATGGAATATTGCTTTTTCTAATCCAAATAGGGCGGAAGGCAGTTTAGATGGAGGTTCGGAAGAAGAAAAAGTATCTTTTTTTAATAATGCTTTGCGACATGTGATTTTGGGTGCCGAATTGTTTCCAGAAAAAGGTTTTAATATTCGATTAGGATACAATTTTAGAAGAAGCGAAGAATTGAGAATTTTAGAACAACGTCATTTTTCTGGAATTTCTGCAGGTTTTGGATTGCGTTTTGGAAAAGTTAAATTTGATTATTCGTATTCTAGATATACCGTGGCAGCTAACACAAGTTTGTTTGGTTTAACGATTGATTTGGAGTAGAAATTGAGTGATTAGTGAAAAGTAATTAGTGATTAGCTTAAATGATCTTAATTATTCACAAAGGATACTTAAAAAACTTATATGACTTATATGTTTAAATAAAAGTCAATAGATTTAATAATGATAAAACTTAGCGCTTTTGCGTCTTCGTGGCAAAACATATGAAAAAAATTACCATAGCAATAGACGGTTTTTCGTCAACAGGAAAAAGTACATTGGCTAAGCAATTGGCTGCAGCATTGGGTTACGTATATGTAGATACAGGTGCGATGTATCGCGCGGTGGCCTATTTTGCTATGCAACATGACTTGGTTTCTGAAACGCATTTAGATAAAGCAGGTTTGGTCGCTCAATTACCCAATATCAATTTGCGTTTTCAATTTAATCCGAATTTAGGATTTGCTGAAATGTATTTGAACAATGAAAACATTGAAAACCCTATCCGTACAATTGAAGTTTCTCGTATGGTAAGTAAAGTAGCCGAAATTTCTGAAGTGCGTGCTAAATTAGTAGAGCAACAACAAGCCATGGGAAAAGACAAAGGTATTGTGATGGATGGAAGAGACATTGGAACCGTAGTTTTTCCTGATGCTGAACTGAAATTATTTATGACAGCAAGTTCAAAAACCAGAGCGCAACGCCGTTTTGACGAATTGGTAGAAAAAGGGCAACACATTACTTTCGAAGACGTACTTCAAAACGTAGAAGAGCGCGACTATATTGATACGCATAGAGAAGATTCTCCTTTAGTAAAAGCAGATGATGCTATTGAAATTGATAATTCGTCGCTAAGTAAAAAAGAACAATTTGAGATTGTTTTGAATTTAGTGAAGGAGAAATTGTAAATCCATTTTGTTATTTCGACGGAGGAGACTTGAACGTAGCGAACAGATTAAATAAATTATATAAAAATTGATATATTTATAGTTGTAATAAATTATATAACCAACTAAATGAAAAAGTTTACTTTTTTAATTTCAATTATCTTTTTAACCACATTTAATTCATGTGGTCAAAATAAAATTAACACTCCAAAAACCGCTATGAGTAAGTTTGAAGAATTTATTTCAAAAGAAAAATTTTTACCTGATTCGAAAATATTTTACCCTGGAATTGGAGACGAAAAATTGAAACCAATATTAACCGAATTGATAAATGAATCGGCTAAAGATTTTCAAAATGTTGCGATTAAAGGAATTGCTTCTGATAATGAATACCAAAATGCAATTGAAAAAGGCTTAGATAGATTCTCAAAAATATATTTAGAATTAGATACAGAAAATCGTGAAAGAATATGCACTTATTACGAAGAGCTAATGGATATCGTTGGATTAGAAAGTTCAGGAGGTCTACTTAATGAATTTATGTATGGTTTTGACTTTTCTGAATAAAAAACTTGTTACAACAGCTATTTACTTCAATAACTATTTTCCTTGCTTCGCTTTCTCCTTAGCTTGTTTCTTAAAATAACCTCTAAACAAAAAGTTGTGTTTCAACGCTTCTAAATTTTCGTTAAGCTTTCCACTGGCATCGTTTAAATTCGTCATGGTTGAATCTATTTTTTTAACCAATTTTTCATCATTTGATAAATAATTCAACGCACCTTTTCCGTCTTTTATGTTTACAACGGTTGCGTTTAAATTGGTTACTACTTTATCAATTTCGGCACTTGATTTTTCTAAATTGGTAATGATGTTTTTCATTTTTACTGCCACATCTTTATCATTTAAAACCCCAATTACATTGTCTTTTTGATTTAAAGAAAGTATCAAATGATTTAAATTATCAATTGATTTTACAGTTCCCAAAGAAGTTTCTTTCAAATTATGAATTGTTTCTATCAAGTCTCTCGACATGACACTATCTTTTAATAAAGTACCAACCGTTCCTTTTCCTTGATTGATTTCGTTAGTTATTTTCAATAAGTCGGCTGTTAAAAGTGCCGCATTTTTATTGGTTTCATTTAATGTTTCCAGCATAGCATCAGTTCCAATGCGACTGTAAGATTGAATTGTATCACCATTCTCAACCTTTTTTGCGACACCTTTGCCTGGAATAATGTTAACAATCATGTTTCCAACCAAACCATCTGAACTAATAGTAGCCACGGCATTTTTTTGAATATGATGCATTATTTTATTATCAATTAACATGTTTATATTAATTGTGGAGTCGTTTATCATTTCGATTTCGGTTACGGTGCCAATATCAATTCCAGCATAACGGACATTGTTGCCTGGTTGTAATCCGTTTACATTAGCAAAAACGGCTTTTAAGTTAGACGTGTTTCCGAACATGTTTTGCTTGTTTCCAACAAAATATATCGCGGCTAAGAAAACTAATGTTCCAATAATGACAAAGATTCCGAGTTGTATTTTTTGTGAATTTGATTTTTCCATTTTTCCATTATTTAAAAAACGCTTGCACTTTAGGATCGCTTGAGCTTGATAATTCGCCAAACGTTCCCTCTATATAATTTACTCCGTCTATTAACAAAATCATGCGATTGGCAATTACTTTGGCACAATCTACATCATGTGTAATGATGATAGAAGAGGTGTTGTATTTTTTTTGTACCGAATTCATCAAAAGTACAATTTCTTTAGATGTAATTGGGTCTAAACCCGTTGTGGGTTCGTCATATAAGATAATTTTTGGTTTTAAAATCAACGTTCTGGCTAAAGCAATTCTACGTTTCATACCGCCCGAAAGTTCGTTTGGCATTAAATCGATGGCGTGTGCTAAACCTACGCTTTCTAAAGCTTCCATCACCAAAGGAGTTGTATCTTCAATAATTCCAAATTTTTTCGTGTGACGACGTAAAGGAAATTCTAAGTTTTCTCGAACCGACATCGAATCATACAAGGCGCTTCCTTGAAATAGAAAGCCGATTTCAGTACGTAATTCATCTAAATCTTCTCGTTCTAAATTATTGATTTCCTGATTCATCACTAAAATAGAACCGCTATTGGGTTGTTCTAAGCCAATCACACATTTTATCATTACTGATTTTCCAGAACCTGATTTTCCCATGACCACTAAATTTTCGCCTTCATACAGTTCCAAATCAAAACCATCCAAAACTACGTTGCTACCAAAACTTTTATGTAAGTCTTTGATAGTAATAATCGCATTTTTTGAAGTTGAATTTGTTTTCATGGTTATATATCGTAAAAAATATTAGTAACAAAAACCGCCACAAAGTCAATAATAAAAAGCAACATAGATGTATAAACTACCGCTGCATTGGCTGCTTTTCCAACGCCAGCTGTACCTTTTTTACAGTTGTAGCCTTTAAAACATCCAACTAGTCCAATAGCAAACCCAAAAAAGAAAGTTTTAAGAGTAGCCGGCACAATATCGCTGTATTCTAAAATATTAAAAACTTGATTAAAGTATAAAGTAAACGAGACATTTCCTTTGATGTTTTCCACTAAAAAGGAACCGTAAATAGCTATTAAATCGCCAACAATAACTAATAAAGGCAACATCAATGTGGTCGCTAAAATTCGGGTAATGACTAAATATTTAAATGGATTCGTTCCCGAAACTTCCATGGCATCAATTTGTTCGGTTACTTTCATAGAGCCTAATTCGGCACCAATGCCAGAACCAATTCTACCGGCGCAAATTAAAGCGGTAATAATAGGACCAATTTCTCTAATAATGGAAACACTTACCATAGAAGCCATCCATGAAACAGCACCAAATTCTTGTAGTGTAGGACGTGATTGTAGAGTAAAAACGGCACCAATTATAAATCCGGTTACACTTACTAAAAGTAAAGACCGATTTCCAATATAAAAACACTGACGTAAAAATTCTTTGAATTCGTATGGCGGTTTCCAAAATTCTTTGAAAAAGCGACCTGCAAAGTAAGAAAGTTCTCCTACTTCGATGAGAAAGTTTTGTAAAGCTTCAGTAAGATTGGCGAAATATTTTTTCATGAAGCATCGCAATTACAATCAAATATAGTGATTTTTAATCAGATACTACATGATATTTGTAAGATATGTAGTGAAAAATCCGACTTGTGGTGGAGTTGGATTTTGTGTTTTTTTGTGAGCACGGAATGCAATTCAGCGCAATCGGTTTTGGAAATCTATGCTGTAAGGTTAATCAAGCTCCTTATTAATCTTATCTTGTTCTTTATTCTGATTGTATTTTTCAATGTCACGTTTTGCTTTATTTCCGTATTTTCGAGCATAATAGGCTCCAATTAAAACTACGATAAGAAATAAAATTTGTTGTGTCATTTTTGTAATTCTTATATTATCTGGTTGATAATTAATATTTATTTTGTTGTCACGGATTGTAAATCAGCGCTAACGGTAATCCACGCTGTTGGGATTTATTTAAATTTTACACCAGATTTGTTAGCTTTAATTATAAGATAGTTTATAAAAGCGCTACTTGAAACAAGCATATACTTTGCGTCTTCAAAATCACAGTTATGGTCTTCCATTAATGCATGTCTAATGCCATCACTATCACTGGTGTAGCCATAAAGTTGTTTAAAACCTCTTTCTAAAGCAGGATGCAGTTTAATCTTTCCTTTTAATTTGTCAAGAGCTGCTCCTAAACTATCCTTTGCATTTTCAGAGATTACTTTTGTTACCGATTCAATTGCGGAAATAGATTCTTTAATCGAATTTCGATAATCAGGGGATTTTTTATCTGAAAGTTTTTCTAATGCGGATTTTAGATGAATGTTTGCTCCTCTTAATGATGTAAAATGATCAGATTGATTTATGGCATTCTCAATTTCCGCAATTTCATTTTCATTTGTAATCGGCGAAATCTTGTCATTTATAAATCGATAACCTGAAAATTCCCTTTCTAATATTCCATTACAGAATTCTTTAAATTCAGATGTATCAATACTAAAAGAATTTGAGTCAATGTTTGCAATAAACTCAATTAGGTCATACGTTTCGTACCATTGTCCTTTGTAAAAAGTGTCTCTAATAAAATGTTCTGAACTACTAACATATTTTGGTATTGTGTCAATGGGTAATTTATAATAATTATGCCAAAGAATTGAACAGAAAACATCAAATTCTGTATCGTTTCCATAATTGTCATGCTTAGAAAGATTGTCAAGAACATATATTTTCAGTCCATTCCAAAGTCCATTTTTTAAGTCATCGTCGAGTGATTCAATTTGTAGCTGTTTTATCGAGGGTACTTTACCAATTCTTTGTGAAAATTTCATTGTAATTGTCTGTTTTTTTTATTAGATTTTTTATAGCATGACCAATTCTCTGTTAACTTGCTATAAGAGGTTTTTCCAAAATATCATTTTAAGATTAATTAAATAAATCCAACTTTTTTAATCTCTCACTTACTGGAACGGCTCTTTTTAACTGAGTTTTGTTAATATTTTACTTTGTGGGCACGGATATTAAATCAGCACTATCGTGATTATTTGTTTTTGTTTTTTTAAGCTCAAACAATTCTTTTTCAATGTTTTTTATTTTGATATTTAATGAGTCAATTTTAGAATTTTCAAGTTGATTTGAATTATTTGTATTTACTGAAAACAAAACTGAAGTTAAAACAGAAATTACCGCAACGATAAAGCCCCAAATTGTCAATTTTTTTCCTAATCCTTTTTGAAATTTAATAATGTCAATTTCTGTTTCTAACTTCTGTTTATTTAGTAATTCTATTCTATCCTGTTCAATTTTTTCTCGTTGTCTGTCTTCATATAATTTTGTGAAACCGCCTTTATCGAAAAGATATTTTTTGGTTAAACCATTAGCTTCAAAAAAAAACATCAAAATTATGTAATTCATTACTTCTGATATGAGTAGTAACAATATTGTCAACGGTATTCATTATTTTTGTCAAAATAAAATAAACTACTTCTTCATCTTGTTCTGGATATAATTGTTTCCAAATAGTATGTGAATGAATAGGCTTGTGACTTTTATTTTCAATTAGATACTTTAAAATAGTATCCATTGCTTCTTGTTCTGATACTTCTTTTACTTCAGACATATCTTCTGGTTTAATTTATTAAGGATGTTGTTTTAAAATTACCGCTAAATAGTATAAATAACATATTTTAAACCCATATCTTGTCCATTCAGTAAGATAGGTATAATCCATTTACGTTTCTCAAAAATAATCAATTTTTCCTACAAACCCTTTCCAAGTTATCAACAAAAAAATCCGACCTGCTTTCACAAATCGGATTTAATCTATTTTCTTTATTCTAAAGACTACAAGTGAATCACTTCACCGTAAGCCTCAGCCACAGCTTCCATAACCGCTTCACTCATAGTAGGGTGAGGGTGAACTGCTTTTAAGATTTCGTGTCCTGTAGTTTCTAATTTACGTGCTACAACTGCTTCTGCAATCATATCGGTAACGCCAGCACCAATCATGTGGCAACCTAACCATTCGCCGTATTTTGCATCGAAAATTACTTTTACAAATCCGTCAGGCGTTCCTGCTGCTTTTGCTTTTCCAGAAGCTGAGAATGGGAATTTACCTACTTTAATTTCGTATCCTTTTTCTTTCGCTTGTTTTTCAGTCATACCCACAGAAGCAATTTCTGGAGTTGCATACGTACAACCTGGAATGTTTCCGTAATCTAAAGCTTCTACGTGTAAACCTGCAATTTTTTCCACACATAAAATACCTTCTGCAGAAGCAACGTGTGCTAAAGCTTGTCCTGGCGTTACATCACCAATAGCGTAGTAACCTGGAACGTTAGTTTGGTAATAAGCGTTTACTAAGATTTTATCTCTATCGGTAGCAATACCTGTTTCTTCTAATCCAATGTTTTCGATGTTGGTTTTAATTCCAACTGCTGATAATAAGATATCAGCTTCTAAAACTTCTTCTCCTTTTGCTGTTTTAACGAATGCTTTCACTCCGTTTCCAGAAGTATCGATTCTTTCTACAGAAGAATTCGTCATTACGTTGATTCCTGCTTTTTTCAACGAACGCTCAAATTGTTTTGAGATGTCTTCGTCTTCCACTGGAACTACATTTGGCATGAATTCTACAATTGTAACTTCAGTTCCCATTGCGTTGTAGAAATGAGCAAACTCAACTCCAATCGCACCAGAACCTACTACAATCATTTTCTTTGGTTGCTCAGCTAACGTCATTGCTTGGCGGTATCCGATTACTTTTTTACCATCTTGAGGTAAGTTAGGTAATTCGCGAGAACGTGCTCCTGTTGCGATGATGATATGATCAGCAGTATATTCAGTTACTTTTCCGTCGGGAGCAGTAACATCAACTTTTTTACCTGGTTTTACTTTTCCAAAACCATCAATAACGTCAATTTTATTTTTCTTCATTAAGAATTGAACACCTTTGCTCATTCCTTCTGCTACATCACGAGAACGTTTTACAACAGCAGAAAAATCTTTGTCAAATTCCTTAACGGTTAATCCGTAATCTGAAGCATGTTTTAGGTAATCAAAAACTTGAGCCGATTTTAATAATGCTTTTGTTGGGATACAACCCCAATTCAAACAAATTCCACCCAAATTTTCTTTTTCGATAACGGCTACTTTGAAGCCTAATTGTGATGCTCTAATAGCAGTTACATAACCACCAGGACCACTTCCTAAAACTATGATATCGTATTTCATTTTTTAAAAGTATTTCAGTTTTATTTATAAGTTGCGAATTTAAGGAATTATTTTAAAAGTTTAAACGCAAAGTTAGCAAAGTTTTACGCAAAGAAACGCAAAGGAAATCTGTGGTAATTTGTGGAATCTGTATTTTAAAAACTTATCATTAGTTCAAGAGATGCTTAGCAGCATGACAAACGTTGCGTGTAACTTGAAACCTGGAACTTTAAACTTGAAACCTGAAACTAATCCACTTCAACTGCAAACTGAGAATCATACAATTTCTTATAATACCCATTTGGCTTATTCACCAATTCGCTATGTTTTCCGAATTCTACGATTTGTCCTTTATCCATTACGATGATTTTACTCGCGTTGATAACGGTTGCTAATCTATGGGCGATAACGATAGAAGTTCTGTCTTTAGTAATTGTTTCAGTTGCTTTTTGTATTAATTCCTCAGAATGCGTGTCTATAGACGAGGTTGCTTCATCTAAAATTAAAATACTTGGATTACTTACATACGCTCTCAAAAAGGCAATCAACTGGCGCTGACCAGAAGATAACATCACTCCGCGTTCTTTAACGTTGTAATCGTAGCCTTCAGGTAAGCTCATGATGAAATCGTGCACCCCAATTTTCTTGGCGGCTGTAATAACATCTTCTCTAGTAATCGCTTCGTTATGTAGTGTAATGTTGTTGTAAATGGTATCGGCAAACAAGAAAACATCTTGTAAAACAATAGCAATTTGCTTGCGTAGACTTTCTAAGGTATATTCGTTAATATTTCGATTATCAATTGTAATTTCACCCGAATTAATTTCGTAAAAACGATTCAATAAATTAATGATGGTTGATTTTCCAGCGCCAGTACTTCCAACAATAGCAATAGTTTCACCAGGTTGAACTTCTAAATTAATGCCTTTTAAAACTTCTTCGTCTTTAATATAACTAAAACGAACATCTTTTAACTGAATCAACCCTTTAAAATGCATCGCATCAACAGTTCCTTTATCTTGAACGTTTTCGTCTTTTTCTAGAATTTCAAAAACTCTATCGGCCGCAACGATACCCATTTGCATCACGTTAAATTTATCTGCAATTTGACGTAATGGGTTATATAACATGGAAATATACATATTAAAGGCAACTAATTGACCGATGGAAGTATCAACATCGCCATTAATAATCCACAAAGCACCAAAATATACAACCAATCCAATACTAATATTAGAAATAATATCGGCAATAGGGAAGAAGATAGAGTTGTACAAAATGTTTTTCAACCATGCTACATTGTGTTTTTGGTTTATTTCTTTGAACTTCTCTAATTCAATCGCTTCTCTATTGAATAATTGTACAATTTTCATTCCAGTTAAACGCTCTTGAACAAAAGTGTTTAAGTTAGCTACTTCGTTTCGAACTTCATTAAAAGCGACTTTCATTTTTCTGTTAAAAATGTTAGTAGCTATTAAAATGATTGGCATGATAACCAAAACAATTCCTGTAATTTTCCAATTCACAACAAGCATGAAAATAATTACAATTATCATTTTTAAAACATCACTGATAATCATAAATAATCCCTGACTGAAAATACTAGCAATCGATTCGATATCCGAAACGGAGCGTGTTACTAATTTTCCAACAGGTTCATTATCAAAATACTTCATTTTAAAAGAAGTAATATGATCGTATAGTTTATTTCGTAAATCTTTAATGATGTCTTGTCCTAACCAATTCGCTATGTAAGTAAAGTAAAATTGTGAGATAGCTTCAAGTATAAGTGCCACAAACATTATAATTACTAATATTTTAAGGTTGGAAAAATTATCGTTTCCGGGAAAAATGGAAAGCATCAAACCTTCAAAATATTGCTGAATTACGTTTGTTTCTTTTTTTACTTCGATTAGGTAATTATCAATCGTAAAATTTAATAAAAATGGTCTAAAAGCACTAATAATAGCTAAGAATACAGCCCAAAAGCAAACAAAGTATAATTTTCCTTTGTGCGGTTTTGCGTAAACTAGCAATTTATTAAACGACGATTTTTTACTTTTACTCATTAATTTTGTTCTTTTTCTTTTATGTATGGATATCTTACATTAACCAAATACAAACCATGCGCTGGAACTGAAAATCCGGCTTTTCCTCTGTTTTTACTTTCGATAATCGTTCTTAAATCTGCGACTTCTATTTTGCCTAGCCCGATGTTTACCATGGTTCCCACAATTGCTCTTACCATATTGCGCAAAAATCGATCGGCAGTGATGGTAAAGATAAGTTGATTTCCCGATTGTTTCCAATGCGCTTCCGAAATTTTACAATTAAAGGTATTCACATCGGTATGTACTTTGGAAAAACACTCAAAATCGATGTATTCGAATAAAATTTTACACGCTTCGTTCATTTTTTCCAAATCCAAAAGATGGGAATGATACCAACTTCCATCGGTAATAAAGGCATCTTTAAACGTGTGCATGTAATATTCGTAGGTTCTTGAAGTCGCATCAAAACGTGCATGAGCATCATCAGCCACTTTAAAAATACGATACACCACAATTGATGGTGGTAAAAACGAATTCAATTTGTGTGACCAATAATGGGAATCTATTTCCAACTCGGTTTCAAAATGCGCAAACATTTGCTTAGCATGCACACCTGAATCGGTTCTTCCGGCACCTACAATAGCGATAGTTTCTCTGAAAAGGGTAGAAAGCGCTTTTTCCAGAGTTTCCTGTACCGAAGCGGCGTCAGGCTGACTCTGAAATCCGTGGAAGTTTTTTCCGTTGTAGGCAAATTCTATGAAATATCTCAAAATATAGTGGTCAGTATTCAGTAATTAGTGTTCAGTTTTTCCGGTTAGCTTGCAAATTTACAAAATTCAAAGGCAATGACAATTTCAAATATTAATAATAAAAACTTAATTTTGTTTTATGAAGAAAATTCTTTTGTTATCCGATACCCACAGTCACATTGATGATGCCATTTTGAAATATGTCAACCAAGCCGATGAAGTTTGGCATGCTGGTGATATTGGCGATTTAGCAGTTACCGATGCGATAAAAAAACTTAAACCACTTCGAGGCGTTTATGGCAATATCGACGATGATAAAGCGCGAATGGAATTTCCATTAAACAATCGTTTTTTCTGTGAAGGAGTGGAGGTTTGGATTACGCATATTGGTGGTTATCCTGATAAATACAACCCAGCAATTCGTGCCGAAATCACTAAAAACCCTCCGAAATTATTCATTTGCGGACATTCTCACATTTTAAAAGTACAATTTGATAAGAAATTAAATTTACTACACATGAATCCCGGTGCTTGTGGAAAATATGGTTTTCATCAAGTACGAACAATGTTGCGCTTTGAAATCGATGGTGACAAAATTCAGAGTTTAGAGGTGATTGAATTGGGTAAGAAGTAGTTTAAAACTTCAAAATTCGTTGTTCCAAGTTTGTTATTCATCAGTTCAATCATAAAACAAAAAAATCCGAAACTTTCGCTTCGGATTTTTTCTTCGCACTAATAAACTAAGATGATAGGTTTATCGTAATCGATCAACAGATTTTACGAGATCTTCGTCCTTTTTAATTGCCTTGTTGGCCAAGACTAATAAAACGATAGAAATTGCAGGAAGAAACATCCCAATACCCTTCTCTGAAACCATGGTTTCTCCGGATAAGTTTAGCGAGCGATACACAAAAAATCCTAGTAAAATAAAGTTAAATATCATATTCAATCTGTTTAACACAAATTGATGTTGTCTCTTTTTAAAATTGATAATACTAAAAACCGCCAATAAAGCCGATACTACAAAAAACACAATATATAATAAAGAAGATGTAAAAAACACCTCTTTTTTATCTGTTGTCGTCCATAAGGAAAATACAAAAGGCAAAGCACCCATAGCTATTGCGCTGATTGCCATATAAACCGTTTGAATTCTTTGTAACATTGTTCTCTACTTTTGTAAAGCAAAAATAGTATTTCTTTTCAATTAAAACTATTGTTATATCCAAATTTATTCGTATTATTGCATAGTATTAGTCGTAAGTACTTCATTCTACGACACCTTACGCCTCAAAAAAAAATCTATCTTTTTTTTGTTTTAACTCAATCAACAATTTTATTCAACTTATATCCATGTTTGATATTGAAGTATTAAAGGAGATGAAACTCTCTGATTTGCAAGAGATTGCAAAAGTGGCTAAAATCAATAAATACCGCTCTCTTAAAAAAGATGATTTGGTATATCAGATTTTAGACCTACAAGCAGCTAAACCAGAAGTAATTAAATCTGAATTACCTAAAGAAACAGCCGCAGACCAACCTAAAGAAAAAAGAGCGCGAATGCTTCCTAAAAAAGAAGTTAACCAAGCGCCAAAAATCAAAAAAGATTTGTTTTCGAAACCTTTGAAAGACTTACCAGAAGAAATTATTCCGGTTGCTACTGAAAAAGTAGAAGAAGAAATCAAAGCTACTGAGAATAAAGCTATTTCGCCTAAGCCAAACGATAAGTTGCCTCGTAAAGATTTTAAAAATAAGAAGCCTTTACCAAATAAAGCAGTTGCTAACGAATCAACTACGACAGAAAAGCCAACAACAGAAGCTACTACTGCAGAAACACCTCAAAACGATAAAAATTTGCCTAAAAATCCTAATTTCAAGGCAAATCAAAATAATCCCAACCATCCAGATTACAAAAAAAGTAATCCTGCCGAAGGAAATAACGGGAACAACGGAAATACCAACAAAAATCCACATCAAAACAAAAAACAAAATTTTAGAGAACCCGATTTTGAGTTCGATGGAATTATTGAAAGTGAAGGCGTTTTAGAAATGATGCCTGATGGTTACGGATTTTTACGTTCGTCAGATTACAACTACTTAGCGTCTCCAGATGATATTTATTTGTCAACGTCTCAAATTCGTTTGTTCGGATTAAAAACGGGTGATACTGTAAAAGGAGTAGTGCGTCCTCCGAAAGAAGGAGAAAAGTATTTCCCATTAGTAAAAGTATTAAAAATCAACGGTCACGACCCACAAGTGGTGCGTGATAGAATTTCATTCGAACATTTAACTCCGGTTTTTCCAACAGAAAAATTCAATTTAGCTGAACGTGGTAGTACGGTTTCAACGCGTATTATTGATTTGTTTTCGCCAATTGGAAAAGGACAACGTGGTATGATTGTAGCGCAACCAAAAACAGGTAAAACCATGTTATTGAAAGATGTTGCGAATGCGATTGCGGCTAATCATCCAGAAGTTTATCTAATAGTATTACTTATTGATGAACGTCCAGAAGAGGTAACCGATATGCAACGTAGCGTGCGAGGTGAAGTTATTGCTTCTACTTTTGATAGAGAGCCACAAGAACATGTTAAGATTGCCAATATTGTATTGGAAAAAGCAAAACGTTTAGTAGAATGTGGTCACGATGTAGTGATTTTATTAGACTCTATTACACGTTTAGCAAGAGCTTACAATACGGTTCAACCAGCTTCTGGAAAAGTATTGAGTGGTGGTGTAGATGCGAATGCGTTACAAAAACCGAAACGTTTCTTTGGAGCGGCTCGTAATGTTGAAAACGGTGGTTCGTTAAGTATCATCGCAACAGCATTAACAGAAACTGGTTCTAAAATGGACGAAGTTATTTTTGAGGAATTCAAAGGAACAGGTAACATGGAATTACAATTGGATAGAAGAATTGCTAACAAACGTATTTTCCCTGCAATCGACTTGGTTTCTTCAAGTACACGTCGTGATGATTTGTTATTAGATGAAAACACGATTCATAGAATGTGGATTATGCGTAAATACTTAGCCGATATGAACCCAATCGAGGCTATGGATTTCATCCACGACCGATTTAAGAAAACCCGAAACAACGAAGAATTTTTAATTTCCATGAATCAATAAAATAAAAACTCCGATGAAAATCGGAGTTTTTTATGGAGTTTAATTTTGATAGTATTTTTTGCTAACGCGAGCGTCACGCTCGTGAAGGTTTAAGCACGAGCGTGACGCTCGCGTTAGCCAGTGAATTAAAATTAAAATAATTTGATTAAGACATAAACAACCAAATACAATAAAAAACTCCGAGAAGTCTCGGAGTGTTTAATTCTATTATAGTAAACAAATGTAAGTAATTTAAAAAAATCTGTGTAAATCCGTTAAATCTGTGTTATCCGCGTTCCAAAAAAATTAAAACCCATTCACAATAGCCAAAAAGTCATCTGCTTTTAATGCAGCACCACCAATTAAACCACCATCCACATCAGGTTTTGAGAAAATTTCTTTGGCGTTGTCTGGTTTTACGCTTCCACCGTATAAAATAGTTAAGTTGTCTGCAATATCGAATCCGTATACTTTTTCTACCAAAGTTCTAATGAATTTATGCATTTCTTGTGCTTGTTCTGGAGAAGCAGTTTCTCCTGTTCCAATAGCCCAAACGGGTTCGTAAGCCAAAACAATACTCGTCCAATCTTTCTTTTCTAAATGAAACAAGCCATCACGTAATTGATTTTCAACAATATTGAAATGATTATTAGTTTGACGATCTTTTAATTCTTCCCCAAAACAGAAAATAACTCGCATTTCGTGTTTTAAAGCTGTATCCACTTTACTCGCTAACAAAGCATCGGTTTCATGAAAATATGCACGTCTTTCGCTGTGACCTAAGATTACGGTGTTTACACCAATATCGGTTAACATAGAAGCTGCGATTTCGCCTGTGAAAGCACCACCTTCAGCTTGATGCATATTTTGTGCAGCCACTGTAATTCCTTTTCCATTTGTAGTTTCAACTGCTTTTGATAAGTTGACAAATGTTGGTGCTACAATAATTTCGGTAGTTGTATTTGGTTTTTTAGCGATAATTTCTTCTAATAATGCAACGGATTCTTTTTGTGTTTTGTGCATTTTCCAGTTTCCGGCAACGATATTTTTTCTCATAAGATTTGATTTTAATAATTTCAAAAGTACTAATTTGATTGCTTTTTCACTACTTGATGGCAATAAAATTACGCAAAGGTTTTCGAAGATACGCTGCTAATTATTTGACTTTATTTAATACTTCTCTTATTTTATCAAAATCTTTTTCAATGGCTCTGTATAAAACAATTTTACCCGTTTTGTCTACTATAAGGTATCTTGGAATCCAATCTACGTTTAATGATTTTCCAAATGTTCCTTTCATTCCATCACCAATAAAATAATTTTCACCTTCTACTTCATGTTTTTCGATTCCTTGAATCCATTTATCAACTGTTTTGTCAAAGGATAAGTTTACAAAAACAACGTCTTTGTTATAAGTTTGGTTTAATTTTTTCACTTCTGGCATTGCTTTGATACAATCCGAACACCATGAAGCCCAAATTTCTATAAATATCGTCTTTCCTACATGTTTTTTTACTATTTCTTGGAATGTAATTGGCGTGTCTTCAGTTGTTTTTAAAACATAGTCAAGACTTTCGCTTTTAAAAGTTGTTTCCTCTTTTTGGGCACACCCTAAAGTGCTGATTAGCATGGTTGCTAAAACGAACATTTTTTTCATAGTTTATTTTTTTAATTCCGAATATGATTTCTTAATCAGTTTTTTGAACTCAGTACCATTGAATTTGTTTTCATTAATACCATCGTAGTATTTGAATTCGTTACCATTCCAAAGATATTTTACTCCTGGCGTGTCTCTTCCTGAACCTAGTTCGGTCCAAAACGGAATCACATCAATCATTTTATAAGGGAATTTCGTTCCAGCAAATTCAAAAAATGTTGGAATTTTTTCCGGTTCTTCATTCATGAAAATCACATAAACAGGAGGGAAGTTCTTGTCTTTTTTACGCATTTCGTTCAATTCTTTTGCGGTATCCATACAATGGTCGCAACCTGGAACAAAATAGCACAGAATCTTTTTATCGGTATCAATTCCTGGGAAATATTTCTCGTAACCCGATTTTACTTTTTTAGGAGCGTCTTCGGTTTTCTTTTCTCTATTTGGAGCTTCTACAGAAGGTACTTCGGTTGTAGGAACTTCTTTAATTGGTACTTCTGTAGTTAATAAAGCAGTAGAATCCGCTATAACGCCTAAATTTTCTTGAATTTCAGATATTGGTTCTTCTGCAATTTCAGTAATTGGACGAATTGGTGCCACCATAAAAAGACATAAAATACAGCCTAAAGTGACAGATTTTAACAAACAAAAATTTGATTTTCCATCAGCAGGAAGTAATTTGAATAACCAAATTAACAAACCAATCGCAATAATATTCTTGATGATTGCTTCTACTGGTGTCATTGGAATTAATTCTCCAAAACAACCGCAATTACCAGAATTTCCACTGATAAAAGTTTCATAACTTAAATGAATTATAAAAATAGCTAGTAAAGCAATTGTTGCTGGTATTGTAATCTTTTTTAAATGATGATTGATAAGAATTAATATTCCTAAAGCAAACTCAATACCAATTAATATTCTGGAGAAATAGGGTGCTACACTTTCTGAAAACCCAAGTGTATACAATTGTTTAACTTCGAAAGTAGAAATTGCAAAATAAGGTGAAGGATATAATTTGGCTACAGCTGAAAGTATAAATAATGCAGAAATAATTAGGCGTAAAATCCAAGATAGGTACTCTTTTTTCATATAAATTTTAATTTTTTATAAAATTAGTATTTAAAATAAAAACAGTTTGTTAACGACTTGTTATTTATTTAGTAATAATACTTAGTATAGTGTAGTCTGAATAGTAATCTTCAGGATTGTTTTTTATTGTTTCGATTTTAACTTCTTCAATGTCAAAAGCACCAAAACTATTTTTTGCTCGAAATATCAATTCGTAATATTCTTTATCTGAAGATTCTTCATTTGTTTTGATATTATCTTTTTCAAAGCTAATTAATTCATAACTTGAAGGGTCTTTCATTTTATTTTTTAATTGATTTTCAACCTCAATTAATAATTTCTCTTTTGGAGTAACTTTTTTGTTTGAAGAAATATAGAAATAGATTGAAGATAATATCACTAACAATACAATGCTGATTTTTAAAAATATATTTTTCATAATATTGTTATTTATTTCCTATTAAGATTAATGCAAAAACCGAATAGTTAATCATGTCTTGATAATTAGCGTCAATTCCTTCCGAAACCAATGTTTTTCCTTTATTGTCTTCAATTTGTTTAACACGCAATAATTTTTGAAGTATCAAATCAGTTAAACTACTTACTCTCATTTCGCGCCAAGCTTCGCCATAATCGTGGTTTTTGTTTTCCATTAAGGCTTTTGTTTCCGCGATTTTTTCGTTGTACAATTTCACCGCTTCATCTGCCGAAAGATCAGGTTGACTAGCAACTCCTTTTTCCATTTGAATCAAAGCCATTGCACAATAATTGATAATTCCGATGAATTCTGAAGTTTCATCTTCATCAACTTTTCGTACTTCATTCTCTTGTAAACTTCTAATTCTTTGTGCTTTTATAAAGATTTGATCGGTTAACGATGGCAAACGTAAAATACGCCAAGCAGTACCATAATCATGTGCTTTTTTTGAAAATAAATCGCGACAAACCGCTATAACTTTATCATATTGTTGAGAAGTATTCGACATTATTTGCTTTATATTTGTGTGAGATTTTTCAAAAGTAATGAATTAAGTCAAAAGTGAAAAGTCAAAAGTGAAAAGAAATTAAAATTAAGATGAATATCAATTGCAACGGAAAATTAATCGATTTATCAACTCCAAAAGTGATGGGGATTTTAAATGTGACGCCCAATTCGTTTTACGATGGAGGTAAGCACAAAGAAATCAATTCCATTATTCATCAGGTAGATAAAATGCTGTCGGAAGGTGCTGATTTCATTGATATTGGCGCGTATTCAAGTAAGCCAAGTGCCGAATTTGTTTCGGAAGAAGAAGAAATAAAGCGTTTGGTTCATATTATTAAAGAATTAGTTGAAACATTTCCTACTATTGTTTTGTCAGTTGACACGTTTCGTGCTAATGTTGCGAAAGCTGCTGTTGAAAATGGGGTGGCGATGATAAATGACATTGCAGCAGGTTTGTTAGATGATAAAATGTTGGAAACTGTTGCCGAATTAAAAGTGCCATACATTATGATGCATATGCGTGGAAATCCTCAAACCATGCAAAGTTTGACAGATTATAACGACATTGTAAAAGAAATGATTTTCTACTTTTCAGAGCGAATTCAAAAGGCGAGAAGCTTTGGAATTTCAGATATTGTGATTGACCCTGGGTTTGGTTTTGCAAAAACATTGGAACAGAATTACGAAGTTTTGCATAAAATGGAATTGTTTTCGATGTTAGAATTGCCAATATTAGCAGGAATTTCAAGAAAATCGATGATTTATAAAGTATTGGAAACTTCGCCACAAGAAGCCTTGAATGGAACTTCAGTTTTGAATACCATCGCTTTACAAAAAGGAGCTAAAATCCTCCGAGTGCACGACGTAAAAGAAGCCGTGGAATGTATAAAATTAGTCAGTAAATTAAAATAAAGAATGAAGAAATTAGTTGCTATTGTAGCCTTCATGGGCTTGTTTTCGTGTAATAACGAAGAAGTGTTGTTGCCTCAAGAAAGTGTTTCGGTTTTAAAAGAAATGACCGATCATTCACCTATTTATATGTTTTTTAAAACGGAAGAAAATCCTGATAACAAAGAAAAATTAGATACAATTGTAGAAGTAAATCGCAAGAATTCTATCGCTTCAACGAATTGGGTTTTCAATATCGACAAACGTTTGCCGTTGAAATTAGTCATTCCTGAAGTATTGCAATTACAAGAAAAGAAGAAAAGCAGTTCGCACTCTAAAACCGGAACCATGAACGTTTTTACGTATTCGGATAGTGTGGCGAAGAATTTAGCATTTTTTCCTTTTACGGATGTAGAGTTCAAGTATAGTAAGCATTTTTCTAAGTTTTTCATTAAAAAACACGCGGAACATTATAGAAACTTCCACAATTTCACGGTAAATTTCAACAAAGACAATAAAATCACTGTTGACGGAAACGATGTTTCAAGAGAAGAATTTATAGATTTCATCAGAGATTTTGCTGATTTTACAAGCGATGGAAAAATCACCATGCTACATTTGAATTTTGATAATCGTTTAACGTATGATCAATACATTCAAAATAAAATTTTAGTTTGGAAAGCAACTAATAACGAAATCCAATTGTCTTCTTTTGAGTTTGTGTACGATGAGAAAAAATTGCCTGAATGTGGGTGTAAGTTGTAGTTGGGAGTTAGGAGTAGGAAGTTGGGAGTTTTTAAATGAAAAAAAGTAATTATGAATATTAAGAAACTTTTTTCTTTTTCTAAAAAATCAAAAATTTTTAATTTGTTTGATAAGGCAATTGAAGCAAAAAATAATGAAATGCTTTCAAGAACTTTAAATTATACATTTAAAGAAAAAATTGATAAAGATTATGTCAATTATTTTATGAGATTATTGCCTGAAACATGGCATGAAGAACATGAAGAAATAATTAATTTAATTTGGTTACATAATCTTAATGATGATGTTTTTTCAGATGTTTTATATTTAATAGCTGTTGATTCTGAAACTTACAGAAAATATGACGATGAAAATGAATCTACACTTAGAAAATGCATACATGCATTAAAGCAAATAAATTCTAAAAAATCTAATCACTATATTGAAAAATTAAAAAGCCTAAATAATCCTAATGTATATTTTGCATTAGAAAATTATAATTAATATTTGTTAATAGTTCATTGTTTTGGAACTTTTTAGTAACTTCCAACTTACTGATGATGATACGGTTCATTTCTTAAAATCGTAAAACCTCTATAAATTTGTTCGATTACAAATAATCGCACCATTTGATGCGAAAACGTCATTTCGGATAACGAAACTTTGCCTTGTGCTTTTTGGTAAACGGTTTCACTAAATCCATACGGACCACCAATTACGAATACTAAAGTTTTAGTTCCAGCATTCATTTTCTTTTGTAGAAAGTCGGAAAAACTAACACTACTGAACGTTTTTCCGTTTTCGTCGAGTAGAATTAAATGGTCGGTTGGTGTGATTTTAGATAAAATTAATTCGCCTTCTTTTTCTTTTTGTTGTGCTTCCGATAAATTCTTTACGTTTTTGATATCGGGAATAATTTCCAAATCAAATTTCACGTAAAAAGACAAACGTTTGGTATAATCATCAATTAAGGTTTGTAACGATTTATTGTCGGTTTTTCCAATAGTTAAAAGACGAATGTTCATGTGGTTTATTTGTGAAACGAAAAATCACTCTTTTGGGGAGTGATTTTCGATATTAGTTAATTTCTTCGGTTTCCTTTTCTTTAAAATCTACTTCACAATCAAAAGAGAATAATTTTTCTTTTTTAATGATATCTGCCGTTCCAGCTGGAAGCATATCTTCCCAACCTGATTCTCCTTTGCAAATCATTTTCAATATTTTTCTAGAGAAAATATCTAAATTTTTCTCTTCAAAGTCTTTAATGTCAATCACTTTTCCGTTGAATTTAAAGAATTTGTATAATTCTTTCATTCTAGGATGTACTTTTAAATTTTCAGAAGTAACTATATTTCCGTTTTCATCTTTCATCGGATATAAATAGACTTTTAAATCTCTATAGAAAAGTTTACCAAAAGCCTCTAAGATTCCCCCAGATAAATGGCGATAATATTTTTCGTCAAAAATTTCAACTAAATTATTAACTCCCATTGCTAATCCCATACGTGCTTTCGAGTAATTTGAAAAATATTCAACTACTTTAAAATATTCTTGGAAATTAGAAATCATAACGGTTTGGCCTAATTTACATAGTAACTCAGCTCTGTCCAAGAAATCACGTTCATCAATTTCCCCTTCAGCTTTTAAATTTGAAAGTGTAATTTCGAAAATCACAAATGTATTTTCTTTGTCAACCTTGTTTTCCTGAATAAACATTTCATATGATTTTTTATACATATTCATATTTACAGTTGTAACAGGTCTAAAACTACCCCTTAAGGCTAAGATGTTTTTTTTATATAAAACAGCTGCTGGAAGTATGTTTTTTCCGTCAGGGCCAAACATTACGGCATCGGTCATTCCATTTTTAACCAATTGCAAACTCATTAAACGGTTGTCTACATTTGCAAAACGAGGTCCTGAAAAGTTTATGGTGTCAATTTCTAATTGGTCTTTATCTAAATGATCATATAAATAACGTAGTAATTTTTTAGGGTCATTGTATTTGTAAAAGGCACCATAAATTAAATTTACACCTAAAATACCTAAAGTTTCTTGTTGCAGTTTAGCATCATTCTCTTTAAAACGAATGTGAAGAATAATTTCATTATAATCTTCATCTGGTTCAACCTGATAGACAATTCCAACCCAACCATGTCCTTTAAATTGTTTTGCAAAATCAATTGTTGCAACCGTATTTGCATAACTGAAAAATAATTTATCTGGATGTTTATCTCTACTTAAACGTTGTTCTACTAGATTAATTTCATGAGTTAGCATCTTTCGTAATCGGCTTTCAGTTACATATCTGCCGTCTTCTTCAATACCATAAATAGCATCACTAAAGTCTTTATCATAGGCAGACATTGCTTTTGCAATTGTTCCTGAAGACGCACCAGCTCTAAAAAAATTACGAACGGTTTCTTGTCCAGCACCAATTTCAGCAAACGTACCGTAAATACTATCATTAAGATTTATTCTTAATGCTTTATCTTTTATTGAAGGTATTTGCTCAATTGCTTTATCTCCACGAACTTTAATATCGGTTACTATACTTTTCATTAATTTACCTTTAAGGCTTTAGGGTTATAAATAAACTCTACATGCAAAGTTAAACATTTTATAAAAACTACCATAATTATTGTTATTTTTGTGCAAAAGATTAAGTGGTGCAAATTTATTTTTTAGGAACCGGAACATCGCAAGGAATTCCAGTGATTGTAAGTTCTCATTCTGTATGTTTAAGTACCGATATACGGGATATGAGATTACGTGTGTCTGTTTGGGTTCAAACCGAACAAAATTCTATTGTGATAGATTGTGGTCCAGATTTCAGACAACAAATGTTGCGTTCTAAGTGTCCTAAAATTGATGCGTTGTTATTTACACACGAACATGCTGATCATACTGCAGGTTTGGATGATATTCGCCCTTTTTTTTTCAAACAAGGTGCTATCCCAATTTATGCTCATCAGCGGGTTTTGAATAATTTAGAGAGACGTTTTGATTATATTTTTCAAACCGAAAATAAATATCCAGGGGCGCCATCTATTGTTGAAAATGAGGTTAAAAACAATCAACCATTTGCAGTTAATAATGAGAAAATAATTCCAATAAATGCTTTTCATGGTGATTTGCAAGTTTTTGGATATCGTATTCAAGATTTTGTGTATTTAACAGATGTAAAATCAGTAGATGATTTAGAAATTGAAAAAATAAAAGGATGCAAAATTTTAGTTGTTAATTGTTTGAGAGAAGAGCCACATGCAACACATTTTAATTTAGAAGAAGTTTTACATTTTATATCTTTGGTGCAACCAAAATCAACTTATTTAACACATATAAGTCATTTGTTTGGTTTTCATGAAGAAATTCAACAAAAATTACCAGAAAATGTTTTTGTTGCATATGATAATCTTGAAATAAAAATAGAATAATAATAAATTAATTATTTAATAGTTTTAATAGAACAGTGTCGATAATGACATTTAACAAATAAATTTTACTTTATGAAAAACGTAATTTTGTATGCTTTAATTTTTTCTTTATTATTTAATGTGTTTCAATATGTGAATTCAACTAAAATATTAGACGCAAAAGATAAAGAAGTACTTAAAGTAAAAGCGAATTTAAAAACTTCGAGAGATTCTGTCGCTACTTTAGCCAATGCCAATTATTTCGCTTTAGAAAGCGATGAAGATGCTCAAGAGTATTTTTTTTCAAACAATTTAGATTATGAAAAAGTAGCTATTAAAGTAAAAGAAGATCTTTTAACATTAAACGAAAATAAAAAAGGGAATCCTTTAGTGCCATATGAACCTATAGATGGAATTCCTTTCTTAATTAATACATCTAAGATTTTAAATCACAGATGGATAATTGCAGAATTTTCTTGTGGTGATTTATGGGGACAAGTTTTATTAAAATATTTTGTTTCTGAAAGTAAACCCACAGATTTTGAAACTGTAGAAACAGTTTTATATGAAAGACAAAAGAAAGAATAATTAAAATACAACATAATGTCGACTACTACAACCAAATCCCAATTAGAATGTCTTTTTGATGCGTTTAGAAAAGATATAATTGGAGTCAATCAAACTTTTCAATCTCCCTTTGGTGAAAAGAAAATAATTTATACCGATTGGACTGCAAGCGGTAGATTATACAGACCAATTGAAGAAAAATTGATGAATGAATTTGGTCCTTTTGTTGCCAATACACATACTGAAACTTCGGTTACAGGTACAGCTATGACCATGGCGTATCATGAAGCACGCCACATTATCAAACATCATGTAAATGCATCGGAATCAGATATATTGATAACTGATGGAACTGGAATGACGGGTGTAGTGAATAAATTTCAACGTATTTTAGGACTACGTATTCCAGAAAATTTAAAAGACTTTACATCAATTCCAAACGAATTGAAACCAATCGTTTTTATTTCGCACATGGAACACCATTCCAATCAAACGTCTTGGTTAGAAACAATTGCTGATGTTGAAGTAATTCCGGCTGATGAAAATGGACTTTTATGTATTAAAGAACTGAAAACGTTATTAGAAAAATACAAAGATAGAAGCTTTAAAATCGCGTCAATTACTTCATGTTCTAACGTAACCGGCATTAGAACACCTTATCATGAAGTGGCGAAGTTAATGCATCAAAATAATGGTGTTTGTTTTGTAGATTTCGCTTGTTCAGGTCCGTATGTAAATATCAATATGCATCCAGAAGATGCAGAAAGTTATTTAGACGCTATTTTCTTTTCACCGCATAAATTTTTAGGAGGTCCTGGAACTTCAGGAGTTTTGATTTTTAATCAAAATTTATATAAAAACAATGTTCCCGATTGTCCTGGTGGCGGAACCGTAAGTTGGACAAATCCTTGGGGAGAACACAAATACATTGACAATATCGAAGATAGAGAAGATGGAGGTACGCCAGGATTTTTACAAGTTATGAAAACTGCTTTGGCGATTCAGTTGAAGGAAAAAATGGGTGTTCAAAATATTTTAGATAGAGAACACGAGTTGGTTGATTACATTTTTTCGGAACTAAATTCGATTGATAATTTACATATTTTGGCCAATCAACATCAAGATAGGTTAGGAGTAATTTCATTTTACATAGACGACTTGCACTTCAATTTAGGCGTGAAATTACTAAACGACAAATTTGGAATCCAAACACGAGGAGGATGTAGTTGTGCCGGTACATACGGACATTATTTGTTACACGTAGATCAAGAAACTTCGCACGATTTGGTTTGTAAAATTTCTTCAGGAGATTTAATCCAAAAACCAGGATGGATTCGTATGTCAATTCACCCAACGACTACAACAGAAGAAATCGAATTCGTTTGCAAAAATATTAAAGCTTTAGCAGCCAATCATAAAGAATGGGGAATGGATTACGAGTACAATCCAAAAACCAATGAATTTGTTTACAAAAATGCCAAAGGTGAAATCAAAGAAATGGTTCACAATTGGTTTAATTTATAAAAAGAAAAAGCTCAGTTTTTACAGAGCTTTTTCTTTTTTATGTTTCCATCTTTTATGTGTCCACAAATAATATTCTGGAGCTTCATAAATTTGTTGTTCAACTAATTTTAAAAAAGTATCTGTAATATCATAATTTGGAACCGATTTAGCATCTTCTGAAAGAACCTGAAAACTTGCTTGATAATAACCGCGTTTTATTTTTCTTGTTTGTAAAAAGATAACATTCATATCAAATCGTTTGGCTAACATTTCAGCACCTGTATGTACAGGAACATAATGTCCCATAAAATCAGCCCAATGAAATGCAGCACTCGGTTTAGGAGATTGATCACTCGCAAAACCATATAGGCTTAAAGTTTTGTTTTTATAATTTTTAACGATTGTAGAAATTGTTTCTCTTGTTGTAATTAATTCACTTCTAAATTTTGATCGAATTTTTTTTACTAATTTATCAAAATATGGATTAGCTAATTTCTTATATATCCCAAAACCTTTGTGATTAATGTGGAAATTCATTGAAACTGCCCATTCATAACTTGCATAATGAGCACATAAAAGGGCAATACTTTTATTCTTTTTTTCTAATTCTAAATAAACGTCTAAGTTAGAAAATGTGTATCGTTTTTCAATTTCTTTTTGCGAAATAGAAATGGTTTTAATCATTTCTAAAAACATATCACACATATGACTGTAAAATTTCTTTTCTATAATAAGTCTTTCCTTATCAGATAAATGAGGCAAAGCTAGTTGGATGTTTTCGCGAACTACTTTTTTACGATATCCAATAACGTAATAAGTTAAATAGTAAACAAAATCGGAAAGCAAATAAAAAATCGGAAAAGGAAGTATGGATATAATCCATAAAATGGGATAAATAAGTATATAAATTAATAATTGCATTTGTTTATTTTTTTTACAAATATACTTTTTTAGTTCCAAGTAAATTTGACAAAGTATTCTTAAATTTACAAAAAAATAGATTTTATGAATATCAATTTATTAGGTATAATTATAATAAACGCTTTAATTAGTTATAAAGGAATACTTGATGTTTCTTTTTTTAGAAAATATGAATTTCATATAGGAAGTATAAAATCGGGTGAACAAATACGAATATTGAGTTCTGGATTTTTACATGTCGATTTTCAGCATTTGTTTTTTAACATGTTTACTTTGTATTTTTTTGCTCCATATGTAATTGAGAGCACAAATGCACTGTACTTTTTGTATATTTATTTTGGAAGTTTAATTGCAGGAAACCTACTTACGTTTTATTTTCATAAAAACGATTATTCGTACAGAGCAGTTGGAGCTTCTGGAGCGGTTACAGGTATTGTTTTTAGTGCTATTTTATTAGAACCAAATATTCGAATGTATGGATTAATACCAGGATATATCTTTGGATTCGCCTATTTGTTGTTTTCTATTTACGGAATGAAAGCAAAAAGAGATAATATTGGTCATGTGGCGCATTTTGGAGGAGCTATTGGTGGATATTTATTTACTTTGACAAAATATCCTCAACTCATTACAACTGAGCCAGTAATTGTTGGCGCTTTATTAGTTCCAATTATAGTTTTGTTTTTCTTGCATAAGATAAATAAATTATAAAATTATTAATTTGATATTTTGGCACAATACTTGAAAACAATACACTAATAAAATTTAATCATATGAAAAATTTAGTAACTATACTATTATTCTCAGTATTTATGGTACAAGCACAAGAAGTAAAAACAGTTCCACAAATTAGTGTTTCTGGTGAAGGAAAAATCAAGGTTACACCTGATGAAGCTGTTATCACGGTAGCAGTAGAAAATTCAGGAAAAGAAGCAATCGATGTAAAAAAGAAAAATGACGAAATCGTTGATAAAGTATTAAAATTAATTAAGCAACGAGGTATTTCTTCGGTAGATTATCAAACGCAACGCGTGAATTTATATAAAAATTATGATTATAATACTAAAAAATACAATTACATAGCCAATCAAACCATTTCAATTCATTTGAAAGATTTATCAAGATATGATAAATTGATGTTGGATTTGGTAGATAGCGGAATGAATTCGATTCAAGGCGTAGAATTCAAATCGTCTAAAATTAAAGAATACGAAAGCCAAGCACGTAAGAAAGCTATGTTAGATGCAAATAAAAAAGCAGAAGATTACGTTTCTGTTTTAGTGGGACAAAAAGTAGGGAAGGCGTTAGTGATTTCAGATAACTCATTTACGAACTATCCACGTCCAGTATATGCCGAAATGAAAACTATGGTTATGTCAGATGAAGGTTCTGTGCCTCAAGAGACCTTAGCAATTGGTGAAATTGAGATTATTTCAAATGTTTCGGTTTCTTTTGTGTTAGAATAGTTAAAAAAAAACCACACTCTAAAGCGTGGTGATTTTTTAAACTAACCCTAACCAAATGAGAAAATCTCTTATTTATTACAATGCAAATATCCGATGAATTTTTGACTTGTAATGTTAAGGTTATGTTATACTTATGTTATTGATTATTAAATTTTTACAAAAACGTTTTTTCTGTAAATATTGAATTACAAAACAATTATTTTTTGTCTTGTATAGCAAAAACTTTCTTTAATAAATCGGAACTTCTGGAAGATAAATTAGTTCTAATGTTTTTCTCTTCCACAGCAATCATTTTGAAAACACCTTCCATTGCTTTGTTTGTAGTGTAATCTGTTAAATCAGGATTCACTTTTTTAACTAACGGAATCGAATTGTATTTGGTGATAATATTTGTCCAAACTTTATCAGCTCCTACTTTTGCAAATGAATTTTTAATTACTGGATTAAATTTTCCGTATAAAGCAGTAGAAGTTGAGTTTTGTAAATAAGTTGTAGCCGAACTTTCATTTCCCATTAAAATGTTTTTTGCATCGTTAAAAGTCATTTGTTTTACAGCATTCACAAAAATTGGAGTTGCTTCTTTAACGGCATCTTCTGCAGTTCTATTAATTACTTTTAAACCTTCATCGGCTAAACTACTCATTCCTATTTGACGTAATTTTTTGTCAACCGTCTGAAGTTCTTCTGGTAATAAAATTTTTACAGCTTGATTTTTAAAAAAACCATCTGTTGCAGTTAATTTTGAAACTTGATTTGTAATTCCATTATTCAAAGCTTCTTTTAATCCGTTACCAATTTCTGCCTGACTCAAAACGCCAGTTCCTTGTGGTAATTGATCCATAACTTGTTGCATTTCGGCACAACTAAACAAACTAAACGCTACTAAACTAAATACTATTTTTTTCATGTTTTTATATTTTGCTAACTAATTTACAAAGATAGTGCCAATTTTCAACACAATTTATTCTAAAATTTGAATGAAATAAAATTATTAAATTCGTAAATTGCACCCTTTAAAACGAATAAAAATTACAGATGGAACTACAAACTCCTTATATTCCTAAAAATAAAGTAAGAATTGTGACTGCAGCGTCACTTTTTGATGGACACGATGCAGCCATTAATATCATGCGTAGAATTATTCAAGCTACTGGTGTTGAGGTAATTCACCTTGGACATGATAGAAGTGTGGAAGAAGTAGTAAATACAGCTATTCAAGAAGATGCGAATGCGATTGCGATGACCTCTTACCAAGGTGGTCATAACGAATATTTCAAATACATGCATGATTTGCTTAAGGAAAAAGGAGCAGGTCACATCAAAATATTTGGTGGAGGTGGAGGAGTAATCTTACCTTCTGAAATCTCAGAACTACACGAATACGGAATCGAAAGAATTTATGCTCCAGACGATGGTCGTGCTATGGGATTACAAGGTATGATTAACGATTTAGTACAACGTTCCGATTATCCAATTGGAGATAAACTTACGGGAGAATTATCGCATATCGAAGAGAAGAACCCAACTGCCATTGCACGATTGATTTCAGCAGCTGAGAATTTTCCAGAAATTGCAAAATCGGTTTTTGACGAAATTCACCTAAAGAATGAAACATCAAAAATCCCAGTATTAGGAATCACAGGAACAGGTGGAGCTGGAAAATCATCTTTAGTTGATGAATTAGTTCGTCGTTTCTTAATTGATTTCCCAGAAAAAACAATCGGATTAATTTCAGTTGATCCATCAAAACGTAAAACTGGTGGTGCTTTGTTAGGGGATAGAATTCGTATGAACGCCATCAATAATTCTCGTGTTTACATGCGTTCGTTGGCTACTCGTCAATCTAATTTGGCATTGTCTAAATATGTGGCAGAAGCGATTCAGGTTTTAAAAGCAGCTAAATACGATATCATCATTCTAGAAACTTCAGGAATTGGACAATCGGATACTGAAATTATGGATCATTCTGATGTTTCGTTATATGTAATGACACCAGAATTTGGAGCAGCAACTCAGTTGGAAAAAATCGATATGTTGGATTTTGCAGATTTAGTGGCGTTAAATAAATTCGACAAACGTGGTGCTTTAGATGCGATTCGTGATGTGAAAAAACAATACCAACGCAATCATAATTTATGGGATGTGGATACGGATACGATGCCAATTTTTGGAACTATCGCTTCGCAATTCAACGACCCAGGAATGAATACGCTTTACAAATCTATCATGGATAAGATTGTAGAGAAAACAGGAGCCGATTTAAATTCGACTTTCGAAATCACACGTGAAATGAGTGAGAAAATTTTCGTAATTCCACCTCACAGAACACGTTATTTATCTGAAATTGCAGAAAACAATAGAAAATACGACGAAACAGCACTTTCTCAAGTAGAAGTAGCTCAAAAATTATACGGAATTTTCAAAACCATTGAATCGGTAAATGGAAATCTTCCGCAATTAGACAAAGCAGGAATTGTTGAAAGTTCTCTAAAAATTACTGCTGATAACAAAGATTTCGTTTCGTTATTAACTAAAGAATTCGACCGTGTAAAAATGAATCTTGACCCATACAACTGGGAAATCATTTTGACTTGGGACGAAAAAGTAAACAAATACAAAAATCCAGTTTATAGTTTTAAAGTTCGTGATAAAGAAATCAAAATTGCTACACATACAGAATCGCTTTCACATTCTCAAATTCCAAAAGTAGCCTTACCAAAATACCAAGCTTGGGGCGATATTTTAAAATGGAATTTACAAGAAAATGTACCAGGAGAATTTCCTTTTACGTCAGGATTATATCCATTTAAACGTGAAGGAGAAGATCCAAGTAGAATGTTTGCCGGAGAAGGCGGACCAGAAAGAACAAACAAGCGTTTTCATTATGTTTCTGCCGGATTACCAGCAAAACGTTTGTCAACCGCATTTGATTCGGTTACTTTATACGGAAATGACCCACACATTCGTCCCGATATTTATGGAAAAATCGGTAATGCGGGAGTTTCAATTTGTTGTTTAGACGATGCTAAGAAATTATATTCAGGTTTCGATTTAAGTCATCCGTTAACTTCGGTCTCAATGACGATTAATGGTCCTGCACCTATGTTGTTAGGATTCTTCATGAATGCTGCCATCGATCAAAACTGTGAAAAATACATTATTGAGAATAATCTTCAAGATGAAGTAGAAGCTAAAATCAACGAAATCTATAAGAAAAAAGGAGTGGAGCGTCCAAGATATCAAGGCGCTTTACCAGAAGGAAATAATGGTTTAGGTTTGATGCTTTTAGGAGTAACGGGAGACCAAGTTTTACCTTTTGAAGTATATCAAGATATCAAAGTAAAAACCTTAGCACAAGTTCGTGGAACGGTTCAAGCCGATATTTTAAAAGAAGATCAAGCGCAAAATACGTGTATTTTCTCAACTGAATTTGCGTTACGATTAATGGGTGATGTTCAGGAATATTTTATCAAACAAAATGTTCGTAATTTTTATTCGGTTTCTATTTCAGGTTATCATATCGCGGAAGCGGGTGCAAATCCAATTACGCAATTAGCTTTCACGTTAGCAAATGGTTTCACTTATGTGGAATACTATTTGAGTCGTGGAATGAACATCAATGATTTCGGTCCGAATTTATCATTCTTCTTCTCAAACGGAATTGATCCTGAGTATGCTGTAATCGGTCGTGTGGCGCGTAAAATTTGGGCGAAAGCCATGAAAAACAAATACGGAGCTAACGAAAGAGCGCAAATGTTGAAATATCACATTCAAACATCTGGTCGTTCGTTACATGCGCAAGAGATTGATTTTAATGATATTCGTACGACTCTTCAAGCGTTATATGCGATTTACGATAACTGTAACTCGTTACATACGAATGCATACGATGAAGCGATTACAACTCCAACAGAAGAATCAGTGCGACGAGCAATGGCAATTCAGTTGATTATTAATAAAGAATTAGGTTTAGCTAAAAACGAAAATCCAATCCAAGGTTCGTTCATTATTGAAGAGTTAACCGATTTAGTAGAAGATGCTGTTTTACAAGAATTCGATAGAATTACTGAGCGTGGCGGTGTTTTAGGTGCAATGGAAACGATGTACCAACGTTCGAAAATCCAAGAAGAATCATTGTATTATGAAACTTTGAAACATACGGGAGAATTCCCAATTATTGGTGTAAACACCTTCTTGAGTTCAAAAGGTTCGCCAACGGTTATTCCTGCTGAGGTTATTCGTGCTACTGAAGAAGAAAAACAATATCAAATTGATATGTTAACCGATTTGCATAAAACAAGTGCAGAAAAAGTAGCCGAGCACATCAACATTTTACAAGAAGCAGCGATTAAGAACCAAAACATTTTCGAAAAATTAATGGATGCAACCAAAGTTTGTTCGTTAGGACAAATTACAAGTGCGTTGTTTGAGGTTGGTGGTCAGTATAGAAGAAATATGTAATTAAAAAGAGATTAAAATAATTTATAAAAATGACCTTTCAGATATGGAAGGTTTTTTTATTTTTGAAGAATGGAGCCAATAACTAAAACATTTCCAACAACGAAATTCATAGGAATTAATAGTCAATTTTCATATTCAGATTATCGAATAGGAGAATTGTGGGGAAAATATATGTCTAGACGAAATGAAATTCAAAATACAATAGGAACAGAATTATTCAACATTCAAATCAATCCCGAAAATTTTGATTTCAATCCACAAACCGAATTTGCAAAATGGGCTGTAGTTCCTGTGTCAAATTTTGATTTTATTCCTGAAGGAATGCAAAGATTAATTATTGAGGAAGGATTGTATGCTGTTTTTAATCATGTAGGAGAGGCTTCAAAAGCAAGAGAAACATTTGGTTATATTTTTGGTGTTTGGCTGCCAAATTCCGAATATGAATTTGATAATCGTCCTCAATTTGAAATTTTAGGAGAAAAATATAAAAATAATGATCCGAACTCTGAAGAGGAAATTTGGATTCCAATCAAAAAGAGAATTTAATATTCTCCATCCACATAAAACCATTTTCCTTTTTCTAACTTAAAAGTAGAGTGTTCGTAATGAACTTCTGCTATTAAATTTTTGTCTAAAAAATATGCTTTAAAGGTTACTGTGGTTTCAGTTGAGGTTAGAACTTCTAGTTTTAACCATTTGTTGGTTTGACTCCAAGCTAAAATATCTTTTTTGTTGTGGTATTTTCTTTTTGAAATATGGGTAGTGTTTACCAAATAATCGGCAGCGCTTGTTGCAAATGCACTGTAACGCGAACGCATTAAAGCTTCAGCTGTTGGAGCATTTTTAATACCTTTTAAATAAGGTTCACAACAATCTTGAAAGGATACAGAATTTCCGCAGTAGCAACCCGACATAAATTATTGTTTAGATTCGTTGAATTTTCGTTGAATTTCTTTTAATTTTTCGGCACGAGCATTCTTTTTAGCTTTTTCTTTAGCTTGCTCTTTGTGTAATTTATCGTTGTGTGCTTTAATATTTTTTGGATTGTTTCTTCCCATTTTTATGGTCTTTTTAGAGATTTCAAATATACTCATTTATATTTTATTAAAGTTTGGCACAAGAATTGGTTATATTTACATAGGAAATAATTTAAAATTTAAAAATTATGAAGAAAATTACTTTATTGTTGGTTTTTATCGGGATGATATCACTACAAAGTTGTACAGTAAATGAAGTTGAAGATAATATAGATAATGACACTATTAGTGAAGTTTTTGAATATTCAAACGTAGACTTAACTTCTGGAAATGGTTATTCTGCTTTATTAACTTTTCCACACGCTACCTATACTTCTGATATGGTTTTGGTGTATCGTTTAGCAGATTATGGTTCTGCTGGTGATGTATGGAAATTACTACCAGAAACCTATTATTTTAATGATGGAACTTTAGATTTTGGTTACGATAATGATTTTACACGTTACGACGCACAAGTAAATTTATTTGGATATGATTTACCAAACTTATCTAACGCATATAAGTTAGACCAAGTGTTTAGAGTAGTGGTTATTCCAGCTTATTTTGGAAATAAAACAGCGGCTGGAAAATTAGATTTTGATGATTATAATTCTGTTAAAGACTACTATAAATTAGATACTGCTAAAGTAACTAAGATTAAAATGTAAAAAAACATAAAGAGCTATCCATTCCGATAGCTCTTTTTTCATACTGATATTTTATCAATCTTTAAATAACCAATGTTTTTTTCATCTTCTGAAAACACATTGGTTTTTGTTATTTTTAAACGATATTTTAATTTAAATTTTTTCGAAAGAATATCTTCAATTTTGTGAACATCATCTACATCAACTCCATATTTATCATCAATGTGCGATTCGGCGCCTTTGAAGCCACAATGTTTAAAGAAAGTAGTTTGTTTCGCTTTTTTGATGGCTTCGGCTTTTGTTTTGGCAACCACTAATACTTTATAATGGTATTCTTCAAATTCGCCTTCTTTATAGCCTCCTAAGTTCAAAAAGAATAATTGTTCATCTTGATTTAAATTTTCCTCTTTGGAAACAACTTTGATAGTAAATCCATCAACAGAAGTCACTTTTTGCCATGCATCAATATGAATTTTTCCTTTTGCTTCTGGCCAAAAAGCATTCATATCTGGAATTAGTTCTTTTAAACTCGTTCCAATACCAAAAAAAATATCATGTTGTTCAGTGTAGCGTCCTTTTGGGGTACATCCTAACATTATCATATGTAAATTTACTGTTTTCATATTGTAAATATAATAAAATAATATTTTTGCCCCTAAAAAAATAGGGTATATGTAAAAATATATAAAAAAATTATATATTTGCATAACTTTTCAAGGGTTTAACTTTTAACACACACAACTTATGTCAACATTTCGTTTTCAAGCTTTAAGAAAAGCAACAGACAGAAAACCTGTTCATGTAGAAGAATTGGACAAAAAATCAGCTATTTTTGGTAGTAATGTCTTCGGAGACAAAGCTATGCGACAATTTTTAACATCAGAAGCTTACAAAGCAGTTAAAGCTGCTGCTGAGGGAGTAAAAATAGATAGAAAAATTGCCGATTATATTGCTATGGGAATGAAAGAGTGGGCATTATCAAAAGGTGTAACTCATTATACGCACTGGTTTCAACCCTTAACTGGAACCACTGCGGAAAAGCATGATGCTTTTTTTGAAACTTTTCCTGACGGAAGTGATCCAGTTGAAAAATTTGGTGGAAGTCAATTAGCTCAACAAGAACCAGATGCTTCTTCTTTTCCAAATGGAGGAATCAGAAATACTTTTGAAGCAAGAGGTTATACCGCATGGGATCCAACATCTCCAGCATTTATTTTTGGAACTACATTGTGTATTCCAACAGTTTTTGTGTCCTACACAGGGGAAGCTTTAGATAATAAAACACCTTTATTAAGAGCTTTAAATGCGATTGATGCTGCTGCGATTGATGTAGCAAAATATTTCGATAAAAATGTAAAACGTGTAACACCAACTTTAGGTTGGGAACAAGAATATTTCTTAGTTGACACAGCTTTAGCCAACTCAAGACCAGACTTATTAGCAACTGGAAGAACGTTATTAGGTCACACTGCGGCAAAAGGTCAACAATTAGACGACCATTATTTTGGTTCGATTCCAACACGAGTTTTAACGTATATGCGTGATTTAGAAAACGAATGTATGTTATTAGGAATTCCCGTTAAAACGCGTCACAACGAGGTTGCACCTAATCAGTTTGAGTTAGCACCAATCTTCGAAGAAACGAATTTAGCGGTAGATCACAATTCATTATTAATGGATGTGATGCAAAAAGTAGGAGAGCGTCACGATTTTAAAGTATTATTCCACGAAAAGCCTTTCAAAGGAGTAAATGGTTCAGGTAAACATAATAACTGGTCATTAGCAACAGATACTGGAATCAACTTATTGTCTCCAGGAAAAACGCCAATGAGCAACTTACAATTCTTGACTTTCTTTATCAATACGATTAAAGCAGTTCATGATAACGAAGAATTATTAAGAGCATCAATTGCTTCTGCAAGTAACGACCATCGTTTAGGAGCTAACGAAGCGCCACCAGCAATTATTTCGGTTTTCATTGGACAACAATTGACTAAGGTGTTAGCCGAATTAGAAGGAGTTTCTCAAGGTAAATTATCGCCAGAAGAAAAAACAGATTTAAAATTAAACGTAGTAGGGAAATTACCAGACGTTTTATTAGACAATACAGACAGAAATAGAACTTCGCCATTTGCTTTCACAGGAAACAAATTTGAGTTCAGAGCAGTTGGTTCTTCAGCAAACTGTGCGGTTTCTATGACGACTTTAAATACAATTGTTGCAAAACAATTAAAAGATTTCAAAAAAGAAGTTGACGCTTTAATTGAGAAAAAAGATTTAAAGAAAGATGAAGCAATTTTCAATGTATTAAGAGAATATATTAAAGGCACAAAAGCAATTTTATTTGAAGGCGACGGTTATAGCGAAGCTTGGGAAAAAGAAGCTAAAAAACGAGGCTTAAGTAATCACAAAACTACACCACAAGCGTTAAAAGCAAAAGTTTCTAAAAAAGCAATTGATTTGTTTGGAGAAATGGGCGTAATGAACCACGTTGAGGTAGAAGCGCGTTACGAAATTGAATTGGAAGAATACGTGAAAAAAATCCAAATTGAAGGTCGTGTTTTAGGTGATATTGCTCGTAATCATGTGGTTCCAACGGCTATTCGTTACCAAAATGTGTTGATTGAAAACGTAAAAGGATTAAAAGAAATCTTTGGTAAAGATTTTGAGAAAATCGCCAAAGAGCAAATTTCGTTAATCAAAGAAATTTCAGAACACATCGAAGGCATCAATACGAAAGTAGAAAAAATGACCGAAGAACGTAAAAAAGCTAACGCCTTGACTAGTACAGAAAAAATGGCAGATGCATATTGCGATAAAGTAAAACCATACTTCGAAGAAATTCGTTACCACGCTGACAAATTAGAATTGTTAGTAGACGATGAATTGTGGACCTTAACAAAATACAGAGAATTGTTATTTACGAAGTAATTTATTAAAGTAAAATCGTAAATATTTGATTTATAAGATATTGATTAATAAAAAAGGCAATTTTAAAATTGCCTTTTTTATTATTGATGTTTTTCTAAGTTTATCATGTGTGCCATGTTTTTAATAACGTTGTCATGTTTTTTAACAAAAGGATTGTTTTGGTCCCAAACATAACCCGCTAAAACAGCACATATTTTTTCTTTTACATCCGGGTTTTCAGGCTGATGAAAGAAAAGCGTTTGTAAATTTCCAGTGTACCATTCTTTTACATAAGTTGTAAAAACACCTATACCACTTTTCATATATTCTGTAAATTCTTTTTCCCAATTTACTTCTGTTCCATTCAATTCTTTGTGAATTAATTTTGCTGCTAACATTCCAGATTCGGTAGCAAAAGCAACTCCAGAAGAGAAAACAGGATCTAAGAATTCTGAGCTATTTCCGGTTAAGGCAAAACCATCTCCGTACATTTGTTTTACAGAACGCGAATAATTTTCCAATTTTACTGGTTCAAACAAGAATTCAACATCGCCAAAACGTTTAATATAATAATCAGATAACTGAATAGCGTTTCTTAAAGCTTCGGCATTATTTCCATCTGATAAAGCATTTATAAACGATGTTGGCCCAACTACACCTAAACTTGTATTTCCATTAGAAAACGGAATAACCCATAACCAAACTTCGGTTTCTAAAATATCAAACGAAATTAAAGTTCCTTCTTCACCTTCTGGTCTGTTTTTATCTTGAACATGTGTAAAAATAGAAGAATGTGGATCTAATTTTGATGGTGTATCTAAATCTAATAAACGTGGTAAAACACGACCATATCCACTAGAATCGATAATGAATTTTGCGTGAATTTCTCTTAAATTACCGTCTTTGTCTTTTATAGTTGTAATTGAATTTTTTCCTTCAAATTTTACAGCAATAACTTCAGATTCAAATTCTAAATCAATTCCTTTATTTATAACTTCTTTTGCTAATGTATTATCAAAATCAGCTCTTGGAACTTGCCAAGTCCAATCCCATCCTTCTGAAAATTTCTTGCTAAAATCAAAAACGCAAATTTCATTACCACGAATAAAACGAGCACCAAGTTTCTTTTCAAAATTCATTTTATCTAAAGCAGGAAATAAACCCGCTTCATCAAAATGATCCATTACTCTTGGAATTAAACTTTCCCCAACTACTAGTCTAGGAAATTTAGTTTTTTCAACCACCTTTACCTTAACATTATTATTATGCAAGTAGGAAGCAGATACGCAACCCGATGGTCCAGCACCAATTACTAAAACATCAATGAATTCTTGTGTCATATTTTTCTTTTTTGTTTGTAAGAATATGTTACCTTTGACGCTTCAAATTTAATCACATATTTTTTATTTACGCATAAATTGTTTGTGATTTTTCAAATAAATTTAAAGTATTAATAATGAGCACGTTAAACGAGTATCTGTCTATTGAAGATTTTACATCTATAATTTTTAACAACAATAAAGTAGCTGTAAGTGATTCGGTTATTAAAAGAGTTGAAGAAAGTTTTGACTTTTTAAAAGAGTTTTCTGGTAATAAAGTAATTTATGGTGTAAATACTGGTTTTGGGCCAATGGCTCAATACAGAATTAAAGACGAAGATAGATTACAACTTCAATATAATTTAATTAGAAGTCATTCTTCAGGAACTGGAAAACCAATCAGTCCAATTAACGTAAAAGCAATAATTCTTGCTCGATTAAACACGCTTTCTTTAGGGAATTCTGGGGTTCATCCTTCGGTAATTCATTTAATGAAAGAATTTTTAAATAGAGATATTACACCTTTGATTTTTGAACACGGTGGAGTAGGTGCCAGTGGCGATTTAGTGCAATTAGCACACTTAGCATTAACACTAATTGGCGAAGGTGAAGTGTTTTATAAAGGTGAAAGACGAGCTACATCAGAAGTTTTTGAAATTGAAAAATTAGAACCTATAAAAGTTGAAATTCGTGAAGGTTTAGCTTTAATGAACGGAACTTCGGTAATGACAGGAATCGGAATTGTTAATGTGCACAATTCAAGAAAAGTATTAGATTGGTCTGTTAAATGTTCTTGTGCAATTAATGAAATTGTAAAAGCATATGACGATCACCTTTCTTCTGAATTGAACAATGCTAAGAAACATTTCGGACAGCAAGAAATTGCAAAAATGATGCGTGATAATTTGTCTGATAGTACTTTAGTTAGAAAAAGAGAAGATCATTTATATTCAGGAAATAACAACGAAGATGTATTTAAAGAAAAAGTACAAGAATATTATTCGTTACGTTGCGTTCCACAAATTTTAGGACCTGTTTTAGATACGATTAATTATACATCTCAAGTTCTTGAAAACGAAATTAACTCGGCTAACGATAATCCAATTGTTGATGTTAAAAACAAACACGTTTATCATGGTGGAAATTTTCACGGAGATTACATTTCTCTTGAAATGGATAAGTTAAAAATTGTAATTGCTAAATTAACCATGTTATCTGAACGTCAATTAAACTATTTATTAAATTCTAAATTAAACGAAATTTTACCTCCTTTCGTAAATTTAGGTGTTCTAGGATTTAATTTCGGAATGCAAGGTGTTCAGTTCACAGCAACTTCAACTACGGCAGAAAGTCAAATGCTTTCTAATCCAATGTATGTGCATAGTATTCCTAATAATAACGACAACCAAGATATTGTTAGTATGGGTACAAATGCAGCTGTAATTGCAAGTAAAGTAATTGAAAATGCATATGAAGTATTAGCAATTGAGTTAATTACAATTGTTCAAGCTATTGATGTATTGAATTATAAAAACGAAATATCTTCTGTAACTAGAAAAATGTATGATGATATTAGAGCAATCGTACCAGAGTTTAAAGAAGATCAAATCATGTATCCAATTGTTCAAAAAGTAAAAGATTATTTGATGCAATAATTTATTTTTCAAAAATTTCATTATTTCACAATAAAGATTAAATTGCTTAAAATTAAAATCTACCCAATATGAAAAAGTATTTATTATTATTCTTATTTAGTCAAATTTTTTATGCTCAAGAAATTGCTCTTGTAAAGCAGAATGATAAATTTGGTTATATCAACAAAACAGGAAATTTTAGTATCGAACCTCAATATAAAGTAGCTAAAAACTTTTCTGATGGTTTGGCAGCAGTTGAAAAAGATGATAAATGGGGCTTTATAAATTCTAAAGGCGAAATGGTTATTGCTCCTACCTATTCTAATGCTAAATATTTTAATAGTGGAATTTGTGTTGTAGAGAAAGATAAAAAATGGTTCTACATTAATAAAAAAGGTGAAGAATTAAAAATGCCAGCTTCTGATAAAGTATATGATTTTGAAGATGGGGTTGCTTTTATTAAAGTAAATGATAAAGTTGGCTTAATCAATCCAAAGGGTGAAATAATCGTTCAGTCTACTTATCAGGTAATAAAATCTTTTGAAAATGGTTTTGCAAAAGTAAAGCAAAATGATAAATGGGGAATTATCGATAACAAAGGAAAGTTAGTTGTAGAAACTATTTATGATGAAGTGGGAAGTTACTACAAAAACAGCACTTGGGCTCGTTTAGGAACTGCTTTTGGTTTAGTAATTTCAAATAAATTTCAAGCAATTGATGGAGTAGATAAGATTTGGGATTTCCTATATCAAGATGTTACCTATGCCAGAAAAAATGATAAAATTGGATTCATCGATTTAAAAGGAAACTGGATTATCGAACCAAAATTCGATAAAGCAAAAGCATTCCATAAAAATTTAGCACCTGTTTGTATCAACAAAAAATGGGGTTACGTTAATTTAAAAGGCGAAGTTGTTATTGGATTAAGCTATCCAGATGCAGAAATTTTTAGTAAAGATGGATTGGCTCCAGTTAAAATCAAAGAATGGGGTTTTATTGATGAAACTGGTAAATTAGTAATTCCTGCTGAATACCAAATCACAGCTGGAGGTTTAGCTTCTATGTTTAAAGAAGATGATAAAGGATTTGTTAATGGTTTGGCAAGAGTTAAACATAAAGGAAAATGGGGTTTTATCACAAAAGAGGGTAAAGCATTAGGAGATAAATGGTTTGATAACGCAGAATTATTTCAATAAAAAAATAAGAAAAATGAAGTGTGCATTAGTTACAGGTGGATCAAGAGGAATTGGAAGTGCAATTTGTAAGAAGTTAGCAGAGTCTAAAGAATATCATATATTAATCAATTATCAATCAAATGTTGAAGCAGCTGAAAAAACACTAGAAGCTGTAAAAGAAAATGGTTCAACAGGAGAAATTATTAAATTTAATGTTTCGGATGCAGATGAAGTAAAAGAAGCATTAACAAAATGGCAAGAAGCAAATCCAACAGCTGTAGTTGAAGTTATTGTAAACAATGCAGGAATCACAAGAGACGGCTTGTTTATGTGGATGTCTTATGAAGACTGGAATAACGTAATCAACACAAGCTTGAATGGTTTTTTTAATGTAACTAATTTTTTTATTCAAAAAATGTTACGCAATAAATATGGCAGAATTGTAAATATGGTTTCAGTTTCTGGTGTAAAAGGAACACCAGGGCAAACTAATTATTCTGCTGCAAAAGGAGCTGTAGTTGCTGCAACAAAAGCATTAGCACAAGAAGTTGCTAAAAGAAATATAACCGTAAATGCTGTAGCCCCAGGATTTATTAGAACCGATATGACTGGTGAATTAGACGAAAAAGAATTGATAAAAATGATTCCTGTAAACCGTTTTGGAGAAGCAGAAGAAGTAGCCGATTTAGTTGGTTTCTTAACTTCAAAAAAAGCGGGTTATATTACAGGTGAAGTTATCAATATTAATGGTGGAATTTATTCATAAAAATTAGCTATGAGCAGAAGAGTTGTTATTACTGGAATGGGAATTTATTCTTGTATTGGTACTTCAATAGAAGAAGTTAAACAATCTTTATATGAGGGTAAATCAGGAATTATTTTTGATGAAGAACGAAAAGAATTCGGATTTCAATCTGCATTAACAGGCAGCGTTCCTAAACCTGATTTAAAAAATCATTTAAGCAGAAGACAAAGAGTAAGTGTAGGTGAAGAAACAGAATATGCTTATTTAGCAACCATAGAAGCATTAAAAAATGCCAAAATTGAAGATGCTTTTTTTGATGAAAATGAAGTTGGTATTTTGTATGGAAACGACAGCGTTTCTAAAGCAATTATTGATGCAATTGATATTGTTAGAGAAAAAAAAGATACCGCTTTAATTGGTTCAGGAGCCATTTTTAAGTCAATGAATTCAACCGTTACCATGAATTTATCTACAATATTTAGATTGCGTGGTGTAAATATGACTATTAGTGCAGCTTGTGCTAGTGGTTCGCATTCTGTAGGTTTGGCTTACCTTTTAATAAGTAGTGGTTTACAAGATATTGTTATCAGCGGTGGAGCGCAAGAAATTAATAAATATGCCATGTCAAGTTTTGATGGACTTGGTGTTTTTTCACCAGATGAAGCTAATCCAACAAAAGCGTCAAGACCATTTGATACTAGTAGAAATGGTTTAGTTCCAAGTGGTGGTGGCGCTACATTAATTATTGAAAGTTATGAATCTGCTGTAAAAAGAGGAGCACCCATCTTAGCCGAAATCATCGGTTACGGATTTTCTTCAAACGGAGGTCATATTTCAACTCCAAACGTTGAAGGGCCTGCAACGGCTATGAAAAGAGCACTAGCGCAAGCAAATATCGATCCATCTGAAGTAGGTTATATTAATGCACATGCCACATCAACTCCTTTAGGAGATGCTAACGAAGCAAAAGCAATATTTGAAGTTTTTGGAGAGAATGGTCCTCATGTTAGTTCTACAAAATCGATGACAGGTCACGAATGTTGGATGGCAGGTGCAAGCGAGCTTATTTACTCTACTATTATGATGCAAAATGATTTTATTGCACCTAATATAAACTTCGAAAACCCTGATGAAGATTCAAAAAAATTAAATATTGCGACCAAAACAATAAATAAGAAATTTGATGTATATTTGTCAAATTCTTTTGGATTTGGTGGAACAAATTCAGCAATTGTAGTAAAAAAAATAGAAAGTTAATATGATTATGGTAATCGAAGAAATTATTGAAAAAGTAAACGAGATTTTTGTAGATGAATTTGAAGTAGATGGTGATGTAATTTCTCCTGAATTAAATTTAAAAGATACTCTTGGTTTAGATAGTTTAGATTATGTAGATTTAGTTGTTGCAATTGAATCAAATTTTGGGGTTAAATTAGGAGAAGCAGACTTCGTTGGAATTGCTTCTTTTCAAGATTTTTATAATTTAATTGATACTAAAATACAGAACGCTAATAAATAAAATATCATGAGTCAGTGGGATGGAAAATCTAAAGGTACTGTACTTGGATATAAAATATTTGTTTTTTGTATAAAAAAGCTCGGAATTAAAGCAGCTTACACTGTTTTAGTTTTTGTAGCTTTTTACTATTTTATATTCTTAAAAGAAAGTAACAAACAAATATTTTATTATTTTCACGAAAGGCTTAATTATTCTTATTTTAAGTCTAAACTCATGGTTTTCAAAAGTTACTTTACTTTTGGGCAAACCATTATTGATAAAACAGCTATTTCTGCTGGATTACGAAATAAATTCACGTACGAGTTTGATGGTATCGATATTCTAAAAGATTTACAAGCTCAAAAAAGAGGAGGAGTCTTAATAAGTGCTCACATTGGAAATTTTGAAATAGCAGAACATTTTTTTGGAGATATAAATTTTGATTGCCAAATAAATCTTGTTACTACAGATAGAGAACATTCGGCTATAAAACAATATTTAGATACAGTCACTCAAAAATCATCTATAAAATTTATTCTAATTAAAGACGATTTATCTCATATTTATGAAATTAATGGTGCTTTAGCAAATAATGAATTAGTATGTTTTACTGGAGATAGATATTTTGAAGGAACAAAAGTAATGAGAGAAACTCTTTTAGGAAAAGAAGCAAGTTTTCCATCTGGCCCTTTCTTAATTGCTTCGAGATTAAATGTTCCTGTAGTGTTTGTTTATGTAATGAAAGAAGCTAACTTGCATTATCATCTTTATACGAGACAATCAAATGCAAAACATAGAGATGAAAAAGCACTTCTAAAATCATACACTGAAAGCCTTGAAAGTATGTTGAAAAAATATCCTTTACAATGGTTCAATTATTTTGATTTTTGGAAATAAATAGTAATAATTAAAAAGCAAAATTGTATTTTTCAGTTATTGCTATGTAGAAATAATGGAAAAATTTGATGCAATTGTTATAGGTTCGGGAGCTGGTGGTTTGTCTACTGCTTTATGTTTGGCTCGAAGTGGTCAAAAAGTTTTAGTGTTAGAACAACATTATGTTCCAGGAGGATGGTGTCATACTTTTACGTTAAATGGGCAACGGTTTAGTCCAGGCGTACATTATATTGGTTTACTCGATGAAGGGCAATCAACAAATGACTTATATAAAGGTTTAGGAATTGCTAATGACTTAACCTTTTTTAGAATGAACAAAAACGGTTATGATCATTGCATAATTGGTAACCAAAAATTCGATATTCCAGCAGGAATTAATAATTTTCAAAACAAATTAATTGAAGCATTTCCTAAAGAAGAAAAAAACATCAAAGAATACCTTTCTTTAATTCAAAAAGTAAATTACGAACTTCAATTAATGCCAAAATTAAAAGGATTATGGCAAAAAATCACCGTTCCTTTTCGAACAAAACATTTTGGAAAGTTTGCCCTTTTTAGCTTAAAGCGTGTAATAGGTTGGCATATTAAAGATTCAAAGCTTCAAGCTATATTAAATTCGCAATGTGGCGATCATGGTTTACCTCCTTCACAAGCTTGTTTTCCTGTTCATTGCTCGGTTATGAATCATTATTTTGATGGTGGATTTTACCCAATGGGTGGGGCAAGTAGCATAGTTAAAGCTATGACTAGTAAAATTAAAAGTTTTGACGGAGAAGTTCGAGTGAGTCAAAAAGTTACAAAAATTATTGTTGAAAATAACCAAGCAAAAGGAGTCGAATTAGCAACGGGTGAAACTATTCTAGCTAATACAATTGTTTCAAATGCCGATCCATCTATCACTTTTTTAAAGTTAATAGGTAAAGAAAATATCAGTAAAAAATTAGACAAGAAACTATCTAAAACAAAATATTCAGTAACTTCTTTAATCTTATTTTTAACTCTAGAAGTAGATGTAACCAAATATGGTATCGATTCGGGTAATATATGGAAGTTTGAAGACGAAAATATAGACAATCATTTTGATACTTTAACAAAAGGGAATATTATTGAAGGAGATAAATTTCCAGCCCTTTTTATTAGTTGCACTACGCTTAAAGATCCAGTTAGTTATAATGGGAAATACCATAATTTTGAAGTGGTTACTTATGTAGATTATGATAGTTTTAAAGACTTTAATTCTTCAGAAGATTATCATTCAGAAGCTTATGAGTTATATAAGAAAAGAATCGTTGAGAAATTCCTAAACAATATGGATGAGTTTATTCCTAATGTACGAAATTATGTCGTTCAAGCCGAATTAGGAACTCCAAAAACCAATCAGTTTTACATCAATTCTACAAACGGAAATGTATACGGAACAAATAAAACACTAAATCAAGTAGGGCCATTTTCATATAAAAATAAAACCGAAATTGAGAATTTGTATTTATGTGGAGCAAGTACATTATCTCATGGGGTAACGGGCGCTACTTATTCTGGTTTAGCAGCAGCTGCTCAAATTTTAAATTGTACTTCAGATGATTTATTAATTAATGATGATTCTCAGAAAATTAAAATTTATGATGCCGAAGATAGCACAACATGGAGCGTGTTTGTTCACAAGAAAAGAGAAGATAAAATCAGAAATTTTAAGAAAATTAACGTAAGTTAATAACAGTAAACATGAAAAACGTTTTAGTAATACACTACTCGCAATCGGGTCAATTAACTGAAATTCTTGATAATTTGACACTTCCATTTTCTTCAGATGAAGAAATTGATATTACGCATTATACCATTGAAATGGAGAATGATTTTCCTTTTCCCTGGAAAAAATCAGCTTTTTTTAATGCATTTCCCGAATCTTTTTTACAAATTCCAGCACCAATAAAAGCACCATCAAATGCCATTTTAGAAAAACAATATGATTTAATTATATTAGGTTATCAAGTTTGGTATTTATCGCCTTCTATTCCAGTTAATTCATTTCTTAAAAGCTCTTTTGCAAAGCAACTATTCAAAAACACTCCCGTAATTACAGTTATTGGAGCAAGAAATATGTGGGTAAAGGCACAAGAAAAAATGAAAGTTTTGCTTTTAGATGTACAAGCAAATTTAGTGGGTAATATAGCTTTGGTAGATAGAAATATTAATCATATTAGCGTGGTTACAATTGTGCATTGGATGTTTTCAGGCAAAAAAACAAAATATCTTGGCATTTTTCCTTTGCCAGGAGTTGCCGATTCTGAAATTAAAAATGCCTCAAAATTTGGAAATGTTATCAAAGAATCGCTCTTAAATAAAAATTTTAACAATTTGCAAGACGAATTATTAAAATTAGACGCTGTTGAAATTAGACCGTTTTTAGTTGAAATGGACAAAAAAGCGAATAAAATGTTTAAAACATGGTCAAATTTTATCATAAATAAAAAAAAATCAAGAGAATTTTGGTTAAAAGTGTTTAATGCATATTTGTGGGTTGCTATTTGGGTAATTTCACCAATTGTATTTATATTGCACCTTTTAAAATATCCATTTATTGCTAATAAAATAGCAAAAGAAAAAGCTCTTTACAAAAAGATATAAAGTTTAATAAGAATGTCTGAAGTTTACATAACAAAATCTAGTAAGTTCTTGCCGAATAATCCTATTTCAAATGATGAAATGGAAAATATGTTGGGTCTAATTAATGATGAAACCTCAAAAGCAAGACGAATAGTTTTGAGAAATAACGGAATTAAAAATAGATTCTATGCAATTGATGAAAATGGGAATCCTACTCATTCTAATGCCGATTTAACCTTTTTAGCAATTAATGGTTTATTTGATGACCATTTTACTTCTCAAAATGTTGAATTATTATCTTGTGGAACTTCAACTCCCGATTTACTTTTGCCATCGCATTCCGCTATGGTTCACGGATTGTTACAAAATCAATCAGTTGAATTAAATTCTTCTTCTGGAGTTTGTAATGCAGGTATGAATGCTTTAAAATTCGGATATTTATCTGTAAAATCAGGAAATACGAATAATGCAATTTGTACTGGCTCTGAAAGAGTTTCAACTTGGATGTTAGCCGATAAATTTGAAAACGAAATTATCAATCTTAAAAAATTAGAAGAACAACCAATCGTTGCTTTCAAAAAAGATTTTTTAAGATGGATGTTATCAGATGGTGCCGCTGCATTTTTATTAGAAAATAAACCAAGTGGAAATATTTCTTTAAAAATAGAATGGATGGAAGCTTTTTCATATGCATATGAGTTAGAAACTTGTATGTATGCTGGAGGAGACAAACGACCAGACGGAAGCATAAAACCTTGGAGCGATTATAAATCTTCAGAATGGCTTTCAAAATCTGTATTTGCTATTAAGCAAGATGTAAAATTGTTAGACGCTCATATTTTACAAAAAGGTGCCTTGAGTATGAAAGCAGCTTTGGATAAAAATAATTTAAGTGCAGATCAAATAACTTACTTTTTACCTCACGTTTCTTCTCATTACTTTGTAAAAGGTTTATATGAAGCTTTAAAAGAGCAAAATACAGAGATTCCAATGGAACGTTGGTTTATGAATTTAAAACACGTTGGAAACGTTGGTTCAGCATCTATTTATTTGATGTTAGAAGAATTAATGAATTCGGGTAATTTGAAAAAAGGTGATAAAGTATTATTATCTGTCCCAGAAAGCGGACGTTTTTCATATTCATATGCTTATTTAACGGTTTGCTAATGGAAAACATTACTTTACCAATTTTAGATCGCAATTTTGTAGGAAATCTTATTCCGCAAAAGTTTCCATTTGTAATGGTAGATAAAGTTTTGGCTTTTGGCGAAAATTTCATCAATTCAGGATTTACAGTTGAAGAAACAAATATTTTTACCAAAAACGCAATTTTTCAAGAAGCAGGTTTAATCGAACATATGGCACAATCAGTGGCTTTGTATACGGGTTATCAGTTTTTTTTAAAGCAGGAACCAGCACCAACAGGTTATATTGGGTCAATTAAATCAATTGAGATTTTTCAATTACCAAAATTAAACGATAATCTTGTCACAAAAGTAAATGTGCTTCAAGAGTTTGCAGGTATTACATTAGTAGATATTTCAGTACTTCTTAATGAAGTTGAAATTGCTCGTGGACAAATGAAAACCGTTTTAGCATAACATAATGAATCAGGTTTTGAAGGAAGCAGAAATAAATATCAATCACTTTTTACCACATAGAGCACCTATGCTTATGGTTGATGTTTTAAAAGAAATAACAACCACTTCAGTAACTTCGGTTTTTGAAATCAATTCAAGTAACGTTTTTGTAGAAAATAATTATTTTTCAGAAGTAGGATTAATAGAAAATGCAGCACAAACTTGTTCTTGCATTGTAGGACAATCTTATTTTCTTACGAGAGATAATGAAATTAAAGAAGATGTAAAATTAGTTGGCTTTATTAGCGGAATCAAAAAAGCATCAGTATTTATGTTGCCTATGGTAAATCAAACGATTAAAACATCTGCTACATTAGTTTCAAGATTTGACACTGACGATTACAGTATTTGTACTATGAAATGTCAAACCTATCAAGACGAAAATCTTTTATTAGAATCGGAAATAAATTTATTCATTCAAGAAGTAAAGTAATATGAAGAAAGAAGAAATACCTCAAGATGAAAGTAATTTATCTAAAAGTAATGTAAAAGAATTATGTTACGCAACTGATGAAAACGGAAATTACACTACAGGATTAAGCACCGGCTGGGAACCTAAAACAATTGCTTTAGAAAATTCTATAAATGCAATTAACGAACGTATAGAAGAAGCAAAACAAGATATAAAATCAGGAAAAGCAAGTCCAATTGTATATTTCATGGAACTTCATAGAATGGACTGGATTACACTAGCCGATTATGTTGGAATGTGGAAATGGAGAGTAAAAAGACATGCAAAACCTGCTGTTTTTAAAAAATTAAATCAAAAAATACTGCAAAAATATGCAGATACTTTTCAGATTTCGGTAGCCGAATTAACAAATTATAAAGGAGCTTAATGGAAACCAATTTTACACATCATCAATCAGCACATTGTGAAAATGGAGTTGCTTCTAATTTATTAAAATTCAACGGAATAAATATCAGCGAACCAATGGTTTTTGGTATTGGCTCGGGATTGTTCTTTTTTTATTTTCCATTATTAAAAGTTAATCAAGCACCAGCAATAAGCTATCGTCCTATGCCAGGTTTTATTTTCAATAAAGCAGCAAAACGATTAGGAATTACAGTTAAGAGAATAAAATTTTCAAGTCCTGAAAAGGCACAAATAGCATTAGAAAATAACCTTAAAAATAACATTCCAACAGGTTTACAAGTTGGAGTTTATAATTTAACATATTTTCCAGATGAATATCGTTTTCATTTTAATGCTCACAATTTAGTAGTTTACGGAAAAAAAGATAATACTTTTTTAATCAGCGATCCTGTAATGGAAACCGTTACAACGTTATCAGAATCTGAATTAGAAAAAGTAAGATTTGCAAAAGGCGTACTTTCTCCAAAAGGACAAATGTATTATCCAACTAATATTCCATCTGAAATTAATTGGGAAAAAGCCATTAAAAAAGGAATCAAGAATACCTGTAACGACATGTTAGCTCCGGTGCCAATTGTTGGCGTTGCAGCTATGCGATTTTTAGCAAAAAGTATTCGTAAATGGCCAAAAACTAAAGGAGTTAAGGTAGCGAATCATTATTTAGCTCAAATGATTCGTATGCAAGAAGAAATAGGAACTGGAGGCGGTGGTTTCCGATTTATTTATGGTGCTTTTTTACAAGAAGCTGCAGTAATTTTAAAAAATGATAAGCTAAAAGAACTTTCGTTAGAAATTACTCAAATTGGTGATTTATGGAGAGATTTCGCCGTAGATGCTTCTCGCGTATACAAAAATCGAAGTAATTTGGAAGATGTATACAATACATTAGCAGATCAATTGCTTCATATTGCAGATTTAGAAGAAGCGTTTTTTAAGAAACTTAAAAAAGCCATCTAAAGTGAGTAGCAATAAAAACATAATTCAAATTAATCAACTTTTTAAGCAATATAAAGAGGCAGATTATTTTTCAGTAAATAATCTAAATTTAAGTATTGAGGAAAAAGAAATATACGGTTTACTCGGTCCAAATGGCGCCGGAAAAACCACTTTAATATCAATGCTTTGCGGAATTATTAAACCAACTTCGGGTAATTTTAGCATTAACAATCTTACTTATGAAAAAAACGCATTTGAAATTAAAAAAACAATTGGTGTAGTTCCACAAGAATACGCATTATATCCAACACTTACGGCTAGAGAAAACTTGTTGTATTTTGGAAGTATGTACGGACTTAAAGGTAAAATTCTGAAAGAAAAAGTAAATTTAGCTCTTGACCAATTAGGTTTATTGAAGTTTGCTGATAAGAAAATCGAAACTTTTTCAGGCGGAATGAAACGCAGAATTAATCTTATTGCTGGAATTTTACACGAACCATTAATTTTGTTTTTAGATGAACCAACCGTTGGAGTTGATGTGCAATCTAAAAATGTAATTATTGATTATTTAAGAGAATTAAATGCAAAAGGAACTACAATTATCTATACATCGCATCATTTAACCGAAGCACAGGATTTTTGTACTAAAATTGCCATTATCGATAGAGGAACAATTTATGCAGAAGGAACACCAAGCGAATTGATTCAAAGCACAACTGGTGCACATAATTTAGAAGATGTTTTTATTTCATTAACCGGTAAAGAACTTCGCGATGATGTATAAATTATGGATGTCGGTTTACAAAGAATTTCTTTTATTGAAAAGAGATTTTGGAGGTTTAATCATCTTATTTGTGATGCCTTTGGTATTAATTATTACCATTACTTTAATTCAAGATAGCACGTTTAGAACGGTTACCGAAAGTAAAATTCCTGTTGTTTTAATTGATAACGATAAAGGCGAAATTTCTAAATCGGTAATAGAAAACCTAAATAATAGTGGTCAGTTTGAAATTGTTTCTTCTTTAGATGGAAAAAACTTAACAGAAGATTCAGCAAAAGAAGCTGTTTTTAAAGGGAAATTTCAATTAGCTATTATTATTCCCGAAAATCTAAGTAAAGATTTGCAATTAAAAGTAAATCAAAACGTAGACAAAATAATTTCAAATTTTGGAATTGGTGATCTTTCAGAAGAGCCAAAAAAAGATTCACTTCCACAAATAATAAACAAAAAAGAAGTCCGACTTTATTTTGATCCTGCTACGCAAGCCACTTTTAAAAGTAATGTAAAAAGTAGTATTGATAAAATGATTTCTCAAATTGAAACCAAATCCATCTACGCTACTTTTCAAGAGCAATTAGGTGAAGGAGAAGAACCCATCTTTGAGCAAGAAAGTTTCATTACGTTTAAAGAAATTGTTCCAACGGTAGATAATAAAGAAATTTTACCAAATTCGGTGCAACATAACGTTCCGGCTTGGACTTTATTTGCCATCTTTTTTATAATTGTTCCGCTTTCTATTAATATTGTTAAAGAAAAAGGGCAAGGAACACAAATTCGATTACTTACTAATCCTGTTCCATATTATGTTGTAATTGCTGGAAAAACAATTACGTATTTGGTAATTTGTATGATTCAGTTTTATCTAATGGTTTTAGTTGGAATGTATTTATTTCCGTATTTAAGTTTACCAACATTAGATTTAGATGGAAAATTCTTTCTAATGAGTGTTGTGGCATTATTTTCAGGATTAGCAGCAATTGGATTCGGAATTTTACTTGGAACTATTGCTAAAACTCAAGAACAATCAGCACCTTTTGGAGCAACTTCGGTAGTAATTTTGGCTGCCATTGGTGGTGTTTGGGTTCCCGTATTTGCCATGCCAAAAGTAATGCAAGTTATTTCGCATATTTCACCTATGAATTGGGGATTAAACGCATTTTATGATGTTTTACTTCGTAAAGCTGATGCTATAGAAATTCTTCCCGAAATATTTTTACTACTTTTGTTCTTTATAATTACAATTTTTATTGCCATCCAATATGATAAAAAGAAAAGAGCAGTATAACGAGGCCTCTCATTTAAGCGTTTCTAAAGATATTAGAGTTCGATTTAACGAAACAGATCCATTAGGAATTGTTTGGCACGGCTATTATATCACTTATTTTGAAGATGGAAGAGAAGCTTTTGGAAGATTGCACGGTATTTCATATTTAGATGTTCAAAAACACGGTTATACAACACCAATTGTAAAATCGATATGCGAACATAAATTGTCATTAAAATATGGCGATGTAGCTCGAATTGAAACTACAATTGTAGATTCGCCAGCTGCTAAAATGATTTTTAGATATGTAATTTACGATAGCAATAATGAAGTCGCTTGTACAGGTGAAACCGTTCAAGTGTTTTTAGATAGTGATGGAAATTTAGTTTTAAATGCTCCTTCTTTTTATGAAGAATGGAAAAAAAGCGTTGGATTATTAAAATGATAGCAAATAAAACAATTTACATTACCGATGCGAATTGCGTTACTCCGTTAGGTTTTGATTTAGAAACCAATTGGAGTGCGCTTGTAAAAGGGCAATCGGGAATTCAATTTCAAGAAAAATGCGGAAATCTTTCTTCTATTTATGCTTCTATCATTGAAGATGAAAAGTTAAATGAAAGTTTTCTAAAAGTTTCTAATGAAAACACGTTTACCAAATTAGAAAAGATGCTCATTTTAGCATTACATCCAATCGTAAATAAAAATAAAGTTGCCGAAAAATCAGTTTTAATTCTTTCTACAACAAAAGGAAATATTTCGTTATTAGAAAATCAAGAATTACCAATTGAAGAAGCGCAATTAGCAACATTGGCAAAAAAAATAAGTACTTTTTTTGGATTTAAAGCAGAGCCAATTGTGGTTTCTAATGCTTGTGTTTCTGGAGTTTTAGCGGTTTCTGTTGCTAAACGAATGATTCAATTTGGCGCTTATGAAAACGCATTTGTAATTGCTGGAGATGAAATTTCCGAATTCGTTTTGTCAGGTTTTAATTCCTTTCAAGCGATGAGTAGTTTGCCTTGTGCTCCTTATGATGAATCTCGAAATGGAGTAACTCTTGGCGAAGCAGCTGCAGCGGTTTATGTTTCTTCGGAAAAACCAACTGACAATGCTGTAGCAATTATTGGAGATGGAGCTATAAACGATGCCAATCATATTTCTGGACCATCAAGAACAGGTGAAGGCTTGTTTAAAAGTATTGAAAGTGCTTTTAAAGAAGCAAATATTACAAAAGATAAATTAGATTACATTTCGGCTCACGGAACTGCAACTTTATATAATGATGAAATGGAAGCAATAGCTTTTTCTCGTTCCCATATTGATACTGTTCCTATAAATAGTTTAAAAGGCTACTACGGACACACATTAGGTGCTTCTGGATTGTTAGAAATTGTAATCGGATTGCAATCGGTTTACAACGAAGAACTATTAGCATCAAAAGGATTTAAAAACTCTGGGGTTTCTATTCCTATTGCTATTTTAAAAGAAAATAGAAAAAAAGAAATCAAATATTTCTTAAAAACAGCATCAGGCTTTGGCGGATGTAATACAGCAATATTGTTTGAAAAAATAAATTAAAATTGACAACAAATTATCACATATCAAGCTATTGCAAAATAGAAAATAATACACTTCAACTAAACGGAACAACCGTTTTAGAAATGAACGATGTATTATTTCCTGAATTTATTAAAAATGCATCAAAAACAATCGGCTTAGAATATCCAAAATTTTTTAAAATGGATAATTTAAGTAAATTAGCCTTTTTAGGAGCAGAAGCAATCTTAAAAGATAACATCGATTTAGAGAATGAAAACGATATAGCACTTGTATTTGCTAATAAATCATCAAGTTTAGATACGGATGTAAAATATCAAGATTCAATTTCTGATTCCGAAAATTATTTTCCAAGTCCTGCCGTTTTTGTGTACACATTACCTAATATTTGTGTGGGCGAAATAAGTATCAAACATCAATTAAAAACAGAGAATGCTTTTTTTGTGTTTGATGATTTTAAACCCGATTTCATGTCAAATTACGCATCGTATTTGTTAGAAAGCGGTAAAACAGAAAAAGTACTTTGCGGTTGGGTAGAATATTATAAAAACGAATACAAAGCTTTTGTTTACTTAGTAGAAAAATCAGGAACAATTGCACACGATAAACAAAATATACAAACATTATACAATCAATAATTATGGAAGCTTTAAAACAAGAATTAAAATCAAAAATCATTGAAGTTTTAAATTTAGAAGATATTACAATTGAAGATATTAACGATAACGATCCTTTATTTGGCGATGGTTTAGGTTTAGATTCAATTGATGCTTTAGAATTAATCGTGCTTTTAGATAAAGAATACGGAATTAGATTAGCCGATCCAAAACAAGGAAAAGCAATTTTCGAATCTATTGAAACTATGGCAGCTTATATTGCTGAAAACAGAACTAAATAATACAATCATAAATGAAAGTTGCAATTACAGGCATGGGAATTATATCTTCAATAGGAAATACTGTTGAGGAAAACTTCCATTCATTAGTTTCCCTAAAAACGGGACTTTCTACAATTTCAAACATTAAAACGATTCATAAAGACATCATTAAAGTGGGTGAAATTAAACTGACTAATGAGCAATTAGCCGAGCAACTTAATTTACCAAGTGATAATAATTATTCTCGTACCGCATTATTAGGTGCTATTGCAGCTAAACAAGCAGTTGAAAATGCAAAAATTAGCGATATGAATGCATATAAGTCAGGATTAATTTCAGCAACAAGCGTTGGTGGAATGGATATGACTGAAAAATATTATTACGAATATTTTGAAAACGAAGCTTGCCAAAAATACATAGCCAGTCACGATATTGGCGATAATTCTCAAAAAATTGCTAATTGTATCGGATTGAAAGGTATGGTTACTACAATTAGTACGGCTTGTTCTTCTGCAGCAAATGCAATTATGTTAGGCGCAAGATTAATTCAATCAGGCGAATTAGATAGAGTAGTGGTTGGAGGAACAGATGCTTTAGCAAAATTTACCATAAATGGATTTAAAACGTTGATGATTTTGTCTGATGACTACAATGCTCCGTTTGATAACAACAGAAAAGGATTAAATTTAGGTGAAGCAGCAGCATTTTTAGTTTTAGAATCGGAGACAATTGTGAAAAATGAAAACAAAGAAGTTTTGGCTTACGTTACCGGTTTTGGAAATGCAAACGATGCTTTTCATCAAACAGCTTCTTCGGAAAACGGTGATGGTGCTTTTTTAGCAATGAACAAAGCCTTCAAAATGGCTAAAATTCAACCAAGCGAAATTGATTATATAAACGCCCACGGAACGGCAACTCCAAATAACGATTTATCTGAAGGAAGAGCTATTATCAGGATATTTGGAGAAAATGTCCCTGATTTCAGTTCAACCAAACCTTTTACAGGTCATACTTTAGCAGCAGCTGCTGGTATTGAAGCAGTTTATAGTATTTTGGCAATTCAGAATAATATTATTTTTCCTAATTTGAATTTTAAAACAAACATGGAAGAATTCAATTTAACGCCACAACTTACGCTTAAAGAAAAAGAGATACATCATGTGCTTTCAAATTCTTTCGGATTTGGAGGGAATTGTTCCACTTTAATATTTTCAAAGAACTAATGCAAAAGTGCTACATTAACGGAATGGGATGCGTCTCTTCGCAAGATACATATGAAACATCTTTCTTAGAATCGGTTGAAATTAATACAACCGAAAACATAGTTTATGCTAAACAACCTTCGTACAAAGAATTAATTCCGCCAGCCGCAGCAAGACGAATGGCAAAAGGAGTTAAAATGGGTTTAGCAGCATCAACAAAAGCATTGAAAGAAGCAAATGTTGAAGTTCCAGATGCCATAATTACAGGAACTGGTATGGGTTGTATTGAAGATTCTGAAAAATTCTTAAAAGCACTAATTGATAATAACGAGGAATACTTAACACCAACCAATTTTATTCAATCTACACACAATACTGTTGGTGCACAAATTGCTTTAGGATTAGGTTGTAAAGGTTATAATTTCACGTATGTTAATGGTTCAATTTCTTTTGAATCAGCTTTGCTTGATGCAAAATTACAACTTGAAAACGAAGAAGAAAATACCATTTTAGTTGGTGCAGCAGACGAAACCTCTTCACATACAATGGAGTTGTTTAAACTGGTTAACATCATTAAAAAAGAAAGCGATCAACCTTATTCTGTTTTAAACTCTAATTCTACAGGTGTTGTTTACAGCGAAGGCGCAACTTTCGTGACTTTAGAAAATGTAAAAAAGGAAAATTCGTATGCCGTTTTAGAAGCTTTACAAATTCAAAACGAATTGAATGTTAATGATGTTGATAATTTCATTGGAGATTTTTTAGATAAAAATCATTTAAAAATTCAAGATATTGACGTTGTTGTTTTAGGAAATAACGGAGATATTAATTTTGATACTTATTACACAGCTGTTGGTTCGTTATTTAGCCAAATTCCGCAAGTTTATTACAAACATTTATGTGGTGAATTCAATACAGCTTCGGCATTTGGATTTTGGGTTGGTGCATCCATTCTTAAAAGTCAAGCAATTCCACAAATTGTAAAAATGAACTCTATTGAAAAAACTACTTTTTCAAAAGTATTACTTTATAATCAGTTTCAAGGAAAAGACCATAGCTTAGTACTTTTATCAAAATGTTAAGACATAAATATTCTGTATTTATATTTTTTGTACTGCTTGCGATTTTGTTTTTCACTAAAGCGAGTATGCTTTTTTATGTACTACTTTTATTATCTTTTTTAATTATTACAACTTGGGGCGCTTTTGATATAAGATTGAATTATTTTACTAAAGCAATTTGCAAAGGCAATTCAAGACATAAAAAAAATATCGCTATCACATTTGACGATGGTCCTCATGAAAAAACTCCAGAGATTTTAGATGTTTTAATGAAATATAATGCAAAAGCCACTTTTTTTTGCATTGGGAAACAAATTGAAAAGCACCCTGAAATTCTTAAACGCATTTTAAATGAAGGTCATAACATCGGAAATCATTCATATTCGCATCCTAAATGGAATGGTTTTTTTTCTACCCAAAAAATAGTTTCAGAAATTGATCAAACCAATGCTTTAGTATCTCAAGTCGTTAATAAAAAAGTAAAACTTTTTAGACCACCTTTTGGAGTGACTAATCCTAATATAGCTAGAGCTGTTGCTAAAACAAATAAAATCGTAATTGGTTGGAATATTCGTTCATTAGATACGGTTATTGAAAGTGAAAACTCTATTTCAAATCGAATTAAAAATAGAGTAAAACCTGGAGGAATTATTTTATTACATGATACTTCTGCTAAAACAGTATTAGTTTTGGAACAGTTATTGCTATTTTTGCAATCAGAAGGTTATCAAACAGTAACTATTGAAGAATTATTAGAAATTTCTGCTTATGAAAACTAAATTTTTAGTGCTGATTATTTTAATTTGTAGCTTTAAAATGAGCGCACAAGAGCAAAAAATGGCGGCTCAGGAAATAGTTAAATTTAAAGCAACTATTGAAAATCAGTCAAAAAGTATTAAAACTATAAAAACTGATTTTGTTCAAATAAAACATATGGATTTTTTAACGAAAGACATTGAAACTTCTGGTAAAATGTACTTCAAATCTCCAAATTTGTTAAATTGGCAATACACTAAGCCTTACCAATACAGTATTGTTTTTAAAAATAATAAAGTGTACATAAACGATCAAGGCAATAAAAGTACGGTAGATGCAAAAAGTAAAATTTTCGAAAAAATTAATAAGCTTATAGTTGGAAGTGTTAGTGGTAATATGTTTGATGATAAGGAATTTGACATTTCGTATTTCAAAACAAAGGAACATTACATCGCTAAGTTGATTCCAAAAATAGCCTCGATAAAAAAGATGATTAAGCAAATTGATTTGTATTTTCCTTTAAAAGATGCTACAGTTTCAGAAGTTAAATTAATTGAATCATCTGGAGATTACACAAAAATCATTTTCAAAAACAAAGTAATTAATGCAAAATTTGATGATTCGGTATTTACTAATTAGTGCTTTCTTTAGCCTTTTTATATCATGTAAATCGTATCAAATTAAAGATGCTGTTTCTGTAGATAATTCTTTGCAATTTGTTCAAAATCAATACTTTTCAGATTCTTCGTTGGATTATGTTTATAAAACGCACATAGAGATTTATGGAAACAAAATGGGCGGAATTTTTATTGCAAAACGTATTAACGACAGTATTCATAGAATGGTTTTAACCACCGATTTTGGAAATAAACTCTTAGATTTTGAAATTTCAGAAAGCAGTTTTAAAGTAAATTTTGTAATTGATAATCTCGATAAAAAAATAATCATTAATACACTAAGAGACGACTTTAGAACGTTGTTACAAGTAAATAGTAAAGTTTTTAAAACTTATAAAAGAAATAATGAAGTAATTTATCAAACAGAAAATAATGTTTATTACTTCTTTGATGAATTTTCAAACAATTTAACTAAGATAATTAAGACTAACAAAAGAAAGGAAAAAGTTCTATTTACTTTTCAATCAAAAAAAACTACTTTTGCTGAAAATATCAATATTCAACATAATAATATTAAACTTAAAATAGATTTTAATCAAATAAACAATTAACATGAAAAAAGCATTTTATTTATTAGTCATTTTATTCGGATGTGTTACTATTAGTAATGCTCAAGTTACTTTTAAACCGGGTTTTAGAGGTGGTGTTAATTTTTCACACTTTTCAAAAGGAAATGATTCATACTATGACGATGGTTTTACTAGTGATAGAGATTTTGGATCTAGAACCGATTTTTACCTTGGTTTTTTTGGAGATTTAAAATTAACAAAATATTATTCATTACAACCAGAAATTAATTACTCTCGACAAGGTTCGGAATATAAATATTATGATGATTCTTCTATGTCAAACAGAACTGAAGATTTAGAAGTGTCTTATTTAGCTGTAGGAATTGCTAATAAATTTACTTTCAATAAATTTAATGTTCATGTTGGACCAACATTTGAATTTGTTGTAGATCAAAATTTTGATACAGATGCAAGTGTAGATTTAGCATTTTTCTTAGGTTTAGGATACGACATTACTCCAAATTTTGGTGTTGAAGCAAGAGTTAAAAAAGGAATTATTCCTGTGTTAGATTACTCTGATGGAAATCATACAAATGTTGTGTTTTCTCTTGGTGGATTTTATAAATTTGACGTAAAATAATAAAATAAAACTTATGTTGTTACAGGATTTTTATAGCGTAGATTCATTAAACACAATTAGCGATAGCAAATATGTTGCTTCGATTACTTTAAATAAAGATCACGCCATTTTTAAAGGACATTTTCCAGGAAATCCTGTAACACCAGGAGTTTGCATGATGCAAATAATTAAAGAAATTACAGAAAGTATTTTAAATGTTTCTTTGACTATGGTAAGCACTTCAAACGTAAAGTTTATGGCTTTAATTAATCCAGAAGTTAATGCGAAACTTACTTTGGAATTAGAAGTTTCTGAAAATGAAGCTTCAGAAATTAAAGTAAAAAACACTACAAGTTTTGACGAAACTGTAGCATTAAAACTTTCAAATACGTATAAAAAAATAACTTCTTGAAATTAATTTCATCAATAGTATTTTTAATAACTTTCTTTTATTTCCAAAGTTATAATGTTACAGACATTAGAAAAATGTATGTTGAATCTTCGGTTTCTAAAACCAATGCGATGAAGTTCCATAATTTTATGAGTAATTATTCAAAAAATGATGAAACTTTATTAGCTTATAAAGGAGCTTCAATTGCTTTAAAAGCAAAACATACAACTGGAATTAAACAAAAGAAAGAAGAGTTTGTCAAAGGAATTACTATTTTAGAATCGGTAATTATATCGAATCCCAATAATATTGAAGCGCGTTTAATTCGATTAAGTATTCAAGAAAATACGCCCAAAATATTAAAGTACAAACAAAATATTGAAAGTGATAAAAAACAAATTGTACTTTTGTTTAACAAACAATCAGTTGATTTAAAAGAATATATACGAGATTTTGTAAATCAGTCAAAAGTTTTTACTGAAGCTGAAAAACAACAATTAAACAAATAGAATGCTTTCAAATTCTACTATTTCAGAAACAATGAATCTTAAAAAGGTATGTGTTATTATTCCAACTTATAATAATCACAAAACTTTAAAAAGAGTTATAGATGGTGTATTGCAATATACAACCAATGTCATTGTTGTGAATGATGGTTCTACTGATAGTACTTCAGAAATTATAAATTCGTATTCTTCTATAGATTCTATTTCAATTTCCAAAAATCAAGGAAAAGGTAATGCACTCCGATTAGGATTTAAAAAAGCAATTGAAAACGGATTTCATTATGCTATTACAATAGATTCAGACGGACAACATTTTCCTGATGATATTCCTGTTTTTTTAGAAGAATTGGATAATAACGATAGTAATATTTTACTTATCGGTAGCCGAAATATGAACCAGGAAGGTGTTCCAAAGAAAAGTAGTTTTGGAAATAAATTTTCTAACTTTTGGTTTTGGTTTGAAACCGGAATTCAATTAGAAGACACACAATCAGGTTATCGATTGTATCCATTATTACACATTCCAAAGAAATATTTTACCAAAAAATTTGAGTTCGAAATCGAAGTTATTGTTCGTTCTGCTTGGAAAGGTTCTATTGTGAAAAATATTCCTGTAAAAATTTTATACGACCCAACCGAACGCGTAACGCATTTTAGACCTTTTAAAGATTTTACAAGAATTAGCATCCTAAACACCATTTTAGTATTAATAACCCTTTTATATATTAAACCAAGAGATTTTTTTAGAAGTTTCCAAAAAAAAAAAATAAAGCAATTCATACAAGATGAAATTTTAGAAAGTAACGATTCTAATTTAGTAAAATCATTATCAATTGCATTAGGAGTTTTTATAGGAATTGCACCCTTTTGGGGATTTCAAACTGTCTTAGTTATTTTTTTAGCTGTTTTATTTAGATGGAATAAAATATTAGCGTTTACATTTTCTAATATTAGTATTCCTCCCATGATTCCTTTTATTATTTTTGCATCTTTACAAGTAGGTTCATATTTTGTTGTAGGTGAGGTGTTTTTTAACCAAAATCAGGAGTTTTCTTTTGAAACAATTAAAAATCACACAACTCAATACCTTGTAGGAAGTTTTATTTTAGCTACAATTACTGCATTTGTTTTCGGATTTTCTAGTTATTTCTTACTTTCGCTGACGGGAAAATCAAAAAAATAATATTAAAAATGCATAAGTTTTTTATTAGGGTTCATTATTTTGTTCATAATAATAGATTGCTCTCATTAGCAACTGCATTTTTGTTTTTAATAGTGTTTGGTTTTTTTGCTTCAAAAATTAGATTTGAAGAGGATATTACCCGAATTATTCCAAAAAACGAAAACGTAGATGTTGCGACAAAAGTTTTAAAACAATTAAATTTTTCGGATAAAATTACTGTTATTATCGAAAAAGATAAAAATGGCTCAATTGATGATTTAACGCAAACCGCTACTGATTTTATTGATAGTTTACACACGTGCGAACCTTACATAAAAAATATTCAAGGAAAGGTTGACGATGAAAATATTCAGCAAACTTTTGATTTTGTTTACCAAAACTTGCCTTACTTTTTAGATGAAAACGATTATGCAACTTTAGATAAAAAGTTAACCAATGATAGCATTTCCAAACAAGTTGAAAGCAATTACAGAACTTTAATTTCTCCAACTGGAATAATTGCAAAAGATTTCATCGTGAACGATCCTTTGGGAATTTCGTTCATCGCACTAAAAAAACTTCAGCAATTAAGCATTGGCGATGATTTTATTTTAAAAGACGGATTCATAATTACTAAAGACGAATCAACACTTTTATTATTTATTAACCCAAAATTAAGCGGTAGTGAAACAGAAAAAAACACACTATTTGTCGATGAATTAAACCAAATTAAATCAAAATTCAATGAAGTAAATAGAGGCAAAGTTACTTTAGACTATTTTGGTTCTTCGTTCATTGCAGTTGCAAATGCCAAACAAATAAAAACCGATATTTTGACTACCATTTTAGCTTCATTAGGAACTTTAATGCTTATTTTAATTGTCTTTTATCGAAAATTACTCATTCCGGTTATTATTTTTATTCCAACCATTTTTGGAGTAGTTACTGCTATTGCTTGTTTGTATTTTATTAGAGGAACTATTTCTGCAATTTCATTAAGTGTTGGAGCTGTTTTGTTAGGAGTTACAATCGATTATTCGCTTCACATTCTCACGCATTATAAGAATAATAACGATTTAAAAACCGTTTATAAAGATATTACAATGCCATTAGTAATGAGTAGTACAACTACAGCTGTGGCATTTTTATGTTTGCTTTTTGTAAATTCAGAAGCATTAAAAGATTTAGGAATTTTTGCAGCAATTAGTGTTGTTGTATCCGCTTTTTTCTCTCTTTTGCTAATTCCGCATTTGTATAAACCTAAAAACAATACAATTCCAAAGGAAAATGTACTCGATAAATTGGCTGCTTTTTCGTTTGAAAACAATAAGATTTTAATTGGTGTAACTACTATTGTAATTATCATTTCGTTTTTTACGTTTGGAAAAGTTTCTTTCAACAACAATTTATCCGAATTAAATTTTATTCCAGATGAAATTAAGAAAACAGAAGAAAAGCTTGAAAAAAGAACCAATCTAACTTCAAAATCTATTTATTTGGCGGCTTACGGAAATTCTATTGAAGAAGCTATCCAAAACAATAGCAAACTTTTTGACAAACTTTCGACTGAAAAATCAGAGAATAAAATAATCAACTTTAGTTCTATTGGCGGAATTGTATTATCAAAAGAAGCTCAAGCTGAAAAACTACATTTGTGGAATACTTTCTGGACAGAAAATAAAAAGCAATTTGTTCAAAATGCACTTGTTTCTAACGGAAATTCAATTGGTTTTAAACCCACAATGCATCAAGGTTTTTACGATTTGTTAAATCAAAAATTTGAAGTATTAAGTTTTGACGATTACAAACAATTAAATGCACTTTTTTTAGATGAATTCGTTGCTTCTAAAAACGGATTTTATACTATAACTTCAGTTGCAAAAGTTTCAGACAATCAACGCGATACATTTGTGAATTATATTGATAGTAAATCCAATGTTTTAGCAATTGATAGACAACAAATGAATGAAACGTTTTTAGGAAAACTTCGAGACGATTTTAATTCATTAGTAAACTATTCTTTTATTGCCGTTGTTTTAATTCTTTTTGTGTTTTTTAGAAGAGCAGAATTAGTTATAGTAAGCACCATTCCAATTGTATTAACAGGTGTTGTAACCGCAGGTGTAATGTGGTTTTTTGAAATTCAGTTGAACATTTTTAGTACAATCGTTTGTACGCTAATTTTTGGTCATGGTGTCGATTTTAGTATTTTCATGACTAGTGCTTTACAAAAAGAATATACAACAGGTAAAAACGAAATGCCAACGTATAGAACTTCTATTATTTTAGCTGCTTTAACGACTATTTTGGCTATTGGAGCTTTGGTTTTTGCAAAACATCCTGCTTTAAAATCAATTTCATCAGTTTCATTAATTGGTGTTTTTGCTGCGTTATTAATTACGTTTATTTTCTATCCAATATTATTCCGCATTTGTTTCTTTAATCGAGTAAAAAAAGGGAAATCACCTATATCGTTGCGATTATTTGTTCATTCCACTTTATCGTTTTTATATTATGGTTTAGGTGGATTGTTTTTTTCGTTAATTGGGAAAATTATTCTCTTCTTAATTCCTGTTAATAAAGAAAAGAAAATGATGTGGTTTAGAATTATTATATCTAATTTCATGAAATCGGTGTTGTATTCTAATCCTTTTGCGAAGAAAAAAATTATAAATAATTATAAAGAAGATTTTAGTAAACCAGCGGTTATCATCTCAAATCATACTTCATTTTTAGATATTTTGGCAGTTGGAATGATAACGCCAAAAATGATTTATTTAGTAAATGATTGGGTTTATAATTCACCAATATTTGGTAGAGTTGTAAAACTAGCAGGTTATTATCCAGCTTCGCAAGGAATTGAAGGAAGTGTAGAGCATCTTCGAGATAAAATTGAAAAAGGCTATTCGTTAATGATTTTCCCAGAAGGAACGCGTTCTAATACAAATGAAATTGGACGTTTTTATAAAGGAGCGTTCTATTTAGCTGAACATTTTAATATTGATGTTTTACCTGTTTACATTCACGGAAATTCTGAAACTTTACCAAAAGGCGATCATATTATTTACGATGAAAGCATAACCGTTGTAATTGATAAAAGAATAAAAGCAGATGACACATCTTTCGGTGAAAATTATTCGCAACGAACAAAATCTATCAATAAATATTTTAGAACCGAATTCAATAAATTACGTTCAGATTTAGAAGATGAGAATTATTTTGAAAATAAATTGTTCCTAAGTTTCTTATATAAAGAAAGTGAAATTATTTCGGAAGTAAAATCAGATTTTTCAGCGAATAAAAGCAATTATTACAAGCTAAATTCTTTAATTAATCCAGAAGCAAAAATAGTTCATTTAGCTTCAGATTATGGTCAAATAGATTTTCTATTAAGCATGCAAGAGCCTAAAAGAAAAGTGAATTCTTTTATTTCAGACATAGAAAAAAGAGAAATTGCAAGTTCAAATTATTTGATAAAAAAATACAATATCAACTATGTTGATACTTTAGAAATTGATGATAAGAAGAATGATGTTTTATTAATTTCTAATCCAGATTTTAATTTTGAAGATATTCTGAATAACGTAAATAATTTTCAAACTGTAATTTTGTTCAATTGTTCTATATTATTGCATAAATTTGAACAAACTGGTTTTAAAATTAGTTCAAACGATGATAAAATTATTGTTTTAAAAAAATAAGATAAGTGAAAGATAAATACGATATAGTAATTGTTGGAAGTGGATTAGGCGGATTAGTTTCTTCTATTATCTTAGCAAAAGAAGGATACAAAGTTTGTGTCTTAGAAAAAAACAATCAATTTGGAGGAAATTTGCAAACTTTTGTGCGCGATAAAACCATTTTTGATACCGGAATTCATTACATAGGCGGTTTGTCTGAAGGTCAAAATTTACACCGATACTTCAAGTATTTAGGCATAATGGATGAATTACGATTGCATAAAATGGATGAAGATGCATTTGATGTTATTTCTTTTGAAGATACAAATGAAGAGTTTCCGCATGCACAAGGCTATGAAAATTTTGTAAATCAATTGCTTAAAGGTTTTCCTGATGAAAAAGAAGCTTTAGAAAAATATTGCAAATTCGTAGTTGATGTTTGCGATACTTTTCCACTTTATAATCTAAATGCAGAAGGTAAATATCAAAGTGAAATATTAGCATTAAATGCCAAAGACTGCATTGCAGAAATTACTAATAACGAAAAATTACAAGCCGTTTTAGCCGGAACTAATTTTTTATATGCGGGAATTCCTGATAAATCTCCTTTTTACGTGCATGCGTTATCTGTAAATTCATACATACAAAGTTCGTGGCGTTGTGTTAATGGTGGTAGTCAAATTACCAAACAATTAATCAAGCAATTAAAAAAGTATGGTGGAGAAATCTACAAATACAAAGATGTTGCGAAATTTGAAGTTGAAGATAATAAAGTAGTATCAGTAGTAACAAAAAAAAATGAGGTTATTAAAGCTGATTTATTTATCTCTAATATCGATCCAAAAGCAACTCTAAAAATGGTTGGTTTGTCTCATTTTAGAAAATCTTATTATGAGCGAATTGATAAATTAGAAAGTGTTATTTCGGCCTTTAGTTTATATATTGTTTTTAAACCCAATACGTTCAAATATTTGAATTATAACTATTATCATTTTAAAAATTCGAATGACGTTTGGATCGCATACGAATATGATGAAAATTCATGGCCAAAAGCCTATATGGCTTCAATGAACTATTCAGGTAAAAATGGTGATTGGGCAGAAGGAATGACTTTTATTACTTACATGAAATATGAAGATGTAAAAGAATGGGAGGAAACCTTTAATACAACTTCAGAAAAAAGCGATAGAGGAATAAGCTACGAAGAATTTAAAGCACAAAAAACCGAAAAATTTCTAAACGAAATTGAAATTAAATTTCCAAATATTAGAAGTTGTATTCAATCTATTCATACTTCTACACCACTTTCTTACAGAGATTACATTGGTGGAAATAGTGGAAATATGTATGGTTACGTTAAAGATTGTAATAATCCAATGTTAACTTTTATTGCACCTAAAACCAAATTAGACAATTTATATCTAACAGGTCAAAGTATTAATATGCATGGTGTTTTGGGCGTTACAATTGGAGCTGTTTTAACTTGTTCGGAAATTGTTGGAAAAGAATATTTGGTAGACAAAATAAATCAAGAAACGAAGTAAGCATTATGAAGAGTAGAATTGCTTTTCTTTTTTATTCAGCGGTTGTTTTTTTATTGATGGTTTCCTGTGGAATTTCAAAATCATTAAAACATCAACCAATTACTGCTGGATATGATCAAACAATTCCGGTTGTAGATAAAAAAGCAGCTACATTATTTGTATCTGGAAACAATTCGTTACTTAAAAACAAACACCAACTTTGGGAACTATATGTTGAAGGCGACCCATTGCAAGTTGGATTAATTTCTGGAGCATTAACCGATTCTTTATTAAAAAAGCAAGAAACTATTTTCTTCTCAAAAATCAAAGATTTAGTTCCATCAGAATCCAAACAAAAATTCCTGCGTTTCTTTTTAAAATGGTACAATCGAAAGTTATATCTAAACATTCCTGAAGAATACAAAACAGAAATTTACGGCTATTCAAGATATTCTTCAAAAGATTTTGATGCTATTGCGCCCGCATATTTGCGTAGTTTGTATTTGCATGGCGCACACGATATTGGTCACGCTTTGCAAGATTTAGCATTAGTAGGTTGTTCTTCTTTTGCCGCTTGGGATTCAAAATCAGAAGATGGAAATTTAATTTTAGGAAGAAATTTCGATTTCTATGCCGGAGATGATTTTGCCAAAGACAAAGTAATTGCTTTTATAAAACCCACTCAGGGAAATCCGTTTATGATATACACTTGGGCAGGAATGACAGGAGCCGTTTCAGGAATGAATACAAAAGGATTAACGATTACTATAAATGCAGGAAAATCAAAAATTCCTTTTATTGCAAAAACACCAATATCGGTTTTAGCTCGAGAAATTTTACAATACGCTTCTTCAATTGATGAAGCCATTGCCATTGCTAAAAAACGAAAGGTTTTTGTTTCTGAATCCATTATGGTGGGAAGCGCAGCTGATAACAAAGCAATTCTTATTGAAGTTTCGCCTAATAATTTTGGAGTTTTTGATGTGCCAAATAGCAATCAAATTATTTGTTCTAATCATTTTCAAAGTGAAGAATTAAAAAATGATAAACGAAATAAAGACCAAATTAGAGGCAGTCATTCTAAATACAGATTTGATAAAATGACGGAATTATTCGATAATAATCCAAAAATAAATCCAACAATTGCTGCAGAAATTTTAAGAAACACTAAAGGCTTAAACGATAAAGAAATTGGATACGGAAATGAAAAAGCGCTCAATCAGTTATTAGCGCATCATGGAATTATCTTTAAACCAAAAGAATTGTTGGTTTGGGTATCAGCAAATCCTTATCAATTAGGCAAATTTGTTTGTTATGATTTAAATCAAATTTTTAATGAAACTAGAGATAAAAATAGCTTCGAATCATTTGAACGCGCTGATTTATCAATAGCAAAAGACCCATTTTTGGAAACAGAAGAATACAAAAAATACGAGCAATTTAGAATTGAAGATGCCAAAATGGATTCAGCTTTAAATGAAAAGAAAAGCATCGATTCAAATCAAATTAAGGAATATCAGTATTTAAATCCGTATTTTTGGATAGTTTATTACAAAGCAGGTTTATACTTTTACAACAATAAAGATTTCGCTCAAGCTAAAACCCAATTTGAAAAGGCTTTACACTGCGAAATAACGACCTTAACAAGTAAAGTTCAGGTTGAAAAATATTTAAAAAAATCAATAAAGAAACTGAAATGATACCACATATTGAAAAACAAACAACAGCTGAAATTAAAGCATTTCAAGAATTGAAATTGCAGGAAGTTTTGCAATATGTAAGTGCAAATTCGGTTTATTATCAAAATTTATTTCAAGAGCATAATATTGATATTTCTAAAATAAATACTTTAGAAGATTTACAACTAATTCCAACAACTACAAAGGAAGATTTACAGCGAAATAACGATGATTTTATGTGTGTTCCAACGCATAAAATAATTGATTTTGCAACAACTTCTGGAACTTTAGGTGATCCTGTAACTTTTGGATTAACCGATAACGATTTAGATAGATTAGCTTATAATGAAGCGATTTCGTTTGATTGTGCTGGAATAAAAGAAGGCGACATTGTGCAACTCATGACCACAATGGACAGAAGGTTTATGGCTGGTTTAGCCTACTTTCTGGGTCTTAGAAAAATGAAAGTAGGAGTAATTAGAGTAGGAGCAGGTATCCCAGAATTACAATGGGATTCTATTTTAAAATACAAGCCAACGTATTTAATTACAGTTCCATCATTTCTTCTAAAGCTTATTGAATACGCAGATTCTCATGGAATCGATTATAATAATTTAGGAATTAAAGGCGCAATTTGTATTGGAGAATCGTTGCGTAATCAAGATTTTTCAAATTCTATTTTGGCAGATAAAATTACTAGCAAATGGAATATCAAACTTTTCTCAACCTACGCTTCTACCGAAATGAGCACCGCTTTTACAGAATGCGAGCATGGAGTAGGAGGTCATCATCATCCAGAATTGATTATTGTTGAAGTTTTAGACGACGAAAATAAGCCTGTTAAAGAAGGAGAAAGTGGCGAACTTACAATTACTACTATTGGCGTTGAAGCAATGCCTTTAATTCGCTTTAAAACAGGTGATATTGTTAAGTTGCATACAAACTCTTGTGCGTGTGGAAGAAATACACTTCGTGTTGGACCAGTTGTGGGAAGAAAACAACAAATGATAAAATACAAAGGCACTACTTTGTATCCGCCAGCAATGAATGACGTATTGAATGATTTTGGAGCTATTGATAACTACTTAATTCAAATTTATACCAATGATTTAGGTACGGATGAAATCGTAATTAAAATAGCGGTTAATTCGCCTACAGAAGAGTTCTTAACTGAAGTTAAAGATCATTTTAGAGCTAAATTGCGCGTTACACCAAAAATTGAATTTGTTTCTAAAGAGATTCTTAATCCAATTGTCTTTAATCCGATGAACAGAAAACCAACGCGTTTTGTAGATTTAAGAAAGTAATTTTATTATTCAATTACGTAGGCTAAAACATAGTTTTCTATAGTTTCAAGGTGGATTGTATAACTATTTTTTTTGTTATTAATCTCAACATTCGCAATGCATGAATTTTCATTTACTTGAAAAGGTTGTATTGAAATGTTTTCTTTAAAACTAACATCATTTTCTGGAATTAACTTAAATAAAGCTTCTTTTATTGCCCAACCAAAAGTGGTTAGTGTAATTGCACTTTCCTTATTTTCTTTAGTATTCAGAATGAAATCTTCATTAAAAAGCAACGAAATATTTTTCAGAATTTTTTCGTTTTTTAATTCGATGTCAATACCAACATTATTATCACTAATAATTATACAAGCAAATCCATGAGAGTGTGAAATCGATATGTTTTTACCGTTCTTTAGAAGTGGTTTTCCAAAAGAATCATAATATAAATCAGAATCTGTATAGCTGATTTCTTTTAATAGCTTTCTAACGGCTAAAAAACCTTTTATATGGCTTTCAGATTTCATTTTAACCAATCGATTGGTAGAAATTTCAGTAAGAAGAAGATGTTGTTTTAAATCGGCAATCTCTTCATTTATTTTCCATAAATAAATAGAAGTATTGTTTGGAAGTATAATTTCTTTAAAAAATGGCATTAAACGTATTATTCAAAGATTAAAAGTGACCAAGGAGGGATTTGAACCCTCACGCCCTTACGAGCACCACCCCCTCAAGATGGCGAGTCTACCGTTTCTCCACTTGGCCTTAAAACAACAAAGACGTTGCAGTGCAACGTCTTTTAGATTTTTGTGACCTGGCTGGGGCTCGAACCCAGGACCCCATCATTAAAAGTGATGTGCTCTACCAACTGAGCTACCAAGTCGTAGCAATCAAGAAAAGTTTTTTTGTTTTTGTGACCTGGCTGGGGCTCGAACCCAGGACCCCATCATTAAAAGTGATGTGCTCTACCAACTGAGCTACCAAGTCGTAGCAATCAAGAAAAGTTTTTTTGTTTTTGTGACCTGGCTGGGGCTCGAACCCAGGACCCCATCATTAAAAGTGATGTGCTCTACCAACTGAGCTACCAAGTCATTTATTTCCTTGAATGCGGGTGCAAATATATAAACATTTATTTAGTTTGCAATGGTAATTTATTATAAATTTGTCTTTTTTTAAAATTAATTTCTTAACCCTTTAATTTTTAAGGGATTATTTATTTATGAAAATAGTATTGTTAGGTTACATGGGTTGTGGTAAGTCGGTAATTGGTGATTTTTTAGCAAAAAAGTTACAACTATCTTTCTATGATTTGGATGAAGAAATTGAAAAAGTAACTCAAAGTTCTATTTCTGAATTGTTTCAAACCAAAGGAGAAATTTACTTTAGAAAAAAAGAAAATGAAGTCTTGAAAAATTTTCTAAACAAGCAAGAAAATTTCGTTTTGAGTTTAGGTGGAGGAGCACCTTGTTACTTTAATAATCATGAATTGTTGCAACAAGATGACATTTTTTCAATATACTTAAAAGCTTCTACGGATACTTTGGTTAATCGATTGATTAACGAAAAAGACAAGCGTCCGTTATTGCACAATCAAGATGAGGTTTCTTTGAAAGATTTTATCAACAAGCATTTATTCGACCGAAACTTTTATTATCATCAAGCTACTAAAATAGTAACAATTGATAATAAGTCGGTAGAGCAAATTGCAAATGAAATAGAAACTTTATTAACTTAAATAAGCGTACGAGTTATTTTCTTCAAAAACGACTTGAATATGTTCTTGTAAAGAAGTAGATAATGAAATTCCTTTAAAGTCGGCTTTAACAGGATATTTTTTATGGTTTCTATCTACTAAAACTGCAGTTTTAAATTTACTTAATGGTACTTCTAAAAAGTGTTTTACACCATAAATTAGTGTAGTGCCTGTGCTTAATACATCATCAATTAAAACCAATGCTTTATTTTGATATTCGGCTGATGTAATTGAGGTATTTACAGGAGATTGCGGATTTTGTTTATTAATTTTAACTTCACAAAGCGTCACTTTTAAATCAGAAATCAAAGCTAATTCTGCTGCTATTTTTTGAGCAAATAGGTAGCCGTTGTTAGCAATTCCAGCTAAAATAACTTCTTCTTCATTAACAAAAGTTTCGAAGATTTGGTAAGCAATTCGTTTGGTTTTGTGTGCAATTTCTTTGTGCGTTAAAATAATATTTTCCATGTGTTGTTGTTATTTGACCTCAAAGATAAAAAAGAGTTCTTTATTTTCTCGTGGCTTTATAGAATTATATGAGCGTTCTAGTTTTTTAATTTCAAATTTTGGAGTAAATCGGTTGATATATTCTTCTTTTGAACCTCCAAATGGCGGACCTTCAGTAGTTAATGGAAAATCAAAAAGCAATCCTGCTAATTTTCCTTTCGGAAGTAAAAGCTCTGCCATTTTTTCGACATATTGAGGTCTTATTTCGGGTGGTATAGCACAAAAAAATGTTTGCTCTAAGATTAAATCAAAAGTAGTTTCTAATGTAAAGAAATCTGCATGTATCAAATGTGAAGCAAACTCTGGTTTTCTTTTTTTGATGTTTTCTAAAGGCGTTTCAGCAATATCAATAACATACACATTTTGAAACCCTTTTTTAATTAAATAGTCAAATTCATAACCATTTCCGGCTCCAGGAATTAGAATTTTTAGATTCTTATTGGTCAATTGATCAATATATTCTTTTATTGGACTAGTAATTTGACCTGCGTCCCAACCCGTTTCTCCTTTTTTATAGCGTTCTTCCCAGTAATTCATTTATTCGGTTTTATTGGTATCATCGGTTTCATCACTTTCCCATAAATAATCGTCGATTTCTCTTCTATCTTTTTTAGTAGGTCTTCCAGTTCCGTTGGCTCTGTAATGTTCTTTCGACAATTTTAGTAATTCTAGATGTTCAAAAGCTTCTTTTGGAGTTTCATCTTTTCGGTACATGTCGACCAATTTTGCACCCAAGCGATTTTGAGGCATATCTAAAATGGTTAATTTGTAGTTGATTTGGTCTTTGCGAAGTGTAATTTTATCTGTTGGAAAAACTTCTCTTGAAGCCTTCGCCACCTGACCATTAACGGTTATATGCCCTTTTTTTACAGCTTCAGTAGCTATACTTCGAGTCTTATAATACCGTAAACACCATAAAAGTTTATCTATTCGCATAATATAATTCAAAAAACCATGTTAATATTTCTACAAAAATAAATGAAAATTGTATCTTGCGCCCTATAAATTAAATAAAAATGAAAAGCCTTTTAAAAATAGTACTTTTGTTATTAGTTGCAACTACTTTTCTTGCTTGTCCGTCTGATGATAATGGACCACAAGTTACACCTGCAAGACCATATGAGGAGGTTTATTTAGAAGATTTGCCTAAAATTGAAGAGTTTCTTCAAACTCATTATGTTACAATTGATTCGGATTATAACACTGAATTTTTTGAAATTCCTGAAGGTGGAACTCAGACTGCAATTTGGGATATGCCTGAATTAATACGTAATTATGAAGTTACTTTTCATGATATTACTTATAAGTTATACTATCTTAATTTAAGAGAGGGAATAGGCGAAAGTCCAACACGTGTAGATTCTTCTTTTGTTTCTTACAAAGGGAATTTAATTTCTGATGTTTCAATTACATTTGATGAGTCTATAACTCCAGTTTGGTTTCCATTGGAAGATGTTGTTAGAGGCTGGGGAGAAATTATACCAAAGTTTAAAACAGGGACTAATGTAGTAAACTCAGATGGCACAATTACATTTAATGATTATGGAGCAGGCGTTATGTTTTTACCTTCTGGTTTAGGTTATTTTAATACTGCTACAGGAAATATACCCTCATATTCTCCGTTAATTTTTAATTTTAAGTTGTATAATTTGCGATATAGAGACCATGATAGAGATGAAATACTCTCAAAATATGAATATAGAGCTGAAGATGATAATTTTAATTTAGAAGCAGATGATACTGATGGTGATGATATACCAGACTATTTAGATGGAGATGATGATGGAGATGGTAGACTAACAAAGTATGAAATTGAAATTAGTTCAGGAGTTTACTATGATTTTGTTAATATTCCAACTTGTTCTGGAGGAGGCAATGGTAAAAAGAAACATTTAGATCCGTTTTGTAGATTTTAATAAAAAAAAAATCTCGGTTAATACCGAGATTTTTTTTTTATTAAAATATCATTTTCTTTTGATGACTCTTTCTACAGCTTCCACAATCGCTTGATTGTTTAATTTGTATTTTTCCATTAATTGGTCTGGTGTTCCACTTTCTCCAAAGCTGTCGTTTACCGCTACAAATTCTTGTGGTACCAAATGATTTTGAACTAATGTTCTAGAAACACTTTCTCCTAAACCACCAATTATATTATGTTCTTCCGCTGTAACCACACAACCTGTTTTCTTCACTGATTTTAAAATTGCTTCTTCATCTAATGGTTTAATCGTATGAATGTTAATTACTTCTGCCGAAATCCCTTTTGCTTCTAACGCTTCTGCTGCAATTAATGCTTCCCAAACTAAATGTCCAGTTGCAATAATCGTAACGTCTGTTCCTTCGTTTAACATAATGGCTTTTCCAATTACGAAAGGTTCGTCAGCTGGCATAAAGTTAGGCACTACTGGACGACCAAAACGTAAATAAGCTGGTCCATGATGATCTGCTAAAGCAATAGTTGCTGCTTTCGTTTGGTTGTAATCACAAGTGTTTATAACGGTCATTCCAGGTAACATTTTCATCAAACCGATGTCTTCTAAGATTTGGTGAGTTGCTCCATCTTCTCCAAGGGTTAATCCTGCGTGAGAGGCACAAATTTTCACATTTTTATCTGAATACGCTACTGATTGACGAATTTGATCGTAAACTCTTCCAGTAGAAAAGTTAGCGAAAGTTCCTGTAAAAGGAATTTTTCCACCAATAGTTAATCCAGCTGCAATTCCAATCATGTTGGCTTCTGCAATTCCAATTTGGAAGAAACGCTCTGGGTGGTTTTTCTTGAAATCATCAAATTTTAATGACCCAATTAAATCCGCACAAAGTGCTACTACGTTTTCGTTTTTTTGACCTAATTCTGTCATTCCAGCTCCAAATCCCGAACGGGTATCTTTACTGCCTGTGTTGGTATATTTTTTCATTTGTTTTTAAATTTAACTGTATTCAACGGAATACTTTTAACTGAACACTTTTAACTGAACACTGAACACTAATTAATAGTCTCCTAAAGTTTCAACATTTTGTGCTAAACCTTTTGCTAATTGCTCATCATTTGGCGCTTTTCCGTGCCAAGCGTGTGTGTGCATCATAAAATCTACACCATTACCCATTTCGGTATGCAATAAAATACAAACCGGTTTTCCGTTACCTGATTTTGATTTTGCATCAGCTAAACCAGCTTTGATAGCGTCGATGTTGTTTCCTTCTTTGATTTCTAATACAATCCAATCAAATGCTTCAAACTTCGCTTTTACGCTTCCCATTGCTAAAACTTCGTCTGTAGTTCCGTCGATTTGTTTTCCGTTTAAGTCGATAGTCGCAATTAAGTTGTCTACTTTTTTAGCTGAAGCATACATAATCGCTTCCCAGTTTTGTCCTTCTTGTAATTCACCATCACCTAAAAGAGCAAAAACCAAATGGTTGTCGTTGTTCAATTTCTTAGCTTGTGCAGCTCCAATGGCAACCGACATTCCTTGTCCTAATGAACCCGAAGCCATTCTGATTCCAGGTAAACCTTCATGAGTTGTAGGGTGACCTTGTAATCTTGAATTTAATTTTCTGAATGTTGCTAATTCAGCTACTGGAAAGTATCCACTTCTAGCTAAAACACTGTAAAAAACAGGAGAAATATGTCCGTTTGATAAGAAGAATAAATCTTCACCAATTCCGTTCATATCAAAACCTTCGTTACGTTTCATAACGTCTTGGTAAAGGGTAACCAAAAACTCAGCACATCCCAAAGAACCTCCTGGGTGACCTGAATTTACGGCATGAACCATACGAAGAATATCTCTTCGAACTTGTGTTGTAAAATCTTGTAGTTGTTGTGTGTTAGACATTATAAAAGATATATGTGTTAATTAGGTGCAAAAGTAATTTTATTTTTTTGGTGGTACAAATCATTTTGTTAGAAGTTATTAATAATCAGTGTTAATCATAAATAATTCTAAATTCCAATTTCTAAATTCTAAAATAAATTATCTTTGCGGTTCGTAAAAGCACAATATGAAGTTTGATTTAATTACCAAAGACCCTAAAAGTAAAGCCAGAGCTGGAAAAATAACTACCGATCATGGTGTTATTGAAACCCCAATTTTTATGCCTGTAGGAACCGTTGCTTCTGTAAAAGGAGTACACCAACGCGAGCTAAGAGATGATATTAATCCAGATATTATTTTAGGAAACACTTATCATTTATATTTAAGACCTCAAACTAAAATTTTAGAAGCTGCTGGAGGTTTACATAAATTCATGAATTGGGATAGAAATATTTTGACCGATTCTGGAGGCTATCAAGTGTATTCGCTTTCTTCGAATAGAAAAATTAAAGAAGAAGGAGTAAAATTCAAATCTCATATTGATGGTTCGTATCATTTCTTTTCACCGGAAAATGTAATGGAAATTCAACGTACCATTGGTGCTGATATCATTATGGCTTTCGACGAATGTACACCATATCCGTGCGATTATCGTTACGCAAAGCGTTCGATGCATATGACGCACCGTTGGTTAGACAGATGTATCAATCATTTAGAAAAGTTACCTTTTAAATACGGTTACGAACAAACGTTTTTTCCTATTGTTCAAGGAAGTACTTATAAAGATTTAAGAGAACAATCGGCAGAATATATTGCAAATGCAGGCGCTCAAGGAAATGCTATTGGAGGACTTTCAGTAGGAGAACCAGCTGAAGAAATGTACGCAATGACCGAAATTGTTACGGCAATTCTTCCAGAAGACAAACCAAGATATTTAATGGGTGTGGGAACGCCAATTAATATTTTAGAAAATATTGCGTTAGGAATTGATATGTTTGATTGTGTGATGCCAACGCGTAACGCCAGAAACGGAATGTTATTCACTGCTCACGGAACAATGAATATGAAAAACAAAAAGTGGGAAGCCGATTTTTCGCCAATTGACGAAATGGGACACACTTGGGTAGATACAGAATATTCAAAAGCATATCTTAGACACTTGTTTGCAGCAGATGAATTCTTAGGAAAACAAATTGCAACCATTCATAATTTAGGTTTTTACATGTGGTTAGTGCGCGAAGCAAGAAGACAAATTATAGCAGGAACATTTAGAGAATGGAAAGATAAAATGGTGATTCAAATGAGTCAACGATTATAAATTCAGCCAATGAAAATAATAGATAAATACATTTTAAAACGCTATTTGGTCACTTTTTCGGTTATGTTGATTATGTTTATTCCAATTGGAATTACAATTGATGTTTCGGAAAAAGTAAACAAAATGATCGAAAAGAAAATTCCGTTAAAGGATATTTTAATTTATTATGGTGATTTTACCGTGTATTTTGCTAATTTATTATTTCCAATTTTTTTATTCTTATCGATTATTTGGTTTACCTCGAAATTAGCAAACAATACCGAAATTATTGCCATTTTGAGTTCTGGAATTTCGTTTGGTCGATTCTTGCGTCCTTTTATGTATGGAGCTGTAATTGTTTCGGTTTTCGCTTTGTTAATGGGATTCTTTTTAGTACCAAAGGCAAGTAAAGGATTTAATGATTTTAGATATGAAAACTTAAAAAACAACTCTAAAACCAGAGAAACTACAGATGTTTTTAGGCAGATTAAAAAGGAAGGTAAAATAGAAGAGAATATTTACGTAAGTAATTACAATTATTTATCGCAAACAGGTTTTAATTTTACGTTTGAAAAATTTCAAGATAATATATTGGTTGAAAAAGTTACTGCTAATAGAATTCGTTATAATGAAGTGACAAAAAAGTATATGTTGTACGGATATAATAAGAGAATTGTTGGCGAAACTAATGACCAATTAACTTCTTCCGAAAAAATAACAGTAGCTTACAATTTTGAACCGGATGATTTAACACCGGTAATTTATGTAGCTGAAACGATGACAATTGGTCAATTAAACTCGTTTATTAATAAAGAAAGAGCTAGAGGAAACGGAAATATCAATACTTATTTGGTAGTTTTTTACAAGAAATTTAGTTTACCAATTTCTGCTTTTATTCTAACTATTATTGCAGTTGCCGTTTCTTCTATGAAGCGTAGAGGTGGAATGGGAATTAATCTAGCCATCGGAATTGTTATCGCTTTTACTTTTATCTTCTTCGATAAAGTTTTCGGAACTTTAGCTGAAAAATCGAGTATTCCTCCGTTTTTAGCTGTATGGTTTCCAAATATTGTTTTTGGAATTTTAGCAGCCTACTTACTTCGCAATGCAAAACGATAATTTAAAAAGTTATTTACATCTTCATGTAATTGTATTTATTTGGGGATTTACCGCTATTCTTGGAAAATTAATTTCGTTAGAAGCTTTAGATTTGGTATGGTATCGCATGCTTTTTGCATCGGTAATTATGACTTTTGTAGTGCTTTTCAATAAAGAAAAAATTAAAGTTCCATTCAATGTTTTAATTGGATTTATAGTTTCCGGAATTATTATAGCTGCACATTGGCTTACGTTTTACCAAGCAATTAAAGTTTCTAATGTGTCGATAACCTTGGCCTGTTTGTCAACAGGTGCTTTTTTTGCTTCTATTTTAGAACCTATTTTTTATAAGAGAAAAGTTATTTGGTACGAGTTGCTTTTTGGAATCATAGTAGTGGTAGGATTAGGAATTATTTTCAATGTAGAAACCAAATATACCACCGGAATTTACTTAGCCGTAACATCAGCATTTTTATCAGCTTTGTTTTCAGTTATTAATGGTAAATACGCTAAAGAATACGATCCGAATATCATTTCACTTTACGAATTATCGAGCGGTGTTTTCTTCATAAGTATTTACTTGTTTTTTGCAGGAAGTTTTACACCTGCTTTCTTTGCGCTTTCTGTAAACGATTTAATATGGTTATTTTTATTATCATCAATTTGTACAGCTTATGCCTTTTCAGCATCGGTAAAAGTGATGAAATTTTTAAGTCCGTTTACAGTAATGTTAACCATAAATTTAGAACCTATTTACGGAATCATTTTAGCCTTACTAATTTTCAAAGATGGGGAAGAAATGTCGCCTCTGTTTTATGTAGGTGCTTTAATTATTTTAGCAACTGTTATTGCTAACGGAATTGTAAAAAGTTATAAAAAAGTTACAACTAATTAACGATAAGTTTACCAAAGTTAATTGAAAATTTTATCTTTGTCACAACAAACACAAACCCAAATAAACCGATTATGGAATATTTAGATTTTGAATTACCAATTAAAGAGCTTGAAGACCAATTAGATAAATGTCAAATCATTGGTCAGGAATCAGATGTTGATGTGTCTAACACTTGCAAGCAAATTGAGAAGAAATTAGAAGAAACTAAGAAAAAAATATACAAAAATCTTACAGCTTGGCAACGTGTGCAATTATCGCGTCATCCAAATCGCCCTTATACATTAGAATATATTACAAATTTAACTAATGGAACGTTTTTAGAACTTTTTGGAGACAGAGGTTTTAAAGACGATAAAGCGATGGTTGGTGGATTAGGTCAAATCAACGGACAATCTTTTATGATTATTGGGCAGCAAAAAGGTATTAATACTAAAATGCGCCAATACAGAAACTTCGGGATGGCCAATCCAGAAGGATATCGTAAAGCATTACGTTTAATGAAAATGGCAGAGAAATTTAATATTCCTGTATTAACATTAATAGACACTCCAGGAGCTTATCCAGGTTTAGAAGCTGAAGAAAGAGGTCAAGGAGAAGCTATTGCAAGAAATATTTTCGAAATGGCTCGTTTAAAAACTCCTATTATTTCAGTTATTATTGGTGAAGGAGCTTCAGGAGGTGCATTAGGAATTGGAGTAGGAGATAGAGTATATATGTTGGAAAATACTTGGTATTCTGTAATTTCTCCAGAATCGTGTTCGTCTATCTTATGGAGAAGTTGGGAATACAAAGAGCAAGCAGCTGAAGCATTGAAATTAACTTCGTTTGATATGAAAAAACAAAAGTTAATCGACGATATTATTCCAGAACCGCTTGGTGGCGCTCACTACGACAAAGAAACTACGTTTAAATCGGTTGCTGAGTATGTAACTAAAGCTTTTAATGAGTTAAAAGATTTATCAACAAAAGATTTGGTGGCGCAACGAATGGATAAATACAGCAAAATGGGTGAATTCAAAGAATAACCACTTATTTTCAATTATAAATAAAAATCCGAAGCCGCAAGTTTCGGATTTTTTTTGGCTTATCAACAATAAATTTGAGTTATTAACAGTTCACTATTAAGAACTCAAAAGGATATTTTATAAAATTTGGTTACCTTCGCAATATGGAAAATGTCAGAAATATGAACCCGATAAAAGTAGATAAAACTACGATTATCAATTTGGAAAAAGGAAAACTACCTCCTCAAGCGTTAGACCTTGAAGAAGCGGTACTTGGTGCCATGATGATTGATAAAAAAGGGGTAGATGAAGTAATTGATATTTTACAACCAGATGCCTTCTACAAAGATGCTCACAAGCATATTTTTGAGGCTATTGTTCAGTTATTTAATGAAACTCAACCGATAGACTTATTAACCGTTTCGGCGCAATTAAAGAAAAACGGAAAACTAGAACTTTCTGGTGGCGATTTTTATTTGATTCAGCTAACACAAAAGATATCTTCTTCGGCACATATTGAGTTTCACTCACGTATCATTTTACAGAAATTCATTCAAAGAAGTTTGATAAAAATTTCAAGCGAAATCATTGAAGAATCCTATGATGAATCTACCGATGTATTTGATTTATTAGACAAAGCCGAATCAAAATTATACGAAGTAACGCAAGGTAATATTAAACGTAGTTCAGAAACGGCTCAAAGTTTAGTAATTCAAGCAAAAAAACGTATCGAAGAAATTGCAGGAAAAGAAGGTTTGAGTGGAATAGCAACAGGATTCCACAACTTAGATAAATTAACCTCAGGTTGGCAACCATCCGATTTAATTATTATTGCGGCTCGTCCGGGTATGGGTAAAACCGCATTTGTACTTTCAATGGCTCGAAATATGGCGGTTGATTACAATCATCCAGTGGCTTTATTCTCTTTGGAGATGTCTTCTGTTCAGTTAATTACACGTTTGATTTCATCTGAAACGGGTTTGTCTTCTGAAAAGCTTCGTACCGGAAAATTAGAAAAACACGAATGGGAGCAACTTTCTATCAAAGTAAAAAACTTAGAAAAGGCACCTTTATATATTGATGATACACCTTCATTATCCATTTTTGATTTACGTGCGAAAGCAAGACGACTTTCATCTCAATATGGAATTAAAATGATTGTTGTGGATTATTTGCAGTTAATGACAGCTGGTGGAAATGGAAAAGGCGGTGGAAATCGTGAACAAGAAATTTCTACTATTTCCCGAAACTTAAAAGCATTAGCAAAAGAATTAAACGTTCCGGTTATTGCGCTTTCTCAGTTATCGCGTGCGGTGGAAACTCGTGGTTCTAGTAAAAGGCCTTTACTTTCCGACCTTCGTGAATCGGGTGCGATTGAGCAAGATGCGGATATTGTATCGTTTATTTACCGCCCAGAATATTATAAAATTGACGAATGGGATGATGAAGAACGTACACCAACACAAGGTCAGGCCGAATTTATCGTAGCAAAACACAGAAATGGTGGTTTAGATGAAATCCGATTAAAGTTCGTAGGAAACTTAGGAAAGTTCGAAAATTTAGACGATTTTAGTTCTCCATTTGATGAATTGCCTTCTAAAATGAATTTGGATGATAATAATCCATTCATTACGCCAAATTTACCAACGCCTAACGAAGCTTTTGGTAGCACCATGAATTCGTTTGATGATGATTCAGATGTTCCATTTTAAATAATTCAAAATAAAGTTAAAAACAGGCAAATTGCCTGTTTTTTTTATTAATTTTTTTACTACATTTATAATTCAATTATAAAAAATAAAAATATGTCAGATTTTAAAATTACTCTCGAAGACGCAATTAAATGGATTACAAATTGGAGAACTAATCTACCAAAAGAACCTGCAAAAGCACACTTAATTCAAAAACAAGCTTTATTAGACGTTATGGAGCCTAGTGATGTTGTGGCAATTAGAGCTTATATGGCAGTTGATGACGACGGCATTCAAAAAGTAATATTAGTAGGTGTAGATGCTAATGGTCAAGATTTGATAGATGATAATCATATTTTGGTTGATAAATCTTATCCTTGTCCTCCAAATTGTGGTATTGAAAGCCAATTGCTTAATTTAAAATAGGTGGATTCTTCCTATTACTTATTTGGTACCTCTGCAATTTTATGCATACTTTATTTTATAGGTTTTTTCAAGTTTGGAAAAACCTATAAAATTTTTACATTATATATTTTAGGAGTGCTGATAATAGACTTTGTTGCCTCTAATTTATGGAATTGGTTTAAGATTTATAATATTTTTACATCGCATTTTTATGATTTGTTCCAATTTGTAATCCTGAGTTATTTTTATGCCACCCTTTTACAAACTAAAAAGCAGTTATTATCTGTCTATTTTCTATTAATTATACTTCCTGTTTTTTTATTGTCGCGATATGTTTTTAACCCTCAAATGTTTTTTGAGTATAGTTTGTTAGAAATGTATTTAGCTACAATGCCTATAATCATTTATGCTACCATGCATTTGTACAATAATTTAGGACAAAGAACTGAATTTTATTATGCTAACCTAGGGATTTTATTATATTTATTTGGAAGTACTTTTGTCTTTTTGTTTTACGAATTATATTCATTTTTTGATAGAAGTAATATTTTTTATAAAAATTTAATGACCATAAATTTAACGCTACAATTTATCAAATTTGGATTTTTCTTTTACCAATTGAAACTAATTTATTTTAACAAAGATGGCAAATACAATTAATATAGAGAATGCAGAGTTAGCAAATGCGGTTTTTTTTATTTTGCTAGCTTTTTTATCTATGTTTTTGGTGCTGATTTTATTTTTCTATTTTTCAAGAAAGAAAATCGTCCAAATTGAAGTAGATAAAAAAAACTTAGAGATTGAACACCAAAAAGAGTTATTAAATTCGGTTTTAATTACTCAGGAAGAAGAGCGTAAACGTATTGCACAAGACTTGCATGATGATATTAGTTCAAAACTTAATGTGGTTTCACTAAACAGTCATTTATTGAAAACTCCAAATCTAAACGAAACCGAACAATTAGAAATCACCAACAATATTATTGAGTTAACACAAAAAGCGTTAGAGAATTCTAGACGCATTGCACACGATTTATTACCACCAGTTTTAGAGAAATTTGGACTTCATGCCGGAATTGAAGAACTTGTAGAAGAGTTTAATAGTACCAAAACTGTTAAAGTTTCGTATGAAAACAACATTGATTTTGTAAGCTATACTATTGAAAAACATTTACATATATTTCGTATCCTTCAAGAATTGTTAAATAATTCGCTTCGACACGGAAAAGCCACAGAAGTTTCAATACAATTTACTACTTTCGAAGACCGAAAAACATGTACTTATATCGATAACGGATTAGGTTTTGATAGTTCGAGTGAGGAAAATCAAAAAGGTTTGGGAATGATGAATATAGAAAGTAGAATTAACTTTTTAGGAGGCAATTTTAGCTTTACTTCAAAACCAAACGAAGGAGTAAAAATGATATTTAATTTCAATTAATGGAACAAAAGATTAGAATAATATTAGCTGATGATGAGGAATTATTCCGAAAAGGAATCTATTTCTTACTTCAACGTGAACCTAATATTGAAATTATTTTCGAAGCTTCAAACGGAGGTGAATTAGTGGAACATTTAAAAACTACTACCGAACTTCCCGATATTATAATGATGGATTTAAAAATGCCATTATTAAACGGAGTGGAAGCAACTAAGTTAATTCACAAAGATTTTCCAGCAATTCGAATTATTGCCTTAACTAGTTATAATACTAAATCGTTTATTGCTAATATGATTAACGTGGGCGCAGCATCGTATTTAGTTAAAAACGCTTCGCCGGTTGATATGATTAAAACTGTTAACGAAGTGGCTCAAAAAGGATTTTATTATAATGAAATCGTGATGGAAGTAATTCATCAAAACATGATTTCAAATGCAACTTCAAGAACTGTTTTAGATGAGGATTTCTTAACCGAAAGAGAAAAGGAAGTTTTGGAATTAATTTGTAAACAATACAGTTCAGTTGAAATTGGAGAGATGTTGAGTTTAAGTACTCGAACAGTTGATGGTCATAGAAATAACCTTTTGTTAAAGACCAACTCAAAAAATATGGCAGGATTAGTCATATTTGCCATACAAAATAAAGTTATCAACTTAGAAGAAGAAGACTCTAATAATGATATTGAGTCTTAATAATTGAAAATTCGAAAGAAATTAGTAATTTCTGCAGAATTGAAAAACTAAAACAAAATACACAAGGATAGTTATTGCTAATACTATATATCCAATTTTTTTTAATAATTTCATTTCTTTCGAGTTTATTAACGATAAATTTCGACTGTTCGTGTTCATCTTTTTTTATTTTGATATGTGTCAAAACTAAAGCAAAAAATATTCCTGTGTAAGAGTAGAAATACCTGATTTTCAAACCAGGTATTTTTACGGGGGTAACCAGGTATTTTTACGGGGGTGCGACTTTAACATTTCAATAAATAATATTTGTTAGAAATGTTATAAATTAGTCCAATTATAATAGCAAACCATGAAATCTAAAGCGATCAGCTTATATATTATATTGTTTTTTCTTAGCTCTTTTTCGAGCAAAGCCTCCTTTGTGTTATTACCAATGGAAGCTGAAGGACAACAAAATCATTTAAAAGCCTACGGAATTACCTATTGGGCTTTAGATAAAAGTTACAAAGTAAGTTGGTTGTTAAATTATCGTGGTGGTTCTTTTCTATTACCTGATGCTCCAGAAATTAGAAAAGAATGTCAAATTCGAGGCGTAACTTTTGAAGTATTATCGGATGCGGCAACTAATACTATTTTAGAAGAAATTAGTTCGCCATCACAAAATATGGAAACAGTTGTATTAGAAAAAGCGCCAAAAATTGCGGTTTATACTCCAAAAGGAAAGCAACCATGGGATGATGCTGTAACCATGGTTTTAACGTATGCCGAAATTCCGTTTACCGAAATTTACGATGAAGAAGTTTTGTCAGATCAATTATTGTTATACGATTGGTTGCACTTGCATCACGAAGATTTTACGGGTCAATACGGAAAGTTTTTTGGAAATTATAGAAGTACGCCGTGGTACATCCAACAAAAAGCAGAAGCAGAAGCTTTGGCTAAAAAGTTAGGTTATACTAAAGTTTCGGAAGAGAAATTAGCGGTAGCTAAAAAAATCAGAGATTTTGTTATTGGTGGCGGATTTATGTTTGCGATGTGTTCGGCTACTGATAGCTTTGATATTGCGCTTTCGGCAGAAGGAGTTGATATTTGCGAACCGATGTTTGACGGAGATGATTCAGAAGCCAATTATCAATCCCGTATAGATTACACAAGTACTTTTGCTTTTAAGGATTATACGTTAGTTCGTAATCCAATGGTTTATGAGTTTTCAGATATCGATACCACCGAAGAACACGGGAAAGGAGCTTTTTCTATGGATAAAGACTACTTTACTTTAATGGAATATTCCGCAAAATGGGATCCAATTCCTACGATGTTGTGTCAAAATCATACACAATTAGTTAAAGGTTTTATGGGACAAACTACTGCTTTTGATGCTGAGAAAATCAAATCTAATGTTTTGGTAATGGGCGAATGCAAAATCAACGGAGAAGCACGATACATTCACGGAACCAAAGGAAAAGGAATGTTTACTTTTTATGGAGGTCACGACCCAGAAGATTACCAACATAGAGTAGGAGATGCTCCTACAGTTTTAGATTTACATCCAAATTCGCCAGGTTATCGTTTGATATTAAACAATGTATTGTTTCCTGCAGCTAGAAAGAAGAAATTGAAAACTTAATTTTGTACTAAAAATAATATAAAAAATAAGTTTTTTCATTTTTCGTATACAAAGTATCGCATTTCACACCATTTTTGGAAATCTTGCTTTACTGTTGTTTAAATTTAAGTTCTTAAAAATTAATGATTTGAATAGTTTGAAGACATATAATAATAAATTTTTAGTTTTATTAGTATTGATTGTTTTGGTACTAAACATTCTTTGTATTATAAAGTTATGATTTCAAAATATCATTAACAATCATCAAATGATGCTTCGTGTGAAGTAATAAAAATTTCTCAGTTTCTTTCTTGTTTAATATTCCAAAAAACGGATGCGGAAAATTAGCATTTTTGTCCAAATTTCCCCAATTCTTTAAATTCTCCTTCACTTTTTCTAAACTCAAAGTCAATGATTCAGTAGAAATATCGCCTTCTGGTCTAACAATTTTTGGTGCTCTTGCCTTTCCTCTTGGGATTTTTTTAGCAATTGACATGATCAAAAAGCGCTTAAAATTAAAATGCCATTGATAATCTGAAGGATTCGAATTTTTACAAGCTGTAACAATTTGATCAATCGTTTTTAGACTGTGTTCAATATGCCAACCTACACTTCCACCAGAAACCGCAAGATTTGTAGTTTCACATTGTGAGATTTTAGATTCTAACTGGCTAATTAAGTTTTGTAAGTTTTGCATGTTGTTATTTTAATGATATAAAAATATAAAAAATCCCAAAGACCATTACGGAATTTGGGATTTATATTTTAGAATTAACTTTTATTAAGCTTCTTCGTTTTCTTTATCTAAATATTCCTGAACAACCTCAATTGCATTTGTAATAACATCACTTAAAGCGGTAATGAAACTTCCATCTTCTGCACTATTCATAGCATGTTTCAATGCTTCTACTTCTTTACTTATAACTTCGTGTGTTACAGTTTTTCCGCTTGCAGCAATTCCTTCTAAAATAAGATTGTTTATTTCTTCTTCGGTTCTACCACGTAAGTGTTTTTCTTGGCGAATGATAATATGATCAAACATTCGAGCGGCAATAGTAGCACATTCTTTAATGTCTTCATCTCTTCTGTCACCAACACCAGCGATAATTCCAATTTTTTTAGTGGCTTCTACAGAAGATAAATATTCTTCCACACCGCGATAACCAGCAGGATTGTGAGCAAAATCAATCAATACTTTGAATTTTTTGAATTCGAAAATATTCATTCTTCCTGGCGTTTGAGCTGCACTTGGAATAAATGTTTGTAATGATAAGCTAATGTCTTCAGTTTTGAATCCTTGCAAATATGCAGCTAAAGTAGCTGCTAAAACATTTGCAATCATGAATTTTGCTTTTCCACCTAACGTCAACGGAACGTGAGTAGCTCTTTCTACTCTAATTTTCCATTCGCCTTTTTTAATAGTGATGAAACCATTTTCATAAACTGCAACAATTTTGCCTTCTTTTGCTAATTGTTTAGCAACAGCTGAATTTTCATCCATACTAAAATAAGCAATATTGCAACTTAAATCTTTTGCAATTTTCATGCAATATTCGTCTTCAGCATTTAAAATAGCCCAGCCATCTTTCTTGATACTTTTAACTACAGTAGCTTTTACTCTTGCCAAATCGTCTAAAGTATCAATATCATTCAATCCTAAATGATCTTCTTGAATGTTAGTGATTATACCAATATCACAACGACTAAAACCTAAACCGGCTCTTAAAATTCCACCGCGAGCCGTTTCTAAAACAGCAAATTCCACTGTTGGATCTTTCAAAATGTATTCTGCCGAAATCGGTCCAGTAGTATCACCTTTTTCCATCATGTGATTTTGCACATAAATTCCGTCTGAGGTAGTAAAACCAACTTTGAATCCATTATTTTTTACAATATGTGCAATTAATCTAGTAGTGGTGGTTTTTCCATTAGTACCGGTTACTGCAATAATTGGAATACGACTTGGTTTTCCTGGAGGATACAACATATCAATTACTGGAGCAGCCACGTTTCTTGGTAAACCTTCGGAAGGAGCTAAGTGCATTCTAAATCCAGGAGCTGCATTCACTTCTAAAATACAACCACCGTTTTCTTTTAGAGGTTGTGTTAAGTTTTCTGCCATAATATCCACACCGCAAACATCTAGTCCAATCACACGAGAAATTCGTTCACAAAGGAATATATTTTCTGGATGCATCATATCGGTAACATCTACTGAAGTTCCACCAGTACTTAAATTAGCAGTTGATTTTAAATAAACAACTTCGTCTTTTCTTGGAACCGTTTCTAAAGTATAGCCTAATTTTTCTAATAAATCAGTTGTGTCTCTATCAACGTCAATTTGTGTAAGTACATTTTCGTGTCCATAACCACGTCTTGGATCTTTATTAGTTTCTTCTATTAATTGTTGAATCGTATGTGTTCCATCTCCTTTTACATGCGCTGGCTCTCTTTTAGCAGCAGCTACCAATTTGTTATCAATAATCAAAACACGGAAATCAAAACCTGTAATGAACTTTTCTACAATAACTCTTCTGCTGTAATTCTTCGCGTAAGCTAATCCTGCAACGGCATCTTCCCATTTTTTTACATTGATGGAAGCGCCTTTTCCGTGATTTCCATCTAAAGGTTTGATTACAATTGGGTAACCAATTTTCTTAATTACATTTTCTAAATCTTCTTCATCAACACAAATACCGCCACTTGCCACAGGAATCGAAGCCAATTCTAACATTCGCTTAGTTTCTTCCTTATTACAAGCAATATCTACAGCAATATTACTTGTTTTACATGTAATGGTCGCCTGAAAGCGCATTTGATTAACACCGTAACCTAATTGTACTAGTGAATTGGTTCCTAAACGAATCCAAGGAATATCTCTTGCAACAGCTTCTTCTACAATACTTCCAGTTGAAGGACCAAGACGAACACGTTCTCTAATTTCACGCATTTTCTGAATATCAGCTTCTAAATCATATTCAGTTCCTGCAATTAAAGATTCGGCAATTGAGACAGCGCTTTCAGCTGCAAATAAGCCTACGTTTTCTTCGGTATAGCTAAAAACTACATTATAAACACCAGGAGTTTTAGTTTCTCTGGTTCTTCCAAAACCTGTTTCCATTCCGGCTAAGGTTTGAATTTCTAGGGCAATATGCTCAATTACATGTCCCATCCATGTACCTCTTTCAACACGTGAAAAGAAACCGCCTCTGCAACCTTCTGAACAGCGATGTTCAATCATAGTTGGGAACATAGCTTCGATTCGCTCTCTAAATCCTTCGATTTTATTGGTAGGAAATTGTTCCATTTCTTCCAAATCTAATCGCATTTGAATTAATTTTTTTCTTTGAACGCTCCAAATGTTAGGACCTCTAAGTGCTTGTATTTTTAATATTTTCATAAAAATTGAAAGTTGTATTTTAAATGGATAATGATTTTGTTAAAAATAGAAAAATAATATTACAGTGTGATGTTTTTTAAGTAAAATTATCAAATTTTAGCTTTTGTTGTACTTTGGTTTTTATTTGATAAGCATTTATAGATGATCTTTACCCTTTCTTGAAAAATCATTAAAAAGTTTCATTTCTTTATCTCAATTTGATTTGTGTAGTATTAAGAAATAGTTATTTTTACGCCATGGAAATACAAGGAAAATTAATAATTATTGGTGGTGCTGTAGATAAAGGAAGTTTTACAGAAACCAATTTGGATAAAGATGCTGCAAAGAATTTGAATTTTTTCGAAACAGGAATCTTAAAAAGAATCATTAAAGAATCAAAAAATAAAGAGGAATCTCGTATTGAGGTCATAACTACTGCTTCTGTAATTCCTAGAGAAATTGGTCCTGAGTATATAAAAGCATTTAGCTATTTAGGAGCAAATAATACAGATGTTCTTTATATTGAAAAAAGAGAACAAGCTAGTGATCCTGAAATTTTAGAACGTCTAAAGGCAGCTGATGTTGTTATGTTTACGGGTGGAGATCAGTTACGATTAACTTCAATTTTAGGAGGAACACCATTTGATGAAATTCTAATTGATAAATATAGAAATTCTGATTTTATCTACGCAGGAACATCTGCAGGTGCTGCAGCAGCTTCAAATAACATGATTTATCAAGGCAGTAGTTCTGAAGCTCTACTTAAAGGTGAAGTAAAAATAACTTCTGGTTTAGGTTTAATTGATGATGTTGTAATTGATACTCATTTTGTAAAAAGAGGAAGAATTGGACGTTTATTTCAAGCAGTTGTTGGTAATCCAAAAGTACTAGGAGTTGGACTTGGTGAAGATACAGGTTTGTTAATTACAAATGGTCGTCAAATGGAAGCTATTGGTTCTGGTTTAGTTATTTTGGTTGATGGAAGAGAAGTAAAAGACACCAATTTAACACAAGTAGAATTAGGTCAACCCATCTCAATCAATCATTTAGTTACACATGTAATGAGTCAGTATGATAGATTTAATTTAGATACTCATAAAATGACGATTCATTCATCACAACACGTTTAATTAGGTAAAAGGTAATGGGTTTTAGGTAAAAGGTTTCATAACCCTTCACCCAAAACCTTTCACCCAAAACCTTTCACCCTTCACCCAAAAACATGAAAATAATTATCCACGGCGGATTTTTCTCAGAATCATCAACCAGTTTAGAAACAAAAATCGCAAAACAACAAGCCCTTTTACGCATAGTGAAAGATTCGTATGCCTATTTACAAAATCATTCGGCATTAGAAACAGTGGTGTATGCGGTTTCTCAGTTGGAAGACGATGAATTGTTTAATGCTGGAATTGGGTCACAAATTCAATCAGATGGAAAAATCAGAATGAGTGCTTCTTTAATGGATGGCGAATCGCAGAAAATGAGTGGTGTTATCAATATTGAAGAAGTAAAAAACCCAATCCAAGTCGCACAAGTTTTAATGCAAGTTGATGACCGAATTTTAGGTGGAAGCGGTGCCACAAATTTTGCCAGAAAACACGGATTTGAACCTTTTTCAACTGAAATTCCACAAAGAAGAGCCGAATATGAAGCCAAATTAGACTCATTAGGAACGGGAACTGTAGGTTGTGTAGCTTTAGACAATAACGGAAAAATTGCAGTAGCGACTTCAACGGGTGGAAAAGGATTTGAAATTCCAGGAAGAATCTCAGATTCGGCAACCGTAGCAGGAAATTATGCTAATGAATTTTGTGGAGTAAGCTTAACAGGAGTAGGCGAGGACATTGTAAGTAACGCCACAGCAGCAAAAATTGTAACCCGAGTTACCGACGGATTTGCAATAGAAAAAGCCTTCGAAAAAACCTTTGCCGAATTAAAACCTTATGATGGTTTTGCAGGTGCTATCGGAATTGATAAACAAGGAAACATCTTTCATCAAGATTCGCATCCAAGTATGGTTTTTGCCAGCTTTGATGGGGAAAATGAGGAAGTTTTTGAGTAATAACATTCTTTTCAGTACATAAACACAAAACCCGAAAGCAGCACTTTCGGGTTTTCTATTCTCTTATTTCTTTGCTCTTTACTCTTTCTTCTCTTCCTTAAACGTCCAAAACAAAATTCTACTCACTTTGTTTCCGTGTTTCATTTCTGTAATTTGGTAGGTTGCTTTTACTTTTTTAAGATGCGAAAGCAACGGTTTTAAATTATCTTTTTTAGAAACTAACGAGGAAAACCATTTGCATTGCGCTTTAAAATGCACACTTTCATAAATCATATTGCTGATGAACGTTAGTTCGCCACCTTCGCACCATAATTCATTATTTACGCCACCAAAGTTTAAGGTTGGTTTTTTAGAATCTTCAATGCCTAAGTTTTTATTTTTACGAATCGTGCCTTTATTTGCTTCTTCTTTAGAACTGTGAAAAGGCGGATTACAAATCGTCATGTCAAATTTATCTTCTGGAAGAATGATATTCTTGAAAATGTTTCGTTTAGATGTTTGCAATCGCAACGCAACGTTTTCTTTTAATTTTTGATTCGAATTAATATTTTCTTGAGCCGCTTCAAAAGCTTGTTTGTCAATTTCGCTACCCACAAAGCGCCAATCGTATTCCGAAACACCTATTATCGGATAAATACAATTCGCACCAATTCCGACATCTAAAATGCGAATTTTATGCTTGGTTTGAATCGTTCCGTAAGTATCTTCTAAAATATCGGCAACTTGGTGAATGTATTCTGCTCGTCCTGGAATAGGCGGACAAAGAAATCCTTTTGGAATATCCCAATTTTTTAAACCATAAAAATGCAACAACAACGCTTTGTTCAACATTTTCACCGCATCAGGATTCGCAAAATCAATCGTTTCGGTGCCAAATTCATTTACCGTAACAAATGGTGCTAAATCAGGATTCGCTGCAATTAAAGTTTTGAAATCGTATTTGCCGTGGTGTTTGTTTTTCGGATGAAAGCCGGTTATGGTTTTGGTTGTATTCAAGGTATTGTTTTTAAAGTGTAAAGGTATTGAATTCTGGGGAAGGTTAATAAGGTATAATTTATAAAAGATGTTTATATTTGATGATATTTAATAATTACCAGAAATTTTATAACAACAAAATGTCTAATATAAAACCAAAATATAATTATAAAAAAAATATTCTGTTGATCATTTTCGGAATCATAATGCTTGTTTTTTTTACATATTTATATTTAAATTCCAATGAATTATCATTGAGGAAACCTGGTACTGGGCGATACAGTTGGGTCGGTGAACTTTTTTATAAAAATAATAAGCTCCTTTCAGTAGTTTCAATATTTTTTATTCTTCTATTTGGTTATTCATTAGTTATCTTGATTACACAGCTCTTCAAAAATAAGTGTTATCGAAAATCCCGATAACCCGATATTGATGAATTGCATTCCGGGCCCACAATCAAAATCAAATTTCAATAAAACTATGTTGTTAGCAAAATTAAAAATGTATAAATGATTACGATTGAGAAATTAAAAGTTTACGAAAAATATTCTGGTGATGAAGATCGTTTGGCTAGAATAGCTTTAAAAACTGAACGAGAACTTTTTGATAAAAATTCAGATTGGTTTGAAATAATGAATTTTAAACAAGACATAACTATAATTTCTCAAAATTTAACTTCTGAGCAATACAGGAAATCTTCAATCGAAAGAATGAAAAAGTTATGTGATAATGAAGCTTTTGAAATGTTAACAAAATCTTTCTTATCATAAGCTTAATAGACTCGATACCGCGGATTTATATTCCGTATCTAAAAATAAAAAACCCCGATTTTCATCGGGGTTTAATATATAAGTAAGATAAACTGAGTTAGACGTAATTATTTAATTTTGTTAACGATAGCTGTGAAAGCAGCTGGGTGATTCATAGCTAAATCAGCAAGAACTTTACGGTTCAATTCGATATTGTTAGCTTTTGCTTTCCCCATAAATTGAGAATAACTCATACCATGTAAACGTGCACCAGCATTGATACGCGTAATCCATAAAGCACGGAAATTTCTTTTGTTTTGTTTTCTATCACGGTAAGCATAGCACATTGCTTTTTCTACCGCGTTTTTAGCTACAGTCCAAACGTTTTTACGTCTTCCAAAGAAACCTTTGGCTTGTTTTAATACTCTTTTTTTTCTAGCTTTTGTAGCTACTGAATTTGTTGCTCTTGGCATAATTTTAAATGTTTTTTGCAGTAAGGCGGTTTTTCAACACTTTTAAGCTTCGCACTTTGTATTTCATACTTAGTACTTCGTTCAGCCCACTCCAGGGTTACTAAATTGTTTTAACCAAACAAACTAATGAAATAATTTTTCCTTTTGTCACCCTCTCCTTTGGGGAGGG
>NZ_WIBJ01000005.1 GCF_009495755.1 Flavobacterium sp. LMO8 | reverse complement strand
GCTTAAAAATTGTGGCGTAAATTCAACACCAAGCCATTACAAATATAACAAAACATTCCATTCAACAGCGGATTTTCCGCAGGAAAATCCAAAACCAGCCATATTTTTAAACCGCTGTTGTATACAGTATAATATTTTCGGAACTTAAAAACTCAACGCAACGTTTATCCACAAAGTTTGGATTGTCACGCAAAGCATATTTTCACACAACGTTTAGTTTCAGGTTTTAGTTTCACAGCGAATTTTCCCGAAAACGTAATTTCAACACAAAATTTATCGACAAAGTTCGGTTCGGTTTTAAATTTTCACGCAAGATTTTCGGTAATAATTATTCAGAAAAAATAGGAGAGAAGCTTTCAGCGTAAGTTCGGAAAATATATTGTATACAACGTTTTGCCGCTTTGCGAAGGCGGGGATTTTCAGCACTAAACTTCATTAGTTGCACAAAGCTTGAATTTAGCACTTCACTGTCATAGAAGCACGAAACCCCCGCTTTTGCAAAACGGCTGTTGGGTGCAGGTATTATTGTTCCAGTTTCTTTATACATTGCTCTCTTATTTCCCAAATTTTTTCAAAACTCAATTTTATTTCGTTTTCCTTAATCCAATTTTGTAAGTATTTTTTGTGATAATCGACTTTAAAAGTGTTCACTTGTTCTGGTTCAATTTCGATTTCTTCTATAATGTCACAAATTAAGTTTTGAATGTTAGAATTGGAATTCGTTATGTCAATTCGTTGGTTATTCAACTTTAAATAACAATGTGCCTCTGGAATGTATTCTAAACCACTTTTTAAGATGGTGTCTTCAATTTTCGGGGTATTCATATTGTTCATTCGATACATTCCCAAAATTAGTTTTACATTGTCAAAATTATTTAAGTCAGCAACCTTTTTTAAGAATGAATGCTTAGAGCTACAAGTTCCTTTGTTTTCTTTAATAACAAGTGAATAGTCTTCCCGATTTTCATTTCTTCCATATGGTAACTTTTGCGTAAAGTCAATTAATTCGCTCCAATTTTTAATTCCTTTCTCTGTAATTAATGTTGTTAAATTGTCTGTAGAACTGAAATTTTGATGTCTTACAGAAAAAATTATTTTAAAATTGTCTGGGTCAGAAATCATAATTCCGTTTTCTGCCCAATAAGGATTTTTTGGAATTTCAAGATTTATATTATTTTGGTTAATTACTTTTTTTACACTTTTAAATTCAACCTCAGAGTTAACATAAAAAACAAGTAAATCGTCTTCGTCAAATTTACTTTTTGGTTGTTCTGTAGAAGTCGTAAATTCTAAATGCCAATTTGAATTATTGTAACCCAAAAAAAGTCCGTCATAATTGTTGTGATTTTCAAAACCACCTAATTTTTCAAGTCCAACGATTTCGGTATAGAATTTTTCAATTTTATTTAAGTCAGTTGTATGTCTTGCGTATCTAAATGTCATTTTCTGCGGTTTCGTGTTATACTTGCACCCAACGTTTTGTAGCTACACTTCAGTGGCGTTAACTGATAAGCGAGCCATTACAAATATAGACAAACTTTGGAAAATCCGAAGGATTTTCCAAGCAAAAACAGACCAAGCCATTGAGTGTAACTGCTGTTATGGTGCGTAAACTTACGAAAGAAATGCAAATAACGTTTCGCAAAGTATTTTCACGACAAAGTATTTTCTTTTCAGATTTGATTTTCCGCAATATTTTCTTTTCGGAATAGAGTAGAAGCAAACATTTACGTTTCGCTTTTCAAATTCATTAAACTTTCCAAACGCTGGCGCTTTCGTTAGCCGAAAAATTCGCGATGTAAACTAACAATTCGGCGATAGAAATTCCGCAAAGTATTTTCAAAATGCCATTTTTCTTGTCGTAATATTCTAAGTTTAGAATTTCATTAAATTTTTTCGGAAAGCTGATTCGCGTCTGCGAAGTTTATGCGCTATAACGTGTTTGTATATGGTTTGTTGCTTGGTTTAGGTAACTAATTTAGTGAATAATTACCGACCAAGAAAGACCGCGAGGACTTTCGTAAGTAGGCGAGAAGCTAGCAATAAATTATATACGGTGTTAGCATAAGTAGTGAAATATTCAAAATTTCTATTCACTTGTTTGATTCTCTTTTATAATTTCAACATCACTTCTGTCAAAAATAACTTTATAAATAATTGAATCTTTATCTTGCATAGGATGTTTTTTAATTAATAGATTTATGAATTTAGGTTTCTGTTCTTTTCTCATAGTATCAACATAATCATTTAGTTGAGTTGCTAATAATCTATTTTTCTCATTAGTTGCATAATAAACTGTATTTGTAGAATCTAATTCTACATACTTTACCCTTCTATAATTTTCAATGTTAAATGAATTTGTCTTTTTTGGTAATTTTCTATTTATGAATTTATTAAGGTGAATAGAATCTGACAATAAAGAATATGCACTTTCAATAGCTCTTGCATTTCCAAATTCTCCTTTTTTGTTAACCACAAGATGTGCAGGAATTCCAGATAAGTTGAATAAATTCCTTGTTTTTGCGTAATCTTTTGAAATTAGTTGAATACCTGAAGGCTTATTATGTTCAATGTATTTTTTCCAATCTTCTTCGATTTCATTAACAGAAATATCAATAAATACGATGTCTGAATTATTCTTAAAGTGTGCTTTTAATTTTTCAAGTTCTGGTTTTTCCGCACGACAAGGTCCGCACCAAGTAGCCCAAAAAGAAATGTATAATGTTTTGTTTTTTAAAGTTTCTAAATCAAATGGTTTAGATTCTGAATCTAAAAATATTGATTCTGGTAACAAGTTGCTCCTCTTTTTAGTAAAATTCCAAATTGTCTTTCCATTTATTAATTCTCCATATTGGTCTATTTTTTTTACTTTTCCTTGTTGTATTATTAATGGTTGTGAAAAAAGAAAATATATAAATAGTCCACTCATTATTATAATTGAAGCCAATTTGACTTTTTTATTAAACTCTTTTCTTGTTAGTAATAAACTTATTGTTGCAAACAAGATGAGAAAATAAATTAGTGGAAAATAAAAGCATCTCATAGGGATAAATATGAGAAGTGATATATAAAGGAAAGGAATAAGTTTTAACGATGTTTTTCTATTTATTAAACCAGAAATGTAAAACCCTAATGTACAGATTAATAAAGCAATCCATTTTAATTGGTCGTAATTATATATTCGTATGAAATTAGTTAAAATGTATACAATTATAATAAACGGAAGAATTATTGATAAAATTCCTAATATGATTTTGGATATAGTGATTAGAGTTTTTTTCATTTATTAAATTCCTTTTCTGATTTCAGTTCAAGTTTTGAGTGAGGGAGCTATTTATGCTAACGGTTTCGGCTATGAGTAGTTGCGTGGGTTAGCAGTTAACTTTGCAAGTACACACCAAACTGAAAATCCGCAAGGATTTTCAGAAGTAGGCGAGAACAAGCAATTACTTATAGCCATTGTTGGCTGTAGTTTTTTAAATCAAATTGTTTACTATTCTATTCAGTTGCTTATCGGTTAAAACAGGTTCAAAATATTTTATATAATCATTCAGTTCATTCAGTAGCTTAATATTTACATACTTAAATTCAGCTTTTGGTTTATTTCGAGTCATAACAATAAGATTTCGAATTGGAATTTTTTGTTCTCCCCAATGATGTTCATTTAATGTTATATTTTCCGAAATGTATATATATAGGGCAAAATTAGACCTTTCAATTTGTTCAATTGGTGACCTTAAGCTAATTGAATTTATAGATGATTTACTCCAGTTTTTTGTTTCAATTATGAAAATACCAGCTTTTGAAATCAAAAGATGGTCAATTTGTATGGAATAGATTCTCTGATTATGCTTTCTGTAAAAAAGTGGTCGAGAAAAGCTTAAATTAAAATCATTAATCAAAACGTAGTCATCTGAAAGTTTCATTATTTCTTTAACAACTAAATTTTCACCAATTGCTCCTGAAATTAAATTTTTTGAATTTTCTAAAACATTGCGTGTATATTCTATTTTTTCAGTTTTAGGCTTTGCTCTTTTTTCAATTAATTGTTGTTTTTCTGTTTCGTATTTTTTTAGAAAAAGTTCATCATTTTCAATTTTTTTAGATAATTGTTTTATGAATGAACTTATCAGTTCAGGTTTATTTTTTAGATAATGTTTTAATTTATTCTTAAGAACATGCAATCTTATACTCGAGCTTAGTTTTCTAAACAAACTTTTTTCTTTGTTGTTCTTAATTGAATCAATTTTAGTTTGTAAATCAGCAATTTTATTGTTTATTTTTTCACTCTCTAAATTGATTATTTCCTTTTTTTCCTGAATTCTCCGTTCCAGTTGAGCACACGTTTCCGAATACTCTCTTTCTAACTCGTACGATATGTCGTTTAGGATTTTTTGTTTTTCTGAATTGTAATTTGACAAAAAAGTCTTAATCTCTTTTACAGAACTAAATCTAGAAATTCCTTTGTCCTCTAGTTCGGATTTTAAGGATTTCAACGATTCTATTGTTCCATATATTCTTGCCATTTACGATTTTTCTCAAATTACAGCCAACGGTTTGCAGCTAAAAGAAGTGGCGACGAGCCAAGACCAAGCCAAAACAAATATAACGCAAACTTTTGAATTTTCGGAGAAAATTCGGAAGTATGCCCTTGCCTTAGCCATTACTTTTAACTGCTGTTATAAGCCGTATTTTCTATTTAGTTCGTCTAATTCTTTTTTACTATTGTCAACTGCGATCCATGTTGATATATTTTCATTATCATTCTTTTCAGCTTTCTTTCGTGTTGCTATTAAGAAATGTAAATACAATTTTTCATTAATTTCTAAATTTGGTATTATGCTTTCAAAACCAAAATCTATATAATTTGTTATAGGTTTTTCTATGCTTATTTCATTTTTTAGTCTAATTGGAAACCAATCATTATTTTCGGCTCGCCATTTCATAACTTCTCCATCTTCGGTACCAATATGAACTAGTTCTTTCCCATTTTCTATTTCAACTGCATCTAAATTTTCGCCACTATCATAACCCCAAGTATTTTCTGGATTTATATTTGTTAGTTTACAAATGACATGTAGTTTTTCAGTTTTTTCAGTTTTTTTTTCAATAAAAATTCTCCAAACTTTTGAGCTTTCGATTTTCATTTGTTCTGGTAATTCTAATTGATTTAAATCAATAACTAAAACTTCTATTTTATGATTTTCGGTTTCAACCTTTAAGTTATCTTTCACCGAATTTTGTATGGCATATTCAGATTTTATCGATAGCTCAATTTCACCAAGATTAGTTTCAAATGTGTCGTAAAGTATCGTTCTCATAATATGGCTTATAACGTGTTGCAGCTAAAAGAAGTGGCGACGAGCCAAAACCAAGCCAAAACAAATATAACGCAAACTTTTGAATTTTCGGAGAAAATTCGGAAGTATGCCCTGGCCTAAGCCATTACTTTTAACTGCTGTTGTAACTAGTATTAACAAAAGAAGTTATCCAGTTCGGTTTTTAGTTTTCTGTTTTCATTTTCGGCTTTTCTATCTAAAAAATATCCAATTGCACCACCAATTAAGCATCCAATTAAAGCAGTTAACATTCCAAATAGTATTGAAGCTAAGACTCCAACCATCATTCCAATATATAAGTTGTAATTTGGAATAATAATTGAAAACTCTGATTTCAAAAATCTCAAAAATTTGCTTAATTCATTTTTCACATTGATTTTTTCCTTTTCAATTTCGAAGCTTTTAAAAATCATATTAAGTTCTGAATTTACTCTTTGAATTTGTAATTCATTAAAGTTCTTGTATTTTATTTCCTCTAAAACTCGTACGAATTTTTCTGAATTATTTTTATTCTTGCTGTTTTCAGTTTTTGTTCTGAAATCATTTAAAAAATCAATTGCTTGTGATATTTCCATTTTTTCAAAATATTAGTTACAACGTTTTGGCGCTTGGCGAAGAAGCGGATATCGAAGCACTTAACTGTCAACCCAGCACAAAACTTGATACGAGGTAGAATGCTCAATTAACCACTGAACCCGCTTTTTTGCCAAACGCCTGTTAGCAGCTGATGTTTTTCTTTTGTTTGTCATTTTGCATAATTTTACTTCAACATATCATTTTGTTACATCTTCTGGTTCATTCGTTATAACTATGTTTTGACCTTTAACGTGCTTATTTAAAAAGTTGATAAGTCTGAAATTAATTGCAGTATTTTGTTCATTGTTACCAAATGAGCCAGGAGCAACTGCTTGTGAATTGTATGTAAAATGATTTCCTTGTTTTACTAGCAAACCATAACTTGGACTTGGCGAATGAGTAAAGCAATAGGCTGCATAAACATTTCCTAAACCTGCTGATAGTACCTGACCATATTCTGCACCACCATAAAAATATGCAGTCGGGAAGTCAATACTTTGAAAAGTGCTTGCTTCAAAATATCTGTTTTGATTGTAAAGCCAGTTTAATTCTCCCATTGAAAAAAAGAACATTGCTTTTGGATTAAATCCTTCATTCCTAACTTTCATTACTGTCCATCCACCCATAGAGTGTCCGCCCAATATTATTTTAGATTTGTCAACTTTGAAACTTGAAGTATTAACGAAATCAATAACCGATTGCAATTCGGAAACTCGATATCCAAAGTTTTCTCCATTTCCGAAGGGATTGTTGTCTAGGTAATCGAGTGCTTCATCTAATGTACCGTTTGATTGACCTTGAATTCTCACCGACATAACTGCATCGCTATGGTCAGGTGCAAAAACATAAAATCCTGCACGAGCAAGTGCTTCGCAAATTTCAACAGAGCCTATGCCACCACCAGAAAATCCGTGTGAAAAAATAATTGCAGGATGATTTTCATTTATTTCTGAACCATTATTTGAAACCTTTCCCTTTACGATTAAACCTGATGATGCCGTATTATAGTTATAATTATTTTCTTCATCAAGAGTAGGATACCATATTGCAACCATAATACTGTCTTGCGCATTTTTTGGAATTTTGACATATTTATAACCAGCATTAAGTTCTAAAGATGGGTCGGCTATGCCGTTCTCGTCTTTGTTACAAGCCAGCAAAGAGAGACTAATTAGTATTAAAATAAATAAACTTAAGTTCTTTAATATCATTTCTAAGGTTTCTGTTTTATATTCTTTTTTCATTGTCATTTTTTTTATTCAACTATTTCTCGAATTCTCCTGTCGTCTTTTACATTTGCTGCTAACGGTCTCGTATAACCGTCAGTTACGGGTTAAATTAGCGATTATTTTCGGTTTGGCACAGACCTTAGCAATTCCGAGTGGATTCGGACGTAGTCGAATCCGCCGTAATTGCGGTTATACATTGTTACCTGCTGGCTTGTATTGTTTTTAATTCATATTTATCCATTCCGCAATTAGAATTCAAAACCTTAAATTCTTCGTCTCCTTGTTTTGTCAAATATTTGATAAATTTCTTTTCATAATTACTCCAAGTTCCACCTATAGGTGTTTCTCGACAAGTCTTTACTAAACTAAATATTTGATTTCCTTTTTGGATTATCATTCCGCCTGGTTTTGTTCCGATTTTAAGTGCATTAATTCTCTGAACAAATTTTTTATTAGTCAATAAATATTCAGCTGGTTTTTCTTTAGAAGTCATTTCTATAAGAGCAAAAGTTTTTAATGCATTCAATTCGCTCTGATAGTTCGCGACAAAAAGAATAAAATGCTCGTAATAATTTGGTTCACTATTTTTCGGATAGTTTTTATTTGAATAAGCAATTATATCTTTAAGTCCAACGTTGTCAAAAATTTCAGTATGTTTTGGTTTATTCAAATCTGTTGCCTCAAAAGAGTGTTCTCTATAATTTTCTTTCAAAACGTCTTTTGCAAAAAGTTCAGCAGATAATGAGTAGTCAACCTCTAATTCCGATTCCTTTTTTAATTCAGTTTTAGTTTCAATGCTTGGTTCCGAATTCAGTTCAGGTTTTTGCTTTTCAGCTTTCTCATTGCAAGAGCAAAAAAGCAAAATCATTATTATTAGTATGTTGTTTCGGATTCTCATTTTTCAGCTTGCAGGTAACG
>NZ_WIBJ01000004.1 GCF_009495755.1 Flavobacterium sp. LMO8 | reverse complement strand
TTTTTTTAAAGTTTAACCACTAAGGACACAAGGAAAGTACTAAGCACACAAAAGGGGATTCTTTAAATGTATTGTTTATATTATATATAGGTGTGGTTTTAAATTTGGGGTTGTGTGAAGTTGTACACAGAGATTCACCGAGTTTTTTTGATATGGATTGTGTTGAATGAGATACACAGAGTCCGAAGTGTCGGTCCGAAGTGTCGGACGCTGCACTTGTTGGAGTTGGGGTTATGACTTAACTGAGGAATTAAAGAACAAGGGCAAGAGCAAGGGCAAGGGCAAAGTATTGCTCGCCTTACGAGTCGTGGCGATAGTCATCTGGAATACCAAACGTCTTGAATAGCCCCGATGGAAGTGGAAATCTTTTTTTACCTTGTTTCGACTTCGCTCAACTTGACAAGGTAAAAAAAATTATAACGGACAGCGGGACTGAGAGTCTTATGAAATAATGAATGTCTGCTTCCAAAAATTAATCGAAACGTATTGCTTTTACTGGTGAAATTTTGGTAATGATGTAAGATGGAATTAGTAAAACCAACAAACAAACGACTACAGTTCCAATATTTAATAATACTATGTGAAGTAAATTGACACTTACTGGTGCTTCGTTTACGTAGTAGTTTTCAGGATTGAGTTGGATTAGGCCGAAGAACTTTTGAATTAATAACAATGAAATAGCAATCAGATTCCCCCAAAACAAACCTCGAGCGATTAAGTAAAATGCGTTGTAGAGGAAAATTTTTCGGACATTCCAATTGTTGGCGCCCATGGCTTTTAGAATTCCAATCATTTGGGTGCGCTCTAAAATGAGGACTAATAATGCGACTACCATATTGATGGTGGCTACGATAATCATTACGATTAGAATAACCAAGATGTTAAAATCAAACAATTTTAGCCATTCGAAAATGCTGTAATACTTTTCTTCGATGGTGATACTATTATAAGTAGGCGGAATTTCTTTATAAACTTCCTCTCCTTTCTCTTTGATTTTTACGAAATCGTCTACGAAAACCTCGAATGCTCCGACTTCTGTTGGTTGCCATTTATTAATCAATTGCACGTGTCGAATATCTCCTATTATATAAGTAGCATCGAATTCTTGAAAACCTGAGTTAAAAATTCCAGTGATTAGAAAGTTTCTTTTATTTGGAAGTTTTCCGTTTTCTTTCATGAAAAAGGTTAGAAACTTATCGCCTACCTTTAATTGTAGTCGTTTGGCTAAGTATTCCGAAATTAAAACTTCGGTATTTAACTCGGATTTTAGATTTGGGATTTTACCATCAACCAAATATTCTTCTAAATTGGTGAACTTATAATCTTTTCCGACACCTTTATATATGATGCCTTCGAACGCTTTTTCTGTACGAATGATTCCAGCTTTGCTTGCTACGGCTTGCACATGACTGATTCCTTCTACATTCTCGAATTTGGGATAAAAATTTTGATTGATAGAAATAGGTTCGGTAGTGACTTGCGATTGATTATCATCGAAATTAGAAATAATAATATGTCCGTTAAAAGCGGAAACTTTCTCACGAATTTTATTTTGAAGCCCAACACCCGTTGACACCGCCATAATCATCATAATAATTCCGATGGCAATTGCCGTAATCGCAATTTTTATAATTGGCGAAGAAATACTACTTTTATAACTTTTAGCAGTAATTAGTCTTTTGGCTATGAAATATTCTAAATTCAAGGTTTTAAAATTATTATTAAGGCAAATATACATAAAGTTTTTGCCTCAGATTACACAGATTTACACAGATTAAAAAATAGTTATGAAATACCCTATATATAGATTTACAATAGTATTTAGTTTACTAATCCTTTCCGTTTCGTGTGGAAGTAGCAAAAAGGCTATTCCGCAAATAAAACCGAGAACTGATAATATTACTTTGACCTCCACTTCAACAGATGTCACTTTTAAAACTGGTGCCGAAAACTTTGAAAGTTATTTGCCTTTATTGAAAGACAAACGCGTTGGAATTGTTACGAATCAGACTGGAATTCTTTCAAAAGAGAAACATTTGGTTGATTTTTTAATCGAACAAAACGTCAATCTTCAGAAAATTTATGCGCCTGAACACGGTTTTAGAGGAACGGCTGATGCGGGCGAATTAATTATAGACGGAAAAGACACTAAAACAAATTTACCAATTATTTCCCTTTACGGAAACAACAAAAAGCCAAAACCTGAACAATTAGAAGGAATTGATATCTTAGTTTTCGATTTGCAAGATGTGGGTGCGCGATTTTACACTTATATATCTTCTTTGCATTATGTCATGGAAGCTTGCGCGGAAAATAACATTTCGCTTTTAGTTTTAGACCGACCAAATCCAAATGGAACTATTATTGATGGTCCAATTTTAGAAAAAGAACATAAGAGTTTTGTTGGGATGCATGAAATTCCGGTTTTACACGGAATGACGATTGGCGAATATGCCAAAATGATTAATGGTGAAAAATGGTTAAATCCTTCGACAAGCTCAGGACAAGCACTTCAGTGCGATTTGAAAGTAGCGCCTTGTTTGAACTATTCGCATGATATGAAATATAGTTTGCCTGTGAAGCCTTCGCCAAACTTACCGAACGATCAATCGATTAATTTGTATGCGAGTTTGTGCTTTTTTGAAGGTACGAATGTAAGTTTAGGTCGCGGAACTGAGAAACAATTCCAAATTTACGGTTCGCCCTTTTTACCAGAAAGCGAATTTGATTTTAGCTTTACTCCGCAACCGAATTTTGGTGCTAAAGATCCTGTTCATAATGGAAAATTATGTTTTGGCGAAGATTTAACCGAAATTAGAAAAGTAAATCGTTTAGAATTAAAGTGGTTATTGAAAGCTTACGAAAACACCTCAGATAAAACCGTTTTCTTCAATGATTTCTTCACCAAATTAGCCGGAACCAAAAAACTCCGCGAACAAATTGAAGCCGGCATGACCGAAAAAGAAATTAGAAAAACGTGGCAAGAAGGCTTGGAACAGTTTAAGGAAGTGAGAAAGAAGTATTTGATTTATGAATAGAAGAAAATAGAGAAAAGATGAAAGAGAAAAGACTATTACTTTTACTTCTATTAGTATTTTCGGCTTGTTCAAAAGAAAACAGAACGATTTCTATTGATGATTGGAATAATCAAATAATTAGTCAATTGAATAAAACTGATTCTAAAATCTATAAACAAGAAGAATTAAAGATTAATATTGATTTTCTTTTAGAATTCAGAAAAGACATTATTATAGAGATAGACAAATTAAAATCTAAAGAAAAGTTTTCTGAATTTGTTTTTTACGAAAATTATAATTGTGAGTTTAATCCAAAAGACACTATTCAAACCGATATACCATTTACCAAAAACAAGTTTTATTATAGCATATTAATTGTTTCTAATAACGAAAATTATTTATACGAATTGAAAGGGTTTTCAGAAGATAAAAACTTTAACATCATTAAAACCTATATCTATAATAAAGAAGACTATATTCAATTTTTAGACCTTGAAAATATTGGAATTAAAAAGACAAATTATCTTTCGAATGATTTTTCTGTTACTTCAAAAATTACTTGTAATGGAAATGATTTAAACATAGAAGTTATTTCAACAAGATTAAACTAAATTTTTGAAAATATCAAAACCAAATCAATAATCACTTTTTTTTAAGTAAAATGATTTCAAAAATCAACATCGTAGAATTTAGAGAACGTTTATATAAAAACACAAAACTTGGAAATCCAAAAATTAAAGGAACTCCATTTGCTATCACATCCATATCTGGGGAGTCTGATAAAACTTTTTTTGGAACATTCGATAAAACTAAATTTGAACTTACTGAAAATGCAACTTTATTCCCAACACCCTATATCATTTCAGGAGAAATTAATCCAAAAAGTGAAACTCAAACTGAAATAAATTATGAAGTTAAGCCTATTGGATTTGGATATTATTGGTTAAAATATATACCAATCTTTGGTCTTATCGTATTTAATTTAATTCTTTACACACAATCAGCTTCTTTAAAAGCATATCAAATAATAAACCCAATGATGTTTAGTTTTATTATTTTTAGTCGTTTTTATATGTGGCGAAAGAAAAATAAACTTTTAACTGATTTTAAAAGAATTTTTGAAATTGAATAAAAGCACTGAAAGAGATTCCTAACGGAATGACAAGATTGTGAAAACTGAACACTTTCAACTGAACACTGACCACTTTTAAAGCGGCAACTTCTCCTTCATTTTCTCTACAATATTAAACGCCGCTGGACAAATCGCTACATTTTTCAAGGTTAAATCTGAGATTTGTTGGAATTTCTTTCTATCGGTGTGTGGGAATTCACGGCAGGCTTTTGGGCGAACATCGTAGATAAAACATTTGTTATCGCTATCTAAAAATGTACACGGAACACTTTTCAACACATAATCTTGGTCTTCATCAATGCGAAGATATTGGTCGATAAACTGTTGTGTTTTTTGACGCAAACTTTTGGAAATTCGTTCAATATCGGCCGAAGTAAACAACGGTCCAGTTGTTTTGCAACAATTGGCACACTCCAAACAATCCGTTTTTTTGAATTCGGCATCGTGTAAATCTTGCATTACATAATCCAAATTCTTAGGTGTTTTCTTTTTTAGCTTGTCAAAATACTTTTTGGTTTCGATATGTGTATCTTTGGCAAGTTTTCCGAGTTCGTTTAAATTTGGCTTTAGCATTTTATGAGTTTTCAATTGCAAAGTTACGATTTTGAATTTTTGCTAAAAAAATTAAATGACTTAATATATTTAGGTAAATATTCACAAAAGCTAAATTTATTAAAACTTTATTTATTCTCTAAAGCTTCTAAACGTTTTAAAATAGATTCATTAATTTTCTTAAGCTCTTCATTATTTTTTTTAAGCTCTTCTATTAACACTTGCTGTTCTTGAACAGCCTTTATAGTTATAGGTAAAAAATCATTATAACGCACAGCAAACATTCCGTTAGCTGTTTTTGAAAGAATACCAGAATTACTTATACCTGATTTATTTAGGGCTATTTCTAATTCTTGTGCTATAAAGCCAAACTCCATTTTTTTATTTGCATCATCAATACGATAGTAAGAAACTGGTCGTATTGTTGTTAAAAAATTTAGACCTAATTGAGAATCTATAATATTATCTTTTAATCTTTTATCAGATGAGAAAGACCAACTAGGCGCATTTACGTATGCAATAGATGTAGTTCCTGCACCTATCACAATTTGATTACTAGATGTTGTGGTACTTGCTTGTGCATTTCGGCCAATTAAAATATTGTTAGAGCCCGTAATAAGTAAGCTACCAGCATCTCTTCCAATTAAAACATTATTATTGGAAGTCCCTCTTAGCGTGAGACCTGCTGAAGCTCCAATAATTGTATTATCATTACCAGTATGAATAATATTAGATCCTAACGCTGATGAGCCCAATGCAACGTTAAAATTACCAGAGGTTCTTAAACCTGTTTGTTTTCCTATAAAGGTATTATTTGTACCAGTTGTTGCATTTTGCATGGCTTGAAATCCTACAGCAACATTATATACAGATGCGGGGGTATTTAATGCTGACATTGCTTGAAAACCTATTGAGGTATTGTCACTTGCAGTATTACTTGCCATGGCTGAATGTCCAAAAGCAACATTTCTTAAACCATTAACATTGGAAGCAGCTGCTCGATAACCAAAAGCAGTATTAGCAGCAGGAATAGTTAAATATAAAGCCTGATAACCAAAAGCCGTATTTTCATTATTAGAAGTTGTACTAGCTAGTGCTTGGAGCCCAAAAGACGTGTTGGTTGTTCCTAATTTACCAGCTGCAACATTATTTCTTCTAAAGGCAAGATCGACATTTGTTGTTGTTCCTAAGAAATTGGTACCATCAATAATATCGTTATTTCCTGTCTTTAACCAACCTGAAACACCTGTTGCAAGTCTAATCCATGGACCAGTAGCAGTACTCAGGTAATAAAATCCAGGGGTAACATCACCCACTGTAGCGGTGTTGTACACAAGTTCAGAAACAGTTGGAGTGGTAACAGTAACAGTGGTTGTAGCTGTTAAAGCAACTCTTGGAATCAATAAACCATCTGTTGAAGATGATATTTCTAAAGAACCTTGAGGATCAGTTGTGTTTATACCTATTTGAGCATTTATTAAAAATGATAAAAACAAAGCAAAATAAAGTAATAGATTTTTCATTATCAAAAATTTTATTAGAATTTTAAATTACAAAAAAATTAATGAGTTTGAAATATCACTAGTTATAAAAACTATACAATGGTAAAATGAGAAAAAATAAATTAAAATAAGAATTGTAAAGTATCATTTTATTTCGATTTAATTTAATTAATTATTTGATTATAACATCATTATTTGTGAGTCAATGTATAGGTAATTTGTTTTTTTATTACTTCAAATAAATTAATTTAATTAATTAAAGTGTTACAAATTATATATTCTTCATAAATTTAAAAGTTTTTTACATTTTTTAAATTATTAAAGCCAAAACATGAAAGACCTTTTCGGAAAAGCCATTTTAGATTACCAAACGAATAATTCTCCCGAAGACTTAATCACCGAAACTTCTATTTCGGAAGCGGATGAAATGAGCGTTGCCTATTTGTTTCGTGATTTTAAAGAGATGCCAAAAATGGAACAAAAAGCATTGCAATTGGCAAAAGGAAAAGTGTTAGATGTAGGTTGCGGAGCGGGAAGTCATGCTTTGTATTTACAAGAAAAAGGTTTTGATGTAACCGCCATTGATATTTCGAAAAATGCAATTAAAGCTTGTGAATTAAGAGGTTTGAAAAATCGTAAAATTTCGGATGTTTTGGATTTAAATACTTCTGAAAAATTCGACACCATTCTACTTTTAATGAATGGAACTGGAATTTTCGGAAAAATGAATCACATCCCGACCTTTTTACAAAAATTGAAATCGCTTTTAAAAGAAGGCGGGCAAATTTTAATTGATAGTTCGGACTTGATTTATATGTATGACCAAGACGAAGATGGCGCTTACGAAGTTCCAGCCAATGGGTATTATGGCGAATTAACGTTCACCATTCAATATAAAGGAGAAACCGAAGATACTTTTGATTGGTTATATTTGGATTATAATACTCTACAAAACGCCGCAATTGCAAATGGTTTGAAATGTGAATTGATTTTAGAAGGCGAGCATTTTGATTACTTGGCGAAGCTTACTCATCTTTAATTGGAAACACATAGTCACATATGATTTTCTTTATACTGAAAAGGCGTTTCACTTTACATAGCAATCAATAGTGAGATTTAAAAACAGAAACACAGATTAAAGAAATTAAATGAATTTTTAAAATTTCTTTAATCTGTGTTCCGAAAAAAATTGAATTTGAAATTTTCGTTATGGAATATTCAAATATTTATGTGTTTGCAACGAAACTCTCCATTTCGGGTTATTCATTACATAATCAACTATTAAAGGCGTCATCTCTTCTTTTTTTCTCCATTCGGGTTGTAAAAAAAGAATAGCATTTGGATTTACTTTTGCTGCTTGCTCTTCAGCAAAAATGAAATCGTGTTTGTTGTAGATAATTACTTTTAATTCGTTGGCAATATCATATGCACTTTGAACGGGTAATTTATTTTTCTTTGGAGACAAACAAAACCAATCCCAACTTCCTGTTACTTCATAAGCTCCCGAAGTTTCAATATGCACTTTTAAATTTTGCTCTTTTAACTTAGAAGTCAATAAAGTCATATCCCAAGTTAAAGGTTCTCCACCAGTAACAACAACGGTGTCGGCGTATTTTTTGGCATTGGCAACAATTAAATCGGTATTCGTTGGCGGATGTAACTCCGCATTCCAACTTTCTTTTACATCACACCAATGACAACCTACATCGCAACCGCCAATTCGTATAAAATAAGCAGCTGTTCCTGTATGATATCCTTCCCCTTGAATGGTATAAAACTCCTCCATTAAAGGCAACATTTCGCCTTTTTCAACCGCTAATTGTGTTTCTTTTTGTAACATCTTAAAACTAAAATAGTGGGCAAAGATACAACTTGGAAGTTAGAATTTTGAAATAAGAAGTTAGAATTTTAAAATAGGGCTTTAAATTGTCCTTGAAATTTCTTCGGATTTTAACTACATTTGAAATTCAAAATACATAAAAATGAGCAAGACAGAAGATTTTAGCAAACATATAAACGAAGGATATACTTGTAAAGGAGAATTTATCACATTAGGTGGTGGGATTTTAGATGGTGAAGCCGTTCCAAATACGCATGTTAAAATACCTCTAAAAACATTAAACCGTCATGGATTAATTGCAGGAGCAACTGGAACCGGAAAAACCAAAACTATTCAGGTGTTATCTGAACAATTATCGCAAAATGGAATTCCGGTTTTAATGATGGATATCAAGGGAGATTTCTCAGGAATTGCGATGCCTGGAGAAGAAAAATCGTTTATTACAGAACGCCATCAAAAAATAACCATTCCATACGAAACTAAATCATTTCCTGTTGAATTAATGACCATTTCAGAACAAAATGGAGTTCGATTACGCGCAACTGTTTCTGAATTTGGACCGGTATTATTTTCCCGAATTTTAGATTTAAATGATACTCAATCTGGAATTGTTTCTATTATTTTTAAATATTGCGATGATAATAGTTTACCCCTTTTAGATTTAAAAGACTTTAAAAAAGTATTACAATACGCAACAGAAGACGGAAAAGCAGAATTTGAAGGCGAATATGGCAGAATTTCAACCAGTTCTACAGGTTCAATTTTAAGAAAAATTATTGAACTTGAACAACAAGGTGCTGCATTATTCTTTGGTGAAAAATCATTCGATATTCAAGATTTAATGCGAATTGACGAAAACGGAAATGGCTACGTTAACATCATGCGATTGACCGATATTCAAGACAAACCAAAATTATTTTCGACTTTCATGCTAAGTTTATTAGCCGAAATTTACAACACCATGCCAGAACAAGGTGATGCTGGACGACCAGAATTAGTAATTTTTATAGATGAAGCGCATTTGATTTTTGATGAAGCCAGCAAAACATTACTAAATCAAATTGAAACCATTGTAAAATTAATCCGTTCTAAAGGAATTGGAGTGTATTTCATTACGCAAAACCCAATGGATGTCCCTACAGGAGTTTTAGCGCAATTAGGTTTAAAAATTCAGCATGCTCTAAGAGCTTTTACTGCAAATGACAGAAAAGCGATTAAAATGACAGCAGAAAATTATCCGGAAACTGAATTTTACAAAACAGACGAAGTGTTAACTTCATTAGGAATTGGAGAAGCTTTTGTTACGGCTTTAAGTGAAAAAGGAACACCAACACCATTAGTAGCCACCATGTTGCGAGCACCAATGAGTAGGATGGATGTTTTAACAGATAGTGAAATTGATTTAAATATTTCAAAATCGAAATTGGCTAAAAAGTATAATGAAGAAGTAGACAGAGAAAGTGCCTACGAATTATTGAATAAAAAAATTGCAGCCGCACAAGAAGTTGCTGTTGAAAAAGAGGAAGTAAAACCAACAAGAAAAACAAAACAAGAGCCTAGCACAGCTGAAGTAATAGGAAAATCGGTTACTAAAGTGGTTACAAGTGCTACTTTTATTCGTGGTGCATTTGGTTTATTAATGAAGATGTTTAAGAAATAATGACCAAAATAAAGTTTACAGAATTAGGTTTTAAAAAAAATCTAGACTCTTTAATTGTCATTCTAGGAATTGTTTGCTTAATAATTGGGCTTATAGCTGTATTTGGATTTCTAAACCATAGACTTTCTGGATTAGCTGGTTTTTCGGCTGTTTTAACTACATTTCCACAGCTTAAAACCTATTTTTACAAAAACTATTTTCTATGGAACAAAAGAGGTGGAACCATAAAAATTAATTCGAAAAGCAAATCAATAGTTTTTAAAGAAATAGCATCTTATTCAATAGAGAATGATAAATTAATCATTTTAAAAAAGAACAAAACACAACTTGATTTTCCGCTAAACGATATTGATAAAGACGACATTGAAAAAATAGAAGAAATTTTAAAAAGCCTTATTAAAATATAATGAAAAAATATTTCATACAAAAATCGCCATTCATAGTCCCAACTACAGATGGCAAATTAATTGAAGAGCATCATGGATTGGCGACTACAAATAATTCAGCGATTTCGATTGCTCACATGATTGCGCCTCCTGGATGGAGTGAACCTTTTCAAACTCCTGAATTTGATGAATATACGTATATCATAAAAGGGAAAAAACAATTTATCATTGAGGATGAAACGATAGTTTTAGAAACAGGTCAATCGATTAAAATTGAGAAAAATACTCGCGTTCAATATTCCAATCCATTTGATGAACCTTGCGAATATTTGGCGATTTGTACACCAGCTTTTAGTATGGATATGGTGAATAGAGAAGAAAATTAGTCTTTCTTCTCTACCTCTTTTAATAATCCTAAAGCAAAATAACTAATTATTAATCCGGCTACAATAATTGCTGTCCACAAAAACCATTTGGTTTGCCAGAAAAGTTGGATTTGCTCTACTTTAGAGAATGATTTAATTGGCTTGAAATTTTCAATAGTAACGACTTCTAACATTTCATTTTCTTTTGGAAGAAAATTAACAATGTCGTAATTAGGTTTTTCAAGTTTATTAGAAACCGCAATTTCATACTTTTCACCTTGTTCAAGATTCGCTAAAATATATTTTGACGTTTGGAATAATTGTAGTTTTTCAATTTCTAAAGGCGGATTATCTTGATTATCGATTTCGATTATGAATTCATTTTCGAAAATTTCTGGAAATTCAAAACTGGTTTTCATTTTTGAATTCAATACAAAAGTGAAGAGTTCTACTTGATATTTTTCTATTTTGTTTTTTACTTTTCGTTCACGATTAACTAAAATTCGAGCGGTTCTAAAATACAAATCGGAACGAATATAGAAATCTAATCTTGAAATTAACTGAGGTTTTTCGAAGGAAACTAGAATCAAAGATTTCTTTTTTGAATTATCTGCTATGATTTTTTGATTAAAATTTTTCAATTCTAGTTGCGCTACATAATTGACTTTCGATTGATAAATTCCGAAATTCTTGCATTCAATTGGCAAACTTACTTTATTGTTTAAATCCAATTTCAAAAACTTGTAATTGTTTAATGGCAATACAATCGCTTTTTCAACTTGCTGCAATTTTGGATCCACAAAATTAGTTAGTAAATGATTTTGAACCAATCCAAACCATTCTTTTCCATCATTACTCCCAAAAACATTGACTAATTTTGAAACCGAAGAATTAGAAACCATAATAAACAATTCGTTCAACTGCTGTTCTTTCACATTAGAAACCACAATAGAAGTCACAGAATCATTTTTAGTTTTGGAAACCAATGGGAAACTAACAAATGACTTTTCAATAGTTTCAGGAATCGAATACACCGCATACGGAACTTCTGCTCTTGATTTTTTATTGGCAACTCTAATAAAATTGGTGTTGTTTTCTGCTTCTGAAATAACTTCAGGCGAAAGCAAAACTAATTGTAAACCTGATTTTTTCACGTTATTAATTTCACCAATTGTAGCTTCTTGAGCATTTATGAATTGGACTAAAAAAAGAATAACTAAACTAATTACTTGCTTCATCTGAACTAGTATTTTGAGTTTCATCTACCACTAATTTTTTGATTTTTTGATACACAAACGAGATAATCAAAATCAAAACTCCTAACAATATAAATGCAATGATTTTACCTGTTTCAGAAACATTATTGATATCATAAACGAATAATTTTACAATCGTTAATCCTAATAACGAAAGTGCAATGATTCGCAATTGTTTCCATTGTTTTTTGATACCGAAAATCAACAACGCAAACGATAAAATTCCCCACAAAATCGGATATCCAATTTTAATGACTTGTACTTTTATGATATTCAATTTACCTTGAACATTGTATTCGTCCATTCGGAACGTTTCTTTTGGTAAATCAGAACCTTTAAAATCTTCATCGATTTGTTGTAAAACCGTTGCCGATTCTACTTCAAATAAATTATGCACAATTAATTCGTTACTCAAAATGTAAACTCCACAAAAGACCAAAAGCCAAAGAGCAATTTTAGATTTTAAAAAGGCGATATGTGCTTTATTTAAAATTTGATTGGCTAAAATCGTAACATAATAAATTAAACAACCCAAAATAATGTAATGGAAATTAAACGCTATTGACGAATTCCAGTTTTTGGTAATATTCCAAAGTACTTCTTTTGATGGAATGTTGTACCACCAAACTACATATAAAGCAATGTTGACCATAGCTAAAATTGTTGCTAATTTTTGCACCAATTCTTCTTTTGATTTTAATCCGAAGTAAATAAATACCGTACTAAAAATAAAATGATACCCAACCGATAACGACAACTCAGATGATGAATTTTCTAAATTTTGTCCCGATTGATGGATGATTTCAAAAATCCCAACAAAATAGCCATGAATTAAAGCAACCCAAGTAATTCCGTTACGATAAAAAACAGGATCAAAATCGATTTTAAAAATGGATGTGGATTCGTTTTCCTTTTTCAATAAGAAATAAGTTGCAATTAATGAAGCTACGACTACAATTCCGGTGATGAATATTGGATTTAATAAAATAGAAAGTTCGCTGTTCGAAAAACGATATTGTTTATCCCAATCAATAATCAAACTAATAATTGACAAAAACTGTACAACCATTGCGCCCAATTTAAACAAACTGATTTTGGATTTTTGCGACAACCAAAACAATAAAACTGCTTCGGCAGCCCAGAATAACGTAATTTGATTACCTTCGAATTGAATTGGAATCGTTAATGTTACAAACGTTAATACCAAACCAATTAACAAATACACGGCATTTTTATCCAATCCAAATTTCTTGAATAAAATAGTAGCGTAAATTAAATTGTAAATGGCTAATGATAATGTAAATAATCCTTTGAATTCGATTCCCCAATTATGTAAAATCCCCATTCCTAAACCAAAATACACAAACGTATTGGCCACAACCATGAAATAATCTAAAGTAGAAAATTCTCCTTTTCGTCTTACGTTGTTTAAAACGGCAACCACACTGAAAATAAAATAATATAAAGTTGCAAAAGCTAAAGCACCTTGATGTGGTAATTTGTCATCGTTTAATTCTTTGAAATACCAAGAAAAGAAAAGTAGATTAGTAAATACGAAAGATAATATGGTAACTAAATTCCATTTTTTATAGTAGGCAATTCCAAGAATACCGATGTTTAAAATAGCGATGTAAGTAAACAAAACTACATAATTTCCAGCTCCAGTACTTACCATAAAAGGAACTGCAAAACCACCAATTAAAGACAAAACCGCTAATTCTTGTCGGTTATAAGCAACCGAAACAAACGTACTAAAAGCGGTAATTACTACCATAATTGCAAAAGCAACCGTTTGACTAAACAAATGATAATCATGAAAAGCAATTGCAATTGTAAAATAGAAAATACTAATGGCACCCGCCACCATAACCGAACTAAATGCTTGGTAGTTTTTCTTTAATTTATGAGCCACACCCATAACCAATGAACCTGCTAAAATTCCGATTCCTACGCGAGCGGTTTCGTTAATCCATTCTTTATCGATAGCATATTTTACAAAGAAACTAATTCCTAAAACCAAAATTAAAATTCCAATTTTATTGATTAGATTTTCTCCAATGAATTTTTCTAAATCGGGATTGTTTTCTTTGAATGTTTCAAACCATGATTTTTCAGGTTCTCTTGGAATAACTGGTTCAATTTTTTCTACTTGTGGAATTATTTCTTCTCTAATCTCTTCTTTAACCGATTCTACAACAGGAATAATTTCAGGTGTTTTCTCTACAACTTTTTCAATAATTTCAATTGACTTTTCGTCTGATTTTTCTTCCACAACTGGCTTAGGAACCGGAATCGATTCTTTGCGAATATCTGTAGCAACTTTTGAAATGTCATGAACCGATTTAGAACTGAAATCGTTCTTCAATTCATTGATTTTTTCGTGTAAGCGATAAACAGTATCTTGAAGTTGTTGAAACTTTGAATTAATGTTGGTTAAAAGAATAATCACGATAACCAAAATGGCAAGTAATAAAATAGTTTCCATGAGAGTGCATATTTTGTCAATTTCAAAGATAAACTATTTTGTAAGAAAAAAATCCAAATTTCAAATTAATGAAACTTGGATTTTATTTTATTGAAGTAATTCTAAAATTCGGTTTTCAACTTGTTCCGAATTCCAAATCTCTTCTATATTTTCTAATCGTAAGACTTCTTGCATAATTTCATTTTGAAAATCACCTATTGCTAAAGCTTCAGAATAAGGTTGTAAACTAAAAGTTACTCTACTATATAATGGCATCCATTTTTCTGGGTGCTTGTCGGAAAACCATTTTTCTATTTTCTTTTGCAATAAAAAATTAGCATCCGCAGTTTTGGCGCTCATTTCTTCAAAATTTCTTCTGGAAAGTTCGGCAATGGCATCTGCATTAGGTTTTCTTGAAATTTCGTATTCTTTAAAAATTCTATCCCAATCATCGCCATATTGTTGCATTAATTCATTCAGAATGGTGATATCCTCAAAACCTGCATTCATTCCGTGACCGTAAAACGGCACAATCGCATGCGCTGAATCACCAATTAAAGCAATTTTATCATTAAATGTCCAAGGGAAACATTTCATAATCGCCAAATAACTATTCGGATTTCTGAAAAAATCACGCACTAAATCTGGAATTACGTCTTTTGTGTCTGGGAAATAAGTCGCGAAAAACAAAACTAATTTTTCTTCGTTGGTTAACGATTCAAACGAATTTTCGCCTTCAATTGGCATGAACAAAGTACAAGTAAACGAATTATCTAAATTAGCCAATCCCATCAACATGAAATTTCCTCTTGGCCAAATGTGTAACGAATGAATATCAATTTTTGGAGAACCATCTGCATTGGCTGGAATATGCAATTCTTTATAACCAATTTTCATGAATTCTTGCGAATAATCAAACATTGATTGACGTTGCATTCTGTGTCGAATTCTCGAGAAAGCACCATCGGCTCCAAAAACTTTATCATATTTTAACTCGGTCCAAGCTCCTTGTTCTGTTTCACCTTCCCACAAAGTTGCTGTGGCTAATGTTACATCCCAAATTTTACGTTCAAAGAAAAATTCCACACCTTCAGCTTCAGCCAAATCGACCATTTTTCTATTCAAAACGCCTCTTGACAATGAAAAAATAGCTTCTCCTTCTTTTCCGTAATATTGATAATTCAGTTTTCCATCTTGTAAATGGATAGCTCTTTTATCCACTGGAATTCCGATTTTTCTAATTTCCTCATCTAAACCCACATCTTCCAATGCTTTCCAACCACGATTTGACATCACCAAATTAATGGAACGACCCGAAAACTCAACCGTTCTAATATCGGGACTTCTGTCGTAAACATGTACTGTATGTCCTGCTCTTTTTAAATAGATTGCCAATAAAGTTCCTACTAATCCAGAACCTACAACAGCAATTTTCTGTGGCGTTTGCATGAAATTTTTGTAAAAATTTGGACTACAAAAATACGCAATTATAAATTTTAATCCCTGACTTTTCTTAGATTTTTCAATTTGAAAAGAATTTTTGTTTAATTATTTTTAATATTAGTTAAACAAAATGTATTTTTGAATAAAAATTGCTATGCGAAAGATAACGAAAGACGAATTGTTTTATATGTCCAAAGTGCCACGACTGAACTTAGTGAATTGTGTCACGGGTTACAAATCGGCAAATTTAATAGGAACAGTTTCAACTGAAGGAGTTTTAAATGTTGCCATTTTTAGTAGTGTTACTCATTTAGGAAGCGAACCACCTTTATTGGGATTCATTTTAAGACCCACGACGGTTCCAAGAGACACTTATAAAAATATAAAAGAATCCGGATTCTTTACTGTAAATCATATTACCAAAGAAATGATTGCTGATGCACATCATACGTCTTCGAGTTATGACGAACACATTTCAGAATTTGATAAAACCAATTTAGAGTCTGAATTTATTGACAATCACAAAGTACCTTTCGTAAAAGGAAGTCCGGTGCAATTACTTTGTAAATATGTGAGCGAATACAAAATTGAAGAAAACGACTGCATTCACATCATTGCATCAATTGAAACCATTTATGCAGACGAAAAACTCTTTCACGATGATAATTGGATGCAATTGGACAGAGGAAATGTAATCGCTATAAACGGTTTAGATGGTTATGCTGTTCCAAAATTAGCAGATAGATTTCATTATGCGCGACCAGATAAACCTTCAACTTCAATGCTATAATGGCGCATAAAAAAGTAAATCTTCCTGAAAAAATCTGTAAAACCTGTCAACGTCCTTTTTCTTGGCGAAAAAAATGGGAGAAAAACTGGGAAGAAGTTATCTATTGCAGTGATAAATGCAGAATGAATAAAAATGCCAAAAATCAAGTTCAAGGTCAATCCCGAAGTTTCGGGACAAAATCAAACAATTAAAATAAGGAACACAGCTTTAAGAAATAAGAGAAATCTTAAAATCTTTTATGAACTTTTTCACAAAGTTATTCCGCAAAGAAAACTTATGTGACTTATATGTTTTAAAATAAGTTTTAAAAATAACACAATGAACGGACTAATATGGTTTAGAAACGATTTGCGCACGATTGACAATCATTCGTTGTACAATGCTTGTAGAGAAAATGAAAAAGTAATTGGTATTTATTGCTTAGATCCAAGACAACTCGAAACAACTCAATATAGTTTTAAGAAAACAGAAAAATTTAGAACGCAATTTCTTTTAGAAACTTTAACCGAATTACAAGAAAATTTAGCTGATAAAAATATCACATTATTAGTTTATTACGGTTATCCCGAACAATTGATTCCTGAAGTTGCAGCCAAATATCAAATTGATTCGATTTACATCCAAAACGAATGGACGCAGGAAGAAGTAGATGTAGAAAATGAAGTTCGCAATTTAATTCCAGCTGTGAATTGGAAAACGTATTACGACCAATTCTTATTTCATCCTGATGATGTTCCATATGAAGATTGGGAGAAAATTCCAGAAGTTTTTACTGAATTTAGAAAGCAATTGGAAAAGAAAATTCGAGTGAGACCAACAGTTGCCATTACAGCAAAACCAATTTCGAATCTAATTGAAGAAAAAACAAGTATTCCAACTCTAGAAGGTTTAGGATTTGACTCCGAAGCTTCGGAGTTCAAGCAACCAAACAAAACCGCTTTTCCTTTTAAAGGCGGTGAAAATCAAGCTAAAGAGAGAATTAAAGAATATTTTTGGGATACCAAAAAATTAGCCGTTTACAAGAAAACTCGAAATGGTTTAGTTGGAAAAGATTACAGTTCAAAACTTTCGGCTTGGTTGGCAAATGGTAGTATTTCTGCAAGAATGATTTATTGGGAAGTGCATCAATTTGAGAAAAAAGTAGTCAAAAACGAAGACACCTATTGGTTAATTTTCGAGTTGATCTGGCGCGATTATTTCAAATACATTTCGCTGAAACACGGCAACAAAATTTTTCAATTGAACGGGATTTTACAAAAAGAATACAATTGGAACCAAAATACAAAAGCCTTCAATCAATGGATAAACGGAACCACTCCAGAACATTTTGTCAATGCCAACATGATTGAATTGCAAAAAACAGGTTGGATGAGCAATCGTGGTCGTCAAAATGTAGCAAGTTATTGGGCAAAAGAATTGGAACAAGATTGGCGTATTGGCGCTGCCTATTTCGAAAGTATACTGATTGATTACGATGTGCACAGCAATTATGGTAATTGGATTTACAACTCTGGTGTTGGCAACGATCCAAGAGATAGAAAATTTAACATCAAACGTCAAGCGGAAATGTATGATGCCGATGGAAAATTTCAAAAAATATGGTTAATTCCTGAATTATTTTAGATGAAAACACTTCGATTACTTTTGGGCGACCAACTCAATTCTCAGCATTCTTGGTTTGAAGAAGTCAATCCGAATGTGGTTTATGTAATTGCAGAAATGCGTCAGGAAACAGATTATGTGAAACATCATATTCAAAAAGTCGTGGCGTTTTTTCTTTCGATGCGAAATTTTTCAGAGGAATTGATGAAAAAAGGCCATCAAGTTGTTTATTATAAAATTTCTGATGCTAATAATCCACAAGATTTAGAAAAATTGATTTTGGATTTGATTGCTGAAAATAAAATCGAGCAATTTGAATACCAATTTCCAGATGAATATCGCTTGGACGAACAATTGAAATCCATTTGCAAAAAACTTGCTATTCCAAAAATAGAAGTAGACTCTGAACATTTTTATACTTCCAGAAATGAATTAGCGGATTTTTTCAAAGGGAAAAAGCAACTTTTGATGGAAAGTTTCTATCGCATGATGCGTAAAAAACACGATGTTCTAATGGTCGGCGATCAACCGTTAGACGGAAAATGGAATTTTGACCACAACAACCGCAATCAATATAAAAACGAAGTTCCGATTCCGTTTCCTTTGGAATTTCATAAAAATGTGAGTGAAATTGTTGCCGAAATTGAAAGACAAAACATCTCCACATTTGGAAGTATTGATGCAGAAAATTTCAATTGGCCGACTTCAAGAAACGAAAGTTTGCAATTGATTGACTATTTCTGTGAGCATTTGTTGGCGCATTTTGGAACGTATCAAGATTCGTTATTTTCTGGACATAAATTTCTGTTTCATTCGCGTTTGTCATTTGCGATGAATTCTAAAATGATTAGCCCGAAAGAAGTGGTGGATACTGTGACTTCTTACTATTACCAAAATCAAGAAACCATTGAATTGGCACAAGTTGAAGGTTTTGTGCGACAAATTATTGGTTGGCGCGAATATATCAGAGGAATTTATTGGAAAGAAATGCCAAATTATGCCCAAATGAACGCATTGGAAAACTACAATCCGCTACCTGATTTCTTTTGGACCGGAAAAACTAAGATGAAATGCATGCAACATTCGATTTCCCAAAGTTTATCGGAAGCGTATGCACATCATATTCAGCGTTTGATGGTGATTGGGAATTTTTCTTTGTTAGCCCAATTGCATCCTGATGAAGTTGACGCTTGGTATTTAGGCGTTTACATCGATGCAATTGAATGGGTTGAAATGCCTAATACTCGTGGCATGAGTCAATATGCTGATGGTGGCATTGTGGCTACAAAACCGTATGTTTCTTCGGGAAGTTACATTAATAAAATGAGCAATTATTGTGGCAGCTGCCATTACAACATGAAAGAGAAATTGGACGAAAAAGCCTGTCCGTTTAACAGTTTGTATTGGCATTTTTTAGACGAGAAAAAGCAGCATTTTGCCAATAATCAAAGAATGAGTATGATGTTAGCCTTACTCAGAAAAATGAAACCTGAAGAATTAGCGGCTACAAAAGAAAAAGCGATTTCGATTTTGGAGGATTTAGGGAGTTTATAGTTTAATTTTAAATTCCTCAGGTGTACTTGGATTTTCATTGTAATCGTACCAGATATACAAATTTGCAGTATCGTTTTTGTAATCAACTTTTATCGAATCAATATCTTCAAAATTTAAATTTTGATTCTTATATTGTTTTTCAAAAATCCCAAATTTCTTATAAACTTTAATTCTTGGAGGTGCCATAACCCCAACAAAACTGCTTTGAATTCTTAATTTATTATCTTCATAATAAATTTTATCGACTGGATTAAATAATTGTCCGATTAGAGAAACTACAATTATAAAACAAATCATAGGAATTAAAACTAATCCAAAAAATAGGATAGGGAAAAAACTTAAAAAAGCGAAATAATATTTTTCGACTTTATTTAAAACCGATTTTTGAGCAATAAGATTGTAAAAAATACCAATAAAAATTGAAATTATAATTACAATTCGACTAGTCCAAATTCCTCTTAAACTATAATCAATAAAAACAAAAGACAATGATAAAACAAATGTAAAATAGTGTAAATATTTTAAATATCTCGATGTAAATTCAGAAAATCTAAATTGATTTTTCTTCCAAAACTTCAAAGAGTATGCGTAACTACCCGTAATTATTAAAAATAAAAAACCTAATTCTACCATTTATTAAGAATTCAAAGACAATATTAAACTAAACGTCTAAATAAAAATACAATTATACTTGTATATGTCCCCAATTTTCACCCCATTTGATACGGTAAATTTGCATTTCAGAAACGTTAAATTCTTTTGCGGTTTTTCTGACGCTGAATTTATCTCCTTGTCGTTTCATTTTTAACTTAATTCGCATTACTTGAGTAGAGGTTAATTTTCTACCATCGCGTTTAATGTTATCTTCTTGAAATTTTTTAAAAGCCGCTTTTACTGCAGGACTTTTGTGACCATGAGCACGCATTTCTTCATAAGTTGCCCATTTTAGATTATACAATTGATTGTTCATTTTGTCATAATCTAAATGTAAAACGTACTCTTGATCTTCACTTTCTTTTGGCAAAAAAAGTTCTGCTACCATTTTATGAATGGAATGAGAATAGTATTTTTTTTCACCGTTACAAATTCTAACATAACGTAAAAAAAGAAAACCTTCAGTAGGAGCACCTTTTAGAATTTTTCCATTTTCAATTGTATCAGTAAAACTTTTAAGTCTACCATAATTAGAAACAGCATATCTAACCTTACCCGGAACTTCTATTGGATATTCTCTCCATTGTTCAATTACAAAGTGACTCATATTTTTGTCTTTAAATAAATTAAGGGCGTATTATTTAAGACTTTCGTCTGATTTAATGCAAGATATAAATTATTTATTAAACTTGATTTTGTTTCCCACATTCATTTTTTGAGATTTGGCAAAAGCACCACACATGTGGAATAACATTCTTGCTCCTACGTTTCCGTCCCAATCGTCTTTACCAGGAGCTACTTCTACTAAATCAAATCCGATGATTTCTTTATTGGTTTCCTCTAAGCGACTAAACAAATATGCAGCTTGCTCAAATGAAAATCCACCCGGAACTGGAGTTCCTGTATTTGGACAATACCAAGGATACATTCCGTCAATATCAAAAGAAATACAAACTTTTTCTGGTAACGATGCGATAATTTGGTCGCATTGTTGTTGCCATGTTTTTCCTTCGAAAGCTTCTTGTTTTAAATCGCTATCCGTATGAACTAAAACTCTATCTTTCAAAGCTACTTCTACTTCTTGCTCACAGAAATCACGAATTCCTACTTGCACAATTTTAGAAATTTGCGGAATTTGTAGGGCATTATACATGATAGAAGCGTGCGAATAGGTAAACCCTTCGTAAGCAATACGTAAATCCATATGCGCATCTAAATGTAAAATTCCGAAGTTGTCATATTTGGTTGCTAAAGCTTGATAATAGCCTAATGGTGTTGAATGATCACCTCCTAGAAGTACTACTTTTTTGCCTTTGTTTATCCAATTAAGCGTTTGCTCACGAACGGCTTCCACCATATCAGAACAAGCATAATTAATCTCTTCTAAATCTTTAGTTAATGATGGATGATGATCTAAAATCATTCCACTTTCTAAAGCTTTTATGATTGGAGCGGCTTGCTTCTTGAACTTTTTTGATTTCTTTTTTAACTCTTTTGGGGCTTTATCTAAATAAATACCTAATTTCCATAATTCAGGAAATTCTTGGTGATTTAAATCTACTTGAAAAGAAGCATCTAAAACCGCATCTGGTCCTTTAGAAGCACCTGCACCATAACTAACTGTAACTTCCCAAGGCACCGGAATTACAATGATTTCACTTTGCTCTGCCGAAAATGGCAATCCAAAAATAGTAGCATCGGCTAACCCAGGTTGTGAAGGGTCAAAATTTTCTAAAATTTGATCTTTAGTCATGACTTTAATGTATTACAGTTATACAATACAAAGATAATTTATTTTAACAAAAAAAGCCGAACAAGAATGCTCGGCATTTACTATTTATTTTAAAAAAATTTATTGTTTCACAAATTTGTGAGATGCCTTAGAGTTTAAGAAATAGACCATATAAACACCATTCGCTAAGTTTGAAATATCAATTGTTGACTCATTTGTAATTAGATTTTTACCTATTACTCTTTGCCCTAACATATTGTAAATTTCAATTTCTTCATTTTCAAAATTTTCACCTTTAATTGTTATTGAAGTTGACGCTGGATTTGGATAGATACTAAAGTTATTTTTTATAACATCATCGACTCCTAAACTTGACTCTACAACTAAATTAAAATTGCAATTTACTGAAGCACCGCTAGTAGCAGTCATCGTAATTACATGTGTTCCAACACCAACAACTGATCCAATTGGTGGATTTTGTGTTACAACCGCATCACAGTTAGAATTGATTGCATTTGCTAAACTTGCAAAACTAGGAAGTGTATAATTTCCTGAAACATCTGCATTTACAGTTTGTGTACCAGGACAGTTGATTCTTAAAGCTATTGCAGGCATTACATAACCTTTTGCAGTATATTCTTCCGTCATAACTTTAATATCTGCACAACTATAATTCATATCTATAGCGGCTTGTCTAACAGCAATAGCTGCATTTTGTTGATTTGTTGTACTATTTGTCAATGCTAAACCTTCAAGAAAAGCAGTATCCGTTTTTTCTCTACCTAATCTGTCCCAAATTTTCATGTTAACAGTTGCCCAAATTTGACCATCTGTATGAACTTGATTAACTAAACCACCTGGATATAATGCAGCATAATTAGTAGTTCTGCCTCCCCAACAAGCATTATGGCCATCCCAATTAAACATCCAATGATAAGCTGCATCTGATGAATTCCATTGATTTGGTAAAGCTCTACTATGAGACTGTGCCCAATAATCACCAGTTCCTTCGCTTAAACCATTTACTTGTGACAATGAACCTCCGGTTAACCAATCATGTAATCCGTGACCTAATTCATGCCAAATTACATCACCATCTTCTCCATCATCAACACATCCTTCACCAAAAGCCAAATCATTCCCAGCACTAGAATATCTTGAATTATCAGCACCATTTTGACCAGATGGATCAAACCAAAGTATCCCAGCATTTCTAAAAGGACGACAATTAACCCCTAATGTTTCATTTATATAACGTAAACTATTATCTAAACTATAAAAAACATTTGCTGCTTCAAAACCATCTGCATTTCTTGTGAATAAAAAATTAGGAGTTGCTTGCGTGAACAATCCTTTATTTGGATTTTCAATATTTTTTATTTCTACATAAGAACTTTTCAAAAGATAAGTCCCCGCTGTATTTTCAACTTCTGGAAGATTAACTAAAACACGTTGTGCATTTAATTCTGCTGTATCTGTATCTCCTTGTCCATTACCATCTGTATAATTTCCACCATAAGCAACTCTAGCTGAAGATAAAGGATCCGAAAGAAATACCATAGCAGTACCAGATTCAAAAGCTAATGTAGAATTTGTTTCCTTAGGCATAAAGAATTTTGATTTTCCTGATGTTTTAGTTGCGTGTTGGTGGCTTGAAGTGCATTCTGTACCGCAATTAATTGAAATATCTTTTACGCTCAAAACTGAACCATTCATCGCGTCGATGATAACCTCCCATGAACCTGGTTTTTCCTCAAAATTAGTTACTGTTCTATAAACTAATATAGTAGATTCTAATTTATTATAAACAACCAAATTTGATTCTTGAACAGAAACCATACCAGATACACCAATTTCTTTATCGGCAATTTCAATTGCTCTTTCATTAGAAATCTGAGGTGTAGTGTTAATTCGAACAATCTCTTTTGTAATGTTGTGATCTGAAAAAGAAATTTCTCCAGAAGGATTAAAATGTACTACAATTTCCGTATCAAAAACTGGAACATTATTAACCATTTGCTGAAAACGTAATGTTTCCCCTGAAATACTTTTACGTACAAAACGTAAATTAATATCAGAATCTGAATTCACTTTTATTTCTTTAAAATTGGATTTAATCCATTGTTTCGCCACGTTTTCTTTATCAGAAACTTGGGCAACTAATAATTGTGAAACTCCAATAAAAGAGAACACAAGTGTAAGTAATTTTTTCTTCATTTTATGTTTTTGATTATAAGGTTATTACAAATTAAGTGAAAAAAATATAACAAAACTCAAAAAAAATGTTAAAAATTTACTATTTACTCAAAATAGATTGTTTTAAAATTTGCCCAAATTCATACATATCTTCAAATGAACAATAGAATGGCGCTGGCGCTAAGCGAATAACGTTTGGTTCTCTCCAATCGGTAATAACTCCGTTTCTCATTAGCTTTTCAAACAATTCTCGTCCTTGCCCGTGAAGATAAACAGATAATTGACAACCGCGTTCTTCTTGATTAGCTGGTGTTAAAATTTCAAAATCAGCACCTTCTAATTCTTTGTCGATTTCATGTAGCACAAATTCTAAATAAGAGGTAATTAGATTTCGTTTTGCAATTAATTTATCCATCCCAACTTCTGCAAACATTTCTACAGAAGCTAAATAAGGAGCTAAAGACAAAATTGGTAAATTACTAATTTGCCAACCGTCTGCTCCGTGAACAGGTTCAAAATCAGGCTCCATTTTAAAACGTCGTTCTTTGTTGTGACCGTACCAACCTGCGAAACGCTTTAATTCTTTATCGTTATGGTGCTTTTCATGAACAAAGAATCCCGAAGCGTTTCCTGGCCCTGAATTCATATATTTATAACTACACCAAGCAGCGAAGTCTACATTCCAATCGTGTAATTCTAATTTGATATTTCCGGCAGCGTGCGCTAAATCCCACCCTACGTATGCTCCGTGTTTTTGACCTGCAGCTGTAATGGTTTTCATATCAAACACTTGACCAGTGTAATAATTAACTCCGCCAATTAAGACCAAAGCCAATTCACTTCCTACTTCCTCAATCTTAGCTAAAACATCTTCTAAACGGATATTAGCTTCCCCATCTCTGCGTTTGATTTCAACAATTGCCTCTTTGGGATCAAAACCGTGAAATTTTACTTGACTTTGAAACATGTATTGATCACTTGGAAAGGCTTTTTCTTCACAAATGATTTTATACTTATGAGATGTTGGATTGTAAAACGACACCATTAACAAATGTAAATTCACTGTTAAAGTATTCATTACTCCTACTTCTGTTGGTTTAGAACCAACAATTCTGCTTAATGGAACCGCGAAACGTTCTTGATAATCCCACCAAGGTTTGTCGGCATAAAAATGACCTTCTACTGCTAAATTTGCCCAATCTGCCATTACTTCATCTACATAAGATTTTGTTCTTTTAGGTTGTAATCCTAAAGAATTTCCTGTAAAATAAATCACTTGTTTTCCGTTTACATGCGGAAAATGAAATTCATCTCTATATTTTCTCAATTCATCTTGAGCGTCTAAACTTTGTGCGAATTCGCGAGTATTTTGAAAAGTCATTTGTTTGGTTGTTTGGAAAACAAAAGTAGTTAAAAGTTACAAAGTGTCAAAGTGATAAAAAATATGAAAATTGGATTTCAGATTTAGAACGAAAAGTAAAATAAAAATCTCAACCTTTCGATTGAGATTTTTAAAAACTATATGATTAACATCGCGTCTCCGTATGAGTAAAAACGATATTTTTCTTTAATTGCTTCTTCGTAAGCTTTCTTCATTAAATCGTGACCACAAAAAGCAGAAATCATCATTAATAAAGTTGATTTTGGTGTATGGAAATTAGTAATCATACAATCTGCAAGACTAAAATCGTAAGGTGGGTAAATAAATTTATTAGTCCAGCCTGTATAAGGATTTAAAGTTCTTTGAGAAGAAACCGAACTTTCCATAGCTCTCATAGCTGTAGTTCCAACACAACAAACCTTTTTCTTTTTAGCTTTTGCGTTGTTTACAATATCACAAGCTTCTTGAGAAATAATCATTTCCTCCGAATCCATTTTGTGTTTTGATAAATCTTCTACCTCAACTGGATTAAAAGTTCCTAAACCTACGTGTAATGTAACCTCGGCAAAATCAACACCTTTAATTTCTAAACGTTTTAATAAGTGTTTAGAAAAGTGTAAACCAGCTGTTGGTGCAGCTACTGCTCCTTCTACTTTTGCGTAAATAGTTTGGTAACGTTCTGCATCTTCTGGAGTAACTTCTCTTTCAATGTATTTTGGAATTGGAGTCTCTCCTAATTCTACTAATTTTTCTCTGAATTCTTCATACGAACCATCATATAAGAAACGTAAAGTTCTTCCACGAGAAGTTGTATTGTCAATAACTTCAGCTACTAACGAATCGTCATCACCAAAGTACAATTTATTTCCGATACGAATTTTACGTGCTGGATCTACTAAAACATCCCATAAACGTTGTTCTGCATTTAATTCTCTTAATAAGAAAACCTCAATACGAGCACCTGTTTTTTCTTTATTTCCGTATAAACGTGCTGGAAAAACTTTTGTATTATTTAACACCATTACATCGCCATCATCAAAATAATCGATAACGTCTTTAAATAATTTGTGTTCGATAGTATTAGTTTTTCTGTTAACCACCATTAAACGAGATTCGTCACGGTTTTCCGTTGGAAACTCAGCTAATAATTCATTTGGTAAATTGAAACTGAAATGAGATAATTTCATTTGAAATTGTTTAAGTGTTTAAAAGTTTAAGTGTTTAAGAATTGCTTTTCATCAAACACAAAAAATTAGTATGCAAATATACGATTATGAAATAGGCGTTGTCAAGTAAAAAGCAGTTTATTTTAAAAATCCCACTGTTTACTGAACAACGCCCAAATCAAAACTAAAAAACTAACTACTTAATTACAATTTTCTTAGTAGCAATATTGTTATCGATATCTTGAATTCTTACCATATACATTCCAGCAGCTAAATCAGAAACATTGATTTGTTTTTGATTAGACGATAGTACTTTTTGACCTTGAATATTATAAATTTCTACAGATTGTAACTCTAAAGCGGTTTCAATGTTTAAAATATCGTTTACAGGATTTGGATATAAGGCAACTTCTAAATTGTTTTGAGAGAAATCTGAAGTAGACAAAGTGTTGTTTGTGTATAAGCTAGAAATTTCTGTTGCGTTTAAAGCGTAATTGTAAATTTTTAGGTCGTCAATTGCGCCATTAAAATAGTTATAACCAT
>NZ_WIBJ01000003.1 GCF_009495755.1 Flavobacterium sp. LMO8 | reverse complement strand
TAACTTCGCTTCAGTATCTGATACTTGTGGAGCAACGGGTTCGGCTACAGTGACTTTTACAGCTACTGATGATTGTGGAAATAGTACTTCTTCAACTGCTATATTTACAATTCAAGATACTATTGCTCCGGTTATCAGTATTCAAGCAGCCAACATGACTGTAGAATGTGATGGTAATGGAAATACTGCCGACTTAAATGCTTGGTTAGCTTCAAATGGTGGTGCTAGTTCAACTGATGTTTGTTCAAATGTAACTTGGTCGAATAATTACTCGGCTTTATCTTATTCATGCGGTGCTTCTGGTTCGGCTAGTGTAACATTTACAGCTACAGACGATTGTGGAAATAGTACTTCTTCAACTGCTACATTTACAATTCAAGATACAACAGTTCCTGTTTTTACCAGTCAATTACCAGATAATGTGAGTGTTTCATGTGATAATATTCCTACTCCGGCAAACATAACTGCAAGTGATAATTGTGATAATAATGTTTTAATTTCAGTATTAGATACAATTGATACCGCAAATTCAATATGTGATGGAGATTATATCTTATACAGAACTTGGACATTGACTGACGATTGTAACAACAATGCAAGTTATACTCAAATCATAACAGTATTCGATAATACACCTCCAATGTTGACTACTCCTATTGATTCAGAAATTAGTGTTTCTTGTTCAGAAATACCAGCTGTACCGCAATTAGGATTTACAGACAATTGTTCAGTTATACAAGATGTAGTTTACAATGAAACATCTACAATAATTTCAATTTATGAATATGTAATAATTAGAGAATGGACAGTTTCAGACAACTGTGGAAATGAAGCTAATTTCACACAAACAATTAATGTGAGTGTTAATGAGCCTTTTGATGCAATTCCATTCGCAATATGTATTGAGGAAGATCCAATAGATTTATTTACTATATTAGACGATTCAATTCCGACAACAGGTACTTGGAGTGAAGTTACAAACTCAGGCGGATTATCAGGAAGTATTTTTGATCCAACAAATGTAACTTTAGGATATTACACATTACAATATGTTGTTGAATTACAAGATAATCCATGTCCAATGATTTATGAAGTTTACCTAAACGTAAATGACGATTGTGTGGTGTTACCAGCTTGCGATATTACAGTTTACAATGCTGTTTCACCAAATGATGATAGTTCAAATGATTTCTTATTCATTGACGGACTTGAATGTTATCCTAATAATTCAGTAGAAATTTATAACAGATGGGGAATTTTAGTTTATGACGAAACAGGATACAATAATGCTCTCAAATCGTTCAAAGGTATATCTGAAGGTAGAAATACTGTTAATAAAAACGAGCTTTTACCAGATGGAACCTATTTTTATATTCTGAAATTTATAGATGAAGAAAATAAAAATCATGACCGATCAGGATATTTATATCTAAACCGTTAATCGACTAAAGTAACTTAAATACAAAAAAGATGAAAACGATTCTAACTATAATTTGTGCATTTATTTTACATAGTATATTTTCTCAACAGGATTCTCAATATACGCAATATATGTACAATACTCCTCTAGTTAACCCTGCTTATGCGGGTTCTAGAGAAACTATAACAGCTTTTTTACTTCACAGAAATCAGTGGGTAGGATTAGACGGAGCACCAGTAACTAACAATTTTTCCATAAATATGCCTATTGGAGATTCTAATTTTGGTGTAGGATTAAATTTTGTAAATGATAAAATTGGTCCAGTATCTGAAAATGAAATTTCAGCCGATTTAGCTTATTTTATTCAAGTATCTGAAAATTATAAATTGTCATTAGGATTAAAAGGAACTGCAAATTTATTTCAATTAGACGTTAATAAATTAAGGATTTTTGATCCAGCCGACCCGCAGTTTCAAAATGTAGACACTGAATTTTCTCCAAATGTTGGAGCTGGATTATACCTGTTTTCAGATAAAACCTATTTTGGATTATCAGTACCTAATTTTTTCGAATCGTATCGATACAATGATAATAACATAGAAATTACAAAAGAAAAAATGCATTTCTATTTTATTGCTGGACATGTATTTACAATTAGCGATAATATCGATTTTAAACCCGCTGTTTTAAGTAAAATTGTAGAAGGAGCTCCCTTACAAGCAGACGTTACTGCTAACTTCTTATTCTTCGATAAGCTAACTATTGGTGCCGCATACAGATGGGATGCCTCTGTGAGTGCACTCGCAGGATTTCAAATTTCAGATTCATGGTTTATTGGATATGGATATGACTTAGAAACAACTAAACTTGCTAACTACAATTCAGGTTCTCACGAGATATTCCTACGATATGAGTTTTTCAACAGAAATAAAGTCTCAGCACCTAGATTCTTTTAAATTATCCGATTATGAAAAAATTATATACACTAGTATTCGTCTTAAGTATCACAATTGGTGCTTTCGGACAAGCATTTAAACTTAAAAAAGCAGACAAAAAATACGAAAAATATTCCTATATTGATGCAATCGAAGTTTATGAGAAAGTGGCCGAAAAAGGATACAAATCGGTTGAATTATTCGAAAAATTAGGAAATGCTTATTACTTCAATGGCGAATTAGATAAAGCTTCAAAATGGTATGACGAACTTTTTGCACTAAATCAAGAAGTAGATTCTGAATATTATTTTAGATATGCGCAGGCCTTAAAAGCAAAAGGAAACTACGAAAAATCAAATCAGTACATGGAATTATTTGCTCAAAAAACAGATGATTCTAGAGCCAAGTTATATCAACAAAATAAAGACTACTTAACTGATATTGATGCCGTTTCTGGAAAATACACCATGGATAAAACCGATGTAAACTCCGAGTTTTTTGACTATGGACCAACATTTTTAGGAAAACAAATTGTATTTACTTCTTCAAGAAGCGAAGGTAATCAGTATTCGAAAATTCACGATTGGACAAAACAGAATTTTACTGATTTATTCGTGGCTTCAATCGATAATAATGGAAAATTAGGAAGCGTAGAAAACTTTTCTAAAACCGTGAATACCAAATTTAACGAGTCCTCACCTGTTTTTACAAAAGATGGAAAAACCATGTATTTTACCCGAAACAATTACAACGACGGTAAAAAACGTAAAAGTGATGACAAAGTGATCATGGAAAAAATTTACAAAGCTGAATTAGTCAATGGCGAATGGACGAATGTAAAAGAAGTTCCTTTTTCAAACGATAATTACAAAACAGCACATCCAACGTTAAGTCCAGATGAAAAAACCATGTATTTTGCTTCGGATATGCCAGGAAGTTTTGGAAATTCTGATTTGTACAAAGTGTCTATCGATTCTAATGGTAATTTTGGTTCACCAGAAAATTTAGGTCCAACTATTAATACCGAAGGAAGAGAAACATTCCCTTTTATTGATGCTGATAACAATTTGTTTTTTGCATCAGATGGACATCCAGGACTTGGTGGTTTAGATATTTTTGAAGCAAAATCAGCTAACAATTCTTTTGAAAAACCAGTTAATGTTGGAAAGCCATTAAATAGTCCGATGGATGATTTTGGTTATGTTACCAACAAAGATGATTTAGGATTTTTCTCATCTAACAGAGATGGCGGAAGTGGTTATGATGACATCTACACGTTTACCGTTTGTACGCATACTTTATCAGGTTTAATTACCGATGTAGATACAAAAGAAATTTTACCATATGCAAAAGTGATATTGTTTGATGATAAAATGAATCAAATTAGTGAAACTACTGCTTCAGAAAAAGGCGCCTATTCCTTTAAAATTGAATGCAATAAAAAATATTATGTAAGAGCTTCAAAAGAAGAATATGAAACCACTGAAAAATCGTTTGGTCCTGTTAACAAAACTGGTGAATCTAAATTAAATATTGAATTAAAACGAAATATTTTCCCTATCGAAATAGGTACCGATTTAGCTAAAATACTTGGTGTGAGCATTATTTATTTCGATTTAGATAAATGGAACATAAGACCAGATGCTGCAGAAGATTTAGAAAAAATTATAGCCGTAATGAACCAATATCCTAACATGACAATTGATATTCGTTCGCATACCGATAGTAGACAAACGCACAAATACAACGAATTGTTGTCAGACAGAAGAGCAAAATCTACTTTAGAATTTATGGTTAAAAACGGTATAAACCGAAACCGATTAACAGCAAAAGGATATGGAGAAACACAATTAGTAAACAATTGTTCAGACGACGTTCCGTGTAGCGAAGATGATCATCAAAAAAATAGACGAAGCGAATTTATAGTAATCAGTTTATAATTAAATTTCAAAACTTACTACATAAATTTAGCCAAAAAATTCAAAAAAAGAGTGTTAAAGTATAAGCTTCAACACTCTTTTTTCCCTATTAACTAATTTATTCTAATGACAATTTGCCTCAGATTGAACAAACAAACTCATATTACTTGGTGATAAATATGGAATATCTAACCCTAAACCTCTTATAATAAATAACATTCCAATAATAACCGCTACTAACGGTATGGCTTTTTGAATGGTTCCTCTATATGAAAATGAAATCAATCCAGAAGCATAAACTACTGCTACCATCATAGGAATTGTTCCTAATCCGAAAAGTAGCATATACCCTATTCCTAAATTAACATTTTGCATAGCAATTGCTCCAAACAGCGCTACATAAACAATTCCACATGGTAAAAAACCGTTTAACAATCCAATAGTAAACAACGATTTATAACTTTTGTTTTTAAACTGTTGGCCTAAACTGGATTTTACTTTCGTTATTATTCGATAAACCGGTTTAGAAAAATTATATTTAGCAAATACTTTCTCAGGAATTACAGCTACTAAAATCATCAAAATTCCAACAATTATAGACAATTGCTGTTGCATACCTGCTAAATAGAAGCTTCTACCTAATAATCCAAAAACTAAGCCTAAAATTCCGTAAGCAACTAGTTTTCCAATATGATAAGTTATAATTTGTGTTATTTTTTTGACTTCATTATTTCTATCAACGGGTAGCATCATAGCAATTGGACCGCACATTCCAATGCAGTGAAAACTACTAATTAACCCAAATATGAAAGCCGAATATAACATTAAAATTTAAATGATTCTTTGTTTAAATATGATACACCATCGTAATTCCAAGCTATAGAAATGTCCCAAAGACCGCCAGCCAAATTACTTTTAGGTATGAGCAAATGTGGACTAGATAGTGAAATCGGAATTTCAAAATCTAATTTCTGACTTGACGGTCTATAAAAGGACACTTTTCCATTAATTTTTGAATAATCGAAATCTACCGGAAACTGAATTTTAACTCCTTCAGCAGTATTTTCAATAGTAACTTTATTTGTTAATGCATTTGCATTTTCTTGTTTTTCAATATCGCCTTGAACTAATGCTTCTTTTTTGTAATAATCTTCAACTACAAGTTCGTGATCATATTTATCATTTGATTGCACTTTGTACACATACGACAAAATAAATGTCATAAAAAGCGCAAAAGCAATAACAATTCCTGTTCCCCAATTAAATTTCATATATGTGAATTTTATTTTTAGTTGTCATATATGTTATCGCTTTTTCTATTTGGTGCTTGCTTACGCAAACTTGTAGTTAGTAGTGATTTCATAATAGCAATTTTATATTATTTTAATTAAAATTTCTAGGTCCTTGGAAATTAGTTGATGTTTCTTCAATCAATTTATCTCCATTATATAATTCTAATTTTAGATGTACTTTTTCGTCTTTAAGTAAACTTTCTAGAATATCTATGTATAATGTTCCGCTCACTAAACCCTGTTTTGGCACTTTAATTACCGGACTTCCTACTAGTTTTACTTCTCCATTATAGTTTATAATTTTAACCGTTACATTATTAAATGCTTGTTCTGTTTTATTTACTACTTTATAAGTATAGAAATTTCTAATATTTTCTCCATTTTGTTGAAACATTTGTCCAGACATTGGTAAAAAGTTGGCTTCTACATCATTTCGTAGGAACAACATGCCAATTAAAACTCCAATTAACAAAGTTAAAACTCCAATATAACCTTTCATACGAACGGTTAACTTGAACTTTTCTTTCTTTACAATTTCATCTTCACTTGCATATCGGATTAAACCTTTTGGCAATCCTACTTTATCCATAATGATATCGCATTCATCTATACAAGCGGTACAATTGATACACTCTAATTGCGTTCCATTTCTGATATCGATTCCTGTTGGACAAACCACGACACATTGGTTACAATCAATACAATCACCATAACCTGCAGCAGTTCTATCTTCTCCGTTTCTCCATTTTTTCCTTCCGTTTGTACTTTCTCCTCTAATATGGTCATAGGCAACATTTATGGATTTGTTATCCAATAAAACTCCTTGCATTCTTCCATAAGGACAAGCAATAATACAAACTTGCTCTCTAAACCAAGCGAATACAAAATAGAATACACCTGTAAAAATTAATAAAGCAATAAGTGTACTTAAATTATTTACTGGACCTTCGGTAACCATCTTGATTAACTCGTCGCTGCTAATTAAATACGCCAGGAAAACATTGGCAATGAAGAATGAAAAAATAAAAAAGATAATCCATTTCGTAACTCTTTTTCTTATTTTTTCAGTATCCCACTTTTGTTTTGCTAATCGTATTTGTGCGCCTCTATCTCCATCAATCCAATACTCGATACGTCTGAAAACCATTTCCATAAAAATAGTCTGCGGACAAAACCAACCACAAAAAATACGTCCAAAAGCAACTGTAAATAAGGTTAACCCTACCACTCCAACAATCATTGAAATGACAAACAAATGAAAGTCTTGAGGCCAAAATGCAAATCCGAAAATACTAAAACGTCTTTCTAATACATTGAACATTAAAAATTGATTCCCATTAACTTTTATGAATGGTGAAGCAATTAAAAACACCAAAAGAAAATAACTTAATAGTTTTCTTTTTTCATAAAATGGTCCAGAAGGTTTTTTAGGATGAATAAAATTTCTTTTTCCTTCTGCATCTATTGTTGCAATGGTATCTCTAAAACTTTCGTCTGGTAAATTTGACATGATACTTTTATTTTTAGTTTAAAAAAGGTTTTGAGAACTTCCCAAAACCTTTTTTACTAGCTTATTATTTTTTTGCAGGTTCTGCAACTTTTGTTGAATCTACAACAGCTTCCGCTGCTGGTTTAGCTTCTTCAGTTTCATTCCAAACTTCTCCTTCTGCTGCTTTTGCACCAACTGGTTTAGTTCCTTGTAAAGTTAAAATATAACTTGATACGCTTTGAATATCTGTTGAAGATAAGTTTCCTTTCCAAGCTACCATTGAAGGATTGTTTTTACTTCCTTCAGAGATTAACTTGAAGATATTTTTAATTCCTCCTCCGTTAATCCAATGTTCATCTGTTAAGTTTGGTCCCACTAAACCTCCACCATCTACTTTGTGACAGGCTGCACAAGCATTTGTAAAAATTTCTTTTCCTTTTGCTAAACTTGTGGCATCGGTTACAACAACTACGGTTTCGTAACTTACTTCATCAGCAGCGCTTTTTGGTAATTTAGATTTCTCTAATTCTGCTAACGCTACTTCATTTTTAAATTCTTGTTCTTGATCGTATTCGTTTATCACATGAAAACGAACCATATATACCAATGCGAATATTATTGTACCATAGAATAAATATACCCACCAAGGTGGTAACACATTGTCTAACTCTTTGATGCCATCGTAATCATGGTCTAACATAATGTCTTCTTCTCTTTCCATTTCTTTAGAACGAGTCAATTTACTTACTATGTTTTGATACCATTTACTTTCTGTAAAAGAAACTGATTGAGCATTTGCTAATTGTTGCTTTTGTTCATCTGTAAGTAAATGATAGGTAACTTTATCAACAGCATCGATTACGATTTCGATAGCTATCAATAAAAACAGGAATACTCCTAAAAACAAAGCTACCATTGGAAACTTTATAAATGCTGGCTTATCTCCTGAATCGATAAAATATTCCAATGCTGCAAAAACGACTGCAAACAGAAGTGGAACTCTTACGTATGATGGAATTAATTTTTTCATATGTAGAAAATTTGATGTTATGAGAACCTGAACAACCATAAAATAAAGCTTTATGATTGTTTCAGCTTCAGTAAATTATAATTATGACTATTCGTCGTTTAATGGCATTTCGCTAATTTCCTTGATTTTTTCTTTACTGTAAGTAAATGCCCAAACCGTGAACAATACAAACGCTGTAAAGAATATTGTCAATGAAATGATTGGATAAATTTCTACCCCCGTTATGGTTTCTAAATTATGTTTAATGAACTTTAGCATAATTATTATTTTTTAACTTGAGTATCTGTACCTAATCTTTGTAAATAAGCAATAAGTGCTACAATCTCTCTATCTTTTAATGGAGATGCTGTTTGAACTCCAAATGATTTCTTAATATCTGGATTGGCTAATAAATTGGTTTCAATTTTAGTAGCTTGTTCATCCATGTGTTTAAGTGCATTATTAATTTCGGCATCTGTATAAGGAACACCTAATGTAACCATAGCTCTCATTTTATCTTGAGTTGACGATTTATCTAATTCATTCTTAATCAACCATTGGTATCTAGGCATAATTGATTTCTCATTTAAACCTTGAGGATCATACATGTGGTTAAAATGCCATACATCATCTCTACCTCCGTTGAATGGTTTTCCTTTAACACCTTCACGAGCTAAATCTGGTCCAGTACGTTTAGAACCCCATAAGAATGGATGGTCATAAACAAATTCTCCTGCTTTAGAATACTCACCATAACGCTCAACTTCAGAACGGAATGGACGAACCATTTGTGAGTGACATCCCACACAACCTTCACGGATGTATAAATCTCTACCTTCTAATTCAAGTGGTGTATAAGGTTTAACTGCTGATATCGTTGGAATATTAGATTTTACTAAAATCGTTGGTAAAATTTGGATTAAACCTCCAATTAAAATAGCAACTGTAGTCAATAACATGAACTGAACTGGTTTTCTTTCTAACCAAGAGTGTAATTTTTCACCTTTTAAACGGTTTGGAGAAATTACAGCTAAAGCTGGAGCTTCTACTAATTCGTTTTCTACTGGAGAACCTTGTCTAACTGTTCTAATAATATTGTACACTAATACGATAACTCCTGTAAGATATAAAGTCCCCCCAATAGCACGCATCCAATACATTGGCATTAATTCGGTTACTGTTTCAAGGAAGTTTCCGTATTGTAAAGCACCACCGTCTGGCTTGAATTGTTTCCACATAGAAGCTTGCGTAAAACCAGCTACATACATTGGAAGCGAATATAAAATAATACCTAAAGTACCAATCCAAAAATGGAAGTTAGCTAATTTTTCAGAGAATAATTTTGTTTTCATCATTCTTGGGATTAACCAATAAATCATACCAAATGATAAGAAACCATTCCAAGCTAAAGCACCAACGTGAACGTGAGCAATAATCCAGTCTGTAAAATGCGCAATAGCGTTAACATTTTTAAGCGATAACATTGGTCCTTCAAAAGTTGCCATACCATAACCTGTAATAGCTACTACGAAAAATTTCAATACTGCATCCGTACGTACTTTATCCCAAACCCCTCTTAATGTTAATAATCCATTAATCATACCTCCCCAAGATGGAGCAATCAACATTACTGAGAAAACTACTCCTAAGTTTTGAGCCCAATCTGGTAAAGCAGTGTATAATAAGTGATGAGGTCCAGCCCAAATATAAATGAAGATTAACGACCAAAAGTGAATGATTGATAATCTATATGAGTACACAGGACGATTTGCAACTTTTGGAACAAAGTAATACATCATACCTAAGAACGGCGTAGTTAAGAAAAATGCTACCGCATTATGACCATACCACCATTGTACTAAAGCATCTTGAACACCTGCATATACTGAATATGATTTCATTGCTGAAACTGGCAATTCTAAACTATTAAAAATATGTAGTACTGCAACCGTTACAAACGTAGCAATGTAAAACCAAATGGCTACATAAATATGACGTTCTCTTCTTTTAATAATGGTTCCAATCATGTTGATACCAAAAACCACCCAAATAAGAGCAATTGCAATATCAATTGGCCATTCTAATTCTGCATACTCTTTTGAAGTAGAATACCCTAATGGTAATGAAATTGCTGCAGCAACAATAATTAACTGCCATCCCCAAAAGTGAATTTTACTTAAAAGGTCGCTAAACATTCTTGCCTTTAATAAACGTTGCATAGAGTAATAAATACCGGCAAACATTGCGTTACCAACGAAGGCAAAAATGACCGCATTGGTGTGTAAAGGTCTTAAGCGTCCAAAACTTAAAAACGAAACCCCGCTCGTTAAGTTTGGAAACAAAAATAGGAAAGCTAAAATAAGCCCTACTAACATCCCCACTACCCCGAAAACGATACTAGCGTAGATGAAATTCCTTACAATTTTGTTGTCGTAATAAAATTGTTGCTTCTCCATAAATTTAGATTGATTTTTGTTTGTCTGTTTGTATTAATTTGTTTGGATTTTCTTTTACAATTTCATCGTCAAATAACATTCTGACGGATGGTGTATAATCATCATCATACTGACCACTTTTAACTGCTTTAATAAAAGCAACTAAGAAAGCTATAGCAACTACTATACTGATCGTGATTAATAAATAAATGACACTCATACCTTAAATTTGTGTTAACAAAGTTACTTCCACACGCTTTTATAAAACATGACTTTTATCATGTATTAAAATTTTCTTAAATTTAATAAAATTATTTCTTACTTGCATACAAATTTGTAAGAATTGTTACAAAACTCACAATAGTTATTGTGCTAAGCGGCATAATTATAGCTGCTACAATCGGATCTAACTCGCCTGTTATCGCATAACTTAGTCCTACAACATTATATAAAAGTGAAAGCCCGAAACTCAAATAAATTGTTTTCATAGCATTTTTAGAATACTTCATAAAAAAAGCAATCTTATCAAACTGAGAAGCATCTAAAATACCATCGCAAGCTGGCGAGAATACATTTACGTTTTCTGAAATTGATAATCCCAAATTACTTTGAGCTAAGGCTCCAGCATCATTCAAACCATCACCTACCATCATGACGTTTTTACCTTCTTTTTGTAATTGTTCGATGTATTGTAGTTTTTGCTCTGGTTTTTGATTGAAAACTAAAGTGGTTTTTGCTGGCAACATTTTCTCTAAAATGCTACGTTCTCCATCATTATCACCTGATAAAACAACCAAATTATAATGCTTTGCTAAATCATCAAACAATTGCTCTAATCCTTTTCTGTACTGATTATTAAACACGTAACTTCCTTTGTAAAGTCCATTGATTTCCACATGCACTTTGGTTTTCTTATGCGTGTTTTCCGTCATGGTTTTTAGAAATTGTGACGAACCTAATTTTACGGTATTGCCATCGATTTCAGCGAAAATTCCTTTTCCTATGATTTCCTCGAAGCTTGAAGTTTCCATTTTATCTTGATTCGGAATGAACTCGTACAATCTTCTACTTAAAGGATGATTCGAACCTCGTAAAACATTCTTTAATAATTTTAATTCGGAAGCGTTTAATTCCGTTCCTTCATAAGTAATAGCGGTTTTTTTATTGGTTGTAATCGTTCCTGTTTTATCAAAAACGATTGTATCCACTTTAGCTAGTTGTTCTACGACTAAAGCATTTTTTAAATATAATTTTCGTTTGCCTAAAATTCGTAAAACATTTCCCAATGTGAACGGAGCCGTTAATGCCAAAGCACATGGGCACGCCACAATCAAAATCGCAGTAAAAACATTAAATGCTGTAGTAACATCAATAAATATCCAATAAATAAAAGAAACTATTGCCAATGCTAATAAAGCTGGCGTAAAATAGCGACTAATTCTATCGGTAATGTTTTTGTATTGTTGTTCTACGTGTTTTTGGAAGACATCGTTGCTCCATAATTGCGTCAAGTAACTATTTGAAACTGAAAACAAAACTTCCATTTCGATGACTTTTCCCATTTGTTTTCCACCTGCGAATACTTTATCTCCTGATTTTTTCTCAATCGGAACGGCTTCACCAGTAACAAAACTATAATCTATTGAAGCTTTTTCGGAAATTAAAATCCCATCAACTGGAATTAACTCTTGATTTCGAATCAATAATCTATCTCCTTTTTCAATATCATAAACTTGAACCGATTCTTCTTCACCATTTGGTAATATTTTCGTGATGGCAATTGGAAAATACGATTTATAATCGCGCTCAAACGAAAGGAAATCATACGTTTTCTTTTGAAATAACTTTCCTAATAACATGAAGAAAATCAATCCTGCCATACTATCAAAGAAACCTTGTCCGTAATCAAAAATAATATCGACTGTACTTCTTACGAACATGACTACAATTCCCAAAGCAATTGGAATATCAATATTCAATAAACCTGATTTCATGCTTTTCCAAGCGGAAACATAATAACCAGAAGCTGAATAAATAAACGTAGGAAGCGATAATCCGAAAATCAACCAACGGAAAAACCCTCGGTATTGATCAATCCAATATTCTTCTACTTCAAAATATTCAGGAAACGAAAGCAGCATGATATTTCCAAAACAGAAAAATGCTACTCCTATTTTATAGATTAAACTTCTGTCGATTTTTTTCTTACCTTCATCAAAATTTTCTAAAGAAATATAAGGTTCGTAACCTATCGAACTCAATAAGTATACAATATCTTTTAAAGAAGTTTCTTCGGGATTAAACGTAACTCGGACTTTCTTTTCGCCAAAATTAACTTGAGAAGTACTTATTCCTGATTGAAGTCTTTGTAGATTTTCCAGAATCCAAATACACGAACTACAGTGTATATGAGGAATGTAGAGTGAAACAATATGTGTTGTACGCTCTTGGAATTCCAATAGTTTTGAAACAATTTCTTCATTGTCTAAAAAGTCATATTTGCCCTGAATGTCTTGTGGAGTGGCGCCGGGTGCTGCCTGAAAATCGTAATAACACGTTAAATCATTTTGACTAAAAATTTCGTACACGGTTTTACAACCATTGCAACAAAACTTCTTTTCATCAAATACAATCTCGTCTTTTTTTACTATTTCATTACCACAATGGAAACAATTTTCTGTGTCCATAAATTTGCTCATTTTACCTGTAACAAATGTCACATATAAATTTAAAACAAAATATGATATTTGTCATACAATTATGTAATTTTGTAAAACATTAAACAAATTCATTTCAATGAGTAAATGCGAACAATGCATTGTAAGGCAATTTAGTTCTTTAAAAGCTTTAAATAAAGAAGAATTGCTTCGCATGGCCGAGTGCAAAACATCATACACTATTAAAAAAGGGGAATCAATCTTTGAAGAAGGAGAAGTAACTAATGGTATTTATTGTGTAAAAGAAGGCGTTTGTAAGCTTTCCAAACTTAGTGATAACGGAAAAGACCAAATTGTAAAACTAGTAAAACCAGGCGAATTATTAGGACAACGTTCTATGATTAGTGACGAACCTGCGAATTTGAGTGCTGTTGCTTTAGAAGATATGGAAGTTTGTTTTATTCCAAGAACCGAAGTCATGCAGTTTTTTACGCAGAACAATCAGTTTTCGATGAATGTGATGAAAACGATTTGCGAAGATTTAAAAGATGCCGATGACCACATGGTAAATATGGCACAAAAAACAGTAAAACAACGATTAGTTGAAACATTACTCTATTTAGAGGAAACCTTTGGTAAAAACGAAGATGACTCATTACATATTCAACTATCTAGAGAAGAATTAGCGGGAATGATTGGAACCGCAACTGAAAGTTGTATCCGATTGTTATCCGAATTAAATAAATCAGGTTATATTGAGTTAACGGGTAAGAAGATTACGTTGTTAGATAAAAATAAATTAAAACGATTAACATAAGAGAATCCGCTGAAAAGCGGATTTTTTGTTGGGTAAAGTTTGTTTTTTTTATATTTACCAAAATAATAGCTTATGATTAAAAACAAGTGGGGCTTTTTAAGAGAGACTTCCGAATTGGCAAGAAAAGCAGGAATTGATAAAGATACTGGAATACATCGAACAGGATTAGATGAATATTTAAAAATAATTTTTCCAAATATTGACGATTGGGTTCATGATAAAACTCTTGGCAAAATAAATGATATTAATTATAGAAGCCGACCGGATTATAGAAGTGAATCTCTAAAATTAATAATTGAGTTTGATGGATTACAACATTACACAAAACCAGATATTATTGAAAAAGATATTAGACTAACTAAGGTTTATGAGGATTAAGGTTGTTAGAATTCCGTATTTTATTCAATTATCAAATAATGCAGTAAAAAAGATGTTTGGAATTGAAGTTGAAGAAATTTTATTTGATGAAAGTATACCATCATTAGGTTACAAAGGACAAAATACTCCAGCTTACTTATGCCCTGCAGGATTAGTGAGAATGGTAAAAGAATTTCGACATTTTACTGAACAATATAAAACTAATATTGATTTTTTAAAAAAACAGAATGAACCATTCAAAACAGGAATAGAATTTCTAGAAATAGAATATAGTCGAAATGCATTCAGTTCTTAAAGAATAAAAAAACTAGCTAGCACGGAATTGCATTCTATCCCAACAAACCAAAAAAAACCGCTCTTAAGCGGATTTTTTTTATTCTGTTGGTCCTTCCCAATTAGAAAAACCACCTAGTAAGTTAAAAGTGTTCTCAAAACCTAATTGTTCCATGGCGTTACAAGCGTTGGCACTACGTACTCCAGCGGCACAATACACATAATAGTTTTTCGATTTGTCTAACTCCTCTACTCTATAAATAAAACCTTGTCCTTTATATATATCAATATTAATAGCACCTGGAATAAAACCATCGTTAAATTCATCTTCGGTACGAACATCTACTATTACACCATTTGCATCTTGCAAAAACTGGCTCCACCACGTATTTTGATCTAAGTTTGTCATCTTTATTTTTTTTTCAAAAGTACTATCAAAAAATACAATTTTAAAACTTTAACAAAAATTTATTAAAGATTTGTTCGTATAATTTTAAAAATAAAAAGGAGTAATAGAGAAATCGTAAAACCGCATACACCATAATTATCTAAACAAAAATCCCAATCTTTCGATTGGGATTTTCTATATCTAAAATCAATTTACTTGATAATTTCAATTTTTAAAGCTTCTTCTTGGTTAACCGAATCAAAGAAACCTTGTTCGTTCATCCAATCGTCGCTAAATACTTTACTCATGTATCTTGAACCATGATCTGGGAAAATGATGACTACTTTACTGTTTGCATCAAATTCGCCTTCTTCAGCATATTGTTTTACTGCTTGAAAAGCGGCTCCAGAAGTATATCCTACAAATAAACCTTCTTTCTTAGCTAATTCTCTTGTTGTATGAGCACTTTCTTCATCTGATACTTTGATAAATTTATCAATGATATCAAAATCGGTAGCTGTTGGAATTAAGTTTTTTCCTAAACCTTCAATACGGTATGGATAAATTTCAGCGTTATCAAATTCTTTTGTTTCGTGGTATTTTTTCAAAACCGAACCAAAAGCATCTACTCCTAAAATTTTAATATTTGGATTTTGCTCTTTTAAGAAACGTGCTGTTCCAGAAATAGTTCCTCCAGTTCCACTACACGCTACTAAGTGTGTAATTTGACCGCAAGTTTGTTCCCAAATTTCTGGCCCTGTAGATTTATAATGTGCATCAACATTTAACTCGTTGAAATATTGGTTAATATAAACCGAATCTTTAGTTTCTTCGTGCAATCTTTTAGCAATATTATAGTAAGAACGCTCATCATCAGCAGAAACGTGAGCCGGGCAAACATATACCTTTGCTCCCATTGAACGTAACATATCAATTTTATCTTTCGATGATTTTGAACTTACGGCTAAAATACAATCATATCCTTTGATGATACTTACCATTGCCAAACTAAATCCAGTATTTCCTGATGTAGTTTCAACAATTGTATCACCTGGTTTTAAGATTCCTCTTCTTTCTGCTTCCTCAATAATATATAATGCAATACGATCTTTGGTAGAATGTCCTGGATTAAAGGCTTCAACTTTTGCATAGAAATTACCTGTTAAATCAGCTGAAACTTTATGCAGTTTGATTAATGGTGTATTCCCAATTAAATCTAATACACTATTATAGGCTTTTATTTCTTCTTTCATATGAAGATACTGTTTGTTTTAATGTTTCCAAAATACTATGCTTTACTAATAGTTATAGTATTTTATACTTATTTATGTCTAAAAATTGTCAAATTAGACACTTCTAAAACCTTGCAAATTTAACAAAAAATATTGAACTACTTCTTAATTTTTTCTAAATCTAATAAAAACGCAAATTCTTTAGCCAATTCTTTCAATGCTTCAAATCGTCCTGAAGCTCCTCCATGTCCTGCATCCATGTTCGTATCTAAGAATAACTGTTTGTCATTAGTTTTCATAACACGCAATTTTGCAACCCATTTTGCAGGTTCAAAATATTGTACTTGCGAGTCATGAAGCCCTGTAGACACATACATATTTGGATAATCTTGCTTTTTAACTTGGTCGTATGGCGAATACGAAAGCATGTAATCATAATATACTTTTTCGTTCGGATTTCCCCATTCGTCATACTCTCCAGTTGTCAACGGAATCGTATCATCTAACATGGTGGTAACCACATCCACAAACGGTACTTGTGCAATTACTCCGTTGTATAATTCTGGCGCCATATTAACAATTGCTCCCATTAACAAACCACCAGCCGATCCACCTTCTGCGTACAAATGTTCAGCCGAAGTGTATTTTTCTGCAATCACAAATTTTGAACAGTCAATAAAATCGGTGAAAGTGTTAATTTTTTTCAAAAGTTTTCCGTTCTCATACCACTCTCTTCCTAAGTCCTCGCCTCCTCTAATGTGCGCAATCGCATAGATAAATCCTCTATCCAATAAACTCAAACGAGTTGATGAAAAATAAGGATCCATAGTAGCTCCATACGAACCATAAGCGTATAACAACAATGGATTATTACGGTCTTTATTAATCCCTTTTCTATACACCATAGAGATTGGCACTTTAGTTCCGTCGGTTGCGGTTGCCCAAACTCTTTCTTCTACATAATTGTTCTTATCGAATTTTCCACCTAATACTTCTTGCTCTTTCAATACTTTTTTCTCCTGAGTACTCATATTGAAATCAATCACAGAAGATGGTGTTGCCATTGATTGGTAACCATAACGAAGAATTTCAGTATTAAAATCTACGTTTGTGGTTGTGTAAGCGGTATATGTTTCGCTTTCGAATGGTAAATAGTACTCGCCTTTTCCATTCCATGGACGAATTTGAATTTTATTCAAACCATTTGAACGTTCTTCAACAACTAAATAATCTTTGAAAATTTCGATTCCTTCTAATAAAACGTCTTTTCTGTGTCCAATTAAGTCTTTCCAGTTTTCAGCTGAAGTAGCTGTTTCTGGAGTTTTCATCAATTTAAAGTTCGTTGCGTTGTCTTTATTGGTTACGATGTAAAAACTATCGCCATAATGCGAAATCGAATATTCTAATCCACGCGTTCTTTTTTGGAAAACTTTAAATTCTCCATTCGGATTTTTCGCATCTAAAATTTGGTACTCAGAAGTCAACGTACTTGACGAACCAATTACTAAATATTTTTTAGATTTTTCTTTGTAAACAAACGTGTTGAACGTATCGTCTTTTTCATGAAACACCATTGCATCTGCCGAGGCATCAGTTCCTAAAGTATGTTTATAAATTTTATCTGAACGTAAGGTTTGCGAATCTTTACGAGTGTAAAACAAGGTTTTGTTATCGCCGGCCCAAGTTGAACCTCCAGTAGTGTTTTCTAATTTCACTGGAAGAATTTCACCTGTTTCTAAGTTTTTAATTTGAATCGTATATTGTCTTCTTGATACCAAATCCACTCCAAACGCCACCCATTTGTTATCTTCACTGATGTTTAATCCTGATAAATTGAAATAAGCGTGACCTTTTGCCATTTCATTGCAATCAAACATAATTTCTTCTTTCGCCTCTAAGCTGCCTTTTTTACGAGAATAAATTGGGTAATCTTTCCCTTTTTCGAAACGAGTGATGTAGTAATAACCATTGTATAAATAAGGAACTGAACTATCATCTTCTTTAATTCTAGCTTTCATTTCCAAGAACAATTCGTCTTGAAATTGTTTGGTATGAGCTGTTGATTTTTGATAATATTCGTTTTCTTTATTTAAGTAATCAATAACTTCTGGATTTTCTCTTTCGTTTAACCAATAATAGTTATCAATTCTTTTATCACCGTGCTTTTCTAATGTTTTTGGAACAATTTTAGCAACTGGTGGCTGTATTTTATCAGACATTTTTTTTGTTTTATTTTGACTGTGAACTGGAGCAAAAATAACACAACCTAAAAGGAAATACGTGATTTTTTTCATGAAGTTTTACAATAATTATTAACCGCTAATTTACTATTTTTGCGGAAATAAAAAAATAAAATTATGTTTGGAGATATTATGGGAATGATGGGTAAACTAAAAGAAACCCAACAAAAAGTAGAAGAAACAAAGAAGCGTTTAGACTTTGTTTTGATTGATGAAAAAAGTGCTGATGGCTTGCTTGAAGTTACATTAACTGCTAATAGAAAAATCAAAAACATTACCGTAAGTGATGATTTACTTAACGATAAGGAAGTGCTTGAAGATTACCTAGTTAACGTTTTAAATAAAGCCATTGAAAAAGCAACAAATGTTCACGAGACTGAGCTAGCTGCGGTTGCCAAAGAAGGAATGCCAAACATTCCAGGAATGGATCTATTTAAATAATTCCCATTCCTAAAGCAATTGCTACTAAAAGCAATAAAACTGCAACAAACACTTGGAGAAATTTTAGGGTAACTTTCTTTAAAAGTTGGTTACCCAAATACGCTCCAGTAATCGCACAAAGCGTTGCCGAGATTAATAATACTTTATTTTCATACAAAGTATAAGTCGTTATTTTTGAAGCGTAAACACTCAAGCGAGTAAAATCGATAAACATGGAAACTACAATTCCTGTAGCAATGAAACTTTCTTTGGATAAACCAGCTTTAATCAAAAAAGCACTTCGCAAAGCCCCTTGATGCCCCGAAAGTCCACCAAAAAATCCGCTTAAAATTCCGCCTAAAGGTAATTTATCTTTCCCAAATTCCAATTTACTTAAAAACGGAATTAAGTCTAAAAGAGCAAAAATCACTAATAAAATTGCAATGATAAATTTTACTGGAAAAACGTCTAATTGTTTTCCAAAAAGTGAGTAACTAAACAAAGGCTCTAAATCGGAAATTTGTAACAACAACCACGAACCTATCATAGCCGCAAAAATAGCTGGGATTCCAAATTTTAGTAAAACTTCTTTGTTAGCATGTTTCCCAACCAAGAAAAACTTAAAAATATTATTTGCAAAATGAACTAATCCACACAATCCAATTGCAATATCAACTGGAAAAAAGAGCATAAAAACCGGAGTTAACAACGTTCCTAATCCAAACCCGGAAAAAAAGGTTAAAATGGCAGTTAAAAACGCTACGATTGATATGATTATGATTTCCATAAATAAAAAACATTAAAAATTAGAGGAGTTAGTTTAATATTTTACCAAGGTCCAATTCGAGTTACGTTTATAAAAGTTTCATTTTTATAACGATAAGCACCTTTAAATCCAACAAACCAAATTCTTTCTTGCTTATCTTGATAAATTTGGAATGGAAAAGGTGAAAAGTCACTATCTTTATTTTTAACTTTTGTGAAAGTTTTACCGTTGTAACTATAGATATCGCGCTTATTTACACAAAACCAAAGTGTACCCTCTCTATCTTCAAATATACAACCAATTCCTCCTTCATTTCCAATAAGTTTTTCAGTAATATTAGTCAATGTGTTTCCATTATATTTAAAAATTCCAGTTGCAGTTGAAATCCAATAATTACCCTCTTTACTTTCAATAATTTGATTCACAAAATTAGATTGTAATCCGTCTTTTTCTGAAATGTTTTTTAGCGAATTTCCGTCATAAATATAGACACCTCCATTAGTTGCAAACCACATTCTACCTTTACTGTCTTCAATAATGGAATGAATCATTTTAGGTGTGCTAATTCCCACAGAAGGATTTATTTTTCCTTCTGGAATTTCAAATGGAGTAAGTGCTTCGCCATCAAAAGTGTAGACACCATCAGTCGTTCCAATCCAAAGCAGTCCTTTTTTATCCATTGTCAAGCTCCATAGACTAGTACTTTTTAATATCTCTTTTTCATGAAAAACGGTAAAATATTGTCCGTCAAATTTTGCAATTCCTCCACCATAGCCTATCCAAATAGACCCTTTTTTATCTTCAATAATTGCATGAACTGTAACACCTTGCCCATTAGAATCCAAAAGATCAAAGTAAACAAGTCCTGATGTATCATAACGAGCTAACCCGTTTTGAGTTCCAAACCATAAATTCCCTTTGCTATCTTGAAAAACGGTTCTAATAACTCCACTTATTTGGTTTCCTTGATAATCTTTATCATGAACACTATTTCTAAATTCAGGGAGTGTTTCTGCTCTTAAACAAATACTATCCTTATGAATTATTGTAGTTTTAACCTGTATAGGTTGGATATTTTGCCCTTCACATGAGTTAAATATAAACAATAAAATCAGTGTAAAACAGCAAGTATTAATTCTTTTGAATAGTCTCATATTGTTTTTTTTTTGATGAAGCTTATCAACAGAACTAAAAAGTTAGTTTAGAAAACACTTCCATCACATATTCATGCATCACTTCTTTGTAATCTAAATGTGTTACAATTCTTAGCTTTCCATGACCCATCGAACTAATCGCAATCCCTTTTTGTTTCAATTTTTCCATGAAAAGTTTTTCATCTACAAAAGATTGCAATCCAAAAATCAAAATATTCGTTTCCACAGGTTCCACATTAGCAACCCAAGGCATTTTTTCTAACAAACTACCTAATTCTTTTGCTCTTCTGTGGTCAATTTCTAAACGACTGATGTTGTTCTGCAACGCAAATAATCCAGCGGCAGCCAGATAACCTGATTGACGCATATTACCTCCAAAAATCTTTCTAATACGCAAAGCACGATGCATATCTTCTTTACTTCCCAACAAAACCGAGCCTACAGGCGCACCCAATCCTTTCGATAAACAAACCGAAATGGTATTAAACAATTCACCAAACTGCTTTGGATGTTGTTTTTTTGCTACCAAAGCATTCCACAAACGAGCACCATCTAAGTGATATTTCAAATTATTCTCGATGCAAACTTGCTTAATTTCTTGCAAAGGTTGTAAATCATAACAAGCGCCACCGCCTTTATTAGTTGTATTTTCAATACTTACTAACGAAGTTAAAGGCGCATGATAAAATTCGGGGTCGTTTATTCCGTTTTTAACCAAATCAGCCGTAATCATACCGCGATTTCCATCTACCAAACAACATGAAACGCCACTATTAAATGATGCTCCACCTCCTTCATAATGATAAATGTGTGAATATTTGTCGCAAATTACTTGTTCACCAGGTTGAGTGTGTAATTTAATAGCCGTTTGATTTGCCATCGTTCCCGAAGGAAAAAACAAAGCGGCTTCCATTCCAAATAAATCAGCCAAAGTTTCCTCTAACTCATTGACTGTTGGGTCTTGTTTATATACATCATCGCCTACTTTAGCATTAAACATGGCGTTTAACATCTCAACTGAAGGCTTCGTTACGGTATCACTTACTAAATTTATTTCCATAGAATAAAAAAGAATAGCTATTTTTGTTCTGTAAAACTACAATATTTATGATAAATACAGAACAAGTCAGAGATATTATTGATCGCCTTGGTGCGTTAAGGAGGTATCTTTGACATCGATGCCAAAACGATTGAAATAACTAACGAAGAAGAAAAAACCTTCGCTCCCGACTTTTGGAACAACGCCAAAGAAGCTGAAATCATTGTAAAAAACCTACGTTCTAAAAAGAAATGGGTAGAAGATTATAACAGAGGATTAGAATTTTCTGAGGAGCTTCAAATTATGATGGATTTCTTCAAAGAAGGAGATGTTTCCGAAGAAGAAGTTGAAACCCAATACCACCAAACTTTAAATCACATAGAAGATTTAGAGTTCAGAAACATGCTTTCCGACGAAGGAGACAGCATGAGCGCTGTATTGCAAATTACCGCAGGCGCAGGTGGAACCGAAAGTTGTGATTGGGCATCCATGTTAATGCGAATGTACTTGATGTGGGGCGAAAAACAAGGCTATAAAATCAGAGAATTAAACTTTCAAGAAGGTGATGTTGCAGGAATTAAAACGGTAACGTTAGAATTTGAAGGCGATTTTGCATTTGGTTATTTAAAAGGTGAAAACGGTGTGCATCGCTTGGTGCGAATTTCTCCTTTTGATAGTAATGCCAAACGTCATACTTCGTTTGCTTCTGTGTATGTATATCCTTTGGTGGATGATTCTATTGAAATTGAAATCAATCCGGCTGATATTGAAATCATTACTTCGCGTTCGAGTGGTGCTGGAGGACAAAATGTAAACAAAGTAGAAACGAAAGTACAATTATTTCACAAACCAACCGGAATTCAAATTCAGTGTTCAGAAACACGTTCGCAACAAGATAACCGCCAACGAGCGATGCAAATGTTAAAGTCTCAATTATATGAAATTGAACTTAAAAAACAACAAGCACAACGAAGCGACATTGAAGCTGGGAAAATGAAAATCGAATGGGGTTCACAAATTAGAAACTATGTGATGCATCCTTATAAATTAGTAAAAGACGTTCGTTCAGGATACGAATCGAGTGACGTTGAAGGAATTATGAACGGTGAAATCGATAATTTCTTAAAAGCCTATTTAATGATGATGGGACAAAAAGAAGAATAAAATATGTTTTTATAGTCGCAAACGTTTTCGTATTTTAGCCAACCAATAAAACAACAAAACCCAAATGGACATTAATTTCAATAAAAACGAAGATCATAACAAACTTTTACTTTCCGATTTAAAAAACCGATTTGCTCAAGTTAAATTAGGTGGCGGACCAAAACGTATCGAAAAATTACATACTGAAGGTAAAATGACAGCACGTGAACGCATTGATTATCTTTTGGATGAAAAAGCAAAAAGTATTGAAATTGGTGCTTTTGTTGGCGACGGAATGTATAAAGAACACGGTGGTTGTCCTTCTGGAGGAGTTGTTGTGAAAATCGGTTTTATTTCGGGTAAACAATGTATTGTAGTGGCTAATGACGCTACAGTAAAAGCGGGTGCTTGGTTTCCTATTACAGGAAAAAAGAATCTTCGTGCACAGGAAATTGCTATGGAAAACCGCTTACCAATTATCTATTTAGTAGATTCTGCTGGTGTTTATTTACCAATGCAAGACGAAATTTTCCCAGATAAAGAACATTTTGGTCGTATTTTTAGAAATAATGCCATTATGAGCAGTATGGGAATTACCCAAATTGCCGCTGTAATGGGAAGTTGCGTTGCGGGTGGTGCTTATTTACCAATTATGAGCGATGAAGCCATGATTGTAGATAAAACTGGAAGTATTTTCTTGGCTGGAAGTTATTTAGTAAAAGCCGCTATTGGCGAAACTATTGATAATGAAACACTTGGAGGCGCAACAACACATTGCGAAATTTCGGGTGTGACGGATTATAAAGCGAAAGATGATAAAGATGCTTTAAACAGAATTAAAAGTATTGTAGGAAAAATTGGAAATTTCGATAAAGCAGGATACAATCGTGTGAAAGCAGAAAAACCAACTTTAGAACCAAAAGATATTTACGGAATTTTACCAAAATCAAGAGCTGATCAATACGATATGTATGAAATCATCAAACGCTTGGTAGATAATTCAGAATTTGACGAATACAAAGGTGATTACGGAAAAACCTTAATCACAGCCTACGCTCGCATCGATGGTTGGGCAGTTGGAATTGTAGCTAACCAACGTAAAATTGTGAAAAATGCCAAAGGAGAAATGCAATTTGGAGGTGCCATTTATTCTGATTCTGCTGATAAAGCGACACGTTTTATTGCGAATTGTAACCAGAAAAAAATTCCATTAGTGTTTGTGCAAGATGTTACCGGATTTATGGTGGGTTCCAAATCAGAACATGGCGGAATCATTAAAGACGGAGCTAAAATGGTAAATGCGATGGCAAATACGGTAGTTCCTAAATTTACTGTAATTGTTGGAAATTCATACGGAGCAGGAAATTATGCCATGTGTGGAAAAGCTTATGATCCAAGATTAATTTTCGCTTGGCCAAGTGCTGAATTGGCCGTTATGGGTGGAACACAAGCTGCAAAAGTTTTAGCACAAATTGAAGCTTCATCGTTAAAAGCTAAAGGTGAAGTTATTGATGAAGTAAAAGAAAAAGAACTTTTTGATAAAATCAAAGCACGTTACGACGAACAAGTTTCGCCTTACTACGCAGCTTCTCGCTTGTGGACAGACGCTATTATTGATCCATTAGAAACCAGAAATTGGATTTCTATGGGAATTGAAGCAGCTAACCACGCTCCTATTGAAAAACAGTTTAATTTAGGTGTGATTCAGGTTTAAAAAATAAATTCTCCATTTTGTCATCCCGAACTTGTTTCGGGATCTTTTTTTGATGCTGACTCAAGCGAAGTGAATAGACGAAGTAAATAAATTCAGCATGACAAAAATAAAACCCTTATGACAAAATCATTATTCCAAACCTTCAAAACCAAAATTTCAGGTATTTCATTGCCCGAAAAATTCACATTTCCTTTTTATTACGAACCGCACGAGTTGTGCATTATTGCCTCAAATGAATTACAACTGTATTTGGAAACACAAACTGATTTTGAACACAATTTCGGATTAATTGAAAATCAAGAAAGTTTAGTAATTGGAAAAATGTTTGGCGTTTTAGTTTGTCAAAATGAAGAAGGAGCATTAGGCTATTTATGGGCTTTTTCTGGGAAATTAGCTGGTGTGAATCAGCTGAGCTATTTTGTTCCGACGATTTTTGATATGTTGCACGAAGATGGTTTTTTTAGAAAAGAAGAAGAGGTTTTGAATGCCATAAATCGTCAAATTGAAATATTAGAAAATTCAGATGAACTTCAAAGTAAAAAAAGTCAATTAGATGCTACTAAAATTGAAGTATTAACCGATATTCAAAATCAGAAAGATAAAATTAAAAGATTGAAATTGGAACGCGATGAAAAACGAATTTCATTCACCAATTTAACTTCATCTGAAATTGAACAATTAGAATTAGAACTTTCGGAAGAAAGTAAAAAAGAAAGCATTTTACTCAAAAAAATGACAAAATATTGGAATTTTCAAATTGAAAATGCACAAAAAGAAGTCAATCTACTTTTAGACGAAATCAATCAACTTAAAGAAGAACGTCGTTTAAAATCAGGTGCTTTACAACAAAAATTGTTTGCCGAATATTCGTTTTTAAATCAATTTGGCGAACGAAAAAGTATTGGTGAAATTTTCAACAATAATCCGCCTGCTGGCGCTGGAGAATGTGCCGCACCAAAGTTATTACATTACGCTTTTGAGCACAATTTAAAACCCATTGCAATGGCTGAATTTTGGTGGGGGCAATCGCCAAAATCGGAAATTCGTAAGCACAAACAATTTTATCCAGCTTGTAAAAGCAAATGTGAACCCATATTATTATCACACATGCTAAATGGTTTGGATATGAAAGCAAATCCATTTCAGGAAAATCCAGCGGAAGGAAAAAATATTGAAATAGTTTTTGAAGATGAGGTTTTAGCTGTGATTAATAAACCTGCTGAATTTTTATCCGTTCCTGGAAAAATCATATCGGATTCTGTTTACCAAAGAGTGAAAGAATTATATCCAAATGCAACCGGACCATTAATTGTGCATCGTTTAGACATGTCGACTTCGGGATTGATGTTAATTGCAAAAGACGAAGAAACCTATGTGAAATTGCAAAGTCAATTCATTAAAAGAACTATTAAAAAACGATATGTTGCTTTATTAGATGGTATTTTTGAAGAAAATGAAGGCTTTATCGATTTACCTTTACGAGTAGATTTGGACGACCGACCTCGACAATTAGTTTGTTACGAACATGGAAAACCAGCACAAACTAAATGGGAAAAAATTGAAGTTAGAAATAACCAAACTCTGGTTTACTTCTATCCTATCACGGGTAGAACACATCAATTACGAGTACATGCTTCACATGAATTAGGTTTAAAAACACCTATTGTAGGTGATGATTTATACGGAACCAAAGCCAATCGTTTGCATTTACATGCGGAAAGTTTGACTTTTGAGCATCCAGTAAGCAAAAAGCAAATTACTTTAAAAGCTGAAATACAATTTTATAAAAAAGGATAGCTAAAAGCTATCCTTTTACTAATAATTTAATCTGAAATTGAATTAAATTATTTTAGATAAAAACTAACGCTATAAACTAATTTTATCCTTTCTTCTCTATTTCTACTTAATAACTTGAACACTCTGGTTCAATACATTTCCAAGTTGTTCCATTATGAAATTGTATACAATTCAAATCGGTATTATATATTATCATACCAGCAGCTCCAGCTGGTCTCTGAGCAGTTGTCATTCTAGGTATAACTAATCCTTTGGTTTTAGTATCAAAAGCAATAAAACCAGATGGAATTGAAGTTGGGAATCCACTAGCCATTGTTGCTTGTGTTCCAATACCAATATTAGTTTGTGTATCAGCTGCAGTTAAATTTGGAGAAAAAGGAGAACAACAATCTTCGGCAGAATTAATTTCTATATAAAAAGATGATGCAGCATTACCATTCCCATCAATATACAAATAGTAAGTATTACCGATTGTTAAACCACTTAAATTAAACTCTGCGTTTGCAGTTATTCCGTTGGAATAAATATTGCTCCAAGTTGAGATTCCTCCACCAAGAGAATTATGATAACTATGATTATTAACTCCTCCACCAGCATTTTGGTCATCTGGACAACCACCAGTTACCACAGAAAAAGTACCACTACTACAGTCTGTACCAGAACTTGACACTACAATGGGTTGCATATCACTACTTCCAGCTGAAGCTGAATTTAGCATACCACTAACAGTCAAATAAGCTGAAGTAGATGAAGCTTTAAAAGCATACCAACCACTATTGTTATTGGCACCATTCCAAGAACAACCATCAAGTGAATTACCAGGATAATTAGGATCATTAGGTGCATATCCATTATTTGTACCACGAACAACAGAATTAGCATCTAAGCATGTTCTATCTGCACAAAAATTATTTATGGAACTTCCTGTAACATCATTAACTTTAATTGGAGGTCCAAAAATTAAATCAACTCGCTCAAAAGAAACTTCAGTAACAGTACCTTCCGAAATTTGAAGTGTCCAATTTCCATTTGGATTTAACCCATTAAAATTACTAAAGCTATTTGCAACATCTACTCTATAATAACCAATACTAAATGGCCAATAAGCTCCCTTTACAGCTGTTGTATAATCATTAATTCTTTCTAAACTTGGATCGTCTCTAAATTTAACATTCATCCATTGTGAGGTTGAAGTTGAAGTATAATATGATGGTGTGCTACTACCAAATATATCTATAAATGTACCATCAGGAGCCACCAACCTTGCTCTATAAGTAGACAAGTTACCTTTACATGCAGAAGTTCCAAGCTGAATATTAATTTGTCTGAGAACAGTTCCTGTTGATGATAAAGGATTTGGCAATCCAGAAACTGCAATAGTTTTTGTAAATCCAGTATATGCACCTCCTGAATTCCAAGTATTACAAGCGCTAACAGTAGTATTTGAAAACGTTTGAGAAAACATATTACAAATTCCAAATAACAATAAAATGATAGAGAAATAATTTTTCATAGTTGTGAAGTTTATAGGTTAAATTAATTCCAATAATACCAAGCAGTACCATTAAATACAGCAATAGCATTTTTTGTTGTATCATAACACATTAAACCAGGATAAGGGCTTTTGATGTTAATATGAGGAGATACTACTTTTGGTAACATTAATGCTTTACTAGTTGATTCTAAAACTAAAACACCAGTAGCAGATGATGAAGTTGCACCAATTATAACCCCATTAGCACTATCTGCACTCGGATTAACAGAATAAGAAGATAAACTTGAAGTTCCTGTTAAGTTTAACCAAACCCCATTTTGTCTTACTTTAACTCTACCATCTGTTTTGTCAATTAAAAAAGTACCATTTGAAGCAGCAGCACCTGTAGGTAATACTTCTACCATTGGCAATACTATACCTTTATTTGGCCCAGTTGGGAAATCCAATAAAGCATCAATATGAATTGAAGTTGTTTCAATTCCTACTTGAGAATATATTGCCAAACTTGTTATTAACATTAAAACCGTAAAAATTGTTCTATTCATATCTCAAAATTTAAATTATTAACTACACCTAACTATTAAAATTAAAAGTCCAATCGAAATAATGGTATTTATTACGATTATAATTTTATTCCAAACTTAGCTTTCAGACTCATAACTTTTATCTTTTCATCGCAAAATGCGCTTTGAATTGTTTTTTAGCTCCATTCTCATTATAATCAACTGTGAACCAGTAATCCGTTGAAGGTAATTGTTCTTGATTGTAGGTACCATCCCATGCTTCTTCACCTCTTAGTTGTTTGATCAATTTTCCATATCTATCAAAAATGTAGATTACATCAGTATCTTGTAAGCCTGCTATAAACCAACCATCGTTATATCCATCTCCATTTGGAGTGAAATATTGAGGGTACTCTATTACAAATACATCATAAGTAAAATAAGTACAACCCTGAGTATCAATTACTGTAATTGTGTGAGGTCCGGCACTTACATTTGTAAATACATTTGACGCTTGTAAGGTGCCTTCATCTAATGAATACATTAATGTTCCACTTCCGCCTGTAACATTCACTGTTAATGTTGCATTTCCGCTAAAATATTCACTTTGAATAACTGTCATCGATGTTGCTGGAAGGGTCTCTGTTACAGTTGCTGTAGCGCTTGCCAATAATGGATCTGATGAACATCCTGTTAACCAATTCGTAGCTATTACACTATACGTTCCCGCTTGATCAACTACTAAAGTTGAACTAGTTGCTCCAGCTATAATATTTCCGTTAGTATCAAACCATTCAAAATCATAATCCGCATCATTTAAGCCTGTGTTTAAAGTATACGTTTGATATACTTGTCCATCAGCTGTAATACAAATGTTTCCATCAGTTAATACAGGTAGTGGAGCTGGATTTACATTCACTCTATAATCTTTATAACCGCCTTGACATTCTCCTAAACTTGAACGTACTCGGTAAATTACATAACCTTGTGTATTGGTTGTTGCCGTTAACGCATCATTTATCGTTACTGGTGCTGTTCCAGTTCCTGGATTAGCGCCTGATACATTTACAACTGTTAACACTTCCCATGTTAATTCAGTTCCTGCAATAAGTGGTGAAACATCAACGATTAAATCCGTATTTTCTCCACTACAAATTGTTTTTATTGGAGATGGAATTGGTAAACCTGGATTTGGGTTTACTGTAACTACCCCACTTTGAATAGTGTTACCTGGACATCCATTACGTACTGATGAAACTTCAAAATAAATTGTTCCTGCCACTAATGGATTACTTGTAATCACTTGTAAATCAAAAGCAGCTGTTGTAGAAGTTGCAGTGATTGTACCCGAAGTAACTCCTCCCACAATGGTTACGCCACTTGTAATAGCTGTCCATGTATAAGTGATACCACTTATATTCCCAACAATATCAACATGCACATTGTTAGTAGAATTTGTTGCCGAACAAACAGAACTGTCTGCTACTGTAACACTCTCAATCACTGGATTAGGGTTAACCGTGATTAAAATAGTTCTTGGTGTTCCATCACATCCATTAGCTCTTGGAATAATTACCATTGTAATAGTTCCAATATTCTCAGAATCTGTTAATGTTGCTATTTGATTAATATTGGTCTCATCACCACTAGTTACGTAAGAACCTGCTATATTAGATATCGTTGCGCTCCAACTGTAAGTTGTGTTTGGCAAATTACTACTTAAAACAATATCCGTAGAACTTCCTGAGCAAATGGTTGAACTATATGCAATATTTGTTAAAACAGGAACATTAAGTTCTTGATTTACAAAACTTACTGATGTTAATGATGTACATCCACCATTTGTTGCTGTTACCGTATAACTTGTTCCAACTGTCATACCTGATATTAATCCTGTTGCTCCAACTGTTGGACCTACTGGTGTAAATATATACGTGTTAGATGTGCTGTAATTTGATATTGTTGAACTTCCGGCAACAGAACAACTAGCGACTACTGATGTAATAATAGGAACAGCAGGAGTTGCTAATTGCGCACCAATGCTAAATCCAGTAGAAGCAGCAGAAGTACAACCTCCGACAGTAGCTGTTACTGTATAATTAGTTCCAAAAGTCATTCCA
>NZ_WIBJ01000002.1 GCF_009495755.1 Flavobacterium sp. LMO8 | reverse complement strand
CTGGAATGACTATTGGAACTAATTATACTGTAACAGCTAACTTAGGGGGTTGTAGTTCTGCAGCTTCTGCTGGATTTACCATTGGTGTGCAATTAGCCACTCCTACTGTTCCTGCTATTGCAAATATTGTTCCAACTTGTGCTGCTAATGGAAGTGCAAGCATCTCAAATTATGCTGCGGGAACTACTTATTTGTTTTCTCCTGCTGGACCTACTGTGGCTGTTGGAGGTGCTATC